>NZ_LXFU01000037.1 GCF_001657485.1 Rhizobium sp. WYCCWR10014
GCTTGCAACAAATCGCTCATAAGCACGGTGAATCATCGACGATCATCACCGTCAAGACTAAGTTAGCGCCTATGGGGCTTGTCCCGAGCATCTGCCCACGTCGATGCGCAGCAGATCCTCGGCACAAGGCCGAGGATGACGTCGAGTGAAGGGCGCAGTTTACCAACAAACTGAGAGGGTTACGCCAACTCCTCAGATCTTGTAGATCCGCTTGCGTGTGCCTTCGAGGCGCGTCAGGATCGCCTTGCGCCGGTCGGGTTTGGCCATGAACTCCTGGAAGCCGACGAGACCGGCCTGCGCCATGTCGGGGTCGCTGTCGCGGTCGTAATATTGCGACGTGCCCTGCACCGTCTTCATCGTCTCGACAGCGACGTTGACCAGCGGGTCCTTGCTTGGCGGCAGGTCGTGGCGCGGCGGCACGTTGCCGCCTGGCTCCAGATAGGCCGCCAGATTCTCGGGCTTGTAAAAGTAGGCGAGGAATTCGCGCGCGCCCTGCTTATTCTTGGCCTTGGCGGGAATGTGGATCGAATTGACCGAGAATTCCTCGTAGTGGCCGACCTTCGCGTCGAGCACCGGGAAGGTCGCGTAAGAGAGCTGCGGCAGATCTTCGGCGGTGAAAGCCGAGCGCAGGAAAGCGCCGAGGTTCATCATGCCAGCCTTCTTCTGCGCCAAGAGCGCGGCGGCCTCCTGCCAGCCGAAGGACGTGTGGTTCTCCGTGAAGAACCCCTTCGAAATCATCGCCTCCCACTGATCAAAAACAGCCGTCAGCGAGGGATCGAGATAGCTCATCTCGCCGTTCATCAGCGCGATATGCTTGTCGAGGCCGTTGATGCGAAGGTTCATCTGGTCGAACCAGCCGGCCGCCGGCCACAATTCCTTGGTGCCGATCGCAACCGGCGTGATGCCCGCGGCCTTGCACTTGTCGCCGTAGGCCATGAACTCTTCGGCCGTCTTCGGCACGGTCAGGCCATGCTGCTCGAACACATCCTTGCGATAGAACATGCCCCAGAGTGTGCCGCCTGTGGGAAGGCCGTACTGCTTGCCGTCTTCGGTGACGGCCCCTGCCGTCGCGCCGAGCACGTCCTTATATTTCTCTTTCTCGAAAAGGTCGGAGATATCGTCGAACAGGCCGCGCTTGACGAAGGCGCGCATGCGGTTGCCCGAAAACCAGGAGCAGACGTCGGGCGCGCCGGCGACGAGATAGTTGCGAATGGCCGTCTTGTGGGCCTCGTGGTCCATATTGTTGATGACGACGTTGACGCCGGCTTCCTTGCTGAAGCCCGCGGCAATCGCCTTCAGCGCATCGAGTGCGGCACCATTGTTTTCGGCCGAGATCATCGTGACCTCCTGGGCCTGCGCGATCGCCGGGATCGGAAAGCTGCCGGTGACCGCTGCGGCGGAAACGAGCCCCGCGCCCTTCAGGAAGCGTCTGCGGGTGGTCGACGGAAATTGCTTCAAAAATGTCATTGAATTCCTCCCAGTTGATCGATCAACATCTCCCGACCGTCGCCTCCTCCATGAAACGACCGACCAGGCATTCAACGCTGCGATCCGCTCGGCGATTCCAGCGATAATCCGCCTGGCTGAGTTGATCCGCGGCCGAACTTATGCATAGATCTTTGCAGCCCGCAATAATTAATTTACAAAATTAAGGAACGCATCGTGAAGTTAAAAGGCGACCAAACCACGGCAAGAGCCATGAACCGACGCCTCATTCTCAACCTCCTCCGCCGCGAGGGGCCAAGGAGCCGCGCCGATATCGCCACCGTCATCGGCCTCAGCCCCGCCGCCGTCACCTTCGTCGTCGCCGACCTTCTGGAGGAAGGCATCGTCATCGAAGGGAAGACCGTACCCGGCCTCACCGGCCGCCGCCCGATCCCGGTAGATATCAACTACGAACACGCACTCGCCGTTGGCTTCAAACTGATGGTCGACTCGGTGGAGTGCGTGGCAACCGACCTTGCCACCAACCCCGTCGCCGCCATGCGAGTAAACCTCGACGGCCACGACCCCGATAAGGTCGCCGACCTGCTGGCGGGCACCGTTCCCGAACTGGTGAAGCTCGCCGGCCGGCCAGATGCGAAGCTCGCCGGCATCGGCATCTCCATGCCCGGTGTCATCAATCACGAGCAGACGGCTTGCGTGCGCAGCTACCGATTCAAATGGGACAACGTCCCCCTCGCCTCGCTCGTTGCCAGCCGCGTCCATGTGCCGGTCTGGCTGGAAGACGACACCAATGCCTATGCCATTGCCCAGCAGCTCTTCGGGCTCGGCCGCCAGCATCGCAACATGGCGGTTCTGGCCGTCGGCGTCGGCATCAGTTGCGCCCTCGTCATCGACGGTAAGCTCTATCGCGGCGCCAACGGTGCTGCTGGCAAATTCGGCCACACCCTCTACGAGGAGAACGGCCGGCTCTGCGAATGCGGCAAGCGCGGCTGCCTGATGGCCTATCACTCCGAAGCCTCGATGCTGAGACGCTGGCGGGAAGCGACCGGCCGCGACGAACTGGGATTGCCTGAATTGTCGGCTGCGCTCGCATCGGGCGATGCCGCCGCCCTCGCCCTCGTCGCCGATTCCGGCCGCGGCATCGGAACCGCCCTTGCCAATCTCGTCAACATCACCGATCCCGAAGTCATCGTCGCCGGCGGCGAAGCCGTCTCCCTCGGCGAGCCTTTCCTAACGCCACTGCGTGAAGCCCTCGCCGCCCGGACCTTCCGAACCGCCCCGCCCCTCTTGCCCGACTGGGAGGACAATTCCTGGGCTCGGGGTGCCGCTGCCCTCGTCACCCAGAAAATATTCGACTTCGAATCCTCCGGCGGCATCACGGACATCGCCAATCTCGCCGGCGTCAGACCCGTAGACTCGTCGTCGGCGGCGTAGTGATACACTGGATTACAAAAATGGGGGTTTTCGGACACATCCCTGGTTCAATCCTCGGGTGAAATCCGGACACGACCCAATGGTCGAGATTGGTTTAAATCCAGGAAGGATGACCACATGAAAATGATCCAGGCTATCGCGCTCGCCCTTGTTCTCGGCGGCGCAGCAACAGCACATGCAGAACAGCAGCTGCAGCGCAGCGATCTCATCAAAAGCGATATCGACGTGCCCGGCCACGAGGCCGTCCAGGTGCGCGTCGATTTCGCTCCGGGCGTTCTCGCCCCCAATCACTCGCATCCCGGCGAAGAGATCGCCTTCGTCATCGAAGGAACGCTGGAATACCAGTTGGAAGGCAGACAGCCGGTTACTCTTAAAGCCGGCCAATCCCTCTTCATTCCCTCCGGCGTTGTTCACTCGGCGAAGAACGTCGGCAGCGGCAAGGCTTCGGAATTGGCAACTTACATCGTCCGCAAAGGGGCGCCGCTCGTCGTGCCTGCCAAGTGAGCGGTTCATAGATTGGGAGCTTCGGCGGCAGGTCTCGGATCAAGGGACTGCCCTCGCATGGCAAGTCCCCTCGCTCCGCTTACGGAGAGAGGTTCAGGGCGAGGGGCGCCATCGAGCCGAACGGCGACGGACACCCACGCCGCTTGCGTTGGAGCCGCCGTTTCGCCCTTGCGGTCGGTTTCCATTCACGGCAGCATGTCCGTGTCCTCAATCACCTGAACCTCTCACATCAGGAGGATTACCATGGCAACGTCGGAGCGCCCCTCCTTTGTCGTCCATTGGAGCGAGATCGAACGGCCGGACGACTCGCACTATGACGATGACGACGAACTGATGAGCATTGGTGCGCCTTTCGGACGATATTTCAGCCTGGCAAAATTGGGCATTCATCACGAGCGATTGCCGCCTGGCCGGCGCACCTCCTTTCCGCATGCGGAGAGTGCCGAGGAAGAATTCGTCTACGTTCTCGAAGGCGCACCCGACGTTTGGCTCGATGGCCATCTCTATCGGCTGAAGCCCGGCGACGCCGTCGGATTTCCGGCCGGCACCGGGATCGCCCATAGTTTCCTCAACAATACGCAAGCCGAGGTGCATCTCCTAGTCGTCGGTGAGCGCCACAAGGCCGAGAACCGCATTTTCTACCCGCTCCACCCTCACCGCCGACCGCTGCATAATGATTGGTGGGATGACCATCCCAACCATGCCCTCGGTCCGCATGACGGGATGCCGGACCTGGTGCGGGAAGCAAAGGGCCGAGAAAACAGCGAATAGATCAGCCAGGGTGATTGCTTGTCGCAATGTCGGCGTCGCGCAAAGCGGAGACCAACGCCTGCTTGGAGCTTCGACGGGTCATAGCGGTGCCTCCGTCTGAATTCAGCAGGTGGATGGTGATCTCGCGAGAAATGCCGCGATCACCGCCATCGCAGTTTGCCACGGTCGACGAAAACTGGTGAGCGAAATTGTCGAGGCCAGCACCTGCCGCTGGCAGACCTGGCCTGGGGCCATAGCCATAAGAGCAACTCTTGCGCTTTCCCGACATTGAGAGAGCACGAGGACCCAGGTTACCGTCACAATGGATCGCTGACACCTATCAAAGAGAACTTGTCGAACCATGATGGATGGTATTCAGTCCGAAGCTCCGGCGCAGCCATGGCGGAACGGCATAGAGCTGTCATGGCAGGTGGATGACTCACGATGAGGGGCAATCCGCCGCGCCTAAGATTGCTCGCTTTCGCAGTGTGCCGACAGCAGTCATTGCGATCGCGGCGATAAGCCACACACATAGCAATCAATCGGAGCTCAGATGTCCACCGCCGCTTTGCCTGAACCGCCATACTATATGGTCAGTTTTTCCTCTCAACGAACAAAGCTTGACAACGGCTATGGCGAGATGGGTTATGCGATGACGGAACTTGCAAAACAGCAGCCAGGTTATCTCGGCTTCGAAAGTGCTCGCGGGGCAGACGGTTTCGGCATACTCATCTCCTATTGGAAGGATGAGGATAGCATTCGAGCCTGGAAATCAGTCGTCGATCACATTCAGGCGCAAAATCGCGGTCGGTCAGACTGGTATACTCGGTACGAAATCCGTGTCGCGCTCGTCACGCGAGCCTATGGATTCAATATTGAGGAGACATGAGTTGGCTTGTTGAAGAATCTTGCCCCCTAAAACGTATCCTCTGTAAAGCGACGGACAAGCCTACCGCGCAAACCTGCGGGCGCCGGCGACGCAGAGGATGACGGCGACCGTGACGGCGAGCATGGCCCAGGTCACGGGCTCGTGCAGCAGGGTTGCGGCAAGCGCCAGGCCGAAGAACGGCTGGAGCAGTTGCAATTGCCCGACGGCGGCGATGCCGCCCTGCGACAGGCCGCGGTACCAGAAGATGAAGCCGATCAGCATGGAAAACAGCGAGACATAGGCAAGGCCGAGCAGCGCCGGCGTTTCGATGCCGGTGAAGGTTGCCGGCCGATGGACAAGCGCGACTGCTACCGTCAGCGGCAACGACAGGACGAGCGCCCAGGAAATCACCTGCCATCCGCCGAGCGTGCGTGAAAGCCTGCCGCCTTCGGCATAGCCGAGGCCGCAGACAACGACTGCTGCCAGCATCAGCAGATCGCCGACCGGCGAGGCCGTCAGGCCCTGCGTCAGTGCGAATCCCGCCACCAGCGCGCTGCCGAGGACGGAAAATAGCCAGAAAGCCGGCTTCGGCCGTTCTCCCCCACGGACCACGCCGAAGATCGCCGTTGCGAGTGGCAGCAGGCCGATGAAGACGATCGAATGGGCTGACGTGACATGCTGCAGCGCCAGCGCCGTCAGCAGGGGAAAGCCGACCACGACTCCCAGCGCCACGACCGCCAGGGAGAGAATGTCACTTCGGCTCGGCCGCTTCTCCCTAAAAGCAATCAGCAGGCCAAGGGCGAGAAAGCCGGCGATCGCCGCGCGCGCCACGGTGAGGAAAACCGGATCGAACTGCATCACCGCCACGCGCGTCGCCGGCAACGACCCGCTGAAGATCACCACCCCGATAAAACCATTGATCCACCCCGATGCCATGCGGTCCATGATGCGCTGCACTCCTTCATTCTCTCACTCTTATCGGCCAACACGGATGGTCATTACAGTGACAGTCTGATACGATTTCGCGAAACTGTAATGGTCCAGGAAACAATACAGATGAACGAAGGACGCACACGCGTGGAGATGGTCGCCGCGACGATCAGGCAGCGCATCGCCGGGCGCAGCCTGACGCCGGGCGCAAAGCTACCATCTGTGCGGGGGCTGGCTGGGACGTTGAAGCTCTCGACTTCGACCGTCGTCGACGCTTATGAGCGGTTGGTCGCCGAAGGCGCGATCCTGGCAAGGCCAGGCTCGGGATTCTACGTCGCCAACCAGACAGCGCCCTTTGCGCTTGCCGAGACCGGGCCGAAGCTCGACCGCGCGGTGGATCCGTTCTGGATATCGCGGCAATCGCTGGAGGCCGGCGAGGCCGACCTGAAGCCCGGCTGCGGTTGGCTGCCGCCCTCCTGGTTGCCAGGAGACGGCATGCGCCGCGGGCTCAGGACGCTTGCCCGCGCCGACGGGCCGGCGCTCGCCGACTACGGCTCGCCGCTCGGCTTGCAGCAACTGCGCCAGCTGATTTCCCGCCGCATGGGTGAACGGGGGATCGAAGCGTCCCCGGATCAAATCATGCTGGCCGATTCCGGCACGCAGGCAATCGATCTGCTCTGCCGTTTCCTGCTGGAACCCGGCGACACGGTGCTGGTCGATGATCCTTGCTATTTCAATTTCCATGCGCTGCTACGCGCCCATCGGGCAAAGATCGTCAGCGTGCCCTACACCGCGTCCGGTCCCGATATCGAAGCGTTTGCGCAAGTCGTCGCCAATGAGCGTCCGCGGCTCTACATTACCAATTCCGCCATCCACAATCCGACCGGCGCGACGTTGTCTCCTGTTACCGCCCACCGCGTTCTAAAACTCGCCGACCAGTTCGACTTGACCATCATCGAGGACGATATCTTCGCCGATTTCGAATATACGCCGGCGCCCCGCCTTGCCGCCTTCGACGGGCTCGAGCGGGTCATCCATATCGGCAGCTTCTCGAAAACCCTGTCGGCCTCGGCCCGCTGCGGCTTCGTCGTGGCGAAACCGGAATGGATCGACGGCCTGACAGACCTCAAGATCGCCACCTCCTTCGGCGGCGGCCGGCTGACGGCGGAACTGGTGCTGAGTGTCTTGAGCGACGGCAGCTATCGCAAACACATGGAGGCGCTGAGATACCGGCTCTCTCGGGCGATGAGCGAGGTCTCGGCCAAGCTGAAGGGCTTAGGGATAACGCCCTGGCTGGAGCCCCAGGCGGGAATGTTCCTCTGGTGCTTGCTGCCCGACGGCATCGATGCAACTGATGTGGCGCGCGCCGCACTGGAAAAGAGGATCGTTCTGGCTCCCGGAAACGCATTCAGCCTGTCGCAATCGGCAACAAATTTCATGCGTTTCAACGTGTCTCAGACGCTCGATCCAAGGGTGTTCGAGGTGCTGAGCGATATCCTGGCACGAAGAGGATGATGGAAGGTGGGCGGAGCGGATCGAGCGCGCTCTTCTCGCTGCGTCCAACCCCTCTTTTGAGGGCGTCATCCACCAACGATGATTGGTTATGGGCGGCATTCACCAACGACCCTCATCCTGAGGCGCGTAGCCCACGGGGCGAAGCCTCGAAGGACACGCCGCAGCGCTGCTCCTTGCATCCATCTGACGTTTGCGCACCCGCCTCGCCCTTCGAGGCCCCTCAGGGTGAGGCTCTCTTGATCCCGCCGACAACCATCAGAACGACCGGTGAACCGCCTTGTCGTTGGCAAGGCGCGTCACGCAGCCTTCGAGCTTGGCGAGCAGCAGATCGAAGTCGAGCGGCTTCGTCAGATAGTCCGCCGCTCCGCCGCGCAGGCCGGCCAGCGTGTTTTCCCGGTCGGTCAGTGCCGTCAGCAGAATGAAGGGGATGTTGGAAAGCTCGGGGTGGTTGATCTGAATTTCCGCCAGAAGCTGGTGCCCATCCATGACCGGCATCGAAATGTCGCTGATGACGATATCGGGCCACTTCGACAGGATCATTTCCAGTCCCTCGGCGCCGTTCGAGGCCTCGAGCGTCTTGTAGCCGGCTTCGCTCAATTCTTCGACGAGGAGGTTCCGGATCTCGACTTCGTCTTCTATGCACAGAACTGTAACCATGAGCTCTTCCTTAAGCTGCGACTTGTTGATCCGACAATAGAAACTCCATTGGCAGAAGAATGGTGAATGTTGTGCCTTTGCCGAGCTCGCTCGTCACCTCGACGGTGCCGCCATGCAATTCGACGACCTGCTTGACGACGTTGAGGCCGATGCCCGTCCCGGCAATGCCCGTCGCGCTGCGGGCGCGATAATAGGGCTGGAACAGCTTCGGCAGATCCTCCGCATCCATGCCGATGCCGCTGTCGGAGATGGCGATCTCCACCGTCTTGTCGTCGGCCCGGGCGCGAACATGAATGTCAGGCGCGTTGGGTGAATATTTGACGGCGTTCGAAATCAGGTTGGTGAAGACCTGTTCCATGGCGCTGCGGTCGAACGTCAATATGTCAGGTATGGGCTCGAGATCGAGGTGGAACACATGCGAGCGGCTGAGGTGGCGCTGCCTGTCGCAGCAGCTGACGAGTAGGGCTTTCAGATCGCCTTCGCTCCGCTTCAGTGTGATCTGTCCGGTTTCGAGCCGGCCGCTGGCGAGGATGCTCTCCATCAGATCGACCATGCGCACGACAGCGCTGCGGATCACCCCGGCCTTTTCGTGAACGTAATCGCCGCTGACGTTGGTCGTCGAGCGGCAAAGCCGCTGAGCGGCGGCGTCGATGATGGCGAGCGGCGTGCGAAACTCGTGCGAGGCCATGGCGACGAACTGGCGCTGGAGCGCATTCACCTGGCGTTCGTGCACCAGCAGGCGGTCCAGTTCCTCCCTTTGCCTTTCGATCTCGGCCGTTCGATCGGCCACCATCTCTTCGAGATGGTTGCGGTGATGGGTGAGCTGCGCCTGGCTGTCCAGCAGGGTCAGCGAGGTACGATGCAGACCTCGTCCGAGCCAGAACACGACGGCGATCAGCAGCGCCAGGCAACCGAGCCCTGCCGGCGCGATCTGCTGCAGCAGCATGAAGCCGGGCCGGATAGGCGGCCACACGAAATAGCCGATCGTGCCGCCGTCATTAGACAACACCGGCACTTGCGCCCGCTCATCTTCACTTTTCGAAGACGCGAAATACAATCCTTCAAGCCGCGCATGATGGCCGATGTTTTCGGCAGCCTTTCCATCGATGAACTTGACCGAGATGGCGATGAACTCCCGGCTTGCCTCGATCTGCATCCTGGCCGAGCTCGGCAGAATGGGACGCGCGCTTGTTATCGCCGGCCTGTTGCCGATCATGATCGTCCGAACCGTGGCCAGTTGGCCAATCGCCTCGGCGCCCGGCTCTGCAGCCCGCTCGACGAGAGCGGCGCGCATCTCTTCGGCAAGAGCCGTCATTTCTTGGCCGTCGTCGTCACCAAGCCGCGGCGGCATGGCATCCGCGCCGTCACGGAAGGCGAACATCAGGCGATTGGTATCGTCGAAGATATAGGTTCTGTCGTGCCCGAAATACTGGCTCGTCCACCGGCCGACATTATCGAGCAGCCATTCATGGTTTCGCTGCTTGGCATAGAGGAAGGCATCGTCCCATTTGGTGACGCTTTCCTGCTCTCGGGGAAGTGCCGCCATCTGCTCTTCCAGTCCCTGCCGAATGAAGTCGGCCTGCCGACGGAGCGAGAGATCATCGACCTTCATGGCGGCGAGCCACGCAAATCCGCATAGCAACACAGCCGCCGCGCAGGTGAGCGTCACCAGGACGAATGTAATGTGGGATGTGAGCCCGACCTTCAATACCTGCAACCTTTTGATGCCGCCCGCTACCGAGAAATTGACACGCAAAGGTTGACGGACCGTGAATTATGCGCTCCCGTGCGGGTCTGCGGCAGGTCTCCCATAGGCATCGCAATCGTTGAAGGAGAAGCACATGGATGCAGCATCGTCGGATACGTCAGGCATCAGGATCGAGCCGATCGCTGCCGCCCACATCGACAGCTTTCATCATGCGCTCGACGTGGTCGCGCGGGAGAAAAAATACCTATCCATGCTGGAAGCAGCTCCTCTGCCGCAGACGCGTGAGTTCGTGATGGGCATGATTGCAAAAGGCAATCCGCAATTCGTTGCCACCGCTCAAGACCAGGTTGTCGGTTGGTGCGACATCAGCCGGCATTTTTTCCCGTCGCACGCCCATCGCGGAAACCTCGGCATGGGAATCCTTCCCGCCTATCGGGGCAAGGGTCTGGGACGAATGCTCATCGAGACGACCTTGAGAGCCGCACAAAAAAGCGGCTTTGCCCGGGTTGAACTCGATGTTTATGAAGACAACGCCCGTGCTATCGCTCTTTACGAAAAGATGGGATTTGCCCGCGAAGGCATCGTCCGGCGTGCGGCTCGCATCGACGGTCGGTTCATCGATGCGATCAGCATGGCGCTTTTGTTCGAGGAGCGCGGTGCGGCATAGATCCTGGTATCGTCGAGAATTTTGAACGAGTCCAGCTGACTCCCGTGCCCTGGACGCTCATCATTTCCACCGGGAGTTGGAACAAATGTTCTTTCACGCGATTAGTCCGATGCGAATCCGCCGCCATGCATCCGGCTCAGCGCGGAGGCAGCCATGCACATCACCTCTGGCGCGCCAAATCCCCCGCGAATGACCATGTGCTTTTCGGCTACGTGCGCATCCGCGCCGACACTTTTCCTGACATCGTGGCCGAGGGAAAACGCCTGGTCGATCAATCGAAGACGGTGCTGATCGACGTCAATCCCAGCCTCACCCTGTCGACCACCAAGTTCAAGAACAGCGATATCAAGCCCGTCTTTGCAGCTTTGACACCATCCGATCACGACGAGCTCAAAACCATCCTCTCGACATCTCCGGCAAAGGGAGCGATCGAAAAGCTTTCCGGTTTCGAGGCGAGCCTGCTGCTCATCGGCGAAGGGCAACATGTCTTCGGCCCCGACACACCGAGCATCGGCCTGGCGCTTGCAAATTACGGCGTATCGATCGGGCGCGACGTGAAGACGCTTGCCGCCGACGGCGAGATGCGGACCCTGCAGAAGCCGCTGACCCTGGAGACGGTCAATTCCGTCGGCTCCGACTCCATCAGCTATCTTCTCGACCTGCGCCGCCGGATCGGACCGATCGGCGCCTATTTCGACGAACTCTACAAGGCTCGAAATAGCGCAGAGATCGCAGGCCTGGGGGAGGAAATCACTGCCAAGGGTATCGTGACGCCCACCGATCTCACCGATGCGGACAAGTTGCGCGCGCTTCTGATCGGGCGGATCGCGAATCTGCCGGCAGGCACGAACGCTTTCATCATCCTGCCGATCGGCCTTTTGAACGGTCCTTACAGCATTCTCGGCGAACTCCGCTCCCGCGGCACCGAGGTGTCGGCAATCGGCTGAACCCGGTCTTGAGCATTTCCGGGGATCGCGACATGATTGCCCAGGCTCCTTTCACCTGACCGCCTCCCCTATCGGGCGAAAGCCTCGAACGGATTGTCGTGGGTCAGCCGCATCAGGGTGCCGTCGTCTATGCCCCGCCGTTTCAACTCGGGCAGCAAGACCGTGGAAAGATGGGTGTATGGCTTGGGTATCCCGCCCTTCGGCTGTGCCGGATCGAACCAGCCACGGTCATGGCTCAACAACAGGCGATCGCCGCAGCCCGCCTCCAGCGCCTTGATCACCAGCTCCGCCACCTCGTTATCCCCGCCCCGGCCGACATGGTCATACTCGATCCAGGCGCCTCGCTCGGCGACAGCGACATTAAGGGCGAAGTCCTCTTCTTCCTGCGTATGGATCGAGATGAACCTGTCGGCCCTGTAGCCCTCTGCCTCTATTACATCGAGCTGATCCATAACGACCCGTCCCCTGATCGTATGACTGCCGATAACGGCGTCCGTCTGCGCCGCCGCACGCGCGGCCGCCCGCAGGATTTTCGTCTCGAGCGCCGTCATGCCGTCATCGCCGGCGCTGAGCTTGATCCAGCCCGCCTGGAACCCGGTCTCGTCGATCTGCTCCGTCAGCTCGCGAAGCATCCACGCCTCCAGCTCCTTCTCGGAAGCATGGCGGACCCATTCGGGAATCCAGGGTTCACGGTAATTGCCGGTGGGCACGACGATCGGAAAATCCGTCGCGAGCGACACGGCAAGATCAATATCCGCACGGCGTCCAACGCCGCCCGTCGAGCATTCGACCAGCGCCGTCACCCCGAGCTTCTTGATCCGCTCGATTTCGGGGGCCATCAGACGGACGACGTCGTCGATGTCTGCCTCGGCATAACCGGGCTGGTCCGGCGTCCTGAGGTCGACGAAAACGTGCTCATGCGGGAGAATCATCCCGAGTTCGGATTTGCTCTTCGGTCCGAGCGTCGTGCGCAGATATTTCAAAGTCTCTCCCCCACGATCATACCGGCTTTGCGTAAAGGCCTCGACCGACACTGCCGCGAAAGTAGATCGTCACGTACCGAAATCAATCGCACGCTCGGTTGAAATTCCCACAACTTGCCCCTTGGTGTCGACTTCCAACTTAGCGCCCGGATTGTTGGCGAACTGACTGTCACTGGGAAGAGATATGCCGCCTCGGCCTCTTCGGCGTCGCATCGGCTACTTACCCTTCCCCTCCTTGCCCTGCGCCGGCCGGGTGATCGCGCGGACCTTGCCGCTGGCGCCGCCACCGCAAAAGAAGCAGTCCGCGCCGTCGGATTCGAGGCCGGAGACGCCGGTACCCTCGGGCATCTCCAGCCGCTCCAGCACCTCGCCGGTTTCGGGGTCGATGCGTCTGACGTCGCTGTCATCGCCCTCCCAGGTTCCGTGCCAGAGCTGGCCGTCGACCCAGGTGACGCCTGTCACGACGCGGTTGGATTCGATGGTGCGGAGGATCTTTCCGGTTTCCGGGTCGATCTGATGGATCCTGCGGCCGCGGTGTTGGCCGACCCAGAGCGAGCCTTCGGCCCAGGCAAGGCCGGAATCGCCACCATTGCCCGGCGCCGGGATGGTGGAAAGGATACGTCCGGACTTCGGGTCGATCTTGTGAATGACATTCTCGGCGATCTGATAGAGGAACTCTCCATCGAAGGCCGTGCCGGCATGGGATGCGACCTCGATCGAGCGCACCACCTCGCCGCTTGCTGGATCGAGCGCGTTCAGCCTGTCGCCCGAGGCGAACCAGACATGCTCACCGTCGAAGGTGACGCCGTTGACGCGCTCGGCGCCGGGAAAGGGTCCATATTCACGGATGATCGTCGCAGCCGATTTTTTCATCTCTTCCATCCTGTTCGCCCGTAGGGCCATCCTCATCAGTCAGGCCATACTAATCGCTCGGCAAGGGTCCCGGGAGTAACAAGATCGTCGGGAAACCGGGTAACGGCGGGCTCATCCAGCGTCGCGCCCGCCCGCGCCCGAAGGATTGCGTCTTGCCTTCATCGGCGAGCGAATCTAGCGCCCGCTGCACGGTGCGCGGACTGGCGCCGAGCGCAATCGCCAGCGCCGAGCTCGACCAGGCCTCGCCATCGGCGAGAAAGGCGAGCACCGCCCCGTGCTGGCCTTCGACCAGCGGCGCCAGCACGGCGGTCTCTCCGGCCCGACGCGGCGAAAGCGCAAAGCCGCGTTTCGTCGCCGAAACCTCCGCCAGTCCCCGCAGTTCGGCGCGCAGCCGGCCGATCTCGACGCGCAGCCGGGCACGATGCGATTCATCGGCATGTTTGCCGCGGAAGGCGCGCGCGATGAGCGTGCCGCGTGCCACATCCGCCGGCCAGGCTTCGGCAAGCGTCCGGGCGAGCGTGAAGAGCACGGGCCGTGTTGCCAGCGACACCGAAAGCTGATCGTCGCGCACGACATGGCGGCAGGCATCGACGACGAGCGTGCCCGAACCCAGCAGCTCTTCCACCTCCTCGAGCAGCAGCGGGCTTTCCCGCCAGCGCGAGATCAGCCGCGCCACCGGCGCGCTGAGCACGTGGGCGGCATTTTCCACCTCCGCCGTCAATACCGGCATACCGGCCTCGCGCGCAGCCTGCCTTGCCCGGTCGAGAGCCTGGTGCGCCGCATTCGTCTGCAGGCGCCGGATCGCGATGCCCGCGACCACCAGCTCATGAGCGGCCCTCGCCGCCGGCGGCAGCGGCGTTGGATCGAGCGTTTCCAGCGCCCGCTCGGCCTCGTCGAGCCGGCCGATCAGCACCAGCCGGCGAAGCTCGACATTCCTGGCATGGGCGGCATTGACCCTGTCGCCATGCGCTTCGAGCACCTTGCGCGCCGCCTCCAGCGCCTTGGGCGGCCAGGTAAGATCGCGCGAGACCAGCGCGATCTCGGCCTCGGCGACAAGGCAGCGGGCCCGGGCCACCGCCTCGCGCGGGCCGAAAGCACGCGCCGCACTCTTCAACAGCGCCTTGGCACGGACGAGATCGCCGAGCTGCGCCATCGCAATGCCGCGCAGAGCCAGCGCCGGCGCATCGTCGCGCAGCGCCACTCGCTTCAGCGCGCCGAGCGCATCTCCCACTGCCAGCGCTCGCGCCGCTGCCGTGATCAGCGAGTCCATTCAAATCCCGTCACACTTGTCACTCCCGCCATTTCCCCACCCGGCCTTAGATTTGTCGTCGACCGGCAAGCAAGCCTGCGCCGGATGCTACGACGAGAGACAGGCAAAGGAGAAGACCCATGACGGCACAGCTGAACGCAACACGCCAGCAGTGGCTGGCAGCAAGGCTCGATCTGCTCGAGGAGGAGAAGGAACTGACCCGGCAGAGCGACGCGCTGGCGATGAAGCGCCAGCAATTGCCGCGAGTGAGGATCGACAAGCAATACCGCTTCGACACCGACGGCGGCAACGTCTCGCTGAAGGACCTCTTCGGCGGCCGCTCGCAGCTTCTCGTCTATCACTTCATGTTCGGGCCGGATTATACCGCGGGATGCCCCTCCTGCTCGTCGATCGCCGATGGCTTCAACGGCTTCTTCGTTCACCTGGAGAACCACGATGTGGCCTTTTGGGCGGTCTCCCGCGCGCCGTTGTCAAAGCTCGAAGCATTCAAGCGGCGGATGGACTGGAGCTTTCCCTGGGCATCGTCCTTCGGCAGCGACTTCAACGGCGACTTCAGCGTCTGGTTCAGCCCCGACCAGCAGCGCCGAGGCGAGATCGAATACAACTATCGCCGCGAACCGCCCGCCCCCGAACCGCTCGCAGGCAAGACGGTCGCGGAGTGGCAGAGCCGCGACAGCGAGGCGCCGATCACTCAGATAGCCGCCATGACCGGCACCGATGTCCCCACCTATACCCGCGACCGGCCGGGTGTCAGCGCCTTTGAGCTCATCGACGGCGCCGTCTACCATAGCTATTCCAGCTATGCGCGCGGGCTGGACGGGTTATGGGGCATGTACCAATGGCTCGACCGCGCCCCCAAGGGCCGCAACGAAACCGGCATCTGGTGGCGCCACCACGACCGGTACGGCAGGGAGTGACGCCGATGCTGCTCTCCGCCCACCCTCCAGAGAGAGGCGACGGCAACGTCGCCGAATGGCTCTCGCTGGCCGCCTCAGCAGACGGATCAGCTGCTAAGCCGAGCGGTGGCATGGCTAGCCCAGGCAACCGGATCACCGGCCGCGCCGCCGATTGGCTGTCGCTCGCCGCCGCTCCGACATTCGCGCTCATGGCGCTGCTGACGGCCACTACCGGCAGCGCCGACATGATCTGCACGACGACGCCGGATGCCTTCCCGATCGGCGGAATGGTGCCCATGTACTTACTGATGAGCGGCTTCCACCTGGCGCCCTGGCTGCGGCTCGCCGCCGGCTGGAGGGGCTTGAGCCCCCGATAACGCTCCGCGACGCCGGCACCTCTTCTCCCCCCGGGAGAAGAGGAAGCAAGGCGCACGCCCGCTCGGGCGCCTCCGGTTTTACGGCCGTACGAAAGCGCCCAAATTCATGCCCTCACCTCGATAAAGTCGATCGGCCCGCCGGCAATCTCGTCATCGAAGACCGCGCAGGAAAGCTTGCCGCCGAAAACGCAGCCGCTGTCGATGTTGGTGCGGTTTCCTGTCGTCACCGGGTTGGAGAGCGACGGCGTATGGCCGTGGACCAGGTGCTTGCCCCAATAATCGCTGGACTCACCGGGAGAGAACCGTAGCCAGAGAAGATCGCGCTTGGTCTGCCGTTCCAGCGGAAATTCCGGAACAACACCGGCATGGACAAAGATGCGATGCCGATCGACATGCATGAGGGAACGATCGGCAGCCCATTGCAAATGCTGAGGCAGAACCCTGCCGTCATAGGACATTTCGGTTTCAAGTCCGCCGTTGCTGATCCATACGTCTCTGCTGTCGCCGTCGGCATAGGCAGCGACCATCATGTCCTCATGATTGCCTTTCAGGCAGATCCATCGCCACGAGTCCGATGGACCGGCGATGATCCGGTCGAGGACACTTTTGCTGTCAGGCCCGCGATCAATATAGTCGCCCAGGAAGACGACGGTCCCTTCAGACGCATAAGCCTCGATCTGATCGATCATCCTGTTCAGCGGATCGATACAGCCGTGGATATCACCTATGGCGAATGTGTAGCGCATGTTTCAAGCTTCTTGGTTGCAATGCGACGGCCCGCGGCCAAGGTTGAGACGCGAGGACTTGTGCGGAGGCTCACGCCGCTCGCCGTCCACCTCATCATAGCAAACGAAAGCCCGCCGCCATTGCGAAAACCGACTCATTCTCCAGCATTTGTGGCCA
This sequence comes from Rhizobium sp. WYCCWR10014, assembly GCF_001657485.1. GTDB lineage: Bacteria > Pseudomonadota > Alphaproteobacteria > Rhizobiales > Rhizobiaceae > Rhizobium. Next base: position 16,729 of record NZ_LXFU01000037.1, read on the forward strand.
TTGGCTCTCATCTGGCTTGAGTTCGGATATGATCATCGCACCAACCACTGAAGATGCCGATCCGCGGACGCGTGCGACCTTGCATTGTGCAATCGCCAACGGCTATGCCTTCATCATCATGAAGAAATACGGACGAACCTATCACCTACCGATTTCGCCCGGAGCGACAAGCGACGATAAGGTAATGGCGAAGCTTGACGGGCTGATGATTGGCGATCTTGTCATCACCGAGAAAATGGATGGTGAGAACACGACCATTCATCGGGGCGGGTCTCATGCCCGTAGTCCCGATAGCCGTTACCATCCATCCCGCGATTGGCTTAAGGCTTTTGCTGCCGGCATCAGTCCGCAGCTGGCAGATGGCGAACGCATCGTGGGCGAGAACCTCTATGCCCGGCACTCGATCGGCTATGATGATCTTCCGTCATACTTCCTTGGCTTTGCTTGGATTGTCGACGGCGAAGTTCAATCCTGGGATCTAACTCTGGCTCGATTCGAAGAACTGAGCATCGTTCCGGTGTCGACTCTGTATCGGGGGCCATACAAAACCGACCTGTTCGAGGATACCGCGGCCTCGCTGGATAGGACCAAGCAGGAGGGGTTTGTCGTTCGGATCGCTGATGCGTTCCTGGAGGCCGAAATGCCAGTTCGGATGGGCAAGTATGTGCGGGACAACCACATTCAGAGTGAAACGCATTGGATGCAGTCTGAACTCATCCCCAATCGCTTGGTAAATTCCTGACGGCCGCTCGCCTCTCCTCCGTCATTCCTGTGACAAGCACAGGAATGACGGAGGGTGGGGTGGCGCTTCTGCCAAACTTCACGCCGGCGCAATGCCGAAAAACAACCGCTATCACCCCTCCGTAAAACTCCGGCGGATCGCTTCCCAACTCTCGGCATCCGGTGCCAAGAGCAGCCGGCCCTTGGTCATCGTAGGACGATAGGCTTCGCCGTTGAGCAATGCCCCATAGCCGCCGGCTTCGTGATGGATCAGCACGCCGGCGGCGTGGTCCCAGGGTTTGAGCTCGGCGTTGAGCGAAAAGCTCATCGCGCCTGTCGCCACCGCCCGGTATTCATAGGCCGAGCAGCGCCATGTGGTGGTGCGGGCAAAGTGCAGCAGGCTCTGAGCGTAGACCGGCTGCTCCTCGGCAGGGAACATATGCAGCGGCACGAAGCCGTGCATTTCCCCGATCGGCCCCGGCGGCGCAGCGCCAAGCCTGGTCCGCGTGCCATCGCCGGCGATATGCCATGCCCCTCGCCCCAGCCGCGCGGCGAGGAAATCGCCGGTGACGGGATAGTGGATCAGCCCGGCCACGGTTTCTCCGCCGGAAACGATCGCCACGATCATGCCGAACAGCGGCAGGCCGTGGGCGAAATTCCAGGTGCCGTCGACAGGATCGATGATGACGGCGAAATCGGCGTCACCAAGCCGCGTCAGAATCGAGGGATCGGCGGAGACCGCCTCCTCGCCGACCAGCAGCGCCTCAGGAAAGTGCGCCGACAGCGCTTCAGTGAGCCGCCGCTCGGCTCCGAGATCGGCATCGGTCACCAGATCGTCGGGAGCGGTCTTGGTGCGAATGCCCTCGGCGGTGACACCAAGGAAGCGGGGCAGGATCTCTGCCTCCGCTGTCCGGCGCATATCATCCATCACGGCGGAGAATATGTCGTCCGACACTTCCCTCATGCCCGGCGCGCCTCGATATAGGCCTTGAGCGCCGCCGGCTGGTCGGTCTGGATGACGCTGATGCCGGCCGCCATCATCCGTCCCCAGATCGCATCGGGATCGGCAAGGGCGGCACTATCGGTCAAGCCGCAGCAGGAGACCGGATCGAGCGTGTTGACCCAGAGCGAGATTCCGGCGTTGCGCAGACGCTCATGCTGGCCGGCCAGCGTCTCAAGCTCATCGAACTTGGCTTCGCACATGAAGGGGCGCGCGGCGATGACTGCCTTTGCAGTCTCTTCGGCGCTCCCGATCCTGAAGAACGCCTGGCCCATGAACGGAATGCCGTCGATCCCTTTTTGCCTGGCGAGCCAAGCCAGCGCCTCCGGCGTGCCGGCACGGGCCTTGAGATCGACCTGGTCGGCCATGCCCATCTCTTTGACCTTGGCCGCGACGATGCCCATCATCTCGAGGTCCTTAAGATCGAGATCGACGAAGATGCGGCCGCGCACGGTTTCAAGCACCTGTTCGAGCGTCGGAACGGTCTGCGTCGTGAAAGGTTGTTCCCGCCCGCCATCGGCCATGCGGAGCCGCAGGCTGGTGATCTCGGCGATCGGCATCTCCTCGGGGATGCGATCGATGCCGGCCATGCGCTCGAGCGTGTCGTCGTGCAGGATGAACAGCACGCCATCGGCGCTCTGGCGGATATCCACCTCGACGATGTCATAGCCGCCGGCAATCGCGTTCTCGATCGCGGCAAGGCTGTTTTCAGGAGCATGATGCCAGGCACCGCGATGGGCGACGATGGCGCAGGAACGCGACGGGTCGGCAATGTGGTCGATGTATTTCATGGGGCTTCCTCTAGAATAATTCCAGCAAAATTGCGCAGCGATTTCGCGTCAGGAATTGTGTTAAAACAAATAGATAGAACATTTCCGTGTTTCGGAGAAAAAGCGGAAATTTTCTAGTTTGCGCCGAATGCGCCTGGTATGGCCTTGCCGCTCTCCGCATCGAAGAGATGCAGGCGGGAGGCAGGGAAATTGAGAGAGAGTTGGCTGTGATCCGGTATCTCGACACCGAAGGGCGTGGCGATCCTGACGACCGAGCCGCCAAGCTCGGCTGCCAGGATCGCGTGCGAGCCGAGATCCTCGCGAAACCGCAGAGCTGAGGTGACCACCTGTCCGTTAGCCGTGCCGCCGATCAGGATATCCTCGGGGCGGATGCCGAGCTGATAGGCGCCGGTAAGCCGGGCTTGCGCCACCACCTGCCCGTCCGCGAGCCGGAGGACGGCGCCGTCGCCGGTGACGGGCAGGATGTTCATTGGCGGCGCGCCGATGAATTTGGCGACGAAGACCGAAGCCGGCTGGTGATAGATCGCCTTCGGCGTGTCGAACTGCTCGATCCGCCCCTTGTTGAGAATGAGGATGCGATCAGCAAGCGTCATCGCCTCCACCTGATCATGGGTGACGAAGACGGTGGTGGCGCCGATGCGCCGGTGCAGCTCGGCGAGTTCGACGCGCATGTCATGACGCAATTGTGCATCGAGATTGGAGAGCGGCTCGTCGAACAACAGTACGCCGGGCTCGCGCACGATGGCGCGGCCGATCGCCACGCGCTGGCGCTGGCCGCCGGAAAGCTGCCCCGGTTTGCGGCCGAGGAAGTCCGACAGCCCGAGCATCTTCGCCACCGCACCGACCCGCTCGATGCGCTCGGGCTTCGCCATGCCTGATACCTTGAGGCTGTAGGCGATGTTGTCGAAGACGCTCATATGCGGATAGAGCGCATAGTTTTGGAACACCATGGCGCAGCCGCGATGTTTCGGTTCCAGATCCTGCACCTGCCGGCCACCGATGACGATCGTGCCGCCGCTCACCCGCTCCAGCCCTGCGATCATCTGCAACAGCGTGGACTTGCCGCAGCCCGAGGGACCGAGCACGACGGTGAATTCGCCGGCCCTGAGCTCGACATCCATCGGCGGAATGACGACGGTCTCGGCGTCATAGGCCTTGGTGACGCCTGACAGCGTGATGTTGGCGGCAGCGGCGCGGATGGCCATGTCGATGGCGTTCATGGCTATTTCTCCGTGAGAGCGAGGCCCTGGACGAGATAGCGCTGCAGGAGCGCGATCATCGCGAGTGGAATGATGGAAACGATGACGGCGCCGGCCATGATCATCGGGAAATCAGGGATCTCTCCCTCCGAATCCGGCACAAGCCGCGCCAGCCCGACGACGGCGGTCTGCATGTCTGACGTCGAGGCTGCGACCAGCGGCCAAAGATATTGCGTCCAGCCGCTGAGGAAGGTCAGCACGAAAAGCGCGGCGAAGCTTGTGCGCGACAGCGGCAGCAGGATGTCGAAAAGGAAGCGGATCGGCCCTGCCCCATCCATGCGCGCCGCCTTGAACAGATCCTTGGGCAGGGTGAGGAAGAACTGCCGGAACAGGAAGGTGCCGGTGCCATGCGCCACAAGCGGCGCGATCAGGCCGAAATGCGTGTTCAGCACGCTCCATTCGAGCTTCACCGGCGCGCCGAAATATTCGGCGATCACCACGTTCAGGCCGGTGACGTCGAGCAGCGCATTGACCGGCGAAAACACGTTCGACGCCATCTGGTAGGTGGTGATGACGCGGATCTCGATCGGCAGCATGATCGTCGCCAGGATCAGCGCGAAGGCCACGCCCGCCCAGCGAACACGGAAATAGACGATGGCATAGGCCGACAGAAGCGACAGGACGCAGGTCGCGAATGCATCGCCAAAGGCGACCACCAGACTGTTGAACATCTGGATCGGGATGTGCGTCTCGGTGAAGATGTGCGCCGCATTGGCGAAAAACTGGTCGCCGGGGTACCAGGCGAGCCCGTTGCGCAGCATGAATTCATAGGATTGCGAGGCTGTCGCCAACGTTAGGTAGAGCGGCCCGAGGATATAGACGATGCCGACGATCAGCACGAGGCCGGCTACGATGTTGAGGGAACGTGCGTTTTCGATCATGGGGTCACCGCTCGTAGTTGATGCGCCGGCCGAGAAAGAGGAACTGGGCGGCGGTGAGGAGGACGACGAAGACCATCAGGATCGCCGTCTGGGTCGAGGCGCCGGACAGATCGTATCCGCTGAAGCCGTCGGTGTAGATCTTGTAGACGAGCAGCGTCGTCGCGCCGCCCGGACCGCCATGGGTGATCGTATCGATCAGCGCGAAGGCCGAGGTGACGCTTTCGGTGAACTCGAGCACCAGCGTCAGGAAGAGCTGCGGCATGATAAGCGGCAGCTGCACGTCGAAGATGCGCCGCCACGGCCCTGCCCCATCCATCGCCGCTGCCTGGTGCATGGTCTTCGGGATCGATTGCAGGCCGGCGAGCAGGATGACGAAATTGAACGGGATGCCGCCCCAGACATGCGCTGCAATCAGCGTGATGAAGCCGTCTGTGCCGTTGATGCCGGGCGCCCAGATGCCGGGAAAGGCTGAGTTGAGTGGCGCGAGCACGCCGACGAAGGGATTGAAGATGAAGGCGAAGACAACGCCGATCGAGGCGCCGGCAACTCCCTTCGGCCAGACGAGCACATTGCGCGCCGGCAGCGACAAGCGGATCTTCCGGTCGGCCGCGACCGCAAGGATCAGAGGGACCACCACCGCGAGCGAGGAGGCGGTGAGCATGAAGACGATAGTGCGCCAACAGGCCTCCCAGAACTCCGGATCGGAGAACACGCGGGCAAAATTACCCCAGCCGACGAACATCGAGCCACCGCCGAAGGGGCGCTCAAGGAAGAACGACCAGTAGAAAGCCTGGAAGACAGGCACGTAGAAAAAAAGCGCGATCAGCAGCATGAGCGGCGCTACCAGCAGAAGCGGCAGCCAGCGATGGCTGAAGAGAGAAGATTCCGACATCATGGAAAAGCCCTGCATTAAAAGACCGGCACGGGCGTATGGGTCCCATGCCTGACGCACGGGAGCGCTTGGGACGCGCCCCGTGCGTGGGACACGCGGGACGTTCAAACGTCCCGCGCGTGAGATGTCGAGATCACTGTATCTTCACGCCCTTGTAGGTCTGCTCGAAGCGGCGCAGCAACTCGTCGCCGCGCTTCTTGGCGTTGTCGAGCGCCATCTGCATGGTCTCCTGGCCGGCAAAGGCCTTCTGCGTCTCTTCCATGAACACTTGACGGAACTGCACATAGAAGCCCAGACGGATGCCACGGGTATCCGGCGTGCGCGGCTGGTTCATCGACTCGATGCCGACGGCGGCTGTCGCATATTTCGGCGAGTTCGCCTCGCCGCTCTTGGCGATCGCATCCATCACGTCGTTGGTGACGGGCACGTAGCCGGTGGCGGCGGTCAGGAACATCTGTTGCTCGGGACGGCGCAGGAAGTCGAGGAAGGCCTTGGCGCCTTCGACCTCGGCCTTGTCGTGGCCCTTCATGATGTAGATCGAGGCACCGCCGACAAACGTGTTGTGGCGCTCGTAGCCCTCATACATCGGCGCCAGGCCGACTGACAGTTCGTATTTGCCTTCGAAAGCCTTGGCCGAGGCGGTATAGGAACCCGAGGAATTCTCCATCATGGCGCATTCGCCGGTGTTGAAGGCGGCGGTGAAGTTGCCGGCCTTGGTATCGGCATTCAGCTTGACGAGGCCTTCCTGGCGCCAGTCGATCAGGTTCTGCAGATGCTTGGCGGCGAAGGTCGTGTTGAACACATATTCGGCGTCGAGACCGTCATAACCGTTATGCTTTGAGGCGATCGGCAGGCCGTGGCGGGCGGAAAACTGTTCAAGCACGCGCCATGTATCGCCATCGGTGGTAAAGGGGCAGGCATGACCTGAAGCCTTCAGCTTGCGGGCGGCCTCGATGATCTCTTCCCAGGTCGCAGGCGTCTTGGTGATACCGGCTTTCTCGAGCTCGGTCTTGTTGGTGTAGAAGAGCAACGTCGAGGCATTGTAGGGCTGCGCGAAAAGCGCCCCGCCGGAGGTTTCGTAATAGGCCCGGGCGCCTGCGATATAATTGTCCCACTTGACCTCGGGCAGTTCCTCCTGGACAGGCACGACGGCATCAGACAGCATCAGGTCCAGCGTCCCGGCGTCGAAGAACTGGATGAGGACGGGGTGGTTGTTGGCACGGAAGGCAGCGATTGCCTTCTGCATCGACACTTCGTAGCTGCCCTGGCCGACGCAGGTGATGTGATGCTCCGATTGCGCGGCATTGAAAGCGCTGCACTGGTCCTGGATCGCCTTTTCGACGACGCCCGTATTGCCGTACCAGAATTCGATATTGGCAGCCTGCGCCGAACACGCGCCCGACATCAGCGCGGCCGCAGCCGCCAGAATGGAAATCTTCATTTTGCCCTCGCCTGATTTGATCGGCCGGCTTCAAGCCTGGCACCGGTGACGGCAATTTATTACACGTAGCGTGTAACAATTTAGTGACGACCGCAAGACACTTGTGACACGACAGGGTGGCTGCTATAGGACCCGAAAGGAAGTACCCGAGGCGACAGCAATAATTACTACACACCTCTGGTAATTATTGGCGACGGAAGTGTTGATATGGCCTATTTCCCGGAGCCGCTTATCGCCCAGCACTTCCTTCGCGAAGGCGGCGGCGTCGTCTCGTCGAACGAACGCGATCTGCTGAGATTGATCTGGCGTCATCCCGGCCTCTCGCGCTCTGAAGTCACCAGCCACACCGACCTCACCCAGCAATCCGTCTACCGGATCATCGACCAGTTGGAGGAACGCGGCATCATTTCCTTCGGCTCGCCGAAGCCCGGGGCCGGTCGAGGCCAGCCGAGCCCGACGCTCCGGCTGAATGGCCGCTATGCCTATTCCTGCGGCATCTCGGTCAATACCGACGTGATTGGCATCTGCCTGATGGATATATCAGGCAAGGTACTCGCCGAAAGCAGCATCACCTTGCGGGAACGATCGATGGCCCAGTCGCTCGATCTCGTCCTGAATCAGTTGGTCGAACATCAGAGGGAGAACGACCTCTCCGAGGAGACTTTCTTCGGGATAGGCTTTGCCATCGCCGGCTTCCACGTCAGCGGCACCCGCTACAATGCCCCGCTGCCGCTGCACGAGTGGTCGCTCATCGAACTCGGGCCACTCTTGACGGAATTCTTCGGCAAGCCGGTCTGGGTGCACAATGGCGGCAAGGCGGGAACGGTCGCCGAATCCATGTTCGGCGCCGGCCGCTACATCAAGCACTTCGCCTATCTGAGCTTCAACTACGGCTTTGGCGGCGGCTTGGTCAGCAACGGCGAGCTGCTGCATAACGGCATCGGCAATGCTGGCGAATTCTCGGGCATGTATGACGCCGAGGAGAATAAGCGTCGGCCGGCTTTGCAATATCTGATCGAGAATCTCAACCGCAATGGCGTCGACGTTCCCTCGATCAGCTACATGCGCAAGCAATTCGATGCCAAATGGCCGGGCGTCGTGGAATGGGTAGACGAGGTGACACCCGCCTATAGCCGCCTCATCAACGCGATCTGGGCGATCTTCGATCCGCAGGGGATCGTTTTCGGCGGCCAGATTCCGCCCGCCTTGGCGCAGATGCTGATCGACCGCACCGAGATCTTCGACCGCCCCCGCTACGGCGTGCCGCGACCCCGCCCGAAGCTGATCATCTCCGAGATAGCAAGCGACGCATCGGCCATGGGGGCCGCCATCGCCCCATTCAAGTCGGCCTACTATTGATTTCGGGCGCTTCGACGGCTCCGCCGAGCCAGAAACTGACTCGCGCTCAGCCGCTTACGGCTATTCCCTCTCCTTCCGCTTGAGGAAATCGACGCATGTGGCGCTGGGCGGGAGATGCCCGTTTTTCGCGCCGAAGCGACGCAGGCGATTTTCGCCCGGCCGGTCCTGCGCTATGATCTGATTCTGGCGCAGCCCACGCCTCCCCCCTCCATCGGGAAAGCAGACGTCATGTGGGGCCATCTGACACCGAACCGACTGTTCGAGCATCTTGCATAAGGAGGGATTGCGGAAACCGCTCGCAATAGGAGGTTTATGAATGAAGATGTCTGCGCCTATCTATCACCTGAAGCGTAAAGCCAGAAAGCTCTCCCGAGCCGAGAATATACCCTTGCACCAGGCGCTCGACCGCATAGCCCTGGACGAAGGCTACAGCGGCTGGAGCCTGCTTGCGGCAAAAGCAGCGGCGGAACCACCCGCCGGCAAGCTGTTTCAGCAATTGCTGCCCGGCGATCTCCTGCTCGTCGGTGCCCGGCCCGGCCACGGCAAGACCCTGATGGGCCTCGAACTCGCCGTCGAGGCGATGAAGTCAGGCCGTCCCGGTGTGTTCTTCTCGCTGGAATATACGGAAGAGGATATTGCCGATCGCTTCCGCGCCATCGGGGTGGATCGGGCGCAATTCGAACACCTGTTCGAATTCGACGGCTCTGACGCCATCAGCTCCGCCTACATCGCCGAGAGACTAGCGTCCGCGCCGCGCGGCACGCTTGTCGTCATCGACTACCTTCAGCTGCTCGACCAGAAGCGGGAGAACCCCGAGCTCTCCATCCAGGTCCGCACCTTGAAGGCTTTCGCCCGCGAGCGGGGCCTGATCGTGGTCTTCATCTCCCAGATCGACCGATCCTACGAGCGATCGCAAAAGCCCCTGCCTGATATCGCCGATATCAGGCTGCCAAACCCGCTTGACTTGAAACTGTTCGACAAGACCTGTTTCCTGAACAACGGCCAGGTGGCGTTTCAGGCGGCGCGATAGACACGACGATGAGCGCCCGGTCGCGAGTCTCTCCCATGACCCGCGACCGCGATCGCGCCCAACCCAAGCAACGTATTTTGTCAGATCGGCTTGATTTCGCCCCAGACAATCCTGGTACCTACAATGAAACTCAACTGATCCTCATCCGAATGGGAACGCAGCAGTTCGGAAAGTTCTGCGTCAAAGCTTGCGATGCGGTCGCCAAGTTTTGACGGTGCAAAAGTATCCCGCGAATGCTGGCAGGAGATGAAATCCGCGACGCTCTGCTCGAAGGGACGCTCTGATACGAAGTGTTCGCTGCCGCAGAGGTCGAGATAGCTCTGGTAGCTTCGCATGCCCTCGGACTTTTTGTCGTGATCGAAAGGCTGACCCGTCACCTCTGGCACCCACTTCCCCAGGAAAGAATGCCAATCCGATTGCCATGGAGGCTCGAACGGCTCGTCTCCGGAAATCACGGCCATGACATGGCCTGGCGCGGCGTTTGCCTGAAGATGCGGAAACAGTCTGCTATGATCCATCCAGTGAATGCTTGCTGCCGCGACCGTCAGATCGAAAGGTCCACCATTGGTCGAGAACTCCTCGGCGAAACTTTCTATCCACCGGATATTCCGCGCGTTACCGCCCGGCAGCGACCTGCCGAGAGCGATCATATGCTCAGAGGGATCAACTGCCGTAACACTTGTAAACGCACCCGCCAGCGGGCGAGAGATTTTTCCAGGCCCGCAACCAATATCCAGGAGATGCTGTAATCGCGGCGCAATTGCCAGAAGCTTTCGAAATACGGCATCGGGATAAGGTGGGCGATACCGGTAATTTGCGACAACGTCGGTTTCCGAAAAGGAGGAGCCCCTGCGCTGGTCCATCAAAACTCCATGCTCTCGCCGCATGAGCCGAGGCTGTAACACACGTTTATGTCAATGGGTTTTCATCGGTCCGGCCATCCGGTTCCGATTGTCTTCCAGGCCGAAACTGTGCCATGACCCATCGACCAAAGACACAACGGATCAAGGTGCGGCATCGGCATGAAGAAGATCGGTTTCCTCTCGTTCGGGCACTGGACGCCCTCGCCCCAATCACAGACGCGTTCGGCCGGCGATGCGCTGCTGCAGTCGATCGACCTTGCCGTCGCGGCCGAAGAACTCGGGGCCGACGGAGCGTATTTTCGCGTGCATCATTTCGCCCGCCAGCTGGCCGCGCCCTTCCCGCTGCTATCGGCCGTCGGCGCTAGAACCAATCGGATCGAGATCGGCACCGCAGTCATCGACATGCGCTACGAGAACCCGCTCTACATGGCCGAGGATGCGGGTGGAGCCGACCTCATCGCCGGCGGCCGTCTGCAGCTCGGCATCAGCCGCGGTTCGCCCGAACAGGTGATCGATGGCTGGCGCCATTTCGGCTATGCCCCGCCCGAAGGCCAGAGCGAGGCCGACATGGCCCGCCACCACGCCGAAGTCTTCCTCGAGGTGCTGCGCGGTGAAGGTTTTGCCAAACCGAACCCGCGGCCGATGTTTCCAAACCCGCCCGGCCTTTTGCGCCTCGAGCCGCATTCGGAAGGCCTGCGCGAGCGGATCTGGTGGGGCGCAAGCTCGAATGCCACCGCCGTCTGGGCGGCCAAGCTCGGCATGAACCTGCAGAGTTCGACGCTGAAGGACGACGAGACGGGAGAGCCATTCCACGTCCAGCAGGCCGACCAGATCCGGGCATACCGCGCGGCCTGGAAAGAAGCCGGCCACTCGCGCCAACCGCGTATCTCGGTCAGCCGCAGCATCTTCGCGCTGGTCGACGACCGCGACCGCGCCTATTTCGGCTACGGCAACGACGAGGGCGACAAGATCGGCTTCATCGACGAGAAGACCCGGGCAATCTTCGGTCGCAGCTATGCCGCCGAACCCGATGCCCTGATCAAGCAGCTCGCCGAAGACGAGGCGATTGCCGAGGCCGACACGCTGCTGCTCACCGTCCCGAACCAGCTCGGCGTCGATTACAACGCCCATGTCATCGAAGCGATCCTGACCCACGTCGCGCCTGCGATGGGTTGGCGCTGACGCGCTGTCATTGCTGCCGGGATCTCAAACCCGCGGATATCTCGCACGGAATTCGCGAGGGCTGCAGCCCTCGCGTTCGTGAAAGACCCGCGAAAAATAAAACGGGTCATCCAGGCCGATCATCGCAGCCACCGTTTCGATCTTTTCGTCGGTGGTTGCCAAGAGCTGTTTGGCATGGTCCATACGCGCCCGAAGCTGAAATGCCTTGGGAGGTAGTCCGGTTTCGAGCGTGAACCGCCTGCGCAGCGTGGCCGGCGACATGCCGTGCTCGGCGGCAAAGGCTGCGATGTCCAACGGTTGCATCGCCCGCCGCCGTAGCGTTTCCACGATGTCGGCCATATCTCGCCTTTCCTGGCGCCGATCGGCCGCACCGCTTGCCTGTCTGGCGGCTGATATGACGATGTGATGCAGCATCAATGCCGCCGACGCCTGCCCGAGGTTGGTGTCGTCAAGCAAATCGGCATGAAGCCTGCCGAAGAGCCGCACCATCTCATCGAGATGATGCAGGGCCACGACCGGATGTCGCTCCGCGATGATCCTCAGCCTCACGAAGTCCCGCGTGAACGACCCTTCGAAAAGCGCCCAGCGCTCATCCCAGCCGCCTTCGTCGGGGCCATAGGAATGCACACGGTTGGCAAACAGCCAGAACAGTGCAGGTCCGGTCAGGCTCAAACGGCCGCTGGCGGCGGTTTCCAGCCAGCCCTGCCCGCGCTCCACCAGCACGACGGCGAAACTCGGTAGTTTCCGGTCCGTCACCGTACGGCGGGCATGCTGCCTGCCGCTGCCGGTGACTGCCAGTCCGCCGGCAGCGGCATGCGGCGTTCTATAGATGGCTTCGGCGTCTCTCATGATGAGCGAAAAGTCCAGTTACGAATTTCCTCTATGTCAGTTGGCCTGTCGCATCAGGTAATTGATGACAAGCCAACTCAAGCCACGGAGGAGTGAAATGTCAATTGCTGCGGAGGTCATGCAGGTCCGAAAGCCCGAATTTCCCCTTGCCGCCCATGGCAAAACCCTAGCTGCGGAGCGGATTGGCTGGCTCACGCCGACCGATCCCGCCATCGGGGTCGACGCTATCCGCCGCCGTTACCAGGACGACGGCTATGTCTGGCTGAAAGGTCTTCTGGCGCGGGCCGATGTCATCGATTTCCGCCGCTGGGTCTTCGAGCATCTCGCCGAAACCGGACTGATCGACCCTGGCAGCGATTTTTCCCTTGGCATCGCGTCTGCCGGTGGCTTCGACAGGAGCCTGGCGGATCGGCGCCTGATGTCGCTCGTCCGATCTGCCGCCTATGAAGGCTTCTGTGCGCAACCGCCGCTCGCCCGCTTCATGGACGATTTCCTGCAGGGCATCTCGTATCTGCACAAGCGCAAGCTCATGCGTTTCGTCCAACCGGGATCACCGACGGCCACGCCCGCCCACTATGATCTCGTCTATCTCCGCGGCGGCACCAGCCGCCTGGTGACGGCCTGGATTCCAATCGGCGACATCCCCACCGAGATGGGCGGCCTGGTTTACCTCGAAGGCTCGCACGCGCTGGGCGTCAAGATGGAAGCCGAGTTCCGGGCCACAAGCGGCGATCTTTCTCCGGAAGAGCGAATCAATGCCTATAACAGCCACATGGCGGAAGGCGGCTGGGTCTCGAAGGATCTGCCTGAGATGGCGGAGCGCTTCGACACCCGCTGGCTCGCCGCCGATTATGAGGCCGGTGACGTGGTCCTCCACTCGCCCTACATGATCCACGCCTCGACCATCAATCAGGACCGCAGCCGGCGGCTGCGCCTCTCCACCGACATAAGATATCAGAATGTCGACGACGAGATCGACGTCCGATGGAACAACCACTGGAGCCTCGGCGATATGCTGTAGCCCGGCTTTCCGGTGCCCATCTTTGACCTGCGATCCGGTGCGATGGCTGCTATAGCAGGTTGATTGGCGAAGGGACGTCTACATAAAAGCGAAGCGTGGGGACCTTACTGCCGCGATGGGCGTTGATGGTCCGGGCCTTGAACGATCCCATGACTGCCCGACTTATTGACGTAGCCGAACCTCTCGAGTTGCCTCATGCCGCGTACGAACCTGAACGATATCCTGATCTTCATGGCCGTCGTGGATGCGGGGAGCTTTATCGCCGGAGGCCAGGCCATGGGCCTGTCCCGTTCGGCGGCAGGCAAGGCCGTCATCCGCCTTGAAGACCGGCTCGGCGCGCGCTTGCTCAACCGCACGACGAGGACGTTGAGCCTGACCGACGAAGGCCGGATGTTTTACGAGCGCGGGCTGCAGATCCTTGCATCGGTCGATGAGGCGGAGGCGAGCGTGGCAGGGCAGAACAGCACGCCGCGAGGCGTTCTCAGGCTCACCGTTCCCGATGCCTTCGGGCGGCTCGTCGTGCTGCCCCTGCTCGAAAAATATCTTCGGGCCTGGCCCGACATTCAGGTCGAAGTGAGCTTCACCGATCGCCCGGCCGACATCGTCGAGGAAGGCTTCGATCTGGCGATCCGGATCGGCGCGACGGCGATGGCGTCGGACACTCGCCTGGTCTCGCGCGTGATCGCCACCTATAAGGCGCGGCTCTGCGCCTCGCCATCCTACCTCGCCGAGCGCGGCGAGCCGCGCGATATCGACGGTCTCGCGGTCCATGACTGCCTGATCTTCGCCAGCCGCAATCAAAGACAGGGCTGGCGCTTTCGCGGTGAAGGCGGTCCCTGGGTCAAAGCGCAAGGGCGCAGCCGTCTGAGGCTCGACAGCGCAGAGGCGATCCGTGACGCAGCCCTGGCTGGGTTGGGCATCGCGCTGCTTCCCGATTTTCTCGTCACCGACGATCTCGCCGCCGGCCGCCTCCGGCAAATCCTGCCCGACCTCGAAACTGACGACGCAAAGATCGTTACGCTCTATCCCGATAAGCGCCTGCTGGAACCGCGTGTCCGCCGCTTCATCGATCTGCTGGTCGAGGAGCTTGGGCGCGACTAGAGCTGGACGCTTCAGGCGAGGCCCTGTCAAACCCGCGAAAGCTCTTCAGCGCCAGCGGCGCAAGCGTTGCCGCAAGATAGGCAATCCCCATCAGGAACAGCGCCGCGGCAAGGCCGAGCGCGCTGATCAGCGCGCCGCCGGCGAGGCCGCCGAAGGGGATGAGGGCGAAGCAGAGGGCGGTGTTCAATGCGGTGACGCGGCCAGTCAGCGGCTTGGGGATGCGCTCGAAGATGACAGCCGACAGGATCGGGTTGAGGAAGCCCGACGCGAATCCTGCGATGGCGAGCGTCGCAAAGACGAGACCGATGGGCGCGTCCAGCGCCGGAACGAGAAAGCGCGGAAAGCCGGTCAGGAGGAAGGCCACCGTATAGACCATCAGTCGCGGCATGCGCTCGCCGATTGCCGCAGCAATCGCCGCGCCTGCGATCGAGGCGCCGGCGAAGGCGGCGAACATCGCACCGAGCAGCTCCGGGCCATGGCCGGCATCCCGTGTCCAGACCGGCAGCAGCACGGCATGATAGGCCTGGTCGAAGAGATTGGTGACTGCCACCATGGCGACGATGCTGACGAGCACGGCATCGCCGCGCAGAAAGCGCCAGCCTTCGCGCAGATCCTCGAGATAGGACGCCCGTTCGACCGGTCGAGTTTCGGGCGCAGGCGCGCGCCGCGTCCCGGGTATGCCCGCGGCAACGATCAGCGCGGCGGCGGCGAAGGTGGCGGCATTGACGAGCAGCGCCTGGCCCGGGCCGATCAGCCCGATCAAAGCGCCGGCGCCGGCCGCACCCGCCGTCGAGGCCAGCCGCTCGATGGCGCTCGCAACGCCGGTCACTCGTTCGAGCGGTACATTGGCGAGTGTGGCGATATCGGGAACCATCGCCTGCTTGGCCGCATCGGAGGGGCCGCGCAGCACGCCCATGGCAAAGACGAGCGGCAGCAGCACCTGCATGCCAAGCATGCCGAAGAGATCAAGAAGCGGCACCAGAGCGACCACGAGCACCGAAGCCGTGTCGCAGATGATGGCGATGCTCTTGGCGCCGGCGCGGTCGATCAGCGGTCCGCCGAGCGCCTTAGCGATGACATAGGGCAGCATCTCCATCATTGCCGTCAGCCCTGTCAGCACCGGGCTGCCAGTCGTGCTCAGCACCAGCCAGGGAATGGCGATGGTCGAAAGCCGCGTGCCGGAGAGCGAGAATGTCTCGGCAGCCGCGAGCGCCAGGAACGGCCCGCCCCGTCTCACGGCTTATCCTCCCCTTCGCGATGCGGAACGCGGCCCGGATAGGGAAAGGCGTGCAACATGACATAGAAGGGAACCATGCCGGATTCCTGCGACGCCGCCTCCCCGAGCGGCGGGGCCGCCCGCATCGCCTCCAGGATGATGTCGCTCAGCCGTTTCGTCAGGGCCTCGGCCTGTGCCGCCGTCATCGGGATGATGATGTCGTCGGCAGCCGTCGCCTTGCGCCATTCAGCCGGCAGCTTGGCATATTCCTCCAGCGCCTGCTGCATCTGGCCGACCTGCAGCGAGAGTGCGGCCTGGTTGAAGGCGATGTCGAGATCGAGCGCCTCCCCTTCGGCTTCACTTGGCGGCACCGAGGTCAGCTCATGGCTGGCGCGCCACCAGCGGTCGCGCCGCGAGGCATGCGGCGCCTCCTCGATGAAGCCGTACTGGGCAAGCTGGCGCAGGTGATAGCTCGTCGCGCCGCTGTTCAGGCCGAGCCGCGCGGCAAGCTGCGTCGCCGTGGCAGGCCCATCGATCCTGAGCATGCCGAGCATGCTCAGCCGGACAGGATGCGTCAGCGCCTTCAGCGCGGTCGGATCGGGCACGACCCGGCTGAGGGTGCGGGGTGCGGTGAGGGATTGAGCAGGTTGCGGGCGCGGATTTTTCATGCCAGCAGCCTACTATTGCAAAGATATCTTTGCAAAGCTTTCTTTGCATAAACGAAGGCCGCTCACGGCGCCCTGCCTTGCGGCTCAATTCTCCGGCAGGGTGAAGACCGCGCAAGGCCGGGTAATGCCGCGCAAGCTGTGCTCTCCGAGCGGCACGAGCACCGTCGCCGTATTCGCCGCAACCGCGCCCGAGATCAGCACGCTTCGGCCGAGCGGCTTGCAGAGCCCTTCCAGCCGGCTGACGAGATTGACGGCGGGGCCGATGGCGGTAAAGTCCAGCCGGTCGGCTGCGCCGATATTGCCCCACAGGATCTCGCCGAAATGCAGCGCCGCGCCGAAGGGCAGCGGCGCCAGCCCCTGCGCCTGGCGTATCTGGTCGAGATGGACCATGCCGGCACGGCTGGCAGCAACCGCCCTGAGGGCTGCCTCGCAGGCTTCCCGGTCACCGCGGCCCACCCTTCCCGCGTCGTCGGAAGCGCCCATGACCGGAAAGATCGCCAGCACGCCGTCGCCCATGAATTTCAGCACCTCGCCGCCGAAGGCGTGCACCGCGCCTGCGACGCGGTCGAACCATGCGTCGAGCGTCGCGATCATCGCGTGCGGCTCCGTCACCTCCGAAAGTGCGGTGAAATCGCGCAGATCGGCGCAGAGAAGAGCGGCACGTATCGTCTCGCCGGTGCCGCGGGCAAGCTCGCCGGCCTGCACCCGGGCGGCACTGCGGCGGCCGAGATAGGCTTCGAGCAGGGCTGCCCGCGCCTCCCGCGCCTCGAGCGCTGCGAGCGGTGCGGCGGCAAAACGCGCGACCTCACGCAGCCGATCGGCTTCGGCCGGAGCGAATGCGCCGGCCCCTGCCCGGTTATCGATACCCGCCCAGCCGAGCATGGGACCATCCTGCGAAGGCCCTATTCGCTCCTCCCATACTGGCCCGAGCCCGGCCAGCCAGTCGCGCCCGGCCTCGCTCTGCGGAGCCGCGGCAAAGGCCAGCGCCTCGATGACAGCACCGGTCTCGGCCCGCCACAGCCAGGTGCGCCGCGCAATGATCGGATGCGGCACCGAAAGCGTCAGCGTGCCGCCGGAAAGCGGCAGTCCGTCGGCCAGCAGTCGGCGCCCGAGCTCGGCCAGAAACCGTTCGGGACCATGCGAGGCTCCGGCCTCGTCAATCAGCCAGGCAAGGGGAGACGGCAAATCCATGGCTTAACATCGCACGCTCCCCGGGGCGGCCGCAAGGACATCCCCGGAGTGACCGCTTGCGGTCATCCCCGGGTTCGAAAAAGGGACGTCCGCATCGCCTGTCGAAAACCATTCGGCGCGGTGGAAAACAAAAAATACACACTTTAAACTTGCGCGACTTTGATTCCATTATAGGGCCGTTCGTCATCGTGTGATTGAGGGGTACGATGGGCACGATATTCTGGCCGAAAGATCCGCTGGATGGGAATGACATGACGCTGCTGACGTCGATCCTTCGGCGATGGTGCGAAAGATATCAGGTCGAGCTGACGGCAGAGGAGAGCAGCCGCAAGGCGAAGGAACTCGTCGAATGGTTCGAATTCGGCGTCAAGGATCCCGTCGAACTCGAGGAGCTGATCGACGACAAGCACTGGCTCGTCGGCAGGATCTGACCCTCTCGGGCAAATCGGGAGAACGCTGGCTGTCAGCGTCGGCGAAGCTGTTTCATTAGAAAAGGCCGGGCGAAAATCGCTCCGGCCCTCGACCATCTCCATCTAAGCAAGACCCTTAGTCATCCCGCCAACGACGGTCGCGATCCCAACGCCGCTCATGGCGCCAGCGCGGGCCATCCCAATCCCGGTGACGCCGCTCCCAGCCCCAGCGGGGCGGACCACCGTAGAAAGCGACCGGCGGCGGGCGGCGCCAGTTTCGCCGGCATTCGCCCCAGCGCGTCAAATGCCAGCCGCGACCGCAGGCGTAGTCGACCGTTGTGATATTGCTCTGAACATTGATTGTCCCCATCGGCATCGCCTGCGCTGTGCCGAACGAGAGGCTGCCAGCGAGCAAGGCAGCCGCGATAGAAAGTGCCTTCATCGAGAACTCCATTTCAATCCAGCCGTCCACACCTTACGGCCGCCAAATTGAACTGGAGATGAACTGTGCGTTCATGTTTGCGGGAGAAAAAGAAGCGCTTCCGCACGGCCGGTCTGAGCGCTCGCCGACCGCTGTTGTCACAACGGCAAGGGCTTCGGAGCCGCGCCGCCGCCGCCAAAAATTGTTCATGTCCTGCCGTAAAAAGGATCGGGACCCGGATCACCCCCGGCGGCGACTTCGGTCAGCCGCCCGAGGTAATGGGCCCAGCCTTCCGCATGGCCGGCGCATTGATCGGCGCTGGGCAGACCGCTATGGGTGAGCCGCAACAGCGTTCCGCCTCCCTGTTCGATCAGATCGATCTCGACCAGGCTCGACCCCGGCGGCACCACCTCGCTGCCGTCCCAACCGAAGCTGTAGGCAAGGCGATGAACCGGCACCACCTCACGAAACGAGCCGCGCGCGAAGCGGGCGCCTGTAACGTTGACGAGATAGAGCCCGCCTGGCTGCGGCTCGACCTGCGCCTCCGTTCCCATCCAGCGCAGGATCTTTTCCGGGTCGGTCATCAACGCGAACACCGCGGCCGGCGGTGCGGCGATATGCGCCTCGCGGTGAACGACGAAAGATTCTGGCATCACTCTCTCCCATGGTTGTCACGGCCCCGCCCGGGCGGAGACAGCGCGTCCTGTCTTGTCGTGCTTCTGACGTGCATATCCTTACCGAGAGCATGTAGGCGCAAGCCCCTCCTCCGCAAGAGGGATTGCCCGTCGCCATCGACGAACGAGCGAAATCGCCGCTTGGGGAGCCCTGATCTAGCTCCGGCCGCGAAATCATTTCGACCTATTGCCAGCCCGTCACCTTCCCCCTATTGTTCGCGCCGTTCTCAGGGCGGGGTGCAAGTCCCTACCGGCGGTATGCAATTTAGATTGCGAGCCCGCGAGCGCCTTCTCCGGAAGGGTCAGCAGATCAGGTGAGATGCCTGAGCCGACGGTCATAGTCCGGATGAAAGAGAACGTGCGTTCCTGCCGCCCTTGCGGCTGTCGGGGACGTTCGTGATCGCCTTGGGTGATGTGTCTGTTCGCCAAAGGAGATTACTGTGACACCCACCCGCTACGCCTTCGTCAAAGCCAGCTGGCACGCCGACATCGTCGACCGCGCCCTTGACGGCTTCCATCAGCTTATTCCGCCCGAACAGGTCGACGTGTTCGATGTTCCCGGCGCATTCGAGATGCCGCTGCTGTCGCGCGATCTTGCGGCAAGCGGACGCTATGCCGCTGTCATTGCCGCCGCCTTCGTCGTCGACGGTGGAATCTACCGCCACGAATTCGTCGCCCAGGCCGTCGTCGATGGGCTGATGCGCGCCGGCATGGATACCGGTGTGCCGGTGCTGTCGGTTTCGCTGACGCCGCATCAATATCAGGAAACCGAGCACCACAAGCAGATCTACCGCGCACATTTCGTCGAGAAAGGCCGCGAAGCAGCAAAGGCGGCTCTGACGATCGGCAAAACCCGCGCTGCTCTCGCCGCGTAGGAACTTCCCGCAGGTGGCGGGGAACAGGCCCCGCCGCCTCATCGGATCGAGCTGACTTTTAGCAACCCGCGCGGATCGAGAGCGACGCGCCTTGCGTCGCAGCGCAATCCGCCAACACCGGCCAAATCAGACAGAATAATTGATTCGACGGCCTCACCGCGCTGTGGTCCACTGGCCGGCGACATGTATCGCCATTCTTAACGCATCCAAAACGCCAAGGAGCTGAAGATGAGCAATGCCATGCGCAGTGAACCCCCCATTGAGACCCCGAGAACACAGCCCGTCGACACCAAGCTCGAGGTGGTCGTCATCCCCGTTTCCGACGTCGACCGCGCCAAACGTTTTTACGACGGCCTGGGCTGGCGGCTCGACGCCGACTTCGCCAATGATGCCGATTTTCGGGTGATCCAGTTTACGCCGCCGGGTTCCGGCTGCGCGATCATCTTCGGCAAGAACGTCACGGCCGCCGCCCCCGGCTCCGCCCAGGGCCTCTACCTCGTCGTCTCCGACATCGAGGCCGCCCGCCGCGATCTGATCGCCCGCGGCATCGAAGTCAGCGAAGTCTTCCATGATGCAGCCGGCGTCTATGCCGGCAAGGACGAACCATACCTGTTCGGGCGGCTCCGCATTGCCGGCCGCGATCCCGATCACCGCAGCTATCGCTCCTTTGCCTCCTTCAAGGATCCCGATGGCAACGGCTGGCTGTTCCAGGAAGTCACCACGCGCCTGCCGGGACGCATCGACGCCGACGGGACGACATTCACCACCTCGACCGATCTCGCGTCAGCCATGCGCCGTGCGGCGACCGCGCACGGCGAACACGAGAAGCGAAACGGCGGCAAACACGACGAGAACTGGCCGGACTGGTACGCCGAATACATGGTCAGCGAACAGGCCGGCAAGCAGCTGCCCTTATAAGCAAGGGCGGCGGCATCACCCAGACGGTGACATCATTTGAGAAGCGTCTCGGCGGGCAACGGCGTGGCGCTTCATCGCGCCTTCTAGGCACACAGCGGTCACGCGTCGAGCCGATCCCGGTGACCGTTGATCGTCGAATTGGGCGTGGCACTGGCCGGCTTCTTGCCGGTTTGGCGACTTGTGTCTCCTGGGGCAGGCCCGAACGCGTCCCCCCGACAGATCTTCGCGAAGCCAAACATTAGACATCGAGCCATTAGACATCGACCGCGGCGGGATCTCAGCCGCCATACCACATCCGCCGCAACAGGTGATCGCCGCAGACAAACTGGTGATAGAGCGCGGCGCCGGCATGGAAAACCAGCAGGCCGACAAGCAGGAAGGCGCCGAACCCATGCGGGCCACGCGGCGGATAGGCGGTGAAATCAGGCAGCGTGGCGCCGGCTGCCCCGAAAACGGCGGAAGCAGCACCGCTGAGGATCATCATTCCGATGCCGCTGGCGACCATGCCAAGAATGAAGATGTAGAAGGCGACGTGAACAAAGCCCGCCAGCCGCTCCTGCCAGCGAGGCGATGCCGGCACCGGCGCAGGCTTGCGATCGAAACGCCACCACCAGACAATGCGAAGAACCGTCAGAAGCAGGATGACGAGCGCCACCGGAATGTGGAAGCGCAGCAGCCCGACCTTGGTCGCGGCATCCATGGCGTTGGCAGCCCGGAAGCCGGAGCCGAGCAGCGCCAGGATCAGAACCGCATTCAGCCAGTGGATCGAGACCGCTATTGCGCCATAGCGATCAGGCCTGCTCTTCAACATCTCCATTTCCTTCCAGTTTGCTGCGCAGCGCCCTCATGACGGCATGCGTGGTTTTGAGATCCTCGACCTGAAGCCCTTCCGCGAGCATGTCGACCCAGGGGGCCTGCAGGCGCATGGCGGTTTCATATGCCTGCTTTCCCCTGTCCGTCAGCACGACGAGCTGTGCCCGTCGATGGTGCGGGTTGGGCTGGAACGCCAGAAGCCCTTCCTTCTCCAGATCGTTGACGATGCGCTGCACGTTCTGGCGGTTGGCCCCGATGTCGCGCGCCAGCCATGCGACCGGTTGTGGCCGGCCTGATGTGATGACGGTGCCGAGGACATGCCAGCGGGCGCTCGTCAGGCCGAGCCCTTCGACGAGCTTGTCGCCCGCGTTGATCATCCGGTTATTGAGCCGGAAGAGATCCAGAATGAGGTCGGTCAAAGCTGTTCCGGCCGAGGTCCGTTGGGGTTCGCGCATTTGTCACCATGTAGCTATATTGACATCATAATGTCAAATTGAATATGTATCTGCATCACCAGATTGACATCATGTAACCAAATCAGATGGAGTCGACCATGTCGCTTATGCGCCCGATGGACCCTGCCTTCCCGATCGATCGTCAAATCGTGATCGATGCCTCCGCCATCGTCCTTATCAACCTCTTCACGCTCGACAAGGCCGACGAGCAGGCCTTCCTTGATGCCTGGCAGGCCGATGCGGCCTTCATGAAACGGCAGCCTGGCTTCATTTCGACCCAGATGCATCGCGCCATCGGCGAAAGCCCTGCTTATCTCAATTATGCCGTCTGGGAATCGACCGCCGACTTCCGGGCGGCATTCTCGCATCCGGAGTTTCGGGCGAAGCTCTCGGCCTATCCGTCCTCGGCAGTCGCCTCACCGCATCTCTTCCAGAAGGTCGCCGTGCCGGGCATCTGTGTGGCGTAAGCAAAGCGGCGGCGGTGGAGCATGACGGAGGAGTTCCCTTACCCAACGGGCTAAAGGGCAGGAACCCTGACGCCCGAGTCCTTGAGCGTCGGGGGGATCTCGGCCTGCGGCTCGCCGGAAGCCGTCATTGAGATGCGGGAGGAATCTGCGACGTTATCCAATCGGAAAATGCGAGCATGGCCGCTGTTGGCGGTCTCGATTGCAGTCGGGTTAGCCAGTAGCTCCCCAACGATATGGTCGCAGGAAAAGGCTGTTTTATAGCCCCCGAGGATAGATGTGTGGAAAACATCGACGGCGGCGCCAGAGCGATCCCCAGTCCTTGCAAGGCGGCCTCCATCATGGCGAGGGAAGAGTCGAAGACGATACCGGCGTTTATCTGCGCCGCCGGCGGAACGTTCGCTGCCGCAAACCAGGTGCTCCACTCGTCCGCCCTATAGCTCCGCAAAAGCGTCGCCTCGACCAGGTCTGCAGGCGACCTTAAACGCTCCCCCAATTTGGGCGTGCACAGAGGAGAGAGCGGAGCGTCGAACAGACGCAGCGCCTCTGTGCCGTGCCAGGAGCCGCTGCCGAAGCGAATGGCAAAGTCCAGTCCCTCGGCCGCCATATCGACGCGATTATTGTTTGTCGAAACGCGCACATCGATGAACGGATGCTGCTGTTGAAAATCCGAAAGCCTTGGCAACAACCAGCCGACGGCAAACGTCCCCACCACGCCCAGGAACAGCAATTCCCGAACCTGCCCGGCTTCAATCCGGTCCAGCGTGATCGCCATCTGATCGAAGGAGTTGGTCAAGGTCGGCAAAAGAGCTTCGCCTTCTGCAGTAATTTTCAAGCCTCTTGGGAGACGCTGAAAAAGGGCAGCCCCCAATCGCTTCTCCAGGCTTTTGACCTGTTGGCTTACGGCAGCCTGGGTAACGCAAAGCTCGATCGCGGCCCGGGTGAAGCTGAGGTGTCTTGCCGATGCTTCGAAGGCCCTCAAGCCATTCAAAGGGAGGAATTGCCGAACCATCTTAGCCCTAGATTCTCTTGGATCTCCTCCGAGATATCATCGTTTGCTGCCGCAAAACAGTGCCATTAAATGCCATCCTCATGCGCCTTTGCGCTGATGAAGCTGCTTTTAGAGGATGAAGAAATGAAGCGTGATTGGATAGGAATTCTATCGGCCGCACTGGTCTCGACATGCATTTCCACAAGTGGCTTTGCGGCTGACGAACTGAAACTGAAAACCATCTCGGACGCCGCGATAAAACCAATCATGGACAAATACGGCATTCCGGGCATGGCCGTTGCCATCACCGCTGACGGACAGAACCACATCTTCAACTACGGCGTCGAGTCGAAGGACACCAACAGGCCCGTCACGCCGGCGACCATGTTCGAACTGGGATCGATCAGCAAAACCTTTACAGTCACCCTCACCTCCTACGCGGATGTGACCGGCCGGCTTTCGCTGTCGGACAAGGCAAGCAAATATCTTCCGTCGATGAAGGGAAGGCCCTTCGGCGATGTCGTGCTGATGAATTTGGGCACGCACACGGCTGGCGGATTTCCGCTCCAAGTTCCCGATGAAGTCAAAACCGAAAAGCAACTGATGGAGTATTTCGCAAGCTGGAAACCATCATATGCCGCCGGAACGCACCGAACATACGCCAATCCAAGCATCGGCGCGCTCGGATATATAACGGCAAAAAGCATGGGCAAAGACTTCGCAGCTCTTATGGAAGACCAATTGTTTCCTTCTCTCGGGCTGACGAGCACGTATATCAATGTGCCGAAATCGAGAATGGCCGATTATGCCCAAGGCTACAAGCGAAGCGGTGAGCCGGCTCGGATGACACCCGCCACTCTTTCGTCCGAGGCCTATGGAGTGAAATCCACAGCAGGCGACATGATCCGGTTCATCGACGCGAACATGGGTCTGGTCGAGTTGGACGAGAAGCTCCGGCAGGCGATCACGAACACGCACACGGGATACTTCGATGTCGGCGCGATGACCCAAGACCTTATTTGGGAGCAGTATTCCTATCCCGCGACATTGACGACGTTGATGGACAACAATTCCAGCGCGATGCTCAAGACCATTCCCGTCAAGCAACTGACGCCCGCAATGCAACCCCGCGACGATGTGTGGATCAATAAAACCGGCTCAACGAATGGTTTCGGCGCCTATGTCGCGTTCGTCCCGAAAGAGCGGCTCGGCATCGTCATCTTGGCCAATAAAAACTATCCCAACGAGGACCGCGTCTCTGCCGCTTACCAGATACTGACCGATATAACTTCGGCGCGCTGACCCGGTAGAGCATGATGCCGAAAAGTGTGCGCGGTTTTCGGACGACATCATGCTCTAACTATCCAACTATGTAATTTAGAACAGGATTGAGATTTTAGGCCGACCCGGCCTAAAATCATCCTGTCCGGGCATCAGCGGTCGAAGATGTCCCGCCACTGCTTCTCACCGATCAGGCAATCAGTGCCCGCCTCAGCACCAGTGATCTTCTGCACCGTCGCCGGCGGGGATAGGTCGCTGATCTCCAGCACCAGCTTGCGGCGCACGGCAACGGCGAAATCCTCGATCTTGCGGACCGGCAGCACGAAGGCGCCGGGACCGCCGATCACGCAATCCGCATAATATTTGTCGAGCCCGTTCGGCGCATCGGAGGGCCGCAGCATGATGGCGAGGCCGTTGATGATCATGCCGGCTTCTATCGCCTTGTCGCGGGCGGGGGTGACGGGATCGCCGGAATTGTTCGGCCCATCGCCGGAGACATCGATCACCTGCCGCCTGGACTGAAACGGACTGGAAACGATCATGCTGGCGCCCTGGGCGATTGCGGTGGAGATCGATGTGCGCCGCTGCGTGGCAATCGGCCGGGCTTCGAGTTTATCGGCAAAAGCAATTGCATCCTCTTCCGTCTCGATCACCTGCCAGTCGATGACGGAATCCTGGACGACATAGCCTGCCCATTCGAAATAGCTGATGGCGATGCGGCCGGTCAGCCCGCCCTTCACCGCGTCGATGAATTCCTTGTGCTTGAGCGCTTCGACATAACCTTCGCGCTGGATGCCGATCTCCTCGAAGTCCATCGACCGCGAAGTGTCGACGGCAAGCACGAGGGTCACATCGACCTCGCTTCCCCCCGCCTGCGCGGCCGGGGTAATGCCTGTAAGCCCCATAAGCACCGCAAGTGTCGTCAGCATTGGCAATCCAATCCCTGCGCCATCCAAGCCAGCGAACTCTAACACAGCTTGGCCGAGGGAGGACGCTCGCCCACGCGCACGGCTTCAATTTTCGGTGATGGAATCGGAAGCTTTCAATGCAAGGGAAGCCACAAGGGGGTCTTCCATGCTTTCAACGCCTCGAGAAAGACCTGCAATCGGGCGGGCAGGAAGCGGCGCGTGGGATAGACGGCGTGCACGAAAATTTCCTCGGACGACCAGTCCGGCAGCAGGCGGACGAGTTCGCCTCTTCTGATCTGTTCGTCGCAACAAGTCGAAGGCAGCAGGCCGATGCCATGTCCGCGATAGGTGAAGGCGCTCACCGCATCGAAATCCCGGCTCGATACTGGCCCCGACACATGCAGGCGAACCGATTTGCGACGGCTCACGAGATGCCATTCCGCCTCGCTGTTGCGGCCGTTCAAGAGCACGCACTGATGGTCCTTCAGGTCTTCGGGCTTCAAGGGAAGCACCCTGCCCTTCAGATAGTCCGGTGCGGCGACCAGATAACGAACGCTCTTGCCGAGCCGCTGCGCCACGATGGAGGAATCCTTAAGTTCGCCGAAGCGGATGCCGAGATCGACATTCTCGGCGATCAGATCGAGAAACAGGTTGGTGACGAAGAGATCGATCTGGATATTGGGATAGGTCTTCAGGAAGGATGAGATGAATTCGTAGAAGACCTCCTGCCCGAAGATCACAGGCACCGAGATCTTCAGCAGACCTTCCGGTTTTCTCTGTGTCTCGGTGAGCGCCTGCTCGGCGTCAAGGAGATGGGCGAGCGGTTCGCTGCACCTGTCGTAATAGGCCCGGCCCTGCGCGGTCAGGCTCAGTTTGCGGGTCGTCCGCTGCATGAGCGTCACGCCGAGCTGCTCCTCCAGCGACGTCACCTTCCGGCTGACGGTCGATACCGGCATGCCGAGGGACTGGGCAGCGCGGCTGAAGCTGCCATACTGCGCCACCTTCACGAAAACGGCGATGTCATTCAGATCGGCCATGCACTCATTTTTGCATGCATGCAAAAGAGAATCCAGATATTTCCATCTAATCGGGTAATGGAGTTTTCGCCATATTCATCTTGCGAAAACAACCACAACCGATGGAGGCGCATTCGCAGCAGCCCCATCTCGAGCGACCCCGCCTTTGTAACCGCAAGGCCCGCGTTGCCCGAACCAGATTATGGAGATCAGCATGACTACGAGAAAAACAGTCATCGTCACCGGTGCCTCCCAGGGTATCGGAGCCGGCCTCGTCAACGCCTTCATCCAGCGCGGCTACAATGTCGTCGCTACCTCGCGCCAGGTCAGCGCCTCGGAGGCTTTCCAAGCCTCGGACAGACTGGCGCTTGTCGATGGCGACATCGGCGATGCCGAAACCGCAGCGCGGGTGGCAAGGACTGCAATCGATCGCTTCGGCTCGATCGACGCGCTCGTCAACAATGCCGGCATTTTTCTAGCCAAGCCATTCGTCGAGTTCACGATGGCCGACTTCGAGAAACTGTCCTCGACCAATCTCGAAGGCTTCATCCACTTGACCCAACAGGTCGTCAGGCAGATGCTCGCGCAGAAAACAGGCGGCAGCGTCGTCAGCATCACCACGCCATTGACCGATCATCCGATCGCCGGCTTCTCCGCCTCAGTTTCGATGATGACAAAGGGCGGCATCAACGCCATCTCCAAGAACCTGGCGATGGAATATGCGAACGAGAAAATTCGCTTCAACATCGTCGCTCCCGGCGTGGTGGACACGCCGTTGCACAAGGACAATCCGAAGGATTTCCTGAAGACGCTGTCGCCGATGGCAGGCATATCAAACGTCGAGGAGATCGCCGACGCAGTCGTCTTCCTCACCGAAGCGCCGCGCGTAACCGGGGAGGTGCTGCACGTCGACGGCGGCGCACATCTGGGCAAATGGTAGACCATGCGAAAGCCGAGGCAGCCGGCGCGGAACGGCGGCTGCAGGAACTCGGCATCACGCTTCCCCCGCCGCCCACACCCTTCGGTGCCTATGTCGAAGCGATAAGGACCGGCAATCTGGTCTTTTTCAGCGGGATGCTGCCCGTCGTCGGCCATGAGCCCCGCTATATCGGCCGCGTCGGCGGCACCTTGACGGCCGAAGACGGCCGGAAGGCCGCCGAAACGGCAACGCTGAGCGCGCTCGCGGCCGCCAGGGACTATCTGGGCTCGCTGAGCAGCGTCGTCAGGGTCGTCAAGCTCGGCGTCTACATCGCGACCGAAGGCGATTTCCGCGACCACCCGAAGGTTGCGGACGGAGCATCCGAAATGCTGCTTGCGGTCTTCGGCGAGGAAAAGCTTTCCGGCCGCGTCGTGCTCGGCGTCGCTAGCCTGCCTTTGGGTGTGCCGATCGAACTTGAACTTGTTCTTGAGGTCGACGATTAAAAGTAGCCGGGCACGTTTCTGCGTGCCCGGCGAAAGCATGCCTCGTCCTTCGGGCCCTTGCGGGCCAGCCTCTGGGCGAGGCTCTCTTGAGCCATATTGCGCTCACACCGCCACCAACAGCAGCACATAGGCGATCACACTCACCATCAGCCCGCGGAATGCGAAACTGACGCAGCGGTATTTGCTGCGGGCGATGGCCGAGAGGATGTTGGCGTTTTCGAGATATTGGTCGAAGAGATAGCGTTCGTCGCGCCGCAGCGCCGCCTCGAAGAACAGGTCGCGGTGGCTCTGCCAGGCGCCCCAGAACAGCGATGTTGATGTGTCGAGACGGCGCGGCAGCACGACGAGGATCGCCGACAGGATGGAAAAGACCGAAGCGGCGGCAAGCAGGCCGGAGAACAGCATGCTCCCTGGTGTCCCGCTCGCGTAGCGCGCCGGACTGAAGACTGCTCTGACCTCGCTTGAGCTCACCAGGAAGGCCAGCATGAAAGTAAAGATATAAGCGGCCTTCTGGTCGGAGATCTTGATCTGATCGTAGAATATGTCGTTGATTTTCTTGATATGGTCGAAATACCCGGAGCCAATATCGCCTGTCGACGGTTCGCTTGGCATAAGTTCAGTTGCACTCTCGAATTCGCTCACGTGATTACTCCACCCCACAAGTGTTTCCCTGATATTACACTTCACGGAGAATTCAAGAACACGTGTGCAATGTGCTTGACTTTTCTTTTCTACATGGACAAAGGGGAAGCGGGAGTTGGGGTTGGGGTCATGCTGGGTCGCTGGAAAAACATCTGTCGCGCCGGGGTGGCGCTTGCGCTTGTCCTTCCGGGCTTTTCGCCGGCGGCGGCCGACCCGGTGCAGCGTGCAACACCGGTGGCCGGTTCCGTCATCGCCCGCAAGACCGGCGAAGAAGTCCGCTTCATCGACGTGTCGAACTGGCGCGTCGTCGACATCAATCAGGATCTGCTGACCGGCGACGTGCTGCGCACCAACGCCAACGGCCAGCTCGCCATCGTCTTTTCAGATCACACCCAGGTTCGCCTCGGCCGCAATTCCTCGCTGCAGGTCAAGAAGATGGCCGCGAGCGGCGACACGACGCTGGAACTGCAATCAGGAACGATCTGGGCCCGCGCCGAGCGCGGCGGCCAGGGCCTGACGGTGGAAACGCCTGCGGCCGCAGCTGCCATCCGCGGCACCGACTGGACCATGACGGTCGAGGGCAACAAGACTTCGATGATTGTGCTCGAAGGCCGCGTGGCGCTCAGCAACCCGCAGGGCAGCGTCGAGGTGAATGAGGGCGAAGGGGCGGTCGCGACCATCGGCCAGGCGCCGAGCAAGATCATCAGCGTCAATCCCGATGACCGCGAACAGATGCTTTTCTATCTGGACTTGCGCGACGGCTTCGACCTGATGCCGACTTCGCCGCTACGGGCCGACCGCATGGCGACCGAACGCCGCCGCCTGCTAGCGCTGCCGCCGGAGCGCCGCACCACCGAAGACTGGCTGGAACTTGCCGAAGTGCAGAGCGCCTTCGACGGACGCCAGGCTGCAGCCGCAACGCTGCAGAATATCCGCGGCCGCAAACTGACGACGGCCCATCAGGCGCGCGTCGACCTGATCGACGCCACCATCGCCGGCTCCGAAAAGCGCTATGGCGATGCCGCCAAGCTCTTCCAGAAGGCCCTGCCGCATCTCGACCCGACACGCCGCAACATGGCCCAATATGGCGGCTATTTCGCCCGTTCGCTGGCCGACCCCGCCCATGCCGAACAGCCGCCGGCCAACACCACCGGCCCCTATGGCGCGATCATGGAGGCCTATACGACAGGCTTCCTAAAAAACCCGCGCGCGGCGCTCGAGATCATCAAGAAAGCAGAGCAGCGCTATCCCGATGATCCGACCCTGCCGGCGGTCCGCGCCCAGTTGGCGGAGCTCACCGACGACCGTGAGCAGATGAAGGAAGCGATAGAACGCTCGCTGTCGCTCGACCCTGATCATCCGATGGCGCTGTCGGCCCGTGCGGGTTACAAGGCAAGCTATGAAAGCGATATCAACGGCGCGCTTGCGGACCTGAACCGCGCCATCGCGCTTGCCCCCGGCGCATCAGGCACGCTGAATTCTCTCGGCCTGCTGCAAAGTTCGCGCGATGCCAATGGCGAAGCGGAAAAGGCCTTCAAGAAGGCGATCGAGCTCGATCCGCAGGACCCGCTGCTGCACGCGAACCTGGCGATCCTCTATCTCGATCAGGCGCGCATGAAGGAAGCCAAGCGCGAAATCGACACCGCGATCGCGCTTGATCCGTCCTTCGATCATGCCCTGCTTGCCCGCGGCCGCTATTACCTGCAGTCCGGCGAGCGCGACAAGGCGCTGCAAGATCTGCTTGCCGCCAGCACCGCCAATCCCGCGCATTCGCAGTCGCAGTTCATGCTCGCCGCCGCCCATTACGAAAAGGGCGACCGGCTTCCGTCCGAACAGGCGCTCGAAAACGCCAACCGGCTCGACGATGATGATCCGGTCATCTCGTCCTTCCGCACCGCGATCGATATCGATGATTACGATTCGGATGGCGCGATCCGCAACGCCCAGGAATTCCTGCGCCGCTCGCGCGCCCGAGGCGGCGATTACAATGGCCTCGGCGCCAATGCGAGCGCCGGCTCGACACTGAACGACGCCTTCCGCCTGCAGGGTCTGGATGCCTGGGGCCGCTATTACGGCGATGCCGTTTTCGATCCTTTCAACGGCACCGGATATATCGATCAGTCGATCAAGGGCAGCATCTTTCCTTTCGTCAACGCCACCAACTTCAGCGACGACAATATCATCCAAAACCGCGGCAACGCGTCGAGCTACTCATCCTTCATCCAGGGCCTGTTGCTTTCGCCGCACATGCTTTCCGGCCGCTCGCGCTCGGTAACGCTGTTCGACGTGCCCTTCATCGAAGGCTCACTCGGCGGCGGCATCAACAGCGTCGACGGCCATACGAGACGCATCGGCGAAGCCGATATCCAAGGCTATTCCAACGAGACCATCCCGATCAGCTTCTATGGCAACCTGACCTGGGAAGAGCTGGCGCTCGACCGCGACTATCGGGATTTCGGCGGTGTCCAGACGGATAACAAGCTGCTGAGCGCCAACGGTTATCTGACGGCAACGGTCACGCCTGATGATCGCGTGGTAGCCTTCGTCAACCACGGCAAGAATGACGGAACTCTAAACGCGTTATCGTCAAACACCGGGTTCATGGAACTCGTGTTCCGTGTCCCTATCCCGCTGCCTCTCTACACAACAGAGGAGACTGTACGAGAAAGCACATATGCCGGCATCGGCTTGAGCCACACGTTTGCCTATGAAAACGTGTTGAATGGAGCACTGCTTTATTCAGGAAGCAAATCGAATACGAGCAGCGTGCTTGATGTCGACCTGGACCCAGTGTTTATCGGCAGAGGGGTTCCCTTCATCATACCCTTTACCAACGTCACTCAGGAGACCGAATCCCAAACCTACATCGGCGCTTTGAGCCATTCCATAGGTGCCGGACCGCTGACATTTCGCTACGGCATCGAAGGCGGCTGGATGGATGCCAGCAGCACCGTCGATGCGACGCTCCTAGGCTTGACAGCTCCTACCGATCGTACCGAGAACACCATCGATATCGGCCGCGGCTATATCGATGTGCTGCATGAGATCACGCCCGACCTCAAGGGCGAATACGCCTTGTTCGCCACGCGCCTGGAGGGCGACGGCATCGACATCACCCGGCTGGAGCCGCGCTTCGGCCTCGCCTGGGCGCCGGTTCAAAACCACTGGCTGCGTGCTGCCTTCATGCGTCAGAGCTTTGATATTGGAATTCCGACCCTTGCCCCCATCGGCGTCCTCGGGCTTCAGGCCAACCAGTTTTCCGCCAATCCGCAGGGCTACACGGATACGGTTGCGCTGCAGTGGGATGCCGAATGGACGGATCGATTCTTCACCTCGGTCGAGTATCAGCACCAGGAACTGCATGATTTCTCGATCGATTTTCCGCTGATCTCGCTTCCCTCAGACACCAGCCTGCCGATCTCCCGCGGCAGCATCGATCGCGCTGCCGTCACAGCAAACGTCGTGCTCGGCCATGGTTTCGGCCTTTCGGCTACCTATGCCTATATGGATTCGGAAAACCGGGATCCGCTCGAGCCGATTTATGGAGGCCCTCTTCCGTTCATACCGCAGAATTCCGGACAGATTGCGCTGACCTGGGTCAACGAAGCCAAGGTCAAGGCGACGGTCGCCGCTAACTATATCGGCGAGCGCGACGGCGATCGGTTTGGCACCAAGCTCGACGATTACTGGAGCCTTGACGCTCACCTGGTCTGGGAACCGTTCGACAAGCGCATCGAGCTGGAGGCAGCCGCCTATAACCTGCTCGACGAGGACTTCGAGATCACCCCCGGTGTGCCCGGCTGGGGCCGCGCCTTCAAGGGCACGTTCAAAGTCCGCTTCTGATGCGGGTGCGGGACAATCCACGGCAGGCCAGGCAGATCAGGAGCCGCCATCTGAGGCTCTTGGTGCTGTCGTTGACGACGTTGATCGCCATCTCGCTGCTGTCGCGCCTGCCCGCCTGGTCACTGTTGGAGCTCCGAAGCTTCGACTATCTCTCGACCGTGGACGACCCCCGTCCGCCTCCCGGCGGCCCCGTCATCGTCGCGATCGACGAACCCTCGCTTGCCGATATCAACGCGCAATGGCCCTGGCCGCGCAGCCTTCATGCCCAACTCGTCACCCAGTTGCGCGCCGCCGGCGCCCGCGTCATCGGCCTCGACATCATCCTGGCCGAACCCTCGACCCCGGAGAACGACAACGCGATCACTCGCGCCGTCGGCCCGGATGTCGTTCTTGCCGGCGACGAGACGTTGATCGAGACGCCGCAGGCCTCGCAACTGATCCGCGCGACACCGCTGCCGCAGCTGACCGCGGCAGGTGCCGTGACTGGCATCGCCTCCGTCGAACTCAGCGGCGACGGCACCTTCCGGCGCATTCCGGGCTATGAGGACGGCTTTGCCGCCATGCTGGCCAAGGTCGCCGGCGCGGCCCCCGAGACTCTGCCCGCCGGCCGGCTCATCCAGTCCTTCGGCCCGGCCCGCAGCTATCCCACCGTCTCCTACTACCAGGCGCTCGACCCGAAGAACCTGCTGCCGCCGGATTATTTCAAGGACCGTGTCGTGCTGGTCGGCCTCAGCCTGCAGAATGCGCCGGCGATCGACAAGGGTGGCGTCGATGCCTTTGCGACGCCCTACACCGTTCATACCGGCAAGCTCGTCTCCGGCGTCGAGATCCAGGCGACGATCTACGACAATATCCGCAGCGGCCTGTCGATCGCGGAAGCCCGGCTGCCGACGGTCGCTGCCTGCATCCTGATATCGGTGCTGCTGGCCGCCACCACCGTCTGGCGCTCGACGGGATGGCTGACGATCGCGACGAGCGCGGCGGCCCTGCTTGCCTTCGCCGCCGTCAGTGCCGCCGGTATGCGGCTAGCCCATATCTTCGTCTCGCCGCTTGGCCCGACGGTCGCCTATATCTCTGTCGTCTTCGGCCAGGCCGCCTTCGATTTTGCCGAGGAGCGCCGCAACAAGCGCCAAATCACCCGCGCCTTTGCCCAATATATCTCGCCCGATCTTGTCAAGCGCCTGTCGAGCGATCCCTCGCAACTGAAGCTCGGCGGCGAGCGGCGCACCCTCTCGGTGCTTTTCTCAGACGTACGCGGCTTCACCACCATCGCCGAGACGCTGAAGGACGACCCAGAGCAGCTGACCGGCCTGATCAACCGGCTGCTGACGCCGCTTTCCGACGTGGTGATGGACCATGGCGGGACGATCGACAAATATATGGGCGATTGCATCATGGCCTTCTGGAACGCGCCGCTCGACGATCGCGATCATGCCCTGCACGCCGTCAAAGCCTCGCTTGCCATGCAAGCGGCGATATCGAGCCTCAACCGCGAGCTCGAGCAAGAGGCGGCGATGCGGGGCGGCAGGCCGCATGTGTTGAAGATGGGCGTCGGCATCAACACCGGCGAATGCATCGTCGGCAATATGGGCTCGACCCGCCGCTTTGACTATTCCTGCCTCGGCGACAGCGTCAACCTCGCCTCCCGCCTCGAAGGCGCCTCGAAGAATTATGGGGTAGCCCTGCTGCTCGGCGAGGAGACAGCAAGTCTGGTCGCCGGCACCTACACCGTCGTCGAGCTCGACCGCATCATCGTCAAGGGCCGCACCGTGCCCTCGCCTGTCTATACCGTCGTGCACGATGCCGACGTCGAAGCCCTTGACGCCCATCGGGCTTTCACGCAAGCGAAATACGCCGGCACGCTTGCGCCATCCGACCCAGCCTTCGACAGGCTGGCCGCCGATATCCCCGAACTGGCCCCCTATTACGCGATCGTCCGCGAGGCGCTGGCCGAATCCGGCGAGGAATGACCATCATTTTCAGGGAGCGAATGCCACCCGGCAGCTCTCCGTCCTAAGGGCGGCAAATCAGCTCGCCAAGGTCAGGCCGCCATAACGACTGACTTCATTTTCGATTTCGGCAACCAGCGTATCGAGCGCAGGATTTCGCGCCTTACGGGCCCGACGCACCACATAGGCCAGGGCGGGAGGCGTGGGCAGGCGGTTAGTGATGATATCCATCCCGGGGCGCAGATGGCGCCCGTTCAGAAGCGCCACACCCAGGGCTGAGGTGACCGCCGAGACGATTCCTGCGGCGCTGGCGCACTCAAACACCGTCTCGAGCAGCGTGTCGTCATCCTGGCCGATATCGAGTGCCCATTGGCGATAGAAGCATTCGTCGTCGAAAGACAGGAATGGAATCGGACCACTCGGTGGCAGAGCCAGGTCGGAATGTTTGACCCAGTAGAGCTGCTCCCGGAAAAGCACGATATCGGTCGGGCGAACCTCATGGGCAAAGATCTGCACGATCGCAGCGTCGAGCTCTCCTTGCTCCAGCATCGCCCGAAGAACCAAACTCATCCTGACCTTGGTGCGCACGGCGACATCAGGATGGAGGCGGCGAAACCGGCCCAATATGCGGGCGAGATCGGTACAGGTCGTGTCCTCGGTCAGCCCGAGGGCGATGCGTCCTGCGAGCGGCGTTTTCGTCAGGCTGAGAAGCGCTTCGTCATGGAGGCCGAGGATACGCTTGGCGTAATCCAGCAAATCCTCGCCGGCGGCGGTGAAGACAGGCGCTCCCGGCTTGCGGCTCAGAAGATCACAATCGAGGCTGACTTCAAGCCGCTTGATCTTGTGGCTGACGGCCGATTGCGACAGACCCAGCGCCTCGGCAGCGCGGGTGATGCCGCCATGACGGCGAACGGACCACAGGACCCGCAGCGCGTCTATTTCCAATCGTCGGCTGTTGACTTCGGTCAAGGCAGGCACTCTCCGCTGACTATGTTGCAAAGCCTATGCATGGATGTGGTGATGCTGGCAAGCCATCATCGATAAATCAATCATCCTGTCATGTGCTCATCGAAATTTGTCATGTGCGATGTCGATCTATTCGACCTATGGCTGAGCAGAACGAAATCAAAACGAGTATTGCATGACGGATGAAGTTCTCGCTCGGCCTGCGCCGCATCACCGTTTCCTATGGCCCGTGCTGGCGACGCTTCTGGTGATCAGTTGGAGTTCCGGTTTCGTCGGCATTCGCTACGCCAGCGAGGAGGCGAGCGTCATCCTGGTCTTGTTCTGGCGCACCCTTCTATCGGGAACAATACTGCTACCCTTCGCCTTGGCCATCGGACCGCGGATGCACCTGCGCGGCGTGCTGGGACAGATGCTGTTCGGCGTGATGTCAGTCTTCCTCTATCTCGGCGGATTCGCTCTCGCCATCGAGCAGCGCGTGCCGACGGGACTGGTCGCACTGATTTCCGACCTCTTGCCGCTGGCGATTGCGTGCCTGTCGCAACCACTCCTGGGCGAGCGGCTGACGCGGCGACAATGGCTGGGGACGGCGATCGCCGTGGCGGGCGTCCTGCTCGTTTCGCTCGAAAGCCTGAGTTTTGGCGAGGCCCCGCTCTGGGCCTACGGGCTGACGGCCGGCTCGATGCTGGTTTTCGCCCTCGCCTCCGTTCTCTACAGACGGCGGCGCACGGAGCATATGCCTGTCCACCAGAGCCTTTGCATCCAGACCCTAACCGGCTCGGCCTTGTTTTCGTTCTGCGCCTTCATGCAGGGCAACGTGATCCCGCCGATGACCGTCGATTTCGCCATCGGCATGACATGGCTCGTGCTGATTGCGACCTTCGCCGCCTATTCAGTCTACTACACCAGTCTTCGACTGTTCCCCGTGGCGCAAGTCAGCGCCGCGATCTACCTCAGCCCGCCGATCACTATGTTATGGGCCTGGGCCTTGTTTTCCGAGCCGCTGACTGCAACGATGTTCATCGGGCTGGCGGTGACACTGGTGGGCGTTTGGATGACCTCGCGAGCGTGAACGCTTGTGCGGATGCGATCAGCGTTGCCACTTAAATCCGGAAACTGCCGGTGGCGTACATGTTGGTCGGCGCCCCGTGCAACATCACCTCGCGCTCGAAGATGAAGCCACATTTTTCTAGAATGCGTTTCGAAGCGGCGTTGGCGGTGCGAACCAGTCCGATTACCCGATCCGCCTGCAGATCATCGAAAGCAAATGTCAGGGATTCCCTGACCAATTCCGTGGCATAGCCATGCCCCCAGCTTTCAGGTTGCAGATGATATGAAAGGTTGAGGCCGTCGAATTCCTTGGAAACGGTCACACCGCCGAACCCTATCAGCGCACCGCCCGACTCGACCGCCCAACGCCCGAACCCGTGATCTTTCCAATGCCCGATGTCGCGTGCAAGCCGCGCTGCGCTTTCCTCCGGCGCATCAGACCGGGGCACCGGTCGGTGTGCGACCAATTCCGGCCGTGAAAAAAGTAGGGTCAGGAAATCGGCATCGCCTTCCACGGGAGGCCTGAGGCGCAATCTGGCGGTGCGCCTTACTGCAGACTGCGAGGCACCCTTGAATTCATTCTCAAGCATCTTCCATCCAATTTTGAAAACGCGGCAATGTGACTGATAACAAATTATTCCAGGCGGCGCGCTTCCAGCGGCGCGTCCTGCCTGTATCCCTCGAAATAGCGGCCGCCATGGACGGCAAGCTCCCGATCGGCCAAAGCCAGAAATCTAGCGCCGTCGCCCGCTGCCGCCAGTATGAACGCCGCGTCGAATTCCGCTGCCAATTGTGCATCGAGCTTCCGCATCACGCGCGGCGCCCACTTCCCGCGGCCGGCCCATGCGCCGCGCCCGAGCAGGATCAGGTCGGTGAGCTTCTGGTAGAGCAGCGCGGCGATGGCGGCGATCTCTTCGGGCGAGCGGGTACCGCGCAGATCATCGGCCAGATCGGTGACCTGGTAGCGCAGCATGTCATAGCTTGGACCGCCGAGAGGCTTGGGTCCTGCCGCCAACATCTCCGTCGCCTTTGTCTGGATTGCGCGGGCGCTGTCGATATCCGATCCCAGGATTCTGCCCGTCGCAACCATGTTGGCCATGATGGGATAACCGCTGTCGGCGTCCTGATGGAGATAATGCGCCAGCGTCTGCGGATCATGGACGAAGGCCTCGACCGGGAAACCGCCTTCGGTGAACGATTCCCGCCAGGCTCTTTCGAGGGACGGGAACACGACGACCAGATCGATATCCGAAAAGGCGCTCCCTTCGCCGCGCATGATGGAGCCGGCGACATAGGCGAATGCGGCCCTGGGATAGCGGCTGGCGATGCAGTGGCGGGCGACGGCCAGCGCCCGCTCCGCAAGAACATGTTTCTGGATATCGTCCACGATCTCGTCCTCGAATACGGGAGACGAGCGGGAACAAAAAACCCGCTCGTTTCCGGCGGGTTGGTTCAGCAGCAATGAACGGAATTCAGTTCACGCGTCTACCACCCACCGCGGCGCGGTGGTCGTAGACATCGTCGAAACTGCAAAAGTCCTGTTCATGGCTAAGGTTAACCCGCGACGGTGACAGCGTCAATGCGCCGAAGCCGGACGCCAAGGACGGCTTTCCCGGCGCGATGTTTTGCGTCTAAGATGGGGCAAGACTCGCAAACAGGAAGAACCCGCCATGCCCCATCCCGCCACCGTCATTCCGCGTCCCGCACCGGTTTTGCTGCCGGTCGAAGGCAGTGACGAGCGCTTTCCGGTGCGCCGTGTCTATTGCGTCGGGCGTAATTATGCCGATCACGCAATCGAGATGGGCCATGATCCCAGCCGCGAGCCGCCCTTCTTCTTCCAGAAGAATGCCGACAACCTGCTGCCGGCGGGCAAGGCCTTTCCCTATCCGTCTCTGTCGAACGACGTGCACTACGAGGTCGAGTGCGTACTGGCGCTGAAATCAGGCGGCGCAAACATCGAGGCGGCGGACGCGCTCGACTGCGTCTACGGCTATGCCGTCGGCATCGATTTCACCCGCCGCGACCTCCAGGGCGAGGCAAAGAAGCTTGGTCGTCCCTGGGAGGTCGGCAAGGCCTTCGAACATTCCGCTCCTATCTCGTCAATCGTTCCGGCCAGCCGCCTCGGCCACCCCGCGGAAGGCAGGATCTGGCTGGAACATAACGGCAAGCGCGTGCAGGACGGCGATCTTAACCAGATGATCTGGAAGGTGCCGGAGATCATCGCCGAACTGTCGAAGCTCTTCACTCTGGCACCCGGTGATATCATCATGACCGGCACGCCCGCCGGCGTCGGCGCGGTCGGCAGAGGCGATCGCATCAACTGCGGCATCGATGGCGTGGCGACGCTATCGGTCGAGGTCGTCTGAGGAGAGAGCCATGTCCATCTACGCGCTTGGAGGATTGACGCCGAAACTGCCCGCCGCCGGGCTCTATTGGATCGCCCCGGATGCCCATATCATCGGCCAGATCGAACTCGCCGAGAATGTCGGTATCTGGTTCGGCGCCGTGCTGCGCGGCGACAACGAGCCGATCATTGTCGGCGAAGGCAGCAATATTCAGGAAGGCGTCATGGCCCATACCGACATGGGCTTCCCGCTGACGATCGGAAAAGGCTGCACCATCGGCCACCACGCCATCCTCCACGGCTGCACCATCGGCGACAATGCGCTGATCGGCATGGGCGCGACGATCCTGAATGGTGCGAAGATCGGCAACAACTGCCTCGTCGGCGCCAATGCGCTGGTGACCGAAGGCAAGGAATTCCCCGACAATTCGCTGATCGTCGGAGCACCGGCCCGGGTCGTGCGCACGCTCGACGATGCGGCAGTCGCGGCCATCCGCCGCTCGGCTGAAAGCTACATCGCCAACTGGCAACGCTTCGCCAGGGATCTCAGGCAGATCGGGTGATTGGGTAAACTCAGCGGCGGGTGGCGAAGCACTCTCTCCGCTCACCAGACTCCCGGAATCCAGCGCCAGCGCACACGCGCCATATACTCCGCATAGCCTTCGAGGCCCTTGCGCAGTTCGGCTTCCTCGCCGAGCGTGCGGCCGAAGAGGACGACGACGAGCAGGCCGGCGGGGATCAGCGCGTAGAGCGATCCAAGCGACAGCGCCATGCCGGCACTGAGCACGATGGCGGTTGCGTATCCGGGATGGCGGATTACGGCGTAGGGTCCGATGTCGATCACCTTGTGGTCGCGGTCGGTTTGAATGCGCACTGTCGGCTCGAAATGGCGGTTGACCGATTGCGCCCCGGTCAGGCCGAGATAACCTGATGTCATCAGGAGATAGCCGATAAACACGACCCAATCGGGCTGCGGCGCCCAGTGGAAACGTCCGTCGTCGAATGCGCCGACCGGAAGTATGGCGGCAAAGAGAATGATCGTCAGCGTCGCCACCACGGCGTCCCAGGGCTTGGTACCCTTCTGGTATCGGCTGCGCGCCGCAAACAGCTCCGGATTCGTCCGCCAGATCCAGATGATTGCGACAACAGTCAGCACAAGGAACAGGCCGAGAAAAATCCAGCCGCGCGGCCAGTCGAGCGTGCCGGCCGGCCAGAACAGCGCGGCAAACATGAGGGCAATGGTGATGGCGAGCGATCCGAGCGATGGCGCCGCGGCGAAAGAGTGACCAGGCCGGATGTCCCGCTGCGTCATGATCGCTCTCCGTTCCATTACAGCGCCGCGCGTCCTTTTAGACGCGCAGAAGGACGCTGCACATGGCGGATTTCATTGAAAAAATCGCCTTACTCGGCGGCTTCGAGAAATTGGCTGTTTCGTGAAGATGAGGCAAGAGCCTGAACCCTCGCTTCCGCCTTGGCGATCAGCTGATAGAATTCGTCTTGCGCTTCGACATCCAGCTGAATGACGGCATTGACGTCGTCGGGCGTATCGCAAACGCAGGCGACCGCAGAAATGGGACAGATACCGCCGGGATAGCGTCTTCCGGTGCCCGTATAGGCGCGACGTCCCCAACGCTCGGAATAGACCGTCTCTTCCCGCTCAAGCTGCAGGATCGTTCCCTTGCAGGCAGTCACGATAGCCGCCTTGCCGTAAGCGAACCAGTGATAGTTCAGCCTCCGGAGAATATATTTGCCGGTGATATCTTCGCCAGCCAGTTCGGCAGGGTTTTCAATCATTCTAATCATGACGGCTTCCTCAACGTCTAAACAATATCCGTCATGTCTTCGCGCGCAGCAAGTCAAAAAACGCTGCTTTTGGAGACACTTAGTCACAAAGTGTTTCCGATTCTTACATTAACCACGCGTCGAGCATCCCCTTATGCACACAATTCTTCGTCGAATTTCCCGCAACCTGCTACCGATTTCGTCATTGTCCGAGGTAGCAGGCACGTCAATGTACCCTTGTGTTTTTCGGCGCAGGCTCGATATGTCTCCCTGATTGGTCCGAACACCGCGCCGTTTTTCATCCCACGAAACGGCCGGCTGTTTCGCCAGTTGGTCACCGCAGGAGGATTTCATGGTCGACGCGATCAACCCCATCTCCGCCACTGCCCCGTCCGAACCCACCAAGGTCGGCACCAGCACGTCGATTGGCTCCGAACCGGACAATGCCTGGGTCGCCGCCCGGCAGTCGCAGATCACCGCCGATCAGCTGGCAGCGAAGAAGGCCGTGGAGAAGGAAGCGGCAAGCGATCTCATCCCGCACGCGAATCTGATCGTCGACGACGAGGCGCATCCGCAAAAGGGGCACGGGCATACGGCATCGGAAGAACGGGAAGAGGCCGGCGGACAGCCGGAACAGCCGGTCTTGTCAGGCGAAAGCGATCGGATTGGCACCCGGAATTTCGACGACGATACGCCCTTCGGCGAGCGCGTCGCCATCGTCTGATCGAAACGCAGACAGGAAACCGTCCACGCGGTCAATTCGACCCCGCAAGCTGGGCTTCGATTGCCACTTTGTCGATGACCGACCAGACCTCGACGATCTTGCCGCCGCGAAATTCGTAGATGACATTCTCGGTGAAGGAAAGGCGCCTGCCGTTCACATCGAGGCCGAGGAATTTTGCCCTCGGCCTACAATCGAAGCCGAGCCGGCAGGTAATGTATGGCGGATCGCAAAGCAGCATCAGCACCTTGAAATAGAGATCGGGAATCTCATCGAAGTCCTGCTCGAGCATGGCGACGTAACCCGGCAGCCCGAGCCGCCGGCCGTTATGAACCGCATCGTCGCCGACGAACTGCCCGAGATTGGGCCAGTCCTGCCTGTTCAGGCAGGCGATGTAGCCGCGATATATCTCCGCGAGTTCGGTTTTCGTCACGCGATCGTCCCTGGCTTTAGTTCTGCGGCAAAGATAGCGCCGGGATCTGCACTTGCCAGCGGCGAGCGTGCCGCCTCGAGAGTTTCAGTTCAAGAGAACTCAGCCTGCACGCCAGGCAAGGGCGGCAATGACGGTCCCGGCAAGGGCGGCTCTGGATCTAAGCCGGACGAACCCGATCGCTTTGTGATCGCGTCTAATACCGTCGGGACCCGGCGGGCTCTGCCATCGCAATAGTCCGCGAGGCGATCGTCTAG
This sequence comes from Rhizobium sp. WYCCWR10014, assembly GCF_001657485.1. Taxonomy (GTDB): domain Bacteria; phylum Pseudomonadota; class Alphaproteobacteria; order Rhizobiales; family Rhizobiaceae; genus Rhizobium. Next base: position 58,822 of record NZ_LXFU01000037.1, read on the forward strand.
CGAACACGAGGAAGCTTACGCCGCGCAGGCCTCACACAATCCGCGGATCTCGATCGTCGTCTTTTCAGGCTTGAACTTCTGCCCGCGCACCCATTCCATCAGCCGGTGGTCGACCTCGTGGTCGTGGAACTCCGTCACCTGGCCGCAGCTTTCGCAGATGGCGAAGGCGACGATGCCGTGGCTGTGGCAGTCGTCGCCCGGATGGGCGCAGGCGACGAAGGAGTTGATGCTTTCGAGCCGGTGCACCACGCCATATTCGAGCAGCTTTTCCAGCGCGCGGTAGACCTGCAGCGGCGCGCGAAAACCGTGGTCGCGCAGCTTGTCGAGGATGGTATAGGCGCTGAGCGGCCCTTCGGCCTTTTCGAGCACGTCGAAGACCAGCGACTGGTTCTTGGTCAATTGCGGTGTCGTCATGAGCCTTGTCCTTGCATGATCGCGCGGTGGCGCCTGACGGGAAGCAGACTGAGAATGAAGAGGATCAGTGCCGCGACCACGATCGAAGGGCCGGAGGGCGTGTCGTAGGTGAGCGAGCCGAACAGACCGCCGACGACGGCCGCCGCCCCGATCAGCGAGGCGAGCACTGCCATGATCTCCGGCGTCGGCGAGAAGCGCCGCGCCGCAGCCGCCGGAATGATCAGCAGCGAGGTGATCAGCATGATGCCGACAATCTTCATGGCAATCGCAATGACGACGGCCATCAGCAGCATGAAGAACAGCCGCGCCCGCTCCGGCTTCAGCCCTTCGGCCTCGGCGAGCTCGGCATTGACGGTCGCAGCCAGGAGCGGCCGCCAGAGCCGGGCCATCGCCACGAGCACGAACAGGCCGCCGCCCCAGATCAGCGCGATGTCGGTGGTGGAAACGGCAAGGATATCGCCGAACAGGAAGGCGATGAGATCGATCCGCACCCAACTCATGAAGGCGACCATGACGAGGCCGATCGCCAGTGTCGCATGCGAGAGGATGCCGAGCAGCGCATCGGCCGACAGCGCCTGGCGCTTCTGCAGGAAGAGCAGCAGCACCGACACAAGGGCGGCGACGGCAAAGACAGCCAGTGTCAGATTGAGTTCGAAGAGCAGCGACAGTGCGACGCCGAGCAGCGCCGAATGGGCGATCGTATCGCCGAAATAGGCCATGCGCCGCCAGATGATGAAGCAGCCGAGCGGCCCCGTCGTCAGCGCCAGGCCGACGCCGGCAAGGATGGCGCGCACGAAAAAATCGTCAAGCATGGCGCTCTCCCGCTTCATGCGCGTGCGGATGGGCATGGTCTGGATGGGCATGGTCAGGATGATCGTGACCATGTTCGTGACCGGCATGCCCATGCTCATGCGCGTGATGGCCGTCGTCGGGGTGGCAATGATCGGTCACCGTGCCGTCGGCATGCTGCACGCGTCCATCAGGCAGATGCGTATGATCGTGGTGATGGCTGTAGACGGCCAGCGTCTGCGCCGCCCGGCTGCCGAACAGGCGCACATATTCCGGGCTGCGGCTGACGGATTCAGGTGTGCCGCGGCAGCAGACATGTCCGTTGAGGCAGATGACCGTGTCGGTTTCGGCCATGACGACATGCAGGTCGTGCGAGATCAGCAGGATGCCGCAGCCCGTCGCATTGCGGATCGACTTGATGAGGTCGTAGAGGGCGATCTCGCCGGAAAAATCGACCCCCTGCACCGGCTCGTCGAGGACCAGCAGATCGGGCTTGCGGGCAATCACCCGGGCCATCAGCGCCCGCTGGAATTCGCCGCCGGAGAGGTGCTGGACCTCGGCATCGAGCATATGGGCGATGCCGGCGGATTCGAGCGCCGAGAGCATATCACGCTCCGGAAGCGGTCCGGTCAGCGTCATAAGCCGGCGCACCGAAAGCGGCAGCGTCCAGTCGATCGTGAGCTTCTGCGGGACATAGCCGACCTTGAGGCCGGCTTTGCGCTCCACCCTGCCCTCGTCGGGCTTCAACACACCGATCGCCGCCTTGGCGCTGGTCGATTTGCCCGAGCCGTTCGGCCCGATCAGCGTAACGATCTCGCCGCGCGAGACGGAAAAATCGACACCGCGCACCAGCCAGCGGCCGTTGCGCAGAATGCCGACATCTTCAAGCGAAACCAGCGGTTCGGCCCTGATACCAGCGGGGGCCTTTGCGGGAGAGAGCATCAAATTTTCCGAAAGTGCTGTTGCGTCCTGCTATTGCACACGTTATAGCATAACGCAATTGATGTAATAACATAACAATTGCAATTCAAGCGGAGCATATTGATGAAACGCGCCTTGGGGCCCGCCCTCAAAATCTTGGCCCTCAGAATGCCGGCCCTCGCAATCCCGGTCCTGGCGATCCCCACCCTGCTCTTTTCCGGCACCATGCGGGCAGCCGATGCGCCCATCGTCGTCACCTCGATCAAGCCGATCCATTCGCTGGTTTCGGCGATCATGCAGGGTGTCGGCGAACCCGAATTGATCGTCGATGGCGCCGCCTCCCCGCATACCTACAATCTGAAGCCATCGAATGCCCGCGCCCTGCAGGACGCCAAGGTGATCTTCTGGGTCGGCCCCGGTCTCGAGGCCTTCCTCGAAAAGCCGTTGCAGGCGTTGGGCCGGGATGCCAGCATCGCGGCCCTCGACGATGCGCCCGGTCTCGTCAAGCTGCCCTTCCGCGAAGGCGGCGCCTTCGAGCCGCATGATGACGCCCCGGTGCACGAAAGTGCTTCCGGTCAGCACGACAGTGCTTCCGCCGCCCCGGAGCACGAACACGATCACGCCGAAGCTGACCACGACCACGGCGCCTTCGACACGCATCTCTGGCTCGACCCGATGAATGCCAAGGCCATGGCGGCAATGATCACCACGACGCTGGTTGCCGCCGACCCCGCCAATGCACTGACCTATCAGGGCAACGCCAAGGCGCTGGACGACAAGCTGGATGCGCTCGATACCGAGATCAAGGGCATGGTCGCTCCCGTCAAAGACAAGCCCTTCATCGTCTTCCACGACGCCTACCAGTATTTCGAGCACCGCTACGGCATCCGCGTCGCCGGCTCGATTACCGTCAGCCCGGAAACTATTCCCGGCGCCGAGCGCGTTTCGGAAATCCACCGCAAGGTCGGCGAACTCGGCGCAACTTGCGTCTTTGCCGAACCGCAATTCGAGCCGCGCCTCGTCAATGTGATCATCGAAGGCACGCGCGCCAAATCAGGCGTGCTCGATCCAGAAGCGGCAACACTGAAGGCCGGTCCCGATCTCTACTTCAACCTCATGCGCGGCATCGCCAACAGCATGAAGGACTGCCTCTCCAGCGCATGACACTCATGCGCCGCTCCGCGCGTCCTGCCGGACACGCGACGCTCCAGGAGAGCTGAGGCGGAAAAAGGCGGACAACCCCGTTCCGCCTTTTTTCGACACATCAAATGTAATGATATAACATTAAATACGAATCTGATGAGGTTCCCATGGACAACAGACTTCCCGTCACGGTGCTTTCAGGCTTCCTCGGCGCCGGCAAGACGACGCTGCTCAACCACGTGCTGACCAATCGCGAAGGTTTACGCGTCGCGGTTATCGTCAACGACATGAGCGAGGTGAATATCGATGCCGCCCTGGTGCGCGACGGCGGCGCCAATCTCTCCCGCACCGAGGAACAGCTCGTCGAGATGACCAATGGCTGCATCTGCTGCACGCTGCGCGACGATCTGCTGAAGGAGGTGCGCCAGCTCGCCGATCAGGGCCGCTTCGATTACCTCTTGATCGAATCGACCGGCATCGCCGAGCCCCTGCCCGTCGCCACCACCTTCGAATTTCGCGACGAGAATGGCCGAAGCCTTTCCGACGTCGCAAGGCTCGACACCATGGTGACCGTCGTCGACGCCGCCAATCTGCTTGCCGATTATGCCTCGGCCGATTTCCTCGCCGACCGCGGAGAAACGGCCGGCGACGGCGACAACAGAACCATCGTCGACCTGCTGGTCGAGCAGATCGAATTCGCCGACGTCGTGGTGCTGAACAAGATCGGCACGGCAACCAATGAAGAACGCGACGCCGCGCGCAAGATCATCACCGGCCTCAACCCGGATGCGAAGCTGATCGAGGCGGATTTCGGCAAGATCGCCCTGAAAGACGTGCTCGGCACCGGCCGCTTCGATATCGACAAGGCCGAGACCCATCCGCTCTGGTACAAGGAATTGCACGGTTTCCGCGATCACGTGCCGGAGACCGAGGAATATGGCATTCGCTCCTTCGTCTATCGCGAGAAGCGGCCCTTCCATCCGGCAAAGCTGCAGGCCTTCCTCGATCGGACATGGCCAGGCGTAGTGCGCGCCAAGGGCTTCTTCTGGCTGGCGACGCGCCCGCACCATGTCGGCGAGATCAGCCAGGCGGGCGCGATCGTGCGCACCGGTAAGATGGGTCTCTGGTGGGCGGCCGTACCCCGCGAACAATGGCCTGAGGAACCGGCCTTCATGCGCGCCATCGGCCCTTACCTCGACCCCGTCTGGGGCGACCGCCGCCAGGAAATCGTCTTCATCGGCGCCGATCCGATGGACGAAGCCTGGATCAGGAAGGAACTGGACGCCTGTCTTATCAGGACAGACGCCTTCGCGCCCGAGCGTTGGCGCCACCTGCCTGATCCTTTCGCCAACTGGAACAGGCAGGCGGCATGAAGGCGAAGGCAATCAAACGCTATCTCTGCGTCTGTACCGAATGCGAACCGCTGCCGCCGATCGAAGGGCTTCATCCGCTGACGCACGAGGAGGATACCGACGCTGAAATCGGAAGACCAAGAGGTTTTCTCGACATCATTGCTGAACGGGTCATGCCTTCACGCAGGCAATCCTAAAGCAGGTCATAACCGCCGCCGGCCCTTCCTCCTCCCTTTCATTCCTATGCTCGTCACAGGAATGAAGGAGGAGGAAGGGTGCGAAACGGCTACACGCCCTCCCAGAGTCAAAAAGGGCGGCCGAAGCCGCCCTTTCCCGATCTATCGACCGATCAGCGTCCGGCAATAATGCTGGAGATGATGCCGCTGGTGACGCCGATCAGCAGGTAGTCATTGTCGGCCCGCACCCAGCGATAACCGCGCGGCGGAGGCGCCAGCCGGTAGCGGCGGTAGTCGTTGACATTGGAGAACCGGCGACGTTCGCTGGCATTGACGCGGTATCCCTTCTTCCAATGCGACCGGACGACCGTCTTCTTGACGACCACCTTCTTCTGCACGACGACCGGCGGACGGCGATGATCGTCGGCGCTGGCCTGGGAAACAACCATCGGAGAAAGAAGGAAGGAGGCGGAAAGAAGAGCTGCAAAAATCTTTTTCATGTGGGGGTCCTCATGTTGGGCACGTGACCAAACTAGGGCCGAAAAGATGAACCGAAACTGAAATAAAAATTAAACTTTCGTAATGGAATCCAATAGCTACGGCTCGAAGCTTGTACTTTAGATTAAACTTATACTCAGCGCTCGAGGTTTTGGCGCCACCGGTTGGCTTCGTCTTCTGAAGCCCTTCGGCCTCTGCTGCTCATCGCCTGGAAGGCGCCGCCGTGGAGGGTTGTCCTGCTGCTGGCGGCAGGCGGCATCCTCTCTATTCGATCTAGTCTCGCCCAAAGGTGCTCAGCGCGCCAAGAGATGCATAAAAATTTGAAACGGGCGCATAATCGAGTTTCGAAGCGACGCATCTCGGGAACAGGAGAATTCTACATGTCCCGTGAGGGGACGATCAGATCAAGACAACGACGACCACAATGGAGGAAAACATGCCCGGTATCAGCATGCGCTACATCGTCGACGACGTCGACGCCGCGGTGGAATTCTACACGAGACATCTCGGCTTCTCCGTCGCGCTTCGTCCCGCACCGAGTTTCGCCATCCTGACCAGGGACGGTTTTCGTCTGTTCGTCAGCGGCATGACGGGACCGGGCGGAGCAGCTCAAGCAATGCCCGACGGGCGAAAGCCGGAGCCCGGCGGATGGAATCGTATCCAGATCGAGGTCGGAGACTTGGAGGCGAAAGTCACCGCCCTGCGCCAAGCCGGTGCGCGCTTCCGCAACGAGATCGTGCAGGGCATCGGCGGCAAGCAGATCCTGGTCGATGATCCGGCCGGAAACCCGATCGAGCTCTTCGAAGCGCCCAAGAGGTGAATGGGGCGACGTCGGTCGTGCGGTTCACCACGCGTTTTACGCTTCGCATCGCGGTTTGCCACGCATTTTGCGGCCAGCATCGCAACCCGACGCAGTATTTCGATTACGGCAGCCCGGCTTCGGCATCTCTCGCCCCAGGACTAGCCGGAACGCCTTGCCACCGGTGTGCGAGCGTGTAGTTTCAGATTCCCATCAATTCGAAGGCAGGGAAAACATGTCCGATTCCGCCGGCGGGCTCTCCGACTATGTTGGGATACTAGCCGTGTTTCTTCTCGTCGCCGCCAATGGCTTCTTCGTTGCCGCCGAATTCGCCCTGGTGTCGGTCAGGCGTAGCCGCGTCGCCGAACTCGCTGCGGCAGGCCGCATGAACGCCTCGGCACTTCAGCGCGCCGTCGACAATCTCGACTCCAACCTTGCAGCCACCCAGCTCGGCATCACCATCTCGTCGCTCGCCCTCGGCTGGGTCGGCGAACCGGCGCTTGCCCACCTGATCGAGCCGCTGCTGTCCTGGCTGCCCGGGCAATGGGCGACGGCGGGCGCGCATACTGTTGCCGTCGTCATCGCCTTCATCATCATCACGGCCCTGCATATCGTGCTCGGCGAGCTCGCACCGAAGAGCCTGGCGCTTCAGCGCAGCGAGGCCACTTCGCTTGCCGTGGTGCGCCCGCTCGGTCTGTTCCTGGTGCTGTTCAAGCCGGCGATCTTTGTCCTGAACGGCATGGGCAACATGGTGCTGCGGGGCGTCGGTCTTCGCGCCGGAACCGGGGAATCGTCGTTCCATTCGCCGCAGGAGCTCAAGCTGCTGGTCGCCGAAAGCCAGGAGGCCGGCCTACTCAACCAGGTGCAGCAGCAGCTCGTCGAGCGGGTGTTCAACATCGGCGACAGGCCGATCTCCGACATCATGACCCCGCGTCTCGACATCGAATGGTTCGACGCCGATGACAGCGAGGCCGAGATCCTGAAGACCATCCGCGAATGCAGCCACGAACAACTGCTGGTCGCCCGCGGCTCGATCGACGAGCCGATCGGCATGGTGTTAAAGAAGGATCTTCTCGACCAGGTTCTCGACGGCGGCAAGGTCCGGCCGATGGAGGTGATCAAGCAGCCGCTGGTGCTGCATGAGGGCACCTCGGTCGTCCGCGTGCTCGACAGCTTCAAGGCCTCACCCGTTCGCCTCGCCATCGTCATCGACGAATATGGCAGCCTCGAAGGCATCGTCACCCAGACCGACCTGCTCGAAGCCATCGCCGGCGACCTGCCGGGATCCAACGAAGAGCCCGACATCGTCGTCAGGGAAGACGGGTCGCTCTTGATCGATGCGATGATGCCGGCCTTCGACGCCTTCGAACGGCTGGGCCTGCGCGATCGTCCGGATGCCGATTTCCATACGCTGGCGGGCTTCGCGCTGCATCAACTCCAGCACATCCCCGAAGCCGGCGAAACCTTCGTCTTCGATAACTGGCGCTTCGAAGTGCTCGACATGGACGGCATGCGTATCGACAAGATGCTCGCGACGCGCATTTCCACGGATGGGGCGGAGGCCTAGCCGACCGCCAGGGTCCAGAGCATTCCCGCGGCTGCGCAGGCTAGCAGCGTCGCGATCACGGAAGCCTTGAAGCGGAAGATCGCTATCGCCGCGGCGGCAGACAGCGCCATTGCCGCCGGCACGGCCGATTGCAGCACGGGAATATCGAGCCGCAAGCCGCCAAGGCGGACGGTCGCAACCTCGGCAAACAGCGTGTGCAGGGCAAACCAGATAGCAAGGTTGAGGATGACCCCGACTACCGCCGCCGTTATGGCCGACATCGCGCCGGCGAGCGCAATGTTGCCGCGCAGTTTTTCGATGAACGGCGCGCCGAGGAAGATCCACAGGAAACAGGGCACGAAGGTGACCCAGCTCGTCAGTATCGCAGCAAGGGTTGCAGCAAGCATCGGGTTCAGTGCTCCCGGATCCCGGTAGGCGCCCATGAAGCCGACGAACTGAACGACCATGATCAGCGGCCCCGGCGTCGTCTCGGCCATGCCGAGACCATCCAGCATCTCGCCGGGTTTCAGCCAGCCGAAATGCTGCACGGCCTCCTGCGCGACATAGGCAAGCACGGCATAGGCCCCGCCGAAGGTGACGACCGCCATCTTGCTGAAGAACAGGCCGATCTCGGTAAAGACATTGTCAGCACCGAAGGTTGCGTAAAGCGCCGCAAGTGGAGCGAGCCAAAGGGCGATCAGCACGGCCGAGATGCGCAGCGACCAGGCGAGATTCGGGCGCGCATGCGCCGGTATGCCTTCGCCGAGCGCCGACTCGGCATCCGACAGCACCGGGCCGCTCCCGGCCTTGTGGCCGCCGCCCGTCTGGAAGGCGGCAACCCCGAACCTGCCGCCGAGGAATCCCGCAATGCCGGCCGCGAGTACGATCAGCGGGAACGGTACATGGAGAAAGAAGATGGCGATGAAGGCCGCGGCCGCGATACCGACCATGACGCGATTCTTGAGCGCGCGGCCGCCGATGCGGATGACGGCCTGCGCGACGACGGCAAGCACCGCTGCCTTCAGCCCGAAGAACAGGCCGGCGACGATGCCGACATTGCCGTAAGCCGCGTAGATGTAGCTGAGACAGAGGATCGACAGGAAGCCCGGCAACACGAACAGCAGGCCGGCGACGAGACCGCCCACTGTCCGATGCATCAGCCAGCCGATATAGATGGCGAGCTGCTGCGCCTCGGGTCCGGGAAGCAGCATGCAATAGTTCAGCGCATGCAGAAAACGGTGCTCGCCGATCCAACGCTTCTCATCGACGATGATCCGGTGCATGACCGCGATCTGGCCGGCGGGCCCGCCAAAACTCAGGGCGGCAACACGCAGCCACACCCTGAAGGCTTCGCCAAACGAAACGCCGTGATGATGCCCCGCGTCTTCCTCCGCCATTTTGCTGCCGGACGCATTATCCGTCATCTCGACCATCTCATGCTCTCTTCTTCGGCACCGGCCAGTTGTGGGTTTCCTCAGTCGCATCGCGGCACCAGCGGAAGAAGGCGTCGTAGAGAAGCATCCCGGCTTCGAGCTGTTCCAGATCGTCGGAATACATCCTGGAGAGGCCGAGCGAGGCGGCCAGCAGGCCCGCCGCCTCGGGCGCGAGATCGAGTCTTGCGGTATCCGCCGCCCTGACGATCCGCGCCAGGCGCAGGAGCGGCTCCGATGCCAGCCCGAACTCCTCGACCATGACATCAAAGGTGCAGAGTTCGCCGCGATGGCTCCAGAACACGTCATCGATATCGAAGGGCACCGCCCCGAAGCGCTCGCCGACGGCCAAAACCTCGGGCGCCGGCACGAACAGGAACACGGCGCTCGGATCGACGAAGCGCCGGATCAGCCAGGGGCAGGCGATGCGGTCGATCTTCGGCCGCGCCCGCGTCACCCAGACGGTGCGTCCCTCCGCGTCGCGGCGCGGCAGCTTTTTCTCGGGCACAGCCAGTCCACCTGTGATCCAGCCTTCGAAGCCGCCTTCGAGGCTCTCGGCGTCGATCCCGGCATGGCGGAGATAGGCGGCGACGCCATGGCTGAGCTTGCTGCCCTTCTGGCAGACCACGACGACGGAATCGCCATCGACGCTGCCCGCCCAGGACCCGACCTCGGCATGGCCCCGGCGGATCGAGCCAGGCACCAAACGCGGATCGAGCGCGAAGTCCTCCTCGGTGCGAACGTCGATAATGCAAGGCGCACCGGGGGTTCCAATGAGGCGGTTGAGCTTGTCAGGGGAAATTTCGAGAAATGACGGCATGACGCGTCCCTCCGTTGATCGGTTTTACTGGACGCGATTCTTCAGCATGACGCCTCGTGGGGTGATCGCGACCCCATGCAGAAATCATTCGCAAACAGACCCTGTGGTGTCAAGCGCATTGCGCCATGGCGGCTTGCTGTCCGATCAGCCGACAGCTCTACCATCGGGTCTCTGCCGGTCGACCGCAAGCAGATGAGGAGTGAACGGCAAAGCCCGCGAATGCACGGAGCGCCAGTAAAGCGAGAATAGTGAGTACGAAAACCCAGTCAGCACAAGCGCTTCGGCCCAGAACGGAACAAAATGCCCACTTCTGCATTCTTCTGTCACCGAAAGAGGAGAAAGTACCATGACGTACGACCCCAATAATGCCAACGACCCGAACCGCCCGCTGAACCCAAATCTGGATCTGCGCACCACGCCGAGCGCGCGCAGCAGTAATACGTGGGTCGTCTGGGTCGCTGCATTGGCCGTGATCGCTGTCGCTGCATTCGCCTATTCGCAGTGGAGCACCCCCGGCACATCCCCGGACACGACAGCCTCCACAACCCAATCAGAGCCGGCGCCGGCCAAGCCGATCGCTCCGACTGACAACAGTGCAACGCCGGCACCGGCACCGGCACCAGCACCGGCCACTCCGCCGGCTGCCCCTGCACAGCAGTAATCGCTGCTCGGTCAGAAGAAGCCGGCCCTGTGCCGGCTTCCTTTCTGCTGCGAGCTCTTGAAGATTTTTTAAGCAAACCCTATTTAAGGGATACTAAATCTGTCTCTGACGGCTGACCACGGAGGTACTGGCAGCCGTTATCGAGACTGATCGAGGAAGGTCGGTGCGAGTTTCGCCCGGCCTTTTTTCTTGACCTCGTCATCCATGCCGAACAGGCTGCTGGCAACGCCTGGATCGGGTATTATTTGGGAATCCTGTTATAGAAGGACTGCGGATCGTACACGCACTCGTAGTCGAGGAGGCAAAGCTTGCCATTGGCATCCCTCACCCTTGCGGTGTCGTACTTGTCGCCGAGATTGCACCTGGCCGGCGGATAACGGAAGCTGCGGCCACCAAAGCCCATCCGCACAAAAACCGCCTTGTCCTTGCGGATGATCTGCGCAAGCTCTTCGCAACTGTGGTCCCTGGCATTGATCTCTACCGCCTCGACGGCAAGAGCCACGGACGGAAACAACAGTGCGACGGCCAGAACAACGCTTTTCATGGAAACTCCTGAATGTGAGAGAGCGAAGTTAGGGCATAGCACCCCATGCCGCCAGTCCGGAAACCCTCCGAACTGTACGCCTGAGCGCCGCCGCATGCACTTCCCGCTCGCTCCCTGTCTCAACCGGAAGCGCTTAGAACGCCGTGCGTCCTTTCGAACGCACAAAACACGATGCGCTAGGGAAAATTATAAGGCGACGCAGGGTCAAAGACGCAGGCATAATCGAGAATGCACTGCTTTCCCTCGGCATCGCGCAAACTGGTCGTGGTGCGCTTATCCCCCATGCTGCATTGGGCGGGCGGATAACGGAAACTGCGGCCGCCGAAACCGACGCGGACAAAGACCTTTTTGTTCTGGCGGATGATCTGCGTAAGCTCGCTGCAGCTATGCTCGCTCGCTTTGACGTTCATGACGCCTGCGCCAAAGGCCGGTAACGGCAGAGACAAGGCAACGATTAGAATGACGCCTCTCATGGGACCCTCCCAGTGTGTGTGAGGGAAACTAGAGCGCGCAGATCACTGCGGCCAACCCTTTGGGCAAGGCTAGCGATGCCGCCTGCTTCCAGCAGGCCGGAAAATCCGGCCTGTATTCGAATACATCAATCTTTTCAAGAGATTTGGTGGGTGATGTAGGGCTCGAACCTACGACCCGCTGATTAAGAGTCAGCTGCTCTACCAACTGAGCTAATCACCCGTTCGCGCTTGGCTGCGCGGTGTGACGGGGCGTATAAACAGGATCGGCAGGCTTGTCCAGCGCATAGGCGAAATTTCTTTGGTTAATCGCGAAGATTTTTCGGCATGGCTGAAATGCAGCACATAACCCCGAAAATCGGAATCGATTTTCGCGAAGGATTATGCGCCAATTCAAAGTGATAGCGCGTCCTGTCGGACGCGCGGCGGTCTGGTGAAATCAAAGGTCGAGCGTGCCGCTGGCCAGCCGCACTGCCTGGCCGCCGATCCGCGCGTTGGAGATCGCCCCGCCTTCGACATCGATATGCAGGTGGATAAAGGATGGGCGGCCCATCTCGACGCCCTGCTCTATCATGATCGGGTGATGCCCGTCTGTCAGCCGGTCGAAATGGTGGATCGCGCCGGAGAGTGCGGCCGCCGCCGAGCCGGTGGCCGGATCTTCGACGATGCCCATGCCGCTTGCGAACATGCGCGCATGGAACTTTGCCACGTGGTTGACGCCGCCGCGGCAATAGACATAAGCCGAGGCAAGCGCGCCATCGACGAAGGGCACGATCTTTTCCCAGAGCTGCGGATCGAATTCCACCCGCTGCGTGGCTCCGACATCGTGCACCGGAATGAGCAGGAAGGGAACGCCGGCGCTCCAGACCGACGGGACGTGATTTTCGAAACCGATCTCGGTCACCTTCAGCGATAGCGCATCGGCGATGCCGAGCTTGTCGAGCGGCATGATGGCCGGCTGCGATTTGCGCGGCAGGTCGAATTCGGCAAAGCTCGCCTCGCCCTCTCTCAGCCGCACCGCGCAACGCACCGGCCCGACATTTTCCTCGAGCACCGTGACGAGATCGCGTGTCGCAGCACCGTGCGCTCGTTCGGCCAGCGCCACCGCCGTGCCGACCGTGGGATGGCCGGCAAACGGCAGCTCGCGCCCGGGCGTGAATATCCTCAGACGCGCCGCATAGGCGGGGTTGGTCGAAGGCTGCACGAAGACCGTCTCCGAGAGATTGATCTCCCGGGTGATCGCCTGCATTGCCTCGTCGCTGAGATTGTCTCCGTCGAAGATCACTGCCAGCGGGTTGCCCGCAAGCTTTCGATCGGTGAACACGTCATAGACGCTGTAGCTTCGCGCCACATCGGCCTCCTTGAATCGTCATCGCGGCCGCCAACCTGCCCGACCGGGCGAGCGAGTGCAAGGCGCTAAAACGCATCACGTCAACCGGATTCACATGACGCGCTTTCGATCTTTACGTGATGCATGTCGTTATCCCAAAACGCTACAGGGTTTTAGGCGGTATAGATCAACGCCGGTCGGCCTTGCCGAAATACCAGTCGATCACAGGCAGCATGGCGTTATTATAGGGGTGCGCCGAGTGATCGGCCGAGCGGATTCCCGCCGCACCCGCGATCTCCTGGTCCTCGGCGACGAGCATATGCCGCTCGATCCGCTCGATCATCTCGTCCGCCGTCATGTCGAAGCGGAAGAGCCGCAGCAGTGTCACCGTGCGCTTGTTATGGGTGGCGAACAGCCCCTCGCCCGCGACGGATTCGGCAAGATCGAGCCCGGTCTCCTCATGGACCTCGCGGCGCATGTTCGCCTCGATGTCGCAACGCCCGTCGACGATATCCTCCGGCTCCAGCGAGCCGGCAGCAAAATAGACCTGGCCGGGATTGGCGGTATGGGCGCCCATGCGGATCGCCACCAGTGCGCCGTCGGAGGTCTCGAGCACCGGATAAGCGAAGATGTGAATGCCGCCCTGGCGCTGCGGCTGCCGGCGCCACCACATGAAAGCGGAAAAGGGAATGACGTGGCCCTCGCCGGCAATCCCGTCTTCACCGAGCGATACCAATCGCTGGAATACCATGCGCCCGTCGAACAGCGCCGGATTGGCAGCAGTCTCCCTGCCCCAGTTCTCCCGGATCGCCGCTTCCTCGGCGGCGACCAAAGGATGAGGACCGGGCAGAATGCGCAGATCCACGCCGGCAATCGGGAAGACCGTCGCCTCCGGCGGCCAGCCGGCAAAATCATCGGAAAAATTGATGTTGGTGAAATTCGCGTTCAAATTTGCATTCATGGGAGATCCAGTGTCATGACGACGGGGCAGTGATCGGACGCCTTCGGCCTGTCCCAGCCGGTGCGCGGATAACGCTCCACCTCCTGCCCCGGCGGGAAGATGGTGCGGTAGGGCTGGCCGCTGCGGATGATTTCGGGCAGGCGGCCGGCATTATGGGCGGCAAGTGCTGGCGAAAGCCAGAGATAGTCGAGTTGGCAAAGCCACTGCTCCTGTGGCCCGCGGGCGTGATAGAGCGTCCAGCGGTCGAGGGGCTCACGGCGGCGCACGACATTTTCGGCAAAGCCGTCGCTACTGAAAACGTCGAGCGCGCTTTCGGCCTCGTTCTGATGTTCGAAGCGATAGCCGGTGCCCCGGCGGCCGATGACATCGACACGCTCCTGATAATCGTTCATGTCTCCGCAGATGGCGAAGCTCTTCGTGCCGGCTTGATCCGCACCGAAGCGATCCTCGATGATGCGGCGCACGGCGCGCGCCTCGGCGCGGCGGATCGGCATGGTCGATTGCCGCCCGTCCAGTCCGTCGCGCGGATTGCCCATCGACTTGAAATGCACGACGTAGAGCGAAAACGGCCGGCCGCCGATCAGAAGGTCGAGCTCCAGGCAGTCGCGCTTGAAGATCTTGTCGTCGATGCGGTTGGTGAGTGCCAGCTCCTCATTGAAGAGATCGAGATCGCGATAGGTCGTCATCGCATGGCTTCTGATATCCCGGAGTTCGATCTTCTGGCCGTCGCGCGTTTCCTCGCGCATCAGGACGGCAACATCAATGCCGCGGCTGTCATTGCCCTCGACCAGATATTTCTGGCGGTAGCCATTTCCGACCATGCGGAACAGATAGCCGTATTCGAAGGCCTGAAGGGCAGCCATGTTGTCGATTTCCTGCAGGCAGAGGATATCAGCGTCCGCGTCGGCGATCGCAAGGGCCGACATCTGCCGCGTGTCGTCGGTCGCAGCGATCACCCGCGCCTGCTCGAGCTGCTGGTACACACCCTCGCTCGACACTTGGAAAAGCTTGATGACGCGGTCCTGGCGCAGCTGGTTTCGGAAGCCGGTGAAATCGAAACGGGTGAGAAGATTTTCGACATTGAAGGTGGCGAGGCGAAGCGACATGGGAAGGATCCGGTTGCGGGCAGTACCTTATCCGGCAATAGCCGCGGGAAAAGATGGCAGGGCCGAGAAATATGCGAATAATCACTCCTCTTGGAGTCCCAGAGACGATTGCTTGTGACTTGGGCCGCAGACATTCCGCCGCAAGCCTCGGATAGTTCTCCGCAGAGGACAATCGTCGTTCCGGCGCGGGGGGCATTTCATGAAGCGGATTCTTGCATCGTTTGCGGTTCTGACGTCCCTCGCCGGCGTGCCCCTTGCCGACACCCACGGCGCCATCGCTTACTCGCCGTCGACCAGCGCCATCGGCTGGTCCTATGCTCATGCCAACCGCGGCGACGCCGAAACCGTTGCCCGGCGCAATTGCGACAGCAGCGCCAACGATTGTCGAATCGCTATCTGGTTCCGCAATGGCTGCGGCGCGGTAGCCGTCGGTCATCGCGGCGGCTGGGGCTCCGGCTGGGGTTATGATGGCCGCCAGGCCCAGCGCCAGGCAATCCGCAGCTGCAGAAAGCAAACCGGCAGCTGCCGTGTCATCCGCTGGCAGTGTTCGGAGAACGAATAAGCCGGCCAAGCCAAAGCAACGGCTATCCGAGCCACAAGGCAAGGCACGCCGGCGAACAGGTCGCCTCGACGCGTTTTTCAGCGGCGCTTAGATCCCGCCGGGCGGGCTTGAGGTGGCGCCATCGTGAGGTTGGCTGTGCCCGCCATCAGAACTGCTCGACGAGCTCCCGTTGCTCGAACTGCCATGTAATTCACTTGGCCTAAAGGTTCGGGTTTTCCATTCGTCGCCCCGTTTCTGCCGCTCTAAAGATGGGCAGCCCTGAAGAACGCTCCCGGCAGTTAAAAGAACTGCTGAAAGGACGAAAACGGATCGGATACGCCTTACTTGGATTGGCATGCGAGTATGGTCCCTCAATAAATGATTGTCGCGCGGGCTTTATTTGACCCATAGCGCTCGTCGTAATTTAACCGGTTGCTTCCATCACGGATTACCAGACCGGGGATATTCAACTTTTTGGCGATTCGAAAGAAGGCACCGACGACTTTCAACCTCATATCGTCGGGCTTCAACTGGTGTCACCGTGGAAGTCTAGCGCCTTCCTCAAAGCCGCCACGCGGTGCGGATGACAACACGAACCGCCTCGCCCGGCACGACAGCCACGCGGCTGAAGGCGCGCAGCGTTTGACTGTTGCCGAGCGTGAGTTTCACAGCATAACGCTCGCCCTCGAAAAGCACGGATTCGACGGTCGCGCGCGCGCCCTCGCCGCCGATGATCACATCTTCCGGCCGCACGAGAATATCGGCGCCATCGGTGTTGGCCGCCTGCAGCGTGTCCTCAAGCTCGTCCCATTCCAGATGGCGCTCGATGCCCATCACCGGCAGCGTCAGGATCGCGCCCCGCCCGATCAGGCCGCCGACGATGCGCCCTTCAGGCCGCGCATAGATCTCGGCGGGCGGCGCCACCTGCAGCAGCCGACCCTCCGACATGACGGCGACGTCGGTCGCAAGCGCCATCGCCTCGCTCTGGTCGTGGGTGACGTAGATCATCGTCGCGCCCGAGCGCTGGTGGAACTCGCGAAAAGTCTCCTCCATCTCCTGTTTCAAGTGCCGGTCGAGATTGGCAAGGGGCTCATCGAGCAGCACCACGTCAGGCGATGTCACCAGGCAGCGGGCGAGCGCCACACGCTGGCGTTGGCCGCCGGAGAGATCGGCCGGGCGCCGTTCGGCGTAGTCGGCGAGCCGGACGGTGCCGAGCGCGTCGCGCACTTTCGCCCGGTAGGCCTCGCCCGAGATGCCGCGCACTTTGAGAGGATATCCGACATTGTCGGCAACACTCATATGCGGCCACAGCGCGTAGGACTGAAAGACCATCGCCATGTTGCGCTTTTCCGGCGGCAGCGATTGCGCGGCATCGGCAAGCAATCTCTCGCCGAGATGGATCGAGCCGTCGCTCGGCGTCTCGAAACCGGCGATCATCCGCAGCACTGTCGTCTTGCCGCAACCGGAAGGCCCGAGCAACGCCAGGAAACCGCCCTCGCGTACATCGAGCGAAAAACCGCTGACGGCGGCGCGCCCGGTGCCGAAATCCTTGCCGAGCTGGTTGAGGATCAGCCTCGCCATGGGACCACTCCTTTCGGCAGTCGTTTTGCCAGAAGTTCGAGCAGTAGCATCAGCACGACGACCATAAGGACGACGAGCACCGAGAGCGCCGAAGCAAGGTCCGAGCTGCCGCTGTCATCGAGATTGTAGATGGCGACGCCGAGCGTCTGGGTGCCGGCAGACCAGAGCAGCGCCGAGATCGTCAGCTCGTTGCAGGCGATCAGGAAGACCAGGATGACCGAGGCGCCGGCGGCCGGCGCAATCAGCGGCACGATGATATCGGCAAGCCGGCGGAAGAAGCCGGCCCCGGAAAGCCGCGCCGCCTCTTCCAGCGCTGGATCGAGCTGGTGAAAGGCGCTGACCACGGGTTTCAGGCTGACGGCGAAGAACGAGGAGAAATAGGCGATCAGGATTATCCAGATCGTGCCGTAGAGCGAGACGTGGAGGATGGGGATCGGTGCAGCGAACACCAGGATGAAGCAGACCGCCATGACTATGCCGGGCAGCGAATAGGGTATCTCGATCAGACTGGAAACGATGCGGGAAGCTGCATCCTTGCGCCGCGTCAATGTGTAGGCCGCAAGCACTGTCACCACGAGGAGACCAAGCGCAGTCGCGGCGGCAAGCGACAGTGAATTGATAAAGGCGGTGCGCGTTACCGCCTGCCGGAATAGGATCTCCTCGAAGGCATGCAGCGACATGGTCTTGAAGGTGAGCGGCACGCCATATGCCGGCACCAGCGCGCCGGCGACAAGCGCGAAGAAGGGTGCGGCCAGCATGAAGAACAGGATCGTCCAGACGAGTGGTGTGAAGAAGAGGCGCCAGCCGCCGAGCTCGAAGGCCGCGCTCGCGCCAGATAGCCCGATGACGCGGTAGTCGCGACCGCGCAGCGCCCGGTCCTGGATCATTAGGCCGGCGACCGAGATGATGGCGATGATCGCCGAGAGCACGGCGACGTCGCCGAAGGTGCGGCTGGTGAAAGCGGAAAACTTCGTGAAGATCAACGTCGGCAGCGTGTAGATCGAGGCCGGAATGCCGAGAATGGCGGGAATGCCGAAATTGCCGGTGCAGGAGACGAAGGAGATTGCCGCACCCGCGATGATGCCGGGCAGCGAGAGCGGCAGGATGATGTCACGGAATACCCGCAAGCTGGAGGCGCCGGAAAGCCGTGCTGCCTCGACGCCGTCGCGCGGCAGCGTCATCAGCCCGGCCCGAAGCGCCAGATAGACCAGCGGCGCATGCTGCACGCCATAGAGCAGCGCGATGCCACCCACCGAATAGAGCGGCTGCGGCGAGCCGAGCGGCGGGGCGATATGCAGCGCCTTCAACAGCGGACTGGAGGGGCCTGACATCTGCACCCAGGCCAGCGCCGTCACCTGCGGTGGGATCATCATCGGCAGCACGAAGAAGAAGCTGAGCAGCCCCTTGGCGCGGATATCGGTCAGCGTCAGCAAGAAGGCAAAGAGACAGCCGATGACGAGCGAGATGATCGTGCCCAGAATGGCGGTGACAACAGTGTAATAGGTCGCCGACCAGAGCGAGGCTTCGCCGAGAACCGTCATCACCCCGCCATCGGCGAAGGCCGCTATCCCGACCATGGCGAGGCGGGCGAGCGGCAGCACGCTGAGGATCAGGACGATGATGACGACAAAAGGAAACAGCCAGGCGGGCTGGCTGTTTCCGGTTTTGATGTATCCGTGCATGAAAGGATCAGTTCGAGCCGTAGATGCCCGAGAAGGTCTTGAGATCCTGGTCGGTATTCTTCAATGCTTCGGCCGCCTTGATCGGCAGGAGTTTGATGGTGTCGCGCGCCGGAAAGCCTTCCGGCAGCTTCATGCCGTTGCGGGCCGGGATGTAGCCAAGCTTCAGGAATCCCTCCTGGCCCTTTTCGGAGAGCACGTAATCGACGAACTTCTTGGCGGCATCGGCGTTCTTCGTGCTGGCGAGGATGCCGACCGGCTCGGTGACGGCCGAAACGCCTTCGCTCGGGAAGACGAACTCGACGGGAGCGCCCTTGGCCTTCTCACGGATCGGCAGGTAATCGACAACCATGCCATAAGCCTTTTCGCCCGAGGCAACGGATTTCAACACAGCGCCATTGCCGCCGGCAGCGATCGCGCCATTTTCCGCAAGCGACTTGTAAAAGTCCCAACCGAGTCCGGGAACCGCGGCAAGCGTCTGTGCATGGATGAGGGCCGCACCCGAGGCAAGCGGGCTCGGCATGGTGACGAGGCCCTTGGCTTCCGGCTTGGTCAGGTCCTTCCAGCTCGTAGGCTTCGTCGCGGCCGAGGTGTTGTACATGATGCCGGTGGTGATCAGCTTGGTGGAATAGTAATAGCCGTCGGCATCATAAAGGGCGGCGTCGTACTCGGCAGCTTCCGGCGACTTGTAGGCCAAGAGCTTGCCGTCTTCCTTGAGACGCTCCAGCGTCACCACGTCCGCGATGAGGAGAATGTCGGCAACCGGGTTGCCCGCCTGGATTTCAGCCTGGAGTTTCGCCATGATCTTCGGCGTGCCGTCGCGCACCCAATCAACCTTGATATCGGGATTGGCGGCCATGAAGCCATCGACCGTCGCCTGCGCGTCTTCGTTCGGCTGGCTGGTGTAGAGAACGAGATTTGCGGCCGAAGCCGGAATGGCAAACAGGCTCGCAGCGACAAGTGCTGCGGCAGAGACGATCGTTTTCATGGGAGGGGTCCTCGATATTGCGTCGCCCTCCCATATTAGGAGTCGTTGACAGAGATGTGACAGGGCGCGGCGATTGGTCCACGCCCTGCACGACTACTTTGCCACCGACTGGTCGTGACCTCGCCACCCTCGCCTCGGTTGGTTCACTGAGGATCAACTAAAGCAGATGGCTGATCAGCGGGTACCTCCGCCGATACGTCGTGCAGGCAAAGCCGGTCATGGCCCGCGGACAAAACCTCCGCGGCGGCCGGCCACGGCGCTCACGCGCCGTGGCCCCTCGGATCGAATACTACTTTGCGGCCTCTTCGATCAATTCCGCCACCTTCTCGGGATGCGACACCATCACGACGTGGGAGGCGCCATCGACCACGACGGTCCGCTTGGAGCCTGCCCGCTCGGCCATGAAGCCAAGGGCTGCGGCCGGGATGTTCTTGTCGCCGGTGCCGTAGACAAACCACGACGGCAGTTTCTTCCAGGCGGGCTCGCCGGATTTTTCGGTCAGGGCAGCCTCGGTGACCGGACGTTGGGCAGCCGCCATCAGGGCCGCCTGTTCCGCCGGCACGTCGCTGGCGAACTGATCATGGAACTTGGCCTGATCGATATAGAGATCGACACCGCCGGCACTGAGCTTCACCGGGGCCGCAAGCGCTCCGCTCAGCGTACCGCCCGGAAACTTGCCGGCGAGATCTGCGACCGATTCTCCGGCATCCGGCGCGAAGGCCGCGACATAGACCAGCGACCTGACGTTGTCGTGGCCGTTGGCCGCGGTCGAAATGACCTGGCCGCCATAGGAGTGACCCACAAGGACCACGGGGCCGGCGATGCTGCCAACCACGTCGGAGACATAGGCAGCGTCGTTAGAAACGCTGCGCAGCGGATTGGCGGCTGCCACGACAGAAAAGCCGTCCTTGCGCAGGATTTCGACGACGCCGTTCCAGCTGGATGAATCGGCAAAGGCGCCATGGACGAGGACAACGGTCGGCTTGGCCGGCTGGGCCACGGCAGCACCGGAAAGAAGAGCGCCCGCCAGGGCGACGGCAGCAGCAAACTTGAACATTGGGTTATTTCCTTTCGTCGGTTGAGTTTCAAAGGAGCCGAATTGGGAGCCACAAGGGAATTTCACCTGCTTGCGCATCTGTTGATGCAGCAAACCACTCCAGCTTCCCGTGTTCGGTATATAATTTGTCAGCGATTTCTTTGTACACGATCTAATTAGGTCGCTTCCCGCGCCGAGTCAATAGCTTGCAAACAGATCGCGCACAAATTATATTGAGATCGAAGGAGAGCGTGATGAAAGACACCACATCAAATGATCTGGCTGACGTGCCCAAGATCGATGAAATGCTTTGCTTTTCGATCTATTCGGCAAGCCACGCCTTTAACCAGCTTTACCGTCCCCTGCTCGACGAGTTGGAACTCACCTATCCGCAGTTCCTTGTCATGACCGCCTTGTGGGCGCGCGACGACCGCACAGTGAAGGATCTCGGCGAGACGCTTTTTCTCGACTCCAGCACCCTCACTCCGCTGCTGAAGCGGCTGGAAAATGTCGGTTTCGTCACCCGCAACCGAAATCCCGCCGATGAGCGCCAGGTGCTCTTGCGCCTGACGCAGAAAGGACTGGCCCTCAAGAGCCGTGCCTCCCATGTGTTCGATTGCATCGGCAAGGCTGTCGATCTCGACGCCGAGGCTGTGAGCAAGATTCGAGACACAATCGCTTCGCTTCGCGACAACATTCACAAGAAAGACAAACACGAGAGCTGACGTGGCCTCCACCACGTCGACGCTGCGCCGAGACAATTTCCGTCGACAAGCCGATGACATATTGTACGATCTGCCGCTCGGCCCGGGATCGGCTATAGCCGCTAGATGGCCGGAAGATGCCGGCGCTCAGTATCTCGCCTAAGCCTCACGCAGCCGTGAATACGCACCCATTGCTATCTCGGAGCGTTGAGGTACGTCAGTCTTGTTTAAAGGGAGGAATTTCAATGGAATACCGTCTGCTCGGCCGTTCCGGCCTGAAGATTTCGACTTTGACCATGGGCACGATGACCTTCGGCGGCGTCGGCTGGGCGAAGACTGTCGGCGACCTCGGCGTTTCCGAGGCGCGCAAGATGATCGATATGTGCATCGATGCGGGCATCAATCTGATCGACACCGCCAATGCCTATTCCAACGGCGAATGCGAAAACATCATCGGCGATGTGCTCTCCGGCAAGCGGCCGCAGGGCGTGTTGCTCGCCACCAAGGCCCGCTTCAGCATGGGCGACGGCCCGAACGACCAAGGCCTGTCGCGCTACCATCTGATCCGCGAATGCGAGGCGAGCCTCAAGCGCCTGAAGACCGATGTCATCGACCTCTACCAAGTGCATGAATGGGACGGCCAGACGCCGCTTGAAGAGACGATGGAAGCCCTCGACACCCTGATCAGGCAGGGCAAGGTGCGTTATGTTGGTTGCTCGAACTATTCCGGCTGGCACATCATGAAGGCGCTTGGCATCGCCAACGAGCAGAGATACCAGCGCTTCGTCAGCCAGCAGATCCACTATACGCTGGAGGCCCGCGACGCCGAATACGAACTGCTGCCGATCTCGATCGACCAGGGCCTCGGCGTGCTGGTCTGGAGCCCGCTCGCCGGCGGTCTGCTCTCCGGCAAGCATCGCCGCAACCAGGCGGCGCCCGAAGGTACACGCCAGTTCGCCGGCTGGACCGAACCGCCGATCCGAGACGAGAACCGCCTCTGGAATATCGTCGAGACGCTGGTCGCGATCGGTGAGGAACGCAGCGTTTCCGCCGCACAGGTGGCGCTCGCCTGGCTGATCGGCCGCAAGGCGGTGACCTCGGTCATCATCGGCGGCCGCACCGAGGCCCAGTTCCGCGACAACATCGCCGCCGCCGAGCTGAAACTCACGGACGAGGAGCGCAAACGCCTCGACGCGGTCAGCCTGCCGCCGGTGATCTATCCCTACTGGCACCAGCTGAACACGGTGAGCGACAGGCTTAGTGAAGCCGATCTCGAGCTTTTTGGCCCGCATCTCCAGCGATAGGCGATCATGAATTAAGCATTGCGCGGCGAAAGAAAGGCGTCACAAAAGATGCACTTTCGCCGTGTTACCGTAAGGTCCCGCCACCCCTGCGAGGTTCTCCATGCTGAAGAATTACAAGGTCCTGAAGGGTACGGCGAGCGCACTCGCCCTCGACGACGACAACGATCCCCATATCGAAATCCGCATCGAGGCAAACGGCATCAGCTACCGTATCGCGCTTAACGTCCGCTCCAAGGAATCGCCGCACGACCTGCTCTACGCCAATATCGTCGATTTCAAGCACCCGGCGCTGACGGAGGCGCTCGAAGCCCTGCCGATGGGCCTGACCGATATCCGCAAGGACCGTCCGGAGCTTGCGATCGACTATGTCCGCGGCGGAATGATCGAACGCGAGGACATGAATGTCGCACCCTTCCAGCTATCCGGCCCGAAAAACGACCTGCGTGATTTCATCGAGCCGATCGTCCAGGAAGGCATTGCCGATTCCGACGTGCATTTCTACGCCTTCGGCGAGGCCTGGGGCCCCGAGAACAACAAGCCGGACCAATATTTCGACTTCGAACCGGGCAACGGCATCCACGACATCCACATGAACCAGGGCGACGGCGGCAGCTTCAAAGCCACCAACGGGCCGAACCAGGATGGCGCCCTTCTCGTCCATTTCAACGATACCGACGAATGGGCGGCGATCTTCCTCTGCTTCCAGTCGCAGAACTGGAATACCGATGCGGCAACCGGCCATCCGGTTTCCGACAGCCGCGGCGGCCAGGGCCGTGGCGAAGGCACGCGCCGGCCGCAGCCGATCGTCGCCTCGTCGCTGCGCATTGTCGCCGCGCTGATCAACCCGGTCAACGGCGAAGGCGGCACCGAGGCCGAAACGGTGACGATCATCAACCGCTCCGACATGGAGGCATCGCTCGAAGGCTGGAAGCTGGAGGACGAAAACGGCAGGACCCAGACGCTGTCGGGATCGCTGAGCGCAGGCGAGCTGCGCACCATAGCGCTCGATGCCGCAGCCGGCGGCCCGCAGCTTGCCAACCGCGGCGGTGACATCATCCTGCGTAATGCCGACGGTGCCGTTGCCGATCGGGTCGGCTACGGCAAGAGCGAGACGGCGAACGAAGGCTGGACGACGATCTTCTGATCGGCGCCTGGCCTTGATCTGCCAGCCGGGCGGCTGGAATCAGCCGCCGATTTCGGCCGAGATCAGCGCGCTCAGGCGGCCGATGCCATCCTCGATCATCTGCTCGTTGGCGCAGGAGAAGCTGACGCGGAAGGTGTTGGCGCCGGAACCGTCGGCGAAGAACGCCTTGCCGGGCACGAAGGCGACCTTGGCGGTTTCGAGCGATTTCGCCAGCAGCTTGGCGCCGTCCATGCCCTCCGGCAGCGTGATCCAGATGAACATGCCGCCTTCCGGCTTCGTCCAACTGGTGCCTTCAGGCATGTATTTCTCAAGCGCGGCCAGCATGCAGTCGCGGCGTCGGCTGTAGGCGGCCTTGATCTTGGCGACCTGCGCGTCAAAGCCGCGCTCGGCGACATCTGCGATTGCCATCTGGTTGATCGTCGAAGAATGCAGGTCGGCCGCCTGTTTCATCAGCACAAGCTTGCGGATGACGGGCGCATTGGCGACGATGAAACCGACACGAAGGCCGGGCGCCAGCGTCTTCGAGAAGCTGCCGCAATAGATCGTGCGCGTATCGTTGATATGGCCCTTCTCGGCGATTTCGAGCGCCAGGATCGGCGGGATCGGATCGCCGTCATAACGCAGCGACTGGTAGGCCGCATCCTCGATGACGGCGATGTCGAGATCTTCTGCCAGCGCCAGGACCTTCCTGCGGCCGTCAAGATCGACCGTTTCGCCGGTCGGATTGGAGAAGTCGGTGGAGAGATAGGCGAACTTCACCTTGCCGCCGGCAGTGGAAGCGGCCGCGCGGTAGGACTCGGGCGTCCGGTTGCCGTTCGGCGTCAGTTGGTCGTAGGCCGGTTCATAGGCGTTGAAGGCCTGCAGCGCGCCGAGATAGGTCGGCCACGTCACGAGCGCGGTGTCATGAGGCGACAGGAAGAGCTTGCCGAGATAATCGAGACCCTGCTGCGAACCGGACACGATGAAGACATTGTCGAGCTCGCAGGGGATGCCGAGAGCCGCCATCTGCCCGACCAGCCATTCGCGCAACGGCTTGTAGCCCTCGCTGACCGAATATTGCAGCGCCGAATTGACGGCGGCGCCGTCGAAGATATCGGCATAGGCCTGCTTGAATTCCTGATCCGGAAACAGCGCCGGATCAGGAATGCCGCCGGCAAAGGAGATGATGTCGGGCCGGTCGAGAAGCTTCAAAAGCTCACGGATCTCGGATGCGCGCATGCGCGACGAGCGCGACGCAAACATGGTGTCCCAGTTCAGCATGGGGTTTCCTCGTATTTTTCTATTCCCCCAGCAGACCATGTCGGAGAATTTATGTCAACAATACTGACCTATTTTCTTGTCCCTGTGACAAGTTTGAAGGTCTTATATTCCAAGCCTTGGTGGGAGATGAGCGAACGTCTTCGACAAGAATGAAACTTCCCGAACCAATCGAATCCGTTTGAGTGCCGCTGATATTCGGGATTTCACTGGAGGTGGATGCCATCCAATGTCGAAGGCGCTCAATCCGATTTTGCTGCTCGACGTCAGCTACATCAGGCGATTATTCCTCTGATCGATGCCGAAACCGGCTGATTCAGGCCTTTCCAAAACCAGCCCGGCGGCAGTAGTGTCGCCGCCACTATTCAATGTACTATCAAGGTGCCAGCAATGACCGCGACGACGACCTCTCCTGAAATCAAAATCGAATTGCACAAGTCTCCCGTCTCCGACGCCGACCGCATCCAGGCACTGGAGACGCCCGGCTTCGGTAAGGTCTTCACGGATCATATGGTCCTGGCACGATGGACTGCCGACAAGGGCTGGCACGATGCGAAGGTTACGCCGAGGCGCCCTCTGGAGCTCGATCCTGCAAGCGCCGTGCTACACTATGCTCAGGAAATTTTCGAAGGCATGAAAGCCTACAAGGCAGATGATGGCCGGATTCTGCTCTTTCGGCCCGAAGAGAACGCCCGCCGCTTCGCGCAGTCGGCGACCCGCATGGCTATGCCTCCTGTGCCCGAAGAACTCTTCCTGAAGGCGGTCGAAGAACTGGTCCGCGTTGACAAGGCCTGGATTCCATCCGGCGACGCCAGTCTCTACCTTCGTCCCTTCATGTTCGCCAACGAGGCGTTCCTGGGCGTTCGTCCCGCTCAGGAATATGTCTTCTGCATCATCGCCTCTCCGGTCGGCGCCTACTTCAAAGGCGGGGCGAAGGCGGTCTCCCTATGGGTCGAGACCGAATACACCCGTGCTGCCGCCGGCGGCACCGGCGCTGCAAAATGCGGCGGAAACTACGCAGCCAGCCTCGTGGCGCAAGCCGAGGCGGCGAAGAAGGATTGCGATCAGGTGGTCTTCCTGGACGCAGCAGAGCATCGCTGGGTCGAGGAACTCGGCGGCATGAACGTCTTCTTCGTCATGAATGACGGATCGGTGGTGACCCCGCCTCTTGGCGGCACGATCCTGCCGGGCATCACCCGTGCCTCGGTGATCGTGCTCGCTGGAGAAAAGGGCTTGCGCGTCGAGCAGCGTCCCTACTCCTTCGCGGAATGGCAGCAGGACGCAACCAGCGGCAAGCTCGTCGAAGCCTTCGCTTGCGGCACTGCCGCAGTCCTGGCGGGCATCGGCCTGGTTCGACATGCCGGTGGCGAGTTTCTGGTCGGAGACGGACAGACCGGCAAATTGACCAGCGATCTGCGCCAGCAGCTCGTCAGTCTGCAGAAAGGCGTAACGAACGATGAGCGCGGCTGGACGCGCCTTATCCCGGCCTGACCTCGCACATCCCACACGAACGGCGGCGTCAACACCGACATGGTGGGGGCGCCGCTCTCCGGCTCGCCGGCAAAGCCGCCGGGCTGGCGATCTATTCCGCTTGAGCTGTCCAAATGGCTGGCACGCGAAAAGGACGAGGAAGCCGTCGACAGCTTTATCGCTTATACCGCGACATGCATGGTTGTTTCTCTCGACACGACGCTTGCTCGCCGTGCCGCCGAAATATCGGCAGCCCACAAACTCGCCACCGCCGATGCGATCATTTATGCGACCGCGGAGCGCCACGATGCCGATATCCTGACCTGCGACGCCCATTTCAAGGATCTCGAACGCGTCATCTATATCGATAAAAAAGACTGATCCGCATGTGACCCAAGCCCTCGACGGCGCGGCACAACGCTTCTATCACAAACTGGGAAATGATAATCTGGCATCTGGAATGGCTGAAAACCGGCATGTGCAGGCGGCACCGAATCCAATGGCGAAAATGACGATCTCGCTTCCGGATAATCTGGCGGAATACGTCGAAAACCGTGTCGCAAGCGGCAGATACAGCAGTGCCGGCGCATTCCTGGCGGAGCTTATTCTGAAGGATCAGCTCCATCACAAGCTTGACGACGAAGAACTGCGCAACATTCTGAGGCAGGCTGAGGAAAGCGGCCCGAGCGAGCGACGCATTCCCGACATCCTGTCGGAAACGAAGGCAAAGCTGCGTGACAACCACCTATAGGCTGACCCGAACCGCGGACGCCGTGCTATCAGGCATCGACGAATATGCTTGCCTCAACTTCGGCGAGGCGCAGGCAGACGCCTATCTTCTCGACTGGGATAGGATTTTCGTGCTTCTTTCCCACGCTCCCTCCATGGGAGAAGAGTGCGACGAACTCGGCGCTGGCCTTCGCCGCCTCCTCCACATGCGCCACGTCGCCTTCTACCGGGTGACATCGGAAGGGATTGTCGTCATTGACATCATCGACGCCGACCGGCTCCCTGAAAGGTATCTTCAATCCAACCGACGCCCACGATCGGCCGAACAGCATGCCTCCTGACTGCACCTCCGCCTTCTATCAGGAAAATGCCGAGACATACGCCAAGCGGGCGCGCAGCCTGCCGAAGCAGCAGCTCGATGCCTTCCTCGCCGGGCTTGCGCCGGGTGCGGCAATCCTCGAACTCGGCTGCGGCGGCGGGCAGGACAGCGCCTACATGCTGTCGCAGGGTTTCGACGTGACGCCGACGGATGGCTCGACCGAGCTTGCAAGACAAGCGGAAGCTTTGATCGGCAGGCCGGTCAGGGTCATGCTGTTCCAGGAGCTCGACGCCGACAGCGCCTTCGACGGCGTCTGGGCGCATGCGAGCCTTCTCCATGTTCCTAGATTTGAACTACCCGACGTCTCCGCCCGCATCCGCCGCGCCCTGAGGCCGGGCGGCGTCCTTCATGCGAGCTTCAAGGCAGGCGATGCGGAAGGCTATGACAGCTTCGGGCGTTATTACAACTATCCCTCCGCCGAATGGCTTTCGGAGCTTTTGACGAAAGGCGGCTGGCGGAACATCGCCATAAGCGAATACGATGGCGGCGGCTATGACGGCAAGCCGACCCGCTGGCTCACCATCGGCGCAGAACGGTAAAGGCCGGAGCTTTCGCCCCGGCCTTAAACTATAACAGCTCAAAAACCGCTTAGTTGACCGACTTGTCGACCAGCTTGTTCTTGCCGATCCAGGGCATCATGCCGCGCAGCTTGGCGCCGACTTCTTCGATCGGGTGGCTGTCGTTCAGGCGGCGGATGCCCTTGAAGCGCGAGCCGCCTGCCCGGTATTCCTGCATCCAATCGGACGTGAACTTGCCGGTCTGGATGTCCTTGAGGACGCGCTTCATCTCGGCCTTGGTCTCGGCAGTGATGATGCGCGGACCGGAGACATATTCGCCCCACTCGGCCGTGTTGGAGATCGAGTAGTTCATGTTGGCGATGCCGCCTTCATAAATCAGGTCGACGATGAGCTTCACTTCGTGCAGGCACTCGAAATAGGCCATCTCAGGCGCGTAACCGGCTTCGGTGAGCGTTTCGAAACCGGCGCGGATGAGCTCGACGAGACCGCCGCAGAGAACGACCTGTTCGCCGAAGAGGTCGGTTTCGCACTCTTCGCGGAAGTTGGTTTCGATGATGCCCGAACGGCCGCCGCCGACGCCGCAGGCGTAGGAGAGAGCGAGTTCAAGCGCATTGCCGGAAGCGTTCTGGTGAACGGCAACGAGGCAGGGAACGCCGCCGCCCTTCTGGTATTCGCCGCGAACCGTGTGGCCCGGGCCCTTCGGTGCGATCATGACGACGTCGACCGAAGCCTTCGGCTCGATCAGGCCGAAGTGAACGTTGAGGCCGTGAGCGAAGGCGATGGCTGCGCCATCGCGGATGTTGCCGGCGATATCGGCCTTGTAGATGTCGGCCTGCAGTTCGTCCGGGGTCGCCATCATCATCAGGTCCGCCCAGGCGGCAGCTTCGGCAACCGTCATGACCTTGAAGCCATCGGCTTCGGCCTTCTTGACGGTCGGCGAACCGGCCTTGAGCGCGATGACGACGTTCTGGGCGCCGCTGTCCTTGAGGTTCAGTGCATGGGCACGGCCCTGCGAACCATAGCCGATGACGGCGACCTTCTTGGCCTTGATGAGGTTGAGATCGGCATCACGATCGTAATAGACGCGCATTTGAAGTTCCTTCCCTTTGCTTG
The DNA here is from genome assembly GCF_001657485.1 of Rhizobium sp. WYCCWR10014. GTDB lineage: Bacteria > Pseudomonadota > Alphaproteobacteria > Rhizobiales > Rhizobiaceae > Rhizobium. The sequence continues at coordinate 88,225 of NZ_LXFU01000037.1, forward strand.
TCTTGTTGACTGTCATTAAAGCGGAATCAGCCGAGAACCGGCATCTCCGCCAGAACCTTGTCCGTGCCATAGAGCCTGAGGAAGGCGGTCACCGCCCTCTCCGCCTGGCGAGCGGTATCCTTGAGGCCTGGTTCGCCGAGCAGCATGCGCACGTGCAGGTCGGAGACAACAAGGCCGTAAAGCGTGTGATAAGCCTCGTCGGCATCGGCAAAACGCAGGAGCCCTGCCCTTTTGCCGGCATCGATCAGCGCCATGGCGCGCCGGTCGATCTGGCGACGGCCGCGCTCGAGCAATAGTTTGCCGAGTTTCGAGCCGTCGCGGTTCGACTGGCCGATCGCCAGTCGGTTCAGCGCCAGCGAGACGTCGCCGGCAAGCACCTCCAGCAGGTCACGCGCAAAAATGACCACATGGTCGTGCAGGCTCGCCGCCGTCAACCGCTCGCCGTTGCGCTCGAAGGTGCGCACCTTGCTGGCCTGATAGGCGATCATCGCCGATAGCAGTCCGTCGCGATCGCCGAACCACTTGTAGAGGCTTTCCTTCGAGCAATTGGCGGCTCGCGCCACACCCGAGGTCGTCAGCGCCTTCTCGCCGCCATCGACGAGCAACTGCAGCGCCTGCTCCAGAACAGCGTTCTGGCGCGGCGAAAATTCGCTCGGCTCTGCGGTATCGACGGACACGGTTGCGGCTCCCATTCTACGTACCGTACGGTACGGTTCGCGAGGTTTATGCGATAAACCGATCAGGTCGTCAAGAAGGTTGGCTGGATTTTTTTAATACGTGAAACCGCGATGAAACACCAGAATTGGATAGGCGCGAATCCTCGGCGACCGCATAATGTCGCGCTACCATTTGCCCGGAGGCTTCGATTGTCACGCCTTTCTGCAACTCTTCTTCTGCTTGGAGCAATCCTCCTTGGCGACTCAAGCGCTCTCGCGCAGTCCGACAGCGACGTTTATAACCGCATCGAAGAGCTGCACGGCGATGCCGCGGGCTTCGACCGACCGCTGCGCCAGCTTGTCAAGGCGATGCGCTCGGACGAAGCCGAGACCATCGCCGGGCTTGGCGAATACCCGCTGACGGTCAAGGCCAATAATGAGACCTACGACGTCAAGAACGCCGAGGATTTCATCGACAATTTCGACGATCTCGTGACGCCGCAAACGCGCCGCGCCGTCGGACGCCAGCAATACAAGGATCTTTTCGTCAACAGCGACGGCGTCATGCTGGCCGGCGGCGCCGTCTGGATGGGCGCGGTCTGCGACGACAACGCTTGCGAGGCGAGCCATTGGGCGATCATCGCGATCAACAACTGATATCTGTCGAGGGGAAAAGGCAATGAGATACCAGATAGCCGCCGCGGTCATGACCGCAGCTCTTGTCGTCGCAGCCAATGCACGGGCCGCAGAGACCCGCTGCGGCTGGATCGAAAATCCGACGCCCGCCAACTGGTGGCTGGAGGACGCGGAGAACACTTGGACGATCATGACCCAGGGCGACGATGCCGGCGAGGTGGAAGGCATGGAGTTGATCTCCGACATCTCCGAACATGAGTATGTGAGAACCAACGGCAATTACGGCTATGCCTGCGCCTGCATGAGTGTGGAAACCGATGGCAAGCACCGCATCACCCGCATCCTCTCCTTCCGCCAGCTAAAGCTCGCCAAATGCCGTGCCGACAAAGCGCTGAAATTCCCCGGCTGACCAACTGATCGCCCGCATACCGGATGGTGGCCGCGATCATGACCCAATCTTCCAGAGGCAGTCGGTCCGCGAAGAGCCGCAGCCTATGACGCCCCGGCGCAACCAGAGGGGATCGAGAGAGGCTCCGCTGGCATCGTCTTGTCGATCGCGTAAAGCTTCGCAAAACCCGCATCTTCGACCAGCGTCAGGCCCGCCGGCATCAAGTTGCCGACATAGCGGTCGGGGATATCGGCATTGGCGACGAGGACGAAATCGAAACGTCTGCGCCAATCCGACAGATAAGGCGTGAAGTTTCTATATTCCTGCATCATTGCCGGGCATGAAAGTACGCCGATCGACACTAGATTGCCCTCAGGAACTGCGATCTCCGACCACGGCGGCAGAACGGAGAGCGGCTGCTTGCCTTTTGCCGTGAAAAGCGTCGGCACGAAAGCATGCGAGAAGGGCACGGCAAGCGTCGGCAAGTGCCGGAAAGTATCCAACCCCCAGGCAAAATGCCGGTTGGAGTGGGCAAGACCGCTCACTGTCTCGGGTTCATGGCCCAGAGGCAGCACGGCTGCACCGGCCGGCACTTTTTTAAGCGCAGTCTCGATGGCGGCAACATCCTTCTGCGCCAACCACCAGTTCCAGCCGATCCAGCCGGTGCGGCCGAAGACCGCGAGATTGATGGTGAGCGCCAGCAACAGCGCTTGCCGGCGCGTGAGATTGGCGAAGGGACACACCATCGCCATGGCGACGAGCGCTGCCATGATCGGAAAGCGCCAACTGATCCATCCGGTGCCGAGCATGTGGCGAGGCGAAACACAGGACAGAAGCAGCAGGCCGCACGCGGCGACGGCAAGCCCCGCATGGATGCGGATGTCGCCCGCGCGTACGGCACGCGTGCAGACGAGGATCAGTGGCAGAACCAGCACGACATCCACCACCGGCACATAGGTCGTGATGGCGGAGAGCAGATTTAGGGCGATCAGGACGATACCGTCGTTCCAGGCAAGGCCGAGACCGTTGCCACCGGCATTGGGCAAAGCCGCCGTATGGAGATAGAGCGCGAGCGGCGGCAGGACGCAGGCGCTAAGGGCCAGCGCCAACCGGCCGGCGAGCCGCATCAGACCGGCCTTCGATCGCACGATGTTAATGCGCCAGGAAAATTCGAGGCCGCAGACGATTGCCATATAGAAGCCGAGCGAGAAGATGTGCATCACCGTCAGCAGCAGCGCGGCGACAAGCCGCCAGGCAAAGACCACGGCGGGATTTCCGCCCTGCAGCCGCAGATCGACGCAGGCAAAGGCAAGCGCCATGCCGAGGCCGATCTGGAAGTTGATGAAGCCGCCGATCATGGTGGCGCACCAGCTAAGCGACAGCATGGCGGTCTGCCAATGGTGCCGGCCGCCGAAAAGCGCGCGGTGCAGGCCGATTGCCCCGAGCGGGGGCAGCACGATCGCCAGGAAAAGCAAAGTCCGCGCAAGCCTGTCGGCCCCGACGAGCGGCCCCAGCCAGGTGGCCAGAACGTCGATCCCGACATTGGTGAAGGTGCGGTTCCAATCGACCACATACATCTCAGGAAACGGCTGCTCGGCGATCCCGCCGGAAAGGAGCCAGATACGGGCGTAATGATTGGCGTAATCGAGAACTGGCGGAAAGGGAAACAGGAGAACCAGAGCCGCGGCAAGTCCGACGAATGCGACGATCGCAACGGTGGAATCCTGCCTGGCGATCGATTCCTCAGGCCCGGCTGCGGCCACAGCAGGCGCGGCAATCCGGTCCATTATCCGATCCGGCTGTTCTTTTGCGAGCGCGGCGGCTCTTCGGATGCAAAGGCCGCATCCAGCGCGGCGCGCTTGTCGCTGGCGCTCATCTCCGAGAAAGCGATCGACAATTCTGCGTGTTCACTGCCGCGCACGATCGTCTCGACCATGAACATCGGCCGCTTCTTGCTCTCCTGTACCAGACGGCCGAGATACTCGCCGATGATGCCGATGCAGATCAGCTGGATAGCGCTGAAGGCGCTGACCGCGGCCATGATCGACGACCAGCCGGTCACGGTCTCGCCCTGCAGCCAGCGAACGAAGGTGTAGACGAGCAACGCGATCGCGACGCCCGCGCTCATCATGCCAAGCCAAGTGCTGATGCGCAGCGGCGTCGTCGAAAAGCTCGTGATCGCATCCAGAGCGAAATTGATCATCTTTCGCAGAGGATATTTCGTCGTGCCGGCAAAGCGCGCGTCACGTTCGTAGGGGAGAGCCACCTGCCTGCCGCCGATCCAGCTGACCATCCCGCGGATGAAGCGATCGCGCTCCGGCATCGCCAGCAGGATATCGACGACGCGCCGGCGCATCAGCCGGAAATCACCGGTATCGCGCGGAATGGTCACGGAAGCGAGCTTGGACAAAGCGCGATAGAAAAGCGAAGCGGAGGCCAGCTTGAACCAGCTTTCGCCCTGGCGGCGCGTGCGCTGGCCGTAAACGACGTCGGCGCCGCGCTCCATGATCGGCATCATCATCAAAAGCAGCTCGGGCGGGTCCTGAAGATCGGCATCGATCAAAAGCACGCGCTCGCCCCGCGACGCGGAAAGGCCCGCCGTCGCTGCCAGCTGGTGGCCATGATTGCGCAGAAGACGAACACCGAGCACCTGCGGCACATCTGCCGCCAGAGCCGAAATGATCTCCCAGGTGCGGTCGGACGAGCCGTCATCGACGAGAATGAGCTCGAAGGCGTCGCCGGCGACACTACGACCGGCAGCGGCAGCGCGGCGGCAGAACTCGCGCAGCCCTTCTTCCTCGTTGTGACAAGGCGCGACGATGGAAAGAAATGGGACTTGCGCCATGCTGACGTCGGTGCCTGCTTGATGTTTGGCGCCAGACTAACGACGAAAGGTCAAACATCCTTTAACGATTGTCGTCGCTTTGCTTTTCGCCGATCGGACGACAACACCGTCCTTAGACGCGCGTTGCTCTATTCCGCCGCCATGATATCGCGGGCGCCGTCAACATCGCGGGCCGGCGAGGCGCCGTAGAGGCGGCTGTATTCGCGGCTGAACTGCGACGGGCTTTGATAACCGACGCGGTGGCCGGCCGTGCCCGCATCCAGGCGCTCCACGAGCATCAAGCGGCGCGCCTCATGCAGGCGGAGCTGCTTCTGATACTGCACCGGCGTCATCGCCGTCACCGACTTGAAATGATGATGGAAGGACGACACGCTCATGCTGACGCGGTCGGCGAGGTCCTCGATGCGCAGTGGCCGCGCGAAATTCTCCTTCAGCCATGCGACGGCGCGCGCGATCCTGTTGCTGTGGCTGTCTGCAGTAGCGATGTTGATCAGCCGGGCGCCATCCGGCCCGGTCAGCACCCGGTAGAGGATTTCCTGTTCGATCAGCGGCGCCATGGCAGGAATGTCGCCTGGACGATCGAGCAAGCGCAGCAGGCGGACGGCAGCATCCAGGAGCTCTGGCGGCGCGACGTTCACCGCCATCCCGCGCTGCCCGTCGGTATGGGCGGCCGGGCTCGGAATATCGATGCGACTGAGCAACTCCAGCAGCTTTTCCGAGTCGATTGCCAGCCCCAGGCAGAGATGCGGAACCTCAGGGCTCGCCTCCGTGACGCGCCAGGCGACAGGCAGGTCGAGCGAGGTCAGCAGATAGTCGCCAGTCCCGTAGCTGATAAGTTCCGTGCCGAGGCGCAGGCTCTTGGCTCCCTGCAGCACAAAGGCAAAACAGGGCCGGTAGCTGCTGTGCAGCGGATCGCTAGGCTTGGACCGACGGCTGATGTGAAGATTGCCGATATCAGTCGAAAACTCGCCGTCACCAGCCGCGAAACGCATCGCGATATCGACAATTTCCTGATAGGGGCTGAAGGGCAAAGTCATGCGGCAACTCTTTCTGTCAACTGTCTGACGCCGGCGATACCGCTCTTATCTAGAGTGCCTTGGCCATTTCACAAACAGGCCGGCGCCTCACTTTTGCAGGATCGTGCAAAAAGCTTAGAGGATCGCTCTAACCCTCTGACGCAGTTCCGGGCAATAGTCCACCATCTCTTTCAACCCCCACCACAATCGAAAAGGATGGTTCCCATGCCTATTGCAAGAGGCTACGCCGCGACCGACGCTTCCAAGCCGCTGACGCCTTTCACCTTCGAACGCCGCAACCCGAACCCCGACGACGTCGTTATCGACATCAAGTTTGCCGGCATCTGCCATTCGGACATCCACACTGTCCGCAACGAATGGAAGAACGCCGTCTATCCGATCGTGCCCGGCCATGAGATCGCCGGCATCGTATCGGCTGTCGGTTCCGATGTGACCAAATTCAAGGTTGGTGATCGCGTCGGCGTCGGCTGCTTCGTCGATTCCTGCATCGGCTGCGCCGAGCGCGACCTCGATCGGGAACAGTATATGCCGGGGCTCGCTGGCACCTACAACGACTTCGAAGCCGACCGCAAGACACGGACCCAGGGCGGCTATTCCGACTCGATCGTCGTCAGGGAAGGCTATGTCATGTCCATTCCGGACAATCTGCCGCTCGATGCCTCCGCGCCGCTGCTCTGCGCCGGCATCACGCTCTATTCGCCGCTGCGCCACTGGAATGCCGGCCCCGGCAAGAAGGTCGCGATCGTGGGCATGGGCGGTCTCGGCCACATGGGCGTCAAGCTCGGCGCCGCCATGGGCGCCGATATCACAGTTCTCTCCCAGAGCCTTTCCAAGAAGGAAGATGGGCTGAAGCTCGGCGCCAAGGAATATTACGCCACCAACGACCCGGAAACCTTCACGAAGCTCGCCGGCACATTCGACCTGATCATCTGCACGGTCAGTGCCGAGATCGACTGGAATGCCTATCTCGGCCTCCTCAAGGTGGATGGTTCCTTCGTGGTGGTGGGCGCGCCGGAAAACCCGATCCCCGTGCACGCGTTCTCGGTCATCCCAGGCCGCAAGAGCATTTCCGGTTCGATGATCGGCTCGATCAAGGAAACCCAGGAAATGCTCGACTTCTGCGGCGAGCACAACATCGTCTCCGAGATCGAGAAGATCAACATCCAGCAAGTCAACGAAGCCTATGAACGCGTCCTGAAAAGTGACGTCCGCTACCGCTTCGTCATCGACATCGCCTCGCTGGCAGCGTGAGAAAATGAGAGGCGGCTCGCGAGAGCCGCCTTTTTGCTAACGGCATCCTCCATCCGTCCTCATGCTGAGGCTCTCGTGGACTGCAGCCGCAGCAGATATTCGACTGGTTTGAACGGATCGGGGCCCGAGCGCTGCCGCGAACGTGGCAGGCCGGCCAATGGGGCATAACGGTCGAAAGAGGTTTCCATCGTCCCCGCCCCGCTTGTCAGGCCCGGCAATTGCTGCTGGACGCTCTGGATCATCGCGGACGCCATGGTGCCTTCCAGCCGAGCCATATCGTCGGCAACCACGGAATCCGTCACCGTCGCGGCAGATTTCGCAAGCAGGGTCAGCAAGCCGCTCAAGCTCTCCGCGGGCGCTTCGAGATGAAAGCGGTCGATCGGTTCGCATAAGACGGTTTGCGCGGCCGACAGCGCATCTGCCAGCACCCAAGGCGTCAACTGCCGGAAATCGGCGGCGGTGCTTGCAGGCGAGCTGTGCCGGGCTGCCGTCATCGCCACATGGCAATCGGTGACCTGCCAGCCGAAAATACCCTGCTTCAGCGTCTCGAACACAGTTTCTTCGACCGCCCTGTAAAAGCTGGCGGGCATCTGGCCCACGTCCACTTCAAGTGCAAAGCTGTTGCCTGCCCCTTCTCTACGCGGTTCGACCCGGAGGCCGACGGTAGCGAGAAACGGATTGGGCTCCTTGAAGAGGATCTGCAGGCCTTCCCCGGTTCCCACAAGCCTTTCCACTAAGATGACCGTGCTTTCCTCGAACTCAGCCTCGATACCGAAATCCGTCAGCAGGGTCGATTGGACGACCTCCTTCTGCACCTCGCCATAGAGCGATACGAAGACTTCCTCCGCATCATCGTCCCGGCGCAGATTGATCAATGGGTCCTGCTCGGCCATCTGGTTCAGAGCCAGCCAGAGCGCCGCCTTGTCGGAGGGCCTTCGGGCAAGGACGCGGGTTTCGAGACTGGGCGGGGCAAACTGCGGCCGCCCGCCCGCGAGCAGGTCGTCGCCCACTGCATCCCCGATGCGTGCGCCGGCAAGGCCGCTTACGCGCGCGATCTGCCCGGCACGGAAGCTTGCTGCGCCATGAACCCGGCCGGCCTCGAAAACGTCGATCGCGGTCACCCTATCCGGGCCCTTGGGTAAATCCAGATATTGCCGGACCCGGACCGTGCCTGACGTCAGATACATATAGGCCAGCTTTTCGCCACCCCAGCCGCGTTCGATCTTGAAGATTGTTCCGGCAATCGGTCCGTCCGGATCGAGGCGCCGGCCGGGCAATATCGTCGCAATGGCCGATGTGAGAGCCGGCACGCCGACGCCGGTCGTTGCCGCACCTGCGAAGACAGGATGCACCAGACCGCTCGCGACCTGATCGGTCAGGCAGCGTCCAAGCCTATCCGCCGTCAGCCGATCGGGCGCCAAGACGTAATCGTCGAGCAGCGCCTCGTCATTCTCCGCGAGCGCTTCGCAGAGCGGCGTGAAAAGTGGTTCGCATCCGGGAGCCAACGCCTCCACCCTGGCAAGCCTGTTGCCGGCATCGATCACGGAAGACACGGCGATGGGGCGAACTGGCAATTGGGCGGCAAGGGCCTTCAGCACATCCTCATATCGGGCGCCGAGACGATCGACCTTGTTGACGAAGAAGATGAAGGGAACGCCAAGCCGCCGCAGCGCCCGCACCAACACCCGCGTCTGGGCCTGCACGCCTTCGACGGCCGAAACGACGACGACTGCGGCATCCAGCAGTGCGAGCACCCGCTCGACCTCGGCGATGAAATCCGGGTGACCGGGCGTGTCGATGAGATTGACGATCTTGTCGCCGATCGTGAACGACACTACCGCGGCTCTGATCGTGATGCCGCGTTGCCGCTCGAGTTCGAGAGTGTCCGTCTGTGTATTGCCGGTATCGACGCTGCCGAGCTTGTCGATAACGCCGGCATCAAAAGCAGTCTTTCGGTAAGGCTAGTCTTGCCTGCATCCACATGGGCGAGGATGCCCAGATTCAAAGTGCGCATGAACCACCAACTTCTCAGAATTTCGAATGTGATTTTCGTGAGAAGTGAATCGGCGCATTGGAACCTCTACCCGCTGATAGCTACGGCTGGATGCGTAACCCCCAGTGGTCTCCGGAAGACGCCGGGCAAACCCTAAGGGCGGATCCGAAGATATGTCAAGCTTGGCTATATCGCTGCTTCGAGGCTTAGCCTTTGAGGACGGGCGAAGAGCTACTCCTCCTCCCGCATCGTCTCCCTCTGGGTGATCAGCCGGGCGCTGTGCTGGCCGCTCAGATAGATCCACAGCCAGCTCCAGGCGACGGAGAAGCGCGAGCGGGTGCCGATCAGGAAGTAGATATGGGCAAGACCCCAGATCCACCAGGCGATCCAGCCCTTCAGCTTGATCCGGCCGAAATCGATGATCGCGGCACTCTTGCCGATCGTCGCCAGGCTGCCCTGATGCCAGTAACGGAAAGGCGCCGGCGCGGGTTTGCCGGATATGCGGGCGCGGATGACCTTGGCGACGTAACCGCCCTGCTGCTTGGCGGCAGGCGCAATGCCGGGCACCGGCTTGCCGTCCTCGCGCATGACGGAGGCGGTATCGCCGACGACGAAGACGTCGGGCAGACCAGGCGCGCTCAGATCCTTCTCGACCACGACGCGCCCTGCCCGGTCGGCTGCAACATCTAGCCACCGCGCTGCCGGCGAGGCGGTGACGCCGGCTGCCCAGACGATCGTCCGGCTGGCAACGAAAGTCTCGCCGATCTTTACGCCGTCGGCGTTGCACTCAGTCACCGGCTTACCGAGATGGATTTCGACCCCGAGTTTCTCCAGCGCCTTCTGAGCATAGGCCGAAAGCTCTTCGGCGAAGGTCGGCAGTACCCGTGGGCCAGCCTCGACCAGCACAACGCGGGTCTTGCGCGTATCGATGTTGCGGAATTCCTTGGGCAGCGTGAAATGCGCAAGCTCGGCAATAATGCCGGCCAGCTCGACACCGGTCGGCCCGGCTCCGACGATGGTGAAGGTCAGAAGCGCATCGCGCACGGCAGGATCGGCCTCCATCTCCGCCTTCTCGAAGGCAAGCAGCACGCGCCGACGGATCGTCGTCGCATCCTCCAGCGTCTTCAGGCCGGGCGCCACCGGCTCCCATTCGTCGTGGCCGAAATAGGCATGCGTCGCTCCGGTCGCCAACACCAGCGTATCGTAACCAAGAGTCATGCCGTTGCGTAAGGAAACAGTCTTCGCGCCGCTGTCGACGCCGGTGACCTCTCCGAGCAGCACCGTCACGTCAGGCCGGTCGGCATAGAGGCGGCGGATCGGCCAGGCGATCTCCGAGGTGGAAAGAATGGTGGTCGCCACCTGATAGAGCAGCGGCTGGAAGAGATGGTGATTGCGCCGGTCGACCAGCGTGATCTTGACGCCGGCGCCCTTCAACCCGTTGACGAGCTGTAGCCCGCCGAAACCGCCGCCGACAACGACGACATGATGATCGCTCATGACCTACCCCTTTGCGCCACTTCGCTCAAAGCCAATGTGGCCTTCGCCGCGAAGGTTGCAACTGCCGTTTCGGCATACCTCCCCTGCATGCCGGTCGGTCGAGCTTGCTCAATCGGCATATCCAACGGGGATCGCCGTGCCGCCCTTCAGAAGCTCCATCGAGATCGACGCTGAAACATCGAAAAGCTCGATCTTCCGCACGATCTGCTTGTAGATCACATCGTAATGTTCGACGCGCGGCAGCACGATCTTCAGGATGTAATCGTGATTGCCGGTCAGACGGTGCGCCTCGACGATCTCGGGAATGTCGCTGATGATCCGGCGGAAGGTCTCCGTCCATTCGTCGGAATGGTGCGCCGTCTTGACCAGCGCGAAGACCGTCGTCGGTACGCCCATCTTTTCCCGGTCGAGCACGACGATGCGCCGGGCGATATGGCCACTCTCCTCCAGCCTTTGGATGCGCCGCGAGCAGGCCGATATCGAAAGCGCCACGCGCTCGGCAAGATCGGTCACGGATATGCCCGCATCCTTTTGCAATATATCGAGAATGCGCCTGTCGCGATCATCAAGCATGTGTCGAGCATATACCTCTCGCGTCTTTTTTGCAGGATTTCATAAAATGACGCAAAATCCTATCACATATATGACGCGAGAGACAAACAAAGCAAACACGTCGCGTCGGGATTGCGGCATCATTTTCGAAAGTTCAGAAGCATGGAGAGCATGAAGAGATGGAAACGATCGGCCTTATCGGCGGCATGAGTTTCGAAAGTTCGGCGGTCTATTATCGTGTCGTCAACGAGATGGTGCGTGACCGCAAGGGTGGCCTCGCCTCTGCCGAACTCATCCTGCATTCGGTCAATTTCGAGGAGATCGTCGCGCTTCAGAAGGCCGGCGACTGGGATATGGCTGCCCGCCGCCTCGCCGACGTGGCGCTGCGCCTGCAGATTGCCGGCGCGGGCTGCATCCTGATCTGCACCAACACCATGCATCTGATCGCCGACAAGGTCGCGGAGAAGATCTCCGTGCCACTGATCCACATCATCGACGAGACGGCGAAATCGCTGCATGCGGCCGGCCGCAAGCGCCCGCTGCTGCTCGCCACTCGCTACACGATGGAGCACGGCTTCTACAGCGACCGGATGAAGAGCCTTGGTGTTGATATCATGGTGCCCGATGCTGGCGACCGCACGACCGTGCATGACATCATCTTCAACGAACTCTGCGCCGGCAAGGTGCTCGACAGCTCTCGCGACAAGCTCATGGCGGTGATTGCACACGCCATCGACAACGGCGCCGACAGCATCATTCTCGGCTGCACCGAGATCTGCCTGATCCTCGATCCCGACCATTTGCCGCTGCCGGGCTTCGACACCACAGCGATCCATGCGCGGGCGGCGGTCGATTTCGCGCTCGGTGCAGACGAGACCGCGGAAGAAGAAGCGGCCTGACATCAGCGAATTAGTTGACTCAGTCCATTAAATGCAGGACAAGAACTCCATCTGGAGATTCTTGTCAGCTTGTTGACAAACCTCGTTCTTGACTCGGCGTCATCCTCGGCCTCGTGCCGAGGATCTGCTGCAGATGCTCGGGACAACCCCGAGCATGACGAGAGAGTAGTTGGCCGACTTTATCAGCGGTCTGACAAGATCTCCATTTGGAGATCATCATGTCTAACCTATCGCTCATCGAAACCGCCCGCGATTTCAACCGCTTCTATACGAACTTCCTAGGCCTCTTGAACAAGGCCTATCTCGACACGCCCTTCACGCTGACCGATGCCCGCATCCTCTTCGAGATTGGCTCGCATGGGGGCATCAGCGCTGTAACGCTTGCCCGCGACCTGCAGCTCGACCCGGCCTATCTCAGCCGCATCCTAAAGCGTTTTCGCGCCGAAGGGCTGATCGAAACCAGCCCCGACCCGGTAGATCTTCGCAGCCAGGTCATCACTGTCACCGATCGGGGACGAGAGACGTTCGAGGAACTCGGAAGACGCTCCAATGCGCAGATCGCCGCTCGTTTCGATCGCTTGGCGACTGGCGAACCGGAGGCCGCCGTCTCCGCCATGCACACGATCCGCGCCCTGCTCGACCCGGCGGCGAAGCCCGCCCCGGCCATCATCCGCGCCCACCGAGCCGGCGATATCGGCTGGATCGTTCAGAGCCAGGGCCGCTTCTACGCAGAAGAATACGGCTGGGATCTGCGCTTCGAGGCGCTGGTCGCCGAGGTCGCCGGAAAATTCCTCGCCAATTTCGATCCGGCCAAGGAATATTGCTGGATTGCCGAACGCGGCGGCATCAATGTCGGTTCGGTCCTCGTCACCAATGGCGGCGACGGCATCGCCAAGCTCCGCCTGCTCTATGTCGACAAATCAGCCCGCCGCCTCGGGCTCGGCAAACTGCTGGTCGACGAATGCATCCACTTCTCCAGGCAGAAGGGCTACCGCCAACTCTCGCTCTGGACCAACGACATGCTGGAGACCGCCCGCGCCATCTACGTCAAGGCGGGCTTTCGCGTTGTCTCCGAGGAGAGACATAAGATGTTCGGCCCCGAGGCGAACGGCCAGAACTGGGTGCTCGATCTCTGAATTTGCCGCGTCGCAAAATTTCACTTGATTTGGAAACGATCATTCCCTAATTAGGCACCATGACCGTTGCCACCCTCACATCAGAAGCAAAGCCCCGCAGCCGTGGCCGTCCGCGCGAGTTCGATATGGACGCAGCACTCGATGCGGCGCTGCGCGTCTTTTCCGAACGCGGCTACCACGCCGCCGCCATCAGCGAATTGACCGAAGCAATGGGCCTTGCTTCGGGGAGCATCTACAAGGCATTCAAGGATAAGCGCGGTATCTTCCTAGCTGCTTTTGCCCATTATCGAAAACTCGGCCGACGGCGCCTGGAAGCAATGATCGCGTCTGCAAAGACGGGTCGCGAGAAGGTCTTCCAGATGGTGATGTATTATACCGAGCTCTCCTATGGTGAAGCCGGCCGCAAAGGCTGTCTTGTCGTTGGCGGCGCCAACGACTTCGCCCTGCTTGACGAGGAAGCCGCTGCCCACGTCGTGACGGCTTTTGCCGCGGACGAAAAGCTGATGGCCGATCTCATCCGCACCGGCCAGGCAGACGGCACCATTCCGAAGACGGTAGACCCGGATGCCGCCGCCCTCGCCTTCCTCTGCTTTACCAAAGGCCTGCGCGTCATCGGCAAAACAGGACGCAGCAGGGAAGAGATGCTGTCTGCGGCCGAGGCCGCGATGAAGCTCGTGACCTGAAAAGTCCGCACCATGGACGAGAGAATACCGGCATTCGGTCAAAGATCGGGTGGCCGCAGCTAGCATATTTGCATTCATTCCTTCCAATCTTTGAATACCGGAGTTTCCGATGAGCATTTCGGCCACGACACCCGATACGGCCATTCCTAGGGCGCTATCCCCCTGGCTCACCTTCCTTTTTGCTGCCGCCTGCGGGTTAGTGGCCGCCAATCTCTATTACGGCCAGCCGCTCGCCGGCCCGATCAGCGCCGATCTCGGCTTCACACCTGCCGCCACCGGCTTGATCGTCACGCTGACGCAGATCGGCTACGGCCTCGGTCTGCTGCTGATCGTGCCGCTCGGCGACCTCACCGAAAACCGCCGTCTGGTGCTGATGCTGATCGCCGTATCCGCAGTCGCGCTCATCGGCGCGGCGTTGTCGTCGACGCCCACGGCCTTCCTCGTCGCCTCGCTCTCTATCGGTCTTTCATCGGTCGCAGTTCAGGTCCTGGTTCCCTTCGCTGCCAACATGGCGCCGGATGCAACGCGCGGCCAGGTCGTCGGCAACGTCATGAGCGGCCTTCTCTGCGGCATCATGCTCGCCCGCCCCTTCGCGAGCTTCGTCGCCGAAGCCTCTTCCTGGCATGTGGTTTACTATGTCACTGCTGGCGTCATGCTTGTGCTCGCCGTCGTGCTCCGCGCCAGCCTGCCGGTCCGCCGGCCGACGACCAGGCTACGCTACGGCGAACTGCTCGCCTCCATGGGCCATCTGGCGCTCACCTCGCGGGTGCTGCAGCGTCGGGCGCTCTATCAGGCCGGCATGTTCGGCGCCTTCAGCCTGTTCTGGACGACGACGCCGCTGTTGCTCGCAAGTCCCGCCTTCGGCCTGACGCAGAATGGCATTGCCCTCTTCGCGCTCGCAGGTGCTGCAGGCGCCGTCGCTTCGCCGATCGCCGGCCGGCTTGCCGACCGCGGCATGACGAAGATCGCCTCGACGCTTGCCATGCTGCTCGGCATGGCTGCCTTCCTGATCGGCCATTTCGCCAGCGATGGCTCGCTTGGCGCATTGCTGCTCTTGACGGCAGCGGCGATCCTTCTCGATTTCGGCGTAACGACCAATCTCGTCTGCGGCCAGCGCGCCATCTATGCGCTGAATCCGGAACACCGCAGCCGGCTCAACGGTCTGTTCATGGCAACCTTCTTTGCCGGCGGCGCGCTGGGCTCGGCGCTCGGCGGCTGGGCCTATGCGACCGGCGGCTGGACGATGACGGCTTGGATCGGCTTCTGCTTCCCGGCGCTGGCCTTCCTGCTGTTCCTAACGGAAGGACGCGGCAAGTAAGGCACCATTTGAATCCAGGATCGAACATCTAAAACCTTGACAGAGCCAACTTATAGATGTCGCTTCCAGGAAGCAGCGTATTCATCCGTTTGAGAGCTGCAGAATTTTCGGCTTTTTGCATGGGATTCCGACATGGAGATAGACGAAGAGAAAATCGACAATGCCGTTCTCGCATTGTTATGGCTGACGTTGCATGACGGGGATCGGGCCTGGAAGAGTTTTGACTGGGCCGTAATGGACCGTTTGAATCAGAAGGGTCTGATTGCAAATCCCGCAGGCAAGGCCAAGTCCGTCGTTCTGAGCGACGAAGGTTTGCGACGATCGGAGGAACTGTTCCGCGCTCTGTTCACGCGATCGACATGATGGTCGCTCTTCCGATTTATCAGCGGCACTAGCTGTTGTGAGAATCGAACTGAGAACGGGCGGCGCGAACGGCATCATGGTTCGCTTCCGCCCAGTTCAGAAGCTGCGACAGCGGCTGGTAGAGCGAACGTCCGAGTTCGGTCATCGAATATTCGACGCTCGGCGGCTTGGTCGGGAATACCTCGCGGTCGATATAACCATCCCTTTGCAGGTCGCGCAGCGTTTGCGTCAGCATGCGCTGCGAAATATCGGGGATCATTCGCCGCAGCTCGCCGAAGCGATAGGGCCGATCCGCCAGCACCTCGAGTAGCAGCGTCGACCATTTGCCGCCGATCTGCTGCATCATGTCCCTGACCGGGCAATTGCCGAAATCGAGGCCGGCGAGATCGATCTCGCGCCGCGCCCCCGGCACCCTGTTCTTCAGACTGACAACCGCACCGCTCATCTGCTGGTTCCCTTTTGGTAACGTAGAGCTGAAAAACTGCCTCCTTTACACCGCCAAGTCAATTCCTATTCTAGTGTTACTCTCTTTTCGAGACTACCTGCGCAACCCAGCGAGCAAAACACAGAAGGAAACGACGTATGAGCGAAACCATCCTGGTCACCGGCGCTGCCGGGCAGCTCGGCCAGCGTGTCATCCATCACCTCATCGAGACCTACAAGGTCGCCCCCGGCAACATCGTTGCCGCGACGCGCAGCCCGGAAAAGATCTCCGAACTCGAAAAGAAGGGCGTCGTCACCCGCAAGGCCGATTTCGATGACGCGGCAGGTCTGGAGAAGGCTTTCGCCGGTGTCGACCGGCTGCTGATCATCAGCACCGATGCGCTCGACACTCCCGGCAAGCGCCTCGCCCAGCACAAGGGCGCCGTTGCAGTGGCCGTGAAGGCTGGCGTCAAGCACATCGCCTACACCTCCATGCCGGCGCCGGAAGATTCGCTCGTCACCTTCGCGCCCGATCATCTCGGCAGCGAAAACGCCATCAAGGCAAGCGGCATCGCCTATACGATCATCCGCGATGCCTGGTATCACGACAATTACCTGCACGGCATGCCGCACAACCTGCAGGGCGGCAAATGGTATAGCGCCACGGGTGACGGCAAGGTCTCGACCATCTCGCGTGACGACTGCGCCCTGGCGATCGCCGCAGCCCTTGCCTCCGGCACCTCGACCAGCGCCACCTATACGCTGACCGGCGCGCAATCGCTGAACAACCGGCAGATTGCTGCCATCGTTTCCGACGTCGCCGGCAAGCCGCTCGAAGTGATCGACGTCACCGACGAACAGCTCGGCCAAGGCATGCGCGGCGCCGGCCTTCTGGGTTTCGTCGCCGACATGCTGGTGTCTGCCGACGCCAACACCCGCGCCGGCAAGTTCGACATCGTCACCGAAGACTTCACCAAGCTGACCGGCAAACAGCCGCAGCCACTGAAGGATTTCTTCGTCGAACACAAGGCGGCCCTAACCGCCTAAGGCGGGATAAGGCCGCCTGGAAAGCCCGCCTCGCACATCAGGGGCGGGCTTTCTTCAATGATCAAACCGCCTGCCCGCAAGCCCGGCAGAAGCGACGCACCGTTTCCGCCATGCCGTATTCCAGCGCATCGGCGGTCAGCCCGTGGCCGATCGAAACCTCGGCCAGAGCGGGAATGCGCTTCACCAGATCAGGCAGGTTTTCGACCGTCAGGTCATGGCCGGCATTGACGGCGAGGCCGATTGCGAGGGCCGCATCCGCGGTTCGTCCGAGCGCTTCTAGAATCGGGCTCGCCCGCTCCGGCGCGTCAAAGCAGCCGCCATAGGGACCGGTATAGAGCTCGATCCGATCGGCGCCCACCGCCTTGGCGATCTCGACCGCTTCTGCATCCCCATCGCCGTCGGCAAACAGCGACACCCGGCATCCCATCGTCTTCAGCCGCGCGACGGCATCGGTCAGGAACGCTTGGTGCTTGCGAAAATCCCAGCCGTGATCGGAGGTCGCCTGGGCGGGATCGTCGGGCACCAGCGTCACCTGCTCGGGTGCCGCCCCGGCGCAGAGTTCGAAGAATTCCTCGGTTGGATAGCCCTCGATATTGAACTCGGCCCTGGGGAATTCGTCGTCGATCAGGTTGCGGATGACAGGCAGGTCGGAAAAGCGGATGTGGCGCTGGTCGGGGCGCGGATGTACCGTCAGCCCGCTCGCACCGGATTTCAGCGCGATACGCCCGAGCGCTTCGACGCTCGGCCAAGGCAGGTCGCGTCGGTTGCGCAGCATGGCGACGGCGTTGAGGTTCACGGAGAGCTTGGCGGGCATGGCGAGATCCATCGGTCACGGAAATGGGAGGCCCTGCTTTTAAGCCAAGTGCTCCGCGATGGCCAACGAGATTCACAAATGAATGCGATGCCAATCGCTGATGGGCACCGAAATTACGCTGAGCATTTGCTGCACGCGTACCGCTGATAGTAAATCCCGTCACCTTTGAAGAGGACCGCCAGATCCCGCAGTGCAGCACATGTTTTTGTGCAACACACCCAAGAACCCGGCAAAATATGCCGGTAAAGTTGCTATCCCATTTAAAAGAGATTATTTTTAGCACTTATAAAAAAGATCGTTCACGCATAACGTGGACATCGTATCGCGTAGAGTACGCCGCGTACTGCTTCTTTCCCACTGAGAAGAACGCCTAGAGGAAACCCCACTCGTCGCGCATGGGAAGCAACTGGCAAAGCCGCATGAGGTGCAACAACATGCCCCAGGAGGGTTCATGCCAGACGGTTCCAAACGCCTGTTTGCCACCGCCGGTATCGCTTCGGAGGCCCGATCGAAATATCGGTTCCTGCCTTCAGCCGCGCTACCGCCGGATCTACCGGACGGTCCGGTGCCCATTGCCGACATGGCAAACGCATTCGGCGTCACGCACAGGACACTGCATTTCTATGAAGAGAAAGGGTTGATTTCAGCCAACCGCATCGGCCTGATGCGGGTCTACGGCCAGGACGATGTGATGCGCATGGCCGTCATTACAGTCTGCCGCGATACAGGCATGCCGATCGCCGTCATCCAGGAACTGATGGACGAACTCCGCAACGCCGATTCGCAGGAAACGGCCGAAGCGATGTTCCGCGAGGCCATGCAGGTACGCAAACGCGAACTGACGGCCGAGATGTCGACGCTGCATCGCCAGCTTCAGCAGGTCGGCGACCTCCTGGACTACGACGGCAACATCGAGGAACCGCCGTTAAACGACAATCAGGACAGTGCAAGCCTGACCCCGCAGGAGCGGCGTTGCCTGGAGCTCATGGCCGAGGGCTATTCCACCCAGCGGATCGCCCGGGCACTCGACCTGAAGCATGACGAAACCCGTGACCTGGAAGCCGGAATCATCCTGAAGTTCCGCGCCAACAACCGCTTTCAGGCCATCGCCAAGGCAGTTCTGCTCGGCATCGTGCAGGCCTGAATCACGCCCCTGACGGCCGCCACCGTCTCCTCTTTTTTCTGTCCGATTAGATGCATCTGGTCGCGGGTGCGACCGGGATCCATGGATGTAATCGGATCAGCGAACGATCGTCAGCGTCTCTGCCGCGCGCGTGATCGCGGTATAGAGCCAGCGTTCCCGCGTGTCGCGAAACGCCCAGCTCTCGTCGAAGAGCACGACATCATTCCATTGCGAACCCTGCGCCTTGTGAACGGTGAGCGCATAGCCGTAGTCGAACTCGTCATAGCGCTTGCGGGTGTTCCAGGGGATCTCGCCCTCGACGTCCTCGAAGGCCTGTTTCAGCAGCTTGATCTTGGCAGCCCCGCGATCCATGTCATCGTCTTCGGGACGGACGAGCAGATTGATGCCGGGCTTCGTCGTTTCCTTGGATGAGGTCATCACCTGCCAGAGCGAACCGTTGAGCAGGCCCTTGGCTGGATCATTCCGCAGGCAGACGAGCTTGTCGCCGGTCTGCGGATAATCGGCATTGAAGCCTTTCAGCTCGCGCAGGCGCTGATTGTAGCGCCGACGCGTCCTATTGGTGCCGACGAGCACCTGGTCGGCATCGAGCACGAGCTGCTGCGTCACCTCGTTCTTCGAGATCACCTTTGCCGTGCCGTAGTCACCGTACATCACCTCATTGCCTTCGCGCACCTGCATGGCGAGCTTGATGATCGGGTTGTCGCGCGCCTGCCGGTGGATATCGGTGAGCAGGTAGTCCGGCTCCTGATTGGTGAAGTAGCCGCCACCGGTCACCGGCGGCAACTGGCCGGGATCGCCGAGCACCAGGATCGGCGTGCCGAAGCTCATCAGATCCTTGCCAAGCGCCTCGTCCACCATCGAGCATTCGTCGACGATGATCAGCGCGGCTTTAGCGACCGGGCTTTGCCGGTTGATCGAAAACATCGGCGCGATCGAGGTCTTGCCCGTTTCCTCGTCTTCCACCGCCTCCTCGCCGCGCGGCCGGTAGATCAGCGAATGGATCGTCCGGGCGTTGGAGGCGCCGCGCGAGCGCAGCACCTGCGCCGCCTTGCCGGTGAAGGCGGCAAACAGCACGTCGCCATCGACATTTTCGGCAAAATGCTTGGCAAGCGTCGTCTTTCCCGTTCCGGCATAGCCGAACAGGCGAAAGAGCGGCGAGCGCCCTTCCTTCAGCCATTTCGAAACAGCCTTCAGGGCTTCGTCTTGTTGCGGCGCAAATTGCATGATCGCAGGACTTGGCAGGATTCGCGGGCTTTAGGCAAGGTGGAAAACGGCAAATCGCCCGGCCGGACGATCATCAGTTCCACTGCCGGTCCGCGCCGCTCGCGCACATCGACGGGTCCTGCGCCATAGCGTCAGTGAGAAAATCCAGAACCGTCTTGACGCGCAGCGGCATGTTGCGCCGCGAGGGATAGACGACGGTAACCGGCAGCCGGCTCGGCTGAAAATCCTTCATCACGGGGACCAGCCGGCCGGCGGCGATATCGGGCATAGCGATGATATGCGAAAGCACCGCAAGACCCGCTCCAGCAAGGGCTGCCCGGTGAATGGCGACGGCATTGCAGGCGGTCAGCCGCGGCGAGATCCGGACCAATATGTCCTCCGAACCGTTCGAGAAGGACCAGGTATTGGCCTCGCCTGCCCTGTTGTAGCAGAGGCATTCATGGTCCTTGATCTCCTTCGGTGCGCGGGGAGCCGCCCTGCGCGCGAGATAGGCGGGAGATGCAACGAGGAAGGCGGTCGTCCAGCCGATCCGCCGGCAGACGAGGCTGCTGTCGGCGACCTGGCCCAAGCGCACTTCGAGATCCAGGCGCTCCTCGATCATATCCGAGCTCTGCTCCCTGAAGATGAGTTCGACCGCGAGCTTCGGATGGGCGGCAAGAAGATCGCCGAGCCGCTCGCTGAGATAGAGGCCGAGTGGTGCTGGAACGCTGAGCCTGACCTTTCCCGAGGCCATGACTCCGTCCGATTCTGCCGCATCGCCAAGCTCCTCAACCGCTTCGAGAATCCGCAGCGCCATCGGCAGCATCCGCTCCCCCTCTGCCGTCAGCGACAGGCCGCTCGTCGTGCGATGCAGGAGGCGGGTGTTGAAATGGCCTTCGAGGGCTGCGACCTGTCGCGAGACCGCCGGCTGCGTCACATTGAGATCGTGCGCCGCCGCCGAGAACGAACCCGTCTCCACGACGCGCTGAAAGGTCCGCAATGCCGAAACGATATCCATCCCCCTGCCCCTCATACTTTTGTGCATAGGCCTTATGCAGCCAAACTAAGCGAGAATGGCTTTACAGTCCAGCAATTAAGGATATCTTTTATCCATAAGGATACTTAATATCCTTAATTGAAGGAGAGACACATGACCCAGCGACTGAACTACGCACAGCAGTCCCCCGAGCTTTTCAAGAAATTCATGGAATTCAGCATGGCGCTAAAAAGCAGCGTGATCGACGAGAAGCTGCAGGCCCTCGTCGAGATCCGCGCCTCGCAGATCAATGGATGCGGCTTTTGCCTCGATATGCATGTGAAGCAGGCAAAGATCCACGGCGAGACGGAACTGCGGCTCTACCACGTCGCCATCTGGCGGGAATCGAACCTGTTCATTCCACGCGAGCGCGCAGCCCTTGCCTGGACCGAAGCACTGACCAAGCTTCCCGAGGGCGGCGTTCCAGACGAGATTTACGAACGGGTGCGCGGCCAGCTTTCCGAGAAGGAAATCTCGGACCTGACTTTCGTCGTCATGGCGATCAATGCCTGGAACCGCGTCAATGTCGGCTTCAAGACCGTGCCCGGCACGGCCGACAAGGCCTACGGCCTCGATAAGGCCGGCCTGAACTAAACCACGCAATTCATTGAGAAGATTCACCTTTGACGCTGCCGCACCGCGGCAGCGAACGGAGATCCATTATGAAAATCGTTGTCATCGGCGGAACCGGCCTCATCGGTTCGAAGACTGTCGAACGCCTGCGCAAACGCGGCCACGAAGTGATTGCCGCATCACCGAACTCCGGCGTCAACACAATCACCGGAGAAGGATTGGCGGAGGCGCTCTCAGGCGCCAGCGTCGTGCTCGACCTCGCCAATTCGCCGTCCTTCGAGGATAAGGCCGTGCTCGAATTTTTCGAGACCTCGGGCCGCAATCTTCTCGCTGCCGAAAAAGTGGCCGGCGTCAAGCACCATATCGCCCTTTCCGTCGTCGGCACCGAGCGTCTGCAGGAAAGCGGCTATTTCCGCGGCAAGCTTGCCCAGGAAAAACTGATCAAGGCATCAGGCATTCCCTACACCATCGTGCATTCGACGCAGTTCATGGAATTCCTCGGCGGCATCGCCCAATCGGGAACGGTCGGCCAGACGGTCCGTCTGTCGCCGGCCTATGTGCAGCCGATCGTTTCCGACGACGTCGCCGATGTCATGGCGGATGTGGCTCTCGCACCGCCCGCTAATGCGACGATCGAGATCGCTGGTCCGGAACGGGCGCGCCTCAGCGAACTCGTCGCCCGGTATTTGAAGGCCATGAGAGATCCGCGCACCGTCGAGGCCGATGCGGAGGCGAAATATTTCGGCGCGAGACTCAACGATCAGTCGCTCGTTTCTGACAACAACCCGCGGCTCGGCTCGATCACCTTCGAGCAGTGGTTCGCAAAGTCCGCCCAACCAAAGTGATCCGACTTGCCCTGAGGACGCGGCCACTCGGGCGCATCCTGCCCCAACCCTGCAACCATGGAGATTCCGATGATCAGAACATCATTCCTCGCCGGTGCGCTCGCCCTTCTGGCAGCCACGGGCGCTAGCGCCGACGAGGGCAGCAAAGCTGCCAAGGTGACGCTCGTCTATGAACACGAACTTCCGAACGTACCGGGCAAGAGCATCAAGGGCGTGCTGGTCGAGTACGGCCCAGGCGGCTTCTCCGACGGCCACACCCATCCCGATACGGCCTTCATCTACGCCACCGTGCTCGAAGGAGCGATCCGCAGCCAGGTCAATGACGGCCCCGTCAAGGTCTATCAGGCAGGAGAGAGCTTCTCCGAAATGCCGGGCGACCGCCATGGCATCAGCGCCAACGGCAGCAAAACGAAGCCAGCCCGCCTGCTCGCCGTCTTCGTCGTCGACACCAAACAGAAAGAGTTGACCTATCCGCTCAAGAAGTGACGATCCGCATTACAGCGCCGCGCGTCTTTCAGACGCGCAAAGGACGCAGTAACAATTTGAATCTACGCATCGTGCTTTCCGAAAATCGGTTCCGATTTTCGGGCCGATGCGATACCGCCCGCGCATGCCCAATGCTTGCGCGGGCGGCCGAGATGCTGAATCATGTACGGCTCGCCCCATTCCGGAGACAGAGAAATGATTGACGACGCGCTCTTCGGCAAACCTCTGATATCCTTGATAACAGTCGGATTCGCCGGAATCGTCGTCTGGCATCTTCTCTCCCGCCAACGGCCGACGACGCGACTGGTGGTGCAAATCCTCTTCTTCGCGGCAATGACGTTGATCCTCGTCGTCAGCGGCATCGAACCCCACCGGTTTCAAGGATATGAGTCCGAAGATCCGCAGGCTTTGCTCGTCATCGTCGCGAAATCGCTCTGGTGGATCCATCTGGCATGGGCCGTCATCGGTTTCATCAGGCTCTATCTGGTGCTGGAGGGCAGTCCGCGAGAGGCTCGGCTGCTCCAGGATCTCGTCATCGGCGTCGTCTATATCGGCATGGCCCTGTCGGTTCTGGCCTTCGTCTTCGGCGTGCCGATCGGCACCCTGGTCGCGACCTCGGGCGTGGTCGCCATCATTCTCGGCCTGGCGCTGCAGAATACGCTGGCCGACGTCTTCTCCGGCATCGCCCTGACACTCGGCCGGCCATACATCATCGGCGACTGGATCCTTCTCAGCGACGGCACGGAGGGGCGCGTCGTCGAAAGCAACTGGCGCGCGACACACATCCTGACCAGCGCCAACAATGTCGTCGTTCTGCCGAACAGTTTTCTGGCAAAGC
The DNA here is from genome assembly GCF_001657485.1 of Rhizobium sp. WYCCWR10014. Classification (GTDB taxonomy): domain Bacteria; phylum Pseudomonadota; class Alphaproteobacteria; order Rhizobiales; family Rhizobiaceae; genus Rhizobium. The sequence continues at coordinate 111,888 of NZ_LXFU01000037.1, forward strand.
TCGGCCTGACGAATGTCAGCCGGCCGGACGAGACCCATCTCCTGGTCCTCACCATCCGCATCGCCCCGACGCGCATGCCGGCATCGGTCCGCCAAGTCATGGCAACGGCGCTGGCGGGCTGCAATTCGATCGTGCGCGAGCCGCCGCCGGTCGTAGCACTCAAGGGGCTGGATGCCACGGCGCTTGAGGTCGAGCTGCAGTTTCGGGTGACAAGCCCGAGCCAGCGGGTGCCAGCGCGGAACGAGGTGCTCGATCTCGTCTATCGCCATTGCAAATCCGCCGGCCTGCTGTTGGCCATTCCGCCGTCGGCGACGGTGCTGACCGCCGATCTGCCGACAGAAGAAAGCGCAAAGCCGCCGAGCGTAACGCCGCTTGCACTGATCGAGGCCATTCCGGTCTTTACGACGTTGACATCAGATGAAAAGCGCAGGCTCGCCGAAACCACGGCTGTCCGGGAGTTCCGCAAAGGCGATGTGATCGTACAGGAGGACGAAATGCTCCCCTCACTGATGATGGTGCGCGCCGGCATCATCGCGGCTAGGAACGCAGGCGAGGAACGCGGACGCCTCGCGCCGGGCGATTTTTTTGGCGAGACCGGACTGCTCGCCGGCATGCAGGAAGTCTGCACCCTGGAGGCTCTGACCCCCGTGACCGCCTATGAGATCGACCAGGAGGCCTTCGCGCCGCTGCTAAGCGAACGCCCGGCGCTGGCGGAAGAAATCGCCGAACACCTCGCCAGCCGCGCAGAGCGTTTCCGCAACGGCGCCTCCTTGCCCCCGGAACATGCCCGCAGTGCGCATGCCATCCTGAAGACCATCAGGACCATCTTCAAGGCGTAGAGATCGGCCCCCCGCTCAGCCGGCGCGCTTGAGCACCCATTCGAAGGTGCTGCGCCAAATGTCGGCCGGCACTTCCTCGGACAAGGTGCTGACCAGGTCGGAAAGCCGGACGCGCCTCAGCGTATCCCGCCAGGCCTCGTCGGCCTCCCACATGATGCGCGCGACGGCGCATGGTTTGCTGTCGCAATATCCTTCCGGCCGGCAGGGATTGTTCGCCCGGATGTTCGTACAGGTGAAGCTGCGGGCCTTCCCCTCGACCGCCTCGGCGATTTCGAGAAAGTTGATATCCGAGGGGGTCTTGGCAAGCCTGTAGCCGCCACTCGGACCGAGCGTGGTCTCGACCAGCGATGCCTGCGAAAGGCTCTGCAGTGCTTTGGAGAGATATTCCTTCGGCAGACCATGAAGCTCGGCGAGCGCCTTGGTGGAAAGATACCTGCCCTCTGGCAGGCCCGCGAGAATGGCGCAACAGTGAAGCGCCCACTCGACCTGGCTTTTCAGGATCATTCAGCAACTCGTGTGATGGCTGGCTCAGCCAATGGAATTAAGGACATATCATATCCGAAAACCGACACGATGTAAATGCGCTGCAAAAGCAGCGTGTTGTTGCTTGAACGGCGATGCGGGCTCCGATCTCCCCTCAGCCCGCCTTCTTGTCCTCTCCCCGCGCCTGCTCATTTTCAATTCCGGCGATCAGCTTGCGCAGCAGCGCAGCGAGCGCCTCGCGCTCCTTTCCGTCAAGAGCCTGCATAAACAAAGATTCGCTCGCCATGTCGGTGCGGAAAGCCTTTTCGGCGAGTGCCGCACCCGCCTCGCTCAATGCCACCAGCACGCTGCGCCCATCGCGTGGTGATTTCTCCCGGCGGATCAAGCCCACCTTCTCCAGCCGGTCGAGCCTGTGGGTCAGGCCTCCCGAGGAGATCATCAGCGCCGAATACATCTCCGTCGGGGTCAGGCGGTAAGGTGGTCCGGAACGGCGAAGCGTTGCGATCACGTCGAATTCGCCGCGGTCGAGGCCAAAATCGGCAAAGGTCGCCTCGATGCTGGGGCGCACCAGGTTCGACAGCCGAAAGGCCCGGCCCAGGATCGCCATCGGCTCCGTGTCGAGGTCGGGCAGTTCCACCGCCCATTGCCGGCGCAGCCGGTCGACATGGTCATCCCCAGGGCGGTGCGCGTCCCCCGGTCGGTCGCGGTCCCCTTCAGTTCCATTCATCATTCTCTGCCTCATATCAACACAAGCGAGACATACACCTTCCACCCCAGTCACGGAAGATATCTTGACAAGAAGATAGTTTTAAGAATATATCTTCTTGCGAAGATAGTTTGCGTTTATAAACAGAACGAGCGGGAGGCACGTGATGTTCAGGATTCTTCGCCACCAGGAAGTACGACCCGATCAGAGCCGCACTGTCCGCTTCGAAGGCCGCGACCATGGCGGCGAGATATCGCTCTTCCTCGTCGACAACGAGCCCGGCCAGGGGCCTGACCTGCACGTCCATCCCTATTCCGAGACATGGGCGGTCAGGAAGGGCGAGGCCGAGTTCACCGTAGGCGACGCCAAAAGCCGCGCCTTTCCCGGCGATATCGTCGTCGTAGCCGCCAACATTCCCCACCGTTTCGAGAATGTCGGCACTGGACGGCTCGAAATCGTTTGCATTCATGCCAGCGATACGATCGTGCAGGAGTTTGTGTGAGGCAAAGCCGCCTCCTGGAAGACAATCTCCGGAAGACAAAGGAAGAGGAGAGAACCGCAATGCCCAAGATGATCTTCGTGAACTTGCCGGTGAAAGATCTTGCCGCTGCGACCCGCTTCTATGAAGCGATCGGCTGCAGCAAGAACGAACAGTTCAGCGACCACCAGGCGTCGAACATGGTCTGGGCCGACGCCATCTTCTTCCATCTGCTGACACGCGATTTCTTCGCGACCTTCACGCCCAAACCCGTTGCCGAAGCGCAGAAGACGAGCGAGATGCTGATCGCGCTCACCATGGACAGCCGTGAAGAAGTGGATGCTATCGTCGAGGCGGCCGCAGCCGCCGGCGGCAAGGCCGATCCGCGCGCGCCGACGGACATGGGCTGGCTCTATAACCGTGCTTTCGAAGATCCCGATGGCCATATATTCGAAGCGGTCTGGGTCGAAATGGCGGTGGCGACCGCCACCGGAGAATAGCCGGCAAGGCGCCCGACGCGGCGTGCGAAACTGGCTTCGGCCCACCTCGCCCGGCATGAAAACTTTTGATGCGCCTGGAATAAAACCACCGCGCCGCGTGTCTCATCTCAGGTATCGCAAGATTGCGTGCCCAATCTGAGGAGAGACATCATGAAACCCGTGAAATTCCTGTCCGTCGTGGCCGCCGCCGCCCTTGCCGCGACCGCTGCTTTCGCCGCTGCTCCCGTCAAGGAAGTCGACTCCGCCAAGGGCAAGGTTCTTGCCGGCGAAAACGGCATGACGCTCTACACCTTCAAGAAGGACGTCAAAGGCGTTTCCAACTGCAACGACGATTGCGCCAAGAACTGGCCGCCGCTGATGGCCGCTGGCGATGCCAAGGCTGATGGTGCATATTCGATCGTCGATCGCAAGGATGGCACGAAACAATGGGCCAAGGACGGCATGCCGCTCTATTTCTGGGTCAAGGACACGAAGGCCGGCGACATCACCGGCGATGGCGTCGGCGGCAACTGGGATCTCGCCAAGCCTTGATCGCGAAGCCCCCGATCACAAGCGAGTTGCCGGCGTGAAAACACCTGCACCCGAAACCTTCGAGGGCCAGATCCTGGCCCTCCTGCCCTCGCTCAGGCGTTATTCACGCAGCCTGACGCGCTCGGATGCCGATGGCGAGGACCTGCTCCAGGATTGTGTCGAAAAGGTTCTCACGCGCCGCGGCCAATGGCGCGGCCTCAACCTGCGCGGCTGGGTCCTGACCATCATGACCAATCTTTACCGCAACGGCCGACGCGGCAAGGCGCGCGACGACCTTTTCGAGCTCGGTGCCGCAGAGCAGCTGGCCGCGCCCGAACCGCCGGCCGATCCGCTGGAACGCGCCCGGCTGGACGATGCGCTGAACAGCCTTTCGGAGGAACACCGCGCCGTGCTGATGCTCGTGGTCATCGAGGGATATACCTATGGCGAGGTTGCCGCCGCGCTCGATATCCCGATCGGCACCGTCATGTCCCGCCTGTCGCGCGCCCGCCGGCGCGTCGCCGAGCGGCTGAAGGCCGACAACATCATTACGCTTCGGAGACCGAAATGAACGAGACCAATCCGAGCGTCACCGAAGCCGACCTTCACGCCTATGCCGACGGCCAGCTGCCGGAAACGGCGCGCGCCCGCATCGAGACCTTCCTGGCCGACAATCCCGACGAGGCGGCGATGGTCGCCGAATGGCAGGCGCAGAATTCAGGCATCCGATCGCTGTTTGCCGGTTATGAGAAGGCGAAGGAGAACGATCCTCTGCTCGTCGTCCCCCCGCGCGTCGTTTCATCGGCCCCAAATCGCTGGGCGATCGCTGCATCAGCCCTCCTCGTCTTCACGCTTGGCGCCGTCAGCGGCCATTATGGCCCTGCACTTCTGGAAAAGCCGGAGCTGCAGCTTGCCGGCTCCGAAAGCCTGCCGAAACAGGCCCAGACCGCCTTCACGGTCTATGCCGCCGAGGTTCGCCACCCCGTCGAGGTCTTCGCCGACGAGGAGGCCCATCTTGCCACCTGGCTCGGCAAGCGTCTGGCAATCCAGAACCTCAAAATCCCGACCCTGCAGCCGCTCGGCTTCAAGCTGGTTGGCGGCCGCCTGCTGCCGGTCGACGGCAGGCCAGGCGCCATGTTCATGTACGAGAACCAGGCTGGCGAGCGCCTGACTGTCCTGGTCGGCCGCAACACGGAAAATAGCACGACGAGCTTCCGCTTCGCCTCATCAGGCAATATCGAGACCTTTTACTGGATCGACGGAGAACTCGGCTATGCCGTCACCGGCGAAATCTCCCGCGAGACGCTGCGGGAGGTAGCCGAGGAGTGCTACAGGCAGTTCCCGTCCTAGAGCAATTCCAGGAAAAGTGCGAAGCGGTTTTCCCAGGCAAAGCGCGAAGCGATTTTGCCGGGAATTACGTAAAAAAACAAATATTTAGAGCGGTTCTGCGCTTCTGTGAAAAGCTGAACCGCTCTAAGGATCAGCGTGAGGGATCGTTGCTGAGCTCGATCGGCCGTCCATGCGGCGTCGCTTCCGCCGCCCGCTGCCAGCTCTGCTGCAATGCCAGGATCGTTTCCGCATCGGCGATGCCGTTGTCGACGATGAGGTCGGAGAGTGCCGCCACCCAGCAGTCGAAATAATCGCTGCCATCTTCGGCCCGGCCAGGTTTGTGCAGTTGCGCGGAAAGCGTTTCAGCCCATTCGTTCCAGCTGAACAGGCCTTTTGCGTGCAGGTGCACGGTCATGGCAAAGGCTTCGGCCGCCCATGGCTCGGGAAAAACCGGCTCGCCCTCCGGCGACCTCGGCAGCCCGCACGATTGGGCCAGCGGCGATGTCTCATGCCGGCTCAAGATAGCTCTCCCAGGCATCGATCGACACGGTCAGCGTGGGATCGGCATCTCCGCCCCAGATCTCCGCGCCGTCGAAAACGATCGTATAGAGCCATTGCGGGTTTTCGCCCTTGCCATGTGCATTGTCGTCGGGAAAGACGAAGGCACCCTGCACTGCCTCGACCACGCCTGTTTTGGCACGGGCATAACGCGGCAGGCGCGTATGTGTTACCGGATTGAAATTCTTCGTCTTCACCATCTCGCCGACCGCAAAGAGCGGCGCGGTCTTAACAGGACGATCGCAAGGGCCGCCTTTCGCCAGAACGCCAGGCACCATGTCCGCCTTCAGCACCCGCTTCGGCACCGCGCCGTCTTGCAGTTTCCGCCCAGAAAGCAGCTCCTCATGCGTCGCAAAGCCGTGCCGTTCGAGCAGCTTGTCGATACCGCGGATCCAGATCTCGTAATAGCTGGCGGCGAGGTAATCGGCCGGCGAAATATTCTCGCGCGCATGCCGGCTTTCATCGATCGTCCATGCGCCGAAAGCGCCGCAGGAAAGGGTAATTCCGAGCGCCCGCTTTTCCCATTCGGCATGGAAATAGGGCTCGTCCTTTTCCGGCGCGACAGCACCGAAGCCCATCTGCCCGCCGAGATCGTGCGGTCCGTTCATGTGGCGCTCTCCGGCTTGCGGGCAACGGCCGTGCCGATCATCGCATCGCGGCTGACGAGGTCGGCGAGCGTCTGCTCGTCCATTCCCTCTGTCCCTTCGGGCCGCTCGGGAATGACGAGATAACGCAGCTCCGCCGTCGAATCCCAGACGCGGACCTTCTTGTCCTCAGGCAGCGTCAGCCCGAATTCAGCCAGCACGCCGCGCGGATCGATGACGGCGCGTGAACGATAGGCCGGCGCCTTGTACCAGACCGGCGGCAGGCCGAGCACCGACCAGGGATAACAGGAGCAGAGCGTGCAGACGACGAGGTTATGGGTCTCGGCGGTGTTGAAGACGGCGCGCATGTGCTCGCCCTGCCGGCCGGTGTAACCGAGGCTTGATATCGCCGCCGTCGCATCGCGTTTCAGCCAGTCGGCGAAATCGGCATCGCTCCAGGCTTTGGCGACGACATAGGCGCCGTTTCTCGGTCCCACCTTCGTCTCGTAGGTCTCGACGATCGCATCGATCGCCGCCGGATCGATCAGCCCCTTCTGCGTCAACAGCGTTTCCAGCGCCTTCACACGCGCCTGCATGTCGGAATAATGATTGTCATGATCATGCCCGTGGGCGTGCTCATCTCCGTGAGCATGGTCGTCGTCATGGTCGTGCAAGGCGAAGCCCTCCCGAAACTGCCCGCTCTTTCTAACATATGCCGCAAGCCCGCCAAGCCCTTCTATGTCTCACCCGCTTTTCCGCTAATCTCCTGCCATGAACATCCTGATTCTCGGCGCAACCGGCTTTATAGGCTCCGTCGTCGCGGCCCGGCTCGTCGCCGACGGCCACGTCGTAACCGGACTCGGCCGCAATCCCACGCATGCACGCCTGAAACAGCCGGCGATCGACTGGCGGCGCGCAGATCTCTCGCGCATGACGAAACCGGCGGATTGGGACGAGATCGTCAAGGACCAGCATGTCGTCGTCAATTGCGCCGGCGCCCTGCAGGACGGCCTGTCGGATGATCTGTCGGCCACCCAGGCAGAGGCGATGCTGGCGCTCTACTCCGCAGCAAAACGCTCGTCGCGCCCGCTGATTGTGCAGATATCGGCAAGGACGGCGGGAGCCGCTGGCGATCTTCCCTTCCTCGTCACCAAGCGGCGAGCCGACGAGGCGCTGGCGGCAAGCAGCCTGCCTTACCTCATCCTGCGACCTGCCCTCGTTCTCGGCCGCAATGCCCATGGCGGCTCGGCACTGCTGCGGGCGCTTGCCGCCTTTCCCTGCGTGCTGCCACTGGTCCTTGCCGAAAGTCCGGTCGAAACACTTTCGGTGGACGATGTGGCAGAAGCCGTGTCGCGGGCGGTCTCCGGCGGCATCTCCGGAGACATCGATCTTGCCGCCAACGAAGTACTTACGCTCGCCGATCTCGTCCGCCTTCACCGCCAGTGGCTCGGCCTGCCGCCCGCCCGCGTGTTTTCCCTTGCCCCCTGGCTTGCCAAGCCGGTGACGTGGCTGGCCGATATGGCAGGCCGGCTCGGCTGGCGTTCGCCGCTGCGCTCGACGGCGATGACTGTCATGTCCGAAGGCGTGCGGAGCTCGAAAACAGGGAGCGGCCTTGCCACGACACCCGCGGCAGTGACGCTCTCGGCCAGTCCGTCCGGCGTACAGGATCTCTGGTTTGCCAGACTCTATCTTCTGAAGCCGCTCGTCATATCGGGCCTATCCGCTTTCTGGCTGCTCTCAGGTTTGATCCCGCTGCTGACGCTGGAGAAGACGTCCGCGCACTTCCTGCCGTTCATGCCTGAAGCCGCAGCAACGGCGCTGACGTTTGCAACCTGCCTGATCGACATCGCTCTCGGCGTAGCCGTCCTCCTTCGCCCGCTGGCGAAACGTGCCCTTCTCGGCATGCTGGCCGTGTCGTTCGCCTATCTTGCCGGCGCCAGCCTGCTCGAACCGGCACTCTGGCTCGATCCGCTCGGTCCACTCGCCAAGGTGCTGCCATCGATCTTGCTGACGCTCACCGCACTTGCCACGCTGGATGAACGCTGATGCTTGAGGAATGGCTGCTGCTTGCCCATGTCATCGGCGCGACCGTGCTCTTCGGCACCGGCGCCGGCATCGCCTTCTTCATGGTGATGGCCCACCGGACACGCGATCCCCGTCTGATCGCCCATGTCGCCGGCACGGTTGTCATCGCCGACACCCTCTTCACCGCCACCGCAGCCATTCTTCAGCCGGTGACCGGCTATCTGCTGGCCCGGTCGATCGGTTGGGACCTGTCGGAGGGATGGATTGCGCTGTCGCTGCTGCTTTATGTCGTGACCGGCCTGTTCTGGCTGCCGGTCGTCTGGATCCAGATCCGGCTGCGCGATCTCGCCCGCGCCGCAGCCGCGGCGGGAAAAGCACTGCCACCAGCCTATTTCAGCCTCTACCGTATCTGGTTCGCCTGCGGTTTTCCGGCCTTCTTCGCCGTCATCGGCATTCTCTGGCTGATGCTCATGAAGCCGGCGATCACTCTATTTTAGCATCGGCCAGAGGCTCAGCACCAACAGCACCGCCATGCTGATATTGAACCATTTCAATCGCACCGGATCCGAAAGCCATTCCCTCAGCGCCGAGCCGAAGCCGGCCCAGGTCGAAACACTGGGCACATTGACTGCCGCAAAAGCGAGCCCGACGATCAGCACGCTGACGAGGTAGAGTTGCGGATTGGTGTACGTCGCCATCGCGGTGACCGCCATGACCCAGGCTTTCGGATTGACCCACTGGAAGGCGGCCGCCGCGAAGAAGGACATCGGCTCGACGCCGCTCCTGCCTTCGCTGAGCGAGCGCGACGAGGCGATCTTCCAGGCGATCCAGAGGAGATAGGCGCCGCCCGCAAATTTTAGCGCCGTATAGACCACGGGCACCGTGTGCAGCAGCGCGCCGAGCCCAAGGCCGACGCCGATGAGCAGCGAGAAGAAACCCACGCCGATGCCGAACATATGCGGGATCGTCCTGCGGAAGCCGAAATTCACGCCCGATGCGAAGAGCATCATATTATTCGGTCCCGGCGTGATCGAGGTCGTGAAGGCGAAGAGAACGAGGGCGAGAAATGTATCCAGCGGCATGCGACCTCCCGAAGCCAACTTTTCTGCGGCCTGTTTATTTAGGTCAGCATAACTGTCCTAAACTGCCGGTGCCATGACATCATTGTCATGGTGACAGGATTACTTGAAAGATGGCGACCCGGCCCAATCTCCTATCGAAGGGATAGAAAACCATGCAGGACGATCCGATTCCATCGATCACATTTCCGAACGGCACTGAGGTGCCGGCGCTCGGCCAGGGCACCTGGGCCATGGGCGAGGATGCCGGCCATGCCAAGGCCGAGATCGAAAGCCTCAAGGCCGGCATCGATCTCGGCATGACGTTGATCGACACTGCCGAAATGTACGGCGACGGCGGCGCCGAGGAGATCGTCGGTCAGGCGATCAGGGGACGACGCGACGAAGTCTTCATCGTCAGCAAGGTCTATCCCTGGAATGCCAGCCTGAAAGGTACGGTCGAAGCCTGCGAGCGCAGTCTCGAACGGCTGGGCACCGACCGCATCGATCTCTATCTGCTGCACTGGCGCGGCAACTATCCACTTACTGAGACTGTCGCAGCCTTCGAAACACTCAAGGCATCGGGCAAGATCGGCGCCTGGGGCGTCTCCAACTTCGACACCGACGACATGGAGGAACTGCTCCGAGTACCCGACGGCGCCAATGTCGCCGCCAACCAGGTGCTCTACAATCTCTCCCGCCGCGGCATCGAATTCGATCTGCTGCCCTGGTGCCAGAATCGCGGCATTCCCGTCATGGCCTATTCGCCGATCGAACAGGGAAATATCCTGCACCATCCCGAACTGATCCGCATCGCCAAGGCCTATCAGGCGACACCTGCCCAACTGGCGCTCGCCTTCCTACTGGAACGCGATGGCGTCATCGTCATTCCGAAGACCTCGAATGCCGAACGCACGGCAGAAAACCGCGACTGCGTCTCGCTCGATATCACCGACGACGACTGGAATGCCCTCGACGCCGCCTTTCCGCCGCCCACAAGGAAAAAACCGCTGGAGATGCTCTGATCTCCAGCGGCTTTCCCAATTATTGCAGCATCGGGCTCAGATGCCTAGGCGGTGATCTTTACATGCCCGGGCTGTAACATTTACATGCCCGGGCTGTACTATTTACATGCCCTGCACGCCGCGGTTCATCGCCGCAATGCCGGTACGGCAGACCTCGATGAGGCCGAGCGGCTTCATGATCGCCACGAACTGATCAATCTTCGACGATTTGCCGGTGATCTCCAGAATGAAGTGACCGACCGTCGCATCCACCACCTTGGCATGGAAGGCATCGGCAAGGCGCAGGGTCTCGGCGCGCATCTCGCCCTCGCCGATCACTTTGACCAGTGCCACTTCGCGCTCGATCGGCCGGTCCTGGCCGAGTTCGCGGGCGCGCACCGTCAGGTCGACGACGCGATGCACCGGCACGATGCGCTCGAGCTGCGCCTTGATCTGCTCCAGCACCTGCGGCGTGCCGCGTGTGACGACCGTGATGCGGGAAAGATGCGCCTGATGCTCGGTCTCGGAGACCGTCAGGCTCTCGATATTGTAGCCGCGGCCGGAGAACAGACCGATGACCCGGGCAAGAACGCCCGGTTCGTTGTCGACGAGAACGGAAAGCGTGTGGCTTTCGACGGCCGCCGTTTCCGGCGAAATGAAGTAAGCGGAGCCCGTGGGCTGTAGGTGAGCGTTCATTATCCTGGTTCCTCTTCCCTTTTTAGACGAGCGCGCGGCCCTTGGCGTCGATCGCATTGGCGACCGCTTCGTCGGTGGCTTCGTCCGGCAACAGCATTTCGTTATGAGCCTTGCCCGAGGGAATCATCGGGAAGCAATTGGCGAGATTGGCGACGCGGCAATCGAAGATGACAGGCTTTCTGACCTCGATCATCTCCAGAATGGTGTCATCAAGCGCATCCGGCTTTTCGCAGCGCAGGCCGACGGCGCCATAGGCCTCCGCCAGCTTGACGAAGTCGGGCATCGCCTCGGTATAGGAGTTCGACAGGCGGTTGCCGTGCAGCAACTGCTGCCACTGGCGCACCATGCCCATATATTGGTTGTTCATGATGAAGATCTTGATCGGCGCATCGTGCTGGATCGCCGCCGACATTTCCTGGATGCACATCTGGATTGAGGCATCGCCGGCAATGTCGATGACGAGGCTGTCGGGATGGGCGATCTGCACACCAAGTGCGGCCGGCAGGCCGTAGCCCATCGTGCCGAGGCCGCCCGAGGTCATCCAGCGGTTCGGCTGCTCGAAACCGAAAAACTGTGCCGCCCACATCTGGTGCTGGCCGACTTCGGTGGTGATGTAGGTATCGCGGTCCTTGGTGTGGGCGAAGAGCCGCTCCAGCGCATATTGCGGCATGATGACGTCATTGCTCTTCGTATAGGCGAAGGAGTTGCGTGCCCGCCAGCGGGCGATATCGGTCCACCAGTCGTCCAGTCGGCTCTTTTCCGGCTTCTTCGGCAGCGCCCGCCACAGGCGGACCATATCTTCGAGGACATGGCCGACATCGCCGCGAATGCCGATATCGACCCGGACGTTCTTGTTGATCGAGGACGGATCGATATCGATATGGATCTTCTTCGAGTTCGGCGAAAAGGCATTGAGACGGCCAGTGATGCGGTCGTCGAAGCGGGCGCCGATGCAGACCATGACGTCGCAATCATGCATCGCCATATTGGCCTCGTAGGAACCGTGCATGCCGAGCATCTTCAGCCAGTTCTTGCCCGAAGCGGGATAGGCGCCGAGGCCCATCAGCGTCGAGGTGATCGGGAAATCGGTGAGCTCGACCAGCTCGCGCAGCAGCTTGGAGGCCTCGGGGCCGGAATTGACGACGCCGCCACCGGAATAGATGACGGGACGGCGCGCATTCGCCATCAGCTCGATCGCCGCATGGATCTGGTTGAGGTCGCCCTGGACCTTCGGCTGGTAGCTCTTCTGGATCGAGTAATCTGCCGGCGGCGTGTAGGTGCCGGTCGCAAACTGCACGTCCTTCGGAATATCGACGACGACTGGGCCCGGACGGCCGGACTGGGCGATGCGGAAGGCCTCGTGAATAACGGCGGCGAGCTCGTTGACGTCCTTGACCAGCCAGTTGTGCTTGGTGCAGGGCCGGGTAATGCCGACCGTGTCGCATTCCTGGAAGGCGTCGGAGCCGATCAGCGAGGTCGGAACCTGGCCGGTCAGGCAGACGAGCGGGATCGAATCCATCAACGCGTCCTGCAGCGGCGTGACCGCGTTGGTGGCGCCCGGACCCGAGGTCACCAGCATGACGCCGACCTTGCCGGTGGAGCGGGCATAACCTTCGGCCGCATGGCCTGCCCCCTGCTCGTGGCGGACGAGGATATGCTTGACATCCTCCTGCTGGAAGATCTCGTCATAGATCGGCAGGACCGCGCCGCCGGGATAGCCGAAGATATGTTCGACGCCATTGTCCTTCAGCGCCTTGAGAACGATCTCCGCTCCCGTCATCCGATTGCCTGCCGCCTGATTGTCCGTGCTCATCTGTCTGTTCCGTTTGATGCTGGGATTGCGTTTGTGGCCGGAAGCCCGAATTTCGGGCATAAAAAAAGGCCCCTGAGGAGCCTGTCATCTAGCGCATGGGTGGCTATCGCCGGATGGTTACACCATCCTGCCCATGCGCTTTCCCACCACGATAAGAGCCGTTGCGATTTTCATGGTCGGAAGTGATAGACAGAAAATTTCGCAGCGTCAACGCATGCCGCAATAAAAAACTCCCGGCTGCCCGCATCCCTAAAATCCATGGCCGGAAGGATTTGTTAAAGGAAGGGCTATATTCTCGCTTCCCATTGCAGGAGTAGGCCCTTTGCTTAACAACGACTTGCACGCGTCTGGTAAGGCGGGTGAACAGGATCGCCGCGATGGCCATACACCGGGGAACCGCTTTCTCGGCCGCGTCGTTGCATGCAGCGGGTCGCGGGCGACCATCGCCGCCGTCGCCGAACAGGGCGGCACCGATCTGACGGAACTGTGGTCCGTGGGCCGGCTGATTTCGATCAGCGTCGGCCGCAACCGCGTCGTCGCGCTCGTCTATCAGATGAACACCGGCAGCCATGCCTGGGGCGAAGGCGAGGACAATACTTTCAGGATCGAGACCGAGCTGCTCGGCGAAGTCCGTGTCGACGAGGACGGGCGCGAGGAATTCTCGACCGGTATCTCGCGTTATCCCTATCTCGGCGCCATCGCCCACCGCATCCGATCCGCCGACCTGATGCGCATCTACGATGCCGGCCAGGGCACGACCGCCGTCATCGGCAAGCTGACACAGGACGAAAGCATCGACGCGGCGATCCATATCCCCTCGATGCTCTCCAAGCATTTCGCCGTCGTCGGCTCGACCGGCGTCGGCAAGTCGACGGCCGTGTCGCTGCTGCTGCACAAGGCGATTGCGGCGGACCCGAAGCTGCGTGTACTGATCCTCGATCCGCATAACGAATTCGCCGCCGCCTTTCCCGAGCACGCCGTCACCATCGATACCGATACGCTCGACCTGCCCTTCTGGCTGATGCGGCTGGAGGAGTTCGCCGAAGTCGTCTTTCGCGGCCGCCCGCCGGTGCCCGAAGAACTCGACATGCTGCGCGATATCCTGCCGGAAGCCAAGCGCGCCTTCCGCGGCAGCGACAACTCGCTGGTGCGCCGCACGACGGAAAAAAGCTCGATTACCGCCGATACGCCGGTTCCCTACCGCATGGCCGATCTGCTGGCGCTAATCGACGAGCGCATCGGCCGCCTGGAAGGCCGTTCGGAAAAGCCCTTCCTGCGGTCGCTGAAGATGCGTCTCATCGCTGCGATCAACGATCCGCGCTATCACTTCATGTTCTCCAACAACACGATCAGCGACACGATCACCGAAACCATCGCGCAGATCTTCCGAATCCCCGGCGAGAACCGGCCGATCTGCACCTTCCAGCTTGCCGGCATTCCCTCCGAGGTCGTCAATTCTGTCGCCTCCGTGCTCTGCCGCATGGCCTTCGAGGTGGCGCTGTGGAGCGACGGCGCCATCCACATGCTCGTCGTCTGCGAGGAAGCGCACCGCTATATCCCCTCCGATCCGAGCCTCGGCTTCGTGCCGACGCGCCAGGCGATCGCCCGCATCGCCAAGGAGGGCCGCAAATACGGCGTCTCGCTCGGCATCATCACGCAGCGACCGGGCGAGCTCGACCAGACGATCCTGTCGCAATGTTCGACGCTCTTTGCCATGCGGCTTGCCAACGACCGCGACCAGGAAATCATCCGCTCGGCCATCCCGAACTCGTCGATATCGACGACGAGCTTCATCTCCTCGATCGGCAATGGCGAGGCGATCGCCTTCGGCGAGGCGATCAGCGTGCCGATGCGTATGCGTTTTTCCCGCGTCGACGAAAACCTCCTGCCGAAGGCGAGCAGCGCCAACAGCAAGCAGAGCGAGGAAGATCCGGATACGGTCGATCTGCGCAAGATCGTCACCCGCATGCGGGCGGTGACCGTCGGACCCGACATTTCGAATTTCCAGCAGAATTATGCCGCGTCCGTCGCAGGTTTCGACGAGGCTGATGCAGCCGATGAGGATCTCGACGCGAAGCCCTACACGCCGCCCGCCTCTTCCGCCGCGCCGCTCGAATCCTACCGCCGCGAACTGCTGCCGCAGACGCCGCGGCTGGACCCGGCCACGTCACCCGCGATCGATCCCCGGCTGGACGCGCTCCGCCGTGAGATGCGCCGCGACGAGCCGGTCTTTCCCCGGCCGACACCCCCGGCGGACCAGCCCGCGGTCTCCCGTCGGGAGCCTGGCACGTCGCTGCGCGAAAGCATCCTGAAAAAACCGCTGAGCAGCCTCTACAACAAGGATTGACGCTTCAGCTCCCTCTCCAGAGCGATCAGAGGCTCGACGGCCTCGAGCACCCGCTGCCGGTCCGTCGGTCCAAGCGGCAAGAGAGGGCGTGGAAGCTCTGCCCTGGCGAGTGAGAGAAGGTCGAGCAGCGTGTAGATCACGCGAAGGCTTCCGAACGCCTTGAACGTTTGCCAGAGCGGCTCGAAAAGACCATCGAGCCGACGCACTTCGCCGTCCTCGCCCGCAATCGCGGCCTTGGTCAGGGCAAGGGCGACGTGCGGAAACACGCCACCGATGACGCTGTACCAGGCGTCGGCACCTGAAAGCAGCGCATCGGCCGCTCCCCAGTCGCCGCTGTAGCCGATCGCAAACCTGGTCTTCTCTCGCAACGCCGCCAGCTCGCCTGCGAAATCGCCGTCAACAGGCAGAGGCATCTTCACCGCCCTGATCGTCTCGATATCGGACAGGCGCTGCAAAAGATCCCGGCTGAAGGCGAAGTGGGTCGTGCCGGGATTGTTGTAGATACAAAGCGGCAGCTTCGCCGCCTGCGTGACCGCAAGGAAATGCTCATAGGCTTCGTCCTGGGTGAGCGGCGTATAGGACACCGGCGCAAGCAGAAGGGCATCTGCACCAGCGGCCTCGGCATCCCTCGCCAGGGTCCGGGCATGGTCTGTCCTCAGAGCACCGACCCCGACGACGAGAGGAATACGACCGCGAACGCACTCGACCGCAGCCTCGACGGCTCGCCGTCGCTCCTCGCGCGTGAGAAAGGCGTAGATCCCGGTGCTGCCGAGAAGGCCTATCGAAGCGACGCCTGCATCACACAAGCGTTCCAGCAGGCGGCCGAGAGCTTCGGTGTCAACCCGGCCATCCCTATCGGCGGGCGTGGGCGGAAAGGCCGAAAGACCATGAAACGGAGAAGCGACAGACATGATGCGATCCTGAAAATCCGGTCAATGTGAGAACAGCAGGCGCGATCCGGCGCCCGCGAAAAAGACGGCGAGACTGCCCTCGATCCACCGCCGCGCACGGGCGTAGCCGCGCACCATCGGTGCCGTGGAGAAGAGCACGGCATAGCCGGCAAATATCGAGATCCCCAAGAGCACGCAGCCGCCGAAAGCCGTGACGGCCATCTCCGGTGAAGCGCCGGGCTTGAGGCCGAGCGACATGATCGCCACCCAGGCCAGAACCGCCTTCGGATTGCCGAGATGCATGAGAACGCCGCGACGATAGAGCGCGCCGAATCGCGCGGCGGGTCGAACGACCTCGCTTGCCGGCATGTCCGACGCAACTGCCGAGCGGGCCGCCCTCCAGGCGAGCCAGAGGAGGTAAAGCCCGCCTGCGACTTTGAGGAACAGCAGCGCATGGGCATACCGGACCAGGAGTGTGGAAATGCCGGTGACAGCGACCAGCCCCCAGCATGTCGACATTGTTATGACCCCGGCAGCAAGGGCGAGCGCCGGTCGACGCCCTTGCCGCATCGCCACGTTCATGATGGCCATATTGCTCGGTCCGGGACTGCCTGCAGCGATTGCATAGGCGACGTAGACGACGAGAAGATCCTGCATTTGCGTTTTCCAGAAGTTTGCACCCGCGCACGGCACGACCCCGAAGACGAAGAATGCGCCTTTGGGAAGCCGCCAATCCGCTTCCTTTTCCTCGAAAATTGGTTCACCATGAAGCGCCATTTTTGAAGAAACTATATGGACCATTTTGCGATGTCCAAACGGCGCAGCATCATCGAGATACCATCGCTCAACGCGATCGATCGAACGGCCAATGTCGGTCGCCAGCTTGCACAGGCCCTGCGGAACGCAATCGCTCGCGGTGAGCTGAGGTCGAAAGAACGCCTTCCTTCGACGCGTAGCCTTTCGGCTTCGCTGAAAATCGCGCGCGGCACTGTCGTCGAGGTGTTCGATCAGTTGACCGCCGAAGGCTATCTCGAAGCGCGGGTCGGAGCCGGAACCCGTGTTGCCGCCGATCTGATGGACGCGACGCCGGCGTCCCTGCCTGCTCCGGCAGTGCCGTCTACCGCGGATGCCGTCGATCTGCCGTCCCAGGCTGCCCGGCTGATCGCTATCGCCCGTGCGCTCACCCCTCACCCGCCCGTTCCCTTCGCCATTGCCGTCCCGGCTTGCGGCATTGCGCCCGACGACAACTGGCGCCGTCTCGGCAACCGCGTCCGCGCATCGAGACAGGCCGCACCCTCGGGTTACCACGACCCCATGGGTCTGCTCGAGCTCAGGCTTGCCATTGCCGACCATGTCCGCCGGGCGCGGGCCGTTCATTGCGAGCCGGAACAGGTCATCGTCACGTCAGGCACTCAGCAAGGCCTCTATATGGCGGGCCGGGTCCTTCTCTCGCGTAACGATCCTGTATGGGCCGAGGACCCGGCCTATCCCGGGCTGGCGGCGGTGCTCGATGATCTCGGCGTCCAGACGCACCGCCTGCCGGTCGATGCACAGGGAATGAACGTCGAACGCGGCCTCGAGCTATGTCCACAGGCGCGCGCCGCATTCGTCACCCCTTCGCACCAATATCCGATCGGCATGCCGCTCAGCATGGCGCGGCGCAATGCCCTGATCGCCTGGGCCGACCACAATCGCGCCTGGATCGTCGAGGACGATTACGACAGCGAGCTGCGTTATGCCGGACACCCGTTTCCCTCAATGCAGGGATTGCGTCCGTCACGTGTCATCTATCTCGGCACGTTCAGCAAGGTGCTCTTTCCTTCCCTGCGCCTCGGCTACGTCATCGCCCCTCCTCGGCTCGCAGAAGCCTTTGCCGGCGCCCGCGCCATTCTCGACCGGCATTCGCCGATCGCCGAACAGCACGTTCTGGCGGCCTACATGCGGGAAGGCCATTTCGAAGCGCATATCCGGCGCATCCGCGGCCTCTATGCCGAACGCCGCGCTGTTCTGCTTTCGGCGCTCGAGCGGGCGTTGCCTGAGGGCTGCCGCGTCCAGGAGAGCGACCAGGGCATGCATATTCTTCTATGGCTACCCGAAGAGGTCGACGACGTGCAACTCGCAGCCCGTGCCCTGTCGGCCGGCCTCGCCATGCGTGCGATATCCCCGATGTATGCCGCCCAGCCGGCGCGCCCCGGCCTGATGCTGGGCTTCGGCGGATTTCTGGCGGACCAGCTACAGGCGGCGGTTGGCGAACTT
The DNA here is from genome assembly GCF_001657485.1 of Rhizobium sp. WYCCWR10014. GTDB lineage: Bacteria > Pseudomonadota > Alphaproteobacteria > Rhizobiales > Rhizobiaceae > Rhizobium. The sequence goes on from NZ_LXFU01000037.1 coordinate 129,964, forward strand.
GTCAAACTGTTGAGCCAGCAGATGTCTCAAGCAGGAGGCCCGCAACAAACTGAAACCTAAACTGTCAGCCGTTCCCAGCTATCGTCCATCTGGTTGCGGAACCATGTCATTTGCCGCTTGGCATATTGCCGCGTGGCCGCAGCTCCCTTCTCCAGCACCTCGTCGCGCGTCATCTCACCCCTGACCATCGCCGTAATCTGCGACACGCCGATTGCCTTCATCACAGGCGCCTCGGCCGGCAGGTCGAGTGCAAGCAGCGCCCTCACCTCGTCTTCCGCGCCTTGCTGCAGCATCTTTTCGAAACGCCCGTTGATGCGCTGATGCAGCACAGCCCGGTCCGGCAGCACAACGATCTTGCGGGCCTCAGCCGCGTCAATGATCACCGGTCCCGACCGGCCCTGGAAATCGGCGATCGACCGCCCCGTCGCCTTCATCACTTCGAGCGCCCGGACGATCCGCTGCCCGTCCTGGCGATTGAGGCTTGCCGCCATGGTGGGATCGGCCGCGGCGAGTTCGGCATGGAGCCCGTCAGGCCCCTCCTCCAGCAGCCGCGTCCTGAGTTTTTCCCGCAGCACCTCCGGTATCTCCGGCATATCCGAGAGACCGCCGGTCAGCGCCTTGAAATAAAGCCCCGTGCCGCCGACGAAGACCGGCAGCCGTCCCGCGTCCCTCAGCGCCGGCAGCAATGCCGAGACATCCCGCAGCCAGGCGCCGGTTGAATAGGCAGCACCGGCCGGTACATGGCCGTAGAGATGATGCGGCACGCCCTGCATCTCCTCTTCCGACGGGCGCGCGCTCAGCACCCGCAGCGTGTCGTAGACCTGCATGCTGTCGGCGTTGACGACCGCGCCGTCATGGCGCCTGGCTAATTCGACGGCGAGCGCGGACTTGCCGCTGGCGGTCGGCCCGGTTATCAGGATCGCATTCACTGTGCTCAGAAGGTTTTCCATCATGGCCCTCGTTGCCACGCTTGTTGCCAATCCGTCAAATCCCGTGCTGACCCCGGAAATCGCCGAACGGGCGGCCGAGGCCGTGAAAGCGTCCGGTCTCTACTGGCTGGCCGACGGCATCGCCTGTGACATCGCCCTACGCGACGGCACCGACGCGCAAGCGGCCGAGGCGAATATCCTTGCCGTCATATCAAGCGCGCCGATCGACCTCGTCATCCAGGAGCAGGAGACCCGCCGCAAGAAGTTGCTGATCGCCGATATGGATTCGACGATGATCGGCCAGGAATGCATCGATGAACTCGCCGCCGAAGTCGGCCTCAAGGAGAAAGTGGCGACCATCACGGCTCGCGCCATGAACGGCGAGATCGCTTTCGAGCCCGCTCTGCGTGAGCGTGTCGCCCTGCTGAAGGGGCTGCCGATATCAGTCGTCGACGAGGTCATCGCCAAGCGCATTACGCTCACCCCGGGCGGTCCGGAACTGCTTGCCACCATGAAGTCGAAAGGCCATTACACCGCGCTTGTCTCCGGCGGCTTCACCGTCTTCACCAGCCGTATCGCCGCCACCCTCGGCTTCGACGAGAACCGCGCCAACACGCTGCTCGAAGACGGCGGCATCCTCTCCGGTTTCGTCGCCGAGCCGATCCTCGGCAAGCAGGCGAAGGTCGATGCGCTGAACGAGATTGCGGCAACTCTCGGCATTTCGCCGGAAGAAGCGATCGCCGTCGGTGACGGCGCCAACGATCTCGGGATGCTGCACCTCGCCGGCTCCGGCGTCGCCCTCCACGCCAAGCCCGCCGTTGCCGCCGAAGCGCAGATGCGCATCAACCACGGCGACCTAACCGCACTGCTCTACATTCAGGGTTACCGGAAGACGGATTTCGTGACGGCATGAAGACCGACGGGGTACACCCTCTCTACCTCATTCCTGTGCTTGTCACAGGAATGAGGTAGAGTTGGAGACCACGGCGGCTAATTCGACCGCGCTAGCCCCCTTATTCCATCGGCACCGCCACAAACCGCAGATCGCCATTTGCCGATGCGATCATCAGTTGGGCGTTGCGGCGGCCCTCCTGTTTCAGCGCCTGCACCTTGGCGGCGACAGCATCCGGCGACTTCATGAACTCCTGCGCCACCTCGACGATCACGTCGCCGGGCTTCAGCCCCTTTTCGGCGGAAGCGGAGCCAGGCGTCACCTCTGTCACGACGACGCCGTCGACGCTCTCGGCGATGCCGAAAGCCTTGCGAGTCTCGGCGCTCAACAGTGACAGTGACAGCCCGAGCACGTTCTTCGGCGTTGCCGCATCCGGCGACACCTGGCCCTTATGCTGGTCGGGTGTATCAGGTGCGGGCTTTGCCTGATCGCCAGTGTCAGGCTGGTCCATATCCTGATTTTCGCCCGGGTCCGGGGTGATCACGCCGTCGTCCTGTGAACCATCTGGCGCCGCATCGTCGGATGCAGCCGCCTGATCGCTGTCCTCAAGCCGGCCAAGTTTCACTTTGACGGTCTGCTCCTTGCCGTCGCGCAACACCACCACGTCGACTTCCTTGCCGACCGTGCTTTCCGCCACGACGCGCGGCAGATCGCGCATTTCGCTGACGGTCTTGCCGTCGAATTTCAAAATGACGTCGCCCGCCTTGATCGAGCCGTCGTCGACCGGTCCACCCTTGATGACGCCGGCGACCAGCGCACCCTTTGCAGTGTCGAGCCCGAGGCTGTCGGCGATATCGTCGGTCACCGGTTGGATGCGCACGCCGAGCCAGCCGCGCCGCGTCTCGCCATATTCGCGCAGCTGGTCAACGACGCCGGAGGCAAGCTCCGACGGCACCGAGAAGCCGATGCCGATCGAGCCGCCGCTCGGCGAAATGATCGCCGTGTTGATGCCGATCACTTCACCCTTCATGTTGAAGAGCGGGCCGCCGGAATTGCCCTTGTTGATCGCCGCATCCGTCTGGATGAAGTTGTCGTAGGGGCCGGCATTGATGTTGCGGCCGCGCCCGGAAATGATGCCGACCGTCACCGAACCGCCAAAGCCGAACGGATTGCCGATCGCCATCACCCAATCGCCGATGCGCATCGTGCTGGAATCGCCGAATTTCACGGATTTCAGCGGCGCCTTCGGCTCGACCTTCAGCACCGAAAGATCGGTCTTCGTATCGGTGCCGATCAGCTTCGCCTTGAGCTTCGAACCATTGGCAAAATTGATCTCGATATCGTCGGCACCCTCGATCACATGGTTGTTGGTGACGATATAGCCCGCCGGATCGATGACGAAGCCGGAGCCAAGCGAGCTGACATTGTGGTTGCCGCCCTTGTTGCCCTGCTGCTTGTTGAAGAAGTCGTTGAAGAATTCCTGGAAAGGCGAGCCGTCGGGGGCGCGCGGCGCCGGGCCTGCGCCCTCGTCGTCCTTCACATTCTGCGAAGTCGAGATGTTGACCACGGCGTCGAGCAGCCCCTCGGCGAGATCGGCGACGGAAGCCGGGCCGTTGTTGGGCATTCCCTGGATCGGAGCGGTCTGCTGCGGTGCGGCGGGTACGGGAGGCGTAGGAGCGGGAGCAGCCGTTTCCGGAGCAGCGGGTGCCGCAACCCCAGGTGCCGTCGTCTCAGGAGCGGTTTGCGCATAGGCGACCCCGTTCATGCCGGCATGCGCAAGAATTGCAGCGCTGGCCATAAGCGCGAGCGTTCGTCTGAAGGGCGAGCGAATCGTGGGGGCCATCAAGCTTCCTCATAAGGGTGCATGCGCACATTGAGCATCAGCATAAGGCGGAATGATGGAGGGTGAAATCACCTTTTCGCGAAATCCCCGTGCAATGTGACGTGGCCTCGCAAAAGCCGGATCGTCTCAATCATTCCACGAAAAAAGGGCCGGCGCTCGGGCCGGCCCTTCCAGGATTATCGGGTTCGTTTCACTGCCGTCAGTTCGTCGGCTGGGCCGGTGCTGCGGGAGCAACTGCGCCGGGAACTGCCGGAACTGGTGCGGCCGGATTTGTCGGCTGCAGAGTGCCGGCTGCATTGTCGAAATAGCGGAAGAATTCCGAATTCGGCGACAGCACCAGCGTCGTATCCTGCGACGAGAGAGCGGAGGAATAGGCCGCCATCGAGCGATAGAACTCGAAGAAGGCTGGATCCTTGCTGAAGACTTCGGCGAAGACGCGGTTGCGTTCCGCATCGCCTTGGCCTCGAAGGATTTCCGCATCGCGCTGGGCGCCCGCGGTGAGTTCGACAACCTGACGGTCGGCAATGGCGCGCCGCCGCTGGCCTTCCTCATTGCCCTCGGCACGGATACGCTCGGCCTCGGCAAGGCGTTCCGAACGCATGGCATTATAGGTGTTCGGTGCAACCTCCGGCGAAAGGTCGGTGCGGCGGATGCGAACGTCGTCTATATGCAGACCGAGATTTTCGGCATCTGTGCGCAGATCGTCGCGAATCTCCAGCATCATTGCGACACGCTCTTCGGAGAGCGCGGCATTGTAGTCACGCAGACCGTAGACGCGGCGAAGCGATGAATCGAGCTGCGCTCTCAACCGCGCTTCCGCGGCTTCGCGATCGCCCGATACCGTTTCGCGGAAGCGGCGAACATCCGAGATGTTATAGATCACGAAGGCATCGACATCGAAGGTCTGGCCGTCCTGAACCTGAACGCGGATATTGTCGAGATCGAGCCTCAACGCCTGCTTTTCGACCAGCTGAACGCGGTCGGCATCCATAAAGCCAAAGGGCAGCTTGAAATAAATGCCAGGCTCGGTCTTGACCGACTGGATCTGGCCGAAACGGACGACGATGGCTTGCTCACGTGCATTCACCACGAAGATGGACGAATAGAGCCCGACCAGCACGATGGCGAGGATGATGAAAATGATGGGAAGTCTGTTCGATGTCATGACTCAACCTCCCTGTTGCGCCGGTTTGCCGAGCTCATTGAGCGGCAGATAGGGCAGGACTCCCTGCTTCTCGTCGATAATGACCTTCCGGGAATTCTTCAGCACCTGCTCCATCGTTTCGAGGTACAACCGCTTGCGGGTCACGTCGGGCGCCTTGGAATATTCGTCGTTGATCGCCGTGAACCGCTGCGCTTCACCTTCCGCCTCCTTCACGACACGGTCCTTGTAAGCGGCTGAATCTTCGCGGATTCTGGCCGCATCGCCTCGCGCCTGGCCGAGCTTCTGGTTGGTATAGCGATTAGCCTCTTCGATCGTGCTGTCGCGGTCACGGCCGGCACGCTGCACTTCTTCGAAAGCATCGGCGACTTCCCGCGGCGGTGCCACGTTCTGGATCGTCACGCCGGTCACGGTCACGCCCGCGCCATAGCGGTTCATGGTGTCCTGCAGGATATTGAGCACATCCACTTCGATCGGCTGACGATTGCTGCGGAAGGCGTCCTGCGCCGGACGCCGGCCGACGATTTCACGCATGGCACTGTCGGAAACCTGCTGCAGCGTCTCTGCCGGATTCTCGACGTTGAAGAGATAGGCCTTGGGATCGCTGACGGTGTAGAAGACAGCGAATTGCACGTTGATGACGCTCTTGTCGCTGGACAGCATCAGGCCGTTCGAAGACGAGGCCGAAGTCGCCCCGATATTTAGCTGCTGCACGGTCACCTTGACCGTCTCCACTGTTTCCATCGGCCAAAGATGGAAATGCAGGCCCGGCATGGAAATCTCGTCCTTCGGCTTGCCGAACCGCAGTTCGACGCCGCGCTCGTCCGGCTGCACGACATAAATGCACTGGATCAGCCAGAAGACGGCGACGATCGCCACGACGATCACTGCCACGCCGCCATTGAAGCCGCCGGGAATGATGTTGCGCAGCTGGTCCTGGCCGCGCCGGATGATATCTTCCAGATCAGGCGGTCCGCCCTTGCCGCCGCCACCGCGCGGCCGGTTCGGCCCCTGTCCCCATGGTCCCTGATTATTACCGCCGCCGCCGCCCCAAGGGCCGCCGCCGCCATTCTGATTGCTCCAGGGCATCAAAACCTCGTTGTTCGTTAAGTCTCCACGCATCCGAAACCGTGGGGGCTGACCGGCGGACGCGTTGGTGACCGTTATAGGTATCACCGCATCGGCTTTCAACGCAGCGTGAGAAACTTGGTCAATTTAATTGGAAAATAGTTCATTTTCAGGCGTGACGGCGTTCGTAAACGATGAAACGCGTGGGATAACTGTCCTTTTCGCCGGCCGGAACCGCGATCGCCTCCCCCGCCTGCCAGATGTCGGGATCGATCGCGGGAAACGACGTGTCTCCGTCGAGATCGACCTCGACATGCGTGATGCACATCCGGTCGGCAAGACCGATCGCCTGGGCATAGATCTGCCCGCCGCCGAGAATGCAGATCTCGTCGACGCCGGCTTCGAGCGCCAGCCTTTCGGCCGCCGTTATCGCCTCGGACAGCGAATGCGTCATGCTGACATCAGCATGGTCTATCGCCGCCTGTCGCGAGATGACGACGTTCGGCCGTCCCGGCAGCGGCTTACCGATCGAATCGTAGGTCTTGCGGCCCATCACCACAGGTTTTCCCAATGTCAGCGCCTTGAAGCGCTTGAGATCGCTCGAAAGCCGCCACGGCATGTCGCCGTCCCGGCCGATAATGCCGTTGCGGGCAACGGCGGCGATAATGGTCCTGCGGATGTCGGCCATGGAATATCCCGGATCAGACGGCGATCGGCGCCTTGATGCTGGCATCGGCCTCGTAGCCGATCAGCTCGAAATCGTCGAAGGTGAAGCCGAAAATGTCCTTCACATCAGGCTTGATGCGCATGAACGGCAGCGGCTTCGGCCGGCGCGCCAGCTGCAGCTTCGCCTGGTCGAAATGGTTGTGATAGAGATGGGCGTCGCCGAGAGTGTGGACGAAGTCGCCGGGCTTCAGCCCGGTCACCTGAGCCACCATCATCGTCAGCAGCGCATAGGAGGCGATGTTGAACGGCACGCCGAGGAAGATATCGGCCGAGCGCTGGTAGAGCTGGCAGGAAAGCTTGCCGTCAGCCACATAGAACTGGAACAGGCAATGGCAGGGCGGCAGCGCCATTTCGTCCACTTCGGCCGGATTCCAGGCCGAGACGATGTGGCGGCGCGAATTCGGATTGTTGACGATGCCTTTGACGAGGTTGGCGATCTGGTCGATATGGCCGCCGTCGGGCGCTGGCCAGGAGCGCCACTGGGCGCCGTAGACCGGCCCGAGATCGCCGTTTTCGTCGGCCCATTCGTCCCAGATCGAAACGCCGTTCTCCTTGAGATAGCGGATATTCGTCTCGCCCTTCAGGAACCAGAGAAGCTCGTGGATGATCGAGCGCAGATGCAGCTTCTTCGTGGTGAGAACGGGGAAGCCCTCTTCGAGGTCGAAGCGCATCTGGTAGCCGAAGACCGAGCGCGTGCCGGTGCCGGTGCGGTCGCCCCGGTCGGAGCCCTTTTCCATCACATGATTCAAGAGATCGAGATACTGCTTCATGTCGCGCTGATTCCGTTTCGGCCAATTTAAGCCTTCGGAACTGGGAAACCAATCACCGGCGGGCATTTTCCCAATGTTTCTGATAGGTCGCATAACGCTTTTATGACGTTTGCCCTTTCCTTGGGCTGAGGAAACCACTATATCACCCATGCCGGCTTTCGGGCCGGCTATGGCGATAAATGAGCGGTGTAATAAACCTATTGGACCCGGGGGCGGTACCCGGCGCCTCCACCAAAAACCGGCGGTCTCGAAGGCCGGCTTTTGATGGGGGCGAAACAGGATCGACAAGGGTGTAAAGATCGTCTTTTTGCTCGGCATTGTACCGCCGTTATCGGGCTAAAATTGTAGTTGCAAACGACAACTATGCGGAAGCTCGTCTCGCTGCTTAATCGCGGTGTGACACTTCAATCAAAGTCCTAGTGGTTCGCACCTCTAGGCGGGGTCCGAAGGCACCTGGCAACAGAAGCCTTCACCTTCTCCCTGCCGCCGAAATCATGTATGCTGCTGAAAAACGTGACTCGGCTCCGGTCTTTCCCAAGGCGCCCGGACGTGGCATACAACCTTGTGAAAAGACTCCGAACCGACGAAAGACAGGAAAAGCATGGGGCAGGATCATATCCGCTACGACATTCTGGCACAGGATGCACTTCGCGGCGTCATCCGCAAGGTATTGGCGGAAGTCGCAGCCACGGGCCGCCTGCCCGGTGATCATCACTTCTTCATCACTTTCCTCACCGGCGCCACCGGCGTGCGCATCTCCCAGCACCTGAAGTCGAAATACCCCGAGCAGATGACCATCGTCATCCAGCACCAGTTCTGGGACATGAAGATCACCGAGACGCATTTCGAGATCGGTCTTTCCTTTTCAGACGTTCCGGAAAAGCTGGTCATTCCATTCAATGCCATCCGCGGCTTCTACGATCCCTCCGTCAACTTCGAGCTCGAATTCGACGTGCCGCTCGCCGATGGCGAGGAATTGCCGTCCGGCGAAATCACCGCCTATCCGGTGGATGCGGCTGGAAAGCCCGATGACGCCGCAGGCGCAAAACCCGCCGACGGTGAAGAGAAGAAACCGGGCTCCGTCGTCTCGCTCGACTCCTTCCGCAAGAAGCAGTGATTTGAAGGGAGGCCAAGCCTCCCTTTTTCATAGGGAATCCAGGTAATCGCATGAGCGCCGAAATCATCAATCTGCGCCAGTTCCGCAAGAAGCAGGCTCGCTCCGAAAAGGAGAGGCAGGCCGAACAGAACCGCATCTCCTTCGGCCGCACCAAGACCGAAAAGCAACTGACCCGCAGCCTGAACGACAAGGCCGACAAAGCCCATCGCGACGGCCGGATCGAGACGGATGACGACGGCGCGTGACGCTTTCACGCAAAGCGTGAAAAGCTGGAATGGATTCTGCGATCAGCCACTTGCGCCCTTTCCTTGAATCGATCTGCCAACCCACGCTTAATTTCATAGAACGTCCTGAGCGCGTCGTCTCGGCCGCGCTGTGCTCCATCCGGGATGTGAAGGCCCCATGATTCGCAAGCATTCGGCGACATTGCACGGCCATCGCACCAGTTTCTCGCTGGAGGATGAGTTCTGGACCGAGCTGAAGACGATTGCCGCAGCCCGTTCTATGCCGCTCGCCGCCCTGATCTCCGAAATCGACGACCACCGCCCACCGGACAGCAACCTGTCCTCGGCGCTGCGCTTGCATGTGCTTTCCTGGCTGAAGGCGGGCGCTGTCCAGCCTTGATGCATGTTGCTCAAAATCGCCTAGAGCAATTCTAGGAAAAGTGCGAAGCGGTTTTCCGTCCGGAATTGCGTAAAAACAAAAGGCTAGAGCGGTCCTGTGCTTCCGTTAAAAGCTGAACCGCTCTACGATTTGGGACGACATCAATGAAAACAAGGACCTGAAGCGTCTTGCATGAATCAAATTCTATGCGCTTTCACTGCGCCTGAACGCCCGGCAGCTGATCGAAATTGAGCGGACCGGGCTGCGCTTGCCCGCTGCGCCGTGCTGCTTCCGCCTCGGCCGCGGCTCTCGCCTGCGCATCCGCATCCGCCTTCGCTTTGGCTTCCGCCGCGCGTGCGGCCTCCGCCTCGGCAACAGCCTTCTCAGCGGCTGCTTTCTGCGCCAGCGCGCGCAGCCGCTCTTCCTCCGCCTGCCGCTGTTGCTCGATCTCGGCCGCCTTGACGCGCTCGGCGGCGTTGAACCGGTAGAGCGCCACCTCGCGGCGCAGCCGCTGTTTTTCGAGCACGATCGCCTGCAACCGCTCGACGCGCCGGCGCTCGCGCTCGAAGGCGCGCAGCGACAGATAGCTGGTGATATCGGTCACATCCATCGTCTTGCCGGGCGACGGCAGCATGCCGGAAAAATTCAGCCGGAGCGCCGGCTCAGCGCCGGAAAGCGCTTCCGTGCCAGGATTGAACCCGACACCCAGCGTCGCGCTGATCCGCTCTTCCGGCAGCGCGATCTGCGCATCGGCGGTGATGCGGGCGAGATCGTTGGCGACGGTGACATTCTGCACCCTCAGCGTCCCGTCGGCGATGTTGAAGGGGATGCCGAGTGGTGGCAGCTTCGCCTCGCCGTTGCTGAGCAGCGTCTCGATGATCGGATGCACCTTGCCGGCATTGATCTGCTCCTGCATCGTATCGGTCGCGGCAAGCAGCGGCGGCAAGATGGCAAGGTTCAGCCCGCGTATACTGGTTTCGCCGAGCTTCAGTTCGCCCGAACCATTGAGCGAGCTGGCGATCTCGCCGATCGTCTTGCCCGAGGCCTCCATCGACAGCGACAACCCGAACTTGCCGTTGGCGATCGGCGCGCCGTCGCGCAGCCAGACGACGCCGGAAAGATCGGAATCGGCAAGCGCAAGCTTCGTCTGCAGGAAACCAGTGCCGCTGGCATTGGTGAAGAGCAGGTTGCCGGAGAGCTTTCCGCCGTCCCAGTTGCCGGCCATGTCGTTGAGCTGCAGCTCGTCGCCCTTGTAGGCGACGTTGCTGGTGAAGTCCGACACCGCCGTATCCGGCAGGCCGGGCCAGAACTCCTTGGCCGCCAGCTTCACGTTGACGTCGAGATCCTTGAAGATGGGCAGCCCCAGCGGCGCCGTCGTCAGCTGACCGTTGGCGGGATCGACGATCTGGCCGAACACCGCCTCGCCGAGCCAGCCTGCGTCGGCCTTGGCGAGTGTCAGCCCGCCGCTCGCGGTCGTCTTCGCAGCCTTCCGGTCGAAGGTCAGCGCACCGAAAAATTCGTTGTCGGCCGCATGCCCCTTGAGATCGGAAAAGACGATCTTGTCGCTGTCGACGGCGGCATTGACCTGCAGACCTAACGGCAGCCCGGTTCCGGTCTGCGGCAGGGCGATGCCGTTCATGATGAGATAGGGGTCGATATCGGCGCTGTCGAGCGAAAGCGCGATCTGGCCGTTCATGAAGGTCTCCGGCCGGACGTCGACCTTGCCGTTGGCCATGAACGAGGTCCGGTCGGTCGCAAAGGTCAGCGCCGCGTCGGCGGGATCGTTGCCCGATGCCTTCACCTTCAGCGTCAGTCGGCCATTGGCGCCAACATCGACCGGCAGCGGGTCGAGCCCGGCCTGGCCGAACAGGACTGATGGCACGGCGTTTTCGAGCGTCGCCTCGAGGTCCGTCGTGCCGTTGCCGGTCAGCGCCAGGAGGTCGGACATGCGGTAATCGAGATTAACGCGGCTGCCGTTCGCCACACCGGCAAGCGTCACCGTCAGCGCATTGCCCTCGTCGCCGCCGAGCGTCAGCGCGCCGCGGAGAGCCGTATTGCCATACCAGCCGGCATTGCGCACCAGCCGGTCGAGCACCGGGTGATGCGGCAGGTGCTCGCGCAGCATGGTGAAGAAGCCGCCGGGATCGGCCGATTTGAAGGTGATCTCGCCCGCGCCCTTGTAATCGAGCAGCGAGCCTTCCGCCCTGCCCGTCGCCGTCAGCTCGGCGCCGGCGATATTCTTGATCGACAGCCGGTCGACGGCGAGCGCCCCATCGGCGATCGTAAACGTGGTCTCGACATTCTCGGCACTGACGCCGAAGGCGGTGAACTTGTCGGCCTTGAGCTGGGCGGCGATCTTATGGTCGAGCACGTTGTCGCCGGCATCCTGGCCGGTCATCAGCCCGCTCAGCGCCTGCAGCGCGTCGAGATCGAGCGTATCGCCGTTCAACGCCACCGATAGCGTCGGCGTCTGGCCGGATATCGCCTGGCGCTCCAGCCGGCCCTTCAGCGTCGCCGGTCCGATGGCAATCTCGAGATTTTCAAAACGCTGCAATTCATGCGTCAGGTTGACATTGGCGGAAAAGCCCGCCTGCCGCAATTGCCGGATGGCCGGATCCACCGAGCCGGCAAGCCAGGAGGCAAGTCCCGTCGGCTGGCTGGATGCCACCACGATCTGGCCGTTGAACGAAGGTTCGCCCTGAAGCAGGAGCTTGCCCTTGCCTTCCACCTGAGTGCGCCCCGGCAGCGTGCCGGTGGCGCTGTCGATCATCCAGCCGGTCCCGGCCGGTTCGAGCTCCAGCTGCACGTCGCGCAGCGTCGTATCGCCGGCCACGATCGCCGGCAGCTTGACGCTCGCCTTGCCCGGGACCTGCGGGATCGGCACCTGCGCGACGATATCGATCAGCGAATTCAGCCGCTGGCGCGCCGAAACAGCGGCATCCCGCGTCGTTTTGCCGGACGCCCCCTGATTGCCGATGCGGTTGACGTCGATCTGCTGCCCATCGGCGGTCAGCAGGAATTCCGGCGCATTGCCGGTATCGAGCGTCGCCTCGCCGGTTATGACATACGGATCGTCCGTCGGGCCGATCTCCATCCGGTATTCGGGAATGCGAATGCGTTCATTGGTGAGCTCGAAGCGGCCCTTGACGCGCGGTGGCTGCTCTTTCTTGTTGGCGGGCTTGGCGCTGTTGCGGATCTCGACCGCTGCCGAAAGCTGGCCCTGATAGTTCGGCTTGCTGTCGACGAGCTTCAGCTCGCCGTCGAGATCGACGCTGACAGGGTGCTTGTCCGGCGAAAGCCTCGTGCGCATGCGCAGCACGCCCTTCTCGTCCGGCTGACTGCTCGAGATCGAGAAGCCGCCGTGCTCGCCGTCGAGCGCAGCGTCGCCCTCGATGCGCCAGGGGCCTGCCAGCGACTTTGCCGACATTTCCGCGTTGAGGCCGGTGATGCGACGCGAGCGACCCGACTGATCGTCGATGAATTCGACCTCGCCGCCGCTGACATGCACGTTTTCGAGAACGACGGTCCTCGCCGGTATTTCCGCGCGGCTGCCACGCATCCAGTCGAGCGTGCCGTCCTTGAGCAATCTCAAGCGCACCTTGGGATTGACGACGCGCATGTCGAAGATCAGCGCTTCGCCCGACAGGAAAGGCGCGAGCTCCGCATCCATGGAGAACTGCTCGACCTTGACGATCGGCGTGCCGTCCGCTTCCTGACCGACGCGCACGTCATGCAGTGTCACCGACGGGAACGGCAGCAGGCGCGCATCCACCGTGCCGTAGACGGTAACCTTCTTGCCGATGATGCGGCTTGCCTGATCCTCGAAATTCTTGCGGAAATCCGTCCAGTCGATGAACAGCGGCGCAAGCAGCGCCACAAACAGCACTACGACGATCACTCCCCCCAGAAAGACGAGGAACCGGCCTACCAATGCAAAGCGTCTCCATTCGGGATTCTGTTGCCGACACTAGAGCATGATGCCGAAAAGTGTGAGCGGTTTTCGGACGACATCATGCCCTAACTCTTTAATTGAGAACAGGATTCAGATTTCAGGGCGAGCCGGCCCGACATCATCCTGTTCTAGCGCTATTCATGCCGGGGGCAAGACCCAACTTCATGAGAATGTTCCGTTTTCAGCCATGGTGGAAAATCTTGCCGGGATTGAAGATATCGTCCGGATCGAGCGCCTGTTTCACCTGTCGCATCAGATCCACCGCGCCGCCGAGCTCCTGTTCCAGAAACGCCATCTTGCCTTGCCCGATCCCGTGTTCGCCGGTGCATGTCCCGTCCAGGTCGAGCGCCCGCTGGTTGAGTCGCTGCACGAAGCTCTCAGCCCTGGCGATGTCTTCGGCACTTTTGTCGTCGAACAACAGCAGCACATGGAAGTTCCCGTCGCCGGCATGGCCGACGATAGGACCCAACAGCCCGTGCTCCTCGATATCCGCCTGCGTTTCGGAAACACAATCTGCGAGCCTCGATATCGGAACACAAACATCGGTCGAAAGTGCGGCAAGCCCGGGCGCCAGCGCCCTTGCAGCCCAATAGGCGTCGTGGCGCGCCTTCCAGAGCTTCGTCCGCTCCTCGGCATTGGCGGTCCATAGGAATTCGCCGCCGCCGCATTCGGCGGCGATCTCGGCAAAGGCAGCCGATTGCAGCGGCACGGTCTCGTCGGTGCCGTGGAATTCGAGGAACAGCGTTGGGCTTTCGGCATAGGAAAGCTTGGAATAGGCGTTGCAGGCCCGCATCTGCACCGTGTCGAGAAGCTCGATGCGCGCCACCGGAATGCCCATCTGGATCGTCATGATGACGGCATCGCAGGCGGCCTTGATGCTCGGAAAGGCACAGGCCCCTCCGGCAATCTTCTGGGGGATCGCCTGCAGGCGCAGCGTCACCGAGGTCAGAATGCCGAGCGTGCCCTCGGCGCCGACGAAGAGCCGCGTCAGATCGTAGCCTGCCGAGGATTTACGGGCGCGCCGGGCCGTGCGGATCTCCTCGCCATTGGCGGTGACCGCAGTGACGGCAAGCACATTGTCCTTCATCGTTCCGTAGCGCACGGCATTGGTGCCTGAGGCCCGCGTCGAGGCCATACCGCCGATCGAGGCGTTGGCGCCGGGATCGATCGGGAAGAACAGCCCGGTATCGCGCAGGTGGATGTTCAGCGCCTCGCGTGTGACACCCGGTTCGACGGTGCAGTCGAGATCTTCGGGATTGACCTCAAGCACCCGGCTCATGCGGCTGAAATCGATCGAAATGCCGCCATTGGCGGCGTTGACCTGCCCCTCCAGCGAGGTACCGACACCGAAACCGATCACCGGCACCTTGTGGGTCGCACAGGCTCTGACTGCTGCCTTCACATCCTCGGCGCTCTCGGCGAAGAGCACGCCGTCGGGCAGTTGCGACGGGATATAGGTGGTCGTATGGGCATGCTGTTCGCGAAAGGACTGGCCGGTCTGGAACCGCTCGCCGAAGCTCTGCTTGAGAATGCCGAGCACCGCGGCAATTCCCACCTCGTTGCGTGTGCCCGCCTTCGCGTCCTTCAGCGCCATCCCGTTAATCTCCCTGCCATTCCGCAGAAACCATATCGTGTTCCGCAGGCTACAGCGCCGCGCGACTTTTCAGACGAGCAAAGGACGCTGTAGAACCCTAAAATTACTGCATAATTTCATCCTTAAATCGATTCCGATTTAAGGAATTATGCAGCAGGCTGGGTATGCGGCAAGTCAAAGCGGCTGTCCAGTTAAGTTTGGCAGAAGATTTCATTCCCACTTTGTTATAGCCGGCTGCCATAGACAAATCCGCCGTCCCCGGCACTCAGACGATCGGCGGATTGAGCCGGGCAAAACCCTCCTGCCTGCGATAGGGAAAGTAGGGATAGGGCGCCGTGACAGTGCTTATGGCGTCGAGCCTTTCGATCTGCTCCCTCGACAGGCTCCAGCCGACCGCGTCGAGGTTCTGCCGGAGCTGTTCCTCGTTGCGGGCGCCAATGATGACGCTCGATACCGTCGGCCGGTTAAGCAGCCAGTTGATGGCGATCTGCGGCACCGTCCGGCCGGTCTCACCTGCAATGGCGTCCAGCACCTCGACGATGTCGAATAGCTTTTCGTCGTCGACAGGCGGGCCGTATTGCGCCGTCTCGTGCAGCCGGCTTGCCTTGGGCAGCGGCTGGCCGCGGCGGATCTTGCCGGTCAACCGACCCCAGGCGAGCGGGCTCCAGACGAGGGCTCCCACACCCTGGTCGGCGCCAAGCGGCATCAGCTCCCATTCGTAGTCGCGCCCTGCCAGCGAATAATAGACCTGATGGGCGACATAACGCGGATAGCCGTGGCGCTCGGCGGCCGCGAGCGACTTCATCAGTTCCCAGCCGGCAAAATTGGAAACGCCGACATAGCGGATCTTGCCTGCGGCAACGAGCCCGTCGAGCGTCGACAGCACCTCCTCGACCGGCGTCGAGGCATCGAAGGCGTGAAGCTGCAAGAGGTCGATATAGTCGGTCCCGAGCCTGAGCAGCGCATCCTCGGTCGCGCGGATCAGCCGCGCCCGCGACGTTCCCCAGTCCTGCGGCCCCTCGCCCATCGGCAGCGCCGTCTTCGTCGAGATCAGCACAGCGTCGCGCCGGCCGCGGATCGCCTGGCCGAGCACCTCCTCGGAGGCGCCGGCCGAATAGACGTCGGCCGTGTCGAAGAGATTGACACCGGCTTCAAGGCAGATGTCGACCAGCCGCCGCGCTTCCTCGGCATCGGTATTGCCCCAAGCGCCGAACAGCGGCCCGCTGCCGCCGAATGTGCCCGCGCCGAGGCTCAAGACCGGCACCCTGAGGCCGGAGGCACCGAGATTTCGATAGTCCATGGATCTGTCTCCCGTATTTCCTATGAGATAGACCGCGGGCATTCGATGATATAGATTGCCTATCAGCAAATCATCTGTGACTTGAATTCATCATGAGCCGTCAGGACATCAACCGCTCCGGCGAAATGGAAGTCTTCGTCAGCGTCGTCGAGCGCGGCGGCTTTTCTGCGGCGGCCACGGCCCGGCGCATGACGCCGTCAGCTGTCAGCAAGCTCCTCGCCCGCCTGGAGACGCGCCTCGGCGCCCGCCTCGTCAACCGCTCGACCCGCAAGCTGCAATTGACGCCGGAAGGCTGCGCCTTCTACGAGCGCTGCATCACCATCCTTGCCGATATCGCCGAGGCCGAACGTCAGGCATCGACGGGCGAACAGGCCTCAGGCCGCATCCGCATCAACACCAGCGGCTCTTTCGGCAACCATGTGCTGGCGCCGCTCGTGCCTGCGTTCATGGCGCTTCATCCGGCCGTGACGCTGGATATTTCTCATACCGACAGGATAGTCGACCTGATGGAGGAGCGCGCCGATGTCGCGATCCGCGCCGGCCCCTTGAAGAATTCCAGCCTGATCGCCCGCAAGCTCGGCGCCACCAGGAAGATCATCGTCGCATCGCCGGATTATCTCTCGCGTCACGGCAAACCACGCTCGACCGCCGATCTCCGCCGCCATTGCCGCATCGGCTTTTCCTACGCCCGCGCCATCGAGGGTTGGCCGCTGCGAGAGCACGGAGAAACGGTGATGATCCCGCTCGCTCCGGGCCTGCAGGTGGGAGACGGCGAAGCCATGCGTCACCTCGCTTTGTCAGGCGCCGGCCTTGCCCGGCTCGCCGTCTTCACCGTGCGCGCCGATATCGATGCCGGGCGCCTAGTGCCGGTGCTTGAAGAGGCCAATCCCGGCGATCTCGAGGAGTTCTACGCCCTCTATATGGGCCAGGGTGGCCATCTGCCGGCGCGTGTACGCGCCCTGCTTGATTTTCTCGCCAGCCATGTGCGTTTCTGACGGCACTCCGCCCCAAACCGTGCAGCGGCTTCGGAGGTCGACATGCGTAAAAACAATGGCTTAGAGCGACAGCATGAATCAAATTCGCATCTTAAGGCGCCGAGAGGCAAAATTTCGCAATTGACCGCTCGTCTTCCACCCGCCTATACCGGACCCGCGCCAGCCGGCTCCTGCAGCCGGCCTTTCTTCGTCATGCCGGAGCCCCCTCCCACCTTCAGCCTCAGGGCTTGGCGCCGGCCAGGAAAGACACGGGGATCATGTCACTCAGCGACGCAAGCCGCCTGCTGCGGGATGCCGGCCTGCCGAAATGGGCGCTGCTGTTGGCGCTTTCCACAGCTCTCGTCGTCTTCCTCGAACTCTTCGCACTGCCGGCCTCGCTGCTGATCGGACCGATGGTCGCGGCAATCGCACTGGCGCTGACCGTCGGCAAAGGAAAGCTTCGCGTGCCCTTCTGGCCGCTGCAGTTCGGCCAGGTCCTCGTCGGCCTGATGATGGCGCGCACCATCACCCCTGACATTCTCGGCACCATGGCGAAGGACGCACCACTCTTTCTGCTGTTCATCTTCTCGGTGATCGCCATCGCCACCGGCCTCGGCTGGCTTTTGACGCGCTGGCAGGTGCTGCCGGGAACGACGGCGGTCTGGGGTTCCTCGCCGGGCGGCGCCTCCGCCATGGTCATCATGTCGGAAGCCTATGGCGCCGATGCCCGTCTCGTCGCCTTCATGCAGTATCTGCGCGTTGTCTTCGTCGCCGTCGGTGCCTCCGTGATCTCGCGCCTGTGGGTGGCAGCCGACGGCGCCGAGCCGCCGCCGCTTGTCCTCTTTCCCGAGATCGACTGGCCGGCCTTTGCAGCAACGATGGCTTTTGCCGCCTTTTGTGCCTATGGCGTCTGGCGCCTGCGCCTCCAGGGCGGCACGATCATCGTGCCGCTCTTTCTCGGCGCCTTGCTGCAGGGCATGGGCCTGCTGAAAATTGAGCTACCGATGTGGCTGCTCGCCATCGCCTATGCGCTCGTCGGCTGGAGCATCGGCCTGCGTTTCACCCGCTCAATCCTCAAGCACGTGGCGCGTGCCCTGCCGAGAGTATCGGCCTGCATCGTGCTGCTGATGGCGCTCTGCGGCTGCATGGCGGTAGCGCTTCACGTCTTCGCCGGCATCGATCCGCTGACGGCCTATCTCGCCACCAGCCCCGGCGGCGCCGATTCCGTCGCCATCATCGCCGCCTCCAGCGATGTCGACGTGCCCTTCGTGATGGCAATGCAGACCGGCCGTTTCCTGGTGATCCTGATGATCGGCCCGATGCTCGCCCGTTTCATCGCGCGCCGTTCCGGCCTTGCGGAAAATCCCGTCTAGCGCCCTGCTTAGGGTTGTGCGCGAGTGCCGCCCATTGGCCGGGAGTCATGCCGTAGGCTTTCTTGAAATGGCGGTTGAGATGGCTCTGGTCGGCAAAGCCGGTCGCCGCCGCCACATCGGAAATCCCCTCACCCGCACCGATCATCGCCCGCGCCCGCTGCAGCCGCCGCATCAGGAGATAGCGATGCGGGCTGGTGGCGAAGGCCGCCCGGAAATGCCGAGACAACGCAAAACGGTCCAGACCCGTCACCGCCTCAAGCTCGCCGGAATTCACTGCCCGGGTCGCATATGCCTCAAGATAATCCCGTGCTGCCCGCACCTGCCGCCACGCGACGAGGCCCAGCGGCCGCGGCGGCATGCGCGCATGCCGTGACAGCCCGCCCGTCACCTGCGATACGAAATCGTCGACGAAAAGCGCGTCCAGTTCGCGGTCGAGTTCGCCAAGTGCTGCCAGCAGCACGCCCGCTAGCGCGGGATCGCCGATCACGGGTTCATCGACAAAAGGCAGGCCGACGCCATCCGCCTTCAGGCATTCAAGAAGCAGCGACGGCTCCAGATAGAGCATACGGTATTGCAGCCCATCCTCCGTCCCCGCCCCACCGTCATGCTCCTCATCGGGGTGCAGCACGATCACCTGTCCCGGCAGGCTGAAGCGCCGCTCGCCGCGATAGCGGAAGGTCTGAACCCCCTTCAGGGTAACGCCGAGTGCGTAGGTGTCGTGCCGGTGCGGCTCGAAAGCATTGCCTGAGAACTGCGCCTCGATGCGCTCGATGCCGGGAAAGGCCGGCGCAGCCAGAATGGCGTTGCCGGATGGTCCCGCGCACAAACGTTCAAGACCTTCGAAGACCTGCGGATGTAAGTCCTGATTCAACGCGTCCGATACTCCATAACCCGTAGATAGGTGAAAGACCGTCCGATGTTTGATACCAAAATTGCCGTCGTCCTGCGAAACAATCTTGCCGGCTGGCAGAAGCTGAACGTCACCGCCTTCCTGATGACCGGCGTCGCCGGCGGACACCCCGAAATTATCGGTGAGCCCTACAAGGATCGTGCCGGAAACCTCTACAATCCGTTATCGGTCCAGCCGATCATCGTGCTCTCCGCCGACGAGGCGACGATGTCGGCCATCCACCGCCGCGCGCTGGAGCGCGATGTCACCGCTTCTCTTTTCATCGAGGAGATGTTTACGACCGGCCACGATGCGGCCAACCGCGCCGTCTTCGCCGAGTTCGCGCCCGAGGATGCGAAAGTGGTCGGCATCGCGTTGCGCGCCGAAAAGAAAATCGTCGATAAGATCACCAAGGGCGCGACAATGCAGCACTGATCAGATGGCGTATCGCCGACCGCCTTGCCCTGTCCACAGCCGAGGGGAGCAACTCATTCATCGACGATCTTGAGTTGAAATTTTTGGGAAAGCGGTGAAAGGTCCCTCCATCGGCGACGGAGGAATCAATGACGGAAGTGGAACTGGCGGTTGTAACGATCCTGACGTGTTCGGTGGGAGGGGCTCTCGGCGCAAAGAATGCCAAGGCTGAAGCCTGGAAAGGCTTCGTCATCATCGCGGTGTCGATGATCGTGACGATGGTCATATTCACATTGCTGAACATCGACAATGACGTCGTCGTGAGCCTCGCCAGTATCGTCATCGCGGGCGTCGTCGGCGCAATCTTGAAAATGTCGCCGCGTCAGACTTCTCTCGTAATCATCGGCGGCTTGCTGTTTGCCGTGGTCGCCGCCGTTCTCATCAGCCTCATCAGTTGATCGCCGTCAACTCGAGCGTCTTGACGCTCGGGTCCCATTCGATGGGTGGCCGGGCAAAATGACCCGGCCTTCCCTATTGAATTGATCAGCCCTGTGTAATCGGCGCGATCTGGATCTCGACGCGGCGGTTCTGTGCGCGGCCGGCCTCGCTCGCATTGGAGGCGACAGGTTGGGACGGGCCGAAACCGACGGCGGAGACGCGGCGCTGGTCGATGCCCTGGCCGCCGAGATAATCGGCAACCGACAGTGCGCGGCGCTGCGACAGGTCCTGATTATGCTGCAGACTGCCGGTCGAATCCGTATGGCCGTTGACGTCGATCAGTGTGCGGTTGAACTTGCGCAGTACGATAGCCACCGAATTCAGCGTCGGATAGAAGCCCGGCTTCACAGCGTCCTGATCGACGTCGAAGGTGATGTTCGACGGCATGTTGAGGATGATGTTGTCGCCGTTGCGGGTCACCGAAATGCCGGTGCCTTCGAGCTGGGCGCGAAGCTCGGATTCCTGCTGGTCCATGTAATTGCCGATCGCACCGCCTGCGAGAGCGCCGACGCCTGCGCCGATCAACGCTGCATTACGCTTGCCGTGGCCGCCGCCGCCGACAGCCACGCCGACGAGAGCGCCGCCGAGAGCGCCAAGCGCCGCGCCGCCGGCTGTGTTGGAAACCTTCTGTTCACCGGTATAGGGATCGGTCGTCGTGCAGGCGCTGAGATAGCTTGCGGCAATAGCTAGAAGTACGAATTTCTTGATCATGGACAGGATGGTCTCCGTTCGACTGATGCGAGCAAATGGCAAGGATTGCGGCAAGAAAATGAAGATGTTCCCTTGATAGGGGAATTTCAGACGCCAAAACAGCAGCCATGTTGCAGCGATGCGCTGATATCACCAGCTTTCGCGAATGGGCAGCGCTCGGCGTCCCGCAAGATGCGGCAGGGTACGACGATCAGCCCTCATGGTGAGGAGGCCCAAGGGCCGTCTCGAACCACGAGGGCGAGTGGCTGGATGACACGCATCTTTAAAAATTCTGGAAGAGCTGCCGCACGGTGTCGTAACTGGCGTTGGCGATGTTCAGCGACTGCAGGCCGAGCTGCTGCTGCGTCTGCAATGCCCGCAGCCTGCTCGACTCCTCCTCCATGTCGGCATCGACCAGCCGGCCGATGCCGGTGGTGATGTTGTCGTGCAGTTTCGTGGCGAAGTCGTTCTGCAGGTTGATGCGCTTTTCCAGCGCGCCGAAGGCCGAACCGACCGTCGTCAGCTGTGTCAGCGCGGCATCGACGATGCTGATCATCTGGCCGATCTGGCCCTGCGTCGTGCTTGATGTCACCGAGATCACCACCTGCCCGGTGGTGGTGCCGTTCTTGCTCGTCATCAGCACGTAATTTTGCGCAGCACCGAGTTCGGTGGCGAAAGAGGCCGATGTCAGCACCCCGTATTCGCCGGAACCGGTGGCACGGTCGTCGATCAGGTAGCGCGCGTCCTTGGAGGTCGTCGCTCCCACCGGCGTATTGTCGATATGGTAGCTCAGCATGCCGATCGAGATCGTTCCGTCGGCGTTGCGGATGAACGAGGCCGGGATCTGGCGCGGCTGCGTCGGCGTCGCATCGTTGGTGAGGACCACCCAGTTGTCGCTGTTGAAGGTCGCCGATTCCGAAACGCTACGCAGTTGCTCCTGCAGCTGTTTGATCTCTTCGTTGATCTTGTTTTTGTCGATGCCGTCTTCGGTTGCGGCAACCAGCTTTGCCTTGATTTCGGAGACGACGTCGATGACGCTCTGAACGCCGGTATAGGCCGTTCCCATCGTCGCCGCGGCCATGCCGAGCGCATCCTGGATGGCCGAAACGGCTTTATTGTCGGTCCGCGCGGTGGTGGCGACCGACCAGTAGACGGCGTTGTCGCTGGCCTTTTCGACACGCATACCCGTCGTGATGTGGTTCTGCGTGACCGTCATATTCCGATTGATATCGCGCAGCACATGAAGCGCCGCATCCACGGAGACGCGCTGATAAATACTCACGGGACTAAACTCCAAAACACAACAGACGCAAACTGAACTAAAAATGAACCGTGCCGCACGGACATTCATGTCCGGGGTCGCTGAAACTCCAGCGCATTGCAGCCTTCAAGAAACGAAGAAGACCAGTCGGTTACTAGTCACAATCATTGCCGTTTATGCTTAACAAACGACTAAACTTCAGAAGTAATTTAGCTAATTTCGCAAGGTTCAAACACCATAAGAAACGCCGCCGGACGAAGTTGGCCGGCGGCGTTTCGTAATTGGATAAAACCTTATTCGGCGGCCTGAAGCTGCTCGTCGTCGGGTGCGGCGCGCGGCCGCGTGGCGACGGACATCTCTTCGTGCAGGCGCGCTTCCTCGTGGGCGTGCGGCTTGGCGAAGCGGGCAAGCAGCAGATAGGCGACCGGCGTGATGAACAGCGTCACCAGCGTCGCGAAACCGAGACCGCCGACGATCACCCAGCCGAGCGCAACGCGTGCTTCGGCGCCGGCGCCATGGGCAAAGACCAGCGGCACGCCGCCGAGGATAGTGGCGATCATCGTCATCATCACGGGGCGAAGGCGCAGCGCGCAGGCCTTCTCGATCGAGGGCCGCACATCCTCGCCCCGGTCGCGCAGCTGATTGGCGAATTCGACGATCAGGATACCGTTCTTCGCCATGACGCCGACGAGCAGCACCAAGCCGATCTGGCTGTAGATGTTGAGGCTGGAGCCGGTGATAACAAGTGCGAAGACGGCGCAGGCAAGACCAAGCGGCACCGTCGACATGATGATCAGCGAGGACAGCACGCTTTCGAACTGCGCGGCCAGCACCAGGAAAATGATGACGATGGCGAAACCGAAGGTCAGCGCCATGCCGCTCGAATTCTCTTCGAGCGTCGCCGCCTCGGCGAGCGGCAACAGGCGGGAGCCTGGCGGCAGCAGCGGCTCGGCGAGATCAGTCACCTGCTTGACGGCATCCCCGAGCGACATGCCGTTCCTGAGGCCGGCGGTGATCGCCACGGAGGCGAGCTGCTGCTCGCGGTTGAGCTGCGGCGCGACCGACCCTTCCTTCATCGTGGCGATGACCGACATCGGCACGATCTTGCCGTCGCCGGTCTTCAGGAACACGTTCTCGAGGTCGGTCGGATCGTCGATCGGCCGCGTCGTCGAGGTCAGAAGCACGGGATAGGATTCGCCGTCGACGAAGACGTCGACCACCGAGCGCCCTTCGAGCAGCGATTGGATTGCCGTCGAAAGCCCGGTTATGTCGATGCCGAGATCCGAGGCGCGCTCGCGATCGATCGCCACCGACACCTGCGCCTGGCTGGGCTCGTTGGTCAGGCGCGGCGTATCATACTGGCCGGTGGCCTCGAGCGACTGAACTAGCTTGGCGGCCGCCGCCGTCAGCGCTTCGTGATCATTGCCGATCAGCGCCATCTGCAGACCACTGCCGGCGCCCCGGATGCGAAGGCTGTTCGAGGAGATGGCATTGCCGCGCAGGGCCGGCACCCTGGAGGCTGCCTGGTTGATATCGCCGACGATCTCCGTCTGCGTCCTGTTACGCTCTCCCCAGGGGGCGAGCGTCAGCACCATGAAGCCGCTATTCAGCGAACCGCCCTGCCCGGAGATCGAGAAGATATTGCGGATGTCGCCGCTGTCGACCAGCGGCTGCAGATATTCCTCGACGAGTTGCATCTTGTCGCGGGTATATTCGAGGCTCGATCCCTGGGGCGTCGTCAGCCGCATCATCACCATCGACCGGTCCTCTTCGGGCGTCAACTCGCTCTTCACTGTTGAGAAAGCGACGAGTGCCGCACCGGCAAAGATCACCGAGAACAGGATGACGATGAAGGGCGCGTTGAGACAGCCATGCAGAGCCCATTTGTAGAGATCGGCGAGCGCGCCGCCGAAGCGGCCGAGCATGCCGTGATCTTCGAGCATAGGCTTGGTCAGCATGCGCGAGGCAAGCATCGGACACAGCGTAAGCGCCACGATCGACGACAGCCCGACCGAGAAGGCGAGCACGAAGCCGAATTCGCGGAAGAGGCCACCGACCTGTCCCGGTAGGAAGGAGAGCGGAATGAACACCGCCGCCAGCGTCGCCGTCGTGGCGATGACGGCGAAGAACACCTCGCGCGTTCCGAGCACGGCAGCTGCGCGCGGTCCCATGCCTTCGGAGCGCCGGCGTACGATATTTTCGAGCACCACGATCGCATCGTCGACGACGAGGCCGGTCGCCAGCACGATCGCGAGCAGCGTCAGGATGTTGATCGAAAAGCCGACCATGTAGATCGCCGCCAGCGTGCCGATCAGCGCCACCGGCATGCTGACTGCCGGGATCAGCGTCGCCCGCCAGTCGCGCAGGAAGAGGTAGATGACGGCGGTGACGATGACGGCGGCGAGCACCAGCGCCAGCACCACTTCGTGGATCGCACCCTGGATGAAGACTGCGTCGTCGCTGGTGATGGCGATCGTCGTGCCCTCGGGCAGCGTCTTCGACAGTTGGTCGACGGCCGCCTTGATGCCGGTCGAGATGTTCAGCGTATTCGACTGCGCCTGGCGGATGATGCCGAGGCCGATGCCCGGTTTGCCGTTGGAGCGCAACGCCGTTTCGCCGTCGCGTGGCCCAAGCATCACCGTCGCGACGTCGCCGAGCCGGACGCGGTCCTGCAGGATGACGTTGGAAAAATCCGCCGGAGTCTGCAGGTTGGCGGTGGCGCGCACCACGATATCCTGCGTATTGCTCTTCAGCGAGCCGGCGGGCACGTCGAGAGCGGCATTGTCGAGCGCCTTCGTCAGGTCGCCGATGGTCAGTCCGCGGCTGGCAAGCGCGCCCTGGTCGACGTCGACGCGGAAGACCTTCTCCTGGTCGCCATATTCCTCGACGTCGGCAACCCCGTCGACGGAGGCGAGGCGATCGATCACCTCGTTTTCGACGAGCTGGGTCAGATCGTCCATGTTGAGATTGGTGGAGGTGACGGCAAGGCGCATGATCGCCGAGGAATCCGAATCCGCCTTGACGATCTGCGGCGCATCCGCTTCGTCGGGCAGGTTCTGGGTGATGCGGCCAATCGCGTCGCGCACGTCGTTGGCGGCGACCGAGAGATCGATCGCATCCGAGAATTCCAGCGTCACCCGGCTCTGACCGAAGGACGAGGTCGACGAAATCGATTTCAGGCCGCTGACGCGCGCCACCGCCCCCTCGATCACCTTGGTCAGTTCCTGGTCGATCGTCTGCGGCGATGCGCCGTCGAAGGTGGTGCGCACGGTGACGACGGGACGGTCGACATCGGGCAGTTCGCGCACCTCGACGCCGACATATGCCGCAAGGCCGGCAACGACCATCAGCGTGTTGAACACCAGCGCCAGGATCGGCCGGCGAACGAAAAGTGCGGTGAAGCTCTGCTTGCCCGCCGCCCTGTCGTGATGAATCTCGGTCACGTTCATTGGGTGGCGACCTCCGCAGTCGCGGCGACATCGGCGCTCACACGCACCGCCCCGCCCTCACGCACGCGCTGCAGGCCCTGCGTCACGATCACGTCGCCATCCTTGAGATCGGCTTTGACGAGCACGAAATCCGGGTTGCGTTGCACGATGCTGACCCGCACCTTACGCGACTTGTCGTCGTTGACCTGCCAGACGAAGGAGCCCTGCGAATCCCACTGCACGGAGACCGGGTCGACAGCCGGATATTTGTCGCCAGGAAATTTCATGCTGACGCTGAAGGACATGCCGGCGCGCAGCTCGTCGGAACTGTTGTCGATCCGGGCGCGTAGACGAAGCGTACGGCTTGCCGCATCGATCCGATTGTCTACGGCTTCGACCACGCCCGAAAACACCTGTCCCGGCCTTGCCACCGACATCGCCTCGACCGGCTGGCCGACCGACACCGTATTGGCGAAACGCTCCGGCACCCAGTAGTCGACGAGGATTTCCGAACGGTCGTCGAGCGTGACGATCGGAATGCTCGTCGTGACGTTGTCGCCGATATTGACCGGCACGATGCCGACGATGCCGTCTATCGGCGCGGTGATGTTGCGCCGTGCGAGATTGAGCTCGGCGGCCTGCAGTTGCAGCCGTGCGCCCTGCTCGGCGATCTCCGAATCGAACACGTCCATGCGCGACACGCTGGACTTGATGTTATGATAGAGATTGGACTTCTCGACGGCGGACTTGACCGCCACATCGGCCTGGCCGCGGGCGATCACCTGCTCCTCGCTGTCGAGCTTGGCGAGCACCTGGCCGGCCTTCACCCTGTCGCCCGACTTGATGAGGATTTCGCGGATCGTGCCCGATGCCTGCGGCGTGACCGCCACCGAGCGGATCGCATCACCGGTGCCGATGGCGTTCAGCCGGTCGTTGACGACGCCCTGGACGACGGCCTGCGTCGCGACGAGAACGGTATTGTTGCGCCCGCCGCCATTGCGGCGGTTCCCCTGTCCCTGCCCCTCACCACGTTGCCCTTGCGCCCGGGCCGGAGCGTCGGCATCGGCCGTCTCTTCGGCCTTCGGCGCGATCTTGGAAACGATGCTGTCTGGAATGCCTGCATCGCGCATCGTATCGCCAGCGCCGGGCACAAAGAAAACCCACGCGGCAAAGCCGGCAATAATGACGATGAGCGAAAGTACAAACTGCTTCCAAAAGGCCATTCACGTCTCCGGAGGGACTCGAGGTTGGACCAGGGTCGGTCGAAAGAGGCGCTGCGGGTCCGAGATTCCCGTCTGATGCGACAATATCGCGCGTTTACAGCTTACCGGCAAGCATAAGCAGCCGGCATTACCGATTTGTAATATCAGCAAAGAATGGAAATAACCCGCCCGCTCACTTTTGCTTGAATGAACACTCGCCCGTGTCTTTGACACCGCTGATTTTCGGGCAAATTTCTGAAGATGCGGGTTGGATGCTTATCGACGCATCGACCACCGCACGCCCATCACGGCCGCAATCCCCAGTATCGGCCACACCGCCCAGAACTGCCCCGTCCAGGTGAAGAGGTTGATGCCGGCAAGGCCGAGCCCCACGATCGCCAGCGAGGTGATCTTGCGGTTGAACAGGGTCTGGCCGCGGTTCCAGGCGAGCGCCGCGACGACGGCAAGCGCGAGCACAGGAAACCGCGCCCAGAAGACGCCCTGCCACGACAAAAAATTGATACCGATCAGGACGGCGGCGATGACGCCGAGCACGCCATACAGCCTGCGTCCGCCCGGTACTGGGGTTATCTCGGCCTTAGCTGCCGCCATAACCGGCGCCGGCTGCGGCCCCGCAGGGCCGGATCGTTCGGCAGCCGGCGTCTCGTCCCTGGCATCGCCAATCTTCACCGCGTAGCTCGGCACGCCTTCATCGACATTCTTCACCATCAGCGGCCCAAGAAACTCGAAGCCGACCGCCACCTTGTTGCGGACCTGGTCATAGACGGTGCTCGATATCACGATGCCGCCTGCCGCAGCCGACGTCTGCAGGCGCGCGGCAATATTGACGCCGTCGCCATAGATGTCGTCGCCCTCGACGATTACGTCGCCGAGATTGATGCCGATGCGGAAAAGCATGCGACCGTCGGCTGGGCGGCGGGCGTTGAAACCCGCGAGTTCGTTCTGGGTGTCGACGGCCGCACGCACCGCCTCGACCACGCTCGGGAAATCGGCGATCAGCCCGTCGCCCCAGGTATTGATGACGCGGCCGCCATGGCTTTCGATCAGGCGCCCCATCGCCTCCCGGCAGCGCTTCAGGCTTGCAAGCGTCCCCTCCTCGTCAGCCCCCATCAGCCGCGTATAGTCCTGCACGTCAGCACAGAAGATCGTCGTCAGCTTGCGCCGCGTTTCACTCATGGTCTTTCGTCTCCGCGCTATCCGCCCCAGGAAAGGTCACTGCAAAGGCCGAAACTGGTCGATTGGAGATCATGGGCTATTGCAGCGGCGGTAAGTTACTAAGCCTTTGTGTTCGTTACCACCGGTAATTGCTGATCGTCGACCCGCGCTTTCCGGGCATGAGAGGCGGCGTGGACGATTCAGCTTCCTTCATTTGCCCAGTCATCGACCTTCAAAGGCTCCGAAACGCAAGCAAAAGCCTTGTCGCGCGTAACGAGGGTTGCGGCAGTTGCAACGGCATGAGCGGCAATCATCATATCGAGGGGCGCCAGAGTCACACCTTTGGCTTCGCAGGCAGCGCGAAGGTCGCCATAAGTTCGCGTGACATCGTGATCCCAAGGGAGAACGTCGACCCGAAGCAGGAATTGGCGGATCCGTTCCGACAGCGCCATCGGATAGCCTCGCTTGGCAAGACCGTAGAACAGCTCCCCTTCGGTGATCGATGAGATGACGATGTCTTCCATCGGAAGCGCGGCCAATTTTTCGATGATCTCCGGCCGATCGCCCTTGATGACATGGCTCACTATATTGGTATCGAGCATCCAGGCCGTCATTCCTTCCAGCCCTCGAATGGATCACGATCATGCGAAGGCTGGCTGCGGTCGTCTGGCCCCAGGAAATCGTCCGGAACCTGATCCTTGCCATAAAGTTCAAAGAGACCATCCCACGAATCCGGCTTGCGTGACAGAATGACATCGCCGGTCTTCGGATCACGACGGACGAACACCTCACTCTCCTCGAAGCGGAACTCCGCAGGGAGCCTGACTGCCTGGCTGCGGCCGGTCGTAAAAATCTTGGCTGTTCTCGTTGCCATGATGGCCTCCGCATTGCGATAGCTATCATGATATATACCGATAGCCAGCGGCGAGCAAGAAGTCCGGCGCCTCAAGAAAAAAACTGGATCATTGAACGATCTTGCGCGGGCTCGCCGCGTGTTCTCTCGCCACCGTGCTGGAACTGTCGATTTCCTGAAGCAACACGTCATAGCCCCAGAGATCGGCGAGATGCTGCAGGACGAGCTTCGTATCATTTTCCTGAAGATAGCAGCCATTCATGACGATGTGCTGCAGCAATAGGCGGCGGTCGCCGGCGAGGTCGACATCGACGATATCGATTGCCGGATCGGTCCAACCGATATCGTATTCGCGGGAGAGCTGGCGGCGGATGCGCAAGTATCCGCGCTCATTATGGATCGCCGAAACCAGTACCCCCTCGGTCTGTTCCGGATCGTCGTAGAGATGGAACAACCGCAACTGCCGGATCAGGTTCGGGCTCAGGAACTGGCTGATGAAGCTCTCGTCTCGGTAATTGGCCCAGATGTCGCGCAGGACGGCCATTGCATCGCCTCGTCCGGCGATATCGGAAAACCATGCGCGGTCCTCTTCCGTCGGCGTCGTAACGATCCTCTCGATGTCCTGCATCATCGCAAAACCAAGCGCATAGGGGTTGAAGCCCGAGAACCGCCGGTCGTCATAGCTCGGCTGGAACACGACGTTGGCGTGCGACTTCAGGAATTCGAGGAAGTTTCCGTCGCTGATCTGCCCCCGCTCGTGAAGCCGGTTCATGATCTGGTAGTGGACGAAGGTGGCGGTTCCCTCGTTCATCACCTTGGTCTGCCGCTGGGGATGGAAATATTGTGCGACATGGCGGACGATGCGAAGGATCTCGCGCTGCCACGGCTGCAGCCGCGGCGCTGATTTTTCAAGAAAATAAAGGATGTTGTCCTGCGGAAGACCGAGGGCGGCGCGGCGTTTTTCCAGGCCGATGTCACCCGCCTTCCGGGCCTTGCCGACGGGAACCGTGCGCCACAGATCGTTGAACATCTGCTCTTCGTGGGCGCGACGCTCCTGCTGTCGCTTCTCCTCCTGGCGAAGGTCGATCGTGGTCTTGCCCGCGTATCGATGCACCCCGTGCGACATCAGCGCATGGGCTGCGTCGAGCGTACGCTCGACGGCCGTCTCGCCGTAACGTTCTTCACAGCGGGTGATATAACCCTTGGCGAAATCGAGGTAATCGAGGATGCCCTCCGCATCGGTCCAGAGCTTGAAGAGATAGTTGTTCTTGAAGAAATGGTTGTGGCCGAAGGCCGCATGCGCGGTGACGAGCGTCTGCATCGCCGCCGTGTTCTCCTCCATCAGGTAGGAGATGCAGGGCGAGCTGTTGATGACGATCTCATAGGCAAGGTCGCGCATCCCGCGGCGGTAGAAGGTTTCGTGATGCGCGAAGTGCTTGCCGAAGGACCAATGGCGATAGAAGAGCGGCATG
This sequence comes from Rhizobium sp. WYCCWR10014, assembly GCF_001657485.1. Lineage (GTDB taxonomy): Bacteria > Pseudomonadota > Alphaproteobacteria > Rhizobiales > Rhizobiaceae > Rhizobium. Next base: position 160,150 of record NZ_LXFU01000037.1, read on the forward strand.
CCGGTCGAGGAATAGGCATCCAGCATCTGCTCGGAGGTGATGACTTCGATCTGGTTCGGATAGACGTCGAGGCCGAGTTCGCCGATCGCGATCTCCTCGCAGGCGTCGTGGATGCGCTGGAGTGTTGAAAAGTCCCAGTCGGCACCTTCGAACAACAGCCGCTCTCGTGGCCTCATCGTCATGGTCATGGCGTCACCTTCGACTGTGCGTCACGTTTCTGGAAGAGATCATGGAAAACAGGGAAAATTTCGTTTCGCCGGCAGACCTTGCGCATCGAAAGCGGCTGCAGCTCGGAACGGATCCCGTCATAGAGCATCCAAAGCGGCGAGCGAGATACTGAGGAGTCACCGCCTTCTTCGCCCACCTCGATATAGGCGAAATACTGGCACACCGGCAAAATCTCGCGCAGCAGCTGTCCGCTCAGGTTCCCGTCGGAATGGGCGTTGTCACCGTCCGAGGCCTGGGCGCCATAGATATTCCATTCCGCCGGATCGAAACGCGCCGCGATGATCGCCCGCATTGCCGCTAGCGCACTGGAAACCAGCGTACCGCCCGTTGCCGGGCCATAGAAGAAGGTTTCCTCGTCGACTTCCTCGGCCTTGTCGGTATGGCGGATGAAGACGATCTCCACTTTCTTGTAGCGCTTCGACAGGAAAAGGTAGAGCAGCAGGTAAAACCGCTTCGCCAGGTCCTTCATGTGTTCCGACATGGAACCGGAGACGTCCATCAAGCAGAACATCACGGCCTTCGCCACAGGCTTCGGCTCGTTTTCGAAGCGGCGATACCGCACGTCGAGCGGATCGATATAGGGAATGCGCCGGCTTTTTTCCGTCAGGGATTTGAGTTTTGCCTCAAGCGCCAGCCGGCTCTCGTCTTCCTCGCATTCCTCGATCTGCCGCTGCAGGGCTTCGATTTCTTCGCGGCGCGGACGGCCAAGCGCGACACGGCGCATCATCGCGAGCCTGGTCGTGCGACCGACGGCGATATTGGACGGCGATCCCGACACGGAATAACCGGCACGGAACGGAGTTTCCTCCTCGGTTTCGGCCAGGCGCCGCTTGGCAAGGTCAGGCAGTTCCAGATCGTCCAGGAACACATCGAGGAATTCCTCGCGCGTCAGCACGAAGCGGAAGCCGTCCTCGCCATCGCCCTCACCGGCATCCTTGGGTTTTCCGCCCCTGCTCCCCGGCGGGCGCGGAAGAATGTCGCCTTCGACGAAGGCCCTGTTTCCAGGCAGGATATGGTCGCGGATGCCGCCGTCGCCCCTTCTCAAGTTCGGTTCGGCCATTCCATCGATCGGCAGGCTGATTTCCCCGCCGTCGAGCACATCGCGAATGTTGCGGTTTTGCAGAGAACGTTTTACCGCCTGCTGCACGGCGCCTTTCATGCGCCGAAGAAACCGCTGCCGATTTTCCAGACTTTTACCGCGCGGATTTAGCCGACGGTCGACAATGTGCATATTGGCTCCACATTAACTTGCCTGTTTGACGCGCATGTACCATTCGACGAGGCGCCGAACCTGCCTCTCCGTGTAGCCCCGCGCGGCCATGCGCGAGACGAATTCGCTGTGCTTCTTTTCCGTTTCGGAATCCTTCTTCGATCCGAAGGAAATGACCGGCAAAAGATCTTCGACCTGCGAGAACATTCGCTTTTCGATGACTTCCCGGATTTTCTCGTAGCTCGTCCATGACGGATTCTTTCCGCCGTTGGCTGCCCGCGATCTCAAGCAGAACTTGACGATTTCGTTGCGGAAATCCTTCGGATTGGCGATTCCCGCCGGCTTTTCGATTTTCGTCAGTTCCTGGTTGAGGAGCTCGCGATCGAGAAGCTGGCCGGTATCGGGATCCTTGAAGTCCACGTCTTCGATCCAGGCATCGGCATAATCAACGTAGCGGTCGAACAGATTCTGTCCGTAATCCGCATAGGACTCAAGATAGGCCTTCTGGATTTCATTTCCAATGAACTCTGCGTAACGCGGCGCAAGATCGGCCTTGATGAATTCCAGATATCGCTTCTCGACATCGTCGGAAAACTGCTCGCGCCGGATCGACTGCTCCAGCACATACATCAGATGAACCGGATCGGCGCCGATATCCGTGGTGTCGTGATTGAAAGTGGAGGCGAGCACCTTGAAGGCGAAGCGGGTCGATATGCCGTCCATGCCCTCGTCGATGCCGGCGGCATCCCGATATTCCTGGACACTGCGGGCGCGCGGATCCGTCTCCTTCAGGCTTTCGCCGTCATAGGTGCGCATCTTCGAGAAGTATGTCGAATTCTCATGCTTGCGCAGACGCGACAGCACGGAGAAGCGGGCCAGCATTTCGAGCGTCGCGGGGGCGCATGGCGCATCGGCGAGTTCCGATCCCTCGATCAGCTTCTCGTAGATCTTCTGCTCTTCCGTGACGCGCAGGCAATAGGGCACCTTGATCACGCAAATACGGTCGATGAAGGCCTCGTTGTTCTTGTTGGCCTTGAAGGTTTGCCATTCCGCTTCGTTCGAATGCGCAAGCACGATGCCGGTGAAGGGTATGGCGCCGATGTTCTCGGAGCCGATATAGTTCCCCTCCTGCGTCGCCGTCAGCAGCGGATGCAGCATCTTGATCGGCGCCTTGAACATCTCGACGAACTCGAGCACGCCCTGATTGGCGCGATTGAGGCCGCCAGAATAGCTGTAGGCATCGGGATCGTTCTGGGAATAGGTCTCCAGCTTGCGAATATCAACCTTGCCGACCAGCGACGAGATATCCTGATTGTTCTCGTCTCCAGGCTCGGTCTTGGCGATCGCAATCTGGCGCAACCGCGAAGGCTGTACTCTGACGACACGGAAGCGGGAAATATCGCCGCCAAAATCATCGAGCCGCTTCAGGCACCACGGGCTCATCAGTCCGCTTAGGCGTCGCAAGGGAATGCCGTATTGCTCCTGCAGGAGCGATCCCATCGTGTCCGGGTCGAAGAGGTTGAGCGGACTTTCGAAAACGGGGCTGATCTCGTCACCGGCCTTCAGCACGTAGATCGGATGAAGCTCCATCAGCAGCTTCAGCCGCTCGGCCAGCGATGACTTGCCGCCGCCGACCGGGCCGAGCAGATAGAGAATCTGCTTGCGCTCCTCGAGCCCCTGCGCCGCATGGCGGAAGAAGGAAACGATGCGTTCGATTGTCTCTTCCATGCCGTGGAAGCCGACAAAGGCCGGATAAATCCGGATGGTCCGGTTCATGAATATCCGACCGAGGCGCGTGTCCCTGGCGGTGTCGACCATCTGTGGTTCGCCTATCGCGGCGAGCAGGCGCTCGGTCGCATTGGCATAGGCAAGCGGTTCCTTTTTGCAAAGGTCGAGATACTCCGCGATCGACATATCGGTTTCGCGACGCGCATCATAGCTGCGAGTGAACGCATCAAATACGGATTCGCTCAGCATGGGCCCTCCATTCAAGGTTAATGCCACAGGCTCTAGGTCGTCATACCAAAGGAGATGGCCACGACATTCCTAAGAATCAATAGTTTCGCAGGTATATTCCACGCTCACCGGCTGTTTCTGGCAATGCACAAAAACGTGCATGCACCGGTTATTTTTTTACTCTACGAAACTGTTACTTATTGTAGTTGAGAAGGGTGCATTGCGGTATCAGCACATTTCGCGACGTGACAGAAAGATGAAAAGGGTGTGCAATGTCGCCCGTGATTCGAGCACTGGAGAAATCGACGATTTGGCGGTCAATCTGCCCAAAGTCGATGCGGGACAGCATGTGCCGATCCGCTCCATACATGTTAGAAAACGGGCGCATCCTAGCCATGCGCCCCGCATCGTGATCATGCGCCCACCCGCGCGACTCAGCCGTTGAATGCCTTCTCCAGTGCGGCGACATCGATCTTGACCATGCCGAGCATCACTTCGGTCACGCGCCTGGCCCGCTCGCGATTGCTGTCGGCGATCATCTCGGACAGCATGCGCGGCACGATCTGCCAGGAAAGGCCCCAGCGGTCCTTCAGCCAGCCGCAGGCCTCCGGCGTGCCGCCATTGGCGAGGAAAGCCTCCCATATCCGATCGATCTCGGCCTGGCTTTCCACAAGAATCGCGATCGAAAAGGAATGATTGAAGCTATCGAGCGGGCCGGCCTTCATCGCCAGGAAGGCCTGGTCGGCGAGGGTGAACTCGATCAGTTCGACACTGCCGGGAGGCCCGCTCGGCGTTTCGGCCGGCAATATGGTGGTCCGGCCGATCCTGGAGTCCGGGATAACAGACACGTAGAATTCGACGGCTTCGCGCGCTTCCTCGGCGAACCAGAGATTTGAAACGACCTTCGGCATGAAACGGCCTCCTTGTTGACGGGTGTTGATCCGGACTTGCTGTCCGATGACCCAAGGACGCCCCACCGGCACCAGTTCCGACACGCCGCGATCGAAATTTTAGCTCCGCCGGCCCGCATGGCGACCACAGCCGGGCTCGGCGGCGGCATTGCCGCCGGCAACCTACCGCTTGGAATAGCGCCGGCTCGGGAATGAAAGCAGAACATCTTTTCTGGTCTTTCCTTCCCGAATCACTACATTACGCGCCATGAGCAATAGTTTCGACGATATGCCCTTCTTCGACGAAGAGCCGGGCGAGACGGCGCGCAAGCCGCAGCCGCCTGCCGCACCCGCCGAAAGGGCGCCCGCCGCCGGTGGCGGCATCGCCGCCCGCGCCTTGGCGGCTCGCGACGGCGGCAAGCGGCCGGATTACCTCGCCGGGCTGAACCCCGAGCAGACCGAAGCCGTCGAAACGTTGGAAGGCCCCGTTCTCGTGCTGGCCGGCGCCGGCACCGGCAAGACGCGCGTACTGACGACCCGCATCGCCCATATCCTCAATACCGGCCGCGCCTTCCCCTCGCAGATCCTCGCCGTCACCTTCACCAACAAGGCCGCCCGCGAGATGAAGGAGCGCATCGCGTTGCTCGTCGGTGGCGCCGTCGAAGGCATGCCCTGGCTCGGCACCTTCCATTCGATCGGCGTCAAACTTCTGCGCCGCCACGGCGAGCTCGTCGGCCTGCGCTCCGATTTCACCATTCTCGATACCGACGACGTCGTCCGCCTGATCAAGCAGATCATCCAGGCCGAAGGCCTCGACGACAAGCGCTGGCCGGCCAAGCAGTTCGCCGGCATGATCGACACCTGGAAGAACAAGGGTCTCGGCCCTGCCGATATCCCCGAGGGCGATGCCCGCGCCTTTGCCAATGGCCGCGGCCGCGATCTCTACTTTGCCTATCAGGCGCGCCTGACGACGCTGAACGCCTGCGACTTCGGCGACCTGCTGATGCATCCGATCGCGATCTTCCGCAAGAACCCGGATCTCTTGAAGGAATATCACGGCCGCTTCCGCTATATCCTGGTCGACGAGTACCAGGACACCAACACCGCCCAGTACATGTGGCTCAGGCTTCTCGCCCAGCGCTCCAAGGGCGAGCTGCAGAACGTCTGCTGCGTCGGCGACGACGATCAGTCGATCTATGGCTGGCGCGGCGCGGAGGTCGACAATATCCTGCGCTTCGAAAAGGACTTCCCCGGCGCCAAGGTCATCAAGCTCGAGCGCAACTACCGCTCGACCGAACATATCCTCGGGGCCGCCGCCCATCTGATCGCCCATAATGAGGGCCGCCTCGGCAAGACGCTGTTCACCGACCGCTCCGATCCGGACGACGCCAAGGTGCAGGTCCACGCCTCCTGGGATTCGGAGGAGGAAGCCCGCGCCATCGGCGAGGAAATCGAGCAGCTCCAGCGCGGCAAGCATCTCTTGAACGACATGGCGATCCTCGTGCGCGCCTCCTTCCAGATGCGCGAATTCGAAGACCGCTTCGTCACTCTCGGCCTCAATTACCGCGTCATCGGCGGCCCGCGCTTTTACGAGCGCTTGGAAATACGCGATGCCATGGCTTATTTCCGCTTGGTCGCGCAAGCCTCCGACGACCTCGCTTTTGAGCGCATCATCAACACGCCGAAGCGCGGCCTTGGCGATACGACGGTGCGCGCGTTGCACGACTATGCCCGTGCCCGCGACATTCCGATGCTTGCGGCAGCCGCCGACATCATCGAGACGGACGAGTTGAAGCCGAAGGCGCGAAAAGCCCTCTTCGACGTGATTCAATCTTTCCGCCGATGGCAAGAACTGCTTGAAAATACACCGCATACCGAGCTTGCCGAGCAGATCCTCGAAGAGTCCGGCTATACCGACATGTGGAAGAACGACAAGAGCGCCGAAGCACCCGGCCGCCTCGAAAACCTCAAGGAACTGATCCGCTCGATGGAAAGCTTCGAGTCGATGCGCGGCTTCCTCGAGCACGTCTCTCTCGTCATGGACGCCGAGACCAACGAGAACCTCGACGCCGTCTCGATCATGACGTTGCACTCGGCCAAGGGCCTGGAATTCGACACCGTCTTCCTGCCCGGCTGGGAAGAAGGCCTCTTCCCGCACCAGCGCTCGCTGGATGAGAGCGGCCGCGCCGGCCTGGAAGAAGAACGCCGCCTCGCCTATGTCGGCATCACCCGCGCCAAGCACCGCTGCCACATCTGGTTCGTCTCCAACCGCCGCATCCATGGCCTCTGGCAATCGACCCTGCCCTCGCGCTTCCTCGACGAACTGCCGGTCACCCATGTCGAGGTCGCCGAAATGGAGCAGAGCTACGGCGGGTACGGCCGCGGCGGCTATGGCCAGTCCCGCTTCGACAAGGCCGAACCCTTCGCCAATTCCTATTCCACTCCCGGCTGGAAACGCGCCCAGGCCAACAAGACCGACGCCACACGCGACAATTGGGGCACCCGCTCCGGCCACGCCGTCGAACGCATCGGCTACGGCGAAAGCGGTCCAAAGGGGCGCACGATCGAAGGCGAACTGGTGGCGAAATCGACCTCGTCGGAACCATCGAGATTCACGCTCGGCGACCGCGTGTTCCACCTCAAATTCGGCAACGGCAACATCACCGGCATCGAAGGCAACAAGCTGACGATCGAGTTCGACCGCGCCGGACAGAAGCGGGTATTGGACGGGTTCGTCGAGCGCGTGTGACCTCGCGTCAACACGGCGCGAAAACGTTCACCCGAGCATCCGCATCCTTCCGAGCCCGAGAATATCGTTGATCAGGGCGATGCCTATTCCCGCGGCGACGATTCCCAATCCGATGAGAAACAGCCGGCGAGACCGGTCATATTTGGCGGCAAACAGGGAGTCCCGCGCCAGCAAATCGGCAAAGACTTTCACCTGGACGGCGATGCCGACGACGAGGAACAGCATCGGCAGAATATCGATGCGGCTCCAGTCATTGGGGTTGGAGACCCAGACGCTGATGAAATTGAGCGAGAAACCGAGGATGATCCCGGCCGCCGTCAGCGACCCGTTGCGAAACGTCGCATCGATCTTTTCGTCGGGGTCCGGCTGTGACATGGCTTCGGTTCCGGCTTGCTTCTGAGTAAGAAAGGCAGAAATCATGACTCGGAGCAAGATCGGCCTGATGTTGCCCCTCGCGGAAAGCAGACAAAATGTCGCAGCCGCGCAAACCCGGTCACTCCGGCCACACCTCCTCCGCACGCTGCGTTACGGCAATTTCGGGCCAACGCCGGCATGAATTTAATCGCGCCCAAACAAACTGGCTGCCAAAAAAAACCAATAAATTCAATGAAAAATCTTTGGCAACCGAAAGGTTGATGTGCGTTGCCTCACGTCGTCAATCACACTCCTGCCCTGTCAAAACGTCGCTTTGACGCCTTGCGCAAATCAGCTTAGCCCAGAGGCTGCCCGCCCATGAAAGGCAGGCTTCACGACGAACTTTTCAAAGGAGGTTCCAGTGACCAGTGTTTCATCTCTCGGCAGCACAGTGACCCAGTACCAGTCTCCGCTGTCCAGCCTCGACAAGAATGGCGACGGCGTCATATCGGCGGACGAGTTGGCCGCCGCCTCGCAGTCCTCGACATCGGGCACGGCGTCGACCCACAGCTACGACAGCAGCACCGACATCGTCAAAAAGATCACCGCCGACATCCTGTCGCTGATGCTGTCCATGCAGAAGACCGATAGCAGCGACGATCAGGGCGACGGCAGCGATCAGGGCGACGACGACACCAAGGGCGTCTTTGCCGCGATGGATACGAATGGCGACGGCAAGTTGACCGAGTCCGAATTCCTCGCCGCCGATCCGAACAGCATCAAGACTTCAGGTGATAGCGATCCGCTCCTCACCAAGGTGCTGAGCGATATGCAGACAGCCCTTCAGGCCTACCGCAATACCTACGGCGCTTCCGCCGCAGCAGGTGATTCCGCAGCCGAAGACGTGGCGGCGGTCTAGCCGGCCGAGATCCGGGCTCTGCCGGGGGAGCCTCGATCCATCGATGCCGCACAAGAGCGTCCTACGCAGGCAGATCGATTTGCCGGCAATTGTCACCGTCGCGGGCCGTGTCTGCGATCCGGAAATGATGCACGAGCCGTCCCCGTCCCCCTCCCCCTCCGCTCCATTTCAACACGAGAACCGTCGCCAGCTATCGTAATGATTGCATTAGAGCATTCTGTTTCGACGACTTACTACCGCTAGTGCCAGAATTAACACTTGCGCGTCCGCGCCTGGAAATCCACTAGTTGATCCATTCAGTGTGCTTGGCGTCTTACACTGCAATAAAGCGAAGGGATTGGCCTTGATGAAAGCGCTGCTGCTCGTCGATATTCAGAACGGCTTCTGTCCGGGCGGCAATCTGCCGGTGCCTGACGGCGACAAGGTGGTTCCGGTCGCAAACAGACTGATCGACAGCGGCAAATACGATTTGATCGTCGCCTCGCAGGACTGGCACCCGCCGGGCCATGGCAGCTTTGCCTCCGCCCATCCCGGTGCCGCCCCCTTCGAGATGGGGGAACTGTCGGGCAAACCGCAGATGATGTGGCCCGACCACTGTATTCAGGGTACGCTCGATGCCGAACTGCATCCCGAACTCAAATCCGAAGAGATCGACCTGATCCAGCAGAAGGGCGAGGATCCTGATATCGATAGCTATTCGGCCTTCCGCGACAATGACCGCGATGCCTCGACTGGCCTTTCCGATTTCCTCGAGGATCAGGGCGTCACCGACCTCGACGTCTGCGGGCTTGCGACCGACTATTGCGTCAAGTTCTCCGCGCTCGACGCCCTGGAGATGATGCCTGACGTTCGCGTGCGTTTCATCGAGGATGCAAGCCGCGGCATCACCCCCGAAGGCGTCGCCGCCGCCATCGAGGAAATGCGGGCGCATGGCATCGCAATCATCGACAGCGCCAAGGTCCTGTCCGGCTGATTGAGATCAGCGATAAAAGACAATGTGGTGGATGTCGGATCGGCACACGTCCATCCGTCCTTGGCTCTGAACACACCAATCATGGGAGTTGAGAGATGAGAAAGCTTGTTACCGCAGCCTTCGTGAGCTTGGATGGCGTCATGCAGGCGCCGGGCGCGCCGCAGGAGGATCCGACCGGCGGCTTCACCCTTGGCGGCTGGACCGTCAATTACTGGGATGAGCCGATGGGCGGTTTCATGGACGGGATTTTTACCGACCCCTTCGCGCTGCTGCTCGGCCGCAAGACCTATGAGATCTTCGCAGCGCACTGGCCCTTCGTCGGCAAGGACGATCCCATCGGAAAAGCCTTCAATGCCGCGACCAAATATGTCGCAACCACCTCGAAAGAGCCGCTCACCTGGGAAAATTCCGTTGCGCTGCGCGGCGATGCCGCCGCCGAAATCGCCCGCTTGAAGCAGCAGGACGGTCCCGACCTCCTGACTCAGGGCAGCAGTGGCTTGCTGCAAACCCTGCTGGCGCACGACCTGATCGATGAACTCCGGCTCCTGACCTTCCCGCTCATCCTCGGCCCCGGGAAGCGCTTGTTCGGCAAGGGCGCCAGGCCGGAGGCGCTGAAGCTCACGGCCAATTCGGTATCGACGACCGGTGTCATCATGAGCGTCTACGAGCGCGCCGGCGAGGTCGAAACCGGCAGCTTCGGAATGCCCGAGCCCTCGCAAGCCGAGATCGCACGCAGAGAACGGATGAAGCGCGAGGGCTGAGACGCGCCGGCGCGTTCCTCAGGGACTACGCTTCATCGAGGATGCCAGCCACGACAGCGTGGACGTGTTGCGCAAATAGGCTGCTAGGTGGCGTCTTATTTCAATACGTAGGCGTCGAACGTCTCATCGCTTCCGGCAACCCGGCCGAAGCGCTTGACGAGGCTTGTCGCGTTCTGGAAGGCAGAAATGTCTTCCGGCGTCATAGACAACCGCCAAACATAGCTTTCACGCAGGGAGACGGGCGCGGTAATCTGATCGAGCCGCTGCGAAAGAAGAATGACAACAGGCACATGCTCACTCTGCTGCAATCGATGTGCCGTTTGCAAAATATCGGCAAGGCTGAGCGAAAGCCGCGCGTTCCGAGTATATCGCACGATGGCGCCGAACCGCTCCTCCCGCAGAAGATAGGTGCGATTGGAGACGTAATAGGGCAAGGCTTCCACGAGATAGTCGGGATCCGCCATGATGACCGCGTCCTTGAGATCAGGGCGCGATTGCATGAACGCACCGAAATCCTTGCTTCGGCTCAGGGGTATTTCGGCTATGAAGGCCTGATTGATCTTTTCGATACCGGACACGACCTGTAGCGCCAGCAATATCAGGAAGCACAGGCGCCCGAACTTTACGATCCCGCCAGCAGTTTCGATGCCGGAAGCGCCCGCCCGCTCGCGCTGAGTATGCGTGGTCAAGGCGGTGATCGCGATCATGAAAACCAGCCAGAGCGCCTGATGTCTGTATCCGCCGGGATAGACAAGCGTAAAAAGCAGCGAAAGCCCTAAGAGAACCAGTCCCGCTGCGATCATCGCCGGCCGCCGGTTCGCCAGCGCCAACAGGCTGGCGTAGATGAGTACGGACATCAACGCCCCGAAAATCCGGGAGGCCAACGGATATGCCACGACCAATTCAAGGACGCGGTTGGGATAGAATCCCATAAAGTGCGAACTGGGCGCGGCAAGTGCACCAAGGGCAAGCAAAGCGAAATTCTTGCCACTGAGATCGTTCTGTCCCGTATCATTGAAGGTCGGATAGACTGTTACGAAACATAGAACAATTCCAACCGCGGCAATGGCGGCGGCTGTCGCAAAGGACCGATATTCCGTCAGAACAGGCCTTGGCCGCGCCAGAATTAAATCGAAAAACCAATAGGCGAGGAAGCCGCCGACGAGAACGACCGAATGGACGTTGGTATTTGCCAGCAAGGCAAACAACAGACCGAGCAATATCCCGTTGCGTGTTCCTTTCTCCCAATTCAGGACGATGAGGAAAATCACCAGCATGCTGATGCCGTAATTTCGCGACATCGCGGCGTAGTCGAAAATCGAAAAGCTGCTGAACAGCGACAGCAGCATAATCGAAAGCGGCAATTTCAACCTGACAACAAGAAGATAGGCCGCCGCCGCCGCAATCGTCAGAGCGACGACCTTCAGAACGACAGGTGAGCCGACCACGACATAGGCGGCGCGCAGCAGAATATACCAAAGAGCAGGATGACCCTCGCCATGCAGCTGGCGAAGCATATCGATGAAATTATCCCCCTGGAGGGCGAGTGACAAAGCACGAACCTCGTCACGCCAGACCGTTTCGGACCAGCAAAGCGCAGACGCCAGCGCAAGCCAGATCACAAAGATCAACGCCTTGCCCAGCTTGGCGGATCGAGGTTCATCGATAGCAGAGACAATCACGGCCAAATAACACGCAACCCGGTGAACGAAAGCGTCACGACCATATCGGCGCAGAAATAATTTGGCGTTAAGTGAAGGCCATCTTTTGATTTCAGGGGCGCTGAAGCATGTCGCACAAAATTGGGCAGCGGTTTAAACGCGACAAGCGAATCTGAAAGATCGCGACGCGCTTTAGAATTTTTCCTCCCGCTCAAGCAGATGGATATCCTCGGATACGTCGTCCATTCTCTGCAATAATGCGGCCTGGGCATCTCTTAGCCCTCGATTGTAAAAGTACGGCCCGATCTCCTCGGCGAAGAAGTCAAGCAGGAATTCAGCCGGCAATGCACCGATGGGATCGAGTTCCCGGTCGAAATAGGCGCGGATGCGCGAAACGATCTCAGCCTTTTCTTCCTTCGAAAATTCGATCTTCTTCATGGTTGCCTCTTTACCGAATGAGATCAGAACTTTGATGGTTCAGCGAAATCGATTGGTCAATCAATGAAATTCAATTGCCGTTGCAAGCCGTAGACCATAAGGGGAAATCTGAATTCCAACAGGAAAGATCCCATGAATCGCGCCGACTTTGCTGAAGGTTTGCGGGGCGGCTCCGCCGTTGCGCTGGCATCGGCGCCCTTTGGCGCCCTGTTCGGAGCGCTTGCGGTCGAAAACGGCATGTCGCTCTCCGAGGCCGCCTTCATGAGCGCCACCGTCTATGCCGGCGCCAGCCAGATGGTCGGCATCGAACTCTTCGGTCACAAGGTCCACGCTTGGCTGATCGTGCTGTCGATCCTTGCCGTCAATTTCCGCCACGTGCTCTATTCGGCCGCGCTGGCGCGCTACATCGGCCATTTCACGCCGGTGCAGAAATTCTTCACCTTCTTCCTGCTCGTCGATCCGCAATTCGCCGAAGCGGTAAAGCGTGGCGAGTCCGGCCGGCAACTCACCTTCGCCTGGTATTTCGGCTTCGCCATCATCATCTACATTCCCTGGGTGCTGATCAGCGTCGCCGGCGGCATGCTCGGCGGCTTCATTGGCGATCCCAAGGCCATCGGCCTCGACATCCTGCTGCCGGCTTATTTCCTTGGCATCGTCCTCGGCTTCCGCAAGCGAGACAATTTCCTGCCGGTGGCGCTCGTCAGCGCGGTGGCTTCCGTGATCGCCTACCGCTACGTCGGCTCGCCCTGGCATGTCAGCCTCGGCGCCGCCGCCGGCATCGTGCTCGCCGCTGTGCTGCCTTCGCCGCCGCAAGAGCCTGATCTCGAAGCCGACGCCCTTCAATCCGAAGTGCACGAGGTCTGAGCCATGGAATTCGATCTTCACATGGCGCTCGTCATCCTCGCCGCAGCCGCCGCCACCTTCGCCACCCGCATCGGCGGCTATATCCTCATCACCCGAATGAAGAGCATTCCCCCGCGCATGGAGGCGGCGCTGAATGCCGTGCCGGCCGCCGTGCTGACGACGCTGGTCGCCCCCGCCTTCTTCATCGGCGGCTGGGAATCGAAGCTGGCGCTGATCGTCGCCCTCTTCATTGGCCTGCGCTTCAGCCATACATGGATGCTGGTCGCCGCCTGGATCGTCGTGATGACCTGGCGCCATGCCGGCGGGCTCTGAACACCGGCCCGGGGCCGGCGCCAGACATCTTAGTATTCCAGCGGCAGCGTCGCGTTTTCGAGCCACGCCCTGACATCGTGATCATGGATGAGCGGCATCAGCGCCTCATATGTGCGGCGATGATAGTCGTTGAACCAGTGCAGTTCGTCATTGGTCAGAAGCGCCGGAATGACGAGGCTGCGGTCGATCGGGCAGAAAGTCAGCGTCTCGAATCCGAGCATCGGCGCATCGCCGCCCTCGATCTCTTCGGCCCCGCGCACATAGATCAGGTTCTCGATGCGGATGCCGAAGCTGCCGGGCCGGTAATAGCCAGGCTCATTTGAAAGGATCATGCCGGGCAGCAGTTCCTGCGTCGAAAGCCTGGAGATGCGCTGCGGGCCCTCATGCACAGAGAGATAGGAGCCGACGCCGTGGCCTGTGCCATGGGCGAAATCGGCGCCGGCCCGCCACAGCGCGATGCGCGCCAACGGATCGAGATCGCAGCCGCGTGTGCCCTTCGGGAAACGCGCGGTGCTGATGTCTATCATCCCCTTTAGCACCAGCGTGAAGAACCGGCGATGCTCTTCCGAAACCGTGCCGATGCCAACGGTGCGGGTAATGTCGGTCGTCCCATTGATATATTGCGCGCCCGAATCGATCAGGAAGAGTTCGCCGGCCTCGATCATCCGGTTGGTCTCGGTCGTCACCCGGTAATGCATGATCGCCGCATGTTCGCCGGCGCCCGAAATCGTGTCGAAAGAAATGTCCTTCAGCGGGTTCTGCATGCTCTGGCCGACGCGGGCGCGCGCCGCTTCGAGATGCTCGGCAGCTAGGATCTCGCTCACCGTGCCGGGCTTCGTCTGCGACAGCCAATAGAGGAATTCCACCATCGCCGCCCCGTCCTGCAGATGCGCGGCCGCCGAGCCATTGATCTCGACGTCATTCTTCACAGCACGCGGCAGCTTGGCGGGATCGGCGCCCTCCACCACTTCGCCGCCCGCCTTGCGGATGATCTCAGCCAACGCATAGGCGGCGATGTCAGGGTCGATCAGCACGCGGCCGCCATCCCTCGAAACGGCAGCCAACCTCTCCTCCAGCGCCGAGGGCGGCAGTTGCGTGCAGATCTGCGCGAGATAGGCCTCCGGCTCAATGCCGGTCTTGCGCTTGTCGAGGAAGATCTCGGCCCGGCCGTCGGCATGGATGATGGCGCGCGCCAGCGGATGCGGCGTATGCGGCACGTCGGCGCCGCGAATATTGAAGGTCCAGGCGACCGAAGAAGGATCGGCGATCAGCACCGCCGCAAGGTTCTTCTTCGAAAGATCGGCGGCAATTGTCGCGATCTTCTCCCTCGCCAGTACACCGGCCTGCGCGACGTTCTGGATGCTGACCGCGCCGAGCGGCTCGGCCGGCCGGTCAGCCCAAAGCCTGTCGAGTGGATTATGCGGCAGAAAGACCAGCGTGCCACCGATCTCCGAAAGCGCCTTTTCCAGACGACGCACCTCGGCCCCTGCATGCAGCCAGGGGTCGATGCCGAGCCGCAGGCCCTTGGCTCCGTTTGCGGTGAGCCAGACATGCGGCGGCTCGTTGACGAGATCGCCGCCCGAAAAGACCGAACCGTCGACCTGTTCGGCAAGCTGCGTCACATAACGACCGTCGACGAAGACGATCGCCTGCCCGCGCAAGATCAGCGCAATGCCCGCCGAACCGGTGAAGCCCGTCAGCCATGCGAGGCGCTCGGAACCTGCAGGAACATATTCGCCATTAAATTCGTCGGCGCGCGGCACGAGGAAGGCGTCGATGCCGAGCGAATCGAAACCGGCGCGCAGCGCCGATACACGATCCCTGCCGAATTGCGGCGTGGAGGTAACCTCGAAAGACTGGAACATGCTGGAGACCCGAGTGATTGAGACGAATCCGGTTAATGGGATGCTGGCCATGTTAGCGAAATTTCAACCGATGGGGAGAAAAAGCGACAAAACGAGTCGAAACCCCTGAGGCCGCTCAACATTTTGACAGAACTGTGACGCCAAAAGTTAATTTGGCACGCTTTATGCATTGGCCGCATGGCTCCCATGAGCAAAACCCTCTGCCTCCGCTTTTCAGAATAGCTATATAGGCGTCATCGAACGGTTCGCGATGAACCTATAAACAAAGGAATTCTTGAAATGACCGCCTCTCTCTCGCGCTTCGCATATAGCAGCCCGGTGCAGGCTGGCGAACGCCAGACCGTGCGTCACGTGATCGGCGGCCGCCGCCCGCAGAATGAGGACAGCCTCAAGCTGCTCGGCGCCGGCCAGCGGGCCACGCGCCACAAGGGCGCCCCCAGCTACGCGTTCTAAGCCTGAAAGCCAGTCCGTCTCCTCCCTCCCGGACCGGCCTATTGGAATGCAGTAGAGCCCGCTCGAGCGCTCCTCCCCTTGAGCTCGCGGGCATTGACCGGATAGACCGGTCCAAGGCGGTGCCATCGGCACCGCCTTTTTTGTTGTTTTAGGAAAAAGGCTTTCTTGCCCTTAGGGCAGCGCAAGAAGCTGCTTCGTTTCGATAGGTGCGCAGACCTCTCCCCACCCTCATCCCTGTGCTCCTCACAGGGATCCAGTGCCCCCCAGGTCCTTGGGCGCGGGAAACTTTCTTCAAGCTCGTATGGAGTCATTCACCGCGCAGAGGCGCGGTGGCTGGATCCCTGTGACGGCACAGGGAGGAGGCGCGTTGCCTTAAGCAAGGCATGCGTTACAGGAGAAATCACCTGCTCACAGCCTTGAAAACTCAAGGACGATCGAGATGAATAGTCACCCAGCCATTGCGCCAGATGGTCCTGACATGGCGAAGCCGCGCACCACTATAGGCGGCGATGACCTTCCAGCGCTGCGCAGCCAGAATACCCGAAAGAATCACCGATCCGCCAGGCGCAAGATGCGTCGTAAGCTTCGGCGCCATGCGGATCAGCGGCCGGGCGAGAATGTTGGCGATGATGAGATCGAAAGGACCATGCTCGGAAAAGGCCGTCGAATGAAAGCCCGGCGCGGTCCTGGTGACGATGCCCGAGGCGATGCCGTTGCGGCGCACGTTTTCGGCCGCTACCTTCGTCGCGACCGGATCGATGTCGGTCGCCAGCACCGGTATGTTCCTGAGCTTGCGCACCGCAATCGCCAGCACGCCGCTGCCGGTACCGAGATCGAGCGCGTTGCGGACCGGGCGCGAGCGCACCACGCTATCGATCACCTCGAGGCAGCCGGCCGTCGTGCCGTGATGGCCGGTGCCGAAGGCCTGGCCGGCATCGATCTCGATCGCGATGTCGCCGGAACGGACCTTGTCGCGGTCATGCGAGCCATGCACCAGGAACCGCCCAGCCCGGACGGGCTTCAGCCCCTCCAGCGATTTCACCACCCAGTCGATCTCGGGGATGACTTCCCGCTCCAGCCGGGCATCAGCGAAAGAGGCCTTCAATGCGTCCTCGACGCGGGATTGCACTTCAGCCTCGTCCTCGGCCATCATGTAGATCGAGGCTTCCCAGATATCCTTCTTCTCATCGATCTCGGTGGTGCCGATGGCAAAGTCTTCTTCACCGAAGACCGCGCTCAGAAGGTCGAGGATCTCTTCGGCCTTGGCTTCGGTCGTCGTCACGTAAAGGCGGATTTCACTCACGATAGGCGGTCTTTCCCGTTTCCGTTGCCCGCCGCCGGTCGAGCCAACGTCCCATCACGCTGAAGCTGTCACCCCTTGTTGACGAGATTCTCCAGCTTCTTTACCGCCGTGTCCGGGTTTTCGCCATAGGCGATTGTTCCGGAAAACCGCCCGGCCGAATCGAGCAGGAAGACCGAAGCGGTATGATCCATCGTATAGTCACCGTTCGGATCCTTCTCGTCGACCGGCACTTTCTTGGCGTAGACGCGGAACCCCTTGACGACCTCGGCGATCTTATCCGGCGCACCTGAAATGCCGGTGATGCGCTTGGAAACATTGGAGACGTATTCGTTCATGATCTCGGGCGTGTCGCGCTCCGGATCGACGGTCACGAAATAGGCCTGCAGCTTATCGCCCTTCGGATCGACCTTCTCCATCCAGCCGTTCAGCTCGAAAAGCGTCGTTGGGCAGACTTCCGGGCAATGGGTGAAGCCGAAGAACAGCGCCGTCGGCTTGCCGCGCAGCGCCTGCTCGGTGATCGGCTGCCCGCTCTGAGAGACCAGGGTGAAGGGCACGCCAAAAGGCGCTTCCGCCACGACATTCTTCGACTTCGTCAGATAGAGCGTGTACCCGCCAAGAAACCCGGCAAGTATCAGGACACCGACCCAGACGGCGATGCGGAATGTCTTCATTGGCATGATCCTCGATTCAGGCGGATGTGCCGCCCGCCCCTGCTGGCGTGATTATAGCCTCGACCGGAGGCGCGCAATTCAAGAATATGTTTTCGAACCCGTGTTGAATTGTCTCACCGGGAGAAACTGCCACGGCAACGAAATCCGCCCTCAGGAATCTGCACGGATCAAAAATGCATGTGTTTGAATAGCTTACCTCTAAAGCGACTGCCAATCCGAAAATACATATCGTTAGGAAAGACTTAAGCCGTCACATCTATATTTAACGGCGGTTCTACATCGCCTCTCCCGCTGGGGACAACTGGGAAGAATTCTGACCATGAACAACAATAACGCCATCAAGCAGTCGGGCGCTTATCTCGAAATCGTTTCGTTCCACCTGGGCGATCAGGAATTCTGCATCGACATCATGGCCATCCGCGAGATCCGCGGCTGGGCGCCGGTGACGCCGATGCCGCACACCCCGCCCTACGTCTTGGGTCTCATCAACCTGCGCGGCGCCGTGATCCCCGTTATCGACATGGCCTGCCGCCTCGGCATGAAAATGACCGAGCCCTCCGAGCGCTCGGCGATCATCGTCACCGACATCGCCGGCAAGCTGGTCGGCCTGCTGGTCGAGCAGGTTTCCGACATGATGACCATCAAGAGCGAAGACCTGCAGCCGCCGCCGGAAATCATCCCGGAAGCCCAGCGCGCCTTCTGCCGCGGCATCGTCGCGCTCGAAAAGACCATGGTCTGCTTCTTGAACCTCGACACGGTCATTGCCGACGAACTGACACAGGCCGCCTGAGGGCTATTCATATCTGGAATTCGAAGGCCCGGCTCGTCCGGGCCTTTTTGTTTGGTACGATGCGCGAGCGGCATGGTTCAGCCTTTACGATAACCCCTCCCCACCCCCTCCCCACAAGGGGAGGGACTAACTCGAAGCGCCCGCCTCGCTCCTCCCGAAACGTTAAAGATCTGGAAAGCGGGTGCGGCAGTTTAAGCCCCTCCCCCTTGTGGGGGTCCGCAGGACGGGTCGAGACCCGTGGCTCGACCCCGGACGGGTTTGGGGCGGGGTCTTCAACAACGAGCACAAGAGATCCCGAAACCTCCCGCCTTATTGCGGCTTCCCATTCTTCCACACAACGTTCTGCCCATAGAGCGGAATGGTCGAGATCGACATCTTCGCCGAACCGTCCGTCAGTTCGCGCGAATGGGCGAGATAGATCAGCGTGTCGTTCGTCTTGTCGTAGATGCGGTTGACGACCAGCGTCTTCCAGATCAGCGACATGCCTTGGCGGAACACCTCGCTGCCATCCTTGGACAGGTCGATATTGCCGATTTCGATCGGCCCCGTCTGCCGGCAGGCAATGGAATTGTTGGACGGATCCTCGAACCAGTTGCCGTTCTTGAACCGATCGATCAGGCTGCGGTCGAAATAGGTGACGTGGCAGGTGACGCCCTTGACCTCAGGGTCGGAGACCGCATCGACAATGATGTCGTTGCCGATCCAGTCGACCCCGACCTTGCCGACGACTTCGGCTGAGGCAGCACCCGCGGAAAGGGCGGCGAAAGAGAAGGCGGCGAGGAGAAGATTGCGCAGTTTGGACATGGCGGCTCCCTGGATAATCCGCATTCTAGATAAGCATGCACCCATGCTTTGCAAGAAAACGACGTTTGCGGAAAGGGATCAGCCTTTTCGGCAGGTGCAGGGCTCATAGGCCTGCGCCGTCAGCCGACCGGGCTTCATGCCGATGAGCGCCGGTATGGCGTGGACGGCGTGGGCCTTGACCGCCCTTGCCATCTCGATGGCGGCCGCTGCGCAGACGGCGGCATCTTCGGCGGCGTTGTGGTGCACGAAACGCAGGCCGAGATGCTCGGCGATCAGGTTCAGCCGGTGCGAGAGGAAATGCGGCCAGATCCGCTGCGCCATCTTCAGGCTGCAGAGATAGGTTAGCTCCGGATAGGATTGCCGGTAGAGATCGAGGCTCGCCCGCCAGACGCTGAAATCGAAGGCGGCATTGTGCGCGATCATCGTCGCGCCGCGAAAATCCTCCTCGAACTCATCCATTACCTCGGGAAACTCGAGCGCATCTTCGACATGCTCCGGCCGGATGCCATGGATCGCAATGTTCATGCCGGAAAAGCGCATGTCCCGCGGCCGGATCAGCCGCTCCTCGACGCGCGTCACCCTGCCATCCTCGATCCAGGCAAGGCCGACGGAACAGGCGCTGCCGCGCTGTTCGTTCGCCGTCTCGAAGTCAATCGCGATAGTTTTCAATGCCGCAGTCCGAATCGTTTCTTCCAGCACAGGAATACCGCCCCGCTTCCTGCCGCGCAAATTCGACACGACGCCCGGTTGACTTTTTAACGCGCATATCGAAACTTGCTGCCATGATCGGTTCCGTGACCATGGCAGCGCTTATTCATCACACCACGACCCTTGAAGGGTACGCGGGAGCGATGGCGCGTTAGCAGCGATCCGATCATCCCGAAAACCCTGCCGAGGTGAGCAGGGTTTTCGCAAAGCCGGCTCTCCTCCCGAAACAAACGGAGAGCATGAATGTCCGAAAACGAAGAGAATGAACCTCGCGGCCGAGCGCGCCTGCCGGATGGCGTGCTTGTGCGCGCCGTCCGTCTGTCCGATGCGGAGGAGATCACCGATCTCATAAATCTGCCGGGCTACCGGGCCGGCACCTTGCGCCCGCCGTACCAGCGGATCGAAGAGGTTCGCAAGTACATGGAAAATCCGTCGCCGGGCGCGCTCAACCTCGTCGTCACCAAAGACGGCAAAATCGTCGGCAATAGCGGCCTCAACCGTCTTTCCGGCCGCAGGCACCACGTCGCCAGCATCGGCATGGGTGTGCATGACGACTTTACCGGCCACGGCTTCGGACGGATCCTGCTCGGCGCGATGGTCGACGCTGCTGACGACTGGCTCGATATCAAACGGCTGGAACTGACTGTCTACACCGACAACGATGTCGCCATCGGCCTCTACCGGAAATTCGGCTTCGAACAGGAAGGCCTGCTGAAGGCCTTCGGCTTTCGATCCGGCGAGTATGTCGACGCCTATACGATGGCGCGGCTCAGGCTATGAGCGAATGGGAGGCTGGCGGCTCGCCGTCAGCCCTTCACCCGCTGATCAGTGCTAGCCATTCGTCCTCGTCCATCGTCTGCACGCCAAGCTCGCGTGCCTTGTCGAGCTTGGAGCCGGCGCCGGGGCCGGCGACGACGATATCGGTCTTCTTCGAGACCGATCCCGCCACCTTGGCGCCGAGACTTTCCGCCCTCGCCTTCGCCTCGTCGCGGGTAAACTTTTCCAGCGAGCCGGTGAAAACTACAGTCTTGCCGGCGACCGGGCTGCCTGCCGTCACCGGCTGTTCGGCCTCCTCGGGCGTCACTTCCTCGATAAGCCGGGTGATCACCTCGACATTGCGCGGCTCCTTGTAGAATTCGACGATAGCCCGCGCCACGACCTCGCCGATGCCCTCGATGGCGTTGAGATCGTTCCAGGCGTCGCCGGCAAGCGTCTCGGCCTCCCGCATTGCGGTTTCAAAGGCTGCATAGGTGCCGTAGGAGCGCGCCAAGAGCTTCGCCGTAGTCTCGCCGACATGGCGGATGCCGAGCGCGTAGATGAAGCGGTGGAGCGCAATGCTGCGCCGTTCGTTGATCGCTGCATAAAGCTTGCCGACGCTGACCTTGCCGAAGCCATCGATATTTTCCAGCTTGGTCAGCGATTGCTGCTGACGCTTCTCCAGCGTGAAGATATCGGGCGCAGTGCGAATCTGCAGCGACGCGTCCTCGTTTTCGAAGAAGAAGTCGATCTGCTTCGAACCCAGCCCTTCGATATCGAAGGCGTTGCGCGAAACGAAATGCTTCAGATGTTCCGTCGCCTGCGCCCTGCAGATGAAGCCGCCGGTGCAGCGGGTGACCGAATCGAGCTTGCCGGTCTTCTCATGTCTTTCACGCACGGCATGCGAACCGCAGACCGGGCAGGTCTTCGGAAATTCATAGGGTCTGGCATCGGCCGGCCGCTTCTCCATGACGACGTCGAGGACCTGCGGAATGACGTCGCCGGCGCGCTGCACGATAATGGTATCGCCGATGCGGATATCGTGCTCGTCGTCGCGGATGCGCTCGCCGCTATTGCCGATGCCCCTGATGTAATCCGCGTTGTGCAGCGTCGCATTGGTGACGACCACGCCGCCGACGGTGATCGGCGTCAAACGTGCGACCGGTGTCAGGGCGCCGGTGCGGCCGACTTGGATGTCGATATTCTCGACGATCGTGAAAGCCTGCTCCGCCGGAAACTTGTGCGCCGTCGCCCAGCGCGGCGAACGCGAGCGGAAGCCGAGACGAGCCTGCAGCTCGAGACTGTCGACCTTGTAGACGACGCCGTCGATGTCGTAGTCGAGATCCGGGCGCTCGAGGCCGATCTCGTCATAATGCGCCAGGATGTCGGCGACCGAGGTCAGTCGCTTCATCAGCGGATTGACCGGAAAACCCCAGTCCTTGAAGGTCTGCACCATCCCAAATTGCGTATCGGCGGGCATTTCCGACATTTCGCCCCAGGCGTAGGCGAAGAATTTCAGCTTGCGGCTCGCCGTCACCTTGGCGTCGAGCTGGCGCAACGATCCAGCCGCAGTGTTGCGCGGATTGACATAGGTCTGCTTGCCCTCCGCCTCCATCTGCCGGTTCAGCGCCAGGAAGTCGCTCTTGGCCATATAGACTTCGCCGCGGATCTCGACGACCTCGGGAACACCCTTCGGCAACTCGTTGGGGATCTCGGCGATAGTGCGAATGTTGGCGGTGACGTTCTCGCCCGTCGTACCGTCGCCACGCGTTGCAGCCGTCACCAGCCTGCCGTTCTCGTAACGGATCGACATCGAGAGGCCATCGATCTTCGGCTCGGCGGTGAAGGCGATCGACTGGTCCGGCAGCCGGCCGAGGAAACGATAGACGCCGGCGACGAAATCCTGCACGTCCTCCTGCGAGAAAGTGTTGTCGAGCGACAGCATCGGCCGCGCATGGACGACAGGCGAGAACGTGACGGAGGGCGCTGCACCGACATGCCGCGATGGACTGTCTTCGCGGATCAGCTCGGGAAACCGCACTTCCAGCGCATCATTGCGGCGCTTCAGCGCGTCGTAATCGGCATCCGAAATCTCCGGCCGGTCCTTGCCGTGATAGAGCGCATCGTGATGCGCAATCTCCTTTGCCAGCCGTTCAAGCTCGACGGCAGCCTCTTCGATCGTCAACGTGTCGACGGTGAAACCTTCGGTGGACATGGAACATCACTCCAGAGAATCTGGCCAGAAAATCTGGATTGTTTTTAGAGCAAAATTGCCGGATGAAAAGAGAGGCTGGATATCCTGCATCGGGAAGATTGGTCTACCGACCTATTCCCAATCCCTGGCGTTACGCAACCGGATGCCGCTGACATGCAAGCTGGTGTTCCAGAGGTTCTTCAACGGCCGCAGGCTATCGACCACCCGAAGCTCCACCCTGCGCGGCGCAAACTCCTGGTCGAGCCGCGAGATGGCGGTCCTCTCCAGGGGAATGACGCGTCTGCGGGCTACCCACATGCCGGCATCGTTCAGATCCTCGAAGCTCTCGGCCGGCATCTCGTAACGGTGGATCGTCTCCGCTTCGAGCCTTTCCAGCCAATGGCGCTCGACGCAGGCGACGGCCCGCCAGTCGCCGAGCCAGCGCCGCCGTTCGGCCTCGGGCGTATCGGCTGTCGCCCAGAACAGGATGCGGGGGCAATCGCGTGGAAAGAGATACATGAAATCATGATCGGCATCAATTGCCCAGGCGGACCGTTCAGCCATTCTCGGCCAGGCGAACGGGCAGACGGGACGCGAACCGGGCGTGGTTCGAACGCCGCAATACCGGAATCGTCGCTGAAATGGAAAAGCCGCATGGCATGAGCTCGTCGCCGATCGGGAAGCTTCAGCGCATATCGCGCCGCGGGATGATTGTCATCCCGCCGGCCCGAGCGGAAAGAGCATCGGAAGAAAAATCAGCCGTTGCCGGCGAGCAGCCGCTTTGCCGCCGCCCTCGCCTCTTCGGTGACCGAAGCCCCGGCCAGCATACGGGCGATCTCCTCGGTGCGGTCCTTCTGCGCCATCGTCGCGACGCGGGTGGCGATCTTTTCGGAACCGTCGGCCGACGGTCCTTTGGAAATCAAAAGATGCGTCGCGGCCCGTGCCGCGACTTGCGGCGCATGCGTGACCGACAGCACCTGCACCCGCTCCGACAGCCGCTTCAGCCGCTGGCCGATCGCATCGGCCACCGCGCCGCCGACGCCGGTATCGATTTCGTCGAAGACGAGCGTCGGGGCCGATCCGCGATCGGCGAGCGCCACTTTCAGCGCCAACAGGAAACGCGACAGTTCGCCGCCCGAGGCGACCTTCATGATCGAGCCCGGCCGCGTGCCCGGATTGGTCTGGACATGGAACTCGACGACGTCGATACCTTCGGCCAGCGCCTCTCCCGCATCCGTGGTGATCTCGACCATGAAACGGGCGCGTTCAAGCTTCAGCGCCGGCAGCTCGGCCATGACGGCCTCAGCGAGTGCGGTGCCGGCATGATGGCGCTTGTCGGACAGCGAGCGCGCCGCCGCATCGTAATTTTCCCGCGCCAGGCCGACCTCGGCGTCGAGCCGAGCAAGCCGCTCCTCACCCGCGTCGAGATCGGCAAGATCGGCGATCATGCGCACGGCAAGCGCCGGCAGTTCGGTGACGGGCACGGAATATTTGCGCGAGGCGGCCCTGAGCGCGAAAAGCCGCTCCTCCACCCGCTCCAGCTCTCTCGGATCGTATTCGGTCTTGCGCAGCGCCGCCTCGACTTCCATCTGCGCGTTGGAAAGCTGATCGAGCGCGGCATCGAGCAGCGTCACGGTGTCTTCGAGCAGTCCGGGCGCCTCATGGCTCTTGCGCTCCAGCCGGCGCACCAGCGAGGCGATATGGGGCACCGGCGAGGCATTGCCGTTCAGAAATTCGGACGCCTCGGCGATATCGCCGGCGATTCGCTCGGCCTTCATCATCTTCTGCCGGCGATCGGCGAGCTCTTCCTCCTCGCCATCCTGCGGCGAGAGCTTCTCGAGCTCCTCGACCGAAGAGCGCAGATAGTCGGCTTCGCGCGCCGCACTTTCCACCTTCTCCCGGTGCTTCTTCAGCGTCCGCTCGCTGTCGCGCCACAGGCGATAGAGCCTGGAGACCTCTGAAACCTCGTCAGTGAGGCCGGCAAAGGCATCGAGCAGGGTGCGATGCGCATTGGTGTCGACAAGGGCGCGATCGTCGTGCTGGCCGTGGATTTCGACCAGCATCTGACCGGCCTGGCGCATCAGTTGCACGCTGACCGGCTGGTCGTTGACATAGGCCTTGGTGCGCCCGTCCGCCGATTGCTGGCGGCGGAAGATCAGGTCGCCCTCGTCGTCGATACCGTTTTCACGCAGGAGTGTGCGGGCGCCGTGTTCCATGCCGACGTCGAACACCGCCGTCACCTGGCCCTTGTCCTCGCCATGGCGCACCAGGTCGCCGTCGCCGCGCCCACCCAGCGCCAGCGACAGGCTGTCGAGCAGGATGGATTTGCCCGCCCCGGTCTCGCCCGTCAGCACGGAGAGGCCGGTCTCGAAGGCAAGATCCAGCCGCTCGATCAGGACGATATCGCGGATCGAAAGCTGGATCAGCATTGGCCTCAGGAACCGAGAAGAAGTTTCTTGCCCGCTGCGGCGATCCACGAGCCCTTGTTTTCACGCGGCTCGGCACCGCCGCTCTGCAGCAGCTTGTAGGAATCAGCATACCACTGGCTGTCGGGGTAATTGTGACCGAGAACGGCAGCGGCTGTCTGCGCCTCGTCGACGATGCCCATGGAGTAATAAGCTTCAACGAGACGCGCCAAGGCCTCTTCGATCTGGTTCGTGTTCGGATATTTCTCGACGACGATGCGGAAGCGCGAGATCGCGGCGAGATATTCCTTCCGCTCCATGTAGTAGCGGCCGATCTGCATTTCCTTGCCGGCGAGCTGGTCGCGCGCAAAGCGGATCTTGGCCTGTGCATCGTCAACATATTCGGAGTTCGGATAATTGTCGATGACGGCCTGCATCGCCTCGATCGTCTTGGCCGAGGCGCGCTGGTCCTGCGTCACGTCGACGATCTGCTTGGAATAGGTGAGACCGATGAGATACTGCACATAGGCAGCATCCTGGGACTTCGGATATTGCGACATGTAGCGGTTGCCGGAAGCAAGCGCATCGTCCAGCCGGCCCTGGCGGTATTTGACGAAGGTGCTCATCACAAGCGCCTTGCGCGCCCATTCGGAAAATGGGTTCTCGCGGTCGATCGCGTCGAACTTGCGCGCCGCTTCCGCCATGTTGCCGGCCTTCATATTGGCAAGGCCCTGAGTGTAGAGCACATCAGGCGGATCGGTTTCGAGACCGAGCTTGGTGATGTCGATATCGGGATCCGACTGGCAACCGGAGATCGAGGCGCCTGCGCTGAGCACCAGAAGCGATGCGAACAAAGCGCGCGCTGTCTTCATCATACCTTCAGATCCTGCATAACCCATTCGAAAGAACCCCACTGCTGCCGCTCTCTCCACGGCAGCCACGCCTCGCTGGCGTTTCTAGCCACAAATGTGCATCAAGAGCAACGCAATGATAAGGCATTAACGCATTTTTGTGGCAGCAGCCGCAGAATGATCGGCTTTTCAACTTCTTCCCGACCTGTGGCGGCCAAGCATCGGTCTATTGCCCAGACACGCCGGACATAAAAAAACCGCCTCCGGGAAAGAGGCGGCCTGGTCTTGAGAATATGCTGGAGGTCATGCCGACCAGGGAGCGAATTCCGAAGCACTGACCGCGATCAGTTCACGGGCAGCGACGCGCTGGCGCGGCGTCGACGTCTCGACCACCTCGTAGGCGGAGGAATCGGCGAGCAGCGCCTTCAGCGCATTGGCATTCATCTTGTGACCGCCGCGATAGGAACGGTAGCAACCGATGAACTGGACGCCGGCAAGCGAGAGATCGCCGACGGCATCGAGCGTCTTGTGGCGGACAAATTCGTCCTTGGCGTAACGCAGCCCTTCGACGTTGATGACGGTGTTGTCGTCCGAGATGACGACGGAATTTTCAAGCGAGGAGCCGAGCGCGTGGCCCGACGCCCAGAGACGCTCGACATCGCGCATGAAACCGAAGGTGCGGGCGCGGGAAAGCTCGGTCTTGAAGACCGCGGCGGTCATGTCGCCGGCCCACTTCTGCCGGCCGATCAGCGGGCAATCGAAATCGATCTCGACTTCGAAGCGCGTACCGTCATACGGGCGGAATTCGCTCCAGGAGCCGCCATGCTCGATTCGCACCGGCTTGGTGATACGGATATAGCGGCGCTTGACGCCGAGCGAGACGAGACCAACCTGCTCGATCGCCTCGACGAAGGGCAGCGAACTGCCGTCCATGATGGGCATTTCGGAGCCCTGCACTTCGATCAGCACATTGTCGAGGCCGAGAGCATAGACGGCGGCCATGACATGCTCGATCGTCGCGACCGAATGGGCCGGTGAGAATCCGAGGACGGTGCAGAGGTCAGTATTGCCGACCTGCGAGGAGACGGCTTTGAGTTCGGTGATGTCGCCATTGTCATGCAGGCGCTGGAAAACGACGCCGGTGTCCGATTCGGCCGGGTTCAGGGTGATCGAAACGTCAGCGCCCGAATGGACCCCGATGCCCGAAAGCGTCACGGGACGCGATACCGTCGTTTGAAACCCCAGCAAGCCAATAGCCATAAATTCTGCCTTTTATTCTTCCGTACCGGCGGTCTGTCCGATCGGCACGGTCATCATTCATTCTGCAGAAGGAGCCGTCGAAAAGACTCCTAGGGCAGTTTCCTTGCGACCATACTTACGTGCGCCGACGCTCCAATCCAAATCACTGTTTCTTTCGCTTTGTTACGAAGTCACACGATTGAAATCGCTTGCGAATCGCAGGCTGAAAAACAGCAATGCCCGGGACCTTGATCCCGGGCATAAACGGTGCCGAAGCACGCACTCAGTTCGACTGGCGACGCAGGAATGCCGGGATTTCCAGCTGGTCGTCTTCCTGCATCATCCGGGCCTGCGGAACCGCGCGGCCCTGGTCGTCGAGGTTGCCGCGTCGCGGTGCATAGAGGCTTGCCTCAGGCGACAGCGGACGGCGCTGCTGCGAAGCGGCCGGCGGTGCGGCGGTCATGTCGGCGGCAACGGCATCGTCGTCGCGGCGGCCAAGCGAATTGGTGATTCGCTTGAGCAGGCCCATCGGACCGCGCTCCTCCGCCGCATGCGCGGAAGCCGGCTGCGTGCGGTGGTCGAGTTCGGCCTGAACGACCGGCGGGAAATCCTCGACCTTCGGCATGCGCATCGGTTCGGGCGCCTGACGGATGATCGGCTCCTGCCGGATCGGCTGCTGCTGGACCGGCTGGCTGATGACAGGCTGGCTCATGGCGGGCGCCGGAGCCTGCTGCTGCACCGGTGCCGGACGCATTGCCGGAGCTTCCGGCGCAGGCGCGAAGATCTTGCTCTGCGGACGGAAAGTTTCCTGCTGTGGAGCCGGCTGCTGCAGCGGTGCGGCAGCACGCGGGGCCGGAATTTCGAGCTCGCGTTCCATCTCGGCTTCGCGGATGGTCTGCGCGATCGGATCCATGGCCTTCGGTGCCTGCATCACGGGGGCAGGCTGGACTGCGGCCGCTGCCGGAGCAACAGCCGCGGAGGGACGGATAACCGGCCTTGCTGCCGGCTGGAGGTTCCGTTCGGCGGCTTCGTTCATCGCCCGGTCGATGCCGGTTGCGACGACAGAGACGCGGATGATGCCTTCGAGCGATTCGTCGAAGGTGGCGCCGAGGATGATGTTGGCGTCAGGATCGACTTCCTCGCGGATGCGGGTCGCGGCTTCGTCGACTTCGAAGAGGGTGAGGTCGCGACCGCCGGTGATGGAGATCAGCAGGCCCTGGGCGCCCTTCATCGAGGTTTCGTCGAGCAGCGGGTTGGCGATCGCAGCCTCTGCAGCCTGCAGCGCGCGGCCGGAGCCGGAGGCTTCGCCGGTGCCCATCATCGCGCGGCCCATCTCGCGCATCACCGAGCGGACGTCGGCGAAGTCGAGGTTGATGAGGCCTTCCTTGACCATCAGGTCGGTGATGCAGGCAACGCCCGAATAGAGAACCTGGTCGGCCATGGCGAAGGCATCGGCGAAGGTCGTCTTGTCGTTGGCAATGCGGAAGAGGTTCTGGTTCGGAATGACGATCAGCGTATCGACAGACTTCTGCAGTTCCTGGATGCCCATCTCGGCCAGGCGCATGCGGCGCCCGCCTTCGAAATGGAACGGCTTGGTGACGACGCCGACTGTCAGGATGCCCTTGTTGCGGGCTGCCTGTGCGACAACCGGAGCAGCACCCGTACCGGTGCCGCCGCCCATGCCGGCGGTGACGAAGCACATATGCGTGCCGTTCAGGTGATCGACGATCTCGTCGATGCACTCCTCGGCGGCCGCGCGGCCGACTTCCGGCTGCGAGCCGGCACCGAGGCCTTCGGTGACGTTGACGCCGAGCTGGATGATGCGCTCGGCCTTCGTCATCGTCAGCGCCTGCGCATCCGTGTTGGCGACGACGAAGTCGACGCCCTGGAGGCCGGCGGTAATCATGTTGTTGACGGCATTGCCGCCACCGCCGCCAACGCCGAACACGGTGATGCGCGGCTTCAGCTCTGTGATGTCAGGCTTTTGCAGCTTGATGGTCATGGTACCTGTTCCTTCTCTCTCTGGCCGCATCGCCACGCCGGCCAATTACTCAATTTCAGAAACTTTCCTTCAGCCACTGGCCCATGCGGGCTATGCGGCTGTTATTTCCCCCAAGCGACATGAGCAGACCGCTCTGTGACGCATGTGTCTCCATGTCCGCGACCTGCGGATAGATCATCAGGCCGACGGCCGTCGAAAAGGCCGGGCCCTTGGCCGCCGTCGGCAACCCCGAGACGCCCATCGGACGGCCGATGCGGACGTTGCGGGCAAGGATGCGCCGGGCCACGTCGGCAAGGCCGGTCAACTGGCTCGCTCCGCCGGTCAGCACGACGCGCTTGCCGACGATCGGGCTGAAACCGGAGCGCTGGATACGGTCGCGGATCAGTTCCATCGTCTCTTCGATACGGGCCGATACGATGCGCGAAACCAGCGCCCGCGGCACCTGCGACGGCTGGTCGCGATCGTCCTCGCCGATTGGCGGGATTGAGATCAGCTCGCGCTCGTCGGAGGAATTCGAAAGAGCCGAGGCATGCACGACCTTCAGCCGCTCCGCATCCTCGATGCGGGTCGAAAGGCCGCGTGCCAAATCGGTGGTGACGTGATGACCGCCAAGGCCGACGGCATCCGTATGAACGAGCTTGCCCTCGGCAAAGACCGAGATCGTCGTCGTGCCGCCGCCCAAGTCGATCGCCGCGCAGCCGAGCTCGACCTCATCGTCGACGAGAGCCGCAAGACCCGATGCATAGGGCGTCGCGACGATGCCCTCGACCGACAGATGCGCACGATTAACGCTAAGTTCGAGGTTCTTCAGTGCCGAGCGCTCCGCCGTCACGACATGCATGTCGACGCCGAGCGCGTCGCCATACATCGCCAGCGGATCGCGGATGCCGCGCTCGCCGTCGAGCGAAAAGCCGGTCGCCAGTGAATGCAGCACCGAACGGTCCTGGCGCAGCGACTGCTGGCAAGCGGCCGACAGCACCTTCTTCAGATCGTTGAGCTCGACTTCCTGGCCGCCGAGATCGATCGTTGCGGTGTAGATATCGCTGCCGAGCCGGCCGGCCGTCAGATTGACGATCAGGCTCTCGACGGTCAGCCCCGCCATGCGCTCCGCCGCGTCGACCGCAAGGCGGATGACGCCTTCCAGCGCGTCGAGATCGGCGATGACGCCGGTCTTGATGCCGCGGGAACGCTGGTGGCCGATGCCGATGATCTCGATATTGTGCGTGCGGCCCGGCAGGATCTGGCTTTCCTCGCGCGGCGTCAGCCGGCCGATCATGCAGACGACCTTGGTCGAACCGATGTCGAGCACCGAAACGACATGTGACCGCTTCGACGAAAGCGGCTTCAGGCGCGGCAATCCGAAATGGGATGAACCGAACAAGCTCATATATTCTGCCCCGCCTTCTTCAATTCTTTCGTACGCTCCGTCACTGCCGTCTGCCTGCGGATCGCCGCCTCCGGCGTCAGCTGGATCGCGGTTCTGTCGGACAGTCTGAGATCGACTGCGGCAATGTCCCGCTCCAGGAGCTGGTGCTCCTTGTCGAACTTCGAAAGCGTCGCCAGTGCCTGGTCGATACCGTCTTCCGGCAGCTTGACGACGACGCCGTTGTCCATGTGCAGGTCCCAGCGGCGGCCTGATATCCAGACATAGGCCTTCACGCGGGCCTTCACGTCAGGCCACTTCGAGAAGGCGTCGTCGAGCGAAGCCGCCGCCGTTTCGGCATCGCGGCCGACGACGAGCGGCAGCGCCGAAAACTTGTTGTCGCGCAGCGGCGCAATGACGCTGCCGTTCTTCTCGATCAGGGAAAGCTCCTGCCCGTGCTGCCAGATCGCATAGGCCTGGCGCTCCTTGAGCTTCACCTCGATCGTCTTCGGATAAATCTTGCGGACCTCGACATTCTCGACCCAGGGAAGATGCGCGATCTTCCGGCGGGCAGCATCGACGTCGAGCGCGACCAGCGAGGTCGTGCCATCAAGGCCGATCAACTGCAGGATCTCGATTTCGGAGGTCTCAGAATTGCCGGAGACCTTGACGTCCTCGATCGCAAAACCCGCGGCCGTCGTCGTTGCCTGCGCCACAGCTTCGGTGTGACCGCCGAGCGACATGCCGTAAAGCCCCGTCGCACCTAAGAAAGCGAGCGCCGAGACCGTGCCCGTATGAACGGGAATATAGATTCGGCCGCTGCAGAGGCTGATCAGGAAGCGCGTGATCCGGCGCAGCGGGCGCGGCAGCACGAACCGCTCTTCGGCTTCCATGATCGGAAGCACGGCATGATGGCTGGGGCGCCCAATCCTCTTGACTGTCAACGCAAACAAGACGCGTCCTCCACCATCCACCGGAGAAACTGACCAAATGAATAGCCGGCATGACCGGCCATTTCGGGCACGAGCGAGGTTGGAGTCATGCCTGGCTGGGTATTGACCTCCAGCCAGATAATTTCGCCGTCTTCGGAGAAACGATCGTCGTAACGAAAGTCGGACCGACTGACGCCGCGACAACCGATTGCCTGATGCGCCCTTAGGGACAATGTTTGTATTTTTTGGTAAATATTCGGTGAAATTTTCGCGGGGATGACGTGTTTTGAACCGCCCGCCGCATACTTGGAGTCGTAATCATAGAAATTGTGTCCCTGCGGCACCACTTCCGTGACACCGAGCGGAGTTTCGCCCATGACACCGCAGGTGAGTTCGCGACCGTAAATATAGCGCTCGACGATCACTTCCTCGCCGTAACGCCACTCAGGCGAGCTGACGATCTGCGGCGGATGCGCCTGATCCTCCGTGACGATGACGACGCCGAAGCTTGACCCCTCACGGACGGGCTTGACGACATAGGGCGGCTTCATCGGATGCGTCGAAGGAAAAGCGAAACGGTTGACCACCTGCGATTCGGCGACCGGAATACCGGCGGCGGCGGCAACGAGCTTCGCCTTATCCTTGTCCATCGCAAGCGCCGAGGCAAGCACGCCCGAATGCGTATAGGGGATCTCGAGATATTCGAGGATGCCCTGAATGGTGCCGTCCTCGCCGAATGGGCCGTGAAGCGCATTGAAGACGACATCGGGCTTCAGCGCGGCGAGCTTCTCGGAAACGTCGCGCCCCACGTCGATGCGCGTCACATCGAAGCCCTCTGCCTCGAGAGCTTCTGCGCAAGCCTTTCCCGAGGAAAGGCTGACAGGCCTTTCCGAGGAAAATCCGCCCATCAGGACAGCGACATGCTTGCGACTCATCAACACCCCCAAAAATAACTTCCATTTTCGAAATCGACGCTTGCGCGAAGCTGTCTGCGCCGTTTCGGGCCTTTGTCCGACCTGGGTGCATTAGAGCATCATTATGGTTAATGAAGTGTTTACTTTCGTTAACTTCGTATTGCCGCGCCCTTGATTTTTTAACTTTCTCGTCTTCGGGATTGCCAGATCGAAGATGCCGCCGATCCGCGAAAACAGAAAAACCCGCACGGAAAAACCGCGCGGGCTCAATGGGATAGCTCGGTATCTTGCAGTCAGTCGGCGTCGTCGAGGAATTTCCATACGAGCCCGCCGAGCGCTCCGCCTGCGAGCGGCGCAATCCAGAACAGCCAGAGCTGCTGCAGCGCCCAGCCGCCGACGAAAAGCGCCTGGCTGGTGGAACGGGCCGGATTGACCGAAGTGTTTGTGACGGGGATAGAGACGAGATGGATCAGCGTCAGCCCAAGGCCGATCGCAAGTGGCGCGAAGCCCGCAGGCACCCGGCTGCTGGTCGATCCCAAGATGATGATCAGGAAGAACATGGTGAGCAGCACTTCGATCAGCAGTGCCGAAAGCAGCGAATAACCGCCTGGAGAATGGTCGCCATATCCGTTGGCGGCAAAGCCGCCGAGTTCGAAACCCGCCTTGCCGCTGGCGATGAGATAAAGCAGCGCCGCCGCGGCGATGGCGCCGACAACCTGAGCGACGATATAGGGAATGAGGCGCGCCGCCGGAAACCGTCCGGCAACCGTAAGGCCAAGCGAGACGGCGGGATTGAAATGACCGCCCGAAATGCCGCCCACGGCATAGGCCATGGTGAGCACGGTCAGACCGAACGCAAAGGCCACGCCGACAAAACCAATCCCAAGCTCGGGATAGGCCGCGGCCAGCACGGCGCTGCCGCATCCGCCGAAGACCAGCCAGAACGTGCCGAGAAATTCGGCAACAAGACTCTTTTGCATGGATATCTCCTCTGCCCTCAACCAGAGGGTTAGCAATGAATCCGTTACAATTCGATTCCGGTCAAGCGCGTGGGCGCCGCCACGGCAAGCTTCACGCAAGGCAGCAAAACCCAAGGATTTGAGATGACGCCGGGGGACTCGAGCCGGCAATGCATGCGAGCCGCGTCCCCTGTACCGACTGCATGTTTTGACGTTTTCTCGGATCTGAAATTGCGTTAAGACCCCGCCAGCCTGCCAAGGCGCTCCCTAGAAATACTGGATTGGAATGAAAATGACTGACGCGATCTCCGCATCGCCGACTCCTGCCTCGAACAGCACGCAAGTCAATTCTCCGGCTCGCGTCCTTATCGCCAGCCTTGTCGGCACCACCATCGAATTCTTCGACTTTTACGTCTACGCGACGGCAGCCGTCCTCGTCTTCCCACACCTCTTCTTCCCGGCAAGCGATTCGAACGCCGCAACGCTGCAGTCGCTGGTCACCTTCTCGATCGCCTTTTTCGCCCGCCCCATCGGTGCCGTGGTTTTCGGTCATTTCGGCGACCGCATCGGCCGCAAGGCGACGCTCGTCGCCGCGCTGATGACGATGGGCCTTTCGACCGTGCTGATCGGCATGCTGCCCGGCTATGATGCGATCGGCATTGCCGCACCGCTGTTGCTGGCGCTTTGCCGTTTCGGCCAGGGCCTCGGCCTCGGCGGCGAATGGGGTGGCGCCGTTCTCCTTGCCACCGAAAACGCTCCTCCCGGCAAGCGCAGCTGGTACGCCATGTTCCCGCAGCTCGGCGCGCCGATCGGCTTCATCCTCTCCTCCGGCTTCTTCCTCATCCTGGCGGAAACGATGAGCAACGAGGATTTCCTCGACTACGGATGGCGCATTCCCTTCATCGCCAGCCTCGCCCTCGTCGCCGTCGGCCTCTATGTCCGCCTGAAGATTGCCGAGACGCCGGAATTCCGCAAAGCCGTCGAAAAGCACGAGCGTGTCGCCGTGCCGATCGAGGTCGTCTTCCGCAGCCATCTGCGCAGCTTGATCCTCGGCACCTTCATCGCCGTCGCGACCTTCGTGCTGTTCTACCTGATGACGGTCTTCACGCTCTCCTGGGGTACGACATCTCTGGAAAAGGGTGGGCTCGGTTATACGAGAGAGCAGTTCCTGGTCGTCCAGCTTGTCGGCGTCGTCTTCTTCGGCCTGACGATCCCGCTCTCTGGCTGGCTCTCCGATCTCTATTCGCGCCGCATCATCCTGACGCTGACGACAATCGCCATCGCCATCTTCGGCTTCTTCTACGCGACGCTGTTGACCAGCGGTCTCACAGGCGCTTTCCTGTGCTCGATCATCGGCCTCGCCTTGATGGGCTTCACCTATGGTCCGATCGGCGCTGCCCTGGCCGCCCCCTTTCCGACCACGGTGCGCTATACCGGCGCCTCGATGACCTTCAACCTCGGCGGCATCTTCGGCGCTTCGCTCGCCCCTTATATCGCCACCTGGCTCGCCACCCATTACAGCCTCGACTATGTCGGCTACTACCTCACCGCCTCGGCAGTGATCTCGCTGGTCTGCATCCGGCTGTCGGGCCGCGAGGAAGTCTGAGCTTCGAGCAGCAAGCAAACAACAAGCCGCGACGGCTAGCGCATCGGCCCGAAAATCGGAATCGATTTTCGGGCCGATGCGTAGGTTCAAACAGTTAGAGCGTCCTTTGTGCGTCCGAAAGGACGCACGGCGCTCCAATGTCGCGGCTTTTTTATTGATGCCGTCAGCAGTTCCGGTTAACCCGAACACTCGCGGTAAAACGGGAACAGATCATGCGATGCCTCATTACCGGCGCAGCCGGCTTTGTCGGTGGGCCTCTCGTCGAAAGACTGCATAGAGAGCGGATATGCGAGCTTGCGGTGACGACGCGATCTGCAGCCGCCAGCTTCCCGACATCTGTGCGGCATTTCCCCATCGAGATAACAAGCGAAACCGATTGGACAGTGGTTCTCGAGGGTATCGATGTCATCGTCCATCTCGCCGCTCGTGTTCACATCATGAACGACCGCGCAGCCGATCCGCTTGCGGAATTTCGTTTGATCAACACCGCCGCCACGTTGAACCTCGCCGAACAGGCCGCCCGCGCGGGCGTAAAAAGGTTCGTCTTCATCAGCAGCATCAAGGTCAATGGTGAGGAGAACGATCGGCCCTTCCGGCACGACGATACGCCAATGCCGATCGATCCCTACGGCATTTCGAAGCTGGAAACCGAAATCGGGCTGCATGAAATCGCCGCCCGAACAGGCATGGAAGCCGTCGTCATTCGCCCGCCGCTCGTCTATGGATCCGGTGCGAGGGGCAATTTCGCCCTGCTCGTCGGACTTGTCCGGAAGAGGATACCGCTCCCCTTCGCGTCGCTGAAGAACCGCCGGACACTGGTCGCGCTTCCAAATCTCGTCGATCTGATCATCACCGGGATGAAGCATCCGGGTGCTGCCGGCCAGACTTTTCTCGCCGGCGATGGAGAGGATCTTTCGACTCCCGGTCTTATCGAAGGGATTGCCGCAGGGCTGGGTGTCAAACCGATGCTGCTCCCCTTCCCCCCAGCACTGTTGCAGATGGGCGCGAGAGTCACCGGAAAGGACGCCGTCTACCAGCGTCTTTGCGGTTCCCTGCAGGT
The DNA here is from genome assembly GCF_001657485.1 of Rhizobium sp. WYCCWR10014. Lineage (GTDB taxonomy): Bacteria > Pseudomonadota > Alphaproteobacteria > Rhizobiales > Rhizobiaceae > Rhizobium. The sequence goes on from NZ_LXFU01000037.1 coordinate 196,340, forward strand.
CGATATATCCCATGCCCGCGACGTGCTTCGCTGGTCGCCCCTCGTCACCCCGCGCGAAGGCCTGAAGCTTGCGGTGACGTAAACCGTTATTCGCTTGTCACACCGTGGAACGGACGCACCTCACGGCCGGGCATGAAGACGCCGAGGCGTTTGATTTCCCATTCGAGCTTGATGCCGTCTTTTTCAAAAACCTCGCGACGCACCTGTTCGCCGAGATATTCGAGGTCGTAGCCGGTCGCCTGCCCCATGTTGATCATGAAGTTGCAGTGAAGCGACGACATCTGCGCTCCGCCGATGACGAGGCCACGGCAGCCTGCCTCGTCGACCAGTTTCCAAGCCGAATGGCCGGCCGGGTTCTTGAAGGTCGAGCCACCGGTCTTTTCGCGCACCGGCTGCACCGTCTCGCGGTGATTGCGCACGGCGTCCATCTCGGCACGGATCTTGGCGCGCTCTTCCGGATAGCCCTCGAACAGCACGGAGGTGAAGATCAGATCTGTGGATGCGGTCGAATGCCGGTAGGAATAGCCCATCTCGGCATTGGAAAGCACATGCTTGTCGCCCTTGCGGTCGACCGCATGGACCTCGATCAGCCGCTCACGCGTCTCCACGCCGTTGGCACCGGCATTCATGCGCGCCGCGCCACCGATGCCGCCCGGAATTCCGTAGAAGAAATGGAAGCCGCCGATGCCGTTGTCCATCGCCATCGCCGCCACATGTTTATCAGGGCAGATGGCGCCGGCCAGGATGCGGTTTTCGCCGGCAAGTTCGACGAAGCCGAACCCCTTGGCCGACAGGCGCAGCACGACGCCGGGAATGCCGCCGTCGCGTACCAGGATGTTGGAGCCGACGCCGACCACCGTCAGCGGCACCTCTTCCGGCAATATCTTCAGGAAGGCGATGAGATCGTCGACGTCATGCGGCTGGAACATCAGCTCGGCCAAGCCGCCGGCCCTGAACCAGGTGACACGGTCCATCGGGGCATCCGGCGTGATACGGCCGCGGATATCCTTTACACCGTCTCCGAGAGACGCGAGAAGCTTTTCCCCATTCACCTGTTTCATACGGACTTTCCCGATAGGCCTTCCAGTTGCTTGGGCAGCGCCGCCGCCCAGGATGTGATGCTCCCAGCCCCCAACAGAACCACGAAATCGCCTGGCTTTGCAACCTCCGCGACCATCTGCGGCAGAAGCTCCGCCGAGCTTAGAAAGCGGGCGTCGCGATGGCCACCGGACTTTATGCGCGAGACCAGCGACACGGAATCGATGCCCTCGATCGGATCCTCGCCCGCCGCATAGACGGGTGCCAGGAAGATGCTGTCGGCATCGTTGAAGCAGGCGGCGAATTCCTCGAACAGGCTCGCAAGACGGCTAAAGCGATGCGGCTGGTGGACGGCGATGACACGCCCCTTGCAGGATTCTCGAGCGGCGCGCAGCACCGCCTTGATCTCGACCGGATGATGGCCATAATCGTCGAAGATCTGCACGCCATTCCACTCGCCGGTCAGCGTGAAGCGGCGCTTGACGCCACCGAAAGAGGCAAGCCCCTTGGCGATATCTGCGCTCGATATGCCGAGCCGGTTGGCAACGGCGATCGCCGCCGTTGCGTTGGAAATATTATGCCGTCCGGGCATCGGCATGACCAGCCCCTTGAGCTCGATCACCTGGCCGGTGCGGCGGCGGCGGATTTCGACGTCGAAGATCGAGCGCGTGCCGTCGATGCGCACATTCTTGAAGCGCACGTCGGCCTGCGGGTTCTCGCCATAGGTGATGATCTTGCGGTCCTCGATGCGGCCGACCAGAGACTGCACCTCGGGATGGTCGAGACACATGACGCCGAAGCCGTAGAACGGCACGTTCTCGACGAACTGCCGGAAGGCGGCGCGCACGGCGTCGAAATTGCCGTAATGGTCGAGATGTTCCGGGTCGATATTGGTGATGACCGCGACATCGGCCGGAAGCTTCAGGAAGGTGCCGTCCGATTCGTCGGCCTCGACCACCATCCACTCGCCCTCGCCCATGCGGGCATTGGTCCCGTAGGCATTGATGATGCCGCCATTGATCACGGTCGGGTCCAGCCCGCCGGCTTCAAGCAGCGTGGCGACCAGCGAGGTGGTCGTCGTCTTGCCATGTGTGCCGCCGATGGCGATCGCATTGCGGAAGCGCATCAGCTCGGCGAGCATTTCGGCACGGCGCACCACTGGCAGCAGCTTTTCGCGCGCGGCGATCAGTTCCGGATTGCTCTTCTTGATTGCCGTCGAGACGACGACGACTTCAGCATCGCCCAGGTTTTCAGCCCGGTGGCCGACGAATACCTCGATACCCTTGTCGCGCAGGCGCTGGACATTGGCACTGTCGGCCTGGTCCGATCCCTGCACCTTGTGGCCGAGATTGTGCAGCACCTCGGCAATGCCGCTCATACCGATGCCGCCAATGCCGATGAAATGGACGAGACCGATCGTCTTCGGCAGTTTCATGCGCGTGTCCTCTTGAATTCCGCAATTGTCCGTCTGGCGGCAATAGCCTCAACCATGTCGGCAAGCAAGTTCGCGGCATCGGGTTTCCCGGCGAGTTTCGCCGCCGCCGCCATGTGCGAAAGCTTTTCCGGATCGTTCATCACAGCCGTCAGGATCGCCGCAATCTTCTCCGGCGAAAGCTCCGACTGGGCGATCACCTTCGCCCCGCCGGTCGCAGCAAGTGCTGCGGCATTCGCCGCCTGGTCGTGATCGAGGGCGTGCGGGTAAGGCACGAGCACGGCAGGCCGGCCGATGACGGAGATTTCCGAGACCGTCGAGGCGCCCGAACGGCAGATGACGAGATGCGCCCTGGCCAGCCTCTCGGCCATATCGTTGAAGAAGGGTGCGATATCGGCTCCCATCTCCAGCCTGGCGACGCAGCCGCTGACCATCTCCATATCCTCGGGACGCACCTGCTGGGTGATGCGCAGGCGCACGCGAAGCGCGTCGTCGAGCAGGCTGATCGCCGTCGGCAGCGCCTTGGAGAAATATTGCGCGCCCTGGCTGCCGCCGAAGACGACGAGGTTGAAGGCCTCGCCTGGATGCGACGGCGTGTAAGGCACCTCAGCTGCGGCGATGATTGCCGGGCGGACGGGATTGCCAGTCGTCACCGTCTTGTCCGGAAAGGCAGCGCCTCCCTCCGGCAGGAAACCGCCGGCGATGGCCTGCACGCGGGTTGCCAAGGCCTTGTTGGCACGGCCCATCACGGCGTTCTGCTCGTGGATCATCGACGGCACGCCGAGCCGGGTGGCGGCAAGCAGCGGCGGCACGGTGGGATAACCGCCGAAACCGACAACGATGACAGGCTGCAGCCGTTGGATCAGCTTCTTTGCCGCCCGCATGCCGCTCCAGAGCGTCCACAGCGAGCGGGCGACGGCAACCGGGTTCTTCGAGCCGATCGTCGCCGACGGCACGACATGGATCTCCTCGGCCGGAAACTTGCCGGCATAACGCTCGGCCCGGCTGTCCGTGACGAGATGCACCGTATAGCCGCGCTCCTTCAGCTTGAAGGCCAGCGCCTCCGCCGGGAACACATGGCCGCCGGTTCCCCCGGCGGCAAGCAGCACGATGCCTTTGCTCATGGTCTTCTACTCCGCCGGCATGCCGTGCGGGACGCGGAAGAGGCTCCGGTCCTGCGCGCGTTTTTCCGGTCGATGGCGCGTCAGCGCCAGAATGAAGCCGGCGGTGACGCAGATCGCCACCATTGACGAGCCGCCATAGGAAATCAGCGGCAGCGTCATGCCCTTTGCCGGCAGCAGCTCGAGATTGACGCCGATGTTGATGATCGACTGGATGCCCATCTGCAGCACCAGGCCGGCGACGGCGAAGCGGTTGAAGTCGTTGCGCTCGCGATAGGCATGCGAGAGGCCGCGCAGCACCAGCACGGTAAACAGCGCGACGAGCGCCATGCAGAAGACGATGCCGAACTCCTCGGCCGCGACCGAGAAGATGAAGTCGGTATGCGCGTCCGGGATGATGCGCTTGACGATGCCTTCGCCCGGTCCCTGGCCGAACCAGCTACCGCGGATGATCGCCTCGCGCGCCGTGTCGATCTGAAAAGTATCACCCTCGCCGGTCATGAACTTGTCTATTCGGCCGGCGACGTGCGGGAAGACGTAGTAGGCGCTGAGCAGGCCGCCGGCACCGCCGATGCCGAGCAGCATGATCCAGATCCATGGCATGCCGGCCATGAAGAACATCCCGCCCCAGACGGCCGTAGTCAGGATGGTCTGGCCGAGATCCGGCTGCGCGACAAGAAGGGCCGCGACGATGCCGAACAGAATGATGGCAAAGAGATTGCCGGGGATCTCCGGCTGGCGCGCATGTTCGGCAAACAGCCAGGCGCAGACCACGACGAAAGCAGGTTTCATGAATTCCGACGGCTGGATGGAAAGGCCGGCGATCCAGATCCAGCGCCTGCCACCCTTGACCTCCTGCCCGACGAACAGCACCAGCACCATCATCGCGACCGAGATGATCAGGATCAGGATCGCGGTTCGCCGCACCTGGCGTGGCGTCAGGAACGACAGCCCGAGCATGACGCCGATCGAAGGGATCATGAAGGCCGCATGGCGTTTGACGAAATGGAAGGGCTCGAGCCCGATGCGTTCGGCGACCGCAGGAGATGCCGCAAACGACAGCATGAAGCCGATGCCCATCAGGAAGATGAACATTGCCAGGAAGAAGCGGTCGATGGTCCAGAACCAATCGGCCAGAGGCCCACGTTCCGCGCGGCTTACCATGTCATTTCTCTCCTGTTGCCGGACCGATCAGCATCGTAATCCCGTCAAGCGCCGCCACGTGGCCGACGAAGGCTTCGCCCCTGACTTCGAAATTCTTATACTGGTCGAAGCTTGCGCAAGCCGGGGATAACATCACGGCCGAAGCAGCGCTCTCGTCGCGTTCGGCATCGGCGGCCGCATGCGCGACAGCGCGCTCCAGCGTGTCCGAGATCTCGTAAGGCACGGCCTCGCCGAGCGTCGCGGCGAATTCCGCCGCCGCCTCGCCGATCAGATAGGCCTTGGCGATGCGCGGAAAATAGGGAGCAAGCGTCGTGATCCCGCCAGCCTTCGGCAGACCGCCGGCGATCCAATAGATGCGATCATAGCTCGAAAGAGCGGGTGCTGCGGCATCGGCATTGGTCGCCTTGGAATCGTTGACGAAAACGACGCGGCCACGCTGACCGACCGGCTGCATGCGGTGCTTCAGTCCGGGAAACGAGGCAAGGCCGGTGCGGATGTCGTCGGCGGAGACCCCGACCGCAAGGCAGGCGGCGACGGCGGCTGCAGCGTTCTGCGCATTATGGCTGCCGCGCAGCGTCTGGATGCCGTCGAGATCGGCGAAGGGCAGCATAGCGCCGCCGGCGGCTTGGATGAGTTTGGTGCCCTCGACATAGATGCCGTCGGCCAGCACGTTGCGGCGCGAAATACGGACCACCTTGACGCCTGCCCGCTCGACACGATCGGCAATCAGTGCCGAAAGGCTGTCGTCGACGCCGACGATCGCGACATCGCTGCCGGCGACCAGCCTTTCCTTGATATCGGCATAATGCTGCATGGTGCCGTGACGGTCGAGATGATCGGGCGTCAGGTTGAGCAGGATGCCGGCAGACGGGTCCAGCGTCGGCGCCAGATCGATCTGGTAGGAGGAGCATTCGACGACATAATAACGCTCGGCCTTCGGCGGATCGAGCGTCAGCACGGCCGTGCCGATATTGCCGCCGAGCTGCGTGTCGTAGCCTGATGATTTCAGGATATGGGCGATCAGCGCCGTCGTGGTCGACTTGCCGTTGGTGCCGGTTATGGCGATGAAGGGGCAATCCGGCGCGTGGGCGCGGCGCTCGCGCACGAAGAGTTCGACGTCGCCAGCGATATCGACGCCGGCGGCCCGCGCCAGATCGACGGTCCAGTGCGGCTTCGGATGGGTGAGCGGCACGCCGGGCGACAGCACGAACAGCGCCTGCTGGCTCCAGTCGATGTTGTGCAGGTCTTCCGTCCTGATGCCTTCGGCAGCGGCCTTGGCGACACTATCGGGATTGTCGTCCCAGGCGGTCACATCGGCTCCGCCTGATATCAGCGCCCGGGCGGTGGCAAAGCCGGAGCCGCCGAGCCCGAAGAGCGCGACCTTCCTGTCCTTGAGCGTCGTGACCGGGATCATCGCTGCCTCACCGGAGCTTCAGCGTCGAAAGGCCGAGCATGGCGAGGCCCACGGCGACGATCCAGAAGCGGATCACCACCTGGCTCTCGGTCCAGCCCTTCTTCTCGAAGTGATGATGAATCGGCGCCATCAGGAAGACGCGCCGGCCGGTCATCTTGAAGAAGCTGACCTGGATGATGACGGACAGCGTCTCGATGACGAAGAGGCCGCCGATGATCGCCATGACGATCTCGTGCTTGGTGGCGACAGCGACGGTGCCGATCGTGCCGCCGAGTGCCAGCGACCCCGTGTCGCCCATGAAGATGGCAGCCGGCGGTGCATTGAACCAGAGAAAGCCGAGGCCGGCGCCGATGACGGCGCCGAGAACGACGGCGAGTTCGCCGGTACCGGGCACGAAATTGATCTGCAGGTAGTTCGCAAACACCACATTGCCGGCGAGATAAGCGATGACGCCGAAGGAGGCGGCGGCGATCATCACAGGCACGATGGCAAGCCCGTCGAGACCGTCAGTCAGATTGACGGCATTGCCGGCGCCGACGATCACGAAGCCGCCGAAGACGACGAACATGATGCCGATATTGATCATGAAGTCCTTGAAGAAAGGAAAGGCGATCGAGGAGCCGAAGGTCGAGCCGGCAATCCCCGAGGCAAGGGCGGTACGCATCATGAAATAGACGGCGATGCCGGCGATGACGAATTCGATGCCAAGACGCGCCTTGCCGGAAAAACCCATATGGCTCTGCTTCGTGACTTTAAGATAATCGTCGTAGAAGCCGATCGCACCGAAGCCCAGCGTCACCAGCAACGTGGCGACGACATAGACGTTGGAAAGATCGGCCCAGAGCAGCGACGCGCCGACGATGCCGGCGAGGATCATCAGCCCGCCCATGGTCGGCGTGCCGGCCTTCTTGAAATGCGTCTGCGGCCCATCGGCGCGGATCGGCTGGCCCTTGCCCTGCCGGATGCGCAGCGAATTGATGATCGTCGGCCCGAACAGGAAGACGATCAGCGCTGAGGTGAAGAGAGCGGCCCCCGTACGGAAGGTAATGTATCTGAACAGATTCAGAAATTTGAAATATTCCGACAGTTCGACAAGCCAGATCAGCATTCAGGGCCCCTTGTTTACCCGATCAAAATTCGCGTTGCGTGTCGGCAAATGGCGGGAACTTGTCAAGGAGCGCGGCGACGATCTTGCCGAAACCGATGCCCAGAGACGATTTCACCATCAACACGTCGCCTGGCGCGACCGAGTTCAATACATAATCCGTCAATTCGTCCGTGTTCTCGCGATATTCGACATGGACGCTTTCCGGCAGCGATTCCTTGAGCGCAGCCATCTCGGCTCCGGCGAGCCAGACATGTTCGATGCCGGCCGCAAGCAGCGGCACGGCAAGGTCGGTATGGACCTTTTGCGCATACTCGCCCATCTCAAGCATGTCGCCGAGCACGGCGATACGGCGTCCGCGGCCGGTCGGCTCGGAGGCCGCCAGCAGCGCGATCGCCGCGCGCATCGAGGCCGGATTGGCATTGTAGCTCTCGTCGATCAGCGTGAAGTTGCCGCCGCCGATGACAAGCCGGTGGCGCTTGCCCCTGCCCTTTTCCGGCTTCAGCGTCGCAAGCGCTTCGATCGCCTTCTGCATATCGGCGCCAACGATCTTGACGACGCCCAGCGCTGCGAGCGCATTCTCGGCGATATGGCGGCCTGGAGCGCCGAGCGCGACCTCCAGCGTCTCGCCGCCGATCGTCAGCCACAGCGTCGAATTCTCGTCAGAACCATTGAATTCTGCGAGCCGGAATTCGGCCTTGGCATGCTGGCCGAAAGAATGGATATGCTCGATGCCGAGCGACTGCGCCGTGCGGTCGAGAAAATTGAACTGGTCGTTGTCGCGGTTGAGCACGACATGGCCGCCGGGTTCGAGCCCCTCGAAGATCTCGGCCTTGGCAGCGGCGATTTCCTTGATGTTCTTGAAATTGCCGAGATGCGCCGGCGCGATCGTGGTGATGATGGCGACATCCGGACGGATCATCGCCACCAGTGGCCGGATCTCGCCGGGATGGTTCATCCCGACTTCGAAGACGCCATAATCCGTATCCTCAGGCATGCGCGCCAGCGTCAGCGGCACACCCCAATGATTGTTGAAGGAGGCGACGGAGGCATGCACCTTGCCGGAGGGCGCCAGCACATGCCGCAGCATTTCCTTGGTGGTCGTCTTGCCGACCGATCCTGTCACTGCGATGATCTTGGCCTGCGAGCGCTCGCGCGAGGCAAGGCCGAGCCGGCCAAGTGCCGCGAGCACGTCTTCCACGACGATCATCGGCACCGTCAGGCGACCCATGGCCGGAAGTCTCGCCTCGCTGACGACGAGAAGGGAGGCGCCGTTCGCCATCGCCATCGAGGCGTAGTCGTGGCCGTCGACGCGGTCGCCCTTGATCGCAAAGAAGGCTGCGCCTGGAGTAATCGAGCGGCTGTCGATGGAAATGCCGGTGATGCCTTCGGGCAGCGTGCCGAAAGGGCGCCCCGCCATCGCTGCGATCATGTCTTCCGTCGTCCAGAGCCAGCTCAAGATTTCAACTCCTCCAAGGCGTTGCGCACCTCCGCATGATCGGAGAACGGTAGGGTGACGCCGCCAACCGTCTGCCCTTCCTCGTGCCCCTTGCCGGCGACGATCAGCGTATCGCCGGATCTCAGCATGCCGACAGCCTCGCGGATCGCCATGGCGCGATCGGCGATTTCCGAGGCGCAGGCAGCCGCCGTCATGATCTCCGCCCGGATCGAGGCCGGCTCCTCAGAACGCGGATTATCGTCGGTGACGATGACGACGTCGGCAAGACGGCAGGCGATTTCGCCCATGATCGGCCGTTTGCCGCGATCACGGTCGCCGCCGCAGCCGAAAACGACGATGACGCGGCCGGTGGTGAAGGGTCTGACCGAGCCCAGCACGTTTTCTAGCGCATCCGGCTTGTGGGCATAATCAACATAGGCGAGCGCGCCGTCTTTCGTATGGCCGACGAGTTCGAGACGGCCGGACGCGCCGACGAGCTTCTCGAGCGCGGCCATCGCAACCTTCGCCTCAACGCCCGTCGACATGGCAAGCCCTGCGGCGACCAGCGCATTGGCCACCTGAAAATCGCCGGCCAGCGGAATGTCCACCTCAAAGATCTCGCCGCCGATATGTATCTCGGCCATCTGTTTGTGGCGGAAGTGCTCGACGCGCTTCAACGAAAGGTAATCACCCTTTCGCCCGACGGTCCGAATGTCGTGACCGGCATCGGTCGCGGCCTTGATCGCCTGCGCCGACCACGGATCGTCGGCAAAGATCACCGCCGGCGACCCCTTCGGCAACAGCGTATCGAAAAGCCGCATCTTGGCGGCCATGTAGTCCTCGACGGTCGGATGATAATCCATGTGGTCGCGGCCGAGATTGGTGAAGGCGGCGGCCGTAAGCCTGACACCGTCGAGCCGGCACTGGTCGAGGCCGTGGCTGGAAGCTTCCATCGCGGCATGTGTCACGCCTTCTCCGGCGAGTTCGGCCAGCAGCTGGTGCAGAGACACCGGATCGGGCGTCGTCAGCGCGCCATATTCGTTGCGCGTCGGCGAGACGACGCCCGTCGTGCCGATCATCGCGGCCGCGTGGCCCGCATGCGCCCAAATCTGCCGGGTGAAAGAAGCGACGGAGGTTTTGCCGGCCGTGCCGGTGACGGCGACCATGGTGTCGGGCTGCCTGCCGTGGAAACGCGCGGCGGCGATGGAGAGGAAACGGCGCGGCTCCTTGACCGCAAGTACGGGGATCGAAGCATTAACGGATTGGGAGGCGATCGCGACGGCAGCGCCGCGGCCGGCGGCATCCGCGATGAAGCCCGCGCCGTCCGCCTTAGTGCCGGCGACCGCGACGAAGACATTGCCCGGCGTCACTTTACGGCTATCCGAAGACAGGCCTGAAATATCCAGCAGGCCTGCTGGGCCTTCGAGCTGTGCTTCAAGTTCCGGAAACTGATCTCCGGCCAGGTCTCGCAATTTCATCGAATGCACTTTTCTCTCTTGAAGCCGGTTCACCCCTCGCGAATCGGCGTCGATATTCATTCACACTCAATAAGACACCAGCAAGGCCGATCCGCCCTCCCCGAATTTCGGCTCGATACCGAGAATGGGGGCCGCGCGGCTGATGATTTCGCGGGCGATCGGGCCGGCGGTACCGGCAGAGATCGTTCCGCCATAGGCTTTCTCGCCGGTCTTCGGCTCGTCGCAGAAAGTGATCACGGCATATCTGGGATCGTTGATGGGGAATGCAGCGATGAAGGAATTGAAATTCAGGGTTGCCGAATAACGCCCATTCACCACCTTATCAGCCGTGCCGGTCTTGCTGCCGACGCCAAAGCCCGGCACGCGGGCGACACGCCCGGACCCCTTGTAGCCGTTGAAGTCGAGCAAATAGCGGATCTCGTCGCTGGTGGTCTTCTTGATCACCTGCGTGGCGATCTCATCAGCCTGTTCGCGTGTGCGCGGCAGGAATGTCGGCTCGATCAGCTTGCCGCCGTTAACGAGAGCGGCAGCCGCCACCCCTGTCTGCAGCGCCGTCGTCGAAACGCCATGGCCGAAGGAAATCGTAATCGAGTTGATCTTCTTCCAGACGCGTGGCTGGCTCGGCATCTTCACTTCGGGCAGCTCGGTCTGCATCTTCGTCAACAGGCCGAACTTGGTGAGATAGTCCTTCTGCGCGTCGATACCGACGATGTCGATGACGCGCGCCGTACCGATATTCGAAGAATACTGGAAAATCTCGGGAACGGTGAGCCAGCGGCGCTGCCCGTGAAAATCGTGAATGGTGAAGCCGCCGATATAGATCGATTTGCTGGCATCGAAACTGTCGGTCATCTTCACCTTGCCGCTATCGAGCGCCATGGCCAGCGAAAAGGTCTTGAAGGTCGAGCCCATTTCGAAGGTGCCGTTGGTCATCCGGTTGAGCCAACCCTCCTTGGCGCCTTCCTGCGGATCGTTCGGATCGAAGTCCGGCGCCGATGCCATCGCCAGCACTTCCCCCGTATGTACGTCGATGACCGCGGCACCGGCGCCCTTGGACTGGAAGTTGTTGACGGCGTTGACGACCGCGTCCCGGACGATGTTCTGCACGCGCAGGTCGATCGATAGCCGCACCGGCTCGAGAGGCTGGTCGCTGGTCATGCCGACGGAGGCGAGATCGGCAAGCCCCTGGTCGTCGATAAATTTCTCCATGCCGGCGACACCGCGGTTGTCGATGTTGACGTAACCGAGGATATGCGCGGCGGTCGCCCCGCCCGGATAGAAGCGGCGCTTCTCCGGACGGAAGCCGATGCCGGGAATGCCGAGCGCCAGGATCTGGCTCTGCTGCTTCGGCGTCAGTTGCCGGCGCAGCCAGGCGAAATGCGAGGTCTTGACCGAGAGCTTCTTATAAGTGTCTCTGACGTCGAGCTCGGGCAGCACCGTTGCAAGCTTCTCGACCGCCTCGTCGGCATCGACGATCTTGTTCGGTTCGGCAAACAGCGAGACGGTGCGAATGTCGGTCGCCAGCACCTCGCCGTTGCGGTCGAGAATGTCGGGGCGCGAGGCCATCAGCCGGTCGGGTGGCAGGATGCTGGAGACGACCTCCTGATCCTTCATCGCATATTCGACGAGACGGCCGCCGATGACGGCGTAGACACCCATGAAGCCAAGGATCAGCAGGCCGACGCGGCTTTTCGCCTGACCTGATTTCTTCTTGCGCGATCCCTCGATCGCCAGGCCGGCGGGGGAAGGACCGCCGAACCGGTTATAGACGCCGGCGGAAAAATGCGCCTGGCTCTTCAAAACCATGATGCGGGAAAGAAACGACATTATTCCTCCACGGATCCGGTTTCGATCTGGTCTGCATCCTCTGCCTCGCCGCGTGGCGCAGGCATCGGAATGGGCTGTGCCTTGGCGGTGGCTTGCGCGCCCTTGGTGTCTGGTGCGCCCTTGGCGCTGGCCACGGTCGCGCTCTTGGCGCTGGCCGCGGTCGCGCCTTTGGCGCTGGCCTCGGTCGCGCTCTTGGCGCTGGCCTTTGCCTCCGTCACGTCAGGCACGGGAACCTCGGATTTCAGCATCGGCAATTCCTTGGCATGCACGAGCGCGGTCGATTCCGTCGGCTGCAGCTTCAATTCTTCATTATAGGCCTTGACCAGCCGCTCCAGCCGGTTCGGCTGCGATTGCAGCGCCCAGTCGGCCTTGAGAAGGTCGATCGTGTCCTTCTCAAGCTTGATCTCGGCTTCGAGGCGATGAACCTCCTCGAGCTTCAATTCGGCACGGTGCTTGATCGTGTAGGTCACGGCCGCGGTGGCCGTCATGACGCCGATGAGCACGAGATCAAACGTCTTCAGCATCTCAACCTCCAAGCTTTCCGAGACTGGCAAGATTGGGAAACCCGAAGAGCGACATATCCGCGGCTTCGGCGGCAGCGTCTGTCCTCAGGCCGGCGCGCAGCTTGGCGGAGCGGGCGCGCGGATTGACCTCGGCCTCCGTCTCGCTTGCCGAAACCATCGGCCTGCCGATCGCCGCAAAGGTTGCCGCCCGCTCATGCGCGACCGGCAGATGCCGCGAACCCGATGCCTTGCCGGCGCGGTCGGAGAAGAATTTCTTGACGATGCGGTCTTCGAGCGAATGAAAGGTGACGACGACCAGCCGCCCGCCTGGCTTCAGCGCCGTTTCCGCCGCAAACAGCGCCTGCGCCAGTTCGCCGAGTTCGTCGTTGACGAAGATGCGCAGTGCCTGGAAGACGCGCGTTGCCGGATGGATCTTGTCCTTCATCTTGCGCGGCGTGACGAGCTCGATGAGACCGGCGAGATCGCGTGTCGTCTCAAATGGCTTTTCGGCCCGCCGCTTCTCGATCGCATGCGCGATGCGCGGCGCCTGGCTTTCCTCGCCGAGAAAATGGAAGATGCGGATGAGATCCGCGACCTTGGCGCGATTGACGACATCGGCGGCCGAAACACCTTCGGCCGACATGCGCATGTCGAGCGGTCCGTTTTTCTGGAAGGAGAAGCCGCGCTCGGCCTCGTCGATCTGCATGGAGGAGACGCCGATATCGAGCACGACGCCATCGAGCCCGCCTTGCGGCGCATGGTCGGCAAGATGCGAGAATTGCGAATGGACGAGCCTGAGATGACCACCGTGGGCGGCGACCATCGCCTGCCCCGATGCAATCGCCGTCGGATCGCGGTCGAGCGCGATCACCTCGGCGCCGGCCGCAAGGATGGCTGAACTATAGCCGCCCGCACCGAATGTGCCGTCGAGGATGAGTTTGCCGGGTGCGGGCGCCAGTGCCGCAAGGACTTCTTCGAGAAGAACAGGAATGTGGCGAACCGATCCGCCACCGGCGTCAGTTGAACCTCCGCCAGGATTCGCCACCATTCCGTTCCCTCGTTCTTTCAGGAACGCTTGCCCGCCAGCTTGCGCTCCCCTCTTGCCTGCGCCTGCGCCGCCAGAAATGCCTGCGGCTGCCAGAGCTGAAAATGATCCGCCCGACCGACGAAGGTCACTTCGTCCGAGATACTGGTGAAGTCGCGAATGAAATCCGTGACCATCAGCCGCCCCTCGGCGTCGAGCTTCATGAAGACCCCGCCTCCATGAATGAGAAGCGACATCTCGTTCGCATCCGGCGAAAACGGATCCTCCGCAGCAATCTGCCGTTCGAATCTTTCGAGAAGATCCGGACCGCCGACGCTGATCGCCGGAAACACAAAGTCCTGGAAGCAATAGAGCTCCTGAACATTGCGCTGCGCCAGCACGGAACGGAACACAGAAGGCACGGAAACCCTGCCCTTGGCATCGATCCTGTTGGTCGCGTTCGAAAGGAAGCGGTTCATGACACGAAACATCCGTTCCCGCAGGGATCCGGACCAAAAGACGCCCGAAACTCCCGATATCAGGCACAGCTTCGCAAGTCGGATGAGCAAAAACCCCTCCGACGCTTCCGGTTAGGAAGACGCCTTTGCTTTGCGATGAATGGGCAGGTGATTGCCCTGGTGCAGTGCGCATTTGGGATAGCATGGGACCATATGGGCGTCAATGGGATGCGCCCATTTTGCAGTGGACGCGTGATCAAAAATTTATAAGCCGTTAAGTTTAACAAAGGGTTAGGATCACTCTCTCGCAAGAGGTGCGCAACCACGTTTCCGCAAAAAGAATTTCCGCCGGAGGAATGCATCAGCGCCCGCTTGAAAGCGTTCGATTCCAGTGACTTATGTCGAAATGATCCGTAAATCGGGGTTTTGTCGCGCCACAAGAGTTAATCGCCAGTTGGCCTGTAAGCCGGGTTCTGTATGGCTCCGGCGTGAACCGGAACGTGGCAGCCATTCCTCTGGGACAGCGTTCGCACGCTGCCTCACGCAACCCACCCGGATGACTGGCCTGGAAACCGGCCGGAAGGCCTTTCGGCCTACCGCGTCATCCCTATTCGGTCTTGCTCCCGGTGGGGTTTACCGTGCCATTTCCGTTGCCGGAGATGCGGTGGGCTCTTACCCCACCCTTTCACCCTTACCTGCGCGAACGCAGGCGGTTTGCTTTCTGTGGCACTTTCCCTGAGGTCGCCCTCGCCGGACGTTATCCGGCACCGTGTTTCCGTGGAGCCCGGACTTTCCTCACCCTACCGCCTTTCGGCATTGGTAAAGCGCGGCTGCCCAGCCAACTGGCAGGGCTCCCATAAACGAGAGAGATCGCAATTGCTATCGAAATAAATGATATTGCTCAGAGCAATTCCAGCAAAACTGCGCAGCGGTTTTGCGTCCGGAATTGCGTAAGAACAAAAAGAGCGCACACATCCGTGATTCGGAGAAAAACGGAAATGCTCTAGCGAAATTGCGGTGTGAAATCCGTCGAGTAGCCCTGTCCGCTGATTCCGCCTGACAACAGCAGCTCGGCCCCAAGCCGGCCGATTTCGTCCGAGCTCTTGGCCGACGTGCCGGCGCAGCCCGTCAACACTGCGATCTCGGGCGATGAGCTATAGCCAATCATCGGATAGCCGCTTTCCGTCTGCGACACGACGCAGGCGGCCGTCGAAATCGAGAGCGGCACCATATCGGGCACGAGACCTTCAACGATGCGTTTGAGATGTACGCGCACCGTATCGCGCCCCTCGGTCTTGAACCAGGCGCGCATTTCCGTGTCGTCGCTGAGCGCTAGATCGTCGGGATCGCCGCCGATCTTCAGGTAGAATTTGCCGTCGGGATACCGGATCGGCGGCAGCAGGTAGATATCGAAGCAGGGCGCCCTGAGAATGAGCGACGGCATCGCGGCCAGGCGCGCCGCGTCGGCATCGCTTACCTCGAAAAGCGTCACGGTCCGGGCATAAACCGTCATGGCAACGGGCCGCGGCAACAGATTCTCCGCAATGGAAAATCCGCCCGCCGCCAGCAGCACCTTTTCACCGCGATAGGTGCGGCCACCGGCTGTCTCGACGACAGCCGATCCACCTTCGCTGCGGATCGAGACGACATGATCGCGGATGACCGTGGCGCCGGCCTTTTCCGCCAGCAGCGATTGGGCTTTCACAAGCTTGCGCGGACTGATATGGCCTGCCCCCCTCGCCTCGAAGACGCCCGTGCTCCCATCGGGAAAGGCGAAGAAGGGAAAGGCGGCCTTCAGCCCGGCCTCATCGAGAAGGCTGGTTTCGACGTTCAGCGAAATGGCGGCCCGCCGGGTCTTCTCGATATAATCGCCTCCCGTCGGCGCGACGGCGACGCAGCCCACCTCCCGATAGAAATCGATACCGCTGTCGCGGGCGATCTCGCCATAACGGCCGATCGAGCGGTTGGCGAGCAGTGCCCAATTGCGGTCGGGATCGATGGTACGAGTGATGCGCCCCTCGTCATAATGGCTGGCGAAGACGCCCCGATGCGCCTTGCGATCATCCGGCTCGTCCGGCCCAATCACCGCGACACCGTCCACTTGGCGCGCCAGATGCCGCGCCGCCGCTGCCCCCATCAGCCCGCGGCCGACCACGATGTATTTGAAATCGACTGCCATAACATTTCCCCTCAACCAAAGACCGGCGTCAGCTCGCCGCCGAAATCCTGATCCCCGAGCCTTCCTTCCGCCAGAAGCACCGCTCCCAGCCGCCCGAGCTCGTCGGAGGATTTGGCCGCGACGAAATTGCCGCCGGTCAGCACCGCGATGCGCGGCGACTGCGTAAATCCAGCATAGGGATAACCGGTCGGCGTGAAATTCGCCACACAGGGCGCCGATGTGACAGGGCAGCCGGCAAGCTCCGGCATCAGCTGCAGGGCGACACGCGCGAGATGATCGCGCTCGGAAGCACTGCCGTCGGAACGGAACCACGCGCCGGCATCCTCCAACTGGCTGAAAGAAAGCGCCTCAGTGTCGCCACCGAGCTTCAGATAAGTCTTGCCGTCGGGATAACGCACCGGCGGCAAGATATAGATGTGATCCTCTTCTCGGTCACCGAGCACGATCGTCGACGGCATGCCGCCGAAAACCGCCATCTCGCGCTCGCCGAGTTCGTAGAAGGCGACCGTGCGCGCCATCACCCTGGTATCGACGGGACGCGGCAGCAGGGTATGGAAATTGCTAAATCCGCCGGCGGCCACCAGCACACGTTCGGCGCTGTAGCTTCTGCCGCCGGCCGTCACTTCGACATGGGAACCGGTATGGCGCACCGATGTCGCGGTTGCCTCGATCAGCGAGACGCCGCCCTGTTCGGCAAGCCTGGTCTGCGCCCGCACCAGCGCCCGCGGGTTGATGTAGCCCGCGCGCCTGCGCTCGAAATACCCGCTGAAATCCGGATCGACGGCAAGATAGGGAAAACGCCGGCGAAGGTCTAACGGCGCGATGGTCTCGATATCGCTGCCGAGTGTCCGGCTGACGGTCAGCGCCCTTTTGATATAGTCCTGCTCGCCCTTCTCAGGAGCGGCAAAGAGACAGCCGACCTCCGAATAGAAGGACATGCCGCTCCTTGCCTCGATCTCGCGGTAGCGGTCGAGCGCGCGGGCGGCGAAGGTTCCCCAGGCAAGATTGCCATCGAAGGTGCGGGTGATGCGCGCTTCGTCGTAGTGGCTGGCGAAGACGCCGTGATGGGCCTTGCGCTCCTCCGGCTCACGCGGGCCGATCAGTGCGATGCCGTCGGCCATCGAGGAGAGATGCCGTGCGGCGGCGGCACCCATCATGCCGCGTCCGATGATGATGAACCTGAAATCGACCGCCATATCCCACCTCGTTTCAAGGTGGGATATCACGGTAATCATCCTGATTCATATCGCAAAAATGCCGCAAGGAGATTTCGCCTCGGCGCCATTGGCCATGCTCAGTCGAGCATCGCCAGGACCTTGCCGCAATAGGTCTTCGACACCGGGTTCATGCGGGTGGCGCCATGGCCGGCATTATATTTCAGGATGGTGTTGCAGGTCTGCCCGCCGCCGAGATCATGGGCGGCAGCCAGATATTTCATGCCGTACTTGATGTTGGTTTCCGGATCGAACAGGCCCTTGGCGCTGCCGGAATAACCCATCATGCGGGCAGTTGCAGGCTTTATCTGCATCAGGCCGATTTCACCGTGGCTGCCTCGCGCATTCGGATTGAAATTGCTTTCGATGCGGATGACCGCGGACGCAAGCGCAACCGGTACATCATATTGGTTCGCATATTTGCTGATCAATGCGGAATAGGAATTGCCGGAAACATTGGGGACGGAATAACCGCTCTGGCGCTCGACCGTCTTTAGCGGGCGTTCCGCCGTCTTCAGCGGACGCTTCGCCGGCTTGGCCGAACGCTCCGCTTTCTTCAACGGACGCTCTGTCTTCTTCGAAGGACGCTCGACTTTCTTCACCGGCGCATCGGCTCGCACACCCCAATCATTCGCAAAGGCAAAGCTATTTCCCGCCAGCACCATGCCAACGCATGCTGCAGCAACAACAATCAGTTTTCTCATGTAGTCTTGAACACTCCGACCCAAAGAATTTCCGGACGGCGCGCCTCGCTGTCACAATGAATACCAGATCAAAGACCGATCTGTATTCGCGGTAATTCTTATAGTTTCACATAGCGCCCTTGGTTTAACTCGAAAACAACCCCGAGCACCGCTTGGCGGACGTTCTTAGACCATCGCAATGAGGAGATAATAGGGAAATGATGTGGCAGGCCGAATTTCGCGCTGCAGTGCGAAATTCGGCCTTTCAGTAATTGTCCAGGAATCAGGAATAACGCGGCAAAGCCGACAGCAGCCGGTGCAACGTGTCGATCGTCGAGAAATCGGCGATGCCATCCACCCGTTCGGGGCGAAAATGGCGCTGGAAAGCTTCGACGTCACCCGCCACCTTTTCCGAGAATTCTCCTGTGATTTCAGTGCCGTAACCATAAAGCGACAGCATCGACTGCAGCGCTTCCACAGGTTGGCCGGTATCGCCGCGCTGGAAGAAGCGCCCGCCAGTGATCGGTGCCGGCTCGACCCAGTGCCCGATGCCCGCTTGGTGGAGCGCGGCCCAGGGGAATTTCTCGCCCGGATCGACCTTGCGGATCGGAGCGACATCGGAATGCCCAAGCACCCGTTCCGGCGTGATCGACCAACGTTTGACACAGTCGCGACACAATTCGATCACCGCGGCGATCTGCTCTTTCGGATAATCAGGGAGCCCGCCGGGATGGCCGGCATTGGCGATCTCGATGCCGATCGACAGCGAATTGATATCGGTCTCGCCGTGCCAGCTGCTTTTTCCCGCATGCCAGGCACGCTGCATTTCCGGCACGAGCTGCACGACATCGCCATTCTCATGCACGAAATAATGGCTGGAAACCTGGCTCTCGGCGCGACAGAGCCAGTCGAGCGCACCATCTGCGGTCGGCATGCCGGTATAGTGCAGCAGGATCATATCGGGACGGCGCCCATCCGCCCGTTCGCCATAGTTCGGCGAAGGCTGCACACGGGCACGTCTGCAGTCGGCCTCGAAAGAGGTCATGCGGCGCGGCGTTCCTTCTCGATCGCCTCATAGGCCGCGTTCAGCGCCGCCATGCGCTCATTGGCGATCACATGGAATTCCTTCGGCACGCCGCGCGAGATCAGCCGGTCGGGATGATGTTCGCTGACGAGGCCGTGGTAGCGGCGGCGGATGGTCGGGAAATCATCCGACGGCGAGACGCCGAGCACCTTGTAGGGGTCGCCGCCTGACGAGACGTGGCGGGCGGCGATCTGCTCGAAGCGGGTCTCGCTCATCTGGAAGATCTCGCCGATATGGCCCAGGAAATTCAGTTCCTTCTCGTGGATCAGTCCGTCGGCCTTGGCGATGTGGAAGAGCCCGTCGAGCACGTCTTCCAGCACCGGGCAATTGGCCGCACAGGTAACGCAGAGCTTGGAGAGCCGTTCGGCATAGGCTTCGTAGCCGGCGACGTCCTGCCGCGCGAGGTTGTAAAGCCTGGCGACATTCTTCGCCTGATCCTGCGGAAACTCGAAGATTTCCCGGAAGGCTTCGACCTCCTTCTCGCTGACGATGCCGTCAGCCTTGGCCATCTTGGCCGACAGCGCGATGATCGCCACGGAGAAAGCCACCTTACGCCGGGTCTCGGGATCGCCTTCAAAAACCGTGCGGATAGCCTCGACCACCGCAGACAGCGCATTGCCTGCGGTATTGCCAATGGCATTCAACAGTTTTTCCCAGAAGGACATCGAAAATCTCACACAGGTGTCAACTTATAGAGAAACAGCTTGACCAAAGAATCGTAGCCTTTGCAAGGCGACTATTCGTCGTAGGGCCGAACACAGTTTTCACGATTTGGTAATTGTCGCACCGCAGCAAACGATTCTTCACGCCCGCTTTCATCCCGCGCGAGGGCATGGACGGCGGTCGCCGGCATTGCCTGGGCACTTGGGTTCCGGAGCGCGCGGCGGAAATTTTCACGGCAGTTCCCGACAAGCAGACCGGGTTGAAACGATTATATCAGCGCTTCCCGTCGCCTTTGCGGTCCAACACGGCAGAAAGGCGCATTTTTCGTAAATTCTTTACTTTACAGGGCCGTTTCCCTGCCGCATCCATGCGCTAGCTAACGCTGCCGCACCGAAACACCATAGGAGGGATCATGGCCAAACAGAAAGTCGCAATGCTGACCGCCGGAGGCCTGGCGCCCTGTCTTTCGTCCGCCGTCGGCGGCCTTATCGAACGCTATAGCGACGTCGCGCCCGAGCTCGAACTCGTCGCCTACAAGTCCGGCTACCAGGGTGTGCTCCTCGGCGACAGCATCGAGATCACCCGCGCGATGCGCGAAAAGGCGCCGCTGCTGCACCGCTACGGCGGCTCGCCGATCGGCAACAGCCGCGTCAAGCTCACCAATGCCGCCGACTGCGTCAAGCGCGGCCTGGTCAAGGAAGGCGAGAATCCGCTGCGGGTCGCCGCCGAACGCCTCGCCAATGACGGCATCACCATTCTCCACACCATCGGCGGCGACGACACCAACACCACGGCCGCCGACCTTGCCGCCTACCTCGCCGCCAACGGCTATGATCTCACCGTCGTCGGCCTGCCGAAGACTGTCGACAATGACGTCGTGCCGATCCGCCAGTCGCTCGGCGCCTGGACGGCCGCCGAAGTCGGCGCGCATTTCTTCGACAATGTCGGCAACGAGCAGACGGCTGCCCCCCGCACCCTCGTCATCCATGAAGTCATGGGCCGCCATTGCGGCTGGCTGACTGCCGCCACCGCCCGCGCCTATCTGCAGCGCACCAGCCGCAACCAGTATGTCGACGGCCTGATGATGGACGCGCACCTGAAGAGTATCGACGCCGTCTACCTGCCTGAGATGGCCTTCGACCTCGATGCCGAGGCCGCCCGCCTGAAGGAAAGCATGGACCGCAACGGCCACGCCACGGTCTTCGTCTCGGAAGGCGCCTGCCTCGACGCCATCGTCGCCGAGCGCGAAGCCGCCGGCGAAACCGTCAAGCGCGACGCTTTCGGCCATGTGAAAATCGACACGATCAATGTCGGCGCCTGGTTCCAGAAGCAGTTCGCCAATCTGCTCGACGCCGAGCGTTCGCTGGTGCAGAAATCAGGTTATTTCGCCCGCTCGGCGCCCGCCAACGGCGATGACCTCAGGCTGATCCAGAGCATGGTCGATCTCGCCGTCGAAAGCGCGCTCAATAAAGTCTCCGGCGTCACCGGCCATGATGAAGGCCAGAACGGTAAATTGCGCACTATAGAATTCCCGCGCATCAAGGGCGGCAAGGCTTTTGACCTTTCGACAGCATGGTTTGCCGAAGTCATGGACAATATAGGCCAGAAATACAAAGAAGCGTGATTGACGGATGGTTAATATGATGTCTTTGCTTGTTCCCGAGGAATAGGAGGAGACACCATGTCACTTGAAGCTTGGCTCGCTTTTGCGGCGGCATCCGCCATCATGCTGGCCATACCGGGGCCGACGATACTGCTCGTCGTTTCCTATGCGCTCGGTCATGGACGCAGGACGGCGTTTGCGACGGTGGGCGGCGTGGCGCTTGGTGACTTCACGGCGATGACGGCCTCTCTCTTCGGTCTCGGCGCCGTCCTGGCCGCTTCTGCGACCCTCTTCACCGTCTTGAAGTGGATCGGCGGCGCCTACCTGATCTGGCTGGGAATCAAGCTCTGGCGGGCTCCTATCATCGGCGAACCGATTGCCGACAACGACAACCTGCCGGAAGAGAAGTCGCTCAAGATCTTCCTCCACGCCTATGTCGTCACCGCCCTCAATCCGAAGAGCATCATCTTCTTCGTCGCCTTCGTGCCGCAGTTCCTCAATCCGGCCCTGCCCTTCGTCGGGCAGATGGCGATCATGGAAGCGACCTTCCTCGTGCTGGCGATCCTCAACGCTTCCACCTACGCCTTTCTCGCCCATAGCGCGCGCGGATTGATTCGCAAGGCGAGCATCCAGCGCGCCGTAAACCGAACCGGAGGCACTCTGCTGATCGCTGCAGGGGCCGTAACGGCGGGGTATCGCCGTATTGCAGCCTAGTAATATTCCGTGGTTGCCGGAATGCCACGAATAGGTTAATGGGGTCACCAGGGCTTAAGGCTTTTGGTAACTTTTATACGCTGCCGGGGCGGCGCGATTTCACGAAAGTGGCGGAATGGTAGCGATCGGATTATCCGGCCTGAAACGCAGTCTTGTCGTCTCGACGATACTCTGCGGCGTGATGACGGGATGTACGAGCGTCGAATACACGTCCCAGGCCGAACTGACAGCCGCCCAGACCATCGTGCCGATGCCGAAACCCGGCGAAGATGCAACACTCGCCGCGATCCCGACAGCCGAAGGCGCAGCCGGTCAGGCGGTTGCAGGCGCCACCATTCCCGCGGCATCTCCCTCCCTGACCGCAACGGCGATGCCAGCCGTGACAGCTTCTCAGCCTAGCGATCTTACCATGCAGCCGGCAGCCTATGCGCAGATTCCGCTGACGCCCGAGATGACGGCGATCCAGTCCGTGGTGCCGACGCCGCGTCCGGGAACGCCGGCACAGCCAACGACGCAGCTTGCCTTTGCCGCAACACCGCAAAACAGCGCGCTTGCAGCACTTGCCGCCGTCGACACCACGCCGCGTGCCAGCATGGATTACGGTTTCGACGAATCCGGGCCGATCGATCCGCCGACCGCACCCCCGATGTTCAGCGACGACGACAAAGACGATGCGCCGACCGTCGAGAAGAGCTTTGTCACCAAGCTCATCCAGAAATATTCGAAAATCTACGAAATTCCCGAGACCCTGCTCCATCGCGTCGTCCATCGCGAGAGCCGCTATAATGCGAAGGCCTACAACAAGCGCGGCTATTTCGGCCTGATGCAGATCAAGTACAACACTGCCAAGTCCATGGGCTATGACGGTGCCCCGGGCGGCCTCTTCGATGCCGAGACCAACATCAAATATGCCGCGAAATATCTGCGCGGCGCCTGGCTCGTCTCCGACAGCAAGGAAGACGACGCCGTTCGCCTTTACGCGCGCGGTTATTATTACGACGCCAAGCGCAAGGGCATGACCGACATCGCCCAGGGTAACTACTGACACCAGGCATTGTTGAAACGGCGATCGCAGCACCAGCCTATGGCTGCGGCTGCGCCTGTTGCGGCGATCCGGCCTGCTGTTGCGTCGCCCCCGATGTCGGCAGGGCCGCCAGGATCGCCTTCAGCAGCGTCTGCGGCTGGTAGTCGAGCCAGCTCGGTGTCAGGCCAAGCCTGACCACCACCAGATTGGCGGATGGCACGATCGCCACGCTCTGCCCGTCGTGCCCCGTCAGCCAGAACGTATCCTCAGGCAGCCCGGTCCCAGCGTTCGAACCGCGGCCGGGCGCCAGCCAGGCCTGGCCCTGCGAATACCGCCCGCTCGAAGCCGCCGTCGGGGTGCGCATGGCGCCGACGAAACCCTCCGGCAACAGACGCTGGCCGTTCCACACGCCATCCTGCAGCAGGAACTGCCCGAAGCGCGCCCAGTCATGCGCCGTCGCATAAAGATAGGAGCTTCCGGCGAACGTGCCGCGCGCATCGAGTTCGAACACGGCGCTGGTCATGCCGAGCGGGGCAAACAACGCATCGTGCGGATAGGAAAAGGCCGCCTGCGGATTGCCAACCCTGTCCATCCAGATGCGCGAGAGCAGCATGGCCGTGCCGCTCGAATAGCGGAAGCGCTGGCCGGGTGCCGCCTCCATCGGCGCATTGGCCGGCAGCGATA
This sequence comes from Rhizobium sp. WYCCWR10014, assembly GCF_001657485.1. GTDB lineage: Bacteria > Pseudomonadota > Alphaproteobacteria > Rhizobiales > Rhizobiaceae > Rhizobium. Next base: position 220,190 of record NZ_LXFU01000037.1, read on the forward strand.
CCATGTCGGGATCGAGATAGAGCATGCGTGTCACATCGGCGACGTCGCCATAGTTCTCGTTGAAGGCAAGGCCGCTCTCCATGCCGAGCAGATCGGCAACCTTGATCTTGGCACGCGCATCGTTCTTCCACTGCGCCAGCAGGTTATCGTCGTCGAAGGAGATCTTGCCGCCGAGCATCAGCCGACCGAGGATCGTCGCATTCACTGTCTTCGTCATCGACCAGCCGATCAGCGGCGTCTTCGCCGAGAAGCCGGGGCCATAGGCCTCGGTGACGATGCGGCCATTGCGCACCACCACGATCGCCCGCATTGCCGGGCCGGCAAACCTGGCATCGGCCAGCAGCGCGGCGATCTTCCCGTCCGCCGGATTGCCGGTCCCCTCGCCCTCCGGCCACAAGGCGTCATTCGCCTGCATCTTGGCCGGCGGGTCGAAGGGTGCAGCCTTCGCGGCCGCCTCGAAATTGCCATCCGGCACGCTCGTACAGCCGAAAGCACCGCGATAGAGCGCATAACTCGGCGCAAACAACCCCATGAAGCGCGCCGTCACACGGTCATTGTCGCGGTCGACGCTGACGCGCACCAGCCGCAGCAGCGGATTTCCAGGCGCCTGGACATCGTCATGGAGCACATCCTCGGCCTCGCGGCCGGCAATGAAGACGTTGGAACAGACGATCTTTGCAGCATAGCCGTCGCCGACCCGCAGCAATTCGGGCGGCTGGGCGAAGAGCCAGCCGCCGGCGCCGATGACGACGAGGACGAGAAGGAGAGCAAGCGCCTTCAAAATACGCAGGACAAATCGCATGGCATTCCTCCATGACGGGAGAAAAGCAGGAATCGCACGCGCCGGAAAGGGGGCGAAGCGAAGAAGAGCGATCCTCCCGATCACTTTCCCAGGAGAGCCATCCCGGTCGCTTTCCCGAGGAGGTCGAAGCCCCAGGAACGGCTCGCCCACAGCCCGCGTCATCAAACTGTAGCAGTGGCGCGCTACACGCCCTGAACGCTAAAAAGGTGACAGACTCATGTCAGAATTTGCACCGGATGCCGGCTTCCGCAAGAACCGGAAACTCAAGGACGCCCTTCTTCGCCATAAGGCTTTTTCGAAGGATGGCTTTTCCGAGCGTCTCTTCGGCCTTCTCTTCTCCGGCCTCGTCTATCCGCAGATCTGGGAGGATCCGGATCTCGACATGCAGGCGATGGAGCTGAAGCCAAACCATCGCATCGTCACCATCGGCTCCGGCGGCTGCAACATGCTTGCCTATCTCTCCAAAGCGCCGGCCTCGATCGACGTCGTCGATCTCAACCCGCACCACATCGCGCTGAACCGCCTGAAGCTTGCCGCCTTCAAGCACCTTCCCGGCCATGCCGATCTCGTCCGCTTCCTGGCAATGCCGAACGAGAAGTCGAACAGCCGCGCCTACGACCAGCATCTCGCCGCCCGTCTCGATGAAGCGACCCGCAGCTACTGGAACGGCCGTAAGTTCGGCCGTCGCCGCGTCACAGTCTTCGACCGCAACATTTACGAAACGGGCCTGCTCGGCCGCTTCATCGGCGCCGCCCACCTTCTTGCCCGCCTGCATGGCGTCAAGCTGCGCGAGATGACCAAGACCCGCTCGGTCCGCGAGCAGCGCCAGTTCTTCGACGAGCAGATCGCGCCGCTCTTCGAAAAGCCGGTCGTGCGCTGGATCACCGGCCGCAAGAGCTCGCTCTTCGGCCTTGGCATTCCGCCGCAGCAATATGATGAACTCGCAAGCCTTGCCGCCGATCATTCGATCGCGCCGGTGCTGAAGCACCGCTTGGAAAAGCTCGCTTGTCATTTCCCGATGAGCGACAACTATTTCGCCTGGCAGGCCTTCGGCCGCCGTTACGGCACCGAAGCGGAAGGCCCGCTGCCGACCTATCTGAAGTCTGAGCACTATCAGGTGATCCGCGCCAATGTCGACCGCGTCAACGTTCACCACGCAAGCTTCACCGAGCTTCTGGCCCGCGAGCCGGCCGCCTCACGCGACCGCTACATCCTACTCGACGCACAGGACTGGATGACGGACGAGCAGTTGAACGACGTCTGGACGGAAATCACCCGCACGGCGCGCGAAGGCGCCCGCGTGATCTTCCGCACCGCCGCCGAAAAAAGCATCATTGAAGGCCGCTTGGCTCCGGCGATCCGCGACCAATGGGATTACTTCGAAGAGAAGTCGCGTGAACTGACTGGGCTTGATCGCTCGGCAATCTACGGCGGCTTCCACATTTACGGGAAGAAGGCGTGAGCAAGGTCGGCACTGAGACGGCAGGACAGAGCGATGAACATGCCAGCCTCATGGATGGCATGTACCGCTACCAGCGCCATATCTACGACCTGACCCGCAAATATTATCTTCTCGGCCGCGACAGCACGATCCGCAAACTCGACGTGCCCGAAGGCGGCACGCTGCTTGAAGTCGGCTGCGGCACGGGGCGCAACATGGCTTTCGCCCATAGGCATTTCCCGACCGCCAAGCTGTTCGGCCTCGACATTTCCCAGGAAATGCTGATTTCGGCGCGCAAGACCTTCGCCACCAAAGCGACGATCCCGGAATTTCGCGTCGCCGACGCCACGGCGTTCACACCGCGCGAATTGGGCGTCAGCGGCTTCGACCGCATCTTGATTTCCTATGCCTTGTCGATGATCCCGGACTGGGAGCGCGCCGTCGATGCATCGATCGCCGCCCTCAATCCCGGCGGCCAGCTGCACATCGTCGATTTCGGCCAGCAGGAAGGCTTGCCGGTCTGGTTCCGGCGCATGCTGCAGTCCTGGCTTGCGAAATTCCACGTCACCCCGCGCGCCGATCTGCGCGAGGTCCTGGAAGCGCAAGCCCATGAGAACAACGCGACATTGTTGTTCGATACCATCGGCGGCGGTTATGCCTGGCGGGCAGCCATTATCAGCAAGCGCTGATAATTCGCTTGAAACTAACCGATTTTTTACGTTGATATGATGAAAAGAGGGTTATCCTCTGCTGACTCGTCTTTTTCGAAGGTCAGGTTGTGGGGCAAAAAGATCATTCGAGCTACGACGGGACGCCCATGCGCCGGCTTTTGTTTTGCGTTTTGCCCTTGGCCGTCCTTTTGGCCGGCTGCAGCTCCTCCGGTTATGACTATCTCGAAACGGCGTCGATCAAGCCGAAGACGCGCTTCAAGGATACCGATCCGCAGGATTTCGGCCCAAAGCATCCGCAGCAGAACCAGATCCACGGCATCGATATCTCCAAATGGCAGGGCGATATCGATTGGCGCACGGTGAAGAATTCTGGTGTCGCCTTCGCCTTCATCAAGGCAACCGAAGGCAAGGACAGGGTCGATCCGCGCTTCGACGAATACTGGCGTGAAGCCCGCGCCGCCGGCATCCCGCACGCTCCCTATCATTTCTACTATTTCTGCTCCTCCGCCGATCAGCAGGCCGACTGGTTCATCCGCAACGTGCCGAAGGAGGCCATGCGCCTGCCACCGGTGCTCGACGTCGAGTGGAACGCCGAATCGAAGACCTGCCGCTACCGTCCCGACGCTGAAACCGTGCGCGCCGAAATGCAGCGTTTCATGGACCGGCTGGAGGCCTATTACGGCAAGCGCCCGATCATCTATACCTCGGTCGATTTCCACCGCGAAAATCTCGCCGGCTACTTCCAGGATTATCATTTCTGGGTCCGTTCGGTGGCAAAACACCCCGAGGTGACCTATTCCGACCGCCGCTGGGCCTTCTGGCAATACACCTCGACCGGCGTTATTCCCGGCATCAGTGGGCCGACCGATATCAACGTCTTTGCCGGCAGCGCAAAGAACTGGAACAATTGGGTCGCGGCCGTTTCCAAGGATAGAAATTCTTAGTAACGTCTTGCGATGTTTCTTGCTTCCGTCACATTCGTCTGTGAAAGCGACGGCAATCTGTTTGATATAAGGACCTCATCCATGCACCGCTCGCTCGCAAGCCGCTCTGCACTCGCCCTTCTGTTTGCCCTCGCCCTCGCAGGCGGCGCAGCCGCCCAGCAGGCGCCGGGCGCAGCCCCGGCAGCGCCCTGCGGCGGCGATCTGGCAGCCTTCCTCGAAGGCGTGAAGAAAGATGCTGTCGCAGCCGGCGCCAGTGCGGCAGCCGCCGACGAGGCCTTCGCCGGTGCCGATATCGACCCCAAGGTCCTGAGCCGGGATCGCGCCCAAGGCGTCTTCAAGCAGACCTTCCTCGAATTCTCCCAGCGCACCGTCAGCCAGGCCCGCCTCGACATCGGCCGGCAGAAGATGAAGCAATATGCCGACGTCTTTGCCCGCGCCGAGCAGGAATTCGGCGTCCCCCCGGGCGTCATCACCGCCTTCTGGGCGATGGAAACCGATTTCGGCGCCGTCCAGGGCGATTTCAACACCCGCAACGCCCTGGTGACACTGTCGCATGATTGCCGCCGCCCGGAACTCTTCCGTCCTCAGCTCATCGCCCTTATCGAGATGGTCCAGCATGGCGACCTCGACCCCGCCACCAATACCGGCGCCTGGGCCGGCGAGATCGGCCAGGTGCAGATGTTGCCGCGCGACATCATCGCCTATGGCATGGATGGTGACGGCGACGGCCACATCCGCCTGAAACAGAGCAGCCCGGACGCGATCCTGACGGCGGCGAAATTCATCCAGCACCTCGGCTTCGAGCGCGGCCAGCCCTGGCTGCAGGAAGTGACCGTGCCCGACAACCTGCCCTTTGAGAAATCCGGCCTTGGCGGCACGATGAAGGCCGCCGAATGGTTCGCACTCGGCGTCAAGCCGCGCGACGGCAATACAGCTTTCGGCGATCTCGAAGGCGACCTCGTGCTGCCGCAGGGCCGCATGGGGCCGGCTTTCATCGCCTATCCCAATTTCAAGATCTATCTCGAATGGAACAAGTCGTTCATCTACACGACCTCGGCCGCCTATTTCGGGACGCGCCTTTCGGGAGCCGAACCCTATCTCAAGGGCGTGCCGGAACAGGGGCTTGCCAGCGACCAGATGAAGGCGCTGCAAACCAAACTGCAGTCGCTCGGCCATGATGTCGGCGAGATCGATGGCATCCTCGGCTCCGGCACGCGTGTCGCGATCCAGAAGGAACAGCAGCGCCTCGGCATGCCGGCCGACGGCTGGGCGACGCCTGCCCTTCTCAACGCCCTCTGATCCTAAAGCATGTCGCGCAAAAGTGTGCTGCGGTTTTGCGACGACGGCATGCGTAAAAACAAGCAGCTAAAGCGCGACGAGCGAATCCGAAAGATCGCGACGCGCTTTAGCTGACACCCTGCTGCCGCCCGCTTCGCAAGAAACGGGTGGCGCCGTTCGCCGCCTGCGCTAAAGCATCAAGCCGAAAACCGTTGACGGCTTTCGGCAAACAAACAGCTTGCGGTGGAGGAATCGACGTGGACAGCAGGATGAATGCCTGGACCTGGGGCTTGCTGGTCCTGCTCGGCCTGATCTGGGGCGGCTCCTTCTTCTTTGCCCGCATCGCCGTCCAGCACGTGCCGCCGCTGACCCTCGTCTTCCTCAGACTGCTGCTCGCAGCGTTGGCGTTGCATGTCTATATCGCCGGCCGTTTCGATTTCTATGCGATCTTCAAGGCCCGCTGGCGCGAATTCCTGATCCTCGGGCTCATCAATAATGCCCTGCCGCATGCGCTGATCTTCTTCGGCCAGACCCGCATCGGCGCCGGTCTTGCGGCGATCCTGAATGCGACGACACCGATCTGGACCGTGCTCATCGCCAACTACTTCACCTCAGACGAAAAACTGTCGCCGGCAAAGATCGCCGGCTGCCTTGTCGGACTGGCCGGAACGATCGTGCTGATCGGCCCCGGGATGTCGGCCGGTGGCGAAGCCCCACTCTGGGCGCTGCTTCTTCCCGTGCTTGCCGCGATCTCCTATGGTTTCGCCGCCACTTATGGAAAGCGCTTCAAGAATGTTCCCGCCCCTGTCACCGCAGCCGGACAATTGACCGCCTCTTCGCTGATTGCGCTGCCGCTGTCGCTGCTGGCCGATCGTCCCTGGGCGCTTGCCGCACCGCCGCTCGATGCCCTACTCGCCATCCTGGCACTGGCGCTGCTGTCGACCGCCTTCGGCTACATCCTCTATTTCCGGATCATGGCGGCGGCCGGCGCCACCAATGCCTCGCTCGTCACCCTGCTGGTACCGCCGAGCGCCATCGTTCTCGGCGTACTCTTCCTCGGGGAAAGGCTCGCAGTGAGCGAGTTTGCCGGCATGGCGCTAATCGGTTTCGGCCTCGTCATTCTCGACGGCCGCGCCTATCGCCTGCTGGCCAAGACCGCCTGAAACCGGTTGCGAATTCCACATGTTTTCAACCGGTTGCGATCCCGCCATGTTTTGGGCGCATAGGTAAATGCGCAATCGCCCGATTTAACGGCATGTTAAAATCTGTGAACAAAAATTTGTTGGAAATTAATAAATAATTTCAAACGCTTGTCGAAACCCTATTCGACTTATCCACTGAACCCTTCTGCAGCGCAGCATAAGATCTGCTTCCCAACCGACATATTTCAGACATATTATTGGCCGGTTAACGCGAGGAGACAGACATGGGACTCACGCAATCCTTGAATGTTCTGTTGGTCAGTGCAGCGTTTGCTTTCGTCTTGTCCATGCTCTTCATCTGAGCTGGCCGACGAAAGTGTAATGACTGATAGTGCCTACACTCCTGAATAGCTGATCAATCCGCCAACGAAAAAGCGCATGTCCCGCCCGACATGCGCTTTTCACTTTTACAGCGCCGCGCGTCTTTCAGACGCGCAAAGATCAGGCGGCTGCGCCCGCACTTTTTGTTTGCTGGCGGGAGAGGCCGAGATTGTCGAGCACGGCGGAAACCAGCGGCGCGCGGTTCATCGTATAGAGATGGAAGTCGTGGATGCCGCGCCTGACGAGATCTTCGATCTGTTCGGCAGCGACTTCGGCGGCGACCTTCGCCCGCTCCTCGGGCTTGTCGTCGAAGCCCGCAAAGCGCTCGTCGAGGAAGGCGGGGATAACAGTGCCGCAAGCCCCGGCGAAACGCTTCAGCTGCGTCAGGTTCTGGATCGGCATGATGCCGGGCACCACAGGGATCGAGATACCGGCACCGCGCACCCGTTCCAGGTAGCGCTCGAAATTGTCGTTGTCGAAGAAGAACTGCGTCAGTGCCCGGTCGGCGCCATTGTGGGCCTTGCGCTTCAGCATGTCGATATCGGCGGCCGTATCGCGGCTTTCCGGGTGTTTTTCCGGATAGGCGGAGACCGAAATCTCGAAATCGCCGATTTCCTTCAGGCCAGCCACCAGCTCTGCCGCATTGGCATATCCCCCGGGATGCGGCTGGTAGGGCGCGCCGGCACCACCGGGCGCATCGCCGCGCAGCGCCACGAAATGCGTCACGCCAGCTTCGCGGAACGTGTCGACCACCTGATGCGTCTCTTCCTTCGTCGCGCCGACGCAGGTGAGATGCGAGGCGGTGGCAAGCGGCGTCTGCGACAGGAACCGCGTGACCGTGGTCAGCGTCGGCGCTCTAGTGGTGCCGCCGGCGCCATAAGTCACCGAGACGAAGTCCGGGTCCCAGTCCTGCAGTTCGCTGACTGTATGCCAGAGCTGCCCTTCCATCTCCTCCGATTTCGGCGGGAAGAATTCGAAGGAGACCCTGATGTTGCGGCCGCGCGCATCGCTTTTCAAAACCATGTCATACCCTCCCGGCAAATGTAGGTTCGGCGCCTTCGCTCGTCTGCGAAGCCATGAGGCGCCTCGGATCACGCGCGAGCCAGACGGTGACCGTCAACCCCTGCCCGCTTTGCTGACCCGGATGAAGATCGACGACCTGCTCGACGTCGAGCCCGGTCTTGCGCAACCAGTCGGACATCGCCTGGTGCGAAAAACCGAGACGGACATGCGCATGCTCGTCGCGGAGATATTCGAGCGTGTGCGGCGCAAGGTCGATGACCACGAGCCGGCCGCCCGGCCGGAGCATGCGCGCCGCTTCCGCGATCGCAACCTCCGGCTGATCGAAGAAATGCAGCACCTGATGGATCGTCACCAGATCGAAATCCTGTCCCTCGAAAGGCAGGTTCAGGATATCGGCGTGGCGCACGGTGGCCTTGGTGATGCGGGACTTGTCGAGATTGGCGCGTGCCACGCTCAGCATGTCGCGGCTGGCATCAACGCCGGTCGCCCGTCGGTAGAGCCCGGACAGGAGTTCGAGGATGCGGCCGGTGCCGGTACCGAGATCGAGCAGCGAGTCGATCGGTTGGCTGCCGAGCAGCCGGATGACGGCGGCGTCGACCTCCTCATCGGCCGCATGCAGGCGGCGAAGCTCGTCCCACTCGGCCGCGTTGCGGCTGAAATAGGCCTGTGCCCGCTCGGCGCGCTGGCGCTTGACCTGCGAGAGCCGCTCGCCGTCACGAAGGATGGTCGGATCGTTCTCGGAAACATGCTTCAGCAACGCCCGCACCAGCATGGCTGCCTTACCGTCCTGCTTGAGGCGGAAATAGGCCCAGGCGCCCTCCTGGTAGCGTTCGATCAGTTCGGCCTCGCCAAGCAGCTTCAGGTGGCGCGAGATGCGGGGCTGGGATTGGCCGAGAATTTCGGTAAGATCGGTCACCGTCAGATCGCCGCCGTCAAGAAGGGCCAGAAGACGCAGGCGCGTGGGCTCGCCAGCCGCCTTCAAGACGTCCACCAGCGCATCCAGTCCAAGCTTCAAGGGTTCGCTCATCTTCGATCCAATCAAGATATAAAGATATCTTTATGTGATTTGAAAAGCGGTGGCAAGCGAGAATTCGCTCTCTCCACGAAATTGCCTGCTCAAATTGCGACAGAGCCAGACATGAAAAAGCCCCGGCCGAACCGGGGCTTCCGCAAGTAAAAATGAGTGAAATCAGCGTGTCAGGCGCTTGTGAGCCTGGCTGCCCGGGTTGAGGGCGTCGGGGCCGAGACGGCGAACCTTGTCCTGTTCATAATCCTCGAAGTTGCCTTCGAACCATTCGACATGGCCGTCGCCTTCGAAAGCGAGGATATGCGTCGCCAGACGGTCGAGGAACATGCGATCATGGCTGATGATGATGGCGCAGCCAGCGAAGTTCTCCAGCGCGTTTTCCAAGGCGCCCAGCGTTTCCGTATCGAGGTCGTTGGTCGGTTCGTCGAGCAGCAGAACGTTGCCGCCGGCCTTCAGCATCTTGGCAAGGTGAACGCGGTTGCGCTGACCACCAGAGAGATTGCCGACCTTCTGCTGCTGATCGCCGCCCTTGAAGTTGAAGGCGCCGCAATAGGCACGGGAGTTCATGTCGAACTTGCCGAGCTTGATGATTTCGGCGCCACCGGAGATTTCCTCCCAGACCGTCTTGTCGGCCGCAAGGGTGTCACGGCTCTGGTCGACATAACCGAGATGCACGGTCTCGCCGACGCGGATCGAACCGCCATCCGGCGTTTCCTGGCCGGTGATCATCCTGAATAGCGTCGTCTTACCGGCGCCGTTCGGGCCGATGATGCCGACGATGCCGCCCGGCGGCAGCTTGATCGACAGGTCGTTGATCAGCGTGCGGCCCTCGAAGCCCTTGGTGATGCCGTCCATCTCGATGACCACCTGGCCGAGGCGCTCGCTGACCGGGATGATGATCTGCGCGTCGCCGGGACGCTGCTTCTCGGCGGCATCCACCAGTTGCTCGTAGGACTTGATGCGCGCCTTGGATTTGGCCTGACGGGCCTTCGGGCTGGACGCGATCCATTCCTGTTCACGGCTGATCGCCTTCTGGCGCGATGCGTCTTCGCGGCTTTCCTGCAGCATGCGCTTGGCTTTCGCTTGCAGGTAGGCCGAATAGTTGCCTTCGTAGGGAATGCCACGGCCGCGGTCGAGTTCGAGGATCCATCCGGTGACGTTGTCCAGGAAGTAGCGATCGTGGGTAATCATCATCACGGCGCCCGGATAGTCGCGTAGATGTTTTTCGAGCCAGGCGATGGTTTCGGCGTCCAGGTGGTTGGTCGGTTCGTCGAGCAGCAGCAGATCCGGCTGCGAAAGCAGCAGGCGGCAGAGCGCGACACGGCGGCGCTCACCGCCGGAAAGACTGGTGACGTCGGCGTCGCGCGGCGGGCAGCGCAAGGCTTCCATCGCCATCTCGACCTGGCTTTCCAGATCCCACAGGTTCTGGCTGTCGATGACGTCCTGAAGCTTGGCGCCCTCTTCCGCCGTCTCGTCGGAATAGTTCATCATCAATTCATTGTAGCGATCGAGGACAGCCGTCTTCGAGGCAACGCCTTCCATGACGTTCTCGAACACCGTCTTGTTGGGATCGAGATGCGGCTCCTGCTCCAGATAGCCGACCGTCGCACCTTCGGCGAGCCAGGCCTCGCCGGTATACTCCTTGTCCTGGCCTGCGATGATGCGCAGCACGGTGGATTTACCCGCACCGTTCGGACCAAGAATACCGATCTTGGCATCCGGGTAGAACGAAAGGTGGATATTCTCCAGGATCTTCTTGTTGCCATAGGCCTTGTTGAGGCCGGACATATGATAGATGAACTGACGTGCCATGCTGCGCTGCTCCGGGCGGGAAACTTCGATTGTGCCGCTATGTAGGCGAAACAGCGCCTGCGGGCAACGTCGAAACCCGGTTTACTCAGGATTTCCGGTCAAAAGCCCGCAGCATCGACGACGCCCTCGTCACAACCGAACGACGTTTTTCCAGCACCCTGGATCAGATCGGCGAGGCCGGCACTTTTCGCCGATGCCGTCCCGGCGGCTTCCGAAAGCCCGATCGTCAGCTCGCTGATCATCCTGACATTGCCGGCCCGCCGGCAGCTCATCTTGACGCGGTCGCCGGCACCCGGCCCGAAGCTCTTGTCGAAAGCCGCCTTGATCGCTTCGGCCTTGACCGGCTTGCCGATATTGGCAGCGAAAAGATCGCGCACGGCCGACGCGTTGAGTGCGCCGACGAGATGCATACCGACGCCGAAATAGTCGTCGGCGCTCATCTTCGTGCAGGTGCCATGCTTCACCCATTCATGCCGTTCCAGGCCGGATTGCGTGCCGGGCATCGCCTTGGCAAGCGCCGTCTTCGTCTCGGCCGCCAGCGTGACCTCCGGCAGCTTGTTCCAGTCGCCATCCTTGTCGGCGGCCTTCTGCTCGGCGCTCACGCCGCAATAATCCTGCCGCATCGGCCAAAGTCCGTGCAACGAAAAGTTCGTCGCGTCAGGGCGCTCGCCGGTCTGGCTCGCGCATTCAGCCTTCTTCTGGTTTGTCTGGCAAAAAGCCGGCTGCCAGCTTGCCGCCAGAATGAAGCGGGTGCGCCCGCCGGCCTCCTGCGCCACGCCGGCGCCGGCAACAACCATCGACACGGCAAACGTCAAGGTACGCAACTGCATGCTGCTCATTTCAACCCCCAAAAAGAACAATACAGGAACAAATAAGCATCAAAATCAAAAGGCCGCAACCCTGAATCGCAACAAGACCGCAAATTGTTATCAGATAATCAAATGCCCATGTTGCAATTACCCGGCGATCTGGTCTGTTGCCGCCGGGAGGACCCACATGTTTTCTGAAACGCAAAGGCTCGCCGTGCCGGGGGCGTCGCTGGCCTATCACCACGCTGAGGCCATCACCCTTCCACGCGGCATCCTGTTGATATCCCATGGCTTGGCCGAACATTCGAAACGATACCGCGTCTTTGCCGAGACGATGGCGGCACGCGGTTATCATGTCTATGCCCATGATCATCGAGGCCACGGCGAGACGACGGCACCCGATGCGCCGATCGGCCGCTTTGCCCGGCGCGGTGGGGTCGAAAGGGTGATCGGCGACGTCATCGCCATGCGCGGCCATGCGGCCTCTCGCCATCCCGGCCTGCCGGTGATCCTCTTCGGCCATTCGATGGGCGGCCTCATCGCCCTCAATGCAGCCGTCACGGCTCCGGCCGACTTCGATGCCGTCGCCGTCTGGAATTCGAATTTCGCCGTCGGCCTTGCCGGCCGCGCCGCCCAGGCGATCCTGCTTGCCGAGCGCATGCTGAAGGGCTCCGACGTGCCGAGCGGCCTGTTGCCGAAGCTCACCTTCGGCACCTGGGGCAAATCCATTCCCGGCCGCCGCACCGAGTTCGATTGGCTGTCGCATCGTCCTGATGAAGTCGACAAGTATGTCGCCGATCCACTCTGCGGCTTCGACGCCTCAGTCTCTCTCTGGCTCGATCTCTTCGAGCTGACCTTCCGCGCGCCGCAGAAAATTCATCTTGATCGGCTGCCGCGGGATATGCCGATCCATCTGGTCGGCGGTGGAGAGGACCCGGCGACGGAGCGGGGAAAAGCCGTGCTCTGGCTGTCAAACCATTTGAAAGGTCGGGGCTTCTCCCGTATCAGCACTCAGATATATCAGGACATGCGACACGAAACGCTGAATGAGACCGGCGCGGATGCGGCGATCGCAGCCTTCGCCGAGTGGTGCGACAGGGCCGTCGCAAGATCCTGAGCGAGCAATATCCTGAGTGACAGGGATTTCATCATGAACAGCACCTCCACCCGCCCGGCTTCGTCCGCCTCCGATGTGACGATGGGGCTTGTGCTGATGGTTCTCTCGGTGCTGGTCTCGCCGCTCATCGATATCTTCGCCAAGCTTGCGATCACGACCGTTCCATCCGGGGAGATCACCGCCGGTCGCTTCTTCGTACAGGCGCTCTGCATGCTGCCGATCGTCGTATGGCGGCGCAGCTTCGCCAGCTTCTCCTGGCGACAGAGCCTGTTCCATGCCATCCGCGGTGCGATCATCACCGTCTCGATGATCTCCTTCGTCACGACACTGAAATATATGGCGGTCGCCGACGCGATCGCGATCTTCTTCGTCGAGCCGATCATGGTGACGATCCTCGGTGGCATCTTCCTCAAGGAGACGATCGGCTGGCGGCGCTACACCGCCTGCTGCGTCGGCTTCTTCGGGGCGATGCTGATCATCCAGCCGAGTTTCGAAGAGGTCGGCTACATCGCGCTTCTACCTGTCGTCAGCGCTCTTTGCATCGCCATCTTCGTGCTGATGACTCGCGCCCTCTCGCACAGGGAAGACCCCTGGTCGATGCAGTTCCAGATGAGCATCTGGGGCTTGCTCTTCTGTGCCCTCCTGCTTCTACTGGGTCAGGGAACCGGCTCCGACCTCTTCGATCCGGTCATGCCGGAAGGCCGCGCCTGGTTCTATGTCGCCGGCGTCGGCGCCATGGCCGCAATCACCGGCATCCTCGGCGTCTACGCCTATCGCGCAGCACCGGCCTCGACGCTGGCGCCGCTGCAATATTTCGAGATCGTCTCGGCGACAATCTTCGCCTGGCTGGTCTTCGGCGACTTTCCGGATGCGGTCAAATGGCTCGGCATTGCCATCATCGTGGCATCAGGCGTCTACATCCTCTGGCGCGAGCGCCGCTTTGCTTCAAAGCCTGTATCCGATACATCTGAGGTGACGCTGGCGCCTTAAAACTAGAATGCGAGCATAATGTCATCCGAAAACCGCTCACACTTTTCGGCATCATGCTCTGAACCTGCCGGAGGAACATGACGGAGACCGTGACGAAAAAACCGCCGCTGGCCGGCATCCGGGTGATCGAGCTTGCCCGCGTGCTCGCCGGCCCTTGGGCGGGACAGATGCTCGCCGATCTCGGTGCCGACGTCATCAAGGTCGAAAATCCCGACGGCGGCGACGATACGCGTCAATGGGGGCCACCCTTCGTCGAGGGCACCGACGGCGAAAATCTCTCGGCCGCCTATTACCACGCCGCCAATCGCGGCAAGCGCTCCGTCACCGCCGATCTGAAGAGCGCCGAAGGCCAGGATCTCGTCCGCCGCCTCGTGTCCACCGCCGATGTGGTGATCGAGAATTTCAAGCTCGGCGGCCTCGTCAAATACGGGCTCGATTATGACAGCCTGCGCAAGGTCAATCCGAAGCTCGTCTATTGCTCGATCACCGGCTTCGGCCAAAACGGCCCTTATGCCAGCCTCGCCGGTTACGATTACATCGTCCAAGGCATGTCCGGCTTCATGTCGATTACCGGGGAGCCGGGCGGCCAACCGATGAAGGCAGGCGTCGCCATCGCCGATATCTTCACCGGCATCTATGCCGTCTCGGCGATCGAAGCCGCTCTGATCCATGCCCTGAAGACCGGCGAAGGCCAGTTGGTCGACATGGCCCTGCTCGATGTGCAATCGGCCGTGCTCGCCAATCAGAACATGAATTACCTGGTCTCCGGCGAGGCGCCGACCCGCCTCGGCAATGCCCATCCCAATATCTCGCCCTATGAGGTCGTGCCGACGGCGGATGGTTATCTCATTCTCGCGGTTGGAAACGACGGCCAGTTCCGCCGCCTCTGCGCCATCCTCGGCCTGGAGACCATCGCCGGCGACGAGCGTTTCGCCACCAACAAGGCCCGCGTCGGCAATCGCGGCGAAGTGCGGCGCCTCGTCTCCACCGAAACGTTGAAATGGCAGAAAGCGGATCTGCTGAAGGCCTGTGAAGAGAACGCAGTTCCATCAGGCGCCATCAACACGATCGAGGAAATGTTCGCCCATCCGCAGATACAGGCCCGCGGCCTGCGCATCGACCTTGCGGATGCCGCCGGAACGGTGATCCCGGGGGTCAGAACGCCCGTGGTGCTGTCGGAGACGCCGCTGCATTATATCAGGCCGAGCCCCCGTCTCGGCGAACACCAGGCAGAAATTCTGGCGGAACTCGCCGAGTGTGAGAGGAAGGCATCGTCATGAAGAAGGCATCGTCATGAAGAAGACGGGCGGGGAACTGATCGTCGAGGCGCTGAAGGCGAACGGCGTCAAGCGTCTCTCCTGTGTGCCCGGCGAGAGCTTCCTCGCCGTGCTCGACGCATTGCGCGACAGCGATATCGACGTCCTCGTCTGCCGCCAGGAGGGCGGAGCGGCGATGATGGCGGATTGCTGGGGCAGGCTGACCGGCGAACCCGGCATCTGCATGGTGACCCGTGGCCCCGGGGCCACCAACGCCTCCGCCGGCCTGCATATCGCCAAGCAGGACTCGATCCCGATGATCCTGTTCATCGGCCAGGTACAGCGGGAAGCGCGTGAGCGCGAGGCTTTCCAGGAGGTCGAGTTCCGCCGCGCCTTCACCGAATTCGCCAAATGGGTGGGCGAGATCGACGATGCTGCCCGTATTCCCGAGTTCGTCACCCGCGCCTTTGCGGTCGCAACCTCCGGCCGGCCTGGCCCTGTCGTGCTGACGCTGCCGGAGGACATGCTGCGCGATGAGGTCGAGGCACCCCGCGCCAGGCACTATGCCAACGTCGAGGCCCATCCTGGCCGCCGCCAGATCGACGATTTCTATCTCCGCTTGCTGAAGGCCGAGCGGCCAATGGTAATCCTTGGCGGCACACGCTGGGATGACGACGCCGTCGCCGATTTTCAGAGCTTCGCCGAGCGTTTCCAGCTCCCCGTCGGATGCTCCTTCCGCCGGCAGATGCTGTTTGATCATCTCCATCCCTCTTATGCCGGCGATGTCGGCATCGGCATCAATCCGGCATTGGCAAAAGAGATCAAGGAGAGCGACCTGCTGATCTTGCTCGGCAGTCGCATGTCGGAAATGCCGTCCTCGTCCTATACGCTGATCGATATCCCCTACCCCCAGCAATCGCTGGTGCACATCTATCCCGACCCTTCCGAGCTCGGCCGCGTCTATCGCCCGGATCTTGCCATCTGCGCCGCACCTGCCGATTTCGTCGCCGCGCTCGCCGACCTGGAAGCGCCGGGCGAACCGCACTGGACCGAGCGCACCGCACGCCTGCACCAGGCCTATCTCGCCTGGTCGACGCCGCCATCGACAGGTCCGGGCGCCGTCCATATGGGGCCGATCATGGAATGGCTGGAGGCCAATACCGGGCCGGAGACGATCTTCACCAATGGTGCGGGCAACTATGCCACCTGGGTGCATCGCTTCCATCGTTTCCGCCGCTTCAACACCCAGGCCGCCCCCACCTCCGGCTCGATGGGTTACGGCCTGCCGGCGGCGGTGGCCGCCAAGCGGCTCTTTCCCGAGCGCGAGGTTATCTGCTTTGCCGGCGACGGTTGCTTCCTGATGCACGGACAGGAATTCGCCACCGCCATCCGCTACGGCCTGCCGATCATCGCAGTCGTCGTCAACAATGGCATCTACGGCACGATCCGCATGCATCAGGAGCGGGAGTATCCCGGCCGCGTCAGCAGCACCGATCTGACCAATCCCGACTTCGCAGCCCTTGCCCGCGCCTATGGCGGCCACGGCGAGACGGTGGAGACGACGGCGGATTTCGCCCCGGCCTTCGAGCGGGCACGCGCCAGCGGCAAACCCTCAATCATTGAAATCAAGCTCGATCCCGAAGCGATTACGCCGACGCGCACGCTCTCGGAAATCGCGCAAACAAAAAGCCGGTGAGAAAACTCACCGGCCTTGAAGGATAGGGACGCTGCGACTTCAGTCGAGTGCGGCCGTGATGATGAACTCGACCTTGTATTTCGGCGCAGCGAGCTTGGCTTCGCTGGTGGCGCGGGCCGGCGGATTGGCCGGATCGATCCAGCCTTCCCAGACGGCGTTCATCTCGGCGAAATCGGCGATGTCGGCGAGGTAGATGATCGTCTGCAGGATCTTCGACTTGCTGCTGCCTGATGCAGCCAGCAGGCGGTCGACTTCGGCAAGCGAGGACTTGCATTGATCGGTGACGCTTTCGCCCTCGCCGACCTGGCCTGCGAGATAGACTGTATTGCCGTGAATGACGGCGCCGCTCATGCGCGAGCCGACGTCGATACGCTTGATGCTCATCATAGTCTCCTGAGTGAATGGAAGGTGGTGGCGCTGAGGTTCAACGCCGGAAATGGCGCCCGGAGCGGGCGCTCAATTGCGAATATGGTGGGTCTTCTGGTAGATCGCCGTCGAGCGCGCGCCGGAACGGCAATAGCCGAGCATCGGCCGCGGGAATTCGTCGAGTGCGTCGACCATGCCCTGCACGGCTTCCTCGGTCACGCCCATCGGCCCAACAGGCACATGGGCGATATTCAGGCCGAGCTCCTTGGCGCGCGCCTCGATGACGGAGAACGACGTCTGGTCGGGACTTTCGTGGTCGGGGCGGTGGCAGACGATCGATTTGAACCCCAGCGCCTTTATCTCGTCGAGCTCCTCGAGCGTGATTTGGCCCGAAACCGAATATTCATTGTCAATCTGGCGAATATCCATCGTCTTGTCTCCTCAAAAATCGTGGGCTGAAGGTCTACGACGGAGGTCTGCCAGCGTCAACAACACTTCGCTCACAGGAAGGCAAAGGTCAGCGCATAGCTGCGGCTCTCGCCGGGCGCCAGCATGTTGAACTCACCAGCTGCCTCAAGCTCGTCGCGCGATATCCAGCGATGCGAAACCGGCTCGATGCCGATGATGTGGGCCGGCGCCTTCTGGTTCCGCCAGACCTGTAGATGGGGCAGTGTGTCGGCGCGGAAACGCACCCGCAGTGTCCTGCCGCCAATCGCGGCGATCGGTCCGAGGCGGATCTCCGCGAACCCCTCCTCCGTCGCCGGCGCCGCGACGCAGAAGATGCCGCCCGGCTCCTCACCGAACGTCCAGGGCAAACCACCATTTTCCAACATCCGGCCTTCGAGCCGCGTGCCGTCGTCCAACCATTTGCCGCCGGTGTTCATGTGGTACATGAGGAAGGTCGGCACCATCCGATCGCTTGTATTGACGACCCGGTCCTCAAGCCGCACCTCGCCGGTCGCCCCATCGATCCGCCACAGCCGCTCGATGCGCTGCGGCAGTCCCTCGACGGTGGTAATGTCGATATCGGCGCGGCATTCCGCATTGCCGTTCTCGAACTTCGTCCACAGCACCTTTGCCGCATGGCCGGAGGCCGATCCGTGGAGCGGATAGACCTTGCCGTCGTCGCGGCCGGGGATCGGTTGGCGGTGGCGGATATGATCCGGCCCGCAGGTGAACAGGAAGCCCTCGAGCGAGTGATCGATTCGCGGATCGCCGTCATCGGGAATGGCGCGTTTCGGCGCGATGTCGACGCCTTCGACGATGCACCCGCCGATATCCAGCACCGATGTTTCGTCCAGCATCAGGCGCGGCCCGCTTGCGGCGGCAAATTCGATCATCACGGTCTCCTTGGGGAATTGTCGGCCCCTTAGAGCGCCGAGCGTCCTTTCGGACACACAAAGGACGCTCTAACACTTTGAATTAACGCATCATGCTTTCCGAAAATCGGAATCGATTTTCGCAAAGAAGGATGCGCTAGCGTTAGGTTTCGGGCCGCCATTCGTCAATCGGCGTCGCCCGCATCTTGCGTTTTTGCGGCAACCGTGGATTTTGCGGAACTCACACAAGGACGCAAACGTTTATGAGCAAAAGGAAATCTTAGTGATTTTCATATTTTGTTCAGCACGCTTTCATAAATTCCACACTAGCGTCAAAATTCGCAGGTGTGTGTCTGCCAGTCACTGTTCGAGGTATGATACGTGAATCGCTTTTTGAAGTCGGCATTTTGCCTCGCGGCCGTCCTGGCTGCTCTTACGGCTACAGCGCCGGAGGCAGGCGCGCAGCAGTTCCGCGATCGCCGCCAGAGCGATATCGTGCTTGTGACGCCGAGCGGCGAAATCCTCGACTATGTTCCAGCTGGCTACATTTACGCCCGCGACCGTAGCGGCAATCGCGTGTTGATCGACGACTATGGCAACGTCGTCGCCACCGAGATGCGCGCCCGCGGCTACTATCCGCCGCGGCCCGGCCCCCGCGAGGTCTATAACGACCAGTATGGCAACGACCCCTATTATTCCGACAACAATCCCGATGGCGATACACGTTATTCCGAGCGCGGCGCCGTCACCGGCGGCATACCGCGCGATGCCGCGATCGAGCGCCGGCCGCTCGGCGACCAGCCCTATGCCGAGGATAACAGCATCGGCAATCCGCAGCCCAGCGACGACTATGCCTCGATCGACCCCGACCAGCAGATTCCGCCCGCCGACCAACCGAAGGCCGCGCCCGATGAGCCCGTCATTACGCTGAAGAACAAGTCGAAGCCCGAGATCGTCGCGTTGCAGGTCTTCCTCGATCGCGCCGGCATCTCTCCGGGGGTCATCGACGGCCATATGGGCTCGAACGTCACCAAGGGGATCTATGCCTATGACCAGATGACCGGGTCGAAGCTCGATCCGAACGACACCGATGCCATTCTGGAAGAGCTGCGCATGAACGGCGGCCTGCCCGTCGTCAGTTACACGATCACGCCGGCCGATGCCGCTGGCCCCTTCGTTGCTGAGATCCCGGAGGATTATTCGCACAAGGCCCTGTTGCCGTCGCTCGCCTATACCTCGACCACCGAAATGCTGGCCGAACGCTTCCACATGGATGAGGCCTTTCTCAAGGAGATGAATCCCGGCGCCGATTTCAGCGTTCCCGGCACCGTCATCAAGGTCGTCAATCCGGGTGAGCCGAAAAGCGGTGAAGTCGCCCGCATCATCGCCGACAAGGGCCGCAAGCAGGTCTTCGCCTATGACGGCGCCGGCAATCTCCTCGCCGCCTATCCGGCATCGATCGGCTCCTCCGACACCCCCTCTCCGTCGGGCTTGGTCAATGTCGAGCGTGTCGCCCTCAACCCCGGCTACACCTACAATCCGAAGATCAATTTCCAGCAGGGCGCCAACGACAAGATCCTCAACATCCCGCCCGGCCCGAACGGCCCCGTCGGTACCGTCTGGATGGCGCTTTCCAAGCCGACCTACGGTATTCACGGCACGCCCGAGCCCTCGAAGATCGGCCGCACCCAGAGCCACGGCTGCATCCGCCTGACCAACTGGGATGCGACAGAGCTTGCCAAGATGGTCAAGCCGGGAGTGACGGTCGAATTCGTCGACTGAACATACCATAGCATCTTCAGGCGGAATGACCGCAAAACGAACGGACAATAATGGCACGCGACTGGATCGACCAACACGCGGCGGGATCGGTGCTGCCCCGCACCTTGACACAACAATCTAGCGCGGGCCGCGACGGCAGTTCAAAATTGCTCTCCCATACCAAAGTTTGGAACCCGAAAGCGCGCCAAAAGCTATTAAATCTGTAGATTTCAACTCCTAACATTTTTGGAGGTCGTATGAAATCGCTTGTTCGATTGGCTTTAAGCGTTTTGGCGGGTTTGGTCGCAGTCGGCGCCGCGCAGGCTGCCGACGTCTCGGAAATTCGCGTGGACTGGGCGACCTACAACCCGGTCAGCCTCATTCTGAAGGATGAAGGCATCCTGGAAAAGGAATTCGAAAAAGATGGGATCAAGATAACCTGGGTCCAGTCCGCAGGCTCCAACAAAGCCCTGGAATTCCTGAATGCCGGCTCCCTCGACTTTGGCTCGACGGCGGGTGCGGCTGCATTGATCGGCCGCGTCAACGGCAACCCGATCAAATCCATCTATGTGTATTCGCGTCCAGAATGGACTGCGCTCGTAACACGCAAGGATACCGGCATCACCAAGGTCCAGGACCTCAAGGGCAAGTCCATCGCCGTGACGCGCGGCACCGACCCGCACATTTTCCTGGTGCGCGCCCTCGCCGATGCTGGCCTGACTGAAAAGGACGTTTCGCTTGTTCTGCTACAGCACGCGGACGGCCGCCTTGCCCTGAAGCGGGGCGACGTCGACGCTTGGGCCGGCCTCGATCCGATCATGGCCTCCGCCGAGATTGAAGATGGCGATGTGCTGTTCTATCGCAAGCCGGAAAACAACAGCTGGGGCGTGCTTAACGTGCGCGAAGAGTTTGCTATCGCGCATCCTGATCTCGTCAAACGCGTGCTTGCTTCCTACGAGAAGGCGCGCATTGAAGCTCTGAAAGATCCGACCAAGCTCAAAGCCGCCCTCGTTGCCGCCACCAAGCTGCCCGACACGGTGATAGAGCGCCAGCTGGAGCGCACGAACCTCACCTATTCCGTGATCGGCGATGCACAGCGCGAGACGATCGAGGCAGCGGGTATCGCTTTGCAAAAGGCCGACGTCATCAAGGCGGATGTCGATGTCGTCAAGACCGTATCGTCGCTGGTCGATCCCAGCTACGCCTCGGCCGCTCTCGGCCAGTGAAGCGGTAGAAAGAACGTTTCCATGTCCTTGGTGCACATCGCGCTGTCATGGCACAATGCGGAAACAGGAAGGGAGACCCGGCAGCGCCGGGTTTCGCCTTTCGATCGCCCGATTGTCGGAATCGTGTTTCCAGTTGTGTTGTTTGCCGCCTGGGAAATCCTTGTTCGTGCGGGAATAGTCGGAGGTCGTTTGATGCCCCCGCCCTCGAAAATTCTCTATACGGTCTATGCGCTGGCGGCCTCCGGCGACCTGGCAACGCATGTCGGCGCGACGTTGCGCAGAGTGGCGATCGGCTTCGCCTTCGGGTCACTGGCGGGGACCGCTCTTGGGGCGCTGACCGGGTACTCCAAACCGCTCGCACGTCTGCTGGATCCGACCCTGCAGGCTCTGAGAGCCATTCCCTCCATTGCCTGGGTGCCGCTGTTCATCCTGTGGTTCGGTATTTTCGAGGCCTCCAAAGTCGCTCTGATTGCCGTTGGCGTCTTCTTCCCGGTCTATCTAGGAGTCTATGGCGCCGTCGTCGGCGTCGACAGGCGCATCGTAGAGGTCGGTCGCGTCTTTCGGCTTTCGGGCTTCGAGCTCATTCGCCTGATCCTGCTGCCGGCGGTCCTACCGGACTTTATCCTTGCCCTGCGCGCAGGCCTGGGCCTCGGTTGGATGTTCGTCGTTGCGGCGGAATTCATGGGCGCATCCGAAGGCCTGGGATATCTTCTGGTGGATGGTCAGCAACTCGGAAAGCCGGATCAGATCCTGGCGGCTATTTTGATCTTCGCCGTTGTCGGCAAGGCGACCGATAGCCTGCTTCTAATTGCGAGCGCGCCGTTCCTGCGCTGGCGCGACACCCACGCGAGCGGGATTTGACATGCTTGACATCCGCTCCCTATCGAAGATCTATCCCAACGGAACACATGCTCTGCAAGACTTCTCCCTCAGTATCGGCAAGGGAGAGTTGGTCGCGGTCATCGGAGGATCGGGTTGCGGCAAAAGCACCCTTCTGAGACTGTTGTCGGGCCTCGAAGCCCCTACACAGGGCGAAATCAGCTTGGAGGGGCGGCTGCTGACAGAGCCGGACTCGCTCGTGAATATCGTCTTCCAGGAGCCCCGGCTCTTTCCATGGCTGACAGTCGCGGACAATATCGGTTTCGGCCTGCGCCATCTGGCAAGCAGCGAACGGGATGAGCAGGTATCGTCGGCCCTGGAGAAGATTGGCCTTCGCGGCCACGAGAAGCGCTGGATAAAGGAGCTGTCCGGCGGGCAGGCGCAACGCGTGGCCTTGGCGCGAGCACTCGTGACGAAGCCGGCCGTTCTCCTCTTGGACGAGCCCTTCTCCGCACTCGATGCGATGACGCGTGTCGAACTCCAGGATCATCTGATCGATCTATGGCGCGTGAATGCCACGACGATGCTGCTCGTCACGCACGATATCGAAGAGGCAGCCCTTTTGGCGGATCGCGTCGTCGTGATGCGCCCCTGGCCGGGACGCATTCTAGAGGTGGTCGATATAGGCCTGCCGCGACAACGCAATCGCATGTCGGACGAATTGGCCGAAGTCAAAAGGCGTCTTTCCGACCTTCTGGCTCATTCTCTCAATGATGGCAGCCGCACGGCAAGCGCCTGAAAAACGAAATGCGTCGCGGACCGAACCGGACGCACTTCGTTCGAGGATGCGGGAACTCAGGCTGCCGTCGCCATGCGGGCGGAGGCCACCAGCCTCACCGGCAGCTTGCGCATTATTTCCTCGGCAAAACAGGTAGCGTTTTCCCGCGCCTTGTCGAGATTGCTGACGCGCGTGGGATCGATCGTGTGCAGCGTGCCGCCACAGTCGAAAATGTCGCGGAAGGCGGAGCGTTCGATAATAGCCGTATCGAGCACTGGCACATGCCGCTCGCTGAGCAGCGACTTGACGACTTGCAGCGCCCGCGTCGTCACCATCGAGTTGACGCGGGTGAGCACCACCGAATGGCCGATCTTGATACCCGCCTTCTCATCCAGATACTGCAGCAGTTCGAGCACCTGCGCGCCACCGCGCGCATCCATCGCACAGCCCTGAATGGGGATCAGCACATGGTCGGAAAGGCCGACGGCGGTGGCAAGCAGCGGATTGCGCGCACCCGGCAGGTCGACGATGAAATAGTCGGTATTGTGCTTGTTCTCGCTGATATGCACCGGCAGCGACGCAGTTGTGACGAAATCGATCACCGAAAGATTGGCCACATGACCTGATATTTCGTGCCAGCGCGAAATCCAGTGCTGCGGATCAGCGTCGAGAATGGTGACGCGATAGCCTTTGCGGGCAAGCTCGGTCGCGAGCAGCAGAACAGCGGTCGTTTTGCCGGCGCCGCCCTTGGTATTTGCGAATGTGATGACAGGCATGTTCGGTCCTCGGAAGGAAATGGTGCGAGCCGATATCGCTCTTTTACGCACCCTCGGAGCATCGTGCGGTTAATCCATCCTTTCTAATCATGGTTAACAAATTGGAAACACGCGCGGCGAAATTGCAGCCGGTATTTTTCACATCCCTAAAACTTGGGATATCGCGGCAACGAAAAAAGCCCGGAAAACCGAGGTTTTCCAGGCCAGTCAGAAGGTCCGCTCTTATATTGTCAGAAGCAATCCCTGAAAAGGACCTTGGTATTTTCGAGCGTCATTGCAACCGGGTTGCCGCCTGCACTCGGATCTTCGATCGCCATGGCCGACAATTCGTCGATGCGGTCGGCGGCGATTCCCATCGCCGACAGCGTCTCCGGCACACCGAGTTCGGAGCGGAGCTTCAGCACGTAATCGTAGAACCCGTCGAAACCGCCTGAAATGCCGAGGTAGGCCGCGGCACGGCCGATCTTCTCCTCGATCGCCTTGCGGTTGAAGCGCAGCACCGCCGGCATCACCACCGCATTGGTCATGCCGTGATGGGTGTTGTAGACGGCTCCGATCGGATGCGAGAGCGCATGGATGGCGCCAAGCCCCTTCTGGAAGGCGACGGCGCCCATGGCGGCGGCGGCCATCATGTTGGCGCGGGCTTCGAGATCGGTGCCTTCCCTGTAGGCGCGTGGCAGGAATTCCTTGACGAGACGCATGCCTTCCAGCGCGATGCCGGCCGACATCGGGTGATAGAAGGGCGAGGAATAGGCCTCCAGGCAATGAGCGAAGGCATCCATGCCGGTGCCGGCCGTAATGATCTTCGGCATGCCGACCGTCAGTTCCGGATCTGAAATGACGACGCCAGGCAGGAACTTCGGATGAAAGATGATCTTCTTCACATGGGTTTCGGAATTGGTGATGACGCTGGCGCGCCCGACTTCCGAACCAGTGCCTGCCGTCGTCGGCACCGCGACAATCGGGGCGATGCCCTCGAGGCTCGCACGCGTCCACCAGTCGCCGATGTCTTCAAAGTCCCAGACCGGCCGCGTCTGGCCGGCCATGAAGGCGACGCACTTGCCGAGATCGAGGCCGGAGCCGCCACCGAAAGCAACGACGCCGTCATGGCCGCCGTCCTTGAAGGCCCTGACGCCGGCGTCGAGGTTCTTCTCGTTCGGGTTCGGATCGACATCGGCAAAGATCGCCCGGCCGAGACCGGCATCTTCGAGGATATCGAGCGCAGTCTTGGTGATCGCCATCGAGGCAAGGCCGCGGTCGGTGACGAGCAGCGGCTTCTTGATGCCGAGGCTCTTGCAGGCGTCGGCCAGTTCGGTGATGCGGCCCCGGCCGAGCTTGACCGATGTCGGGTAGCTCCAGTTTGCGGTGATGTTGCTGCTCATGCTGTGACTTTCTTCAGATGGAAGGATTTCGGACGCGTCAGATTTTGGAAGCCGATGATCGACAGCGAGCCGCCGCGGCCGGTCTCCTTGACGCCGGTCCAGCAAAGTGCCGGGTCGAGATAGTCCGCGCGGTTCATGAAAACGGTGCCGGTTTCGATCTCGCGGCCGAGCCGCCCTGCCCGCTCGACATCCCTGGTCCAGAGCGAGGCCGTCAGCCCGTAGTGGCTGTCGTTCATTAAAGCGAGTGCCTCCTCATCGCTCTTCACCTTCATGATGCCGACCGCCGGACCGAAAGTCTCTTCGCGCATGAAGGCCATGGAGTGGTCGACGTCGACGAGAATCTGCGGTGCAAGATAGGCGCCGCCGTCATCCTGGGGGAAAAGCTTGGGATCGACAAGCGCTTTGGCGCCCTTGGAAACCGCATCGGCGATCTGCTCGCGCACCACCTTGGCGAAGCGCTTATGCGCCATCGGCCCGAGCGAGGTATCGGGATCGAGAGGATTGCCGAGCTTGTAGTTCGACACCCAGGCAACCGACTTCTCGACGAAGGCGTCATAGAGCGATTCATGGACGTAGATGCGCTCGATGCCGCAGCAGCACTGGCCGGAATTGTAGGTCGCGCCGTCCATCAGCGTGTCGACGGCCGCCTCGAGATCGGCGTCCTCCATGACATAACCCGGATCCTTGCCGCCGAGTTCGAGGCCAAGTCCGGTGAAGGTGCCGGCAGCCGCCCGCTCCATCGACCGCCCGCCTTCGACCGATCCGGTGAAGTTGACGAAATTGAAGCTGCCGGCGGCAATCAGCGCTGATGTCGTTTCATGGTCGAGGAAGACGTTCTGGAACACATCCTCGGGAACGCCGGCCTCGATGAAGGCCTGCACCAGCCGCTCACCGACCAGCAGTGTCTGCGACGCATGTTTCAGCACCACGGTATTGCCGGCCATCAGCGCCGGCGCGATCGTATTGATCGCCGTCATATAGGGATAGTTCCACGGCGCGACGACGAAGACAACGCCATGTGCCTCGCGCTCGATGCGCCGTTCGAAACGCTCGCTCTCCTCGACCACGACAGGCGCCAGCGCATCCGCCGCGATCGAAGCGACATAGTTGGAGCGCTCGTTGAAACCCTTGTATTCGCCGCCATACTTGACCGGCCGGCCCATCTGCCAGGCAAGCTCCGGCACGACGACGTCGGACATCTCGTTCAGCCGCGCAGCACCCTTCAACACCAGTTGCACACGCTCTTCGAGCGGCCGTTTCGCCCAGGCTTTCTGCGCCTTGCGGGCGCGCGCCACCACGTCCTTGGCGGCATCGAGAGAAAGGGCTACGCGTTCGGCATAGACCGACCCGTCAACCGGTGAAATGCATTGGATCATTGCCATGATCTATTCCTGTCCTCTTACTATTCAAAATTTGGGTGGGCGACAGCCCCGCATCCGCCTGCCGGCGCCTTCTCCCCGTAAACGGGGCGAAGGGGATATGCCGCACCGGCTTTCCCCAACATCGACGCTGCGTTTGGCACGTCCCCTCTCCCCATTTTTACGGGGGTCCGTAGGACGGGTCGAGACCAGTGGCTCGACCCCGGCAAGGTTAGGGTGAGGGCAACCCGCAAAACGCCTATTAAGCTCTTTCGAAACCGCGCGCCACTTCCCAGTCGGTGATGCGGCGATCGTATTCTTCCTGCTCCCATTCGGCAGCGCGGGTGTAATGGTCGATCACGTCATCGCCGAAGGCTTTGCGCAGCATTGCCGATTCCGTCATTTCCGTCGTGGCCGCGCGCAGCGTGCGCGGGATCTCACGAACGCCCTTGCCGCCATAGGCGTCGCCGACGAAGGGGGCTTCGAGTTCCAACTTGTTCTCGATGCCGTCAATGCCCGCGGCAAGCAGCGCGGCGAAGGCAAGATAGGGGTTGAGATCGGAGCCGCCGACGCGGCACTCGATACGGATTCCCTTGGTCTCCTCGCCGCAGAGCCGGTAGCCGGCGGTGCGGTTGTCCTTGCTCCAGATCGCCTTGGTCGGCGCAAACGTGCCGGCCATGAAGCGCTTGTAGGAGTTGATGTAGGGCGCCAGGAAATAGGTGATCTCGCTCGCATGGGCGAGAAGCCCGGCGACGTAATTGTGCATCAGCGGCGACATGCCGTATTTGCCGGTATGGTCGAAGAACAGCGGCTTTTCCTCCAGGCTCCAAAGCGACTGATGGATATGCGAAGAACTTCCGGCTGCATTGTAATTCCACTTGGCCAGGAATGTGATGGCCTTGCCCTTCGACCAGGCGATCTCCTTGCAGCCGTTCTTGATGATCGCGTGCCGGTCGGCCATAGCAAGCGCATCGGCGTAGCGCACGTTGATCTCCTCCTGGCCGGCCGAAGCTTCGCCCTTGGAGTTCTCGACCGGAATGCCGGCGCCCTGCAGCCCGGTGCGGATCGCCCGCATCACCTCTTCTTCCTTGGTGGTCTGGAAGATGTGGTAATCCTCGTTATAGGCGCTGACGAGCTTGAGATTGCGGTAGCCCGAAGCCTGCGCCGCCTCGTAGGTCTGGTCGAACAGGAAGAATTCGAGCTCGGAGGCCATATACGCCTTCATGCCCATATCCTCGAGCCGCTTTACCTGCTTCTTCAGGATCGCGCGCGGCGAGTGGGCGACCTCCTCGTGCGTATGATGGTCAAGCATATCGCAGAGCACCAGCGCGGTACCTTCCAGCCAGGGAATGCGACGCAGCGTCGCAAGATCCGGCTTCATCGTGTAGTCACCGTATCCCTTCTCCCAGCTCGTCGCCTTGTAGCCGGAGACGGTCTCCATCTCCATGTCGGTGGCGATCAGGTAGTTGCAGCTGTGCGTTTCCTTCCAGGCGCTCTCGACGAAATATTCCGCCTGGAAACGCTTGCCCATCAGCCGGCCCTGCATATCCACCTGGCAGGCCAGAACCGTGTCGATGCGCCCTTCGGCAACATCCTTCCTGAGGTCGTCGATTGTGTAGCTGCTCATGATTGATCCGCCTGAATTGGGATTGAAAAAATCGGGGCAACGAAATCGCATGCGCTCGGCCGGGCTTTGCAGCCTGATGCCTTTTCGTTGAACCGGTGATGGGGCCGCAGGATGCGGCCCCGCCATTTGAGAGGGAAGCCTCGATGCTTACTTTTCGCCGCTCTCGCCGACGGCTGCTTCGGCGGCCGCGATATCGGCCTGGCGCTTTGCCACTTCGGCGCCGATCGGTGGCCCCTTGAAGCGCCGGCTTTCGAAACCGAACCAAACGATTGCCGTCAGAACCAGGAAACCAACGGTGATGTAGAGCGCCCATTCGTTCGGCGGCTGAATGCCGAGAATGAAGATCAGGATCATCGCGATGACGGTCAGCACGGCAAAGAGCTTGAAGACGCCTTCGCCGAGGTTCCACGGCCCCATCTTGTCCCACTTCGACGTGCCCCAGGCGAACAGGCCGAGCGTGATCGGGATCGCGAAGGAGAAGAACAGGAAGATGACGGTGCACGAGACGACGATCGTATAGACTGGCGTGTCGCCGATCGAAACGAGCGAGGAACCCCAGACGAACAGAACCGACAGAATCGAGCCGGTCCAGATCGCAGCCACCGGCGTGCGGTATTGCGGGCTGACCTTCGACAAGGCCTTCGATGCCGGCAGACCACCATCACGCGAGAAGGCGAAGATCATGCGCGAGACCGAGGTGACGGTGGCAAGACCGCACAGCCACTGGCTGACCAGGATCGCGAGGTAGAGAATATCCTTGACGATCGGGTTGACCTGGCTGTCCATCGCCCAGAAGAACACGTTCCAGCCCTGCTTTGCCGCATCGTCCATGTTCGGCAGCATCAGAACGAAGGCGCACAGCATGATGTAGCCGAAAAGAGCCGACCACAGGACGGAGGAGACCATGCCGCGCGGAACCGATTCGGCAGCCTTGACAGTCTCTTCCGATGTATGCGCCGAGGCGTCATAGCCGGTGATGGTGTAGATCGGCAGCAGCAAGCCGAGAAGGAAGACCCAGGCGCCCGAGGTGGAAGGCCAGACGTTGCCCCCGACTTCGCCGGAATAGTTGGCAAAAGTGAAGAGACGGCCGATCTCGTAGGAGGGCGCTGCGATGAGGCAGACGGCCGACAGCGCGATAGCGGTCGCGAAGATGAGATAACCCGAGAAATCGGTCAGCTTCGCGGTCAGTCCGATGCCCATGTGGTTCACGAGCGCCTGCGCGCCGGTGATGACCACGAGGAAGATGATGCGCACCGCTATCGTGTCGGTCAGTCCGAAATAGCTGGTGCCGAACGACCCCATGAAGAAATAATAGGTGCCGACATTGATGGCGCCGAGCACTGTGACGAGACCGAGCAGGTTGAACCAGGCGGTCACCCAGCCGGTGAAACGGTTTCCGAGGATCGAGCTCCAGTGATAGAGGCCGCCGGCCGTCGGATAGGCCGAGCTGATCTGCGCCATGCCGATGGCGAAGACGAGCGAGATGAAGCAGCCGACCGGCCAGCCGATGCCGATGGCGGCGCCGCCGGCGCCCGAGGTCGCCTGCGCCAGCGAGTTGATGCCACCGGAGAGAATGCAGATGATGGAGAATGATACGGCGAAGTTCGAGAACGAACTCATGCGTCGTTCGAGTTCCTGGGCATAACCCATGGAATGCAGGATGTGCACATCCTGCTTCTTGTCCAGTTCGGTATAATCCGACATGACTTCCCCCTGTTCACGACCGGCCGCGGGATTGCGGGCCGGTTCAGTGCCAATTGTCCGCGGCATTTTCGCCGTGCGGACGTCCGCAGTTAAACTGCTCCCTCGGGTCTTCTTGTTATGTCAGGCGTCCAGGCTTTGCTGGAGCAGCCCTTTCAGATAGTCGGCCATGACCCCTTGGCCGGTATCGTCTGCGATGAGGTCGTTACGGACCTCGATCATCACGTTGCGCAAGCCGTTCGAAAGCCCGTGCAGGATCAGCGTGTGGGTCACGCCGTCCTCAGGGCCGTAAGGCTCGTTGCGTTCCGTTCTGTAAAGCGGCGCCTCGGCCGCAACCTCCAGCATGCGGTCGGCGAGCCGGCTGTCCTCATCATGCAATATGCCGAGTTCGACGGCGCGTTCGCGACCGTGATAGATAGGCGTGAAGCTGTGCATCGTCACGATGATGCTGTCCTGCCCCCTCGCCCGGCGATCGCGGATCAGCCCGCGAATGGCGTCGTGGAAAGGCACGTAGAGCGAGTCGGTTCGCGCGAGCCGTTCTTCGGGGCTCAAATCCTTGTTGCCTGGAATGGCGTAGATCTCGCTGGTCTCCGGCATGGCGCCGGGTGAACTGGGCGGCCGGTTGCAGTCGTAGATAAGCCGGGAGAACCGCTGGTAAACGAGCGTCGCGTCAAGCCCTGCCGATAGGATGCGGGCGACCGCCAGCGCGCCCGGGTCCCAGGCAATGTGGCTGGAGAGCGCTTCGTTGGGCAGGCCGAGATCGCCGAAAACGACCGGAAGCGCATTCGAAGCGTGCTCGCAGACCAGAAGCACCGGACTCCGGCCGTGGATGCGCTCGATCCCGACGCAGTCACCGTCCGCTTCACTGAGGATTTTCGGCCGGGCCAGCACCAAAGGCGCCACTCCTTATCCCTTAACAAATTCTTGATGAAGAAAAGAATTCTTCAGGTTTCAACTGGTGTCAAGCATCCACTGAAAATTTCTTTTCATGACAGTGGTTGACATGGATTATGACAGCGTTGTTAACTTTGAGTGGGAAAGTGGCGCCAGACCATCCCGGGGAGCATAGTTACGTGACAGTTGCGTCGAAGACGGTTTCGGACGTCATACACTCGCATTTGGGGGTGTTGACGCGCGCCGAGAAGCAGTTGGCCGAAAGCCTTCTCGACAATTATCCGGTATCCGGCCTCGGCAGCATTACCACGATTGCCGAGAATGCCGGCGTCTCGACGCCGACCGTCGTGCGTATGGTGCAGAAACTCGGCTTCAAGGGTTATCCGGACTTTCAAGCGCATCTGCATCAGGAAGTCGAGGCGACGATCTCGAACCCGATCGCCAAGCACGACCGCTGGGCGCAGAACGCACCAGGCACCCATATTCTCAACCGTTTCGCCGATGCCATCATGGGCAATCTGCGCCAGACGCTGACCGATCTCGACACCGCGACGTTCGACAGCGTTGCCGCGCTGCTGTCCGACCGCAAGCGCGGCCTTTATTTCGTTGGCGGCCGCATCACCGGCGCGCTTGCCGAATATTTCTTCACCCATATGCAGGTGATCCGGCCGGCAACGACGCTGCTATCGTCGAATTCCAGCAGCTGGCCGCAATATGTCCTCAACATGAATGCCGGCGACATCCTGATCATCTTCGACATCCGCCGCTATGAGCAGGAGATGGTGAGCCTTGCGACCGCCGCCCGCAAACGCGGCGCCGAAATCATCGTCTTCACCGACCAGTGGGGTTCGCCGGCCGCCAAGCTCGCCAGGCATGCCTTCCGCGTCCGGATCGAGGCGCCGTCGGCTTGGGATTCCTCCGTCGTCACCCTTTTCATCGTCGAAGCGCTGATCGAGGCCGTTCAGAATTCGACCTGGGACGAGACGAAGGAGCGCATGAAGACACTGGAAGGCCTGTTCGAGCAGACCAGGCTTTTCCGTAAACCGGGTTAGGAGGACAAGACTAAAACAGAAGAAAAACAATGGCGGATTTTTCGCGGAAACAGACGGCGTTGTCGCAAATAAAACATTTGTCGCAACCCCCGCTATTCACAGCAGAATTAACGTCATCGAACTGTCACACAAGCTTCATGTAATCTCATTAACAGCATCGCCAGACACTGAAAACCCGAAGGAGAACAACAGTGATCTCTAACATTTCTCGACTTCTGTCGCTTTCTACTGCGATGATCGTGGCCTCGACCGCGATTGCCTCCGCCGAGCCGAGCGCTGAACTTATCGCCGCCGCCAAAAAAGAAGGCAGCCTGACGACGATCGCTCTGCCGCACAGCTGGTGCGGCTATGGCGACGTTATTGCCGGCTTCAAGGCCAAGTACGGCCTCGAGGTCAACGAACTGAACCCGGACGCAAGTTCGGGCGACGAAATCGAAGCCATCAAGGCCAACAAGGGCAACACCGGCCCGCAGGCTCCTGACGTCATCGACGTCGGCCTCTCTTTCGGCCCGTCCGCCAAGAAAGACGGCCTGATCCAGCCTTATAAGGTCTCCACCTGGGATTCCATTCCTGACAGCGCCAAGGATGCTGAAGGCTATTGGTTTGGCGACTATTACGGCGTTCTCGCGCTCCTGGTGAACAAGGATCTCGTGAAGGAATCGCCGGCTGACTGGGCCGACCTGAAGAAGAGCGATTATGCAAACAGCGTCGCCCTTGCAGGCGATCCGCGCAGCGCCAACCAGGCTGTCCAGGGCGTCTATGCCGCTGGTCTTTCCGCATCCGGCGGCGACGCGGCCAAGGCAGGCGAAGAAGGCCTGAAGTTCTTCGCCGAACTGAACAAGAGCGGCAATTTCGTGCCGGTCGTCGGCAAGGCTGCTCCCTTCGCGCAGGGCTCCACGCCGATCGTCATCGCCTGGGACTACAACGCCCTCTCGTGGGGCGAAGGCCTGAAGGGCAATCCTCCGTTCGAGGTCGTCGTTCCGAAGACCGGCGTCGTTGCCGGCGTCTACGTTCAGGCGATTTCCGCCTTCGCTCCGCACCCGAACGCTGCCAAGCTCTGGATGGAATACCTCTACTCCGACGAAGGTCAGCTCGGCTGGCTGAAGGGCTATTGCCACCCGATCCGCTTCAACGATCTTGCCAAGAACAACAAGATCCCGAAGGAACTGCTCGACAAGCTGCCGCCGGCGGCAGCCTACGAAAAGGCTGTCTTCCCGACGCTGGAAGAGCAGGCCGCCGGCAAGGAAACCATCACCAAGAACTGGGATTCCGTCGTCGGCGCCAACGTTCAGTAAACTTTGATCCTGCCTCCCCGCCGCAAGGCGGGGAGGTTTTCTCACTCCGACGCCCCAGGATGAGCTTTTCCATGAGCACCGTTTCAACGCCGATGGCGAGCAGTGCCCCCTTGATCAACAAAGACCGCGTGATCGACTGGCTGGGCATCGCACCCTTCATTATTTTCTCCCTGCTATTCCTGATCATCCCCACGCTTTATCTCGTGGTGGGCGCGTTCCTAACGCCCGAGGGCGATTTCACGCTGAAGAATATCGGCGATCTTTTTACGCCATCGATCATGAGCGCTTACTGGATCAGTATCCGCGTCTCGGTCGCCTCCGCCCTCGGCGGCGCATTGATCGGGTTTTTCCTTGCCTGGGCCGTCGTGCTCGGCGGCCTGCCCGCCTCCGTACGCTCGACACTGCTGACCTTCTCCGGCGTCGCCTCGAATTTCGCCGGCGTGCCGCTCGCCTTCGCCTTCCTCGCAACGCTCGGCCGCACCGGTCTTGTGACGATCTTCCTGCGCGAATGGTTCGGCTTCAATCTCTACGGCACCGGTTTCAACCTGCTGTCCTTCTTCGGCCTCACCATCACCTATATGTATTTCCAGATCCCACTGATGGTGCTGATCCTGACGCCCGCCCTCGACGGCATGAAGAAGGAATGGCGCGAAGCCTCGCAGATTCTCGGCGCCACCAACCGCCAATACTGGACGATGGTCGCGCTGCCGATCCTCTGGCCGAGCCTGCTCGGCACCACGCTGCTGCTCTTCGCCAATGCCTTCGGCGCCATCGCCACAGCCTTTGCGCTGACCGGCAGCTCGCTGAACATCGTGCCGATCCTGCTTTATGCGCAGATCCGCGGCGACGTTCTGCATAATGCCAACCTCGGTTACGCCATCGCGCTCGGCATGATCGTCATCACCGGCGTCTCCAACGTCCTTTATCTCCTGCTGCGCATGCGCGCCGAACGGTGGCAGAAATGAAAGCTCAACGTCTCGGAGCCTGGATCGCGATCATTCTCGGCGCGTCCTACTTTATCATCCCGCTGATCGGCACAATCGAGTTTTCGCTGCGCATGCGCCGCGGCGAATACAGCTTCGACGCCTATCAATCGGTCTTCTCAGACATTCAGTTCCGCGAGACCTTCGGCTATTCCATGCTGATGGCGCTACTCACCATCGTCTTCGGCATGCTGCTCGTCGTGCCAACGGCCTATTGGGTGCGGCTGCGGCTGCCGCAGATGCGCCCCGTCGTCGAATTCATCACGCTGCTGCCGCTTGTCATTCCGGCAATCGTGATCGTCTTTGGTTACCTCAGGATGTACAATTCGTCGTCCTACCTGCCGCTGACGGGTTCGACGACCGGCACCAACATCCTGCTGGTCTTCTCCTATATCACCCTGTCCCTGCCCTACATGTACCGCGCCGTCGATACCGCCATGCGCGCCATCGATGTCCGCACGCTGACGGAAGCGGCCGAAAGCCTCGGCGCCCGATGGACGACCATCATGTTCAAGTGCATTTTCCCGAACGTCATGAGCGGCGTGCTCTCAGGCGCTTTCATCACGCTCGCAATCGTCATGGGCGAATTCACCTTTGCCGCACTGCTTAACCGTCCGGCCTTCGGTCCCTACCTGCAGCTCGTCGGCGCCAACAAGGCCTATGAGCCTTCGGCGCTCGCCGTCATCGCCTTCTCGATCACCTGGCTCAGCATGGGCCTACTCAACCTCGTTTCCCGCGTCGGCAAAGCCCGCCCGGCAAAGGCTTAAGGTATCTGGTTCATGTCCTTTCTCACACTGACCAACATTCAGAAATCCTTCGGCCCGGTGCAGGTCGTCAAGAACTTCAACATGACGATCGAAAAGGGTGAGTTTATCTCCTTTCTCGGCCCGTCAGGCTGCGGCAAGACGACCGTCCTGCGCATGATCGCCGGCTTCGAAACGCCGACCGGCGGCACGCTGACCATCAATGGCAAGGATCAGAGCTCGCTGAAGCCGAACCAGCGGAATATCGGCATGGTCTTCCAGGCCTACGCGCTGTTCCCCAACATGACCGTGCACGACAATGTCGCCTTCGGCCTCAAGGTCGCCGGCGCGCCGAAGCCTGAGATCGACGCCCGCGTCAAGGAAATGCTCGGCCTGATCAAGCTCGATCATCTGGCCGACCGCTTCCCCTATCAACTATCGGGCGGCCAGCAGCAGCGTGTCGCCCTTGCCCGCGCGCTTGCCGTCAAGCCGCAGGTGCTGTTGCTCGACGAGCCGCTCTCCGCGCTCGACGCCAAGATCCGCGTATCGCTGCGCGAGGAAATCCGCCAGATCCAGCAGCAGCTCGGCATCACCACGGTCTTCGTCACTCATGATCAGGAAGAAGCCCTGTCGATCTCCGACCGCATCGTCGTCATGAATGCCGGCAAGGCCGACCAGATCGGTTCGCCCTTCGAGATCTACAACACGCCGGCGACGCGCTTCGTCGCCTCCTTCGTCGGCACGCTGAACCTCATCGAAGCCACGGTCGTCGATCCCGACACCAACCGCATCCAGATCGGCGATCAGGGTATCACGCTGAAGCAGTCGGTCGCCGCTCACAAGGCTGGCGAAACCATCTCGCTGGCGCTGCGTCCGGAAGCTGGCTCGCTCTCCGACAGCGTCAAGAGCGACACGGCGCTGACCGGTCAGGTCGTTTCGGCGCACTTCCTGGGATCAGTCATCCGCACCCGCATGAATGTTGGCGGCAACGTCATCTCCTTCGACATGTTCAACAGCCCGGGCACCACCCCGCCGCAGGCCGGCGAAACGGTAACCCTGCGCTTCATGGCAGCCGACCTGCTGATCATCCGCGACTGATTTCGACAATACTGCTGAGGCAAAAGGCGCCGCGAAACGGCGCCTTTTTCATTTCAGCTCGTCCGACCCGTCAGCAATCGTGATGCAGCCATCACCACAAGGCACTTGAACTCTCAGAGGTCGGTGCCAGAAGTTAAGCAAGCAACAGAGCCGGGTAGCCCTCCGCCTGGCATTTTAAGAAAATGGGATATGTCAATGATTACCTGCCACCTGCGTTATGTGATCGATCCGTACAAGCTTGCCGAATTCGAGGAATATGCCCGGCTCTGGATTCCGATCGTCAACAGGATGGGTGGCATCCATCACGGTTATTTCCTGCCGTCCGAAGGCGCCAACAATATTGCCGTTGCCTTGTTTTCTTTCCCGAGCCTTGCCGCCTACGAGGATTATCGCACACGCATGGCAAGCGATCCGGAATGTCAGGCGGCTTTCGATCTCGACAAACGCAACCGCAGTATCGTCAGCTATGAACGCAGCTTCATGCGGCCTGTGCTCGGCTGATCAACCCGCGCACGCAGACTGGACATGAAAAAGCCCCGCACACTGGCGGGGCTTTTGCATTCTGTCATCCGCTCAGCGGATCGCCTGGTCATCCACATCGAAGCGGTGCACATGCGCCTGGTCCGGGGTCGCATAGACGATCTCGTCCGGCTCATACTGGTGCTCGCCGAAAAGACGCGCCGTCAACAGGCCGCATTGATCAGATTCCAGATAGATGATCGTGTCGGCGCCGAGATGCTCGACATGCACGACCTTCGCAGCCCAAGTCCCCTGTTCGCGCGACAACGTCAGGTGTTCGGGACGCACGCCGATCGTCTTGGCGCTGTGATCGCCGACCTTCTCGGCCGCGATAAAATTCATCTGCGGCGAGCCGATGAAGCCGGCAACGAAGACATTGGCCGGTCGTTTGTAGAGTTCCATCGGCGAACCGATCTGCTCGATCGCCCCGGCATTCAAGACGACGATCTTGTCGGCAAGCGTCATCGCCTCGACCTGGTCGTGGGTGACATAGATCATCGTCGCCTTCAGGCTGCGGTGCAGCCGGGCAATTTCGAGGCGGGTCTGGACGCGTAGCGCCGCATCGAGGTTCGACAGCGGTTCGTCGAACAGGAAGAGCTCCGGTTCGCGCACGATGGCACGGCCGATGGCGACGCGCTGGCGTTGGCCGCCGGAGAGCTCGGCCGGCCGCCGCGCCAGATAGGGTTCCAGCGAGAGCATGCCGGATGCCTTGCCGACACGCTTGTCGATCTCGTCCTTGGCGGTGCCGGCCTGCTTGAGACCGAGCCCCATATTGTCCTTGACCGTCAGATGCGGATAAAGCGCGTAGGATTGGAACACCATGGCGATGCCGCGCTTGGCCGGCGGCGTCAGCGTCTCATCGCGGCCATTGATGATGACGGCGCCTGACGTGACATCTTCGAGGCCAGCGATGCTGCGCAGCAGCGTCGACTTCCCACAGCCCGACGGCCCGACGAAGATGACGAATTCGCCGTCCTTGACCTCGAGGTCGATGCCTTTCAGCACTTCATGCGTGCCATAGGTCTTGCGGATGGATTTGAGTTGAAGCGATCCCACGGGTCTTTCCTTATAATCTGACCGGCTGGCCGGTGCGCACGCTCTCGTCGGCGGCAAGGCAGATGCGCAGCGATGCCACCGCATCCGCCATATGGCGGTCGAGGTCCAGATCCTCGCGGATCGCCCTCAGCATGAAGGCCTGTTCCAGGTCGCAGAGCGCCTGATGACCCGGCTCGCCTTCCATTGTCATGTCCTGGTCAGG
This sequence comes from Rhizobium sp. WYCCWR10014, assembly GCF_001657485.1. Classification (GTDB taxonomy): domain Bacteria; phylum Pseudomonadota; class Alphaproteobacteria; order Rhizobiales; family Rhizobiaceae; genus Rhizobium. The sequence continues at coordinate 257,534 of NZ_LXFU01000037.1, forward strand.
CCGGATGAACTTGCCGTCCGGGCCGGTTTCGGCCGTGTGCAAGCGGATCACCGAGGTCTTTGTGTGCGTATCGATATCGTCGGACTTGGCGTTCGGATCCATGACGATCGACACCGCGCCTTTTGGCGACATCACATCCTTCACGAAGAAGGCGGTCTCCGAGATCATCGGCCCCCAGCCGGCCTCGTACCAGCCGACCGAACCATCCTCAAACAGCACCTGCAGGTGACCGTAATTATACATGTCGGCGGCGATCTCTTCCGACATGCGCAGCCCCATGCCACGCACCTCGACGGCCTTGGCGTCGGTGATCTGGCACATGACGTCGACATAATGCACGCCGCAATCGACGATCGGCGACGTCGTGCGCATCAGCGACTTGTGCGTCGCCCAGGTCGGGCCGCTGGACTGCTGATTGAGGTTCATGCGGAAGACATAAGGCGGACCGAGCTTGCGCGCCTCCTCGATCAGCTTCATCCAGGAGGGGTGATGGCGCAGGATGTAACCGATCACCAGCTTGCGCCCCGCCTTCCTGGCGGCCGCGACGACGCGCTCGGCGTCTGCGACGGTGGTTGCCAGCGGCTTTTCCACGAAAACATCGCAGCCCGCCTCGAAGGCGGCGACCGCATAATCGGCATGGCTGTCGGAATAGGTGTTGATCGAGCAGAGGTCCGGCTTCAGCTCGGCCAGCGCCGTAGTGAAATCGGGATGGATCGTGTAGCCCTGCAGCTCGGCCGCCAGCTCCGGCGTCGAGCGGTTGACGAGACCGACGATCTCGAAGCCGGGATTGTTGTGATAGGCGAGCGCATGGCTGCGGCCCATATTGCCGAGGCCGGCAACGAGGACGCGGATCGGTTTTTCGGTCACTTGACGGCTCCTGACGTGATGCCGCGGATCAGCTGCCGCGAGAAGATGACGTAGAGGACGAGGATCGGCAGGATCGCCAGTGACAGCGCCGCCAGCACCGCATTCCAATTGGTGACGAACTGGCCGATGAAGATCTGCGAGCCGAGCGTCACCGTCTTGGTGGCCTCGGAGGGTGCGAGGATTAGCGGGAACCAGAGATCGTTCCAGATCGGGATCATCGTGAATACCGCGACCGTTGCCATCGCCGGGCGCACCAGCGGCAGCACCAGGCGGAAGAAGATCGCATATTCGGAAAGCCCGTCGATGCGCCCGGCATTCTTCAGATCGTCCGAAACCGTGCGCATGAATTCCGACAGGATGAAGATCGCCAGAGGTATGCCCTGCGCGGTATAGACGAGGATCAGCGCCGTCAGCGTATTGACGAGGCCGGCCGCCACCATGCCCTGCAGGATCGCCACCGTGCCGAGACGGATCGGGATCATGATGCCGATCGCCATGTAGAGCCCGAGCAGCATATTGCCGCGGAAACGGTACTCGGAAAGCGCAAAGGCGGCCATGGCGCCGAAGAGCAACACCAGCAGGATCGAGACGATCGTGATGATGAAGCTGTTCTGGAAATAGGTGGCGAAATCGCCCTGCCCGAGCACCGTCTGATAGCCGACCAGACTGAAGGTCGATGGTGTCGGGATCATCAGCGGCTCGCGGAAGATCGAAGCACGATCCTTGAACGAGTTGATGATGGTCAGAAACACCGGAAACAGCGCGACCAGCGTATAGGCGCTCAGCGCCAGGTGCACGAGGCCGGTGCGGATGGGAGATGTGCGTGCCTTGGACATGCGCGCTCCTCAGAACTGGTAGCGACGCATGCGCCGCTGGATGACGAAGAGATAAAGCGAGACGCCGGCGAGGATGATGAGGAACATCACCGTGGCGATCGTCGCGCCCATCGAGCGGTCGCCGAGCTGCAGCTGGAAACCGAAGAAGGTGCGGTAAAGCAGCGTGCCGAGAATGTCGGTCGACATATCAGGCCCGGCGAGCGCCCCCTGCACGGTATAGATCAGATCGAAGGCGTTGAAATTGCCGACGAAGGTCAGGATCGAGATGATGCCGATCGCCGGCAGGATGAGCGGCAGCTTGATTTTCCAGAATTGCGCCCAGCCGGTGATGCCGTCGCATTCGGCCGCCTCGATCACTTCCTCCGGAATGCTCAGAAGGGCCGCATAGATCAGCATCATCGGAATGCCGATATATTGCCAGTTGGAGATCAGCGATACCGCAATCAGCGCCGGGCCGGACTGCCCCAGCCAGGGCGCGAACAGGAATTTCAAACCAATGAGATCGAGCATCCATGGGGCGACACCCCAGATCGGCGAAAGGATCAGCTTCCAGATGAAGCCGACGATGACGAAGGATAAGAGCGTCGGCAGGAACATCGCCGTGCGGTAAAAGGCGACGCCGCGCAGCTTCGGCACCGAAAGCAGGGCGGCAAGCGCCACGCCGATCGGGTTCTGCACGCACATGTGGATGGCAAAGAAGATCAGGTTGTTGACCAGCGCATTCCAGAAATCGCGCGCCCAGCGCGGATCGCCGAACAGCACCTTGAAATTTGCCAGTCCAACGAAGGCCGGCTGTCCGTCGACCGTATTGTAAAGCGAAAGCCTGAGCGTTTCGATGAGCGGCAGCACCATGACGGCGGAATAGACGATCAGGGCCGGCAGCATGAAGACGAAGATGTGCCAGCGCACCGGGCGCTTGATCGGGACGATATCGACCGTGTTGTCGGTTTCGCTCATGGCTTTTGCCTGTTCTTGTCGACTGGCCACAAGGCGTAGCGCAGATGGAAAACATTGCGCCTCACCCCTACCCTCTCTCCGGCTGCGAGGAGAAGGAACTGCCCTGCCTTGATGCCATGTCGGGCTGGGAGGTCGCTGCGAGTCTCCTTCTCCCTGAAGCGGGGAGAAGTTGGCCGGCTGGCCGAATGAGGGGCGGCCGACGCCGCCCCTCGATCACATCACTTGGCCGGCTTGAACCAGCTGTCGAGGCCCCTCTGGAGCTTTTCGGCAGCAACCGCAGGCGTATCCGTGCCGTTGATCACATTGGCCGATTCGACCCAGGTCTCGTTTTCGAGGTTCGGCGTGCCGCGCGACAGAATCTGATAAGTCGAGCGCACCGTCGACTTGTACGGGCCGCGCCAGGAAACGAATTCCTGAGCGAGCGGATCGGACATCTTGACCGGGTTGGAGTTCAGGCTGAAGAAGCCCGGCAGCGCGTTGGCGTAGATATCGGCGAACTCCGGCGAAGCCACCCAGCTGAGGAACTTCTTGGCTTCCTCGGCATGTGTGCTCTTCGCGTTCAGGGCGACACCGATATCCGGATGGTCGGAGATGTAGCCCGTGTCGCCGGCCTTCGGAACCGGCGGCGGGAAGGCGCCCATCTTGAACTGTGCCTGGCTGTTGAACAGCGAGATTTCCCACGAGCCGGCCGGATAGATCGCGGCGCGACCGAGCGTGAACAGGTTCTGGCTGTCGGAGTAGGTCTGGGCTTCGAAGCCGTCGCCGAGATAGGGCTTCCACTTGGCAAGCTCTTCATAGGGCTTGACCCAGTCTGCATCCGTCAGCTTCTGCTTGCCGGCGATCAGAGCGGCGCGGCCGTCCTCACCCTTCCAGTAGTTCGGGCCGATATTCTGGTAGCCCATGGTAGCGGCTTCCCAGAGGTCCTTCGTGCCCATGGCGAGCGGAATGTAGGTGCCGTCGGCCTTAATCTTGTCGAGCGCTGCGTAGAACTCGTCCTGGGTCTTCGGCACCGAAATGCCGAGCTTGTCGAAGGCATCCTTGTTGTAGATGAAGCCGTGGATGACGGAAGCCATCGGCACGCAGAAGGTCGACTTGCCGTCGTCGGTGCTCCAGGCAGCCTTGGCGACCGGCGAGAAGTTCTCCATGCCAGGCAGGCTGGTGATATCGACGAGCTGCTTCTTGTTGAAGAGTTCGAGCGAGGCGTCGAACGGACGGCAGGTGATGATATCGCCTGCGGAGCCGGCATCGAGCTTGGCGTTCAGCGAGGCGTTGTATTCGGTCGGCGCGGTCGGCGAGAAGACGATCTTGATGCCCGGGTTCTTGGCTTCGAAAGCCGGGATGATCTTTTCCTGCCAGATCTGCAGGTCGTCGTTACGCCAGCTTTCGACCGTCAGGGTGACGTCGGCGGCGTGGACGAAACCCGCTGAACTCAGCAGACTGGAGGCAAGCAGCAGGCTTTTCAGAGCAGTGTTTTTCATTTCCCTCTCCTGTTTTAAGCGCCGCGAGGCGCTGTTTTCGATCTGAAACAAGCAATTGCGTGTTTGAGGCAACACCCAACGCCCCTTGGAGGACCGCCAGCAATGCCGGTCCCGAAAGCTCGACGGACACGAAGGCGGATCGCCCGCGGCCGGACTGCGCGCCTTCCCGGCGGCTGCACGGGGGGCGGCGAAATGATGGGAAAAGCCGATGGATGCCCGAATTCGCCACCAGCTTGATGGGCCGGGGGTCGTTCTCTCGATCATCCTCGAAGCGGTTCCGGCTTGGTTTAACTGCCGGTTTTCGTGGGCTTCGAAGTGCTGTTCCCTTTTGCCGAATTAATGCCAAAAAAATACCAATTGTCCAGCCGAATTTAACTTTTCGGTCGGAGAAAATTCATTAAAAAATTTAATATAGTAAAATCAACAAGATAAAAAGATTGATTTTCCCCCTCATTCCCACTTGGTAAATGGTATTTTTTTGGTATTGTATTAAAAAACATGGGGAACGGCATATTCGGAGGCCCGATGACGGAGCTTGCAATCGGCATAGACGGCGGCGGAACGAGCTGCCGAGCCGCGGTCGCGGACAGGAACGGCAATATCATCGGCCGCGGCAAATCAGGCCCTGCCAACATCCTGTCGGATCTCGAAAACTCGCGTCTTAATATCGTTGAATCCGCCCGGCAGGCGCTGCGCGATGCCGGGCTTGCTGCCGAAACCATTTCCTCCGTCGCAGCCGTCGTCGGCGTCGCCGGCGCCAATGTCGGGGATTACGGCAGGCGAATCGAAACGGCCCTGCCCTTCGCCGAAGGCCGCGTCGTCACCGATGCGCTGATCGCCCTGCAGGGTGCACTCGGCGATGCCGACGGCGTCGTTGGCGCCTTTGGCACTGGTTCGGTCTATAATGCCCGCAAGGACGGCCGGATGAACGGCATCGGCGGCTGGGGCTTCGTTGTCGGCGACCAGGCAAGCGGCGCTCGCCTCGGCCGCGATCTCCTCGAACGATCGCTGCTCGCCCATGACAGAGTGCGCCCGGCATCGCCGATCACCGAAGCGATCATGGCCGAATACGGCAATGATCCCGAGCGCATCGTCGAATTCGCCCATACGGCAAGACCGAAGGATTTTGCCCGCTACGCGCCGATCGTCTTCGAACATGCGGCCGGAGGCGATGCGGTGGCGGTCGGCATCGTCACGGATGCGGCAACGGCAATCGGCGAAAGTCTCGAAGCGCTGCTCTGGCCCGAATGCCCGTCGATCTGCCTGCTCGGCGGTCTCGCCGAAGCCTATGAACCCTGGCTTTCCGAACGCCACAAGCCCCTGCTTGCCAGACCGAAGGGCGATGCCCTGCAGGGCGCGGTGGAACTTGCGGTGAAGCTCCTGAACAACAGGCAGAGAGGTGCGGCATGAGCGACGACCTCGCGACCATCCTGTCCCTGGAGCGCCTGCAGGCAGCCGGCACCGGCCCGCTCTACGTCAAGCTGCGCCGCATGCTCGAAGAGGCCGTGCGCACCGGCACGCTCGGCCACGGCGATGCGCTGCCGCCGGAACGCGACATCGCCGAATTCGCCGCCGTCAGCCGCGTCACCGTGCGCAAGGCGATCGACGATCTTGTCGCCGACGGCCTGCTGGTGCGCCGCCACGGTTCCGGCACCTTCGTAGCCAAACCGGTCTCCAAGGTCGAGCAACGCCTGTCGCAGCTCACCTCCTTCACTGAGGATATGGCGCGCCGCGGCATGTCCTCCCGCTCCGAATGGCTGCACAAGGGCATCCACACGCCCTCGCCCGACGAGATGATGATTCTTGGCCTCGGCACCGACGTCAAGGTTTCCCGCCTTTCCCGCCTGCGCATTGCCGACGACCAGCCACTGGCGATCGAAAATGCCAGCGTTTCCGGCGAATTCCTGCCCGATCCCTCAGCCGTCACCAATTCACTCTATGCTGAACTCGAACGCCTCCAGGTCCGCCCGGTGCGCGCGGTGCAGCGCATCTCCGCGACCAATATGAAGGAAGCCGACGCCCAGCTTCTCGGCGTCTCCGTCGGTGCGGCCGGCCTGTCGATCGAGCGTATCTCCTATCTCGGCTCCGGCCGCGCGGTGGAATTCACCCGCTCGCTCTATCGCGGCGACGCCTATGATTTCGTCGCGGAACTGACGATCGCGGTGACTTGAATCGCAAAGCCGACATCATCGGCTCAAAAAACGTAATCTTCTTGATTTTCAAAAGCATGAAGCCGGAAAGTGAATCACTTTCCGGCTTCATCGTTTCTTGAATCACTTTATCAGCGGACGACGCCAAACGGCTGACTACGCCGCATCCTCGATCTCGGTTTCGGTCTTGCGCGGCACGTAGTTCAGCACCGGTCCGAGCCAGCGCTCGACTTCGGAAACCTGCATGCCCTTGCGGGCCGCATAGTCTTCCACCTGATCGCGTTCCACCTTGGCGACGCCGAAATAATAGGAGCCGGGATGGCCGATATAGAGGCCGGAGACCGAGGAGCCCGGCCACATCGCATAGCTTTCCGTCAGCTTCACGCCGGCCGCCTTTTCAGCATCCAGCAGCTTGAACAGCGTTGCCTTTTCGGTGTGGTCAGGCTGGGCGGGATAACCGGGCGCCGGGCGAATGCCGGCATAGGCTTCGGTGATGAGATCCTCCTTGCTGAGCGTCTCGTCCTTGGCATAGCCCCAGTATTCGCGTCGCACCTGCTCATGCATGCGCTCGGCAAAAGCTTCGGCGAAGCGGTCGGCCAGCGCCTTGACGAGGATCGAGGAATAATCGTCGTTCGCCCGCTCGAAACGTTCGGCGATGGCGATTTCCTCGATACCAGCAGTCACCACGAACCCGCCGACATAATCCTGAACACCGCTCGAAACCGGCGCCACGAAATCGGAAAGCGCCACGTTCGGCCGCCCGTCCCGCTTCGAAAGCTGCTGGCGCAGCGTGTAGAAAGTCTCAAGCTCGTGCTTCCGGCTCTCGTCCGTGAACAGCCGGATATCGTCGCCGACGGCGCCGGCCGGCCAGAAGCCGATGACGGCGCGCGGGCGGAACCACTTCTCGTCGATGATCTTCTTCAGCATCGCCTGCGCATCGGCCCAGAGCGCGCGGGCTGCCTCGCCCTGCTTCTCGTCTTCGAGAATGGCAGGATAACGGCCGCGCAATTCCCAGGTCTGGAAGAACGGCGTCCAGTCGATGTATTTGGCAAGCTCGGCCAGATCGTAATCCTCGAACACCCGCGTGCCGAAGAATTGCGGCTTCACCGGCTGGTGGGCAGACCAGTCGATCTTGTGGGCATTCTCGCGAGCCCGGGGCAACGGCAGGCGCACCTTTTCGGCCTCGCTGCGCGCATGGGCGGCCGCCACCTTGGCATATTCGGCTCTTATATCATCGACATAGCTCTGCCGCGTTTCCGGCGAAAGCAGTGCGGAGACGACGCCGACGGCGCGGCTCGCATCGGTGACGTAGACCGTCTGCCCCTTGTTGTAGCCCGGATGGATCTTCACGGCCGTATGCACGCGGCTGGTCGTCGCCCCGCCGATCAACAGCGGGATCTCGAAGCCCTGGCGTTCCATCTCGGCTGCAACATGCACCATCTCGTCGAGCGACGGTGTGATCAAGCCGGAGAGGCCGATGACGTCGACCTTCTCAGCAATGGCCGTCTCGAGAATCTTCGTCGCCGGCACCATGACGCCGAGGTCGACGATCTCGTAATTGTTGCAGGCAAGCACGACGCCGACGATGTTCTTGCCGATATCGTGCACGTCGCCCTTGACCGTCGCCATCAGGATTTTGCCGGCCGTCTTGCGCTGATCGCCGCCGTTGAGGCGCTTTTCCTCTTCCATGTAGGGCAGCAGCACGGCAACCGCCTGTTTCATCACGCGCGCCGACTTCACCACCTGCGGCAGGAACATCTTGCCCGAGCCGAACAGATCGCCGACGACGTTCATGCCGGCCATCAGCGGCCCTTCGATGACGTGCAGCGGCCGCGCCGCCTGCAGGCGCGCCTCTTCGGTATCGGCCTCGATATATTCGGTGATGCCGTTGACCAGCGCATGCTCGAGACGTTTCTCGACGCTCCATTCGCGCCAGGAAAGATCCTGGACCCGGCCTTCGCGTGCAGCGCCGCCACGGAAACGCTCGGCCACTTCGAGCAGCCGCTCGGTGCCGTCAGGACGGCGGTTCAGCACCACGTCCTCGCAGGCTTCGCGCAGCTCGGGATCGATATTGTCGTAGACGGCAAGCTGGCCGGCATTGACGATGCCCATGTCCATGCCCGCCTGGATGGCGTGGTAGAGGAACACGGCGTGCATCGCTTCGCGCACCGGCTCATTGCCGCGGAAAGAGAAGGACAGGTTGGAGACACCGCCCGAAATATGCACGAGTGGCATGCGCTCGCGGATCGTCCGCGTCGCTTCGATGAAGTCGACGCCGTAATTATTGTGCTCTTCGATGCCGGTCGCGACCGCGAAGATGTTCGGGTCGAAGATGATGTCCTCGGGCGGGTAGCCGATCTTCTCGGTCAGCAGCTTGTAGGCCCGCGTGCAGATATCCACCTTGCGCTCGTAGCTGTCCGCTTGCCCCGTCTCGTCGAAGGCCATGACGACGACGGCGGCACCATAATTGTGCAGCAGCCGCGCCTGGGCAAGGAAGTTCTCCTCGCCTTCCTTCAGCGAGATCGAGTTGACGATCGGCTTGCCCTGGACGCGCTTCAGGCCGGATTCGATGATCGAGAACTTCGACGAGTCGATCATCACAGGCACACGGGCGATGTCAGGCTCGGCGGCGATCAGGTTAAGGAACTCGACCATCGCCTTTTCGGAATCGATCAGGCCTTCGTCCATGTTGATGTCGATCACCTGGGCGCCGTTCTCGACCTGGTCGCGGGCGACATCGAGCGCTGCGGTGAAATCGCCGTTGGTGATCAGTTTGCGGAAGCGGGCCGAGCCGGTGACGTTGGTGCGCTCGCCGACATTGACGAAGGGAATGTCCTTGGTCAGTTCGAAGGGTTCGAGACCCGACAGCGACATGAAAGGGCGATGCTCGGGGATCGGCCGCGGCTTGTATTTCGCGACGGTCTCGGCGATCGCCTTGATATGTTCAGGCGTCGAGCCGCAGCAGCCGCCGACGATATTGACGAGGCCTTCGCGGGCGAAGCCGTCGATCTGCGCCGCCATCAGCTCCGGCGTTTCGTCATACTGGCCGAACTCGTTCGGCAGGCCGGCATTCGGATAGGCGCAGATGAAGGTGTCGGCGACACCCGATAGCTCCTGCAGATGTGGGCGCATCGCATTGGCGCCGAGCGCGCAGTTGAGCCCGATCGTGAAGGGATTGGCATGGCGCACGGAATTCCAGAAGGCCGATGGCGTCTGGCCGGACAGCGTGCGGCCGGAAAGATCGGTGATCGTGCCCGAGATCATCACCGGCAGGCGCACGCCCTTGGCCTCGAAGCGCTCCTCGCAGGCGAAGATCGCAGCCTTGGCGTTCAACGTGTCGAAGATCGTCTCGATGAGGATGATGTCGGCGCCGCCGTCGATCAGCCCGTCGATCTGCTCGCCATAGGCGGAACGCAGATCGTCGAAGGTGACGGCGCGGAAACCCGGATTGTTGACGTCAGGCGAGATCGAGGCGGTGCGGTTGGTCGGGCCGATGGCGCCGGCGACGAAACGGCGGCGGCCGTCCTCGCGCTCGGCGCGCTGTGCTGCCCGGCGCACGATTTCGGCACCTTCCTTGTTGAGATCATAGACTGCACCTTCCATCTCGTAATCGGCCTGCGCGATGCGGGTCGAGGAGAAGGTGTTGGTCTCGAGAATATCGGCGCCGGCCTTGGCGTATCTGTAATGGATCTCTTCGATCGCGTCCGGCTGGGTCAGGATCAGAAGGTCGTTATTGCCCTTCTGGTGACAGGCGCAGCCGATGAAGCGCGTTCCGCGGAACTGGTCTTCGTCATAGCCGAGCCCCTGGATTTGTGTGCCCATGGCGCCGTCGAGAACAAGGATGCGCTCGCTCGCCGCTTGTCTCAAAGCTGCGAACACTTCACTGCCGTCACGTTTGCCCGTTTCCGGACCAAAGAGATTGTCAAACACGGGAGGGCTCCTTGACGTCATAAGACCAGACTTCCAAATCACATAAAGATATCTTTATGTCAATATATGCCTGTCGATTTCGTGCTTTGCAAATCTACAGCGCCGCGCGTCTCTTAAGACGCGCAAAGGACGCTGTAGCAGTTTGAATCTTCGCATCGTGCTTTCCGAAAATCGATCCCGATTTTCGGGCCGATGCGATAGCCGGATGACAGACTCGCACGACGCCTATATAGGCGTTTACAACGCTTTGTGCACGAAATCGGAGGAGCATCATGGCACCCGCAACCGGCAACGCCGTGCTTGGAAACTGGACGACCCGCGCCTATCATCGCGACTGGCTGCTGACCCAGGCGAACGGTCTGTTCGATTTCTTCCAGCACAATTCGGTCAACCCCAAGGGCGGCTTCTACGATCTCGACGACGAAGGCGGGCCTCTTGACGCCGAGGGCCAGGTTCGCGGCATCCATATCGCCGCGCGCGCCGTGCATTGCTTCTCGATCGGCGCCCTGCTCGGTCGTCCCGGCGCTGCCGATGTCGTCGACCACGGCATGGACTATATCTGGAACCATCATCGCGACCGAAAAAACGGCGGCTATTTCTGGTCGCTCAACAATGACGGTCCCGTCGATTCCAACAAGCAGGGCTACGGCCATGCTTTTGTGCTGCTCGCCGCCTCAGCCGCAAAGACGATCGACCATCCGCTTGCCGACGGCATGCTTGATGATATCACCGAGATCCTCAACACGAAGTTTTGGGAAGCGAAGCACGGTGCGATCGCCGAGGAATTCACCGCCGACTGGCAGCCGCTCGATGGCGGCGCCTATCGCGGCCAGAACTCCAATATGCATCTGACCGAAGCGCTGATGGCGGCCTTCGAAGCCACCGGCGACCGGGACTATCTGACCAAGGCCGAAAGCATCGCCGAACTCGTCATCCACCGCGTCGCCGGTTCGGTCGACTGGCGCGTCGCCGAGCATTTCGACGCCGAATGGAATCTCGACAAGACGTATTATCATCCGAACGAAATGTTCCGCCCGGCCGGCACGACGCCCGGCCACTGGCTGGAATGGGCCCGCCTCATCCTGCAGCTCTGGGCGCTCGGCGGCAAACGCATTGAATGGATGCCGGACGCGGCCAAGGCGCTCTTTGCGCAATCCATGGCGCTCGGCTGGGACAACGACAAGGGCGGCTTCTTCTATACGCTCGATTGGGACGACAAGCCCGCCAAGCGCAACAAGCTCTGGTGGCCGGCTTGCGAAGGTGCGGCCGCTGCACATTTCCTCAACGAGCACCTGCCGAGCGATTTCCATGAAGAGAGCTACCGCAAGATCTGGAACGTGATCGAACGCGCCTTCATCGACCACAAGAACGGCGGCTGGCACGAGGAGCTGACGGAGGATCTCGTTCCCTCGCACTCGCTCTTCCCCGGCAAGGGCGATATCTATCACGCCCTGCAGGCATGCCTCATCCCGCTCTTCCCGGCAACGGGCAGCCTGACAAAGGGCATCACTGAGGCCGGCGGCAAGCTCTGAGGCGAAAGCCCCAGCAGCGCGGTACCGATTAGTTGCGGCAGGACGTCGGCAGACCAGAGATACCGAGTCCTGTCAACGCGCCTGCGCCAGATCTAGACCGATATAGTATTGCAGATGGATATTGTGCTCGCGGTTCACCGCCTGAATCAGCCGCTCCACGTCTCCAATCGGCGAATGCAAAATCTCCAACAAGAGCGCACGAAAATCCGCTTGCGATATCTCCCCGGCCATGCCGGTGATCGTGCGCTGAAGCTTGGTGTGAAGAACCCAATGCAGGACCGCCCGGCGATAGGCGTCATCGAGCAGCACAGCCAGATCGCCAGCCTCGATCTCATATTCGAAAGACAGGCTGACATGGCCGGAATCGACAGGAAGCGAATAGATCAGCCTCCCCTCGACATCGTCGACATGCGGCTCGTAGCCATCACCCATGCGGCGCTTGCCGGAAATTGCAGCCATCTCAGGCGAGCCGCAGCGTATCCAGATCTTTGGCGAGCATCAGCGCCAGCGCCTCGACCGCGAGATTGTGGTCGTCACGCTGCGGCAGTCCTGAGACGGTGACGGCGCCGATGCAGCCGGTACCCTTGACGTTGATCGGGAAACTGCCGCCATGCGGCGCATAGTCGGCGCCGGAAAGCCCATTATCCTCGACCGTCTTGCCGTCCTTCTGCAGCTTCAGGCCGGAGGCATAGCTGCTGCGGAAATAACGCAGCACCATGTTGCGCTTGCGGCGGACCCAGTTGACATTGTCGGGCGTCACGCCCGGGAGGGCCGCATAGAAAACGGGCATCGAATGCAAAGTCACGTCGATCGCGATGCCGAGGCCGCGCTCGGTGGCGAGTTCCTGCAGGAGCTTGCCGAGCTGCCATGCCGTCGTCAGGTCGAAGGCGTCAAAGCTCAACACTTTCTCCTGCTCCGCGATCCGGCCGAGATCGTCCTCGATTGTCATGGGTAAAGCGCTCCTCTGCGGCGATGATCCGTGCAGACCATTTGCGCGGGAGCCGAAAAAGTAAAGCAAAAACTTGGGCATATCCCTGGAGCAGTTCCAGCAAATGTGCGCAGCGGTTTTACGTCCGGAATTGCGCGAAGACAAAGAAATAGGGCATTTTCGTCACTCGAAGAAACGGAAATGCTCTATGTCAGAGTTTCGGCGTCAGCATCTCGAAACGGTCGCGGATGGTGGCGCAGGTATCGCCGCCAAGCCTCGCAATGGCATCGACCGCGGCCGGATCGACGTGCAGCCTCTCCGGATCGACCACCCCGTCGTCACCAGGGCGATCGGGCGCGGGATGATGGTGCCGATCATCAGCTTGTAGCGTTCGCGCTCGGTGAGCTGTTTGAAATCGAAGGAAACGGATATCGGTTCAGCCGACCTTCATAACCGGCGAAAAACCGCTCATCGCCCCGGTGAAGGGCTTTGGCAGCGGCGAGGCGTAGGAGCCGCGCTTGCTGGTGGAAAGCCCGAGCGACACCAGGGCTTCGGCCTGCTTGACGGCGGCGGCGACGCCATCGACGACAGGCACGCCGTAGATCTCCTGCAGCTCACGCGCCAGATCGGTCATGCCGGCACAGCCGAGTACGATCGCCTCGGCGCCGTCTTCTGAAAGAGCCCGCTCGATCTCGGCCCTCAGCTTGCCGATCGCGCCCGAGGCCTGATCTTCCAGCTCGAGCACCGGGATGTCGGAAGCGCGCACCTTGGCGCGGTCGCCCATGCCGTAGCGGCGCACCAGATTGTCGATCAGCACCCGCGATCGCTCCAGCGTCGTCACTACGGTGAAGCGCTGCGCCAGAAAGCCCGCCGTCACCACGGCGGATTCGCAAAGCCCGAGGATCGGCACATCGGCAAAGGTTCGCGCCGCTTCGAGCCCGGTATCGTCGAAGCAAGCGATCACAGCCGCGTCATAGCCCGCCGGCTGCCGGTCTCTGAGTTCGGCGAGGAGACCGGGGATCGCCAGCGCGCCGTCGTAATGTCCCTCGATGGAAACCGGCCCCATGCGCGAGGTGGCCGCGATTATCTCCGTGCCTGACGCTGCGACCGCACGCGCGGCGGTCGCGGCCTTCTCGGTCATGGAGGCCGTGGTGTTCGGATTGACGATGAGGATGCGCATGTCAGTTTATCTTTGCCTGCCGCCGGCTGAGCATCGTCATGATGCCGAGTGCGACGAGGATGATGGTGAAGGAAAACAGCGTCGTCACCGTACCGAGCGCATAGAGCACCGGCGTCGTGACGTTGGTGGTCATGCCGTAGATTTCGAGCGGCAGCGTGTTGTAGGTGCCTGATGTCATCAGCGTGCGGGCGAACTCGTCGTAGGAGAGCGTGAAGCCGAACAGGCCGACGCCGACGAGGCTCGGCGCGATCATCGGCAGCACGACATGGCGGAAGGTCTGCCAGGAGCTGGCGCCAAGGTCGCGCGCCGCCTCTTCATAGGCCGGCGAAAAGCGGTTGAAGACGGCAAACATGATCAGCACGCCGAAGGGCAGCGTCCAGGTCAGATGCGCACCGAAGGCCGACGAATACCAGGCGGGCTTCAGCCCTCCCTCCTGGAAGACGACGCCGATGCCGAGCGAGATGATGATCGACGGCACGACGAGGCTGGCGACCGTGGCATAGAACAGCGCCGTCGAACCTGGGAAACGGCGCCGGAATGCAAGGCCGGCGAGCAGCGACACGACGACGGTCACCACCATCACCATCAGCCCGAGGGTGAAGGAGCGGCGGAACGAGGCGCCGAAATCGCCGACCGCCTGCTTCTCGAACAGATTGAAGAACCAGTGCGTGGAAACGCCGTTCATCGGGAAAGTCAGGCCGCCATCCGGCCCCTGGAAGGAGAGGATCAGGATCGCCGAGAGCGGGCCGTAGAGGAACAGCACGAAGATGATGAAGAAGAGCGCCAGCATGTAGAATTCCAGGCCGCGTTTTTCGTGGTTCATCTCAAAGCTCCTTGCGGATATCGACGACGCGCAGGATGGCCGCGACCATCAGCAGCACCACGGCAAGCAGCACCACGGCATTGGCGGCAGCGGCCGGATATTGCAGCAGCGACATCTGGTTCTTCATCATCAGCGCCACCGAAGCGCTCTGGCCGCCGGACATCACCTGCACCGTCGAAAAGTCAGCCATGACGAGCGTGACGACGAAGATCGTGCCGATCGCCATGCCGGGTTTGGCGAGCGGGATGACGACATTCCAAAGCACCTGCCAGCCCGACGCGCCGGCATCGCGCGCCGCCTCGAACAGCGACCGGTCGATACGCATCAGCGTATTGAAGATCGGCGTCACCATGAACAGCGTATAGAGATGCACCATGGCGAGCACGACGGCGAAATCGGAATAGAGCAGCCATTCGATCGGCTGCGGGATGATGCCCATCTTGATCAGCGTCGAATTGACCAGGCCGTTGCGCCCGAGCACCGGGATCCACGAGATCATGCGGATGATGTTCGAGGTCATGAACGGCACGGTGCAGACAAGGAAGAGGATCATCTGCGTCGACGTCTTGCGGATGTGGAAGGCCAGGAAATAGGCGACCCAGAAACCGATGACGAGCGTCAGCGCCCAGACGATCGCGGTGAATTTCAGCGTGTTGAGATAGATCTTCCACGTCACCCACGAACCGAGCGTGTCGGTGTAGTTCATCGTCAGGAAATCGGGATAGAGACCGGCAAAGTCGTAGTCCCAGAAGCTCACGACCGCGATCATGGCGATCGGCAGCAGGAAGAACAAGCCGAGAATGACGAACAGCGGCGTCGCCTGGAGATAGGAGATCGCCGATGGGGAAAGCTTCAGTCCGCGCCCGCCGCGCGCGCCTTGGCCGTCCTCCTCCGTTTCCGCTGCGATGGTCGCCATATCCGGTTCTCCGTTCTCATTAAGTCAGGTGGGACGAGAGTGCGCGTAGCCCCCTCATCCGCCTGCCGGCACCTTCTCCCCGCTGGGGAGAAGAGAATCGCGGCAACGTCTCCGCCGCCGCAAACCTTGCCCTCTTTTTAGCTGCCGAGCGGCAAGCTCCCCCTTCTCCCCAGCGGGGAGAAGATGCCCGAAGGGCAGATGAGGGGGCGGAGCGAAGCGACGTCTTAAGCGTTAGCGAAAGACAGTGGCTCTCCGCCCTCTCTCCGCAGATCAGGCTGCGATAAACTCGTTCCAGCGGCGGACCATGTAGCGGTCTTCGTCCATGACGGAGTTCCAGCAGGCGACCGCACCCATGCGGGCTTCGAAGGAGCCGCCGTCGCGTACCGCACCGGCCTTCTCCATGACCTTGCCCTCGGGCGACATGATGTCGCCGGTTGCAGCCTTGCCCTCGATCCAGTAGCCCCATTCGTCGGCCGACATGAATTCCTTGGCGGTGTCCATGCAGGCGGAATAGTAGCCCTGGCGGTTGAGATAGCCGCCGACCCAGCCCGACGTGTACCAGTTGATATATTCATAGGCGGCATCGAGCTGCGCCCCCTTGAGGTGAGAGGCAAGGCCGAGGCCGCCGCCCCATGCGCGATAACCTTCCTTGAGCGGCTGGTACTTGCAGGCGATGCCCTTCGAACGGACGGCGGCAACGGCCGGCGACCACATGGACTGGATGACGACTTCGCCCGACGCCATCAGGTTCACCGACTCGTCGAAGCTCTTCCAGAAGGCGCGGAACTGGCCGTCGCCCTTGGCCTTGATCAGGAATTCGATCGTCTTGTCGATCTCTTCCTTCGTCATGTTGCCCTTGTCGGCATATTTGATGTTGCCCATGGCTTCCATGATCATCGCTGCATCCATGATGCCGATCGACGGAATGTTGAGGATCGAGGTCTTGCCCTTGAACTTCGGATCCATGATGTCGGCCCAGCTGGTGATGTCGCGGCCTACGAGATCGGGGCGGATGCCGAGCGTATCGGCGTTGTAGATGGTCGGAACCATCGTCATCCACTGCGTCGGCTCCTTGGCGAACTTCTTGGAGTCCTGCGCTTCGACGAAACCGACCGTGTGCGGCGCCGTGCCCTGGGCGATGACGCTCTCCGGCTTCAGCTTGCCGTTGATGAACAGCGGTACGATCTTGTCGTAATATTTCAGCTTCTTGACGTCCATCGGCTGCATGACGCCGGTCGGGAACACCTTCTTGGCGATCCAGTATTCGATGTCGGCAATGTCGTAGCTGTCAGGCTGGGTGACGGCGCGCTGGGCGGCGGCGTCGGAATCGGTTGCCGTCATCTCCAGCGTGATGCCGAGATCGGCCTTGCACTTCTCGGCGATGGCATTGATGTTCGAAACGCCGGTGCCGAACTGGCGAAGCGTGATGTTCGTCTGCGCCCAGATGGTGGGAAAGCCGGTGATGGCGCCGGAGCCGGCGATGGCGCCGACGGCGGCAGCACCCGTCTTCAGCAGCGTGCGGCGGGAAAGCCCCTTCTCCGCCTTGGTCGATGTCGTTTCAGTCGTCATGTCAGTTCCCCTTTTCTTGGATAGAAGGTTCAGTGTTCTTGATGGTGATGGCTCACGCGGAAAAGCGGCCGAGAAGCACGGCATCTTCGAGCGCCCAGCTGAGCGAGACGGTGTCGCCAACGGCGACCGGCCGGGCGAAGTAGTCGCCGTCGTCGGCAATGACGGTGAAATCGTCGCTGCCCGCACCGATAACGGTGATCTTCACGGAAGAGCCGCGATATTCGATGTTGGAGACGATGCCGTCGAAGCCGAGCGTCCATTCGGTCGCCACCTGCAGGCGGACGCGGTCGGTGCGGATGCCAATGTCGACCGGCTCGCCGACTTCCCTGCCCGTCCCGCGCACGGAAAAGCTCTGCCCCTCCGGCACGGTCATGACGAGCACGCCGTTCTCGCTCGATGTCACCCGGCCGGACAGAACATTGTGGTCGCCCATGAAGCGCGCGACGAAGGCAGTCGCCGGCCGCTCGAAGACCTCGCGCGGAGCCGCCGCCTGTTCGATCCGGCCGTCATTCATGATGACGATGACGTCGGCGAGCGCCATCGCCTCTTCCTGGCTGTGGGTGACGTGCACGAAGGTGATGCCGAGCGACTTCTGCAACTTCTTGAGTTCGGCGCGCATGCGGATCTTCAGGAAAGGATCGAGCGCCGAAAGCGGCTCGTCAAGCAGCAGCGCTTCCGGATCGGTGATCAGCGCGCGCGCCAGCGCCACGCGCTGCTGCTGGCCGCCGGAAAGCTGGGCCGGACGCCTGACGGCATAGGCCTCCATCTGCATCAGCTTCAGCATCTCGAGCGCCTTGGCCCGCCGTTCCTGCCTGTCGACGCCCTTCATCTTCAGGCTGAAGGCGACGTTGTCGATCAAATCGAGATGCGGGAAGAGCGCATAGGACTGGAACATCATCGCCGTGCCGCGCCTGGCCGGCGGAAAATCGGTGACGACGACATTGCCGAGCCTGATGTCGCCCGACGAGATGCTCTCATGGCCGGCGATCATCCGCAGCGTCGAAGTCTTGCCGCAGCCCGACGGGCCGAGGAAGCAGCAATAGGAACCGGCCGGGATCTTCAGGCTGATCGCATGGACCGCCGTCGTTGCGCCATAGACCTTCGAAACGGATACTATATCGATCTCTGCCGCTTTCGACATCATGCCTTCCCCTGTTTGGAAAAGACGATGCATCTGCCGTGCCAAACTCCGTTGCTCACAGGAAGCCATTGCGAAATAACGATTTTATCAACAGCGCAATTGAGAGCGCAAATTATAGGCGCAACTCGATCTGCACATGATTTAGGCTATCGTGCGCAATTTGTGCAAAATATCGTATACAATCTTGCCATCGTTTCGGGCGCAAATTGTGTTTAACTTTGCCGCGAAGCCGGATATGGTTTGCCGACCATCAGGAAATAAATTTCATGAAATCCGCCGCCAAGGCTCAGCAGGCCGACGACTCCGCCGAAACCGGCGCGCAACAGATCCGCGACGCCATTCGCGAAGCGATCGTCGAGCGCCGGCTCTCGCCCGGCACCAAGCTTTCCGAAAACGATGTCGGCAATCTCTTCAACGTCAGCCGCACGCTTGCCCGCGCCGCCCTGCAGGCGCTCTCCTATGAGGGCCTCGTCAGCGTCGAGAAGAACCGCGGCGCCTTCGTCGCCTATCCCTCGCCCGAGGAAGCTCGCCAGATCTTTTCTGCCCGCCGCCTGGTCGAACCCGGCATATTGCGCGAGGCCGCGGCGCGGATCACGCCTGATGACATCGCGCATCTGAGACAGCTTCTGCTGGAAGAAGGTCGCCTGATGAGCGAGCGCGGCCAGACTGCGCGCCGCGCCGAAATCAAGGCGTCGGGCGATTTTCATCTGACGCTGGCGCTCATATCAGGCAATTCGATCATGCAGCGCTTCATGGAAGAGCTCGTCGCCCGCTCGTCGCTGGTGATTGCGCTCTACGGGCAATCGACCGCATCGAGCTGCGGTCATTCCGAACACGGTGACATCATCTCGGCGATCGAAGCCAACGAACTCGACCGCGCCTGCCAACTGATGCTGCACCACATCACCCATATCGAGGCTGATCTCGACCTGCGCGAACGCAAGAGCCTGGGTCTCAAGGAAGCCTTCGAACTCTGAACATGCAAAAGATGCGGGCGCGGATGATTCACCGCGCCCCGCTTCAAACGGAATCTCGTAACGCTACCAGGGCGTCTTCTTCGGCAGCAACTCAAAAGCCGCGAAGATATCCTCGGCGCTCATCGGCTCGCTCGAGCGCAGCTTCACGGTTCCGTCGCGGCCGATCAGGATCAGCCCGAACTCGCCGGATGGCGGTCCCTGCAGCCGATCGCGAATATCATCGGCATCGAGGTCCCAGTCATCGTCGAACAGCGCAAACGCGCCGCCGCCGGCAATGCTGAACACCTCGACGTCTTCCTCGATCAAGCGCATATGCGCCTTGCGCAGCCATTCGTCCTGGATGAGCGCGCGGTCATCTTGCGCATCGGCGAAGATGATCAGCACCCGTTTCCTATCGCGAAACTGCTCGAGCGATTGCGGAAGGTCAGGCTCACGCCTGGGTGTGCCGATGATTTCATGAACGATGGATTTTAGCATGGTCTCATTCCTCGCCCGCAGTAATTTAGTTCTACAGGGTCCTTTCCGCGTCTCGAAAGACGCGCGGCGCTGTAGTGGCGGGCTGTGCCTGCCGGATTAAACGGCTGGGAATAAGCGAGGTTCCGCCAAAAAGCGGAAAGGATCGCAGCCATAGCCGCGATCCTCACTTTGTCAGTCGCGGCCCTGGTCTTCGGACGCGTGGGCCGAAACGGCGACGAGATCCGCAGCCCCAGTGACGTGAAGGCGCTTGCGCACCAGAACGCGCATGACACGCGCCGCCGTCGAGAAAGTCATCTGGTCGAGCGGGCCTTCACCCTCCCACGGCTTGGTCAGCCGTTCGGTGACGGCGCCGACGATGTTCATCGGCACGATGTCGGTGCATTCGCGCATGGCTTCGAAAACGAAGCTGATGGGGATGACCCGTCCTTCGTGGGTCACGATCGGTTCGGTCAATTCGCTGTCCCATTCCTCGAAGGCATAAAGAGCTTCGCGAAACAGCTGCTGGAGGTTGAACGGCGCGTGGCCGTCATGAAGTGGCGGCAGTGCATTCATCATGTCTGTCTCCTCTTGATGGGTTGAAGCCAAAGTCCTCCGGTATCGGTCGCGCCAACGCGGGGAACGGAACGTTTTGCTGCCCCTGCGAACCGAATAACACTATTGATTCTATAGAGTAACGCGCCGGGGTAAAGCCCATTTATCCGCCGCCGCGGAAGCGAATTCCATAACACGCTGATATTCCTGCATGTTTTAGACGAAATTTTCTCCGCCCACACCAGTCTTAAAAATTTATGCCACCGGCCTGAGATCGCTCCGGAATGGCACGGCGAGGCGAAAAAACCCTGAAAATTCACGGAACTTTTGTCTCTGTAATTTGTTTTGTTCTCAGATTCGCAAAACAGTCTGGGGTTATCACCAATGACGCAAATCCGTGAACCGGAGCGCCGAAGCAGAATCCTGCGCGGCCGCCCCTATAGCCTTGATGAATTCGCCTCCAAATATGGCCTGCGAGGCGAGCAGGCAGAAAGCCTGTTCACCCGTTTCGGACCCTCCTCGATCGAACTCGACCTGCTGATGGCAGCCAAGCGCCGGCCGCCGGTTCTGCAGGATAGAATTGCCGAATAACAGTTTTATGAGCGGATAGATATGAGCGACAGACGCCACGAATGGATCAGCAAGAGAGCTTACGCGATTTGGGAAGAACAGGGCCGGCCTAGTGGCCGCGACGACGAGCACTGGCGCCAGGCAGTTGCCGAACGCGACGCGCTGGAGCGCACGCAAGCCTCTTCCGATGGCCGCGAGGTGCTGGTGAAGTTTCGCCCGAAACCGCAGCGGCCCGAAGCGCCATGCACCGGCTGGTTCACCCGAACCGCTGGCATCGGCTGAACCCTTTCTCACATCGGACCGGGCCGCTTGATCCGTACAGGATGAAGCGGCCCAATCGCGGCGCGATCCTGTGGACGGCTCAATCCCGCGGGACCGAGCGGCTCAATTGCTGGGGCTCGCGTGACTCAGTCGAACCTGAGCCGGAAGCGCGCCTGAAAATCTCCCTGCCACCACATCGGGAAATTGGTTCCCCACTTGTTGTTGTGCAGATTGAAGCGGATGCCGGCGGAAAAATCCGGCAGCGTCCTGCAAAACGTCATGAAATCCGAGCCTTGCGGCGCAACCAGCGGCGCATCGAAGGTTTCGATGGTCAGCGGACCATCTGCAAGATCACCGCGTGCTGCTGTCACCGCCTGCAAGTGTCCGCCGCCGCTTGTCGCAATATCCCCCGATAGGTGCCAGAGGCCCATCTTGCGGAAATTCCAGACCCCGGCCCCATCAGGCGTGAAGGAAAGGAAGCTTGCCTCCGGCATACGGTTGGCCGGCTTGTCGTGCAATGTCAGGCTGAGGTTCAGGCGATCGCCCCCAGCGGTGAAATGCAGCATCACCTGCGGCGGCGCGCCATATTTCTGCACGGCCTCGGCCGGCATCGACAGAAGAATGCCCGCCCCTTGCGTTGCTTCCAGCGCCGGCAGAAAGACCTTCGAAAGTGCTGCCCCCGACCGGGCAAGCCCCGGCTTGTCGTGATCGAGCACCGCCCATTCCTGGCGATGGGTCAGGTAGGTCTCCATGTGCCTGATAACGTCGCCGGCATCGTAGCTGTCATATCGATAGGCGATCAGCGAGCCCTCGCGGCCGGAGATAGTCCGCCCGGCGGGAGAGGTGATTTCGGCCACATCCCCGCTCGCACCGTCGAGCGCGATCGACCAGCCACCGGTCTGCAAACGGAGCTCCCGCCCACCGCCCTTGATGACGGCAGGCGTGGTGAGTTCGGCGAGCACGACCTGGGCCGCCTTCCGGTCCGTCTCGTCGAGCTCCGAAACCGCCTGGTCGAGATAGGCGCGCTGCTCGTCCCATGAGGCTTCGGTATAGGCGAAGCGATAATCGGATCGGCGTGCGGCCTCGACATCGGCCCGCGACCACGCCTTATCGTCGCGCAGATAGGATTTGATATCGACGCCGCAGGTATGCTCGGCCACCATCGCCAGTCCGCGCCCGAAGGCGAGGCGCCGCGCGTCGAGCCCATCTGCCGCGAAACGGTCGTAGAGCCGCTGCAGCGCGAGGAACCGCGCCGTCTTCACCGGATCGCTGCCGCTGCCATGGATCCAGCTGTCGCCGAGTTCCAGCTCGACAACAGGGAAGCGCTCACGCGCGCTCCAGAGAATGGCGCCGTAATCCTCGAGCGTCGCCGCGCGGATGATCGCATCCGGCTCACGGGCGCGTAATTCGCGATAGGCCTCGGCCGTCTGGGGCACGCTCTGCGGCCCCATATTGTCGTTGGTATGGGCAAAGCTCAGCCCGTCCTCGAAACCGTCGGGGAAACAGGTCTCGCCATAGGAGCGCTGGTACATGACGACCACCTCCTCGCCGCCGGGCGCCTGCCAGCGGAAGATGTCGGGCACATCGGGCGGCGGTGAGGCCGTATTGACGCCGAGATGCAGGAAGCGGATGCCGGCCTCGGAAAGCAGCGGCACCATGCCGAGCGTATGGCCGGGCACATCGGTCATCTTCGCCGCGATCGTCGTCTTGCCGAAACGCCGGTCGAGCTCCTGCGAATAGGAAAGCCCGGCCCGAAAGAGATCCGGCGACATCAGCTCCGTATGCGTGGTGAACGGCAGGCCGTGCCAGCGGATCAACCCGCGCTCGATCGCCTGCTCCAACGCTGCCACCTCTCCCGCCGAGCGCGAATTCAGATGGTCCCAGATCAGCCAGGCGCCCGTCGTCCAGATAAATTTCGGCTCGTCGGGATTTTCGGCATGAAAATGCCTGGCCGTTTCGATCGCCTGCGGAATGAAGCGCTCGTGATATTGCCGGCGGACTTTCTCGGCATGGTCGGTAAAGCCGATATCGAGATGGGTCTTGAAGACCAGATGCACGCGCTTTTCAGTCATTCCATTCCACGCATCGGTGATGACAGTCGAAACATTCTGCAGCCAGTGGCGGCACAAGTGAGGAGTGTAACCGTTTCCACAAACAGCATTGCTCCTGCCACAAATTCTTCGTCAACCCGTTTTGACACAAATCGATGAAATAGTGCGGGTTTATTAACCGTATATCCGAAAACGCTATCGTCCTACGCTTCCATCGTAGAATCGAATCGCGACAAGAATGAAGACGTGTTCATCGATAGTTATATGAAAAGGCGGCGGGACTTCCTTGCTGCCGCGCCCGGGTGGTGCGCTGTTTAGCCAAGGAGAAAAGCCTGAGCCGTTCTTCCGCAAGGCTGATTGTCAGAAGGCGTTGGTTTCCTGGCAGAGCGCCCGGTGAACCTCGGTCCAGAACAGCGCCAGCGGCGTGTCGCCGTTGCGTTCGGCAACGAGCGCGCGGATCAGCGCTTCGGAACCTGCCATGTCCTGCCAGCTGGATTTCAGGCCCTTGGCCGCCTGTTGGCATTCGGCAATCTCGAATGGTCTCTTGCTGTCCATATGAGGTCTCCTCATGACAGGCGCTAGCAGATGGGGCCCGGATTGTCATTCCCCGCATATGTGGGGATGCCTTGTATTTATGACGGCCCTCGCGGTAGGATTGAGGGGATTGGGGCAGTGGAAATGATTGAAAATACCTACAGCGAAAAGTTCGAGTCCGCTTTCGAACAGATCAAGGCTGCGGCCAATGTCGACTCCGCCATCCGCATTCTCCAGGCGGAATATGGCCTCGATTTCGTCACCTACCATCTCGCCCAGACGATCGCGAGCAAGATCGATTCGCCCTTCGTGCGCACCACCTACCCGGATGCCTGGGTCTCCCGCTACCTGCTGAACAGCTATGTGAAGGTCGATCCGATCGTCAAGCAGGGCTTCGAACGCCAGCTGCCCTTCGACTGGAGCGAGGTCGAGCCGACGCCGGAGGCCTATGCCATGCTGGTCGACGCTCAGAAACACGGTATCGGCGGCAATGGCTACTCCATTCCCGTCGCCGACAAGGCGCAGCGCCGCGCCCTCCTGTCGCTGAACGCCCGCATACCGGTCGAGCAATGGACCGAACTTGTCCGCCGCTGCCGCAACGAATGGATCGAGATCGCCCATCTGATCCACCGCAAGGCCGTCTACGAGCTGCATGGCGAGAACGATCCCGTGCCGTCATTGTCGCCGCGCGAGATCGAGTGTCTGCACTGGACGGCGCTGGGCAAGGACTACAAGGATATCGCAGTCATATTGGGCATATCGGAGCACACCACGCGCGATTATCTGAAGACTGCCCGCTTCAAGCTCGGCTGCGCCACGATCTCTGCCGCCGCCTCCCGGGCCGTGCAATTGCGCATCATCAATCCCTAAAGATTCGCTCCTCGCGCTTTAGCTCTTTGTTTTACGCATATCGTTGTCGCAAAACCGCGGCACAGTTTTGCGCGACATGCTCTGCCCCCCCTCATCTGAGGGGGCCCATCTGAGGGAATTTCCGATCCGGCCCGCATGAACCATTCTGCTTTCCACGAACTTGAAAACGCTGGAGGGCAAAATGTTCGTTATCATTCAGGCACATGAGTATCAGAAATACGCTGCCGTACTCGACCAGATGTTTCGCCTGCGAAAGAAGGTCTTCGCCGATACACTCGGCTGGGACGTTCCCGTCATCGGCCCTTACGAACGCGACAGCTACGATTCGCTGGCTCCCGCCTATCTCGTCTGGTGCAACGACAGCCGCACCCGCCTTTATGGCGGCATGCGCCTGATGCCGACGACGGGCCCGACCCTTCTCTACGATGTCTTCCGCGAGACGTTTCCAGATGCCGCCAATCTTATCGCCCCCGGTATCTGGGAAGGCACGCGCATGTGCATCGACGAGGAGGCGATCGCCAAGGATTTCCCCGATATCGACGCCGGCCGCGCCTTCTCCATGATGCTGCTTGCGCTTTGCGAATGCGCGCTCGATCACGGCATCCATACGATGATCTCCAACTACGAGCCCTACCTCAAGCGCGTCTACAAGCGTGCCGGCGCTGAAGTGGAAGAACTCGGCCGTGCAGACGGCTACGGCAAATACCCCGTCTGCTGCGGCGCCTTCGAAGTCTCGGACCGGGTGCTGCGCAAGATGCGCGCCGCCCTCGGCCTCACCCTACCCCTTTATGTCAGGCACGTGCCGGCCCGCTCGGTCGTGACCCAATTCCTGGAGATGGCAGCATGAACCGCCTCGCTGAAACCGCTACGCAGACCGCAATACAGAAGGATATCGGCGCGCTGGAGCGCCATGTTCTCGCATCCCGCGACATCGCCACGCAGATAGGGGATCCCTTCCTCTCCTATCTCCTCTCGATGGCGCTGTTCACGATCTACGAAAAAAAGGCCCATCATGAGAACGAGGCGCTGAAGAGCAGCTTCAGCTGAGGGTGCGGTTCCCCTCCGCCCGCCTGAAGACGAGCATGTCTCCCGGCGCCTCGCGCGCAGCCGCAAAAACAGTCCCCGTTTTGCGGCTGCGCGCCCTGTCCTGTCATCAGTGTATTGCCGTTACGTCATCAGGGAATTGATGGTCGAAATCAGCGTGTCGTGCATATAGGGCTTCGGCAGGAAGGCGGTATTGGCGGGCAGCGCCATCGGATCAAGCCGCACCATGCCCGAGGTGATGATGATGCCGATGTTCGGACGCATCGCCCTCACCCGATTGGCAAGCTGGAGACCGTCCATCGAACCGGCCATATTGACGTCGGTGAACAGGATATCGACATCCTGCCTGCCCTTCAGCACCACCAGAGCCTCGTCGGCATTCGCCGCCTCCAGCGCCACATGGCCGACCTCCTCCAGCACATCGAGGATATTGAACCGGATCAGCGGTTCGTCTTCCACGATGAGCACCACGGCACTGTTCAAAGCCACCATCTGCGATCGCCCTCTTCATGCGGAATGTGACTTGAATAAGTGTAACCCGCACGAGAAGGTTCCAGTGGCTGCCCACGAATTATGCATCGTCCACAGATGCTTGCGCTCACCGCTTGTGGCTCCCGCGGATTTGCGTTAGAGCGAACCGATGCTCGCGGGAACCATTGCCCCGGCATCACGGTGCCGCTACCGGCGCCAAGGGCCTGTAGCTCAATGGTTAGAGCCGGCGGCTCATAACCGCTTGGTTGGGGGTTCGAGTCCCTCCGGGCCCACCATTTTTCTCTTGTTTCAAGGTGTTTAGAGAGTGGTTAGCCAACTGGTTAGCCACGCTTCTTTTTGCCCTGCACAAGTGGTGTGACCTTGCTCGTGCCGTCTTTGGCCAGAATCGCCTGTGAGGCCTCTTGGCTGCAGAGCTCCGCATGCTCGATATCGTCATGTCCGAGAGTTTCCATCAGTTGGCGAGTACTGCCCCAGGAGCCATCATGCCGGTAAGCGACTTCTCGCTGTAGGGATTGCCATAGGCGTTCATCAAACGAAGTCCGTCGTTCGGTCGAGCGGTGCAAGAATCTCCAGCAGCATCGGGGTGATCGGCAAGACAAGCTCTTTGTCGCCCTTCTTTTGCATTGATGCAGTGGAGCGCTGACGGTCGCGGCGCCTGCCGGGTGATCAGCCATGTCCAAGCTGACGAGTTGCCGACAATCTCAGGAGAATCTCCCCATGACGCAACAGCTTGATTTCTTCGATCTCTTAAACTGGACGGCGACCATTCTGGCGTTTCCTCCGGGTCACCTCACGCGCTAGGTGGAAGCCGTTGCCGAGTGCGTCCACTATGCCGGCCCTGACGCCCGGCAAGCGCCGCTGAACGAGGCCAGTCTGTTTCAGCTCCGATACATCGTGGCGGGCATCGATGGCGACAAGGCATACAGCCTCGCCAACGAGATTGAGCAAGCCACCATAGCCGAAGTACATCGGCTGAAGTGGAGCGGTCGCCGGCCGGACCCGCGAGGTGTCGCGTGAGCACGCGCCCCCGGCCGCTACCGTCCGGGGCCTTCGTTCGCAGTGAGAGCAAAATACGCACCCCCTTTGGGTTAGAAGCTCACCAACGATCGAAAGGCCGGACGCCGATGAGTGCGCTCAGATTTTCGCCCTGCAGACCTTCCTTCAAAGCCTTCCAGATATGATCTGGTATCAACAGTGGCGTCTCGTTTATGCTGTGACTGCCGGGAGTTGTCAGAAGATAGCCCCTGGTGATCAGGCCTTTGACGTGGGCGTTGAAGTACGGAGCGGCGACAACTTGCGTGCTGTTGGCTATGGCCCAAGCAAGTATGTATCGTTCTGAATCGGGAAGATCTTCAAGTCCGGCAACGTGCTCCGCTTGCCATGCGAGACGCCGCTTTCTCATAAATGGCTTTCTCGCGAGATTGATGAGCGACTTCAGCGCCGAGACAATCAGGACGCTTCCGCTGAAAAGCGCGGCTACGAAAGCAGCGCCAGGCGCCCATTTTGGCAATGATGCCAAGTAGGATGAAGCGACGTTGTCCGCGTATAGGATACCGCTGGACGCGAGCAGGACACCCAAGGCAATGGGCCAGCTTGCTCCCATGAACTCCATGAGGTCTTTCAGTGATGGCATGAACTGTGTGCCCCTGGGGTCGCCGAGCTCCCTTGTCCTCAACCCAAGCAACTCCGCGGCGGCGAACAGCGGATGCACGTCGAAAATCGATGCAATTCGAAACAGACAACGATGCTGCCGACTGACGGTTGGCCCTTTCCTTTATCCGAACAAACGTTGTCCCCAAGAGTTTGAGTGCAAAGGCTTAAGGGGCACAAACTCTTTGAAGCTTTTGAAAGGCAGAAACTCCTTTAAGCCCTTAAAATTTTCCAATTGTTTGAGTGGTTTGAGCTGGCCGCCGGCCGCGGCGGCTGAGAAGTAAGAATGCCCGCCGTTGTGGTCCATTACCCAGCCGTCTTCAAGCCAACCAACATGTCTTCCCGTAAACGAATAGATGTTTCCACCGTCGAGATAAGCTAACGGTTCCCGCCCCACGCGTAAATCGTCTCGCCATCCTCATCAACGTACGCGACGGCCGCACCGTCCTGATCATAGAATTTCATTGTTCATTTCCTTTGCTGGTTGCATCGGTAGCGCAACATGCACGTAGTGAGTCGGCATCGGTCCAGTGTTGTTTTTCGCCCGTTCTCAATGTAATCCACACTTAGGCCTTTATGAGCCGCCACTTTGCCCATCACAGCCTCGTCTAGCTGATGCACCGTTGCCACGAATCGCATTCAACCCGATGCTGTGCTCGCACAT
This sequence comes from Rhizobium sp. WYCCWR10014, assembly GCF_001657485.1. Taxonomy (GTDB): domain Bacteria; phylum Pseudomonadota; class Alphaproteobacteria; order Rhizobiales; family Rhizobiaceae; genus Rhizobium. The sequence continues at coordinate 285,962 of NZ_LXFU01000037.1, forward strand.
AAAATCGGGGCGATACATGGCGGAAGATCATCTCAGCAACGAAACATCTGTCTCTGCGGAGCTTACTGATACTGGCGTCAAAGCTGCTGCCAAAAGTCGTGCCGTGGCCGCGATCGACCGCTTGGCAGGGAACATCGCGGATCTCGGTAACTCTTGGCTCGAAAGTATCAATATTCGCCGCCGAGCGAAGTCCGAGGGAGAGCGCCAACTTATTGAGGCGACGGCGAGATATGGGATCGAACGACTGCAAATCGATGAAGCGTTCGCTAACCGTGCTTTCGAAAACCACTTCAAAAAAATCGCTGGTCAGCAGGTTAACAAGGACGCTGTGGTTACAGAAGCGATCGACGATCTTCGACGGACGCCGCCTACTGATGACGAAGCCCCAGCCGGACCTGCAGCCGTGAGTGAAGAGTTCATGTCTCGCTTCGAGCACTTTGCAGAGGCAGCAACCTCGGAAGAGCTTCGCGAGCGCTGGGGCCGCGTCCTAGCGGGTGAGATCCGAAAGCCGGGTACCTTCAGCCCCAAGGTTCTTCGCGCGACGGATGAACTTGATAGGGAGGCGGCCGCCCTTTTCGAAAGTCTTATGCCTTACCGTGTGCGTGATCTTCTAGTAATTTCGATCATGCCGGAACTCTCGTTTGAGGAGAAATTATTGTTGGTTTCTGCCGGCCTTATTGTTGAGCCGGGAACTTCAGGACATCGAAACACGTTTGGGACGATAAAGGTAAAGGGCGAAGAAGAAGCATGGGCGTCTTCTTTCGGAAGTCTCACGCTTTCTTTCCCAAAATCTGTTTCAGTTTCCCATAAAAATAGTGAGATAATTTCTTTGGCTCGACAAGAACCAGCTTTTGGCGTCTATATTTTGACCGATGTAGGCAGAGCCTTGAGTTCAATCCTACCTTTCAACGAGATCCAGGTTGGCGTTGAGTACGCAAAGCGACTCATAACTGAAATCCCTGCTGCGAATATCTCTTTCTGGCAACAGTATGAACCCGGACAATACGCCAGAATACCCTCTCCTCTGGCTTAGTGAGCGAGGACTCAGCATCGGCCAAGCCGGCTTGCAATTTTCAATATTACGGCGTTGCGCGGAAGCAAACCGAACCCAACACCGACATCGAATATGGTGCAGGGCGCGTTCCCCGGCGCCGAAACGCCGGAGATCGAAATCGAAGAGCCCAACTGGCCCCTCACTATCAACGTCAAGGAATGGGCAAGCGCCGTGCGAAGATCGTAGCGGTGGTGGCGCCGCCTCGGACGGTGCTACGACTATTCTCACTGCTTCTAGGCGAGTCGGCATGGCTTTGAACTGTCCGTGCCCGAAAAGTCCCTTCCCATAGTCGGCCTCATTCCCGAAATAAGGCGGGTCGGAATATTGCTGCTGTCACTCGCACATTCCTCTGCTCCGATCGTCCGAGCGCAATATTTCAGCTTTCCCGGGCGGCTCTTCTAATTTGATGGCCCGGCGCAAAAGCCGAATTTCCCAGTCGCAGGTTGTTCCCCCTATAATTTAAGCTCCCTACTGGTTGGAAAGACTTGCGACAAGGATATCTGCCCTGTTTTCCAAAGCCCTCTTCGTTGCCGCTTGCTGTTCTTTTGCCGTGGAACCCAAGCGTTTCAATGCGACCTGACCCTGTGCGCGCTGGATATGGCATCCGCGCCTCGAGGCGCCTTCTGCCAATGCAAGCTGCTGGATGTCCTCGAGTAGAGCGCCTATTCGGCCGTCCTATCTCCTTTGTGAAAGGCGACCACCTCGGCGAATCCGTCGCCGACCGGGCGACGCTTCGCTCTGCATTGATTGCCGCACCCATGAGCCTCCTACTACTCCGGATCTGCAATCGACCGGGGTGAATCGGAACCCTTTGAACAGGCTGCGGCTCCCTATATCGTTGTCCAAACAAACGACATCTGCAAGCGTGGCCGAGGCAGCCGTGATCGCGGCAGCGAACGCTGGCGAAGGGGTTTTCACACAATAACAAAATCTTGATCGACAACGACAGTTATCGGAACGCCTCATTGGCCCTACTTGCCAGGATTATACGGACACTTTGGCCAGTAAGGGGTGGGGAGATGCTTCAAACTCGCAAACTATCGGGGGCCATGGCAGCCGTCTTCGTCATTGCCATATCGGCGTCGTCGTGTACCACGAGCTTGAGCGACTCGGTGCAGACGGGTTCGGTCGGCTATACCGCTCAGAGCGCTGAATTTGCCCTCCGGCCTGCCTGCCGCGATGGATTCGGCAATGATCGTCCGTGCAGCTATTAGGCTGAGGTGACAAATTAATGATTTGGGATTCCGTTTGAGGAGCAAATCAGATTCAACGCTGACTTTTGGAGGTCAGCGATGGAAGGTGAAGTTCTCCGGGATGATCAGTGGGAGCGGCTGAAGCCGTTTGTGCCTGGCGGTCGCAAAGGCAGGCGGGGTCCACGCAGCGACGGGCGGCGGTTCTTCAATGCGATCTTGTGGCTGGCCCGCTCCGGTGCGCGTTGGCGCGACCTGCCTGAAGACCGCTTCGGCCCTTATCAGACAGTCAAACGGCGGTACTACCGCTGGATCGATCAAGGCGTATTCGACCGGATATTCGAAGCGGTGGCTGCCGATCCGGATATGGAATGGCTGTCCATCGATGCCACCGTGATCCGAGCGCAGGCGCAAGCAGCTGGCGGACGCCGCAAAAGGGGGGACCGCAAGCCCAGGCTCTCGGCCGCTCCCGTGGCGGATTTGGCAGCAAAATCCATGCTGTAGTGGATGCCCTCGGGCTGCCGGTTCGTTTCCATCTCGGCCCGGGACAGCAGAACGACATGGCTCCGGCTTGCGACCTCGTTCGTGGACTGCCAGCCAAACAGGTGCTCGCCGATCGCGCCTATGATGCCGATAGTCTGCATGACATCATCCTTGATCAGGGCGGGGAACCGGTCATTCCGCCGCGGCGCCATCGCAAGCATCAGCATGCCTACAACCGCATCGCCTACAAGCAGCGCTGGGGCATCGAGAGTTTCTTCGCCAAACTCAAACATGGCGACGCCTCGCCACACGCTATGACAAACTCGCAGCCAATTTCCTCGGCTTCATCAAGCTGGCAAGCATCATGCTCTGGCTCAAATAGTTAATTTGTCACCACAGCCTAGCTCGCTAGCCTTTGCTGACTGCCTTTTCGAGTAATTCCGTGAAGTTCGGCGGCTCCACAGCTTCGGACTGTTGCCCAGGCGTAGGACGGAACAACGCATTGAGAACGAGCGCGCGGTCTGTCTTTGTCGCCGCATCCTTCTCAATCAGGTGGAAGTACGTATCGAGCATCGTATGACGCTGGCGCGCATCATCCAGAAGCATCTGTGCCCTCATATTGTACCGGACCAGCAGGCGAACGATCCAGAAATAGAGCGCGATTGGCACCGTTACGACGACGACCCTGTTGATCGCGATAGCGGTTAGAGCTGCAGGACTCAAAGTAGCAGCGTTGAAGCCGATTAGGGTGGTCTGCATCACATGGCCCAAAATCGCGAGCACTTGGTCTAGGTGATAGAGAGCAACCACCGGGATTACGATCAGGAAGGCACAGATGACGGCCGCCGAGCACCAAAAAGCGATGGCATTGATCGTGGCACGGCGATCCCAAAGCTTCCTCGCGGTATCGATCTTGGTGGCCTCAAGAACGGCCGACTTGAACGCGGAGATGTTGCCTTCGGCTGTCGACGCAATCTCCGCGGCTTTTTGCGATGCTTCCGCCGCCTGATCCGACTGGCGTTTTGCCATCCCGATGGCGTTTCCATAACTGTCGAGGCTAGCGGAAAACCTAGTCTCCTCGTCCGATATTCTCTTGATGGCGTCCGCAGTGCGTGATTGGAGCTCGATTACCTCGTTGCTCGCGGCCTGCAGCACATGGGCGGAATCCGCCGAGAACTTTTCCACCTGCTGAGCTTGCTGCTCTAGAACTCGGGACACGGCTTTGTCGAAACCGCTAAAGCGGGACTTTGCAGTTTTCCAGGCCTCATAGCTCGCAATTTCTGCCTGGATCGGAATGCCGAACCTGGTGTCAGCGAACTTGATACCGAATGCATGATACTTGGTCTCGGCAACTAGAGCGGCAATGAGCGAAATTATAAGTTCGACCTGCTCTTCCGGCGAAGCGTGGTCGAAGGCTGACTCGAACCTGGGGCCGAAGTCACGGACGTTGTCGACGTTCAATTGCGGGCGCATCATTTTGCCGCCTTTGAGAGTTGACCTCTGAAGGGTACCTAACAGTCCTGCCAAGTCCCCCTCTTTTTCGATGCGACTGACATACCGAATGGCAATGGTGATGATTTGGACTAGCGGCGGAGTTGCCTGTGGGTCTTGAATAATTATCTCGTCAGGCATTACCGTTTCCTGCGCCGGCAAGAACGGGAAATTGACGAGTTCGAACGTTAAGACATCCATCGTACCACCGCGCAGCAAATGACGACCTGAAGTCGCAAGTTCTAATTGGATTCGATCTTCCGCTGCAAGCGCAGACCACCATCTGCGATTGAGCTACGGCATGCCGTACTGTGGCACTTGCTACATGACAAGCGGTTTTATAATCTAGCCCCGACGCTTCGATCCGGATTTTCAGGATAGGGGCGAATCGACGACATATTCCATTCTTCGGCGACCGAAGTAGAGTAAGTCGACCGGGTGCATCAGCCCTTGATCGACGGTTACGTGACGAGATGGCACGCATTGCTGAAAAGGTCTTGCAAAGGTGGCATCTGCCTGTAGAGGATGTCCGGCTCGGCCACGCCACGATTCCTGTCGGGTATTCAATCCCCACGATCGTGCGCACAATCACCATCCACTTTGATTATAGGTCGAGATGCGATCGTCGGGCGAGGTGATGGACATGGCGGGATGCTCTTCCGACATGCCCTATCATGCAAAGCACAGGCTATTCGCCGCCGTCCCTTTGATCTGCAGCCCTGCCGCCGCAGCGAGACCCATCCGAAGCGCGATCGGACGATGTCTGGCAGTTCCCTGCTACAGCGATGGATGGAATGGCAAACGAAAGCAAGATGATCGCAATGATGGTCTTCGTCATGATATCCCCTTTTGGTTGAAGAGGTCGGGACTAGTACACCTTTTGCGTCTATCTGCAATTGGTAAATTTAGGACTATCTAATACTAGATGTCTGGCGCACGCGATGGAAAAGCACGCTTCAATTCGGACGTCCTTCGGGTCCGCACGAACAGAGACGTGAGTAGGCTCCAGCCCATGTAAATGGTGGCAAACGAACCTAGAAAGGAAAACGCCGTGCTCATTTAATTTCCGGTCAAGCCGAAGGTGCCCACCCTCAATGTCCAGCTCCCTCGCATTTGATGCCGACCCCCGCATAGACCAAATAGCGAAATCCACCGGGTGAATGAGACCCCTTTGAACCGGCTGCGGCTCCCTATATCATCGTTGTCCAAACCAACGACATCTGTAGGCGTGGCCGAGGCAGCCTTTGATCGTGGCAGCGAACGCTGGCGAAGAGGTTTTCAGCCAATAACAGAATCTTGATCGACAACGACAGTTATCGGAACGCCTCATCGGCCCTACTTGCCAGAATTATTCGGACACTTTGGACAGATGGGTGGGGAGATGCTTCAAACTCGCAAACTATCGGCAGCCATGGCAGCCATCTTCGTCATTGCCATGTCGGCATCGTCGTGTACCACGAGCTCAAATGACTCGGTGCAGACGGGTTCGGTCGGATATACCGCTCAGAGCGCTGACTTTGCCCTTCGGCCTGCCTGCCGCGATGGATTCGGCAATGATCGTCCGTGCAGCTATTAGCGCTGGAAAATGAGAAGTCTGATTGCCGCGATGGTTCGTCTCTGGGGATGGCCACTATTACACGACTTCGTCCGGCTGCATCATGCCCGATCGGCGCACAATTCTATAGCTGCAAGAACGCCCATCATTAGGTCTGAACCCACCCCCACAGGCTGGGTTGAGCGGCAGTTCCTCCCGATAGGAGCCCGATCGGGGAAGTCGGGTCGACACGGTCACAGGGCCGGACTGGAGTGTCGCTGCTTGCATCCCTGGACGACGTGCGCGTTTGTTAGCAGTCAGCCGCTCCGGGTTACTGCGAAACCGGTACCCGACGACGTCGGGGCATCGGCAAGGCATGTGGAAGCAAGGGCAGCGGAAAGGAAGGCGCTCAGGATCGAGCGACGCACGGTTACCATTAGCATATCCCCAGTGTCTGGAGCTTAGACGTTTGACCGAGCGCTTTTCAACCGGCACTTGCAGTCGGGCTTAGTCGAAGGATTTTCCTGGCATTGTCATGAAACGCACAAAGCCCCGCTTTTTCCGGCGGGGCTTTCCTCCTGCTGATCCGACAGCCAATCTTAGAACTTCACGCCGATTCCGAACTTGAGTTCGTGCTGATCGAGGTCGACATCTACGCCGAGAATGTCCTTCTCGCCGAAGTCATTATACCGATACTCGCCGCGGGCGAAGATGTTGTTGGTGATGGCAAAGTCGACGCCAGCGCCGACGGTGTAACCGTTGAAGGTCTCCGTTTCCTTGTCGAGTCCCGGCAGGTCAACATATCCGCGCGTGGCGGTCCAACCAGCTGCGCCGTAAAGCAGCGCTCTGTCGAAGGCGTAGCCGACACGGCCACGAACAGCGCCGGCCCAATCGGTCCCAACGTCCGCGCCCAGCGCTTCCTCTTCGTTCCAGTTGTATTCGAGGTTGCCCTCGATACCGACAACGAAGTTGTTGTCGAACTGGAAATTGTAACCCACAAATCCACCGAAGACGCCGCCGTTGAAATCCTGAGAATCGCTGGCGCCGCCGACGCTGAAATCACCATTCAGCCAACTGGCGCCGCCATCGATACCGAGATACGGGCCTGACCAGGTGAAAGCCGGCGCAGCCGCAACGGGTGCGGCCGGGATGTACTCTACGGCATCCGCTGCAAGCGCGGTCGTTGCGACAAGCGCTAGAAAAGTGGTGGCGATCGTTAGCTTCATTTTCGTTTACCCCATGTCTTACAACACGCCAGAGGATACAGCCAACTCAACAAATAGATGCAACGCTAAAGACACACTCGCATAACTATACGATTAGAGAACATATGCGCCAAAGTGGTCGTGACAAGTATCGCGCCATCTAATAACTGCAAGAACGCCCATCACTCGGTCTGAACCCACCCCCACACGCCGGATTAAGCGGCTGACGCTCATAATATCCGCCGCCGATCGACGACGTCTGGTCGAGGCTTCCGGATGAAGTGCAGCCCGACATGATCGTGGCAAGGCTGATCAGCGTTCCAGTCGCGACAAATGCGAAAAATCGGTTCATCTGAGCTTCTCCTTCGGAGGGGATCTTTGGCCCAAGATTGCAATTTACCACGCCATCACGAGGGTAGGCGAGGACTTATAGGGCCTGAGCAGCCTCAGCGGCCCCCTTCTAACGCCAATGTGATCGTTTTTCAGCCCCACTGCCTCAAGCCATGCACCGTCACATAACTGTCATGCAAAATTGCCCATTGTTATGGCAGCCTGGGCAAAATATATGCTGCCAGCTAACAAAAAAAAGAATGAGTGAACTGCCATGAGTGCCATACATAAACTTTTCAACCGCAATCTCCTGACCCGCTTCGTCGCTGGTCTCGGTGCGGTTCCCCAGCGTATTCGCGACGCACGCGAAGAGCGCAAGCCCGCTATCCATCCATCCTTCATGGACGATTTCGGCGCCTAGTAGGACAATTGGCGAGTCAACCGGCTCGTCTGCCCCCGCGATTACGTCCTCCAATATCATTTCAGTTGATATCTGATGGGAAGCCGCCAGCGACTTCTGATCAAGTTGCGGCGGCAAATTCCTTCCGGAACCAGATCCGGTCAACGGGCCGGCCTCCGGCATGCCCGCTGACCCTGCCGAATTCGACATATCCAAGCTTCGGATAAAAATCCGGGGCCTGGGTCGAGAGCGTGTCGACGCAGGCCGCGACCGCGGCGCGGCGGCGCCCTTCCTCTTCCGCCGCCGCCATCAGCTTCCGGCCGATGCCGCTGAGACGCAGCGATTCAGCGACCCACAGATTGCCGATGAAAAGAACCGAGAAGGAAACGGACGCCGTTATTCCGGCGATAAGCCCCCCGTTCTCCCGCCAAACGATGGCGAAGGCCTCGCGTCTGATCTCAGCGCTCTCGTTGAAGGCGTTCAGGCCATCGGAAATCGCGGTGGCGATCTCGGACGGGACGGGATCGAGCGTTTCGAACATTGCTTCCTCGTCGTTGGTGGTCGCCATATGATAGTGAGCCGTCGGTTCCGATCCAGCCATTTCGGCTTTTAAGGTCGGCGGACGTCCTCCGGGTTCAAGCTCCAACGCATGCGCCCCTTAGATTTTTTTCTTGCTACGCATGCGCCTGTCTTTTCCGCCGTAATAGCTTCACAATCAACCGACAGAAAGCTGTTCCGGGAAACGACAACCAAGGAATGAAAACATGGCGCCGATCTATACCAGAACTGTCCTGATGACCGCCCTTCTGGCGCTGCCGCTCGCCGCCGCAGCGCCCGCCTTCGCGCAGGAGGCAAAACCGCGCGAGCCGGTGATTTCGGTGACCGGCGATGGCGAATCGTCCGTCGCTCCCGATATGGCCGTCGTCAATCTCGCCGTCGTCAAACAGGCGAAAACCGCCCGCGAAGCGCTCGACGAAAACAACAAGGCGATGAACGACGTGCTTGCCGCGCTGAAGAGCGGCGGCATCGCCGAGCGCGACCTGCAGACCTCAGGCTTTTCCATCCAGCCGCAGTACAATTATCCGCAGCCGGTCGACGGCCAGCAGCAGCAGCCGCAACTGATCGGCTACCAGACCATCAATTCGGTCACCGTCAGGCTGCGCGATCTCGCCAAGCTCGGCGCGGTGATCGACCAGTCCGTCACCCTCGGCATCAACCAGGGCGGCGAAATCCAGTTCACCAACGACAAGCCGGACGCAGCGATCGAAGAGGCACGCAAGAATGCGGTCGCCGATGCCGTCAAGAGGGCGAAGACGCTGAGCGAAGCCGCCGGCGTCAAGCTCGGCCGCATCCTCGAGATCAACGAGAATGTGCCGCGCGCAATGCCGCAGCCGGTCTATCGCGCCACGATGATGAAGGAGGCCTCCGACGCTGCCGTTCCCGTCCAGGGCGGCGAGAACAATTACAATGTCAGCGTCACCGTGACCTTCGCCATCGAGCAGTAAAATGAAAGCGCCGCGTGTCTTTCCAGACGCGCGGCGCTCAGACTGCCGACAAAGTCGGCCAATTACCCTTTCGCCATGCTCGGGCTTGTGCCCCAAGCATTTGCCTCGGTTGATCCTCGGCACAAGGCCACTGCTGTCCGGTTCGCGCCGGCGACTGCCGCTCACCCCTCCCCAACCCCTCCCCACAAGGGCGAGGGGCTAGCCTGCGGCACTGTCGCACTTCGACCGCACTCGCTGTTGCGTTAATCGCGTGGCGAGGCGGCGCGGCAGGTTAAGCCCCTCCCCCTTGTGGGGAGGGGTTGGGGAGGGGTCTTGGATTCATACACAAGACCCACGATGACGCCGGAGGAAAGAGCGCAGTCAAACCGAGCGCAAAAAGAATCCGACAAAAAGAAAACCGCCCTTGCCGATCCGGGGAGACTGGCAAAGGCGGTTGTGGCCGCCGCATCGGGGAGACGAGGCGGTATTCTGTTTGATATCAGCGGCGCAGGGCGGGGCAACCGCGCACATTGCCGAAGCTCATTTCACCGGGACCACGACGCGTCCAGCCCTGGACGATCACGCGACGCGGCGTGATATCGACGACCCTGGCGCGACGAAAGCCGTAATCGCGAGCGAGGTTTTCGGCGAGCTGCGGATTGCAGCCGCGCGACGGCCGGTCGCGGCCCGGCGGGCGGCGGTAATCTTGCGGCGGACCACGGTCCGGCTCGCCAATAATGATATTCAACTGAGCGGCGGCCGGGACCACCGTGCCGGCAAGAGTACCGGCTGTCAGCATGACGGCAAGACCCGCCTTTGCCAGAAACTGCATCATCGAAAAACCTTTCGTTTGAAAGTCGGTGCGGTCGAGCCGCCCTCCACTACTCCGCATGACGCCGAAGCGTCATTTGAGAATCACTCATACAGGTCAGAGAAGAGACGGCTGAAAGTGTCACCGTCAAGGCAAAAACGGGCGGCAAGCGCCGCATCGGCGCTTGCCGCGGAGTCCTCAGCGCCGGATCAGCGGGCAGCCGCGGACATTCGCGAAGGTGATCCTGTCCCAGCCGCGGCGGTCGCGCCCGGCAACGACGACGACCCGCGGCGACATGCGGGTGACATGGGCTCTCCGCAGGCCGAAATCACGCGCTTTGCGCACCGCGTGCATCGGCGAGCAGCCGCGGATCGGACGATGGTATTGCGCCTCGACGATATAGCTCGTCTGCGGTCCGGCGGCGGCGGCCGTGGAAACAGTGGCCGGAATGGTGCAGAGGGCGAGCAGAGCGGCAAGCGAAGCCTTGGTCAGGAAATGCGTCATGTTGTGTCTCCGTCGATTGAATTCCAAGCTCTCCCTTCAGGGATTGTCTCGACAGTAGACCCAGCAAACTGAATGGGGTTCGAACCGGGCATTCAGTTTGCATTCACAAGAGCATGATGCCGAAAAGTGTAAGCGGTTTTCGGACGACATCATGCTCTCCTTCTTCGATCTAGATCCGGATGATGATCGGGATCTGGCATTCAACGATTTCAGGTGCAGAGATGCAGCACGATTTCGCGCCGGTGCGGCCGGTCGCGATGTTCGAAAAGATAAAGCCCCTGCCAGGTGCCGAGCATCAAACGCCCCCTGGCGACGGGAATGCCGATCGAGACCTGCGTCAGCGCCGCCTTGATATGCGCCGGCATGTCGTCCGGCCCCTCGGCCCTGTGCACGATCCAGCCCATGTCGGGATCGGAGGCCGGCGGCACGAGGCGGCGGAAGAAGGCGAGAAGATCGGTGCGCACATCGGGATCGGCATTTTCCTGGATCAGCAGCGAACAGGATGTGTGGCGCACGAAGACGGTGAGAAACCCCTCTTCCCGCCCCGATGCGTTGACGAAGGCCTCCGCCTGGTCGGTGAATTCGTAAAGGCCCTGTCCGCGTGTGGACAAGGTGAGGATCGTCTGGGCCAAGGCGTTCTCCTGCTTCGAGATGACATCTCGCGGGAGTTGGCGCGCCGTGACGGCCAAGTCAATGCTTGCCTCACGCAAGTCTACACGCGCTCTGGCAAAGCGGCATCAAAGCCTGAGCAGTGTCTCGAAGCCGCCGTAGATCATCCGCTTGCCGTCGAACGGCATTTGCCACTGATCGCCCTTGAGCCTGGCATCGGCCATCACCTTGGCATTGATATCGTCGCGCTCCTGGCGCGAGCCGTAGACGATCCAGGAAAACACCACCACCTCTTCCTCCTTCGCCTGCACGGCGCGGGGAAAGGAGGTCAATTCGCCATAGGGCACGTCGTCGCCGATACATTCGACATATTCGAGCGCGCCATATTCCTTCCAGATCGAGCCGGCGAAGGTCGAGAATTCCTTGTAGGCCTCGATATTCTCTTTCGGCACCGCGACGATGAAACCGTCGACATAGGACATTGCGCTTCTCCTCCACCTGCCCTCGTTAGCGGGAGAGATAGGAGGGCGGTCGAACAGGTCCAGGGATGAAGCGGTCGACCGCCTTTTTCATCTGTGATTTGCGCCAGAGTCGATCGTTCATTCAATTCGTGAGGTTTGACCCCGATCCGGTTTTCGGCTCTACCGACTTTGCAGAACAATCCTTCAAGTAAGCATCGGGCGGGACACCATGATTAGAGCGGTCCTTTTTGATCTTGACGAGACCCTCATCGACAAGACCGCTACCGTCCTCACCTTCCTGCCGCTCCAATATCAGCGGTTTCGTCTTGGCGAGCACGGCGTCGACGAACAGCGCTACATCGCTGAATTCCTGCAGCTGGAGAAGGCCGGCCTGGTAAGGAAGCGCGATCTTTATCCGCGCCTGGCGGAGACATTCGGTCTTCCAGCCGAGCTTGCAGCAGCCCTCTTCCACGACTTCGAGACAGTATATCCCGGCATGGCTGTTCCCATGTCAGGGGCAAAACAGACCATTTCGGCGCTGAAGCAATATGGCGCTCTGGTCGGCGTCGTCAGCAATGGCGAAGGCAATGTTCAGCGACCGAAAATCGCGGCGGCGGGACTGAACGAAGGGCTCGACCTGGTGGTCATTTCAGGAGATGTCGGCCTTCGTAAACCGGCACGGGAAATTTTCGAGCTGGCTGCTGGCCGTCTCGACCTGCCCGTCGACAACTGTCTCTTCGTCGGCGACAATCCCGAGGCCGATATTCTGGGAGCAGACAGCGCGGGCATGCATGCCGTCTATTTCGGCCCGAAAAACGCCTGGCCCGCTTCGCTGCCCTCGCCGCGGTATCGAATAGAGTTGCTGCCACAGCTGATCGCCCTTGTCCGCGACCTGAACGCACCCACCGAGACTTGACAGCGACGAAGCGCCCACTCCGAAAGGCGACGGCCATGCATCTGGCTGCGGCCTGATAGCCTTGCCCGACGCTTTCCGTCTATACCGCTTTGAGAAGCTCGCCCGTTATCCGCGTCAGCCAATCACGGCCCATTGACCAGCTTGAGGATGAGCTGCTGGATATTGCCGCCATCACCCATTTCGATCTTGTCGAAGTCGCGGCCGCGCTGGCGCTGTCTTTGGGAGATCTCGCCGAGCCGGCGGGTCAGCTCGATCCTGATCTTCTTGCAATCGGGATCGTCGGCAACGGTGAGGCCGATGCTTGTCGCCTCGATCTCCTTGACCATCTCCTTGATGGTCTCGCCATGCACCCGCTCATGCGCCTGCACACCTGATATGAAGGCCTCCCAGTTGCTCTTCACGGCGGCTGGCAGCTCAGCAGATGGTTTCGGCAGCGTATAGCTGATGATGAGCTTCGGCCGATTGGTCACGATAACGCAGGCATTTCCCTGCGGTTCGTATTTCCTGGTCCAGGTCAGCTTGAACGTCGTATGCGCGATTGCCCGGCCGAAGCCGCCCGCTTTCGGCCCACGCTCGCCGATCGAAGCATAGAGCCCGGCCCCCGACGTGCCTGATATCGAATAGGGCCGCACCTCTTCGACCGCCTGCCACTCGGCCAGCGCCACGGCCGGCACCGACGTGAAAATCGCAGCAAGCACACAGGATAGAAAATTTGTCGTCACGCGCGGCTCCGCCGAATGATGTTTGGGCCGAACCTAACGGGAGCGGTCACCGCTTTCAACGCGTCATACATGCGCTAGCCCTGCAGCGTCTTGACCTTGGTGAGATCCGGGAAGAGCCGCATCCACAGCAGCACGACGACGATCGTGCCGAGCCCGCCGACAACGCCTGTGGCGACGGGCCCGAGGGCTGCCGCCATCATGCCGGATTCAAATTCGCCGAGCTGGTTGGAGGTGCCGATGAACAGCGAGTTGACGGCGCTGACGCGGCCTCGCATCTCGTCGGGCGTCAGAAGCTGCACCAGCGAGCTGCGCACGACGACGCTCACCGTATCGGACGCGCCGATGACGAACAATGCCAGCACGGAAAGCGCGATGTTGGTGGAGAGCGAGAAGACAATGGTGGCGACGCCGAACACGGCGACGGCGGCGAGCATCTTGCGTCCGACATTGCTGCTCAGTGGCCGGCGGGCGAGCACGATAGACATGGCGAGGGCGCCGACCGCCGGGGCCGCGCGCAGAAAACCGAGGCCCCAGGGACCGGCATGCAGGATATCGCTGGCGAACATCGGCAGCAGCGCCGTCGCGCCGCCGAGCAGCACTGCGAAGAGATCGAGCGAGATCGTGCCGAGCATGACCGGCCGGCTGCGGATGAAGGAGACGCCGGCAAAGACCGAGGCGAGCGTCACCGGCTCACGCTTGGCGGGGCTCCATTGCATGCGGATCGAGATGACGTTGAAGCTTGCGACGGCAAAGAGCAGCGCCGCTATAGCAAAAGGCGCGACGGGGTGGAGACCATAAAGCAGGCCGCCGAGCGAGGGGCCGATGATCATCGCCGTCTGCATCAACGAGGTCGAGGTTGCGACCGCCTTCTGCAACATCGAGGCCGGCACGATGTTCGGCAGCAGCGCCGCCATGGTCGGGCGCTCGAAGGCGACGACGGCGCCGAGCACGGTGACGGCGGCAAGGATGCCGGCCGGCGTCAGCCATTGCTGCCAGGTTGCAACCGCCAGCACCAGCGCCGTCACCGCCTCGATCACCTGGCAGACAAGCCCGATGCGCCGCCGGTCGAACCGGTCGGCGACATGGCCGACGACGAAGGTCAGCACCGCCATCGGCAAAAACTGGCACAAGCCGACGAGGCCGAGCGCAAAGGCGCTGTGCGTCTGCTCGTAGATCATCCAGCCCATGGCGATGCCAATGGACTGGAAGGAAAGCGAGGAAAAGACGCGGGAGGCAGCGAAGTTCAGATAGCCGGGGTGGCGAAGAACGCTCCCCGGGCTTTGGGATATGTCCATTGCGATGTCACCGGCCGGCCAAGGCTGCGCCGGCCTTTATGAGAGTTTTCAAGGTCGGAGCGGTGTTCTGCCCGAATGGATGAATTGTCAATCGCAATGAACTGGTGTCAACGGATTGTGTGATACCTCTCACCGCGGTTCCCGGAAGATGCTGAGATAGCCAGGATCGAATTCGGCGATTTCCTGCAGGCGTTCCCAGTCGACGATGGTGATCGTCCGGTTCTCCCATATGAACACGCCCTCGCGCCTCAGCGCCTGCAATGTCTTGTTGAGGTGGACGACGGAGACGCCGAGCACATCGGCCATTTCGATCTGCGTCAACGGAAACTGGAAGCTCGCGCCCCGCGTCCGCTTCACCACCTGCAGCCGCACGAAGAGTTCGCAGACGAGATGGGCGATATGGGAACGCTTGGAGCGCCGGCCCATGGCGACGATCCACTCGCGGTGGATGGCGCCATCGACCAGCGTATCGAGCCAGAGCAGCCGGGTCAGATGCGGCATTCGCTCGGTGATCGCCTTGAGATCAGCGTGATCGGCGAAGGCGACATGACAGGACGACAGCGCGACGATGCCGTGATCCATCTTCTTGATCGGGAAAGCATGCAGATCGACGAAATCGCCGGCGACATGCAGCGCGGTGATCTGGCGGCTGCCATCGGCCATCACCTTATAGCGCGCCGCAAAACCATCGAGCAGCAGCGTGCTGTAGCCCGGTCGGCTCCCTTCGGAGACGAGATCCTCCCCGGCAGCAAAATACCTGTCTTTGACGATGATCGCTCTGAGATGGCTTTCCTCTTCGGCCGACAGCACATCGCGGCTTCCGAGGTTCAGCAGCAGGGATTCAATCACGGTCTTGCCCGCCGATATCGCTGGAGCCCGACCGATTTTCGCTGCGACCCATATTTTCTATAAGAATCAATGCCTAGCCTCTGGAACAATTGTCTTCATCTGTGATTTCTCCCTGTGACGCGCAGGGAAAAAACATGGCTCGCTACTATTTCGATCTACACAACGGGGAAGGTCCCACGCGCGATGAGCACGGCACCGAGCTCAGATCTCGTGAAGACATTCCGAAAGAAGTGACCCGCATCCTGCTGGATGTGGCCCGCGACGAACTGCCCGCGGGTGATCGCATGACCATCGCCATCACGGTTCGTGACGAGAGCGGCGATCCGGTCACGGTTGCCAGCCTCGTCTTCAACAATGAATGGCTCGACGTCTTACGATAGCGGTCGCCGTTTAAGGGCTGCCGCCGGTCACTCCTACGCATCAATCCGACTCGGTCGTTGGCGCGACGCTAAGACCCGCCTTCATAGCCAGCAATTAAATTTGACATAGTCTTTTGATTGCTTTGGCTCGAGCGACCGGCATTCACAGCTTGGCGTGCCTATCGTGGCTGTTTCGCAATTTCTTCGAGAATCAGCCGGATTTCCGCGAGAGGGCGCCGGCTTTCATCGAAGAGCTCCACCGACATCATGTTCAGAGGTGCTGCCGGCAGGCCTTCGGTGGCCATCTCCGCCAAGACGCGCCGTGCCTCCGCTTTCGCAGCTTCGATGGATTCAAAATCATATGCCGTCTCGGTCGTCCCGGCGCCATCACGATCGAAGAGCTGAAAATAGAATTTTGGCACGACACATCTCCCCGCTAGATGATCCTAACGGTCCGGCGGCAAACATGTTCCGCCGGAACGGGTTCAATGTCATGCGTGACGTCAGAAGGCGCCGGCTTCCGGAGAGGCCATCTCCTCGATGCCGTCGACACGGTCGGGATAGAAGGCGAGATGGTCCTTGATGCTGCTGACCGCGGCATTCGGGGCCTCGTAGGTCCAGACGGCATTCTTCGAGCGCTCGCCGCCCGGAATGATGCTGTAATAGGAGGCGTCACCCTTATAGGGGCAATGGCTGCTATGGTCGGTGCGCTGAAGCAGCGACATGTCCACATCCCTGCGCGGAATATATTGCACCGGCGGATAGGAGGCCTCGCACAGAGTCAGCGCATCGCGCGTATCGGCAATCGTCTTGCCGCCGAGCGTGACGACGACGCGGGAGGGATTGTGCTCGACGGTGATCGGATGATCCGGCCCCGGAATCTTGAACGACTTGTCTGACATCGGGTTCGTCTCCAGAAGCTATCGATCGCCTAGAGATAGGGCGGGCATGCCGCCAACCCAAGGCCCGGAACACCACCTTTGCTGAAGTCTCGCTCCCTTAGAATTCGAAGCGCGGCGATAGCGGACTGAGTATCGCCGTTTTCGCCACCACCGGCCAGTGACGTGCAAGCGCATCCGCAACTGTTTCGACCAGCCTAGCGATATCGTCGCCGGCGGAGGCATGCAGGGCCTCGGCAACGATCAGCACCGAGCACGTCGTCTCCCGCACCGCCGAAAGCCCGCTCTGCCGGTTCGTCCAGCGCCGCGCATGTGCCCTGTGCTCATCGTCTGCGAAGATCACTTCGTTCACCTCCGGATGCTCGATTTCACCGCCGAAGGTCAGATAGGTCTCGTCACCCTTGGCTCGCCGGACTTCGAGATCGCCAGCGATCTTTTCAGCGTCGAAGACGGCGATCGGAATGGCGAAGGCGAGCGAAATCGCATTGCAGAGATCGATGAGCGGATGCAGGCGCGGCAGCGCATATTCCTGGCGGAAGCGGCGCAGCAGCGCCTCGGAAGCGCAGCGATATTGCGTCGGCTTCAGCCCCATGCGGGAAAAGCCGCGCCGCCAAGCCTGGATTTCAGGGAATTCGCCTTCCTGCGCTTTGGCCAGGCGGCCCTCGGCGATCGCGTTGAAGTCTGCGATCGCCGCCTCGACATCGGCACCCGCATGGATGCCTCCCGCATGCAGCGCGCCGGCGCGAAGCTCCGGAAAGGCCTGCCATAGGGCATCGGAATGGCTGAACTGCATGATCTATCTCCCCCCGGCAAGTTTGACGGTGCGGTTCCCGGCAAAGGCAAGTCCGAGCACGGCCGCAAGCACGCAGGCGATGCCGGCGATCTGGCTGAGCCCGACCGGCTCACCAAGGATGATGAAGGCAAGCATGACGGCGGAAACCGGCGCCAGCGCGGTGAAGAGCGCGGCCTCCGTGCCGCTCACCCTTTCTGCCCCCGCATACCACAGCAGAAATCCGCCGACTGTCGGCACCAGCGCATAATAGACGACGGCGGCGACAGCGCTTGTCGAAATGCCATGTGCGAAAGGCGCTTCGAAAATGGCCGGGATGGCGGCGACGATGAAGCCGATGCCGGTCATCAGCGCCGACTGGGCAAGCGGCGCAATCTCCGTCTTCAGCTTCTTGTTCAGCAGGATGAACAGTCCCTCGCAGACGACCGCCAGGAAGATCAATGCATTGCCGGAGAGCGATCCTCCGGCCGCATCCGGCGTGAAGGCGATCGATAGCACGCCTGCCGTCGCAAGCGCCACGGCCAGAAGCAGGGCACGCTGCGGCCGTTCGCGAAGCAGCAGGATGGAGATTGCGGCCGACACGACCGGCAGCGTGCCGACGATGACGCCGGCATCGGCCGCCGAGGTCAGGCTGAGGCCGGAAATCAGCAGCGTCGTATAACCGACACTGCCGGCCCCCGCCTGGATTAGCAGAATGAGGCGGTCTTCCCTGCAGAGTTTCGGCAGCCGCGCGCCAGTCGCCCGCATCAGCAGGAGCAAGACAGGAAAGGCGATGGCGAAGCGCAATGCGGTGGCGCCGAACGGCGGCAGACCCGACGCGATGAGTTTGCTTGCGATCACAGTGCTTCCGACTGTCAGCATCGCCAGCGCCAGATAGAAAAACCCAAGAACCTGTCTCGACATTCAGCGTCTCCTGTTGGAAGCGCCGAGAAAACAGCAGGGATGGATCAGGGTCTTGAACGAAATTGCAGGCACAAAACAAAGAACTAAAGCGCGGCGGCCAGCCCCGTCCTTCGAGGCCCCTTACGGGGCACCTCAGGATGAGGCTGGAGAGAGGTGGCAGCCGGCGGTACCCACGATCAGCCCTCATCTTGAGGCGCGCAGGCTGCAGGCCGGAGCCTCGAAGGACGAGGGCGGGTGGCTGTACCTCAAGCACGGAGGACTGATCTCTCCATCACCTACCCGACATCCTGCTGATCGAAACCCCGGCATCCGCCAGCATCGCCGTGCCGGTGACGAAGCTCGACATGCCGGCATCGCTCAGAGAAAAGCGCCGGCATAGAGGCGCGGCGACAGACCGTATTTGCGCACGAAGACACGCGTCATGTGGCTCTGGTCGGCAAAGCCGCTGGCAAAAGCCGCTTCCGCAAGCGGCATGCCCTGAGCGATCAGCCGGCGGGCGATATGGATGCGGGCCTGGACGAGATAGGCGTGCGGCGTCAGGCCGGTCGCCCTGGCAAAACCGCGCAGCACCTGGAAGCGGCTGAGGCCGCTTTCTTTGGAGAGATCGGCAAGCGAGACGGCGGCAAGCGGATCGTCGTCGATCAGGTTTCGAGCCGCGCGGATCGACGCCGGCACCAGCGGCCGCTCTTCGCTACCAGAACACTCCCGCATGACATCGGCGACGAGTTGCAGAAGCAGTTCCTCGCAGAGCAGCTCCGCCGCCGCCCTGCCGCCGGTCACCGCGTCAAACAGCATTTCGAAGCGGGCGGCGATCACCGCATTGCGGATGACAGGATGCGGGATTTCCGATCGCCCTGCCCCGCTTTCGCTGATCTCTTGCGACAGACCGCTGACGATGGCGGGATCGAAATAGAGGATGCGCCACGACCGCCCCTCGCCGATCGGCGCGCCGTCATGCACTTCGTTCGGATTGACCGTGATGATGTCGCCGGCCTCAGCCTCCACCATGCCGCGGCCGCTGAGCGACGACTGCGCACCGGCGGACATCAAGCCGATGCCGAATTGCTCATGCGTGTGCCGGTCGAAGCTGTGAGGCGTTTCTGCTTCCACCGCTTCGACGCCAGCCAGCGCCGAGCGCAACATCCTGAATTGGTTCTTCGCCATCGTCTGTCCACAGATCCGATCACCGGGCACTTTGCCAGCCGCTTGGACATGACGCAATCGTTGCAGCCTGGAGGCCTAAAAGAACTCATCGAGCAGCTGATAGTATTCGAGCCGAGCCGGATCAGTGGCCGGCATGCCATAGCGATCAAGGAAGGGCTGCACCAGCGCCTCGCCGAAATTATGGGCGATGCTGCGGCAGGCGAGCGCGATATCCTGGTGGCGGTCGGCGACACCGAGCCGGCTGCAGTCGATATAACCCGAAAATCCCTCTTCCGATGCGATGAAATTCGGCAGGCAGGCGTCGCCGTGGGTGACGACGAGATCCTCGCCTTCCGGCCTTTTCCGCTCGAGTTCGGCAAACAAGGCTTCAGCACTCTTTCCAAGCCGCGTCTCGTCAAAATCGGTCTCGTCGACGATGCCGGCCTGCATCCGCGCTTTTGCGGCCGCGATACGTCTCTCCAGCCGATGATCGAACGGGCAGGATGCGATCGGCAGGCGATGCAGGTCAAGAAGTCCCGCCGCCAGCAGCTCGACCCGCGCAAGCGGCATCAGCACTGATGCACTGGCGAGATCACTCCCGGACAGCGCACTGATCAGCAGCCGGTTGTGCACACCGTCACTGTCCTCTGCAATGATATCGGGACAGGACAGACCGCAAGTCTTGAGCCAGCGAAGCCTGGCTGCCTCGTCGGCGAGTTCGCCGAAAGCACCAGCCTCTTCGACCTTCAGATAAAGCGTCGGCAATCCGGGAGCTTCCAGCCGAAAAACGCTCGCGGCCGAACGACCGAGCGCATCGCGTTCGAACCGGTAACCGGCTAGGCGGGCATCAAGTGCGCCCGCTGACAACGGTTGATCCTCTTGTGAAATCGACATGATATCCGCGCCATTGACGCTGCCGTATTATCGCGACAAGGCGACGCACTACAAGCGGCACGATCAGTCAGCGCACATCGGCACTGAACCTTCGGAGACCTCAATGAACGGTGTCGGCGGGGGCAGCTTCGAGCAGGATTTCGAAAGCCTCTTCCAGAGCAGCCACAAGAATATCGGTCAGTTCATCGCCCTTGTTTTCCAGGAACAGCGTGCTCACGGCCTCGTCCTGACGCTCAAAGAAACGCTCGATCTCATTCGACATATCATTGTCCTCTTCTTCACCGGATCATCACGGCCATGGGAAGAAGCTAGGTAGGGTTGCTTGCGCGTGGCTGTTGCCGGTGAGACGCAATCCAGGATCACGAGGACTAGTCACGAATTTCATATTTCGCATACTGACTGCGGGGGATCAATCCACCAACCTCGTGGGCAAACGACACGACTTTCGTCGCTTCCTCATCCACCTCGCACCGGAAACGAACCTGGTACCAGCCCTTGACTGTGCCAAAGGCGGCATCCCTTACATCAAGGATGGTACCGGCTCGCAATCCAAAACTAGGCAATGCGGACGGGAAATAAGGCGGCGAACCGTGAACGAGTTGGCCCTGAAGCTCGGTGGTGCAAAGCGTGGCCACTCGATCTTTGCGTGGAAGACCACTGACCGCAGTTTGCGCAAACAAACTGCCATCTTCCGTCCGTGAAAACAGCGTTTTTGCCTTGGGCAGATCGTCTTTAGCTATCACTTTCGGTTTCTCAGCGGTCTGCTGCTCCGGCGGCTTGGTCTGCTCGATACTTGTATTGGCTTCGCCGGAGACGTCTGTCGGCGGCCCATTGCGCTCCGGAGAAACTTCAGTCGTCGCGACCTCCGGAAGCTTCACATCGTCCGGCACCGGCTTTGACGGAGGCTCCTCAGTTTTTGGTTTTTCTGCAGCAGTCTTTGTCGGCATCTGCGCCGGGTCGGCATCGTGCTGCGGCGGAGTTGTTGCGGGTTTGGTTTCGCCCTGAGAAGAATTTCCCGCCAACGACTTTTCGGGGCCACTATTCCTGTCGCCAAACTCGATGACAGGGCTCAGAGTCGGCATGGGCCTCGGCTTAGCTTGCTCGGGAGTCTTGCTGGCCGGCGGCGGAGGTGGTGGCGGTGGCGGTGGCGGAGGTGGTTCCTTCTTCGCCTCTTCCGGCGGCTTCGGTTCCGGTGGCTTTTCCTCGGGCTTGGGCTCCGGCTTCTTCTCCTCCGGCGGAGGAACGAGCTCCACCTTCACGCTCTCGTCTTCGACAGGCTTCGGCTCGATCTTCGGCAGCCCGAAAATGAGAAGAGCAACGATAGGAATATGGGCAGCAACGGACGCAACGACGCCCCAGCGGATTTCAGGCCGCTGCTTTCCCGTTTCGTGCTGCGCTTCCGCCGGTTCTACGTCTTCTTCTGTCACAGCAGCGATGTGGCCTCTAAAGCCGGCAGCATCAAGCCACAAAAGAAAAAAACCGCGTGATCGAGCAGCAATGGGAGCTATTGATCGGCGGCTCCGTCCTCGGCCAACAGATTGTGCTCCTGCCATTCACCTTGCGGAATGGCATCGCCGACGAGGAAGGCGAAGGAGACGACCTTGCCGGAGCCGGCATCGAGCTCGCATTTGAACTGGATGTTGTACCATTTTCGTTTGCTGCGGAAAGCGCCGCCCTTCACCTCGACCCTATTGCCACTGACCTTCTCCGCCGCCATCGCATAGGGCGCAAGCGCATCCGGCGCCGTGGCCGGCTGCGCCCGGCGGACCTGCTCCAGCGCCTCGAGATCACAGAGCTGCAGATTGCGCTCGCTGCCAGCAAGGCCGCGCAACGCCTCGCGGGCGCGGCGGCTGCGGGGATCGGCAAGGACCTTGTCGGAAAACAGCTGCCTTGCCTCGACGAATTCAGCCGGCTTTGGCACCGGCAAAGTGATCGGTGCCACAGAAGGCATTGCCGCAGCAGGCGGATTATTTGCAACCGGCGCCGCCGGCTCGGCTTCGGGTTCTGCGACCTCGGGCTTAGCCTGTTCCGGCGAAGGCGCTATGATGGGCTCAGGCATTTTCAGCGATTCCGCGGCCTGAGGGACGATCTCCACCGAGAGACCGTCATCCGGCAATGGCAGCGGCGGCTCGGCCTTCGGCAACAGCAGCAGAAGGAGCAGGATCGCGATGGCATGCAGAGCGAACGACGCCGTAGCGCCCCACCGGATCCCGTCATCCCACTTGCCCGCCGCCAGTTCCATCGGTCAGGAAGCGGCTGTCGGACGATCGATGACGATCATGAAACTGAGGAGCGCTTTCATCATGAGCTTGCCGAAAAGTCGGGCCGGAGCCTGCCGCGGAAATTGAAGCACACCGCGACACTGCCAGCGCAGCGAGTGCTCCGCAACATCTAAGATCGACGATCTCTGGCTCCGGCTACCCGAGCGAGCCGATGAGATCCCGGTAGGCGGCCTCCGGGAATGCCTTCAGCGTCTCCGTGCGGACATTGCCGCCCATCGCCAGCGAGAGGGTAAAATGCGCCATGACGGCGTCATCGGGCGCCTCGCAGACGGCGACCATGTCATGCCCGCCCATCGTCAGATAGAACTGGTTGAAGGAGCCGCCGACGCTGGTGAGCAATTTCTTCGCCGCATCGAGCCGTTTTGCCGAGTCGCGCACATTGCGGATGCCCTGATCCGTCCAATTGATCAAAAGAATGTAAGTGGTCATGTCGCACCTCCCAGAGCAGGATGCCGAAAAGTGTCAGCGGTTTTCGGACGACATCACGCTCTATTTTTGGGTGTAGATCCGAATTCAGATTTTGGCCGGTCAGGCCTAAAATTATTCGGATCTAGGGAGGACTGGCCCATGCAGGCATACATCGACCCTCGGTCGCGCGTTGCGATGCCTTCCCCCGTGGCCGGATTATAGGCTTGTCACCATGGAGGGACAAGAAAGGCGCCAGGATCATTGGTATTAATCAGGAAAAGCAAAAGCCGGGCATAAAGCCCGGCTTTTCCAATCAGAACGGCGTGGCCGAAGCCTTAGCTGTCGAGGAAGCTTCTCAGCTTTCTAGAGCGGCTCGGATGCTTCAGCTTGCGCAGCGCCTTCGCCTCGATCTGGCGGATACGTTCGCGGGTGACCGAGAACTGCTGGCCGACTTCTTCGAGCGTGTGGTCGGTGTTCATGCCGATGCCGAAGCGCATGCGCAGAACACGTTCTTCGCGTGGCGTCAGCGAGGCGAGAACACGGGTCGTCGTTTCGCGCAGGTTCGCCTGGATGGCGGCGTCGATCGGCAGCAGCGCGTTCTTGTCCTCGATGAAATCGCCAAGATGCGAATCCTCTTCGTCACCCACCGGGGTTTCGAGCGAAATCGGCTCCTTGGCGATCTTCAGGACCTTCCGGACCTTTTCAAGCGGCATGGCAAGCTTTTCGGCCAGCTCTTCCGGCGTCGGCTCGCGGCCTATCTCGTGCAGCATCTGGCGCGATGTGCGGACGATCTTGTTGATCGTCTCTATCATATGCACCGGAATGCGGATCGTGCGGGCCTGGTCGGCGATCGAACGGGTGATCGCCTGACGGATCCACCATGTCGCATAGGTCGAGAACTTGTAGCCGCGGCGGTATTCGAACTTGTCGACCGCTTTCATCAGGCCGATATTGCCTTCCTGAATGAGGTCGAGGAACTGCAGGCCGCGGTTCGTGTACTTCTTGGCGATGGAGATGACCAGGCGAAGGTTCGCTTCGACCATTTCCTTCTTGGCGATGCGCGCTTCGCGCTCGCCCTTCTGCACCATATGGACGATGCGGCGGAATTCTGAGATCGAGATACCGGTTTCGGTCGCCAGATTCTGGATTTCCTGGCGGATGTCGCGGATCGTCGTGTTTTCGCCCCTGGCGAATTCCTTCCAGCCGCGGGCAGCCAGATTGCCGATCGACTTCATCCAGTTCGGATCGAGCTCGGCGCCCTGGTACTGCTCCAGGAAGGAGTCGCGCTTGACGCCGTAGGATTCGGCCAGACGCAGCAGGCGGCCCTCGTTGGAAACGAGGCGCTTGTTGATGTCGTAGAGCTGCTCGACGAGGGCGTCGATGCGGTTCTGGTTCAAGGACAGAGATTTGACGGCCTTGATGAGCTCATCTTTGAGTTCCTTGTAGCGGCGCTCCTGGGCAGTGGACAGCGTGCCGGAAGCCGACAGCCGCTGCTCGACCTGCTGGTCCTGCAGCTTGCGCAGCTTCTTGTAGGTCTCGGCGATCGTATCCAGCGTCTCCATCACCTGCGGGCGAAGCTCGGCTTCCATCGCCGCCAGCGAAAGGTTGGATTCGTCCTCGTCCTCTTCCTCCTCCTCGGGAGGCAGGCCTTCGCCGCCGACATCGGTGATGTCGTCGTCGCCGGAGCGGGCGCGACGGGTCTTTTCCTTCTCTTCTGCCAGCTTGCGATCGGCTTCGATCTTTTCCGGGCTCTGGAACTGCGGCGCAGCCTTGGCTTCAGGGCCGGAATAGGTCGTTTCGAGATCGATGATCTCGCGCAGCAGCGTCGTGCCTTCGTTGAGTTCGTCGCGCCAGATGATCAGCGCCTGGAAGGTCAGCGGGCTTTCGCAGAGACCCGCGATCATCGTCTCGCGGCCGGCCTCGATGCGCTTGGCGATCGCGATTTCGCCCTCGCGGGAAAGAAGCTCCACCGAGCCCATCTCGCGCAGGTACATGCGAACCGGATCGTCGGTACGGTCGGTCGGTTCTTTTTTCTTGGCGGTCGCCAGCGCCGTGCCGCTCGAAGGCGCGAGTTCGCCGCCTTCGCTCTCCTCGTCGCTGCCGGCATCGTCGTCATCGCTGCTGCCGGAAGCACCGGCTTCCTCGGCTTCCTCGTCTTCGATGACGTTGATGCCCATGTCGGACAGCATCGACATCGTGTCTTCGATCTGCTCGGACGTCACTTCTTCGGACGGCAGGACCGCGTTGAGCTCGTCCATGGTCACATAGCCGCGCTTCTTGGCGGCTTTGATCATCTTCTTGACCGCGTCGTCGGAAAGATCGAGAAGGGGGCCGTCGCTTGCGCCGTCGCGTTCGACTTCCGCGTCTTCGTTCTCTTTGACCTTGGTTGCCATTTATATCGTCGCCTTCCTGACGCTATCCAATCTCGCTACGGTGAACGGGCTGTCTCAGGGCCTGACGCGCCGCACGCGCCGCCCTCGAATCACCTTTGCCCACCTAACGGGATGACATTTAAAGCCTGATTAACCACGATTACCGGCACCGGACAGCAAAGCTTTCTTGCTCTTGGATTTCCGGCCATGGTTGCGCGATCCGCCTTGACCCAGTTCACCATTCAACAAGTCGAACGGTGATTCCCACATTTTTTGTTCTCGTCAAGCTTTTCCAGAAAAAAAGCCCACAAAAATACGGAAAAAGCCTTATCCACAGGCTTCGAACCGCGGCAGCGATTGCGAACCCTTATTTAAGATGCGGCGAACAAAAGACAAGGGCAGCAAATATTTTGCCCGGGATACCCGTCATTTCCGCCATTTCTGCGGTTGTGCCGACGACATATGCGCCTTTGGCGTGAGGCTCTTGGCCTAACGCGCCGCGCCGTCATACGCCGTCACCTTCAGCGCACCGAGATCGACCGCCGGGATGCAGCGCAGATTGATCGAGGCCATCGCCGAGCCGTCCGGGGCCACGCCTTCGCCGAACGGTGCAATGCCGCAATTGGCGCAGAAGTGATGCCGGATGACATGCCGGTTGAAAGTATAGGTGGAGAGATTGTCCTCCGCCGTTGTCAGCACCAGCTTCTCGCGCGGCACGAAGGCGAGAAGTCCGCCGCGCCTGCGGCAAAGCGAACAATTGCAGTCGAGCGCCTCGGTGAATTCGCCTTCGACTTCGAAAGCCACGTTGCCGCAATGGCAGCTTCCTTCATAGAGCATGTCGTCTCCTCACATCCAGTCCATCACTACCTTGCCGGAATTGCCCGACCGCATCGCCTCGAAACCGTCGCGGAAGTCGTCAATGCCGATCCGGTGGGTGATGATGGGCGCGAGATCGAGGCCGCCCTGGACGAAAGCGATCATCTTGTACCAGGTCTCGAACATCTCGCGGCCATAGATGCCCTTGAGATTGAGCATCTTGAAGATCACCTTGTTCCAGTCGATCTCGAAGCCCGCCGGCGCGATGCCGAGGATGGCGATCTTGCCGCCATTGTTCATTTTGTCGATCATGTCGCGGAAGGCAGGTGCGGCCCCCGACATTTCGAGGCCGACGTCGAAACCCTCCGTCATGCCGATCGACTTCATGACGTCGGTGAGGTTTTCCTTCGATGCGTCGACGACGTGATCGATACCGAGCTTGCGCGCCAGCTCCAGCCGGTGTGGATTGATATCGGTGATGACGACCTTGCGGGCGCCGGATCGCTTGGCGACGAGCGCGCCCATGATGCCGATCGGCCCGGCGCCGGTGACGAGCACGTCCTCGCCGACGAGATCGAAGGAAAGCGCAGTGTGCACGGCATTGCCGAACGGATCGAAGATCGCGGCAATCTCGTCGGAAATATCATCCGGGATCGGCACGACATTGCTTTCGGGAATGCAGACGAATTCGCCGAACGAACCCGGCCGGTTGACGCCGACACCGAGCGTGTTGCGGCAGAGATGCCCCCTGCCCGCCCGGCAGTTGCGGCACTTGCCGCAGACGATATGCCCCTCGCCGGAGACCCGCTCGCCGACATGATAGCGGGTGACCGCAGAACCGATCTCGGCGATCTCGCCGGAGAATTCATGGCCGACCACCATCGGCACCGGAATGGTCTTCTGCGCCCACTGGTCCCAGTTCCAGATATGGACGTCGGTGCCGCAGATCGCCGATTTCTTCACCCGGATCAGCACATCGTTCGGCCCGACCTCGGGCACCGGCACATTCTCCATCCAGAGCCCGACTTCCGGTTTCGCTTTGACCAGCGCCTTCATCATGTTCGACATATCTGTATTCCTTGGCCCCGTATCTGTCGCAGCCCCTCATCCGCCTGCCGGCACCTTCTCCCCGCAAGCGGGGCGAAGGGATATGCAGCACCGGCTTCCTTCCCCTCGACGCTGCGTTTGGCAGGTCCCCTCTCCCCGCTGGCGGGGAGAGGGTTAGGGTGAGGGGCAAGCCCTATTCTCAAATCCCACTCAAATCACACCCAGTTCCCGCCCTGTCTCGGCAAAGGCCGCGATCGCCCGCTCGACGTCCGCCCGCGAATGCGCCGCCGACATCTGCGTGCGGATGCGGGCCTGGCCTTTCGGCACGACAGGGAAGGAGAAGCCGATCACATAGATCCCCTTCTTCAGCATCAGGCCGGCCATATCCTGGGCGAGTTTGGCGTCACCCAGCATGACGGGGATGATCGGATGGCCTTCGCCGGCAAGCGTGAAGCCGAGCTTGGTCATTTCTGTGCGGAACAGATCGGCATTGTCCGAAAGCCGCTTGCGCAGGGCATCGCCGTTTTCGATAAGGTCGAACACCTTGAGCGAGGCGGCGGCGATGACGGGCGCCAGCGTGTTCGAGAACAAATAGGGCCGCGAGCGCTGCCGCAACCATTCGACGACTTCCGTCTTGGCGGAGGTATAGCCGCCCGAGGCGCCGCCGAGCGCCTTGCCGAGCGTGCCGGTGATGATGTCGATCCGGCCCTCGACGCCGCAATATTCCGGCGACCCACGGCCGTTCTTGCCGACGAAGCCGACCGCATGGCTGTCATCGACCATGACCATCGCCCCGTATTTCTCGGCGAGATCGCAGACACCGCCCAAATTGGCGATGATGCCGTCCATCGAGAAGACGCCGTCCGTGGCGACCAGCTTGAAGCGGCTGCCTTCGGCCTTTTTCAGTTCTTCTTCCAACGCCGCCATATCGTTGTTGGCGTAGCGGAAACGCTTGGCCTTCGAAAGCCTGACGCCGTCAATGATCGAGGCGTGGTTCAGCGCGTCCGAGATGATTGCGTCCTCTTCCGACAGCAACGTTTCGAACAGGCCACCATTGGCGTCGAAGCAGGAGGAATAGAGGATCGTGTCCTCCATGCCGAGGAAGGAGGAGATGCGCGCTTCGAGCTGCTTATGCTCTTCCTGCGTGCCGCAGATGAAGCGCACCGAAGCCATGCCGTAGCCGTAGCGGTCGAGCGCCTGCTTGCCGGCCTCGGCCAGTTCCTCGTTGTCGGCAAGGCCGAGATAGTTGTTGGCGCAGAAATTCAGCACCCGCTCGCCGGTGGAAATCGCGATCTCGCCCGCCTGCTTGGAACTGATGACGCGCTCGGATTTGTAGAGGCCGGCATCCTTCAGCGCTGAGATCTCGTTGCTGAGATGGGAGAGAAATTGCGAGGTCATGGACGGCCTTTCCCAGAGATTTCCGTTTTGCCCGCCGGGTTAGCATATTGCCGCCGGCTTGTCTTCTTCAGCGCTGGACCGCAATCAGCAGGAACATCGGCCGGTCCATCTCCTCCGCCCAATCGGGATTGTCGCGCAATTCCTGATCGTTCGGGCTCCACTCCTCGACATGGCGAAGGGCAAAGCCGGCCGCGATCAAGCTGTTGAGCGTCGTGCCGAGCTTGCGGTGCTGCTTGACGACACCCTTGGCGAGCCAGTCGGTGGTGCGTGGACCTTCGACGGAATAGCGGTCGAGCGGCCAGATGCGCCGCCCCTCGGCATCGGCCGCCCAGGCCGGGTTGGTCGGCGCCATGAAGATCGGATGCTCCATGGTGAAGACGAATTGCGATCCCGGTAAAAGCGCGCGATAGACGGTCGCGACGAGACCGGCGAAATCCTCGATATAATGCAGCGCCAGCGAGCTGTAGGCGAAATCGAAAGAAGCTTGAGCAAGCGTCAGATGCTCGAGATCGGCGATCTCGTAGGTGATCACGGCTTCAGCCGTATCGGCCCTCGCTCTGGCGATCATCTTTTCCGAGATGTCGAGCGCCAGCACGCTGGCAGCACCCTGGCTCACGGCGAAACGCGAAAACCAGCCGAAGCCGCAGCCGAGATCGACAACCCGCCTGCCGGCAAGATCGGGCAGCAACGCGCGTACCGCCGGCCACTCGGACGCTCCGTCGAGACCATGGACGGAGCGGCGCATCTGACTGTATCCATGAAAGAATTCCGGCTTGTCGTAGATATTCTGCGCCATCAGCTCTCCCCTCTGGGCAAGCATCTACCATGCTCCCTCGCCCGACCTCAAGGATCAGCGAACCCGCTTAGCCGTTATCCTGCGCCAGGATGATCTCCAGGAAGGCATCGCCGTAGCGTTCGAGCTTCGCCTGCCCGACACCTGATATGGCGAGCAATTCCTTGCGGCTGCGCGGCTTCTCGGTTGCGAAGGCGATCAGCGTCGTATCGGGAAAGACGACATAGGGCGGTACGCCGAGCGATTTCGCGATCGCCATGCGCTCGGCCCGCAGTGCCTCGAAGAGACTGCCGTCGGCGCCTGACAGTCCCGATTTGCGCTCGCTGCGCTCTGCCTTGTTCGTGCGACGCTCCGAGGCCGGCCGGTCCTTGCGGAAGAACACCTGCCCCTCGTGTTTGAAGACGGCGCGCGCCTCCGGCTCCAGCTTTAGCGCCCCGTAAGCCTCATGATCGACACGGATCAGTCCCATGGCGAGCAACTGGCGCAAGACCGACTGCCAGACGCGCGCCGGAATATCCTTGCCGGCCCCGAAGACCGGCATTTCGGCATGGCCGAAACGTTCGGTCTTTTCGTTGACGTTGCCGAGGAGCACATCGACGACATGGCCAGCGCCGAAACGCTCGCCGGTGCGATAGACGGCGGCCAGCGCCTTGATTGCCGCCTCGGTGCCCTCCCAGGTCTCGACAGGCTTCAGGCAGGTGTCGCAATTGCCGCATTGTCCGGCATGCGCCTCGCCGAAATGGGCAAGGATTGCCTGGCGGCGACAGGAGGCGGTCTCGCAGATCGCCAGCAATGCGTTGAGCTTGGCGCGTTCGACCCGCTTGATCTCCGCGGCGGCATTGCCCTCGTCGATCATCCGGCCCCGCTGGATGACGTCGGCCATGCCGTAGGCCATCCAGACCTCGGACGGCAGACCGTCGCGGCCGGCGCGCCCGGTCTCCTGATAATAGGCTTCCACCGAACCCGGCAGGTCGAGATGGGCGACATAACGCACGTTCGGCTTGTCGATACCCATGCCGAAGGCGACGGTGGCAACCAGGCAAAGATTCTCTTCTTTCAGGAAAGCATCCTGATTGGCGTCACGAACCGCCCTGTCCATGCCTGCATGATAGGCAAGCGCGCGAATGCCCTGCCCGTTCAGCCATTCGGCCGTATCCTCGACCTTGGCGCGCGACAGGCAATAGACGATGCCGCTGTCGCCCTTGTGGCCGGACAGGAACCGCAGCAGCTGCTGGCGCGGCTGGTCACGCTCGACGATCTCGTAGGCGATGTTCGGGCGGTCGAAGCTGGTGGTGAAGATCCGGGCTGTATCCAAACCCAGCCGCTCGATCATGTCGTCGCGCGTATGCGGATCGGCCGTCGCCGTCAGCGCCACCCTGGGCACACCGGGATATTGCTCGCCAAGCCGGCCGAGCTCGCGATATTCCGGCCGGAAGTCATGGCCCCATTGCGAGACGCAATGGGCCTCGTCAATCGCAAACAGCGCGATCTTCTCGTTGGCGATCAGCTCGCGGAAACCATCCGTCAGAATACGCTCGGGCGTCACGTAGAGAAGGTCGAGCTGGCCCGCCGAAAGCGCGCGGCGAACCTCGACGAACTCCTCCCGCGACAGCGACGAATTAAGCGCTGCCGCCCGGATGCCAAGCTGCTTCATCGCCTCGACCTGATCGCGCATCAGCGCGATCAGCGGCGAAACGACGATGCCGACGCCGTCGCGGCAGAGCGCCGGGATCTGGAAACACAGCGATTTGCCGGCACCTGTGGGAAAGAGCACGACCGCATCGCCGCCTGAAACCAGATGCTCGACCACCTGCTGCTGCTTGCCGCGGAAGGAGGAATAGCCGTAGACCTGCTTGAGGATATCGAGCGGCGAGCGGCCGGAAGAAAGCAGCGCGCCGGAAGCGGAAAAGCCCGGTTCATTGCGTTCGGTCAGCGACATCAGTGGTTCGCCGCCCCTTTGACACGGCCGGAAAGCACGCCGAAACCATCGATGATCGCCTCCTGGTTCTCAAGGCGCACCCCTTCGAAATGCACTTCCTGCTGCGCTCGCATCAGCTGAACGATCGCCTCGCCGTCGCCGGCTTCGGTCGCCAGCGCGATCTCGCGCTCGAGCTCGATCTTCTGCCGGCGCAGCGCCTTCGCCCGCTTGTGGGAGGCCAGCGCCTGCCGGTATCCCTCACGCGCATCCTCCATCGCCGCCTCCTCGGTCGCGATCCACAGCCGGGCATTGCGCACCTGCTGGTCGAGGCTCTTGATGAGCGGACCGAAGCCTTCGAATTCCAGCCTTTCGGTCAGATATTCGCGTGTCAGATGCGGGCCGGCGACGGCTGCGGCCGCTCCCAGCATCGCCGACCAGAGCCGCTGCAGCTCGCGGCTGTCATATTCGATCGCGGCGATCTCGTCATAATCGTCGATCATCAGCGAGGGGTGATTGACGACGGTCAGCGCCAGCACGCTTTCCCGCAGCGCCGTATTGTTCTGGTGGCCGCGCACGGGGCCTGAGCGCGCGAGCCTTTCGGAAATGACGCTCGGGCTTTTCGGCCCGGCCTTGCCCGCATTGTCGCGGCCCGTCCGGTAATTGCCGTTGCCGTTGAAGCCGCCGCGGCGATCGCCATTATTGCGGTTCTGGAACTGCGGCTGGAAGAAGGCGTTCAGCCGGTCGCGAATATCCTGCTGGTAGTGACGGCGCACGTTCTCGTCGGCGATGACGGCGACCAGTTGCTTCAGCCGCGCCTCGAGTTCGGCACGCGCCTCCGGCGTGTCGAACTTGCCGGTGTTGACCTCCCGGCTCCACAGCATCTCAGACAGCGGCTTTGCCTGGCTCATCACCTTGTCGAAAGGCGCGCGCCCGTCATCGCGCACGAGATCGTCGGGATCCTTGCCATCGGGCAGAAGCGCGAAGCGAACGGAACGGCCGGGCTTCAGATGCGGCAACGCCAGTTCGGCGGCGCGATTGGCGGCGCGGATGCCGGCGCCGTCGCCGTCGAAGCAGAGCACCGGCTGCGGCACCATCTTCCAGAGCAGCTCGAGCTGGTTTTCGGTGAGCGCCGTGCCGAGCGGCGCGACGGCATTCTCGATGCCCGCCTGATGCAGCGCGATCACGTCCATATAGCCTTCGACGGCGATGATGGTGCCGGTCGCATTGTCGTCCTGAGGATCGCCGCGGCCCGGTCCCTGGATCGCGCGCCGCGCACGGGCGAAATTGTAAAGGACATTGCCCTTGTGGAAGAGCTCCGTCTCGTTGGAGTTCAGATATTTCGCCGGCGCGTCGGCCGACATGGCGCGGCCGCCGAAGGCAATCACCTTTTCCCGCGACGAAAGGATCGGGAACATGATGCGGTCGCGGAAACGATCGTAGGAAACCGGCACGTTTTCATGGACGACCAGACCGCAGGCCTCGATCTGCTCCTTGGAGACACCCTTGCCGGCGAGGAATTCCTTGAGCGCATTGCGGCTGTCGGGCGCATAGCCGAGACGGAAGGTCTCGATGGTGCGCCCCGTCAATCCGCGGTCGCGCAGATAGGCGCGCGCCCTCGCCCCATTCGCCGTCTGCAGCTGATCCTGGAAAAATTGCGTCGCCATTTCCATGACGTCGATCAGCGAGCCGCGCTCCTTCTCGCGCTTCTCCATGACAGGGTCGGCAAGCGGCATCGGCACGCCGGCCATATCGGCGATCTGCTGCACCGCCTCGGGGAAACTCAGACCTTCAAGTTCTGTCAGGAAGCGGAAATGGTCTCCGGTGACGCCACAGCCGAAGCAGTGGTAGCGGCCCTTTCGGTCCTCGCAGTGGAAGCTCGGCGATTTCTCGCCGTGGAACGGGCAACAGGCCCAGTAATCACCACGCGACACATTGGTCTTGCGCTTGTCCCAGCTCACGCGGCGCGCGATCACGTTCGAAATCGGAACGCGGTCGCGAATATCATCGAGAAAGGTGTTGGAAAAGCGCATTTATACCTCTTGGCCACTCTCCATATAAGCTGCTTTTCCGCTCCATGCCACGAAACTTGTCATGAAAACCCACTATTCACAGGCTTTACGGCCGTCTTCAGCGGCGCGGATTATCCAATCAACAACACGTTATCGCCCCCTGCGACAGGGTGCGACATTATTGTCCTTTCAGAGCCAGAATTCCGCCGTCGGAAAAGCTTCAGCAAGAGCGGAGACCTTCAACAAATTTAAGAAAAAATCTCTAGGAAACAATGGATTATTTTCTCAGGTGATTGCGCATCATCATCATCCGCGCCCCTTCCGCGAGTCAACTTCGAAGCCTCCCAAACCGCCGATTTCGGCAATTATTATTTTTTTGTAATTTGAATAAGCCGCCGCACCGCAATAGGTTCGATCTCAACAAAGCGATCCCCGAGCGAAGCACCATCCCTACCCCCGGCGCCGCTTCGCAAGGGTGCCTTTGCAAATACCCTCCGGCTTGGGCTTCGGCCCTGCGTGCCGGTGGAAGCAAAGAGCAAGAAGGCAGGAGCGCCCCCAGCTCCTGCCTTCTTAAATTTTTGGCTCTCCCTGCGACAACTCTCCCTTTGAAATTAACCGC
Source organism: Rhizobium sp. WYCCWR10014 (assembly GCF_001657485.1). Lineage (GTDB taxonomy): Bacteria > Pseudomonadota > Alphaproteobacteria > Rhizobiales > Rhizobiaceae > Rhizobium. The sequence continues at coordinate 319,950 of NZ_LXFU01000037.1, forward strand.
TTATTGACAAAACCGTTGACAGGCGGCGCTCGCATGAAAGATGTATGCGCCGAACTCCCTGGACCTCTCCAAATGGCTTTTACCGCGGACAATCTTGCAGCAGACGATCGCTTTCTCGCTGCCATCCTGCGTTGCGCCGATCAGATGCTCGCCATCTATCGCGAGAGCCCGCGCATCGCCTCGATCTTCGCCGCGCAACAGCGCTGGCTGATGGCCCATGCCGGCTTCGCGCTCCATTACGGTTATTCCGACGACGGGAAGAGCGGCGGTCTCTATTCCGGCCGCTTCATCGATTTTGCGGTCAGGAACGACATCGCCAGCCGCAACACGGCCGCGGCCTTCATGCAGGAGATGCTGGCCTATCGCTTCCTGCGACCGGTCCCCGGCCCCGACAAGCGCACACGCTACCTCGAGCCCACCGAAATCGCCGAGCAGCATTTCACCCGATGGCTCGTCGCCCATATGATGATCCTCGACAGCCTCGACGGCGGTGAGCGCGCCGATAAGATCACCGCCAACCCCTCGGCGATGATGACAGCGATCCAGCCACTGATCGCAAGGGCGATCATCGGGAGTGAAGCGGTGCGCAATCCGGGCGCCACCTTCAACCTCTTCAACTGGGCAAATTCCGGCGGGCTGGTGATGGACTATATGATCTCGCGCCTTCCCGAATTTCCAAGGACGGCCGATCGCGTCGTGCTCGGCCCTCTGTCGCTCAGGGAAATCCGCGAACAGTTCATGATCTCCAACACCCATTTGAAGCGGCTTCTGATGCAGGCAGCGACCATGGAGAGCATCGGCTGGACAGAGCCCTCCCGCAAGGGCGACTTCTGGCTGTCGGCCCATTTCATCGGCGAATACTGGAATTATCAGGCGGCGAAATTCGCCATTATCGATGCCGCCGCCGAAGCGGTGCTCGGGCCTGCGGTCCGTGACGAACCGCAGGCAAGAAAGGCGATCTGAGGCTTATCCGTTCAACAGTTCCTTGACGGTCGCCGACGCCTTGGCGAAATCCATCTGGCCGGCGTAACGCTCCTTCAGCGCCGCCATCACCTTGCCCATGTCCTTGGCACCCGCGGCACCCGTCTCGGCGATGATCGCCGAGACGTTGGCGCGCACTTCGCCGTCCGAAAGCTGCTTCGGCATGAAATCCTGGATGACGATGATTTCTGCGCGCTCCTTGGCGGCAAGCTCCGGGCGGGAATTCTCCTCGTAGATCTTTGCCGATTCGTCACGCTGCTTCACCATTTTAGCAAGGATCTGCAGGATCTCGTCGTCGCTCGCCTGTTCCTTGCCAATGCCGCGATTGGCGATATCGCGGTCCTTGACCGCGGCCTGAATCAGCCGGACGGTGGAAAGCCGCTCCGCATTCTTGGCCTTCATCGCCTCTTTCAGCTGGGTGGCGAGTTGATCGCGCAGCATGGTCTTCACTCCTGTTTTGATGCCGCTTCATAAACCACGCTGATGCGGCGGATCAAATAAATTGCGCGGTCAGCGCGATAAAGCGCAGGAAAACAGCAGCGATCTCGGCTACAAAGATTGACGCTAAGCGATTGCGTGGCTATTTACCGCCACCTGCACCAAAATTCGTGATCAGGCCTGAAGCGCGCGGCATTGCCGTGTCCAAACGCCTGCGAAATCAAATGGCGACGAGCGCGGCAACGCGCCCACCTGCCGGAAACGGGATGAAGATGACCGCGACAGCACCCTGGACAATCGAAAAGCCGACCGCCCTACTCGTTCTTGCCGACGGCACGGTCATCGAAGGCAAGGGCATCGGCGCTACCGGCAAGGTGCCGGCCGAAGTGGTCTTCAACACCGCGCTCACTGGCTATGAGGAGATCCTGACGGACCCCTCCTATCTCGGCCAGATCGTCACATTCACCTTCCCGCATATCGGCAATATCGGCACCAATGATGAAGACATCGAGGATCTGACGCCTGCCGCCCGCCACGGCGCCGTCGGCGTCATCTTCAAGGCCGACATCACTGAGCCCTCGAACTACCGCGCCGCCAAGCACCTCGACCAATGGCTGAAGGCCCGCGGCGTCATCGGTCTCTGCGGCATCGACACGCGGGCGCTGACCGCCTGGATTCGTGAGAACGGCGCCCCGAACGCGGTGATCGCCCACGATCCGAACGGTGTCTTCGACATCGAGACGCTGAAGGCCGAAGCCAAAGCCTGGAGCGGCCTTGAAGGTCTCGATCTCGCCAAGATCGCCTCGTCGGGCCAGTCCTCGCAATGGACCGAAACGCCGTGGGTGTGGAATGAAGGTTACGGTGAACTCAAGGCGACTGACGCGAAATACCACATCGTCTGCCTCGATTACGGCGTCAAGCGCAACATCCTGCGCCTGTTTGCCGGCCTCGACTGCAAAGTGACTGTCGTGCCGGCCGCAACGAGCGCCGAAGACGTGCTCGCCATGCAGCCGGACGGCATCTTCCTGTCGAACGGCCCTGGCGATCCGGCGGCAACCGGCGACTATGCCGTGCCTGTCATCAAGACGCTGATCAAGACCGATATCCCGGTCTTCGGCATCTGCCTCGGCCACCAGATGCTGGGCCTGGCACTCGGCGCGAAGACCGAGAAGATGCATCAGGGCCATCACGGCGCCAACCACCCCGTCAAGGACCACACGACCGGCAAGGTCGAGATCGTCTCGATGAACCACGGCTTCGCGGTCGACTCGAAGTCGCTGCCGGATGGCGTTGAAGAGACTCATATTTCGCTTTTCGACGGCACCAATTGCGGCCTGCGCGTCCTCGGCAAGCAGGTCTTCTCCGTCCAGCACCATCCAGAAGCCTCTCCCGGCCCGCAGGACAGCCACTATCTCTTCCGTCGCTTCATCAACATGGTGCGCGAGAAGAAGGGCGAACCGGCGCTTGCTGAACGCTAATTTCTAGCGATTTCCGACCGCCAAGGTCGGCCTTTAACTTGTTGACAAACCTCACTCTTCGTCATCCTCGGCCCTGTGCCGAGGATCTGCCACATATCGACCGAAGGCAGATGCTCGGGACAAGCCCGAGCATGACGAAATAGGAGTTGGCCGCTTTGTCAGTAGCCCAAAGGTTCGCCCAGGCGGGCCCTTTTCTTTATCCGCCTATTGACCTCAGCTTAACTTGAGGAATTACAGATCTGCCTGCAGACATCTGATGCAGGAGAAAACTGGATGAGCGGAGCTTTCTTTCGAGTCGACAAATTCATCGTGCCGGCGGCGGCACGCGAGGAATTTCTCGTCAAAGTGATGATGACCCACAAGGTGTTGGAGACGCAGGACGGTTTCATCGATCACAGGGTGCTGGAGCAGGTCGCCGGTCCAGGCGAATTCAATTTCGTCACGATCGCCGAATGGGAAAATGCCGAGGTCGTCGAGCGCGCGCGGGCAGCCGTGGCGGCGGCCCAGAAGGCCGCCAATTTCGATCCGCAGGAAATGTTTGCGCGTCTCGGCATTCACGCCGATATCGCCAGCTACAAGCCTGTCGCGGCCTGACAGCAGAGGCGGCTGGCTCAGGCGTGCGTCAGTTCCGCCTCGCGGCGCAGGAGAAGGTAGAAGCGCGCACAGAGCATGACGGCGGCGGCCGCCAGCCCGACGAGAAAGCCGAACCAGATGCCGATGCCACCGAAACCCAGCGGGAAGGCAAAGGCCCAGGCGAGGAAGAAGCCGATCGGCCAATAGGCGATCAACGCCATGATCATCGGCACGCGTGCGTCCTTCAGGCCGCGCAGCAATCCATTGGCGATCACTTGCAGCCCATCGACGAGCTGGAAAAGCCCGGCAACGACGATCAGCGGCCCGGCATAGGCAAGCACCTCGGGCGCCTCGGGCGAGTTGACGTCGAGGAACCAGCTGCCGAGGAATTGCGGCATGGTGGCAAAGAGCACGCTGCCCACCGCCGAAATGGCGCAGGCGAGGACGAGCACGGTGATCGAAGCGCGCACCAGCCCCTGATAGTCGCCCTGCCCGTGGGCGACACCGACGCGCACCGTTGCCGCCTGGCTGAGGCCGAGCGGAATCATGAAAGCGATCGAGGCCCATTGCAGGGCAATGCCATGAGCCGCAAGCTCGATGGTGCCGATATAGCCCATCAGCAGCGAGGCCACCGTGAACAGGCTGACCTCGGCAAGGAGGGTAACGCTGATCGGGAAACCGAGCCGGATGACCTCCAGCAGCGCGTGCCAGTCGGGTTTCCAGAACCGCACGAAGATCTCGTAGCGCCGCGTCTCTTCCCGCCGCTGCACGAAAGCCAGGATGAAGAGGAAGCCGGCCGTCTGCACGACGACCGACACGATCGCCGCGCCCTCGAGCCCCATCGCCGGAAAACCGAAATGGCCGAGCACGAGCATATAGGCGAAGATCGCGTTCATCACCAGCGTGGCGATGGTGACGTTGAGGATGATGCCCGCCTTGCCGATGGCGCTGACGAGCGAACGCATGACGTTGAAGAGCAGGCCCGGCAGCACGCCGAACTGGCCGATCATGATATACCCATGTGCGAGCTTGGCCACCTCGGGCTTCTGCTGCGCAAAGAGCAGGATCTGTTCCGCATTGAAGAAGGCCGGTTGCATGATGATCCAAAATCCGATCACCACCCAGAGACCCATGCGCAGCGATCGGCGCACCGAGACGACGTCGCCGCGGCCATAGGCCTGTGCCACCATCGGAATGACGGCGATGGCAAAGCCCGAACCGAAGATGAGGATCGTGAACAGGAACTGCGCCGACAGCACCATCGCCGCCAGCTGCTCAGCGCCGAGGCGGCCGACGATCATCACATCGGTGGTGTGGATACCGAGCTGGGCGAGCTGCGCGCCGATCAGAGGAATGCCGAGCGCCAGCGTGGCACGGAAATGTGCGCCCCAACGATTATCGGTTGTCGGCGCAAGCCTGCGCGCGTCGATCGGCGTGTCCATGACACCAGTCCTGTGATTGAAATATGCATCGCCGCAGCTTGCGGCGAAATATCATCCGGACTTAGATCAAAGCCCCGCAAAGAACTACCCCAAATGAGGCAGATGATGAAAAATTCATCATCGCATCAGCGTTTCTGATCGATCAACTTGCCGCTTCCAGCGCCTCGGCCGGCTGACGGACCCGGACCCGCAGGAGGAACACGCCGGCCGCCACCAGGATGAACAGGGCGGCAGCAAGATAGGGCGCGCCGGCAAAAGTGACCGGCGCCTCGGGCCGCGTGAAGTAGCCGAACATCTGCGTGAAGATCAAAGGCCCAGCAATGGTGGTGATGCTGCTGAGGCTGGTAAGCGCGCCTTGCAGCTCGCCCTGCGCCGAGGGTGGCACCATGCCGGCGGCGATGCTGCGCAGCGGCGGATCGGCGACGTTTTCCATGACAGTCGCAACGATGATGACATAGACGATCCAGCCCTCCCAGGCGAAGGCATAGCCGGTGAGACCGACGGCCGAGAAGCAGAGGCCGAGAAGAGCGGTCTTCCACTCGCCGAGCACCGGCACGATCCGCGGCAGAACCAGCCCCATGACGATCACGGCGCCGATGCCATAAATGCCGAGTGACAGCCCGATCTGTCCCTCGCTCCAGCCGTAGCGATAGGTCGAGACGAACGCCCAGACCGAGGGATAGACGGCATGCGCCAGGAAGAACAGGAACATGACGAGGCTGACCCAGCCGATGCCGGGATAATGGCGCATCTGGCGCAAAGCGCCGAGCGGGTTGGCACGTTTCCACTCGAACCGACGGCGGTTCTTCGCCTCCAGCGTTTCCGGCAGCAGGAAGCAGGCGGCGATGAAATTGACAAGCGACAGCGCGGCCGCACCGAGGAATGGCACACGCGGGCCGAATTCGCCGAGGACACCGCCGACGACGGGGCCGATGGTGAAGCCGACGCCGAAGGCGATGCCGATCAGCCCGAAATTCTTCGCCCGGTTCTCCTCCGTGCTGATATCGGCAATATATGCCGAGCACGTGGCAAAGCTGCCGCCGCTGATGCCGGCAAGCACGCGGCCGACGAACAGCATCCAGAAGCTGGTGGCGATGCCGCAGATGAAATTGTCGATCGCGAAGGTCAGCACCGAAAGCAAAAGGATCGGCCGGCGGCCGAAACGGTCGGACAGGTTTCCGAGCAGCGGCGCGAACAGGAATTGCATGCCAGCATAGACGAGCATCAGCCAGCCGCCGTCGATCGCCGCATCGCTGACGCTGCCGCCAGTCAGTTGCTCCAGATAGGCAGGCAGCACCGGCATGATGATGGCGATGCCGATAATGTCGAGGAAAAGGATGATGAAGACCAGGAAAAGGCCGCGGCGCACGAATTTCGGGTCAAGCATGAGGCATCTCTACAGCGGTTGGTTCTGAAAAGACGATCTCGTCGCCGAGAAAGTGACATAGCTCAGAAAAGAAACCGAAACAATCCGTGAACATTTCAAAGTTTTTGATAATGCGCAACGGGAAATTTATGATAGGCCTCAACCGGTGGGCGCGCGCCGTAGTCCCAGTTTCAGAAAATCGCCAGCCGCCCAGCGGATCGCCGGGCAATGCGTTCCCTTGCAATCGCCGCGACGGCATCCAGATCAGAAGACAAGACCGATCATTGTGCATTTCCCCGCACAGCCTGTTCGATGCCGTCCGATTATCGCCCAAATGCGAAAGCGGTAAAACGGCGTCCGGCAACGCCGCCCGGCGCGGATGCTCGATCGCACCGCGCGGAGCAGAAATAGGAGAAAACTATGCAGACCTATCGTTTGGGAAAGACCGGACCCGATGTCTCGGCCATCGGCCTCGGCTGCATGGGCATGTCGGGCATGTACGGCCCCTCCGATCGCGCAGAAAGCATCGCGACGATCCATGCCGCGCTCGATGCCGGCATCAACCTGCTCGACACCGGCGATTTCTACGGCATGGGCCATAACGAAATGCTGATTGGCGAGGCATTGAAGGGCCGCAGGCGCGAGGACGCCGTCATCAGCGTCAAGTTCGGCGGCCTGCGCGATCCCGTCGGCGGCTGGAGCGGCATTGACGCCCGGCCGGTCGCGGTCAAGAATTTCCTCGCCTATACGCTGCAGCGCCTCGGCGTCGACTATATCGACATCTACCGTCCCGCCCGCCTCGATCCGAACGTGCCGATCGAGGACACAGTCGGCGCCATCGCCGACATGGTCAAGGCAGGTTATGTCAGGCATATCGGCCTGTCGGAAGTCGGCGCCGACACCATCCGCCGCGCCGCTGCTATCGCCCCGATCGTCGACCTGCAGATCGAATATTCGCTGATCTCCCGCGGCATCGAGGAGAAGATCCTGCCGACGACACGCGAACTCGGCATCTCGATCACCGCCTACGGCGTGCTCTCGCGCGGCCTGATCAGCGGCCACTGGCAGAAGGGTCAGGGCGGAACGGCAGGCGATTTCCGCGCCTACAGCCCGCGCTTCCAGGAGGGCAATATCGAGCAGAACCTCGCTTTGGTGGAGAAGCTGCGCGAGATTGCCCAGGCAAAGAGCGTCTCTGTCGCCCAGATCGCCATCGCCTGGGTCGCCGCCAAGGGCAAGGATATCGTCCCGATCATCGGCGCTCGCCGCCGCGATCGGCTGACCGAGGCGCTCGGCTCACGCGCCGTCGACCTGTCGCCAGAAGATTTCGCCGTCATCGAGCGCGCCGTGCCGAAAGACGCGGCCGCAGGTGGGCGTTATCCCGAGCATATGCTGCAGCATATGGACAGCGAGAAGTAAGCAAGGAGTGGAAGGGGCTGCGATGTGCTTTGTGCCATGCGTCCCTTCATCTCTCCTCAAACCGGTCCCGAGAACGTATCGCAGGCCGCCAGCTGGCCGCTGTCGAAGCCGCGCTTGAACCATTTGACCCGCTGCTCCGAGGTCCCGTGGTTGAAGCTTTCCGGAACGACATAACCCTGTGACCGCTTCTGCAGCGAATCGTCACCGATCTGCTGGGCGGCGTTCAGCGCCTCCTCCAAGTCGCCTGACTCGAGCAGCCCCTTCTGCTGGGTATATTTGCCCCAGATGCCGGCAAAGCAATCGGCCTGCAGCTCGACGCGCACCGACATCTTGTTGGCGTCGGCCTCGCTCATACGCTGGCGGGCCTGGTTGAACTTCGGCAGGATGCCGAGCAGGTTCTGCACGTGATGGCCGACCTCATGGGCAACGACATAGGCCTCGGCGAAATCACCTGACGCGCCGAAGCGGTCGGAAAGCTCCTGGAAGAATTCGGTATCGAGATAGACCTTGTGGTCGCTCGGGCAGTAGAACGGACCTGTTGCAGATGATGCGGAGCCGCAGGCCGATGCGGTCGAGCCAGAGAACAGCACGAGACGCGGCTCCTCGTAATTCTGGCCCTGCGCCTGAAAGATGCCCTGCCAGGTATCCTCGGTCTCGGCAAGAACGGTGCGCATGAAGGCGGTCATCTCGTCATTGGCGGGCGTGCGCGTTCCGCCGGACTGGCTCTGCTCATAGCCTGGGCCGCTCGTCGTGCCGCCGGTATCGAGCATCTGCAGCAGATCGATGCCCATCATCTTGAAGATGAAATAGATCACGACGAGGAAGATGATCGTGCCGATGCTGAGGCCGCCGCCGGCACGGCGAACGCCGCCGCCGGAAGGAAAGTTGAAGCCACCGCCGCGGCCGAAACCGCCGCCGGTCGAACCGCCACGGCGATCCTCGATATTGTCGGACTGACGCCGGCCTCTCCATTCCATCTTCGCTCTCCCCGGCAATGCCTGTGCTTGCGCTCAAGGAGTTATATATCCGTCGGCGGCCGGAATTCCAGCGGCTTCATCGGGCAATCAGGCGCCCGCGTCGGCGGCGCAGCACGATCGCGGCCAGGATCGAGCCGATCACCGCCGCAGCAAGGACAGCCGGCCATTCCGCACCGGTGAAGACGACCGCATGCATGATCCGGCCAGGCACGAAAGTGAACAGGCCGGCGAGGATGATGCCGCCGAAATAAAGGCCGGCGACGATGCGTTTATGCAGAAGGATATCGCCGCGGCGGGCCGCCGTGATCGCATTCCAGCTGCCGAACAATGTTGCGATCGACAAAAGATGGATCGGGCTGAACCCGTAGAAGAGATCGAGTTGGTGAATGAAGAAGCTCGATATCGCCGTTACAATCATCAGCACCATCCAGATCCTGCCGAGCAGCCGGTGCAAAGGCGTTCCCTTGGGGCGCAGCAGGATATAGGCGCCGAGAAGGGCCGCCGGCGTAACAGCGGCGACATGGATCTGAACGGCGAGCGGGGCATCAAAGAGCGGTTCGAGGGTCATGAGCGGCATCCGGTTGAATTCGATCGCTCTTTCCGCCAAGACTTCATCCGCCTCAATCCGAACCGCGCGAACGGCAGGAAAACTTCGTGATTCACCCCTTCTTGCAATCCACGCTTCGCGAATTGCAGGTCTTTCTCCACTCCCGGCGCTTCTGGGGAACCTTTGCCGCGATCGTCCTGCTCTTTGCCGTCACCGGCCCCTACGGCACGATGGAAAGCATGGCCTTCGGCGAACGCCTCGCCTATTGGCTGAGCCTGCATGCCCTTGCCTGGGTGATCGCTATCCTCTGCGCGGTAGTGGCCGAAAGACTGCTGCGGAGGATGCTCACTTCCATGTTCGCCCGCATGATGGCGGGTTCGCTCGCCGCCGCCCTGCCGATCGGTTTTGCCATCGGCCTCGTCGACTATGTCTTCACCGGCGAAACGACCACGCTGGACAGCGGCCTGCACCGCGCGCTTTTTGCGTTGCCGCTCTGCGCCCTCTTCTGTCTTTTGACCTATATGGCGATGAGCCAGAAAATCGCCGAAGCCGCAGCCCCTGAGGAAACCAGCCCCGCAGCCTCGATCCTCGACCGGCTGAAGCCTGAGAACCGTGGCTCGCTGCTGCGCCTTTCCGTCCAGGATCACTATACCGAGGTGGTGACCAGCCGCGGGCGCGAACTGGTGCTCTTGCGTTTCGCCGACGCGCTGAAAGAAACCGCCGCGACGCCGGGCCTTCGCGTCCATCGCTCGCACTGGGTGGCCGACGCCCATGTCGAAAGCCTGAAACGCGACAATGGCAGGCTGCTGATCCTCACCCGCGACGGCACGAAAATCCCGGTCAGCCGCAGCTATGCCGAGGATGTGCGCCGCCGCTTCGCGTAAAGAAGACGCGCGGCGCTGCAGGTGCTTGACGGGACTCACGCTTTCGCTCTTCCGCAAGCAGGGCTACGAAATCCGGCTGCTCGTCGGGCCTGACGAGAAAATCGGCTTTCGCGCCGTGTTGGATTCCTGTCGATTCCGCGATTTATGGGGTTCCGTTTGCAAATACATTTGCCTATAAGCCGCTTCTAGCCTGAAAAGACCCAGCATGCGCGACCCGACCCGGTGATCTCCCACCCTGGCCGGCTTTCTGCGCAGCCAGAAAACGGAAGCACTCATGCCGAAGCGCCAAGATATCAAATCGATCCTCATCATCGGCGCGGGACCGATCGTCATCGGCCAGGCTTGTGAGTTCGACTATTCCGGCACCCAGGCCTGCAAGGCGCTGAAGGAGGAGGGCTACCGCGTCATCCTCGTCAACTCCAACCCGGCGACGATCATGACCGATCCGGGCCTTGCCGACGCCACCTATGTCGAGCCGATCACCCCCGAGGTCGTCGCGAAGATCATCGCCAAGGAGCGCCCGGATGCGCTGCTGCCGACCATGGGCGGCCAGACGGCGCTGAACACCGCGCTTTCGCTGAAGCGCATGGGCGTGCTCGATCGCTACAATGTCGAGATGATCGGCGCCAAGCCCGCCGCCATCGACATGGCCGAGGACCGCGCGCTGTTTCGCGAGGCGATGGCCCGCATCAGGCTGGAAACCCCGCGCTCGATGCTGGCGAACGCCACCGACATCAAGGACCTCGACCGCAAGACGCACGAGGCCGAGCGCAACAAGCTGCGCGACAGCCTCTCCGGATCCGATCTCGACAAGGCCCTGGACGAGCTGGAAAATCAGTGGAACCTTGGCGAGAGCGACCGCAAGCAGCGCTACATGAGCCATGCCATGGCGATTGCCGCCCAGGCGATCGACCATGTCGGTCTTCCCGCCATCATCCGTCCCTCCTTCACGCTCGGCGGCACCGGCGGCGGCATCGCCTACAATCGCTCGGAATTCTTCGAGATCGTCGGCGGCGGCCTCGATGCCTCGCCGACCACCGAAGTGCTGGTCGAGGAATCGGTACTCGGCTGGAAGGAATATGAAATGGAGGTCGTCCGCGACAAGGCGGACAACTGCATCATCATCTGCTCGATCGAGAACATTGATCCGATGGGCGTCCACACCGGCGATTCGATCACCGTCGCGCCGGCGCTGACGCTGACGGACAAGGAATACCAGATCATGCGCAACGCCTCGATCGCGGTGCTGCGCGAGATCGGGGTCGAGACCGGCGGCTCGAACGTCCAGTTCGCCGTCAATCCGAAGGACGGCCGTCTCGTCGTCATCGAAATGAACCCGCGCGTCTCGCGCTCGTCGGCGCTCGCCTCCAAGGCCACCGGCTTCCCGATCGCCAAGATCGCCGCCAAGCTCGCGATCGGCTATACGCTCGACGAACTGGATAACGACATCACCGGCGGCGCAACGCCTGCCTCCTTCGAACCGTCGATCGACTACGTCGTCACCAAGATCCCGCGTTTCGCCTTCGAGAAATTCCCCGGCGCCTCGCCGGTGCTGACGACAGCGATGAAATCGGTCGGCGAAGTCATGGCGATCGGCCGCACCTTCGCCGAATCGCTGCAGAAGGCGCTGCGTGGCTTGGAAACCGGACTGACCGGCCTCGACGAAATCGAGATCCCCGGCTTTGAAGAGGGCGAATCCAGCCAGAACGCCATCCGCGCCGCAATCGGCACACCGACGCCCGATCGCCTGCGCATGGTCGCCCAGGCGCTGCGCCAGGGCATGAGCGAAGCCGAAGTCCACGAAGGCTGCAAGATCGATCCCTGGTTCATCGCCGAACTGAAAGCGATCGTCGAGATGGAGGCTCGCATCCGCGAGCACGGCCTGCCCCAGGATGCCGCCAACCTGCGCATGCTGAAGGCCATGGGCTTCTCCGACGCGCGCCTGGCGACCCTGACCGGCAAGCGCCCGAAGGAAGTCGCCGAATTCCGCAACAGCCTCAACGTCCGGCCGGTTTTCAAGCGAATCGACACCTGTGCCGCCGAATTCGCTTCACCGACCGCCTATATGTATTCGACTTACGAGACGCCTTTCGTCGGCGCCGCCCGCTCCGAGGCTGAAGTCTCCGACCGCAAGAAGGTTGTCATCCTTGGCGGTGGCCCGAACCGTATCGGCCAGGGCATCGAGTTCGACTATTGCTGCTGCCATGCCGCCTTCGCGCTGAAGGATGCGGGTTATGAAGCGATCATGATCAACTGCAACCCGGAAACCGTCTCGACCGACTACGATACGTCGGACCGCCTCTATTTCGAGCCGCTGACGGCCGAGGACGTGATCGAGATTCTGCGGGCAGAACAGGAAAAGGGCGAAGTTGTCGGCGTCATCGTCCAGTTCGGCGGCCAGACGCCGCTGAAGCTTGCCGAGGCGCTGGAAAAGAACGGCATCCCGATCCTCGGCACCGCACCCGATATGATCGACCTTGCCGAGGACCGCGACCGCTTCCAGAAGCTCCTGATGAAGCTCGACCTCAACCAGCCGAACAACGGCATCGCCTATTCGGTCGAGCAGGCCCGCATGGTCGCCACCGAAATCGGCTTCCCGCTGGTCGTGCGTCCCTCTTACGTGCTCGGCGGCCGCGCCATGCAGATCCTGCATTCGGAAGGCCAGTTGCAGAGCTACCTGCTCGATACCGTGCCTGAACTGGTGCCTGAGGATATCAAGCAGCGCTATCCCAACGACAAGACCGGCCAGATCAACACCCTGCTCGGCAAGAACCCGCTGCTCTTCGACAGCTATCTCAGCAACGCCATCGAAGTCGATGTCGACTGCCTCTCCGACGGCACCGATGTCTATGTCGCCGGCATCATGGAGCATATTGAGGAAGCCGGCATCCATTCCGGCGACAGCGCCTGCTCGCTGCCGCCACGCTCGCTGTCGGTCGAACTGCTCGACGAACTGGAGCGCCAGGCCAAGGCCATGGCCAAGGCGCTCAATGTCGGCGGCCTGATGAACGTCCAGTTCGCCATCAAGGATGGCACCGTCTACGTTCTCGAAGTCAATCCGCGCGCCTCGCGCACCGTACCCTTCGTCGCCAAGACCATCGGTGCGCCGATCGCCAAGATCGCCGCTCGCGTCATGGCCGGCGAGAAGCTCGATGCGACCTTCGCCGCCTATGGGCAAAAGCCCGATCCGCGCAAGCTGAAGCACATCGCCGTCAAGGAAGCCGTCTTCCCCTTCGCCCGCTTCCCCGGCGTCGACACACTGCTCGGCCCGGAGATGCGCTCGACCGGAGAAGTCATCGGCCTCGATACTGATTTTGCGCTGGCCTTCGCCAAGTCGCAGCTCGGTGCCGGCGTCGAGCTGCCGCGTGACGGGACGGTCTTCGTCTCCGTCCGCGACGCGGACAAGCCGCGTGTGCTGCCGGCGATCCGCATCCTCGTCGAGCAGGGTTTCAAAGTGCTGGCGACCGGCGGCACTGCCCGCTTCCTTGGCGAAAACGGCATCACCGCCACCAAGATCAACAAGGTGCTCGAAGGCCGTCCGCACATCGAGGACGCGATCCGCAACCGCCAGGTCCAGCTCGTCATCAACACCACCGATGGCAACAAGGCGATCTCGGACTCCAAGTCGCTGCGCCGTGCGACGCTGATGCAGAAGGTGCCCTACTACACGACGATGGCAGGCGCCGAGGCCGCCGCGCAGGCGATCAAGGCGCTGAAAGCCGGCAATCTGGAAGTGCGGCCGCTGCAGAGCTATTTCGCCTGAGATACGGAACGCCATCGCTCGATCAGCGATGGCGCCAGCCTTGCCATTGAATCAGTTTATGCAGCCGCCAGCATAAGGCGCTGAACCGTCAGCATATCTTCGCGAAATCGTGCCAGCTCATCCGCTTTCAGCCGCTCGTCTGGAATACGCAACAGATAGGATGGGTGCACCGTCACGAAGAGCGTTCGCCTTTCGTCGATCGCGATCGCTTTCCCCCTGACATCCTGCAGCCGCTGTTTTGTATCGGTCAGCGCCGCGAGCGCCGTCGCCCCCATCGCAACGACCAGCTTCGGCTTGATCAGCGCCATCTCCAGATCGAGCCACCAGCGGCAATGCTTCACCTCGCCCATATTGGGCTTCTGATGGATGCGGCGCTTGCCGCGCGGCTCATATTTGAAATGCTTGACGGCATTGGTGACGTAAAGCGTTGAGCGGTCGATGCCCGCTTCAGTGATCACTTGATCGAGGAGCCTGCCGGCCGGACCGACGAAGGGGCGCCCTGATATATCCTCCTGGTCGCCCGGCTGCTCGCCGACGAACATCACGTCGGCATCGCGCGGCCCCTCCCCGAATACGGTTTGCGTGGCCTTCGCATGAAGCGGACATCGGGTGCAGGAAGCAGCTTCCGCGCGCAGTGCTTCCAGCGTGCCCGCCGGCGCTGCGGGCTCGGCAGGAATAGTGCGCGCGGCTTCCTGCAGGCGATCGTGAAAGGGCAATGACTGGGTCGCCTCCCGTGCGGCCATGGCCCGCACCTTGCTCTCCGCCGATGCGATCAGCCCAGGGATGAGATCGGCTTCCGGCAGGTTCTTCCAGTATTTTTTCGGCATCTCCGCCTGCATCGCCTTCAGCTTCAACCGCGCCGGATTGAAAATGCTGGCGTAGTAGGTGCGCCAAAGTTCATCGGCAGCATCGGTGAGATTGGGTTTTTCGCACGGCTCGTCGCTCATCGTCAGCCGCTCGCCGTCCCAGGCGGCCGATCCCTTGGGCGTTGCGATCAGCCAGTCCATGTCGGTGAAGCGCCGTTGGAAGAAAGGCGCTGTGCGCCTGACGATATGGTGATCCGGCTCAAGCCAGGCGAGGAATTTTCGACGGTCGGCCGATACAGCATCAACCTCTTTGAAGCGGACGAAGGCCGTCATCTTGTGCGCGTCGCGTCGAACGGTTTTCGCCATCAGCCTGGCACGGGCGACGTCCTCATCAGAAGCCACTTCAAGCAGTTGCCGGTCCAGTTGCAGCCGCCAGAGCAGACGGTAAAGCAGGGAAAAGCGCGCCGGGTCGGAATGGCAGAGAACTGTCTCCGCGAGCTCGATGAAGGCGGGCGGCACCGTCATCGGCTTGCGTGCCATGATCGGCGCCGGCGGCATGGCGTCACGTTGAAACGCAAGGTCCGCCTCCTCGCCCTTTTCGCGCCAATCGATCTCTTCCGGCAGGATGCCCGCAGCCGCGAAAGCGCGCGCGGCGTCACGCCATTCGGCAAGCTCCCCGCGTCCTGCAAGTACGATCCGGCGCATCACAGCAACGACAATTGTTCGGGTTGCGGTTCGAACATAGCGCGAAGGTCGGGGCGCTCGATCAATCGACGCGGCGACCAGCCTTCCGCCGAGATGAAGGACTGAACCTTCTTGATCGAAACGCCGAGCCGCTGGAGATCATCGAGCCGCAACCGGCGAAAACGCCGGGCCGAAACGATCGCTTTGACCGTCTTGGTGCCGAGACCGGGCACACGCAGCAACCGCTCGCGCTCGGCCTTGTTGATATCGACGGGAAATTCGGCCCGGTTGGCGAGCGCCCAGGCAAGTTTGGGATCGAGGCTGAGATCGAGCATGCCTCCCGCCTGGTTCGCGGTGATCTCGTCTATGCCGAAACCGTAAAATCGATAGAGCCAATCGGCCTGATAGAGCCGGTGTTCCCGCATCAGCGGCGGTTTGATCAGCGGCAGATTTTTCGACGAGTCCGGAATCGGGCTGAAGGCGGAATAATAGACGCGCTTCAGCCCGTAGCTGCTGTAAAGCCGGCCGCTGGTCGCAAGGATCGTCGCATCGCTCGCGCCATCGGCGCCGACGATCATCTGCGTGCTCTGGCCGGCCGGCACGAAACGCTGACGCTGCTTCGTCCGCAGCGTCGGTTCGCTGGCGGCCTCGATCTTCAGCCTCAGATCCCCCATCGAACGCCGAATATTGGCAGGCTTCTTCTCCGGCGCGAAGCGGGTGATGCCGTTATCCGTCGGCAACTCGATATTGAGCGACAGCCTGTCTGCATGAAGCCCCGCCTCCTCGATCAGACGCGGCGACGCCTCGGGGATCGATTTCAGATGGATATATCCGCGGAAATTGTGGGTCACACGCAGTTCGCGGACGATGCGGACCATCTCTTCCATCGTGTAATCGGATGAACGAATAATGCCGGAGGAAAGGAACAGGCCTTCGATATAGTTGCGGCGATAGAATTCTAGCGTCAGCCAGATGACCTCCTCGGGCGTAAAGCGCGCCCGTTCGACATTGCTCGACGAGCGATTGACGCAATAGGCGCAATCGTAGATGCAGAAATTGGTCATCAGTATTTTCAGAAGCGAAATGCACCGCCCGTCCGGAGCATAGGCATGACAGATGCCGGATCCCTCGGTCGAACCGAGCCCGCCACTAGCCCGAGAATCACGCTTCACCGTTCCACTGGAAGCGCAGGAAGCATCATATTTCGCGGCATCGGAAAGGATTGCCAAGCGTTCTTTTAGCGACTTCTTCATTAGTATGTTCACTATATGTTCCGCCATGCAGAGTCAATCGGAACGATTCGATTTTCTGCCCATTTTCAAGTCGCACCACCTGATATCGGGGCGGGCCGCGTTTCTTTTATGCGAATTTTCTGGAAATCGGCCTTGGCGATCTGCTATAAGCGTCCGACTAAGATTGTGGCACGGTTCCGAAGCTCCCCTTCGGGACCTGTTTTCTTTTGTGTTCGCCGCTAATTGTGCGGATACGAGGATTGAAGGACAGAAAAATGGTTGAAAAGGTACCCATGACACCGGGCGGTTTCGTCAAGCTGCAGGAAGAGCTGCGCTGGCGTCAACAGGAGGAGCGCCCTCGAATCATCGAGGCGATCGCCGAAGCCCGTGCCCATGGCGACCTTTCCGAAAACGCCGAATACCACGCCGCCAAGGAAGCCCAGAGTCACAATGAAGGCCGCATCAGCGAGCTGGAAGACCTGACGGCGCGCGCCGAGGTCATCGACCTCACCAAGATGTCGGGCGACAAGATCAAGTTCGGCGCCAAGGTAAAACTCATCGACGAGGACACCGATGAAGAAAAGACCTACCAGATCGTCGGCGACCAGGAAGCCGACGTCAAGGCCGGCCGCATCTCCATCTCCTCGCCGATCGCCCGTGCTCTGATCGGCAAGGAAGTCGGCGATTCCATCGAGGTCAATGCGCCGGGCGGCTCCAAGGCCTACGAAATCCTCCAGGTTTCCTGGGGCTGATCGCCCACCGGCCGCGAGACCCCTCCCTTGCCCGATATCCGTGACGTCGAGATCATTGCGCCCAATTTCAAGCGCCGGCTCTCCGGCGTCACGTCGACGATCGTCCAGCTCATCCCGTGCCAGATCCGGCTCGGCATCAAGATCGCGACACTCGGCCCCGGCCTGCCGGAGGACCTGCCGAAACTTGAGTGGCGGCAGCTCTTCGGCCTCTGGCGCCCGCCGGCACGCCGGCGCCGGCGCGTCTGGCACGCTCGCCGCAACAACGAGATGGCAGTCGGCATCCTGCTGCGCCATCTGTTGCGCATGCCGCTGAAGCTTCTCTTCACCTCGGCCGCGCAACGCCGCCACACCGCCTATACGAAATGGCTGATCCGTCGCATGGACGCCGTCATCGCGACCAGCGATCGATCCGGCTCGTTCCTCGAGGTGCCGCATACGGTGATCCAGCACGGCGTCGACCTTGCTCTGTTCCATCCGCCGGAAACGGCGGAGGACGGCATCGCCGCCACCGGCCTGCCGGGCCACTATCTCATCGGCTGCTTCGGCCGTGTGCGCCATCAGAAGGGCACTGATCTTTTCGTCCAGGCGATGATCGAACTGCTGCCGCAGCACCCCGAGTGGACGGCGGTCGTCTCCGGCCGGGTGACGGCCGAACACACGGCATTTGGCGACAAACTCAAGGCGGATGTCGCGGCCGCCGGGCTCAGCGACCGTATCCTCTTCCTCGGCGAAGTACCTGACATCAAGGTCTGGTATCGCCGCGTGACGCTTTACGTCGCCCCTTCCCGCAACGAGGGTTTCGGCCTGACGCCGCTCGAAGCCATGGCCTCGCGCACCGCGGTGGTGGCATCGGATGCGGGCGCCTATGCCGAGCTCATCGTCACGGGCGAGACGGGGTTCGTCGTCGCCGCCGGCGATGGCAAGGCGCTGACGCGGGCAATCGCGCCCTATATCGCAGATCCCGCTCTGGCGATCGCTCATGGCGAGAATGCGCTGCGGCATGTCAGGACGAATTTCGCGCTGGAGAAGGAAGCGAGCGCGATCGGCGCCGTTTACGACCGCCTTCTCGGCGACAATCGCGGCTGAAGCAGAAAAGAGAAACGGCCCGTTGGATAACGGGCCGCTGCAGGGAGTCTAAGGATGAAGGGATAGCGGCTGACTATTCGGCCGGCTGCAGCCCGGCAGCCGAAGTATCCTCTCCGGTCTGGCCGCCCAGTGCCGCGGCGAGCTGCGCCGTATCCAGCTCATTTTCCCAACGTGCCACGACGATCGTCGCGACCGCATTGCCGACGAGGTTGGTCAGCGCCCGGCATTCCGACATGAAGCGGTCGATGCCGAGAATGAGCGCCATGCCGGCGACCGGCACGGATGGGACGACGGAGAGCGTTGCGGCAAGCGTGATGAAGCCGGCGCCGGTGATCCCTGCGGCACCCTTGGAGCTCAGCATCGCCACCAGCAGCAGCAGGATCTGGTCACCCCAGGAGAGATGGATGCCGGTTGCCTGAGCAATGAAGAGCGCTGCCAGCGTCATGTAGATGTTGGTGCCGTCGAGATTGAAGGAATAGCCTGTGGGGATGACGAGGCCGACGACCGAGCGCTTGCAGCCGGCCTTTTCCATCTTGTTCATCAGCCCCGGAAGGGCCGCCTCCGAAGACGAGGTGCCGAGGACCAGCAGCAGTTCTTCCTTGATGTAGCGCAGCAGCGCCACGATCGAGAAGCCGTTGTAGCGGGCAACAGCACCGAGAACGATGAAGACGAAGAGCAGAGACGTGATGTAGAAGGTCCCGATCAACATGGCGAGGTTGGCGATCGATCCAACACCGTACTTGCCGATGGTGAATGCCATGGCACCGAAAGCGCCGATGGGGGCAGCCTTCATGAGTATGGCGACGAGCTTGAAGACGGGAGCCGTCAGGGAATTGAGGAAGTTGACGACCTGCTCGCCCTTTTCGCCGACCATGGCGAGCGCGATACCGAAGAGCACCGAGAAGAACAGCACCTGCAGAATGTCGCCATCGGCAAAGGCGCCGACGATCGTCGTCGGGATGATGTTGGTGAGGAAGCCGACGATGCTCTGCTCATGCGCCTTGGCGGCAAAGGTGGCGACGGCGGCCGGATCCAGCGAGGCCGGATCGATGTTCATGCCGGCGCCTGGCTGGACGACATTGGCGACGATCAGGCCGATGATGAGCGCCAATGTCGAGAAGGTCAGGAAGTACAGCATCGCCTTGCCGGCGACGCGGCCGACCTTCTGCAGGTCGCTCATGCCGGCAATGCCGGTCGCAACCGTCAGAAAGATCACCGGCGCAATGATCATCTTAACGAGCTTGATGAAGGCATCGCCGAGCGGCTTCAGCTGGGTGCCGAGTTCGGGATAGAAATGGCCGAGAAGGATACCCGCAGCGATGGCCACGAGAACCTGAACGTAAAGATGGCTATAAAAGGGCTTCTTGCCCTTGCTGCCTGCGACTGCATCGAGTGGTGCTGCGATCATGATGTCCTCCTAGTGGCTCGTCCGGAACGAACTCCGGCCTCCCGAGCCGTTCGCTTCAAGTCCAACAGCTCAGCCGTTGTTGCCACCTCCTTCGCAATCGCCGTGCCAGTTTTACGCCGCCCACCAACGAATTGAATTTATTAAGAAAAAATTTGCGGGACTGCTGACAACCAATTAATCAATGCGGAAATCCGCACAAATCCATTTGCGTTTCGTGCAGAAGAATGCACAAATCCGCCATGTCCATGGCGCAGAAATTGTGGCCTTCCCTGCCCGTGCAACACCGCATCCGCCGGATGTGGTGGGCCTATGCCGTGCTCGCCCTTCTCGCTGTCGTCGCAAGCCTGTGGGCCAGCGGCGAGATCGGCCGGCACCGGGCGGAGGCTGCCCTCGAGGAACAGGCCCGCATGGATGCGAGGCTGAATGCGGCGTTGCTGCGCACAGTTCTTGAAAAATACCGGGCGCTTCCCTTCGTGCTATCGCAAGATACCGCAATCGCCGCGGCCCTGGCGGGAAACGATGCCGGCACGTTCGCCCGGCTCAGTCAGAAGCTGGAAATGCTGGCAGCGGGCACCAAGGCCGCCGTCATCTATGTCATCGACAAGGACGGCATGGCGGTTTCAGCCAGCAACTGGCGCGAGCCGACGAGCTTCGTCGGCAATGACTACCGCTTCCGGGAGTATTTTCAGGGGGCGGTCGAACGAGGACAGGCCGAGCACTTCGCGCTCGGCACGGTCAGCAAGAAACCGGGTCTCTATATCTCCCAGCGGATTTCGGGCAGCAATGGCTTGCTGGGTGTCGTTGTGGTCAAGGTCGAATTCGACGACGTCGAGGCGGACTGGAACGCCTCAGGCACCCCGTCCTACGTCGTTGACGAGCGCGGCATTGTCCTCATCACCAGTCTTCCATCATGGCGGTTCATGACGATCGGCCGGATCGCCGAGGACCGGCTGACGGCGATCCGCGAAAGCCTTCAATTCGGCGATGCGCCGCTTCAACCCTTGCCCCTCGACATGGTCCGAAACCTCGGCGCCGGGCTCGATGTCGTCGAGATCGTCATGCCTGGCGATGCCGGGAAAACCAGGTTTCTCGATGTCGGGATGCCGGTTCCGGCCACCGGCTGGCATTTACAGCATCTCGTGACGCTCGGGCCGTCCGTTGATGCGGGGATTCGTGAAGCCCGCATGCTGGCCTTGCTCATACTCTTGCCGCTGCTGGCCGGAGCAGCCTTCCTCTTGCGCCGCCGCCATACGATCGCCCTGCGAATCTCCAGCGAACAGCAAGCACGAGAGGAACTGGAACGGCGGGTAGTCGAGCGGACGCTCGATCTCAGCCAGGCGCGGGACCGGCTGCAAGCTGAAATCATCGGCCACAAGAGCACGGAGCAGAAGCTGCAGGCCGTGCAACAGGATCTGGTGCAGGCCAACCGGTTGGCCATCCTGGGTCAGGTGGCTGCCGGCGTTGCCCATGAGATCAACCAGCCGGTCGCAACCATCCGTGCCTATGCGGATAACGCCCGCACCTTCCTCGATCGCGGCCAGACGGCGCCTGCCGGCGAAAATCTCGAAAGCATCGCGGCGCTGACGGAGCGCATAGGTTCGATCACCGAGGAGCTGAAGACCTTTGCCCGCAAAGGCCGCGGCAGCGCCGAACCAACCGGATTGAAGGACGTCATCGAGGGCGCGGTGATGCTGTTGCGCAGCCGGTTTGCCGGCCGCATGGATACGCTCGACATCGACCTGCCGCCCGACGAACTGCAGGTGATGGGAAACCGGATTCGTCTCGAGCAGGTCCTTATCAACCTGCTTCAGAACGCCCTGGAGGCGGTGGCGCCGAAGGCCGGAGAGGGTCGCGTCGAGATCAGAACATCAACTGACGCGGGGATGGTAACGGTGACAGTCGCCGACAACGGCCCCGGCATTCCGCCTGATATTCGCAAAGGCTTGTTCACGCCGTTCAATACCTCGAAGGAAAGCGGTCTCGGCCTTGGCCTCGTCATCTCCAAGGATATCGTCGGCGATTACGGCGGCCGGCTGGAGGTTGCAAGCGACAGCGGCGGTACCCGGTTCATCGTTCAGCTGAGGAAGGCTTGAGGTCATGGACACACTGATGCCCGTTGCGCTGATCGACGACGACAAGGACCTGCGCCGTGCCACCGCGCAGACGCTCGAACTCGCCGGATTTTCCGTTTCCGCCTATGACGGTGCGAAAGCCGCGCTGGCGGATCTGCCGGCGGACTTTGCCGGCCCCGTCGTCACCGATATCCGCATGCCCGAGATCGACGGACTGCAGCTCTTCGCCACGCTGCAAGGGATGGATGTCGACCTGCCGGTGATCCTGATGACCGGCCACGGCGATATTCCGATGGCCGTTCATGCGATCCAGGACGGCGCCTATGATTTCATCGCCAAGCCCTTCGCAGCCGATCGGCTCGTGCAGAGCGTGCGTCGCGCAAGCGAGAAGCGGCGGCTTGTTCTGGAAAACCGCATGCTGCGGAAGGCAGCCGAAGATGCGCAGGAGAATTTGCCGCTGATCGGCCAGACGCCAGTCATGGAAAATCTCAGAAACATTCTTCGGCATATTGCCGATACAGATGTGGACGTACTCGTCGCCGGTGAAACGGGCAGCGGCAAGGAAGTGGTTGCCCAGCTCCTGCATCAGTGGAGCCACCGCCGGAAGGGCAATTTCGTAGCGCTGAACTGTGGCGCCCTGCCCGAAACCGTCATCGAAAGCGAATTGTTCGGCCACGAGGCCGGCGCCTTTACCGGCGCCCAGAAGCGCCGCACGGGCCGCATCGAACATGCAAGCGGCGGCACGCTGTTCCTCGACGAGATCGAAAGCATGCCGGCCGCCACCCAGGTCAAGATGCTGAGGGTGCTGGAGATGCGCGAGATCACGCCGCTCGGCACCAATGAGGTGCGTCCGGTCGATCTTCGCGTCGTCGCGGCTGCCAAGATCGACCTCGGGGATCCCTCGGTGCGCGGCGATTTTCGCGAGGATCTCTATTACAGGCTGAATGTCGTGACGATCTCCATTCCGCCGCTGAGAGAACGTCGTGACGATATCCCGCTGCTGTTCTCCCACTTCGCCGCTCGTGCCGCGGAGCGCTTCCGCCGCGATGTCCCGCCGCTTTCACCGGATGTGCGGCGGCATCTCGCCTCCCACACATGGCCGGGCAATGTCCGCGAGCTCTCGCACTATGCCGAACGCGTGGTGCTTGGCGTGGAAGGCGGCGGAGCGGCAGCGGCCCCTCCGCAGCCGACGGATGCGACGCTTCCTGAACGGCTGGAACGTTACGAGGCGGAGATCATTCGCGACGCGCTGTCGGCCAATGACGGCGACGTGCGCCGCACCATCGAGGCGCTCGGCATTCCGAGAAAGACGTTTTACGACAAACTTCAGCGCCACGGCATCAACCGGGGCGGCTATATCTCGCGCAAGTAATCGGCGATGACGGTTTATCTGCCGAGTGGCTTTAGACTTCGACCAGTCCCAGCTTCTTCACCTGCCGGATCGTCAGCATGGTGCGCACGGTATCGACATGTTCGTTCGCCGTCAGCACCTCGATGACGAAATCCTGAAACCGGGTGAGGTTCTCCGCCACGCAATGCAGCAGGAAATCGCTGTCGCCCGAGACCATCCAGGCCTGGCGCACCAGCGGCCATTCGGCGGTGGCAGCGGCGAAGGCTTTGAGATTGCCTTCCGACTGGTGCTTGAGGCCGACCATGCAGAAAGCGACGAGGTCGAAGCCGAGCTTCGGGCTGTTCAGCATCGCGTGGTAGCCCTCGATGATGCCGGCTTCCTCGAGCTTGCGCACCCGGCGCAGGCAAGGCGGCGCCGAGATACCGACGCGATCGGCAAGCTCCACATTGGTCATGCGGCCATCGGCCTGCAGTTCCCGGAGGATCTTTATATCGATGACGTCGAGTTCCGCACGCCCCACATCATTGCCTTTCTTTAATTCTCCGCGGGGAGCTTCTATATAAAGCCGCGGAATACGCAAGAAAGTTTCACGCCGATGACGGATTCTTGCACATCCGGGCGATTTGCCTTGTTGGTAACGCAAGGCTGCCCTTGAATAAAAGCATTGGACGTTCATAAATGGCGCAGGGACGCGAAACGGCCGCAATCGCGATTTAGCCGCCGCCCTCCTGCCAGTCGAAAGGAAATGACATGCCCGCCCGCCATACGAAGGTGCTCATCATCGGTTCCGGACCCGCAGGCTATACCGCCGCGGTCTATGCCGCGCGCGCCATGCTCAAACCGGTTTTGATCGCCGGTCTCGAGCAGGGCGGCCAGTTGATGATCACCACCGATGTCGAGAACTATCCGGGCTTTGCCGATCCGATCCAGGGTCCCTGGTTGATGGAACAGATGCTGCAGCAGGCAAAACATGTGGGCGCCGAGATTGTCAACGACCTGGTGACCGAAGTCGACATGAACCAGCGTCCTTTCGTCGCCCGCACCGACAGCGGCCAGGTCTGGACCGCCGATACGCTGATTATCGCCACCGGCGCCAAAGCCAAGTGGCTCGGCATCGAGAGCGAGCAGCATTTCCAGGGCTTCGGCGTTTCGGCTTGCGCCACTTGCGACGGTTTCTTCTATCGCAACAAGGATGTGATCGTGGTTGGCGGCGGCAACAGCGCCGTCGAAGAGGCGCTCTATCTCTCCAACATCGCCAAGTCGGTTACATTAGTTCATCGTCGCGACTTCTTCCGCGCCGAGAAGATCCTGCAGGAACGCCTGTTCTCCAAGGACAATGTCAAGGTCCTGTGGAATACCGAAGTGGCTGAGATTACCGGCACGCCGGCCAAGCCGCCGATGCCGCAATCCGTATCCGGAGCGCGCCTGCGCGACGTCAGAACCGGCACGCTCACCGACATGGTGATCGATGGCGTCTTCGTCGCCATCGGCCATGCGCCGGCAACCGAGCTCTTCAAGGACAAGCTGAAGCTGAAGGACAATGGTTATCTCTGGACCGCGCCGGATTCGACTGCGACCAGCCTGGACGGCGTCTATGCCGCGGGCGACGTGACGGATGATACGTTCCGCCAGGCGATCACTGCCGCCGGCCTGGGGTGCATGGCTGCACTTGAAGCCGAGCGATATCTGACGGGCCACATGCCCGTCGCCGTGGCCGCGGAGTAAGATCGGCATGAGGGGTGGGGGAATGCCATTGGATTGGGACAAGCTGCGTATTTTTCACGCAGCGGCCGAGGCGGGTTCGTTCACGCATGCGGCGGATAAACTGCATCTGTCCCAATCCGCCATCAGCCGCCAGGTCAGCGCGCTGGAGCAGGATGTCGGCACCAAGCTGTTTCATCGCCATGCGCGAGGACTGATTCTGACGGAACAGGGCGAGCTGCTTTACCGCACCGCCCATGACGTGCTGCTGAAGCTCGAAACCGTGAAGATGCAGCTCACCGAAACGACCGAGACGCCATCCGGCAAGCTGCGCGTCACGACGACCGTCGGCCTTGGCCAGGGCTGGCTGACCGACAAGATCCAGGAATTCCTGCAGCTCTATCCCGATGTGCAGATCCAGCTGATCCTCGACAATGAGGAAGTGGATGTGAACATGCGTCATGCCGACTGCGCGATCCGCCTGCGCCAGCCGCAGCAATCCGACCTCATCCAGCGCAAGCTCTTCACCGTGCACATGCACGTCTATGCGGCCCCGTCCTACATCAACCGCCACGGCGAGCCGCAGAAGGTCGAGGATCTCGACAATCACCGCATCATCACCTTCGGCGAGCCGGCGCCGAGTTACCTGCTCGATGTCAATTGGCTTGAGGTCGCCGGCCGCTCCTCCGATAACAAGCGTATTCCGCATCTGCAGATCAACAGCCAGACCTCGATCAAGCGCGCCGCCCTGCTCGGAATCGGTGTCGCCTGCCTGCCGGATTACATCGTCGGCCGCGACCCCGGCCTGATCCAGCTGGCGATCAATGCCGACGTCCCCTCCTTCGACACCTATTTCTGCTATCCCGACGAGATCAAGAACGCCGCCAAGCTGAAGGCTTTCCGCGATTTTATCGTCAGCAAGGCCAGAAACTGGAACTTTTGAGCCCGGTTTTATTGATGAATTGCCGACTATGCAGAACGTGCATGACTGGCATGCACAAATGAGGGTTGCCGTTTGCCCAATAAACCACCATATCGCACATAGCTGATGCACATGGTGGCTTTTCCTCCCAGTTCCACCGCATTAGCTGTTCCCCTCTGGAGGTTTTTAACCTTCACACTTATAAGGGCCCTGGTTTTCCAGTGGCCCTCTTTTTTTGCCCTTGCTTCCTCGATAAATGCCGCACCGCAAAAAATTTGTGCGGCGCATAGCAGACATGCACAAAAAAGCATTGAAACCTGCTCAAGGAAGCACCATATCCCTCTCAGCTGATGCATCTTGTGGTTTCTCTCCCAGTACCACCGCATTAGCTGTTCCCCTCTGGAGGTTTTTGACCTTCACAATTATAAGGGCCCTGGTTTTCCGGTGGCCCTCTTTTTTTGCCCAAAATTTGCGCATTCACCAAAAGCTACCGCCTCACGCCTCCGTGATTTGCATATCGAAGTCTGACGATCGATATATCGCCGAGACACGATTTATAGTTCGGCGAAAGACGATGGACAAAGACGAAATTATCAAGGCGCTCGCCCATCCCACCCGGATGGAGATTCTGAACTGGCTGAAAAATCCCGAGGAGCATTTCCCCTCGCAGGAGCATCCTTTCGAAATGGGCGTCTGCGCCAGCCAGTTCGAGCGCTGCGGCCTGTCGCAGTCGACGGTCTCGGCCCATCTCGGCACGCTGCATCGCGCCGGCCTCGTCACCACCAAACGCGTCGGCCAGTGGATCTTTTACAAGCGCAACGAAGAAACCATCGCCGCCTTCCTCAAGCAACTGACGCAGGACCTTTAGAATGCCCCTCGCCCTCCTCGTTCTTGCCTTGAGCTCGTTTGCGATAGGCACCACCGAATTCGTCATCATGGGTCTCTTGCCGGAGGTCGCCGCCGATCTTTCGGTCAGCATCCCGCAGGCCGGATGGCTGGTAACCGGTTATGCCCTGGCGGTCGCGATCGGCGCGCCTGTGATGGCGATTTCGACTGCGAAGCTGAAGCGCCGCACCGCCCTGATTGCGCTGATGGCCTTCTTCATCGCCGGCAACCTGCTTTGCGCTCTGGCGAGCGACTACTGGGTGCTGATGATCGCCCGTGTCGTGACAGCACTCTGCCACGGCGCATTCTTCGGCATCGGCTCGGTGGTCGCCGCCGGCCTCGTTGCCGAAGACCGCAAGGCCCGCGCCGTCGCGCTGATGTTTACCGGCCTGACGCTCGCCAATGTTCTCGGCGTGCCGCTCGGCACGGCGATCGGCCAGGCCTATGGCTGGCGCGCCACCTTCGGCGTCGTCACAGTCATCGGTATCGTGACCATTCTCGGCCTGATCGCCATCCTGCCCAGGGACAAGCAGCAAGAAAACAGCAGCATCCTGCGCGAGATCGCAGCACTCAGGAATGGCGGCCTGTGGCTGGCGCTCTCTACCACCGTCTTCTTCGCCGCCTCGATGTTCGCCCTCTTCACCTATATCGCGCCGCTGCTGCGCGACGTCACCGGCGTGTCGCCGGAAGGCGTCACCTGGACGCTGTTCCTGATCGGCCTCGGGCTGACCATCGGCAACCTCGTCGGCGGCAAGCTTGCCGATTGGCGGCTCGGCGCGACGCTTGCCGGCGTCTTCGCCGCAATCGCCATCACGTCGATCGCCTTCAGCTATACGAGCCGCTTCTTCATTCCGGCTGAAATCACTCTCTTCCTTTGGGCGATGGCAAGCTTTGCCGCCGTGCCGGCGCTTCAGGTCGGCGTCGTCGGCTTCGGCAAAGACGCTCCGAATCTCGTCTCGACGATCAATATCGGCGCCTTCAACACCGGCAATGCGCTCGGCGCCTGGGTGGGCGGCCTAGTCATCGACGCCGGGTTCGATCTCACCCGCGTTCCGCTCGCCGCAGCCTTGATGGCCCTGATCGGCCTCGGCGCCACAGCACTCACCTATCTCTCCGCCAGGGGCCGGGCCGCCCTCGCCCCTGCCGAGTGATCCTCCCGCACAAGAAAGGACCAACATGGCCAAGCTTTTCGACCCCACGAAAGTCGGCGACATATCAGTCAAGAACCGCATCGTCATGGCGCCGCTCACCCGCAACCGCTCGCCGGGCGCGATCCCCAACGACCTCAACGTCGAATATTACCGCCAGCGCGCCACCGCCGGCCTGATCATCACCGAAGCAACCGCGATCACCCATCAGGGCCAGGGTTATGCCAACGTGCCCGGCCTTTATAGCAAGGAAGCACTCGAGGGCTGGAAGCGCGTCACCGACGCGGTCCATGCATCAGGCGGCAAGATCGTCGTCCAGATGTGGCATGTCGGCCGCATCTCGCACACGACGCTGCAGCCGAACGACGGCAAGCCGGTTTCATCGACCAATCGCGTCGCCAAGGCCAAGACCTATCTGGTCAATGCCGACGGCACCGGCAGCTTTGCCGACACCTCCGAACCGCGCGCGCTCGAAACCGCGGAAATCCCCGGCATCATCGAGGATTACCGCAAGGCTGCCCGGGCAGCGATCGACGCCGGCTTCGACGGTGTCGAGATCCACGGCGCCAACGGTTACCTGCTCGACCAGTTCATCCGCGACGGCGTCAATGACCGTACTGATGCATATGGCGGCTCGATCGAAAACCGCACCCGTCTGACCTTCGAAGTCGTCGATGCCGTGGTGAAGGAAATTGGCGCCGGTCGCACGGCGATCCGCATCTCGCCGGTGACGCCGTCCGGCGAAAGCTACGATTCCAATCCGCAGGCGACCTTCACCCATGTCGTCGAAGGACTGGCCAAATACGACCTCGCCTATATCCATGTCATCGAAGGCCAGACCGGCGGTGACCGCGACTACAAGCAGGGCGACAATCCCTCCTTCGATTACAAGGCACTGCGCCAGACTTATGAAAAGGCCGGCGGCAAGGCCGACTGGATGGTCAACAATGGCTACGATCGCGGTCTGGCGATCGATGCAGTGGAAAGCGGCCGCGCCGATCTCGTCGCCTTCGGCAAGCCTTTCATTGCCAATCCCGATCTCGTCGAGCGCTTGGTACACAATCTGCCGCTCAATACGCCTGACCAGTCGACCTTCTATGGCGGCACCGGCAAGGGCTATATCGACTATCCCATTCTCGAAAAGGTCGCCTGACCTTTCACACGCGAACGCGAATCCCGCCGAAAGGCGGGATTTCCATCTTCGACGCGTTTTTGTAGGGTGCCGCCATGTTTGCTCCCTATCTTGATCGCTGGTCGCTGATATCAGACGGCGAGCCTATCATCACCCACTCCAGCCGCCTCCTGCCGGTCCTCTGGCAGGACAGGCCTGCCATGCTGAAAGTGGCGGCCGATATCGACGAACGATACGGCGCGCTTCTGATGCAGTGGTGGGACGGTGACGGCGCAGCCTATGTCTACGCCCATGAGGGCGACGCGGTACTGCTCGAAAGGGCGACGGGAAAACGCTCGTTGCTTGCCATGGCGATGAACGGCGAGGACGACGAGGCAAGCCGCATCCTCTGTGCGACGGCGGCACGGCTGCATGCGCCGCGCGAAAAACCGCTTCCCGATCCCATCCCCCTTACCCGCTGGTTCCGCGATCTGGAGCCGGCAGCAGGCATGCATGGCGGTACGCTTGCCGATTGCTCGGCGATCGCCAACGTCCTCCTTGCCGATCAGCGTGATGTCACCATCCTCCACGGCGACATCCACCATGACAACATTCTCGATTTCGAGGCACGCGGCTGGCTGGCGATCGATCCGAAGCGGCTCCATGGTGAGCGCGGCTTCGATTTCGCCAACATCTTCGCCAACGAGGAACTGCCTGTTATCACCGATCCCGCCCGTTTCCGCCGCCAGTTCGCCATCGTCTCAGCAGAGGCGAAGCTGGAGCCGAAGCGGCTGCTGCAATGGATCGCCGCCTATTCCGGTCTTTCCGCCGCCTGGTTCCTCGGCGATCCGAATATTCAGCAGGCAGAAACGGCCCTGACGGTCGCCCGGATCGCGCTGGCAGAACTCGAGAGCTAACCCGCTTCCTGCGACGGGTGCCCAATAAGAGCGGCCGTGTCGCGATGCGGTTCGGGCAGGCAGCCGAGCGCCACGAGCGAAGCCCTGACCGCCTCGTCGATCGGCGTTTGCGGTTCGCTGCCGAGTTCGGCCGCAAGTTTGGTGTTGCGCATCCGCACCGGCACCTTCCAGAGATAGCGCATCTCCTTGACCTCCCGCATCACAGGAATAAAGGGCGCTGCCAGCGGCACGATCCACCAGGGGAAGTTGCCGATCTTCGCCTTACCGCCGACGACGCGCTTGATTGCTTCGGCCATCTGCATGCCGTCCGCATCCCAGAAGCCCTCCATATGATAGACGGCGAAGGCCGGCAGCCGATCGGCCCGCTCGATGAGCTGGGTGATGGTTTCCGCCATGTCTGGCAGGTAGGCCCATTGATGACCGATGCCGCAACGACCTGGGTTCCTGATCGTGCCGACCGGCTTGCCTGGAGTCACGAGGCCAGCCGAAAACCAGCTATTGGCCGTCGTGCCTGGGCCGAAGAAATCCCCCGCCCTGACAATGATGACGCCGGCGCCGGACTGTGACGCCGCCCTCAGCCGCTTCTCCATTTCCACACGGATCGCCCCCTTCTTCGTCACCGGATTCTGCGGGCTTTCTTCCGTCGGCGCCGGCAGGGCGTCGGGACCGAAATTATAGACGTTGCCCGGCAGCACGATGCGTACACCGACAGCGCGCGCAACGGCGATGGTATTGTCGAGCATAGGCAACACCAACGTTTCCCAGTCGCGGTAGCCGGGCGGATTGACGGCATGAACGATCAGGCCGACGCCTTCGGCCGCACTCAGGACGTCACCGGCATTCATCGCATCGCCCTGCACCCATTCGAAAGCCGGCTCACTCCTCGACGCCTTGGCGGCGTCGCGGTTCAGCGCCCGGATGCGCCAGCCGCGCGCAAGCAGCCTGCGGGCAACCGCGCTGCCGATACCGCCGGTCGCGCCGAGAACGAGGGCCGTCGTCTTCATTTCGCTGCTCATGACAATCATCTCCTTCGATCGGATCAGAGGATCATGCCATCAGAATGGCATAAACGAAATTGACGAAAGAAATTCATCTGCTATACAAAAATATATGAGCATGGAGCCGAGCTGGGATTTCTACCGCAGTTTTCTGACCGTGCTTCAGCAGGGGTCGCTTTCGGCCGCCGCCCGCGAACTGGGTCTGACCCAGCCAACGATAGGCCGCCATGTCGACGCACTGGAACTGGCGATCGGCGCCGAACTCTTCACCCGCTCACCGAACGGCCTGCTGCCGACCGACGCCGCACTGGCGCTGAAGCCCTATGCCGAAACGCTGGCGGCAACCACCGCCGCCCTTTTGCGCACCGCATCCGGTGAGCGCGAGCGCGTGGCGGGAACGGTCAGAGTCAGCGCCAGCGAGGTCATCGCCATCGAAGTGCTGCCGGCGATTCTCGGACCGCTGCAGGAGACCTATCCCGAACTGCAGATCGAGCTCTCGGCATCCGATATGATCGAGGACCTGGTGAACCGCGAGGCCGATATTGCCGTGCGCATGGCCGAGCCGCAGCAGGCAGCACTCGTCGTGCGCCGCATCGGTGATATCCCCCTCGGCTTTCATGCCCATCGCCGCTATCTCGAACGACACGGCATTCCGCAAACCCTGGCTGACCTCGCACGCCACCGGCTCATCGGCTTCGACCGGCAGACGGCCTATGTCCGCATGGCGATGAAACGCTATGCAGTGCCTGACATCAAATTCTCCTACAGAACCGACAGCAATCTTGCCCAGCTCTCGGCGATCCGCGCCGGCGTCGGCATCGGTCTTTGCCAGATCGGACTTGCCCGGGAGAACCCTGACCTGGTGCACGTCCTGCCCGATGCCTTCGCCATTCCGCTCGGCACGTGGGTGGCGATGCATGAGAGCCTGAAGACTTCGCCGCGCTGCCGTGCCACCTTCGATGCATTGGTCAAGGGCCTGCAGGACTATCACCGATATTCGGCCGGTGCGTGACCACGAAAATCGGAATCGATTTTCGGAAAGAATCATGCCCAAATTTCAAAATAATGGAGCGTCCTTAGCGCATTCTGTCGGACGCGCGCCACTCCAGGCGAGATGCATATGACAACGAACAATCCGGTTGAACTCGTGCCCTATGATCCGCAATGGCCGCAAGCCTTCCAGCACATCCGCGACAGACTGCTGATCTTGCTGCCGCAGGCGCTGTCCGTCGATCACATCGGCAGCACGTCGATACCGGGCATGATCGCCAAGCCGCTCATCGATATCGACATCGTTTTTCCCGGCCTCGGGCACATCGAGGACGCCACACGCGTGCTTCTGCCCGAAGGCTATGAGCCACGCGGCAACCGCTATGACGACGAGGTCTACAGCGCCGCGCGTCTTTTCAGACGCGCAAAGGACGCTGTAGCACTTTGAATGGCTGCATAATTTTACTCTTAAATCGATTCCGATTTAAGGAATTATGCAGCAGGCTTTTCTATCGAGAGGTTCAGTGCCGGCGCAACGGGTCTACCTTTGCCCGGCCGGTAACGGCACGCATCGAAACAGGCTGGCTTTCCGGGATTATCTCATCGCGCATCCACATGCGGCGGCCGATTATGCCGCGCTCAAACGCAGGCTGGCAGCCGAATTCCGGATGGACGGCGTCGGCTATACTGCGCATAAGCGCGAATTCGTCGATGCGATCGTCGCGCGGGCATTGGCGGGAGATGGCTAGCTTCCGATGCCTTGCGAGGCCTCGGCCGTGCGATCCTTCCACTGGCCGTCCACCACCTCGGTTTCCGGCCGGTCGCCGCCTTCTGCATATTCCTCATGCCACTTGCCGTTCTCGTCCTGCCAACTGATCTCGGCGGAATCGCCGCCGACCTGCTGTTCGGCCGCAACGATGCGCGCAGCTTCGAGCGCCTCGGCATGGGTCGGGAATGCCTCTGAATAGACACCTCCCAGCCTGTAGGCCCAGCCGCCGTCATGCGGCACGACTTCGTAGACCACCTTGATCATGCATCAGTCTCCTCATCTTCTTGTTGCGCATTCGCACGCTTCCGGAAAAGATCCGGATCATCGCGGCCGCTTGACGAGAATTCGAGGACGCCGCGATCTGCTTTTCGGCCCCGATGACGTTCAGTATTCCATTAAACGCCGAAGACTGCAAATGGCACTCGACCGGGGCTTACTTGATATGCGAAATCAGTGACTTAGATAGAACGCATGAATCGGGACAGGAGCTAGGGCTTGGGGATCGCGTCACGCTTTAAAGAGGAAAAGTTTCTGGTCGTCGCACTTGTCGTTGCAGCGATCGCCTATTTCTTGGAACACGCGGTCATCGAGATGGGGCGCGGCGTCGCACTGATTGCCGCCGCTGGCCTGGTCGGCACCATCGTACTCGCCTCGATCCGCGTGGCCCATCATGCCGAGCTGCTCGCCGTCAAGGTCGGCGATCCCTATGGCACGATGATCCTGACGCTTTCGGCCGTCGCCGTCGAAGTCATCATCCTCGCCATCATGATGAGCGGCGAGAGCTCGCCGACGCTGGTGCGCGACACGATCTACTCGGCCCTGATGCTCGATATCAACGGCATTCTCGGCCTGGCCGCCCTGCTCGGCGGCCTCAAGCACGGCGAACAGCCCTATAACGACAATTCCGGCAAGACCTACGGCGTAATGATCCTCACCGCCATGGGCATTTCGATGATCGTGCCGGAATTCGTGCCTAGCGACAAATGGCACTATTATTCCGCCTTCACCATCGTCGCAATGATCGCGCTCTACGGCCTCTTCTTGCGCATGCAAGTTGGCCAGCACAGCTATTTCTTCAGCTACAGCTATCCGCGCTCCGAACGGAAGAAGGAAAGTCCGCACACGCATGGCCCCGACGAGTCGGCCGCGATCTCGATCGCCACCATTCTCGTCGGCGTCGTCATCATCGGCCTGCTCGCAGAGTTCATGGCGGCCTTAATGACGGAAGGCCTGCGCGACAGCGGCGCGCCGATCGCCGTGACCGCCGTCGTGGTCGCAGCGATTTCGGCCGCCCCCGAGATCCTGACCGCGTTGAGGGCAGCACTGAGGAACCGCATGCAGGCGACGGTCAACATCGCCATGGGCGCCTCGCTGTCGACGGTCATTCTGACGGTGCCCGTCATGGAGGCGATCGCGCTCTATACCGGCCAGCCCTTCATCATGGCGATGACCCCGGTACAGACGGTGATGGTGGCGATCACGCTGATTGCCGCGGCGATCAACCTCAACGACGGCGAGACCAACGCCATCGAGGGCATGACGCATTTCATTCTCTTCGCCACCTTCATCATGCTGACGGCGCTGGGGCTTTGAAGGCTGCGTCTCCCCGACAAAAGGAGAACGGAGAGCAGTTATCCGCGCACGTAGCGTCAACCCCCAGAGCGGCCAGACAGCCCACCGTTTGAGGAGAGCTTTCGACAGTCATTCCTTCGACTTTTCGAGGAAA
Organism: Rhizobium sp. WYCCWR10014; assembly: GCF_001657485.1. Taxonomy (GTDB): domain Bacteria; phylum Pseudomonadota; class Alphaproteobacteria; order Rhizobiales; family Rhizobiaceae; genus Rhizobium. Next base: position 354,373 of record NZ_LXFU01000037.1, read on the forward strand.
CGCTGCTTGCGGGTTTTCGGCTTAAAGCGCCGGAAGAAACCCTCGATGGCGCGGATGGATTTGGTGACGGACATGAGCCTGTCGATCTGGCTATTTGCGTTGTGGAGCCGTTCCGACAGGACTTCGGCCGCCGTCATCGCGATCTCGATCGGCGGCACCTGTGGAAACCGTCTGGCAAGTGCCGCATAGGGGCTAGCATCCACGCCGCCCATCATCGAGATCGTACCTATCCGGGCAAAGAGACGCAGGAAGATCTGCTCGAACGTCCAGTCGTGCACGTCGAAGACCTTCCACTTCTCGCTCCTCTTCGCCGAAAAGCCGGCAAGCAGGACCTTGCCCGGCAGTTGCAGCTCGGCGAGCCACAGCGCCACCGCAAAACCACTCGTCGCAATCTTGCCCACCGGATAGAGATCGACGAGCATTTTCGTCAGATCAAGGTGACGGGTTTCAGCGCCTTCAAAGCGGCCCTCTTCGCTGAAGTTTTCCTCCGGGGAAACGCGAATGTTGACGACGCCCAAAAAATCGTCGCCGGCAAAGAAGCGCAGGACATCCGCCGCCTCGCGCCTGTGGACGATATTGGCGCCCATCACGCCGCTGCGGGCAAACAGCACCGCATGGCCGGCGAAGGGCTCGTCGAGCACCTTATAGACATTGTTGAAGAAGACGTAGAGCGCCGTTTCCGGCAATTCGCTTCGCAGCCGTTTGAAATCGACAGCTTCGCTGTTTGCCACCAGCACGATATGGGAATAGCGCGACAGCAGCGCCTTCCACGCCTCCGGCGTCAGGAAATTGAAGCCGCTATCCGGGGCGGCCATGGTCTGCGTGTCGCTGGGGATTGCTTCCATATCGGCTCACATGCACTTTCCAAGGACGATGCGCTTTGCCGTCCCACTAGCTGTTGCTGAAATAAGCGCGTGTCCGCGCCAGCCGCGCCAGCCCGCCGATCCACTTTCCCAAATGCGAAAGGAACCCCGCGATCCGGCCCGTCATCGACGGCTGCCTGCAGAAGGAAGCCCATGGCGTATTGGCGAGATCCTCGGCATAACGCTTGGCCATCCGGCGATGCACCCACGGTACAGTCGCCTGCCACGGTTTTTTCCGGCCGGTGAAATGGATGATCGCCGGCTGGCCAACGAAAGGCAGGAGGCCGGTCTGCGTGTTCCAGCGCGGGTCGAGCACCAGCCAGTCGCCATCGAAAGTGACGTTCAGCGCATCCTGGTCGTTATTCTCGAAAAGATGCGACCGCTCCTCGAAAATCTCCCGTGTCCTGGCAAAAAGTCCCCTCGACCGGCAGGCCGACCAGTCGAACAGCAGCACGCCGGCATTGAAATAGCGCCCGCCCTCGCGCATGCCGATCTTCCGCTGCCGTGCGCCGGCCTTCTCGGGAAAGGCCATGACATAATCGTCTATGGCGGCAAGCGCCTTGCCCTGCAAATCCATGGCGAAGAGATCATCGACCGGTGCAACCGCAAGCACATCGGCATCGAGATAAAGCAGCCGCTCGACATGACCGGGTATATGCAGATCCATGTAGAGCCGCGCCAGCGTCGCGCCCGACCAGCGGCCTCGCGCCTGTAGCGCCGTATCCGGCGTATTGTAGGGCAACACCTTGATCGCCATGTCGTGCAGCCGAGCGAAATTTCCGACCTCGGCGATCTCGTTCGGCTTGAGGTCGATGCCGAGAAGCAGGAACTCCACAGTGGAACTTGAGAGATTGCGCTTGACGGAAAGCAGGGTGCAGCAGGCGGCCGGCAGCATGTTGACATCCGAACAGACGATCACGGCACTCTGCTGCAAAATCCCGGCCTCCCGAAGCGGCGACTTAAACTGATGCCGGATATCTAGTTGGTTTGATGCCAACCCGCAACCGCAGATCACCCATTGGACCGTCACTCTGCGTCACGTTTTGAATCGGAATTCAACGACTTGCAAGGCAAAGCGGAATCATCTGCTCAGCATGTTGAATTGGGATGTGAGCTCAAAGCCGCAGCGCGAGCGGATGGCCGACCAGCAGCCGGTCGACTATCGCAAGCTTCAGGCCCTCGACCTTGCATTGCGCCAGCAGCAACCGGTCGAACGGATCGCGCGTCTCCGGCTCGGATCGGCAGCGGTGACGACGTGTGGGACGTCGATGGGCAAGACCGTCAACCCGGCCTCCTGGAGATAGACGGGAATAGTCTCCAGAGGCAATCCTGGCTGCAATTTGCCAAGCCGCGTCTTGATGGCAATTTCCCAGAGGCTGGCGACACTGACGAAGCCGCTGGCCGTAAAGTCCGAAAGCAACTGCCGAACACGCGGAAAACGTTCCGTCAGCTTCCGCTGGGCAATCGCGAACCACATGTGTGTCAAGCAGCACACGCATGGTCACGGCAGCGGCTTCAGCAGAAAATCGTCCGGCAACGATCGTCGAAGTCGTCGGCGATATACATCTCCGTCCTCGTGATACCCTGGGAACGAAGATAGGCTTCGCCGGCTTCGAGGTTCAAACCGCCACGCTTCCGATGCGGCACGAGATCGAACACCGGCCGGCCGTTGCGCGTCACGACAATGGTCTCGCCTTGCTCGACCTCGCGGGCAAACTCGGTCAGGCGGTTCTTCGCATCGCGGATCGAAACGGTCTTCATGCCGTCAAATGTAGCCACATGCAGCTACATCATCAACGTCGCGCACAACAAAAAGGCCCGCCGTCACCGGCGGGCCTTGGGTCGCTCTGATTGCAGTCCGCTTATTTACAGGCGCCGCAGAAGCGCTGGATGCGGCGGCAGGCTTCCTCGAGCTGCTCTTCCGAGGTCGCATAGGAGATGCGGAAGTTCGGGCCGAGACCGAAGGCCGAACCGTGAACGACAGCGACGCCTTCGGATTCCAGCAATTCAGAAACGAAATCCTCGTCCGTCTCGATCACCTTGCCCGACGGAGCCGTTTTGCCGATCAGGCCGGCGCAGGACGGGTAGACATAGAAGGCGCCTTCCGGCACCGGGCAGACAATGCCCTTGGCCTGGTTCAGCATGGAAACGACGAGATTGCGACGGCCTTCGAAGATCTTCTTGTTCGCAGGGATGAAGTCCTGCGTGCCGTTCAGCGCTTCGACAGCCGCCCACTGTGCGATCGACGTCGCACCCGAGGTCTGCTGACCCTGGATCATGTCCATGGCCTTGATGAGCTGGATCGGACCGGCTGCATAGCCGATACGCCAGCCGGTCATCGCATAGGCCTTGGAGACGCCGTTCATCGTCAGCGTGCGGTCGTAAAGCTTCGGCTCGACCTCCACAGGCGTGACGAACTTGAAGTCGCCATAGGTCAGGTGCTCGTACATGTCGTCGGTCAGCACCCAGACCTGCGGATGTTTCATCAGCACATCCGTCAGCGCCTTCAGCTCGTCCTGGGTATAGGCCGCCCCCGTCGGGTTGGACGGTGAGTTGAAGATGAACCACTTGGTCTTCGGCGTGATCGCCTTTTCGAGATCGGCGGCCTGGAGCTTGAAGTTATGCTCCTGGGTGGCAGAAACGAAAACCGGCGTGCCGCCGCACAGCGCCACCATCTCAGGATAGGAAACCCAGTAAGGTGCCGGGATGACGACTTCGTCGCCGGGGTTCAGCGTCGCCATGAAGGCGTTGAAAAGGATCTGCTTGCCGCCGGTGCCGACGATCGTCTGCTCCCAGGAATAGTCGAGGCCGTTCTCGCGCTTGAACTTGGCGGCGATCGCCTTGCGCAGTTCCGGGATACCGGAAACCGGCGTGTACTTCGTCTCGCCGCGGTTGATCGCGTCGATGGCGGCCGTCTTGATATTATCAGGCGTATCGAAATCCGGTTCACCCGCGCCGAGGCCAATGACGTCACGTCCTTTTGCTTTCAGCTCGCGCGCTTTCTGGGAGACGGCGATGGTGGCTGAAGGCTTCACACGGGAAAGAGCATCGGCAAGGAAAGCCATGATAACGGTCCTAATGGTTGAAACGGGCAGAAAGCCGGGACCGGAGTTCTGCGGTTAGCTCTATGTCCAATGTATGACGGCATTTCAAGCGGAAAGGCGTCATGGTGGCATGATTCTTATTGATCGGTTCGCCACGCCGCCCATCCGGCATGCCGCCCCTTTCGGAGAGGCTTGCGTCACGCGGATGAAACGCCATGCGCAGATCTTGAATCAATCTCTGAAGTCATCCGGATTTATCCCCTGAAATCAGTGGCATCGTCGAATTCGGCCATTGCCACGAATAAGCCGCAACAAATGCCGCGCCACGCCGCAATTCGGTCGCGAGCGCGCCGAGATCGAAGCCGCATCATCGGGCATCCGAAATTGGTTATTGAGGGTATGCCAATGTTTCTGGACGATGAGTTTACCATAGGGCGCATTCGTGCGCGCCGAATTTCCGTTTCAGTCCTTATTGCCGTCACCGCCTTTGCCGCCTGCATCGCCGCGATGCTGGGGTTTGCCTCCGCCGCCCGCGCTGCCGAGACGCCGCAGGCATCCGCCCAGCTCGCAGCGCTTGTCCGGCCGAACGACGTCAATAGCGGCTCGCTGCTCTTCCCGTCGAAGGAGCCGGGCTTCTATGTCGAAGCGCCGCGGCTGAAGACCGATGTCGCCATCGATGTCTCCGGCCCGATCGCCAGGGTGAAGGTGACGCAGCGCTTCCAGAATCCGAGCCAGGGTTGGGTCGAGGGCACCTACGTCTTCCCGCTGCCGGACAATTCCGCCGTCGACGCGCTGAAAATGCAGATCGGCGAACGCTTCATCGAAGGCCAGATCAAGCCGCGCCAGGAAGCCCGCGAGATCTACGAGCAGGCCAAGGCCGAGGGCAAGAAGACGGCGTTGCTCGAGCAGCAGCGGCCGAACATCTTCACCAACCAGGTCGCCAATATCGGTCCCGGCGAAACCATTGTCGTCCAGATCGAATACCAGCAGACCATCCACCAGTCGGGCGGCGAGTTCTCGCTGCGCTTCCCGATGGTCGTCGCTCCGCGCTACAATCCGGCGCCGATCGTCCAGACTGTCGAGTTCAACAACGGTGCCGGTTTCGCCACGCCGCGCGACCCGGTGGAAAACCGCGACAAGATCGAAGCCCCTGTGCTCGATCCGCGTGAGAACGCCAGGGTCAATCCGGTTTCGCTGACCGTCGACCTCAAGGCCGGTTTCCCGCTCGGCGACGTCAAATCGTCCTTCCACGCGGTCGATATCGGCCAGGACGGCGACCAGGCGAGGACGATCAGCCTGAAGGCGGACACCGTTCCCGCCGACAAGGATTTCGAACTCACCTGGAAGGCTGCTCCCGGAAAGATGCCGAGTGCTGGCCTCTTCCGCGAAGTGATTGATGGTAAGACCTATCTGCTCGCCTTCGTCACCCCGCCCGCGGCCCCAGATACGGCAGCGCCGCCGGCAAAACGCGAGGTGGTCTTCGTCATCGACAATTCCGGCTCCATGTCCGGCCCGTCGATCGAGCAGGCAAGGCAGAGCCTGGCGCTTGCCATCTCCAAGCTGAACCCCGATGACCGCTTCAACGTCATCCGTTTCGACGATACGATGACTGACTATTTCAAGGGTCTTGTCACTGCCACCCCTGACAATCGCGAAAAAGCGATCGCCTATGTCAGGGGCCTGACCGCCGACGGCGGCACGGAAATGCTGCCTGCCTTGCAGGCTGCGCTACGCAACCAGGGTCCGGTCGCAAGCGGAGCACTGCGCCAGGTCGTCTTCCTGACGGATGGTGCGATCGGCAACGAACGGCAACTGTTCCAGGAAATCACCGCAAATCGCGGGGATGCCCGCGTCTTCACCGTCGGCATCGGCTCGGCGCCGAATACCTATTTCATGACCAAGGCTGCCGAGATCGGTCGCGGCACATTCACGGCGATCGGCTCGACCGATCAGGTGGCAAGCCGCATGGGCGAGCTTTTCGCCAAGCTGCAGAACCCAGCTATGACCGATATCACTGCCACCTTCGAAGGTATCGAAGCCGAGGATATCACGCCGAACCCAATGCCGGACCTCTACAACGGCGAGCCCGTCGTGCTGACCGCGGAGCTACCTGAGGAGAAGCCCGCCGGCAAGCTGCAGATCGTCGGCAAGACAGGCGATCAGCCTTGGCGCATCGAGATGGATATCGCCAATGCCGCCGACGGCAACGGCATTTCCAAGCTCTGGGCGCGGCGCAAGATCGACGATTTCGAGGCCCGCGCTTATGAACGTCAGGATCGTGCCGCGCTCGACAAGGATATCGAGACCGTGGCGCTCGCCCACCATCTCGTCTCCCGCGTCACCAGCCTGGTTGCCGTGGATGTCACCCCGTCGCGCCCGGTCGATCAGCCGCTCGGCTCAACCAAGCTGCCGCTCAACCTGCCGGAAGGGTGGGATTTCGATAAAGTCTCCGGCGAAAACACTGCCCCTCTTGGCGGCGCAGAACGCCATGGCTCGGCTACGCCGGCAGGAAACGCCGGACTGGAGCAGGCTGCAGCCGAAACACAGGATCTCGCCGCATCGCCTGAGATCGCAAGCATGATGGCCGCAGCCCCGACCGCCAAGGCTGCCAGCATGATCGCGCAGAAGAGCTCGACCGTGAACCTGCCGCAGACGGCGACGCGTGCCGACGAGCAGATCATCCGTGGACTGACCATGCTGCTCCTGGCGCTGACGGCGGCAAGCGGGCTGGCCGTTTGGCGGCGGCGCCTCAAGCGCATTATCGCGGTCGGAGCCAAGCGAAATGGTCTCTAGGCTCTCCGCAAGCCAGAACGGGGAAGCGGCCGAATTCGAGCCGCTTCCGACCTATCTGGAACTCGCCATGGCCGCCGCCATGGCCCACGACATGCCGAAGCCGCGCCAGCGGAAGGGTTTCTTCCTCTGGCGTCTTTCCTCGATCGAAAAGGCGATCGCCTTTGCCATCGCCGGCCTTGCCTTTTATGGCTTGGCGCTGATCGGCGACGGCTTCCTGCTGAAGGCGAAGGCAGAGCTTTCTCAGGTTCTGCTGAAACGTGCCTTCGCCGCGGAGCTGCAGGGGAAAGAGACAAAACCCTGGCCCTGGGCGGATTTCACCACGGAGGCCAAGGTGCGTGCCCCGCGCCTCGGCAAGGAGGCGATCGTGCTCTCCGGCGCCTCCGGCGAAGCTCTCGCCTTCGGTCCGGCGTGGCTCGTCAACACGCCACAGCCGGGCGAGGAAGGGACGTCCGTGATTGCCGCCCATCGCGACACGCATTTCCGCTGGCTACAATATATAAGGCCCGGCGATACGATCGAGGTCACCCGCCGCGACGGCAAACTATTGACCTTCAAGGCCGGCGAGGGCCGCATCGCCCCGTGGGATGCCAACGGCATCGATCCCTCCTCCGATGGCCATCGCCTGGTGCTGACCACTTGCTGGCCCTTCAATGCCACCGAACGCGGGCCGTTGCGCTACATCCTCGAGGCGGAATTGGTCGACGACCAGGCGACGGGCTCGGTTCAACCGGTAAACACAAAGCCGTTATTGCAGGTCGAATGAGGGTTGAAGCCCTTCCCTACCCGCTCCACGTTCCGCATAGAGAAACGACGGGGAGCAACATGAAGAGAATATCCGCCTTCCATTTCGCCGCAGCGCTGGTCCTGTTCGGCGCCGTGTCCGCGGATGCGGCCGACACCGTCAACACGCAGGAACTCGCCGTCCGTGTCGACAAGCTCGCCGACGGCCTCGAACATCCCTGGGCGGTCGAAGTGTTGCCCGACGGCGCCTATCTCGTCACCGAGCGGCCGGGCCGCATGCGCATCGTCCGCGACGGCAAGATCTCTGACCCGATCGGCGGCGTGCCTAAGGTCAGCGCCCGTGGCCAGGGTGGCCTGATGGACGTGGCGCTCGCGCCGGACTTTGCGACATCTCGCAAACTCTATTTCACCGCCGCCATCGCCAACAGCCAGGGCTCCGGCACCGAAGCCTTCAGCGCCACGCTTTCAACTGACGAAAAGACGCTCGATGCCGTGACGCCCATTTTCACCATGCGGCGCTTCACGTCAGGCAATATCCAGTACGGCTCGCGCATCGCGATTGCCGCCGACGGTACGCTGTTCATCAGCGTCGGTGATCGCGGCAACCGCGACCGCTCGCAGAACTGGCAGGACGATGCCGGCTCGATCATCCACATCAATGCCGATGGCAGCATCCCTGCCGACAATCCATTCAAGGACGGAGGCAAGGCACTGCCGGAGATCTGGTCGAAAGGCCACCGCAACCCGCAGGGCATCACCTTCGACGCCAAGGATGGCAAGCTCTATACCGTCGAACACGGTGCGCGGGGCGGCGACGAGATCAACCAGCCAGAGGCCGGCAAGAATTACGGCTGGCCGATCATCACCTATGGCCGAGACTATTCGGGCGCCGAGATCGGCGAAGGCACCGCCAAGGAGGGGCTTGAACAGCCGCTGCATTATTGGGATCCTTCGATCGCGCCTGGCGCGCTCGTCGTCTATCGCGGCGCCATGTTCCCGGAATGGGACGGCAATTTCATCGTCGCGGCGCTGAAGTTCCAGTTGCTCTCGCGCATGCAGCGTGACGACGGAGGCGCCTTCGTCACCGAAGAGCGGCTGTTCGAGGGCGAATACGGCCGCGTCCGCGACGTTGTCGTTGCTCCCGACGGCGCGCTGCTGATGGTGACTGACGAGGACAATGGCGCGCTGCTCAGGATCTCCAGAGCGCAAGCCCGTAACGGCTGACACGTCACAACGCGCCGCGCAGTTCCTTGCGGATGACGAATTTCAACCCGGACCAGATCTCGTCAACGGCGCAAACCTTGATGTCGATCAGACCGGTTGGGAGCAAAACCTCCCGCAGCACGTCCTCGGTGATATCGGTCGAAACCCGTGAGCTCTTCTTGGGCCAGGATACCCAGACCATGCCGTCCCGCCTCAGGACACGGAAAAGCGTGGGCGCTATGGCCTCCAGCGCCGCACGTTCTGTCGTAAACAGATGCACGTAGTCGAATGCACGCTGAGGCGTCTCGGGAAGCGCATGGACGACCGAAGCAAAACCATCGAAACCATTGATGTCGCCGATCGTTTCCGGAATGCCGAGAAGAGCGGCCGCCTGCCCCTGTGCAAGGCCGAGTTTCCTCACAAGCGGCGTGCCGGAATAACCGGCCGCCTTGGGCGCTGCCGTGTCGTCAGCCTGCGGCCTCTCTTCGCCTCGCATGCATTCACCTCCGTCAACCGGCACGAAGTCTTCACCCTTGCGGAAAGGAAACGCAACTGCTAACCGCTTCGGCACATCACCGCCCTTCCCTCATCGAGGATCACATGACGCGCGTTCAGGCGAACCTCCTCCTATTGCTTGCAGCTGCCATCTGGGGCGGCGGCTTCGTCGCGCAGTCGACGGCGATGAAGGCAATCGGCCCCTTCTGGTTCATTGGCCTGCGCTTTGCCGTCGCCACACTGGCCGTGCTGCCCTTCGTCCTTTTTGAAGCGCGCAAGGCAAAGGAGAAGACCAGCGCACGCCATGCGAAGCTCTATATCCTGATCGGCCTTGCCCTTTTCGGCGGCGCAGCCACGCAACAGGTCGGCCTGCAGACGACGACGGTGACGAATTCCAGCTTCATCACCGGCCTCTATGTCGTCTTCGTACCTGTTATCGCCGTGTTCTTTCTGCGCCGTGCCCCGCATTGGATCATCTGGCCGGGCGCGCTGATGGCGCTCACCGGCATCTATCTCCTGTCCGGCGGCCATCTCTCGGCGCTGACACCTGGCGATCTGCTGACTGTCGTCTGTGCCGTCTTCTGGGCGGTCCAGATCACCCTTGCCGGCACAACCGTTTCCGAGACCGGAAGACCGCTCGCGCTGTCCGCCACGCAATTCGCCGTCACCGCAGTCTGTGCGCTGGCCGTTGCCGCAGCCGTCGAACCGGTCAGCCTTTCGGCGATACGGGCCGCAGCGCCGGAGATCCTTTATGTCGGCATCTTCTCCTCGGGCGTGGCTTTCGTGCTGCAGGTAATCGGCCAGCGCTATACGACGCCCTCGCAGGCCGCGATCTTTCTTTCTTCCGAAGCGCTCTTCGGCGCCTCACTCGCCGCCCTGCTGCTCGGCGAGACGATGCCGGTGACAGGCTATGCAGGTTGCGCGCTAATGTTTATCGCTATGCTTGTAGTCGAACTCGTGCCGGGCTTGACCCGCCGGCGCTTGCCAGCCGCGTGAACACGCGTCCAAATATGGGTGTGTCACGCATCGGAAAAAAAATTCATTTGCCGCCAGAGACGCGTTCACGTTGCATTTTTGGGAAAATCTGCTCTGAACTTATATTGCAGACGATATAAAACGTTAATCATTCCCTATCAGCGAAGGAAATTTTGCGTTTTTGCGCAAATTGGATATCGGCCGGGGTGTGCCCGCAACGACACGTTAAAAAACTTTTGCTTGCCAAAATCCTTTAAACGCAGCACTCTCAGCGCGTTCGGGCATTTTGCGAGCATGGGAAGTCCTTAAGTATTTGCGCGCCGGGAACGCTAATATCCCGGTCAGCCGGTTCCGAAAATGGCGGGCGGAAGCCCTGCCTGGAACAGGCCGAGGTAGAGGGGACCTTTTTCTCACATTTCAAGAATTGCCTGCCAACACCTCCCGCAAGGAGGCAATGCTATGATGCTGCCCGTGTGGATGGCGGGCAGAGAGAAAAGGACCTGAGGCATGGCAGAGACTGGCACTGTAAAGTTCTTCAATACCGACAAAGGCTTCGGCTTCATCAAGCCGGACCGGGGCGGCGCCGATATCTTCGTTCACATTTCTGCCGTTCAGGCCTCCGGCCTGGCCGGTCTGACGGAAAACCAGAAGGTAAGCTTCGACACGGAGCCGGATCGCCGCGGCAAGGGCCCGAAGGCCGTCAATCTGCAGATTGCGGGCTGAACCCTTAACAAGGCTGGCGAGTTCGAGTTGAAGCCCGGCAGCAATGCCGGGTTTTGTCGTTCAGCCTTCGTTCAGCTAGAAATCTGTACTTCTCTCATCATCGAGAAAGGGGCCGGCGTTCGGTTCCCGGGATTAGGATTTGTGCTTATGAACAGGCTCGCAAAGACCATTCTGCTGACGGCAACCGCTGCCGCACTCACGCTTTCTGCCATCGGTGAAGCGTCGGCCCGCGACCGCCACTGGCGCCACGGTAATCACGGCAACAACGATGCGTGGGTCGGCGGCGCCGTCGGCCTTGCCACCGGCCTGATCGTCGGTTCGGCCATCGCCAACGCCAATAACGGTCCGGTCTACGAAGAACGCCGCTACATCGACCCGGCCTACGAGCCGGATTATTACGAGCCCGCTCCGGTCTATCGCGCGCCCCGCCGCGTCTATGTCGATCAGCCGCAATATTACGCGCCGGTCCGCACGGCGGTGGAGCCCTGGTCGCCGCAATGGGAGCGTTACTGCTCTTACCGCTATCGCTCCTTCGATCCGCGCAGCGGCACCTATGTCGGCAATGACGGCCGCAGCCACTTCTGCACCGCCGGCTGAATCGTCGAATATCCCTGATGCAAAGCGCCGCTTTTCAGCGGCGCTTTTGTTTTGCCTGGGTCAACTGGCCTTCTTGTTCCAGGGCACGGACTCGGCCTCGGCATCAAAATCGGTCGAGACGCTCACGGTGCGCCACATCCGATCGGCTTCGATACGGGCCGCATCCGCCTTTTCGACGTTGCGTACCGCATCGCTGCCGAGCAGCAGCCGGAACGGCGGCTCTTCGAGACCGGCGATGTGGATGACGACTGCAGCCGCTCTGGCAGGATCGCCGGGCTGGCGACCATCGTACTCACGCTGAAAGCGCACCGTAGCGCCGACCGTCTCCGCATACTCCTGCCGCCCCTCGGCAAGCACCGTCGAGGAGCCGGCGAAATCGGTCCTGAAGCCGCCGGGCTCGATCACCGTCACCCTGATGCCGACCGGCGCGACCTCTTTCGACAGTACCTCGGAAAAGCCCTCGACACCGAATTTCGCTGCCGAATAGGCGCCGCGCCCGGCAGGTCCGATCCGGCCGCCGACCGATGAGAACTGGATGATGTGCCCCGCCCCTTGCCCGCGCATCCGGGCGATGACCGCCTTGGTCATGATGATCGTGCCAAAGAGGTTGGTCTCGATCTGGGCGCGGAAATCGGCAAGACTGGTATCCTCGATCGAGCCGACATTGCCGTAGCCGGCATTGTTGACAAGCACGTCGATGCGCCCGAACCTCTTCACACCAGCCTCAACTGCTGCCGCTGCCGCCACCTCGTCGGTCACATCAAGCGCCAGCGTCAGCACCTGATCACCATACCGCTCGGAAAGATCGGCAAGCTGGCCGGGATCGCGCGCAGTTGCCACCAAATTATCGCCGGAGGCCAAAACCGCCTCCGCCAGCGCCCGGCCAAGACCGCGCGAACTCCCTGTTATCAACCAGACTCTGAACATCGGAAACCCTCCTGCTTTGGTTCCCGGCTCATGTATGGTCTATTGTATCCGATCGAAAGAAGGCACCCGGACGATCTATACACACCTTGAGGTAACTGAGTTGACCAGTGACATGTTCGATTTCTGCAGCAGCATGACGGACGAACAGGATGGGCGGGCCCGTGAACTGATCGAGCGGGCGGCGGCGAAATGGCCGCTGCGCATCCTGCACGTACTCTCCGATGCCCGCGCACCCCTGCGCTTCTCACGCCTTATGGAGAGGGTCGAGGGCATCAGCCAGAAAGTGCTGACGCAGACGCTGCGCACCCTCGAAAGGGATGGCCTCGTCATCCGCACGCTTTATCCCCAAGTACCGCCGCGCGTCGAGTACGAGTTGACGCCGCTCGGACGCGATCTCCTCATGCAGGTCGTCTCGCTATGGCGCTGGATCGTCGAACACCTCGACGATTTCGATGCATGCAAAGCCGTCAAGCTGACGGCGACCGCCAACGCTTAAGCGGGAATGCGGATCGTTGCCCTCAGCCCGCCGAGCGGGCTGTCACTGAGCGTGACGTTGCCGCCGTGGCTGCGGGCGATGTCGCGGGCAATCGCAAGGCCGAGGCCGGTGCCCGACGCATCCAGGTTGCGCGCCGTATCCAGCCGGAAGAATGGCTTGAACACGTCCTCACGGTTCTTTTCGGGAATGCCAGGCCCGTCATCGTCGAAGATGACAGTCAGCCATTTGGCATTGTGCTTGGCCTCGATGTCGAGCCTATCGGCATAACGGCGCGCGTTCGAGGCAAGGTTGGTGACGAGACGCATGAAGGCGTTCGGCCTGACGGAAATATCGTCATCGCCTTCGATCGAATAGCTGAATTTTTTACCGTGCAGGGCGAAATCGGATTCCAGCTTCGCGAAGATCTCACTGAGTTTCAGCTCGCCGACATCCTCTTCGACCTCGCCGCGTGCAAAGGCCATGTAGGCCTCCAGCATGGTCTGCATGTCGTTGACGTCATCGTTGAGGCCATGCAGGTCGGGATTGTCGCCAGCCAGCGCCAGTTGCAGCTTGAAGCGGGTGAGGATGGTGCGCAGGTCATGGCTGACGCCGGAGAGCATCGCGGTGCGCTGTTCGATCTGCCGTTCGATTCGCTCCCGCATCAGAATGAAGGCAAGACCGGCGCGCCTGACCTCGTCGGCGCCGCGCGGATAGAAATTGTCGGGCTTCTGCCCCTTGCCGAAGCTTTCGGCCGCTCGCGCCAAGGTCAGGATCGGCCGGATCTGCCCGCGCAGGAAGAGGATCGAAATGCCGATCAGCACCAGCGAGGTGCCAACCATCCAGACGATGAAGATATGGGTGTTCGACGCATAGGTCTGGCTGCGTTTGGTCAGGACCCGCAGGATCTTGTTGTCGAGTTTGATGCGGATCTCGACGAGGTTTGAATTGCCGACCGTGTCGATCCAGAAAGGCCGGTGGATCTCGTCGGTGATCTCGTCGCTGAGGATGCCGTCGAGGATCGAGAAGAACGGCTTGACGCGCGGCGGCGGCAGGTCGCCGTCCGGCTCGATCGAGATCTGCAGGCTGAGCTGGTCGCGGGCGATGCGGATGATCTCGCTATAGTCCGAATTCTGCGGATAGGTCTCGATGATCTCGATGATGGCGGCGATGTCACGGGTGACCGCAAGCGACAGCCGCTCCGTCACCATTTGCCAGTGGCGCTCCATGAAGACGGCGGCGACGACGGATTGCAGGAGCACCATCGGAATGATGATGATCAGCAGCGAGCGCGCGTAAAGTCCGGTCGGCAGCCGCCGGCGTAGCCAGCGGACGATCGAGCGCCAGCCCGGCGCAGAAGTGCGGTCTTCCCGCCGCAAGCTGTCGATCGTCACCATCAGCGCCGGTCCCGAACCTTGAGTTTAGTCGATGCTAAGCCTGTATCCGATGCCGCGCACGGTCTGCAGCCAGACAGGATTGGCGGGATCGTCCTCGATCTTACGCCTCAGCCGGTTGATCTGCACGTCGATCGTCCGCTCGCCGACTTCGGTATCGTTGCCGATCAGTTCATGGCGGGGGATCGTGTCGCCGGCGCGCCGCGCAAAGAGCAGCATGATCTCCTGCTCGCGGTCGGTGAGCCGGATCACCTCGCTGGCTTTTTTCAGCTCCTTGCGGGTCAGCGAGAAAGTGTAGGGGCCGAACATCACCTGTTCGATCTTCGGTCCCTCGCCGCCGGCGTTGCGGCGCAGGATGTTGTTGATGCGCAGCACCAGTTCGCGCGGGTCGAAGGGCTTGGAAAGATAGTCGTCGGCGCCCGCCTCTAGGCCTTCGATACGGTTGCCCGATTCTGCCAGCGCCGTCAGCATGATGATCGGGACGTTCTTGATGGCGCGAAGCCCGCGGGTAACCTCGATGCCGGATTCGCCGGGCATCATCACATCCATGATGATCAGGTCGAAGTCGAGACCCGCAAGCTTGCGCTGCGCCTCGGCGCCGTCGGCGGCGACGGTGACGCGGAAGCCGTTCTCGGCGAGATAACGATTGAGCAGCGCGCGGATGCGGGAGTCGTCATCGACCACCAGCAAATGCGCCGCATCGTCGGAAATATCTGTCTTGACCGCCATTCAATCCGCCTTCTGTCTGTCCCGCATGCCGCTGAGGAAAGCTTTTACGCCCTCCCGCACCTCCGCAGAAGCCCCTTCGAATGCCCGCTCAATGCGGCGCGATTGCGGCTCGGCAAGGGCAAGCGCCAGCTCTCGCCCCGATTGCGTCGGATAGAGCTTGCGCTGCCGCCGGTCCTCGGGACCTGCCACCTGGCGAATATAGCCTGAGTCGATCAGCTGTTTCAGCACCCTTGCAAGGCTCTGCTTAGTGATCTTCAGCGTTTCGAGAAGATCGGCTACGGTCATGCCGGGATTGCGGTTGACGAAATGCACGACGCGATGGTGCGCCCGGCCGAAGCCGCTCTTTTCAAGGATAGCGTCAGGATCGGAAACGAAGTCGCGATAGGCGAAGAAGAACAGCTCGATGATCTCGAAATCGATTATCTCAGTGTCTTCCATCGGCGTGGCCAGCGGCTCTGGCTTGCCTGCTTTCGGGCCGGTCTGTCGTGACACTCGGCATTCCTTTCTCTTTCCGCGCACTGCGGGAAACTTTCGCGAAGATACGTCAGCTTTGTTGACGCAAATTTTCGTCGCTATTAGCTTCCGCGAACTCTGCGGGAGCCTCGCACGGTTTCTCGGTTCCCTGGCATTCCTCTGGAAACCAAGGCCCGTCCGGCACTCCGACGCAATACGCGATTTCCCCTCGGGTCTGTGGATAAAACGTAATGGGGACAACAATCAACAGGCATGGCGCATCAAGCGCCGGAGGAGCTTAGGGATGGCTTCGGCTCCTTTTGACCAGTTGGACGGCCAAATATGGATCAATGGGAGTTCGTCGCCTCGAAAAACGCCAAGATTCCCGGGCACGGCCTGCATTATGCCAGCCGTCCTCGAAGGCGAGCGCGCCCGTCGACGATCTCCGATAGGCTGATGAACGACTACAAGGAAGTCTATCCGGCGGCGATCGCCGCCGAATAACACCCTCACGCGATCGGTCCGGCCACTGCATAATTCCTTAAATCGGAAGCAGCAGTTCAAAGTGCTACAGCGTCCTTTGCGCGTCTGAGAAGACGCGCGGCGCTGTAGATACAGACCCGTCGGGCCTTTTTACCTGTGCGCCCGTGCCATGACCAATCCGGCGAGCGTCGAGAGAATGCCGCCGCCGATCAGGCCGCCGATGCCGTCGGCGATCAGGCCGGTCATAGCCGCTTCCCCACCGACCATGCTGAGCAGCATGCCGCCGGCGACGCCGCCGATCGCACCGGCGATCGTACGGGCGACGACGTTGATCGCCTGCTGCTTCAAAGCGGCGCTCGCGGCGTTGCCGCCGATTGCACCGGCAATCAATTGTGTGATGAGCGGAAGTAGCGCTTCCATCATTTCCTCCTCCGGCGATCTCCCCGATCGCCCAGCTACGCCGACCTTTGGCGTATTAGAATTTTATCATATTAGGGAGGAACGCGTAGGAAAAAATCAACCCATACGGGCGGGAAGATAAGAAGAGAAGCCACCAAGAATGGGGCGGCCCGATGGCCGCCCCGTTTTGCTGTTCTTTGATCACGTCATTGATAGACGTAGACGATCCGGCGTGTGCCGGGATCGACCAGCACCGGCCGGTCGTTGATCCTGGTATATCGGTACTCGTAATCCGGGATCGACTGGAAGGTGACATCGCCAGGCACTTCAGCGCCAACGACGACGTCGCCGCCGAGCTGCACCGTCTGGCCCGGATTGGTGTCGATATAGGTGCGGACCGTCTCCGGCGGGGTGATGGTCTCGACCGCTCCGACGGGGCCGAGCAACTCGTCGCCCGGCGCCGGCTGCGGATCGACCGGAACGACACTCGCGGTCGACTCGTAAGTCACGCTGGGAACGCCGATTTCGGCGCGATGCTGCTCGACGATGACAGAGCTGCCGCCATGATCGACCTGCAGATAATCGGCATAGACCCAGCCGCGCATGCCGTTGACGTCGACGCGGCACCAGCGGCTGCCTTCGATGCATCCGTCGAGCACCGCGGTCGAGCCGCGGGTGGCAAGGCCGACCGAGGGATATTGCGGGCCCGGGCCGGCGCGAACGTTGAGATCGTTAACCGTTGTCGCCATCATCTCCGCCTGCGCAAGACCGGCGCTCGCCAGGAGCACGGCTCCAGCCAACAGAATGTTTCTCTTCAAGGTCATGTGAGCGTCTCCTTGGTTTCGATGGGCTGACAACGCGCGGCGTTCCACGATGTTCCCCGGCACTCCCCCCAGCGAAACACCGCTTGTGGGAGATTTCATCCAAGTGCCTTGAAGAATTGAACAAAATTCGATTTTGCCGCTCTGCGGCAATGGGGAAGACAGGCATAAACTCTTGTTGCAGTCCGTCTTTTTGCCGTGAGGCAGGCAGCCATGACGGAAAATTCCGCCTGTCCTTGCCGCGGTTTCGGACTATACCCGAAGCAGCAGAGACACCAAGCGAGGCACTTATGGGCATGCTCCAGGCCGGCATCATTCCGGTGACACCCTTCCAGCAGAACTGCACGATCTTCTTCGATCCCGATACCAAGGAAGGCGTCGTCGTCGATCCCGGCGGCGACGTGCCGCTCATCCTGCAGGCGATTGCCCAGAACGGCCTGACTATCAAGGAAATCTGGCTGACACACGGCCATCTAGACCATGCCGGCGGCGCCAGCGAGCTGAAGGAGGCCCTCGACGTCGACGTGGTCGGCCCGCATCAGGACGATCTGCCGCTGTTGCAGCGGATCGAAACCCAGGCTGAAAAATACGGCATATCAGGATTGCGCGACGTCGTGCCCGACCGCTGGCTGAAAGACGGCGACAAGATCTCTTTCGGCGCCCACGAATTCGAGGTCTACCACACGCCCGGCCATGCCCCCGGCCACGTCATCTATTTCAACCGTGCGCAGAATTTCGCGCATCTCGGCGATGTGCTTTTCAACGGCTCGATCGGCCGCACCGACCTGCCCGGCGGCAATCATCAGCAGCTTCTCGATTCGATCCGCGACAAGGTATTGCCGCTCGGCGACGACGTCGGCTTCATCTGCGGCCACGGCCCCGGCAGCCGCATCGGCGACGAGCGGCGAAGCAATCCATTTCTGCAGGAGATCAAACCTCGGAGTATCTGATGCGAGCTCACGCTCACATCATCTTTCGGCCGTTCGGCACCGGCTGTTCGACCGCAGCAAGCACGATCGCGCCGTTCTCGTCCTCGAAACCCAGCGTCAGCACTTCCGAGCGGAACGGCCCGATCTGGCGCGGCGGGAAATTGACGACGCCGAGCACCTGCCGGCCGATCAGGCTTTCCAGCGTATAATGCACGGTGATCTGCGCTGAGGATTTTTTGATGCCGATGTCAGGACCGAAATCGATCAGGAGTTTGAACGCCGGCTTGCGCGCCTCCGGAAAAGGACTGGCTTCGATGATCGTGCCGACGCGGATATCCACACGCTCGAAATCGGCGTAGGTGATCTCTTCTGCCATATAGTCTCCGTCAGCCAGCCAGTTCCTCGGCCCGCTTGCGCGCCGCCGCAAGGGCTGCGTCGAACAAGGGCTGCATGCCGTCTTCGGCCATCAGCACGGCGAGCGCCGCAGCCGTCGTCCCGCCAGGAGAGGTCACATTCTCCCGCAGCCGCGAAGCGTCGTCGGGGGACTGGTGCATGAGTTCACCAGCCCCCGCGACTGTTTCCCGCGCAAGACGCATGGCGAGGTCCGCCTGCAGGCCGAGTTTACGGCCTGCCTCCGCCATACATTCGACGAGATAGAATACATAAGCCGGACCGCTGCCCGAAAGCGCTGTCACGGCATCGATATCGGCTTCCGCCGGCACCCATTCGACTGGCCCCGAGACGCGCAGAAGGGAATGGACTCGTTCGCGCTGCGGATCGCTGACCCCTGAATTCGCAAAAGCGCCGGTGACGCCGCGCCCGACCATGGCTGGCGTGTTCGGCATGGCTCGCACCATGGCTGCCTTGCCGAGATGTCTCTCAAGGAAACCGAGCGTCTTGCCGGCCGCGACCGAGACGACAACCGTGTCCGGCCCGACGGCACTCTTCACCGCCGGCAGCACGGTCTCCATCACCTGCGGCTTGATCGCGAGGAACAGCACGCCTGCCTTCAAATCCGTGGGAAGCGCAGTCAGATGGGTCGCGCCAGCCTCGTTGATCGTCGAAAGCATGGCCGGCGACGGGCCGGGATCGACAACGATGACGGCCGAGCCCGGAACGCCGCTTTTCAGCCAGCCGGAGAGCATCGCCCCGCCCATGTTTCCGGCACCGATCAGAACGACGGGATGTGTCGAGGAGAAAGCCTTCGTCGGCATCTTATGCCTCGCCGACCGTTTCAAACAGCACGGCTTCCATCGCCTTCGTCGCGTCCATGCCGGACCAGACGACGAACTGGAATGCCTGGAAATAGGCCTCGCAGGTATCGAGCGCGCTGGAAAGCAGCACCTCCACCTGGCGATTGGTAGGCTCCGCACCGCCGGCAAGCAGCAGCGATTGGCGGAAAATGACGACATCTTCCTGGCGCCAGAGGTCGAAATGACCCATCAGCACCTGCCCGTTGATCCCCGAGAGCAGCTTGACCACCTCGTTGACCCTGATGTCGGGAACTTTGATATCGAAGGCGCAGCCAAGATGCAGCGCCTCGAATTCCTCCATCCAGGAGAAGGAGACGTGGTAGTCCGTCCAGCGCCCCTCGACCGTCATCGCGATCTCGTCCTCGCCGGACCGTTCGAACGACCAGTCGTTGTTGGAGGCAACGTACTCGATCATATCGACCGGGTTCGACTGACGCTCGACTTCCAATTCCATCAGGTTCATGCAGCACCTTCTTGACCGGAACGAATGCGACCTAACTTGGTGTACGAACACAAGCAAGACACACGCAAAATACCGGAACCACCACTCGGATGATCGTTGAACCGCTGCCAGACTTAACGCAGATAACCTGCCCGGAGCTTACCAAGTCGCTTCGAATCATCATTTAAAATCAGTGTATAGCGCCACCTGCCCCCTGCCAGCCCCCCGAACGGAAAATAGGACCGGCCACTGTGGAAAGGCTCTTCGAAATTCAATTCAGAAGGGAGAATAAGCGACTCTGCGAATTGGCTTTTTTGGCAGTGTCCACAGGTGGAAAACTCACCTGGCTTTTTTACGGAAGATGCGGCGTGTGGCATCAAGGCAACGCCGCATCTGTGTCGTATCGGGACTTAAGCGCCCTCGCCGGCAAGCTTCGCCTCGAGTGCTGCGATGCGGGCGGCAAGCGCCTCGTTCTCGTCGCGTGCCTTGATCGCCATCTCGCGCACGGCCTCGAACTCCTCGCGCTTGACGATGTCCATGCTGTTCAGCCAACGCTCGGCCTGGGCGTTGAAGGCGGTTTCGATCTCCTTGCGGACGCCCTGGGCGGCACCAGCCGCATCGGTCATCAGCTTGGCGAATTCGTCCATGATGCGGTTCGTTCCGGTCGTCATGGCGTTTTTTCTCCCTTGGCATGAGGTGAATTCAGCCCTTCAGGGCCTCAAGGATTGAGGTAGGGCTTCGCCATCGACGATGCAAGCGCTTTACACGGGATAAGCTTGCCGGAACCGGCCGGGAACGGGCCATCACGAACAATGGACTTGACCGTCCGGGATCGCAGCGGCATGTTCCGCGCAACTCAACAGGTGGAAAACTTTGCCGACAGCAGCCGATCTCCTTGCCATCATGCCTTTCCCGGATATCGATCCGATCGCCTTTTCGATCGGTCCGCTGGCGATTCACTGGTACGGTCTGGCTTACGTCGCCGGCATCCTGCTCGGCTGGGCCTATGCGCGCCGCATCGCCGCCAATGACAGTCTCTGGCCCGGCAACGTCTCGCCGATATCCAAGACGCAGCTCGATGATTTCATCGTCTGGGCAGCGCTCGGCGTCGTCCTCGGCGGTCGTCTCGGCTATATTTTCTTCTATGATCTCCCCGCCGTCCTGCGCAGTCCCGTCCGTGCGCTTGAGATTTGGAACGGCGGCATGTCCTTCCACGGCGGCCTGACCGGCACGACGATCGCCATGATCCTCTTTGCCCGCCGCAACGCCATCCCGGTCTGGAGCCTGTTCGACATTGTTGCCGCCGTCGTTCCCTTCGGTCTGTTCTTCGGCCGCATCGCCAATTTCATCAATGGCGAGCTCTGGGGCCGGTTGACCGACGTGCCCTGGGCCGTGGTCTTCCCGACCGGCGGTCCCTTCGCCCGCCACCCAAGCCAGCTTTACGAAGCCGGCCTCGAAGGCATCGTTCTGCTCCTGGTGCTGGCCGCCTTCGTCTATGGCATGCGCGCGCTAAAAAGCCCCGGCTTCATTACAGGCGTCTTCGTTTGCGGTTATGCGCTGTCGCGCATCTTCGTCGAATTCTTCCGCGAGCCTGATGCCCAGCTCGGTTACCTCCTCGGCACGAACTGGCTGACCATGGGCATGGTGCTCTCGTCCCCGATGATCCTGCTTGGCCTCTGGGCGATGCTGCGGGCCCGCCGCCAGGCTGCGCTGCAGCTCTGAAACGGCAGGACGCGCGACATGACCACCGCTCTCGGCGAAAAGATCAAGGCGATCATCCAGGCCAACGGCCCGATCAGCGTCACCGATTATTTCTCGCTCTGCCTCGCAGACCCCGAGCACGGCTATTACCGCACCCGCGAGCCCTTCGGCCGTTCCGGTGATTTCGTCACCGCGCCGGAGGTCAGCCAGATCTTCGGCGAGATGATCGGCGTCTTCATCGTCCATGCGTGGCAGCGCCACGGCACACCGACGGACGTCCGCCTCGTCGAGATCGGCCCCGGCCGCGGCACCATGATGGCCGACATGCTGCGCGTCATCTCCCGCATCGCTCCACTGCTTTTCGACGCGATGACCGTGCATCTCGTCGAAACCAGCGAGCGCCTGCGCGACGTCCAGAGCCAGACGCTCGAACCCCACGGCGAGAAGATCACCTGGCACGATGGTTTCGACGAAGTGCCGCCCGGCTTCACGCTGATTGCCGCCAACGAACTCTTCGACGCCATCCCGATCCGCCAGTTCGTCCGCATGCCGACGGGTTTCCGTGAGCGCATGGTCGGCATCGATGCCGATGGCGAGCTGACCTTTGCCGCCGGTGTCGCCGGCATCGACCCCACCTTGCTGCCCGAACCGGTGCAGAACGTGCCGGTCGGCACCCTCTTCGAGATCTCGCCTGCCCGCCAGGCGGTGATGATGGCGATCTGCGAGCGGCTGCGGGCCTTCGGCGGCACGGCGCTTACGATCGACTACGGCCATCTCGTCACCGGCTTCGGCGATACGCTGCAGGCGGTGCGCATGCATGAATTCGACCCGCCGCTCGCCCATCCAGGTGAAGCCGATCTGACGAGCCATGTCGACTTCCAGCAGCTTGCCGAAACGGCGCTTGCAGCCGGCCTCCATCTGAACGGCGCCCTGCATCAGGGTGATTTCCTGACCGGCCTCGGCATCCTCGAGCGCGCAACCGCCCTCGGCCGCGATCGCGAGCCGCACACCCAGCAGGTCATCCAGGCGGCGGTCGAAAGGCTCGCCGGCGCCGGTGAAGGCCGGATGGGCGAACTCTTCAAGGTGATGGCGGTCTCCTATCCCGCCCTCGATCTCATGCCCTTTCGTCCGGTGGATTGACAGGGCGCACGCGGCTGGTTCAACATCCGCCCGAAACAAGAACTTGAAGCGCGCCGCATATGCGATGCGCTTGGGATCATGACAAACCCCTCGAAAACCCCGGAATCACAGATGCAGGACGCGGCCTCTCCCGCACCGATCGAAAGCGCGCTCCTGAACCAGGCGGCGGGCAGCACGATCCGGCACGGTTATTTCACTCGGGCCGGCGGCGTTTCCGAAGGGCTGTATCGCGGCCTCAATGTCGGCCTCGGCTCCAGCGACGAACGCGACAAGGTCCTGGAAAACCGCCGTCGCGTCGCCGCCTGGTTCGGCTTGCCGGTCGAGCGGCTGGCAACCGTCCATCAGGTCCATTCCCCCGATGTCGTGACGATCGGCGCCGATTACGACGGCGCTCGCCCCGACGCGGATGCGATGGTAACGCGCACCCCTGGCATTGCGCTGGGCGTGCTCGCCGCCGATTGCGGACCCATCCTGTTTGCCGACCCCGACAATCGCGTCATCGGTGCTGCCCACGCCGGCTGGAAGGGCGCGCTGACGGGCGTGCTCGAAAACACCATCGCCGCCATGGAGGCCCTGGGTGCGGACCGCGCTCGCATCGTCGCTTGCCTCGGCCCCTCGATCAGCCAGGCGAGCTATGAGGTCGGCCCTGAGTTCGTCGAGCGTTTCGTCGCCGAAAACCCGGAGGACGAGCGCTTTTTCCTGCCTTCCGCAACGCCCGGCCACGCCATGTTCGACCTGCCGGCGCTGACCGTCGACCGGTTAACGAAAGCCGGCGTGCGTGCGGAAAGCCTCGGCCTCTGCACCTATCCGGACAACCAGCGCTTCTTTTCCTACCGCAGGACGACACATCGCAAGGAGCCGGATTACGGCCGCCAGATTTCCGCGATATCAATCAGGGAGAATTGAGCAGAATGGCACTGCATTTCGAAAAGGCCGAATTCGCAAGCCGGCTTGCGCGCCTCACCGAGAAGATGAAGGAGGAAAAGCTCGACGCCTTGCTGCTCTTCGCCCAGGAAAGCATGTACTGGCTGACCGGCTACGACACCTTCGGCTACTGCTTCTTCCAGACGCTGGTCGTCAAGAGCGACGGCACCATGGCGCTGATCACCCGATCGGCCGATCTTCGCCAAGCGAAGCATACCTCGATCCTCGAGGACATCCATATCTGGGTCGACCGGGTCAATGCCGACCCGACGCTCGACCTGAAGAACCTGCTGGTCGAGATGGACCTGCTCGGCGCCCGCATCGGCGTCGAATATGATACCCACGGCATGACCGGCCGCGTCGCCCGTCTGCTCGACGCGCAATTGACCACCTTCGGCCAGATCGTCGACGCCTCCTACCTCGTCAGCCGCCTGCGCCTAATCAAGAGCCCGACGGAGGTCGCCTATGTCGAGCGCGCCGCCGTTCTCGCCGACGATGCGCTCGATGCTGCGATCCGACTGACAAAACCCGGCGCCGACGAGGCCGATATCCTCGCCGCCATGCAGGGCGCAATCTTTTCCGGCGGCGGCGACTACCCCGCCAACGAGTTCATCGTCGGCTCCGGCGCCGACGCCCTGCTTTGCCGCTACAAGGCCGGCCGCCGCAAGCTCGACGCCAACGACCAACTGACGCTCGAATGGGCCGGCGCCTATGCGCATTACCATGCCGCCATGATGCGCACGATCGTCATCGGCGAGCCGACGCATCGCCACCGCGAGCTTTACAACGCCTGCCGTGAAACCATCGAGGCGATCGAGACCGTGCTGAAGCCCGGCCAGACCTTTGGCGATGTCTTCGACATGCATGCCAGGATCATCGACGAGCGCGGCCTGGCTCGCCACCGGCTGAATGCCTGCGGTTATTCGCTCGGCGCCCGCTTCTCGCCCTCCTGGATGGAGCATCAGATGTTCCATGTCGGCAATCCGCAGCCGATCGAACCGAACATGTCGCTCTTCGTGCACATGATCATCGCCGATTCCGATACGGGCACGGCGATGACGCTCGGCCAGACCTATCTGACGACAGCGGATGCGCCGCGCGCGCTATCGCGCCATCCACTCGATTTCATCGGGCTCTGACCGGTGAGAATCCGGAATTGACAGACGACCGTCCCCACCCGCATAAATTCGGGTGGGGCTGATTGCGAATGCGGGAAGGACGGACCAAGGGATGACGCGAGCTGCGATTGTGCCCACGCTCCTGTTCGTCATGGCTCTGCTGACAGCCTGCAACACGACCGATGCGCTGACGCCGCAGGTCGATATCGGCAATTCCTCCGGGGGCGCCCCGTCGAGCCCGGTGACGCAGAGTGAAGCCGAGCGTTTGGCAGGCACCCGCCAGCCGCGTTTCTCGGGAAGTTCGCAGCAGGGCGGCTACCATCCAGCCTATGATCAGTCGCAGCAGGCCTATCGGCCCGGCACCGGCGCGGCGCCGACGACGATGCAGGAACAGGCAGACGCCCTGTCGAGAACCGGCTCCTCACCGGCCGCCTCTGCTCCGATCGACGGACAATCGCTCCCCCCGCCGGCGGCCAGTGGTGAGCTTGCCGCACAGCCGGCTCCGCCGGCCGAAGCGCAACAGCCGCAGCAGACCGCCGCCTTCCCCCCAAGTTCCTCCTCCGCCCGCGGCAATACCGTGCGCTTCCTGCCGATCATCGGCGCGCCGGTGCAGGCCGTGACACCGCTCTCGCGCCAGCTCGGCGCCGAGGCGCGCGCGCACGGCCTTTCCATCAAGAGTTCGAACGACGCCAGCAGCGACTACATCCTCAAGGGCTACCTCTCCGCCTTCAGCGACGACGGCAAGGTCACCGTGGTCTATGTCTGGGACATTCTCGACAGCGCCGGGGGCCGCCTGCACCGCATCCAGGGACAGGAAAGCGTGCCGACGGCCGCGGCAGATCCATGGGCGGGCGTTCCGGCCTCGGTGATGCAGCAGATCGCCTCGAAAACCATCGCGGAATTCTCTTCCTGGCGGCAGGCTCAGGGCGGTTAGTCACAAACTTTTTGCAAATATGGAAGCCTGTGGCGCCTTTGCCCTTGCATTCACGGGGAAGCTGACTAAAAAGCGCGGCTATCAGCGCGTAACAGGCGGACCAAAATGAAGGTTTTCGCGGGCAATTCGAACCGGCAACTCGCCGAAGCGATCTGCAACTATCTCAACGTTCCCTTGGGGAAAGCCAGTGTTCGAAGGTTTGCCGATCAGGAAATCTTCGTGGAAATCCAGGAAAATGTGCGCGGCGAGGACGTTTTCCTTGTACAGCCCACCGCTTTTCCCGCAAACGACCACCTGATGGAACTGCTGATCATGATCGACGCCATGCGTCGTTCCTCAGCCCGCCGCATCACCGCCGTCCTTCCCTATTTCGGCTATGCGCGTCAGGACCGCCGTGCTTCAGGCCGCACGCCGATCTCCGCCAAGCTGGTTGCCAACCTCATTACCGAAGCCGGCGCTGATCGCGTCATGACTCTCGATCTCCATGCCGGGCAGATCCAAGGCTTCTTCGATATCCCGACCGACAATCTCTTCGCCATGCCCGTGCTGACGCGCGACATCAAGAGCCATTATGACCTCAGCAACGTCGTCGTCGTCTCGCCTGACGTCGGTGGTGTGGTTCGCGCCCGCGCGCTTGCCAAGCGGCTGGACTGTCTTCTGGCCATCGTCGACAAGCGTCGCGAGCGGCCGGGTGAATCCGAAGTCATGAACATCATCGGCGACATCACCGGCAAGGACTGCCTGCTGATCGACGACATCGTCGATTCCGGCGGCACGCTCTGCAACGCGGCCGACGCGATGCTGGCCAAGGGCGCATCCAGCGTCACCGCCTATATCACCCACGGCGTTCTCTCGGGCGGCGCAGTCACCCGCGTCACTTCCTCGAAGCTTCGCGAACTCGTCATCACGGATTCGATCCAGCCGACCACGGCGGTTCTCTCGGCGCACAATATCCGCATCGTGACCACGGCCCCTCTGATCGGCGAAGCCATCAGCCGAACAGCTCAGGAAGAGTCCGTCTCCAGCCTCTTCGATTAAAAAGAGCCGGCATTCGACCGGCTCTTTCAATTTCTGCATTCGGATGGACCAAGCTATTACTGGGCATGCTCGCCGAGCCGCACGAATTGCTGGCGTGTTGATTGTCGCCGAGCCGCGTTCGGCGACAACGAAAGCCCAGACTAAATCGCCGTTCCGATCGTTGGGCGCAAAAAAGCCGGCACAAGGCCGGCTTCCTTTCATTTCTGATCCCAATTGATAACGCTCAAGGCTGCTGCGGCGGCGCAGGTACCGCGTCCTGACCCTGATCCGGTTCCTGCTCCTGGTCTGGCTCCAGCCCCTGATCTTGATCCTGATCCGGACCATCCGGCCCCTTGACCACCTGCCCGTTGACGGCGATCGCGCCGTCGCGGCTGACGCTGATGTCCCAGCGCGAGCGGCCATCTGCATCGGTCTTGGCGAAACCCTTCACCATCATGATGCCGAAGGAGACCTGGTTGAGATCGGGATCCGTCTTGGCAAGCTCCTGAACCGCGGCAATCGTCTTGTCGAGATCGCGGGCAAGGATCGTCGCCTCCATCGAATAGTCCTTTTCGGTGTCGACCCGCCCCTCGATCTTGCCAGTCATGTCGACGTCGTAGACATCGGACTTGGCGCTGACCTTAGGAAACTCAACGGTGAGACGACCATCAGGGAAGAGCTTCTTGCTCATCTCCTCGCCACTCGTCTCCGGCGCCTTGTCATTGAAATCCATCGCCATGAGGGCTTCGCCAAAGGTGGCGAAATCCAGATTCGGCATGGCGAGTTGCAGCTCGAAGCTGGCCGGCACGAAAGGTGAATAGCTTGCCGGCATCAGCGGGCTGTCGAGGCTGATATCCTGCGCATTGATGCCGAAGCCGAAACGCATGGCGTCGCTCGGCCCGTCGACAGCCACATTGTAACCGAATGCCTTGACGCCGCCATTGCCCATCTGGCTGCTGATGGTCAGATTATTGACCCCGATCGTCTCGCTGAAAGATGCAAGAATCGGGAAGGCTTGCTTGAGCATTCCCTTTATCTTGTCGCTATTCTCCGGGCTTAGTTCCTTCTCCTCGAGATGGTCGAGAACGAAAAGGACGATCTCGCGGATTTGCTTGGCCGGCAGGCCGTTCACCTTGGCATCGAAATCGATCGAATCGGCACGGATTTCAACGGGCGGCATTTGCAGGCCGGAAACCTGTTCGACGAAAGTGGACATCGAGCCGCTGCCCGCAAAATCGATACGCCCGTTTCCGCCTGCGCTGTCCGTCGAACTCAGCTTTTGGTCGATCGCGGCGATGCTGGCATGGACTTCCTCGGTGTCGGACTTGCTGGTGACCTTGATGTCCTTGCCGGTGAAGGTGCCGGAGCGCAGATAGCTGATCGCCGGGTCGAAGACGCCGGTATAGACGAGCGAAGCGATGGAATAGGAAAAATCCGTCGGCTTCTGGTCGGGGCCTTTGAAATGGCCGGAAACGTTGAGGTTGTTGTCACCCTCGATGTTCCAGAGCCCGCTGTCGAGCGGCGTGGCGAACATCGACAACGGCGTCAGCCCGTTGATCGCGAATGTCGCCGGATCGGCTTTGGCAAGCAGCTTCGCCAGATCGTAGATGATCTCGTATCGCGCCCCCGCCGGATTGACGGTGATCAGTCCGCTCTTCGCCAGATCCTCGGGAAGCAGCTTCGTCAGCGTCTCCTTGACCGCATTGGCGCCATCCTGATTGATCTCGACACCCTGGGCCGTGGTGACAAGGCAAAGTGCCAGCAAGCTCGTTGCCGTGACAAGTTTGAGACGCATAGTCCGATTTCTCCTCAGCCGCTTTTTTGAATGCGGGCCATCCAAAGATGCGAAGCGCGCCGATGTCAACCTCAGCTGCGGCAGAGAATGGCAATTTGCCGCTCACGCGGCCGCGGATTTCTTCACGGCCGGCGCAAGAACCGTTTCCTGCTGTACGGCCGGCACCTCGCCGTTGACGATCGCCTCGATGCCCGAGCGCGGTCCCGGCTTACCGAAGAGGAAGCCCTGCACCTGCAGGCAGCCTTCCCGTCGCAGGAAGTCGATATGGTCTTCGTTTTCGACGCCTTCAGCAAGTACCGGTATGTCGAGGCTTGCCGCAAGAATCAGCGTCGAACGCACGATTGCCGCAGACTGCTTGTTGGTGACGACGCCGTCGACGAAGGCGCGGTCGATCTTGATCTTGTCGAACGGGAAGCTCTGCAGTGTCGACAGTGACGAATAACCCGTGCCGTAATCGTCCATCGCCACCTTCACGCCGAGCGCTTTCAGCCGACGGATTGCCTGCAGCGCATGTTGATGATCGGCGATGATGCCGGATTCGGTGATCTCGATCTCGAGTCGCGCCGCCGGCAGGCCGCTCTCGAGAAGGATCTGATGCACGATCTGCGGTAGGCGGTTGTCGCCGAGCTGCTGCGGCGCGACGTTGACGGCGATGCGCAGCGGGTTCTTCCAGGTTGCCGCTTCCGCTCAAGCGGCCCGCAGCACCCATTCACCAAGCTCGATGATAAAGCCGGTCTTTTCCGCGATCGGAATGAATTCGACGGTGAGATGTAGCCGCGCACGGGATGTCTCCAGCGCAGGAGCACTTCCAGGCCAACGATGTCGCGCGTCAGCGTGTCATTCTGCTGCTGGTAGAACAGCTCGAATTCGCCGCGCGCCAATCCCTCCCGCATCTCGCTCGCCAGCGCGTTGCGTTCGCGCGCTGCCTGGTCCATCGAGGGCTCGTAGAAGCATATGCTGTTGGTCGCAGTTGATTTTGCCCGATACATGGCGATATCGGCCTGCGACAGCAGGTCGTCCAAAGTGTCCGCCTGTCCGGGATAGGTGGAGATACCGATACTGGAGCCGACGGTGAGCGCATGACCGTTCCATTCGATCGGCCGGGCGATCTCGTCGAGCATGCGTTGTGCCAGTCCCTTGGCGTCCGAACGGACGAAATAATCGCACATGACGGCCACGAACTCGTCGCCGCCGACCCGCGCCACGAACTGGCCGCTTTGCATGATCCTGGACAGCCGCTCGGCGACGGCGCGCAGCACGGCATCGCCGGCGGCGTGGCCGTGAACGTCATTGATTTCCTTGAAACGGTCGAGGTCAAAGGAGAGCACGGCGATATTGGCCGTCATGTCCCTCGGCTTGTTGACCAGCGCCGACAGATGCTCGTTGAAGGCGGCGCGATTGGCAAGATTGGTCAGCGGGTCATGCAGCGACAGATGGCGGTAACGCTCGACGGCTGCCTGCGTCGACTGCATGTCGATGATATAAGTGGAGGCGCCCAGCGCTAGGATGATGATCATCACGGCGCTGACGAGACCGGTCATGATGCCGTCCGAGATGATCTCGGTGGGTGCCGCAACAGTGGCATCCGGCAGGATCGTCAGCCCCGCCATGCCGGTGAAATGCGTAAGCACGATCGCAAGGATCAGCGAAAGGGCAGCCCCGTGGCGGCAGAAACGCGTGATCGGCCGGCCGATGCGATTGGTGGCGACTGCGCCGAACAGGCCGGCCAAGACCAGCGAGGCGACGACATAGGAGGTCTGCCATTCGAGACGACCCTCGATCTCGTAACCGGCGATCCCGACATAGTGCATGACCGCGATGCCGAGGCCGACGATCACGCCGCCTGCCTCGATAAGCGCGCTTTTCTGCGCGATTGACGCGATGGCAAATCCGATCATCGTCGTCGCGACGGCGGCAAACAGCGACAGCAGCGTCAACGTCGGGTCATAGCCGTTCGCCACCGGCGTCTGGTAACCGAGCATGGCGATGAAATGCGTCGTCCAGATGGTCGAGCCGCCAACGAAACCGGAGAGAAACAGCCAGTTGGTTTTCTGCAGCCCCTGCGATCGGCGCACCCGGGTGAAGAGGCGCATCGACAGCATCGATCCGAGCACACAGATAACGGTGGCGAAGATCAGATGCGGAAGGCTGTGTTCGACGGTGATACAGGAAAGGACGCGCAACATGAGGGGCAACCGGCAAATTGAGACGGGCCTGCTTATATTGGCGGGTAAACGCAGGATTTATTAATCGCCGCCGATTTCGTTTTCGATGGTTAAACCTTGGCGAAAGCGTGTATATGGGCAAAAAACAACCCAAATCCGCAACTTGCGTTTCCGATCGACTTATAATATAGGCGACCGGTCCGTGTAGACACCCTTGGAGGCAACGCGGATGAGGTCGGGTCATACCGCCTCCGGTTCGTCGGAACAAGGCTTTTGCCCGCCGCCGAACTCTCCAAATAACCTCGAAAGGAATAGCCATGAGCCAGGAAACTTACGAGCTCAAGGCCGAGGCGCGCGAACGGGTTGGTAAGGGGTCCGCCCGTGAACTTCGCCGCAACGGTTTGATTCCCGCTGTCATCTATGGTGACAAGCAGGCCCCCATTGCCATCGCTCTCAACACCAATGAGGTGACGAAGCGCATTCACGCCGGTGGTTTCATGACCACCGTGGCAACGATCGACGTCGACGGCAAGAAGCACAAGGTTCTGCCGAAGGACTACCAGCTCGATCCGGTCCGTGACTTCACGATGCACGTCGATTTCCTGCGCGTCTCCGGCAACACCCAGGTGACCGTCGAAATCCCCGTTCACTTCATCAACGAAGAGAAGTCCCCGGGCCTCAAGGTCGGTGGCGTTCTGAACATCGTTCGCCATGAAGTCGAAGTTCATTGCCCGGCCGATGCGATCCCTGAATTCTTCAACATCGACCTCAGCGGCAAGAAGATCGGCGACAGCATCCATATCGCGGAAGTTACCTTGCCGAAGGGCGTCACCCCGGTCATCGACCGCGACTTCACGATCGCGACGATTATCGCTCCGGCTGCCGGCATCGACGAGAGCGCCGCGGAAGGCGAAGCAGAAGCCTGATCGCTTCGACCAATTTGTAAAGCATATGGCCCGCTTTCCCCCTGGAAAGCGGGCTTTTCATTGCCCGGAAGCGCCCCGTTTCAGCAACATTTAACAAATTCGTGAAAGCATGCTTCGTCAGCTGCGAAGAAGCCCGCCTCAACGCGCGACAGCAAATATGGTCGGCCCGGGGAGTAGACGGAACCATGAACAATTCCGTTGAGAACAGATTTTTTGCGATAGTTTGCGGAGCGCTGCTTGTTTTTGTCGCTCCCCTCTTTGTTCTCTTCCTTTTTCTTTCCTCGGAGCGGGCCGACAAGGAAATACGCGACCATATCTCCGTTCTTCTTGTCGCCAATGCCCAGGCGCTGGCCAAACCCCTGTGGGACCTCGATGAGGACAGCGTCACCCAGATCAGCGCGACGGTCGTTTCCCAAGGCGCCATCGTCAAGGTCGAAGTGCGTGACCAGTCAGGCCAGCTCGACGTCAGCCAGTCCACCATTCCGCGCTCCTTCGACGGCAAGCTCGTGCAGGTGTCGCGCGCCATTATCTACAACACCGTCGACGGTCCGAAGAACCTCGGCAGCATCAGCGTCTATTATCCTGCGCTTGGCCTGTTTTCCGGCCTGAAGCAGGAAGAGGTCGTCTTCATCTCGATCTTCATCTTCGCGGTGCTGACCGTTTTCGGCACGGCGCTGATCGGCAACCGCTTCTTCGTCATCCAACCGCTGATGCGGCTGACGGCGGCGATCGAGGCCACACGCCAGTTGGGCTCCCGCCATCATGTCGACTGGCAGTCGAACGACGAGATGGGACGGCTTGCCCATAGCTTCAACGAGATGCAGACCAAGCTCGAAAGCGAGGAAAAGGAGCTGAAGCTCGCCCACCGCCGCGCCACCGACATCTACAATCTGACGCCCGCCATGCTCTTCTCGCTCGACGAGGAAGACCGCATCACCGCCGTCAGCGATTATTGGCTGCTTGCCACAGGTTATAACCGCGCCGCCGTCATCGGCCGCAACTTCGCCAATCTCGTCACCCCCGCGACCCGCGACAAATTCGTCAAGCGCCGCCAGGCCGAAAGCGGCATGACTGTCACCGTCAAGTTCGTTTGCCTGGATGGCCGCACCATGGACGTCCTCATCATGGAATCGGAGGCGGGAGCTGGTGCTCAAGATCCCCTCTCGCTATCGGTCATGACCGATGTGACCGAACTCAAGGCGTCCGAGGACCGCAACCACCGCCAGGCGATCACCGATCACCTGACCGGGCTTCTCAATCGCCAGGGCTTCGAAGCCGTCCTCGACAACAAGATCGCCGCCGCCGACGCCGCCGGCCAGGAACTCGCCTGTCTCTTCGTCGATCTCGACCGCTTCAAGTGGATCAACGACAATATGGGCCATGCCGCCGGTGACGTGGCGCTGGTCGAGCTCGTCGAGCGCCTGAAGACCCATCTTGCCCCCTCCGACGAGGCGGCCCGTCTCGGCGGCGACGAATTTGCCATCCTGCTGCCGGCCAAGGACGCCGAAAACCGAGCCAAGGTGATGTGCGAGCAGATCGCCTCGATCTTCGAAACGCCATTCGCCCCCGACATGCATCTGAGCGCCTCCGTCGGTATCGCCATCTATCCGCATCATGCCGAAACCGCGGCCGAGCTGCTCCAAAAATCCGACATGGCGATGTATGCCAAGAAACGCGACGGCAAGAACGGCGCGCAACTCTTCGACAATGCTATGCTCGACCGTGCCCGCAGCCGCGCCGAAATCGAGGCCAATATCGAAGCCGGCCTCGTCGACAACTGGTTCGAAGCCTTCCTGCAGCCGATCGTCACCCTGAACGGCCGCGGCATATCAGGTTTCGAGGCGCTGATGCGCCTCAACCATCCGCAGAAGGGCTTGATGCCGCCGGCCGAGATCATAAGCGTCGCCGAGGAAACGGCAAAGATCGTCCGCGTCGGCAACGTCATCATGGAAAAGGCGATCGCCAACCTCGCGAAGATTTCCCGCATATCAGGCATGCAGGATACCTATCTCGCCATCAACTTCTCGCCGCTGCAGTTCGAGCCGGCGCTGCCGGCCCGTCTTGCCGCCATCGTCGGCCGCCACGACATCCGGCCCGAGCGCATCGTCATCGAGATCACCGAAGCCGTACTGATGCACGACAACCCACAGATTCGCTTGATCGTCACGGAGCTTCGTCGCTTCGGCTGCCGCATCGCGCTTGACGATTTCGGCACGGGCTATTCGTCGCTGAGCTACCTCAACCGCTTCCCCGTCGACATCATCAAGATCGACCAGTCCTTCACCCGCGCAATCAACGACGGCGACGACGACGTGCGTCAGAAGAGCCGCATGCTGATCGAAGGCATCACCACGCTTTCCCACAAGATGAACTGCACCGTCATTGCCGAGGGCATCGAGACCGAAGAGGAATGCCGCACGCTCCACCAGATGGGGCTTGACTACGGCCAGGGCTATCTCTTCCATCGTCCGCAGCACGCAGCCACGCTGATCGAGGAACTGACGGCCTCGCAATCGGCCGTCGCACGCGCCTCGTGAACGAAGAACCAAGGAGATGATACGGATGAAAAGGCTCCTGCTTCTTGCGTGTCTGGCGCTGCCCTGCACCGCCCATGCGCAAACGGTGACGTTCACGACCGAGGACTATGCCCCCTTCAACTATCGCGAAGGCAAGGAGATCAAGGGCGCGACCGTCGAGCAGGTCGAAAAGGTGATGGCCGCGATCGGCGTCGACTACACGATCGACATCATGCCCTGGGCGCGCGCTTTTAGCCTTGCCCGCACGGCGCCGATGACCTGTGTCTTCGCAACCGCCCACAACGGCGCACGCGACCCGCTGTTCAAGTGGGTCGAGCCGCTGCTCATCGATCGCAACATCCTGATCACCCGCAAGGGTTCGGGCGTCACCGCCGGCAATCTGGACGAGGCGAAGAAATATACGGTCGGCACGCAGCGCGAGGATTATACCGAGACGATCCTGAAGGAGAAGGGTTTCACCAAGCTCGATGTCGCCAGCGACTTCAATGCGACGCTGCGCAAGCTGCTTGGCGGGCGCATCGACATGATGCCGATCTCCGAACTCTATTTCGAAAAACTGAAGGCCGACCAGCCGGTGGAATTGGTGACCGTGCTCTCCGCCCAGCCAATGGGCATCGCCTGCGAGAAGAACTTTCCGGACGAACTGCTCGCCAGGATGCAGGCTGCCCTCGACAAGCTGATCGCCGATGGCGACCAGAAGCAGATCTTTCTGAAATACGGAATGAACCTGTCGGAATGACTCCGAAGACAACTGCCCTTTCCGCTTGACTTTGCTTTCATTTCGCGGTGGTGAACGGCGGGAAGTTCTAAAGCGCGTCGCGATCTTTCAGATTCGCTTGTCGTGCTTTAGGTCTTTGTTTTTACGCATGTCGTTGTCGCAAAACCGCTGCACACTTTTCCGCGACATGCTTTAGCGAGGAAAAACAGGCCATGCTGATCATCGCGGGTCTCGGCAATCCCGGCGGCAAATACGTCGGCAACCGCCACAATATTGGCTTCATGGCCGTCGACGCCATCCATCGGCGCCATAGCTTTTCGCCCTGGTCGAAGAAGTTCAGGGCCGAGATTGCCGAGGGCGAGATCGGCGGCGAGAAAGTGCTGCTGATGAAGCCGCAGACCTTCATGAACCTTTCCGGCGAGTCCGTCGGCGAGGCGATGCGTTTCTACAAGCTCCAGCCGGCCGATCTCGTGGCCATCTACGACGAGCTCGACCTTCCTGAGGGCAAGGCGCGGCTGAAGACCGGCGGCGGCCACAACGGCCACAACGGCATCAAGTCGCTCGATGCGCATTGCGGCAGGGAATACCGGCGGCTACGCCTCGGTATCGGCCATCCCGGCATCAAGGAAATGGTGCAGAACCATGTGCTCGGCGATTTCGCCAAGGCCGACAAGGCCTGGCTGGAGCCGCTTCTCGACACGCTCGCCGACAATGCCGACATGCTGGTGCGAAACGAAGATTCGCAGCTGATGAACAAGATTGCGCTGGCGCTCGGCGGAAAGGCCGAGGAGGAGAAACCGGCGAAAGAAAAGAAGGACGCCGAGAAGAAGCCGGCCGGCCAGTCGCATATCCACCAGGCCCGCAACCACAATCAGCCGAAGTTGCCGGCCACCGGCCCGATGGCCGACATGTTGAAAAAGATGTTCGGCAAAAAGGGCGATTGAGACCGATGCCGGATCAAGACGTCATCATCCGCCCGGCTGCCCGCGGCGATCTCGCCGATCTCATGACGCTTTACCGCCACCTGAACCCCACCGATCCGGTTCTTGACGAGGCCATTACCGAAGAACGCTTTTCCGCCATCTTGGCCCAGCCCGGCATGACCATCTTCATCGGTTTTTCGGGGGAGGTCGCCGTTGCCACCGTCACAAGCGTCGTCGTGCCGAACCTGACACGGAACGGCGCGCCCTATGCGCTCATCGAAAACGTCGTCACCCATGCCGAGCACCGCAAGCGCGGTTATGCCCGCGCCGTCATCGGCCACGCGGTCGCCGAGGCCTGGAACGCAGGATGCTACAAGGTGATGCTGCTTACCGGCTCCAAGAATCCGGCAACGTTGCGCTTCTATGAGGATTGCGGTTTCGCGCAAGACAAGACCGGCTATCAGATCCGCCGCCCCTGACTCCATATTCGCGGCGGGCCTCGGAATGCGTCTATTCCTCCGGTTCGGTGGTAAACATCAGCGGAAAGCCCATGCCCTTGGCAAGGTCGATGCCTTCCTTGGCCTTGGTCTCGGCGATGTCCCTGACGCAGACCACGACCACGCAGGAACCCAGCTTGTGCGCCGTCATCATCACCCGGTAGCCGGTCTCCTCGCTCATGCGGAAGACGGCCTTCAGGATCATGATCACCAATTCGCGCGGCGTATAATCGTCATTGACGAGAATGACCTTGTAGAGCTTCGGCTTGTCCAGCTTGAGCTTCACTTTGGCCTTCGGTTTCAGGGCAATGTCATTGTCACTCATCGGAAAAATCCACCCGTTGATGACATGGAAAAGGCGGAGAAACGTCCGCCACCAATATATTGCACCGTAAGCACGGCAGTTCAATGACGGAGTGTTATTCCGTGGAGAGCAGGAGGCAATTCTGGCCGGCTTTTTCCAGGATTGCGGCAGCCTTCTTGTCGAATGTCACAAATGTTTCGCCGCCAAGCCTGCGACCTTCGAAGTCGATGATGCCATCGGCGAAATCCCCGCCAGCATCGAGAAAGGATAATCCGGCTTCGACGGCAACTCTATCATAGACAACCTTCCTGTCCGATATCAGCAGCCGGATGGCCGCTGATATCTCTGAAGCGCTGTTGCGATAGACCCGGCTGGCGACCCAGACGAATTCGCAAAACGTCAGATTGGAAATGAACAGGCGTTCGGCCTCGCGCATGAACGTCCTTGCACGCTCAGTTTGCTTCGGATCGTCATGCACGGCCGAACGTACGAGCACATTCGTATCAACGATCATTGTCGACGCCGACCTCGCCTGCCCAACCCGCCTTTATGGCCTCATCGATCTCTTCGAGCGTCGCATGAATATTCTCCTTGTTCTCCAGACTCCCGAAGAAGCTTTCCACCGAGCCGGCGACCGACCGCCTTTCAACGGCAATGACCTCGAGTTTGCCGCCAGGCAGGAGATCGACATCGATCTTGTCGCCAGGCCTGACCCCGAGATGCTGAAGCACCTCCTTTTTCAGGGTGACCTGCCCCTTTGCCGTCACAGTCAGAGTTGTCATGCTGATGGTATCCTTTGCTCCAAAAGTAAGGCTAACCCGCCTTACCTTCAAGCCGAGCGCCTCAGCTTTTTCAATTCATGTTGCGAACCCTTGACCCAGGGCGGCCATTCCCGCATAGGCAGGGCAAAGTTACCAATAGATATGGATCAAGCCATGGGCTTCAAATGCGGTATCGTCGGGCTGCCGAATGTCGGCAAATCGACCCTCTTCAACGCGCTCACCAAGACGGCGGCGGCACAGGCGGCGAACTACCCCTTCTGCACCATCGAGCCGAACACCGGCGAAGTCGCCGTTCCCGATCCGCGCATGCGCAAGCTTGCCGACATCGCCAAGTCGAAAGAACTGATCCCGACCCGCATCTCCTTCGTCGATATTGCCGGCCTGGTGCGCGGCGCCTCGAAGGGTGAAGGCCTCGGCAACCAGTTCCTCGCCAATATCCGCGAGGTCGACGCCATCGTCCATGTGCTCCGCTGCTTCGAAGACAGCGACATCACTCATGTCGAGGGCCGCATCAACCCTGTCGCCGATGCCGAGACGATCGAGACCGAGCTGATGCTTGCCGACCTCGAAAGCCTGGAGCGCCGCACCGAGCAGACGCGCAAGCGCGCCACCGGCAAGGACAAGGATTCGGTGGCGATGCTGCCGATCATGGAAGCCTCGCTGAAGCTGCTCAACGAAGGCAAGCCGGTGCGCACGCTGCTGTCGACGCTCGATGCGGAAGAAATCGTCATCCTCAAGAGCCTCAATCTCCTGACCTCGCATCCGGTGCTCTACGTCTGCAACGTCGCCGAAGGCGATGCTTCGACCGGCAACGAATTCACCAAAGCCGTCGCCGTCATGGCGAAGGAACAAGGTGCCGAAACCATCACCATCTCGGCGGCGATCGAGGCTGAGGTCGCCCAGCTTCCTGAAGAGGAAGCCAAGGAATTCCTCTCCGCTCTCGACCTTGACGAGGCGGGCCTCGACCAGCTGATCCGCGCCGGCTACAAGCTGCTCCACCTCATCACCTATTTTACCGTCGGCCCGAAGGAAACGCGCGCCTGGACGATCGAGCGCGGCACCAAGGCGCCGCAGGCCGCCGGCGTCATCCATTCGGATTTCGAGCGCGGCTTCATCCGTGCCAACACCATCGCCTATGACGACTACATCAAATACAACGGTGAAGTCGGCGCCAAGGATGCCGGCAAGGCGCGCGACGAAGGCAAGGAATACGTCGTCCAGGACGGCGACGTCATCCATTTCCGCTTCAACACCTGAAGCAATTCCAGGAAAAGCTGAACCGCTCCAACCGGAAACCGCTGCTGTCCCGACCAATGTTTTGTCGCCCAACTGCTCAGCAGATTGGGCGACGTAGCTTTACGGCGTCGCCGCCAAGACGGCAGGCGGCAGTCTTTGCGAAATGGCGGCCGGCAGCGCCCGCAGCACGATGCGGCGCAGCGGCATCCAGCCTGTTCCGATGATCAGCACAATCGCACCGACGACGATCAGCGTCGTGGAGATATAGGTGTCAACCGTCGCACTCCCCTGCCGGAAAATGCCGTAGATCGCAAAACCGAGCGACAGCAGGCCTGACGTGACGAAGGCGCGCCGGTCGATGACAAGGCCGATCAGCATCAACACCACCACGCTGATAACAATGATGGGCGTCTTGATCGACACCGTCTGGGCAACATCGAGCAAATTGCCGTCGAACGACATCAGCAGCCTTACGCTGAAGAGCAGAGCCGGTGCCGCGCCGAGGTGAAGCCAGAAGGCGATATCGGAGCGTGTCGTCCGGCGCAACCGATCGCCGAGATCGAAATAGAGCGCCGTTGCAAACAGCCCGAGCGCGCAAACGAGGAAGACCACCGCGAGCAGGAGGGGATGGTTGGAGAAGAATTGCGGATCGCCGCTCGCCCATTGCATGAGGCGCAATAGCAGGGTGAGTACCAGCGCAAGGGCCGACATGATGCAGAGCGCCAGCGACAGCGGCACGCGGTACCGGGCATAATAAAGGCCGAGAATGATCGGGAAGCCGGCGACGAACTGCGGCGCCTCCGCCCCAATATCATTGAAGGCTGATGTTCCCGGCTTGAAGAAGAAGGACATCAGCAGAAATGTCCAGCAGAGCAGTGCAATCGTCAGGCTGACGGCCGGCAAAGCGAGCCGCTGGCGGCGCACCAGGATTTCCGAAAGCACGATAATCGCAGGCAGCACGGCGTAGAGGGCGGCAAGCCCCCAGAGGCCGCCGAGCGCCACCACGACGCCGATGGTGATCAGCACGTCGTGGAAGCCGCGCACGAAGCGTGGCGTCTCGGTATCCGACCAGGCCTCCCCCTCCGCCGCCATTGCCGGCTGCGCCTCAGCCACGACGACCCCGCGCTCCGTCAGGAACGGCAAAAGCCGCCCGCCCGCCTCCGGCGAAATCAGTTCCTGGCGCACGGCCTCGTCGAGTATCGACCTTAGTTCAGTCATGCCGGTTTATCTCCCCGGAATCATTGAGCCCGCGCGGATGCTATTGTAAGCATTGTGCGCTGCATATGGCGGGAGGAGCGAATGTCGGCAGAAAAGCTTTCCTTCGAGGATTTTCAGCCCGGCCGCCGCTTCGCGCTTGGCCCGAAGCCGGTGACCACAGAGGAAATCATTGAGTTCGCAAGCGAATTCGACCCGCAACCAATGCATCTCGATGAGGCTGCCGGCCGCGCCAGCATTCTCGGCGGCCTTGCCGCCTCAGGCTGGCATACTTCTTCGATGTTCATGCGCATGATGGCCGACAGTTATGTGCTGCATTCGCTCTGCGAGGGCGCGCCGGGCGTCGATCTGATGGAATGGCGAAAGCCGGTGCTTGCCGGTGACACGCTCTCCGGGCACTCGACCGTGCTTGAAGCCCGGCCGATGCGCTCGCGCCCCGGCATGGGCATCGTCAAGTTTCGCCACGAGGTGGAAAACCAGCGCGGCGAACTCGTCTGCGTCTCGGAGAATTCGGTCATGTTCGGCATGCGCGCCGGCCCCGCGGATATCGGCATAAGCCCGGAGACATCAGCATGAGGATGTCCGAGCTTTACGCGGTTGGCGAGAAGGCCGAGATCGGCAGCTACACTTTTACCGAGGAAAACATTCTCCGTTTCGCGACGCACTACGATCCGCAGCGTTTCCACGTCGACAAAGAAGCCGCCAAAGACACGCTCTTCGGCGATCTCTGCGCCTCGGGCTGGCACACCACCGCCGCCTGGATGCGAACCTTCCTCGCCTTTTGGGAAAGGCAGAGCGCTGCACTCGCGCAAAATGGCCTGACGTCGCCGAACCTCGGCCCGTCACCCGGTTTCCAGAAACTGCAATGGTTGCGGCCGGTCTTCGTCGGCGACGTCGTGACCTATTCCGTCGCCTTCCTCTCCAGCCGGGCGCTCGCGTCACGGCCGGGATGGCACCTCAACACCATCCTCTGTGAGGGCGTCAATCAAAACGGCGATGCCGTTATCCGCTTCGAAAGCGGCGTGCTCGAATTCGACTGACGCTGCAGGCAGTAGGACGAGGGCTCAGTGGCCGGAGAATTCGACCAGCGTGTGCACCACAACGCCGAGCTCTTCCAGCTTCTTGCGGCCGCCGAGATCCGGAAGATCGATGACGAAACAGGCGCCGACCACTTCCGCGCCGATCTGGCGCAGCAGCTTCGTTGCACCCACCGCCGTGCCGCCGGTGGCAATCAGGTCGTCGACCAGGATCACCTTCTCGCCGGGCTGGACAGCATCGCGATGCATCTCCATCTCGTCGACGCCATATTCCAGGCTGTAGGCGATGCGCACGGTCTCGTGCGGCAGCTTGCCCTTCTTGCGGATCGGTACGAAGCCTGAGGAAAGCTGGTGCGCCACCGCGCCGCCGAGGATGAAGCCGCGCGCCTCCATGCCGGCGATCTTGTCGATCTTCGTGCCCGCATAGGGCTGCACGAGTTCATCGACCGCCCGGCGGAAAGCCCGAGGGTTGCCGAGCAGCGTGGTGATGTCGCGGAAGATGATACCGGGCTTGGGATAGTCAGGAATGGAGCGGATGCTGGCTGCGAGCTCCGAAGTCGTATTGTTCATGGAAAATCCATATCTGCGAACGCATGAAACTGGCCGCACCCTATCAAGTGCCAGGGGCGGAACCAACAAAAAAGGCGGCCCGTAGGCCGCCTTTTGAAATCCGGCGGGGCACCGCTCAATGTTCCTTATTGGCGTAGATCGAGCGCTTCGTCAGGTAGATCAGCACGGTGAAGATCGCCAGGAAGATCATGACCATGAAGCCGGTGCGCTTGCGCTCCTCGAGATGCGGCTCGGCGGCCCACATCAGGAAGGCGGAGACATCCCTTGAATACTGGTCGACCGTCGCCGGCGCGCCGTCGTCATAGGTCACCTGCCCGTCGGAGAGCGGCTTCGGCATGGCGAGGACGGCAGCAGCGTTGAAATAAGGGTTATAATGTCCACCCTGCGGCACGTGGAAACCGGCCGGCGGCTCTTCATAGCCGGTCAGCAACGCGTGGATATAGTCCGGGCCACCTTCCTGATACTGCGTGAAAATGTCGAAAACGAACTGCGGAAAGCCGCGCTCGATTGAGCGGGCCTTGGCGATCAGCGAAAAATCGGGCGGAGCCGCGCCGTTGTTGGAAGCAGCTGCGGCTTCAGCATTGGGGAAAGGCGATGGGAAGTAATCGGAAGGAACCGCCTTGCGGGTAAACATCTCGCCGCTGGCGTCGGGACCGTCCTGGACCTCGTAATTCGCGGCGAAGGCCTTCACCTGCGCCTCGGAATAGCCGAGTTCGTCGAGCGTGCGGAAAGGCACGAGCTTCATCGAATGACAGGCTGCACAGACTTCCGTGTAGACCTTGAGGCCGCGCTGGAGCTGGCCCTTGTCGTAGTGGCCGAACGGACCGGCGAAAGACCATTCCTCCTCCTTCGGATGCTTCAGCGGATAATGCGGCGTCTCACCTTCCGCGTGATGGGCCGGAGCTGCACCGTTGGTGGGCGTCGCCTCCTGGGCCAGCACCGCACTGCCGAGACCGGCGGCGAATGCGAACGAGAGAATGCTTGTAACAAGCGTTTTCATATTTCTATTCCCTTCCGTCGCTCGCTTATGCCTTGACCGCTGCGGTCTTGTGGCGCTTTTCGAGCACCGCTTCGGTGATCGAGTTCGGGATGCGGCGCGGTGTTTCCACCAAGCCGAGAACCGGCATCGCGACCAGGAAGAAAGCGAAGTAGAGGAGTGTGCAGATCTGCGAGATCGTGGTGAACAAGCCTTCCGCCGGCTGCGAGCCGAGCCAGCCGAGGATGATCGCGTTGATCACGAACAGCCAGTAGAACAGCTTGTACCAGGGGCGGTAGACGGCGGAACGGACCTTTGAGGTATCGAGCCAGGGCAGGAAGAACAGCACGATGATCGCGCCGAACATCACGAGCACGCCGCCGAGCTTGGAGTCGATCGGGCCGATGTTGAAGGTGATCGAACGCAGCATCGCGTAGAACGGCAGGAAGTACCATTCCGGAACGATGTGGGCCGGCGT
Source organism: Rhizobium sp. WYCCWR10014 (assembly GCF_001657485.1). Taxonomy (GTDB): domain Bacteria; phylum Pseudomonadota; class Alphaproteobacteria; order Rhizobiales; family Rhizobiaceae; genus Rhizobium. The sequence continues at coordinate 397,102 of NZ_LXFU01000037.1, forward strand.
CTTCAACGGATCGGCCGGGATGTAGTTGTCGGCGTGGCCGAGGAAGTTCGGCAGGTAGAAGACGAAATAGGCATAGACCAGCAGGAAGATTGAGACGCCGAGAGCATCCTTCATCGTCGCATATGGCGTGAAGCGCACCGTGTCCGTCTTCGTCTTGACCTCGACGCCCGTCGGGTTCGTCTGGCCGACGACGTGCAGCGCCCAGATGTGCAGGATGACGACGCCGGCGATCATGAAGGGCAGCAGGTAGTGGAGCGAGAAGAAGCGGTTCAGCGTCGGGTTTTCGACTGCGAAACCGCCGAGCAGGAACTGCTGAACCCATTCGCCAACCAGCGGGAAAGCCGAGAAGAAGCCGGTGATGACGGTGGCGCCCCAGAAGGACATCTGGCCCCAGGGCAGGACGTAGCCCATGAAGCCGGTCGCCATCATCAGGAGGTAGATGACCACGCCGAGAATCCAGAGGATTTCGCGCGGCGCCTTGTAGGAGCCGTAATAGAGGCCGCGGGCGATGTGCAGGTAGACCGCGACGAAGAAGAAGGATGCGCCGTTGGCATGCATATAGCGCAGCAGCCAGCCCTGGTTGACGTCGCGCATGATCTTTTCAACGGAGTTGAAGGCGACCGACGATTCAGCGGCGTAATGCATGGCGAGCGTGACGCCCGTCATGATCTGCACCACCAGCATGACGGCGAGCATGGCGCCGAAGGTGTAGGCATAGTTCAGGTTACGCGGAACCGGATAGGCGATGAAGCTGTCATAGACCATGCGCGGCAGCGGAAGGCGCGCATCGACCCATTTCTCGAGGCCGGTTGATGGCTCGTAGCTGGAATGGCCACTCATTAATCAGTCTCCCCTCAACCGATCTTGATCTTGGTATCGGACAAAAATGAAAAGGTCGGAATCGCCAGGTTCTCCGGCGCCGGGCCTTTACGGATGCGGCCGGCCGTGTCGTAGACCGAGCCATGGCAGGGACAGAACCAACCATTGTATTCGCCGGCCTGGCCAAGCGGCACACAGCCGAGATGCGTGCAGGTGCCGACCATGACGATCCAGTTTTCCTTGCCCTTGCCGCCCGAACGGTCAACAGCCGTTGCCTGAGCGTCGACAGGAAGGTTTGCATTGCGCGCGATCGGGTCCTTCAGATCAGCAAGCTGGACAGCGTTTGCCGCTTCCACTTCCTCAGGCGTGCGATTGCGGATGAAGATCGGCTTGCCGCGCCACTTGACTGTCAGCGACATGCCGGGCTCGAGGCTGGCAACGTCGACTTCGATGGAGGCGAGAGCAAGCGTCGAAGCGTCAGGACGCATCTGATCGATGAACGGCCAAGCGACCGCGACGGCGCCGACGGCGCCTGCCATACCAGTGGTGAGATAAAGGAAATCACGGCGAGTGGGTTCGCCCGTGCCCTCGCTTGTCGTTTCGTGTTCGCTCACGGCTAACATCCTCTGCGCAATTTTCGCGGAATTCCGCCCTACCCCTCTACCGGCGAATCTCTCTAGACACAATTCGGCCATAGATTCCCCAGCAATCCGGCGCGTTCTATGCTTGATCGCAAATTATGTCCAGCCTTGGCAAGGGGATGAGGGCACAATGTCGCGGGAAATTTCGGATGAATTTTTTAAGGCAAACACGCGCTTGCCATTATGTTGCATTGCAACAAAAATGCCCTCGTGATAGGCGCAGTCCAAGCCATGCCAGTGAGCCGGACCGGAGCGGATGAGAGACACGATTTTTTGCGTATTCAGCGTTCTGACGACGCTCGTTCTCGCCATCGTCTCCCTGCGATACATCACCGATTTCTATCTGCTGTCCTTCTTTTACAGCTTCCAGGTCCATCTGGCGGCAGCCGGCGCGGTGGCTTCGGTCGCTGCCCTTCTCGTCAAGCGGCACTGGTATGGCCTGCTGACCCTCGCGGTATCGGTGGCCCTTGCTGTCCACGGTGTCGTGATGATGCGCGAATTCGTCGAACCATCAGTCGAGGAGAGCCGCCCCGCCCTGTTCAGGCTGATGTCCTTCAATATCGAGAACGATAATTTCGCAAACGGCCCTGACATTGCCGATATGGTCATCGCCTCAGGCGCCGACGTCGTCAACATCCTGGAGGCCGAACCGCTGCTGTCGGAACTGCCGCGGTTGTTGAAGATCTATCCCTATTATATCGGCTGCGGTGTCGGCATGGAGCAATGCGATACGCTGGTGCTGTCGAAGCGTCCGCTGATCGAACCCCGAATCCGCAATCTCGGCCTGCTCTGGCGCAATCGGCTGACGATCTCGACGATCGATTTCGATGGCCAGAAGGTCAATTTCCTCGCCGCGCATCTGACCAAACCTTATTACGACGAGTTCCACGGCCTGGAGGTCTGGGATCTCGCGGAAGTCATCCCTACCCTTTCGGGACCGCTCGTTCTCGCCGGTGATTTCAATACATCGATTCTCGCGCCCGACGTGCAGTATCTCATGCGCACGCAAGGCTTGGGCACGGCATCGCTGGAGCCCGCGACATGGCCGATCCGTGCCGGCGCCTTCGGTATTCCGATCGACCACATCTTTACCCGGGCGCCGCTGCGGCTGAAATCGGTCCGCCGCATCGAGAACGGCTTCGGATCAAATCATTTTGGCCTCATGGCGGAATTCGTCGTCGACCCCTAGGCCCGCATCCTCATCCGTAGCAAGGAAGCCGCCGGACTGGCGCGCCCAAAGTTCGGCATAGAGCCCTCCGTAGCGAAGCAATTCGTCATGGCTGCCTTCCTCGATGATCCGTCCGAGGTCGACGACGATCAGCCGGTCGAGCGCGGCGATCGTCGACAGCCGATGGGCGATCGCAAGCACCGTCTTGCCTTCCATGATCTGATGGAGATTGGACTGGATGGCTTCTTCCACTTCCGAATCGAGCGCCGATGTCGCCTCGTCGAGAACGAGGATCGGGGCGTCCTTCAGCATGACGCGGGCAATGGCGATGCGCTGCCGTTGCCCGCCTGACAGTTTGACGCCGCGTTCGCCGACATGCGCATCGAAACCTTTGCGGCCCTGCTGATCCTGCAGGCGGGCGATGAAATCGATGGCTTCGGCGCGTCTGGCCGCCTCGACCAGCCCCTCCTCGCCGGCATCCGGCCGACCGAACAGAATATTGTCGCGCACCGAACGATGCAGCAGCGAGGTGTCCTGGCTGACGACGCCGATCTGCATTCTGAGGGATTCCTGCGTCACGGCTGATATATCCTGGCCGTCGATGAGAATGCGGCCATCCTGAATATCGTAAAGGCGCAGCAGCAGATTCATCAGGGTCGATTTCCCGGCGCCCGAACGGCCGACGATCCCGACCTTTTCGCCCGGGCGGATGGTCAGGGAGAAATTCTCGACGACCGGCTGGTGGCCCTTGCCGTAACGGAAGGAAACATTGTCGAAGCGGACACCGGGCTGCCGGATCACCAGGGTCTTCGCATCGGCCCGATCGACGAGCCCCAGAGGCTGGGAGATCAGCTCGGCGGCGTTCTGGATGGTGCCGAGATTGCGCATGATGCCGTTGAACTGCGTCATCAGCCGTCCGAGCAAGAAATTCAGCCTGAGCACCAGTGCCAGCGAGAATGCCACGGCACCCGAGCTGACCAGGCCGCGCAGCCAGAGATCGACGCTCAATCCCGCCATCGTCACGATCATCAGGCCGGAAAGCAGCGCCATCGAAGCCCTGACGCCGGTGATGAAACGGGTGAAGCGCAGCACCGTATCCTGATAGATATCGAAGCCCTGCCGCATGTAGCGGTCGCTCTCCTCGTCGCGTGCAAACAGCTTCAGAGTCTGCATGTTGCTGTAGGAGTCGACCATCCTGCCGTTCAGCATTGATCCGGCTTCCGCCGTTTCGCGGGAATGATGGCGGATCCGCGGGACGAAGTGGCGGGCAAGCAGACTGAAGGCGCCAAGCCAGAACAGCACGACGGCCGCAAGGGAAAAGTCCAGCCGGGCGACCAGTACGAGCGTCGTTACGGCATAGATGCCGACGAACCAGACGCTTTCCATCAGCGAGGTGACGAGATCGCCGGTGGCCTGCCCGGCCGACCAGACCTTGGTGACGATGCGTCCCGAAAAATCGCTCTGGAAGAACGACAAGGATTGCCTGGAGACGTGAAGATAGGATTGCCAGCGTGCGAGATTGTAGAAGCCCGGCGTGATCACCTGCTGGTCGACGAGCGCGATCAGGAAGGCGACGACGAAGCGCACCAGCCCGATGAGGGCGAGCATGCCGAACAATTCGCCGCCATGGGCTGCGAGAAGGCCGCTCCAGCCGGCACCCGGCGTGATGCTGCCGAGGATATCGACGAGCCGTCCGACGAACCAGAAGAGCGCTGCCTCGATCGCCGCCGATGTCCCACCGAGAACGAGCATGACGATGAACGGCATCCTCGCCTGGCCGATATAGAACCAGATGAATCCGAGCGTCGAGCGCGGCGGCTGGAGATTGGCGCGTGGGCGGAATGGATCGATCCAGGTTTCGAACCGGCGGAGGATGGAGTGCAGCAACATAGAAGCGATATAGGCGGATTAGCCGGACCGGCAAAGGGAATGAAAAGCGGACAGAATGTTATATTTTGGTAATTATCGGTAACATCGGCGGCATACCCATTGAATGCCCCCGAACCGGTCACAATCTCACGTTACGATCGCGCTTTACCGGAGACCACTTCCATGGAAACGAAAATGCTCGATGCGCATATTCCGCTTCCGCTTGCAGAAAGGCTGGATGCCCTGGCATTCGCCCTGGGGTTGCCGCGCGACGAGATCGTCGCCGAGGCCATTGTCACTTGGATCGATCAGGAGGAGCACCGCCGCCTCGTCGCGCTGCGCACGATCGCCGCCGCCAACACCATGGTCGTCGTCGAAACTCACCGCGTGATCGATTGGGCCGACAGTCTGTGAGCAGAAAAAATGAGCTCAGCATGGTCGTCGGCGGGCGTCAATTGTCGCCAAGAATGCCGATAACATCCCGACGGCCGTGCAGAACGCGCAAGATCGTAACTGCTTTGCTCTCAACGATATAATAGGCGCGAATATCCTCGAAACCTGAAACAGGCCATGATCTAACGCCCGTCAAATGCGAATTGACGAATGCTTTAGGCGTGCCGGAATGAGGATAGTCGAGAAGGCGTCTGAAAGACTGCTCGGTCGCATGCAGGAACCGCAGACCGAACTCCTCTCCGCCATGCTCCGCAAGATAGGCAAGCTGCAACAGAATATCGTTGCGAGCTGCCGGCTTGACTGTAAGCCTCACGGCGACTTCTTTTTGCTCTGCGCGGCTAGCAACTGCGCGGCATCTTTTCTCAGATCGCTCCAGAATGCCGGCGTTGCCTCCACGGCATCACCCGATGCTAGGCCCTCAAGCAGCAAAGCCTCGAGCCGCGCCTCGTTTTCGCGCGCCTGCGCATCACGAACGAGGCCGCGGAAATATTCGCTGACATTGCCATAGCCCTTGCTGGCCATCTGACTTTCGACAAAAGCCTTTAGGCTGTCTGGCAGTGAAATCGTCACGGTCGCCATAGGCGATATCCTTGTTGAGACCAGGAAATGTAGCACAGCTTCTTAATTGTTCTCAACAGTTAAGCAGCCCTCCCCATTTCCGCAGGGAGGGCCGAGCTTTATTCCGCAGCCTCTTCCGCTTCGTCGGCGTGATCGGAGAGGAAGCCGCCGGACTGGCGGTTCCAGAGGTCGGCATAGATACCGCCTGCTTCGATCAGTTCGCTGTGCGAGCCGGCCTCGATGATCCGGCCCTTGTCGAGCACGATCAGCCGGTCCATCTCCGTCAGCGTCGACAGCCGGTGGGCGATGGCGATCACCGTCTTGCCCTCCATCAAGGCGAAGAGGTTTTCCTGGATCGCCGCCTCGACTTCCGAATCGAGCGCCGAGGTCGCCTCGTCGAGCACCAGGATCGGCGCGTCCTTCAGGAAGACGCGGGCGATCGCGACGCGCTGCCGCTGGCCGCCGGAGAGCTTGACGCCGCGTTCGCCGACCTGCGCGTCGAGCCCCGCGCGGCCCTGCATGTCGACGAGGCCTTCGATGAACTCCCAGGCATTGGCGCGTTTGGCGGCCTCGATCACCTCGTCGTCCGTTGCTTCGGGACGACCATAAGCGATGTTGTCGCGGATCGAGCGATGCAACAGCGAGGTGTCCTGCGTCACCACGCCGATCAGCGAACGCAGGCTTTCCTGCGAGACGCCTGATATATCCTGCCCATCGATGGTGATGCGGCCGGCCTCCAGATCGTAAAAGCGCAGCAGCAAGTTCATCAGCGTCGTCTTGCCGGCGCCGGAACGGCCGACCAAACCGACCTTCTCGCCTGCCTTGATGTCGAGCGACAGGTTGTCGATGACGCCCTTGCTCTTGCCGTAATGGAAGCGGATGCGGTCGTAGTGGATCGCGCCCTTCTTCGCCGTCAGGGTGGGTGCGCCCGGCTTGTCGACGATGTCGTGCTGTTTGCTCATCATCTCCATGCCGTCATAGACCGTGCCGATATTCTCGAACAGCGCCGAGACTTCCCACATGATCCATTGCGACATGCCGTTGACGCGCATGGCAAGACCGATGGCGATGGCGATGGCGCCGACCGAGATCGCCCCGTTCAGCCAGAACCAGATCGACAGGCCCGAGATGACGAAGAGCGCAACGCAGTTGTTCACGTAGACGAAGATGTGGAAGAGCGTCACCTTGCGCATCTGCTTGTGCACGGTCTGCAGGAACTCGTCCATGCCCTCCTTGGCATAGACCTCCTCGCGGCCCGCATGCGAAAACAGCTTGACCGTCGCGATATTCGTATAGCTGTCGACCACACGGCCCGTCATCATCGAACGCGCATCCGCCTGCGCCGCCGCGATCTTGCGAAGCCGCGGCACGAAATAGGCGACGATGCTGATATAGACCGCGAGCCAGACGAGGATCGGGATCATCAGCCGCCAGTCCGCCGCCGCAATCACGATGATCATCGTCAGGAAGTAGGTGACGACATAGACGAAGACGTCGAGGATCTTCATCACTGTTTCGCGTACGGCAAGCGAGGTCTGCATCACCTTGGTGGCGACACGCCCGGCAAACTCGTTGGCGAAGAACGACATGCTGTGGCGCAGCAGGAAGCGGTGCATCTGCCAGCGTGCGATCATCGGATAATTGCCGAGCATCATCTGGTGCATGATGAGCGAATCGAGCCCGGCTACCACAGGCAGGCCGATCAACACCAGCGCCGCCATCCAGAAAAGCTTGTGGCCTTCTCTCTCCAGGAATGTGGCGCGATCGGCATTGGTCAGCCAGTCGACGATGTCGCCGAGGAACTGGAAGAGCGCCACTTCGCCGATAGCGATCAGCGCGGTCAGCACGGCCATCAGGCCGAGCCAGGGCGCAGCCGGCTTGCTGTAATGCCAGCAAAAGGCAAACAGACCTTTCGGCGGGGCGACAGGGTCCTCGCTTGGAAAGGGATTGAGTCGCTGTTCGAACCAGCCAAACATGAAATTGCTCCGAAACGTCAGCGTTCCGGCTCCCGGCTTCGCGCCATCCCAGCGCACTGCAAGCACATATGGGAACCGAACGTTCAAGGGGCGAGGCTGAGACAGCCGCACAAGGGATCAAAAAAGGAAATTCAGGGAAGAAACCCGCACTATCGGCGGAAAATCGCACCGCTTGGCATCACGGCCGGGAGGCGCACATACAGCAAAATATTCATTCTGGCGCTCCTTGCTGGCGATTGAAGATATGCACCGATAACGCGAAAACGAGGAATTTTCCAGCCCTGTTGTGCCAAAAATTTCATCTCTTCGGGTCAAAACGCGCCCTGTTGCGCCGAAATCACAGTTACATTAGGCCTTGAGCGGCGAAAGCGGGAAAACGGCGCATCATGACTTCACTCAGATTGGCACTCTATCAGCCGGATATAGCAGGCAATACCGGCACCATCCTGCGTCTTGCCGCCTGCCTTGGCTTCGCAGTCGATCTGATCGAACCCGCCGGCTTCGACATCTCCGACCGCAACCTGAAACGGGCCGGCATGGACTATATCGCCGCCGCCGCCCTCACCCGCCATGTCAACTGGGACCGCTTCGAGGCGTGGCGTCTGAGCACCGGCCGCCGCCTGATCCTCGCCTCGACAAAGGCTGCGGAGCGCTACACCGATCTTGCCTTCCGCCCGGACGATATCCTGCTCTTCGGTCGCGAAAGCGCCGGGGTGCCGGATCAGGTGCATGAAACAGCCGATGCGCGCGTGCTGATCCCGATGGTCAACGGCCAGCGGTCGATCAACGTCGCCGTCTCGGCCGCGATGATCATCGGCGAGGCGATGCGCCAAACCGTCTGGGCCTGACCGACGCCGGCGCTGGCGGAGCAAAGCCCGCGGAATTGCCGATCCGCTCCCGAATATGTCGCAAAATAACGTTGTCTATCCGTCAAACCGGCGTATATTTATTAGCCGGGCAATCAAAAATTCAGTATTGGCCTCCATGATTCCAACACGTTGGAATGGCCATGTGAGGAAAACCGCATTTCTCCAGATCTGTGAAAGAAGAATAAAAACAACAAAATGGACTCTACAATCATCATGATCAACCTGTTCGGCGCCGTGGCTTTGCTGCTGTTCGGCCTCGCACAGGTAAAGGATGGCGTATCCAGAGCCTTTGGCGCCCGCCTGAGAACGGGGCTGGCTACCGGCACGCGCGGCAGTCTTCGTTCCTTCCTGTCAGGCCTCGTTGCAACCGTCGCTCTGCAGAGCTCGACGGCAACGGCGCTGATGACGGCCTCCTTCGTCGAGCGTGATCTGATCAAGCCGCGCATGGCGCAGATCGTTCTGCTCGGCGCCAATGTCGGTACCGCGATCACCGCCTGGATCGTCGCCACCGGCATCGAATGGCTCTCTCCTCTTCTAATTCTTGTTGGCATTGTGCTTTACCGCGGCCGTTCAAGCACCAGCCAGGGCGGCGGCACAGCGCTGATCGGCATCGGGCTGATGCTGCTGTCGCTGCACCTCCTTGGTCTTGCGACAGAGCCGATGCGCGCCTCCCCTGCTCTCGCCGCCTTCATCGGCCTGCTGGACGGCGCCCTGCCCGTGGCAATGATCGTCTCGGCAGCACTTGCCTTCGCATCCTCGTCGAGCCTTGCGGTGGTGGTGCTAATCCTGTCGCTCGCCTCGGCCGGCGTCGTCTCCGCCGAACTCGTCATCGTGCTCGTGCTCGGCGCCAATCTCGGCGGCGCAATACCGCCTGTCGTCGCGACATTGTCCGGCCCGGTTTCGGCCCGGCGCGTCACCCTCGGCAATCTCGCCGTCCGCACGCTCGGCTGCCTTATCGCCTTGCCGCTGGCGGGTTATGGGGCGGAACTCATCCAGATGCTGCCCTTCGGCCCTGCCAAGCTGCCCGTCGACGCGCATCTTGCCTTCAACCTTCTGCTGGCGGCGCTGGCCTGGCCATTCTCCCGGCCGCTCGCCGCCCTGATGGCCCGGCTGGTGCCGGATCAGGCCGAGCCTGACAGCGCCCCGAAATATCTGGATGCGCAGGAGCTTTCGACGCCGGTCGTTGCCCTCGCCAGCGCCACCCGCGAAGTGCTCGGCGTCGGCGACCTCATCGAGCGCATGCTGATCCGGGTGTCCGAAGCTTTCGAACGTAACGACGCATCGAAACTTGCCGAGATATCCGCCCTCGAAGAGCGTGTCGACCGGCTGCAGCAGGCGGTGAAGGTCTATCTCTCAAAGCTCGGCCGAGAGGGTCTCAGCGACGAGAACGCCCGCCGCTCGATCGTCGTCATCGATTATGCGATCAACCTCGAACATATGGGCGACATTATCGAGAAAGGCTTGCTGGAGCAGGTGGCGAAGAAGGTCTCCCTCGGCCTGAAATTTTCCGAGGACGGTCATCAGGAGTTGCGGAAGCTGTTCGACCTGACGATCGACAATCTGCGCGTCGCCCAGACGATCTTCGTCACCCGTGACTTCAATCTCGCGCGCCAGATGATGGAGGTAAAGGTCGAGGTGCGGCGGATGGAAAAACAGTCTGCCGAGCGCCACCTCGAACGCCTGCGTGACGGCCGCGCCGATAGCCTGCAGACGAGTTCGCTGCATCTCGACATGCTGCGCGACCTGAAGCGCCTCAACGCCCACATCGTCTCGGTGGCGCATCCGATCATGGATGAAAACGGCCTGCTGATCGAAAGCCGCGTGCGTGCCACTGCGAAGTGACGGTCAGTCGGCCGAAGGCAGTCGGCGCATGGTGAATTCGATCTGGTCGCCGTCGAGCTGGCGCCAGCTTTCCACCTCGGTCCAGTAGGCGGCTTTCGGATATTCGTCGAACCATTCGCGCGCCTTGGCGCGTGCGTCCATGAGGCCGAGGCAATATGTCTCACGCACGAAATGGTCTTTCCTGCTCGGGGGATTTTCCGCCCGATGTCTCGCTATCCTGCGCTTCAGGCCGTCAAAGGACGGAGGCCCTGGAACTTTCTTCATCAAACCTACCTCCTCGGAAAAGGTAATATCGAAATTCTTGATTTGCGAGTCGAATCTTGGAAGTGCTCGGCGGTGCTTGGCCACGCTTGGCGAGATGCAGCACCAACTGCTAATCATGGCGTGCAATGAAGAATGAGCGAGTCGCCTCCGAAGGAGATGCCGACCGTCGGAGGCGTAAATGGAAAGACCGGAACTGCCGATCGGCTTGCCTGACGATATCGAAGAGAAGAAGGCTGCCGCCCGCAATTGGTTCGAGGGATTGCGCGATACGATCTGCGCCTCCTTCGAGGCCATCGAGGATGAGTTGGAAGGACCGCTTTCCGACCAGGAGCCCGGCCGCTTCGTCGCCAAGGACTGGTCACGCGAAAACGGCGCCGGCGGCGGTGGCCGGATGTCGATGATGGAAGGCCGCGTCTTCGAAAAAGTCGGCGTCCATACCTCCACTGTCTACGGCGAATTCGCCCCGGATTTCCGCGCCCAGATACCCGGCGCCAAGGACGATCCGCGTTTCTGGGCCTCGGGTATCTCGCTGATCGCCCATCCCGTGAACCCAAACGTTCCGGCCGTGCACATGAACACTCGCATGGTCGTCACCACCAGCCGCTGGTTCGGCGGCGGGGCCGACCTGACGCCGGTGCTGTCGCGCCGCCGTACGCAGGAGGACGAAGACAGCCAGCTCTTCCACAAGGCCATGGAGATCGCCTGCCGTAATCATGCCGTCGCCGATTACCATGCGTACAAAGCCTGGTGCGACGAATATTTCTTCCTGAAACACCGCAACGAGGCCCGCGGCATCGGCGGCATCTTCTACGACTGGCTGCATTCAAGCGAGGAAGCCGGCGGCTGGGACGCCGATTTCGCCTTCACGCGTGATGTCGGCCGGGCTTTCGCCATGGTCTATCCAAAAATCGTCCGCTCCAACTTCAATAAATTGTGGACAGAGGCCGATCGCGACGAACAATTGATCCGCCGGGGCCGCTACGTCGAATTCAATCTGCTGTATGATCGCGGCACGATATTCGGCCTGAAGACCGGCGGCAACGTTGAATCCATTCTCTCTTCGTTGCCCCCCGTCGTCCGCTGGCCATGAAACTGTGATATCTCATCGATAAATTCGAGGTGATAGACCTTCACGAAAACTCAGTGCGTCCTAACTTTATATGTATGTGCGTAACAATCGGAGGAGGATTGTCATGACGATACAAAGTGGCTCGCCAGCGTCTACGGATGTCCAGGAAACATCCCGCACGATCGACACATCCGAGTTTCTGACGCGCATTGCCGAGAAACTGCGGACCAAGAGCGGCTCGGATCTGCCGCTGTCCTGCTTCATCGAGCAGGTCAAGCTGCAACTGGCCGGCGGAAAGTCACCGGAACAGCTGCAGAACGAAGCAGCGGCCGCCAACAGCAACATGCCCGAGCACCTTTCGGATACTTACAAAGCCTGGGCGATGCCCGACTGATACTGCTTTCGCCGGCTGGCATGTCGATGCCGGCCGGAACCTTCTCTCCTCCCGCACATTCATCAGTCGCGTGAAAGCGCGATTGTCGTTGTGTTCAGGATAGAGGAAAAGACCATGCGACTTTTCGAATGTGGCACACTCGTTCCCGGCTGCGCCTGGCATACCAGGGCAGATAATGACGCCGAGGTCGTCCGCCGGGCCGTCGAGCACCTGAAAGACGCTCACGGCGAAACCACGATCCGCGAGAACATGGTGGATAATATCAAGGCTCGCATCCGCGACGAGGCGAACGCAGCCTGATTATTGCAGGCGTTCCTGCAGCCGGGCGAGCAGCGCCGCCCGGTCGGAAACGAAGTTTTCCTCCACCCACTGGTTTTCCAGGCCGGCAAGCAGCTCGCCGACGCGCGGGCCGGACGCAATTCCTGCCGAAATCACGTCGCCGCCATTCAGCGGAAACTGTGGCTTTTTCCAATGCATTGCCCTGTCCAGCAGCTTGTTAAGCCGCGCCGACCGCGCCATTTCGTCGAAATCGCTTTCAGCCTTGCCGCGCGCAACCGCAAGCGCCAGCTTTAGCCGTGTTGTGATGCCGTCGGGGCCGTTGCGGTAAAGCAGCCGTTCGAAGGCCGCCGACGACATCTCGTCATTAACGGGCGCTGCCATGGTCCAGGCCTTGAGAGTGGCCGCTTCCGCATTCGAGAGCTTGAGCCGGGCTGCGAGCGCCTCCATGCGCGCCGCATCGGGCGGCACGATCGCCGCAAGACGCAGCAGCGGATCGGGCGTCCAGCCGAGCGCCTTTTCGGTGCTGATCAGCGACGGGATCGCATCGATCCCCCATCGTTCCGATTCCGGCAGGATTTCCGTCAGCACTGCCACCTGCCGCATCCAGAGCAGCGCCCGGCCAGGATCGTCGGCGCCAAGCAGCTTTCGCAGTTCGGACCAGACGCGTTCTGCCGAAAGCGTCGTCAGTTTCGAACGCGCCGCGGAACACGCCTTCAACCCCTCGGCATCCGGCCGCCCGGAACCGTAATAGGCAAAGAAGCGGAAGAAGCGCAGGATACGCAAATGATCCTCGGCAATACGCGTTGCGGCATCGCCGATGAAGCGGATGTTGCGCGTCTCAATGTCGGCAAGTCCACCAACGAGATCCACCACCTCGCCCTTTGCATCGGCGTAAAGCGCGTTGATCGTCAAATCCCGCCGTTCGGCATCTGCCTTCCAGTCGGTGCTGAAGGCAACCTTGGCATGGCGTCCGTCGGTCTCGACGTCGGTGCGAAGGGTCGTCACCTCGAAGGGCTTGCCGTCGATGACGAGCGTTACCGTGCCGTGCTCGAGGCCGGTTGGGACTGCCTTTATGCCGGCCGCCGCCGCCCGCTCCATCACCGCCTCCGGTCTGAGTGTCGTGGCTATGTCGACATCATTGACGGGCAGGCCCATCAGGCTGTTGCGCACCGCTCCGCCAACCACTCGCCCTTCCCCGCCATCGGCGTTGATAAGCGCTAAGATCCGGCCAAGCGCCGGGTGGCGGAACCATGCTTGGTCGGCGATGCCGGTCATGCATAAAGCCTTTCATAAAGCGTGCGGACGATGCCGGCGGTGATGCCCCAGATCATTCTGGTTTCATAGGGCACGCGGTAGAAATGCCGGTCGACGCCGTCGATGACACGTCTGTCGCGGGTGTGATTGGCAGGGTCCATCAGGAAGGAAAGCGGCACCTCGAACACGTCGTCCACCTCGGTCGGGTTCAGTGTCAGCGCAAAGCCCGGCGAGACGACACCGAGCACCGGCGTAATGCGGAAGCCCGTCGAGGCAAGGTAATTCGGCAGCCGCCCGACGGTTTCGACGAAGGAACCGGCCAGGCCAATCTCCTCCTCCGTCTCGCGGATCGCCGCCATTTCGGGCGAGATATCGGCGGGATCGATCGAGCCGCCGGGAAAGGCGATCTGCCCGGAATGTTTGCGCAACGTCGCCGTGCGCTTGGTGAAGATCACATGGGCTTCCTCGCCGTCGTCGACGACGGGCACGAGCACGGCGGCGTCGCGCAGCTTGAAGGTCTCGACCTCGGCGACGATATCGGGATTGAGGATGTGGTCGCCGTGATCGCGCCAGGCATGATCGACCGGGCCACCATTCTGGTTGAGCGCGCGGCGGCGGAATTCGGCTGCGGAAAACAGCGGATAACGTTGGGTAATCGCATCATTCATCGGGAAAGCGCATCCAGTTCATCGGCCGGCATCATCGCAAAGACCTTTCCGGCCGAGCGGACGGCGAACATCGCCTGTCCCTCGACCTCGATCGTCTCGCCGAGCGCCACCAGTTCATACATCACCGCACGCGACACCAGCGCCTCCAGCCGCCCGCGCACATGCAGATAGGGTTTCAATTCGGCATTCTCGCCCGCAATGGCAAAGCGCAGCCGATGCTCTCCTCCCGCCTCCACGACATCGCCGACATTGGTGCGGAAGGTCAGCACCTGTTGGCCCTGCCCCTCCGTCACGCTCATCTCCACGGCGATGAAAGGCGCGTCGACGACCCTTATACCGACCTTTTCCACAGGAGTTACGAGATAGGTCTTCTGGTCGTCGTCTTTTCTTAAAACCGTCGAAAACAGCCGCACCAGCGCCGGTCGACCGATCGGCGTACCCATGTAGAACCAGGTGCCGTCGGCACGGATTTCCATGTCGATATCGCCGCAGAAAGGCGGATTCCACCGTTCGACCGGCGGTAATCCTCGTTTTTTACCGGCATTCTCCTGAGACGCGCGCGAAATCAGTGCGGCAAGTCCCGCCGCATCCGCCTGTCCGCTGATTTCCTCGGCTGCCATTCTTCCGTCCCGGTTTGTCCTTAACGAAGTAAAGTCACGAGATAGTCATTCGCAACGAACTTGTCAGCCCGTCACATCTCCATAACTCTATCGGGTATGAGGCACATGTATAAGTCCGCCGATTCGCTGCCGAATGATTTCAGCCGTTGGAGATACGCATGGGTATGATGAAGACCGAAGCCAGCCTCGATGAAAAGGCGATCGTCGCCGCCGCCGAAAAGGCGCTCTCCGATATCGCCGCCATCCGCGGGGAAGTCTCGAAAGTGATCTTCGGTCAGGAAAGCGTCGTCGAGAACACCATTCTCGCTGTACTGTCAGGTGGTCATGCCTTGCTCGTTGGCGTTCCGGGTCTTGCCAAGACCAGACTGGTGACCACGCTCGGCGAGGTGCTCGGCCTTGCCGCCAACCGCATCCAGTTCACGCCGGATCTGATGCCCTCCGATATTCTCGGCTCCGAGGTGATGGACCAGGACGACAGTGGACGCCGCTCTTTCCGTTTCGTCAAGGGCCCGGTCTTCGCCCAGCTCCTGATGGCCGACGAGATCAACCGCGCCTCGCCGCGTACCCAGTCGGCCCTTCTGCAATCCATGCAGGAATATCACATCACGATCGCCGGCCAGCGTTATGACCTGCCGGCGCCCTTCCATGTGCTCGCCACGCAGAACCCGCTCGAGCAGGAAGGCACCTATCCTCTGCCCGAAGCCCAGCTCGACCGCTTCCTGCTGCAGGTCGACGTCAACTACCCTGAACTCGCCGCCGAGCGCCAGATCCTGCTCGAGACGACGGGCCTGGGCGAAACCCGGCCGGAAGCCGTCATCGATGCGCAGCGGCTGATCGAGATCCAGACCCTGGTGCGCCAGATGCCGGTGAGCGATACCGTCGTCGATGCCATCCTGGCGCTGGTGCGTTCCGCCCGTCCCGGACAGGGCAATGCCTCGACCGACAAGAATGTCGCCTGGGGCCCCGGCCCTCGCGCCGGCCAGGCGATGATGCTCTGTGCGCGTGCCCGCGCGCTCTACGAAGGCCGTCTCGCCCCGTCTCTGGACGATATCTTCGCGCTCGCCGAACCCATTCTTCAGCACCGCATGGCGCTGACTTTCGCCGCCCGCGCCGAAGGCATGTCGGTGCGTGACGTCATCGCCGGACTGGTCAAGCAGGCAAAGGGATAAGGAAGCCGGACGCGTGGCATCTATCGGACAGATCGTCAATCCGACACCCGGCAGCGATGCCCTTTCCCGCGCCAGGCAGCGGGCCGCTTTAGTGCCGGACTGCCTGGTGGAAGCCAAGCGCATCGCCAACACCGTGATCGCCGGCTGGCATGGACGCCGCAAGCGCGGCATCGGCGAGAATTTCTGGCAGTTCCGTCCCTATTCCGAGGGCGAGAGCCTGTCGCGCATCGATTGGCGCCGTTCCGCCCGGGACGATCACACCTACGTGCGCGAGCGCGAATGGGAGGCCGCGCACACGATCTGGCTCTGGTGCGACATGTCGCCCTCGATGATGTACAAGTCGAGCTATGGCAGCGTCTCCAAGGAAAGCCGCGCGCTGGTCATCATGCTGGCGCTTGCCGAAATCCTCGCCCGCTCCGGCGAGCGCATCGGCTGCCCCGGCATCATGGAACCCGCCTCCGCCCGCAACGCCGCCGAACGCCTCGCAGCCGCTCTCATGCACACGCCGCTGACCGGCGGCCTGCCGGAAACGGCGATGATCCGCGGCTGGAGCGACCTCGTCCTTATCGGCGATTTCCTCGACGATGCGCCGGCAATCATGGAACGGCTCGGCCCGCTTGCCCGCCGTGGCCTGCGCGGCCACGTGGTCGAGATATCAGATCCCGCCGAAGAGATATTCCCCTATAGCGGCCGCACCGAATTCACCGATCCGGAGAGCGGCGCCAAGCTTATCTCCGGCCGCGCCGAACATATCCGCGAGGCCTATCGCAACGCCTACCTCGCTCGCAGGGACAGCCTCGGCCAATCGCTGCGCCATCTCGGCTGGACCTTCGCAACCCACCGCACCGATCATCTTGCTTCGGAGGCGCTGGTCGCGGTGCACATGTATCTGTCAGGCATGCCGGCCAAGGCTACGCATGGAGGGCAGCTATGAACGCCCTTCCCTTCGCTTTCGCCTATCCCGCCATTCTCGGCGCGCTCCTTGCCTTGCCGGTCATCTGGTGGCTGCTGCGGCTGACGCCGCCACGCCCGAAGACCGAAGTCTTCCCGCCGCTGAAGATCCTTGCCTCCGTGCTGAAACGCGAGGAGACGCCGGCGCAAAGCCCATGGTGGCTGACGCTGCTGCGCATGCTGCTCGCCGCCGCCATCATTCTTGCGATCGCCGATCCGGTTTTTAATCCGCGCACCAGTTCGCTCGCATCAGGTGGCCCGCTCGTGCTCTTCGTCGACAACAGCTGGGCAGCGGCACCCGACTGGGAGCGCCGCATCCAGACCGCCGACGCGTTGATAGATGACGCCGAATCCGCCGGCACGCCTGTGTCGATCGCCTTTACCGCCGACCCGACCAACGACGCCGTGCCCGGCACCGCTGCTGCCGCCCGCGACAAGCTGCGCGCCGCCGAGCCGCGACCGCTGGTGCCGGACCGCGAACGCGCCTTCCAGGCGCTGCGCGCCGCCCTGAACGGTATCAAGCCCGGTACCCTCGCCTTCCTGACTGACGGCGCCGCCGCCAAGCCCGACGACGCGACGGTGCGAAGGCTCGCCGAACTCCAGCCCGCCGATCTCCGCCTGATCGAGGGCGATGCCACAAGGACGGTCGCGATCACCGCGGCCAACAATGCGGCAGATGCCATGACCGTCAAGGTTACGCGGCTCAACAGTTCGCAGGCAGCATCGGTAGCGCTGAACACCGTCGATACCCAGGGCCGCTCGATCGCCAATGGCAGGGTGGATTTCCGCCCCGGCCAGAGCGTCGCGACGAGTTCGATCACCGCCCCCTTCGAGATGCGCAACGATTTCGCGCGCGTCAGCGTCGACAACGGCGCGACGGCAGGCGCCGTCCACCTTCTCGACGACGCATTCAAGCGCCGCCGCGTCGTCTTGCTGTCAGGTGAAGGAGGGGATGAGTTCCAGCCGCTGCTCTCGCCGCTCTATTATATCCAGCGGGCGCTGCAACCCTATGCGGATCTGATCCAACCCGCCGATTCCGATCTTTCGGTCGCAATACCAAAACTTCTAGCCAGCAATCCCTCGATCATCATCATGGCCGATATCGGCCGGCTGCCGGAGGAGACCTACGAGCCTCTGACGCGCTGGATATCGAATGGCGGCATGCTCCTGCGTTTTGCCGGCCCGCGCATGGCGGCAGCCCCTGCGGACGATCCGCTGATCCCTGTCATCCTGCGTCAGGGAGAACGGGCACTGGGCGGCACTTTGTCCTGGAGCGAGCCCCAGTCGCTTGCCGAATTTCCGAGTTTCGGGCCTTTCGCCGGCATAGCGCGTCCCGCCGATATCGTCGTCAAGCGGCAGGTGCTTGCCGAACCGACACCCGATCTTGCCGAACGCACCTGGGCGAGCCTGGCCGACGGCACGCCACTCGTCACGATGAAGCAGATCGCATCCGGCCAGATCGTCCTGTTTCACGTCACCGCGGAAGCGACCTGGTCCGATCTGCCGATCTCCGGCACTTTCGTCGACATGCTGCGCCACCTCCTGCAGATATCGCGCTCGGGCGGCGTGACATCCGAGGCGCGCGGCAATGCGCGTGTCTCCGAAACCCTGCCGCCATTCCGCATGCTGACGGCCAAAGGCACGCTCGTCTCCGAGACGGGATCGGCGCGGCCGCTCATTCCACAGGCCGGAGTCGAACCGACGGCGAATTTCGACAACCCTCCCGGACTCTACGGTTCGGAGGATGGTTTCACCTCCCTGAACGTGCTGCCCGAGAACGCCGAACTGAAGCCGATCGACACAACAGGGACCAATGCCGTGCGCGAAGGCCTGATCGGCGGCGAAAGCTGGTCGGCAAAACCCGCCCTCTTTCTTGCAGCCTTCCTGCTGCTCTTGGCCGATAGCCTGATCGTCCTCTTCATGAATGGCGCATTCTCGCGATTGCGCCCGGCTGTCCGCACCGCCGCGATGATCGCGGTCGCCGTCTGCGCCGGCTTTCTCATCCAACCCGGCACCCTTCACGCCGACGACTCCCAGCCCGGCGACGACCTCATCCTGCAGAGACTTGATAACACCCACCTCGCCTATGTCGTCACCGGCGAACAGGACGTGGACAATATATCCGAGCGCGGCCTCGAGGGACTGACCCAGTTCCTCACTTTTCGCACGACGCTGGAGCCGGCGCCGCCCGTCGGCATCGACCTCACCAAGGACGAGCTCTCTTTCTATCCGATCATCTACTGGCCGGTTTCGGCAACCGCGCCGATGCCGTCGACCGCGGCGATCAGCCGTATCGACGCCTATATGCGCAATGGCGGCACCGTGCTTTTCGATACGCGCGATCAGATCAGCGCATTGGACAATGGCGGCAATGTCAGCGCCAATGGTGAGAGGCTGCAGGCAATCCTCGCCAATCTCGACATCCCGGCGCTCGAGCCGGTACCATCAGATCACGTGCTGACGAAATCCTTCTATCTCCTGTCGAGCTTTCCCGGTCGTTATGCCGGCAGCCCTCTCTGGATCGAGGCCCGGCAGGGCGGTCAGGGGCCGAGCGAAAAATCGGCGGCGACCGCCGACGGCGTTTCGCCGATCCTGATCACCGGCAATGATTTCGCCGGCGCCTGGGCGATCGACGAAAATGGCGTACCGATATTGCCGACCGTGCCGTCGGATGAAACGCAGCGCGAATATGCCTACCGTTCCGGCGTCAACATCATGATGTATATGCTGACCGGCAACTACAAGACCGACCAGGTCCATGTTCCCGACCTCCTCGAACGGTTAGGACAATGAGATGACATTCGACTTTTCGCCCTTCCTGCCCTGGTCGGTTCTGGCTGCATTGGCTGTCGTCAGCGCTGTTATCGCCGCCTTCGCCATCTGGCGCGGCATTCGCGGCGCCTGGATCAGAACGCTGGCGGCACTCGCCATGCTGACCGCCCTTGCCAATCCGGTGCTGCTGCAGGAAGATCGGGATCAGTTGTCGACGATCGTCCCGGTTCTTGTCGATCGAAGCCAGAGCCAGCAGACGCCCGATCGCGTCAAGATGACCGACGATGCGCTTGCGGCCTTGAAGGGACAGCTCGCCCGCTTTCCCCAGATAGAGCCCCGCTTCGTCGATGTCGAAGGCGACGTCAATTCCGACGTGCCGTCCACGCGCCTGTTCGACGCGCTGTCGGCCAACATTGCCGATGTCCCGCCTGCCCGTATCGGCGGCGCCATCATGCTGACCGACGGTGAAGTCCATGATGTTCCGGGCGCCAATCAGGCGCTCGGTTTCGACGCGCCGATCCATGGCCTTGTCACCGGCAAGGCCAACGAATTCGATCGCCGCATCGAAGTCATCAAGGGACCGCGCTTCGGTATCGTCAACGAAGAGCAGCAGGTAATCTTGCGCGTCTTCGACGACGGCCCGAGCCCCGGCGGCACGGCCGATGTCACGGTGAAGCTGAATGGTGACGAGATCGCCACCCTGCAGGCGACGCCCGGGCAGGATACGCCCTTCTCCTTCAAGGTGCCGGGTGGCGGCAGCAATGTGCTCGAATTCTCGGTCGCAGCACTTCCCGGCGAAGTCACCACTGCCAACAACCGCGCCGTCCATGTCATCGACGGCATCCGCCAGAATCTCCGCGTCCTGCTTGTCTCCGGCGAGCCGCATGCCGGCGAGCGCGCCTGGCGCAACCTGCTGAAATCAGATGCCTCGGTCGATCTCGTCCACTTCACCATCCTGCGTCCGCCGGAAAAGCAGGACGGCACGCCGATCAACGAGCTGTCGCTGATCGCCTTCCCGACGCGCGAGCTCTTCGTCGACAAGATCAAGGATTTCGACCTGATCATCTTTGATCGCTACCAGCACCGCGGCGTGCTGCCGCTGCTCTATTACGATTACATCGCGCAATATGTCGACAACGGCGGAGCGCTGCTGATCGCCGCCGGTCCCGAGCATGCCGGCCCCGATTCCATTGCGCTGACGCCGCTTTCCTCGGTCCTGCCCGCAACGCCCACCGGAGAGATGATCGAGAAGGCCTTCTATCCTCGCCTTTCCGAGGAAGGCCGCAAACATCCCGTCACGCGCGGCCTTGATGGTTCGGGCGAGGACCCGCCGCATTGGGGCCGCTGGTTCCGCAGCGTCGATGTCGACCGGCCGCAGGGCGAGACGATCATGCTCGGCGCCGACAACCACCCGCTGCTGGTGCTGAACCGCGCCGGCCAGGGCCGCGTCGCCATGCTGCTTTCCGATCAGGGCTGGCTCTGGGCCCGCGGCTTCGAAGGCGGCGGTCCGAACGTTTCGCTCTATCGCCGTATCGCCCATTGGCTGATGAAGGAGCCGGCGCTCGAGGAAGAAGCGCTGACGGCGCGCGCCTCCGGCCGGACCCTTGAGGTCACGCGCCAGACGATCGGCGACAATCCCGGCAATGCCACCGTGCGTTATCCCTCCGGCAAGACCGAAACCCTGCCGCTCACCCAGTCCGAACCGGGGCTCTACAAGGCCGAGAAGAGGATGGACGAAATCGGTCTCTTCGAAATCCGCAACGGCAGGCTGTCGACGCTTGTCCATATCGGCGCCGTCGACGCACCGGAATTCAAGGCGATGATCTCGACGACCGATGTACTGCAGCCGGTCGCCGACAGAAGCAAGGGTCTCGTCGCCCGCGTCTCCAATGCAAATGGCGCGATCTCCGTGCCGCCGATCCTGCCGGTGCGCGGCCAGGTCCGCGTCTCTGACAACGATCGCATGATGATCCGCATGACCAACGAGACGGTCTTGAAGGGCATCAACACGCTGCCGCTCTTTGCCGGTTTCGCCGGCGTCGGCATCCTGCTGCTCGCCTTCGGCGCCATGTGGTGGCGCGAAGGGCGCTGATCTCATGCCCGAATTCGAGCTCACCGCCTCGCCCTCGCCGGAGGAACTGGCAGTGATCACCGATGCGCTCTCGGCCTTCAACAACGCCGATGTCGGCCCATCGGATCGCCGGCCGCTCGCGGTCCTCATCCGCGATACCGACGGCAAGGTGACGGGCGGTCTTTCAGGCTTCACCGCCTGGGGCTGGCTGTTCACCCAGATGCTCTATATTCCCGATACGTTGCGCGGCACGGGTATCGCCGGCAATATCCTCGCAAAGGCGGAAGAAGAGGCGAGAGCCAGGGGGTGCGGCGGCGCCTGGATCGACACGTTCAGCCCGGAAGCCCTGCGCGTCTACTGCGTCAGGGTTATGAAATTTTCGGAGAACTTAAGGATTTCCCGGAGGGCCGCACGCGCAGCTTCCTCCGGAAAGGTCTCTAGCGAATTGAGAGTTAGAGCACTGTGCGTCCGGAAGGACGCACAGTGCTCTAAATCATTCGCGCCAGGCGATCGTGCCCTTCAGCCGCGTGTGCACGCCCTCGGCGATCGGAACAACGAG
This sequence comes from Rhizobium sp. WYCCWR10014, assembly GCF_001657485.1. Taxonomy (GTDB): domain Bacteria; phylum Pseudomonadota; class Alphaproteobacteria; order Rhizobiales; family Rhizobiaceae; genus Rhizobium. The sequence goes on from NZ_LXFU01000037.1 coordinate 419,367, forward strand.
CACACGGCCGGGATCGACCGGGCCTGGAAAAGACAGCGCGTTATAGGCGACCTTCTCGAAGCCGAGCGGGCCGTAATAGGGTGGATCGCCGACGAGGATGACGGCTTCCGAGCCCTTGCGTCTTGCCGCCTCCACCGCAATCCGCACCAGTTCCCGGCCGATGCCCTTGTTCTTGTGAGAGGGGCGGACGGCGAGCGGGCCGAGCAGATGGCCCTTCACCGTGCCGGCCAGCACCGGCGTCATGCGCACGGAGGCGATCGTCTCACCGTTATCGGTGCAGATGAAGGAAAGCGACAGATCATGAGGCCCCTGCTCACGGATGCGCGCGGCAGCGCGCGTGAAGCGGCCCGGACCGAAGGCTTCTTCGTTGATGTGTTCGATGGCGGCGTCATGAGACGCGTCTTCAGTGAGGTAGACGAGATCGTGCTTGTACATGATGACAGAAACCGGATGGACAGATTGATGGGTCTCGAACACGCCTTGGGCGTTCGGGAGCATCAGCGTCGTCGCGGGTTTCTGGAAATGAACATCAGGCAGGGGTCCGAAAATCGTGAACAGGCCGATAGCAGGAAAAATTTCCGCCGTCCAACGCAAAATGCGCGACGTGACGCACTGTTCAATCTTTGCCGCCTGTAAAGCCCTGCCATCTGCGATATCTTCCGTTCCAACACGCAATCAAGGGAATGAAGATCATGGGAATGCTGGTGGACGGCGTCTGGCATGACGCCTGGTACGACACGAAGGAGAGCAAGGGCCATTTCAAGCGGCAGCCCTCACAGTTTCGCAACTGGGTGACATCGGACGGTGGGGCCGGCCCTTCCGGCAGCGGCGGCTTCAAGGCCGAGGCTGGGCGTTACCATCTTTATGTCTCGCTCGCCTGCCCCTGGGCGCATCGCACGCTGATCTTCCGCAAGCTGAAGAAGCTCGAAGAGCTGATCTCGGTCTCCGTCGTCGATCCGCTGATGGTCGAGAACGGCTGGGAATTTAAGGTCGGCGACGGCGCCACCGGCGATCACCTCTTCGGAGCGTCCGCGCTTTGGCAGATTTATGTCAGGGACGATCCGCACTATTCCGGCCGCGTCACCGTTCCCGTGCTCTGGGACAAGAAGACCGGCACGATCGTCAGCAACGAATCCGCCGAGATCATCCGCATGTTCAACAGTGCCTTCGACGGGCTGACCGGCTCGACAGCTGATTTCTATCCCGAGGACCTTCGCGCCGACATCGATGCACTGAACGCCACCATCTACGACACAGTCAACAACGGCGTCTACAAAGCGGGCTTTGCCACCACCCAGGAAGCCTATGAGGAAAATGTCGGCAAGCTGTTCGAAACACTCGACACGCTCGACGAACGCCTCGGCAAGGGCCGCTACCTCTTCGGCAACAGATTGACCGAGGCCGACTGGCGCCTGTTCACCACGCTGGTGCGCTTCGACCCCGTCTATGTCGGCCATTTCAAGTGCAACATCCGCCGCATCGCCGATTACCGCAACCTGCCTAGCTATCTGCGCGACCTCTACCAGACGGCAGGCGTGGCCGAGACGGTGAACCTCAACCACATCAAGCAGCATTACTACCGCAGCCACAAGACGATCAATCCGACCGGCATCGTCCCCGTCGGTCCGGCGCTCGATCTCGACAGCCCGCATGGCCGCGCCAGGCTAAATGCCGCCTGATACTTCTTACCAGCGGTGATCGGGCTCCCGCTCGCCCCGAAGCTCGGCGAGGCGGCGATGCGTCGCCTTGGTCGTGCCCTCGGGCAGGCTGTCGAGGAAAAAGAAGCCGCTGTCGGATATCTCCCAGTCCGGCGGCCGCGGCGCCGTCTGCTCGACGGTCGCCCGGTAGAAGACGACATGGTCGCGCCTTGTGGTCGTGGTATTGAAATAGACCTGGAACAGCTGCGGCTTGCCGATGATCCTGAGGTTGCCCTCCTCGCGCAATTCCTTGACGAGCGCTTCCTCGACTGTCTCGTTGCGCTCCAGCCCGCCGCCCGGCATATGCCAGCCGCCGATATAGCTGTGGCGCACGAGAAAGATGCGCCCCTCTGCATCGAAACAGGCGGCCCGCACGCCCACAGTCATGCTGCGGACGAAACTGAAATAGACATGCAGCAGGCGCAACGCCAGCCTCGTGTAGAGGGGCCTGTTCTCTTTATCCACCATCGCTCCGTTTCAGCTCTTCATCGCGCCGGATGTGTTTGATTTGTCAATAAGCTGGTCTATGTCTCGTAGCATGTTCAAGCTCGCGCATATCTCCGACGTCCACCTCGGGCCGTTGCCCAGTCTTTCCATTCAAGAGCTGTTTTCTAAACGCATAACAGGCTTTGTGAACTGGCATCGAAATCGACGCAAGCACCTTTTCGGCAGCACGTTGGATCTGCTGCTCGACGATATTCGCGCCCATCAGGCCGATCACGTGGCCGTCACCGGCGACCTCGTCAATCTGGCGAGCGGTATTGAGATTCGCGCCGCCGCTGCATGGCTGCGCGCGCTCGGCGATCCCGCAGACACGTCGGTCGTTCCCGGCAATCATGACGCCTATGTGCCAGGCGCCTATGAGAAGACGATGCGCGCCTGGTACGATTACGTCCGCGGCGATCTCGCTCCGCCGCAATGGCAGGACGACCGCCATATCTTCCCCTATCTGCGCGTCCGCGGCAAAGTCGCGATTGTCGGCTGTTCGACCGCGGTCGCCACTCCGCCCTTCGCCGCCTCTGGCTTTTTCGGCGCGCGACAGGCCCGCGATACTGTCAACATACTGCGTGCGGCTGGCGAAGCCGGTCTCTTCCGGGTGGTCATGATCCATCACCCGCCGATCCGCGGCGCCACGGCCTTCTACAAACGGATGATCGGCATCCGCCGCTTCGCTGCCGTGATTTCGACGGGCGGCGCCGAACTCGTGCTGCACGGCCATACGCACCTGAACACGCTGCATTGGCTGCGCGGCCAGATGCAGCCAGTGCCGGTCGTCGGCATCGCCTCTGCCTCGCAGGGACCGGGCAGCATCAAGCCGCCCGCCGCCTACAACCTCTTCTCCATCGATGGCTCTCCCGGCGCCTGGGAGCTCAGCGGCGAGCGCTTCAGCCTCAACAGGGCCGGCGACGCGGTGATGCCGGAAAGCGCCGATATTTTCGCGCCTTAGCGCTGGTTCCTAGCTCTTTTTGTGCGGCACTTGAATCGATCTGCGAGGACATCAGTCCACCGTCGCAACATTTGCCATAGAGGTTGCTTACCCTCTTGGTATTTTTAGTGGTAAGCGTACAATCCGAGCAACTGCATTGCCTGAGAACGGAGCGCGCCGATGATTTCTTCTTTCCGCCACCTGTCCAGACTTTCGCTCGCCGCCGGCTTTGCCTTTGGCATCGCCACGGCCGCCTTCGCGGCTGGCGACAGCAACGATGACACCAATCCGCCGCCGAAGACCCAGACGACCAAGACCTGCACCGGCGGGAAGGTTTGGGACAAGGCCAAGAAGGAATGTGTCAACCCGAAGAAGAGCAGCTTCAACGACGACGATCTCTATCAGTTCGCCCGCGAATTTGCCTATGCCGGCCAGTATGACAACGCCATCACGGTGCTCAATCTCGCTCGCAACCAGAACGACCCGCGCGTCCTGAACTATCTCGGCTACGCCAACCGCAAGGCCGGCCGCATGGAGCTCGGCATGTCCTACTACCGCAAGGCGCTGCAGGCGGACGAGAATTATATCCTCGCCCGCTCCTATATGGGCATGGCGCTGGTGGAACAGGGAGACATCCAGGGCGCTCGCGTCCAGCTTGTCGAAATCCGTGATCGTGGCGGCGAAGGCACCTGGGCCTATCGCTCCCTGCTGCAAAGCTTGAACGGCTACAAAACATATTGACGCAAGCTTTGCAGGCCACAATACGAAAATCCCTTGGGAAAGAGTGATGAAGACGACCGGATGCTTGCGAAGTGCAGGAGACTTGTTTCATAAAGCACATGCATCGACGGCGTCGATAAAGTCGGTTTTCGCGCCCGACGGCGAACCCTTCGTCCGCGAAACCATTGTGAATGCTTCTTGGATAGACAATGCGTCAGCCCGCAACGACCATCGATCTCCGACGTGATCTCGTCGGCCTCCTGCCCCGCCTTCGCCGCTTCGCGATCACGCTCGCGGGTGAGGTTGCCGTGGCCGATGAACTCGTTCAGGCCGTCTGTCAGCGCGCCATCTCCAAAGGTCATCAATGGAGCGGCGAAGGCCGGCTGGAAAGCTGGATCTACACGCTTGCCCGCCAGCAATGGACCGACGACAACCGTAAGCGCAAGCCGAAGGCTTCCGTCCGCGGCAACGTCACCGATATTCGCGAGGCCGCGCGCGAACGCTCGGCCGCGGTCGATCCCGACACCATCCATCACATGATTTCCGATATGCCGGATGGTGTTTCCAGCATGTTCCTGCTGGTCGACGTCGAAGGCCACAGCTACCAGCAGGCGGCCGACATCATGGGCATTCCGGTGGCAAACGTCGTCTCGCAGCTCGCGACCGCGAGGCTGCATTTCGCCGGGCTTGCCGGCACCCACCCGATCCACAGGTTCTGAATTTGCTCGATCTTAGGAAATTGCCGCTCGAAGCCCAGCTCACCGCCCTTCTCGACGGCGAAGTCTCGCCCGAACAGCGGCACGAACTGGAGCAGCGTCTGGCAAGTGACGAGAATGCACGCCGACTGCATGAGAAGCTGCGCCACGGGGCTGATTTCGGCCGCCGCCGCCTCGACGATATCCTGAAGGAGCCGGTGCCGCTTGCCCTCGTCCGCTCGATCAAGAGCACGCAGCCGCCGAAGACGCCGATCGCCCAGCGCGCCACGCGCCCGCAAGTGAAACTGGCGCCGAGCGGCCCGCAGGCGCTGGCCGCCGCCCTCATCCTCTTTGTCGTCGGTTGTGGTATCGGCTATTTCGTCGGCACCGCGCCGGATGCCGACGAGATTGCCAGCACGGCTACCACCAATGCGGCACCGGCCAATACCAGTGACTGGCTGGGCGACGTCACCGCCTATCAGCGCCTGCTGATCCGCCAGCCCCGTCATCTCGTCGAAGTGCCCGCCTCGCAGGCCGAGGAAATCTCCAGCTGGCTGACGACGGCGATCGGCGTGCCCTTCCGGGTGCCGGATCTGAGCGCCGAAGCCTGGACCTTCCAGGGCGCGCGCGTCATCCTCGGCGACAGCCGCCCTGTCGGACAGCTCGTCTATTCTAATTCCGACGGCGACATCATCTCCATTTGCTTCCGCAAGGACGCGCAGCCGCCAGAGACCGACGACTTCAAGGAAACGATCAAGGACGAGATCGGCCTCGTGACCTGGCACAATGCCGGCACCTCCTATGTGCTTGCCGGCCCCTCCGCCGAAGCAACGCTCGGCCAGCTCGCCATGGAGATCGCCACCGCGATCTGATTGCCGGAGCATGGTGCCGAGCGGTAACGCACGACATCGTGCGTCGCCTTCTTTGATTTAAGGCACCAGCACCACCTTGCCGACCGCCCGCCGCCCTTCGATGGCGCGATGCGCTTCCGCCGCTTGATGCAGTGGGAAACGACCGCCGTCGATAACTGTCACGACGCCCGCTGCGGCAAGCTCGAAGAGGTCGGTAAGATCCTCCTGCACCCCCTGAGGCGTCAGCAGCGGCAACAGCGAAAATCCCTTGATTGACTGATTATCATCAAGCATGTGCTCGACATCGGCCGCCTCAAGCCCGAACCGCCCCATCGCCGCCAGCACAAGCTCGCCGCAAGGCGCCAGCGCATCCAGTGCCGCCCTTGAAAACACGCCGCCGACGGTTTCATAGATGATATCCGCGCCGAGCCCTCCGGTCAGCTTCTTGACGTCCTCCTGCCAGCCGGGCGCCGTATAATCGGCCGCATGATCGGCGCCGAGAGATCGGGAAAGCGCCCTCTTCTCGTCACTGCTCGCCGCCGCGATCACCATCTTCGCCCCGTCACATCTCGCGAGCTGCACAAGCAGCGACCCGACACCGCCCGCCGCAGCACTCACGAGAACATTCTTGCCTTTCGCGGGACTGCGGCGCAGCAGATGCAGCGCCGTCAGTCCCTGCACCATCAGCGCCGCAGCCGCCTCGAAAGAAACCGCATCCGGCAGTTGCACCACCGCCCCGCCGTCGACCGTGACGAATTCGGCATAGCCGCCCGAACCGCGTCCGATCGCAAACAGAGGAACGGCGACCCGCGCACCGATAATCGATGGATCAGCCCCCGGCCCTGCCCGCTTGACCGTTCCCGCAATCTCGACACCGGGAAACATCGGCAGGTCGGGCGTTACGGCATAACGGTCGGCCCGCATCAGCACCTCGAAGAAGTTGACGCCAGCCGCATGGACGCGGACGAGAACCTCCCCCGGCCCCGGCTCGGGCACCGGCATTTCTACGACCTCGAGGACATCGGGCGGACCGAAGCGAGTGAATTGGACGGCTTTCATGGCAGATGAACCTCACGACTGATTGGCGTGGGGCAGGTTTAGCAATAGGATATCAGCCAAAAATACACACTCTTTCGTTCCCTACCCACCAGGAGGTGACCATGGCCGAGCCGATGAAAAGACTCCCCGAGCTGCCGGTGGAGCGCGCGCTGAAGGTGATCTCGGGACGCTGGAAGCCCGTCATCCTCTATTACGTCTTCTCCGGCCCGAAGCGTCTGTCGGAGCTGAAGCGGATGATGCCCGCGATCACCCAGAAGGTGCTGATCCAGCAACTGCGCGAGATGGAAGAACACGGGCTGGTCACCCGCCAGGTCTTCGCCGAGGTCCCCGCCCGCGTCGAATACAGCGCGACCGAACTCGGCCTTGGCCTCGAACCGGTGCTGCTGGCGCTCTGCCAATGGGGCCAGCGCCACGCCGAGGCGCGCAACGAAGCCGGCAATATCGCCGACTGCATCGTCAGGCCGCGCCGCGCTACAGCGCCGCGCGTCTTTGCAGACGCGCATACGGCGCTGTAACACTTTGAATTGCTGCATAATTTTCTCCTTAAATCGATTCCGATTTAAGGAATTATGCAGTAGTGCGATCGCGGCCTGAAACTTGTCTGGTCAAACCTTGGCCGATCAGGCCTTGCCGGCCTTCACGTCGAGCACGCGGTTGGCGGCCGAGACGATCGCTTCCAGCGATGCCGCGACGATGTTGGTATTGATGCCGGCGCCGAAGAGTTTGCCGCCTGGATAAGAGGTCTCGACATAGGAGATCGCCGCCGCGTTCGAGCCATGCTGGAGCGAATGCTCGGAATAGTCCTCGACCGACATCTCGATGCCGAGATAATGCGACAGCGCATTGATGAAGCCGTCGATCGGACCGTTGCCGCGCCCTTCGATGCGCTTGATCTCCCCATTGTCGGTGATCTCGGCTGCGACGATCCGCTGGCCCTTGTGCTCGGTGTCGGGATAGGTGTGATGGTCGACGAAGCGCAGGCGCCCTTCCGACTGTGTCACGTAGCGCTCGATGAAGCGATCGTAGATGCGCCGGGACGGAAGCTCCTTGCCCTCTACGTCGGTGATACGCTGGATATCCTCGCGGAATTCCACCTGCAGGTTGCGCGGCAGGTTCAGCCCGTAATCCTGCTGCAGGATATAAGCGATGCCGCCCTTGCCGGACTGAGAGTTGATGCGGATGATCGCCTCGTAGGAACGACCGACATCGCGCGGATCGATCGGCAGGTACGGAACCTCCCACACGGGATGATTGGCGACCTGTGCTGCCTTCATACCCTTGTTGATCGCATCCTGATGTGAGCCGGAGAAGGCCGTATAGACCAGTTCGCCAACATAGGGATGACGCTCACCGATCGCCATCTGGTTCGAATATTCGAACACTTCCTTGATGCGCTCGATATTCGAGCAGTCGATCTCGGGATCGACGCCTTGCGTGAACATGTTCAGCGCCATCGTCACCATGTCGACATTGCCGGTACGCTCGCCATTGCCGAACAGCGTGCCTTCGACGCGGTCGGCACCTGCCAGCAGTGCCAGTTCGGCAGCGGCAATGCCGGTGCCGCGGTCGTTATGCGGATGCAGCGAAACGATCAGGTTCTCGCGATTGTCGAGGTTGCGGCACATCCATTCGATCTGGTCGGCATAGACGTTCGGCGTCGCCATCTCGACTGTGGACGGCAGGTTGATGATCAGCTTGTTGTCGGGCGTCGGCTTGACGACCTCGATGACGGCATTGCAGATCTCCAGCGCCACCTCGAGTTCCGTGCCGGTGAAGCTCTCCGGCGAATATTCGAAACGGTAACCGCCGCCGGCCTTCGTGGCCATATCGGTGATCATCTTGGCGGCATCGACGGCGATCTGCTTAATCCCCTGCACATCCTTGGCGAAGACGACGCGGCGCTGCAACTCGCTGGTCGAGTTGTAGAAGTGCACGATCGGCCGGTTTGCGCCTTCCAGCGCTTCGAAGGTGCGGGTGATGAGTTCCGGGCGGCACTGTACCAACACCTGCAAGGAGACATCGTCGGGCACATTGCCCTCCTCCACGCACCAGCGGGCAAAGTCGAAATCGGTCTGCGAAGCCGAGGGGAACCCGATCTCGATTTCCTTGAAGCCCATCTCGATCAGCAGATGGAACATGCGCGCCTTGCGATCGTGGCCCATCGGGTCGACGAGCGCCTGGTTGCCATCGCGCAGGTCGACCGAGCACCAGACCGGTGCCTTGGTAATGGTCTTCGTCGGCCATGTGCGGTCGGGAATGTTCACCTGCGGATAGGCCCGGTATTTCACCGCGGCGTCGGGCATGCCTTTTGCGGGGCTCACCCCGCTCTTGGAGGCCATCTTATCTCGGGGGGATTGCGTCTTCGCGTCCATCGTATCGTCTCCTCGTCCCGGCATTTGCCCGCTCTTAGCCGATCACGTCGGGCTTGGCGATAAACAAATGCGGACCTTGTCGGTCGTTAGGTCAATTTTGAAAGTGAGTCGCGAGGAGCGATGGCCGGGCGGGCTTTCGGCCGCCGGGCGCTCCTCAAAGGACCCGGCAACCGCGCGTAAGGCCGAGGAGAAGAAGCGAGGTCAGGGCGCGCGTATTGTCACGCAGGGCGATGCGGCCGCGTGCAATCGTGTCAGAAATTCTGGCGCCAGTGGTCTTCATGACCGCGCTTATAACCTCGGGCGGTGACGCTGGCAAGTCCTTGCCCGGCCTTTGGTCGTCGCCAACATTCGACGAACAGCCAGCCTATTGCCGGCGGAGTTGCCTGAAAGCGCCGGGATCCGCCATTTGGAGAGCAGAACGACCTTCCGTTACCTCGACTGAGCCCGGTCTTTCCAAATCTTCACCAGCCGCGACAGCGCCAGCATCAGCCCACCCGCGATCAGGCCCCAGAAGGCGCCGGAAATGCCGCCGAAAGAAACGCCGGAGGCGGTGACGAGGAAGGTGATTGCCGCCGCCTCACGTGAGTCCGGCGCCTGGAACGCTGACATCGCCGAAGACGAGAAGGCTCCGACCAGCGCCAAGCCCGCCACCGCCTCGATCAGGATCGAAGGCGCGAGCGCGACGAAGGCCGTCACCGCGCCGGCGAGCAGCCCGAGAATGATATAACCGACACCGGCGATCAGTGACGCCCAATAGCGACGCTTCGGATCGGCATGGGCGTCCTGTCCGGCGCACATCGCCGCGGTGATGGCCGCCAGATTGACCGCGTGGCCGCCGAACGGCGCCGAGAGCAGCGAGAAGAAGCCGGTGACGGCAAAGAGCGGACCGGGCTTTGGATCGTAGTGGTTGACCTTCAGCACCGCGATACCCGGAATGTTCTGCGAGGCCATGGTGACGATGAAGAGCGGCAACGCGATCGAGATGAGGCCGGCAAGATTGAACACCGGCCGGACGATCTCCACCGTCGGCACCAGTGATTGTTCCAGCGAGCCGAGCGCACCGTCAGGGATATCGACGCCGAAGACAAGCACCAGCACGAAGGCCGCGAGTGCTGCCGGCACCGCCCAAAGCCGCTTGAAGGCGCCGACAACGATCCAGGCGACGACGATCGGCAGACCGAACAGCGGATTGAAGCCGATCGCCTTCACCGGCGCGAAGCAGAGGCCGATCAGCACGCCGGCGAGCATCGCGTTGGCGAGTGGTGCGGGAATGGCGGCAACCGCTCGCCCGAGCGGCTTGAACAGCCCCGCGACGATGATCAGGGCGGCGCAGATCAGGAATGCCCCGACCGCCGCATTGAAGCCGCCCTCGATCGCCCCGGTGCTTGCCAGCAGTGCGGCACCCGGTGTCGACCAGGCGATGCTGATCGGCAATCGGGTCACGGCACTCAGCACGATCGCGCAGACGCCCATGGAAATCGACAATGCCATCAGCCCGGAAGCCGCCTGCACATCCGTGGCGCCGACCGCCTCAAGCCCGTGCAGCACAACGGCGAAGGAGCTGGCGGAACCGACGAAGGCGGTCAGCAGGCCCATGAACAGGGCTTGGACGGAAAAATCTTTGAGCATGGCGGGACTCGAGCTGCGCGAATGGCGCATGGAGCATGATGGTTGCCCCAGGCGCAAGTCCGGATTAAGCGCTTTCCGTTCAGACCTTGCCGCTAGGAGATCATCTCCGTCCGAGCACTATCCGAAAACAGAACGCCCTCACCTGCGATCGGCAGGCAAGGGCGGGTTCTTGGCAGCTTTGGCTGATAAACTTAGATATCGGCCTGCGACGTGACGATCCGTGAAACGAGGCCATACTCCTTCGCCTCTTCGGCCGAAAGCCAGTAGTCGCGATCCGTATCCTTGTCGATCTTGTCAAGCGGCTGGCCGGTGGCCGCTGCCATGATCCTGTTCAGGCGCTCGTTCATCTTGATGATCTCGCGCGCCTGGATTTCGATGTCGGATGCCATCCCGCGCGTGCCACCGGATGGCTGATGCAGCAGGAAGCGCGTGTTCGGCAGGCACAGCCGCCGCTCCTTCGGAGTGGCGACATAGATCAGCGCGCCGGCGGAGGCGACCCAACCGGTGCCGATCATCCAGACCTTCGGCTTGATGAACTTGATCATGTCATGAATGGAATCGCCGGATTCGACGTGGCCGCCGGGCGAATTGACATAGATGCGGATGTCCTCGTCGCTGGCCGCGGCAAGCGCCACAAGCTGCGAGCAGACCTTCTGCGCCAATTCCTGATTGATCGGTCCGTAGATGAAGATCGAACGCGACTTGAAAAGATTCGCCTCCGTTTCCTTGCCGAGCGGCAGTTCCTTCGTCTTGTCGTCCTGGTCTTCGTCGTTCATTCGAACCTCTTGGAGATGAATTCGGGTTCCTCGCACATAGTGCGACTCAATGCCTAAAACAATGCGGGAAAAACACAAGGCACCGAAGCGATGGAGATATCCTTAAGAAGCCGCGCGCCGTTCTGCAAGCCTTACTGAATTGTAACGGCGAAAGGCTTTGAAAAGCCTAAATCGGTTCCTACCTCAGCCCTCACGCGGCAAACGCCGCATCAGATGATTAGGAGGCAGGACAATGTCACCCGAAGAACGCCAATTGCTGACCGCCCTCTTCGACCGCGTACGCACCGCCGCGGCCACACCGCGCGACCGGGACGCCGAAGCCCTGATCGACCAGGCGACGCGCGAACAGCCCTCCGCCACCTATTATCTCGCCCAGGCCGTCATCGTTCAGGAAAAGGGACTGGAGGCGGCCGCCAACCACATCAAGGAACTCGAAGAGCGTGTCCGCCAGCTGGAAGCCGGCGAGAGCGAACACCATCAGGCCGAACAGGGCGGCGGTTTCCTGAGCTCGATCTTCGGCAATACGCAGACGCAGCAGCCCGCGCCCGTCCCCTCCAACCCCGGCCCATGGGGCCAGTCCTCCCGCGGTTATGACGATTCCCGTGGCTACGACCGTGATGTCCGCCAGCCGCCGCAACAGCCGACCGGCCCTTGGAGCCAGCAGGCCAATGCACCGTCGGCCGGTGGCAGCTTCCTGCGCGGCGCGCTCGGCACGGCAGCCGGCGTTGCCGGCGGCATGCTGCTTGCCAATTCGCTGAGCGGCATCTTCGGCAACCACATGTCCTCGCTCGGCTGGGGCTCGCCCTTCGGCGCCAACCCCTCCGGCAATGCCAGCGCGCCGACCGAAGAAACCGTCATCAACAATTATTACGGCAACGACGACACCCGCCAGGCCTCCGACAATGTCGACGACAAGGACAATGACAACGGCAACGTACAGCAGGCTGACTATGACGACAGCGACGATTCCACCGACGACTCATCCGGCGACGACGTTACGGATGTGTGAGATCTAGCGGCCGGAGACGGATAGCGACTGCCGCACCGGTAGCCCGGCCCATGCGCTTAGGCTCAGGGCGTTTGCCGCTGCAATCGATTCACTGGATCGATTGCTCGGGCTGCGCCCGAACGCAACTCACCCTCGGCCGCGATAGGTGGCAACGCCTTGCTCCGGCAGCCACACGCCTTCCGGCGGCTTGCCCGTCTGCCAGAAGACGTCGATCGGAATGCCGCCGCGTGGATACCAGTAGGCGCCGATCCTGAGCCACCGGGGATCGAGCAGCTCGACGATGCGCTTGGCGATGTAGACCGAGCAATCCTCGTGGAAAGCGCCGTGATTGCGGAAGGAATGCAGGAAGAGCTTCAGCGACTTCGATTCCACCAGCCATTCGCCCGGAATGTAGTCGATGACGATATGGGCGAAATCCGGTTGCCCGGTCATCGGGCAGAGCGAGGTGAATTCCGGCGCGGTGAAGCGCACGACGTAATCGGTGCCGGCATGGTTGGACGGCACTTTTTCAAGCACCGCCTCCTCCGGCGATTGCGCGGTTTCGGTCTGCTGACCCAGCATCGACAGGCTGGAAACATCGGTATTCGGCATCATGCCTCCTTAACGACTTTGACGCGGATGCCGTGAGCCTTTTCGCCCTCCGGTTCCACATGAATTGCGATAGTGGCGCCCTCGTGCACCGCCCTGATGGCATCCTCAAGGCGGTCGCATATATCATGCGCCTGCCGCACCGACATCCCGCCGGGCACCACCATGTGGAAATCGATGAAGGTGACGGTGCCCGCCCGCCTCGTTTTCAGGTCATGCACGCCGATCGAGCCCGTCGCGTGGGTGGCGATCGCCTGCTTGATCGCCTCCTCCTCCTGCGGCTCGACTGCCTGGTCCATCAGCCCGCCGATCGATTGCGAGATCACCTTCCAGCCCTGATAGAGAATGTTGACGGCAACGAGAATGGCAAGCACCGGGTCGAAGATCGCATAACCCGTTGCCAGCGCCAGCAGCAGACCGACGAGCACGCCGACGGAGGTGACGACGTCGGACATGATATGCTGTCCATCCGCCGTCAGCGCTGCCGAGCGATGTCTGCGCCCGGCTCTGATCAGCAGCCGCGCCCAGATCGCATTGATGACACCGGCCGCGACGTTGATCGCAAGGCCGAGCACGGGTGCGTCCAGCATGCGCGGCTCGGCGAGATAACCAACCGCCTCGTTGACGATCAGCAGGGCGGCGACGACGATCAGCACGCCCTCGGTGACGGCAGACAGATATTCCGCCTTGTGATGACCGAAGGGATGGTCGTGATCGGCCGGCTTCTGCGCATAGCGGATGACGAAGAAGGCGATGAAGGCGGCAACGACGTTGACCGACGATTCGAGCCCGTCCGACAGCAACGCCACCGAACCGGTGACCCACCAGGCCACCATCTTCAGCCCCATGACGCCGAGCGACAGCGGAATCCCCCACATCGCCAGCTTGCGAACCGTAAGATCGCCGTTGTCACTCATATCGTTCCCCTGCGGTTGCGAATGAATTGCAGCTTTCAAGCCGTTGAAACGCAAAACCGCCCACGCGAATGTCGCGCAGGCGGTTCAGTTGATGGTGATATGGGGGAAGACGGCGGATTTGTCAAAGGGCAATGAAGTTCCCCTTCCGCGTGGCTCAAGGAGCAGGCTCGGAGAGAATAGTCTGCGGCCAGCGCAAGAGCGCGGCCTGCCCTGCAGCCGTCAGGGCGTAGACGCCCTTCTCCTTGCGTTCGAACCATCCGTAGACGTTGTCGAGCAGGATTCGGCCGGCATTGGGCACCTGAGCCTTCATATCCCGCGGCCGCCCGACCCCACGCTCGATTGCGGCGGCGCAGAGCAGCACCTGCTGACGATAGGCGGTCATGATTGGCGCCCGCGTGCTGCCGCCGACGGCGGGATCGCCGTGGCGGCGCTGATGTTCCTTGACGAGGCGCGTGCGCCGCTTGGGATTGGTGCGCGGCATCGGCGAAACGGAACTGACGATGATGCTGACCTCGCCGGCATCGGAGACGCCGAGCATGCCGATGCCGAGCCTGCGGCAGAGATCGCGATAGCGTTTGTCGGTCTCCCGCCCCCGACCCTTGGCGGAGACGCGGGCCGCGATCCAGACCTCATCGCTCATCGCCGCGCGGTCGACCGCCTGGAGAAGCAGTTCGAGGTTGAATGAGAGCTTGAGTTCGCAGACCACCACGACCGGCGGCTCGGCATCGCTGAGGCCCACGAGATCGCACCCGCCGACCTCACCCTTCACGACATAACCCGCCGCCTCCAGGAAAGCTTTGACCGGCAGGTAAAGCGATGTCTCCATATTGAAACCCGCGCCTCAGGCGGCGTTGAGATCGGCAATCTCACCGTATTTTGCAAGCAGCCGCGGCGAGGACATATCCCCGGTTTCCTCATCGACGATCACGGCATAAGCCGCCACGCCGACGAAACGCTCCGACATCGCCGAGGCGATTTTCTCCGCGCTGACGGAGTTCGATGCCTGGCGCATTTCACCGGGGACGAGATTGCCGCGGTTCTTGCGATAGGGAAGAACGATGAACTTTTCAGCATTGGCCACGTCGAATATCCCGATTGATCGTTCCTGAAATGTTCTGATTTGGCTGAAGAAGTCAACCGGCCTTTCGAAAACGGCGTGCCCCCCGCAATCGGGGAAAGGGCAGGCCGAATAACCGTCGAAATCCTCAGGCAGCCTTCGTCTTCACCTTGCGCGCCAGATGCGCCACGACATTTTCGATCATCCGCATCCCGGCATCGCCTCCAAGCGTCATGATCGACTCCGGATGGAACTGCACCGCGGCGATCGGTTCCTTGGCGTGTTCGATGCCCATGATAGTGCCGTCGTCGCTTTCCGCCGTGATGATGAACTCGCGCGGCAGCGTCGAGGGATCGGCGAAGATCGAGTGGTAGCGCCCGACCGTCACCTCCTTGGCAAGGCCGGAGAAGACGATGCCCGGCTCCAGCACGCGGATACGCGAGGGCTTGCCGTGCATCGGCAGCGCCAGATGGCGCAGTTCCCCGCCATAGGCTTCGGCGAGCGCCTGCAGACCGAGGCAGACACCGAAGATCGGCAGGTTACGCGCCCGCGCCTTCTTGATCGTCGCCTTGCAGTCGAAATCCTTGGGCGTTCCGGGGCCGGGCGACAGCACGACGAGGTCCGGGTTCAGCCGGTCGAAGATTTCCTCCGGCACCGGCGTTCGCACGGTTGAAACCGTCGCCCCCGTCTGGCGGAAGTAATTGGCGAGCGTGTGGACGAAGCTGTCCTCGTGATCGACGAGCAGGATGCTGACGCCCTGGCCGACGCTCGCAACGTCGCGCTGGACCCTGCCGGAATTGCCCGTCTTGGCGTCTCGGATGGCGGAAAGCATGGCAGAGGCCTTCAGTTCTGTTTCGGCTTCTTCTTCGTCAGGAATGGAATCGTTGAGCAGCGTCGCGCCGGCGCGCACCTCGGCGATACCATCCTTGATGCGCACGGTGCGCAGCGTCAGGCCTGTGTTCATGTCGCCGTTGAAGCCGACCATGCCGATCGCTCCACCATACCATGCGCGTGGGCTCTTTTCATGGCTCTCGATGAAGCGCATCGCCCAGAGCTTCGGGGCGCCGGTGACGGTGACGGCCCAGGCGTGGCTGAGGAAACCGTCGAAGGCGTCCATGTCGTCGCGCAGCCGCCCTTCGATATGGTCGACCGTGTGGATGAGGCGCGAATACATCTCGATCTGCCGGCGGCCGATCACCTTGACCGAGCCCGGCTCGCAGACACGGCTTTTGTCGTTGCGGTCGACATCCGAGCACATGGTGAGCTCGGACTCGTCTTTCTTGGAATTCAGGAGCTTCAGGATCTGCTCGCTGTCAGCGATCGGGTCATCGCCGCGCTTGATCGTGCCCGAAATCGGGCAGGTCTCGATGCGACGGCCGGAAACGCGCACGAACATTTCGGGCGAGGCACCGACCAGATATTCCTGATGGCCGAGATTGATGAAGAAGGAATAAGGCGACGGATTGATCGCCTTCAGCCGCTTTGAAATGTCGGACGGCTTGCTGTCGCAGCGCTCCATGAATTTCTGCCCGGGCACGACTTCGAAAAGGTCGCCCTTGCGAAAACTCTCCTTTGCCTTGGTGACGAGCTCGGCATATTCGCCCGGCCGGTGATCGCTCTTCGGCGGAATGGCATCCGTGGGTTTGAAGGGCTCCGCCGCGATATCCTGCGCCTTGCCCTCGGTCGACACGCCGCCTTTTTCGAAGTCGTAACGGTCGACCCAGGCCTTGGCGGAATAGTTGTCGACGACGAGGATCTCGTCCGGCAGGTAGAGCACCATGTCGCGCTGGTCGGAGGGTCGCGTCAGCTTCAGATCGATCGCGTCGAACTGGAAGGCGATGTCGTATCCGAAGGCGCCGTAGAAGCCGAGGCTCGCATCCGCCTGCGAATAAAACAGGTCGGTGACGGCGCGCAGCACGGTGAAGACCGTCGGCATCTTCGAGCGTTCCTCCTCGGTGAACACCCGGTCCGGTGTCTTGACGGTGAGGTCGAGGCGGCGGGCCGAGGAGGCGCCGAGCACGATGTCGGAGACTGTCTTCAGCCTCTCGGTCACGAAGCCGAGAATCACCTCGCCGCGTTCATTATAGGCCTCGATCCAGACGTCGCGCCCGAAGGAAGAGATGCCGAGCGGCGGATCGACGACGGCGGTATCCCAGCGCGTATAGCGGCCCGGATATTCGTAGTTCGACGAAAACACCGCGCCGCGGCGCTCGTCGAGCTTATCGACATAGGAAGAGACCGCATCGCCGTAGGGGATCGCCCGCCGCTGCCGCGTGACTGAAATGCCGCCCTTGGTCTCGTAGATTTCCGCACCATCATCCCGCAGGATCGTTACCATTGTTCCACTCCGTTATCGGGGCCCGGACGACAGGCGGCCATAAAACAAAAAAGCCGCCTCGAAGTTTCGGGCGGCTCACTCGTCGTCTTTGAACACGATTGATCGAGGCCGCCTTAGCGAACCCACCACCAAACTACAATGTTCAAGGACTTGATCATGGAAAAATTGTTAGCCTGAGATCAGCCATTGCGCAAGAGGCGAATGCGGGATTGAAAAAGGGCGGCCCAAAAGCCGCCCCTCCCCAGCCTTGAAGGCGTGATTGGCGTCAGAAGGTCTTGGTGATCGACACCTTGAATGTACGGCCTGGCTCCGAATACCACTCCTGCGGCTGGGACGCCGTCGTCGAGCTCAGGTTGACCTCGCGCACGGCGAGCGCGTTGTAATGTTCCTGATCAAAGATGTTGTAGACACCCCCCTGGATACGCAGGCCCTTCATCTGCTCCGGCGTCCACCATGCCGTCAGATCGACGATACCATAACCGGGCGCATCGAAGGTCGTATCTGCGGTCGTGCCGACGGTATCGAGATGGTCGGTGAGCATGCCGGCCGACAGCGTCGAGGAAAGGTCGAAGCCGAAAGTCTCGTTGCTCCAGCCGCCGCCGACGATCGCCTTGAACGGTGCCACCGAGCGCAGGCGCTGGGTGGTTTCTTCATTCCTGCCATAGGCATAGGCAAGCGAGGCATGAAGATTGATGCCGTTGTTGAAAGTCTTGGCGGCGCTCGCTTCAATACCCGAGATCGTCGCTGCAGCCACGTTGGTGTAATTAAACTCCGTAAAGTTGGCCGTGGCATCGAAGGTCGTCACCGTCTCGATAAAGTTCTGGTAGCGGGTGTGGAAGGCCGCGACCCGACCGGTGAAATCGCCCGTGTCGAAATTGGCGCCGATTTCGACGCCGCGGCCGATTTCGGGTTCCAGATCGGGATTGCCGAGCTGGGCGTAGCGACCCGTCGGGTTGTAGAAGCGGCTGTAGAGTTCGTCCACGGTGGGTGCGCGGAAGCCGACTGCCAGCTGCATGTAGAGCTGCACGTCAGGCGTCAGCTCGTATGTCGCAAGAATCTTCGGTGACAGGCCGGCTTCCGTTCGGTCGTTCAGGTCCCCGAAACGGGTAAGCCCGGTGTTGCTTGCGAAACTCCCGCCGGTCGAGGGATTGTAGTTGAACCAGTCAAAGCGGAAGCCGGGTGTCAGCGCGAAGCCGGTATTGCCGATTTCGATCTTGTCTTCGACAACAAGCCCAAGATTCTGGCTGTCGACATTGGGCACTTCCGCCTGGTTGTTCAGCGACGGGCAGGTCGTCGATGTCGGGCAAAGGGCCCAGCTATACTGGCTCCAGCTCGAAACGCCGACGTCGAGGCCCACCCGAACAGAGTGGCTGAGACCGGAATACTCGAAATCCTTCGTCGCCGTGCCGCTGAAGCCCCAGGTTTCGTTTTCAATCTCGTTGTTACGTCCATAGGCCACATTGGCGGTCGTACGGCCCCTGCTGCCGGCTTCCTTCTTCAAATCCAGCCAATAGAGCGTGGCACGCGCACTGCTGAAGAACGCGTCGGAGGACTGCGCTTCATAATCATAATCGAGCGATACCCGATCGCGGTCACGCAGTTCGCGACCGTCATAATTGTCGATCATGAAGTTGCGAGGACTGGTGCCTCCCTGGAGTTGGCGCAGGTCGGTCTTGAGATCGCGGCGGAATCGTTCCGCTGTCAAGCCGATGCGATGGCCGCCTTCCAGCTCCTGGCGTAGTTTGAAGAGCAGGTTGTTCTGATCGAAATCAGCCGGATTCGCCTCGGTGCGGAAACGACCGTAGCTGTCATTGTCGCCCATGTTGTCGCGTTCGTGACCCTTGCGGTAGCCGCCCTGAAAGAGGATCGACGTGTTGCCGATCTTCTTGGCAGCGGCGGCCGAGCCGGAAATGCTGCGGTCTTCGCTGTCATACGTCGACTTGACGATCGCACCCCAGTCGCGGCCTTCTGGAATAAGATCCTCCGGCTCCAGCGTATTGAGAACGATGGCGCCGCCGAGCATGCCGGAACCACCCTTGCTCGAATCCGCGCCGCGCACGATATCGAGCGAGGACAGTGAATCGAAATCGAAGGTGTCGCCGCCGCCGTTGGCGTTGGCCGGCGCAAAGGCACCCTGGCGCGAGCTGTTCGAAATATAAGGTATCGGAATGCCGTCGATGGTGGTCAGGATGCGAGCGCCGGAAAGGCCGCGCAGGTTGAAGCCTGCGTCACCACGCGAATAATTTACGCCGGCATCGACGCTGCGGCCGATATCGTCAAAATTGGTGACCTGCTTTTCTTCGAGCTGCTTGGCGGTGATCTCGGTGGCAAGCGGCGTGTCGGCGACGCTGCCCGGCGCCACACGTTTGCCCTTGACGACGATCTTCTGCAGAACAGTGCTGTCCTCCGCGGTCGCTTGCGGCGTGGTGGCCGGAGCGCTTTGCGCGAAAGACTGCAAAACGGGAAGAACAACTGTGGCTGCCGTGCAGACCAATAGAACCGAGCGCCAATGCCGGACGATCATAACCTACCCTCTAATGATGATTACCGGGCTGGCTGGTCGTGGCGTTCGCACGCTCGAGGGGCTGGCTGGGTTTTTACGGATGAAGGCGGAGCAGAATTCCGCCTTCTTTTTGCCGCATAAAAAACATGAGGAGTATTGTCAACATAAGCCACCGCTTTATGTTGAATATATCCATCAAGTTTTAGCGATCGTCAATGACGTTGCACAATTGCAACGAAAAACGCCCTCATGCGTTGTCTTTAGCCACGGATACGAGGAATCGGACGCATTGAGAAAACTTTCGATATTGGCGATCCTTCTCGCCGCTACCGCCCTTCTTGCCGGCGCCAGCCTGCCCCCGCGAGGCCCGATGCCCGAACCTCGGCCAGATTCCGGACAGGCGGCCAGCCCCACCTCCCCCTCTTCGGAAAAGGCGCAACCGCCCGCGCCTGAAGAGGTCCCGGCCCCTCAGCCGAAACCCGATGTAAAGGATCCGGAGGGGCCGGCATCGAGCCCACCGCCAGCGCCGCAGGCCGCACCTTCAAAGCCCGGGCCGGCAGAGCCGATGCAAGGTCCGCCGCGGCCGCCTGGCAGCCCCGAAAGCTCGCAGCCGCCGACGGAAGAAGGTAAGCCACCCGGCGAGCAGACACTTGAAGAGCAAAACCTGACGATCGAACCCGAAAGCGATGCCAAGCATGCCGAATGCACGGCCGCCCTTCAGTCCCTGGGCGTCGTCTTCAAAGAAGCGCCGCGCATCGACGACGGTAATGGCTGCGGCATCGACAAGCCGATCATCGTCGCCGAAGCCCTGCCCGGCATCAAGCTGAAGCCGGAGGCGACGATCCGCTGCCCGGCGGCGCTCGCCCTTGCTCGCTGGATGAAGGACAGCGTCATCCCCGCTGCCTCCGCCGCCCTGCCGGAGCAGGGCCGCATCACCACCGTCAACCAGGCAACGTCCTATATGTGCCGCCTGCGCAACGGCGCCGGAACCGGCAAGATCTCCGAACATGCCCGCGGCAACGCCATCGATATTGCGAGCTTCCACTTCGAAAAGGGCGAGGATGTCGCCGTCCGCTCCCGCCGCGAGGATCCGACGCTCACTGGCGCCTTTCAGCGTACCGTCAGCGCCGCCGGCTGCCTCTATTTTACCACCGTCCTCGACCCCGAAAGCGACGCCGCCCACGAAACGCATTTCCATCTCGACGTGATCGAGAGGAAGGGTGGCTATCGTTATTGCCATTAGTCATTTCAAGGAGTTGCGCGTCACGCTTGAATCGAGAACCGAAGTACCCAAATCAAAGCTGCAGTTGTCCATGGAAGGGCCATCGCGAATGAGGATCATCGCAGGTTACGCGATCTTGGCTCTCGTTTTCCTGGGCATTGGATTCGTTTTAACCGGCAAACTGCATTGGTTCCTTGCCGTCGGAATGTTGCTGACAGGCACTTTGGAACGGCTGGTCCTCTGGCTGCTCATAGGTCCCGAGCGGGAAAAAAGCCATCGGCTTCGTCTATTGAGGCAGCCAGCCAAACCATCACCCGATCAGAACAATCCCTCGATATAACCTTGGTCGTTCAAGAAAATCCGTTCCGCCGACGGTGATTTCGGCAAGCCCGGCATCGTCATGATCTCGCCGGTGATCGCGACGACGAAGCCCGCTCCGGCCGAAAGCCGCACCTCTCGCACGGTGACGATGTGGCCTTCCGGCGCGCCGCGTAGGTTCGGATCGGTGGAGAAGGAATATTGCGTCTTCGCCATGCAGATCGGCAGCTTGCCGTAACCCTGCTCCTCCCATGTCTGCAACTGGTCGCGCACCGCCTTGTCGGCCGTCACCTCGCCGGCGTGATAGATCTTCGAGGCGACGATCTCGATCTTCTCGAACAGCGAAAGATCGTCGCCATAGAGCGGCTGGAATTTCGCCTGCCCGGATTCGGCCAGTTCCACTACCTTGTGCGCCAGTTCCTCGATGCCGGCCGAACCCAGCGCCCAGTGGCGGCAGAGGATGGCCTCGGCGCCGAGCCTCGAGACAAATTCCTTGACCGCCGCGATCTCGGCGTCGGTATCCGAGACGAAATGGTTGATCGCCACGACGACGGGCACCCCGAAGCGGCGCACATTGGCGACGTGCCGGCCAAGATTGGCGCAGCCCTTCTTCAGCGCCGCGACATCCTCCGCACCGAGATCGTCCTTCTTCACCCCGCCATTCATCTTCAGCGCCCGGACGGTCGCGACGATCACCGCCGCATCCGGCTTCAGCCCCGCCTTGCGGCACTTGATGTCGAAGAATTTTTCCGCTCCGAGATCGGCGCCAAAGCCTGCTTCCGTCACCACATAGTCGCCGAGCTTCAGCGCCGTCTTCGTCGCGGTCACCGAATTGCAGCCATGGGCGATATTGGCGAAGGGCCCGCCATGCACGAAGGCCGGATTGTTCTCCAGAGTCTGCACCAGGTTCGGCTGCATCGCATCTTTCAACAGCACCGCCATGGCGCCGTCGGCCTTCAGGTCGCGCGCATGCACCGGCGTCCTGTCGAAACGATAGCCGATGATGATGTCGCCGAGCCGCCGCTCCAGATCCTTGAGGTCGATGGCGAGGCAGAGGATCGCCATCACCTCGGAGGCGACGGTGATGTCGAACCCGCCCTGGCGCGGGAAACCGTTGGCGACGCCTCCGAGCGAGGAGACCATGCTTCTGAGCGCCCGGTCGTTCATGTCCATGACCCGCCGCCAGGTGATGCGGCGGATATCGATATTCTCTTCGTTGCCCCAGTAGATGTGGTTGTCGACCATCGCCGCCAGCAGATTGTGCGCCGATGTGATCGCATGGAAATCGCCGGTGAAATGCAGGTTGATGTCTTCCATCGGCACGACCTGCGCATAACCGCCGCCGGCCGCCCCGCCCTTGACGCCGAAGCAGGGACCGAGCGAGGCCTCGCGGATGCAGACTACGGCTTTCTTGCCGATCCGGTTCAGTCCATCGCCGAGCCCGACGGTGGTGGTGGTCTTGCCCTCACCCGCCGGTGTCGGATTGATCGCGGTGACGAGGATCAGCTTGCCGTCCTTCTTGCCCGCTTGCGCGGCGATGAACTCGGCGCTGACCTTCGCCTTGTCGTGACCATAGGGAGCGAGCTGCTCGACCGGAATGCCCAGTTTCGCCCCGATTTCGAAGATCGGCTTTTTGGCCGCGGCGCGCGCGATTTCGATATCGGATTTGATTGATGGCATGGCTGTTCCCCCGTCCGGCCCCGCGGGAGCGGAGTCGCTGTTTTTCTCTTCATCGAGATAGCGAAATATCGGCGGGGTGTGAATAGCGCTACGCCTTGCGGCCGCCACGCTTACAGCGCCGCGCGTCTTTTCAGACGCGCAAAGGACGCTGTAACACTTTGAATCTACGCATCGACCCAAAAATCGGTTTCGATTTTCGGGTCGATGCGCTAGGCGTTTATGTGGCGGTCAACGATTGCGGCTTCTTAGGGTGAAGACATGAAAGCATTGGAAATCTTCGTTGAGCGCATCATCCTGTCGAGCCGCTGGATCCTCGTGGTCTTCTATATCGGCCTGGTGCTGGCGCTCGCCGTGTATGCCGTTTCCTTCGGCTACAAGCTTCTGAAGATTGCCGCCAGCGTCTTCGTACTGGACGAAGCTGGGATGATCCTTGCCATGCTCAGCCTGATCGATGCTGCCCTCGTCGCAAGCCTGATCGTCATGGTGATGATCTCGGGCTACGAGAATTTCGTCAGCCGCTTCGATGAGGCCGGCGAGGCCGACAACGAGGTTTCCTTCCTCGGCAAGCTCGATTCAGGCAGCTTGAAGATCAAGGTCGCCTCCTCGATCGTCGCCATCTCCTCCATCCATCTACTGCAGGTCTTCCTCAACGCCGACCAATACGAGGACGGCAAGATCATGTGGCTGACCCTCATGCACCTCGCCTTCGTCGCCTCCGCCGTCATGCTCGGCTTCCTGGAGAAGCTGATGAGCGTCACGTCGAAAAATGATCTGAAGGATAAGGATTGACGGGCGGCACAGAGGCGCTTTCGGAGGCTGAACAAGCGGCAGCTCGACGCAAAACGTCGAGCTATCCTCTCTCACGTCCTGAGATCAATTGACCGAAGCAGCAACAGGAACGATCTCTGCCTCAGCTTTTTTCGGGCATCGAAGGCTTTCCTTCGCCTCTGGCCCACAGACGTGCAAGCCGGGCTCTTCATCATAAGGGATGATACCATTGATGATGCCAAGCGCGAGCGCCTGAGAAGGAACTATGATCCTCCCTCGCTCAGTTGATGTGGCGGGCATCATCGTCTCGTATGTCTCGGAATTGACGCCCATCTCGTCGAAATAGGCGGAAAATCTCGTATATTCAGCCGTCGTGGGCCTGACGAGACCGATCGAGGAATATCCGACAATCCGGGGCGTTCCGCTCATCAGGACAAGAGTACAGCTCGAAAGGCAGTACGCACGGCCGGCAAAGACTTCGCCCTCGGTCGGTCCGCTTTTGGCGATGCTGGCTTTGCAACGCGGATCCAGCTTTGGACAATTCGGCAACTGCGTTCTGCCAATCGAGGTCTCCAGACCTGCAGCACGGATCATCCGCCCCATCGCGAAAGCCGCATCCATGTCCCCGCCATTAGATTGAAGGACGATCGGCAACTTTCTTTCGCCGAGCGTCGTCAACATCGCCTTCAGCTGAGCCGGCGTATCCGGCGTGATATCTCCATCCGCAGAAATCCACTGCGTGCACTCTTCCCGGCAGTTGCCATTGGACATCAGGACGAAGTCCATCGGCTGGGTTTTCGGCAGTTTCTCGCTTGTCTCTGCGGCCGCATCCTGCACGGGCGCTCGAGATACAGGCGTCTTGGCCAGCACAAGGGCTTCGGCCACCGGATGGCTGTGACAGACAGCCTCGGCCACTGCATCTGGGGCGCAGAGCGGCATGCCGGGCCACTCATTGTAGGACAACATCTCCGTGATGAGACCTGTTCGAAGTGCCTCTGCAGCCGGTACGATATTGATGTTGTCAGGCGTGGCGCTCATCATCAGACCGATCACATCTTCGCTGACGCCCATTTCCTTCAAATAGGCGGTCAAAGCAGCGGTAGCCTTCTTTCCAAGTTTGGTGGAACTGCCCTGCCCCGCCACCTTGCGTCCGACCTCCTTGCGGGAGATTTCCTTCTTCTTCCCATTCACGATCTTGTATTCGATGCGATAGGAAACACGCACCTTGTTGTAGACGGTCGTGATCTGGTGGACTCCGATAAAGGCCCATTGCGATGCGACACGCGACGTACCGCCGGCGAGGGCCAGCGGACAGGCAGAAAAGCAATAAGCGCCGGCCGAATAGGTGTCACCGACCGCGGTGCCGTCCTTGGCAACAGCGGCTTGACAGCGCGTATCCCCAACGGGGCATCCCTGCAGCCGCGTGCCGCCTACCGCCGTTTCCAGCCCGGCCTTACGGATCATCCGGCCCATCGCATAGGCGGCATCGACGTCGCCGCCTTCCGAACGGAAAACGACAGGCAATTTACGGCCACCGATCTTCTTGAGTATTTTTCTCAGTCGCGCGGGCGTATCGGAGGTTATGCGCCCCTCCGCCGATATCCATTCCGGACAGTTTTCCTGGCAGAGGAGACTACGCACGAGGATGAAACTCATCGGGGGATGCGCTGCCTTCTTCTCCCCGGCGGCCTGCGAGGTTGCCGCGCCGATCGGCAAGGTCAAAAGGAGAAAAACAAGTAATAATCTGGAAAATAGACACTTCACCAAAAAGGAAATTGCAAAGCGCACGATTAAATTGCCTCAGTTGTACTGAGCGTAGGCTTAGCAATTGGCTTGACTGCCAGCAAGTCGGATTTCGCCGCCTGCTATTCTCATCGCAATCGGGCTGAAACAGCGATCCGCTGCGGCCGCGTTCACGCAGTTCACCTGCTCCAGCGCCAAGCGCTGCAGGCAGATCGGTCCGCCGCCTTTGCGCCCGTGCCGGAGAGACCGGAGTTCTCCCCCGAAAACCTCCCAAGTGATTCTCTGCTTGCCCGGCTGCGCGAAACCATTGCTGTGCCGCCATGAAAGAACTCAAGGATACCGCAACGCTATTTTTGCAAGTCGAAACTCAACCGAAGCGCGAGCTACCGTGGCCAATTTTTCACAATTCGAATGAATCGGCTTGCGCTAGGTCAATTGGGGCTAGCATCCCGCCGATTTTCTGTATTTGATAGCGGTAACATTGGGGCTGCCGGGGGCGTACAAATGTCTTACATGACCACCTCTGAAAGACAGTCATTGCTTTCGGCAGAACTTTCGACCGCACGAACGCGCGGCCTGTTTGCACAGGCGCTTGGCAGGGTCTCTACAGCCTTCGGATTGTCGCATGCGACGCTGATGCACGCCCCCTCCCCGGAAGACCTTCTCTTGAAACCCCTGCTGATCGAGAGCTCGCTTCCGGCCGCCTATGTCAGGGATTTCGACCGTGCCCACATGATGCGCGGCTGCCCTTTCGGCGTAAGGTTAAGAGCGTCTGCCGTGCCGCCCGCCTGGCACCTCAACGACGCCTCCAATGGTCAGGCCTTTCCCGCCGAACTTCGTGCTCTGATGCTGCGCCATGCCATACCGGCAGGCGTTGCCATGCCGACCATTGCGGCCGACGGCCAGCGTCTGATCTTTTGGTTCTGCGGCGAGCGCGCCGCACTCGGCCAGAGCGAAATCAACGAGATGGCGATGATCATTCTCCATGCACTCGATGCATACAATGCAGTCAAACGCAACGAGGAAAGCGCGCATAACGCGCTGTCGACTCGGGAACTAGAGGTTGTGCGCTGGACTGCCCAGGGCAAGACCTCGATCGAAATCGGTCAGATCCTCACGCTCTCGGATCATACGGTGAACGCCTATATGACGAACGCGATCAAAAAACTCGATTGCGTCAACCGGACCCAGTTGGTAGCTAAGGCAATTCGATTGAAGCTGATCAACTGAGGAATCAGAAGAGAGTCGGCACGTCGTCCCGTGATCTGGGGGAATCGTGCCTCTTCATTTCGAACAGCCCGTTATTGACAAGACGGAACAATCCCGCGCCCACATCGGCATCACCGATGCGGAAGTTGTCCAGATGCTTGCTGCCTATCGTCTTTTCGGTTTCTGGCGCATCGACATCGAGACAGGACATTTCTTTGCCAGCGAGGATGTCCACGCGATCTTCGGCCTCTCCTACAGCGACGGCCCTGTCAACCTGACAGAGCTGATGTCGCGCATCCACGAGGAGGACCGCGGCCTGATCGCCCAAACCTTCGAAGAGGCGAGCCTTCACGGCGTCGGCTTCCACTTCGTTTATCGCGTCGACAACCGGCTTGGCGGCTACAAGCTGGTGCGTAGCGTCGGCCGCTTTCGAAACGATGGAAGCGGCCGCGGCATTGTCGGCATCACCTATGAATTCGTCGAGAAACTGCGCGTCGTCGGCTTCGAGGACAACACGAAACCCCGCTGACTCCAGACGTTTTAGCGGTCAAGCACCGAGCGAAC
Organism: Rhizobium sp. WYCCWR10014; assembly: GCF_001657485.1. GTDB lineage: Bacteria > Pseudomonadota > Alphaproteobacteria > Rhizobiales > Rhizobiaceae > Rhizobium. Next base: position 446,508 of record NZ_LXFU01000037.1, read on the forward strand.
CTCGACGAGGTTCGAGCGCACCCTCAGAATATAGAAGCCCATGGTGGCGAGATGGCTCGGCATGATCCAGCCGTCTTCGCGCCCGTTCGAGATGATCGCCGGCTGGATGCGCAGCGCCGACTGGAACTGCCGCATGGTCCCGCCCCAGATCGCTCCGAGATTGCGTTCCGCCAGCACCTGCGAGAAATCCGCCTGGGCGGCCGCCATGATCGCATAATAGCCGTAGAGCTGGCCGTAAGCGAACCAGAACCGGTCGTCGGCGCGCGTATCGAACCAGCCGCGATTGTGGTTTTCCGAGCGTTCGGCGAGCATGTCGGAGGTGCCGCCGAGATCGTTGGCGATGCGATCGATGAACTGCATCAGATTGTCGGCGCGGCCGTCGAAAATGACGTTGCAGAGGGCGAGATCGGTGTTGAACTTGCGCAGACTGCCGATCGCCGAGCGGTAATAGGAAGGAGTCGGCGTCTTCGGCCCGAAGGGATTGAGCCCAAAATACCAGCTGTTTTCGTCGAACTGCAGATTGCCGCGCGCGCTCTGCAGATCGTTGTTGATGCCCGACGTGCCGCGCACCCGCCCAAGCGTATCGACAAGCTCCGCCGAAGTCCGCCGGACCGCCTGGTTGACGCCGCGCTGGAAGGACGCCTTGTTGTCGAGGAAAGGCGTGTGATCCCAGTCGATGCCGAAGAAGCCCATCTTGTAGAGCAGCATGGAGGAGATCCATGCGTTCTGGTTGACGTTGAAATCGGTCAGATCGGCCGCTACGTCGACGATCGCCGAGCGTTGGCAGGTCTTCGGCCCCGTCGTATTGGCGCCCTCGGCGGCCGGCACTTCTTGCCCGGCGGCAACCTTGCGTTCGGAAAGCCGGTACTGATCGACGAAGGCGGGGTTGAAATTCGTCCAGACCTGCGTCTGCAAGAAGAAATAACCGTAGAGGGCGACCAGCAGCGCCACGAAAGCGATGACCGGCAGCCGGATCATCCAGCTCCGGCGCTGATACCAGCCGTGCGCGGCAAGAAAGGGCCAGAAGGCCCAGGCGGAAAACAGGCGGGCCCAGCGGCCGATCATCTGGCCGATCAGCCTGAAAAAACCGGCTATCCGGTCAAGCATTGTCGTCTCCTGTCAGGCGAGGCGAACATCGGGACATTGCCGCCCCGCTGCATCCCACATATGCGCTCGATGGGCCGAGCACAACACGAGCCCTTCGTTTTTACGGAATGAAAGCATTGCGCAAGAGGGATACTGCCCGCGCCCTTGCTGGTCAGGAGCGCAGGAAAGGCAGGCTGAAACGAAAAGACCTGCGGGCCGTGTCGATCAGAGGCGCTCCCGATGTTTCCGGCGGCGGTTCGGCATAGGTCGGAAACCTTCTGGCGAATTCGAGATCGGCGCGGCTCTTGCGCCGCTCCAGATCCTGGGCGACCAGCATGCCTTTCTCGAACAACCTGATCGGTGCGGCGATATCGGGAAAGAGCTCCGGCTTGATCCTCACCTTCATGCCCGGCCGGTCGGTATCGACCTGCGCCTGGTAGATGATCAGGCGCTCCTCCACGTCGATCAACAGCTTGCGCAGCAGCGCGTTGCAGGCGGCGATCCGGCCGTTCAACGAATCGACGAAGGCCTGGAACAGACCGATGAAGCGCTCGCGCCGCTGGCTGTCGTCGCGCATCTCATGCTCCCCGGCGGAAATCCGCTCGGCCTCCGCCTTCAGCGCCCGCCGCTCCGCCTCCATCTGCTCCCAATGCGCCCTGTTCCCATAGACGCCGATACGGCCTTGCGTCGTCAGCGCCTTGGCATTGAGTTCCTTCATCTTGAGGCGGGCGATATCGATGGAAACGACTAGCCGGCGCCGCTGCTCGACGATATCGACAAGGCTGAGTTCGGCGGCCTTGTGCCGTTCGGTGATCGCGGCGCGCTGGCCGGCGATCAGCCCCGCGAGCGCGTCCGATTTCGTCAAAAGGTCGAGCAGCCGCTCGATGACGGGCGCCTCACGCACGCGTTCGGTATACATGCGCCACATCCTTTGGCGCGACACCCAGCCGGCCATCTTCTCGCGCAGCGTCAACCCCCGGAAACTGTCGAGATCGGCTGAGACCTCGGCCGTCAGCCGGTCGAGGGAAAAGACCAGCTCGGCCAGTTGGGCGTCGAGCCCCGCAGCATCGGCGATATGGGCCTGGAAGCGGGCATTCTGCTCGAGGAAGACCTCGTCGGCCGATCGTGTTTCGTCGCCGCTGAAGGCGCCGATAGCGGCCACGCAATAGGCTCCCTCGGCCGCAATCCTTTCGACAAGGCTGCCTGCGGCTTCATACTGGCTGTCGAATGGCGGGGGTTTGCGCACCAAGCCTCTCCAGGGAATCTCCTGCCCCCAAGCTAGTCGCTTGCGGCGCCAAAGAAAACAGGCAGCGTCGCCGACCTTAGACCGGCTCGGCGATCCAGGCACCGTTCATCGCGTCATCCCAGTGCCTGCGGCAGAGCGAGACATATTTCTCATTGCCGCCGACATCGATCTGCGCGCCTTCGTGCAACACCTTTCCTTCCGCGTCGAGCCGCACAACCATCGTCGCCTTGCGCCCGCAATGGCAGATCGTGCGCACCTCGCGCATTTCGTCAGCGATCGCCAGCAGTTCCTGCGAGGCCGGAAACAGCTTGCCCTGGAAATCGGTTCTCAGCCCGTAAACCATCACAGGGATGCCGAGCCTGTCGACGACGCGAGCAAGCTGCCAGACATGGACGGGTGTCATAAAATGCGCCTCGTCGACGAAGATGCAGGAAATCGGCGCCCCTTGGCCGCTCAGCGTCGCGACCAACCGGAACAGATCCTCATGCGGCTCGAAGGGAATGGCGCTCGCCTCCAAGCCGATCCGCGAGCCGATGACGCCTCGGCCCGCGCGCTCGTCGAAGGCGGCGATCAGTTGCACCGTGCGCATGCCGCGCTCCTGGTAATTATAGGAGGCCTGCAGCAGCATCGTCGACTTGCCGGCGTTCATCGTCGAGTAGTTGAAATAGAGTTTTGCCATCCGATTTCTCCTTGATCGGCTTATTGAAAGCTGGAATGGCAAAGAAAAGCCCTGAGAGAGCGATAATCACAGGAATCCGGCTCGAAAACCGCCGAAAGCCCCGAAAACAAGGCATTGCGAAAAAATCCGCCGACGTCGCAATCGCATGGGTCGATACGGCGCAAACGCACTGAGGTCGCTTGTCAAACTCGGTTATTGATGGTTGGCTTGGGAACTTAAAGACTGGGAGTCTAAAATGAAAACAACAAGCACGTTCAAATTCGTTACCGCAACTGCCGTCGCCGCCCTCTCCGTTGCGACCGCCGCCTTCGCTGCCGATCCCGACAGCTGCTCCACCGTTCATTTCTCGGACGTCGGCTGGACGGATATCACCGCCACCACCGCCACCGCATCCGTCATCCTGAAGAGCATCGGCTACCAGACCGACGTCAAGGTTCTCTCGGTGCCGGTCACCTATACCTCGCTGAAGAACAAGGACATCGATGTCTTCCTCGGCAACTGGATGGAGACGCAGGAGAAGGACGTCCGTCCCTATCTCGATGACAAGTCGGTCGAATCCTTCGGCCCGAACCTCGTCGGCGCCAAGTACACGCTCGCAACCAACGCCAAGGGTGCAGAACTCGGCATCAAGGACTTCAAGGATATCGCCGCTCACAAGGACGATCTCGACGGCAAGATCTACGGCATCGAGCCCGGCAATGACGGCAACCGCCTCGTCATGGACATGATCGAGAAGAACGAGTTCGACCTGAAGGATATGGAAGTCGTCGAATCCTCCGAACAGGGCATGCTCGCCCAGGTCGCCCGTGCCGATAAATCGGGCAAGCCCGTTGTTTTCCTCGGCTGGGAACCCCATCCGATGAACACCAACTTCAAGCTGACCTACCTCACAGGCGGCGACAAGGTCTTCGGTCCTGACTTCGGCGGTGCCAAGGTCTTCACCAACGTGCGTGCCGGTTATCTCGACGAATGCCCGAATGTCGGCATGATGTTGAAGAACTTGAAGTTCTCCCTCGACATGGAGAACCAGATCATGGGCAAGATCCTCAACGACGGGAAGGAACCGGAAGCTGCGGCTTCCGAATGGCTGAAGGCGAACCCCGCAGCGCTCGAGCCCTGGCTTGCGGGCGTCAAGACCCGCGACGGCAGCGGCGAAGCCCTCGCGGCCGCCAAGACCGGGCTCGGCCTTTGATGATATGAACGGGGCGGCTCGCCGCCCCGTTTCATTTTTGTCCGATTGTTGTTTTTCTGGATAGGCGCGCCCTTGAATTGGATCACCGAATTTAAGATTCCCGTTGGCCCCTGGGCCAAATCCTTCGTGGATTGGCTGACCTCGAACGGCGAATGGTTCTTCAACCAGGTCGCCTTCCTGCTGTCGAGCGCCATAGACGGCCTGCTCTTCGTGCTGCAGAAGCCTCATCCGCTGATCGTCATCGCTGCCATCACCGCCATCGCCTTTTGGCTGCGCCGGTCGATCGCGGTCGCCGTCTTCACCTGTCTCGGGCTGCTGCTGATCGTGAACCAGGACTATTGGAAGGAAACGACGGAGACGCTCGCTCTTGTGCTCGCCGCCACCTTCGTCTGTATGGTAATCGGTATTCCGCTCGGCATTGCCGCCGCCCGCCGCCCTTGGGTCTATGCCGCCATGCGCCCGGTGCTCGATCTCATGCAGACCATACCGACATTCGTCTATCTGATCCCGGCGCTCATCCTGTTCGGCCTCGGCATGGTGCCGGGCCTGATCGCGACCGTCATTTTCGCAATCCCCGCGCCGATCCGGCTGACGCGCCTCGGCATCATCTCGACGCCGCCGTCCCTCGTCGAAGCCGCCGTCGCTTTCGGCGCGACACCGATACAGGTGCTGCGCAAGATCGAGCTTCCCTACGCCACGCCGCAGATCATGGCGGGTCTCACCCAGACCATCATGCTGTCGCTGTCGATGGTCGTCATCGCCGCCCTTGTCGGCGCTCCCGGGCTTGGCGTGCCCGTCGTCCGTGCGCTGAACACCGTCAATATCGCCAAGGGCTTCGAGGCGGGCTTCTGCATCGTCATCCTGGCAATCATTCTCGACCGGATGTTCCGCACCACGGGTGAAGGAGGCGCTGCATGACCGCGGTAAGCTTTAACAATGTCAGCATCGTTTTCGGCGATCGGCCGGAAACCGCGCTTGCCATGGTCGACCAGGGCAAATCGCGCGACGAGATCGGCGCCGCCACCGGTCTGGTGCTCGGTGTGGCCAACGCCTCGCTGACGATCGAGGAAGGCGAGATCCTGGTGCTGATGGGTCTTTCCGGCTCCGGCAAGTCGACGCTGCTGCGCGCCGTCAACGGGCTCGCTCCCGTGGTGCGTGGCGATGTCGCGGTCTCGGCGGCCACCGGCCCCGTCAACCCCTATAGATGCAATGCCAAGGCGCTACGCGACCTGCGCACCCACACAGTCTCCATGGTGTTCCAGCAATTCGCCCTCCTGCCCTGGCGCACAGTCGCCGACAATGTCGGCTTCGGTCTCGAGCTCGCCGGCATGCCGGAAGCCGAACGCAAGCTCCGCGTCGGCGAACAGCTTGAACTCGTCAACTTGACGAAATGGGCAGGCCGCAAAGTCAACGAGCTTTCCGGCGGCATGCAGCAGCGTGTCGGGCTCGCCCGCGCCTTTGCCACCGGCGCCCCGATCCTGCTCATGGACGAGCCTTTCTCGGCGCTCGACCCATTGATCCGCACCCGCCTGCAGGATGAGCTCCTGGAATTCCAGCGGCGGCTGAAGAAGACCATCCTCTTCGTCAGCCACGATCTCGACGAGGCCTTCCGCATCGGCAATCGCATTGCCATCATGGAAAGCGGCCGCATCATCCAGTGCGGGACGCCGCACGATATCGTCAAGAACCCCGCAGACCAGTATGTCGCCGATTTCGTGCAGAACCTCAATCCGATCAATATGCTGACGGCAGCCGACGTCATGCAGCCGGGCCTCGGCCAGACTGCCGCCGGCATGAGCGTCAGCGCCACAGCCCGCGCCGCGACCCCGCTCATCGATATCCTCGATGCCCTTGCCCGCCAGCCGGGCAGTATCGGCATCGTCGAGAACGGCGCGATCGTCGGCACCATCTCGGCTCAGGATATCGTCGCCGGTCTCACCCGCCATCGCCGCAAGCAGGACGCTTGATGTTTTCCATCCGCTTTGTCACAAAGCGGATATGAAAGATCAGCCCTCGCCCTTACGCGAAACCGACGACGATGCCCGCAAGCTCGCCCGCGTGCTTCTGCGCTCCGCCCGGCACGCGGCGATTGCCGTTCTCGACCCTGAGACCGGCTTTCCCTCCGCCAGCCGCGTGCTGGTCGCCACCGATATCGACGGCACACCGGTCATCCTGGTTTCGCAGCTGTCGGCCCATACCAGGGCGCTGGCCAGAGACCCGCGCGCCTCGCTCCTGACCGGCGAGCCCGGCAAGGGGGATCCCCTCGCCTATCCTCGTCTGACGACCCAGTGCGTGGCAGAATCCGTCGAGCGCAGCAATGCATTCTACGAGCGCATCCGCACGCGGTTTCTCGCTCGCCACACCAAGGCGAAGCTTTATATCGACTTTCCTGATTTCCTGTTCTTTCGTCTCAAGCCGGAAACAGCCAGCCTCAATGGCGGCTTCGGCCGCGCCTACCAACTCGATGGGAAAGATCTCGTAATCCAGTCGGCCGCGAATGAGGAGATTGCCGCCGGGGCGGCGGAAACAGTGCGAGATTTAATAGAACGCTATCCCGATGTTGAGGAAAGCCTTGCTACCAGGCTAAAGGCGCCGGAATCGGGCTCTTGGCGCATTTGTGGTATCGATCTCTCAGGTTTCGACATGATTTCCGGCGATTTTCTGCTGCGATACGAGTTCGAAACCCTCGCTGTGGATGCCGATCACATTTGTTCAAACATATCTAAAATAGCATACTCGATACCTTAAATTTAGGTATATACAATCTTCGAGCTCAGTTGCTAGTTTTTGATGTCAGTCAAAATCCCGGCTGGCGGCCTGCGCCAATACACTTGATGTACGTTTCGCATTAGGAAGATAACATATGGAAACCTCTGATTTGGCCGATCACACGACCGTGGCGGCAGCTTTATTATCGGCCATGGCCAATCCGAAGAGATTGCTGATCCTGTGTAGCCTCGTGAAGGGCGAAGTGGCCGTCGGCGTGCTTGCGACGCAGGTCGGGCTCAGCCAGTCGGCTCTTTCACAGCACCTGTCGAAGCTGCGCGCTCAAAAGCTGGTCAAGACCCGCCGGGACGCACAAACCATCTATTATTCGAGCACCTCCGAGCCGGTCATGAAGATTCTGGCAACGCTCGAAGACATCTACCTCGTGCAGAACAGAAATAGATCCGCCGCTTGATGATAGCGCTGACATGAATGTCGGCCGATGTCCTGCTGAAGGGGATGTTCCCGGAGGCTTGGCAACGATATTTCAGCACCTGAACCTTATGGCGACCGGCAAATCTTCCGATTTGCCGGTCGTGCCTTTTCAAAACCGCCCTGCATGGTTGCGCAACATGCTCTAAAGCGCGTCGCGATCTTTCAGATTCGCTCCTCGCGGTTTAGGCCTTCGCATATCGTTCTCGCAAAACCACTGTACACTTTTGCGCGATATGCTTTAGCTGCCAACCACGCCGTTATCGGCGCGGCTCAGTACCACCAGCGCCGGGCGGGCGGGCATGCCGGGCTTGAAGTCGGGCCAGTTGGTGCCGGCATCCTCCATCGAGCTCGCATCTTCGTTATCGGCCATCCGCAATTCGCCCGGATGCTGGACCGAGAGGAAGACGCTGGTGCCATCCGCAGTGAAGGTCGGCGAACAGGTTTCCGAGCCGACGGGCGCAATATAGAACAGCTTCGGCAATGCCCGGCCCGGGCCTTCGGTATCCATCACATAGACGGAATCGGCAATGCCTTCCGGCGGCGGGCCGTCGGTGGTAACCCAGAGGCGTCCGGCTGGATCGACTGCTAGATTGTCGGGGTCTGTGAACCAGCCGGCCGAGGTCGTGGCCGGATGGAACATCGTCTGATCCTCAGCCTTGGCAGGATCGCCGCAGAGGATGAAGACGTCCCATTTGAAGCTCTCGGCTGCGTAATCCGGCTTTTCGGGACCGCCAGGTGCTGCGAGTTCCAGCAGGTGACCGTGCGGGTTGGGGCCGCGCGGATTGGCGATGTTGACCATCTCCTTCTCGTCGCCGCCCTCAACCTTGGGCAGCCGGTCCTCGTTCTCGGTCATGGCGACATAAAGCTTGCCGGTGCCGAGATGCGGGATGAAGCCTTCCGGCCCGTCCATCGGTGTGGCGCCGACGAGATCGGCGGCGGCGCGCGTCGCCAGCACGACGTCGGCCTGGCTCTTGAAGCCGGCTTCGGCGCTCAGTGGCCCCTCGCCAGCAATAAGCGGGATCCAACGCATCGTGCCGTCGCTTTCGAACTTGGCAACCGCGAGGGTGCCGTGGTCGAGCAGATCCTTGTTGGCGGCGCGGTCGTTCGGGTTCCAGGGATCGCGGGTGACGAAACGGTAGATATATTCGAAGTCGTCGTCATCGCCCATGAAGACCACCACGCGGCCGTCAGGGGCGACGCAACACTGGGCGCCTTCATGCGTCATGCGGCCGAGCGAGGTGCGCTTGACCGGCTTTGCCGTCGGATCGAACGGGTCGATCTCGACCACCCAGTCGAAACGCATCCATTCATTCGGCTCTTCCTCGAACTTGAAGCGCGGCTCGACGCGGCTGATGGAATAGATATCGTTCTCGTCCTCGTCCCAGCCCTGGCGCTCGACCAGCTCCTGGTTCGGCAATTTCTTGTAGTCGCCGGAAAAGACGTCCATCGCGCCTTCCTCGCCTGAAAGCATCGTGCCCCAGGGCGTGATGCCGCCGTTGCAGTTCGAGATCGTGCCGAAGACGACCGTGCCGGTCGGATCGGCCTTGGTCTTCAGACGGTCGTCGCCGGCTGCGGGACCGGAGATGGCGATTTCAGTGCTCATGTGAACGCGGCGATTATATTTGCCGTCCTTGACGATCGCCCATTTGCCGTCCGTCTTCTTCACTTCGAAGATCGAGACGCCGAGGGCGGCCATGATGGCGCGGATCTGATTGTTCGTCAGCTTCTCGCGATAGTTTTCGTCGGTCAGGCCGGGAAACATCAGGAAAGGCGTTGCATATTCATGGCTGACGACCATGAGCCCATGGTCAGAGTTCTTCTCGCCCCAGGGCAGCGGCAGAAACTGCGTGAAGTCATTGTTGTAGCCGAACTGACGCTCGGCCGCCTTGCCGTCCAGCGTCGCGATATCGAATTCGGGGCTGTCGGCAAACAGTGCATCACCCCAGCGTGCCAGGATCTGGCGATCGTAACCCTCCGGCCAGTGGTCGGCGGTATCACGCACGCGCTTGAGTTCCGGAAATGTCAGGCTGGAGCCGGCAGCCTCGGCATGACCGGTTCCAAGCGCCGGCGAAAGTGCCGCAGCGCCCATCGCTGCGAGAAAGCCCTTGAGCACGCTGCGGCGGCGAACGCCCTCTTCGAGAATGGCGCCATAACTTGGCGCGAATGCATGGCGCCGCGTGGGGCGCGCCCTTGTCTTCTGGCGGTCAGACATAAGTATCTCCGATCGAAATATCTTTTGATTTCAGTGAATTGGTGAAATGCAATTGCGCCTTGCGAGCCATCGGTTTTTGTAACAAGCCGAGGCAAAGGATTGATGACGGCCAGCCTGCAGTGCCTGACCCTGGATATTTCCGGATCGAGCCAAGCAAGTTCGGCCTCCTGTCAGGAGGGGCTCTGGGGACTTTTCCCGTTGACGCCTTGGGAAGCCCTGATAATTTGACCGGGCAGTAAAAATATGGGCGTGAAGCCCCGGGAAAGGGCCGTCGGCGGCCAGGAGAACAGCATGTCCAATCGCCTCAATGCACCGAACGATCTTCGCGCCTTCTGGATGCCGTTTACGGCAAATCGCCAGTTCAAGAAGGAGCCGCGTTTGTTCGTCGGCGCCAAGGACATGTACTATACGACCCATGACGGTCGTCAGGTGCTGGACGGCACGGCTGGCCTCTGGTGCGTCAATGCCGGCCACTGCCGCCCGAAGATCACCGAGGCGATCCGCGAGCAGGCCGGCGAACTCGATTACGCGCCGGCCTTCCAGCTCGGCCACCCCAAGGCCTTCGAACTGGCGAACCGCCTGGTCGACATTGCCCCTGAAGGCCTGAACCACGTTCTCTACACCAACTCCGGTTCCGAATCCGTCGAGACCGCGCTCAAGGTGGCGCTCGCCTATCACCGTGTGAAGGGCAATGGATCACGCTTCCGCCTGATCGGTCGCGAGCGCGGCTATCACGGCGTCAATTTCGGCGGCATCTCCGTCGGCGGCATCGTCACCAACCGCAAGATGTTCGGCACGCTTCTGACCGGCGTCGACCACATGCCGCACACCCACCAGCCCGGCAAGAACAACTTCACCCGCGGCGAGCCCGAGCATGGCGGCGACATCGCCACCGAGCTCGAGCGCATCGTCACCCTGCATGACGCCTCCACCGTCGCCGCCGTCATCGTCGAGCCGGTGGCGGGCTCGACCGGCGTCCTGATCCCGCCGAAGGGCTACCTGCAGAAGCTGCGCGAGATCTGCACCAAACACGGCATCCTTCTGATCTTCGACGAGGTCATCACCGGCTTCGGCCGCCTCGGCGCCCCCTTTGCCGCGCAATATTACGACGTCAAGCCCGACATGATCACCGCCGCCAAGGGACTGACCAACGGCGTCATTCCGATGGGCGCCGTCTTCGTCACCTCCGAGATTCATGATGCCTTCATGAACGGCCCGGAACACATGATCGAGTTCTTCCACGGCTACACCTATTCCGGCAACCCGATCGCCTCCGCCGCCGCGCTCGCCACGCTCGACACTTACAAGGAAGAGGGCCTGCTGACACGCGCCGCCGAGCTTTCCGATTACTGGGCCGACGCGCTGCATTCGCTGAAGGACTGCCCCAATGTCATCGACATCAGGAACACAGGGCTGATCGGCGCGATCGAACTCGACCCGATCGCCGGCGAGCCCACCAAACGCGCCTTCACCGCTTTCCTGAAAGCCTATGAAAGCGGCCTGCTCATCCGCACCACCGGCGATATCATCGCACTCTCCCCGCCGCTGATCATCGAGAAGCACCACATCGACGAGCTCTTCGGCAAGCTGCGGACCATCCTGCAGAACAACATTTGAGAAAGCTCTGAAGACTTCGGGCATCACGGCCTGCGGCGAATCTCCTGCATAATTCCTTAAATCGGAATCGATGCAGCAATTCAAAGTGTTACAGCGTCCTTTGCGCGTCTGAAAAGACGCGCGGCGCTGTAGATCCATGCAGGCCCTTTTGTTGGGAAGACCGATAGGCCTCAAGTCACGGCGGCGACGGAAAGGCAGAGGGCAAATTTCTTCAGCAGCCGTCGATCGAATTGCCCTTCGTTGCCAAGCATCCATTTCAGTGCTTGGCTGGCGCTCCATGGCGCCTTGTACGGCCGCACGGAGGTCATGGCGTCATAGACGTCGCAAATCGCAGCAAGACGCGCATGGAAGCTGACCTGCGTCTCGGAAAGCCTGCGGGGATAGCCCTTGCCGTCGATACGCTCATGATGGTTCAGGCAGACGTCGAGAACGATCTCCGGCATGCCTTCCTGGCGTGACAGGATTGCATGCCCCTTTTCCGGATGATCGCGGATCATCTTGATCTCGTCCTCGTCGAGGCGCCCTTCCTTGTTGAGGATCTCGAGCGGAATTTCCAGCTTGCCGACGTCGTGCAGCAATCCTGCTGTGCCGAGCGTCTGCACGGTCGTCTCGTCAAGTCCGAGATGACGGCCGAAAAGGATCATCAGCGCACTCACCGAAAGGGAATGCAGAAACGTCACTTCGTCCTTGGATTTCAGACGCGTAACGCTCAGAAAAATAGTCGGATTGTCATCCATCGACTTGGAGACCGAGGAAATCACCGGCGCCACCTGATCGAAGCTGATCCCATCGCCATGCTGGAGACGGCCGAAAACGCTTTCCAGCACCTGCACGGATTTCTGGATGGTCTCGCGTGCCGCCTTGGTGTCGATCTCGATATTGCCGCCTGGCAGACCGTCGATGTCGAGGCCTCTGCTGGTGTTGATGATAACACCTTCAATGCCGCTCTTGCGAAGCTTCAGGGCATCGACTTCACGGCGCAGCAGAAATCTTCGCTTGGACAGAAGAGGATCCTGCCATACACCCTCGATCGCCTCCACAAACATTCCGTTGCGCACCTGTCTGGCTTCGATACGCTTGAGCATCAAGATCTCTGTTCCTGAAATATCTCTCTGTTTATTATCGACCGTTCTTTTGCATCGCAGCAATATATGCACGAACAATGATTCTACTCTAATTGGTAGAATCAAGTGTTAATCTCAAAACGGAATTCGACTATTCAGAAAGACGAAGAGTTTCGCGAAATTCGGCAGGTTCATCAGCACCCGCAGATGAGGGTACAGCATCCTCCAGAGATCTGCAGACGGCGTCACGATCGATGATTTTGGATTATTTCGCGCCGAATCGGCTCGATTCTCGTTTCATTTTGTTATCAACTTGCGAAATCTCACCAAAATTCCTAGAAATCTTGCCGTTGCACCCGTCCGAGCCAAATATGGCCGGAGGGCGCATTGATCGCGCCGATATCGATCGTCCTTGGCACGGCCTGGGGCCGTTGAACGATCCGGAATACGGCGCGGCACCTCATCGCGGGTCGAATGACCCCATCCAAGGAGACAGACAATGACCCTCAAGACATTGACGGCGACCCTCGTCGCGTCACTCGCCTTTGCGCCGCTTGCCCATGCCGATATCACCATCGGCCTGATCGCTCCGCTGACCGGCCCCGTCGCCGCCTATGGAGACCAGGTGAAGAACGGTGCGCAGACCGCCGTCGACGAGATCAACAAGAAAGGCGGAATTCTCGGCGAGAAGGTCGTCCTCGAACTGGCCGATGATGCCGGCGAACCGAAACAGGGCGTTTCCGCCGCCAACAAGGTCGTCGGCGACGGCATCCGCTTCGTCGTCGGCCCGGTGACATCGGGCGTCGCCATTCCCGTTTCGGACGTGCTTGCTGAAAACGGCGTGTTGATGGTCACCCCGACCGCGACGGCCCCCGACCTGACCAAGCGCGGTCTGACCAACGTGCTGCGCACCTGCGGCCGCGACGACCAGCAGGCCGAAGTCGCCGCCAAATATGTGCTGAAGAATTTCAAGGACAAGCGCGTCGCCATCGTCAACGACAAAGGCGCCTACGGCAAGGGCCTCGCCGACGCCTTCAAGGCGACGCTGAACGCCGGCGGCATCACCGAAGTCGTCAATGACGCGATCACGCCTGGTGACAAGGATTTCAGCGCGCTCACCACCCGCATCAAGTCCGAGAAAGTCGACGTGGTCTATTTCGGCGGCTACCACCCGGAAGGCGGCCTACTCGCCCGCCAGCTCCATGACCTCGCCGCCAACGCGACGATCATCGGCGGCGACGGACTCTCCAACACCGAATTCTGGGCAATCGGCACGGATGCGGCAGGAGGCACGATCTTCACCAACGCTTCGGACGCCACCAAGAGCCCGGATTCCAAAGCCGCAGCCGATGCGCTCGCCGCCAAGAACATCCCGGCCGAGGCCTTCACGCTGAACGCCTATGCCGCCGTCGAAGTGCTGAAAGCCGGCATCGAGAAGGCCGGCAGCGCCGAGGATGCGGAAGCCGTCGCGACCGCGTTGAAGGACGGCAAGGAGATCCCGACCGCCATCGGCAAGGTCACCTACGGCGAGACCGGCGACCTGACCTCGCAGAGCTTCTCGCTCTACAAGTGGGAAGCCGGCAAGATCGTCGCCGCCGAATAATCGACGGGTCCGCCGAAACAGGATCGGGCGCTTTACGGCGCCCGATTTGCATTTGCGGAGGCTGAACGGCCCATCAGTCGGCCGTCTTCGCATCCTGACGCATATAGTCTTCCAGCGTAGTGGGCGTAACGAGAACCAGCGGCTGAAGATAGGTCCTGTTGGGCAGAGGCTTAGGAACTACCTCGTAGAAACGAGAAATAACACCGCGCTTAAGGCTCGCGTCCATAATGTCGCTTCCAGATGACTTCTCGAAGGTGACATCGCTAACTCTTCCGTGCTCGTCGATTGTGAATTTGGCCCAATTCTGAGTTGTGGTTGTCGTCGCACAGCCGCTCTACAGAAAAACCGCTGCGCAGGCTGCCGAAATAATTGCTTTCATATCATGACCTTGAGTTGGAAAACGACATCTGTATTCTCGCTTCACTAGCACTGCTGCCACCGAGGCAAAAGCAGCGGGAAATACAATCCAAATGTTTCCAGCATCCGTTCGGCACCAGCGGCAGAAAAACAATCGAAGAGGTAGCAATCCATGACCACGAAGCTCGAACGTCTCATCGATCAGGGCGTTGGCCGTGTGCCGGCCGATATCGTGCTGAAGGGCGGCTGCTTCTTCGATCTCGTCACCGGCGAACTCGTCCAGTCGGACATTGCGATCGGCGCCGATCGCATCGTCGGCACCTCAGGCAATTATGAGGGCGAAACCGAGATCGATATCTCGGGCAGGATCGTCGTTCCCGGCTTCATCGACACGCATCTGCACATCGAATCTTCGCTCGTCACACCGCATGAATTCGATCGCTGCGTTCTGCCCTATGGTGTCACCACCGCCATCTGCGATCCGCACGAAATCGCCAATGTGCTCGGAACCGCCGGCATCGAATTCTTTCTCCAATCCGCGCTGGAGACGATCATGGACATCCGTGTCCAGCTCTCCTCCTGCGTTCCGGCGACGCATCTCGAAACCTCCGGCGCCGATCTGCCGATCGAGCGCCTCCTGCCCTTCCGCCACCATCCGAAGGTCATCGGCCTTGCCGAATTCATGAATTTCCCCGGCGTGATCCACAAGGATCCCGTCTGCATGGCCAAGCTCGACGCCTTCCAGGGCGGCCATATCGACGGTCACGCGCCACTGCTCTCAGGCAACGACCTCAACGGTTACCTCTCGGCCGGCATCCGCACCGAGCACGAATGCACGACCGCCGGCGAAGCCTTGGAAAAGATCCGCAAGGGCATGCACATCCTCGTGCGCGAGGGTTCGGTCTCCAAGGATCTCGCGGCGCTGATACCCATTATCACCGAGCGGCTTTCACCCTTCCTCGCGCTTTGCACCGACGACCGCAATCCGCTCGATATCGCCGAACAGGGCCATCTCGATCACATGATCCGCACGTCGATCGCAAGCGGCGTCGAGCCCCTGGCGATCTACCGCGCCGCCTCGATTTCGGCCGCCCGCGCCTTCGGCCTCAAAGACCGTGGCCTGGTCGCGCCGGGCTGGCGCGCCGATCTGGTGGTTCTTGACAGCCTGGAAAACTGCCGTGCCGACATGGTCTTTTCCGCCGGCCGCCGCGTCACCGATGCACTGTTTTCCTCGCGCAGACCGGTTGCCCCGATCGGCCTCGACAGCGTCAAGGCCCGGCCCGTCAACGCCGCCCATTTCGGCGTGCCGGTCGCCGAGGGCGAGACGCCTGTCATCGGCGTCATGCCGGGCAAGATCATCACCGAGCATCGCCGTTATCGCCTGCCCGTCAGGGGCAATGAGACGACGGTCGATCTTGCCAACGATATCATCAAGGTCGCCGTCATCGAGCGCCACGGCAAGAATGGCAACCATGCCAATGGCTTCGTCCAAGGCTTCGGCCTGAAGAAGGGTGCGATCGCCTCGACCGTCGGCCATGACAGCCACAATATCTGCGTGGTCGGTGTCAGCGAGGACGACATGGCGCGTGCCGCAAACCGCCTCGGCGAGATCAAGGGCGGCTTTGTCGTCGTCGAAGACGGCAAGGTCACCGGCGAAATCGCCCTGCCCATCGCCGGCCTGATGAGCCTCGAGCCCTACGAGACGGTCCGCGATACGCTCCATCATCTGCGCAAAGCCGCCTTGGCACTAGGCGCCACGCTGGAGGAACCCTTCCTCCAGCTCGCCTTCCTGCCGCTGCCGGTCATCCCGCACCTGAAAATATCCGACCGCGGCATGGTGGACGTCGACAAGTTCGCGCTGATTGGGTGATGCAATTCCAGGGCTGACTCCGCAGTGGGCCAACCTTTGGCCCTCGTCTTCATGGATATGGCAGCACGAACATCAAACGCGCGCGCAAAACCCATCGAGCGCCGCAAGCTTCACCGATCCCGCGCCCGCCACCGCCTCGAAGCCCGGCATCTCAAGCGTTTCCCCGAGCACCATGCCATCAGGCAGGCGGAATTCCGCCGGTTTGCGCGTCAGATTGAAAATGAAGAGCAGTTTTTCACCGTTCTTTTCGCGAGTGAAGGCGAGCAGATCCTGGTTGGTGCCGATGAAGGTCATGCCGCCGTTGATCAGCGCCGGGTGGCTCTTCCGGAATTCGAGCGTCCTGCGGTAGTGATGCAGCACCGAGCTCTCGCTCGCCTCCTGCGTATCTACGGAAAGCGCTGCCTGCTCGTAAGGCACCGGCAGCCAGCTCTTTTCCGCGGAGGTGAAGCCCGCATGCGCCTTGCCTGCTTCCCAGGGCATCGGCGTGCGGCATCCATCGCGGCCCTTGAAGGCCGGCCAGAAGCGGATGCCGTAGGGGTCGCGCAGGTCTTCGAAGGCCAGTTCCGCCTCGGGCAGGCCGAGTTCCTCGCCCTGGTAGAGGCAGATCGAACCGCGCAACGCCGCCAGCACCGAGATCGCCAGCTTGGCGATGACAGCCCGCTCTTCTTCCGTCTGCGCAAAGCGGCTGACATGACGCATGACGTCATGGTTGGAAAAAGCCCAGCAGACCCAGCCGTCGGTTACCGCTTTCTGGAAGGCTTCGACGCAACCACGAATATGCTCGGCGGTGAAATCCGGTCCGAGCAGATCGAATGTGTAGCACATATGCAGCTTGTCGCCGCCGCTCGTATAGGCGCCAACCGTCTTCAGCGAACGCGCCCCGTCGCCGACCTCGCCGACGGTCGTGCGGTCCTCGTACTGATCGAGCAATGCCCGGAAGCGCTTGAGGAAGTCGACATTTTCCGGCTGCGTCTTGTCGTAGAGGTGGTTCTGCATACCGTAGGGATTGCTGTCGGGCGCATCGAGGCCTGCGTCATCCTCATCAGGCTCGTGCGGAGGATTGCTTCTCAGCAGCTTGTCGCAGAAATAATAGTTGACCGTGTCCAGGCGGAAGCCGTCGACGCCGCGGTCGAGCCAGAACTTCACCGTCTCGAGAACCGCATCCTGCACGGCCTTGCTGTGGAAGTTGAGGTCCGGCTGCGAGGTCAGGAAATTGTGCTGGTAATATTGCCGGCGCACGCCATCCCATTCCCAGCCCGGCCCGCCGAAGATCGACAGCCAGTTGTTCGGCGCCGTACCATCCGGCTTCGGGTCGGCCCAGACATACCAATCCGCCTTGGGATTGGTCCGGCTCGACCGGCTCTCGACGAACCAGGGATGCCGGTCGGAGGTGTGCGAGATCACCTGGTCGATGACGACCTTGATGCCGAGCTTGTGCGCTTCGCCCATCATCTCGTCGAAATCGGCGAGCGTGCCGAAGATCGGGTCTACGTCGCAATAGTCGGAAACGTCGTAGCCCATGTCGGCCATCGGCGACTTGAAAAAGGGCGAGAGCCAGATCGCATCGACGCCGAGGCTGGCGATATGCGGCAGCCGACGGGTGACTCCCCTGAGATCGCCGAGACCGTCGCTGTTGGTGTCCTGAAAGGAGCGCGGATAGACCTGATAGATCACCGCACCGCGCCACCAGTCCGCACTCCCGCCTGCCTGCAATGCCATCGGCTACATCTCCTGCCTCGTTTGCGCTCGCCACACTAAAGCGGACGAAACAAAAGACAACCATGTGAAGCGGTTATGAAGGCGTTGCGAAAGGCCGCGACGCATCGTCGCGATATGACAAGGGGGAGACGTATATAGGCTTGTCCACAACCCGTTTCCATCCTCCGCATTTGGGGTTGCAACGCAAAGCCTTTGCGATAATGTGCGCGCTGACCTGCACGTAAGAGGTCAAACACCGGGAACAAATGTCTAATAAAGGCGAAAAGCCTAGAAAGGTGGACCCACCATGAACCATTCCGCGAAAAAATTTCTCGCCTCTGCAATGCTTGGCACATTGCTGGCGTTTTCGGCCCATGCGGCCACGCTCAACATTCACAATGGTGGCGACCCGCAGTCGCTGGATCCGCAGAAGCTTTCCGGCGACTGGGAAAACCGTATCGCCGGTGACATTTTCGAAGGCCTTGTCACCGAGGACGCCAAGGATAATCCGATCCCCGGCCAGGCTGAAAGCTGGACGATTTCGCCTGACGGCAAAGTCTACACCTTCAAGCTTCGCGACGGCATCAAGTGGTCCGATGGCCAGCCGGTAACGGCAGGAGACTTCGTCTTCGCCTTCCAGCGCCTCGTCGACCCGAAGAATGCCGCCGATTATGCCTACCTGCAGTTCACCATCAAGAATGCCGAAAAGATCAACAAGGGCGAGATCACCGATCTCAACCAGCTCGGCGTCAAGGCGATCGACGACAAGACGCTCGAAATCACCCTCGAAAACTCCACTCCCTATTTCCTCAATGCTCTGATGCATTACACAGCCTATCCGCTGCCGAAGCATGTCGTCGAGGCGAAGGGGCAGGATTGGGTCAAGATCGGCAACATCGTCACCAACGGCCCTTACAAGCCGGTCGAATGGGTTCCGGGCTCGCATGTCACCACCGTCAAGAACGACCAGTGGTACGACACCAAGGACCTGAAGATTGACGGCGCAAAGTTCTTCGTGCTTGAGGATCAGGAAGCCGCGCTGAAGCGCTACCGCGCCGGCGAGTTCGACATCCTCACCGACTTCCCGACCGACCAGTACGAGTGGATGAAGAAGAACCTGCCGGGCCAGGCGCATGTCGCCCCCTTCTCCGGCCTCTACTATTACGTCGTCAATTCGCAGAAGCCGCCCTTCAGCGACAAGCGTGTCCGCCAGGCTCTCTCCATGGCGATCAACCGCGAAGTAATCGGCCCGCAGATCCTCGGAACCGGCGAACTGCCGGCCTATTCCTGGGTGCCGCCGGGCACGGCAAATTACGGCGAACCGGCCTATGTCACCTGGAAGGACCTGCCCTATGGCGAGAAGGTCGCAGAAGCCAAGAAGCTGCTGACCGAAGCCGGTTTCGGCCCTGACAAGCCGCTGCACGCCGTGCTCAGCTACAACACCAACGACAACCACAAGCGCATCGCCGTCGCGATCGCTTCCATGTGGAAGCCGCTCGGCGTCGATGTCGAGCTCGTCAATGCCGAAACCAAGGTGCATTACGACCAGATGCAGCGTGGCCAGGTCGAAATCGGCCGCGCCGGCTGGCTCGCCGACTACAACGACCCTGATAATTTCCTGAACCTGCTCGTCACCGGCGTCCAGATGAACTACGGTCGCTGGTCCAATCCCGAGTACGACAAGATGATCAAGGAAGGCAACGCCGAGACGGATCTCACCAAGCGTGCCGCTATCTTCAAGAAGGCCGAGCAGTTGGCGCTCGATGAATCCGCCGCTCTGCCGATCTACTACTATGTCTCGAAGAATGTCGTTTCGCCGAAGATCGAAGGCTTCGTCGACAACATCCAAGACATCCACCGCACCCGCTGGCTGTCGATGAAAGAGTAAGGGAAAACGGTCCTTTCCGCGCTTTGCGGAAAGGACCGGCCCACGACCATGATCAAATACGCACTCCGTCGCCTGCTATCGACGATCCCCGTTCTGTGGATCGCCGTCACAGCCTGCTTTTTTGTTTTGCGCCTTGCCCCCGGCGGCCCTTTCGATGGCGAAAGGCCATTGCCGCCGGTGATCCTGAAAAACCTTGCGATCCACTACAATCTCGACAAGCCGCTCATTCAGCAGTACCTGATCTATGTCGGCGACCTGCTCCGGGGCGATCTCGGCCCCTCCTTCGCGAGTGAGGATTTCACCGTCGCCCAGCAGATCATGATCGGTCTGCCCTACACCTTCACCATCGGTACGGCTGCCTTCCTGATTGCCATCATTGTCGGCGTGGCGGTCGGCTGTCTTGGGGCGCTCTATCAGAACAAGGCACCGGATTATATTCTCGGCGCCCTCATCCTGATAGGCGTCGTGCTGCCGAACTTCCTGATTGCGCCCATCCTGCAGCTCGTCTTCGGCATCCATCTCGCGTGGTTCCCGGTCGGCGGCTGGGGCGACGGCTCGATCAAATACCTCATCCTGCCGATCGTCGTGCTGGCCCTGCCGCATGCCGGCCGTATCTCGCGCATCACGCGCGGTTCGATGATCGAGGTAATGAACCAGAACTTCATCCGCACCGCCAAGGCCAAGGGCATCGGCCCGAGGCTGACCGTGATGCGCCATGCGCTGAAGCCCGCGCTGATGCCTGTGGTCTCCTATCTCGGACCGGCTGCAAGTTACCTTCTCACCGGCTCGCTGGTTGTCGAGAGCATCTTCGGATTGCCCGGCATCGGCCGCTATTTCGTCAACGCAGCACTGAACCGCGATTACGGCATGGTTCTCGGCACGGTCATCTTCTACATGGTGCTCATCGTGTTCCTGAATCTTCTCGTCGATATCGCCTATGCGTGGCTCGATCCGAAAGTGAGAAACCGATGATCCTCAACCCCGCAAAACGCGAGCTGCTTGCCCAGGAGCTGCTGGAGGCGGAGGGCCTTGCGCCCGAAAGCCGCTCGCTCACCAAGGATGCCTTGCGCCGCCTCGGGCGAAACAAGGCAGCCGTTCTGTCGATCGTCGTCCTGACGGTTCTGATCCTCGCCGCCTTCATCGGCCCGTGGTTCATTCCCTTCAACTATGAGGATCCGGATTGGGCGGCCTTCCGCATACCGCCCTCGATCGAAACCGGCCATTATTTCGGCACCGACCCGAACGGTCGCGACCTCCTCGCCCGCGTCCTTTACGGCACCCGCGTCTCGCTTGCCGTGGCGCTGACGGCGACCGTCGTCTCCGTCTTCATCGGCGTGCTCTACGGTGCGGTATCGGGATATATCGGCGGCAGGCTCGATGCGATCATGATGCGCTTCGTCGATATCATGTATGCGCTTCCCTATATCCTCTTCGTCATCCTGCTGATGGTGATCTTCGGCCGCAACGTCTATCTGCTCTTTGCCGCGATCGGCGCGCTGGAGTGGCTGACTATGGCCCGCATCGTGCGTGGCCAGACGCTGTCGATCAAGCATCGCGAATTCATCGAAGCGGCGCGTGCATCCGGGCAGCGGCCGTTCAAGATCATCATCAAGCACATCATTCCGAACCTCGTCGGCCCGGTGGTCATCTTCGCGGCACTAACCGTGCCTGAGATCATCGCCACCGAAAGCTTCCTTTCCTATCTCGGCTTCGGCGTGCAGGAACCGCTGACTTCGCTCGGCACTCTGATCGCCGAGGGGACCGATGCCATGGAAAGCATGCCTTGGCTGCTGGTCTTCCCGGCAAGCTTCCTCGTGGCCCTGCTGCTCAGCCTGCTCTTCATCGGCGACGGCCTGCGCGACGCGTTCGACCCGAAGGATCGTTAAATGACGGATACCCTCCTCGAACTCAAAGACTACTCGATCACCTTCAAGACGCCTGATGGAGAGGTGAAGGCAGTCTCGAACATGAACCTGACGGTCAAGCGCGGCGAGCGCATCGCCATCGTCGGCGAATCCGGCTCCGGCAAGAGCCAGACCTTCCTCGGCATCATGGGCCTGCTCGCCAAGAACGGCAAAACGACGGGACAGGCGCTGCTCGAGGGCAAGGACGTGCTGGCGCTGAAACCGCGCGAACTCGACCAGATCCGCGGCAAGGACATGGCGATGGTTTTCCAGGACCCGATGACCGCCCTGAACCCGTCGCTGAAGATTTCCCGGCAGCTGACGGAACAGCTCGAAGTGCACGGCGGCCTGACGGCGCACGCCGCATCCGCCGCCGCACTCGACATGCTGAAACGCGTCGGCATCCCCGACCCGACACGGCGCTTTCACCTCTACCCGCATGAGCTCTCCGGCGGCATGCGCCAGCGCATCGTCATCGCCATGGCGCTGCTCACGAGGCCGAAACTTCTGATCGCCGACGAACCGACGACGGCACTCGACGTCACCATCCAGGCGCAGATCCTCGATCTCTTCAACGACCTGACGGCGGAGATGAACACGGCGCTGATCATGATCACCCACGATCTCGGCGTCGTTGCCGGCCTCGCCGACCGCGTCGCCGTCATGTATGCCGGCCGCATCGTCGAGGAGGCGCCCGTCGACGAACTCTTCGACAACCCGGCCCATCCCTATACCGCAGCACTGCATGCCTCGATCCCGCGCCCGGACCAGGATGTCGACGACCTCGTCGTCATCCCCGGGCGTCCGCCGAACCTGAAGCACCTGCCGAAGGGCTGCAATTTTTCGCCGCGCTGTTCGCAGGTCCAGGACGATTGCATCGACCGCCCCCCGCCGCTCGAAACCCTCGCGCCGCACCATTGCGCCGCATGCTACCACCCCTTCCCGCGTCGCGAGGAGCTGCTGAATCATGGCTGAACGATCGCTTCTCAGGGTCGAGAACCTGACGACCCAATTCGAACTGCCGGCGAAGGGCCTCTTCAAGCCGCCGATTTTTCTCACCGCCGTCAACAATGTCAGCTTCGACCTCAGCGAAGGCCGCACGCTCGGCATTGTCGGTGAATCCGGCTGCGGCAAATCCACGCTCGGCCGCTCCATCTTGCGGCTGTTGAAATCGCAGAAGGGCCGCATCCTCTGGCAGGGCCGCAACCTTCTCGACCTTTCGGACGAGGAAATGCGCGCCGCCCGCCGCGACATGCAGATCATCTTTCAGGATCCGATCGCCTCGCTCGACCCGCGCATGACGGTCGGCGACATCATAGCCGAGCCGCTCACCGTCTTCGAGCCGAAGCTTACGAGAGCCGAACGCACCGAACGTGTCCGCGACATCATGACCGCCGTCGGCCTGGTGCCGGAGATGATCAACCGCTATCCGCACGAATTCTCCGGCGGCCAGGCGCAACGCATCGGCATCGCCCGTGCAGTGGTCACCAAACCCAAGCTCATCATCTGCGACGAGCCTGTTTCGGCCCTCGACGTCTCGATCCAGGGCCAGGTGATCACGCTTCTGCGCAAGCTGCGCAAGGAGTTCGGCCTGACGCTGATCTTCATCAGCCACGACCTCTCCGTGGTGCGCCTGATCTCGGACGATGTGCTGGTGCTCTATCTCGGCAGGGTAGTGGAAGCCGGCGACTGCGCTACCGTCTTCGATCACCCCGCCCATCCCTATACGCAGGCGCTTTTCTCCGCCGCGCCGATCCCGGATCCGAAGCTTGCGCGCCTGCGCACCCGCATCCGTCTGCAGGGCGATCCGCCTTCGCCGCTTAACCCGCCGAAGGGCTGCGTCTTCTCACCGCGTTGCTGGAAGGCGACCGACATCTGTCGCACCGAAATGCCGCCGACCGAGGAGGTCCGCCCCGGCCAGAAGGCCGCCTGTTATCACATGGACAGGCCATGAGCGGAACGAAGGTCGCGCAAGCGGCCTTCACCTCGCCCGCGTAAGTGAGGGTTCCACCTTCCTTATTCGGCGCTTGCCACCTTCATGCTCTCCGCGTATCAGCGAATGAGGACCAGCGCCCAACCCCGAAAATCGGAATCGATTTTCGGGGTTAGGCGCCAATTCAAAGTGATAGAGCGTCCTTAGCGCGTCCTTGGACGCGCGGCGCTCTAGTGCCGGGAGGACAAGGTGAGCAGACGGTTTCTATCGATCGGTGAATGCATGGTGGAACTCTCGCAGACAGGCGATGGTCTGCTGCGCAAAGGCTTCGCCGGCGATACCTTCAACACCGCCTGGTATGCCCGCGCCTGCCTTGCCGCCGACTGGTCGGTCGACTACTTCACCGCGCTCGGCGACGACGCCATGTCGGACGAGATGGTCGCCTTTATCGACAAGGCGGGCATCGGCACCAGCCTCATTCGCCGCATCAGGGGCAGGACGCCGGGCCTTTACATGATCAACCTGAAGGACGGCGAACGCTCCTTCAGCTACTGGCGCGACAGCGCCGCCGCCCGCAGCCTGGCAGCCGATCCCGACCGCCTGCGCGAGGCGGTGGAGAGCGCTGAAGTCGTCTATTTCTCCGGTATCACCCTTGCCATCCTGCCGCAGGAGGATGCCGAGACGCTGCTTGCCGAAGTCCGTCGCGCCAAGGCCGCCGGCAAGCTCGTCGTCTTCGATCCGAACATCCGCCCGCGCCTCTGGTCCAGCTACGACGTCATGCACACGACGATCAGCGAAGGCGCTCGCTCCTCCGTGCTTGTCATGCCGAGCTTCGATGACGAGGCGGCCCATTTCGGCGATGATTCCATCGAGGCGACGATCCACCGCTACCGCGCACTCGGCGCCATTCATATCGTCGTCAAGAACGGCGCTGACGGTGTCACGCTGAATTTTGCCGGAGAGCAAACCTTCGTTCCGGCTGAAAAGGTGGAGAAGGTGGTCGACACGACCAGCGCCGGCGACAGCTTCAATGGCGCCTTTCTCGCACGATATATCGAAGCCGGCGATGCACCTGCCGCCGCCCGCTTCGCAGCAAAGGTCGCTGCCCGCGTCGTCAGCGAACATGGTGCATTGGTCCCGAGGGAAAAGCTTGGATTGGATGGCGGCTAAAGCGGCGCGATCTTTTAGATTCGCTTAGCGAGACATGCTTTTAGGCCGCACATGCTGACGCAGTATGAACGCCATGTGCGAGCGCTCCCCGCTTTCGGCATCGTTTGCCCCGCTGCTAGAGTATGATGCCGAAAAGTGTGCGCGGTTTTCGGACGACATCATGCTCTATTTCTTTGATCTAGATCAGGATTCAGATTTCAGGCCGATCAGGCCTAAAATCATCCTGATCTAGGGGAAATCAGGACTTCGTCGGCCGATCGGACTCGCGAACTGCCTCGTCATGGTACCAGCAGCTGTCGAGCGCAGCATCGCAGACGTCTGCTGCCTCGCGCTCCATCAGCCTGGCGCGTTCGAACCGGTTGGCGTTTCGTATCGCCTTAACGGGAAACTGGTAGATCGTTGCGGATTCACGATGGAAACCGGTGGGCATGAGATCGCCTCCATTCAGTTCGGCGCATCAACATTTCAGGACCATCTACATAGCACAATGCACATAGTTTATGCAAATTGCATAAAATAAGGGCAATGTTGTAATTGTAATCGGTCGGCATGCTGTCTCGGCTAAAAGCTTCCGATAATTTGTTTAACACTTCATCATTTCAGCCTAACGCCGCAATTTTCATCCGGTTCCGGATGGGAAAAGTGCGATTTGATGGGCGATACCGCCTGTGAGCGTTAAAAACAGCCCGATTTTCCAAAAGGGAAAAAATCGGCCGGCACCCTGATTCGCGATTTTTCTTTCGCGTGGCGCCAAAACTGGCACGCTACGTGCTTTTAAAGCGTCATCCCTGGCGGTCGGATGCGCTTGCGCGCCGAGATCACCTCCGGATTTGCTCACCTTCGTAGCATTGAGAGAGTCACGATGACAAAATATAAGCTCGAGTATATTTGGCTCGATGGGTACACTCCGGTACCGAACCTGCGTGGCAAGACGCAGATCAAGGAATTCGACGTA
This sequence comes from Rhizobium sp. WYCCWR10014, assembly GCF_001657485.1. Classification (GTDB taxonomy): domain Bacteria; phylum Pseudomonadota; class Alphaproteobacteria; order Rhizobiales; family Rhizobiaceae; genus Rhizobium. The sequence goes on from NZ_LXFU01000037.1 coordinate 472,183, forward strand.
TTCCCGACGCTGGAACAGCTTCCGCTCTGGGGCTTTGACGGCTCCTCGACGCAGCAGGCTGAGGGCCGCAGCTCCGATTGCGTGCTGAAGCCGGTCGCCATCTATCCCGACCCGGCCCGTACCAACGGCGCTCTCGTCATGTGCGAAGTCATGATGCCGGATGGCGTCACGCCGCACGCATCGAATGCCCGCGCCACCATCCTCGACGACGAAGACGCCTGGTTCGGCTTCGAGCAGGAATATTTCTTCTACCAGAACGGCCGTCCGCTTGGTTTCCCTGAGCAGGGCTACCCCGCTCCGCAGGGTCCGTACTACACCGGCGTCGGCTATTCCAACGTCGGCGACGTTGCCCGCGAAATCGTCGAAGAGCATCTCGACCTCTGCCTCGCTGCCGGAATCAATCACGAAGGCATCAATGCCGAGGTGGCCAAGGGCCAGTGGGAATTCCAGATTTTCGGCAAGGGCTCCAAGAAGGCCGCCGACCAGATCTGGATGGCACGCTACCTCTTGCAGCGCCTGACCGAAAAGTACGGCATCGACATCGAGTATCACTGCAAGCCGCTCGGCGACACCGACTGGAACGGCTCGGGCATGCATTGCAACTTCTCGACCAAGTACATGCGCGAAGTCGGCGGCAAGGCCTACTTCGAGGCGCTGATGGCGCAGTTCGAAAAGAACCTGATGGACCACATCAACGTCTACGGTCCTGACAACGACAAGCGCCTGACCGGCAAGCACGAAACGGCCCCGTGGAACAAGTTCTCCTACGGCGTTGCCGACCGTGGTGCTTCGATCCGCGTGCCGCACTCCTTCGTCAAGAACGACTACAAGGGTTATCTGGAAGATCGCCGCCCGAACTCGCAGGGCTGCCCCTACCAGATCGCTTCGCAGGTTCTGAAGACGATTTCGGAAGTTCCGACTGCAAGCTCGGCTTCCGCTGCCGCTTAACCTCCCAAGCGGCGCCGGTCCACGACCGGCGCCGTGACCATCTTCTTTCAAATGAAAAACCGCCGCCAGCCACTGACATAATCGGGGCGATCAGGCCGGCGAAAGCCCTGCAATCCTTGCAATATGGGCTGTAATATTTCCATCATGGTCATGCCTCAAAATAGAGAAGCGGGAATCGCCGTTCCGGAACCCCGCTTTGGGGTTGAGCGTTGGCATATCACTGCGACGCGGATGGAAATCGTGACATGCTGCAACGTCCGGCAAACACTTATAGCGGCGAGAGCTGGGCCAATGCCGCAGCCGCCGGGAACCTGCCTGAGAGGCTGGTGATCGTCACCGATGCCTGGCACCCGCAGGTCAACGGCGTCGTGCGCTCGATCGAGAACACCAACCGCGAACTGGCGAAGATGGGCGTCGAGGTTTCGATGGTGACGCCGGAGCGCTTTAACAGCATCCCCTGCCCGACCTATCCTGAGATCCGCCTGTCGATCGCCAACTACCGCCGCATCGCCCGCGAGATCGAAAAGCACAATCCCTCCTACGTGCATATTGCCACTGAAGGCCCGTTGGGGCTGACCGCCCGCCGCTGGTGCCTGAAGAACCGCATGCCGTTTTCGACGAGCTACCACACCCGCTTCCCGGAATACGTCTCCGCGCGCCTGCCGATACCGAAGAGCTGGCTCTATTCCTTCGTCCGCTGGTTCCACAATGGCGGCGCCGGCTGCATGGTGGCGACGCCAAGCCTTGCCCGCGAACTGTCGGAAAAAGGCATCCGCAACCTTATGCCCTGGAGCCGCGGCATCGACGCCACGCAGTTCCGTCCGATGGAGCTCGAGGAAAACCCGTTCGGCTTGGCGCGCCCGATCTTCATGACCGTCGGCCGCGTGGCGCTGGAAAAAAACCTGCCGGCCTTCCTCGATCTCGATTTGCCGGGCTCCAAGGTCGTCGTCGGCGACGGTCCGGCGCGCGCCGAGCTTGAAAAGCAATATCCGGACGTCTTCTTCGCCGGCGTGCAGTTCGGCGAGGATCTGGCGAAAATCTATGCCCAGGCCGACGTCTTCGTCTTTCCCTCGCTCACCGACACCTTCGGCAACACCATCCTCGAAGCACTGGCATCGGGCGTACCGGTCGCAGCCTATCCGGTCACCGGCCCGCTCGATATCATCGGCGAGGACAGCGAAGTCGGGGCGCTCGACGCCAACCTGCAAGCAGCCTGCCTTGCCGCCCTTTCCGCCTCGCGCGGCAAGGCGCGTGAACTCGCCATGCAATATTCCTGGGAAGCGGCGACGCTGCAGTTCATCAACAATATCCGCGCTGCCAACGGCGTCATCACGCCGAAATGGAAGAAGGCCTGGCAGTTTGCCAAATCGCTTCCAAGAAGCAGAAAGCCCGGCGAAACCGCCGGGCCTCTCCCGTCCGCAGACTGATTGGTTTTACTTGTGAAGCGCGCTGCGAAGCGTGTCGTTCGCGACCGCAATCGCGCTGCGCGCGGCAGGCGTTTCGGCAATCGCGTTCAGTAGCACGAAGTCGTGGATCGTGCCGTTATAGCGCATCGACGTGACGCGGACACCGGCCTGGCTGAGCTTGCGGGCATAGGCTTCACCCTCGTCGCGCAGCACATCGTTCTCATCGACGATGACGAGCGCCGGCGGCAGGCCGTTCAACTGCTCCAGCGACGCCTGCAGCGGTGAGGCCGTCGGCTCCTTGCGCTTGGCCTCGTCGGGCAGATAGGCGTTCCAGAACCACTTCATCGCTTCCTTCGTCAGCCACGGGCCATCGGCGAACTCATTGTAGGAACCATTGTCGAAATTGGCGTCGGTGACGGGGTAGAACAGCACCTGCTGGTCGATGGCGGGACCGCCACGTTCCTTGGCAAGCAGCGTCACAACCGCCGCCATGTTGCCGCCGACGCTATCGCCTGCGACCGCCAGCCTGGAGGCATCGACCTTGAATTCCTTGGCATGCTCGGCGACATATTTGGTCGCAGCATAAGCCTGCTCGATCGCGACGGGATAACGGGCTTCGGGCGAGCGCTCATAATCGACGAAGACGACAGCGGCATCGGCGCCGTTGGCGATCTCGCGCACCAACCGGTCATGCGTATCCGCATCGCCCAGCACCCAGCCGCCGCCATGGAAATAGAGAATGACCGGCAGCGTGCCCTTGGCATGTTCCGGGCGGACGATGCGCAGCTTGATGCTACCTGTCGGACCAGCCTTGATGACCCTGTCCTCTTCCTTGGCGGCAAGCTTCTTCACATCGCCCTTCTGCGCGCCGGCCAGGACATTGCGGGCATCGGCCGGCGACAGCGTGTAGATCGGCTTGCCGCCGGCAAGCCCGTCGATGAATTTCTGCGTTGTCGGTTCGAGTACCGGATCGGCAAGCGCGCCGACGGCGGAGGCTGAGAGCAGTGCTGCTGCGGAAACTACGGTCTTGATGGTCGACATTGTCTTGTCCTCTCGGGTTCGATGTTCGTCCTGAACACCGTTTTTATATCGCGCACGATTTATTATCGGGCAATTTAAATTTGCGCATAGCAGCCATGCATAAAAATCGCTTACGATTATTTATCGTACGATATAGTCTCCATCAGTTTTGGAGATACCCCATGCAGGATCAGCTGAAGCTCGACAATTTCATCTGCTTTGCCGTCTATACGGCAAGCCACGCACTGAACCGCGTCTACAAGCCGCTGCTTGAGACACTCGGCCTCACCTATCCGCAATATCTAGCGATGGTTTCTCTCTGGGAACAGGATGGCCAGACCGTCGGCGGCTTGGGTGAAAAGCTCTTCCTGGAATCGAGCACGCTGACCCCGCTGCTCAAACGCCTGGAAACCGCAGGTTATGTCAGACGCGAACGCAGCCGGGAAGACGAACGCGTCGTCGTCATCCGCTTGAGCGAAGAAGGCATTCGCCTGAAGGAAAAGGCGATCGGCATCCCGGGTTGCATCGCCGCTGCCAGCGGTCGCGATGCAGTCGACCTCACCCGCCTGCAGGCCGAGATCGTGGCGCTGCGTGAGGCGCTGAATCGAAGCGTGGTTTAGATTGCCGGATAGCTATCACAGTGCCTGTGATACCCCCCTCTGCCCTGCCGGGCATCTCCCCCACAGGTGGGGAGATCAGATGGATGTCCCGGCTTCCCCGAACAATTACCGTTTGGCGATCAGAACATCGATAGAGAGGGACTGAGTGTTCGCCTCCTGCCGATCTCCCTCTTGTGGGGGAGATGCCCGGCAGGGTAGAGGGGGGTGGCCACACGCCGTGCGTCAGAACTCACCAATCAGCGCGAGCTCCCAGCCTACGTCCGCCTTTTCTTGCCTTCGAACGGATTCTCGGACGAGCGGAAATGGATGCGGATCGGCACGCTCGGCATATCGAAATCAGCGCGCAACCCGTTGATCAGGTAGCGCGTATAGGATTCCGGTAGCGCATCCGAGCGGGTGCAGGAGATCATGAAGGCCGGCGGGCGGGCCTTCACCTGCGTCATATATTTCAGCTTGATGCGGCGGCCGGAAACGGCCGGTGGCGGATGCTGGACCTGCTGCGTCTCCAGCCAGCGGTTGAGCCTGGCCGTCGAGATGCGCTTGTTCCAGACCTTGTCGGTATCGATGATCGACTGCATGAGCTTGTCGAGCCCCCAGCCGGTCTGGCCGGAGATCGGCACGGCGCGGATGCCGCGCGCCTGTGGCAGTAGCCGGTCGGTCTTTTCGCGCAGATCCGCAAGCACCGCTTGGCGGTCTTCGATCATGTCCCACTTGTTGAAGGCGAGCACGGCGGCCCGGCCCTCTCGCAGCACGAGGTCGACGATCTGCAGGTCCTGCTTCTCGAAGGGGATCGTCGCATCGAAGACAATGACGACGGTTTCGGCGAAGCGGATGGCGCGCAGCGCATCGGCAACCGAAAGCTTCTCCAGCTTCTCGATCACTCGCGCCTTGCGGCGCATGCCTGCCGTATCGAACATCTTGATGGTGCGGCCGCGCCAGTCCCATTCGACCGAGATGGAATCACGGGTGATGCCCGCTTCCGGCCCGGTCAAAAGGCGGTCCTCGCCGAGGAAGCGGTTGATCAGCGTCGATTTGCCGGCATTCGGCCGACCGACGATCGCCACCCTGAGCGGCTTCGTCTCGTCATAGGTTGGCTCTTCGTCCTCGTCACTGTCCTCGCCTTCAGTCTGCGGAATGTCGACATCTGTAACAGCGACATCCTCCTTGGCGGGATAGGCCCGGTCCTCGCCGATTGCCGCAACGATCGCATCGCGCAAGTCGAGCATGCCCTGGCCATGTTCGGCCGAAATCGGCGTCGGTTCGCCGAGCCCGAGCGTGTAGGCGTCATAGAAGCCGCTGTCGGAGCCTCGCGCTTCGGATTTGTTGGCGACGAGCACCACCGGCTTGCCGCGCCGGCGCAGCATCTCCGCAAGGTCGGTATCGACGGGCGTCAATCCGCTCTTGGCATCGACGACGAAAAGCGAAATGTCCGCCTCGTCGATCGCCGCTTCCGTCTGCGCCCGCATCCGGCCCTGCAGGCTTTCCGCGTCAGCCTCTTCCAGACCAGCCGTGTCGATGATCGTGAAAGTCAGGCCCATCAGCCGCGCATCGCCCGGTCGGCGGTCGCGGGTAACACCCGGCGTGTCGTCGACAAGCGCCAGCTTCTTGCCTACCAGCCGGTTGAAAAGTGTCGACTTGCCGACATTCGGACGACCGACGATGGCGACCGTGAAACTCATATCTTGTCCTTAACGCGATCAGCCCTGAGCGGCGGGCGCCTTGCCGGATGCGGTAATCAGATCAAGCATCATATGGGCGCGATTGGCAATATTGCGCGGGCTGTCGGTATCATCGACGATCGACTGAAACCATTGCCGCGCCTGCGCCATGTTGCCGGCTTTGTAAGCGGCAAGGCCGAGTGCCTCGCGCGCCGAATGACGGAAGGCGTTGCCCGGAACGGCCATTTCCTCGATTGCCGCCGAAACCTGTTCGTAACTGCCGTTCTCGATGAGCAACCAGCCGGCCCGCATCTTGGCGGCATCGCGCACGGCGGCTGGAACGGCATTGTCCTTGCCGATCTCGTTGAAGGCGGCGATTGCTGCGGCGGCATCGCCCTTCTGCACCTGCACGGTCGCGGCCCGCATGCGCGCCAGCACCGGGTAGGCGCCATGGCCTTCCTTCTCGAGCTTGTCGAGCGCGGCCAGCGCCTCGTCGTTCTTGTTCTCGTCGGCTAGCTTCATCGCCGCCAGGAACTGGTCGCCGGTGCCGGAGGAGCGGTTGTCGTCCCAATAGTCGTAGAGAACCTTGCCGGCGGTGCCGACGACGATCAGGATGGCGACGACGACGATATAGCGGCCGAACCGGCGCCAGACGCCCTTCATCTGGTCAGACCGCAATTCCTCATTGACTTCACGGATGAAGCTGTCGTCGTTGAATGCCATTCTCGTCTCCGGCCGCGGAAATACCCATACACCATGCAAAACGCATATTGTCGGGCCTTCTACTCCATTTTGCAGCCGTTGTAAGGGGGATGTGAAAGATTCGTCAGATGACGAGCGGCGAAACCCCGATCAACCATTCGTGCAGCTTCCAGATGATCAAGGCCCAGACGACGATGCCGATGACGATCGCATAGAGGTCGTATTTGGCCGAGACGAACGGTCGGAGCGTGATTTCGCCTGACCGCTGCCGCCGTTTCAAGGAAATGCGCAGGATGACGCCCCAGGCGAGAAAGGCGGTAAACAGCAGAACCGACGACGTCTCGCCATTGGCAAGCAGGTGCGCCAACGCCCAGATTTTCACCGACAGCACCATCGGATGTTTGGTCTTGGTCGCGATATGCCCCGCCGGCAGCAGCGAGGCGACGAGACAGATCATCGCGATCAGCATCAGCGTGATTGCTATATGCGCCATCCAGACCGGGGGATTGTAAAGCACGCCGGTCGCCTGCCGTGCCTGTCCGAAACCGTAGATCAACAAGATCAGCGTGGCGATGCTGGCAATGGAATAGGCCGCCCGCCAGCCCTTCTCGCCGAGGCTTGCGATCATCGAACGGCGAAAGTCCGGCACCAGCACCCGCACCAGATGCACCCCGAGGAAAAGTATGATGCCGACGATAAGCAATGTCATTGCGGATCCCTTCCGTGCAATTTGTCATGGCTTAGCGAGTTGCGCGAAAAAATGCCAGCGCGACCGCAGCTTCGCCGCAATTCTATCAGAGGGAAACCGCGAACAAATTGTCGCGGTGCCCATGTCTCGTTTCCTCCTCTCCGCCTGCCTTTCTGTTTCGCTCCTCGTTCCGGCAATTGCAGAGGCGGCCGACCGGCCGAAACAGCTCGTCATCATTTCCTTCGACGGCGCCCACGACAACGCGCTCTGGCTGAAGAGCCGCGAGATGGCGGCGAAAAACGGCGCCCATTTCACCTATTTCCTTTCCTGCACTTTCCTGATGAACGAGGCGGGGAAGAAGGCCTATCAGGCGCCGCACCAGAAACGCGGAAAATCCAATGTCGGCTTCGCCCAGACCGACGACGAGATCCGCGAGCGCCTCGGCAATATCTGGCACGCCCATCTCGAAGGACATGACATATCGAGCCATGCCTGTGGCCATTTCGACGGCCGCCTCTGGAGCGAGGCCGACTGGTCGGCCGAATACGCCACCTTTCATGCGACGTTGAAAAACGCCTGGAAGAGCGTCGGCCTGCAGGAGCCGGCCGGCTGGCAGAATCTGGTCGATCACGGCATCAAGGGCTTTCGCGCCCCCTATCTCTCGGCAACTGCGGGCGCTGACATGATCGCCGCCGAAAAGAAGGCGGGCTTCACCTATGATGCCAGCCTCGTCACCAAAGGGCCCGCCATGCCTGTCGAGGAAGACGGCATCATCCGCTTCGGACTGCCGCTGATCCCCGAAGGCCCGAACGACAAGCCGATCATCGGCATGGACTACAATCTCTTCGTCCGCCATTCCAAGGGTGAGGAAGATACGGCCGATTCCGCGGAATTCGAGGATCGCGCCTATGCAGCCTTCAAGGAGGCTTTCGACAAGCAATATGCCGGCGCCCGCATCCCGCTACAGCTCGGCTTCCACTTCGTCGAAATGAACGGCGGCGCCTATTGGCGGGCGCTCGACAGGCTGGTCAGCGACGTCTGCCACCGAACGGATGTGGCCTGTGTCAGCTATTCGGAAGCGATCCCGATGATCGAGGCCCGCGGGAAATTGCAGACGTCAGGTCTTTGATGGTGGCTATGGGCGCTGTCGAACCGGCAAGGCGCCCTAGGTTCCCTTGAACGAGATGAGGTGCCGTGCCGCCCCCTCATCTGACCCTTCGGGCGAGACGTCGCGACAAGTCTCTTCTCCCCAGCGGGGAGAAGGTGCCGGCAGGCGGATGAGGGGGGGGGGCGGCACGCAGGACATTTCCATCCTGCCACAATAAAACCCGCTAGCCCTATCGACCACCGCCTACCCTTCCCGATCCGGGAAAATCTTACCCATCAACCGTCGGCGTGCACGACGCCCGTCTCACGCTCCAAGTAGCGCTGATCAATCTCCGGCAGCGGTTCGTCGTCGATTGCCGCCTCGAAGGCCTTGAGGCGTTTGTGGATCGAGAGCAGTTCAATGATCGTCGTCCAGGAGTTGACGAGATACTGGAACGAATTGCTGACCTGTCCGAAGGCCGTCGAGATTTGCTGGAAGATACCGTAAGTGATGGTGCCCGCCACGATCGTCGGCACCAGCATGAAGACCACGAAAAGCGCGTCGGCTTGGATATAGAAATATCGGGCGACATTGAAATACATGTAGTGGAAATACATGCGGTAATAGTTCCGGCGAACATTGCCGAAGAGCTCCCTGACGGTCAGCGGCTCAGCCCGTTCCGCATGGTCCTCGCCATAGACGAGCTCCTTGCGATACGCCGCTTCGACGCGCTGGTTGCGGAAATTCAGCCCCGGCAGCTTGACGCCGGCGACCGCCAGCAGAAGCGTGCCGAACGCCGACCAGAACAGCGCCAGCCAAAAAAGCGAATTCGCCACCGGCCCGATGAACGGCAGCTCGGTCACGTAATGCGACAGCGCCAGAAGGATCGGAAGGAATACCACGAGCGTCATCACCGAGTTGATGAGGCTGATGCCAAGACCTTCGAGCGTGCTCGAAAAGCGCATCGTATCTTCCTGAACGCGCTGGGAGGCACCTTCGATGTGACGAAGTTTTTCCCACTTCGACATGTAGAAATTGTTCATCGCCGTTCGCCAGCGGAAGATGTAGTGGCTGGTGAAGAAGTCGGTCATAATCGATACGAACATGCTGAGGAATGCGATCTGGCAGAAGACCCACATCAGGCTGTAGAAATTGTCGACGGAAATGCCTGGCTGCTTCGACAATGCGTTCTGCAGGAGGTCGCCAAACGGCCGGCGCCAGTTATTGATCACAACGCTGATCTGGACGCCGAAGTAGGTCACGAAGATGATCAGTGCCGAACCCCAGATCGACCAAATCTTCCAGGGGTGGTTCAGCGCCTTCAGATGCCATGCACTGCAGAAGATCACCGCCGACAGAAGGAAATAGCCGTAGAACCAGACATTTTCGGGCATCAGGAAGAACGAAAGGTCGATCGGCTGCTGCTCTTCCGAAACCGGCGCATAACCGAGCGATACACCGAGGCTGGCGGCGAAGAGATACCAGCCGGCAATGGAAATCAGGGTCCAAACGACGAGCGAACTGAAGAACGCCTTTGGCTGCGGAAAAAAGGAATGAAACACGGGAGGCTTTGCTTTCCTGAACTGTGAGTCTCGGGAGTGTCGTCGAACACTGATTGTGCCGGAAACTAAGGCAGTTCGAAGGAAGCAGCAATGGGTTCGGCCGATTGTTACGGAGATGTAACCGGTTAAGAGATTTTCTTGATCACCGGCATCACCAGCGCTGCGCAGGCGACGAGTGCCACGGCGGCGATCACTGTCGGGACGGTGAAGCTGCCGCTACGTTCGGCGATCCAGCCGGCAACAACAGGCCCAACGATCTGGCCGAGGCCGAAGGCGGCCGTCATCATCGCCAGGATCCGCCGCGGACTGTCAGGCGAAAGCTTGCGGCCGATCTGCAGCCCGTAAGCGGTGATTGCCAGGAACGTCGCCCCGAATAGCGCCCCGCCGATCAGCGGTGCGACGGAAGGCGGCAGCGCTACGGTCGCAAGCACACCGGCTGCCTCGACCAGAAGGGCCGCGACGTAAACGCCCCCAAGCCCGAGCGGCTTGACCAGCGGCTTCCAGGCAAACAGCGCCACCGTCGCGGTCAAGCCGGCGATGAACCAGCAAAGGAATTCGACGAAGGGTCCCGTTGCAGAAAGACGTGCGATGGTGACGAGGAAGGTCGCGGTGATGACGTAGCCGAAGCCGAACAGGCCGTAGGACAGCGTCAGCAGCACCATCGGCCGGTTCCAGACCAGCGCAGGCTCCTTGCCCGACTGCGCCGATTGCGCCGGCGACGACGGCAGCAGCAGGAAAACGACGACGAGGCTTGCCGCGCAATAAAGCGCCCCGCCGATCCAGTCGGCGCGCCAGCCGCCCGGCCCGTCGTGAAAGCCGAGACCGATCAGAAACACCATGACCGAGGACAGCGCGATGCCCGCCCCCGGCCCGCCGAAATGCGCTGCTTGCACATGATCGTTGCCGGCGGCAGCCCCGTGGCTGAGCACGATCGACGATGTGAAGACCATCGCAAAGGCGCTGGCGACACCGGCCAGGAAACGAATGATGGCAAAGACGGCGACGGAATCGGTGGTGGCCATGGCGGCAAGCAGGATCGCGGTTGCCAGCAGCGACAACAGCGCCACCGGCCGCTCCCGCCCCGCCGCCCAGCCATAGGCTGCAAGCACGGCGCCGACGAGATAACCGACGAAATTGGCCGACGCGATAAAGCCTGCATCCGCTGCCGAAAGCGGCACGCCGCTGATCATACCGGGCAGGATCGGCGTGTAGGAGAAGCGCCCGAAGCCCATGGCAGCGGCCATCGCAACGGCGCCGGCAGCGGCGGTGGAGACAAGATTCGGCGGGGACTGACCGGTGCGCACGAGCATGCAGCGCTTATCGCGCTGCAGCACCCGCATCACAATCAAGTAATTCTGATCGATCGATCAATTTCCCGAAACATCAAAAATACTCGGTCGCTCTTGAAAGCTATTATCGTACGATATATGTTTTACGACATAGCTAACGATACGTCTAACGATGAAAGGAAGAGCCATGAGAGGTTTTAAAGGCGGCATGTTCGGCGGAGATTTCCGCATGGGCCGTAAATTCGCGGCCGGCGATCTGCAACTGGTCATCCTGGCCCTACTCGCTGAGCAGCCTCGCCACGGCTACGAATTGATAAAGATATTGGAGGAGCGTTCCGGCGGTTTCTATGTACCGAGCCCCGGCGTCATCTATCCTGCACTCACCTATCTCGAGGAAACCGGTCTGGCCGAGGTGGAGGCTGAGGGCGCCAAGAAGCTCTACCGCATCACCGAGGCCGGCCGCAGCCGCGTCGAGGAAAACCGCGCCATGATCCTGCAAACCTTCGCCAAGCTGGAACGCATCGGCGAGAAGATGGCCCATGTGAAGCGTGTCTTCGAAACTGACCGTCACGGCGCCGACGACGGCGATGACGGCGATTTCATGCAGGATGGCGGCGATATCCGCGCCGCCCGCATGCTGCTGCGCTCGGCGCTCAGGATGCGCTATCCCTGGTCGAAACCCGAAGCCGCCCGCATCGCAGGCATCCTCGAACGCGCCGCCACCGAAATCCTGCAAGGCGGCAGGCCGGGAACGCGGAGCTGAAGGTGCATCACTGGGAATGCCGCGCTCCCAAAAGCAACGTTGGGATGCCGCCAACGCTGAAGAGAGCCTCGTCCTAGCCCCCCGCAGGGGCCTCGACGCCTCGATGCACGCAAGGAGCAGCCTTGAGCGCGTCCTTCGAGGCTTCGCCCTGAGGGCTGCGCACCTCAGGATGAGGGACGTTGGAGAATGCCGCGTTCCCAACAGAGACGTTGAGGAATGCCGCGCCAGGCTGAAGAGAGCCTCATCCGGAGGTGCCCCGCAGGGGCCTCGAAGGACGAGGCGGGCGCTCCGACCCGGTGGGAATGAAGGCAGACGCCGGCCTTACGCCCGCGCATCCGGCAAGGTCAGAACCACCGGCCCGTTGCGTGTCGCGACCACCGTGTGCTCGTATTGCACGGTCGGCGCCTTCGGATCGGCATAGAGCGTCCAGGCATCGTCGCCGCCTTCGGCCCATGTCGTGCCGAGCGAGAGAAACGGTTCGACGGTGAAGACGAGACCTTCGGTCATCATCCGTTTTTCCGAAGGGTCCGGCCAGGTCGAGAGCTCGGCCGGCTCCTCATGCAGCGAGCGGCCGACGCCGTGGCTCGCCAGATTGGTGACCAGCGTATAGCGGTTCTTCTGCGCAAAGGCGCCGACGGCTGTGCCGATCTTTGCCAGCGGCTCGCCCGATTTGACCTGGTTGAGCCCGATCCAAAGCGCCCGCTTGCCGTCGCGGCAAAGCCGCTCGATCTTCGGCTTGACCGGCGGCATCGTAAAGGAGGCGCCGGTATCGGCGAAGAAGCCGTCCTTTTCCGCCGAGACATCGATATTGATGAGATCGCCGGCGCGGATGACCCGCGGGCCGGGAATGCCGTGGGCGATTTCCTCATTGATACTGATGCATGTGGCACCGGGAAACTGGTAGCAGAACTCCGGCGCCGAACGCGCGCCCGAATCCTCGAGCACCTTGCGGCCAATCTGGTCGAGCTCCAGCGTCGTCATGCCTGGCTCCATCGCCGCCGCCATCACCTGAATGGCGTTGGCGCAGATGCGGCCGATCTCCTTGAGCTTTGTCAGTTCGTCGTCGTTTGCGATAACCATTCGTCTGTTCCGGCCTTGCGCAGGGCGGCAGCGGCCGCCCTAGAGCATGATGCCGAAAAGTGTGAGCGGTTTTCGGACGACATCGTGCTCTAACTATCTAATTTAGAACAGGATGATTTTAGGCCGACCCGGTCTAAAATCATCCTGTTCTAGAGCGCCGCGCCTCCAACAGGAAGCCCTAGGGACGCTCTGTCACTTCGAATCTGCGCATACTCAGTTCAGAAAATCGATTCCGATTTTCGGCGTTATGCGCTCGTCAAGCCGTGGCTTTCGCCTCTTCGCTACTATCAGTCAACGCCTTTCTGACGATCGGCGCGACTTTCGTGCCGTAAAGCTCGATGCCGCGCATGATCTCGGCATGCGGCATCAGGCCGATCGCCATCTGCAGCAGAAAGCGGTCGTTCTTGAAGAGCGCATGATGGGCGATGATCTTTTCCGCGACCACCTCGGGATCACCGACGAAGAGCGCACCGTTCGGCCCGCGCGACATGTCGAAATGCGCCCGGTTCGTCGGTCCCCAGCCACGCTCGCGGCCGATGCGGTTCATCACCTCGGCTTGAGGCCCGTAGAACTGGTCGGCCGCCGCCGCCGTCGTATCGGCGATGAAGCCGTGGACATTGATACTGGTCTTCAGCTTCGACTGATCCTGCCCTGCCCGGCGCGCCGCCTCGCGGTAGAGATCGAAGAGCGGCGCAAAACGGCGCGGCTCGCCGCCGATGATCGCCAGCGCCACCGGCAGGCCCAGCGCACCGGCGCGCGCCACCGACTGCGGCGTGCCGCCGACGGCGACCCAGAGCGGTAGCGGATCCTGCAGCGGTCGCGGATAGACGCCGCGCCCGTTGATCGGCGCGCGAAGCTCACCCTTCCACTCCACAACCTCGCTGTCACGCAGCGCCAGCAGCAGATCGAGCTTCTCCTCGAAAAGTTGGTCGTAGTCTTCGAGATTGTAGCCGAACAGCGGGAAGGACTCGATGAAGGAACCACGCCCCGCCATGATTTCGGCGCGGCCGTTGGAAATCAGATCGAGCGTCGAAAACTGCTGGAAGACCCGCACCGGATCATCGGAGGAGAGCACGGTGACCGCACTGGTCAGCCGGATATTCCTGGTCTTGACGGCAGCCGCCGCCAGCACGACCGCCGGAGCAGACGCCGCATAGTCCGGCCGGTGATGCTCGCCGAGGCCGAAGACGTCGAGCCCAACTTGATCGGCAAGCTCGATTTCCTCGATAAGATGCTTCAGCCGCTCGGCCCCTTCCGCGCCCTTGCTGCGGGAGGGGTTGGGATTGACGTCGGCGAATGTGTAAAGCCCCAGTTCCATCATCGGCATCCTGTTGAATTCTCGGCTGAGATAAGGATGCCGGGGATAGAGCGCAAATACAAATTCTGGAACGGAATGTTCGAGAATCTCGATAGCGGCATGATGTCTTTGGCGATCTGGAAGACCGATCGACGACCAATTCGAATCTGAATTCAACGACTTCGAAGCCCCAGTGGAATCATCTTTCGAACCGCCTCAAACTTTGCTTCAAGCGTCAGGACGACGCGGTCTCACCACGCCGCCCCACCGCGCCGCTCACATCTTCGCCAGCAGCTCCGCGAGTTGGTCCGCAGCCTTGCCCCATCCCTCGTGGAAACCCATCTTCTCGTGCGCCTCCTTGTCCTCGGCGCGCCAGTGCAGCGCCTTGGCCGTATATTTCGTCCGACCGTTGCCGAGATCTTCGAGCAGGATAACGCCCGTGAAGAAAGGTTTCTCGGACGGCACCCAGGCGCTGGTATAGGCATCGGTGAAGACGATCTTCTCGTTCTCGACGATCTCGAGATAAACGCCACGGTTCGGGTATTGATTGCCCTCGGGGTCATGCATGACGACGACGCTGGAACCGCCGGGGCGGACGTCGAGCGTTGCTTCCGCCACACCCCAGGGACGCGGCACGAACCACTGCTTCAGCAAATCAGGATTAGTCCATGCCTTGTAGATCTTCTCGCGCGGCGCGTCGAATTCGCGAACGAGGACGAGTTCATGTTGTGTGCTGGCGGTCATTTTGACATCTCTCCATTTGAATGAAACCTGTTTCCTGTCAGGTTGTTACAAGGACGTGTCGAAGTTCGCCGTTCGACACCGCGCCGGCCTTTTCGCATTTTTATTTTGCGATCGGCTGCGTGGCCTCTTCCTGCATCTTGTCGATCTGCCGGCGGATATGGGCTGCCTCCGCCGCCGAATGGGCCAGTGCAATGGCGCGGTCGAAGGCTTCCCGCGCTTGGCTGGTCAGGCCAAGCTGCTTCAGCAGCCCGCCCCGCAGGCCATGATAATAGAAATAGCCGCCGAGTTTTTCGCCAAGCGGATCGATGAGGTCGAGCGCATTCTGCGCACCTTGGAGCTTGGAAACGACCACCGCCCGGTTGAGCGTGATTACGGGCGATGGCTGGAGACGCTCCAGCGCGCGATAGAGCAGATCGATCTCCACCCAGTCTGTATCCTCGGCGCGTTTTGCGCGGGAATGAACAGCCGCGATGGCTGCCTGAATCTGATAAGGAGCAGGCTTGCGGTGGCGCAGCGCCTTGTCAAGCAGCGCTAGCGCCTCGTTGATGAACGGCTGATTCCAGAGCGCCCGGTCCTGATCTTCGAGCAGCACGATCTCGTCCTCGGCGTTGAAGCGCGCCGGCCGGCGCGAGATCTGCAGGAGCATGAGCGCAAGCAGCCCCATCAACTCCGGTTCGGATGGGAAGATATGCAGCATCAATCGCGCCAGCCGGATCGCTTCGTCGCTGAAGGCAGCCGCCTCATGCCTGGGATCGGCCTGGCTGTAGCCCTCATTGAAGATCAGGTAAATCATTGTGCTGACGATCGAGAGCCGTTCGGCTCTTTCCTGCGGGCTCGGCGTTTCGAAGGGCACGCCGGCCTTGGCGACGCGCGCCTTGGCCCGGGTGATGCGCTGTTCCATGGCGCTCTCGGAAACCAGGAAGGCACGGGCGATCTGCGGCACCGAAAGGCCGGAGACGATGCGCAGCGCCAGCGCGATCTGCTGGGTCGCGGGTAGATCGGGATGACAGCAGATGAACAGCAGCCGCAGAATATCGTCGCGATAATTGGAATCGTCCAGCCGCTCGACGATGTCGCTTTCGGCATCTTCGGTATCGGAGATAACGTCCTCATCCGGCAGAGCCCGGATCTTCGCCCGCTTGCGCACCGCATCGATGCCGCTGTTGCGGCCGACGAAGATGAGCCAGGCTGTGGGATCGCGCGGTGGCCCTTTCTCCGGCCATGTCCGGATCGCCCTCAGGCACGCCTCCTGAAACGCCTCTTCCGCGGTATCGAGATTGCGGAAATAGCGCAGCAGTGCGCCGAGCGCCTTCGGGCGGGCCGATGCAAGCGCGAGGTCGATCCAGGCAATGTCTGTCATGATGAAGCATCTCCGGGCCTGAAGACGTAGAAAGGCCGAATTTCATAAGAGGTCGAACCTGGATTGACGGATGAAAGCTGCTTCGAGAAGGCGATCGCCTCGTCGAGCGTTTCAAAGTCGACGACGTAGAAGCCGAGAAGCGCCTCTTTCGTTTCCGCAAAAGGTCCGTCGATGACCAAAGGCTCGTCCTTGCCCTTGCGCACTGTGGTCGCGGCCGTCGTCGGCATCAGCCGGCCGACGGGGCCGAGTTTGCCGGATGCGGCAAGCGGCTCCTGCACAGCGTAGAGTTTCTCCATGACGGCAGCTTCTTCCTCCTTGCTCCAGGCGAAGACTGTTTCCTCATGCGCGTAACAAAGGATTGCATAAAGCATCGCTCACTCCTCTTCTTGAATGACGAAGGAGTAACCGCTTGGCCGACAGCGTGCATCAAAAAATTATTGATGGGAAATAAAGCGCTATTGATAAATAAAGGCGCGGCCACCGGAGAAAGCGGCCGCTCTTTTGCGTCAGCTTGCCCAGTGCGAGTAGCGAATGACGCTGCAGAAATTGCCGCGGTGGAAATGCGGATCCTTGTCGGCCAGAACATCGGCCTTGACGTTGCCGAAGGTGGTCTCCGGCTTGTGCTTGATGCCGTCATAAAAGGTCTGAATGATATTTTCCTTGAACTGCTCGCCGCGCGGATGCGCATGCACCACCGCTTCGCGCTGAGCGTCGCTGTACTCCTTATAGGTCAGCCCGAGCACATCCATTTCGACGCCCGCCGTCACCAGCGCCACGACGGGATGCATATGCTGGGGAATGCCCGGCGTCGTATGCAGCGCGATCGCCGTCCAGACGGTATCGATATCGGCCTGGGCAATGCCGCGGCTCTTGAGGAAGTCGCGCGCCGCATTGGCGCCATCAACCTCGAAACGCTCATCCGCGCTGCTGTGCTGATGGGTGAGCCCCATGTCATGGAACATCGCGCCGGTATAAAGCAGCTCCGGATCGAAGCTGAGGCCACGTTGTTTGCCGGCGAGCGCACCGAAATAATAGACGCGGCTGGAGTGGTGGAAGAGCAGCGGGGAGGCAGTGTCGCGCACCACCTCCGTCACCTCTCGCGCCAGCTTGCTGTCGGGAATGCTGATGCCGTCGATCGTCAGGGCCATGGCCTTTTTCCTTGCGTTTGAACCTGTGTTCACATTAGAACAGGCGTGGATGTCAGCAATTGACGTAATATGGCATTTTCTGCCAAAACCGGTATCGTCAGGACGTGCAGCGTGAACCGAGTGAAGACCATTGCCATTCTCGCCGTGCCGGGCGTCCAGCTTCTCGACGTCTCGGGACCGCTCGACGTCTTTGCCGAAGCCAATGTCCAAACAGGCAGGGAGGTCTATCGACCCGTGGTGATCGCCGTCGGCCATGGCCATATCCGCAGCTCCTCCGGCGTTCGGCTGGTGGCGGACTACGTCATCGGCGACAACATCGGCGCGGTGGATACGCTGCTGGTCGCCGGCTGTCCGAATGCGGCGGATATTCAACCGGATACCGCGATGGTCGCCTGGCTGCGCTCGGCCGCGCCTGAGGCTAGGCGATACGGCTCTGTCTGCAGCGGCGCCTTCCTGCTTGCGGCAACCGGCCTGCTCGACGGCCGCCGCGTCACCACCCACTGGGCGGTCGCAGACAGGCTGGTCGAAGCCTACCCTGACATCATGGTCGAGGAGGACGCCATCCATGTGAGGGACGGCCGGTTGCGAACCGCAGCGGGTGTCACCGCCGGACTGGATCTTGCGCTCGCGCTCGTCGAGGAGGATCTCGGCCATGGGATCGCCATGAAGGTCGCCGGCCAGTTGGTGATGTTCTTCAAGCGGCCGGGCGGACAGATGCAGTTCAGCCGCAAAGGCGAGGCAGCGCCTGCCGGCCGCTCGGCGCTGCAGGAGGTCCAGCGCTGGATCGCCGCCAATCCCGCGGTCAACCACAGCGTCGCGACGCTGGCGCAGCGAATGGAATTGAGCCCCCGCCACTTCGCTCGGCTGTTCCGCGACGAGGTCGGCATGACACCCGCCGCCTGGGTGGAAGCGGCGCGCATCACGGCCGCACGACGGCTGCTGGAAGAAGGCCATGCGCCGAAGCAGGTCGCCGTCGAATGCGGCTTTGCCGATGCCGATACGCTGCGCCGAGCTTTCGCAAGGCAGATCGGTGTGACGCCTGCCGAGTATCGCAAGCGCCACGCCAAGGTGCATCTCGGCGCGCTGAAAAATGACTGAACCCTGCCGTTAACGAAGGCCGTGCCGCACGATTAACCACCTCGCTGGTTCTGGGGCAGATGTCACGGAGTTGCCCATTTTGCATCGGATGTGTCTGCCGCTGCACCGATCAACTCGCGGCTATCAGGACGCAAAATGAAACCGCTTCAAAGCCTGCTGTTTGCCTGCGCTGTCTTCGTTTCCCTGCATCAGGCAGCATCCGCCGCGGAGAATTTCATCTACACCAGCTCCGGCGAGCTCGAGGCCTCGAAAGCGCTGTTGTCGCGGCCGGATATCTCAGGGATCCAGATCGTCTACAACTGGAAGAGCCTGGAGCAGGCCAAGGGCCAATATGATTTCTCGGAGATCGAGAAAGATCTGGCGCTCGCAGAGAGCCTGAATAAGAAGCTCTTCATCCAGGTCCAGGACCGCTTTTTTGAGCCGAAGGCGCGCAACATTCCCGAGTACATGCTGAACGATCCGGAATATGACGGCGGCCTCACCGCCCAGTTCGACAATCCCGGCGAAAACAAGCCGGTCAGCTCCGGCTGGGTGGCGCAGCAATGGAACCCGGCCGTGCGCGAGCGTTATCAGGCGCTACTGAAGGCTCTGGCCGAAAAGTTCGACGGCAAGGTTTCCGGCGTCAACCTGCCGGAAACCGCGATCGATCTCGACCCCAGGCACGAGCCGAAGGGATATAGCTGCGACGCCTATTTCGATGGCGAAATGGCCAACCTCGCCTTTGCCAGGAAGGCCTTCGCCAAATCGATGGTGGTGCAATACGTCAACTTCTGGCCCTGCGAATGGGAAAACGACCATAACTACATGAGCCGTCTTTTCGACTTCGCGGCGAAGAACAATATCGGCCTCGGCGGCCCCGACATCGTGCCGAACCGCAAGGCGCAGATGAAAAACTCCTATCCCTTCTTCAACAAGTACAAGGGCAAGCTCGCCTATGTCGGCATGGCTGTGCAGGAACCGACGCTAACCTACAAGAACCCGGCGACGAAGAAGCCATTCAGCAAAGCTGGATTCACCGCTTTCGCCGAGGATTACCTCGGCGCAAACGTGATCTTCTGGAGTACGGCGACGCCGTGGCTGAAGAAATAGCGAGCCATCGCGCGCAAGCGGGCGGGCTATACTGCGGCTCCCTCACCCCTCGCTCAGTGTTCGCCGAACGGCATTCTTCCAACCCTTGAGCTTTGCCGCCCGCACCTTCTCGTCCATCTCGGGCTCGAACCGCCGATCCCGTTTCCACGTCGCCGAAAAATCGTCCCGGTCCGGCCACACCCCTGCCCGGCTGCCGGCGAGCCAGGCAGCCCCCAGCGCCGTCGTCTCGAGAATGACCGGGCGATCGACCGGGGCGTCGAGCAGGTCGGCAAGGCGCTGCATCGTCCAGTTAGAGGCAACCATGCCGCCGTCGACGCGCAGCACCGTGTCCTCGGTGCCGTTCTTCCAGTCCTTCTGCATGGCGTCGAGCAGATCGCGGGTCTGGTAGCAGACGGCCTCCAGCGCCGCCCGGGAGAGTTCGGCGGGGCCGCTGTTGCGCGTCAACCCGAAGATCGCGCCGCGCGCCTTGGCGTCCCAATGCGGCGCGCCGAGGCCGGTGAAGGCGGGCACGAGATAAACCTCCTGGGTCGGATCGGACCTTTCGGCAAGTGCGTTGGTCTCCGCCGCGCTGCCGATGATGCCGAGCCCGTCCCGCAGCCACTGCACGGCCGCACCCGCGATGAAGATCGACCCCTCCAGCGCATAGGTCGTCTCGCCGTCCAGGCGATAGGCGATGGTGGTCAGCAGCCGATTTTTGGAGCGCACCATGTCGGCGCCGGTGTTGAGCAGCGCGAAGCAGCCGGTGCCGTAGGTCGATTTCATCATGCCTGGCGCAAAACACGCCTGGCCAATGGTCGCCGCCTGCTGGTCGCCGGCAACGCCGAGAATCGGGATGGCAGCACCAAAAATATCAGGATCTACCGTGCCGAAATCCGCGGCGCAATCCTTGACCTCCGGCAGCATGGCGGCGGGGACCCTCAGAATATCGAGTAGATCCTCGTCCCACGCGTTTTCGGCGATGTTGTACATCAGGGTGCGCGAGGCATTCGTAGCATCGGTGACGAAACTCTTGCCACCCGTCAGCCGCCAGATCAGGAAGGTGTCGATCGTGCCGAAGCAGAGATCGCCCCTGGCAGCGCGCGCCCGCGCACCCTTCACGTTAGCCAACATCCAAGAGAGCTTGGTGCCGGAAAAATAAGGATCGAGAATGAGGCCGGTCTTCTTCGTGAACAGCCGCTCGAGATCCTGCCTTTTCAGATTGTCGCAATAGCTTGCCGTGCGCCGGTCCTGCCAGACGATGGCATTCTGGATCGGGCGGCCCGTCTCGCGCTCCCAGACGACAACGGTCTCGCGCTGATTGGTGATGCCGAGTGCTGCAAGATCCCTAGCCTCGATCCCGGCATCGCGCAGCGCCATGTGGACGGTGGAGACGACCGAATCCCAGATCTCCTCGGGATCATGCTCGACCCAGCCGGAGCGCGGATAGATCTGGGTGAATTCCTTCTGGCCCTTGCCGGCGACATGCATGTCGCCATCGAAGACGATTGCCCGTGTCGACGTCGTTCCCTGATCGATCGCCAGAACATATCCGCTCATGAAAGCCCTCCCGCTAGAGCAATTCCAGCAAAAGTGCGCAGCGGTTTTGCGTCCGGAATTGCGTGAACAAAGACATAGAGCATTTCCGTGATTCGGAGAAAAACGGAAATGCTCTTGCATGTCGATTATCGTGACAAATCAATAGGACACGGATGCGGGCGAGAAAAGCGAATAAAGCGGAATTGCCAGCCCGCCGGCTTTGGGCATAACCTCTGAGCCAACGCTGCAACGCAGCATCGCCATTTCAGGGAGAACAGCATGAGCAGAACAGTCGTCGTCACCGGTTCCACCAGCGGCATCGGCCTTGCGATCGCCACTACCTTCGCAGAAACGGGCGACAACATCGTCATCAACGGGTTCGGAAAGGCAGATGAAATCAAGGCGATCGTCGAACGGCTTGAATCATTGTCCAAAGGCCGGGCGCTCTATCATCCGGCCGACATGACGAAGCCCGCCGAGATCGCCGACCTGATCGAAACGGCTGCCAAGACCTTCGGCGGCGTCGATGTCCTGGTCAACAATGCCGGCATCCAGCACGTCGAGAAGATCGAGGATTTCCCGATCGAGAAATGGGACCAGATCATCGCGATCAATCTGTCGAGTTCCTTTCATACCATGCGCGCAGCGATCCCGCTGATGAAGGCGAAGAAGTACGGCCGCATCATCAACATTGCCTCGGCCCACGGGCTCGTCGCC
This sequence comes from Rhizobium sp. WYCCWR10014, assembly GCF_001657485.1. Classification (GTDB taxonomy): domain Bacteria; phylum Pseudomonadota; class Alphaproteobacteria; order Rhizobiales; family Rhizobiaceae; genus Rhizobium. The sequence continues at coordinate 493,974 of NZ_LXFU01000037.1, forward strand.
TCCCCTTTCAAATCCGCCTATGTCGCGGCAAAGCATGGTATATTGGGTCTGACGAAGACGGCAGCGCTGGAGCTGGCCGAATTCGGCGTGACCGTAAACGCCATCTGCCCCGGCTACGTACTGACGCCACTCGTCGAGAAGCAGATACCGGATACTGCCAAGGCGCGCGGCATGACCGAGGAACAGGTAAAGAGCGAAGTCATCCTCAAGGCGCAGCCGACGCACGAATTCGTCAAGGCCGAGGAGATTGGCGCGCTGTCGCTCTACCTTGCCAGCGATGCGGCCCGGCAGGTGACCGGAACGCATATCTCGATTGACGGTGGCTGGACGGCGGCTTAACCATTTGGAAAAACAACCGGGAATATCATGAACGACAGCATCCGCTTCATCCTCAACGGCGAGGACATCACGCTCAGCGATGTCAGGCCAACCGAGACGCTTCTCGATTTTCTGCGGTTGAAGCGACGCCTGACGGGCACCAAGGAAGGATGCGCGGAGGGCGATTGCGGCGCCTGCACCGTACTCGTTGGTCGGCTGGCGGACGGCAAGCTCGCCTATGAATCCGTCAATGCCTGCATCCGTTTCATGGGCTCGCTGCACGCCACCCATGTGGTAACTGTCGAGCATCTGGCCGGCAGGGACGGCGCGCTGCATCCGGTGCAGCAGGCATTGGTCGATTGCCATGGCTCGCAATGCGGCTTCTGCACCCCGGGCTTCGTCATGTCGCTTTACGGCCTCTGGCTCGCCAAGGAAAAGCCCAGCCGCCAGGAAATCGAAAAGGCGCTGCAAGGCAATCTCTGTCGCTGCACGGGCTATGAGCCGATCGTCAAGGCCGCCGAGCAGGTGAGCCTGATGCGGCCGAGCACGCTCTTCGACCCGCTGGAACGGACGCGCTCTGAAATCGTCTCGCGGCTTTGGGCAATGCAGGCGAGTGGCACGATCAAAATCGCGAATGGCGAAGACCGGCTGATCGTGCCGGCTTCGATGCAGGCATTGGCCGAAGTTCTCTCGCAGGAACCCGACGCGATCATCGTCGCCGGCGCGACCGATGTCGGCCTCTGGGTGACGAAGCAGATGCGCAGGCTGAGCCCGGTCGTCTTCATCAATCACCTCAGCGAATTGCAGTCGGTCACGGAAGGCGAGGACGGCGTCACCATCGGCGCCGGCGTCAGCTACACCAGGGCCTTCGAGGCGATCTCCAAGAAAATCCCGGCGCTCGGCCGGTTGATCGATCGCGTCGGCGGCGAGCAGGTGCGCAACATGGGCACGATTGGCGGCAATATCGCCAACGGCTCGCCGATCGGCGACAGCCCGCCGCCGCTGATCGCGCTCGGCGCGACGCTGACGCTGCGGTCCCTGCAAGGCCAGCGCAGAATGCCGCTCGAGGATTTCTTCATCGCCTATGGCAAGCAGGACCGAAAGCCCGGCGAATTCGTCGAGAGCGTCTTCGTGCCCTATCCGGCAGCAGCCAGCCGCTTTGCCGCCTACAAGATCACCAAGCGCCGCGACGAGGACATCACTGCCGTGCTCGGCGCCTTCCTTCTGACGCTCGACGAGGCAGAAATCGTTACCGACATCCGCATCGCCTTCGGCGGCATGGCTGCGACGCCGAAACGCGCTCGCACGGTGGAGGCCGAACTGATCGGCAAACCATGGACGGAAGCGACAATCGACGCAGCCCGCCCCGCCTTCGACGCCGATTACCAGCCGCTGACCGACTGGCGCGCCACGGCGGAATACCGACAACTGACGGCGAAGAACCTGTTGACGCGGTTCTATCTCGAAACCGTCGGCGCGCCGGCGGAGCTGAAGCGGTTCGAGGAGATGGCGTGATGGAAAAATCGATCTTCAGCCTGATCCCCAAGACCTGGTCGCAAGCTTCGATGGGAACGGTCGCGGTCGCATCCCATCACTCCCTTCGTGGAGGACATCGCTGATGGACAAGTCCACCTTCGAAGACCGCAAGGCCATCATCGCGGGCCCGATGCACGGCTCGCTGCGGCATGATTCAGCACATAAGCACGTCACCGGAACCGCCGATTATATCGACGATATTCCCGAACCCGCAGGTCTGCTGCATGGCGCCCTCGGCCTCTCCGACCGGGCGCATGCCGAAATCCTCAGCATCGACCTTTCCGCGGTCGCCGCCTATCCCGGCGTCGTCTGGGTCTTCACCGGCAAGGACGTGCCCGGCGTCAACGACGTCAGCTCCAACGGCAGCCATGACGAGCCGCTGCTGGTCGAAACTTTAGTTCAGTTTCATGGCCAGCCGATCTTTGCCGTTATCGCCGAGACGCGTGATGCCGCCCGCCGCGCCGCGCTGCTAGCGAAGATCGACTATCGCGACCTGCCGCATTGGAGCGATATCGACGGCGCGCTCGCCAATGGCAGCCCGCTCGTCATCACCCCGATGACGCTGCGGCGCGGCGAGCCGGACACGGAAATGAGCAATGCCGCCATGCGTCTGAAAGGTCAGATGCGCATCGGCGGACAGGAACATTTCTACCTCGAAGGCCATATCGCTGTGGCGATCCCCGGCGAGGACGACGAGGTCACCGTCTGGTCGTCGACGCAGCACCCGAGCGAGATCCAGCACATCGTCGGCCACGTGCTCGACATTCCTTCGAACGCCGTGACCGTCAATGTGCGCCGCATGGGCGGCGGCTTCGGCGGCAAGGAGACGCAGGGCAATCAGTTCGCAGCCCTCGCCGCCATCGCCGCCAAGAAGCTCGGCCGCGCAATCAAATTCCGCCCTGATCGCGACGAGGATATGAGCGCCACCGGCAAGCGCCATGACTTCCTCGTCGATTACGAACTCGGCTTCGACGCCGAAGGCCGCGTCCATGCGGTCGACGCCACCTATGCGGCGCGCTGCGGTTTCTCCTCCGACCTCTCAGGGCCGGTGACCGACCGTGCCCTCTTCCATGCCGATTCCAGCTACTTCTATCCGCATGTGCATCTGACCTCGAAGCCGTTGAAGACGCACACCGTCTCCAACACCGCCTTCCGCGGTTTCGGCGGGCCGCAGGGCATGCTCGGCGCCGAACGCTTCATCGAGGAGATCGCCTATGCCGTCGGCAAGGACCCGCTCGATGTCCGCAAGCTGAATTTCTACGGTCAGCCGGGCTCCGGGCGTACGCTCACCCCCTACCATCAGGAGGTCGAGGACAATATCATCGCCCGCATCGTCGAGGAACTGGAGGAAACGGCCGAATACCGGGCGCGGCGCAACGCCATCATCGCCTTCAACCGCGACAGCCGCTACATAAGAAAGGGCATCGCACTGACGCCGGTGAAATTCGGCATCTCCTTCACCATGACCGCCTTCAACCAGGCAGGCGCCCTCGTCCACATCTACCAGGACGGCTCGATCCACCTGAATCATGGCGGCACCGAAATGGGCCAGGGCCTCTATACCAAGGTGGCGCAGGTGCTGGCCGATAGCTTCCAGGTCGATATCGACAGGGTAAAGATAACCGCGACGACGACGGCCAAGGTGCCGAACACCTCGGCCACCGCCGCCTCTTCCGGCTCGGACTTGAATGGCATGGCAGCCTTCGACGCCGCCCGCCAGATCAAGGAACGGCTGGTCGCCTTTGCCGCCGAGAAATGGGATGTTGGGCCTGCCGACGTCGTCTTCCTGCCGAACCGCGTGCGCGTCGGCGAGATCGAGATCCCCTTCCCCGATTTCATCAAGCAGGCCTATTTCGCCCGCGTCCAGCTTTCCGCCGCAGGCTTCTACAAGACGCCGAAGATCCACTGGGACCGCAAAGCCGGCCGCGGCACGCCCTTCTATTATTTCGCCTACGGCGCGTCCTGCACCGAGGTTTCGATCGACACGCTGACCGGCGAATATCTGATCGACCGCACCGACATCCTCCACGATGTCGGTCGCTCGCTGAATCCGGCAATCGACATGGGCCAGGTCGAAGGCGCCTTCGTGCAGGGCCTGGGCTGGCTAACGACGGAAGAACTCTGGTGGGACGACAAGGGCCGGCTGCGCACCCATGCTCCCTCGACCTACAAGATCCCGCTCGCCTCCGACCGTCCGAAGATCTTCAACGTGCGCCTCGCCGAATGGTCCGAGAACGCTGAAGCCACCATCGGCCGCTCCAAGGCCGTCGGCGAACCACCCTTGATGCTGGCGATCTCGGTGTTGGAAGCCTTGTCGATGGCGGTAGCAAGTGTGGCCAACTACAAGGCCTGCCCGAGGCTCGACGCCCCGGCGACGCCGGAACGGGTGCTGATGGCGGTCGAGCGGATGAAGCGGGTATAGGAGATGGAAACGCGTCCGGCTGGTTTGTTGGCTGAGCAGGATGGGCAGAGAGCTTGGAGTGAGCGATACCCCCCTCTGTCCTGCCGGACATCTCCCCCACAAGGGGGGAGATCAGCAAGACGGAATGCTCTGCGCCTTACTACCCTGCCGCTATATCACCAAAGCCCAACTTTACACTACGACTTTGCTGTTCCGCGAAGCCGTCGCCTCATACCGATCTCCCTCCTTGTGGGGGAGATGTCCGGCAGGACAGAGGGGGGTAACACACCCACGCCCCCATCGGCCCTCCACCGATGACCGACATCCACCCCTTCCTCGCCGCCCACCCGGACTGTATCCTCGTCGACATCACCGGCACGCAAGGCTCGACCCCGCGTGAGGCCGGCACCTTCATGCTCGTCTTGGCTGAGGCCCTGTGGGGTACGATCGGCGGCGGGCAGTTCGAGTTCATGGCGATCGCGAATGCGCGGGACATGTTGGCGGGAACCGGCGGGATGGCGGAGATGGATATCCCCCTTGGGCCTGACATCGGCCAGTGCTGCGGTGGGCGCACGCAACTGCGGTTTCGCCGGGTGACAAAAGCAGTTGCCGAAGAAATCGAAGCCAGGCTAACCAGCGAGATCGAGCGTCTGCCGGAGGTCTATGTCTTCGGTGCCGGCCATGTCGGCCGGGCGCTGGCAACGGCTCTTGCGCCGCTGCCGCTGTCGGTGACCGTCGTCGAGACGCGGCAGGAAGAGCTCGCAAACCTACCTGCCGAGACGAAGACGCGGCTCGTGCCGATGCCGGAAGCACTGGTGAAGGATATTCCGGCCGGCGGCGCAGTCGTTATCCTGACGCACGATCATGCGTTGGATTTCCTCATCGCCCGCGAAACACTGGAAAGAACGGATCTCGCCTATGCCGGCATGATCGGCTCGGCGACCAAGCGCGCCACCTTCGCCAGCTGGCTTTCCCGCGAAGGCGGCGGCGAGCGTGGCTGGATGGAGCGGCTGACGCTGCCGATCGGCGGCACGGCGGTCAGGGACAAGCGCCCTGAAGTGATCGCCGCCATGACCGCCGCCGAGATCCTGACGGCGCTTGGCGCCTACCGCATGCGCTCGTCTTCGTAGTAGGGATCGCGTCCGTCGAGGAAACCGAGATCACGCTTGACGCGATCGGGCGCCGTGTCGAGATCGAGGCTGGGCAGGCGCCAGATCCGCGCCAGCCGGCCACCGATGCGCCGGAAAATTCCAATGGTCGGCTGCGGCGGGCTCTGTTCGATAGCATAACAATCCATGACATCACCTCGATGGTTTGATGGTATGAGTTGCAGTTTGCGGCCAAAAGTGCTGCAATTCCAATCGAACAACCGTCTGTCTGCATCAAGAGAACTTATCCATGAAACTCTCCAAACAATTCCCGCTGAATGCGTTGCGCGTCTTCGAGGCCGCTGCCCGGCTCGGAAGTTTCACCAAGGCGGGCGACGAACTCGGCATGACGCAGACCGCCGTCAGCTACCAGATTAAGCTGCTGGAGGAGAATGTCGGCGAGCCGCTCTTCCTGCGCCGTCCCCGCCAGATCGCACTGACAGACACCGGCGAGCGGCTGGCGCCGAAGGTGACCGAAGCTTTCGCCATGCTGCACGACGCGATGGCGACGGCGCGCGACAGCGTCGAAGGCACACTCGCCATCAGTTCGACCCATACCTTCGCCTCGAAGTGGCTGGCGCCGCGCCTTGGCTCCTTCCACTTGAAACATCCGGCCATCGCTGTGCGCTTTCAGGCGAGTTCGGATATCATCGACTTCGCCCGCGAGCAGATCGATGTCGGCATCCGCTGGGGCGACGGCAACTGGCCGGGGCTGGCGCTGCACCGGCTGATGGGCCTGGAGTTCACGCCAATGCTGAGCCCGAAGCTGGCGGAGGCGGCAGGCGGCATCAGGGAGCCGCGCGATCTCCTGAATTTCGATCTCTTCGACGCCGGCGACATCTGGTGGAAACAATGGTTCGAGGCAGCCGGCGTCACAGACACGGATCTCGATCGGCGCCCGCGCAACCAGCTCGGCTCTCAGGCGGTGGAAGCCGATGCGGCGATCGCCGGGCATGGCGTCGCCATCCTTCATCCTGCCTTCTATGCGGCCGAGATCGCGCTCGGCCGGCTCTATCAACCCTTCGAACTGACTCGCAGCGACGGCAAAGCCTACTGGCTCGTCTACCCGGAAAACCGTCGCAATGTGCCCAAGATCAAGGCCTTCCGCAACTGGATCCTCGAAGAGATGAAGGCAGCCGGAAATTGATGCATGTCACCTAAAAATGTGCAGCCATTTTCGGACAACGACATGCCGGACCCGGTTCGTGAGCCGGGTCCGGTCCTGTGGTCCGCCTTCAAAATCCCATTTCCGGCGCATAGAAACAGCGCGGCGTATCCTCGTTCGGGAACAGACAGAGATGATAGTCGTTATCCCCGGATTGCATCGCCTTTGTCATCGGCAGCAGGAAGACATGAGCATGCGTGACCAGCCGGTGGTCGCCCGGCATCAGCGTCACCCGATATCCGCCTGGCGTCACCGCCACGCTTTTCGAAGGGATCATTTGGCAATCGCCATTATGACTGTTGCCGTTGCAACAATAGGGGTCATAACTCCACCCCGAGGGTGCGTCGTGAGCCATCGCCAACGACGCATACGCAATCATCACACACGTCAGAATGCTGCGCATGGGCATCTTCTCCGTCGATGAATGCGCCGCCGATGATCTAGCGGTTCTTATTTTATTCCGGCGGCCTGCAAAATAACTGTAATCGAGTCGTCATAGATCAAGGTCTGCTGAATTAGCAGATCAAGCAGAAAGCAGAGATAATGCACAGCCTTCTCGGCAGCTTTTAGGCACGCGACAGCAGATCGGCGATCCGACCGCGATCGGCAGCTTCCGCAAAACCGCCGGAAATCATCAACGGAGCGCCGAAGATCTCGATGAGCCCGTTGCCGAGGATGAGACCTTCGCCGTCCCGGCATGCGAAAATAGGGGTTGCTGTCGTCTTGCTGTAGCGAAGCAGCGCGGAGAGATAGCCGGGATCGTCGTTCAGATGCGGAAAGAACTCGAAGGGTACCAGACCGAGAGCCGCGCCATCCCGCACCGCATCGGGGGAACCGCCGGAAAAGAGCGCGTCTGCGGCGATCGTCGGCGTCATCAAAATCGCCCCGGCACTGGTTCCGACGACGATACCGTCATCACGCGCCCATGCGCGTAGCTTCTCCAGCATGCCGCTTTGGCGCAGCCGTCTCAGAAAATCACCAGTGTGGCCGCCTGTGAGATGAATGGCGCTACAGGAAAACAGCCGGCCAATCTCCTCGTCACCGGAAAGCACGTCGAGATCGAAGAAGAGATCGAGGGAAAGCCCGTAGCTGAGATAATAGCGCCGTTTCTCGTTGAAAAACTCTCGCTGCGGCTCCGGACCGGAGGCGATATAGCCGATGCGGTTACCGCGCGACAGAATGAGCGCGGCAAGCCGCCGGTCCATTGCCGCGTTTTCGGCGATGACCTGATCGCTGTAGAGTGCGGTGATCATTCCATTGCTCCTTTGGCCGCGTCAGCGATTGAGCGTGTGGTCCTTCAATCTCCTCTTCCCTCCCCGCCGAAATTTCCGCAATGTCACGAGTCGGAGGAAGATAGGGGAACTCGATGTATGAATATGCCATAGCATGGGAATGGCTCGCCTTCGCGGCGCGATGGTTCCATGTCATTACTGCGATCGCCTGGATCGGATCGTCCTTCTATTTCATCGCGCTCGATCTCGGACTGGTGAAACGCCCACATCTGCCACCCGGCGCCTATGGCGAGGAATGGCAGGTCCATGGCGGCGGCTTCTATCATATCCAGAAATATCTGGTGGCGCCGGCCCAGATGCCAGAGCACCTGACCTGGTTCAAATATGAGAGCTATTTCACCTGGATATCAGGCTTCCTGATGCTGTGCATCGTCTATTACGGCGGCGCCGACCTCTTCCTGATCGACCGGCATGTGCTCGACATCAGCCCACCGACGGCGATCCTGATCTCGCTGGGGTCGCTTGCCCTCGGCTGGGTCGTCTACGATCTGCTCTGCAAGTCGCCGCTCGGGCGGAACACCTGGGGACTGATGGCGGTGCTCTATGTCGTGCTCGTCTTCATGGCCTGGGGCTATACGCAGCTCTTCACCGGCCGCGCCGCCTTCCTGCATCTCGGCGCCTTCACCGCGACGATCATGTCGGCCAACGTCTTCATGATCATCATTCCGAACCAGAAGATCGTCGTCGCCGACCTCATCGCCGGACGGGTTCCCGATCCTAAATATGGGCAGGTCGCCAAGCAGCGTTCGCTACACAATAACTACCTGACGCTGCCCGTCATCTTCTTCATGCTGTCGAACCATTATCCACTGTCCTTCGGTACGCAGTTCAACTGGGTGATCGCGGCTCTCGTCTTCCTGATGGGCGTCACCATCCGCCACTGGTTCAACACGACGCATGCCAGGAAGGGCCGGCCGACCTGGACCTGGATCGTCACCGTCATTCTCTTCATCCTGATCATGTGGCTTTCGACCGTGCCGAAGCTGCTGACCGGCGAAACCGATGCGGCGGCGGTCGCGCCTGCCTTCCAGCAATTCGCCGGCGATCCGCATTTCCCCGCCGTCAAGCAACTGGTCTCGACGCGCTGTTCCATGTGCCACGCGGCCGAACCGGTCTATGAGGGTATCGTGCGGCCACCCAATGGCGTGATGCTCGAAAACGACGCGGAAATCGCCGCCCATGCCCGTGAGATCTATATACAGGCGGGCCGCAGCCATGCCATGCCGCCCGGCAACATCACCGACATTACGCCGGACGAGCGCAAGCTGCTGGTCACCTGGTTCGAGAGCGCAGTCGAAGGCAAGAAACAATGACGACGACACTCCTGCGCGGCCGCCTGCTTTCTTTCCATCGCGCGCCGCTAAGCCTCGCCGACAGCCAAAGCTATCTTTACGAAGAGGATGGCGGCCTGTTAGTCGAAGATGGGCTGATCACGGCAATCGGCCCTTATACCGAGGTCAAGGCAAAAGCAGCCGCGGACACGGTCGAGATTGACCACCGCCCGCATCTGATCATGCCCGGCTTCATCGACATGCATCTGCATTTTCCGCAGATGCAGGTGATTGCCTCCTACGCCGCCAACCTGCTCGAATGGCTGAATACCTATACATTTCCCGAGGAATGCCGTTTCGTCGAAAGCGCCCATGCCGAGAGGATAGCGACGCATTTCTACGACGAGTTGATCCGCCACGGCACGACGACGGCGGTCGCCTATTGCTCCGTGCACAAGACTTCGGCCGACGCCTTCTTCGCCGAGGCGATGAGACGCAATATGCGCATGGTCGGCGGCAAGGTGATGATGGACCGCAATGCCCCGCAGGGCCTGCTCGACACGCCCGAGATGGGCTATGACGAGACCCGCCAGGTGATATCGGACTGGCATGGCAAGGGCCGCAACCACGTCGCCATCACCCCGCGCTTCGCCATCACCTCGACACCGGCGCAGATGGAAGCGACATCAGCCCTTGCCCGCGAATTTCCCGATCTGCACATCCAGACGCATCTTTCGGAAAACCACGACGAGATCAAATTCACCTGCGAACTCTATCCCGACGCGCTCGACTATACCGACATCTACGCCCGCTACGGCCTGCTCGGGCCGAAAAGCCTCTTCGGCCACGCCATCCACCTGTCCGAGCGCGAAGCCGATGCCATGAGCGAGGTGGGTGCCGTCGCCGTCCACTGCCCAACCTCGAACCTCTTCCTCGGCTCAGGCCTGTTTCCGCTGAAGGCGCTGGCGCGGCGCGAAAAGCCGGTTCGCATCGGCGTGGCGACCGATATCGGCGGCGGATCCAGCTATTCGATGCTGCGGACGATGGACGAGGCCTACAAGATCCAGCAACTGCTCGGCGAACGGCTGAACCCGCTGGAAAGCTATTACCTGATGACCCGCGGCAATGCCGAGGCTCTGTCGCTGGCGGACCGGATCGGCACGCTGGAACCGGGTACCGAGGCCGATCTCGTCGTTCTCGATGCCGCGGCGACACCAGCCATGGCGCTGAAGATGGAAGTGGTGAAGACGCTGCCCGAGGAGCTTTTCCTGCTGCAGACGATGGGTGACGACCGGGCGATCGCCGAGACCTATGTGGGCGGCGTTGCGTTGAAGAAGGAGCTTCAATGACACGCCCCGTCGCCCTTGAAATCGGAGCGTGAAAGCTGCCTGGCACGGCCAGTTTCCCGTAACACTCATGCCAAATTCATGTTATGGCCGATAGCCGCATTCAGATGTGAAGGTTCAATTCATGGCCGCTCCGCTCACCATCGCTGACCTGAAAAAGCTTGCACAGCGCCGTGTGCCGAAGATGTTTTTCGACTATGCGGATTCGGGCGCCTGGACGGAATCGACCTACGCGGCGAACGAGAGCGATTTCAGTCAGATCAAACTGCGCCAGCGGGTAATGGTCGACATGACCGACCGCACGCTGGAAACGACGATGATCGGCCAAAAAGTGTCGATGCCGGTGGCCCTGGCGCCGACCGGACTGACCGGCATGCAGCATGCCGATGGCGAGATGCTGGCGGCACGCGCCGCCGAGGAGTTCGGCGTTCCCTTCACGCTTTCGACGATGAGCATCTGCTCGATCGAGGACGTGGCGTCAGCGACGACACGTCCCTTCTGGTTCCAGCTCTACGTCATGAGGGACAAGGATTTCGTCCTCAACCTTATCAATCGCGCCAAGGCCGCCGGATGCTCGGCGCTGGTGCTGACGGCCGACCTACAGATCCTTGGACAACGGCACAAGGACCTGCGCAACGGTCTGTCGGCGCCGCCGAAATTCACCCCGAAACATGTCTGGCAGATGGCGACCCGGCCGTTCTGGTGCCTGGACATGCTGCAGACCAAGCGCCGCAACTTCGGCAATATCGTTGGCCATGCGAAAAATGTCACCAATATCGCCTCGCTGTCCGCATGGACGCACGAGCAGTTCGACCCTCGGCTGTCCTGGGCGGATGTCGCCTGGATCAAGGAACAATGGGGCGGCCCCCTGATCATCAAGGGCATACTCGATCCGGAGGATGCGAAGGCCGCCGCCGACACCGGTGCCGATGCGATCGTCGTCTCCAATCACGGCGGCCGCCAGCTTGACGGCGCCCCCTCCTCGATCAGCATGCTGCCGAAGATCGTCGATGCCGTCGGCGACCGCATCGAGGTCCATCTCGATGGCGGCATCCGCTCCGGCCAGGACGTGCTGAAGGCCGTGGCGCTCGGCGCCAAGGGCACCTATATCGGCCGCCCCTTCCTTTATGGTCTCGGCGCCATGGGCAAGGAAGGCGTATCGCTGGCGCTCGGCATCATCCGCAAGGAGATGGACATCACCATGGCGCTCTGCGGCAGGCGCGACATCAACGATGTGAATTCGTCGATCATCGCAGGACGGCAGTGAACCTGCCGCCAGCGACGCACGTAGCAACGGCTCCCCAAATATCTCGATACTGGACGCTGTCTCAGTCCTTCTAACCGCACGTTAAGCTTAGGTTGTATTTTTAGCGCGACATCTTGAAAGCACAAAAGCGGTGCTTTATGTTTTGACTATGGCAACCACAGGCAAGACACCGCATCCATCGCAGCTGCGCTACACGCTGGCGCCTGACGACAGTGCCCGGCAGGCGCTGGACGACACCATTGCCGCCTATCTCAGGATGATCGAAATCCTGACCGGCCTCGTCTCCCACAGGACGGGCGCCAATCTCGTCGTCCTGCATGACCTTGCCTATGAAACCGTCCGAGAGAAGACGGGCTTGCCGGCAAGGCTGGTCACGCTCGGCCTTCGCGATTTCGCCGCCAATCGCGGCGTCACCGACGATCCGCCGCATCTGCCGCTCGATGACAAGCTCTTCGCCATCAAGGGGCCCTCGGACCTGACGATCGCCACGGTGCACGGACGTGTTGCCGTGCCCTTCGATGTCGCGGGTTATTCCAGGGGATGGGAGAGTATTTTTCCGGCCTACCTCGTTGCGGGCCAGGATCGCTACGAGATTCACATCGGCGTCACGCCGAATTCCGCTCGGATGGAGGAAAACATGACGAACGAAGGCATTCTCTCACGCATGGGCCGTCTGATCGCGGGCATCGCGAATGCGGCGATCGACAAGGCGGAAGGCGTAAACAAGATCGCCGTCATCGAACAGGCGGTCCGCGAGATCGATGCGGCGGCTGATGAGGCCCGCACCGATCTCGGTAAGGCGCGCGCGGAGGAATACCGCATCCAGAGCCGCAGAGACGAAATCGTCGAAGACATGAACGCGCTAGACCAGAAGATCCGCCTCGCCGTCTCCTCCGGGCGGGATGAGCTGGCAAAGGCCGGCGTCGCCCGTCAGATCGATCTCGAATCCCAGATCGCAGCGCTCGATAAGGCGCTGGCCGATGCTAGGGAACAGGTGGACGAAGGCCAGAAAGCCTTGCAGGCCGTGCTCGCCACGCGCCGCGAGGCGGACGCTCGCCTTGCCGATTTCAAGCGCAGTATCGCCCGGCATCCCGAACAAGCAGCGACCGGTCACAGCCAGCCCGCACCGGGTGCAGATGCTGCCCGCGCTGCCGCAGCCGTCTCGCGGCTGACCGGAGTTCCGGCTGGCGAGCATGGCCACAGTTCCGAATTGGACGAACTGGACCGACTGCACCGCGAACAGGCAATCGAAGCCCGGCTCGCACGCTTCAAGGCGGATAACCGATAACACGATGGCACTCCTTTTTTCCCCTGAATGTGCGCCCTTTGCCATCGCCGCAGCGATCCTTGTCGGCCTGACCGCGATCGAGATGCTCGCGATGGTCATGGGTTTTTCGATGACGGAATTTCTGGGAAAGCCGGAGGTTCATGGTCATGACGGCATCCTGGCTTACCTTTCCTGGCTCAATCTCGGCGGTGTTCCGCTGCTGATTCTCATGATGCTGACGCTCGGCTTCTTCGCGATGACGGGCTTTGCGTTACAGGCCGTCGCCAACGCCTTCTGGGCGCCGCTGCCAAGCTTCATCGCCGTCATACCTGCCGCGCTGGCAACCATCCCCATGGTCAGGGCATCGAGCAGAACCGTGGCGCGGATCGTACCGCACGACGAAACCTATGCGGTCGATCTCGACGCTTTGCTCGGCCGGACAGCCGAGGTGTCGATCGGCCCGCTCGATCAGGGACTGCCGGGCCGCGTCCGCGTCAAGGATCAGCATGGAAACTGGCATGTGCTTCGAGCCCGAGCCGCCAAGGGCGAAGGTCCGCTCGCGATCGGCGCTTCGGTTCTTCTCGTCGATCACAAGGCAAATGTGTTTATCGCCATTCCCGCGCCGGTCGACCCCGCCGATGCGGACAATCAATCTTTGAGGGAGCAGCAATGATGTACGACGTTATTCTACCAGCCGGCATTGGGATTGTTCTGATCTTCGGCATCGGTTTTGTCCTCGCCTCTCTTTACACGCGCTCCAGCCGCGATGAGGCCTATGTGCGCACCGGTCTCGGCGGCCAGAAGGTCGTGCTCGACGGCGGTTCGGTCGTCCTGCCGATCTTCCATTCGACTGCCCGGGTTAACCTGAAGACACTGCGCCTTGAGGTTCGCCGCGGCGAAGGCGATGCACTGATCACCAAAGACCGCATGCGCGTCGATATCGGCGCCGAGTTCTATGTCCGCGTGAAACCCGATGCCTCCTCGATTGCGCTTGCCGCCCAGACGCTCGGAAATCGCACCAACGACGCCGAGGCTCTCCGCATCCTGATCGAGGCGAAATTCGTCGACGGCCTTCGCTCGGTGGCCGCGACGATGAATCTCGACGCGCTGCAGGAACAGCGCATGGATTTCGTCAAGGCCGTGCAGGAAGCTGTCGGCGCCGATCTCCAGTCGAACGGCCTCGAGCTCGAATCCGTGTCGCTGACACGCCTCGACCAGACCGATATCAAGCATTTCAACGCCAACAACTTCTTCGACGCGCAGGGTCTTGCGGCATTGACCCGCATCACCGAGGGACGCAAGAAGGAGCGAAACGAGATCGTTCGCGATACCGAAGTCGCCATCGCCCAGAAGGATCTCGAGGCCCGCCAGCAATCGCTGACCATCGAGCGGACGAAGCGAGAGGCCGAACTCAGCCAGGAAAGAGACATCGCCAACAAATCTGCGGCGACACGCGCCGAAACCGCCCAACAGGAGCAGGCAGCAAAACGCGCCGAGGAGGAAGCCCGCATCGCTTCCGAGCAAGCGATCGCCGAACGCGAGGCATCTGCCAAGCAGGCTCGCGAAAGCGCCAACATCGACGCCGCCCGCGCCGTCCAGCAACGCGAAACCGAGGCCAAGCGTGACCTCCAGATCGTGGCACAGGAAAGCGCCATCGCCGTCGCCAACAAGAGCCGTGAAGAATCCGAAGCGAAGGCGGCTGCGGAAACGGCCCGCGCGCTGGCGATCGCGGCAGAAGAAAAGGTCGGCACCGCCAAGGCGATCGAGATTGCCGAACGCGAAAAGCAGATTGCCGTGATTGATGCGCGCAAGAAAGCCGAGACGGAAGCAACCGCCGTCACCGTCGGCGCGGAGGCCGAAAAACAGGCAGCAAGCGACCAGGCCGAGGCCATCAAGACGCTCGCGACTGCCGAGGCGGATGCGGCGATCATCAAGGCCAAGGGTATTCTCGAAACCGGCAAGGCCGCGGCCGAGAGCGAAGCATTGCTCAACGACGCTCGCAACAAGCTGAGCTCTGCTATCATCGAGTTCGAGATCACCCGCGAACGTATCCGCATCATTCCGCAAGCACTCGCCGAGGCGGTCAAGCCGATCGAGAAGATCTCCGATATCAGGATATTCGATACCGGCGGCATGCTCGGCCGCGGAAACGGCGCAGCAGGCGGAAACGGCATCGGGCTCGGCGATGGACTGGCCGGCCAGCTCCTCTCCTACCAGGCCAACAAACCGATCCTGGACAAATTGCTGAAGGAAGCCGGCTTCGAGGGCGACGATGCCATCTCATCCCTTCTTGGAAATCTCGATGGCGCAAGACCGGCAAGAGCGGTAACGCCCGCCGCAACCCCCGCGAAGCCCGCAACACCGACCGTAGCCCCGACACAAACGATCATTCCTCCGGCCCCGAAGCCGGCACCAAAGAAAGACTGATCGCCGCGCAAGTGGGTCTGGACTAGAACAGGATGATTTTAGGCCGGTTCGGCCCAAAATCTGAATCCTGTTCTAAGCTAAATAGTTAGAGCATGATGTCGCCCGAAACCGCACACACTTTTCTGCATCATGCTCTATCTCACCCAACCCGTTGCCAGTGCACCCGCCCAGTCGGCACGGCCCCTTTCGGTGGCCAGTGCTGACATCGCCATATGGTCGTAGGCGACGGTTCGGAACTGCCATATCCATCCGGCCGCCGTCTTTTCCAGAATGGCGTAGCTCGCCAGGGGATGGCCGACTTCCACCTTGTGGTAATAGGGCAGCTCGTCGTCATAGGCCGCGCAGCCGACGCTGCCGGGGTTGACGATGAGGCGACCGTCGGAAAGCCTGATAGCGCGGGGGATGTGGCTGTGGCCGCAAAGGATCAGCGGCAAGTCGATGCCGTCGGCCAGCGCCTCGATTGCCTCGATCGGCTTCAGGAAGACGAAACCCTCCGGCGAAACGGATTCCAGCCAGTAGAGATTGTCGTCCTTCGGCGTCGCATGGCAGAGATAGACCTCATCGCGATAGACGGTATCGAATGGAAGACTACGAATCCAGTCGAGATGGGCTGGCGACAATTGGTGATAAGCGGCGGCATCCGAAACATGCAGCGCCGCCGGGTCCTGTTCGATCAGGTATCGATCATGATTGCCGCGGACCGACGTCAGCCCGAGCGGCATCAGCAAGTCTGCCGTCTTGCCGGCCTCGAGCGGGCCGCTGAAGAAATCACCGAGATTGACGATCTCATCGATCTCCTGCGCACGAATATCCGCAAGCACCGCCTCGAGCGCCAGATGGTTTCCGTGGATATCGGCAATTGCCGCAAACCGCATTTTTTAGCTCCCGCGATAGGTAGAATAGCCATACGGCGAAATCAGCAGCGGCACATGGTAGTGCGCCGTGACGTCAGCAATGCCGAAGCGGATCGGCACGAGATCGAGGAAGGCCGGATGCGGCAACGGCGTGCCGCTGGCCCTCAGATAGTCGCCGGCGTGGAAGACCAGTTCATAAGTGCCGGCCCGAAAATTTTTGCCAATGAGGATGGGGCCACCGTCGACCCGGCCGTCGGCATTGGTCTCGACCGTCTTCAGATGCCTGCGGATCTCGCCGTCGAGCTGGAAAAGATCGATCCTCAGGCCTTCGGCCGGCTTGCCGAGAGCGGTGTCGAGAACATGCGTGGTCAGTCCGGTCATGGGGCTGGCTCTTTGATGACATAGGGGGTTTCAAAGAAGAATTCTTCCAGATTATTGCCCGGGCCGTCGCGGTCGACGACCAGGAAATCACAGGCTTGGCCGAGCGCCATCAGCGGATGATGCCAGACGTTGCGGCGGTAGTTCACGCCCTGGTCGCCACGCGCCTGAAACACCTGCGGCCTGCCCGGGCGACCGTTCTCATCCTCGGAGACGACGACGAGAAAAGGACGGCCAGAGACCGGCGAGAAACTCTGGCTGCCGAGGGGATGGCGCTCCATCATGCCGACCTCGTAGGGGAAGCTGCGCGGGTGGCCGCGAAAGAGATTGATGATGACGCGTGCGCCCTCACCTGTCACTTCTGCGGCGGCCAGTGCATGGAAACGCTCCGTCGTCCCGCCGTTGATCAGCCGCAGCGAGGCCGGGTCTGCTTCGATCACCTCGCCGAAGGGCGTAAAAGTGGATCTGGTCAGCGGGCGGACGTCGAGAAACTCAGTCAATTACCTTACTCGCCTTGGGCATGCCAGTTGAGGACGCCATCGATCGCGGCAAGAAGCTCCGGCAGCGTGCGCTGCGTCGCCTCCCAGATTTCCGAGGGATCGAGATCGAAGACGTCGTCGAGGATACGGTTGCCCGTCCCGCAGATTTTCGTCCACGGCAAATCGGGATGTTCGGTTGCAAATGCCGGATATGTCACCAGCAGACGGGATGCTGCCATCCCGATGGTGAAATGGCAGAAGGCAACCGCCTTGAAGATCAGTTTATCCCCGGAGAATGCCTCCCCATCCATTCCGCCGACAAAGAGCAGCGCATCGGATGCCGCCCGTTGCATATCGTCGAGATAATCGACAGCGCGCCGCTCGCTCATTCAGCCTCCGGAAACATGGATGTGAGGCGCAGCAGCGCGATCTTTTCGACCTGCGCCGTCGCGGTCGCGAATTCCTCGTCCTGCCCGTTACCGATGCGTGTTTCGAAGGCTGAAAGGATGTCATCCTTGCCGAGCCCCTTCACCGCGATGATGAAGGGAAAGCCGAATTTTTCGACATAGGCCGAATTGAGCGCCGTGAAGCGGGCATGCTCGGCCGGGCTCAGGCGATCGAGACCGGCGCCCGCCTGCTCCTTCCTGCTGTCCTCGGTGAGTTCGCCGGATATGGCGAGACGGCCGGCAAGATCGGGATGGGCGCGCAAGACGCCCAGACGTTCCTGCGGGCTTGCCGCACGGAAGACGGCAACGAGTGCGGCATGCACGCCGGATGCCGTTAGCGGCTCGGTCACGCTGCCGGCGTCATAGACGCGCTCGGCGATGAAAGGGGAATGCTCGAAGACGCCGCCGAAGCGGGATACGAAATCGGTGCGCGATATCATCAGACCGCGTCCGGCTGGTGGTGCTTGTGCCAATGCTCGGCGATCTCGATGCGGCGCGGAATCCAGACCTTGTCATGCTTCAGCACATATTCGATGAAGCGCTTCAGCGCTGCCGCCCGGCCGGGACGTCCGACGAGGCGGCAATGCAATCCGACCGACATCATCTTCGGACTGCCCGCCATGCCTTCCTCATAGAGTGTGTCGAAGGCATCCTTCAGATAGGTGAAGAACTGATCGCCGGCATTGAAGCCCTGTGGCGTTGCAAAACGCATGTCGTTGGTTTCGAGCGTATAGGGGATAATCAGGAAGGGTTTCCCGTCGACGCCCTTCACCCAGTAGGGCAGGTCGTCGGCATAGGAATCGGAGGAATAGAGGAAACCGCCCTCCTCCTGCACCAGCCGAAGCGTATTGTCGGAAGGCTTGCCCTGGTACATGCCGTAAGGCCGCTCGCCGGTGAGTTCGGTGTGCAAGCGTACGGCTTCGAGGATATGCTTGCGCTCCAGATCTTCCGGAAAATCCTTGTATTCCAGCCATCGGTAGCCGTGGCTGGCGATCTCCCACCCGGCCTCTTTCATCGCGGCAACGGCCTCGGGGTTGCGGGCCATCGCAAGCGTCACGCCGTAGACAGTTGCCTGCACCTTGAGATCGGTGAACATCCGCCAGAGCCGCCAGAAGCCTGCACGCGAACCATACTCATAGATCGACTCCATGTTGAGGTTGCGCTGCCCTGGCCAGGCGGCCGCGCCGACGATCTCCGACAGCAGGTTTTCCGAAGCCGGATCGCCGTCGAGGATCGAGCTTTCGCCGCCCTCCTCGTAATTGATGACGAACTGCACGGCGACGCGTGCCTCGTCCGGCCATTTCGGATCGGGCGTTAGACGCCCGTAACCAACGAGATTGCGCGGATAGGTCTCGGATACCATCAAATCACCTTCTGAAAAGACGGGGAACGGTAGCATCCGCAGCCGGAATGTCGAGACGGAAACTGCTCCGCCGGATTTTGCCTTTGCAGCACAAGCCTTTAGCTCATCAGCATCCTTAGGCGATTTTGCGCGCGCTGACCTTGCCCATCGGATGCAGCGAATGAACGCGGAAAGGACCGCCAGTGCCCTCCTCGATCATCAGCGCCACGTTCGAAACCGTCACAGGTTCGCAGAGGACAGGCTCGAAGATGGTCCGCAACACCGGCTCGATGCGCGGCATGTCGATCGCGTTGACGGGGCCTGTCACAGGCATATGAAAGCGGAACTCCTCCATCACATAGGGATTGCCCCAGCGATGCAGATTGGAAAATTGCGTCGCCGACAGCCCGTCCGGATCGCTGCGTTCGATCTCGGCCTCGCTGAGCGGTGCGCGAAAACGATCGAATTCCTGCACGATCGCCGAAGCGAGATACTGGATCTGCTCGCAGGGAGTGCTCGGCAGCAGGCTGTAGAAATTGCCGAGCCGGGCGACTTCGATACGCGGAATCTGAAAGGGAACGAAGGTCCCGGAAAAACGCATCAGATCGCGTAGGAGTTGCGATTCGGGCATGTCGTGGGACAGATGAAAGGGCGCCTTCAAAACACCGTGAAAACCGTAGCGCCGCGGTACGGCGGTATGGAAGGCGATCTCGTGAATACCAAGGCCACGAACTGCCGGAGGCTCCATCATATCGCCCGAAAACACGTTTCGGCCAAGCCAATTGGCGGCCACGAGCGACAGCGGGTCGCCCGCCGGAGGCGTGAAGCAAATGGCATAGCGCATGCAATTTCCTCCATCAAGGAAGTGAGCGCCGTTGAGATCCGGCGCTGTCGATGCGCAAGCAGATAGGTGATTTGCATGACAGAATAACGAAACGCAGCGGCGTATAATTCACGTTTAACGTGAAGCTGCCGCGATGTGGCTTGAAATTCCGAAGCTTTCCGGCAGCAAAAATCCGCAGTCTGTATCGCCTGCGATACATATCGCCGCCTCCGCCAGCCGGTGGGCGAGGCCAAAGCTGACCTTGAAGCCGCCGGTCAGCGCGATCAGGTGCGGGTGATCGGGATGGCGGCCGATCATCGGATCCCGGTCAATCGCCTTCGGGCGAAGCCCGGCCCAGCGCTCGACAACGGGGGCGTCGCGAAGGGGTGGCACGATGCCGCGCGCCGCCTCGATCAGCACGTCGAGCTGGGCGTCGGTCGACGCGGGATCGTTAAAACGGTTCTCACTGGTGCTGCCGATTGCCGCGTGTCCGCCTTCATGCGCGACGACATAAAGCCCGTCGAGGAAGATCGTCGGAAGCGCCGGGTCGATATCGGCTTTCAATAATGCCGCCTGCCCCTTGACCGGTTGGCCGAGTGGTTGTTTCAGCCCCGGTGTCAGTTCTTGGAGCAATGGAAAGGAGCGATGGCCGGCGGCCAGGATGCAGTGACTGAAAGCGATCGTTTCACCGTTGATTTCGGTCGTGCCGCGATCAGGGTCAAGGCCGGCAACCGTCGCATGCTCCAGGATACGAACATGCTTTGCTCGCCGCAGGAAGGCGATAAGCGCTGCGATCAGCAAGCGGGGCGCAACGCGGGCGGCGAGCGTGTCGTGGACGAAGCCGCTCGCGCCGGCAGACGGCTCGATCCAACCGTCTACATCAGGCCCGTCGAGCACATGCCAGTGGAAGCGGCGGTCGCCCGCCCGCCAATGGCGTTCGGCGTCCTCGAAATGGCCGCGCGCTATTGTGTTGAGATGCGGCTTCGGCAGCGGGATCAGCCGTCCGGAACGGCGGTAGCCAGCGGAAAGTCCGGTCTCGGCTTCGAGCGCTGCGATCTCGGCTTCGAGCGAGACCAGCGCATCGAATTGGAACTGCTTCTTCTCCGACCACCGGTCCGGCATATGCGGCATCAGCGCGCCGAGCAGGCCGCCGCTTGCACCTTGGCCCAATCTGCCGGCGTCGCTGATCAGAGTCCGGATGCCCCGGCGCTCGGCATGGACGGCTGCCCAGAGACCCATGATGCCGCCACCGACGATCAGCAACTCTGAGGACGATTGACCTGAGACCGGCGCAGGACTATCGGCTTTTTCCATGACAGACGTGAACCCCGATCAGATTAGCGCGGGCGCGCCGCAGCCGCTCGAATGGCGCGACGGCGATATGCCCTATTCCACCGCCTTTGGCGATCACTTTTATTGCCAGACCGATGGGCGGCTGGAATGCGGCCACGTTTTTCTCGCCGGTAACGGCCTGCCGGAACGCTGGAACGGGCGGCAGAGATTCCGGATCGGAGAACTCGGCTTCGGCACCGGCCTGAATTTCGCCGAAACGTGGCGACAATGGAAGCTCCACCGTGCAGACGGCCAACACCTGCATTTCACCTCCTTCGAACTCCACCCGATGCGCGGCGAAGAAATCGGCCGGGCGCTGTCGCACTGGCCGGAGATCGATGCCGAACGTCCGGTGCTGACGGCGGCTTGGCCGGAAATACCGGCCGGTATCGTGCGACTCGATCTCGACGCCCAGACGACGCTCAGCGTCGTATGCGGCTATGCCTTGGACGGCGTCGCGGCAGCCGAAGACGACTTCGACGCCTGGTATCTCGACGGCTTCGCCCCGTCGCGCAACAGCGATATGTGGTCGGAGGAACTGATGCGGCTCGTCTGCGAGAAAAGCGCAGCCGGCGGCACCTTCGCCACCTATGCGGCGGCCGGCTTCGTGCGCCGCAATCTCATCGCCGCGGGTTTTGCCGTCGAACGCCGCCAGGGCTTCGCCGGCAAGCGCGAAATGCTCTGTGGCATCAAGGCATCCCCCAGTCAGCGCGCAGATCAGTAGCTGGTGCGCTCCGGCTGCTGCTCGCTCGTTCCGAGCCACTGGCGGATTTTTTCCTCGAGCAGTTCGGGGCTGATCGGCTTCGACATATAGTCGTCCATGCCGGCATCGAGGCAGAGCTCGCGGTCGCTTTCGAGCGCATGGGCGGTGACGCCGATGATCGGCACCCGCTGGCCCTGCCCCTTTTCCCGTTCGCGGATCATCTGCGTCGCCTGATGGCCGTTCATGACGGGCATCGAGACGTCCATCATGATGATGCGCGGCGTATGCCGCTCCCAGGCGGCGACCGCCTCCTCGCCATTCTCGACGACGAGGAAGGAAAGGCCCGTTCCCTGCAGGATCTGCGTGAAGACGATCTGGTTGACCTCGTTGTCCTCGGCGACGAGCACATCGACGAATTCAGCTGCCCGCTTCTGCGGCACGGGTGCTGGCGTCTTCGCTGGCGCCGCCGCTTCCGTCTGCAACCGCGCAATCTCGGCCTCGGAAGCCTGCTTGACGCGGCTGGCGCGCACCACCTCGACGACGGTGTTGCGCAGCACGTTGGCGCGCGCCGGCTTCATCAGATGCGCGTGGCCATTCAACGCCGCGAATTCCTTTTCCGTGCCGGAAATATCCATCGACGTCAGGAAGATGATCGGCAGTTCGACGAAGCGGGGATCGGCGCGTAGCCTGCGCGCGACATCGGCGCCGTTCATGTCGGGCATATGATAATCGAGCACGACGGCATCCACGGTGACGCCGAGATTGGCCGCCGCCTCCAGAATCGCAAGACCGGTACCGCCGCCTTCGGCGGCCACGCCGTCGAAGCCCCAAAGAGACAGCTGCTCGGTGAGGATTCGCCGGTTCACTTCGTTGTCGTCGACGACGAGGATGCGTGCACCCTGCACGTTGATCGGCAACGGCTTCGGTTCAAGGCGGGCGGCCGCGACCGCAAACGGCAGGTTGACGGTGAAGACCGAACCCTTGCCCCATTCGCTCTCGACATTGAGATAACCGCCGAAGAGGTCGACGAGCCCGGCGGTAATCGCAAGGCCGAGGCCGGTTCCCTCGTGCCGCCGGGTCGATGAGGCGTCCACCTGCGAGAACTTGTCGAAGACCGATTCGAGCTTCTCCGGCGGAATGCCGATACCAGTATCCTCGATGCGGATGCTCGCCATGATCTCACCGCCGGCAGCCGGCAGGAAGCCGACATCGACAAAGACATGGCCGCGCTCGGTAAACTTAACGGCGTTGCCGACGAGATTGGTGACGATCTGGCGGAAGCGCCCGGCGTCGCCAATGATCGCGGCGGGCAAATCGGGCGCGGCTCGCACCAAGAGCTCGATGTTCTTCTCGGCGGCGTGCGAGGACAAGAGTGTCGCTACGTCCTCCACCGCTTCGGTGATATCGAAGGCGGCTTTGCGCAGTTTCATCTGCCCGGCATCGATCTTCGAGAAGTCGAGGATATCGTTGATGATCGTCAGCAGCGCATTGCCCGACTTGACGATGATATCGACAAAGGTCTTCTGGCGCGTATCAAGATTGGTCTTGGCAAGCAGTTCCGCCATCCCAAGCACGCCGTTCATCGGTGTGCGAATCTCGTGGCTCATATTGGCAAGGAATTCGGATTTGGCGCGGTCGGCGGCTTCAGCGCGCGACAGCAGCTGGCGCAGTTCCTCTTCGCGGCTCTTGAGTTCGGTGACGTCGGTAAATAGCGCCACCCAATGCTGTCCTCGGCTGACCGTCGCATCCATGTTCACCCAGCGCTCGCCGCCGACATGGAAGGCCGTGGAGATCGGCAATCTGGCCGCGATATTGTCGCGCCAACCCTGCAGAATCTCGGCCGCGTCCTCGTGAAAATCGCCGCGCGCCGCGCAGAATTCGAACATGCCGAGCCAACCTTGCCCGGTCTCGATATAGGTGGCGGGAATCTCCAGGATATGAGCCAGCGCCTCATTAGACATCCTGATAATGCCGTCCTGGACGATGGCGAGGCCCTGCGGCATGGCGTGTGTCGCATCGCGCATCAATTCGCCGAGATGCTCCAGCGCGGCGCGGGCCTCGTGGACTTCGTTTTCCCGTTCACGCACGGCCGTGATGTCGGCATAGGTCAGCAGGATCCGGTCATTTGAGATACGGCGGCTGTCGAAAATGACGGATTTGCCACCCGCCCAGCCAAGCTCGATCGGCTCGGGCTCCTCGGTTTCGAACAGGTGCTTGCGGAAAGCGTAGATCTCCTCGGGCGTCTGCGTGCCGTCGTAGCGACCGAGCTCATAATTACGGCGGATGACGTCGATGAAGGGGCGACCGTCGAAGGGATCGTCGAGCGGCAACTCCCAGATGCTGTAGAACTCGTCGTTGACGGAGAGGATTCGGTGGTCGTTATCGAGAATCAGCACGCCGATCGGAAGCGAGCGTAGGATATTCTCGATATCCCGGTGCAGCGCCTCTTCCTGCTTCTGCGCCTCGATCAGCGCCTTCTCTCGTTCCTTGAGTGGCGAGATGTCTGAAAAGGAGCCGACGACATAGGGCCGACCATCCGCTGTCACGACGCGGTTGACGCGCGAGAGGACGGAATAGATATGGCCGTCCTTGCTCGGCAGCAGGCTTTCGATCTCCTTCGACTGGCCTCCCTGCAACGCCAGCAGGTTTTCCTGGTAGATCGCTTCGCCCCCGTCCGGACCGAACATTTCGTGTTCGGTCATCCCAAGGACCCGAGAACGGCTATGACCGCTGAAGGTCTCGTAATATTGATTGGCATAGACGAGGCGATGCTTCTCGTCGCGCACAAAGGCTGCGACCGGTAGATCCTCCAGGATGGTCCGCAGCAGGTCGAGCTCATTGACGCTCTCGTGCCAGGCCGCGTCGCTGACAGCCGCAGGCTTTGCGTCGTTGCGATAGGCGGCGTTGACGATCAGCGGCCGGCCATCTTCGGCAAAGATGCCGATCGGATGGTCGTGCTGTTCCAGCGCCTCGCGTACGCGAGCGAAATCGGCGGCGACACCGGCGGCGCTAGTCATCCGAGGGTCGCCAGCGATCCCAGCGTCGCCAATCGCCCGACGCGGCGGCTCGCGCACTTCGAAGATGCCGAGCACATAGGCCCGCTCCGGCGACGGTGAGAAGCTTTCGATCTGGATGCGCTCATGGCCGACACCCGCCGCATCGAAGCAGATGGCGTTCTCCTCGGTGCCGAATACCAGCGCGCGGCGCTCCTTGTCCTCACGATCCTCTTCCTCGGGACGGTCGAGGAGCTCGCGGCTGCGCCTGCCGATGAAATCGGAGATTTCGCGACCTAGAAAACGGGCATAAGCCTCGTTGACGGCGATATAACGCAGGTCGCTGTTCTTGACATAGGCCGGGGTATCCAGATCAGCGATCCGGCGGCAAGCCAACTCCAGAAGTTCCCCGGCTGATTTCAAAAAATATCGCTCCCGCAATGAATGAAATATCGACTACAAAAACTATAACGCCAAGGCTTTTAACAAGGTTTTAACCATAAATTTCGATAGCGGAATTTTACGAGCCGGCTCACCAAGCCGAAGATAATTCGAGATTACCAGCCCCGGCTTGCACGGGACTGAAAGATCGTCCGTCATAAATCCTTTCGACGTCGGGATCCGTTGAAATCATGACGAAAATTTAATACCGAAACCGCTTGCACGGCCATTGCGCCGCCGCGATCCGGGCCGAGTCTCCGGCATGGCTTTATGGAAGCCATGCCCATGAAAGGAAAATACCATGTCCGTTCTTCATAAGACCATGGCGACGGGCCTGATTGCGCTGACCTTTGCCGGCGCCTCGCTCGCCACCGCCACCACCGCCGATGCCCGTCCACGCGATGCCTTCTGGGGCGGCCTTGCCGCCGGCGTCGTCGGCGGCGCCCTGCTGTCGGAGGCAGCCCGTCCCGCCTACCCGGTCTATCCGGCCTACCCTGCCTACCGCCCCTACCCCGTTTACCGGACTTACTACCGGCCGGGCTATTGCCATCTCGAATGGCGCTATGATCGGTGGGGCCAGCCCTATCGCGTTGAAGTCTGCCCGCAGTAGCAGAAACCGCGTCCGGCGCCGCCTGACCTTCCGGCGGGCGCCGATCCATTAGCCGTAACTGCAATCAAACGAAACTGGCGGAATTTCATCCGCCAGTTCAAAGCCGATCACACCGTGTTTTAAACCGTTACGGAGAAAGCTCCTCCAGTACGCGGTCCTTGGTTTCTACCGCAAACAACATCGTGATGATTGCACCAACGATCAGAATGGCTGCGAAGCTCACAAAGACATACTGGATGCCCATGGAAGACATCACCGTGCCGACGAGGATCGGGCCGGCCGATGATCCCAGGCGAAGCCAGGCACTGCCGGTTCCTGTTCCCAGCGCCCTGAGGCGCGTCGGGTAGATCTCTGCCGAGTACAGGTAAAGGGAGAATGTGACGGTCTGGACGATCGCATAAGCGAGGCCGGCTAGAACCAGAACCTGGATAGGAGAGGTCGCGCCGAGCCATGCGAGAGCCAGCAGCGGCACGGGAGCGAGAAGCAGCGCCCCCGTGTACCAGCGCTTGCGTCCCACTTTGTCGATGAGCAGCGCGCAGATGACAGCGGCGATCACGCCGCCGACCGATGTCAGGAACCCATAGAAGATGCTGGTTTGAAGCGGCAGGTTGAAGACCTGTCGATACAGGGTCGGCAGCCAGGTGATCGTACCGTTGGCAACCGTATAGGCAGTGAACCACATTGCCCAGATGGAAAGCGTCCGCTTCAAGTACACGCCCTGGAACAGCTCGCGCCAGTCCGACTTGCGGTGGACCGGCGCCTGGATAAGCTTCGGCTCGGGCAGTTCCTTGCCGGCGGCGCGAGCACTCTCTTCCATGCGGGTGACGATAGCGTTTGCTTCGCCATAGCGGCCGTTGGCAGCCAGCCAACGCGGTGATTCCTTCAGGAACCAGCGCAGAGGAACCATGATGATTGCCGGAACGAGACCGACGACGAACATCGCCTTCCAGCCGTAAACCGGTACCATGAAGTAGCCGATCAGCCCGGCGCCGACGAGGCCCAGCAGAAACATGACCTCATAGAGGAGGAAGAACTTGCCGCGCCCCTTCGACCCGATCAACTCGTTGATATAGGCGCTGGCGACCGGAACCTCGCCGCCCGTGCCGATCCCCTGGACGAAACGGAAGGCCATCATCATGCCGGCCCCGGCAGCAAACAGGCATGCGACATCCATGCTGACGAACAGCAGGATGGTGAACAGAAGAACTTTCAGCCGGCCGATCTTCTCGGCGAGCCAGCCAAACAGGATCGCACCGATCAACTGCCCCAGATAGCCCATCGACAGGATCATGCCTGTCTGTGAGGGCGTCAGGCCCCACTCGCGGACGAGGACGGGCATGGCATAAGCGATGGCGATGACCGTGTAGCCGTCGAAGAACGTTGCGGCGCCGACGATATTGCGCGCCCAGAATACCTCGCGGGTGATGGGAAGGCGCTCCAGACGAGCGCTGATTTCGGCCTGATGATCAGCGGCATTCGCCGTCTCAGCCGGCATAGGCTGCATGACATTCATTGGTTCCTCCTTCTCGCCCCGTGGCCTACCACTCTCCCGGCCAGGGGCGCTCCTGCTTGATGGTTGCTACTGCGCGTCAGTTCGTCCTGTCGGAGCAATGGCCTTCAAGACGTTCAAGTCTGCCTCGGCGAGTTTCCATGGTTTCCTCCTCCCCTCGGAATGCGCCCCTGCGACCTGCGCAGGGGCGCCAAAGAGGTCACTCGGCAGCCAGCAACTGGTCAACGCGACCAATACCGGCGGCGTCGAAGGCAGCAAAGATCTCCGCTTCGGCCTTTTCGCCCAGGCTCTTCAGCGGCTCGCGGATCGTAGCGTGGTCAAGGACACCGCGGTGCACGAGGCCGAGCTTCAGGGCCACGGTGCCTTCCATATGAGAGCCGCGGTGATAGACGGCACGCGTCACCGGAAGAAGGCGTTCGAAGATCTTGCGCGCTTCCGGATAGTCCTGCGCCTTGCCGGCTTTGATCAGGTCGATCAGCAGTTCCGGCGCGATATTGCCATAACCGACGAGCAGACCGTCGACATCGAACATGGTCGGCAGCAGCCATTCATCGTGGCAGCTCAGAACCTGCAGCTTTGGATTGGCTTTCTTCAGTTCCGGAATTTCGACATACCACCGCTTCATATTGCGCACGCCGTTCTTGGTAGCGACGACGCCTTCCTGGGTAGCAATCGCAAGCTGTGTATCCAGATCGTATGATGCCTTGGTGGCGTCGGGATACTGGAACAGGATGCACTGGAGGCCAGACTCCTGCCAGATTGCCTTGTAGCGATCCTGAGGCGCTCCCTTCTGGAAGCCGAAACGCAGCCAGCCGTGGTTCGGATAGACGAGTGCGCCGGTGGCACCGGCAGCCTTGCATTTCCTGGCCTCTTCAGCAGCGACCTTCGTGCCTTCACCGGTAATCCCGGCAATGATCGGAACGGCACCGTCGACCGCTTCAACATAGGTACGGATGAGAGCGAGGCGCTCCTCTTCCGTGAGGAAAGTGCCCTCGCCGGCATGGCCGAGGATGACGAGGCTTTTGACGCCTTCCATCGAGACCAGCCATTTGGCGAGCTTGGCGTTGGCTTTGTGATCAACTTCACCGTCGCGGGTGAAAGCGGTAACGGGGGCCGGGCTCAGCCCGCGCATATCCATCGGCTGCATATTGGTCTCCTCCTTCGTGCGATCGCGGTTCACTCGCGATCGATATAGGATCGTTTACGGGAACGTTCCCACTATCGTTCTCGAATTCTCTGGAGTCAATATCTTTTTTGGTGCATGCTGAGAGAGCGGCAGCGTCTTGCTGACTCGATTGGAAAAGGCTCAATGAATTCAAAGACGGATGAAGTTCCGGGGCAGACCCGCGTCACTATTCACGGCGTCGCTGCCGCAGCCGGTGTCTCCAAGTCTACCGTCTCCCGCATTCTGGATGAGAGGCTTCCGCGCTCCGACAGCGAGACCGCGCGCCGCGTGCGCAAGGTTGCCGAAGAGCTGGGATATGTTCGGGATGTTTCTGCAGCGAGCCTGAGGCGCGGCAACACAATGACAATCGGGGTGATCGTACCCAGGTTGACGGATACGGTCATGGCCATGCTTTATGAAGCACTGGCCAAGGCATGCAGCCGTAGTGGCCGCTTCGCGATTGTCGCAACGACCGACGACAAGCCAAAGGCAGACCGGCTTGCGGCCGAGTCTCTGCTGAAGCGCGGTGTCGATGGACTGATTCTTTCGACAGCGCGGGAAGACGATGACTTTCCGGACGAGCTGGCAAAACGCGGTATTCCCTATGTCCTGGCCCTCCGGACGGATGGCCACAGCCTCTCGTCGGTCGGCGATGACAGGCTCGGTGGGTACCTCGCGGCCCGCCACCTCCTCGATCTCGGCCATCGCAGAATTGGCGTCATTGCCGGTCCATCTTATGCCTCCAGTTCGCGGGGCCGAGTGGAGGGTTTCCGGCACGCCCTGGAAGAAGCTGGACTGAATGCAGATCCCTCATACATCATTCCCTCGACTTTCGGCATCGAGTCCGGTGCGGTAGCCGTCGAGACACTAATGCATCTTAGTCCGCGCCCAACCGCTATTTTCGCCGTCAACGACAACACCGCCATCGGCGCCTTGTCGGGACTGACGAAACTTGGCCTTTCCGTGCCGCAGGACATCTCGATCGTAGGCTATAACGACATTCCGATTGTCAGCCACCTCCCCACGCCGCTCACGACGTTGCGGGTGCCGTTTGAGCAAATTGCATCAAACGCCCTGGATCTTCTCTCCGGTGACAACAGCCCTGCCGACGAGCGTATTCGGATCTCTGCCCCAACTCTCATTCCAAGGAAATCGACGGCACCGATACGCTAAAGCTCGCGCCACACGCACACCCCACTATCTGCACACGATTGCTCGAGTGGGTGCGATCACTCTATTCTCCGACAGCAAATCGCCAGATGTTTCCCAGACCATGCCGCCCTCATGCGGCCGGCATGCGGCGGTCGCATAAAGAGGAAGGACCAGCATGCCGGAACCGCTCAAGAACCTGCTGCATGAAGCATTGGTCGGCGATATGGCCGATCGCATTGCCGGCAACGCGCCGACCTTCGATAACAACCGCTTCGTGATGCTGGCAACCGACGGCCTCCGAGCGCTGGAACTGATGGAGCGCTCGGCCCTGATCCGCGACGCGCTGTTTGCCACCCTTCCCGGTGATTTCCGGGAGGCCGCAGCCATTCTGAAGGCGAGCCTGCCTGCCGCCGGCAGGCCGGGGCTCTCCGGCTGGATGCTGCTGCCGGTCAATCAGTTCATCGCCGCGCGCGGCCCCGATCATTTCGATCTCGGTCTCGATCTCCTGAAGGCGCTGACGCCGCATTTCACAGCCGAATACGGCATCCGCCCCTTTATCCACCGAGACCAGCAGCGCGCACTGGCCATCATTTCAGCCTGGGTCGACGATCCCGATCAGCATGTGCGCCGGCTGGCGAGCGAGGGAACGCGGCCGCGCCTGCCCTGGGCGATGCGCCTGCCGCAGCTCGTGAAGGATCCGGCGCCGATTCTGCCCATCCTGACCGCGCTGATGGATGATCCGGAGGATTATGTGCGCCGATCCGTGGCCAACAGCCTGAACGACGTCGCCAAGGATCACCCGGATCTGGTCGCCGCCTTCATCGCCAGTCATATCGACGGCGCTTCATCCGAACGCCGCTGGCTGCTGAAACATGCCTCGCGCACGCTTCTGAAGAAAGGCCACGCGCAGGCGCTTGCCAATTTCGGATTCGCCGCGGCCGCTTCGCTCGAATGCGAATTGCGGCTCCGGAATGCTGAGGTGATGTTCGGCGAAGGGCTGGATTTCGAAATCCGGGTGACCAACGCCGGCGAGCTAGCGCAGTCGCTGATGATCGACTACGCCATTCACCATGTGAAGAGCGACGGTTCGCTCTCACCCAAGGTCTTCAAGTGCAAGGCGATAATGCTCGCTCCGGGGCAAAGCCATACAATTGGGCGC
The DNA here is from genome assembly GCF_001657485.1 of Rhizobium sp. WYCCWR10014. GTDB lineage: Bacteria > Pseudomonadota > Alphaproteobacteria > Rhizobiales > Rhizobiaceae > Rhizobium. Next base: position 524,799 of record NZ_LXFU01000037.1, read on the forward strand.
CGCCACGCCCTACGGCCGATCACGACGCGACGCTATTATCCAGGCGAACATCGCATCGCCATCCTCGTCAACGGCGCGGAGACCGCATCACAGAGCTTCGTCCTCGTCATGCCCTCACCTGACCCAGCTTGAGGCTTTCTTGTGCACTGCACTTGACTTTCCACGCGAACTAGCCCAAATGCGGGTCAGCTTTCACCCTTCCGGCCGCCGCGTGAGCGTGCCCCTGCTGAAAAATACAGATGCAGGAAGAAGGGACAAAAGCGCATTTCGATAGAGCGCCGCACTCCCATGAGCGGCCAGAAGCGCTGGAAAGCTTTTTCCAACTCACAAGTTCCCACTTCACGCGGGGTTCTTGACGCCAGAATGAAACCGGATCGCATGGTGCGTTCCGGCGATAGTCATTGTGGCGCCCCGAAAGGTTATACCTTGACTAATTTTGAATCGCTTGGTGTCTCCAAGCCGATCGTCGCTACTTTGTTCCAGCTCGGCATCGAAACGCCGACGCCGATCCAGGAACATGCCATTCCCCTCCTCCTCGAAGGCCGCGACCTGATCGGCCTTGCCCAGACCGGCACCGGCAAGACGGCCGCTTTCGGCCTGCCGCTGATCGAAAAGCTGCTTGCCGACGAACGGCGTCCCGACAACCGCACGACGCGTACGCTGATCTTGGCGCCGACCCGCGAACTGGTGAACCAGATCGCCGAGAGCCTGAAGAAGTTCATCCGCAAGTCGTCGCTACGCATCAATGTCGTCGTCGGCGGCGTCTCGATCAACAAGCAGCAGCTTCAGCTTGAAAAAGGCACCGACATTCTCGTCGCCACGCCCGGCCGCCTGCTCGACCTCATCAATCGCCGCGCGATCACGCTGACTGCGGTTCGCTATCTCGTGCTCGACGAAGCCGACCAGATGCTAGACCTCGGCTTCGTCCACGATCTGCGCAAGATCGCCAAGATGGTGCCGATAAAGCGCCAGACCATGCTGTTCTCGGCCACCATGCCGAAGGCGATCGCCGATCTTGCCGGCGAATATCTCGTCGATCCCGTCAAGGTCGAGGTCACGCCTCCAGGCAAGGCCGCCGACAAGGTCGAGCAGTACGTCCATTTCGTTGCCGGCAAGAACGACAAGACGGAACTGCTCCGCAAGTCGCTGACCGAAAACCCCGATGGCCGCGCCATGGTCTTCCTGCGCACCAAGCACGGTGCCGAGAAGCTGATGAAGCATCTCGAAAACATCGGCTATTCCGTCGCCTCGATCCACGGCAACAAGAGCCAGGGTCAGCGCGAGCGGGCGCTGAAGGCCTTCCGCGACGGCAGCATCAAGACGCTGATCGCCACCGACGTCGCCGCCCGCGGCATCGACATTCCTGCTGTCAGCCACGTCTACAACTACGACCTGCCTGAGGTGCCTGACGCCTATGTCCATCGCATCGGCCGCACGGCGCGCGCCGGCCGCGACGGTATCGCCATCGCTTTCTGCGCTCCCGACGAAGCCAAGCTGCTGCGTGATATCGAGCGCCTGATGGGCATCGACATCACTGTCGCAAGCGGCGAAGCGCCGGCAAACATCAGCGGCGGACCCCGCCGTGCCAACGGCAATGGCAACAACCGCAATCGCAATGGCGGCCAGGGTCGCGAAGGCCAGGGTCGTGGCGAAGGCCGTGGCGACCAGAACCGCTCCGAGCATCGCGGCAACCGTCAGGAACGCCGCCCGCGCCGTGAAGGCGAAGGCAGCGAAGTCCGCGCCGGCGGCGAGGAGCGTCGTCCGCGTCCGGAGCGCCCGACCAGCCGCAACGAGGACTTCCGCGGCCAGCGCCGCGGTGAAGCGACCCCGGATCTCGGCCCCGACAACGATCTGGCCTCGACCTCCGATTTCCGCGCCTCTGCAAAGCCACAGCGTCCAGCCCATCATGGCGCCCATGCCAATGGTGAGCCGAGCGGTCATCATCGCGGCAACAGCCGTCACGCCCATGGCCGTCCGGCCCGCAAGCATGGCGAGGACCGCGGCCCGCAGCAGGCCCAAGCCGGCGAACCGCGCCGGGACGGCAACGGCGGCAATCGCCGCGGTGGCTCCGGCTCCCGCAACGGTGGCGGCCAGCGCCGCGAACGCGCCTGATCGTTGAACGACTGAAAAGCAAAAAGGCCGGGGATCTCCGGCCTTTTTGTTATCCAGCGCATCGGTGCGTAGATTCAAAGTGTTGGAGCGTCCTTTGTGCGTCCGAAAGGACGCACGGCGCTCTAAACCTCCGCAGGCCTATGCTCGCTGAACGCCTTGCGATTCGTGAGATAGACGCCTGTCACGACCACCACGGTGCCGACGATCAGCGGCAGGGTCAGCGGTTCTCCGAAGGCGATGAAGGCTTCGAGAGCGACCGCTGGCGGCATCAGGTAGATCAGCGAGGCAGCGCGTGACACCTGACCCCGGCGGATCAGATAGAGCAGCAGCCCGACGCCGCCCATCGACAGGCCGAAAACCGACCAGGCCAGCGCGCCGTAGGCCTGCGCGGCGCCGTCGAAATGCTGATGCTCGAAGACTAGCGAAAGCGGCAGCGTGAGGATCAGCGCGCCGACATATTGCAAGGTTGCGATGGTTCTGAGGTCGCCGGATTGCAGGTGTTTCTTCTGATAGAGCGTGCCGTAGGTGACGGACGCCATAGCGACCAGGTTGATCGCCAGCGGCAGGGCGGCATGCGTGAGATCGGCGGTCGCCGGATCGAGCAGCTTCGGCGAAATGGCAATGGCAATGCCGATGAAGCCGAGGGCAAGGCCGAGCTTCTGTGCCTGCTGCAGCCGCTCGCCGATGAGGAAGGGAGCTGCCATCGCCGTCAGCAATGGCTGCAGCGCCGCGATGATGCCCGATATGCCGGCCGGCACGCCATTCGCGATCGCCCACCAGAGACCGGCGAGGTAGAAACCATGCAGGAAGAAGCCGGAATAGACGGCGCGCAGCGCCGTCGCCCGGCTCGGCCATTGCGCCCGCACCACAAGGCAGAGCGCCAGGAATGCCGCCGCCGACAGCGCGTAGCGTATCGAAAGAAAGGTGAAGGGCTCGGAATGCAGCGAGGCGTATTTCGCCACCACCCAGCCCGTGGACCAGAGCAGGACGAAAACGGCGGGGGCAAGGCGATCGAGGGACATGGGGCGGCTCGGGAGAGAAGAGGTTGCCGTGCTGATAGCCCCACCCGCCCGCCGCGGTCAAAGGCGAAGCGTTGATGCTTATCTGAAATTTCGCTGATGGCAGCGATCCGGTGACCGGACCGCCCATAGCGCCGCGCGCCTTTTCAAGAGGCGCAAAGGACGTTGTAGCACTCTGACTGCTGCATATTTCACCCTTAAAGCGGAGTCGATTTAAGGGTGAAATTATGCAGTAGGCCGAACGAAAAACAGTCACATGCTCAGATTTTGCGCAAGCCTCGAGATCCACTATCCACCATGCCGCACCGCATCACTTTAAATGCCCAGATTTTCAGCCGTTTCCCGCAGCGCAAAATCTTTTCCCCGAAATGCGCATGGTTCTTGCATTGCCATTTGCGTTGTATTCAAATGAACAAAAAAGGGGAGCCGAGCCTTTGGCATTTGATGAAATGATTACCGGGGACGAAAGTTCTCGCCCGCCTTATGAAAAATACTTCGAGTGGTACAACAGCCAAGACCGGGCGCATCTGATTGCCAAATCCCGCGATGCGGAAAACATCTTCCGGAAGACCGGCATCACCTTCGCGGTCTACGGCCATGCCGACAGTTCCGAAAAACTCATCCCCTTCGACATCATTCCCCGCATCATCTCCGCCCGCGAATGGCGCAAGCTCGCCCAAGGCATCGAGCAGCGGGTGATCGCGCTCAATGCCTTTCTGGACGATATCTATCATAAGCAGGAGATCATCCGCGCCGGCCGCGTTCCGCGCGAGTTGATCGAAAACAACGTCACCTTCATCCCCGAAATGATCGGCTTCCGCCCGCCCGGCGGCGTGTATACCCACATCGTCGGCACCGACATCGTGCGCACCGGCGAGGACCAGTTTTACGTGCTGGAGGATAATGCCCGCACGCCCTCCGGTGTCAGCTACATGCTGGAAAACCGCGAAACCATGATGCAGATGTTCCCTGAGCTCTTTCACGAGAACAAGGTGCAGCGTGTCGAGGATTATCCCTATCTACTGCGTCAGAGCCTAGCCTCGCTGGCCCCTCCCGGCTGCAAGGGCAAACCGCGTGTCGCCGTGCTGACGCCGGGCATTTACAATTCCGCCTATTACGAGCATTCCTTCCTCGCCGACATGATGGGCGTCGAACTGGTCGAGGGCGCGGATCTGCGCGTCATCGACGGCAAGGTGAAGATGAGGACGACACGCGGTTACGAAGCGATCGACGTGCTCTACCGCCGCGTCGACGACGACTTCCTCGATCCACTGACCTTTCGGGCCGATTCCGCTCTCGGCATTCCCGGCATCATGGATGTCTACCGCTCCGGCAACATCACCATCGCCAATGCGCCGGGCACCGGCATTTGCGACGACAAGGCGATCTATTCCTATATGCCCGAAATCGTAGAATTCTATACCGGCCGCAAGGCACTGCTCGAAAACGTGCCGACCTGGCGCTGTTCGGAAGCCGACAGCCTGAAATATGTGCTGGAGCATCTGGAAGAACTGGTGGTCAAGGAGGTGCACGGCTCCGGAGGCTACGGCATGCTGGTCGGCCCGACGGCGTCGAAGAAGGAGCGCTCCGATTTCGCCGAGAAGCTGAAGGCCAAGCCGAACAATTACATCGCCCAGCCGACGTTGTCGCTCTCCACCGTGCCGATCCTCGTCAACAAGGGCATCGCGCCGCGCCATGTCGACCTTCGCCCCTATGTGCTTGTATCCGACAAGGTACAGATCATTCCAGGCGGGCTCACCCGCGTGGCGCTGAAGCAGGGCTCGCTGGTGGTCAATTCCAGCCAGGGCGGCGGCACCAAAGACACTTGGGTATTGGAGGACTGATGCTCGGAAGAACAGCAAACGGCCTCTACTGGATGTTTCGTTACATCGAGCGCGCCGAAAATATAGCCCGCCTGATCGATGCGGGGTTGCGCATGTCGCTCACCCGCAGCAGCACTGGCGATGACAATTGGGATGGCGTGCTGCAAAGCGCGGGCGTGCGCGAGGCTTATGACGAAGGCCACAGCAAGCTGACCAACGCCGACGCGATCGACTATCTCCTGCGCGATCGCACCAATCCGTCGAGCGTCATGTCTTGCATCGATTCCGGCCGCAACAATGCCCGCATGGTGCGCACGGCGCTGACACGTGAGACGTGGGAAGCCACCAACGAATGCTGGATCGACTTGAAGTCGCTGCTCGAAAAGCGCGTCAAGGCGGCCGAAATGCCAGAGGTGATCGATGTCATCAAGCGCCGCGCCGGCCTCATTCGCGGCGCCTTCCATGGCTCGACACTGCGCAACGAGCTCTATAATTTTGCCCGCATCGGCACCTTCATCGAGCGGGCCGACAATACCAGCCGCATCCTCGACGTGAAATATTACGTGCTGCTGCCCTCGGTCTCGGCCGTCGGCTCCTCTCTCGACAATGTGCAGTGGGAATCGATCCTGCGCTCGGTCTCCGCCCACCGCGCCTATAGCTGGGCCTATGACGGCGAATACCGGGCGATGAACATCGCCGACTTCCTGACCCTCAATGTCCAGATGCCGCGCTCGCTTGCCTATTGCTACGAGAAGATCGTCAGTAATCTCGGCTATCTCGCCCAGGATTACGAGGAGCGGCTTCCTGCCCACGATACCGCGGATTCAATCCGCACCACGCTGCAGACGGGGGCGATCCGGGATATCATGGATCAGGGCCTGCACGAGTTCCTGGAGGATTTCGTCTCGCGCAACAACAAGCTCGGCGCGGAAATTTCCGACGGCTACCGGTTCTATGTATAAGCGGATAACAACATGAGACTGAAGATCAGCCACCTCACCGAATACCGCTACGACGGACCGACGCAGTTCTCGCTGCAAAGGCTGCGGCTGACGCCGCCGACGACATCAGCTCAGAAAGTGCTCGGCTGGGCGCTGAACGTCGAGGGCGCCACGCCCGAGGTGGAATATGACGACCAGTATGGCAATCACGTCAATCTGGTCTCGCTGGAAGGCGAACAGGATGTGACGCGCATCCTCGCCGAAGGCGAGGTCGAGACGGAGGACAATAACGGCGTCACCGGCCCGCATACCGGCTTCTGCCCGCTTTGGCTCTTCCTGCGCGACACGCCGCTGACCAAGGGCGGCAAGCTGGTGAAAGAACTGATCAAGGGCGTCAGCGGTGACAATGAGCTTGCCCGCATGCATGCGCTGATGGCGGCGATCCATGAGACGGTCGATTATAAGCCCGGCACCAGCAACACCGAGACGACGGCCGAACAGGCGCTGGAGAGGAAGAGCGGCGTCTGCCAGGACCATGCGCACATCTTCATTGCCGCCGCCCGCGCCCTGCAGGTGCCGGCGCGTTACATCTCCGGTTATTTGATGATGGAGGAAAAGATCGAACAGGCGGCGACCCATGCCTGGGCAGAGGCGCATATTCCCGGCCTCGGCTGGGTCGGCTTCGATCCCGCCAACGAGATCTGCCCGGATGCCCGTTACATCAGAGTCGCCTCCGGCCTCTGCTATCGCGACGCCGCGCCGATTTCAGGCATGCGCATTGGCACGCCGGGCGAAACGCTATCGGTCACCGTGAAGGTCGAGGACGGCGGGCAGATGCAAAGCCAGAGCCAGAGTTGAGCGTACCGCAAAGACAAATGGCCGGCGATCCGTGCGCTCTTCGAACATGGCGTCGACGAGGATCACCGCATGGCGATCTCAAACGGCTGATTGCCGTTAGCCTGGGAAAACCGGCGGACAAGAAAAAAGCGGGGTGATGCCCCGCCTTTTCCAATCTTGGATAATCCGACTAGTGGCTATCCTTGCCGACAGCGTTTCCGCGACATCCCTTGAGGAAGTCGAGGTCGGCGCCGGTATCTGCCCCTTCGACATGCTGCTGATGCAGGAAGGCATAGCCTGATGTGGGCAGATCGTGGTTCGGCTGCCATTCGGCGAGCCGCCGTGCCAGTTCCTCCTCGGAAATGTCGAGATGCAGACGACGGTTCGGCACATCCAGCTCGATCATGTCGCCGTTTTTCACGACCGCCAGCGGTCCGCCGACCGCCGCTTCCGGCGAGGTGTGCAGGACGACAGTGCCGTAGGCCGTTCCGGACATACGGGCGTCGGAAATGCGCACCATATCGAGGATGCCCTTCTTCAGCACCTTCGGCGGCAGCCCCATATTGCCGACCTCAGCCATCCCGGGATAGCCCTTCGGCCCACAGTTCTTCATGACCATGATGCAGGTTTCGTCGATGTCGAGGTTATCGTCGTTGATCTTAGCCTTGTAGTCGTCGATGTCCTCGAAGACAACAGCCCTGCCCTTGTGCACCAGCAGATGCGGCGAAGCCGCCGAAGGCTTCAACACCGCGCCCTTCGGCGCGAGGTTGCCGCGCAGCACGACGATGCCGCCCGACGCTGTCAGCGCCTTTTCGGCCGGCAGGATAACGTCTTCGTTCCAGTTGACGACGTCCTTGACCTCGTCCCAGACGGTCTCGCCGGATACCGTCAGCGCATCCTTGTGCAGCAGACCGGCTTCGCCGAGCCGCTTCAGCACCACCGGCAGGCCGCCGGCATAGAAGAACTCCTCCATCAGGTACTTGCCCGACGGCATCAGGTTGACGATGGTCGGGACGTCACGACCGCAGCGATCCCAGTCATCAAGCGAAAGATCGATGCCGACACGGCCGGCGATGGCGAGCAGGTGGATGACGGCATTGGTCGATCCGCCGATGGCCGCGTTGGTGCGGATGGCATTCTCGAAGGCTTGCTTCGTCATGATCTCGGAGGGCTTCAGGTCGTCCTTGACCATCTGCACGATACGCCGGCCAGTCAGCTGCGCCATGACCTTGCGGCGGGAATCGACGCCCGGGATCGCAGCATTGCCTGACAGTGCCATGCCGAGCGCCTCGGTCATGGAAGCCATGGTGGAGGCGGTGCCCATGGTGTTGCAGGTGCCAGACGAACGGCTCATCGAGGCCTCGGCCTCGAGGAATTCGGCCTGCGTCATCTCGCCGGCCTTCACCATCTCGGAAAATTTCCACAGATGTGTGCCCGAGCCGACCCGTTCACCGCGGAAATAGCCGTTCAGCATCGGCCCGCCTGTAACGACGATCGAAGGCAGATCGCAGGAAGCCGCCCCCATGATAAGCGACGGCGTGGTCTTGTCGCAGCCGACCAACAATACGCAGCCATCCATCGGCTGGCCGCGGATCGCCTCTTCTACTGCCAGCGCGGCAAGATTGCGGTACATCATCGCGGTCGGGCGGAAGGTATTTTCGGATGCCGAGAACACCGGCACCTCAAGCGGGAAGCCGCCAGCCTCCCATACGCCCGCCTTCACCTTCTCGGCGAGCTCTCTGAGATGACCGTTGCACGGGGTCATATCCGACCAGGTGTTGAGGATGCCGATCACCGGCCGGCCGTCGAACAGGTCGTGCGGATAACCCTGGTTCTTAAGCCAGCCGCGGTGATAAATCACGTCGCGGCTCGTACCGCCGTACCATTCCTGCGACCTCAGCCTGCGCGGCCATTCCGCTTTCTTTTTCATCGTCTCTATCCTTCAGGATATCGCCGGACCGCCTCGTACGGCCCAGGTTATCGCACTTGTCTCAAGCCAGGGTGTAGGCGGTTTTGACGGTTGTATAGAATTCGGCGGCGTACTTGCCCTGCTCGCGCGGGCCGTAGGACGAGCCCTTGCGGCCGCCGAACGGCACGTGGAAATCGACGCCTGCCGTCGGCAGGTTGACCATCACCATGCCAGCCTCGGAATTGCGCTTGAAGTGCGTCGCATGTTTCAGGCTGGTCGTGGCGATGCCGGCCGAAAGGCCGAACGGCGTGTCGTTGGCGATGGCAAGCGCCTCGTCGTAATCCTTCGCCCGGATCACCGAGACCACAGGCCCGAAGATCTCCTCGCGCGAAATGCGCATCTGGTTGGTCGCTTCGGTAAACAGCGTCGGCTGCAGGTAGAAGCCGGGCGTTTCGCGCGAGATGACCTCGCCGCCGAAGGCGAGTTTGGCGCCTTCCGACTTGCCGATCTCGATATAGTCGGTGTCGGTCTTCAGCTGCCGCTCATCGACGACAGGGCCGATGTGGGTGCCGGCCTTCAGCGCGTTGTCGACCACCAGCGTCTTCAACTTGTCGGTGAGCGCTGCGACGAACTTGTCGTGAATGCCTTCGGTGACGATCAGGCGCGACGACGCCGTGCAGCGCTGGCCTGTGGAGAAGAAGCCGGAATTGGCGGCCGCCTCGACGGCGACGTTGAGATCGGCATCGTCGAGCACGACCATCGGGTTCTTGCCGCCCATTTCCAGCTGGAACTTGCGGTTATGCTCGATGGAGGCGGCGGCGACGCGCCTGCCGGTGCCGGTGGAACCGGTGAAGGTGATGCCGTGAACGTCGGGGCTTTCGAGCATGGCCTGGCCGACGACCGAGCCCTTGCCCATGACGAGGTTCAGCACGCCCTTCGGCAGGCCGGCGCGATTGAGAATATCGACGATCGCCCAGGAACAGGCGGGCACCAGTTCGGCGGGCTTGAAGACGATGGTGTTGCCGTAGCAGAGCGCCGGCGCGATCTTCCAGGCGGGAATGGCGATCGGGAAGTTCCACGGCGTGATGATGCCGATGACACCGAGGGCCTCGCGGGTGATCTCGACGCCGATATTCGGGCGAACCGACGGAATGACTTCACCGGCCAGCCTGAGCGCTTCACCAGCGAAGAATTCGAAAATCTGCGACGCGCGGATCACCTCACCGGTGGCTTCCGGCAGCGTCTTGCCCTCTTCGCGGGCAAGCAGCGCGCCCAGTTCGTCCTTGCGCGCCATGATCTCGTCGCCCGTCTTCTTCAGGATGACGTGGCGCTCCCAGATGCCGGAGCGCGACCATGCTGGGAAGGCGGCCTTGGCGGCAGCGATGGCATTTCTCGTGTCATCTGCGCTGCCGTCGGCGTAGAGGCCGACGACCTCATTCGTATCCGACGGGTTGATATTCTTCGTCGCGTTCGAGCCGACCCATTCGCCGGCGATCAGGTTTTGATAAATGGTCATGGGCTTAACAAGCCTCCTTTACCGTTTACGAGCAAAGAGCCGGCCGCCGAATGCGGCCAGGTCTTGAATTCAGAGCTGCCTGACGGCGATCTCTTCCTCGGCGGCCACCTTCAGCGGGTTGCGGAGCGCCAGGCCGAATTCGGCCACTTCGATCTCGAAGACGTCGCCCTCTTCGGTCTTGACGCCGTCGGCAAAGGAAAGGGTCGCCGTGCCGAACATATGGACGTGAACATCGCCCGGGGCACGGAAGAGGCCATATTTGAAATGGTGATATTCCAGATTGGCGAAGGTGTGCGACATGTTCGCCTCGCCTGATAGGAACGGCTTTTCGAAGATCACCTTGTCGCCGCGTTTGATACGCGAGGTGCCGCGAATATCCTCCGGTGCCGCGCCGACGCGGATTTCCGGGCCGAAGCTGGCCGGGCGCAGCTTCGAATGGGCGAGATACAGATAGTTGATCCGCTCGGTGACATGATCGGAAAATTCGTTCGACAGCGCAAAACCGATACGGAAGGGCGCGCCGTCCTTGGCAATCACGTAGATGCCGGCCATCTCCGGCTCCTCGCCGCCGTCGAGCGCGAAGGAAGGCGAGATCAGCGGGGCGCCGGGGGCTGCAGCGCCATGGCCGTTGCCCTTGTAGAACCATTCGGGCTGGACGCCCTTTTCGCCGGCCTTCGGCTTGCCGTTCTCAAGGCCCATCTTGAACATCTTCATCGAGTCCGTCAGGGTTTCCTCGGCGGCTTCGGTGGTCTTCTTGTGCATCGAATCGCGCGTTGCCGCCGAGCCCAAATGCGTCAGGCCGGTGCCGGTCAGATGCAGGTGCGCGGCATCTGGATGAGTGATCGGCGAAAGGAAACGGCCTTCCGCATAGGCCTTCTCAAGATCGACGGCATCGCTGTAGCCATGCGCTTCGATGACCGAGGCAAGAGGCTTGCCGCCGTCTGCGGCCTCCATCGCCAGCGCATAGACGCTGACGGCATTCTTGACCGACCTTGCAGCGCCGCCCTGCTCACGCACGGCGACGATGATCTCTCCGTTTGCACCCTTGATCTGTGAAATAAGCACGTCTTCGATCCTTCTCGTTTCGGCGAAGACAGGAAAAAGCTCCGCCTGTCCGGCTCCATCAGGAGCCGGAATCCATCATTCATAGGACTGCGAATGCCTGGCTGGCGCCCTTGAAGCGCTCAGCCCTTGTTCTTGTTGTAAACGTCGAAGAACACTGCGGCGAGAAGCACGAGGCCCTTCACCATCTGCTGGAAGTCGATGCCGAGCCCGACGATCGACATACCGTTATTCATGACGCCCATGATGAACGCGCCGATGACCGCACCGGTGATCTTGCCGACGCCGCCGGACGCCGAGGCGCCGCCGATGAAGCAGGCCGCAATGACGTCGAGTTCGAAACCGACGCCGGCCTTCGGCGTTGCCGAGTTCAGGCGCAGCGCGATGATCATGCCGGCAAGGCCTGCAAGCACGCCCATATTGACGAATGTGTAGAAGCTCAGCCGCTCGGTATTGATGCCTGAAAGCTTGGTCGCCTTCGAATTGCCGCCCATCGCATAGATGCGACGGCCGATCGTGGTCCGGCGGGTGATGAAGGCGTAGATCGCAATCAGCACCAGCATGACGACGAGAACGTTCGGCAGGCCTTTATAGGTGGAGAGCTGATAGCCGATCCACAGGATGGCGAGCGAAACGACCAGGTTCTGGACGATGAAGAAGCCCATCGGCTCGACATCGATCCCGTGGTCTTCGTTCACCTTGCGGCGGCGCCAGGCGAGGTAGAAGAGGATGACGGGCAGGATCACGGTCAGGATCAGCGAGGTCGACTGCACGGGTGTGCCGGCAATGTCGATCATGCCGCCCGGCAGGAAGCCGGTGCTGATAACCTGGAACTCCTTCGGGAACGGACCGATATTCTTGCCGTTCAGGACCGTCAGTGTCAGACCGCGGAAAACAAGCATGCCGGCAAGCGTCACGATGAACGACGGAATGCGGTGATAGGCGATGAAATAGCCCTGCGCCGCGCCGATGATGCCGCCCACGATCAGGCAGATCAGGCCGGCAAGCCAGAAGTTCATGCCCCATGACACGGTGAAGATCGCCGCGAGCGCGCCGACGAAAGCGACGATCGAGCCCACCGACAGGTCGATATGGCCGGCGACGATGACGAGCAGCATGCCGAGCGCCATGATGACGATGAAGGAGTTCTGCAGAACAAGGTTCGTCAGGTTGACCGGCTTGAAGAGAATGCCGCCGGTATAGAACTGGAAGAACACCATGATCGCGACGAGTGCGATGAGCATGCCGTATTCACGAATATTGCCGCGGATGTAATCGGCAACGGAAACGACGTTGCTATGCTCGGTTGTCGGGTTGACCGGAGTCATTGTCTCTTCTCCCCTGAGCGCATGATAGCGCGCATGATAGTTTCCTGGCTTGCTTCTCCCTTCGGCAATTCCGCGACGATGCGTCCTTCGTTCATCACGTAGATGCGGTCACATGTGCCAAGCAGTTCGGGCATTTCCGACGAGATCATCAGAACGCCCTTTCCATCGGCGGCAAGCTGGTTGATGATAGTATAGATTTCGTACTTTGCGCCAACGTCGATGCCGCGAGTCGGCTCGTCGAGGATCAAAATATCGGGATCGGAAAACAGCCACTTCGACAGCACGACCTTCTGCTGGTTGCCACCCGAAAGATTGACCGTTTCCTGGAAGACGCCGGAGGAGCGGATGCGCAGCTTCGACCGGTAATCGGTCGCGACCTTCATCTCCTTGATGTCGTCGATGACGCTATTGCTCGAAATCCCATTGAGGTTGGCAAGCGTCGTATTGTGCAGGATGCTGTCGCTGAGCACGAGACCGAGTTGCTTGCGGTCCTCGGTGACATAGGCAAGACCGGCGTCGATCGCCTTGCGCACAGTGCTTACATCGACAGCCTTGCCATTGACGAAGACCTCGCCACTGACTTTGTGGCCATAGGATTTGCCGAAGACGCTCATGGCGAATTCGGTGCGGCCAGCACCCATGAGACCGGCAATGCCGACGACCTCGCCCTTGCGGACGTTGACGTTGATGTCGTGCAGTACTTGGCGGTCGCGGTGCTGCTGGTGATAGGCGTTCCAGTTCTTCACTTCGAAGATCGTCTCGCCGATCGGCACCGAGCGCGGCGGATAACGGTCGGCCAGATCTCGGCCCACCATGTTCTTGATGATGATGTCTTCGCTGATCTCGTCCGTGTGACAGTCGAGCGTCTTGACGGTCATGCCGTCGCGCAGCACGGTGATCTGGTCGGCGACCTTACGGATCTCGTTCAGCTTGTGGGAAATGATGATCGAAGTGATGCCCTGATTGCGGAACTCGATCAGCAGATTGAGCAGCGCGTCCGAGTCCTTCTCATTGAGCGAAGCGGTAGGCTCGTCGAGGATGAGCAGCTTCACGCTCTTCGACAGTGCTTTGGCGATCTCGACGAGCTGCTGCTTGCCGACGCCGATGTCGGTGACCAGCGTGTTCGGAGATTCGCGCAGGCCCACCTTGGTGAGCAGCTTCTTCGTGCGGTTGAACGTCTCTTCCCAGCTGATGACGCCATTCTTGGCGTTTTCGTTGCCGAGGAAGATGTTTTCGCCGATCGACAGCAGCGGCACGAGTGCCAGCTCCTGGTGGATGATGACGATGCCGATTTCTTCGGAGTCCTTCAGGACCTTGAAGTTGCGCGTCTCGCCTTCATAGACGATGTCGCCTTCATAGCTTCCTGTCGGATAGACGCCCGATAGCACTTTCATCAGGGTCGATTTGCCGGCCCCGTTTTCGCCTACCAACGCGTGGATTTCACCCTGGCGAACCTTGAGGTTCACATTCTCCAGCGCCTTGACGCCCGGGAAGGTCTTGGTGATGCTCCGCATTTCGAGGATGGTATTGTCCATAGTCAAAGTTCCAACGCCTCCGGCCGTCGAGCGGCCGGGCGATCATAAAATCGAAGACCGGAACCCGCAAGCGCGGGTTCCGGCCATCTCGTATTACTTCAGCTTGTCTTCGGTGTAGTAACCGCCGTCGACGAGGATCTGCTTGTAGTTGGTCTTGTCGACAGCAACCGGCTTCAGCAGATAGGACGGAACGATCTTGACGCCGTTGTCGTAGGTCTTCGTGTCGTTGACCTCGGGCTCCTTGCCGGACATGACGGCATCGACCATGGCAACAGTGACCTTGGCGAGTTCGCGGGTGTCCTTGAAGACCGTCGAGTACTGTTCGCCAGCGATGATCGACTTGACCGACGGGACTTCAGCGTCCTGACCGGAAACAACCGGAAGCGGCTGGTCCGGAGTGCCGTAGCCGACGCCCTTCAGCGACGAAATGATACCGATCGACAGACCGTCATAGGGAGACAGGACGGCATTGACCTTGGCGTCGGTGTAGTTCGCCGAAAGCAGGTTGTCCATGCGGGCCTGGGCCGTTGCCGGATCCCAACGCAGCGTGCCGACCTTGTCCATGCCGGTCTGGCCGGACTTCACGACGAGCTTGCCGCTGTCGATGTAGGGCTGCAGGACGGACATTGCGCCATCATAGAAGAAGAAGGCGTTGTTGTCGTCCGGCGAGCCACCGAACAGTTCGATGTTGAACGGACCCTTTCCATCCTTGAGGCCGAGGGCGTCAACGATGGAACCGGCCTGCAGAACGCCGACCTGGAAATTGTCGAACGTCGCATAGTAGTCGACGTTGGCCGAGTCGCGGATCAGACGGTCATAGGCGATGACCTTGATGTTGGCGTCATGAGCCTTCTGGAGAACGTCGGAAAGTGTCGTTCCGTCGATCGAAGCGATGACGAGAACCTTGGCACCCTTGGTGACCATGTTTTCGATCTGCGAAAGCTGGTTCGGAATATCGTCGTCAGCATACTGCAGGTCGGTCTTGTAGCCAGCGGCCTCGAGCTGCTTGACGATGTTGTTGCCGTCGTCGATCCAGCGAGCCGAAGACTTCGTCGGCATTGCGATACCGACAAGACCTTTGTCCTGCGCCATTGCCGGCATAACGAACGAAGCGACGCCGAAGGCAGCCGCAGCCATCAATGAGATAATGGATTTCATTTCTCTCTCCCTTGTTAATAGAGCAGCGGACGAAAAATCGCCCGCCCCGAAACTGTGGCAGGTTCCGTATTGGATAGTTACTTCAGATGGTGAGAAACGAAGTAGGTCTCCTCCACGATCTCACACGTGTTGAGTGCCAACCAGCACACGGCGGCAAACTGGTATGGATTCCTATAACTGTCAAATAGAATAAGTGGTAATATGCATAACAATTTTGGTATATCGTTAAAAAGTATTACTTTTGATGGAGCGCAGTGAGGAGGCCGCAACCATGACGATTGTTTCCGAGCCATTTTCGATGGATCATGTCGATATCCACAGCGATAATTTCGGCGATGACAGCCTTTTACGTGCAGGACTTAAGCTGAATCACTTGCGTATGATCGTCGCAATCGAAGATAGCGGACAGATTTCCGCCGCAGCAGAAGTTCTGAACATTTCGCAGCCCGCCGCATCGCGGATGTTGTCCGAAATGGAATCGATCACCAAGACGTCGCTCTATGAGCGCGTGGCGCGCGGCGTGGTGCTGACGACCTTTGGCGCAGCGCTTGCCCGAAGGGCTCGGAAGATCCTCCTGGAGCTGCGCGAGGCGAGCCGCGAGATCGGTGAATTGAAAAGCGGCAAGGGCGGCTCGGTCTTCATCGGCGCGGTGACGGCGCCGGCCATGAGCCTCGTCGTTCCGGCGATCAACAAGGTGCGCAAGGCCTATCCCGGCATTGAGATCAACATCCAGGTGGAGACGAGCAACGTGCTTGCCCGCGAGCTGCTCGCCGCCCGCCATGACTTCATCATCGGCCGCATTCCCGATGATCTCAATCCGCGCCTGTTCGAGGTGACGGAGATCGGCATCGAGCGGGCTTGCCTGATCGTGCGCAGCAGCCATCCGCTTATGAAGCAGAAGACGAGCAGCCTCGCCGACGTCAGGGATTACGACTGGGTGTTCCAGCCGCCGGGCACGCTGCTGCGCCGCACGATCGAGGACGTTTTCCTATCGCGTGGCGTGGCGCTGCCCGAAAACATCGTCAACACCTCCTCGCTGTTGCTCACCTGCGCCATCATCTGCGAAACCGATGCGATCGCTCCCGTCGCCGTCGACGTCGCCCAGTTCCTTGCCAGCCAGGGCTCGAATGCCTCTGACGTGCGCATGCTGCCGATCGATTTCGACATCAACGTCAAGCCCTACAGCATGATCACGGCGAGGGAACGGGCGCTGCCGCCGAGTGCAAGGCTGCTCTACGACATCATCCTCGAGGAGAGCCGCAAGCAGGCCGGCTGACGACACCCGCAAGCCCTGCGCCATCTTGCCCGCCTTTAATGCGCCTGGAGCAATTCCAGCAAAAGTGTGCAGCGGTTTTGCCGGGAAAAGCGCGAAGCGACTTTCCCAGGAATTGCGTGAACAAGGAGATAGAGCACTTCCGTGATTCGAAGAAAAACGGAGATGCTCTCAAGGGAGGCGGATGCTGTTCGGACAGTCGGTATTTCAATCAGTCCTCGAGCGACTGAAGGCGGAGGACGGGACGGACGAGGACGCCGAGGCGCCGTCCGCCCATCGGGTTCCCGGCCTTGCCACCGGGCTTGCCTTCGATGTCATGGAAGGTGTCTCGGCCGCCTCACAACGTGTCGGCCAGGCCTATTTCGACAATCTGGACCTCGATCCCGCCGCCGGGATCGCGGAGGAACCGGTGGCTGCGCCTCCACCCGAACCCGTCATGCCGGACCATCTCGCCCGCATCGCTCCGGAAGAGATTGCCGCGGAACTGGCGATCGCTGCCACCGATACCCAACAGACGCTGAACGAGAAACGCCGCGCCTTTGCCAAGGCCAATCACCCTGATGGCGTCGCAGAGCCTTTCCGTGACAATGCCAACAGGCGCATGATGATCGCCAATCTGCTGATCGACGAGGCGATGCGTCGCCTGCCGCATAGCTGAAGCTTTCTCGAACGCAGGCAAACGTTCCGAGGCTGGAAGAGCCGCCGTTTCCGGCTCGATTCGCGAACTCCATATGGGCTGTTTTCCTGCGATTCAACCGATGCCCTTGTACTCAGTTTGATTCTTTCGCGTTCGGGTAGCAGATAAATCCTCCGCTTTTTGGTACCGGCAACAGCGTATTTCGGGACCCCAATAGGCCACGCCTACGCCCTTTTCGGTAGGTCGTAACGCTATTTAGCGGAATGGAATGCGATACAACCTATTGTAACATATGGCGGTGTAAATGTTTTCAGGAGAGCGCCGACATGTCATCTACGGAAGATCCCAAGCTGCCACGCAACACCGCGCGCAGACATTTTCTAAGTGCAGCCGCCGCCGCGGGTGCTCGTCTTGCCGGCGTGGCTGCCTTGGCCGCAGCAATTTCCACCTCTCCGGCCAACGCGCTGGGACGGCTTTGGGGACGGGGCGGCACCGATGGAAACGGAGGCTCTGGCGGGAGCGGTGGCTCTGGCGGAAGTGGTGGCTCCGGTGGCGGCAGCGGGAGCGGCCCACAGTGTTTCCTGCGGGGAACGGCGATCCTCACGGATTGCGGTGAGAAGCCTGTCGAGGATCTGCGCATCGGCGATCGCGTTGCCCTTCCTGACGGTAGCACCCGTCCGGTAAAGTGGGTCGGCCGCCAGAGCTTCAAGAAGAGCGGCGCGCGCTGGCAGAAGGACGTCGTGCCGATCCGGGTTTCACGCCACGCGCTGGACGGGCACACACCCCATTCGGATCTCTATCTGTCACCTGGCCATGCGCTGCACCTGAACGGCATTCTGATCCAGGTGAAGGACCTCGTGAACGGCAAGACGATTGCATCGGTCACTCCCGCCGCCGACGTATCGATCGATTACTATGCCGTCATGCTGGATACGCACGAAGCTATCCTTGCCGAAGGTGCTGAGGCCGAGTCCTTCCATCTGAAGAACAGCAATCACGAGAACTTCTGCAATTTTCCGGAGTACGAGCGTCTCTATGGCAAGGAACGCATCGTGATGACATCCTTTGCGCCGTTGCTGGGAGGTGGCTGGTCACATTTGAAAGCGCTTCTCCTGCTCGGCGTTTCGCCGCTGGTACCGATGCACGATCCATTCGGGGATGCCTGCGAAAAGATCGACGCGCAAGCCAAGGAACTGTCATTCTGACAGGAAGGGAATGAGCCGGGGATCGGGCTGGCTGCACGCGAAGCCGTGCGTCGGTTTTGCGATAGTATCAAACAAAGACGTCAAGCGTGGCGCGCATCGGAAAGATCGCGGCACGCTTCTTCTCTTCGTCAACTGCCGGCTCGTCCCCGCCCGCGTCATTGGGCGTGACAACTGCCGCCGTCCCCGGCGGTTTCGGCCAGCACGCCCGCGCCAATCACCCCCGACAGTGTTCCCCTGCCCTTCGCGACAATGCGACGAAGCAGATGATGCTCGCCAATCTGTGCTGATCGACAAAGCCCTGCGGCGATTGGGCCGCTAATTATTCCGCCTGCCCGTCCTTGGAAGGCTTTTCAGCGGTCGCCGCAGGCCCTTCTTCTTCCTCGGCGTCAGGTTGCGCGGCCGGCTCGGTGGCCGGCGGCTGCGGCTTGAAGGTCCAGAACAATATATAGAAGGAATAGGCGCCCGCCCCGCCCGCGAGCACGCCCCAGAACGGATCGCCGGTGACGAACTCGACCACGGCCCAGCCGAAGCAGACGGCAACGATGGCAACTCGCACCCAGAGGCGCCGGTATGCCGGATGGTTCGGATCGATCAGCTGCATCTTTACCCCGCGGTCGGATATGTCGCACTGCCCTCGGCCTGTGCCGCGCTTGTCTCTAAAGCCTTTCCTGGCCAGATTAAAGTATTCTGTTGGCTCAAACGGTATCGAATGTTCGAGCGGCCGGCTCCGGCAGAACGCTTCAATCCGAACCGGAAATGCTCTGGTTCGAATCTTGCAAATGTGAAAGATCCGAGGCCTTGACGCGACGCAGAGAAGATGGAATGAAAATTCCAGAAATTTGACAATTCGGTTTATTTGTTCCGAATTCAAGGGAGGGTGGAATGACAGTGAGATTTGGTCTTCTCGGCGCCGGCCGCATCGGCAAGGTTCATGCGAAGGCTGTCAGCGGTGACGCCAATGCAAAGCTCGTCGCGGTCGCAGACGCCTTTCCGCAGGCTGCCGAAGCCATCGCCTCCGCCTATGGCTGCGCGGTCCGCACCATCGAGGCGATCGAGGCAGCCAAGGATATCGACGCCGTCGTCATCTGCACGCCGACGGATACCCATGCCGATCTGATCGAGCGCTTCGCCCGCGCCGGCAAGGCGATCTTCTGCGAAAAGCCGATCGATCTCGACGTCGCCCGCGTCAAGGCCTGCATCAAGGTGGTGGAAGAGACCGGCGCCAAGCTGATGGTCGGCTTCAACCGCCGCTTCGACCCGCATTTCATGGCGGTGCGCAAAGTCATCGACGAAGGCAAGATCGGCGATGTCGAAATGGTGACGATCACCTCGCGTGACCCCGGCGCCCCGCCGGTCGATTACATCAAGCGCTCCGGCGGTATCTTCCGCGACATGACGATCCATGACTTCGACATGGCCCGCTTCCTGCTCGGCGAAGAACCGGTGTCGGTTTTCGCGACCGCTGCCGTGCTCGTCGACAAGGCGATCGGCGAAGCTGGTGACTATGACAGCGTTTCGGTGATCCTGCAGACCAAGTCTGGCAAGCAGGCCATCATCTCCAACTCCCGCCGCGCCACCTATGGCTACGACCAGCGCATCGAGGCGCACGGCTCCAAGGGCCTCGTCTCGGCCGAAAACCAGCGCCCGGTCTCGATCGAAGTCGCAAACGGCGAAGGCTACACCCGCCCGCCGCTGCATGACTTCTTCATGACCCGTTATACCGAAGCCTATGCCAACGAGATCGCCAGCTTCATCGCAGCGATCGAGAAGGGCTCCAAGATCTCTCCATCCGGCGCCGATGGTCTCGCAGCGCTGGCACTCGCCGATGCCGCGGTCCAGTCCGTCAAGGAAGGCAAGCTTATCAAGATCGGCTGACGGCCCTCTCCCGACCGGAAGCCATGCATGAGATGGCCGGGCTCCCGCCCGGCCATTTCGCGTTTGATGACACCCGCAGGTGCGTGACCAGAAACCCCTCCCCACCCCCTCCCCACAAGGGGGAGGGGCTAAGATGCCGGCTTTCCATTTCACGGTTTAATCCGCAGAAAGGTTGATGCTTGCCGCACTCGGCCGCAGCACGTTAGTCCCTCCCCCTTGTGGGGAGGGGTTGGGGAGGGGTTTCGGCAGCCGTCGGAGCACAGCAGGCTCTCTCCTTCAATCCGTCTCTTGAGTGACCACCGATCCCTGAACGCCCGAGAGAACGATATCCTCGTCGATCACCGACAGCGCCCGGTTCAAATGTCCTTCGAAGACGAGGATCTGCTCGTCGGCCACCACCCTGATCTCGGGCATGCCTTCCATGCGCACGATATGCGACTGCCCCAGACCCTCTTCGATCCCCTGCCGAAGAAGGTCGTAATAACGCGTGCCCGGCCCGGTGATGGCGATCGGCATGCGCTCCGTCAGGCTCAGCATGCGCGACAGTCCGTTGCCGAGCGCCAGCCCCGCCTGGCGGAAGGCGAAGGCGGGGACGCGGTTGCCCTGGCGCGCCTTTGTGGCGATCTTGTCCAGTTCCGCCACCGGCACGAACTTTGCCGGAATCGTATCGAGCGGCACCTCGAAGGCGCTGCGCAGGATCGCGTAGAACCCGGCATAGGCCTCGATGCAGCCGCGGGTGCCGCAGCGGCAGAGCCCACCATTGGCCATGTGCAGCATGTGCCCGAAATTGGGCGCCGATATCTCCTGGCCTGTCTGGTTTCCGCGCCTGACGATGCCGAGCCCGACGCTATGGCCGAGCGAAAGGGCTGCGAGCGAGCGGAAATCGGCGCCTTTCACCATTTCCTCACGCGCGCCGAGCGCTGCTGCCACCAGCAGCGTCTCGTTGTCGAGGATCACCTTGGCCTGCCATTCCGGCCGCAGTGCCGATTCGAAATCGATCTGGTCGCTGCCGAAGATCGGCGACCAGACGAGAACCGGCTCGGTGGAATTGACCAACCCCTTGCTGCTGATCGAGATCAGCAGCACCTTTTCTTGGCTGATCTTCGAGCGATCGAGAATGCGCAAAAGCCCGGCCCGCACTGCCGCGACGAAGCGGCCAGCACCCGCAGGATCATGCGAACGTTCCTCGCTGAAGCGGTCGATCAGCTTGCCGGCATAATCGACCAACGAATATTGCACCGCATCCGAGGAAATGATGACGACGATGAGATAGCCGCAATCGCGTCGCTGGCGCAGCAACACGCGTGGCCGGCCGCGGCCGCTTGCCGGCTGGTGTTCCGATTTTTCGATGATCTGGGCTTTTTCCAGCTCAGTGGTGATGGCCGAGATGGTGGCCGATGACAGCCCGGTGAAATCGGATATTTCGGTATGCGCGAGCGCACCGTGGCGACGCAGCACGGACAGCACGAGCACGCTGTTTCTCTGCCGGACCAGCTCCGTGCTCGACTTGGTCAGCATGAATGCCGCCCTCTCTCCCTGCTAGAACAGGATGATTTCAGGCCGGGTCGGCCTAAAATCTGAATCCTGTTCTAAATTCATAGTGAGAGCATGATGTCGGCCGAAAACCGCTCACACTTTTCGGCATCATGCTCTAATTCCACCCTTGGTTTCCACTGCATCTCCAGCCGATGTTTCGCAAGGAAATTAAGCTGGCAGTGCAGTGTTGACAGTTGAAAAAATCTCTGACACTAAATTTCTCGACTGTCGAGAAAAAAATCCGAACCTTTCTCGACAGCTTTTCGCGGTGGCCGGAGGAAGCATGGGCTGGGCCGGTCGCAATCCACTCGGGAGGACACTATGAAGTCTATTTTGAAATTGATGGCCGGTGCGGCCATCCTCGTTTCCGTGCATACCGCTGCCATGGCTGCCGATCTCGTCGTCGGTGTTTCCTGGTCGAATTTCCAGGAAGAACGCTGGAAGACGGACGAAGCCGCCATCAAAAAGGCTCTCGAAGCCAAGGGCGCCAAGTATATTTCCGCTGACGCGCAGTCTTCTGCCGCAAAGCAGCTTACCGACGTCGAATCGCTGATCTCTCAGGGCGCCAACGCGCTGATCATCCTCGCCCAGGACTCCGACGCAATCGGCCCGGCGATCGAAAAGGCCGCCGCTGAAGGCATCCCGGTCGTCGGCTATGACCGCCTGATCGAAAACCCGGCTGCCTTCTACATCACCTTCGACAACAAGGAAGTCGGCCGCCTGCAGGCTGAAGGCGTTTTCAAGGCCAAGCCGGAAGGCAATTACGTCTTCATCAAGGGCTCGTCTTCCGATCCGAATGCCGACTTCCTGTTCTCGGGCCAGCAGGAAGTCCTGAAGGCCGCCATCGACGCCGGCAAGATCAAGAATGTCGGCGAGGCCTATACCGACGGCTGGCTGCCGGAGAACGCTCAGCGCAACATGGAGCAGTTCCTGACCGCCAACAACAACAAGGTTGACGCCGTCGTCGCATCGAATGACGGCACCGCCGGTGGCGCGATCGCTGCTCTCGACGCACAGGGCCTCGCCGGCTCCGTTCCGGTTTCCGGCCAGGACGGTGACAAGGCAGCGCTTAACCGCATCGCTCTCGGCACGCAGACGGTTTCCGTCTGGAAGGACAGCCGCGAACTCGGCCAGCGCGCCGCTGAAATCGCTCTCGACCTCGCCGGCGGCAAGGACATGAGCAAGATCGACGGCGCCCAGGCTTTCAAGGGCGGCCCGAAGGGCGTCGAAATGCAGTCGGTCTTCCTGAAGCCGCTTGCGATCACCAAGGACAACCTGAACGTCGTCATCGACGCCGGCTGGATCTCCAAGGCTGAAGCGTGCCAGGGCGTCAAGGCAGACAGCGTCGCTGCCTGCAAGTAAGCCAAGGGCTGTGAACTGAAATTGCCGGCGCCGCAGCGGAACACCGTTGCGGCGCCGGATGCGGATGAGAATTCCAACGACGAAGTTTTCTCCGCCTCGCCGCACCATCGCGGGTTTTCATTCCCTGCCGGAACGGTGTCGCGACGCCACGCGACCGGTTTCCGGAAGCATCGCGATGGTGAGTTGAAGAACAGACGCATGACGCCGATGGCAGCCTCTAGCACGCCGGCGCGTCCGTCCAAACAAAGTGGGGGAACGGCAAACCCATGGCCGAAATGGTAAAATCCACAACATCAAGCGGACCGCGAGCGGCGGAAGCCAGTCCGGTGACCCGCTTCTTCCGCGCCACCGAGATCGACACGCGTCTGCTCGGCATGATCGGCGCGCTGATCATCATCTGGATCGGTTTCCACATCATCACCGGCGGTCTCTTTCTGACCCCGCGCAATCTCTGGAACCTCTCGGTCCAGACGACAGACATCGCCGTCATGACGACGGGCATGGTGCTGATCATCGTCACCCGCAACATCGATCTGTCGGTCGGCTCCGTGCTCGGCCTCTGCGGTATGATCATGGGCGTGACGCAGGCCAAGATCCTGCCGGAATATATCGGCTTCGATAGCCCCCTCACCTGGGCGATCACGCTGCTGGTCGGATTGGCGGCAGGCTGCCTGATCGGCGCCTTCCAGGGCATCATCATCGCCTTCCTCAACGTTCCCTCCTTCATCGTCACGCTCGGCGGCCTGCTCGTCTGGCGCGGCGCCACCTGGCTCGTCACCAGCGGCCAGACGGTTGCCCCGATGGACCAGACCTTCCGCATCATGGGCGGCGGCGCCGAGGGCTCGATCGGCGCCACCTGGAGCTGGATCGTCGGCATCGGCGCCTGCCTCTTCGTCATCGCAAGCATCGTCGGCTCACGCCGGCAGCGCCGGCGCTTCGGTTTCCCGCGCCGGCCGATGTGGGCTGAATATTTCCTCGCGGTCCTGAGCTGCGTGCTCATCCTCGGCGCGGTCTGGATCGCCAACAGCTATTACTGGCCGATCAACATCGCCAAGAAATATGCCGAGACCAACAATATTCCCTGGCCCGAAACCGGCCTGGACATTCCCTACGGCATCGCCGTGCCGGTGTTGATCGCCATCGTCGTCGGCATCATCATGACCTTCATCGCGACCCGGCTGCGCTTCGGCCGCTATGTCTTCGCGATCGGCGGCAACCCCGAAGCGGCCGAGCTCGCCGGCATCAAGACCCGCTGGGTCACCGTGCGCATCTTCGCGCTGATGGGCATTTTGGCCGCTATCGCCGCCGCGATTTCCACCGCCCGCCTCAATGCCGCAACGAACTCGCAGGGTACGCTCGACGAGCTCTACACCATCGCCGCCGCCGTCATCGGCGGAACGTCGCTGGCAGGCGGCACCGGCACCATCGCCGGCGCCATGCTCGGCGCGCTCGTCATGCAGTCGCTGCAATCGGGCATGGTGCTCGCGCATGTCGATACGCCGTTGCAGAGCGTTGTCGTCGGCACCGTCCTTGTCGTGGCGGTCTGGCTCGACACCGTCTACCGCGCCCGTGCCAAGTGAGAGGAGCCCTAGACATGGCTGATCAACGCACTCCCCTCGTGGAACTGAAAAACATCTCGATCTCCTTCGGCGGCATTCACGCAGTGGACAATGCCTCGGTCGATCTCTACCCCGGCGAAGTGGTCGCCCTGCTCGGCCACAACGGCGCCGGCAAGTCGACGCTCATCAAGATCCTCTCCGGCGCCTACAAGCGCGATGGCGGCGAGATCCTGATCAATGGCGAGCCTGCTGACATCCGCAATCCGCGCGATGCCAAGAAATACGGCATCGAGACGATCTACCAGACGCTCGCCGTCGCCGATAATGTCGACGCCGCCGCCAACCTCTATCTCGGCCGCGAGCTGAAGACCCGCTGGGGCACGCTCGACGACGTCGCGATGGAAGCCTCGGCCCGCGAGGTGATGGGGCGGCTCAACCCCAACTTCAAGCGCTTCAAGGAGCCGGTGAAGGCGCTTTCGGGCGGCCAGCGGCAATCGGTGGCGATCGCCCGTGCGATCCTCTTCAACGCCCGCATCCTGATCATGGACGAGCCGACGGCTGCGCTTGGCCCCCAGGAGACGGCGCAGGTCGGCGAACTGATCAAGCAGCTGAAGAAGGAAGGCATCGGCATCTTCCTCATCAGCCACGACATCCACGACGTCTTCGATTTGGCCGACCGCGTCTCGGTGATGAAGAACGGCCAGGTCGTCGGCCATGCCCGCACCGAGGACGTGACCAAGGACGAAGTGCTGGGGATGATCATCCTCGGCAAGGTGCCGCCAAAGGCGATCCCCGGCCCCGGCGCCATGCAGATCTGACCGCCAAAAGGCGACAGTCCGCGACAACAACGCTCCGCCGCCCGCAAGGCCGGCGGAGTTTTTTATATAACGTTCCCCGGGCTGACGGATAAAAACACCCTGCAAAGCGCAAGCACCCGTATTTCTGAGAATTTCGCGATTGAAGCCAGCCGCAAGCTAGGCTAAGAACCACCCATCGGACAGGCGATTCAAACCGCCTTCGGCATGCACCCGTAGCTCAGCTGGATAGAGTGTTGGATTCCGATTCCAAAGGTCACAGGTTCGAATCCTGTCGGGTGCGCCACTTCCGAACGGTCCGTTCTGGACACATGGATTACGGTTTATTCCTGAGACATAGGTAACACTTTTGAGCCGAAAGGGTTCGGCAGCGGTTCGAGTCTGCATGTTTCGTCATCGAAGTATCCCAGATCGTAATCCATGAAGCTTGCGAGCCAGATATGGTCTTCGACCTGTTTGATGCCGACGGCCTGACCGGCGAAGACCAGACTGCGATTGATCTTCTTCCGTTTGTAGCAGATGCATCCGCATGTTGTGACGGTGACCGACTGGTCGTTCAAAGCAGCTCGGTAGGAAGGCGGATAGACACCACAGGAGATTATCGTGGGGCAGACCACACGGGCCTTGGGTCCTGCAAAGTCGCTGGCAAGAGCCGAGGTGAGCACGCCCGTTCCTACAGAAGCAAGAAATCGGCTCTGCTTGTGGCCGTTGGCGATAGCAGTGAGCGTAGCGGTCAGATAGGCAGACGCATCGAGGGACGCATTGATTGATGGCGTCGCCTCGGCGCTGACATCGACGAATTATTGCGAGTGAGTCGGACTTCGGTCCGATGGTAGACAGCAATCTCTCTGCTAATTTCCGTTCCGCTGAGACTGCAAAACTCAGCACGAAAAGGGTGTCTGCCCCTGATCCGGAGCACCCTTTTCACTCGTTTTCGGGAATCCCCCTTAACCCTCGGCACCGACGGTTTGCGGGCCGCCAACCTCCCAATTGATCACAGGGTATAGGTAATCTGTCGGAGCATCTTGCGTGCGATGGTGTTGCCAGTTCCATCGCATTTTAAGCGGGCGGTCGTCAAAGTCGAAGTCTGTGATTTCCTTCCACGGCAATAGGTCATCGATACGGCTCTGCTTGTGACTATTGACGATGGCAGTGAGCGTGGCGGTCAGATAGGTCTGCGGATCGACGGCATTTAGTTTGCAGGTCTCGATGACCGAAGCGATGGTCGCGCGCGTGAGCAACACGTCTTCGAGCAAGATCAGCCCTGGTTTGGTAACGGCTTACCCTCGTAGCGCACGCGAAAATTCCTCCTTTGAAAATCCTGCTCGAAGCAGACGAAGACGAGTTCCAGGTCATTGGCGCTGTCGCGCTTCCCAAGGAGACTGAGGGTGACAACGATAACGCCACTGTATCCGCGCGTCAGGCGGAAAGCCGCGTTGCGGATGTCAGTCCCTTCTGGATCCTTCCGGTCTTCGCGGCGCTCATAGATGACCCAGAAGCGGGCAGCATCCCAAGTCTGCCGTAGGATTTGGCTGACCTCTGCCTTGAACTCTTCGGCATGCATTGCCGGCCCCCAAGACAATGCCGTCTCGCCCGCATCGCCAACGACATTGAGGTAACCGTCATATCGGTAAGCCCCTGACAGTGACCGTTCGATCATCTCGAATGCCGTGTTTTCGCTGATTGTAGTTTTGAAGAGAATTGCCATGGAATCGCTGCGTGCCACTGCCGATATGTCGGTGAGACGGCGAGACTACTGGGTGTCGCCTGGGCGAGCAACGGTGACTTAATTGTCGGGCATCCGAGTCCGCCGCTTCTTTCCGGAAATCTGACTGTCCATACCGGAGACATAGGTAACAGAACGTCCCTAAGACAAGGGTGATAACCTTGTGCCGAACGGGTTCTCGATGGTTTGCAAAGTCCTCCGCTCCAGATCGATATATCCGAGATCATAGCGCATGAAGCTGACGAGCCAAACGCCGTCATCGACCTCCTCGACGTCGAACCTCTGGCCGGCCGTGACCGTGAAGATATTGATTTCTTGCGGTACATGCAGATGCGGCCGCAATTGGTCACCAGTACGTCACGCTCGCGGAAGCGGATTTGTGCTTGGCTCCGATGAATGGGCGCAGGGGCGCAATTCGCCTCGGATGGTGGCCCGCCTCCTCAACTCACCAACCTTCCGCATCCGCTCGTTAGCAATTTATTGACCATAAGCTGGCTTTACTAAGCGTGATGGATGCGGAGGTTCCCGCACGTCGTCGAGTGGTTGGTGTAGGACGGAATTGTTCGTGTTGAAGTATCCAGTGCAAGGGTTATCGGGCGCAGCCTTGGGCGGAATTGCCACGCTGCTGTCGCGTGCGGAACGGTTCGTCGCGAAGACCATTCTGCCGGCTCTGTTTGCGCTGCCGGCACTTGTCGGCTCTGCTTCATTTGCCTCGGCGGAAGATCGTGCCCTGAAGCTGTTCTTTACCCATACGGGCGAGAGGGCCACGATTACCTACAAGCGGGACGGAAAGTTCGATCCAAAGGGCCTCGCCCAGATCAATCGGTTTCTGCGCGACTGGCGAAGGAACGAGCCGACCCGGATGGATCCCCGGCTGCTCGATTTGGTCTGGGAGGTATACAAGCGCAGCGGCGGCAAGGACTACATCCACATCGTCTCCGCCTATCGTTCGCCCACCACCAACAACATGCTCCGCAACCGTTCGCGCAGCACGGGCGTCGCCAAGAAGAGCCAGCACATGCTGGGCAAGGCGATGGATTTCTACGTTCCCGGCGTGAAGCTTTCGACGCTGCGTGCGCTGGCGATGCAGATGCAGGTCGGCGGTGTCGGATATTATCCGACCTCGGGATCGCCCTTCGTGCATCTCGATGTCGGCAATGTCAGGGCCTGGCCCCGCATGTCCCGGCAAGAACTCGCTCGAATATTCCCGAATGGGCAGACGGTGCATCTCCCGGCCGATGGCCGGCCGCTGCCGGGATACAATCAGGCGGTTGCGAACCACAGGAAGCGCGGCAGCACTACCTCGATCCAGATCGCCAGCACCGCGGGCGAAGACGAAGACGTGAGCGCGTCGACCAGGTCGAGCGGCGATACCAAAGACAATAAACTCGTGACGGCGCTTCTGCCCACGCCCCGAAGCCGAGCATTGAATGCGCTCGCGCTGCAGACCGGCGCGGTCGAGCGCGATGACAAACGGTCCGCTCCGGATCTTTCGCCTTTCCCGATTCCGGTACCAGCGATGCGCCCACCCGCCCTCGAGCACGACGCGGGCCTGGATGACAAACTGGAAACTGCGTCGATCGGCCCAATTGATGTCCTTCCGGATAAACCGGCGTCTGCATTGCCGGCCTATGCCCGCTTCGAACCCCGCCTTGTTGCACACCAGGCCTCCAAGCAGGGCACGAACATGATCGCCTCCCTGCCCATCACCGCTTCCTGGGAAGAAGCAAGTTTCTTTGGATCGACGTCCGACGCGGCGCTGATGAAATGGGCGCTGCATTCTCCTGGCGAGATGATTGAATTGAGTGCGCCTCGCGTTTCCCCGCGCACGGTTCATCGTCAGGCAAATGTCGCGACGTCAGGTGAGGATATCATTCCGGTCGCCGCCCAGTTCGATGCCAACCGGCTTGCGTCGCCCCCGGAGGGCTGACCTCGATCATCAAGGCTTGATGGCAGCATGAAGCCGATCAGACGCGCCAGAACGGCCATGGTGAGAACCGGGCTTGTAGTGCCGAGAAACCAGGCGCCGCCGCCCGGCGCCAGCCTGTGCGGTCACCAACAACAGCCGAGCGTCACCACAAAGGCGGACATCCCATGTATCTGCATGGGAATGGAGGCCCGCGCTGCGGGCGACTAGCTTTTTTTAGCACCTCCTAAACAAGCGCCATTTCTTACAGGCGGTGCTCGCGCATCGGCTCCAAAATCGGAATCTATCCTCGGGAAAAGTGAGGTAGATCCAACGTGTTAAAGCGTTATTTAGGCGCTTGAAAAGACGCGCAGGCGCCATAGCTTGGATTTTCGAACGGCGACGACGATCGTTTCCACGCTCGGGATATTCAGACCAAAGTCCGACCCACCCCGGACTTCGTGCCCATACAAAACCTTCGATCACTGTAATAACAATAATATATTCTCAAGTAACGAGGCGAGACGATGTGAGAAACTGCGTTGACTTCATTGGATCGCATTTACGTGACGACTTCTACTTGGAAAATGATACCCAGAAACTGGTTGTTGTTGACAATCTTTGCACCGGACCTTTCGAAAATATCACACACATTCGGGATGCCCGCTTCCACAGGCAACCTCAGCTCCCTGGATCCGGAACTCGTTGGAGAGGTTCTCGATACCATGCTGGCTCCTTCGATCGAACTGCTGATGGCGGCCGCCGTCTCATGGGGATAGTCGAGATTGGCCGGGTCGTGATGATCCTGCAACGATCACCTGTAACATCCGGTCCGGCGCGGCGGCCCGTTATCGAGCGCAGCATCGGCAGCGACAAGCGTCGCCTTAAAGTAGGTAGATTTAACGATTAAAATTAATACGCGAGTATTTCTTAGAACTTTTCTAAGTAATTGTCATGCATTACAGGCGATGCTAATAGACAAGCAGCTTAATCTCAAGTCACGAGGCGCAAAGCAATGAAGAGCGTATTGATTTCTGGCGGGGCTGGCTTCATCGGATCCCACATGTGTGATCGACTTTTGCTGAGGACGGACATTCAGAAGCTGGTCGTTGTTGACAACCTCTGGACCGGGCTTTTCGAAAATATCGCCCATATCAGGGACCCCCGTTTCCACTTCGTGAAATCCGACGTCGAGACGCTGCAGACCTCGGATAAATTCGACGAAATCTATCACCTTGCATCCCCTGCATCGCCGCCGTGGTACATGAAGGAGCCGAAGAGGACGATCTCCGCCAATCTTCTCGGGGCGTTCCGGTTGCTCGACTTGCTGAAGAAGGGCGGACGTTTCGGTTACACCTCTTCTTCCGAAGTCTATGGCGATCCTCTGGTGTCGCCGCAGCCGGAATCCTACAAGGGCCAGGTCGACTGCACCGGACCGCGCTCATCCTACGACGAGAGCAAAAGATGCACGGAATCGCTGCTGTTCGAGATGCAGCGCACCCAAGGGCTCGATGTCAAGATCGTTCGCCCCTTCAACATCTATGGTCCCCGGACACGCTCCGACGATGGGCGCGCGGTCTCCAACTTCATCACCCAGGCGCTTTCGGGTCGCCCGATTACCGTGTTCGGCGACGGCCTTCAGTCACGCAGCTGGGGCTATGTCGATGACGTTGTCGATGGTTTCGCGCGATATTTCTGGATAAATGAAACCGACTATAAGGGGCCTCTAAACGTCGGCAATGATCGCGAGATTTCGGTTCTCGAGGTCGCGCAATATGTCTCCAAACTGGTTGGCGGCGTGCCGATCGTCTTCGAGCCGTCACCGCCGCAGGACCCCACGAACAGACGGCCGGACCTGACCAACGCGCACTATGTCATGCCCGAGTGGTCGTGCAAGATCACCTACGAACAGGGCGTGGCGATGACGCTCGATTGGTTCAGGGACCAAATGAAGGCGCACGCTGCAGAATAAACCATAATGACTTTCAAGGCTCGCGTCCTGGGTGCAGTTGGCGTATGTTCACGGTGCGATTGAGAGAGTGATGATGCGAGAACCAATTCCGTCCGATCTGAAGGATATAAGTTTTCCCATACCGATTCACTATCTTGATCTCGCCACCTCTCACCTTGATGCCGTTTCGCCCCTGGTCTCCGATGGGCTCGTGGTCTTTCTGTCGGATGGTCTTCCCGTCGGACAGACCTATATCGAAAGGCCCGAGACGGCGGCGGCACTCGCCGAGCGTGTCGTGCGACCTGAGACGCTCGAGCATGCGCGTCAAGTCGCGCAAACCCCTGTGCGAAACCGCGACGTCAGCATTCTGATTTGCACGAAGGACCGGCCGGAGGAACTACGCCGTTGCCTGGCCTCGATCCCCAAACAGTCGCTTGAGCCCGTCGAGATCATCGTGGTGGATAATGCCTCTGCAGGCGAGGCGACGCGTCGCGTGGTAGAGGAATCGGGCGCAACCTATGTCCGTGAAGATCGGGTCGGGCTGGATTATGCGCGCAATGCGGCGGTTCGTGCGGCAAGAACCGAATTCGTCGCGTTTACCGATGACGACGTCGTCCTCCACGAGCGGTGGCTGGAGAACCTGATGAAGGGGTTCGATCTGCCGGAGATCGCCTGCGTAACCGGGTTGGTCCTTCCCGGAGAACTGGCAACGCCCGCACAGTTTATCTTCGAAAAGCATTGGAGTTTCGGCCGGGGCTATCTGCGGCAGGATTTCAATCAGGACTTCTATAACAAGGATGCACGTTACGGCGCTCCGGTCTGGACGATAGGAGCCGGCGCAAGTCAGGCCATCCGCCGCAAGGTCTTCGACGAGATCGGCCTGTTCGATGTCCGCCTGGACATGGGAGCGGCCGGATGCTCGGGCGATTCCGAATACTGGAACCGGCTCCTCCATCATGGCCACGTCTGCCGCTACGAGCCGACGGCGGTAGCCTGGCACTTTCATCGCAAGGATATGAAGGGGCTCGCCAGACAGATCTACCAATATATGAGTGGCCATGTCGCAGCCCTGCTGGTCCAGTATCAGAACACGGGAAATAACGCCAATCTGCGGCGCATCCTGCTCTCGTTTCCGAAATATTACGCCGGAAGGCTCCGAAGACGGCTTCGTAAAGGCACGACATCGCACGACGTCTTCCTGAAGCAGGAGATGCTCGGAAGCGTAAATGGCGCTCTCTACGTTCTGCGGCGATGGAAGAGGCCCGCATGGTGATCGCCGCAACGCCTGACATTTCATTCCTCATCCCCGCCTATAACGCAGCCGATACGCTTGCCGAATGTCTTGCCAGCCTCCAGCAGCAGTCGCGATCGAACTGGCAGGCTGTCGTGGTCGATGACGGTTCGACCGACCGCACCTGGGAGGTTCTCGAGAGCATCGCAAAAACGGACAGCCGCATTCTCCCCGCCCGTCAGTCGAATGCCGGCGCCGCCGTGGCGCGGAACCATGCAGCACGCCTCGCGGTCGCTCCCCTGCTCTGCATGCTGGATGCCGACGACTGGCTGGATCCCACCTTCATCGAAAACATGCTGCCAGTGACGGAGAATTCATCTCCAGCAGCCATCGCCTATTGCGCCTTCCGCCGCGTCGCCCCAGACGGCAGGCTTATGCAGGTAGAGCAACCTCCCATCTTGACGGGAGACGTCGCCAAGCGTGAGTTTTCCTCCTTTTGTGCACTCGCCATCCATACGGTTGTCTTTCCCAGAAGCCTTTTTGAGCTAGTAGGAGGCATGGATGAGACCTTGCAGACCTGCGAGGACTGGGATCTTTGGCTTCGCATGGCCTTTGCGGACGCAGAATTTCGCCGTGTCGACAAATGCCTCGCTTTCTATCGCATGAAGTCGGGCTCGCTATCCGGCGATCCGACCAAAATGGTGCGTGACGCCGTTCGCGTGACATCGAAGGCGCAGGCGCTGCAGGCGCAGGAAGGCTTCTCGACTGAGGGACCGGAGACAGGCTGGATCACGCCCCCCGTTAGCCAACTGCGCATGCTCGCCTGGGTCGTCGCGACCAAGCTCGATCCGACTTTGGATATTGCAGCCCTTGCGGCGCTTCTGCCTGAGATGCCGGACGCAGCAGGCTACGAAAACTTTCTTGCCGGTGTAATCCTGCATGGCTTGCAGACCGGGCTCTCTACTGATCGGGCCGACGATCTTATTGATGTGCTCGATAAATGGCGGCCGACGGTCCTTTTGCTCATCCAGCTGATTCAGAGCTATTCCTTGCCCGGCACTGGGCGCAAGATCATTGAGGCCGCTTCCTGGCACATATCCGCCGCAAACCCTTTGCGGTCATTCACGCTTGGCAACGTCCAGGTGGTCAGTGCCACTCTCGAAACGCTTTCGCGAATCCCCAAGGCCGAGCCAGCCGACACGCTCATCATGCACGCCTTGTCCGGCGGGCAACATGTCGGCTCCTTTGTCGGGCCATTCTGGGGCGATCTTTCGATCCGGGCGCAGATCAGGCTGATCATGCATGAGATGCAGGCAGAAGAACATCTGCAGATGCCGCCCACCCTCGTCTATATCAGTTCGTGGACAAGGGAGGCTTTGCGCGGCTACAGAGCCTTCGGCGGGTTGATCATCAGGAATGGCCAACGGCGAGGACGTCTCGAACGAATTTTGGTGCGTATCGGGCGCAAGGCTCTTCTTGCCTGCGTGCCAAGCGACAAACAAGACAACGACGCCCGACTGTCCGACCTGCTACAAAATCTCCAAGGCGGTCTGGCTCCACGATTCC
The DNA here is from genome assembly GCF_001657485.1 of Rhizobium sp. WYCCWR10014. GTDB lineage: Bacteria > Pseudomonadota > Alphaproteobacteria > Rhizobiales > Rhizobiaceae > Rhizobium. Next base: position 558,681 of record NZ_LXFU01000037.1, read on the forward strand.
GAAACCCCACTCGCCTGCGGCCCGACGATAAAAAGGGAGCTGCCCCCGTTCAGTCGGAAGAAGAGTACTGGGAACATATTTTTGAACGCCCGGATCCATGGAACTACGTCTCCGTCTACGAGCAGGTTAAATATGCGCAGACGTTGAGCCTGATCCCGGAAGGGATCGAGAGGGCCCTCGAGCTCGCCTGCGCCGAGGGGATCTTTACCGAGAAGCTGGCGCGAAAGGTCGGTCGGCTGGCGGCCACGGATATTTCCCAGCGGGCAATCGACAGAGCTGTCGAGCGGTGCCGCGAGCATCGCAACGTCGAGCTTCGCGTGCTCGACTTCGTCAAGAGCGATGTTCCGCCAGAACAGGACCTCGTCGTCTGCTCCGAGGTCCTTTACTACATGAAAGACGAGGAGATGCTTGGGGCGGTCTGTCAGAAGATGGCCGCAGCAGTGAAGCCGAATGGCTACTTGATCACTGCCCACGCCCATATCCGCCGGGACGAACCCAATCGGACCGGTTTCGACTGGGACAATCCTTTCGGTGTCGGGACGATCAAACAGCTGTTAGCGGCACAACCTGAACTGTCCCTGGAAGAGACGATCGACACCGAACTTTACGCCATCCACCGGTTTAGGAAAGGCCCGGTGGCAGATCCTGTCCTACGGGTCGAGCGGCATGGAACTCCGCTGGACGCGGATGTGGCAAAGCACATCATCTGGGGGCCGGTCGGCGTTGAGCGTGGGGCGGCATGGACGACGGAGGTCACGACCTCGGTTCCCATCCTCATGTATCACAGGATCGCAGAGGAAGGACCCGCGGCACTCCAGCGCTTCCGCACGCCGCCGGAAATCTTCCGCAAGCAGATGAAGTTCCTTCGGCGACAGGGTTTTTACACGGTGACGGCGCAGACCCTGGCGGGGCTTCTGCGCAGCGGCAAGCCGATCCAGGGCCGGCCCGTCATGCTGACTTTCGACGATGCCTACTCGGATTTCCTGGAGGACGCCTTCCCGATCCTTGCCGAGAATGATTTCAGCGCTGACGTATTCGTCGTGACTGATAAAGTCGGCGGGCGGTCAGATTGGGATTCTGCCTATGGAGAGCCTGCACCGCTGATGTCGTGGTCGCATATTCAGGCATTGCACCAGAAGGGCATCAGCTTCGGCTCCCACCTCGCATCCCACGCACCAGCCAGTGCAATTGATAACGAAGCCCTGCTGGCCGAAGCCATGCGATCGCGCAATGCGCTGCAAAGCCGACTGGAAAGTTCCGTGGAATCGATCGCACTGCCCTATGGCTCGACGGACTTCAGGGTCCCAGGCATTCTGGCGTTAGCCGGCTACGGAATCGGCTTCACGACACGACCGGCAAAAGCCACATTTTCCGATAATCTCTTCGGTCTGCCACGCCTCGAAGTCCGCGGCGATCGTCCTCTCGAAGCCTTCCCTGAACTGATGGGCCTGCCGGGAGCTTATATCGGATGACAATACCATGACTGGCGCAACGGCTCCTCTCATCACCGTCGTCATACCGGCCTACAACGCCGAGAAGACGCTTGCCGAAACATTGCAAAGTGTCTCCGACCAGTCCTACGACAAGCTCGAAATCCTTGTGGTCGACGACGGATCGCGGGACGGTACCTTCGATCTTGCTCGCGACTTCAGCCTGACCGATCGCCGTGTCCGTGTTCTCCGCCAGGAGAATGGTGGGGTTGCGCGCGCGCGCAACCACGGCATCGAGGACGCACGCGGCCTTTATATAGCCCCCGTCGATGCCGATGATTTATGGCACCCTCGCAAAATCGAACTCCAGCTCGAGGCACTAGGGAAATTTCCGGACGGACGCGGGGTCGCCTACAATTGGTATGCAGCGATCGACGAAAACGGCATCATTTTCGGTAATTCGCGACCAGTCCTGCATCAAGGGACTATCTTCGAACCCCTGTTGCGGGAAAATTTCATCGGCAATGGCAGCACACCCTTGATGCCGCGGGCGGACATTCTTCGCTGCGGCGGCTATGACGCCAGCCTGCGCGACAACGGCGCCGAGGGATGTGAGGATCTGAAACTTTATCTGGCCTTGGCCGAAACCTTGCCCTTTGCGTTGGTTCCCGATTTCCTGACCGGTTATCGCTTTACCAGGGGAAATATGTCCAGCAACGCCTACAGGATGCTGAAGTCCCACGCTCTGGTCATGGCCCCGATCATCACGCGTTATCCGCATTTTACGCGCGACATCCAGACAGCCGAGTTCAACACCGCACGCTGGTATTTCAAAAAGGCGTTTCTGGGCAATGACTTTGCCCAGGTCAAACAGCTGGCGCCGATGATGGTCAGAAAATATTCCTCGCGCCTCGTCGTCCATGGGGTGCAGCAGGGCTGGCGCCAAGCAAAACGCGTCCTGCGGACTGCAAAGCGCGCCCTCGGCAAGTCTTCGGCACGGCCGAAAATCCGCCTCGGGAGCGCGCCCCTGCCGCAACCCGGAACAGCATTCAGCGATCGTTTCGCGGCCACGCCTGCCAGGGAGACAATAAGCCTGGCCTCTTCGCGGATGGTCGACAATGAATAGGTTTCGAAAGCCGCCTTCCGCTAAACCCGCAAGAGCCTACAACCTGGTCGTTGCGTCTCGGTTTCGCGAGCTTCGGCAACTCGTACCGGCGCTGCGGCTCAAGATGACGGTGATGATCATCCTGGGAATTCTCACAGGGTTCTCCGAAATGGTCGGCATCACCTTTCTGGTCAGCCTCGTCTTTCTTCTCGGGCAGCAAGGTCCCGTTTCCGGCTCCGCCGTGGCATGGCTTCCGGCGTTTTTTGGCGGCATCGACCTCAGTCTTTCGAAGCCTGTCCTGATCGGCATTCTCATCGGCTCCATCCTGTTCCGGATTTTTTTGGGATGCGCCAATTCGCTCATTGCAAGCGCAGTGAATCACCGGATTAGCGACCGCATGCGAGACCGCCTCTACGCCAAGGTCTTGACCATGCCCTTCCAGCGCTTTCAGGACTATGAGCGCAGCGATCTGATCAACGTCATCGCGACCGAATCCTATGCGGTGTCGTCGGCGCATGCCAGCCTCGTACGTCTGGGGGTCAATTTCGGTACGATCGTGATCTTCGGCGTCGGCATGCTGGTCATGGCCTGGCCGATCGCCTTGCTCGCGCTCGTCTTCGGCTTCATCCATAATTTTGTATTGGGTTTCTTTGCCGGTGCCTACCGCCGTCTCGGTGCCTCTGCACTGGCTGCCGTCGAAGCCTTGACACAGTTGAGCTGGACAACGCTACAGACTTTGAAGGCCGTCAAAAGCTTCGGCATGGAAAAGCGCCACCAACAACTCTTCGAGGCGCTTTCCAACGACGTCGGCCAGACCTGGCGCCGGTCGGACTGGATGGGAGCGATAACCTCGCTTCTCAGCGAAATCCTGACCTTCGGGGTCATCCTGACGATCATTCTGTCCTCGGAATTCCTGCCGGTCGATTTCAAGGCCGCGCTCTCGGCCACGATCCTTCTTTACAGGCTTCAGCCGCATATCAAGGGATTTGATTCCCAGATTCTCAGCCTTTACGAGATGGAAGCGTCCCTGCAAAACGTACTGGCGCTGCTTGCAGAGAAGGATGACATCAAGCAAGCCTCGCAAGGGGAGAAGGTAAGCCGCCTGGCGGAAGCAATTGTCTTCCACAACGTCTCGTTCGCCTATGAGCGATCGAACGCGCCGGCAGTTCACGATCTCAGCTTCACAATCAGAGCAGGCGAGACGACGGCTGTGACGGGGCCAAGCGGCTCCGGCAAAACCACAATCCTCAACATGATTCTCGATCTGAACCCGCCGACCCGGGGCCGGATCACCGTCGACGGCAGGGATCTGACAACCATCGACCGTTCCAGCTGGCTGGAACTGCTTTCCGTATCGGGTCAGGACGTTGAACTGATGGAGGGCACGGTCCTCGACAACATCCGGTTTCGCCGCGATATCTCGGACCAGGATATCCGCTGGGCTGCCGATGTGGCCTGCGCAACGGAGTTCATCAACGATCTGCCGTATGGCTTCGATGAATGGCTGGGCGACGAGGCGATCCGGCTTTCGGGCGGGCAAAGGCAGCGCATAGGTCTGGCGCGCGCGCTCGCCAGCCGGCCTCAAATCCTGCTGTTGGACGAAGCGACAAGCGCGCTCGACGAAGATACCGAGATGCGGGTGTTTTCGGCGATGAAAGAAGACGCCGGCAGAACGCTGATTGTCGTCAGCCATCGGCCCGCCGTGGCCAGGCTGATGAAGAACCGGATCGATCTCAGCCCACCCACCCCCACATCCAAGCTCGGGTGACGGCGATGGAGATGCCAACCACATCCCGCATTCAAGTGGCCGTCGTTATCCCTGCTTATAACGCCAGCCCCTACCTAGCCCAGACGCTCCAGTCCGTCATCGACCAAACCCACAGGGCGCTGGAGATCGTCATCGTCGACGACGGCTCGACGGACGACACAGCCTCGATCTGTCGCCATTTTGCCGCGGGTGATCCAAGGATCCGGATTGTCTCGACTGAAAACCGTGGCGTCGCTGCGGCCCGCAATACCGGGATCGAAGCATCGAAATCCGACTATATCGCTTTCCTCGATGCGGACGACATATGGCATCCGACCTATGTCGAAAGAATGCTTTCGGCTCTCCATCCCCTGCCGAATACCTGGGGCGCGGTCTATGCCCTTCACCGTCACATCGATCCCGAGGGATATTGCACGAAATCCGGTTCGTCACTGAACGCCAGGGACACCATTTTCAACCGTCATCTCGTATTCCGCTTCGTCGGCAATGGCAGCGGCTTCATGGTTCGCCGCGCTGTCTTTGACAAGATCGGCGGTTACGATTCAAGCTATGCCAGACAGGGTATCGGAGGATGCGAGGATTTCGACTTCGAACTTCGTACAGCTGAGCATTTCAAGATCGAGACGGTGCCGTTAGGTCTGGTGGGATATCGTATTCATTCAGCAGCCATGTCTTCCGACTGGTCGCGAATGGCGCTATCGCTTCTGGCTGTGACCGAGCAATGTATCGCCCGCAATCCACAGCTTCCGACTTTTGTCGCCAATTGCGCCCGCACGTCGGCGCATCTTTATGCATTTTCAAAATTTGCCGCTTTGAAAGATTGGCGCCGCGCCGCGACCTCGCTCAAGCACATTTATCATCATAGCCCAATGCTTGCTTCCGACGTCCTATACAAATTGATCCTTTCAAAAGCCAAGAGAGCCGCACGCAGGACATTGTCCAAAGCCTGGCCGGTCAGAGAACAAAAGATAAAGAACTTCAGGAAATTCGAAGAGATAGACCCGCTTGTCCCATTGGTTGGCGGTTGGTCACGCTTCAGGACGAAGGCATTGTTCAGGCGCTTGTCGGAGATCGATCGGTCCGGCGAATGCTCTGCCGCGACCTCGTCGCAGGAGGCTTGATGCCTGCCGGCTACAGGTCTGTCGGTGGCGCCAGCGCTGATGGCAGTTTTCGCTCGCCTGCTGAAACAGCTGAAGGTTTAACAACCATCACTTCAATCGGCGTGGCGGTTACCTTGCTACATTCTATTACGAACTTCCATAGTTAAGAAGAATAGTAATTAGTAAAAAATCAAACAATTTATGAAAAAAGCAATCACCCCAATAATGTTCTGTGACAATACCGAGTTTTACTGTAATAATCCTCACGCACGTGCAAGCATTCCTACCGGAGGACCCGTCACCCACCCCGGCGGGTCCTCGACTTTGCTTTTTGGCTGGTTGCCACAATGCGACACCCGTCATTGCTGCATCAACATAAATAGACTTTACCTCGGATAGCGGTATTATGCTGTTGAGCGGTTTGATCAGAAAATCCCCCATCATCGGCAAGTGAAGAGCAAACTTCGGGTCCTCTTCTGTCAATATTTCGCCTATCATCTCAATTACTCTCGGGAGTGTTTTCGGATCCGCAATGAAATTGCGGAGACAGAAAGATCGTCATCAAATCGAGATTATTATCCGATAGAACTTCATACGTATCACTGCCGCAATGAAAAATAACACCTCCTACGACCACCATATTGTAAAGATTTAATCGTCCCATAATTGAGTTTTAAATACAACCACTGTCTGAAATTAGTAATTTTACCTTTTGATAAATTTTTACTTGCTGAACTCAATTATCCAGCTGAACTTATTGTGCATACATTTTCAAAAGCATCGGCAGTACCTTTGACTCGGGAACAGAAGATCTACCGAAAGCTACTTCCCGCACCGGGTTCTCAACGATCCGGCAAATGCCTGCATCATTGGTGAGATTGTCACAGCCTATGGCCGCAACAATCCTGGGACGGCAGCAGGGAGAAAAGTTGCCGATGCAAAACAAGACTGCTGAATTAAAGCGTAATATATTGATAAATAACCATATTTCTTAAATATTTGCGGCCCGCACCGACCAATTCCGCCAACAACATTCGGTCTATTTTTCAAAAGTCGGCATATGTGTCTGGACTCGCAAATTGAAATGCCGGCACAAAACTCAATGATGTAAAACATCCCTGTCCTCTTTGGCGAGCCTCCCGATACGACACAAGCGATTGCTCGAGGCGAAGTTGACCTGTCCTGATTCAACACGCCGGCGGCCCGTGAGTCGGCTGACCTGTGTCGAAATGGTCGCACCTCCCAAACGAATTAACCCTTCATAAAGCATTTGCTTGCTCAACTTATAATTTGTGTCATGGTCACTGTAAGTAGTGAGGGAGCCGACCTGATGAGTGATATAGCATCGCAGATTCCGGAATTTGGTTACGATGAGCGCGTGATGATCTGCCGGAAGCAGATCGAGAAGGCGGTCTATCAGTTCATTGCAAATACGAAGGTCGAGGGATGCGATCCGGCGGAAGTCGCAATGGCCATCGCAGACATCGCCGACGATTACATTCTGTTGCTGGCCCAGAAGCGCAACCTGACCCATTAAGATGAAGGGTCGGTCGTCGATCGGCTGGTCGTGCAGAAGACATTGAATGCGAGATCGCGCCGCTTCCCTGCCCGGAGGCAACGTTAGCGAAGCTGCTTACCCCTCGCTCGAAACCATCCGTGAGACGGATTTCGAACAGCTCCTGAATAAAGCGCCAGCGGCCGGAAACGAGTCGGGCTTCCCTAACCTACAATTGACCCGAAGCGCCGAAACATGGGCACATACCAAGCGTGGGTTTCAGCGCGTTATCTCACTGCGATTGAAACAAACGGCTCCGTTCGATTGACGACTGCCCGGCTGCGCGCAACCACACGCATAACCCCGAAAATCGAAGCTGATTTTCGAGGTTATCGCGGGTTTGAAGTGATGGAGCGTTCTCGGCGCGTCCTATCGGACGCGCCGTACTAGTGACTTCTCACACTCACTTGCGGAACCGGGGAGCTCAATTCGGCCAGTTCCCTGGTCAAACCCTCCCCGACCTCCTGCTTCACTGCCTCGAGCGCAAGGTCAAGGCAATTCGTCGCGAACGGCAGTTTGACATCCTGAGCGACCTGTCGCGCATAGGCAATCATCCGCGCCAGCGCGACGAGCTCTTCCAGACCGTCTTCCGCCCCTTGGTCTGCATCTATCTTAACAACCGATGTCACGCCCATGCCCCATTTCTCCAACGAATTGAAGAAATGATACGCGTGTGGAGGTGATCCAGCCCGTGAAAAAAGCGTGACACAACCCTCGGTGACTATTGCCGGCTTCGGTTCACAATGCAGGGCGCGTGGGGAATGAGGTGTCGTGCAGTTTCCAGGGCAGATCGGCAGTCGAGCGAATGTCGTGGACGTCCTGCACGGCTTTCAATAATTCCAAGGCATCGATGCGTTTTTGATCGACGGCGTTCGACAGAAGCGCCGCCAGCAGGTCCGCACGATCCGGTTCGGCCAGCCCTGCACATTGCTCGACGACCGCCCGCCACGTTCGTTTCTTGAAGAATATCGCGGTTGCGGCATCTTCGACCTGTTGGCGCAACCGACTTTCCAGCAGTCCGCGATCCTCCATCGCATCGAGTGTTGCGCTGACATTGACGAGCGGTACCGTCAGCGGCTTGCTGCCCAGCGCGCTCGGCGCGTGCGTGAGCGCGACGGCGGCATCGTCGACCAGCCGGCCGGTGCAATAGTCTTCGAAAATGCGGCCGATCCCGATCATACCGAATGGATGGCATTCGGCAGCGCGCAACGCGCCCATGCTTGCCGCCCCGAGAACCGCAACGCCGAGCGACAGAGCATGGAGAATTTCCTTGTGCCAGACCGGTGCGGCATATTCGAAGCCGCCGTCGATAAGGCCGATGACATTGGCACCTTGCTCCACTGCGGCTAGGACATCGCCTTGCGTGGCAGGCGGCAAGACGCGTATCCCCTCGCCGGCCAGCGACGCCGCATCGGGAAGACTGGGACCTGCGAAAATGAGCTTCAAAACCCTATTGCCCTGGCAAGCGCCCTCGTTCCAAATCGCCGGGCGCGCGCTCCCTCCGGATTTTCGAGCTCAGGAATGACAATCTTGGCAACACTGAACGGAAGCGTGTCCTTGCTGAGGCGCACGGCGATCACCGAAACGATCCCCCTGTTTCTGAGCGCGTCGAGCACATGTTGCAGCAACTGCGCCAGATCCTGTTGCCGATGTCCTACCACCCCGTCACTGTAGATAGTGGCAGCGGGCGCTGCGGCAACCGCATCGAAGGCCTGCCGCATCAGCGGCGGCAGACATCGTGAGAAAGTTGCGGGAGAAATATCGTCTCTGGCTCCACTGATATAGGTCAGTCGGGATTGCACGGCTTCCGTCACCGCCCGAATGGCCGCGCGGACGGGAGACGGGTGAGCGCCGGTACCGCCGGTCACCTCGACGAGGCGAATGTCCCCAAGCCTAATAACCCCGGCGGCGTGAAGATCCGGGGGGCCTAGAAGGGGATTCCCAGGACCCAGCATGGCGGTGAAACAGGGGATCCCGATGTCGCTGGTGATATCGAAGAGCCTGAGCGCCAATCCCGATGTTTCGATCTTGTCGATCAACCCGTTCAGGGCGCCGTCCTCAAAGCCGCGGGGATCGACGCAGCCGGCATAAAGATCCGCTTCTGCGCCTACCTGCCACAACACATGGGCGTCACGCTCGATACGCTCCAGGACCCCGTGAAAGATCGCCTCCTCGACATTATTTCCCGATGCCAGGCCATCCGACGACATCCAGTATCGCGCGTCACGCGTGCGGTCGAGCACCACCGCTTCAAAGGGGACATAGACCTCCTCGCCGGTGAGGATATTGACGCCGGCAACCCATTCCGTCTCCTCGTCCGGTCCGAGATCGGGTTTATGGACAGCGGTCAGGCAATTCAGCGCGTCGGTCTTGTGCCCCATTTCCTGCAGACCGGAAGAGGTGCCGTGGACGAGATCGACGGAGGGTTCGCCGGCGACCGCCCGTTCGAGGGCTTCCATGACAGTGGATACTTTGGCATCGAGATCGGTCAGACCCTTTCCCTGGGCAATCACGATCGAGCGGGAATTCGGGGCGTATGCGCACCAGACGGGGATTCCGATATCGTCCAGTCCGGTATGTCGCGCAACCCTGGTGATGCCGAACCCGGCCAAAAGAGGTTCGACGCGGGAAAGGGTTTCCCGCGGCGACATGACCCTGTCGGAATATATGGACCGGTGCGTCAGAATGCCAGCTCAGCCGTCGACGTGACCGGAAAGGGCAACCTGCGCCGAGGAAACCGCGACGGCGAGGTCGACGCCCTTCACGAACGTGCCGCCGGCCTTGCGCAGGCCGTTTGCAGTCGCCAATTCCCCCGTTGGATTGAGAGGCTTGACCGTACCCGTGTCGAGATCGACAAGCCAGAGACCCGCCTCACCAGGTATACCTATAATGACAGCTTTCGCCATGTAATGCCCCTCAGCTATTGTTAAAAACCGGCCTTCAGCAGGCCCTCACGATAAAGCTTTTTTTGCCAATCTTCCTTGAAGGGAACGATGGCGAGCCACTTCTCGACGTCGAAGGCCGGGTTGATACTTTCGGCCCGTTGCCGATGGAAGAGCGCCCGTTTTCGATCGCCGATCATTGCGCAACTGGCCGCGGCGATGCGATGGGCCGGCGCTTTGTCTTTCATCGCCTCAACATAAGCGATGGCCTCCTCGTACTGTTCCAGGAAGAAGCTCGCTCCCGCAGCGCACCAAAGGTAGGCGTCAGGCGCGATCGGATTGAGCGAAATCGCTCTTCTGATCTTCGCGAGCGCGTCGCCAGGGCGGGATGCATGCACGAGCGTGTCAGCATGGCTGTAGATAACATCAGCAAAATGCGGGCTGAGTTGTTCCGCCAGATCAAGTGCGGCGACACTGGCATCGACATCGCCGAGATAGAGTTTGGTGACGCCAAGCTCGCGATGGCCCGCCGCCGATGCCGGATCCCGCTCGATGGCCCGAAGCGCGTGCTGCTCCGCCAGATGCAGCAGTTCATTGTTTCCCTGCGCCGTCACGAGCCACTCGCTGGTGAAGGTTCTCGCCAGCCCGGTAAATGAGGGAGAGAAATCCGCCTTATGCGACAGCGACTGCTTGAAAGCTTTTCGTGCCCGGCGGATATGCGGCAATGTCAATTTGCTCATCAGGCTCGAGCCCACCAGATAGGCGTGATAGGCCTCAGGATCGGCTTCGAAGCGTAAGCGCTCTTCCTCGTTTTCAGCCAGCTCGCGGGCCACCGACATGGTCAGTTGCTGCGCGATTAGCCGTCTCTGACGCGGCAATATATCGGGCGTCATCGCAAAGCGATTGGCCCAGATGATCTCGTCCGTGGGAAAATAAACCAGCTGAGCGAATAATCCCTCTTCGGAAAGCCGTGTATCCAGAAGATAGGCGATCGAGTGACGGGCGACCACGGCAGCCTTCTCGGAGTCGCGGCGGATCTGGCCGGCCGTATGGGGTGCTACGATCGAAATGTTTCTGAGCGCGCAGAGTTCGATAGTGACGTCTTCGATCAGGGCGTTGGCAAGCGCAAGCCCGGCATCGGCATGTTTCGATGTCGGGGGAAGCAGCACCAGCCGAGGCAGGATCAGCGGCGCCTGCGATACGCGTTCGATGTCGGCAGTTGTCTCACCGCCGGTCTCGGAACGCTTCACCTGCACCCCGCCATGGCCGTCGCCGTTCGGCAATCTCTCGGTGAGGGACGAACCGCCAGATAGTCGGTGCAGCAGGGCTCTGACCTGCTCGTCATTCGGATCTCGTTCGAGGATCTGCAAGGCAGCGCCGGAAATGGAGCGCGCAGCGCCGGGCTTTTGCGCATCCGGCAACGCATCCAGCAATGCCTGCCGCAATTGCAGCGCCTGAGCGTCCCGTTGCGCCCTGATCCAGGCGTCTATCAGCTTTGTCGCTGGTTTGATATTTCCGATGAACCCACGCTGGGTCAGTTCGGCGATCGCGTTCAGCCGCTCCAGCGGCGAACCGTCAGCGTGAAAAATATCCAGATCGCTGGAAACTGCCTGCCTGTTGAGACGAACCGTGGTGGCGGTGAAATCGAAGGGCATTTCGGCGCGTCCGCCATCTGTCTCGCGGATGCGGGAAAGCAGTTTGCGCAGATTGAGCCGCGCAAGCTCGGGTTCGACGTCATTCCATAGAAACTGAGCCAATTCATAACGGCTGAGATCATGGGCGCCGGCATAGAGATGGGCCATCATCAACAGGCCCTTGATCGGATAGCGAACCGGGTCGCCATTCGTCTCGATCAACCGCAGATCGCCGAATGTCTGCAGATGAAGCACGATCTGTCCTCAGCTGTTCACGACCGAATCCTGCAGCTCACTGTCGCTGTCAGGCAATCCCGCGGCTGCCAGGCTTCTGGCCAACGCCACCAGCTTTTGCCTGATATTCGGATCCTCGATGGCGATGAATGCCTTGTTGAGCGCCAGCCCCTCCTTCGAGGACAAAAAGCTGTTCAATTCATTCGTCGCGCCGTCGATCGGCCCGGAGCCGCCGTTCTCGAAGAAAAAGCCGACGGGCACGCGAAGAATCTCGGATATGCGCTGAAGACGGCTGGCGCCTATTCTATTCGTTCCCTTTTCGTATTTCTGAATCTGCTGGAAGGTAATGCCTAGAAGTTCGGCCAAGCCGTTCTGGGTCATCCCGAGCGTCTTTCGCCGAACGCGCACGCGGTTGCCAACATAGACGTCAATCGAATTCGGCGATTTAGCCTTCATGTGAATAAGTCTCCCGCTTTATCAGCACGCCCGGCTGTATAATGGAGAGTTTAAGCAAGAATGCAACTAAAAGTAAATATTTCGTAAGGATTTTTTTCAGCGGCTCACACAGTAAAAAACAACCTGTGGAATATCGCAGCTCGCCATTTGGCGCGGGTGCACCCGCGCTCTATCGCGCACTTCGCAGCGGACGAACGTTATCCGAATTCGTTGCCGCTCCGACACCCTCTCTGAGAGGTTTTTGCGCAATGGCGATCATCGACTTGGCGAGAACGGGAATCCTTCCAACATACTCAAAACGAACATTGTCGAAGCCGGCATCCAGCAGCAGCGTCCTCAGCGTGTTTTTCGACCAGAACTTGATATGCCCATGCTCCTTTAACGGCATGAAATGGTCATCCATTTTCCCCATCGCAGCCAGGGCAAGGTTCTTCAGATAGCCGTGATAGGGTGTCGACATGACGGCGATGCCGCCCGGCTTGACGAGATCGTACATCGTCGAGGTGAAAGCCTTCGGATCGTAGACATGTTCGACGACCTCCAGGCTGATGACGGCATGGAAGGTGCCATACTCCCTGGAAAGGTCGTCATAGGCCGAGCCGACATTCAACGGCAGTTCGGGATAGTTGACATTGGCCTTGGCGATGCCATCACTGGAAGGATCGACGCCGACGACGTAATATCCCCTTCCTGCAAGAGCCGCTGCCGCCCCGCCGGTACCACATCCCAAATCAAAGACGTCGTTCTGAAGAGAACCGTCGAAATGGCTCTCCAGTACGTCGAGCACGGCTGGCAAGATATAGGCGCGCGCGGTTGTCGGTCTGGCGTGAACATAAGTGGTTGCGTCTAGCTCTACGGACATTGCCCTCTCCTCGGCGATTGCGCGGCAACCGTATCGAGGAATACGTCGAAAATTTGATGAGACCCGTCGAATTACAAGAATAACCAAAATATAATCTATGATTTTATAACAAAAAACAAAACTTTTGCGTGAAAACTCGCCATAATAAATTATAAACTGATGTGATTTGACATTTTATCTAATAATTCTTGAAGATATCCTATAGAAATTAGCAGATCTCATAATGATAACGGAAAACAACATTTATAAATCAGAATTGTTCGAATATAAAAATCGTCAGTTCATGGGTCGAATGGCGATATCATCGGCTGTTTGCCACTGCGATTGTCCGCAGTTGCATTCGAGATTCCCGATTGAAATGGCGTTAAAGCGCCTCCGCCGAAATCTGTAGCGCCCTTTCCCGATGACGAGGCACAAAGGTGCCCAATTGCCGACAAGAAGCCAAAGATATTTAACGGATAAATGTATACTGCTGGATTTAGACAGCCCGATAGAAACCCCTTCTCGCGCGCCGGAGAAGACAAGCTTGCCCGATAATTCGTCGTCCGCATATGCGAAACAGCCGGTGGGGAAACCGCGGGTTCCCGTGGTCTTCTGGTTGCTGCTGACGATTTCCCTCTCGCTGGTCATGGGAACGGTGCTGCTTTCCAACGACATGAAGCATTTAAAGACGGTCAGCCATTATTTTGGCTTCGATCTCTTTCCCCCGGAGGTCAGGCCACCGCCCCCCAAAGCCCTTCCCCGCCCGACTCCACCGGCCACCTTCATGCTTCCATTGCATGTCATCGAACCCCCAATGGTACAGACCGCGTCGACTTTCCTGCGGACATGGCGGATATCCGGCGCCGCAATGTGTGCGGCGCTGCGCGATGCCGGCATCGAAACCAGCGATTGGGCGGCGGCGAGTTTCAACGCCGATACATTTGAATGCTTTTTCGAGCGGAGCGGCAAGCGGGAGAAGGATCAACTCCCGAGCTCCATCTTCGTCATCGTTCGCGGCGACGCCGCCGGCACGATCAACAATATGCGCGTGAAAATCATCAATCCCGAGACCGATGAAAATGGCCAGCTCGATCCCGGCATTCTGCGAATTTTCGAAATCATGCTGCGGCAACCGCAATGGCTCGATTTTCACGAGACCCTCAACGCGATCAAGAGCCTGAAGGACATCAAGGAAGACGGCTTCGGAGCCAGTATCGGCTTCACCCGCGAGGTACTTAATCCCGGGAATTACAACTTCACGCTCTCGCTGGATGCGACTTCAGGACCTCAGAAAAGTACCAGAAATTATTTTTCCGGCAGAAGATGGCTGCCGTTGCCGGACCCCGCAGTCGAGATCGACAGCGCGCAACCGGAATCAGTCTCCAAGCCCCCCCATACCGAAGCGCCGGCTGAAAGTCAGGAACATCGGCATTAGGTCTTCGGCTTCATGCCACGCACGGATTGATCACGCCATGTGACTTGCATCATCGTGATGTCTGGCCATTATCTTGTAGAGCTCTTTCAAACTGTCCGCACTCGGCCGTTCGGTGCTGTCCCCACCCGCCAGACGCCAGACACGCTCGACATTGAGGTCCTGCGTGACTTGCGCAAGGTCTTCGTTCAGCGAGCGAATGACGATCTCCGATCGGCGCAACCGCCACGACATTCTGACCAGCGCTGCGAACGGGAGGAAAATGATGCCGATGATGCCGAGAACAAGGACTGCGAACTGCCAGTCATCGAGAAGGGACAGACCGTTTCGAATGGTCGCCATAAAAAAAACGGCATTTTGAAATGCCATGTGAAAATAGCTCATCAGATAGCTGGACCAATCTTCCATCACGAGCGGCCCTCCCCGAGCGGTTTATATCTTGGAATATGCTGAAAAGTCTAGCAGACGCTAACAATATCCCCTGCCGGGAAAGTATATTTGAGGTTGTATTGCTCTGCTGAATTGAACGCGAATCTCGTGATGGATCGGTGCCGACGAGTCCGGCCTTTCAAATTCCACCGCGGACATGAAAAAAGCCAACAGTGAGAGATAGAATGAATAGAAGACGTTTCCTCGCCTCGGTTCCGCTCGCTCTGTTCTATGTCCGCACGGGCCAAGCCCTGGCACAGGTGCCTGCCGCTGCAGGGCTGCGCGTCCTTGCCGACAGGAGGTCGTTCCGATTCGGATCGGCAATCGATTTTCAAAACATCAACGATCCAATCGCTGCCGAGATCTACATCGACAACGTCAATTCAATAACGCCGCGAAACGAACTGAAGTGGAGTGCGACGGAAAAGAGACCGGGTGTTTTCAGCTTCGGCAGCGCCGACCGCATGGTTGCATTTGCGCGCAAAAACAACATGAGGGTTTATGGCCATACGCTGATCTGGTATCGCGTCCCGGGCTGGGTGTCTGATATCACGGACGCAAAGACCATTCAGGCGACCATGAACCGTCATATAAAACAGGTTGTCACTCGCTATAAGAACTCGATCGATGCATGGGATGTAGTGAACGAACCGTTGGAGTATGATGCACCGGATTTGCGGGATTGTGTTTTCCGACGCCTTCTTGGCGACGAGTATATCCGTATGAGTTTCGACATGGCGCACCAGGCCAATCCCGGCGCGACGCTGGTGCTCAACGAAACGCATCTGGAGAAAAAATCCGACGTGTTCGAACAGAAGCGCGCGCGCATTCTGAAAATCGTCGAGGATCTCGTCGCCAAAAAAACGCCGATCAATGCGGTGGGACTGCAGGCGCATTTCCGCCCCGGCCTCGACCGGATCGATCCGGAAGGAATGGGGCGCTTCTGCGCGGCGCTGAAGGATATGGGTGTCGGCGTTTTCATCACCGAACTGGATGCGTCCTGCCACTTCCTGAACCGCGACAAAGCCTTCACGCCGGCCTCCTACGCCGATATTTTCAGCGAGGTGATCACTGTCGCGGCCGAACATGGCGACTTGAAAGGCGTGACGGTATGGGGCATGTCGGAAAAATACGGAGCGCCCGATGAGAAAGCGACCGATCCCGCTGCGGCTTGCACGAAGCGCGTTAATCTCTACGACGAAAATAATGCGCCAAGAAGTGCAGTTGATGGGATCCGGCGGGCAATAGAGGCGATGTGATGCACAAGACAACGGAGACGCGAACAGATTCATGAAAAAAGCCGTTATTTATGTGGAAAAATTTTTGCCTGCCAGCCAGGCATTTGTTCTCAACCAGGCGGTAGCGTTTCGTTCTTTCGAAGCTGAAATTCTTGCTGGCTCGCGAATTTCTTCGGCCCATACAAAAAAATCCACTGTTCCGGTTCATGACATCCGTCGGTCGCCCGTTGCACGGGCCGGTGAACTGCTTCTGAAAATCCCGCAGATCGGCCTTCCCTTCCTCTTTCCCGCGATCGGCAAAGCCGATCTCGTTCACGCCCATTTTGGCAAGAACGGGTATGTCATCGGCCCATTGGCGCGCGCCGCCGGCAAGCCGCTGGTCACGACGTTCCACGGCTTCGATGCCACCTATCGCGGTGACCCGAAAAAGCCGGGCGGCTTCAATCAGGTGCGTTTCTTCGCCAAGGGCCGGAGCGAGATGGCCGGCTGGAACAGCTGGAACATCGCCGTTTCCGATTTCATCCGCGACCGGCTGCTGGCGCTCGGCTTTCGTGCCGAACGTGTCTATCGCCATCACATCGGCATCGATCTCGATCTCTTCAATATGGAGCCTCGTCCGCGAAAAAAAGGGCTCGTGGTTTCAATTGCCCGCTTCGTCGACTACAAGGGCCATCGCTTCATGATCGATGCGCTTTCACGGGTGGCCGCCGCCGGCACCCCGGTCGAATTCGTCATGGTCGGCCAAGGTCCGTTGAAGGAGGAAATCGAAGCACTGGCGCGTCGTTCCTTGCCAAGCGTCACGATCCATGAAAATCTGTCGCAGACTGAGATAAGAGATCTGCTCGCCAGTGCGGAGCTTTATCTTCATGGAAGCGTGACCCTCGACAATGGTCACGCCGAAGCTTTCGGCCTCGCCAATCTTGAGGCGGAAGCCGTCGGTACTCCGGTCGTCGCATTTCGCTCGGGAGGTGTGGGCGAAGCGATCGAAGAGGGGAAAACTGGTTATCTCGTGGAGGAGCGGGATGTCGCAGGAATGGCGGAGGCGGTCGGAAGGCTGCTCAACGACCAGGCTCTGTGGACAGCCTTTAGCGCGCGGGCACCGCTTCTGGTGGCCGAGCGTTTCGACTTACGTCGCCAAACGGGGATGCTCGAGGACTATTACAGTTCCGTGCTAGACGAATTTTCCAGCCGGGGTCGGACTTGATGGTGCAGACAGGAAAAAAGCCGAAGTGGGGACTGAATGTATTTCGGCCGCTGCGGAACAGCATTGTGACGGCCAAATGGCTCTACTATACGAAGTTCTGGGGAATGGACATCGATCCGACGGCAAGCTTTTCCTTGAGCGTTCGTTTCGACAAGACCAACCCGAAGGGATTGCATATCGGCGCGGAAACTTACGTCGCCTTTGAGGCTGCGATTCTCACCCACGATCTCACACGCGGGCTTTACCTCCACACGAGGATCGGCAAACGCTGCTTCATCGGAGCCCGCAGCATCATTCTGCCCGGCGTCGAGATCGGCGACGAATGTGTCATCGGCTCGGGCTCGGTGGTGACCAAGAACGTGCCGCCGCGCTCGCTCGTGGCGGGCAATCCGGCAAAGATTATCCGCAGCGACATCAAGATCATTTCGCGTTACGGACGCATGGCACGCGAAGACGAGACGGTCTCGCAGATCGTGACGCACTTGCCGACTGGAGAAGCACGATGAAGATGTTTGCCTACCGGGGGAAACACGAGAATTTTGGCGACGAACTGAACCATTGGCTCTGGGAGCGTCTGCTGCCCGGCTTCTTCGATGAGGACGAAAGCCAGCTCTTTCTCGGCATCGGCTCGATCCTCTACGACAATTTCGACCCGAACATGCAGAAGATCGTCTTCGGCTCGGGCTATGGCGGCTACACCAACCCGCCGAAAGTCGACGGCAACTGGACCTTCTATTTCGTGCGCGGAAAGAAGACCGCCGAGGTCCTCGGCATCGATCCGAGCTACGCCATCGGCGATTCGGGCATCCTCACGCGCAGCTGCTGGGATGCGAAAAGCATCGAAAAGCGATACCCGGTCTCCTTCATGCCGCACTACGAAAGTGCCATGTACGGCAGTTGGGACAAGGTCTGCGAGCTCGCAGGCATTCACTATATCGATCCGCGCTGGCCGGTGGAAAAGGTTCTGACCGAAATCAGCGCATCGCATAAAGTGGTCTCCGAGGCGATGCATGGCTGCATTATCTCAGACGCGCTGCGCGTTCCCTGGCGGGCGATCCGGCCGATCGCGCCGGGGAACCGCGCCAAGTGGTACGATTGGGCAAGTGCGCTTGATCTGGAGATTGACTTCGACCCGATTGGCCCGTCAAACGTCGTCGAAGCAGGAGCATCACTGGTACGGAATAACACCTACCTTTTGAAGAACATAACGTTCCGCCACCGCCGCATTCGGCAGCTCACTGGCAATTATGTCTTCGGGTCGACGGTCAAGACGCTCCAGCGGGTAGCAGAGAAGCCGGGACAACTGAGTTCCGACACGTCCATGGTAAATGCGCACAACAGAATGCTGCTGGAACTGGATCGCCTGAAGCAGGATTTTTCCAAGAAAACGGCAAGCGTCCTGTGACCCCGCAAACCCGATTCGTGACGAGGCGATAAGGCATGATCCTTTCTAACTCCATCAACTCCCTCTCTTCCCGCAAGGGGGAGAAGTACTTTGGAAGGGCGCTTGGCCCGCTTCAGCGTTCAATGTCATTGACGTGCGGAGCCGTTCGACCATGAGCAGTGTTACCGACCGGCTGATCCAGGGCAGCATGTGGCTGAGCCTGTCCCGCGCCATCGTCAACGGGCTTTCGGCGCTCAGCACCTTCGTTCTCGCCTGGTACCTCGCACCGTCCGATTTCGGTCTCGTTGCCATTGCAACGACGATCCAGGTCATCCTGAGTTCCGTCACCGAACTTTCGCTCAATCAGGCGCTCATCCGCCACGAGGACCCGAGCGAGGTTCATTTCAGCGCGGTTTGGACGCTGAGCGTGACAAGAAGCGCGATCCTGGCTTTGCTGTTTGCCGCCAGTGCCTTTCCAATTGCCGAATTTTATAACGAGCCCCGGCTGACAAGCGTCATGCTTGCTTTGAGTTTCAGCTTGCTTCTCAGCGGCCTGGCCAATCCACGTCGCGTCATGCTCCAGCGTGATCTGATCTTCTGGCAGGAATTCGTTCTCAACGTATCGCAAAAGCTGGTCGGCTTCGTCGTGACGGTGGCAATCGCTGCGATCTACCAGAGCTATTGGGCTCTTGTTCTCGGCACCCTCGCCTATCAGATCACCAATATCATCGTTTCCTATACCGTCTTGCCCTTCGTGCCGCGCGTAACCTTCCGGCATGCGCGAGAATTGTTTTCGTTCTCGCTGTGGCTAACGGCAGGACAGATCGTCAACACGCTGAACTGGCGCATCGAGTATCTGTTGATCGGCAAGATGCTGGGCGCCACGCAGCTTGGCCACTATACCGTCGGCAACACCCTTTCGACGCTGCCGACCCGTGAGGCCACGGCACCGTTGAACCAGACGATTTATCCGGGCTTTTCCAGAGTACGCAACGACCCAGTCCGGCTGATCGCAGCCTATCAGCGCGCGCAGGCGCTTTTGGCTGCAGTGGCGCTTCCGGCTGGAATCGGCATGGCCGTTGTAGCTGATCCGATGATGCGGCTCGCCTTGGGAGAGAAATGGATTCCCGCCATCTTTATCGTTCAGGCGCTCGCATCGGTCTTTGCTCTGCAGACGCTCGGTTCACTCGTCCAGCCGTTGGGCATGGCAAAGGGTCATACCAAGTTGCTGTTCATCCGCGACGCCCAGATGCTGGTGGTCCGCGTTCCCATTATCATCGTCGGCCTGATGATTGCCGGACTTCCAGGCGTCGTCTACGCGCGTGTGTTGACGGGTTTGATTTCAACCGCGGTCAATATGCTTCTCGTCAAGCGACTGATCGGCCTGCCGTTCTTTCAGCAACTCGGGGCCAACTTCCGCGCGCTTGTCAGCGTGGCATTGATGGCCGCCGGCGTCTGGGGACTGTCACATGTCCTGAACATGCCGACCGATAAGCTGGGCCTGGCCCTTCATCTGGCCATACTGGTCATCACCGGCGGTATTCTCTATGTCGGTTCCAGCTTTGTCCTTTGGCTCGCGATGAAGAAGCCAAATGGCCCGGAAACCGAAGTTCAGCGTATCTTTGTCAAGTTCCTGTCAAAAGCCAAACGTATGGCCATACCCAAGTCGGCCTAAAAGCTAAAACGAACATCAACAAGAGAGGCAGAATGACCAGCCAATCCAGAACGGAGCTGATCGCAAAACTTAATGGTATGATCCATGATTGCCTGAAAGACTATGTCTCACGCGATGAACCGCTTGCAATCCTCGATTTCCCCGACATCCGCAATTGCGGCGACTCCGCAATCTGGCTGGGCGAAATGGCCTATCTGAAGGATCGCTTCGGCAAACGCCCGGACTATGTTTCGAGAACAGCGGATTTTTCCGCAGATGAGCTGAAAAAGCGTGTACCGACCGGTCCGATTTTCATTCATGGCGGCGGCAATTTCGGTGACATCTGGGTTTCCCATCAGGATTTCCGCGAAGCCATCATGGAGCGTTTCCCGGATCGGCAGATCGTCCAGTTCCCGCAGTCTATCCACTACAGTTCACCTGAGCGCATCGAGCAATCCGCACGCGCAATCGCGCGTCATAAGAATTTCGTCCTGCTCGTGCGCGATGAAGAATCGAAGGAATTTTCCGAGAAGCACTTCGACTGCACCGTCCGGCTATGCCCCGACATGGCCTTCGCCATCGGGCCGCTGCCGGACAGGGCTACGCAAATTTCTGTCCTCGCCATGCTGCGAGAGGATGCGGAACGGGTTGGCGGCACCGATCGTAAGATCCCTTCCGATATTCCTGTGGAAGACTGGATCACTGAGTCGAAGCGGAAGGTGGATATCGCCAAGAAGTTGGGAGCAGCTTCGGCTTTCCTGGCACTGAAGCCGAGCGAAGTGGCATTGCGCAAGCTGGACGCCGCAGCGCACAACCGCTTCGAGCGCGGCATCAGCCAGATTTCACGCGCCCGCGCCATCGTTACCGATCGCCTGCACGTCCATATCTGCTCGCTATTGCTCGGCCGGCCGCATGCCGTGCTGGACAACAGCTACGGAAAGATCCGTCGCTTCATGAATGCCTTCTCCGGCGGGACCGAACTTTCATACAAGGCAACATCGCTTGAGGATGGAATCGAGTGGGCGCGTCACCAGGCCGGGCAAGGAGCGCGCGGATGACAGAGACGCTGCACCCTTGCAGGATCAGGAGGTAATCCGATGACACTTGTCACCTTCATTATCCCGGTCCGACATCAGGACAATGCCCGCGACTGGAGCAGGCTGAAGGCAAATCTGACCCAGACCGTGGCTTCCATTTCCAACCAGACCAATGGGGACTGGCGCGGCATCATCGTGGCAAACGAAGGCGCCGATCTGCCTGACCTGCCGGAAAAATTCTCCGCCGTGCGTGTCACCTTTCCGCCGAACGATCTGCATGAGCTTGGAAAGGGCAGCAAGGAAGACTTCCTTGATGCCTTCCGGGCAGACAAAGGCCGTCGCGTTCTAAATGGCATGCTGAATGCCACCGACAGTCGCTTCTTCATGATTGTTGATGACGACGATTTCGTCAGTTCGCGAATCGTTCAACACGTGTCCGAAAATCGGGACGCCAACGGATGGACGATCGACCATGGTTATATCTGGGACGATGGCGGTAACTTCCTGTTTGGCCACGACGACTTCAGCCATCTCTGCGGTACCTCATTGATCATTCGTGCAGATCTCTACGAACTACCTGAACGCTTTGAGGATGCTTCGCTCGACTGGATCAAGTCGATGCTGGGCAGCCATGTCCGCATAGCGGATATTCTTGCGCAACGGGGAGCGCCGCTCACGAAGCTTCCCTTTCGCGGGGCAGTCTATCGGGTCGCCCACGGCGGATCGCATAGTCAGGCACCGAGCCTGCTGCGACAGTATTTCCTGAACCGCGGCGTACTCACCAAACCGCGGCGGTGGTTGCGCAATCTTCGTAAGCTGAGGGTACTCGGCGAGGGTCACAGGCGCGAGTTTTTCGGTAAGACGCGGTCGAACCCCGCGTAAGCGCCGATCCCATTCGAACATCGCACAGGCAGTCAAAATATGAAGCTTTTCTCTTTCGACTTCACCAAGAGGGTTGATAACTGATGTCGGATCTATCGGTCAGCGTGCTCTTTTCATCCTACAATGGCGCCAGCCGCCGGCTGCGCCACACTTTGGATTCCTTGGTGCGCCAGGAGCTTCCCCATGATCGGTGGGAACTGATAGCCGTCGACAACAATAGCAATGACGGCACGTTTGAACTTTTGGAAACCTATAGTGACAAGCTTCCCATCACCATCCTGCAGCAGCGCAAGCCGGGAAAGTCCGGCGCGCTGAATATGGCCTTGGATCGGGTGAAGGGGGATCTCATCGTCTTTACGGACGACGATGTTCGTGCCGAACCGAACTGGCTGAAAGCGATCGTCGACTGCGCCGCAGCCCATCCGAGTTATGGCGTCTTCGGCGGCAGAATCGTCCCTGAATGGGAGAAAGAACCAAAAGACAGGTTTATCGAATGGATTCCGATGGGATCCACCTTTGCGATAGTCGATGACACCCAAAGTGGACCGTGTGACCCGACGAAAGTCTGGGGCCCGAATACGATCGTCCGGCGAGAGCTGCTCGGGACAAGCGTGCGCTACCGCGAAGATATCGGTCCTCTTCCCGGAAAGATTTTTGCCATGGGTGAAGATGCGGAAATCATCATTCGCCTGGCGGCCAATGGCGCCAAGTCCTACCGATGCGCCGAGGCCGTGGTCCATCATTGGATTCCGGCGTCGAGCGTGACGGAGGATTGGGTACAGAAAAGAGGCGAGCGGCTTGGCTACGGCATGCCGGCGCTCTTTCCCGACGAGGTGCCTGGAGGGGTGAGGTTAAGCGGAGTTCCGCTTCCGACCTGGATCGAAAGCGCACAATGGGCCTTCCGGGCAGCAATGCTTTATCTCCTGCCGCGATCGAAGAAACGTTTCTGGGCGATCTGGAAATATTATTACATGCGTGGCTATCGCGCCGGAATTCGCCGATACGTTTCTCAGACGATGACGCAGTAATCGATTGCACAGGAGGCAGTAATTTGAAACTCTCGGTGCTCATCAAAAGTTTATGGCAGTATTTGCGCCCACGCATCGACAGCGTTCTATCGCAGGCCCAAGACATCGGCAAAGGCGTGACCCGAATCGCACAGCGAAGCGATCCGACCGAAATGAGGTCCGGAGCATCAAATGAGCAAAGTCAAGGCTACAATACTGTTCTCAACTTATAACGGTGAGAAGACTCTGCCAACGATGCTTGACGCACTATGCGCCTCCACCCTACCGCAGGAAGAATGGAAAATCGTTGCAGTCGACAACAACAGCAGCGACGACACTGCAGCAGTCTTGAATTCCTATAAGGAGCGGCTTCCGCTGGAAGTTTATTTTGAGCCAAAACAAGGTAAGCAGTACGCATTGACTTTGGGTTTCCGTTATCTGGAAGGCGAACTCGTCATTTTAACCGATGACGACGTCATTCCCGCGCCGGATTGGATCGAGCAGTTTCTCACCTTGGCAGATGAGCAGCCACAGTTTGCCATATTCGGCGGCCTAATAACGCCCGAATGGGAGGAAAGGCCGGCATCATGGCTTATCAAATACGGGCATCTGGGGATTCTTTATGCGCTAAATAGCGGTCTACCCGAGGGGCCGATTTCAGCGGCATTGATATCGGGGCCGAATTCGGCCTTCCGTCGTTCCATTTTAGGATCCGGCTATATCGTTCACGACGGCCTCGGCCCGGATGCCACTGTCGCTCAGTTCCCCATGGGCGAGGATACTGCTTTCGCTCTCAGGTTGGAGAAGAATGGAGCCAAGGCTTTTCACTCGCGGCATCCCGGGGTTCGGCATATTATTAGGAAGGGCTACGTGAACGAAGGCTGGGTTTTGCGGCGCGGCGAGCGTTATGGCATGGGCTTGGTTATCGTTCGGCCGGACCTCTTCGACAGCAAAACGAAAATTGGCGGTCTGCCCATCGCTAGCGCCTTGAGATGGCTTCTGATGGTGCCGGCCAACGTCGTCGTCAAGAGATTTCCGCTAAGCGGCGTTCGCTTCAAATTGCTCTGGGCGCAGTCGGTGAGACAGGGGATCCTGCGCCAATTTCTCAAGCAGCGATCTGCGATGAATAAAACGATCTACTCTCAGGTCGGTGCCAAATGAGGAAAGTACTAAACCGCGGCATCGACAGGAAGCGCTCCAGCTGCGGAGGCAGCGGGCAGGATTTTCGCACGTCAGGAGGCGAGTGGGTTTGATGACGGATCCGAGAATTAGTGTCATCTTTTCGTCCTTCAACGGCGCCAGCAGACGGCTTCAACAGATGCTGGATTCGATGTTGGGGCAAAATCTTCCAGTCGAACAATGGGAACTGATTGGCGTCAACAACAACAGTAAAGACGAAACACAGGAGCTTCTCGATCAATATGCAAAGAAGCTTCCAATTGTTGTTGTTAATCATACCCGCCCAGGCAAATCAGGCGCTATGAACGCAGCTCTGGCAATAGCTCGAGGAGCGCTGATCGTTTTTACGGACGACGACGTCGAGGCAGATGCGAACTGGTTGAGTTCGATCGCTGCATGTGCGGAGGCGAACCCGGATTTCGGCGTTATCGGCGGCCGAATTCTTCCAAATTGGGAGCATTATCCCCATGGGGATCCGCTGTTGGACTGGATTCCCATGGGATCAACCTTCGCCATAGCCGACCAGGAACCCAGTGGCCCATGCGACCCGACTAAAATTTGGGGCCCGAACACGACCGTGCGTCGCGAATTGCTTGGCAGCAATGTTCGATTCCGCGAAGATATCGGGCCGCTTCCAGGAGGCCTTTTCGCAATGGGAGAGGATACGGAAATTGTCAGCCGGCTATCCCGAAGCGGCGTGAAAACCTATCGGTGCGCCGAGGCCATCGTTCATCATTGGATTCCAGCCTCTAGCGTGACAGAGGCTTGGGTACAGAAGCGTGGGGAACGTCTTGGCTATGGAATGCCGGCGCTCTTCGCCGAGGACATTCCAAAAGGTATAAAGATCGGGGGAATCCCCTTAAGAACCTGGATCGAGAGCGCCAACTGGGCGGTTCGGGCAGCCCTCCTTTATCCGTTGCCGCGATCAAAGAAGCGGTTCTGGGCCATCTGGAAGTACTATTACATGCGTGGTTACCGCGCCGGACTTCGCCGATACGCACCGGCAGTAAATCATTCTGGTCGACTAGCACAGGAGGTCGTGCATTGAAATTATCGGTGCTTATCAACAATTTCAATTACGGCCAGTATTTGCGCCCATGCATCGACAGTGTTCTGTCGCAGGTCTATCCCGACTTCGAAGTGATCGTGGTCGACGATGGGTCCACCGATGATTCCCAAGAGATTCTTGCTTCCTATGGCGAGCGGATCCTGACCGTGTTGAAGGAGAATGGTGGACAGGCCTCGAGCTTCAATGCCGGTTTTGCGGCCGCAAGCGGCGATATCCTCTTTCTCCTCGATGCCGATGATGCGTTTCTGCCCGGCAAACTTGCTCGTATCGCCGAGATCTACGATCGCAACGAGATCGACTGGTGCTTCGACCGGGTGACGACCGAGGAAAGCGACCAGCCTCCTGCTGAGCTGCAAGTGACACTGTTCGACAAGCGGGACACGCTTCGCAGGGGCGGCTTTCCCTCGCTTCCGGTTCCGACATCGGGCTTGAGCTTCCGCCGCAATCTGCTGTCCCAGATACTGCCGATGTCGGTCGCGACAGACGTCGTCCTCAGCGACAATTATATCAAGTTTGCTGCTGCCTTTCTCGGCCGCGGCGCCATCGTCGAAACACCGCTGACATTTCAGCGCATTCATGAGTCGAACCGGTACACGGGCACAAGCAGGGCAAAGACACTGCGCCCGCGGATCATGATCGCGACTGGGCTCGAACTGGCACGCCGCTATGACGGGCTGCAGGCACTCGGCAAAAGCCTGGTGGCCGGCGGAATTGCCGAAACGACATCGCTTCTGAAGCTCCCGAGCGAAGCTCGCAACACGGTGGCCGGCGGTCCGTTCGGCGATGCTGCAGCGACCGAAGTGGCCTTGATGGCGGCGCGCAAGCGTTTGGGAAATATGCTGCGGAGAGGACAGTCATGAATCAGCAAGAGACTTTTCCGCATTCATCCGTCGGCACAGAAGCAGCCGCACCGCTTAAGATCGCCGTCGGTGTGCTGACCTATCGCCGCCTCGACGGGATCGCCAAGCTGCTTGACGTCATGACGCGCCAGGCCAGGCACCCGACTCGCCCCTATCATCTCACCATGGTGATCGTGGATAACGATGCGGCGGGCAGCGCAAGAGCTACGGTAGAGAGCTTTGGCCAAACAGGTGCCTACGACCTGATCTACGTCATCGAACAAAACCAGGGCATACCCTTTGCACGCAATCGCGCACTGGATTCGGCACCTCCAGGCACCGACCTCTTCTGCTTTCTCGACGATGACGAATGGCCGGTCGACGGCTGGCTGGATGCGATGCTGGAGACACGGGAAAAAAACCGCGCCGATTGCGTCTATGGCCCCGTCCAACCGGTCTATCCCGAAAACCCGCCGGAATATTTCATCAAGGCAAGGGTGTTCGAGCGCAAGAAGAACAAGGACGGTCAACGCATTTCTTATGCGGCCTCGAACAACGTCATGTTCGACTATCCCTTGATCCGTTCATGGAATCTGCGTTTTGAAGAGAAGATGCGCTTCACCGGGGGCACGGATTACCTTTTCTTCAACCAAGCCATCCGCCGTGGCATGCAGGTCTTCTGGGCTGACAAGGCGCTTGTTCATGATATCGTTCCGGCCAGCCGGATGACCTGGAAATGGGTATTGCAAAGACAATACCGGCTCGGCAATACCTTCGCAGTCAGCGAGGTCCTGCATGGCAACCTCAAGCGCCGGATCTATCGCGCGGCCTATGGCGCCACGAGAGTTGTGCTTGGGATGGTCATGCTGCCGGCGATCTTGATTTCACCCTATTGGGGCATGCGAGCCCTCACCCACGTTTTACGCGGCGCGGGCATGGTTAATGGAATTCTCGGACATGCATACCAGGAGTACAAGCCCAATGCCGCTCTCTGATATTGTTTGCGCAAGCGCCCTTGGAAGAGTTCTGACCTCTATTATGTTCGAGCTAAAACATCACAAGTGATTGGCTGTCCATGAACTTCAAGGCTTCAATCAACCGGGCCAAAAATGGTACACTTCTACTGAACCACCGTGACACAATCGCTGTTCGAACAGAACGGTTTTCGCCCTTATCCATCGGTCAAATATAGGAGATGCCTGTCTATGGCTGACAAAAAATTGAAGGTTCTAGCTGCCTCGTCGGGAGGCGGCCACTGGGAACAACTGATGGCCATGCGCGGCGCATTCGAGGGCTGCGATATCGTCTTTGCAACGACCATCCCGGGACTGCTTGCAAAATACGACATTCGGGGCGGACTAGTCCTTCCCGATTGCAGCCGCGACTCGATAACCATGTCGATCCGGTGCTTTTTCACCGCCTTCTCCATCGTCATCAAGCACAGGCCCGACGTAATCATCTCGACCGGTGCCGCACCCGGGCTTTTTTGCCTGCTGGCCGGCAAATTGACGGGCAAGCGGACGATCTGGATCGATAGCGTCGCCAATGTCGAGAAGCTGTCTCTATCGGGTAAACTGGCCGGCCATATTGCGACGCTCTGGCTCACGCAATGGCAACATCTGTCGAGGCCGGATGGCCCCCATTACGCAGGAGCTGTCCTTTGATCCTTGTCACCGTCGGAACGCAGCTGCCGTTTGATCGCCTTGTCAAATCTGTCGACACCTTCGCAAACGAACTGTCGAAACCGGTTCTGGCGCAGATCGGCAAGGGCACCTACACGCCACAGAATATGAAATGGATCAAGAATATCGAGCCCAAGGACTTTGATAACGTCTTTCGCGATGCAAGTGTCATCGTCTCTCATGCGGGAATTGGCACCGTGCTTACGGCCAAGCGTTTTGGAAAACCGATCATTCTCGTCCCCCGACAGGCGGCTCTCGGCGAGCACCGAAACGATCATCAGCTCGCCACGGTGAGCCAGCTCGTGGGCCGACCGGGCATCTATGTCGCACACACCGATGACGATCTCCGGAACTATCTGCTCGAAGAGTTGGATAGCCCATCTCACGAAGATTCGTCGGAAGCCGGTCGGGCTTCACTGGTCACCTACCTGAAAAACTATATTACGGCAGTCTGACCCCGAGAGCCGTCATAGCCTCTGACGCTTACGAGCGAATTTTCATTCTCCGCAATTGTTGCCGGCGATACGTTTGACGAGCTCAGGCGCAATGATTTTCGAGGCTATGTCGGGCAGAGGATGCACGCCATCAGGAATTGCCGTGGCCAGATCATCCGGCGTCAGACGCTCCCAATTGGGCCGGTGGTCGACAAACTCCAGACCACGTTTTTGCGCCTCCGCCTCATGTGCGGAGACATAACTGTCGACAAAGGGACGGATCAGCCCACGCAATCCTGAAAACGGATTCATGGCCATGACGATGATCCGCGCTTGCGGCAGGCGCTGCTGGAGCTGGTCGAGGATGTTGCCGATATTCTCTCGGCTTTGCGCAAGCGACACGAACCGATGTAATGTCGCATCATTGGCGTAGAGCTCAATCAGGATGATATCCGGCTGCTCGGCAACGACGCGATCAATCTGGGTCAGCGCCCATAGTGACGTTTCACCGCTTTTTGCCACGCTCTCGACCTTCACAGGCCTCTGCAGGCAGGCTGCAAGCTCTGTCTCAAGGGCAGGCTGCCATCCCCCGCGCGCCGTCAAGGATGTTCCGAAGGCCACTATTTTCAGCGGTGGAGGACTATCGGCATAGCTGTTCCTGACCGCCGAAAGCATCACCAGACCCGCCAGAAACAAAACCAGTCCACAGGCCGGCCGCCTCTCAGTCCGCACTGCTCGCCAAAACTGCAAACATATCATGAAGAGACCTTGCAGCAGGCTTGAGACAATTTCGTGAAATGGCCGCGCATGCCTGTCCGAGCAATGCGAAATCATCCAACCACCATCCTGGCGGATGACAACGGCTGCTTTGAAGCGTCGGGGCTCTTAACGACGTAAAACAGCCGCCAATTACTCCTGGCGAAATACGTGCTGCATCTGATCGGTCAGCGGCTTCGTCAGATAGGATATCACCGTCCGATCGCCGATCTTGATAAAGACCTCGGCCGGCATGCCGGGATAGAGCTTTATCGTCTTCATCCTGGCAATGCTTTCGGGCTTCGGCTTGACGCGCAGGGGATAGTAGCTGATGCCCGTGCGCTCATCCTTGACGATATCGGGCGCGATCGAGGTAATCTCACCGCTCACATCAGGCGTCGTGCGTTGATCGAAAGCGCTGAAACGCACATCGACGGACTGGCCGACGTGAACCTGGTCAATATCGCGGGTGGCGACTTTCGCCTCGACCATAAGTTCGTTATTTTCGGGAACGACGAGCATCAGCGTCTGACCGGGATCGATGACACCATTGACGGTGTGAACCGAAAGTTCGTGAACGCGCCCAGTCAACGGTGCGGTAATGTCGAGACGGTGCAACTGATCGACTGCGGTTCCGCGGCGCTCTTCATATTCGGCGATCTGCGCCTCGACGTCGGTCAGATCCTTTGCAATCTCCGAACGACGATCCTCATCCAGCTGGATCGACTGGCGATCGATCTCGATTGCCTTACCCTCGGCCTCCGCCTTAGCTGCTATTTCCTGGCCGCTGTTGCCCTGGAGATCGGCGCGGGCGCGCTTGAGCGTATTCAAACGCTGAAGCGTGACGAGGCCCTTCTTGTAGAGCGTATCAATGCCCTCAAGCTCCTGTTCGATCAAGCCCAAGGCATCGTTGGTGGCATTGATCTGAACGACCAACCCCTTTACCTGCTCGCCCAGTTGGTCCTTGCGCGATGCCAACTGGCTCTTCATTCCAATAAGCGCAGTCCTGCGACTGTCGAACAACTTCTGCTCGCCATCGAGAAGCTTCTCGGCGGAGGTGCTGGATGTCAGATCCCTGATATTTTCCTCGACCTCGAACGAATCGGCCCCGATTCGTTCCGCCTTCAGACGAGCGCGGCGCGCATAAAGCTGAGCGAGCGTGCTTTCGACAATCGAGAGATTCGCTCTTGTCGTCGTCCCATCGAGCCGTATCAGCACCTGCCCGGCCGTTACATGGTCGTTTTCGGAAACCAGCAGTTCCGACACGATACCACCTGTCAGGTGCTGGACCTTCTTGACATCGCCGTCGACGACGATCACGCCCTCGCCGATGACGGCGCTCGAAAGCTCTGTCGTCGCCGCCCAACCGCCAATGCCGCAAACGAGGGCTATCGACAACACACCGACAACGGCAACATGCCGATTGAGGGAGCGTTTCGATTCACTGATAACCTTGCTCACAATTTTCCCTCTGGCCTATTCGGCCGCATTTATGCCGTCGACGACGACTTTAAGCTGAGCCACGCGCTCGGCAATCGGGGTGCGCGCCGCTTCCGGCCGGCTGACTCTGGCCAGAACTTCCTCTTTGGGGCCGAACGCGATCATCCGACCGTCCTGCATCATCAGCACGAAGTCGCAGACCGCCAGAACGCCGGACCGATGCGCGATGACAACGACGATGCCGCCGCGCGCCCGCACGCTCATGATCGCAGCACTCAGTGCCCGCTCTCCTTCTTCATCGAGATTGGAGTTTGGTTCGTCGAGCACGACGAGGAATGGTTCGCCGTAAAGCGCTCTTGCAAGTGCGATACGTTGTCTTTGGCCAGCTGAAAGCGCAGCACCGCCTTCGCCGATTTCGGTTTCGTAACCGTTCGGCAGACGAAGAATGAGATCGTGAACGCGCGCCGCCCTCGCAGCGGCAACCACCGCCTCAGGCGACATCTCTTTCGCAAAACGGCAGATATTCTGCGCAACAGTCCCCGAGAAAAGCTCCACATCCTGCGGGAGATAACCAATATGCCGGCCAAGTGCGTCGCCGTCCCACTGGTCGAGTGCTGCGCCATCAAGGCGAATAGATCCTCTGACGGTCGGCCAGATGCCCATCATCGCCCGTGCCAACGACGATTTACCCGAGGCACTGTAACCAATAACCCCAAGCGCGCTCCCTGCCCTTAAGCCGAAGCTGACATCGGAAATGACCAGGCGCTGACCCGCCGGCGGCCCACTCGCCAGTCCTTCGACGGTGACTTGCTTGGTGGGAGCCGCGAGCGCAAGGGGGGCTGGAATCTCAGGAATGGTTTTCAGCAGGCTCGAAAGCCGCGCCCAGCTCTGCTGAGCAGAAACGAAACCACGCCAATTTCCGATCGCCGCTTCGACAGGGGCCAGAGCGCGAGAGGTCAATATCGAGCCGGCGATGATAATTCCCGAAGAGGCCTGTCCCTGAATGACCAGGATTGCGCCGGTCGCGAGCGTTCCCGATTGCAAAGCAATACGGAAAATCTTCGACAAGGTCGCATATCCATTGCCGACATCCGATGCCTGCCGGGTGATCGTCCGGTATTCACTGTTCTTGCGGTCCCAGATTTCGGCCATCGTGCCTGCCATGCCCATGGCGTGAATAACCTCGGAATTGCGGATCGAGGTCTGCGCGAAGGCATTTCGCATATTGGCGGAGTCAGACTGCTTTTTTGAGAGCGTACGCGTTCCCTGATTGGTCAGGAACGTCAGGATGGCGAGAACCAGCGATCCACCGATCGCGATATATCCGATCGCCGGATGAAAGAGAAAGCAGATCACGATATAGAACGGCAGCCAGGGCAGATCGAACATCGCTGTCGGGCCCATGCCGGACAGGAAGGTTCTGATCTGGTCGAAGTCGCGCAATGGCTGAAGCCCGTCGCCGCCGATTTTGACCTTCAACGGAGCCTTGATCAGCGCCCGGAACACACGCCCGTTCACCATCTCGTCAAGCGCACCAGCAACACGCACCAGCATCCTGCTTCGCAGAACCTCGAACGCTCCTTGAAAGGCGTAAAGCATTAACGCAAGTATTGCCAGGACAGCCAGCGAAGGTATGCTTTTGCTGGGAATGACCCGGTCATACACCTCAAGCATAAAAAATGAACTTGTAAGGTATAGGATATTGATAAGCGCGCTTGCTATTCCAATGAAAACAAGCCCCCCCTTGCATTTTTTTAATGCTTTGGATGGCTCGCTGACATCAGCTGCTGAACTCTGAAACACGAAGTAGTCCCTCTCTTACCGCATCGCACGAAAGCAAATATGCTGGCGCACACTCCAGCTCCGGGTCCATCACGCCCGATCAATGACACGACTGCCTTGGACCCCCGACACCTGCGCCGGACCCGCTTGCAAGCCCACGACCTATTACATGAATCCAACCAAAAAGTGACCAAAGAGTCCAATTTATAACGAGCGGCTTCAGGGATTCTGACTTGACGCTACGCTAAATATACCAACCTAAGCAAGTGAAAATCGCAAATTGCCCAACAACGGCGCAGAGGGATAAACGTATCGCGCGCATATTAGCGAAATTTACTGGGGCGTTAACTACAAATTCAATCTATAGTTCATTTTTCCTGTGAACGGCGGAACTATTTTTTTATCCACCCCCTCGACCGCCGACACCCCTTCATCATCAAGCTTTCAAGTGTTGAACAGCGGGGCCGTCGCACTCTAGTTTGGCGTGATTCAAACCAGCAGGTGCGACGCTTGGCTGCTATGGAACGCGTCCACATTGATATACACGCCGAGCGAGTCGGTATCGATGTGAGAAGCGCCGTCAGAAATCTTATATTGGAAAGATTCGCTGACCTTTCCGCTGAGACCGGCGATTTTCACCGCATCGACCGTATAGGTGTAATCACCATCGCTCTCCACGTGGATGACGCCGTATTTCCCGGTCAGCGTCAGGCCATGCTTATCCACTGCACTGTCACCGAAGCGACGAAGCAGCACGGTTCCGTTAGAGGCACTGTCGTTTTCGAGAAGATTGCCATGATAGGCGCTGCCGGTGTCGGTCGAGATCTTCAGATTGTCATGGACTGCGACGATCCGTGGGGTCGCGATAAGCGGTTCGGTAGATGCGGACTTCTCTGTTGTTGGCGCGCTTACCTGCGGCTGAGGTGAAGCCTCCACTTGCGGTTCGGTAGCCGGGAGGGCAGTCACGTGCTCGACAGTCGACCCCGAACTGGCATTCGTATCACCAGCGCCAACGCCACCTTGGCTTTCTAACGCGGCCTGGGCCTGTTCGAGCGTCTGGGTGTCACTGACCGGAAAGGTGTTCGCGGCGATGATTGAGGGAGATATGCTCTGCGTCTGCACGAGGCTGTCTACGATGTTGTCGTGGAATGAGCCCGATGCGGGCCTGTCGACCTTCAGCGCCGCCGAGGACAGGTCGTCGAAGACGTTGTCGTGGATCTCGACATTTTCACGAACATAGGTCGGAGTGCCGGCAGCACTGATCGACACACCCCATACGCCGTCGTGGATGTAATTCCCTGAAATGTCGTAGTTCTTCGCGTCGCCCTGGTCGCCAAGACCGATGGCATAGGACCAGCTGTAACCACCGTATCCAGAGATATCGTTGTCGTGGATAGCAATATTCGTGCCCGCCTGGGCGCTCACTCCGAAGCCGCCGCCAACCAGCGTATTGTCCTCGATCACGGCATTGACCGCCCGAACGAGTGCTATGACACCCTTTGGCGTAACGGCATCCGTCTGGTCGAGATGATTGCCGCTGATCAGGATATTGCTGCTGTCGTTCAACTGAATGGCATCTGCCGTGGTACCGTGGCTGTTGGTGATGGTGTTGTTGAGAAGTGTGACGCCTTTAACTTTCTCCATCCAGATGCCATCACCGTTCACGCCGGTGATCGTGCTGTTTTCGATCGTGACGTTCTGGCTGCTCTTGAAATTGACCGAACCAGCCTTGGTGGAGCTTCCCGTATTGTCCACCTCGACGTTGCGGACTGTCCAGTTCCAGACGTTTGCTGCGTATATTGCCGCGCCTGATGTGTCTGATATCTTGATGTTTTCGATAATGATATTCGACGCATTTGAAGTGTGAATGCCGTCACCGCTGCTATGAATAACAGGCGCATCGCCAACGCCATAACTGCCGATCGTGATCGGAGCGGCAACGCTGCCGGAGTATTTCAAATCGAACTGTTCGTTGAAAACGCTTCCGGCAGCCAGGAGCACGCTATCACCGGGATTGAGCTTGAGCGCCTCGACAGCGGAAAGCGTCGCGAAAGCCGACTGCTCGCTCACCCCACTGTTCTGATTGGATCCTGTTGCCGAATTTACATAGTAGACGGTCACGCCGTGATCTCCCAAAGATACTGGAAAATCTTTTAACCGCGGACCTCTCTCTGCCTGCTAAAATGGAACACTAAAATGCATTCTATCTCGCGATAATTCTTACGTTCCCCAAAAAATACCTTCATTTCTCAAATATTTCGCATTGCAAAAAAAAGTTGCGCTGCACAATTATGAATAAGTAACCTGATATAGGCAGTGACAATAATATATCTTCTGTGACACCCATATTAACTTATAAAAATTACGCCTCGAAAGAAACATTACTTGATAAACATATATTACAAGAGACCGACATAAGTTACTTCGCAGGAAAGCATGAGATAGAACGGGCAACAAAACAAAACAGCGATGTCACGCCATAGCCCGTAGTGATTATATCTAGGTCTCATCTGTGCATCAGAATCGCAGCGTATTCTTATAAATTGCCCCTGAATAAACATTCTTCTCTTCTGAAGAAATATTGGTTCGTATCTGTCGTTTGAGAATTTCACTTATTATTAACGTAATAATCACCAAGCGTTTCATTGCCTTATGCGAGTTGTAGGTGTGTCATTATTGTACAACATGCCCGAAAATGTTCACTTGCTGTTAATTACACGCTTGACTCTATGTATTAAGATATCCTTAATCGGGCAGCTCGCTAAAGGTCAGAATTGACCTAGCAAAGAATAATTCAAGGAGAGAACTGATGGCTGTTCACGCAACCGACGATAGTGCAACATTCCTGGAAACCGACGCCATTTCAGGAAATCTGCTTTCCAACGATTCATCTGATAACGGACACTTGTTCCTGCGCGCCTTCGACGGCGCGAGCGTTGGCGCCAAGAGCGGCAACAGCCAGGTCACCGAGATCCAGGGCGATTACGGCACCTTCTTCGTCAAGCCCGATGGCAGCTACACCTATGTGCTAAGCGATGCTGCCAAGGTCAACTTCACCAATGGTGAGTTGCTCCAGGAGAAAGTCGCGTACAAGATCTCCGACGGCAGCGGTCATACCGATGTCGGCCTGTTCACCCTGAACATCCAGGGCGTAACCCAGGTCAAGCCGATAGCGGTCGATGACCACTACAGCTTCACCGAAGGCGACGCCATCGGCGGCAACGCTCTGGACAACGACATTGCCGGCGACAATGGTCATCTCTTCCTCCGTCAGTTCGGCACCACGACCATAAATGGCGACCCGAGCGCAACGACTGATGTCGCCGGCACGTATGGCACGTTCCATGTCAAGGCGGATGGAACATTCACCTATGATCTGGCAGTAGATGTCGCTCCGGGCGATCACGTCACGGAAACCATCCAGTTCTACAAGATCTCCGACGGCGAAGGCCACACCGACGCCGGCGTTCTGACACTCAACATCACTGGCGCTGACGCAGAAGTCTGATCGTCAATAGCCAATCAAAAACAACGCCCGCCGCGTAAGCAGCGGGCGTTGTTTTATGCAAGTTGAGCTCCGGTCAAGAGAATGAGCCGTAGTGCGCAGCAGCCGGCAAGCAGAAGGACCACTAACTTCAGCGGCGCTCGGAACGGCCTCCAGAACAGCACGATTATATTCCATCGGGCATTGGTTCAGTGCCATTTTGGAGCTTGGAACTGTCTTTGAAATCCGCCTCGGTGATTTACTTGCTGCAACGCTGCCGAAACCGCGCCGTCGCAGCGTCTCCGACGCTTGTCCAGGTTTGATCGAAGATTGGACGAAGCTGTGGGCTGATCTCTTTTATCGTGGCGTTGACCCGGCAACGATCGCCCCGTTTCAGCATGGTCATGAGATCGCTATCGAGCGCGCTCTTTGCCGCGGCAAGTGTTGCATCAGTGAAATCGTTCCAGAAATAAAATCGTGTCAGGATCATCACCTGGTCGTGGGGCGCGAGCACAACCGAACGCTTCATCATTCCCGCGATCGAGACCGGCTCTTCTGCAATTGTCGACTGCACTGCCGCAAGACGAAGCCAAAAATTGCTGTTCGTCGGCATACACGAAAGCGCATGCCGCAGATACTGGCGCGCACTCGACGCCGCAGCGGCCCAGCCGTCGTAATTGATATTGACATTCTGCCGATCGAGTTGCGCCAGAACGAGGGTGACGCCAGCAGCCACAATGTCGGATCGGCAGTAATGACCGTCAACGACGTCGACACTACGCGACGCATATTTGGCCACGACATCGTCCGCGACGGTCTCGCCACGCTCGATCCTTTCGGCGACGATCGAGATGCTGGCCGTTCTTATCGAAGCATACAGCTCTCGACCGGCCAGCACCACAAAGACGACGGTGACGATAACGAAAGCGATCCTGGTAACCGAAACGAACGGACCGCGGAACATCAGCTTTCGGTATAGTATCGCGAATAACGCTTATAATAATACTCGCTCGAACCGAATGTCCGGTAGAGTTTCATCTGCGACGGGTCGACCTTGGTCAATATGGTACCGACGCATTTCGCATAGAGTTCCGGCTCGGACAGCAGGGTCGACTGCACGACCTTACGCGATGTTTTTCCCCACTCGATAACGAAAACCACCGCATCAAGCTTCGAATTGATGGCGCGCGCATCCACAACCGGCGCCAAGGGTGGCAGGTCGACGATAATATAGTCGAAGCTTTGACGCGCCGTTTCAAGAAGCTGATCCATGCCGCGTGACGCGAGTAGCTCCGACGAATGCGGAACACGATATCGTGCCACCGTCGGCAAAAATGCGAGCTTCGTTTTTGGATCGAGAAGGATCAGATCCTTGAGCGGACGGCCGTCGACGATCGCCTCGAGCAAGCCGGCCTCGGCATGGCGGCCGATCGCCCGGGTGGCACCGGGATTGCGCATGTCGCCATCGATAAGCAGGCAACGTGCACCCTGCATTGCCAGGAGCTTGGCAAAATTGATGGATGTCGTCGACTTCCCCTCACCGGGCAAGCTCGATACGACACCGATGACCTTACAGCGCTGATCGGCAGCACTGAGGTCGATGGCAATCTTGGCGCTTCGAAGCGTCTCGGCAAATGCCGAGAGCGGATGCTCCTCGACATAGGTCGTGGTCTTTCCACCCCTGGCGATGCTTCGCGGATTGCTGGGATCAACGAGCGTCGGATCGTCGACGTTGTTTTCAATCAGCGGCATGACACCGAGAGACTCGACATCGAGCACGTCCCGGACATCGTCGCCAGTGCGGAAGAACCGATCCCGGAATTCGCGGAATGCCGCTATACCACTTCCAAATGCACATCCCACGAACATCGCGAAAGCAACGACGAGAGCTCTCTTCGGAGCGCTTGGCTTCGTCGGCGTCTCCGCCGTCGTGATGATGCGCGCAGCGGTAATCGGAAAACTCTGCTGCTGGATTGCTTCCTGGTAGCGCGTCAAGAAGCTCTGATAGAGATTCTTATAGGTATCGCGCGTGCGCTCGAGCTCGCGAAGCTGCACCTGCGTTTCGCCAGCCGTTGCGGCAACGCCGGTCGCCTGCGTGACACTGTCGCGCAAAGAATTTTCTCGCGATTTCGCAACCTGCAGCTCGCTTTGATAGCTCTCGGCGATGCGGTTCAACTCATCGAACATGAGCCTTTTATATTCTTCCATTTCCGCACGAAGCCGAACCGCCTGGACGTGATCAGGGCCGAGCCGCGCCTCGA
The DNA here is from genome assembly GCF_001657485.1 of Rhizobium sp. WYCCWR10014. Classification (GTDB taxonomy): domain Bacteria; phylum Pseudomonadota; class Alphaproteobacteria; order Rhizobiales; family Rhizobiaceae; genus Rhizobium. The sequence goes on from NZ_LXFU01000037.1 coordinate 596,882, forward strand.
TTTCGGTCTCGAGCTTGGAAGCCTCCAGATATTTCTTGCGCAGGTCGTTCGAAATGGAGCTATCGAGCACATCCGTGACGATCGCATCGGTCTGCTTGGCGTCGATGATCGACTTGACGCGCGCATATCTTGCCTCGGCCTTCGCTGTCTCGGCCTGCGCATTGATCAATTGGGTATTGATCTCGGAAAGCTGCTGCTCGCTGATCAGCGTACCGGATCCGGCCTCGACAAGCCCATGCTCGCCGCGGAATTTCTGAACTGCAAGGTCGGTATCCAGCGCCTGCTGCCGGAGCTCTTCGATACGCTCCTGCAGCCATTGGCCGGCCCGGCGCGTCGCCTCGTATTTGGAATTGAGCTTGTCGACCAGATAGACGTCGGCGATCCCAGCCGCGATATCACGCGCTAGGTCGGGCGACTGCGCTGTATAACTGACATCGAGGACGTAGGAGCGGCCGACGCGTTCGACATCGATATTGCCTGCGACAGTCTCGGCAGCGCCTCGCCGCCTCATTTCCGGATTAGGTGCTACGGCTGTGTCATCGGCAAACCACGACCGAAAATTCATAAAGGATTTGAGCGTTGAGACAGAAAAAAGCGAGCTTTTCGGTCCCATGAACTCCGGATTGTCGACGAGTTTCAGCTTGTCGACAACAGCATAGGCGATGGTGTCGGACTTCAACAGCTCGACCTGACTGAGGACAGTCCCTTCGTCATCGTCCATCTGGCCGAAAGCCGCCAGCTGATTGATCACCTGACTATCGCTGCGGTCGATCAGCACGCTCGTGTCGGCGGTGTAGACAGGCACCGAAGTCAATACATACACAATGCCGAGAATGGCAAAGGCGAAACCGCACGCCGCAACCATCCGCCACTGTCGGCGGGCGATTGCGATGAGCTTGTCGAAATCGATGAAATCAGCATCATTTCCGGTATCGCGGGAGGGGTCGATACGCGGCGTAAGTTTATCTGGCGATAGCAATTTCGATCTCCAACAAAGGCGTCAAGCGCTAAGATCTAAGGGCAATTCCAGCTATTGTATGACCGGGACACTCTGACTCGTCGACTCCGTCGGATCGGTGGACGACTGTCCTCCCGCTCCGGCGCTGAGGATCGTCGTCGTTGAAGTCGATGAATCATCTGCGCCGGCATTGGAAACCTTCAGCGTACCCGCTGTTGTCGCAGCGCCGTCGAACGGCGTACCATCGTCCGCTCCAGGCCCGGTTTGTCCAACTTGCCCGTCATTGCCGATGCCGGGTGCGGCCGCGGCTGCACTTGCACCCGGGCCGAGCGCAGCGGTCCCGCCTTCGGCAAGAACCTTTGCAAAGGCTGCAAGCAGCGGCGCCAGGTTCGGATCGGCGCTCGCCGCCTCGGCAACAGCCTTTTCGATCGCCAGCTTGAATTGCGGATCCGTGACCTGGCAGCTGTTTGCGGCCCGTCCGAGACCGGAACCGATAGCCGCCATCTGTGCGACACTGGCCTTCTTGGCCTGCTCGATCACCGGCGACAGCGCATCATTGCTGCTTCCAACAAGCGCGCGAACACGCGATGACAAAACCAACGGATCGGACATATCGAGCAGAACGGCCGGGCTAGCCGTAAATCCGCTGACATCGACGGAACTCAGATTTGCCGGACCCAAACAAGCTGCCGCAAAAGCGCTTGAATTCATGCCGGCAATCATCGCGACGACAATTCCGCTATATGCAAGCTTACGATAAACAGCTGACCTTGCCATAACCATAGTCCTTCATCAAATCCGCCATATAGGCCGCCGGCATTGATCATCCGCGATCGATGCCGGCCCGCCTATTGCAATCAATTTCCAAGATCCTGTACCGCGTTGCGGGTATCATTCGCATCGTCGGCCACTCCGGAAACAGTGGATGATACCGAGTTCACGATGTCAAGGAACTTGACCAGTTCAACAGAGTCCGAATTGGAAATATAGATAATATCCTTGTCTTCCATCTTGAATTGCTGAACGGCAAACAAGGTTGCCGGGTCGCGCATATTCGCACGAATGATCACCGGAACCATTTCACTCGCAAATCTCGTCGTGTCCACGTGCATCGCTTGAACCGTTTTCTTCGGGACAAGACGATAGAGCAGGACCTGAGCCGGGTCGGCGCGGTCGTCGCGTAGGCCGCCCGCCTTGGCGATTGCCTCTCCTAGGGTCAGGTTAGACTCTTCGAAATCGAAGCGACCGCTGGTGCCTGCGGCACCGAGCGCAAGAAAGGTGCGACGCTCATGATCGATCGAGATCGTATCATCCGGCGCAACGTAGATATTTTCCGCCGGGTTCTTCAACAGCGTAGTATAGGCGACGGTTGCCGTCTTGCCGCGGCGCTGCAGCGTCACATTCGTTTCGATATTGTTGGTCGTCAAACCGCCCGCGGCGGAAATGACATCGAGAACACGCTCACCGGCCGGGCTGATCTCGACGCGCTGGGGATTGTTGACATCGCCGAGGATGGCAACCTGGCTGGAGCGGCTTGTCGTTGTCGTAATAACCACCTGCGGTTCGATCGCGCGGCTCGCCAGGCGATCCTCGACATCCTGCTCAACGGTCTCCTTCAGGCGACCGGCAGCCGGAACCCGACCAGCATAGGGAATTGTGATCGTTCCGTTTCTATCGATGGTCTGCTCTGGCAGCGAGATGTAATTGCCGGGTCTGCTACCTGCATCGGACGGAATGAAGAGACCGCCCGACTGGGCTTCGAAGATGGCAACCTGAACGACGTCGCCGTAACCGAGCGGGATTTCAGGCGCCCCGCCTCGACCACCACCGAACCCTTTGAAGGAGGTCGGCTGGGGAGCGGTAAAATACGACAGGACGTTCTTGCTGAGATCAACCAACGCGTAATCGATACCGACGCGACGATCCTTCGTTGTCACTTTCACCGCCGCGTCTCGATCAACGTCTTTGTGATCGGGACCGGATCTTGGCAACGAGGTGCAGCTTGCCAATATAGTCGTTAGCGCTACAACAATGGCGACGCGTGTACTACCGATACGAGAACAACCCATAGAATACCCTGCGTTTACGCCCCTGAAGCTACTGCCCCGCGATCTGACAAAATACAAGACAATCCCCGATCAATAACACTTAAAGCCGATTAACATTCCCCTAACTGTGGCAGGCTGGCAACGCCGAGCCCCTTAGGAAGCGAAAAACGACTTCGGTCCGACTTTTCTTGCGTCGCAACAATCCGAAGGCTGCACCCGCTATAAAATTTCTTGGGTTTCAGAGTCAACCGTTCGCACCTGCACAATCGATCTTTTCCGAAAATCTTATTAAAATCCATCCATTTAAACTTTACGTGGTTAACGGCCGCTCATATGCCATGTCCGCGTTTCCATTGCTCCGTCCGAGGCATATCGCGACAACCGCACTCAGGAAGGCTGAGTAAAACACCGCAAAACCCGGTATCTGCAGCGAAAAATCGACCGCCGCATGAAGGGCGACCAAAACGGTCGCTGCCAGGCCAAGAAGAACATAGTGCCTGAGACGCCGTCTTTGGGCGAGCCCGTGCCGGAACACTCTGGCAAGTACCGAAAAGGCAATGACTGTCGCAATCGGGAACAATATTCCGAGACCCAGAAATCCTTCGAGATAGAAATTATGCGCACGGTCGAAGACCCCGAAAATTCCGCAAGCCGGATCGCGGTAGGCGGAAAACACGGTCCGGAAGGTTCCAAGTCCCGTTCCCGTCAACCAGTGATCCGAGATGGCACGCCATATGCCCGGCAGAATGCAAAACCGATCATCATCCTCGAGTCGCCGCTCTTGCGCGCGCAAAATCGCCTGGCCCGCAAACACCGTCAGCAGCAGCACGACGAAACCAGTCGCCGAGAGGAGTTTCAGCAACGAACGCCATCTCGGCGCCGGTCTCAGATGACGCCTCGAGCCGTTCCAGTTGATGACAAGCCATGGAAAATAGATGAGAGCGGCAACAAAGGTGGCAAATATCCCGGCGCGCGAGCGGCTCAGCATCAGCGCGGTGAAGCATGCGCATAAGAGCAGGATATAGATCCACGATCTCAAGAGAAGCGCGTTTCGGCCCGGCTCGCCGGGCGGATAGTTCGAATAGGCTCGGGTAATGTCCCTGACCAGGGTCAGCATCAGCAGCGTTCCAAGCCCAAGGAAGGTCGCGGCGGTATTGCGGTTGACGAAGACCGCAGTCAGGCTGTCGAGGTAGGCGCGTTTCTCCACGACGATCAGGATGTTGGGAAACAGCAAAAACTGTAGCAGGCCGAAAACAGCGATGACGCCCGCCGTAAGCCCGAGCCCTGTCAGCACTTTCCGCGCGCGCTGGTCAGTATCGCATAAGAGCAGCCCGGTCAGAAATGTGACGAAAGGCAGGGCAACCCAGAGAATCGACGCGAGCGTGTCGGCCGGTTCGACCGAAATCGCCGCGGATTGGGCACCTGCCAGGTCACGCGCGGCATTCCAGGCGGGATTCGCCAACCAATTGGAGGGCAGTTCGATGCTTTGAATGAACGTCCAGCCCGCCAGGACGACGAGTAGAAACAAAGCGATACTGAAAACCCATCTGCTTTGTCTCGGCTCTCCGAAAAGCAGTCCCGAAATGATGGCGAGGGCAAACATCCCGATCGCGGCGAAGGCGAAGGGAAAGGGTGTAACGCTCCCGAACGGTATGAGAGTCAATATAACGAGGCCGATGAAGGCAAAAAGCAAAACCTCTCGCAAGACCCGCTTATTGATGAGGTTGGAGAACATGTGAATTCGTTTACCAGAGTAGGCAGCGACCAAAGCCATTGCAACCGAAGAGATTAATTTACTCGTACTAACATAAGTTGAACATCAGACACTTGCGTGCTAAAGTGTAATAGAATTCCACATCGTTTAAAATTGTCGCGAAAGGTTTAAGCCAATCGAGACAAGGCCCGGCTATGCTCCTTCCAAGCAGCAGAAACGGGACAGATATTCTGCGCCCAATACTTGGCAGATCATCAGATCGCCATGCCATTGACCGAGAAAAAAGGCAAGCCTGATCTCAATCGGTTGCCCGTAACGGGGATTTAAGAGATGAAGAAAACTGTCGTTACACTTCTGGCACTGGCCTTTACAGCAGGCAATGCATGCTCGGCATTTGCCGCCGGTCCCGCAGGTTTTGCCCGCGGCCTGACTGGTAATTCGGCGGTCAGTTATATCTCTGAAAAAGGCAAGATCATTCCGCCGTTCGCCCAGGTGCTGTTCTGCGCCCAGAACCCGTCCGAATGCCGCGACAACAATGGGTTGGCCGTCGTTGCGCTGACGGACAAGCAAATGCTGCAACTGAAGGACGTCAACAGCGCCGTCAATCGTACGATGATCGGCCGGAACGACTCTCGCAACGAACTGAATGGCGACGTCTGGAAGGTGAATGTGCGCAGCGGCGATTGCGAAGATTTCGCTTTGACCAAGCGCAGCCGGCTGATCGCGATGGGCTGGTCGTCGCGCGCTTTGCGGATCGCGACGGCATATACGCCCTCCGGTGAAGGACATGCGGTCCTCGTCGTCAGAACCGACAAGGGCGATCTCGTCCTCGACAACAGGAAAAGCAGCATCAAGAACTGGCGCGATACCGATCTGCGCTGGGACAAGATTCAATCGGGAACAGACCCCTACGTCTGGTACCGGCTATAGCAGCCGAGGCAGCGACATAGACTGATTGATCCTGTTTCCGGAGTGAAGTCGAGCCTGCTCTGACGAGCCGCTCGACTTGTCATATCGCCCACACAAACCTATGTTTTGGCTATCGACGGGGCAGCGCGCAGCAAGTTGCGGTGCCCGGAGTTCGATTTCCGATGTGGGTTTCAGGCGATCTTCGGTATTGTCTTTTCGTCCAGATTAACTATGACGAACTCATGCTGCGACGCAGCATGACGTTCTACTCTAATGATTTGAGGGAAATATGCGCATCACGATGATTGGATCAGGCTATGTCGGCCTCGTTTCAGGCGTTTGCTTTGCGGATTTCGGCCACGACGTCATCTGCGTCGACAAGGATCTGAGTAAGATCGAAGCCCTTCGCGAAGGCCGCATTCCGATCTACGAGCCGGGTCTGGAGCAATTGGTCGCGGAAAATACCAGCACCGGCCGGCTGTCGTTTTCGACGGATGTCGGCGAAAGCGTCCGCAGCGCCGATGTCGTGTTCATCGCAGTCGGCACCCCGTCCCGGCGCGGCGACGGTCACGCGGATCTCTCCTATGTCTACGCCGCTGCGCGCGAGATTGCTACCTACGTGGAAGGCTTCACCGTTATCGTCACCAAGTCGACGGTGCCGGTCGGCACGGGAGACGAAGTCGAGCGCATCATGCGCGAAACCAACCCCACGGCAGATGTCGCCGTCGTTTCCAATCCGGAATTCCTGCGTGAAGGTGCTGCGATCGAAGACTTCAAGCGTCCCGACCGTATTGTCGTCGGCCTGAACGACGACCGGGCGCGCGAAACCATGACCGAGGTTTATCGCCCGCTCTATCTCAACCAGGCCCCCTTGGTCTTTACCACCCGCCGCACCTCCGAACTGATCAAATATGCGGCCAATGCATTTCTCGCGATGAAGATCACCTTCATCAACGAGATCGCCGATCTCTGCGAACGGGTCGACGCAAACGTCCAGGACGTTTCGCGGGGAATCGGTCTCGACGGTCGTATCGGCTCCAAGTTCCTGCATGCCGGCCCAGGTTACGGCGGTTCGTGCTTCCCCAAGGATACGCTTGCCCTTGCCAAGACGGCGCAGGATTACGACGCGCCGATGCGTCTCATCGAGACGACGATCTCGATCAACGACAACCGCAAACGGGCGATGGGACGCAAAGTCATTTCAGCCGTCGGTGGAGACATTCGCGGCAAGAAGATCGCGATCCTCGGCCTGACCTTCAAGCCGAACACCGACGATATGCGTGACAGCCCGGCGATCGCAGTCATCCAGACCCTGCAGGACAACGGCGCGCAAGTGGTCGGCTACGATCCCGAGGGCATGGAGAACGCCCGCAAGGTGATCGAGAACATCGAATATGCAAGCGGACCCTACGAAGCGGCCGCCGGTGCGGATGCGCTTGTCATCGTCACCGAATGGAACCAGTTCCGCGCGCTCGATTTCAATCGCCTGAAGCAGTCGATGCGCGCTCCGATCCTGGTCGATCTGCGCAATATCTACCGCAGCGACGAAGTCCGCAAACACGGCTTTACCTATACCGGCATCGGCACCAACCTCTATCAGGAAACGACCGGCGCCTGAGATAGCGAACTTTTATTGTCCTGACGCCGCGGAGCGCAAGTCCCGCGGCGTTTGGTTTTGAGCATGACGCCGAAAAGTGTAGGCGTTTTCGGACGACACCATGCTTGCCGATCTAGCCGATTTAGAGGATTCCGACCCGCGTCCCTTTTATCGTCAGCACCGTCAACCGGCCCGTCGCCGAAACCGCAGTGTCGATACCGATGCGTTGCGGACCGAATGTCGGGATTCGCGCCGGGGTGTGGCCGTGGATCACGAGGACCGGAAGCTGCGGCCCTTCATTCAGGAAGGGCTGACGGATCCACATAAGGTCGCTGTCTTTTTGCCTCTTGAGGTCGATGCCCGGCCTGATGCCCGCATGAACAAAGAGGATCCTTCCCATCCGCAGCATGACCGGCAGCGATTCCAGAAATTGGATATGCCGCTCGGGTATCATGTTGCGAATGACGCGGGCAATTGATTCGCTTCCAGCCGCCGACTGCAGCAGATGCTCGATATCGATACCGTATGAGTGCAGCGTCTCCGTTCCGGCAAAGCCAAGCCATTCAAGAATGCGCGCCGGTTTGCGATAGAGATTTACCAGTTCCGCATCATGATTGCCGCAAAGGACAAAACGTTGAAACCCCGGCGGCGGGGTCTTGCTCAGGAATTCCAGCACCGCGCTCGAATCCGGCCCGCGATCGACATAATCGCCGAGCATGACGATGAGTTTCGGCCCCGAAATGCGCGCGGCATCCTCCTCGATGCGGCGATGTGCCTCGACGAGTTCTTTATAACATCCGTGAACATCGCTCATCGCGTAGACCGCAGCGAAGTCGCCTTCGGCAAACGTCAGCCGAGCGCGTCTTTTACGGTTGCCAGCCAGCATCGGTATCTGTTGTCGCCACGGCACTAGATAGTTAAACATGGAACCCATTTATGAGACCCGACCGGATGGCGGGTTGTCGGAAACAATCCATCTCTTATCCATCGCTGCAACGGCATGAGGCTCAGAGTTCATAAGAATTTGGCCTGATCGCGGCCCCACCGAAGTTGTAACGCGAACCGATTGCCACATTCAGAGCGACATAGCCTTTCGCCATTTGCTTCACCGCCTGCGCCAGGCTGGCCTGACTGGTCGCGGCCGAACGCTGCGCATCCAGCACATCAGGCACGGATGATTGTCCATCCTTGTAGCTCCCGATTGAAAGCGCAAGAGTCTCCTGCGTGGTCTTCACCTGAGCACGCAGCGCCGGCGACTCGGCAAACACCAATATTGGCCGTTGCAGCGGCGAGGCCACGCTCCGCATTGCGGATGTAATCATTCATACTCGGGAGGGTGCTGCGGTTAATATTGCGCTATAGTTTGCTATATGATGGTTAATCCGGCGTTAAACCGGCGATTATTGCGTTTCTCGCGACGTTATCGGCTAATATTCCCCAAATGGAGGAGCCACAAATATCGGATTTCCACAGGCCACACCTTCGAAAAAGCTGTAAAAATCAACCATAACGATAGCTATCCGGAAAAAATGAACGTTAAAGAAGATGATGCTTGACGCCCCCGCGGCGCAGCATAATGATGGCGCGTTGCGAGTGTGAATGACATTTCTTGATCAGGAATCTCAGATCCAAAACTGCGGGGTGCAAAGTGGAAACTGCGGTTGATTCGAAACTTATCGAGGCGATCACCTACGACGAAGACAGCCGGCATCTACGGGTCTATCTGACCAACGGTCAGAGGCGAGAATATGAAGGCGTTCCCAAGGGCGTCGTCGTCGGGTTGACGATGGCGGAATCACCGGGAAATTTCTACATGAAGGCAATCAGGGGCAAATATCCTCCTCGCCCCTAATGTCCTATCGATCACGACGATAGGATCCTTGTCCCGGCAAAGACGCGGGACCGGCATTCCCGGTCCCGCAATCATTTTCCCACCGAGCGGCGGTGCACACGTCAATAACTGTCGAGGAAATCGCGAACCGCGTTGATCTCAAGCGGCGCAATCTCGTGACCCCCGGGATGCCATACCGTCCGGACCTCCGCCCCTCGGTTTTTTAGATGCTCGGACAGCGCCTCGGTCATGGCGACGGGCGCAATCGGGTCCCGCTGCCCGGCCGTGATCAGCACCTTTCTTCCCGCCAGCGCCGACTGGACTTCGGGTTGAAACGGAATGAGCGGGTGCATCAGAACCGCGGCATCGAAGATACCCTTCTCGATCAGCACATTGGCAAGAATATTTGCGCCGTTCGAAAAACCCAGGCCAAGAATATGGGAAGCCTGGTACTCGTCAGCGAATGCCTTGACGTAGGCGGCCATCTTCTCCGTCGCGCGTGAGAGATCGGGCATGTCGTAGACACCCTCCCCCGTGCGGCGAAAGAACCGCGCCGCGCCGTGTTCGGAAACATCGCCGCGCGGCGAGAGAATCGTCGCTTCGGGCAGCAGACGCCGACCGAAGTCGAAGAACTGGTTCTCGTCGCCGCCGGTGCCGTGCAGCACCAGCAGGATGGGTTTATCAGGTGCACCGGCATGCAGCCGGTGCACATATCCGGTTTCGGTCATATCGCCTTCTCCTTACGCTTCGAGCGGCTGCAGGTGCTGCTCGAGCAGCGCGCGAAGATGGGCGTGCTGCTGCGGCAGTTTCAGGGCTTCGCCGAGATGAGCCGTGTCCTCGTCGCGGTCGAAGCCGGGCTCATTGGTCGCGACCTCGAACAGCACGCCGCCCGGCGTGCGGAAATAGATCGCCCAGAAATAATCGCGGTCGATCACCGGCGTGACCTGATAGCCGGTGTCCATCAGCGCCTTGCGCACCTCGAGTTGCTTCTCGCGGTTTTCGACGGCGAAGGCGACGTGATGGACCGAGCCGGCGCCGGGCAGCGCACGGGCAATGTTCGGCATGGTCTCGAGATCGATGAGATGCGCACCATTGCCGGAGGGCCTGATCAGCCGCTTGACGCCATTCCTTTCCTCGGCGACCTCGTAACCCATGAACTTCAAGAGTTCGGCCGTAGCGCCTTCGTCCCTCAGCCGCATGGCGACGGAGTGGAAGCCGCGAATGGCATGGTCCTCACTGATGCCGCCATCTGTCCAGGGCTGGCGGGCATCGTCTTCGACCTCGACGAGCGCGAAGCCGTCACCATCGGGACCGGAGAAATTCAGACGCTTCTCGCCGAAACTTTCCTCGGCCTTCAGGCCGCCGACACCAAGCGTGGCAAACCGATCGCTCCAGAAGCCGAGCGAGCCTTGTGGAACGGAAAACACCGTCGTGCCGACTTCGCCGGTACCAGGACGGCCCTGCGCCATCTTCGGGAACGGGAAATAGGTCATGACCGTGCCGGGTGCACCGGTCTCGTCACCATAATAGAGGTGATAGACATCGGGCGCGTCGAAATTCACCGTCTTCTTGACGCGGCGCAGGCCGAGCGCATTGGTGAAAAACTGGTTGTTGGTGCGGGCGTCCTCCGCCATCGACGTGACGTGGTGCAGACCCTTGATCTGATCGAGCATTTTGAGACCCCTTTCATGCCCGCCGTTGCGGGCTTTCGATGAGGCTAAGATGCGCGCTGAAACTCCCGTAGAACAGACCCGTAGACCAAAACGCATTGTCTTCTTTTAGTGAACGAACGCCAATCTCTGTTCACATCTAGGCGTCATGGGGATTGGCCGGCAATTGCCAGTCGATCGGCGCGCGTCCGCGTGACTGCAAGAAGGCATTCGCCTTCGAAAAATGCCCGCAGCCGAAAAAACCGTTATGGGCCGAAAGCGGCGAGGGATGCGGCGCCCTGAGAACGAGATGCTGTGTCGTATCGACAAAGGCGGCCTTGCGCTGGGCATAGGAGCCCCAGAGCATGAAGACAACGGATTCGCAATCATCGTTGACCTTGCGGATGACGGCGTCGGTGAAGCGTTCCCACCCCTTGCCCTGATGAGCAGCCGCCTGCCCTTCCTCGACAGTCAGCACGCTGTTCAGCAGGAGTACGCCCTGCTTTGCCCAATGTTCGAGAAAACCGTGACGTGCCGGCGCTATGCCAAGATCCGCCTCCATCTCCTTGTAGATATTGACCAGCGAGGGCGGTATGCGCACGCCCGGCCGGACACTGAAGCACAGCCCATGGGCTTGCCCGAGCCCATGATAGGGATCCTGGCCGAGGATGACGGCCTTGACGTTGGAGAGCGGCGTCAGATCGAGGGCGCGGAAGTATTCGCTGCCCTTGGGGAAAATCCGCTTGCCAACCTGCTTCTGCGCGACGAGGAAGGATTTGAGCTGTTGCATGTAGGGGCTTGAAAACTCCCCCTCCAGCGCAGCCTTCCAGCTCTCCTCGAGACTGACGGATGTATCATTCATCTAGGAAAATCCTTCGCATAGGACGAAACAACGGACACACGGTTCTAACAAAATCGATCTACGCTGCAATGCCTGCCGGCGCGGCAATGCGTCTACACCTTCAGAATTCGGTGAGAGAAGATTGCGAGAGGTGTCCGAGGCATCATCGTCCGTATTTAACTATATGATGGCTTCGGTATTTACGCCGGCAGGCGGCCTGAGTAGAACCTTGATTGTGAAATCGGAGTCATGTCTTCCTATGAAATTCGGCACGAGTGGCCTTCGCGGACTTTCAGTGGATCTAAAGGGACATGCCTCCGCCCTTTATGCCACGGCGTTCGGCAAATATCTGCTCGGAACTGGTAGGGCCAAAGCTGGCGATGCCATTCTGATCGGCCGCGATTTTCGCGATTCTAGCCCTGAAATCTCGGGAAATTGCGCCGATGCACTCGCTGTGCTCGGCTTTCGGATATTCGACTGCGGCAATGTACCGACACCCGCACTCGCCCTCTATGGGCTCGAGAGCAACGCCGCATGTCTGATGGTTACGGGCTCGCATATTCCGGCGGACCGCAACGGCATCAAGTTTTATCGCCCGGATGGCGAGATCGACAAATCGGACGAGGCGGCGATTACTACATTGGCTGCCGAGATCGAACGAAACGGCGAAATGGTGGTACAAGCACCGGCCAAGACGGAAGACCACGAGGCCGCTTGCCTGCAGCTCTTTTTTGAACGCAATGCGACTCTGCTTCCGCAAGGTGCGCTGTCCGGCCTGAAGATCGGCGTCTACCAGCACAGCACCGTCGCCCGCGACCTGCTGGTTGACGTTCTCGCCCATTACGGCGCCGAGATCACCGCTCTTGGACGTTCGGAGAGTTTCATTCCCGTCGACACCGAAGCCGTTTCCGACGAGACGATCACGCTGATGAAGCGCTGGGTGTCCGAGCACAGGTTCGATGCGATCGTCTCGACCGATGGCGACGGCGACCGCCCGCTGGTCGCAGACGAAACCGGCACACCGCTGCGCGGTGACCTTCTCGGCCTTGTGGCAGCCAATTTCCTCGGCGCCGGCACGGTGGTCACACCGGTTACCTCCAATTCGGGCATCGAGGCCGCGGGCTCTTTCGCCGTCAGGCGCACCCGCGTCGGCTCGCCCTTCGTCATCGCTGGCATGGAAGAGGCCGTAGCGGCCGGCGAAGACCATGTCATGGGCTTTGAAGCCAATGGCGGGCTGCTGACTGCAACTGTATTCGATATCAACGGCAGAGGCGTTCGAGCCCTGCCAACGCGCGATTGTTTTATCCCGATGCTCGCGATCCTGTCGCTCGCTGCCATTCGCAGGCAGCCGCTTTCTGCCGTTGCTGCCTCCTATCACCTGCCCTTTGCCGCCGCCGATCGCCTGGAGAATTTTCCGCTGGAGACGAGTGCCGCGCTGATGGAGCATCTGCGCGCTTCGGAAGAAAATCTCTCGGCTTTCCTGCAGCCGATCGGCGAGGTAGCGACGAAATCGGACATCGACGGACTTCGGGTGACGCTGAGGGATGGCGGCATCATTCATTTCCGCCCGTCCGGCAATGCCCCGGAAATGCGCTGCTACACGGAGGCCGGCAGCGAAGCTGCAGCCCTGGAGCTGCTGGATACAGGGCTCAATCGAATCACAGACTGGGCAGGCGCCCGGTAACATGCGACGAACAAGCCGTTTATTTCAAGGAACCCGCCTATGACGCAGAAAATCGTTCCCGTGATCATGGCCGGCGGCAAAGGCACGCGGCTCTGGCCGCTTTCCCGTGCCACCGCACCGAAACAATTCATCCAGTTCGTCGGCGACAAGACGCTGTTTCAGGAAACTCTCGAACGCGTTTCCGATCCCGAACTCTATGAAGCCCCGATCGTCGTCACCAATGAGGAATTCCGCTTCCTGGTCGCCGAACAGGCACGTGAACGCGCCATCCCGCTCGCAGCGATCCTGCTCGAACCGGTCGCCCGCAACACAGCCGCGGCGGTGGCAGCGGCCGCAACGCTTGCCGCCGACCTCTTCGGCAAGCACACCATCATTCAGATGCTCGCCTCGGATCACGAGATCCTTGCCGACAAGAGCTATTTCGATTGCATCCGCATCGCCCGCGATGCCGCTGCCGAAGGCAGCCTCGTCACTTTCGGCATCACCCCGACGGAGCCGGCGACGGGTTACGGCTATATCGAGATCGGCGCTGCCCTCGAAAACGGTGCACACAAGGTCAAGCGCTTTGTCGAAAAGCCGGCACTCGAGAAGGCCGAGCAGATGCTCGCCGACGGCGGCTTCTACTGGAACTCAGGCATCTTCATGTTCCCGGTGACGGAACTCATCGCCGAACTGCAGGAACATGCGCCCGATGTGCTTAAGGCGGCCAGCAAGGCCGTGTCGAAAGCAAGCCGCGACCTCGATTTCACCCGCCTCGACGCCGACCATTTCGCCAAGAGCCCCGATATCTCCATCGACTATGCGATCATGGAAAAAACGTCCAAGGCCGCCATCGTCCCCTCGCCGTTCAAATGGTCGGACATGGGTAGCTGGGATGCCGTCTGGAAATCAGGCGCACGCGACGACAACGGCAACGTCGCCGCCGCCAACACCACCGTCGTCAATACCCGCAACTCGCTCGTCATGACCCATGGCGTGCATCTTGCCGTCCAGGGCATGGATGATGTCGCCGTCATCGCCAGCGAAGACGCCGTCTATGTCGGACCGCTCAAAGACAGCCAGAATGTCGGACAATTGGTCAAGATGCTGGCCTCTACGTCCGCCACGGCGAAATTCGCCGAAACCCATCCGACATCCTATCGCCCCTGGGGCGGCTATACCTCCATCTTCAACGGCGATCGTTTCCAGGTGAAGCGCATCTTCGTCACGCCGGGCAAGAAGCTATCGCTGCAAAAACACCACCATCGCTCCGAACACTGGATCGTCGTCAAGGGAACGGCTGAGGTGACGGTCGGTGAGAACGTGCGTATGCTGCGCGAGAACGAAAGCGTCTACATTCCGCTGGGCGAAGTCCACCGCCTCGCCAACCCCGGAAAGATTCTTCTCGAGCTCATCGAGGTTCAGACGGGCTCCTATCTCGGCGAGGACGACATCATCCGTATCGTCGATGAGTTTGGAAGAACGTAAATCGCAGCCGGAGCGATGGTCGGGCTTTTTCCGGCGCGACCATCCTCGCTGTTGAATTTCCTCTTGGGGTTCTCGTAGAATGGATGTACCGACAGACATGACCGGAGATAGCCCCCTGATGCGTACCTTGCCCGTCCTCGCCGGATTTCTTGCAATCATGGTGCCGGGAATGGCGTTTGCCGAAACGGCAAGCATGCGAACCGCAAACGAGTCGGAAATTCGCCAGCACCTGCCCGGTACGTCCGAACTGAAAGAAAGCAAGAACGGCTACGAATATCGCGACGGCAATAAGAATGGCTACAAGATAACCAATGGCCAGGTGTGCGTCCTGTTCCCCAGCAAGAAGACCGATTGCGTCAACGTGAAAACCGACGGCAAGAAGTTTCAGATGATCGACAAAAAAGGCGGCCGAACCAGATTCTGATTTGGCAAGATTTCCTTGCCCAGGCAAAGTCAATTTGCCGGTGAAGTTTCGCCGTTCTTGTCGAGAATGAAGTCGGCGACCAGACCCGAATGGTTCGAGCCGAGGTTGTCGTCGAGACGTTTCAGCGATGTCAGATGAAGCGGCGCGCGCGCAAATATGTGGTCGATGGCGATCCCGAGCGCGCCGGCGCCGATTGGCCATGTTGCCGGTTCTGGCGTGATCGTTTTCAGCTTCTGCTCACGCAGGAAAGCTTGGATGCTCGGGGCGATCGCCGAGGAGTTGAAATCGCCTGACAGCACCAGAGGGCCGTCGATCGAGCCAAGCGCTTTGCCGAGATCTTCCAATTCGGCCATCTGGAAATCGTCGAAATATGGTTTTGTCAGGTGCGCCGAAACCACATTGATGGTCTCGCCTCCGAAGTCGACGCTTGCTATAACAAGCCTGTTTTTTCTGAGACTCCCCATACTTGCGACCTGCCGGCTGACGAACGGGCGTTTGGACAGCACCAGCGTATCGCATGTATCCTTCCCGGCATCGCAGCCGATATGGTAGGGATAGGCCTTGAACAATTGCTGCAGGTGAAACGTCAGCGGCTTGGCTTCGAGCAGATTGACGACGTCGGCATTTGACGCGATCACCATGTCGGTGATCTCGGTCGAGTTTTTCCAGTTGTCGATCGCGATGTTGAACGACATCAGACGAAAAAGCGGCGGCCTGTCGGTGCCTCTGTCGCCCTCCGAGAACTCGCGCAGCATGATCACGCCGTGAACGACGAGAAAAAGCGAGACAAGCAAAAGGATAAAGCCGTAAATCTGCCTTTTGATAGCCAGAACGACGAGACCGGCAGCAACGAACACGACGCCGAGGTGAATCTGAAAGCTGTAGACGAAGGACAGAAGCCAGAAGTTCGTCACATAGCGTAACGACACGATCGCGATGGCAACGGTCAGAAACGCGCAGAGAATCCAATAAATTATATCTCTCATCGATGCTGACCTGCTTGCAGACGACCGGCCGGCCATAACATGCAAGCCACCATGTTGCAATGCAGCATAACGGCCGGGAGTTGCGGCTGACCGACGGACGATATCGATGCTCCCGCTCTCATCCGGCAAGGCAGCTGAGGACAGGCCGCCGACGGTAGTGACGGTGCTGTGGCCTTCTCGTTCAAAGATCTATCGACTCGGCCTCTTTTTATCTTGTAAGTGGGGTCACTTGATACGGAATCGGCTCTTTGCCGTCGGCAGGAAGTCGAGAAAAGGTGGGAATGCGCTACTTCATTACAGGGACTGCCGGCTTTATCGGTTTCCATCTGGCCAGGCGCCTGCTGCAAGAGGGGCATGACGTCACAGGCTTCGACGGCCTGACCCCCTATTACAACGTCAAGCTCAAGGAGATGCGCCATGCGGCACTCTCCCAGTTTCCGGCCTTCAAACCCGTCATCGCGATGCTCGAGGACCGCCCAGCGCTGGAAGCGGCGGTTCTGGCGGCCAAGCCCGACATTCTGATCCACCTCGCCGCACAGGCCGGCGTGCGCTACAGCCTGGAAAATCCAGAGGCCTATCTTCGTTCGAACGTCGAAGGCTCGTGGAATATCATGGAAATCGCGCGTCGCGTCGAAATCCGCCATCTGATGCTGGCCTCGACATCATCGATCTACGGCGCCAATGCAACCGTCCCCTTTCGCGAAACCGATCGCGCCGACGAGCCGCTGACCATCTATGCGGCGACGAAGAAATCGATGGAACTGATGGCGCACAGTTATGCCCATCTTCACAAGATTCCGACCACGGCCTTTCGTTTTTTCACCGTCTATGGCCCGTGGGGCCGCCCTGACATGGCGCTGTTCAAATTCACCAAGAACATGCTTGAAGGCCAGCCGATCGAGATCTACGGCGAAGGCAACATGAGCCGTGACTTCACCTATATAGACGATCTCATCGAGGCGATCGTCAGGCTATCGGCGGTCGTCCCGTCCGAGGAAAATCGCCTCGAAAACACGGCTGTCGAAACGCTCTCGCACCAGGCGCCCTTTCGCGTCGTCAATATTGGCGGAGGCCAGCCGGTCAGCCTGATGGATTTCGTCGAAACGGTGGAAAAGGCGCTTGGCCGTCCTGCCATTCGCAAGATGCTGGCGATGCAGAAGGGTGACGTGCCGCGCACCTTCGCAGCCCCCGATCTGCTGGTCGCGCTGACCGGATACAAGCCGGATACGACCTTGGAGGTCGGCGTCAAGGCCTTTGTCGACTGGTATCTCGACGTACGCAGCGGACTCGACGCCTAGATAAGGATGATTTTAGGCCGGATCGACCTAGAATCTGGCCAGGTGTCAGCGAAGAAACGTAACGGCCTGGACGGCCTCGACCGCCGTCGAAAACACGTAACCGACGACAACGGTCAGGCTCTGCGAATAGGTCTTGAGCCGATAGCCCTCGCCCTCGACCGCAGCCGGGCTGCGCAGGACGAAAGGAACGCCTGGGCGCACGAAACCGGCGCGGGTCGTCAGCGGAACTTCGGGCGCATGGCCGATGGCGGAGGTGTACATCAGGTCGCGGGCAAGGCTGGCGGGGCCGATCGCGAATGCCGGCTCGGCAGCAGCAGTGATGGTCAGGGTCAAGGCGATGACGGCAAGAGTTCTGTGCATGTTGAAGTCCCCGTTTGCGGATCGGCGGGCTTTCGGTTTGCCCGGCTCCAAACGATCGATGCGTCTGTCCACGCTTCGGTCGCTTTCATGAGACCACTCTACACATCAGTATTTTCAGGGCTTTTAAGCGGATCGGTCAAATTTTACGAAATTTGATTTTCTGTCCAAAAGGGCTTGAGACGAAAAAAATGGGGTCCGGCCCGCGGTCCGAGTGCACAACATCGGCAATGACCTGGATGCTGTATCGCAGTCTACAAAATGCGATCCAGCTTCTTGTTGATATGCAGGTTCGGCATCACGCCCGCGCTTTGCGCGGCATGATAGGATTCGCGCGCCGCATCGAACGAGATCGACCACATGATGGCGCTGAGCAGCAGCGCGATAATATAAATTTGAATACGCATCGAAACGGCGATACGGAAAGAGCAAGGCAGTTTTGTGTCAAAACATAGCCGCAAGGATCACGAAAAAGTGGCGGGCTTTTTGTTTCGCAGCCGGTGGGCACCAGACATATTAGTGTCGTGAAAATTAGCGATATTGTATCGCTACCTGTTAGCAGCCGACCCCGAGGCTTGGTTCCTCTTCCCACCCCGAGAACCCTGAGAGACCCGTCCCCACGGGCCTCTTTGCCTTGTTTCCGAACATTTTCCAGAACAGCTGAGATCGCCCTACGCTGAACCGCTGAACGGCACATCTCGACCCCCAATCAGACCACGCGTCCAGCCATGAGCGATGTCACGTTCTTGCCTTTGCCTCAGCAAAGGCATCGGTCGATAAGATCTGCTTTCAAAATATATCAATCGATTGACTTATTTCTCCATCAGCGTTATGAACTGTCATGACCCAAGAACACAACAACCCGTCACCGGCCTCCGCCCGTGCCGAGATCGCGCGTCAGAAGATGCTATCCGCCGCCCTCGATGTCTTCGGCCGTTATGGCTTCGACGGCGCCTCGACGCGCCAGCTCACGGAAGCGGCCGGCGTCAACCTGCAGGCGATCCCCTACTATTTCGGCAGCAAGGAAGGTCTCTACATCGCCACCGCCGAATATCTGATGATGCGGATCAATACGCATGTCGGTGACATGAGGGCGCGCGTCGGCGCGCATCTGCTGGCGCTCGACGCTGCCGGCAAACCGCTCGGTGAAGCGGAGGCTCGCCATTTCCTGACCGAGATTTTGCAGACCATGGTGACGCTGTTCGTCGGCAAGGAATCCGAATCCTGGGCGCGCTTCCTGATCCGCGAGCAGATGGAGCCGACAGAAGCCTTCACACGGATCTATCAGGGCCTCATGCGGCCGATGATCGAGATGGGCCGGCGGCTGATCGGCACCATCCTTCATGAGGATCCCGCCTCGGAACATGTACGCCTGCGCACCTTCACACTTCTCGGCAGCATCCTCGTCTTTCGCGTCGCCCATGCAGCCGTGCTCGCCCAGATGGAGTGGGACGGCGTCGGCCCGGAACAGGTGGAAACCGTGCGCGGCCTCGCCGCAGAGCTGGTCGATGCCATCAGCGCACCAAAAGGAAGTGCAGCATGAAACGCATCCTTCCCATCGCCATCCTTCTTCTCGTTGCGGCAAGTGCTGCCGCTTGGTGGCACGGCCTGCCCGAAAAGCTCGGCTGGTTGCCCGAGGCCCGCCGCGAGTTCGTCCTTTACGGCAATGTCGATATCCGCCAGGTCTCGCTCGGTTTCCGTGTCAGCGGCCGTCTCGCCGAACTCCATGCCGACGAAGGCGACGTCATCAAAACTGGAACGGTTCTGGCAAAGCTCGATGCAGCACCCTATGAATTCGCGGTCCGCTCGGGCGAAGCCAATGTCGCAGCCCTCCAGGCAACGCTCGACAAGCTGAAGGCCGGTCCGCGGCCGACCGAGATCGCCCAGGCGCGCGCCGCCTATGACGAAAGTATCGCCGATCTCCGCAATGCCAACCTCGCCTATGACCGCGCCCGCCAATTGCGCCCCCAGGGCACGATTTCCGAGGCAAGCCTTGATCAGGCGACCGCTGCAAGGGCCATGGCCGCCGCACGCTCCGACTCCGCCAATGAGGCGTTGAAACTGCTGTTGGAAGGCTCCCGTGTCGAGGATATCGCCGCTGCCGACGCCCAGCTGAAGGCGGCGCAGGCAACGCTTGCCTCCGCCCGCACCTCTCTGGAAGATACCGAACTGCGCGCGCCGAACGACGGCGTCATCCTCTCCCGCGTCAGAGAGAATGGCGCGATCGTCTCGCCGGCAGACACCGTCTTCGTGTTGTCTCTGACCCAACCCGTCTGGGTGCGTACCTATGTCGCCGAACCCGATCTCGGCCGCATCCATCCCGGCATGAAGGTTTCTGTCGCCTCCGATACGTCGCCTGACAAGCCCTATGAAGGCACGATCGGCTTCATCTCTCCGGTCGCCGAGTTCACCCCGAAATCGGTGGAGACGCCGGAGCTCCGGACCGACCTCGTCTATCGCCTGAGGATCGTCATCGACAAGCCCGGCCCAGATCTGCGCCAGGGCATGCCGGTCACCGTGCGCTTTCCCACACCGACAGCGGGCGAACAATGAGCGCCGCCGAGACCGGCCGGGACGACAAGCCGCTCGTCCGGATCGACGGCGTCACCAAGCGCTTTGGCACCGCGCCGGCCGCCCTTGACGCCGTCTCCGGCGCGATCGGCGGCGGCGCAATCACCGGCCTCGTCGGCCCTGATGGCGCCGGCAAGACAACGCTGATCCGCCTGATGACCGGTCTGATGCTGCCCGACGTGGGAACGATGGAGGTTCTCGGCTTTGACACCAGGAAGAATGCCGCCGGCATCCAGGCGGCGATCGGCTACATGCCGCAGCGCTTCGGCCTCTATGAGGACCTCTCGGTGCAGGAAAACCTCGATCTCTATGCCGATCTGCGCGGGCTGCCGAAGAGCGAACGCGCCAGCGCCTTCGACGAATTGCTCACCTTCACCGACCTCAAACGCTTCACCGGCCGGCTGGCCGGAAAACTCTCCGGCGGCATGAAGCAGAAGCTCGGCCTTGCCTGCGCGCTTCTGAAAAAGCCGCGCCTGCTGCTGCTCGACGAGCCGGGCGTCGGCGTCGACCCGATCTCGCGCCGCGACCTCTGGAAGATGGTCGAGAACCTGACGAAAGAGGGCATCGGCGTGCTTTGGTCGACCGCTTATCTGGATGAGGCGGAAGCCTGCGATCACGTGCTGCTTTTGAACCAGGGCAAGCTGCTCTTTTCGGGAAAACCGATGGAGATGACCGAGCGCGTCAAGGACCGGGTCTTCAGGGTATCCGATGTCAGCGGCCGCCGCCGGCAGGTGCTTGCCGAACTCCTGCAGGCCGATGGCGTCATCGACGGCGTGATCCAGGGCGAGGCGATCCGCCTCGTCGCCGCCAAGGACGCGAAACCGGATATCGGCTCGGCCGGCGATGGCGCGACGCTCGCCCCTGCCCCGCCGCGTTTCGAGGATGCCTTCATCGACATGCTGGGCGGCGGTCCCGGCGGCCGCTCGCGGCTGGCAGAGGCGCAGGAGCCAGTGAAGGATGATGGCGATCGGCCGGTGATCGAGGCAAAGGGGCTGACCAAGCGCTTCGGCGATTTCACCGCTGCCGACAATATCAGCTTCGATATCCGCCGCGGCGAAATCTTCGGCCTGCTCGGCCCGAACGGCGCCGGCAAATCCACCACCTTCAAGATGCTCTGCGGCCTGCTGAAGCCGACCGGCGGCGAAGGCCGCGTTGCCGGTTTCGACCTTCGCCGCGATGCCGCCGAGGCCCGTAACCAACTTGGCTATATGGCGCAGAAATTCTCGCTCTACGGCGATCTGACCGTCATGCAGAACCTCGAATTCTTCTCCGGCGTCTATGGCCTTCGCGGAAAACATCGGCGCGAGCGCATCGCGCTGATGGCCAGCATCTTCGATTTCGGCCGCCATGTCGGCCAGCCGGCCAAGGACCTGCCGCTCGGCCTGAAACAGCGGTTGGCGCTCGCCTGCGCCGTCATGCACGAGCCTCGCGCTCTCTTCCTCGACGAACCCACCTCCGGCGTCGATCCTATCACCCGGCGCGAATTCTGGACGCATATCAATGCGCTGGTCGAAAAGGGCGTCACCGTGCTCGTCACCACCCATTTCATGGACGAGGCAGAATATTGCGACCGGATCTCACTGATCTATCGCGGCCGCTCGATCGCGCTCGGTTCGCCCGATGAATTGAAGGCCCGCGTCGCGACCAAGGAGCTGCAGGACCCGACGATGGAGGACGCCTTCATCGCCCTCGTACAGCAATCGGAAGCGGAGGATGCCGCATGAGCGCCTCCTCCGGTCGACTTCGGCGTCTTTCAGCTCTGGTGCGCAAGGAAAGCTTCCAGGCGATCCGCGATCCAAGCAGTATCCTCATCGCCCTCGTGCTGCCGCTGATCCTGCTATTTCTCTTCGGCTACGGCGTCTCGCTCGATACCACCCGCACCCGCATCGGCCTCGTGACCGAGGAGATGACGCCGCTGACGCAGGATCTATCGGCCAGTTTCCAGGCTTCGCGCTATTTCGATGTGGCCATCGGCCGCGACCGGCGTCTGTTCGAGGAAGACCTCGTGCTCGGCAAGCTGCGCGGCATTGTCGTCATCCCCGCCGATTTCACCACGCGCTACACCGCCGGCAACCGGCCCGATATCCAGGTGATCGTCGATGGCTCGGAACCGAACACGGCGAATTTCGTGCAGAATTATGCCCAAGGCACTGTTGCCAACTGGGAGCGGCAGAGGCAGGCGGACGTCGCCTCCCATAGTCCCGCCATTTCGGTCGAGCAGCGTTTCTGGTTCAATCCTGAACTGACCAGCCGCAATTTCCTCGTGCCAGGCTCGATCGCCATCGTCATGACGCTGGTCGGCACGCTTCTGACCTCGCTCGTCGTCGCCCGCGAATGGGAGCGGGGTACGATGGAGGCGATGATGGCGACACCGGTGACGGCGGTCGAACTGCTCGCCGGCAAGATCCTGCCCTATTTCCTGCTCGGCCTCACCTCGATGACGCTCTGCGTGCTGCTTGCGGTCTTTCTCTTCGGTGTGCCGTTCCGCGGCTCCGTCGCCGCTCTTTACGCGCTGTCGGCCGCTTTCCTGATCCCGGCGCTTGGCCAGGGCCTGTTGATATCGACGGCCACGAAAAACCAGTTCCTTGCCTCGCAGCTGGCGCTGATCTCGGCCTTTCTCCCTGCTTTCCTGCTGTCTGGATTCCTCTTCGAGATCAATTCCATGCCGGTGGTGATCCAGTGGATCACCTTCATCGTGCCGGCGCGCTACCTAATCCCCAGCCTGCAGACGGTGTTCCTGGCCGGCGACATCTGGCCGATGTTTCTGCAGGCAATCGGCGTGATGCTGACGATCGGCGCCATCATGTTCGCGCTTGCGGCCCGCAGCACCAGAAAGAGGATCGGTTGAGATGTGGACAAGGCTCTACGCCCTGATCGTCAAGGAATTGCTCGCCGTCCTGCGTGATCCCAAGGGTCGCGCCATCCTGATCGGCCCGCCGATCGTCCAGCTTCTCGTCTTCTCCTATGCGGCGACGCTCGAAGTCCGCAATGTCGACGTCCTGATCCTCAACCGCGACAGCGGTCACTGGGGCCAGGAACTGATCGAGCGCATCGATGGCTCGCCGACCTTCCGGAAAATCGAGATTGCAGGAAGCCAGACGGAGGTCCGGGCAGCGATAGACAACCAGACGGCCATTGCCGCCCTCGAGATCGGCCCGGACTTTTCCCGCAATATTGAGGCGGGAGCGCCGGCCGATCTGCAGGTGGTGCTCGACGGCCGCCGCTCCAACGCCTCGCAGATCGTCGCGGGTTATCTCTCGCAGATCGGGGCGGCGCTTGCCGCCGAGACGCCGGCCGGCAAACGTGCCGGCGCCGATATCGTCTCGACCGTGCCGCGCAACTGGTTCAACCCGAACCTCACCTATCAATGGTTCATGGTGCCGAACCTCATTGCCAGCATCGCGCTGCTGATTGGCCTGATCGTCACGGCGCTGTCGATCGCCCGCGAGCGCGAGCTTGGCACCTTCGACCAGTTGATGGTCTCGCCGCTGCGCATCCACGAGATCCTGATCGGCAAACTGATCCCGCCGATGATGATCGGCCTCTTCCACATCACCGTCTATATCCTGGCCGCCGTCTTCCTCTTCGAGGTGCCACTGCGCGGCTCGCTCTTCCTGCTGTACGGCAGCGCAATCTTCTATCTCGGTTCGGTCGCCGGCCTTGGCCTGTTCATCTCGGCGCTGTCGATGACACAGCAGCAGGCGATCCTCGGCGCCTTCCTGTTCATGGTTCCGGCCATGCTGCTCTCAGGCTTTGCAACGCCCATCGAAAACATGCCCGGGTGGTTGCAGCCGGTGACCCTGATCAATCCGCTGCGCTATTTCCTGGTGATCGTCAAAGGCGTCTTCCTCAAGGATATCCCCTTGAGCGAGGTGGTGAATCAGACGATCCCGCTGGCGCTGATTGCAGCCGTCACCCTCAGCGCAGCCGCCTGGCTCTTCCGACGGCGGCTGGAATAAACCAGTGCTTCGGCCACCTCACAGAATGTGAACCGGCCTTCCAAAGCGTGACTCTCTCCTGCCGGAACCTCGGATTGGCGCGGTCGTTACTCAAGCGCAACCCCAGCAAAGGAGAAGCAAAAATGTACAAGATCCTACTTGTCTCCAGCGCCCTTGCGCTGTCGTCTCTTGCCACCAATGCTCTGGCTGACGGAGCCGTCACCGGTGCCGCCGGTGGCGCCATCACCGGCGCGATCGTCGGTGGTCCCGTGGGTGCTGCTATTGGCGGCGTGGCTGGCGGTGTCGCCGGTGCCGTTGTCGATCCTCCGCCGCGCGAGGTCGTCACCTATGTCCAGCAGCAGCCGGCCCCGACCGCCTCCGTGGTGGTCCAGGAACCGATCGTCGTCGGCAAGCCGCTTCCAGCAGACGTTGTCGTGACGCCGGTGCCTGACAATCCGAAATACGCTTATACGGTCATCAACAATCAACACGTGATTGTCGAACCCCGCACACACCGCGTGGTGCAGGTGATAGAATAATCAGGCAACCTAAGCCGCCTGTTGCGGCTCGGCAACTTCCGGCCCCGCTTCGGCGGGGCCGTTTTTCGTGCGTCTGCACCAGGTGCCGATCCGCTTAAACAGGCGGAGAAGGTGACGTGGCAGCGTAAACCCCTGCGGCAGCGCCTCTATTGGAATTCGGTCACCGTAAAGCTTGCCTTGTTTGAGCGATAGAATGTGCATGCTGGAAAGCATGAGCCGATCCCCCATCCCGGTTGATGGGATCAGCGTGGCCCACGCGTCATGCTATGTCTTTAAGGTCTAACTAAAAGTTGCAAAAACTTGCAAAGGCCTATAGGCGCGGCCGCATGCCGGCGCGCGCCAGCCCTTCCAGAACCGGCGCAAAACGCTGGGGATCCTTGGCCGGCTGGCCTGCCAGAATGCCTTCCAGCGTTACATCAGGTGCAATCGCTCCGAGCGCGCGCAGGAACTGCTGCGCCTGCTCCATATTGCCGAGATGCGCGTGTGCGGCGATCAGCATCCAGTAGGTCGGGTCGAAATGGGCATTGAGCGCCAGCGAACGTGACGCGTATGAAAGTGCCGCCTCGTAATTGCCGCGGAAGATTTCCGCCATGGCAATGCCCGTCAGCGAAAAACGCGCATCAGGATCGCGGGGTCCCAATCTCACCGCGCGGTGCAGGCGCACGAGCGCATGTTCGATATCGCCGCAGTGCAAGGCGGCAATACCGGAACAGGCCGCCACCAGAAGATCGTTGGGATTGGCCGCAGCGGCAGCCTCCAGCACGGCCATGCCGCCTTCATAATCCTTGCCCACCTGCAACAGCGCCATGCCGCAATGAGCCATCACCCGAGGATCGCCCGCCGAATGCTGGAGCCCGCGACGGGCAAGGCTGATGCATTCCGCCTTGTCGTCCTCTCCAAGCCGCGGCCAGCCCATGGTAATGCGGTGTTCGAGCGCCCAGGCGGCATGCGAAAGCAGCATCGCATTTTCCGGCTCCATGGCGAGAGCCTCCTGCAGCAAGGTATAGGCGGCGGCGTTGCTTTCGATCGACTCGTCGATGATCGCGGCAAGCGCACGCAGATAGAGATCATAAACTGCCGGGCTGTTCGGCCTGTCGCGTCGTGACCTCTGGATTTCGGCGATCTCTATCGCCGGCTCGACGATCGAGGCGACGCGTTCGGTGATACGGTCCTGGAAGGCGAAGATGTGGCTTATGCCGTCTTCAAAATGATCAGCCCAGAGGTTGGCCGCCGTCACGCCGTCGACCAGTTGCACATTGATACGCACCTGCCCGCCTTCCCGCCGGATGCTGCCTTCCAGCAGGTAGCGCACTCCCAATTCCCTGGCCACCTCTCGCACATCGATGCTGCGTCCCTTGTAAATGAAGGCGGAATAGCGCGAGACGACCGAAAAGGAGCGGAAGCGCGCAAGGGCCGTGATGATCTCCGTCACCACGCCATCGGCAAAATAATCCTGATCGACATCGCCGCTGAGATTGACGAAAGGAAGAACCGCGACGGAAGGCAGCTGCGGCGCTGCAGGCGCCATCCCTGCATCGTCCTGGCGCGGCAGGCGATAACCGACCCTGGGAACGGTGACGATCCAGTCCGTGCCATCGGACCTTGCGCCCAGAAGCTTCCTGAGCGTGGCAATCTGAACCGTGAGGTTGCCTTCTTCCACGGCAAGCCCCGGCCAGGCCCGCTCTATCAGATCCGCCTTGGTGACGACCCGGCCCTCGGCCTCCAGCAGCATGCCCAGCAGCGCTACCGGCCGCGCTCCTGTCGCAACGGACTTCCCGTCCCGCCACAGGATTCCTGTCACGGGATCGTAAACGAACGGACCAAAGGAGAGCGTCGAGCTGACCATGCAGAAGCATAGCGTGAAAGTCTCGCAAACGAAAAGCGGATCAACGCGCCGATGCGCTGGATAAGCTGCCGTCGGATGAACGGCGGCCTATCCAGCGGACAGGATCAGACCTTCAGCTCGCGCCGCTCGCGCTCGGTCACCATCGCAAGGTCGAGCACCTTCTGCAGGTTGGCGGCGTGGCGGAAGTTCGGATCCGGCTGGATGCCGCTTGCCACGGCCTCGGCAAAACGCTGGTAGTTGGTCGCCACCGGTTCAACCTCGATCTTCGTCCAGGTGGCGGTTTCGACATCCTCGCCGAGGCAGCCATGCAGCTCGGAGCCGCTGGGACGATGGATGACCTCAAGGCTGCCTCTCTCGCCATAAATGCGCAGCTTCAACTCGTTCAGATGCCCTGTCGCCCAACGGCTGGCATGGATGACGCCGAGTGCACCATTGGCGAAATCGACAGACATGGTGAAGCTGTCATTGGCATCGAGCAGATATTCGCCGATCTGGCCGCCCGGCGCCTTGTTAAAGGTCTTCAACCGCGCAAAGACGTGGTCGATGTCGGTCGCCGCACCATAGGCGGCGAAATCGAGGATATGGATGCCGACATCGCCGAGCACGCCGTTCGAACCGTGCCCGGTGGAAAGCCGCCAGAGCCAGGTCGATTCCGTGCGCCAGTCGCCCCAGGCGCGCGACACCAGCCAGCTCTGGAGATAAGAGGCTTCCACGTGCCTGATCGTGCCGAGCTCGCCGGCGAGCACCATCTCACGGGCGCGCTGCAGCGGCGCCACGTTGCGATAGGTGAGGTTCACCATGTTGATGACGCCGGCTTTTTCGGCCGCCTCCGTCATCTCCAGCGCCTTCGCATAATTCTCCGCCAGCGGTTTTTCGCAGAAGACGTGCTTGCCGGCGGCAATCAGAGCCATCGTCGTCGGGTGATGGATGCGGTCGGGCGTCACGTTCGTCGCCGCATCGAATTCACCCCAGGCGATCGCCTCCTCCAGTGAAAGAAACCGCTTTTCGATGTTGAACTTGTCGGCGAAGGCCGAAAGCCGCTCAGGATCGGTGTCGACGGCGCCGACCACCGTCACGCCGTCGATCAGGGGGAAGCGAGCGAGCTGGTTTTTCGCCATCACGCCGGTGCCAAGAACGAGTAGTCGCATGGATGCTCCTCAGCGGTAACCGGCTTCGCCGGAGTGGTGCAGTTTCGGGCCGCGTTCGACGATCGGCTCCAGTGCTTTTTCTACCGGCACATTTGGGGCGTCGGTGATACCAGTCAACGACCCCTGAGGGTTATAAGCCCACTTCACACCATTGATCAGCACCTTCTGGACATTGACGTCGTGATAGGTGGGATAGGTCTCGTGGCCGGGGCGGAAATAGAAGATATTGCCGGCGCCACGGCGCCAGGTCAGGCCCGAGCGGAACACTTCGCCGCCCTGGAACCAGGAGATGAACACCGTTTCGAGCGGCTCCGGCACCGAGAACTGCTCGCCGTACATTTCCTCGTTCTCAAGCTCGAAATGCTCGCCGATGCCTGCGGCGATCGGATGGCGCTGATTGATCGTCCACAGACGCTCGCGCTCGCCCGCCTCGCGCCATTTCAGCGCGCAGGGCGTGCCCATCAGCCGCTTGAAGATCTTGGAGAAATGGCCTGAATGCAGCACCAGCAGGCCCATGCCTTCCCAGACGCGCTTGGCGACACGCTCGACAACGACATCGGAGACCGCGCCGTGATCCTTGTGGCCCCACCAGGTCAACACGTCGGTCTCAGTAAGGCGGGCTTCGCTGAGGCCGTGTTCCGGCTCCTGCAGCGTCGCTGTCGTCGCCGAGATATCGGAATCGCTATTCAACGCGTTGGCGATCGTCGTGTGCATGCCTTCGGGATAAATATCCCGGACGATGGCATTGGTATTCTCGTGGATATTCTCTCCCCAGACGACGGTGCGAATGGCCATGATGTGCTCCTGTAGAACCTGGAAGTATCGATAGGCGGGAAGGCAGGATTCAAAGCGCTTTGGAAAACAGCGCTGGCTGCGCCTCGTCTCCTCCACGTCCAAAGAACACATAGACCTTTGTCAGTATTTTGACAAAGGGGAAAATTTACCGGCCGGAGGCGGAGAAACCGCCTGCCAATATCGCAGCAATATCAATGCGAAACGGATTTCGAGAATAGATTGACGACCACAACGCCCGATATGATCAGCCCGAGCCCCACGACTGCCGGCAGGTCGAGGCGCTGCTTGAAGAAGACCAGACCGACCGAGGAAATCAGCACGATTCCCAAAGCGCTCCAAATCGCATAGGCGATACCGACGGGGATGCTTTTCAGCGTGAGCGACAGGCAATAGAAGGCGGCAGCATAACAGGCGACGACGAGTGCCGTCGGCCCGATGCGGGTGAACTGCTGCGATAGCTGCAGCGCGGTCGTGCCGATGACTTCGAGCACGATAGCTGCAAACAGCAGCCCGTAGACGGCGGCCTGGCTCATGGCGGATTCCTTTTCGAATTACCTGCCGGTCAGTTCGACAAGGCGATCGATAAGATCCCGCCTCAGAACGCCGTTGATATCATGGCTTTCCAACGTGTCCGCGAACCAAAGTCCGTCGGCGGCGAAACGCACGACTTGCGTGTCGAGGGAGGAATCGGTGCCGATATATTCCTCGGCTCGCGCCTGCACCCATTGGCGCCAGCGAAGACGCAGCCGGGGCTCGGCAAGAAGCGCGATCGTCACTTGCGTCCAACTCCGGGAATCGTCGGGGCGTTCCTTGAGACCGGATACCGCTCTGAGATAGGCGCGGGTGAAGCGCCCCTGCGGCAGCGGATCGCCGCGCATCAGTTCCTCTATATCGGCGTCGAACTTTTCGAGCAGGCTCTCGAACAGGGCATCGAGCAGCGCATTCTTTGTTGGGAAGTGATGCAGCAGCCCACCCTTGCTGACGCTGGACGCAGCGGAAACCGCATCGAGCGTGACGGCGGCCATGCCGTCGCTGGCAGCAAGGCGCGCGGCGACCTCCAGCAACTGCTGGCGCACGAGCACGGGCTGTTTCTTGCGATGATGAGCGTTCGACATGCAAATAAAAGATACCGTCCGGACGGTTTTGTCAAGAGGAATCGGCCACGCCCTTCCGTCCCGGCATTATGCGCGAAATGCCGCGGCACCTTGATGACAGTTGCGATCATTTTCCGCCCGGTGCATGAAGGGCCTGGGGGATCAGGATGGCATGGGATGGTTTCGTGACGGAAAAGGTCACCACACTCTATGAGGCGATCGGCGGCGATCCTGTCGTACGGGCGTTGACGCACCGCTTCGACGAGCTGATGGACACGCTGCCGGAGGCGAGAAACGTGCGCGCCGTGCACCCGCCGAGCCTTACGGGCAGTGAAGAGAAATTCTACGAGTATATGAGCGGTTATCTCGGCGGCCCCCCGCTCTATACCGACAAGCGCGGCCATCCGCGCCTGCGCAGCCGCCATTTCGTCGCCGAGATCGGCCCTGTGGAGCGCGACGAATGGCTGCTCTGCTTCCGCCGCGCCCTGGACGAGACGATCGCAAGCCAGGCGCTGCGCGATCTCATCTGGGCGCCGGTGGAACGGCTCGCCTATCACATGCAGAACAAGGTCCCCGACAACAAGGAACAACCATGAGCTTGAACGCGCGTCTGGAGCCGGTGCTCTATCTCTTCGCCGGCCTGTTCGGCGTTGCCGGCGTGGCGCTTGCCGCCCTTGCTGCCCACGGCGGCGGCGAGGCCAATCTTGCGGCATCCGCATCTGCCATGTGCCTTGCCCACGCCCCCGCCCTGCTGGCATTGGCGCTCGGCAACGCCAGGCTTAGAACCGCCTGGCTGGCCGGTTTGCTAATGATTGTCGGAACACTGCTTTTTGCGGGCGATCTCGTCACCCTGCGATTTGCCGGCTCCGGCCTCTTCCCCTATGCCGCGCCGACCGGCGGCTGGGCGATGATGCTTGGCTGGCTGGCCGTTGCGGCAGGCGCTGTCTTCCGGGTTAAGGCGTGAGAAGCGTCGGGGCGGCTCCCCTTCTGAAGACGCGCTCGTAAAATCGCTCGCGGCATGCGGGATATAGAGGCGGCTGACGGGAAGTTTCGCCTCTCCTCCCTCATCCTGTGACAAGCACAGTAATGACGGGAGGGGAGGTGCAGAGCGAATGGAAAAACCAAGCATTAGCGAGGCAAACCGCTTAACCTCGATCAGCTCCAGCCGGCTTGCTCCTGCAAGTCGAAGCTTCAACACCCGGGCGTCGCTTTCCCGCCTTTGCGCATGAAAACCGCAACAACCAAAATTAAATGCCGTCGACCACGTTAAAGCCTTCGAAGACCGGCGGCCCCTTGTAGATCGCCTTGTGATCGCCGGCATTGCGGTGCGCCGCGCGAAAGCTCTCGGACTTA
Source organism: Rhizobium sp. WYCCWR10014 (assembly GCF_001657485.1). Taxonomy (GTDB): domain Bacteria; phylum Pseudomonadota; class Alphaproteobacteria; order Rhizobiales; family Rhizobiaceae; genus Rhizobium. The sequence continues at coordinate 627,929 of NZ_LXFU01000037.1, forward strand.
GTCCAGTTCTGAAAATCCGCTTCGCTTTTCCAGACCGTGTGCGAGGAATAGAGCGTATAGCCCTCCTCTTCGTTGGCCTTGCCGCGCAGCAGGCGGAATTCGACGAAACCAGGCACCTCGGGCAGGCTGGAATCGCGATTACGCCAGACCGTCTCGAAATCGCCTTCGCTGCCGGTTGCAACCTTGAAGCGGTTCATTGCGATATACATGGAATCTCCCTACGATTTCCTCTTGCCCGCCCTTGCAGAACGCAAGGGAAAGGCGAGAACATTATCGCCGTTTGCCGCTGCTGGGCCAAGCGGTCTTGTTGTCGCTTCCCCGGGCATGCGCGCTTCCCAGGTCGGGAACAGCGTCACATTCTGGTAGATCTGCTGGCGTTCGGCATGCTGCTGGAAAAGTTCATAGAGTTCGGGCACGAGGCCCTCGCCTGTCTGCGCGGCGAGCTTATGCAGGCCGATCATGGTGAAGCCGTCGGGGCGCTGGTCGTTCATCGGGAATTGTCTCGTTCGCTCATCGTCTGCAGCGCACGCTCCAGGCTGGACTTGCTGCCGTTGCGAAGCGGGATGAAGGTCTTGCTGAACTTCTTGCAGCCGGTCTTCACACGCAGGCAGGCATCGTGGCTGATACAGTCGATGGGGCAGAAGACGCAGTCGACCGAGGGAAGCAGAGTATCGATGCGGGAAACCGCTTCGCGCAGACCGCCATCATGGTGGATGAGCTCAGCGCCGAAATTGCTGGCGATCTGGCGAAGATGCGCCACCTGGCAGTCACGGCCACCGACATAGAGGAAACTGCGGCCATCCAGTTTGGACCGTCCGAGGGATGCCTGACCGGTGTCCTCGCCCGCGCTATCGCGGACCTCCCGGTTCGAACCCTTCTTGCCCTTGCGAGCCATATGCCACCCGTTCGCTCGTTGATCGTCACACGATTCCTGCGTGTGCGGGTGGACCTTATTAAACTTGATTTTTAGAGTAAAGTATAAAGTTGATTGTTTTTATCATATTTTATCGAGAGGTAACCTGAACCTCCTGAGTGAAGCTCCAGCTAGCCTTGCCCCACTGGGGGGGCAATGGCGGAAACGGCGCGGCGCGGCGCACGCCGTCAAGAGCAGCCTTGTCCAACTCCGGAATACCTGAACTGCCGGCAACGGAGACTGAGGACAGCCTACCCGTTCCATCAATCGTCAATCTGACGCGCACGGAAATGGCCTCGCCCATTCTCTTGTATTCGTTAGGCACTCGAATTGCGCGGCGAATACGCTTCTGCACCTTGCCTGGATAATTCGCTACAGCTGCGCTTCCAATGCCGTCGCCTCTGCCCGCTGTCGTTGCCATGCCATTAAACTCTGGCGCGTCCTGACCGGTCGCTACGCCCCTCGTCGTGTCTTTGCGATCCGTGCCATTTTTTCCACCCGTAGGCTCCACCTTCTTCCGAGGCTGCTTCTTTTCATCCGGTTTCGGCTTTTCAATCTTCGACTTCGGTTGCGGCTCGGGCCTTTCTTCAGGCTCCGGCGAGACTTCGGCAGCCTCGACTGGCTTCACTTCCTCTGGCTGAACTTCGGTCGGCTGCACCGTCGCCACCTGTTCTGGTACTGTAGTCGGCATGATTTCAGGCGCGGGCTGCTCCGGCACTGCCATTGCCATCGGCTGTGCGACGAAAGTTTCGGCAGGATTCTGAGAAACAAGAATCTCCGGCTCCGCGGCTACAACTGTCTCGGGCGAAGCACGTGTCACCTCCTGCGAAGGCGACACGGCTTCCACAGATTCGGCCTCAACTGGTTTCGCCTGCTCGGGCTGCATCTCTGTTGGTTGAACTTCGTCAGTCTCAGTGGTCGATTGGACCGTAGCCGGCTTAACCTCCTCAGCGGCAATTTCCTCCGGCTTCACTTCCAGCTCGGGATCACCTGCCGACGTCTGGTCAACATCGAAGTCACCAAATACGACGACGCTGACGGCCTCACCGGCATCTTCAATCACTTCGTTCGGTGGTTTCGGCACAAACAGAGTAAGAGCGACCACCAAACCTGCATGGAAAAAGAACGACCCGACACAAGTCAGCGCCACCCGTCGCCGCACCGGCTTCTTCTCGTCTTCCTGCTTTTCGACCGCCGCATCCATCGGCGGCGCGGCGGCGACAGCATCCGACGCGGTTTCCGGATGATCGGGAAAGGAGGAGATTTGCGCGAAGCGCGCATAATGGACCACAGCCTCGCCGGCGGGCTGCCGCTGCACATTGCGCAGGTCGGAAAGCTCGTGGCCGGGATGCATGTTATTGTCGTTCAGACCGCCGTCAGCGTCCGGCTCCCCGATGAGCACCTGTCTCGATCTGGTCTTCGCTGAAATTGCCATTTGTATGCCTCGGACAGCCTGAAACATGTCCGCCGGGAATCATCCCCGGCGTATTCTTAGCCCTCGAAGGGAACCGAAATCTGCGAGCGGGTGACGAGACCCTTCATGCATTCGCCGGCCGCCGGACCGTCGCAGACAGGCGTATCGTTGATGAGGATGCGCGTGACCGTCTCGCACTTCACATTCGGCATATCGAACTGGCGCACGCGCTTCTTGCCCTGCGGCAGATCGCGGAAGTCGAGTACGGTGATGCGGTCGACGGCATTCTTGTCGTTGAAGAAGGCAAGCTCGAAGGAGATCTTGTTGATCGGCGTCTGGAGATTGTTCTCGGCGACGAAGGTCATCATGCAGCCCTTTTGCGATGGCGCCAGAGCGTTGAGCTCGACATCCAGTTTGGCGGTTGCCGCATCCTGCGCCTGGCATATACCTGAAACCGCCATCACCATGCCGGCTGCAACAGCCGCAAACCTCACCGTCATCATCTTCTCCGCCATTGTCGCGAACCGCCGCCAGGCAGCCTCATATCAGCAATCTCAAAAACTTGACTGCATTAGTCTCCTATTGCGTCTTTAAAAAACTATGAGTAAGAAAGTCAAGATAATTGTCATCACAACCGGGGACCCTGATCACCGGCCTCACGGAATTGCCAACCGAAATGATGGTTGAAAAGCCAGATAACTTTAAGCACGTGCCGCTGCAGAGCGAGCCTGCGGCGCAGCACCGGATCGTCGAAAGCGCGGATCTTTTCCGCGGCACGAACGAGATCATGATTAGACACGACGGCCTGGTCTATCGCCTGAAGATCACCCGTCAGGGCAAGCTCATTCTCAATAAGTAGGGTAGGACATGACCGAACAGACAAGACCGGCGCCAGCCGAAATCCGCGCGTTTCGCGCTGAGAATCCGAAACTGCGCGAGCGCGATATCGCCGCCCAACTGAAGATTTCCGAGGCAGCCCTCGTCGCCGCCGAAACCGGTATCAGCGTGACGCGCATCGATGGCAGCGCGCTGAAGCTTCTCGAGCGCGTGGCCGGCCTCGGCGAAGTGATGGCGCTGTCGCGCAACGAAAGTGCCGTTCACGAGAAGATCGGTGTCTTCGAAAACATCAAGAGCGGCGCGCAGGCCGCGATCGTTCTCGGCGAGAATATCGATCTGCGCATCTTCCCGAGCCGCTGGGAGCATGGTTTCGCCGTATCCAAGAAGGATGGTGACCAGGAGCGCCTCAGCCTGCAATATTTCGACAAGGCGGGCAACGCCGTGCACAAGGTGCACCTGCGCCCGAGCTCGAATGTCGAGGCCTATCACGCAATCGTCGCCGAGTTGAAGCTGGAAGACCAGTCGCAGCAATTTGTCGAGGCTGAGACCCTAAATGCCGTCGATGAAACCGCCGACGTCAGCCGCGACGAGCTGCGCGACAACTGGAGCAAGCTCACCGATACGCATGAGTTCTTCGGCATGCTGAAGCGCCTGAAGATCGGCCGCCAGGCGGCTGTGCGCACCGTCGGCGACGACTATGCCTGGAAGCTCGACAACAGCGCGACGGCAGACATGATGCATGCCTCGGTGAAATCCGGCCTGCCGATCATGTGCTTCGTCGCCAATAACGGCATCGTCCAGATCCATTCCGGCCCGATCTTCAACGTGCAGCCGATGGGTCCGTGGATCAATATCATGGACCCGACCTTTCACCTGCATCTGCGCCAGGATCACATCGCCGAGACCTGGGCCGTACGCAAGCCGACCACGGACGGCCATGTCACCTCGCTGGAGGCTTACAATGCCGAAGGCAAGATGATCATTCAGTTCTTCGGCAAGCGGAAGGAAGGTTCCGACGAACGCGCCGAGTGGCGCGAGATCATGGAAAACCTGCCGCGGGCAGCAAGTGTGGCCGCATAAGGATCGCAACGATGACGATGCGTAACAATCTGCGCCGGATCCGCCCTTGGGAACTGGCCCTGACGGCGGCGGTCATGGCGCTGCCGCTGATCCCGACGGGGCCGATCGAAGGCTTCTCCTTCGTTCGTGCCGCTCACGCCGAGGAAAAGAAGCTCGACACGTCGCGCCTGGTTTCGGTCGGCGGCGACATCACCGAGATCGTCTATGCGCTCGGCGAGGAAAGCCGGCTCATCGCCCGCGACACGACGAGCATGTATCCTGAGGCGGCGCTGAAGCTGCCCAACGTCGGTTACATGCGTGCGCTCTCGCCGGAAGGCATCCTCGCCATGAACCCGACGGCAATCATCGCCGTCGAGGGTTCGGGCCCACAGGAAGCGCTGGCCGTGCTGAAGAATGCCAGCGTGCCCTTCGAGACCGTGCCGAGCGCCTTTACCCGCGACGGCATCATCGCCAAGATCGACCGCGTCGGCACGCTGCTGGGCGTGCCCGACAAGGCGAAGGCACTTGAAGAAAAAGTCGCAGCCGATCTCGACGCGGCGATCGCCGATGCCGAAAAGCGCCCGGAGGCCGAGCGTAAGCGCGTTCTCTTCATCCTCAGCGCCCAGAACGGCCGGATCATGGCATCGGGCACCGGCACGGCCGCCGATGGCATCGTCAAGCTCGCCGGCGCCATCAACGCCGTCGGCGCATTCCCGGGCTACAAGCCGCTGACGGACGAGGCGATCATCGAAGCCAAGCCCGACATCATCCTGATGATGAACCGCGGCGACGGCGCAGGCACCAAGAACGAGGACCTGCTGGCTCAGCCGGCGATAGCACTGACGCCGGCAGGCGAGAAAAAAGCGATCATCCGAATGGATGGCGTCTACCTGCTCGGCTTCGGCCCGCGCACCGCAGCCGCCGCGCGTGAGCTCAACACGGCGATCTACGGGGGCTGATCATGGCCCTGCCGCAAGCCATGATGGAACAAAGGCGACGATTCCCGATGGCGGACATCCGCGAAATCAGGCAGGCGGGCGACAGGACGCGGCTCGCCTTGCTGGCGATCGCGCTGCTCGTCGTCGGCTCGGTCTTTTCGATGCTGTTTTCGGTGACGACAGGCGCCTCGGATGCCTCGATCCTCGACGTCATCAGCAACATGGCCGGCTCCGAGGCGGCGCTCAGCACGCGTGACCGGATCATCATCTTCGATATCCGCCTGCCGAGGGCGATCCTCGGTTTCGTGATCGGCGCTTCGCTGGCCGTTTCCGGCACGGTGATGCAGGGCCTGTTCCGCAATCCGCTAGCCGATCCCGGCCTCGTCGGCGTCTCCTCCGGTGCAAGCCTCGGCGCGGTCGCAATGATCGTGCTCGGCGGCGGCATCGCTGCTCCGCTCGAAGCACTTCTCGGTATCTACGCTCTGCCGACGGCGGCCTTCGGCGGCGGCCTCGTCACGACGCTGCTGCTCTACAGGATCGCCACCCGCCATGGCCAGACCTCGGTGGCGACGATGCTGCTTGCCGGCATCGCGCTCGGCGCACTCGCCCTCGCCATTACGGGACTGCTGATCTACATGGCCAACGACCAGCAGCTGCGCGACCTGACCTTCTGGAGCATGGGCTCGCTTGCCGGCGCCACCTGGACGAAGATCGCCGCCGCCAGCCCGATCATCCTGTTGTCCTTCACCGCCCTGCCCTTCATGGCCCGCGGCCTCAATGCCATCACGCTCGGCGAGGCGGCCGCCTTTCATATGGGCGTTCCGGTGCAGCGGCTGAAGAATGTCGCGATCGTCGGTGTCGCTGCGGCGACCGGCGCGTCCGTCGCCGTCAGCGGCGGCATCGGTTTCGTCGGGATCGTCGTGCCGCATATCCTGCGCATGGCGATCGGCCCCGACCATCGTTTCTTGCTGCCAGCCGCAGCTCTTCTCGGCGGCTCTCTGCTGATCTTCGCGGATGTCCTGGCGCGTACCCTGGTTGCCCCGGCCGAGCTGCCGATCGGCATCATCACCGCGGCGGTCGGCGGACCGTTCTTCCTGTGGATCCTGCTGCGGCAGCGTTCGCGCCTTGCCCTGTGAGTGACCCCGGTGAGTGACCCCCGCGAGTGACATTTAGATGATCGAAGTTTCCGGCGTCTCCGTGCGCCTTTCCGGCAAAGCCATCATCAGCGACGTCTCCTTCACCGCAAGAGCCGGGGAGCTGACGGCGATTGCCGGGCCGAACGGCTCCGGCAAGACGACGACGATGAAAGCCATCTCCGGTGAACTTGCCTATGGCGGCTCGGTGCGCATCGGCGGCAAAGAGGTGAAGGTGCTGAAACCCTGGCAGCTTGCTGCCATTCGTGGCGTGCTGCCGCAGGCAAGCACCATCTCCTTTCCCTTTACCGTGCGCGAGATCGTCCGCATGGGCCTGACATCAGGCCTCAACCTGCATCCCGACAAGGCCGAGCAGACGGCGGCGGCAGCGCTTGCATCCGTCGACTTGACCGGCTTCGAAGGCCGTTTCTATCAGGAACTCTCCGGCGGCGAGCAGCAGCGTGTGCAGCTTGCCCGCGTGCTCTGCCAGATCGCCGAGCCCATCATCGACGGCAAGCCCTGCTGGCTGCTGCTTGATGAACCGGTCTCGAGCCTCGACATCAGCCACCAGCTGACCATCATGACGCTCGCCCGCAATTTCTGCGAACGCGGCGGCGGTGTCATCGCCGTCATGCACGATCTCAACCTGACGGCGCTCTTTGCCGACCGCATCGTGCTGATGAAATCCGGCCGCCTCGCCGCCGCCGGCAACATCGGCGAAGTGCTGACGAACGAAACGATGCTCTCGGTGTTCGGCTGCGCGCTGCGCATCAACCAGGTGCCGGCCGATGGCACGCCCTTTGTGCTCGCCCACAGCGCCATTTCCCGCCCCTGAACGCCGCGCGGGCGGAACTTTTGATCGCCCGGCACGTTGTCGGCAGTGATCTGGGTCAATGCCGGGCGATATCATTCATGCAACGGACGGTGGTGACCCTCGTGCGAAATAGGCGGGCTTGCGCGCGCCCCAGCCAATGGAGACAGCCATGAGCTATTCTATCTTCCAGTCCGGCCGCAGCCGCCGCAACGGGACCTTCCACAATTTGGAATCCGGCATCGAGGAGCAGGTCGAGGCGCTGCGCGGCGAACTCGCGGAACTGACGCGCCTCGTCGGCAAGAGCTCACGCCACCAGGGCGAAAAAATCCGCAGCCAGGCCGGCGCAGGCTATGAGGAACTGCTCGGCCGCAGCGAGGATCTGCTGCGCGAATTGCAGCACGGCTATGAGCGCGGCGCGACGGAAATGCGCGATACCGTGCGCAAGCATCCGCTGGCAACCATCGCCGCTGCAGCCGCTTTCGGCCTTGCCATCGCCTTCCTCGCCCGGCGCTGAGGAAGCGCGATGCTATTTTCGATCCTCAGCCTGCTGACGGGGGCAAGCGTGCACCGGACCGTTGCGCGCGCAAAGCGCAATGGCATCTTCATTGCGCTTGCCGTGCTCTTCCTTCTCACCGCCTATGCGCTGGCCGTCACCGCCGGCGCCATCTGGCTCGCCGGCATCTACGGCCCGGTCGGCGCTGCCCTCTTCCTGGCCGCCTGCGCGCTGCTGATCGCAATCATCGCCCTGGTGGCGATGTCAATCATCAACGCCCGGGAAGCACGCCGCGCCCGTGAACGCCGTGCGTCGCTCGAATCGCTGGCAACGGTGGGGCTCGGTCTTATCCGCGCCCAGCCGCTGCTGACCGCCGGTGTTCTGGCAGCAATCGTCGCGGCCAATCTGGTAGGTTCAAAGCGCGAGGATTGATGGCGGGACAAGGCCGCCCCGCACCAAAACCAGGGAGAAGGCCACTCAATTGGTATGGGATGGATGCTTTAACGGCTCATCCCATCTCTCCAGCCTTCAGTTCCTGGTGTCCGGAGCGGCGCGCGAAGTCCACTCATGCTTCGGCCGTTGAGCATCAAGCCGGAGGAGTCTGGGGCAGGCCAGAGCGGGATAGCTGCTCTCCAGACCGATTGCCAGCCCCTCGGGAGAGTTTTATCTTGAGTGGGTATAGGCTATGCAACGTTGTCTACGGTTTAAGAGTTCGTGGACAACCGCTCATGCACGCCGGCAGTAATCCAGCCACGGCGCGTCCGCGCCGTGAGTGAACCAATACCAAGTGGAAAGAGTCTTTCGCGCCCAAGGACTTGGGCGCACTTGATTCCTGCGACAAGCACAGGAATGAGGATGAGAGGTAGTGCCTCGAATGGCCGTCCCATCCCGTGGAGCCCGTCCTTCTCCCCACCCTTCAACGCAAAAAAGCCGGCTCCCCGAAGGTAGCCGGCTTTCCTCCCAAATATAACTCCTGTCAGAATGCGAAAGCCTTCGATGTCAGCGGCGCGGACGTAGCGTCGGGGCCGAAATCAGCCTCGCCTGATATCTGTAGCAACTCCTGCAGCCGCTGACGGGCCCGGTTGACGCGGCTCTTGATGGTGCCCACGGCACAACCGCAGATTTCGGCCGCCTCCTCGTAGGAAAAACCCGAGGCACCGACGAGGATGATCGCCTCGCGTTGATCCGGCGGCAACTGGTCGAGCGCCTTCTTGAAGTCCTGCAGATCGAGAGCGCCATATTGCGAGGGGTGCATCGCCATCGATTCGGTGAACAGCCCGTCGCTGTCCTGCACTTCGCGGCCACTCTTGCGCATCTGGCTGTAGAGTTCGTTGCGCAGGATCGTAAAGAGCCAGGCCTTCATATTGGTGCCCATCTCGAAATGATCCTGTTTGGCCCAGGCTTTCATGATGGTGTCCTGCACGAGATCGTCGGCACGGTCGTGCCGCCCGATGAGCGAGATTGCGAAGGCGCGAAGACTTGGGAGTGCCGCCAGCAGTTCCCGCTTGAAGCTGGGTTGCGATTTATCTTCCATGCGGGCGATCCTATTCGGCCATCTTGGCAGAAGCCATCATTTCAGCATGGTCGAGCTTTTCGAGAAGGTCGAGAAAACGATCGGGGATCGCCTCATCCTGTGCGGCCGAATAAAGCGACCGCAGCCTGACGCCGATCTGATTGTTCGGGTCCAGGATGTCGCTTGCCCGCAGCTCCAGCTTTCGCTGATCGGCTGCTTCTTTCTTGCGTGTAGTCATCAATTCGTCTTCTCGCCGGTTGTCTGTTCGAGGGGCGTGGATGGGATCAATCACGATTTCAACCATCGACATCGAACGTTCGATTGTCGATGTCGCTGGTATTTGCCGGTGCATGGGTCAAAACGCTACGCCCTTTCTTCGTCGGCTGGAATAATGCGGCGCAACGAAAAAAGTTCCTGCCGTTCCGGAACTTTTTTATCAAGGCGGCGTTAACCGCTCATTGAAGCCAATGCCGGCCTGTATGCAGGAGCCCATTAATGACACTTTCTACTCGGATTGCGCCGCACCTTCCTTATCTGCGCCGCTATTCCCGCGCCCTTACCGGCACTCAGACTTCGGGCGACGCTTATGTCGCCGCCGTTCTCGAAGCCATCATCGCCGATCTGTCGATTTTCCCAGATACAGCGAATGACCGGGTCGCACTCTACAAACTGTTCACGCAACTGTTTGGTTCCACCGCAGTCCAGATTCCAGAGCCGACCTCGCCCTATGCCTGGGAGCAACGCGCCACGCTGAACCTTTCCAAGGTTTCACCGCGCGCCCGTCAGGCCTTCCTGCTCGCCTCCGTGGAGAATTTCCGCGTCGCCGAAATCGCCGAAATTCTGGATACCGAGGAACAGGATGTCATGCATCTGCTCGACGTAGCGTCGCAGGAGATTTCCCGTCAGGTCGCAACCGATATCATGATCATCGAGGACGAACCGCTAATCGCCATGGATATCGAGCAGATGGTCGAGAGCCTCGGCCATCGCGTCACCGGCATTGCCCGTACGCATGCCGAGGCCGTTGCGCTCTACAACAAGACCAAGCCGAGCATGGTGCTAGCCGACATCCAGCTTGCCGATGGCAGCTCCGGTATCGACGCAGTGAACGACATCCTCAAGACGTCGAGCGTACCGGTGATCTTCATCACCGCTTTCCCAGAACGGCTTCTGACCGGCGAGCGCCCGGAACCGACTTTCCTTGTCACCAAGCCGTTCAATCCCGACATGGTCAAGGCATTGATCAGCCAAGCTCTTTTCTTCAATGAATCGACCAGAGTAGCCGCCTGAGACGCAATTTTCCGACCTTCGGAACCAAATCGCCAAAGCAGGCGTTCCGGTGCTACCGGGACGCTCCGGTGGCTTTAACGGTTTTTGCAGCGCTTTGTTCTAGAGTTGGCAGGCGGTGTCTGGAAGGGCGCTCCCTTCAGCGACGTTCAAGATGTCACAAGGAAAGGCGGCCGAGTGAATACGACTGAACCATTGTCCGGCATGCCTTTTACCGTCGAAGGCAAAGCCGCAATGATGGAACGCGCGCTCGGCAGCGCCGGGATTTCGATCCTCTGCCAGGACGCCCGACTGTCGATTTTCTACGCCGAAAATCTCCCACCGCATTTTGCCGCGCTCTTTGCACCCGGCAGCAGCGACGCTGTCCTTTTTGGGGATGCGCACGGCCGTTATCTGACGGCGCTGAAGCACAAGGTGCTGGAAACCGGCATCCCTAACAATGCCGAAGTCGAGATCGACGTCGACGGCGAAAGACGCACTTATGAACTGAAGATCCAGCGCACCGGCGAACGCGGCGCACATGGACTTCTATCCGTGATGGCTGAAGTCACCGAAAGCCGGCATCGCGAAAAAGTTCTGAAATCGCTGCTGCGCGAACTCTCACACCGCTCGAAGAACCTTCTCGCCATCATCCAGGGCATTGCCACCCAGACGGCCCGCAACACGCTCTCTCTCGACAGCTTCCTCCTCAAATTCCGCGGACGGCTGCAATCGCTTTCCAACTCGCAGGACCTGATTACGGATTCGAGTTGGCGCGGCGCCTATCTCTTCGAACTCGCCGAAAAGCAGTTTGCTCCCTATTGGCCGGAGACGGCCGGCTCCATGCCGATCTATGGCATCAACGCTCACCTGACGCCGAATGCCGCCGTGCATCTCGGGCTCGCTCTCCACGAACTCATCGTCAACTCCGCCTCCTTCGGTGCTATATCAGGCGGTGCCGCCTCCATCACGCTGAATTGCCGCGAAGCCATGATCAACGACAGAAAGGCGATCGAAGTCGCCTGGGCGGAAGTTCTTCATGATCAGACAGAAGTTCACGAATTCAGCGACAACAGCTTCGGCCGCACCGTGCTGGAGCGTGTCGTGCCTTCGTCGGTTAACGGCAAGGCGGAGTTGAACCTCGTTCCCGGCCGCATCGAATACCGTCTGACCATTCCGGAAACCGAATTCGAGATCTTCAAGCGGGTGTGAAAGCCCCGGAGACAGCCGAGAACGGAAAAACAGCCGGTGCGAGGGCGGCGCACCGGCTGTCTTCACTCACCGGGAGGGGACCGTGAGTACGTCCGGATAGTGGGTTGGGGGCGCGCATGTTGGGTCGATGCGATCACCATCCGGATATCGCAATAACGGCGACATCAAAGTTTGGTTCCCTGCCATCCGAAAAAAATTCGACTTTTTTGAATCTTTTTTCGGAGGCCCGGCGACGCTGTTCGCCCCAGCTATTTCGTAGGCACGGGCTGCCGAAAAAATTGCCTCTCCCTCATGAAAACAAGGGCTTGAGTGCGCCAGGCGCAACAAAATTGCCAAAATTTTACCGTTTGATAAATTTTTAAACCTGAGTTACGCTTTCCCTCACAGGCCGTTTACCAATAATGAGGGAACTTCAATGGAACGACTGGAAACCGGGATCCATGCCGGCCGGCTTTCGCCCGCCGAGTATGAGGCAAATTTTTCCGATCTGCATCCACGCCTCGACAATCACGAGGCGCTGGTCGCCGCCGACCGCTGTTATTTCTGTTATGACGCGCCGTGCATGACGGCCTGTCCCACCTCGATCGACATTCCGCTGTTCATTCGCCAGATCTCGACCGGCAATCCGATCGGCTCGGCAAAGACGATCTTCGATCAGAACATCCTCGGCGGCATGTGCGCCCGCGTCTGTCCCACCGAAGAACTCTGTGAACAGGCCTGCGTGCGCAACACCGCTGAAGAGCGCCCCGTCGAGATCGGCCGCCTGCAGCGTTATGCGACCGATGCCGCCATGCAGGCCGGCCGGCAGTTCTATGCCAGGGCCGAACCGAGCGGAAAGACGATCGCCGTTGTCGGCGCAGGCCCGGCCGGCCTTGCCGCCGCCCATCGGCTGGCCGTGAACGGCCATTCCGTCGTCATCTATGATGCCAGGGAAAAATCCGGCGGTCTCAACGAATACGGGATCGCCACTTACAAGACCGTCGACGACTTCGCCCAGAAGGAAGTCGATTACGTCCTTTCGATCGGCGGCATCGAGGTCCGGCATGGACAGCTTCTCGGCCGCGATTTCTCGCTTTCCGATCTGCAAGCCCAATATGACGGCATCTTCCTCGGTATCGGACTTGCCGGCGTCAACGCGCTGCGCATCGAGGGCGAAAACCTTACAGGCGTCGACGACGCCGTCGATTTCATCGCCGCACTCCGCCAGGCCCCAGACAAGGGCGAAATCGCCGTCGGCCGCCGCGTCGTCGTCCTTGGCGGCGGCATGACGGCGATCGACGCTGCCGTGCAGGCAAAGCTTCTCGGCGCCGAGGAGGTGACGATCTGTTACCGCCGTGGCAAGGAGCAGATGAACGCGTCGGAATTCGAGCAGGATCTGGCAAGCTCCAAGGGTGTCATCATCCGCCACTGGCTGGCGCTGAAATCGATCTTGTCGCAGGATGGCAAAGTCGCCGCCATCGAGGTGGAATATACCAAAATCGTCGATGGCCGCCTCGTCGGCACCGGCGAAACCGGTGTAATTGCCGCCGACCAGATCTTCAAGGCAATCGGTCAGAGCTTTGACGCCTCCGGTCTCGGTTCGCTGCGCATGGAATCCGGCCGCATCGCTGTCGATGGCGAAGGCCATACCTCGCTCGGCGGCGTCTGGGCCGGCGGCGACTGCGTCTTCGGCGGCGACGATCTCACGGTTTCGGCCGTCGCCCACGGTCGCGATGCAGCTGAATCCATCCATCGTGCCCTCACCGCAGCAGCCGCTCCGGCTGTCGCAGTTGCTTGAAGGGGAGAATGAACAATGGCTGATCTCCGCAATAATTTCGTCGGCATCAAATCCCCGAACCCGTTCTGGCTGGCGTCTGCGCCGCCGACCGACAAGGCCTACAACGTCGAGCGCGCCTTCAAGGCCGGCTGGGGCGGAGTAGTCTGGAAGACGCTGGGCGAAGAAGGCCCGCCGGTCGTCAACGTCAACGGCCCGCGTTACGGCGCGATCTGGGGCGCCGACCGCCGCCTGCTCGGTCTGAACAATATCGAGCTCATTACCGACCGCGACCTCTACACCAACCTGCGGGAAATGAAGCAGGTGAAGATGAACTGGCCGGACCGGGCACTGATCGCCTCGATCATGGTGCCCTGCGAGGAAGAGGCCTGGAAGGCGATCCTGCCCTTGGTCGAAGAGACTGGCGCCGACGGCATCGAGCTCAATTTCGGCTGTCCACACGGTATGTCAGAGCGCGGCATGGGCTCGGCCGTCGGCCAGGTGCCTGAGTATATCGAGATGGTCGTGCGCTGGTGCAAGCAGTACACCCGCATGCCCGTCATCACCAAGCTGACGCCTAACATTAGCGATATCCGCCGCCCCGCCCGCGCCGCCAAGGCCGGCGGCACGGATGCCGTGTCGCTGATCAACACGATCAATTCGATCGTCTCCGTCGATCTCGATAACTTCGCCCCTAACCCGACGGTCGGCGGCAAGGGCAGCCATGGCGGTTATTGCGGCCCGGCGGTGAAGCCGATCGCGCTCAACATGGTGGCCGAGATCGCCCGCGATCCCGAAACCTACGGCCTACCGATCTCCGGCATCGGCGGTATCACCACCTGGCGCGACGCGGCCGAATTCCTCGTGCTCGGCGCCGGCAACGTCCAGGTTTGCACGGCGGCGATGACCTACGGCTTCAAGATCGTCCAGGAGATGATCACGGGTCTCTCCGACTGGATGGACGAGAAGGGCCACCGCAACCTCGAAGATATCACCGGCCGCGCCGTCCCCAACGTCACCGACTGGCAATATCTGAACCTCAACTACATCGCCAAGGCGAAGATCGATCAGGACGCCTGCATCAAATGCGGCCGCTGCTACATCGCCTGCGAGGATACCTCGCACCAGGCGATCACCAACTTCGTCGACGGCGTTCGCCATTTCGAGGTGATGGACGAGGAATGCGTCGGCTGCAATCTCTGCGTCAGCGTCTGCCCGGTCGAGAACTGCATCACCATGGAGCAGCTTCCCGCTGGCGCCCTCGACAAACGCACCGGCCGCGTGGTCGACCCCAACTACGCCAACTGGACGACGCACCCGAACAACCCGATGGCGCGCCAAGCGGCGGAGTAAGGATCTGCAACGCTGCGGCAATCCGCGGCATGTCGTGACCTGTGAAAACGGCGCCCTTCACGGAAGGGCGCCGTTTGTTATTTGTGGTCAGTCCATGTGATTGCAGATTACAGCTTGAAACTCTTGACTTCGTTGCCTCTCTCGATGGTCCGGTTGGCGATGAAGCGCCCGGATTTGGCCGCCTCCTGCTTCTCCAGTTCGAGATGCCGCAGCATTGCCTCCAAACGCCGGAGCGCCAGGGCCTTGTTGCGGTGCTGGGAACGCTCGTCGCGTGCGGTCGCGACGAGACCCGTCGGCCGATGCAGGACGCGAACCGCGCTGTCGGTCGTATTCTGGTGCTGCCCGCCCGGCCCGCCGGCTCTCAGCGTCTCGAAACGCAGGTCCGAGGGATTGATCGTCACCTCGCCACCGCCTGGTTGTGAATCGATACGCTGAACAGCGACGTACCAGTTCTGCCGTTTGTGGCCCGGACGCACCTGGCTCTTGAAGGTGAAGCGGATTGTGCCACAGTAGTCTGTGGCGATCCGCTCCGCCTCGAAACCGTCGAGGCTGACGATCGCCGACTTTGCACCGTGCTGATCCGGCATCGGGCCAAGATTGGTTTCGAAAGAGCAACCGAGCCGTACAGCCTCCCGCTCGAGAATGTCGAGAAGCGCCGACAGCGCCATGCGGCATTCCACCGGGCCGTTGCCCGCGGTAATGAGAAGATCAATAGCGCTCATGGCCACGCCCTCCTTCCCTGCGATATTCGGGTTTTCGCCGACGCTGCTCGGCCTCCACTTCGTCAACCGCCTTCTTGAAAGTGACAAGCGGCCGCATGCTGGCGAGCCCGATGATCAGGCCCTCACTTTGCAGATCGGCCATCACCTGCCCGGCATCCTTGTATGCGGATGCCGCTTCCTCAACGACAAGCGCACGATCGTCGCAAATGGCGACACCGCCCCAGGAGTTGCGCAGCAACTGTTCCCGTTCGGAACGATTACGGCCGACACGCCCAAGCATGGTGGCGCGGTCATATTTGCGACCGGCCCCATGCGAGATGCCGTTAAGCGAGCGGCTAACGCCTGATGTCGCGAGAACCACATGGCTGAGGCTCGCGCGAGATCCCGCAATCGGC
Organism: Rhizobium sp. WYCCWR10014; assembly: GCF_001657485.1. Classification (GTDB taxonomy): domain Bacteria; phylum Pseudomonadota; class Alphaproteobacteria; order Rhizobiales; family Rhizobiaceae; genus Rhizobium. The sequence continues at coordinate 643,744 of NZ_LXFU01000037.1, forward strand.
GCGAGCTCGCCGGCTGCGACGGTCGCTGCACCCTTGTAGTGCACAAAACCACGATCGCAGGAACGAACGAGATTGTGTGGCACATCAGCGATAAGGCGCAGATCGGCACGAAGCGCTGCGGCGGCCCGCGCAGCGATCAATCGCCGGTTCAGTGATGCCCAGGCAACGCACCGATCATGGCTCGCAAGCCAGGCGGCGCCCGCCTCCGAACCGGGATCGAGACCGGCTGCAAGTCCTGAATGAGCGGCCACCGTCTCCGAAAATACGGCGGCACCAAGAGCACGCGAACCGGAATGAACCAGCAGATAGAGCCCCTGATCGTCCAGGCCAGCTGTATGTCCGCCATCGGCAAGATCTTCCACGGCCTGCAACTCGCAGAAATGATTGCCGCCACCGATCGTGCCCAGTGCACCGGGCGACAGATCGATAGGCAGACCGGCTTCCACAAGCAGCTCGGAGGCGTCGCCGATCGCCTGCGCTTCAAGCCGGCGAAGCCGTTCCGCCGCCTTGTCGACCTTCAGCTTGCGCAAAGGCAGGTCCAGGCCGAAGAGCGACATGCCGCAGCCGATATCGTTACCGATCAGCAGCGGGTGCAACTGGGACGACAACAATGCCACGCCGGTCGCACCATATTTTCCGGGGTGCAGATCCGGAAAGGCGGCGATTTCCAAAACACCCGGCAGCCGGGACATTTCGTCAAGTTGGTCTAAAGCGGCGCCTTCGATCCAGGAGCTACCGGAAAAGAAATGATTGATGACTGCCGGATGTGCCGACGACGTCATCGGGGAGCTTTCGCGCCCAATGGAATTGCCCATGATAATGAACTCTGGATATGAGTGGTCTTTCATCGCCAAAATGGCGACGTTCAACCGGCATTCATCGGCCCGTTGGCCGAGTTAAGCCGAAACCCTCTCGGGGCGTACTGAGATATTCGTCATCGTGGCGCTCCCTTTCCAGAAACAATCGAGAGCGCCCCTTTAAGTGAAATGGCAAAGAAATGCAAGCATGGGATGCTCTAACCGCCGAATGACTTCCGATAGGCATTGGGGCTGGTCCCCAGTCGCCTGCGAAAATGATGGCGCATGGTCGCCAGTGTTCCAAAGCCGCTGGCGGCAGCGATATCATCGAGCGAAACGGCAAGTTCCTTCTCCAGCAGGTCGCGGGCATGCCGCAGCCGCTCCGTGAGCAGCCATTCGCCGACGCTGAGGCCCGTCGTCGCTTCGAAGCGCCTCTGGAAGGTGCGCATACTCATGCCGGCTCTTTTGGCAAGCAGGCTGATCGGCTGCTCCTCGGACAGGCTTTCGCGCATCCATTCGATCAGCGGCCCCAGGCGGATGCCCTCGCGTTCCTCGGGAACCGGCGCGTGAATGAACTGCGCCTGTCCGCCTTCGCGGTGCGGCGGCACGACGAGGCGGCGGGCGACGCTGTTTGCGGCCTCCGAACCGAAATCGCCGCGCACCACATGCAGGCAGAGATCGATGCCGGCGGCACTCCCCGCCGCCGTCAGCAGGCTGCCCTCGTCCATATAGAGAACGTCGGCATCGAGCGCGATCTCGGGATAACGTGCGGCGATCGAGGCGACATAGCGCCAATGTGTCGTCGCCCTGCGGTTGGCAAGCAGCCCCGATCCGGCAAGAACCGCAACACCGGAGCAGAGCGACATGATGCGCGCGCCGCGCTGATGCGCTGCCCTGAGCGCTGCGGCGAGCAGTGCCGGCACCGGCGCATCGATTGCTCGCCAGCCGGGCACGACGATCAGGTCCGCCTCATCGAGCACCTCCAGGCCCTTGTCGACCGCGACCGTCAGTCCTCCCGCTGCGCGAAGCGGCCCCGGCTCTATGCCGCAAACCGAGAAACGATACCAATCCTCACCCATCTCCGGGCGCGGCAGGCCGAAGACCTCGTAGGCGATGCCGAATTCGAAGGTGCAGAGCCCGTCATAGGCAAGCGCTGCGACCAGCGGTCCTTTGGTCTGCTGCGGCGATGAGTTTGGCATGATCTTTACGCTGTCAGTCATGAAGGCCAATTTCGCAAAGCTTTAGCATTGGCGATACCAGGCGGCAATTCGAACCCAAAAGGAAATCGCAAATGCCAAGCCCCGTCGCAGAAATCCCCGCCGCCGCCGCTGAAATCGCCGCCGCCCATTTTGGAGCCAAGCTTGCCTTCGAGACCGATTGCTCCGATGTCCACGCCGTCTTTGCATCGGGCAAGGTCGATTTCGTTCTCCTCGACGCGCGCTCGCCGACGCTCTTTGCACAGTCCCACGTTCCCGGCGCCATCAACCTGCCGCATGGGAAGATGACTGCGCATCGCATGTCGTTCTGGCCCTCCGATACGCTTTTTGTCGTCTATTGCGCCGGCCCGCATTGCAACGGCGCTGATAAGGCCGCACTTCGCCTCTCCCGTCTCGGGCTGTCCGTAAAGCTGATGATCGGCGGCATGACCGGTTGGGCCGATGAAGGCTTCATCTTCGAACAGGGCGTTTCCACTGCCGCCTGATGACAGGGCCGCGTGTCTCTTTAGACCCGCGGCCCTGTAACACTTTGAATCGCCACCGTCAGAACTCGACGACCACCTTGCCGAAAGGCCCGCGATAGAGATGATCGAGCGCCTCAGGGAATTCGTCGAAGGCATAGCGCCTGTCGATCACGGGCTTCAGCCCGGTCTGGTCGATTGCCCGCACCAGGTCTTCCAGCGCACGGCGATGGCCGACGGAAATGCCCTGCACAACAGGCGCCTTGAGCAGCAGCGGGCCGGCGGGGCCGGAGATCTCGAACCCTTCGAACACGCCGATGACGGAAATGCGGCCATTGATCGCCACCGCCTTCAGCGCCTGGCCGAGATGCGGGCCGCCGACGATCTCAAGCACGTGATCGGCGCCATAGCCGCCGGTCAACTGATAGAGTTGTTCAACCCAGTCGCCCTCATGGCGGTTGATCGCGTGATCGGCGCCCAGCGCAACGGCGCGGCCGAGCTTCTCGGCGCTGCCTGATGTGATGAAGACCTCCGCACCGTGCGCCTTGGCGATCTGCAGACCGAAGAGGGCGACACCACCGGTGCCTTGCACCAGAACCTTGTCGCCGGCCTTCAGACCGCCGCGTTCGATCAGCGCGAACCAGGCAGTCAGCCCGGCGCAGGGCAAGGTGCTTGCCTGCGCCGCATCGAGCGTCTCAGGCGCGCGTGAATACCATTCCTCCGACAACACGGTATATTGCGAGAGAACGCCGGGATAGAAGCCGCCGCGTGTCTTGTAAGGTGGGGTGCGCGCATCGCCCAACCCGCGTCCGTCGATCCAGTCGGGCGAAAAGGTCGAAATGACCCGGTCGCCCGGTTTGAAACGGCTGACTTCAGGTCCGACTGCCTCGACGACACCCGCCATATCGGAAGCTGGCACGAAGGGAAATTGCAGCGGCAACCCCATGCCGCTCTACATCACCAGCCGGTCGCGGAAATTGAGCGAGACGGCTTCGGTCCGGACCAGAACACTGTTTCCCGAAACCGGTTCGAGCTTCCGCTCGCCGATCGCGAGATGGCGCTCCGGTCCAACCGCGTCGATCTGCCATTGCCGTGTTGTCTGCATTGTCTTGCTCCTTGTCCATTGCGGGAGCCGAAACCATATCGTTGAATATTTCGCACCAGTTGCGATATTAATTCTCCAGAATGGTTCCAAAGAGGAAACAAATGGAACAGCTGAAGGGTATCTCGATCTTTGTCGAAGCCGTCGAGGCAGGTGGCTTTTCGGCTGCCGCCGAGCGGCTCCATCTCACGCGTTCGGCGGTCGGCAAGACGATCGCACGTCTGGAACAGCGTCTCGGCGTGCGCCTCTTCAACCGCACGACACGCATGCAGAGCCTGACCGAGGAAGGCCGCTTCTTCTACGAGCGCTGCCTGCGGGCGGTCGAGGAAATCCGCCTCGGCGAAGCAATGTTGGAATCCGGCCGGCGTGACGTGCGCGGCCGATTGCGCATCTCGATGCCCGTGCTCTTCGGCCGCCACTGCATCGCGCCGATCCTCGCACGCCTGCTCGATGAACATCCGAACCTCGAACTCGACCTTTCCTTCAACGACCGGATCGTCGACCTGCTCGAGGACGGCTTCGATCTTGTCATCCGCAACGGACCGCTGAAGGACAATCCGGATCTGATGGCCCGGGCGATCGCCCGCCAGCGGATGACCGTCTGCGCATCGCCTGCCTATCTGGAAAAACATGGTGCGCCGCAGACGGTCTTCGATATTCCCCGGCATGAAGGCATTGTCTACAGGCGGGGCGACGACGACAAGGGTTGGATCTTTCCAACTGCGGCCGATCCCGTGCGGCGGCTGGTGCCAAAGGCGCGACTGCGGCTCGACGACCTCGCTTCGATTTCCGATGCGGCCGTCGCCGGGCGCGGTCTTGCCTGGCTCCCCTGCTGGCTGGTCCGCGAGGAGGTGCTGGCAGGCCGGCTCATTCAGGTGTTGAAGCAGGAACCGGCCAATGTCTTCGATGCCCATGCCGTCTGGTTGCGCTCCCCGGTGATGCTGCCCAAGGTGCGGCTCGCGATCGATACGCTCGCCGCCAGACTGCCGGCAATGATGGGCTGAAGCGCTCGCCGCGCGTCTGCTAGCGACGAGAAACCCATGTTATTCTTCGGCTTTCTCTGGAAATAACGCGATGCCGCAGTATATCCGCCAAGTCACCGTCCGTTGTGGGTGGCCGCCATATCACTCGGAAAACGTCAGCATGTCACTTCGCAGCGCCCTCCGCGCACAAACTGCAGATTGCCACGCCGCGGTGGACACCCTCTTTGGCAGTTTCAACCTCTCACGCACCCAGGATTATAAGGCTTTCTTGCGCGCGCATGCCCGGGTCGTACCATCTGTGGAGCATGCGCTTGAGAATGGAGGAATCGGCCGTTTGCTGCCGGACTGGCCGGAACGACGGCGCGCGCACCTGCTGGCTGCCGACATAAGGGAACTCGATGATCGATTGCCCGCACCGCTTCCGCAACCTGCCTTGGACTGCGAAGCAGCGGTCTGGGGCGCCGCCTATGTCCTCGAAGGTTCCAAGCTCGGCGGCGCACTGCTCGCCAAGGCCGTCCCTGATCTCTTGCCCAGCAGCTACCTGAGCCCGCAAGGGCCGAAGGGCGCCATGCGGCTTTTCATGGATCGTCTTGACGCGAGCAAGGTGGACGATCCCGGTGCTGCTGTCGCCGCAGCCCGCGATGTCTTCGATCTCTTCCTCAAAGCGGGGCAAGTCGAACTGGAAGCCGTCCCATGAGCGGCACGCACGAACCCGTCGATCTCACCAACTGCGACCGAGAGCCGATCCACCAGCTCGGCTCGGTCCAGCCCTTCGGCTTTCTGTTGGCGGTATCCTCAGACTGGATCGTCATGCGCGCCTCCGCAAATCTGGCGGAGTTTCTCGGAGTGACAGACGCCAACGCGGTCGGCCGTCCCGTTATCTCTCTGATCACCCCCGAAGCACTCCACGCAATCCGCAACAAGCTCACCACGCTGCGCGGTTCCGACGTCGTCGAGCGTATTTTCGGCATTGCCCTGATGCCCGATCAAAACAGGTTCGACCTTGCCGTGCACCTGAACGGCGGTCAGGTCATCATCGAAGGCGAGCGCTGCCAGGAAGACAGGCACGACGCCGCGTCGCTCTCGATGCGCAGCATGATGTCGCGCCTCGACCACACGGAAACACTGGAAGCTTTCTTCCGCGAGGGTGCAAGACAGGCGCGGGCGCTCACCGGCTTCGATCGGGTCATGGTCTACCGTTTCGACGAAAGCGGTTCCGGCGAAGTGGTGGCGGAAGCCGCCCGGGCCGGTATCGGATCGTTCCTCGGGCTGCACTATCCGGCTTCCGACATTCCGGTACAGGCGCGCGCCCTTTATCTGCGCAACCTGTTCCGTATCATTGCTGATGTCGACGCCGTCGCGGTCCCGATCCTGCCGCAACTCGACGAGCACGGTCAGCCGCTCGACCTCTCCATGTCGGTCTTGCGTTCGGTCTCGCCGATCCATATCGAATATCTGAAAAACATGGGCGTTGGCGCCTCGCTTTCCATATCGATCGTTGTCGACGGCAGGCTCTGGGGCCTGTTTGCCTGCCATCACTATGGCCCGCGTCTGCCTTCGGCCCAAAGCCGCTCCACCGCCGAACTCTTCGGTCAGATGTTTGCGTCGCGCCTTGAAAGCCGCGAACGGCGACTGGCTCTCGACTACGAGACCAAGGCGCGCCGCATCGCCGACCGGCTCCTCACCTCCGTCGCAGACAATGCGAGCCTGCTCGACGATCCGGCCTGGCTGATCGAGGCGCTCGCCGACGCCATTCCTGCCGACGGGATCGGCGTCTGGATCAACGGCCGGCTGGCACTTGCCGGCATCGGGCCGGATGAGAGAGGTTTCGCAGCCCTCGTCCGCCACCTCAACCGCAACGCCGCCGGCCGCATCTATGCCGTGGACAGGCTCGCAGAAACCTATCCGGATCTTGAGATCGACGATGTGGTGGCAGGCATGCTCGCCATCCCGATCTCGCGTTCGCCGCGCGATTATGTCGTGCTTTTCCGTCAGGAATTGGTGCGCACCGTTCGCTGGGCTGGCGATCCGCACAAGCCGGTGGAATACGGCCCGAATGGCCCGCGGCTGACGCCGCGCAAGAGTTTCGAAGCCTGGTCGGAACTGGTGCGCGGCCGCTCGCTGCCCTTCACCGATGCCGAGCGCCGTGTCGCCGAAACGATCCGCGTCACATTGATCGAGGTGGTGTTGCGCCTCACCGACGAGGTCAGCATGGCGCGCCAGACGGCAAACGAGCGCCAGGAACTGCTGATCGCCGAGCTGAACCACCGTGTCCGCAACATATTGAGCCTCATCACCGGTATCATCCGGCAGTCGCAGGCAACGTCGGTCGGCCTTGGCGATTACATTCGCCAGCTCGAAGGCCGCATCCAGTCGCTCGCCCGCGCCCATGACCAGATCACCCGCGATCACTGGGCGCCCGCTTCGCTCCGGCAATTGTTGCTGGCAGAGACCGCCGCCTATCTCGGGAAAAATGCGCAACGCATCCAGATGGGCGGCGAGGATGTATTGCTGGAACCGCACGCCTTTTCCACCGCCGCCCTTGTCTTCCATGAGCTGATGACCAACAGCTCCAAATATGGCAGCCTTTCCGGCACCGGCAGCGGCACGGTCCAACTTGGCTGGCATCGCGACGACGACGGCAATCTGCGCATTGGCTGGCGCGAAAAGGATGGTCCGCCCGTCGTCGAACCCAAACGCCATGGCTTCGGTTCGACCATCATCCGCCGCTCGATCCCCTATGACCTCGGCGGCAAGGCGGAGGTGCGCTACCTCAGGGATGGGCTCGAGGCCGATTTCTCTATTCCGGCGCGACATGTCGTCGGACCGACGAGCGAACGGTCAAATCCGCCTCCAATCGGAGCAACCGGAGGCAAGACGATTCCCGACGATCAGCCGCTTTCCGGCCTGAACGTGCTGCTGGTGGAAAACAATTTGATCATCGCCATGGATGGAGAGGACATCCTGCGCCGCCTGGGCGCCGACGTCGCAACGGCACCAAGTGTCACTGCGGCGATGGAAATTCTGGCCGACCAGTCCTTCGATCTGGCGCTTCTCGATGTCAATCTTGGCGAGGAGACGAGTTTCGGGATTGCCGACCGGCTGGCAGCTGATGGCGTGCCCTTCATTTTTGCCACGGGCTATGGGGAAGGCATCGCCCAGGCAAACAGCCACTCGGACGCGCCCGTGCTGCAGAAGCCTTATACGACGGAAGGAGTGACGGATATTCTTGCCCGGGTGCGGCTCCTGAGGAGAGGGTAAAACCCTCACCCCCCAAGAGGATCCGGTCGCAGCCCGCCGATGAAGAGCTGTTCCAGAAACCGCGCCGCATCCTCGAAACGCCCTTCGCCCGAATGTTCCTGCCCCAGCACGGCACGCACCTGAACGTCGAAATCCGCGTAATGCTGCGTCGTCGACCAGATGGAAAAGATCAGATGGTAGGGATCGCATTTGACGATCTTGCCGGCTTTCGCCCAGGCGCGGATGACCTCCGCCTTCTCGTCGACCAGTTCCTTCAGTGGCCCCTTCAGCTCGTCCTCGATATGCGGTGCGCCCTGCAGCACCTCATTGGCGAAGAGCCGGCTCTCGCGGGGGAAATCACGGGCCATCTCCAGCTTGCGGCGGATGTAACTGCGGATTTCCGTCTCCGGATTGCCTTCGGCGTCGAAGGCGCGCAGCGGCTCCAGCCAGGTGTAGAGCACCCGGTCGATCAGCGCCCGGTGCATCGCTTCCTTGGTGCGGAAATAATAGAGCAGGTTGGGTTTCGACATGCCCGCCACTTCGGCAATCTGGTCGATGGTCGAGCCGCGGAAGCCGCTTGCCGAAAACACATCGAGGGCCGCTTCCAGGATCTGCTCTTCCTTCTCTTCCTGGATTCGCGTCCGCCTCAGGGTTTTCGCTGCTCTCGGTATGGTCACAGGCTGTTATTTCCCCTTGAAATTCAACTTCTTCGCTCAAGTTTGGGTTGGGGACGACCCTCGCCGCTTCCTTGAGCAACTGCCCGCATTTTTATCGGCGATTTTCGTGATTTTCGTCTTGAGCCCGGCGGTGGAAGTTGTAATGTTTACCAATCGGTCAAATTATCCGTCAGATGTAAAACAAAGGCAACTGGCGATTTTCCGGCGCTCGACAAAACCAATAAGGGAGCGCAGGAAAGGACCACGGGAACAGGCGGGCATGCCTCTCTGCATGACTGCCGCAAACAGGTGAGGGCATAAAGAATGGTGGCAGCACCAGGCGAGAACATGCGCGTCAATGGCGACCGTCTCTGGGACAGTCTCATGGACATGGCGAAGATCGGCCCCGGCATCGCTGGCGGCAACAATCGCCAGACGCTGACAGATGCCGATGCGCAGGGCCGCAGCCTTTTCAAAAAATGGTGTGACGATGCCGGTTTGACCATGGGTGTTGACCGCATGGGCACGATGTTCGCCACCCGCCCCGGCACCGATCCCGATGCCTTGCCCGTCTATGTCGGCTCGCATCTCGACACCCAGCCGACCGGCGGCAAATATGACGGTGTGCTCGGCGTACTTGCGGCCCTCGAAGTCGTGCGCACCATGAACGATCTCGGCATCAAGACCAAACATCCGATCGTCGTTACCAATTGGACGAATGAGGAAGGCGCGCGTTTTGCCCCTGCCATGCTGGCGTCAGGCGTCTTCGCCGGGGTGCACAGCCTGGACTTTGCCTATAATCGCAGAGACCCCGAGGGCAATCTGTTCGGCGACGAATTGAAGCGCATCGGCTGGGTCGGCGACGAAGAGGTCGGCGCCCGCAAGATGCACGGCTATTTCGAATATCATATCGAGCAGGGGCCGATCCTCGAAGCCGAAGAAAAGCAGATCGGCGTCGTCACTCATTGCCAGGGCCTCTGGTGGCTGGAATTCACGCTGACCGGCAAGGAAGCCCATACCGGTTCGACGCCGATGAACCTGCGCGTCAATGCCGGTCTCGCCATGGCCCGCATCCTGGAAATGGTCCAGGACGTGGCGATGGGCGAACAGCCGGGCGCCGTCGGCGGCGTCGGACAGGTGTTCTTCTCACCGAACTCCCGCAACGTGCTGCCCGGCAAGGTGGTCTTCACCGTCGACATCCGCTCGCCCGACAAGGAGAAGCTTGATCGCATGCGGGCAAAGATCGAGGCGAAGGCGCCTGAGATCACCGATGCACTCGGCGTCGGCTGTTCCATCGAGGCGATCGGCCACTTCGAGCCGATCACCTTCGATCCGAAACTGGTCACGTCGGTGCGCGAAGCCGCCGAGCGGCTCGGCTACAGCCACATGAACATCATCTCCGGCGCCGGCCACGACGCCTGCTGGGCCGCCAAGGTCGCACCTGCAACGATGGTCATGTGCCCCTGCGTCGGCGGGCTCTCGCACAACGAGGCGGAAGAAATCTCCAAGGAATGGGCGGCCGCGGGCGCCGATGTGCTGTTCCATGCGGTAGTCGAGACGGCGGAGATCATGGTGTGATGGCGCCAGACTTGCCAACGACTTATCTCGACTATGCCGATGCCTTTAAGTTCGGAATTCAGCGAACTGCCGACGACCTTGCATGGGCCACCGCCAATGTGACGCCAGTGAGCGAAGGACCGTGGGGCGAGGTCCCTGGTGTGCAGATCTTCTACATTGGCATCAATACAGGAGGCGAGCGGATCAGGCTTCCGCAAATATCGAGTTTTTGGCGATATAAACCTTCTGGGGTTCAGCTGACCGATTCAGATGACCGAGCCCCAGATTCGCTCCACCAAACCTACTATATCTCTGGGCCTGGGCCCGGTGTCGTTCGGATCGAACTCGGCCCTTCCATGCCCGGAATCTTGATCGAACGTCCCAAAGGCAGCCAACCCATACAAGCAACCGGACTGATCGATGGCAAGGATTTCTACTTTCGCGAAAGCGATGGTTTTTGGTCCTTGTCAGTTGGCGGCACCGATGTCGTTGAGCGGCCCGACTGGTATTATGAGGAAGAGCATGACGCGGCCGATGAGTTGAGTGAGGAGGCAGTCTACAGCCTTGTTGCCAAGGGTGCAGGGCTCTTTAGAAAAGGCACGCCGACAATGGCAATAGAGCCGCAAGAGCAATAGGACCGCAGGGAAAAGGAACAGCAGCCATGACCACTGTCATCAAGAACGGCACCATCGTCACCGCCGACCTGACCTATAAGGCTGACGTGAAAATCGACGGCGGCAAGATCATCGAGATCGGGCAGAACCTCTCGGGCGACGAGACGCTGGATGCCACCGGCTGTTATATCATGCCGGGCGGCATCGATCCGCACACCCACCTCGAAATGCCCTTCATGGGCACCTATTCCTCCGACGATTTCGAGAGCGGCACCCGCGCCGCCCTTTCCGGCGGCACGACGATGGTGGTCGATTTCGCCCTGCCCGCCCCCGGCCAGTCGCTGCTCGAGGCGCTGACCATGTGGGACAACAAATCGACCCGCGCCAATTGCGACTATTCCTTTCATATGGCGGTCACCTGGTGGAGCGAGCAGGTCTTCAAGGAGATGGAGACCATCGTCCGCGACAAGGGCATCAACACCTTCAAGCACTTCATGGCCTACAAGGGCGCGCTGATGGTGGACGATGACGAGATGTTTGCCTCCTTCCAGCGCTGCGCCGAACTCGGCGCGCTGCCGCTGGTGCACGCCGAAAACGGCGACGTCGTCGCCTCGATGTCGGCAAAGCTGCTGGCCGAAGGCAATAACGGCCCTGAGGCGCATGCCTATTCCCGGCCCGCCGAAGTGGAAGGGGAAGCCACCAACCGCGCCATCATGATCGCCGACATGGCCGGCTGCCCGGTCTATATCGTCCACACCTCCTGCGAACAGGCGCACGAGGCGATCCGCCGCGCCCGCGCCAAGGGCATGCGCGTCTACGGCGAACCGCTGATCCAGCACCTGACGCTCGACGAAAGCGAATATTCCAATCCCGACTGGGATCATGCGGCCCGCCGGGTGATGTCGCCGCCCTTTCGCAACAAGCAGCATCAGGATTCACTCTGGGCGGGGCTTGCCTCCGGCTCGCTGCAGGTCGTCGCCACCGACCATTGCGCCTTCACCACGGCGCAGAAGCGTTTCGGCGTCGGTGATTTCACCAAGATCCCGAACGGCACCGGCGGCCTCGAAGACCGGATGCCGATGCTTTGGACCCATGGCGTCAACACCGGGCGGCTGACGATGAACGAATTCGTCGCCGTCACCTCGACCAACATCGCCAAGATCCTCAACATCTATCCGAAGAAGGGCGCGATCCTTGTCGGCGCCGATGCCGACATCGTCGTCTGGGACCCGCAACGTTCCAAGACCATTTCGTCCAAAGCCCAGCAGTCGGCGATCGACTACAACGTCTTCGAAGGCAAGGAAGTCACCGGCCTGCCGCGCTACACGCTGACACGTGGCGTCGTGGCGATCGAGGAAGGCGCGATCAAGACCCGCGAGGGCCACGGCGAATTCGTCAGGCGCGAACCTGTCACGGCTGTCAGCAAGGCGCTTTCCCAGTGGAAGGACATCACCGCGCCGCGCAAGGTGACGCGTAGCGGCATTCCGGCAAGCGGCGTATGACGATGGCGCCTGACGATACGGTCATCAACCGGGGACCGCTGCCTCTATGCCAATGACCTCACGCACGCACCAAAGCGTCCAACTCCGGCAGAAGCACGACACTTTCCTGCTCGTTCGGATCGGTGCGGGCGATGATCGCCGTGCACGGCGTGCTGCTGAGGTTCGCCGGCAGGTGCGGCACACCCGCCGGGATATAGAAAAGTTCGCCGGCATGGACGATGACGTGATGCTCGAGCCGGTCTCCGTACCAGGTATGGGCTTCGCCGGAGAGCACATAGATCGCCGTCTCGTGCGCCTCGTGCAGATGCGCTCTGGCGCGCACGCCAGGCGGGATCGTCAGGAGATGCATGCAGATGCCCTTGGCGCCGACCGTCTCGGCCGCGACCCCCTGGAAATAGCTGAGCCCCTGCTTGCCGTCATAGGCATGATTGGGGCGAACGATGTGGCAGGTGGGCTTTGATGTCACGTCCATCCTCATCCTCCATGGAGTGTGTCGTCGATAAAACCGGCGGTAATGATAACATGCAAACCGCGCTCCCGCGGGGAAAACAAGACTGGTCGCATTGATGCAAGCACCCTCCGTCGTATCCGCCAAGGATCTCTGTCTCACCTACCAGGCGAATGACGGCCCGGTGCGTGCACTGAGCAATGTCAATCTCGATGTCCGCAAAGGCGATTTCGTCTCTTTCATCGGCCCCTCGGGCTGCGGCAAGACGACTTTCCTGCGTGTCATCGCTGATCTCGAGAAGAGCACGTCTGGCGAGATCTCGATCAACGGCATGACACCGGAAGAGGCTCGCAAGGCCCGTGCCTATGGCTATGTCTTCCAGGCGCCGGCGCTCTATCCCTGGCGCACCATCGAAAACAACATCGCCCTGCCGCTGGAGATCATGGGCTATTCCAGCGCCGACCGGACGCGGCGCATCGCCGAAGCGCTCGATCTCGTCAGCCTTTCGGGCTTCGAGAAGAAATTCCCCTGGCAGCTTTCCGGCGGCATGCAGCAGCGCGCCTCGATCGCCCGCGCGCTCGCCTTCGACGCCGACCTGCTGTTGATGGACGAGCCCTTCGGCGCCCTGGACGAGATCGTCCGCGACCATCTGAACGAAGAGCTGCTGAAACTCTGGACCCGCACCAATAAGACGATCTGCTTCGTCACCCATTCCATCCCCGAGGCGGTCTATCTCTCGACCAAGATCGTGGTGATGTCTCCGCGCCCGGGCCGCGTGACCGATGTGATCGACTCGACCCTGCCGGCCGAACGCCCGCTCGACATCCGCGAAACCCCCGAGTTCCTGGAAATCGCCCATCGCGTCCGCGAAGGGCTGAGGACGGGGCACGCATGAGGAGCGGGAGTTTGATTTCGGGGTTTACCCCCCTCTGCCCTGCCGGGCATCTCCCCCACAAGGAGGGAGATCGATATGCCGCGCCGGCTTCCCCAAACAATGATCGCCGGTCCGTTCGCCATAGAGGCAACGGGGAACGAGGCGCTGTCCACCAGCCAATCTCCCCCCCTGTGGGGGAGATGCCCGGCAGGGCAGAGGGGGGTGTCTCCATACTCAACACCACATGGGAGCCAATCCCGTGAAACCCGACACCTTCAAGGACAAGATCGTCCCTGTCACCACAATCCTGCTCGCCCTCGTCGTCATCTGGTATGTCGCCGCCATCCTGATGAACGCGCCGTTCCAGCGCGACATGGACGGCCGCGCCGGCGCCACACCAACGACCCTCGAATTCATCGGCAAGACGCTGGCGCAGCCGAAGCCGATCCTGCCCGCGCCGCATCAGGTGGCGCAGAACGTCTACGAGAACACCTTTCTGCGCAGCCTTTCGAGCAACCGCAGCCTCGTCTATCACAGCTGGGTAACCCTCTCCTCCACCCTGCTCGGCTTCGGCTTCGGTATGCTGCTCGGCATCCTTCTCGCCGTGCTGATCGTCCATAACCGCGCCATGGACCGCTCGCTGATGCCCTGGCTGGTGGCGAGCCAGACCATTCCGATCCTTGCCATCGCGCCGATGATCGTCATCATCTCCTACAACGTACTGACCGGCGACAATGCCATTGCACATCTGCTGAACCTCGATTCAGACGCCTCCCGCCTCGTCTCCAAGGCGCTGATCTCCACCTACCTCTCCTTCTTTCCGGTCGCCGTCGGCATGGTGAAGGGGCTGCGGTCGCCTGAGATCATGCATCTCGACCTGATGCGCACCTATTATGCCAGCCCGATGCAGACTTTCTGGAAGCTGCGCGTTCCAGCCTCGATCCCTTTCCTCTTCACCTCGATGAAGGTGGCGATCGCCGCCAGCCTCGTCGGCGCCATCGTCGGCGAACTGCCGACGGGTGCCGTCGCCGGCATCGGCTCGAAGCTGCTCGCCGGCTCCTATTACAGCCAGACCATCGATATCTGGGCGGCGCTTGTCGCGGGATCGCTGCTGGCGGGCATTCTGGTTGCGATCGTCGGCGTTGCGGCGAAGATCGTCGACCGCGCCATGGGCGGGAGGCCGGCATGAGACATCTGACCTTCTCCTGGCAATGCGTGGTCGCCCTCCTTCTCTGCGCCGGGGCACTGACGGCTTTGCCGCTCCTGGCCGAGGGCGCGACGCGCCCCCTCACCGACGGCACGGCAAGCCTCATTTTCACCATCGTCATCGCGGCTGCCCTGCTGTCATTCGCACCGCAACCGCCGGCCTATCGGGCCACCGTGCTGTTTATCGGCGCGCATGGCGCCGCCTGGATGCTGCTTTCGGCTCTTTCCGGCAATGAGGGCACGGCGACGCGGGCTTTCTTCCTGCTGCTTTTTGCCTGCTGGCTGCTTGCCTGGCGATGCGTCACCGAACTGTCGAAACTGCAGCCCGTCACCACTTTCGGCAAGTCGGCACTCCAGCTGTTGATCCCGGCGATTTTTGGCGCCTGGATCCTCATTCTCTGGGAGGCGGTCACGCGTGGCGCCGGCGTTCCCTTCATCCTGCTGCCGCCGCCGAGCGCCATAGGCGCGCGGTTCATGGCATCGCTGCCGATCCTCGGCGCGGACGTCAGGCAGACGATCTTCAAGGCGGTGCTGATCGGTTATATCGTCGGCTGCCTCAGTGGCTTCGTCGTCGCGGTGCTCGCCGACCGCATCGCCTTCCTGCGCCGCGGCCTTCTGCCGATCGGCAACATGGTTTCGGCCCTGCCGATCATCGGCGTCGCCCCTGTCATGGTCATGTGGTTCGGCTTCGACTGGCCGTCGAAGGCCGCCGTCGTCATCATCATGACCTTCTTCCCGATGCTGGTGAATACCGTCGCCGGCCTTGCCGCCTCCGGCAGCATGGAGCGCGACCTGATGCGCACCTATGCCTCCGGCTATTGGCAGACGCTGCTGAAGCTCAGGCTTCCGGCGGCAATGCCCTTCATTTTCAACGCACTGAAGATCAACTCGACGCTGGCGCTGATTGGTGCCATCGTTGCGGAATTCTTCGGAACGCCGATCGTCGGCATGGGCTTCCGCATCTCCACCGAGATCGGCCGCATGAATGTCGACATGGTCTGGGCGGAAATCGCCGTCGCGGCGCTGGCCGGCTCGATCTTCTATGGCATCATCGCCCTGACCGAACGGGCGGTGACGTTCTGGCATCCGTCTATCCGTGGTGGCTAGGCGCGCGCGGGCTCCAGAAACGGGCCCGGGCATAACTTCAGAGGGTAAGGATAAGAAAATGAGAAAGTTGATGGTTGCAATGATGGCGAGCGCAATGTCGCTTGCATCGGCCCATGCGATGGCCGCCGACAAGGTGGTGCTGCAGCTGAAATGGGTCACGCAGAGCCAGTTCGGCGGTTATTACGTCGCCAAGGACAAAGGATTCTACAAGGAAGAAGGCCTCGACGTCGAGATCAAGCCGGGTGGCCCTGATATCGCCCCCGAGCAGGTGATTGCCGGCGGCGGCGCCGATGTCATCGTCGACTGGATGGGCGGTGCCCTGGTAGCCCGCGAAAAGGGCGTTCCGCTCGTCAACATCGCCCAGCCCTACCAGAAGGCGGGCCTGGAAATGGTCTGCCGCAAGGACGGCCCGATCAAGACCGAAGCCGACTTCAAGGGCCACACGCTCGGCGTCTGGTTCTTCGGCAACGAGTATCCCTTCTTCGCCTGGATGAACAAGCTCGGCCTTTCAACCGAAGGCGGTCCGAACGGCGTTACCGTGCTGAAGCAGAGCTTCGACGTGCAGCCGCTCGTCCAGAAGCAGGCCGACTGCATCTCCGTCATGACCTATAACGAATACTGGCAGGCGATCGATGCCGGCTTCAAGCCGGAAGAACTGACGGTCTTCAACTACACGGAAATGGGTAACGATCTTCTCGAAGACGGCCTCTATGCGATGGAAGACAAGCTGAAAGACCCGGCCTTCAAGGAGAAGATGGTCAAGTTCGTCCGCGCTTCGATGAAGGGCTGGAAATATGCCACCGAGAACCCCGACGAAGCCGCTGAGATCGTCATGGACAATGGCGGCCAGGACGACAACCATCAGAAGCGCATGATGGGTGAAGTCGCCAAGCTGGTCGGCGACAGCTCCGGCAAGCTGGACGAGGCGCTCTATGCCCGCACGGCAAAGGCGCTGCTCGACCAGAAGATCATCAGCAAGGAGCCGTCGGGCGCCTGGACGCACGATATCACCGACGCCGCTTCCAAGTAATTTCGGCAAGATTGCGAAGCGAAACGCGCGGGAGATTTCCCGCGCGTTTTGTCTATTTTTGCGCAACCGAAAAAAATGCCTTGCAACTGTCGCATTTATCGGGCGTCAAACGTCTTAGGGATGAGCGCGATCAATCTTCGTAATGTTGACATAACCTTGCGGTGATTGATTGACGTCGGAATGGTAATTATTATCGCCGAATGGGGAATTGTTTTCTGCCGGACTTGTAGATCGAGCAAATCGATACCACCTACAAGCCGAATTTGCCGGCGAGGGATGAAGACGGCAAAGGATCGGCGGATACCTCTGAGAATGCAGGAAGGGCAGTGGCCTGATCGCGCGCTGAGTGGCAGACGCTCGAGTTCGGCCAACCTTATCATAAGATTGGACGAAGACGCATGGCACGCAAGCCGATTGGAATTCTAGGCGCCTCTACTCTTTTTGCAGCGGCACTTGCTGCATCCACCGCATTTTCGCAGGAAGCGCCGGTCGCAAAACCGCAGCAGAACCTGCCGGCGATCGTCGTTACCACGGCGGTCAATCGCACCCTCGTCGACCGTGTCATCGGCACCGGAACGGTCAAGCCCGTCGAGGAAGTCTATATCCAGCCGCAGGTCGAAGGCCTCTCGATTCGCACGCTGAAAGCCGATGTCGGCGACAAGGTTCAGGCCGAAAGCACGCTGGCGACGCTCAACGATGACGCAGTGGTCCTGGAAAAGAGCCAGATGATGGCGACGAAGGCCAAGGGCGAGGCAAGCCTCGCCCAGCTGCGCGCCCAGCTCATCGAGGCGCAGGCCAATGCCGAACAGGCAAGGCAGCAGCAGGCCCGCGCCCAGGAAATGGTCAAGAAGGGCACGGTTTCCACCGCCCAGGTCGAACAGGCCGATGCGACTGCCGCCGCAGCCAATGCCCGCGTCGTCTCCGCCGAACAGGCGATCGAGGTCTCCGAAGCCGATCTCAAGGTCTTTGACAGCCAGATCGCCGATGCGGATTTGAAGCTGGCGCGCACCGATGTGAAGACGCCGGTCGCCGGCACGGTCTCGGCGAAGAACGCCAAGGTCGGCGCCATTGCCGCCGGCAACGGCGATCCGCTGTTCACCATCATCCGCGACGGCGATATCGAGCTTGTCGCTGAGGTCGCCGAAAGCGATGTCATCAGGATCATGGCCGGCCAAAAGGCAACGATTTCGCTTTCCGGCAGCCGTGAGAAGCTTTCCGGTGCCGTGCGCCTGGTTTCGCCCACCGTCGATCCGATTACCCGCCTCGGCCTCGTCCATATCTCCATCGATGATGACAGCAAGGCGCGCTCCGGCATGTATGGCAGCGCCGAGATCATCGTGCGCGAGACTGAAGGCGTAGCGCTTCCCTTGACCGCGGTACTCACCGGCAATGAAGGCTCCTCCGCCCGTAAAGTCGAAGACGGCGTGGTGAAATTCGCCAAGATCGAGACCGGCATTCAGGACGGCGCCTATGTCGAGGTCATCAATGGATTGAAGTCCGGCGACGAGGTCGTGGCCAAGGCGGGCGCTTACGTCCGCGACGGCGACCACATCACGCCGGTGCGTGAACAGCCTGCGGCTTCCAACTAAAGAGACCATCCGATGAATTTTTCAGCCTGGTCCATCCGAAATCCCATTGCACCACTGCTGGCCTTCTGCCTGTTGGTGTTCATCGGCATGCAGTCCTTCAACGCGCTGCCGATCACGCGCTTTCCGAACATCGACGTGCCACTCGTTTCGATCAACGTGACGCAGAGCGGCGCTTCGCCGGCCGAGCTCGAAATGCAGGTGACGAAGGAGATCGAAGACGCGGTGGCCTCCATCACCGGCATCGACGAAATCCAGTCGACGGTGACCGACGGCAGCTCGCAGACCGTCGTCATGTTCCGGATGGAAGTGCCGACCGAACAAGCCGTGCAGGACACCAAGGATGCGATCGACCGCATCCGCAGCGATCTCCCGACTACGGCTGAAGCACCGATCGTCTCCAAGGTCGATGTCGAGGGACAGGCGATCCAGACCTTCGCCGTTTCCTCGCCTGCCATGTCGCTGGAAGAACTTTCCTGGTTCGTCGACGATACGATCAAGCGTTCGCTGCAGGGCCAGGCCGGCATCGGCCGTGTCGACCGCTACGGCGGCGCAGAGCGTGAAGTGCGCATCGAGCTCACCCCTGACAAGCTAAATGCCTACGGTATCACCGCCGCGAGCGTGAACCAGCAGCTGCGCGGCACCAACATCGACCTCGGCTCAGGCCGCGGCCAGGTGGCGGGAAGCGAACAGGCGATCCGTGTTCTCGGCGACGCCCGCAACGTCGCCGACCTCGCCAACACGACGATCGGCCTGCCGAACGGCCGCTTCGTCAAACTATCCGATCTCGGCGTCATCAAGGACACCTATGAGGAGCCGAAATCCTTCTCGCGCTTCAACGATACGCCAGTCGTTACCTTCGGCGTTTTCCGCTCCAAGGGCGCCAGCGAGGTCAGCGTCGCCGAAACCGTGGCGCAGAACCTCGACAAGGTGCGGAACGAAAATCCGAATGTGAAGATCGAACTGATCGACGATTCGGTCTATTTCACCTACGGCAACTATGAAGCCGCCATCCATACGCTCCTCGAAGGCGCGCTGCTCGCCGTCATCGTCGTCTTCCTGTTCCTGAGGAACTGGCGCGCGACGCTGATTTCGGCAATCGCCCTACCCTTGTCCGCGATCCCGACCTTCTGGATCATGGACATGATGGGTTTCTCACTGAACCTCGTCAGCTTCCTCGCTCTGACGCTCGCCACCGGTATCCTTGTCGACGATGCGATCGTCGAAATCGAAAACATCGCCCGCCACATCAAGATGGGCAAGACACCCTATCGAGCGGCGATCGAGGCGGCTGATGAAATCGGCCTTGCCGTCATCGCCACCACCTTCACCATCATCGCCGTTTTCGTGCCCGTTTCCTTCATGCCGGGCATCCCGGGCCAGTACTTCATCCAGTTCGGCCTGACCGTCGCCTTCTCCGTCTTCTTCTCGCTGATGGTCGCGCGACTGATCACCCCGATGATGGCCGCCTATCTGATGCGCGCCGAAGACGGCATGGAAGACCATCACGACAATGACGGCCTACTGATGCGGGGATACACCCGGCTCATCCGTGGCACGACTGGACGCTGGTACACGCGTTATGCGACGCTGATTGTCGCGTTCGCTTTCCTGGTCGGATCCGTTTTGTTGCTGATGCAGGTTCCCGGCAGCTTCCTGCCGCCGGAAGATGCCTCGCGCATCGTTCTCTCCGTCGAACTGCCGCCCAATGCGCGCCTTGACGATACCGAGAAGACGACAGATGCGATCTATGACAGGGTCAAGGACATCAATGGCGTCGATAGCGTCTTCGTCCTCGGTGGCGCATCGCCGAAGGGCGATCTCGAACTGCGCCGTGCGACCATTACACTGGCACTCGACAAGCTCGACCAATCGCTGGTCAAGAAGGTGGTCAACGACGTGCTCGGCGACATCCCGGTCGTCGGCCCGATGCTGCCGAAAGTGGAAGTCCACGGCCGTGAACGCCCGCAATGGGATATTGAAAAGGAAGTCTTCGCCAAGCTGCGCGACATTCCCGACGTCCGTATCCTGAAGCTCAACGACCGTGGCGAACGCGACCTCTCCTTCAACTTCCTCTCCAAGAACGACAAGGATCTGAACGACGCCGTCGGCATTCTGGAATCGAAGCTCCGCGCCGATCCGCTGCTTGCCAATGTCAGCGCCGACGGCTCCCTTCCCCGTCCGGAACTGCAGGTTCATCCGCGCATGGATGAGGCGGCCCGCCTCGGCATTACGCCGCAGCAGATCTCCGAGACGATCCGCGTCGCCACCATCGGCGATGTCGATGCCGCCCTTGCCAAGATCTCGCTCGACGATCGCCAGATCCCGATCCGCGTCCAGGCCGCACTCGACATGCGTCGCGACCTCGCGGCCATCCGGACGTTGAAGATCCAGACCGCCAGCGGCGGCACCGTTCCGCTCGCGAGCGTCGCCAATATCGACTATTCGGAAGGCGTAAGCTCGATCAAGCGCAACAACCGCTACCGTGTCGTCTCGATCGGCTCGGACCTTCCCCAGGGCGTCGCACTCGACACAGCCTCCGCCCGCTTCCGCGAGATAGTCAATGGGGCCAATATTCCGGCGTCCGTGCGACTTGCAGAAAGTGGCGACACCAAGGTGCAGACCGAGATGCAGCAGAGTTTCGTCAACGCCATGTTGATGGGCCTGCTGTTGGTGCTGACGGTGCTGATCCTGCTCTTCAAGGACGTGATCCAGCCCTTCACCATCCTGTTCTCGCTGCCGCTCGCCATCGGCGGTGTCGCGGCCGGCCTGATCCTCACCAGCAATCCGCTCTCGATGCCCGTCATGATCGGCATCCTGATGCTGATGGGTATCGTCACCAAGAACGCCATCCTGCTCGTCGATTTCGCAATCGAGATGCGCCATCAGGGCATGTCCCGCGTCGAGGCCATGGTCGAAGCCGGCCGCAAACGCGCCCGGCCGATCATCATGACCTCGATCGCCATGTCGGCAGGCATGCTGCCTTCCGCTCTTGGCGTTGGCGAAGGCGGCTCGTTCCGCGCGCCGATGGCGATCGCGGTGATCGGCGGCATCATCGTTTCGACCGTGCTCTCGCTCGTCGTCGTGCCTTCCTTCTTCCTGATCATGGACGACCTCTCCCGCCTGCTCGGTTGGGCTTTCGGCCGCCTGGTCGGCAAGAAGGACAATGAGGAGCTACCGCTATCGCGCGAGGATCTCACCCGCGTCACCCGGGAGAACCGCGGCGATATCGACTCGCTGGAGGAGCGCCTGACCGCGATCGAAAAGCCGGAAAGCAAACGCAAGACCGCCAACGGCAACGACACCAACGTGCTGCGCCTGCCGCCCTTCGCGGCGGAATAAGCAAAACCCAGGAAATGAGCGGGCCGGGAGCGATCTCCCGGCCCGTTTCGTTTTTTTGGTCATGTCTGACGGTTGACCAAAATCAATTCCGTCGCCGTCTCCCTCCGGTATTTTGCCCGGCAGCATAAAGAATTGAAAAGACCGGCCAGATCAGGAGACCGGGAGATGAACAGAACGCTGACATTCAACGGCCATGAGGCCGCTGTGCTCGCCAAGGCCGCCTTCATGGCCGGGCTCGACCATAACGAGGCTGACGCCCTGCGCGCCTGCGCCACCATTCTCCTCTGCGACCCCCACGAAGTTCTCTTCGAGGAGGGCGACAGGGCGGCCTATTTCTATTGCGTGCTCAGCGGTTATGTCAGGCTCTATCGCCACAACAGCGACGGCAGACAGGCCGATATCCGCATCTGCGAGCCCGGCGACAGTTTCGCCGAATGCCTGATCCACGCCGACGAAACCTATCGCACCGGTGCGCAAGCGATGGATCATGCCGTGTTGGCGGGCTTCCACATCGGCAAGGTCCGGCTGTTACTGGACGAGAGGCCGCAGATCGGCAAGGCGATCATGCGCAGCCTGTCACTGCATCTGATCTCGACGATGGAATGCCTGGCAGGCGACCGCATGCAGACCGCACCGCAGCGCGTGGCGCACTATCTGCTGACCCATTGCGTCGAGGACGGTGCGACCGCTTCGCTGCGGCTGCCCTTTCCCAAAAATCTGCTTGCCCGCAAGCTCGGCCTCGCGCCGGAGGCGCTTTCGCGCGCCTTCTCGACGCTGAAGATGAAAGGTGTCACGGTGCGCGGCCGGGCGATCGCCATCAGCGACGTCAAAGTGCTGCGGCAGATCTGACGGTTAGAGCATGATGCCGAAAGGCTCTAAGCATGTCGCGCAAAAATGTGCAGCGCTTTAGAGCCCGCCCTGCTCCCTGAGGAAGCTAACGATCGAGCTGACTCCGTCACCGCGCTTCATATCGGAGAACACGAAGGGGCGGCTCGCACGCATCCGCGTTGCATCCCGGTCCATGACCTCGAGATCGGCGCCGACATAGGGCGCCAGATCCTTCTTGTTGATGACGAGCAGGTCCGACCGGGTGATGCCGGGGCCTCCCTTGCGCGGGATTTCCTCGCCCTGGCAGACGGAGATGACATAGATGGTGATATCGGCAAGATCGGGCGAAAAGGTCGCCGCCAGATTGTCGCCGCCGGATTCGATGAAGACGACGTCGAGATCGGGGATCCGCTGGTTGAGGCCGGCGATCGCCTGCAAATTGATTGTCGCATCCTCGCGGATGGCGGTATGCGGGCAGCCACCGGTCTCGACGCCGACGATGCGGTCCGAAGTCAATGCCTGCATCCGCACCAGCGCCTCGGCATCCTCCGTCGTGTAAATATCGTTGGTGACGACGGCGACGGAATAATCGTCACGCATCGCCTTGCAGAGCTTTTCGGTCAGCGCCGTCTTGCCCGAGCCGACCGGCCCGCCAATGCCGACACGCAAAGGTCCGTTTCTTGATTTCATGTGCCTTACTCCAATCGAACCCCGATGATAACGAAGCCGCCCGCCTGCGCCACCGTCAAATGACTTAGAGCGCTTGTTTTTCTTCGAATCACGGAAGCGCTCTATCTCTTTGTTTTCACGCAATTCCGGACGCAAACCCGCTGTGCACTTATGCAGGAATTGCTCTCGCCGCAACGATATTTCGGACAATCACGAGCGGAACAGCCGCGTCGCCTGCGTCTCGTGGCGGAGGCTGGCAATTTCGGCCTGCACCGTCGCCGAACCCAGATCGTCAAGCGTCGAGGCCGCCGCCCGCCGGGCCACCTCCGCGATATGGTCTTCCAGACCGGCAAGAACGGCGAGGCCATCCCTTTGCCCGGCGACACCGAGGCGGATGCCGGATGAAACCGCTTGTGAGACATAGGCATGCAGGAAGGCGGCGAGCGCCTTCTCCGGCCTTATACCATGGGCGCCCGTCACCGCGCCGACCGCAATGGGATAAGCGACCCTGTCAGGTAGCCGCTCGAACACCCCGTCCGGCCAGGCCCGCGCCGCTGCGAGAAAAGCCTCGCCGAGCAACATCGTTTCCTGATACCGCTCGCGTGATCCGGCCAACGCCTCGGCGAGTGCAGCGACTTCGGCAAGGCGTGCGGGTTCTGCCTGTTGCCGGTGGCTTTCGGCCAGAAGCACCGCATCGTTCCAGGCCGAACCATTGCCGACCAGCGTGCCGATCCAGGACGCAAGCGAGGCCGCGTCCGCAACGAGCCCGTCGGCAACCGCCCGCTCCAACCCGCCCGAATAGGCAAAGCTGCCGATCGGAAAGGCTGGTGACAGCCATGCCGTCAGGCGCAGCAATG
This sequence comes from Rhizobium sp. WYCCWR10014, assembly GCF_001657485.1. Taxonomy (GTDB): domain Bacteria; phylum Pseudomonadota; class Alphaproteobacteria; order Rhizobiales; family Rhizobiaceae; genus Rhizobium. Next base: position 667,820 of record NZ_LXFU01000037.1, read on the forward strand.
CCTGCAGCTCGCGATCCCCGGTCATCAAGGCTCAGTCGTGCTTGTGGTCATGATCATGCCCGCGATCGTGGCGGTGCTCATGCTCATGCTCGTAGCCATGTTCGTGATCATGGTCATGGCCGTGATCATGCCCGTGGTCATGCCCGTGGTCATGGTTGTGATCGTGATCATGCCCATGCGAATGCCCGCCTTGGGAATGATAGGCGCCGCGCGCCGGCTGGAACGGCTCGTCGATCTCGAGGACGACGGCGCCGAGGCCCTGCAGCATGGCGCGAATAACATGATCGCGCAGGATGACGATGCGGTCTTCCTCGATCTGGGCCGCAAGATGCCGGTTGCCGAGATGCCAGGCGAGCTCGACGAGATGCGTGCGGTCGCGTCCACGAACCTCGAAGAGCTTCTCGTCGGCGGCGAGGATCTCGATCAGTTCGCCGTCGTCGCGCACCAACAGGTCGCCATTGGCGAAAAGCACCGGATCCTTGAGATCGAGCATGACCATCTCGCCATTTTCCAGATGCAGCAGCTTGCGGCGCAGATGGCGCAGATCATGCGGCAGCTTGACCTGGGCGATCGGATGGGAGGAAGGGGTTCCGGCGGGAAGATAGGAGGTGACGCGCTGCATGATATGTCCGTTTTGCTGAGAGGACGACCATGCAAAATAGCTCTTCCCGATGCAAGCACCAATGGCCTTTCGTCTAGATGCGGATGATTTCAGGCCAATTCGGCCTGAAATCATCCGCATCTAAATCAAAAAATAGAGCATGATGTCGTCCGAAAACCGCAAACACTTTTCGGCATCATGCTCCAGGCCCGGCTTTTATATTCCGTAAGCCTGCATCACATTGTCGCTTGGTTCTCTGTTCTCGCCATCGACGCCGTTATCGACGAGCCCGTGCCAGGCGTGATGCAGACCTTCCCGTTCGTGTACGACGCGATTGCGCCCAAGCGCCTTGGCGAGATAGAGCGCCCGGTCGGCGGAAGCATAGACCGCCTGCTTGTTGCGTTCGGCGACGAGATCGGCAACGCCGCCGGAAACGGTGATGCGGATATCGTGCCCCTCAGCCCTGATGGCGCCGCCGGCGATCCGGGCTCGGACGCTTTCGATGCGCTCCATCCGTGCCTCCAACGGCTCGCCGGAGACGATGACGCCGAACTCCTCTCCACCCAGCCGTGCGACGACGGACATCTCATCGAAGGCGGATGTGAGCATGGCCGAAACGGCGATGATGACAGCATCGCCGCAGCCATGGCCGAAGCGGTCGTTGATCGCCTTGAAACGGTCGACGTCAAAAATCACCAGCGACGCGTTGCCATCGGTATTCTCAAGCGCCTCGGTAAAGGCGCGCCGGTTGAGCAGCCCGGAAAGCGTATCCGTGCGGCTGAGCTTTTCGAACTCCGCCCGCGACAGAGCGAGGTCGCGCATGGCAAAGCCGGCAAACAGCGACAGCATGCCGGAAACGGTACCGCCGATCAGCCAGGAAAAGATCGCGCTGAAGCCGATTGCATGGGCGAGCGTTACCGGCAGAAGACCGAGAAGATCGAGCGACGGCATCGTCAATGCGATAATGACTCCTGAGAGAATAACCGCAAGAAAAGCCATCTTCAGGGCAAAGACATAGACGTTTCTGCGGTATTGAAGATCGCCAAAATCGGCCTGCAGCGAAATCCAGTTTCTCATGAGAATCAACCTTCCTGCTCGGCGTTTCCAGGCATTGATAAGAGCCCAATTGCTGCGGGTGTCTTAATTGACTCGTTAAAATTCGAACGGTTTTGGACGTTTCGGTGGACAGAATTTTTCTAGCAGGGGATGCAGCTTTCCAATCCCTGAATCGAACAGTGCGGAGAGACAGATAAACAATTGATATAAAAGGGATTTATTGAGCTTCTGGATGTGGCTGTTCCAGAATGGCTTAGCTGGAGAAAATACCGGTTTTTCCACCGATTTTTACAACCATATGGAGAGCGCTATTCACAATTCACTTTAAGAGCGGACTGGCCCGACAGCTGCTTCAATTGTAGACAGAAACAGACAATCGCAATGCTTGTGGGAGCGGGTTCCATATGCCGGTTCGAAGCCCAGCCGAGCGCAGGGCAGCGGCGGTCCAGGTGTTGCAGCCGAAGAGGGCGTTGAAGTATCCCCTGGCCTCGAAGAACCGGTCGATCTCGCCGTAACCCGCATCCGGAATCGGCACCACCGCGCCCCCGTCACGGACGAAGCTGTCCGAGATAAAATCGCGCAGCTGCGCCAATTGATCCTCACCGACATTGAATGCCGTAACGGTGGGCTGCGGCTCGGTGATAGGACCGGCAAGGTCCACATGCAGCACCGAACGGTCGATCGTCAGCGCGCGCAACACCGGCAGCGGCTTCAGCTCCGCCCATGTGGGCGTTTCCAGATAGAAGGCACGACCGCCCCAGCCGATAATGAGCCACTCCGCGTTCGGATGGCCGAGCGGAAAATCGGTATTGTCGAGGAAGGAAAAGGCAGCCCGCGTTTCCGCGTCGAGCGGAATGGCAATATCGGTATGGATCGGGCCTGACAGCAGCAGAATCCGATGCGTCACCGCCGCAGATGACGCCTTGACCGGGGCAATCAGTGGCCGGGGAATGAAGGTTCCGCAGGCCGCCGAAAGCAGAAGCAGGAATACGATCCGCGACAACCAGCGGATGCCTGTCCTCATCGCAGACGTCCATCACGCATCGGACGCGGGCCTAGAACAGGAAATAGCGCTGCGCCATCGGCAGCACCGTCGCCGGCTCGCATGTCAGCAGCTCACCGTTCGCCCTTACCTCGTAGGTCTCCGGATCAACCTCGATCTCGGGTGTCAGGTCGTTGTGGATCATCGACGCCTTGGAGATACCGCCGCGCGTATTCTTCACCGCTACCAGTTCCTTGGCGACGCCGAGCCGGCCCTTCAGGCCGGCATCGAGCGCGGCCTGGCTGACGAAGGTAACGGAGGAATTGGTGAGGCTCTTGCCATAGGAGGCAAACATCGGCCGGTAGTGCACCGGCTGCGGCGTCGGGATCGAGGCGTTCGGATCGCCCATCGGGGCGGCCGCGATCGAGCCCCCGAGCAGCACCATATCGGGCTTCACGCCGAAGAAGGCCGGATTCCACAACACGAGGTCGGCTCGCTTGCCGACTTCGACCGAGCCGATCTCACGGCTGAGACCATGGGCGATCGCCGGGTTGATCGTATATTTGGCGATATAACGGCGGACGCGGAAATTGTCGTTGTCGCCCTTTTCCTCCTTCAGCCGGCCGCGCTGGCGCTTCATCTTGTCGGCGGTCTGCCAGGTGCGGATCGCCACCTCGCCGACGCGGCCCATGGCCTGGCTGTCGGACGAGATGATCGAGAAGGCGCCGATATCGTGCAGGATGTCTTCGGCGGCGATCGTCTCCTTGCGGATCCGGCTTTCGGCAAAGGCGATATCTTCGGGGATCGACGGCGACAGATGGTGGCAGACCATCAGCATGTCGAGATGCTCGGCAATGGTATTGACCGTATAGGGACGCGTCGGATTGGTCGACGACGGGATGACGTTTGGCTGGCCGCAGATCTTGATGATGTCAGGCGCATGCCCGCCGCCCGCCCCTTCCGTGTGGAAGGCATGGATGGTGCGGCCCTTGATCGCCCCGATCGTATCCTCGACGAAGCCGCTTTCGTTCAGCGTATCGGTGTGGATCATCACCTGCACGTCGTATTCGTCGGCAACCGACAAGCAGCAGTCGATCGCGCCAGGTGTCGTGCCCCAATCCTCGTGCAGCTTCAGCGAGGTGGCGCCGGCCAGCACCATTTCGGTCAGCGCCCCTGGCAGCGAGGCATTGCCCTTGCCGGCAAAGGCGAGGTTCATCGGAAAGGCGTCGGCCGCTTCGATCATACGCGCGAGATGCCAGGGGCCGGGCGTGCAGGTAGTGGCAAGCGTGCCGTGTGCAGGACCGGTGCCGCCGCCGAGCATGCAGGTCATGCCGCTCATCAGCGCTTCCTCGATCTGCTGCGGCGCGATGAAATGGATATGGCTGTCCATGCCGCCAGCGGTGACGATCTTGCCTTCGGCGGCGATCGCCTCCGTGCCCGGGCCGACGATGATGTTGACACCCGGCTGCATGTCGGGATTACCGGCCTTGCCGATCGCGACGATGCGCCCATCCTTGAGGCCGATATCGGCTTTGTAGATGCCTGAATGATCGACGATCACCGCATTGGTGATGACCGTATCGACCGCGCCATCGGCCCGCGTCACCTGGCTTTGGCCCATGCCGTCGCGGATCACCTTGCCGCCGCCGAACTTCACCTCCTCGCCATAGGTGGTGAAATCCTTCTCGATCTCGATGAAAAGCTCCGTATCGGCAAGGCGCACCTTGTCTCCGGTGGTCGGTCCGAACATGCCGGCATAGGCGGCGCGCGAGATCTTGTAGGGCATCCATCAGGCTCCTTGGGAGGAAGATACAGGTGTTTCTCCGCCAAGCCGCATGAGGCGGCCGGCGGCAATATAACTATCGACAAGCTGTCGTTCGGCCGCAAATGGGTGCCATTCCCAGCCGGCGTGACCGAAGCCGGCAAGTACCACCTCGGCATCGGCATGTGTATTCAGCACCTCGGCAATGACGATCATGCCACTGCTCGGCACGACATATGACTGCGGATCAAAGGCCGAAAGCGACGCGTCGACGGCATCGTGGATCGACTTGCCGATGACGACGTGCGTCTTGCCGGTGTTGGCGCAGAAGCCGCTGAACTCATCGGTATAGTCGTCGCAGAAATCGTCGAGTTCCGGATGCGAGACGGCAAGCGACGCCCGCATCGCGGCGAATTTTTCCGGGTCGCGCACGCTCCAGATTTCGCCGGCCGACACGACGCCCGGATGGGCGCGCCACTCACGCGAACCGAGCATCGCCTTTGCCGGCCTGCCGGTATTGCAGACCGCAACGGCATCCGTGCGGCTGCCGCCGGCCCCATAGGAGCGGCAATCATTGAAGCGGATGACGAAATCGGCGGCATCGATGATGCCTGCTATCCCCTCTCCGACTTCGCCATTGCCGACGATCATGATCTTCCTTATCACCCTAGTTGCTCATCGTATCTTCGAGCTCTTTCAGCTCTTTGGTGCGTTTGTCCGTAATGTTGGCGAGACATCCGGCGACCAGCATCGGCTCCATCGTGCCGCCGCGGGCCTGAAAGCCGAAGGCGTCACATTCGGCGTCGCGATAGTCGATCCAGGCGCGCTGCGCCTTGACCAGCGCCTGCTCCGCACCCTTCATGTCGCCATCCAGGTCCTTGTCGATCGCTGCCAGCACAGCGCGGGTCTTCTTGTATTGCGCATTCAAAGCCTTGTCGGCGGCCTCATGGCGCCCCGCCTCGCAGGCAGTCATGTCCGATTGCGTCTTGGGACTGTTGCAATCGATATCCTCAGCTAAGGCAGCACCTGCCGTCAGCAGCATCGCCGCCCCGACGAGGCAGATATTCAAGCGCATGCATTCCTCCAGATTATTGTTCTTAAAGCTTGCCCATCACCAGCTGGCGGAAGCCGTAAACCTCGCGCTTGCCGGAAAGCGGGATCAGCGTCACCGAGCGCGTCTGCCCCGGCTCGAAGCGCACCGCCGTCCCCGCCGGGATATCGAGCCGCTTGCCATGCGCCGCCGCGCGATCGAAGGAAAGCCCGGCATTGGTCTCGGCGAAATGATAGTGGCTGCCGACCTGCACCGGCCGATCACCCGTATTGGAAACCTCCAGCGTCACCGTCGACGCGCCGGCATTCAGTTCGATGTCGCCGCTTGCGGCAATGATCTCACCTGGAATCATCTCATCCTCCTTAAGCCGCCTTGGGCGCGCAGCCCTCGGCTTTCAGCACACGCTTCGTCGACGCCGGATTTTTGGCAAGCATCCCCGCCGGCCGAATAGGCCTCGCAACGAGATTGCCGCCGCAGTTCGGGCAGACACCCTCCAGCACGCCGTCCACGCAATCGGCGCAGAAGGTGCATTCATAGGTGCAGATCCTTGCCTCAGTGCTACCAGGCGGCAGATCCTTGTCGCAGCATTCGCAATTGGGCCTGAGCTCAAGCATTCCTATCTCCTCACCGGATCGGCTCGTGCACGGTGACGAGCTTGGTTCCATCAGGAAACGTCGCCTCCACCTGCACGTCGTGGATCATCTCGGCAATGCCCTCCATCACCTGGTCGCGGCCGATCACATGGGCGCCGGCTTCCATCAGCTCGGCAACCGGGCGACCATCGCGGGCGCCTTCGACGACGAAGTCGCTGATCAGCGCGATCGCTTCGGGATAGTTCAGCTTGACGCCGCGCTCCAACCGCCGCCGCGCCACCATCGCCGCCATGGAAATCAACAGCTTGTCTTTTTCTCTCGGAGTGAGGTTCATCGCTTGTCCATCTGCTTGACCGAATGCTTAAGTTCAGAGATTCCAGACTTTCGGCACAGGCGCACCATTGCGCAAGGCGGAAATGACGGGGATCAGGATTTTTCTGAGTGAGAAGCCGTCGGCTGCGGCAAGGCGGACGACGAGTTTGCCATTCCAAGCGCTCGCACCGCCCATCGATCCTTCGACGAGCGGCCGGACTTTGCCAAGATAGGCTTCGGAAAGCGGCCCGGCATAAAGCAGCGTCGCAAAGGCCACCTGTCCCCCGAGTACCGCCTGTCGCGCCGCCAGCGCCGCCACACCTTCGGAAAGTCTGAGTTCTTCGGCGTGGATCAGTTGACCCGAGCGGCGGATGCGCCAGCGGTCGCGGAACAGCCCTGATACCACCGTCTCACCCATCGCCTTGCGGCCGAGTAGCACGGCTTCGACAGCCAGAAATTCGGCATTCTCATCGAGATCGACATCCAACCGGCGCGACAGCGAGGCGCGGTCGAAAAGGATCGTCTCCTGCGGCAGCCAGTCGACGCGGGCGCCGGCGCCGACCTCGATGCTGGTCGAAACCTCTGCCGTGCCGGCCGAAGCCTTGTAGATCTTCTCGCAGGCCTGGGTGGTGACGTCGATGCGCGTACCGGCACCGGCAACAACGCTCCAGGACATGCGGTCACCGCCTGTCAAACCGCCAGCAGTATTGATGATGACGGCTTCCATGGAGGCATCGAAGGTATCGGGCAAGCGGATCTTCGCGGCCCCTTCCTGATAGAGTTCACGGATGCGCGTGCGGCCATCAAACAGCTTTGCCGCCAGATGCCCGCGCCCTTCCGCTCTTTGCGGTCTCGTGCCTGCCGCCGCGATCGTCATATCGTCCCTTTCGGTCGCGCCCCTGGTTTTCATTCAAGCGCGCAGATAGCGGAAAGCAAGCAATTCCTATGCCGCCCCGAGCAGACCCTTGGCGGCGGTGGAAGGTTTTCCAGGCGCCGCGTCCTCTGCTGCAAAATGCGGCATCTGCCGGTCAGACAGTCAGGTGGCGGCGGGCCTCCGGGGTGTCCAGCGTTTCAGCAAGCCCTTCATGGACGATCTCGCCGCGATCCATGATGTAGACATAGTCGGCAAGCTCTCGGCAGAAATCGAGATATTGTTCGACGAGCAGGATCGCCATGCCTGTGGAGTCGCGCAGATAGCGGATCGCCCGGCCGATATCCTTGATGATCGATGGCTGAATGCCCTCAGTCGGCTCGTCGAGCACGAGAATCCTCGGCCGCGTCACCATGGCGCGCCCGATCGCCAATTGCTGCTGCTGCCCGCCGGAAAGATCGCCGCCGCGACGTGACAACATCGACTTCAGCACCGGGAAGAGACTGAAGATGTCATCGGGGATGTTGCGGTCGCGGCGGCCAAGCGGAGCAAAGCCGGTTTCGAGATTTTCCTTGACTGTCAGTAGCGGGAAGATTTCGCGCCCCTGCGGCACATAGCCGATGCCCTGCTTGGCGCGGGCAAAGGGCGGCAGGCCGTTGAGCTTGGTATCGTTGAAGGTGACGGTGCCGGCCGACAGCGGATGCTGGCCGGTAACGGCGCGCAGAAGAGAACTCTTCCCCACGCCGTTACGCCCCAGCACGCAGGTGATCTTGCCCATCTCGGCCTTGATCGAGATGCCTCGCAGCGCCTGAGCGGCGCCGTAGTGGAGGTTTGCGTTTTCGACTGTCAGCATCGGTTTCCCTTTACATTCAAACTGCTGCAGGAGCAGGCCGCTGCCCCTCATCCGGCTGCCGCCACCTTCTCCCCGCTTGCGGGGAGAAGGGAATATGCCGCGACCTGTCCGTCCCTCGTCCACCTCTCGCATGGCACGTCCCCTCGCCCCGTTTACGGGGAGAGGGTTAGGGTGAGGGGCATCCGGCAAACACGACGCTCACCGCCCCAGATAGTTCTCGATCACCTTCGGATCGGAGCTGACGAAATCGATCGACCCTTCGGCCAGCACCGAGCCTTCTGCAAGGCAGGTCACCTTGACGCCGAGGTCTCGGATGAAGCCCATGTCATGTTCGACGACGACGACAGACCGGGTTTTGGCGATATCCTTGAGCAGGATCGCAGTTTCCGCCGTCTCCGCATCGGTCATGCCGGCCACCGGTTCGTCGACGAGCAGGAGCTTCGGCTCCTGCGCCAGCAGCATGCCGATCTCCAGCCATTGCTTCTGCCCGTGCGAGAGATTGGCGGCGAATTCGTCGCGGCGATGCGTCAGCCGCACCGTTTCGAGGATCTCCTCGATGCGCGCCTTGTCCTCGCCCGAAAGCCGGTAGAACAGCGTCGAGAACACGCCGCGACGACGGTTCAGCGCCAGCTCCAGATTGTCCCACACCGTATGGCTTTCGAAGACCGTCGGCTTCTGGAACTTGCGGCCGATGCCGAGCTGGGCGATATCGGCCTCGTCCTTCTTGGTAAGATCGATCGTGCCGTTGAAGAAAACCTCGCCCTCATCGGGCCTGGTCTTGCCGGTGATGATATCCATCATCGTCGTCTTGCCGGCGCCGTTCGGGCCGATGATGGCGCGAAGCTCGCCGGGTTCGATGACGATCGACAGCGAATTCAGCGCCTTGAAGCCATCGAAGGAAACCGAGACACCGTTCAGATAAAGCACGCTGGTGGGTTTGACGTCGGGGATCATGGCGCTCACTCCGCTGCCTGGATTTTCGGCTCGATACCGTCTTCCTCAGCCGCCGGTGGTGCCGCCTTGGAGACGACCTTCCGCTTGCCGAGATATTGCGCAATCGTGCCGACGACACCCTTGGGCAGGAACAGCGTGACGGCAACGAAGAGACCGCCGAGTGCAAACAGCCAGAACTCCGGGAAGAGGCCGGTGAAGATCGTCTTGCCGCCGTTGACGAGGATCGCGCCGATGATCGGGCCGATCAGCGTCGCCCGCCCGCCTACCGCCGTCCAGATGACGACTTCGATCGAATTGGCAGGCGCGAATTCGCCGGGATTGATAATGCCGACCTGCGGCACGTAGAGCGCACCGGCAATACCAGCCATCATCGCCGAGACGACGAAGGTGAAGAGCTTGAAGTGCTCGACGCGGTAACCGAGGAAGCGCGTGCGGCTTTCCGCATCGCGCACGCCGACCAGCACCTTGCCGAACTTCGAGCGCACGATCGCCGAAGCGAGCAGCAGCGATAGAGCAAGGAAGATTGCAGTTGCGGCAAAGAGGACTGCACGCGTGCCGTCAGCCTGGACGTTGAAACCGATAATGTCCTTGAAATCGGTAAGGCCGTTATTGCCGCCGAAGCCCATGTCGTTACGGAAGAAGGCCAACAGCAGCGCGTAGGTCATGGCCTGGGTGATGATCGAGAGATAGACGCCGTTGACGCGTGAGCGGAAGGCAAACCAGCCGAAGACGAAGGCGAGCAGGCCGGGCACGACGAGCACCATCAGCGCCGCAAACCAGAAATGGTTGAAGCCGTACCAGAACCAGGGCAGATCCTTCCAGTTCAGGAACACCATGAAATCGGGCAGAACAGGGTCTCCATAGCTGCCGCGCGTACCGATCTGGCGCATCAGATACATGCCCATCGCATAGCCGCCGAGCGCAAAGAAGGCACCGTGGCCGAGGGAGAGGATGCCGCAGAAGCCCCAGACGAGATCAAGCGCCAGCGCCAGCAGCGCATAGGTCAGATATTTGCCGAACAGCGACATGATATAAGTCGGCACATGCAGCGGATTGGTCGGCCCCGTCATCAGGTTCAGGACCGGCACAAGGACGGCGACCAGAAGCAGGAGGGCGATGGCAATGACGATCTTGCGATCGAGTGATCGGAGAAGGAAGGCCGTTATCATGCTTCCACCGCCCTTCCTTTGAGTGCGAAGAGCCCGCGGGGACGCTTCTGGATGAAGAGAATGATGAGGACGAGCACCAGGATCTTGCCGAGCACGGCACCGGCGAAGGGCTCGAGGAACTTGTTGACGACGCCGAGCGACAGAGCGCCGACCAGCGTACCCCAGAGATTGCCGACACCGCCGAAGACGACGACCATGAAGCTGTCGATGATGTAGGATTGACCGAGGTTCGGCGAGACATTGTCGATCTGGCTGAGCGCCACGCCGGCGATGCCGGCAATGCCCGAGCCGAGCGCGAAGGTGAAGGCATCGACCCAGCCGGTGCGGATGCCCATCGACGACGCCATGCGCCGGTTCTGCGTAACGGCACGCATCTGCAGGCCGAAGGCGGACCGCTTGAGCAGCAGGAGCAGCGCCACAAAGACCACCATCGAAAAGACGATGATCCACAGTCGGTTCCAGGTGATGGAGAGCCCGCCGAGATCGAAGACGCCGGACATCCAGGTCGGATTGCGGACCTCGCGGTTGGTCGGGCCGAAGGTGCTGCGCACCGCCTGCTGCAGGATGAGCGACACGCCCCAGGTGGCGAGCAGCGTTTCGAGCGGCCGGCCGTAGAGATAGCGGATGACGGCGCGCTCGATCACCAGACCGACGAAGCCGGTAAAGACGAAGGCCGCAGGCACGGCAAAGGCCAGCGAATAATCGGCAAGTTCAGGAAAGGCGGAGGTAATGTATTCCTGCACCACATAGGTGGTGTAGGCGCCGATCATCACCATTTCGCCATGCGCCATGTTGATGACGCCCATGACGCCGAAGGTGATGGCAAGGCCGATCGCGGCAAGCAGCAGTACCGAGCCGAGAGACAATCCGTACCAGATGTTCTGGACGATATCCCACAGCGCCAGGCTGCGATTGATGGAGCTGATATCCGCCTGGATCGCCGGCTTCAGGTCGTCGGGCGCGGTTTCGAGTGTGGTCGTGAGGATGGTCAACGCATCGCGATTGCCGCGCGCCGCGATCGTATCGATCGCAGCCTTCTTGTCTTCGACGCTCGCATCCGTCTTGAGCAGCAGCACTGCGCGCGCCGCTTCCATCGTATTCTTGATCTCAGCGTCCTTTTCGGCCGCAAGCGCTGTGTTCAGCAGGTCGAGATTGGCGGGATCGGCATCTTTCAGTAGGCCCTGCGCCGCAGCAAGCCGCGCGGAACGGTCCGGGCTCATCAGCGTCAACTGGCTGGTGGCAGCGCTGATGACGCCGCGAAGCGCGTTGTTGATCTTGACCTTCGTCATCAGATCCGGATCGACATCGGCGGCGGCTTCGCCGGTGATCGGATCGGAATAGGTCGGTTCGTCATCGGTACCGCCCTGGAGGAGAACTGGGCCGCCATCGGAATTGACGTAGAGAAGGCCGTCGCTCAGCTGCTGCAGGATCTGGCTGACATGCTGGTCCTTGGAAGCGACCAGCGCCTTGATGGCCACTTCGCGTTCCGGGAAATCGCCGACACCGAGCGCATCGATGAGCACGTGGATATCGTCCTGGGCCTGGACTTCGCTCGAGATCATCACGCCCGAAAATGTCAGGCTCGAAAATGCCAGGCAAACCGTGATGAGGAAAATCTTTATGGCGCGATACATCGGCTTTCTCGCCCTTGATAGTGTTGGCCTCGCGGCGCAATCGCTGGGACGGAGCTTCCGCCCGGGATCAAACCCGGACGGAAGCCTTCAGGCAATCATCGGATCGAGGTCGTACTCAGGAACCCTTGCCACCGCACTTGCCCGTAGCAACGTTGAAGTTGCCGCAGGACATCGGCTTACGCCAATCAGAGATCAGGTCCTTGGAGTCAGGCAGGTAATCTGACCATTCGTCGCCGACGACGGCAGGTGTCTGCTGGACGATTTCGAACTGGCCGTCGGCCTGGATTTCACCGATCAGCACCGGCTTGGTGATGTGGTGGTTCGGCATGACGGTCGCATAGCCGCCGGAGAGGTTCGGAACGCTGACGCCAATGATGGTGTCGAGAACCTTGTCGGTATCGGTCGTGCCGGCAGCCTGGACGGCCTTAACCCATGCGTTGAAGCCGATATAAGCAGCTTCCATCGGGTCGTTTGTCACGCGCTTATCGTTCTTGGTGAAAGCGTGCCAGTCCTTGATGAACTTCTTGTTGGCCGAGCTTTCGACCGATTCGAAGTAGTTCCAGGCAGCGAGATGGCCGACGAGCGGCTTGGTGTCTAGGCCGGCAAGCTCTTCTTCGCCAACCGAGAAGGCGACGACGGGGATGTCGGTTGCCTTGATGCCCTTGTTGCCCAGTTCCTTGTAGAACGGAACGTTGGCATCGCCGTTGATAGTGGAGACCACAGCGGTCTTCTTGCCAGCCGAACCGAATTCCTTGATCTTGGAAACTTCGGTCTGCCAGTCGGAGAAGCCGAACGGCGTGTAGTTGGTCATGATGTCTTCTTTCGGAATACCCTTCGAAATCAGGTATGCCTCGAGAATCTTGTTGGTCGTGCGCGGATAAACGTAGTCCGTACCTTCGAGAACGAAGCGCTTGACGCCTTCTTTTTCCATCAGGTAGTCGACAGCAGGAATGGCCTGCTGGTTCGGAGCAGCACCAGTGTAGAAGATGTTGCGCGAGGACTCTTCGCCTTCATACTGGACCGGATAGAAGAGGATCGAGTTGGTCTCTTCGAAAACCGGCAGAACGGACTTGCGCGACGAGGACGTCCAGCAACCGAAGACGGCGGCAACCTTGTCCTTCTGGATCAGCTCACGTGCCTTTTCGGCAAACAGCGGCCAGTCGGAAGCCGGATCGACGACGACAGCCTCGAGCTTCTTGCCGAGAAGGCCGCCCTTCTTGTTCTGCTCGTCGATGAGCATCAGCATGGCGTCCTTGAGCGTGGTCTCGGAGATGGCCATGGTGCCGGAGAGCGAGTGCAGAATGCCGACCTTGATCGTGTCATCGGCGGCAACTGCACCGCCGAAGGCGGCCGACGCCGCCATGACGGCGCCGAGCGCTGCGCCCGTAATAGTGGATTTGAGATTCATCTGGTTGAACTCCCCTCTTCTTGTTCCGCAACAGACCGGAAACGGAGATTAACTGTTGCTTAAAGAACTATCGGGTGCTGCAGCGCGAAAACACATACGTCGATTGACGTAGGCGCGGGGGGCAAACAGGCAGCAGGCCGGAAGAGAGGTGGCATCCCCCACCGCGGGAGATGCCCTGTCGATTCTTTCGGAGGAATTATCCGTCGATCGTCAAGGTAACTGATGTCGGGCCGTAGGAGAGGCTCGCCTTGTGGCCGGAGACGGTGACCTTGCCGAAAGTGCCGGTCACGGCACTCGCCTTCAGGATTTCGATCTTGGTTCCGGGCGTCGGGACATAGCCATCGACAAGCGTCACGTCGAGGTCGCCGGCCAGCGCCGCCTTGCCCTCGACGACCAGCGTGCCTCCGCCGTTCGCGCCGAGCGCCGGCTTCGTCGTGGCATTGGCGAGCTGCTGATAATCGCCGCTCACGGTCAACGGCTTGCCGGCCGCCAGAACGAGCGAACCACCGTTAACCGTCAGCCCGCCACGACCGAAGGCCGACGGCGACAGGGCCACCAGCGCGCCCTCTTCCAGCATGGTGCCGCCGGTATAGCTGTTGGCGCCCGACAGCCCGAGGATGCCTTTGCCGCGCTTCACCAGCCCGCCCTTGCCGGTGATGTCGTTCCGCCAGGTATCGATCGAATTGAAACCGCCCTTTGCCGCGTCCATCGTCACGGTGACGTCCTGTTCGAACGCACCGTAACCGTCGGCGGCGGCAAACAGGTTGAGACGGCCGAAACCTTCCGCGTCGTCGAGGAGCGGGTAGCCGGAGGCAATCTCCGTCGTCTTCAGCACGTCGCGGCGTTGCTCGCCGTCCAGATAGGGCAGACGCGTTTCGAGAAGCGCTTCGGCGCCCTGCGGCACGCGCGCCGGCTGATCGGTCGCATGGATCGTCGGCAGGCCGTAGCTCAGGCGCTGCAGCACGTAAGCGCGATTGGCGTCATGATCAGCGAAGCGATCTGTAGCCAGCGGTGCCGCATGGGCGGCAACCTCGAGCGCGCCCGCATCCGCAACGCCTGATTTGGCGACAAGCCATGCCTGCGCTTGGGCGTAAGCATCGCTCTTCAGCGCCGCATTGTCGGCCTTGTTCAGATTGTAGACGACCGTAGCGGTGCCGAGCATCCGGCCGCCCATCACGTCGAGAGGAGAATGCATGCCGGCGAGGATGCGGTCTTCGCCGAGTTCGCTGGCGCGCGTGATCATTTCCTGAAAGCGCTGCGGTACGAGATAGGCCATGGCGAGCGCATCCCGCCAGGCTTCCGCCGTATGCCCGCTCGGGAAACCGCCGTCCTCGACCGGCTTGCCGCTCTTGGCGGGTTCCAGCGTCGGAACGACCGACACGTCTTGGCTCCAGCGGTAGGGACGGCCATATTTGAAATAGCGCTTGGCAGGCTCCGTCGAGCCGTCACCGCTTGCGGCGTTGATGAAGTCGATTGCAAGGCCCATGTCGGGGTTGGCATCGGTCTTGTTTTCCGCGTCCGGCTTGCTGCCGGCGCCGCGATTGTTGCCCTTGTCGTCATATTTGATCGTCGTCGCGTCGGCCGCCACCGCGGTGATCGTGGTGGTCTGCTTCGAGCCGGCCTTCCAGGCATCGGTCAGCGGACCGAGGCCATCGACGATGCTGGCATTCTTGCCGCGCCGATCGTCGAGATAGGCAGCCACCGCCTGATCGGCCGTCCGCGCCCGCGTCGCATTGACGACATAGGCAATGTTGGCGTCATGGACGGCCTGGTTGACGATATGGCCGTCCGTCTTGCTGGCGGGAATACCATCCCAATCCGTCTTGGCGACCGCCGGGCAATTGTCCTTGGCCGGGGCTTCGACACCCGCATCGACAAAAGGCGTGCGCGGGGTCCAGATTTCGAGGAAGCCGGAGAGGAGATGAACGGCGGCGTTGGTGTCCGCCGTCGAGAAGCAGGCGTCACCACGCTTGTTGGTATTTCCGGCCTGCGCATAAGGCGCTTTCGCCGCCGTGGCCTGCTCGGCGCTGGCAAGCGATGGCACGATGGAAAGAAGGCAGACGAGGGCGGTGCTCAGGCGGCAAAGGCTTAAAACAGACATGGTGATACCCGAAATGGTTGAACGAACGCCGGGAGAGTTAGAGCTCTCATGCGACAGATCAATTGCAAAAATATTGCCATTCTATGAACCAGCCGGTGCTCGCCTCTTGCCTTTCCAATCCATCCCGCCAAAACTGCCGGAGAGACGATGACCCCAACCGGAATGCCGGAAAGGAAGACATGGCAGCGCGCCAACGCATCATTCCGGTAAGACGCGAATATAATCGCTGGGTCGCCAACCAGACGCTGGAAGATTACGCGCTGCGCTTTACCGCAAAGAGCGCCCGCCATTTCTCGTCGCAGCGCATCTCGCAGACGGCGATCGGCGCGATCTCCTTCCTGGCGCTGGAGGCGATCGGCGGTGCGATCACCCTCTCCTACGGCACCACCAACGCCTTTTACGCCATCATCGTCGCCTCGATCGCCATGCTGGCGATTGGCCTGCCGATCAGCCGCTACGCTATCCGCCACGGCGTCGACATCGATCTTCTGACGCGCGGCGCGGGCTTCGGCTATATCGGCTCGACCATCACTTCGCTGATCTATGCAAGCTTCACCTTCATGCTGTTTGCGATCGAGGCTTCGATCATGTCCGGGGCGTTGGAGCTCACCCTCGGCATCCCGCTCTGGATCGGCTACATCATCAGCGCCGTCATGGTGATCCCGCTGGTGACGCACGGCGTGCGGCTGATCAGCAAGTTCCAGCTGATGACCCAGCCCTTCTGGATCGTGCTGAATATCCTTCCCTTCATCTTCATCGCCCTGTTGGACTGGGAAAAATTCGATCTCTGGCGCGCCTTCGCCGGCATCCGCCATGCCTCCGGCCCGCCCGGCACCATCGCCGAATTCGATCTGGTGGAGTTCGGCGCTGCCTCCGCCGTCATCCTGGCGCTGATGTCGCAGATCGGCGAACAGGCCGACTTCCTGCGCTTCCTGCCGCCGGACCCGCAGCGCAAGTGGCGCCACCGCCTGGCGATCTTTCTCGCCGGGCCCGGCTGGGTCATCATCGGCGCGCCGAAGTTGCTTGCTGGTTCATTTCTGGTCGTACTGACCTTCACCTCGGGCGTCCCCCTCGATCGCGCCGCCGACCCGGCGCAGATGTATCTGACCGCCTTCGGCTACATGGTCCCCTGGCATAATGGCGCACTGCTGTTGATGGCCGCCTTCGTCGTCGTCTCGCAGCTGAAGATCAATGTGATGAACGCCTATGCCGGTTCGCTCGCCTGGTCGAACTTCTTCTCGCGGCTGACCCACAGCCATCCCGGCCGCGTCATCTGGCTGGTCTTCAACGTCGCAATCGCCCTGCTTTTGATGGAACTCGGCATCTACCGGCTGCTGGAGGAGACGCTCGGCATCTTCTCGATCATCGCCATGGCCTGGCTCTGCACGATCTCTGCCGATCTCTTCATCAACAAGCCGCTGGGGCTGGCTCCTCCCGGCATCGAGTTCAAGCGTGCCCACCTCTACGACATCAACCCGGTCGGCCTCGGCGCCATGACGCTGTCGGCGACAGTGTCGCTGATTGCCCATTTCGGCGCCTTCGGGGAGATCGCCGCCTCGCTCGCGCCCTATATTACCCTTGTCATCGCGCTGGTCACCTCGCCTGTCATCGCCTGGGCGACGAAAGGCAAGTTCTATCTCGCCCGCAAGCCGCGCCAGAGCTGGAAAAACCTGACGAACATCACCTGCTCGGTCTGCGAGCATCCCTTCGAGCCGGAGGACATGGCCTGGTGCCCGGCCTATGCCGCGCCGATCTGCTCGCTCTGCTGCTCGCTCGACAGCCGCTGCCACGATATGTGCAAGCCGGCCGCCCGTTTCAACGCACAGGTCGGCACCGTCGCCAAGGCGCTGCTGCCGGAAGCCATTCTGGGGAAGCTGACGACGCGCCTTGGCCGCTACGGCATCGCCGTCGTTTTGGCATTGACCGCTATCGGCGCGATCCTGGCGATGATTGCCCATCAGGTCGCCTCCGCCTCGCCCGAGACGGGTGAGGTCGTCAATCGCACCATCCTCATCGTCTTCTTCGTCTTCTCGGTGATCTCAGGCGTCGTCTGCTGGTTCTATGTGCTCGCCCATGACAGCCGCGTCGTTGCCGAGGAGGAATCCTCACGCCAGAACACGCTGCTGCTCAAGGAAATCGCCGCCCACAAGAAGACCGACGCCGCCTTGCAGAACGCCAAGGAAACCGCCGAGGCCGCCAACCGCGCCAAGAGCCGCTATGTCGTCGGGCTCAGCCATGAATTACGCACGCCGCTGAACGCGGTGCTCGGCTACGCCCAGATCCTCGAACGCGACGAGACCATCCCGGCGCCGCGCCAATCCTCGATCAAGGTCATCCGCCGCAGCGCCGAACACCTCTCCGGGCTGATCGACGGCCTGCTCGATATTTCCAAGATCGAGGCCGGCCGCCTGCAGGTCTATTCCAACGAGATCAACATCCAGGATTTCCTCGACCAGATCGTCGATATGTTCCGCCCGCAGGCGCAGGCAAAAGGGCTTGCCTTCATCCATGAGCGCGCGCCGGCCTTGCCGCAATTCGTCCGCACCGACGAAAAGCGCCTGCGCCAGATCCTGGTCAACCTGCTCTCCAATGCCATAAAGTTCACTGACGAGGGCAGCGTCACCTTCGACGTCGGCTATCGCAGCCAGGTCGCGACCTTCACCGTTGCCGATACCGGCCGCGGCATCACCGAGAAAGACCTGCCCCGTATCTACGAACCCTTCCAGCGCGGCGAGGCCGAAAGCGTGCGGCCAATGCCGGGGCTCGGCCTCGGCCTCACCATTACCCGGCTTTTGACCAATACGCTTGGAGGCGAGATTTCGGTTTCGAGCATAAAGGACGAAGGCTCGACCTTCCGCGTCCGGCTGATGCTGTCCGCCGTCATGCGTGCCGTGGCCGCCGCGCCACAGGAGAAGCGCGTTGTCGGTTATGACGGCCCGCGCCGCACGATCGTCGTCGTCGACGATAACGAGGACCACCGCGAGATGATGCGCGAGATCCTGGCGCCGCTCGATTTCATCGTGCTGACGGCGGCAGGCGGCGGCGAATGCCTGACGCTGATCGAGGGCATCATGCCGGACCTTTTCCTCGTCGATATTCTGATGCCCGGCATGAACGGCTGGCAGCTCGTCTCGCGTCTGCGTGAGGCCGGCCAGATGGCGCCGGTGCTGATGCTGTCGGCCAATATCGGTGATGCGGCCGTTCTTAGCGACAGTGACGACAGCCACAATGATGCGATCGGCAAGCCGGTCGACATCCGCCAGTTGCGCGACAAGCTCGCCCTGCATCTTGGCCTGACATGGATCTATGCCGATGCCACGCCAGCCGTTCCTGTCGAGATCGAAGCGCCGATGCTGAGCCCAGGTGCTGCCCATGTGCAGGAATTGCTGCGGCTCGGCGAGATCGGCTATATCAGAGGCATCGAAGCCAAGCTTTCGGACCTTGCCAAGGTGGAGGCAAATCAGCCATTCACGGGGGAACTTCGCGCCTATGTCGCCGCCTTCGATCTCGCCGGCTTCATGACCTTCCTGCACGACTTCGACGAAAAGGTGGAATCCATTGGCTGAGCCGGCCCTTCCCCGCGACATCGTTCTGCTGGTCGACGACTCCGCCGAAGCACTCGGCTTCATGACCGACGCGCTCGAACAATCCGGCTTCTCCGTGCTGATCGCCACATCGGGCGCGGCGGCACTTGGTATCGTCGAGCGCATCACGCCCGATCTCATCCTGCTCGACGCTGTCATGCCCAGCATGGACGGCTTCGAGACCTGCCGCCGGCTGAAGGCGAATGCCGCGGTGGCGCAGGTGCCTGTCATCTTCATGACCGGTCTGACCGAGACGGAGCATGTCGTGCACGCGCTGGAATCCGGCGGCGTCGATTATCTCAGCAAGCCGATCAACATCGACGAACTGCGCGCCCGCATCCGTGTTCATCTGCGCAATGCCCGCTCGGCCCAGAGCGCCCGCGTGGCGCTCGACGCAGCCGGCCGCCATCTGTTGGCAGTCAAGGGCGACGGCGCCATCCACTGGTCAACGCCGCAAGCGACACGGCTGGTCAATGCCGCCATGGGCAGCGACGATGGCATGGAAATCGTCGTCCGGCATATCGCCGGCTGGATGCGTGACCGCGTCGCCGCGGTGCGCGACGGCATCATCTCGATCGCCCATGCCGGCCAGGCAGCGCTTCAGCTCGCCTTCCTCGGCGCAATCGGCCCTGACGAATATCTCTTCCGCCTCACCGCCGCCAATCAGCGCAGCGACGACGAGGTGCTGCGCCAGCGCTTCTCGCTCACCCAGCGCGAATCCGAAGTGCTGCTCTGGATCGCCAAAGGCAAGGCCAACCGCGACATCGGCGAAATATTGGGACTGTCGGCGCGGACGGTGAACAAACACCTCGAACAGATTTACGTGAAGCTCGGCGTCGAGAACCGCGCCTCGGCCGCCGTGAAAGCCACGCACGTGCTGTACGAGATGTAAGAGGGTGATGGAGGCTAAGCATGTCGCGCAAAAGGGTGCAGGGGTTTTGCGCTAACGACATGCGCAAAAACAAAGATCTAAAGCGCGACGAGCGAATCTGAAAGATCGCTATGCGCTTTGGTCGCTAAACCAGCCGATGCGGCACATCGCTGCCCTCGAAAAACGCCGTCACGTTCTCGACCACCTTCATGCCCATGGCCATCCGCATCTGTTCCGTGGCGGGTCTCCATCTGCCCCGGCGCCTCAGCTTCCGCGTCGTAGACGTCAAGCCCCGCTCCACGGATCGTGCTGTTTTCCGGTGCCGAAATCGGCCGCCGTCAACAACCCCTCCACCGAAGCGAACTGCCGGGCACCGTAACGCGCCGTCTTCCTGGGGACGATCGATGAGCGATTGCGGCACTATAGCCAGGCCGGAATTGAAACACTCGCCAAAAGAAAGAAGCCCGGTCGGAACCGGGCTTCGATAATCATCTCCCATAAAGGGAAGCGAGGCTTACATGCCCTGCGGGAAGTAGCTGTACTTGCCGTCCGGACCCTTCTTCCATTCGTACATGATGTAGCCAGGAATCTTCGGGTCGCCCTTCTCGTCGAACGAAATGTCGCCGAGAACGGTCGGGAACGGTCCCTTTTCCTTCATGGCCTTGGCAACGGCCTCAGGATCCAGCGAACCGGCAGCCTTGGCGGCCCCGGCGATCGTCTGCATCGCAGCGTAGGAATAGAGCGTGTAGGCTTCCGGATTGAAACCAGCGGCCTTGAACTTTTCGACGAGTTCCTTGTTTGCAGGGTTCGCCGTCGGATCGGGACCGAAGGTGTTCAGCGTACCGGCGACGGCGTCGCCAGCGATCGAGGCCAGTTCGTTCGAAACGATACCGTCGCCCGAAACCAGCGTCGCCTTCAGGCCCTGGTCGGCCGCCTGGCGGATGATGAGACCGGCTTCGGTGTGCAGACCACCCCAATAGATGATCGAGACGCCGGCTTCCTTCATCTTGGCGATAAGGGCCGAGAAGTCCTTGTCGCCGACGTTGATGCCTTCGTAGATGACTTCCGTGACGCCGGCGGCATTCATTGCCTTCTTGGTTTCGTCGGCAAGGCCCTGACCGTAGGGGGTCTTGTCGTGAACGACAGCAATCTTGGCGTCCTTGAAGTGATCGGCAAGATATTTGCCGGCGATGGCACCCTGCTGGTCGTCACGGCCGCAGGTGCGGAACGTGTTCCAGAGGCCCCGTTCCGTGAAGGTCGGGTTCGTCGCGGCCGGGGTGATTTCGAGGATGCCGTTTTCGGCATAGACTTCCGAAGCCGGGATCGAAACGCCGGAGTTGAAGTGGCCGATGACGAACTTGACGCCGTCAGCAGCGAACTTGTTGGCGACCGAAATGCCCTGCTTCGGGTCGGAGACGTCGTCGCCGAGCTCGATCTTGATCTGCTCGCCGTTGATGCCGCCAGCCGCGTTGATGTCGGCGGCTGCCTGTTCAGCACCCTTCTGGAGCTGAGCACCGAACGCGGCGTTCGGGCCAGTCAGCGGACCAGCGACAGCGATGAGAACGTCGGCCCACGCGTTGCCGCTGAAGGCGACCATCGCCGTCAGAGCCACTGCCGACAGAAGAGACTTCTTCATATTATTACTCCCAATTTTTGGGCGGGTTCCGGTCCAAGGCCCAGCGCACTACCCACCATTGACTGCGCCAGGAAAGCTGTTCCACTCGGAAGGCAATTCATGCCTAGTTTCAACGGACTGTCAATGTTTGTCCTTCCACGAAAACGCGGAAGTTTTTTCGTACAGCCAGTAATAGTTGTTAACCATCTGATTGGTGCGGCGGTAGCGGAAGCCGGCCGTCGAGAACACCAGCAGCGTCACGAAGTCGAGGATATAGTAGAAGGCGTTCAGCATCGGCCCATTGAACAGGGCATGATGCAGGAACTGCATCGCCCAGGCGAGCAGAAATGTATAGACGATGACCAGCGGATAATCGCTCCAGCCCTCGGCAACCGCTTTGCCGGCGCGCCACGCCGTCCAGAAGCCTAAGAGCAAGACGATGACACGGATCGCCACAAGGGGGCCGGCATCCGCTTCGAAGAAAAGTCCCTGCATGTCAAACTCTCCTTTCGACCTAGTGTCTTCCGCCTTCGAGATAGGCGGCGCGGACCTCGGGATTGGCAAGAAGCTCCTTGCCGGAGCCGCTCATCGTCACCTTGCCGTTCACCATCACGTAGGCGCGGTGAGAAAGCCTGAGCGCGGCGAACGCGTTCTGCTCGACGAGGAAAACGGTCAGCCCCTCCGCCTCGTTGAGCTTCCTGATCGCCTCGAAGATGCCCTTGACGATCAGCGGCGCAAGACCGAGCGAGGGTTCGTCCAGAAGCAGCAGCTTCGGGCGCGCCATCAGCGCGCGGCCGATCGACAGCATCTGCTGCTCGCCGCCCGAAAGTGTTCCACCCCGCTGGGCGTGACGTTCCTTGAGGCGCGGGAAGAGCGTGAAGATCTTCTCGACGTCTTCGGCGAAGTGTTTCAGATTATCGAGGCCAGCGCCCATCTGAAGATTTTCCAGAACTGTCATGCGCGGGAAGATGCGGCGGCCTTCCGGCGACTGTGCAATGCGCAGACGGGCGATTTCATGCGTCGGCATGCGGGTGATGTCGCGGCCCTCAAAGACCACCGAACCGGTGCGCGCCTGCGGGCTGCCGCAGATCGTCATCATCAGTGTCGACTTGCCAGCGCCGTTGGCGCCGATCAGGCTGACGATCTCGCCCTTGTTGACGTGGACATCGACGCCGGCCAACGCCCGGATATTGCCGTAATAGGTTTCGACGCCATTCACCTGAAGGAGCGGTTGACCCGTCATTGCTTCATCGCCCATCAGTTTGCGCCTCCTTCGAGCTGCTCGACGGCTGCGATCACCTCTTCCACTTCTTCATCCTCGACACCGAGATAGGCCGCGATGACCCGCGGATCGTTCTTCACGTGATCCGGTGTGCCATCGGAAATCTTCTGACCATATTCGAGGACAACGACGTGGTCGGAGATTTCCATGACCACAGACATGTCGTGCTCGATCAGCAGGATCGACGTTCCGGTTTCGGCGCGAATGCTCTTCAGCAGCGCGTTGAGTGTTGCCGATTCCCGTGGGTTGAGGCCGGCAGCCGGTTCATCCAGGCAAAGCAGCTCCGGGCCGGTGCACATGGCGCGGGCGATTTCGAGACGCCGCTGGGCGCCGTAGGGCAGATCGCCGGCGGGGTCGTCGGCGCGGTCGATCAGGTCGGCCTTCTCAAGCCAGAAACGAGCAAGCTCGATTGCCTCGGCGGCTTCCCGCCTATAGGGGCCGACACCGATAAGGCCGAGGATCGTATAACCGGATGCCTTCATCAGCTTGTTGTGCTGGGCAACCAGCAGGTTTTCGAGAACGGTCAGGCCGGAGAACAGCCGGATGTTCTGGAAGGTACGCGCAACCTTGGCTTCCCTGGTGATGCGAAAGTCCGGCAGGCGCTCCAGCAGGTATTGCTTGCCGCTCTTCTGGTTGAACGTGATCATGCCCATCGTCGGCTTGTAGAAGCCGGTGATGCAGTTGAAGACGGTCGTCTTGCCGGCGCCGTTCGGCCCGATCAGCGCGGTGATATCGCCACGCTTGGCTTCGAAGGAGAAGTCGTTGATGGCCATCAGGCCGCCGAACTTCATCGACAGGTGTTCGACCTTGAGAAGAGTGTCGTCAGACATCGTATTCGTCGTTACGGGGCTCATCAACCATGGCCCTCCTTGATGAAGCTTCCGGATATCGCCTTGCGCTCTCTGAGGAAGGCTGTCGGCTCACGCGAGCCGACGAAGCCGCGCGGCTTGAACAGCATGACGACAACCATGGCGAGGCCGAAGATCAACATGCGGTAGAGTTCCGGCGTAAAATCTGGTCCGAAGATGAGCTTTAGGAAGCTCATCTCGCGCAGCAACTCGGTGCCGCCGACCATGACGATGGCGGCGATTGCGATGCCGGTCAACGACCCCATGCCGCCAAGGACAACAATGGCGAGAATGACGGCCGATTCCAGGAAGACGAAGGATTCCGGCGAGACGAAGCCCTGGCGGGCAGCGAAGAACGAGCCAGCGAAACCGGCAAACATCGCGCCTGTCGCAAAGGCGGTGAGCTTGGTCGTCACCGTATTGATGCCGAGCGAACGGCAGGCGATCTCATCTTCGCGCAAAGCTTCCCAGGCGCGTCCGATCGGCATGCGCCGCAGCCGGATGGTGACATAGGCCGTCAGCATGCAGAGCGCCAGGATCAAATAGAACAGGAAGATCTTGTAATAGGCCGAGGAGATCGGCAGGTGAAAGAGCTTGGCAAACCCGCCGGCCGTCGCATCGAAGGGAATGCCGAAGAGTGTTGCCTTCGGGATGCTCGAGATACCGAAGGTGCCCTTCGTCACTTCAGTCCAGTTGATGAGGACGAGACGAATGATTTCACCGAAGGCAAGCGTCACGATGGCAAGGTAATCGCCGCGCAGGCGCAGCACCGGGAAGCCGAGAATGACGCCCCAGAGTGCCGCGAAGACGCCCGAAAGCGGCAGCAGCACCCAGAAGGACAGGCCGAAATAGCTCGAAAGCAGCGCGTAGGAGTAAGCACCGACGGCATAGAAGGCGACATAGCCGAGGTCCAGCAGGCCGGCGAGGCCGACGACGATGTTCAGCCCCCAGGCGAGCATCACATAGATCAGGATCTGGATGCCGAAGTTGTCGACATATGTCAGCGAGCCCTGAGGGCCTTTGATCGCCACCACCACCATGGGATAAAGCAGCAGCGCGATCAGCGCGATCTTCAGGAAATGCCGGTGGAAGAAGCTCTTCTCTGTCGAGAGGTCGAGCTCGCCCTCGCGCGCCTTGCTGAGCTTGCGGCGGTCGATATTCGGCCTGATGAAAACGACCATGGCGAAGCGGCCGATGGCGGCGACCGCGACGAAGATCGCAAGCAGGCCCCAGCGCTGGACAATGATCAACTCGTTGCTGATGTTCTGATCGGTCTTGAGGCCGACATAGAGAACGAACATGCCGAACGACAGGACGGCGGCGAAAAGAGCTTCGGTAAGGCCTTTGCGGACAAGTCCGGCATCGGGCTTGCCTGCAGAATTTTCGATGTTTGCCATGACGTTATACCTTCTCGACTTCCGGCCGCCCGAGGATGCCGGTCGGCTTGAAGATCAACACGAAAGCCAGGATCGCAAAGGTGGCGACGTCCTTGTAGGCGATGGTGAAGTATGCCGACCACAGCGACTCGATAAGGCCGATAAGGAGACCGCCGAAGACGGCGCCGGGCAACGAACCGATCCCGCCGAGAACGGCTGCCGTGAAGGCCTTCACACCAGGCGTGAAGCCGTCGTTGAACGAGGCGACGCCATAATACATCAGGTACATCGTGCCGGCCACGGCCGCGAGTGCCGCACCCATAACGAAGGTGATGGAGATCGTCTGGTCGACGTTGACGCCGAGCAGCGCCGCCATCTTGCGATCCTGCTCAGTGGCGCGCTGGGCACGGCCGAGTGCCGTACGATTGACGATGTACCAGAAGATCGTCAGCAGCACTGCGGTGATCACGATGATGATGATCTGCTTCAGCGACACCGAGATGTTGCCGAACTGGTAGACCGAGCTCACCATCGGCGGGATCGGCTTGTTGCGTGGACCCTGCGTCACCTGGATGAAGTTGGACAGCGTGATCGACATGCCGATCGCGGTAATCAGCGGCGCCAGGCGGAAGGACCCGCGCAGGGGCCGGTATGCGACGCGCTCGATCGTCCAATTCCACAAACTCGTCATCAGCATCGCAACAACAAGCATCACCAGCAGCAGAACGGCCACCGGGAGACCTGCGAAGATGGATGTGAGGACGAGGAAGACGATAAGAGCGGCGAAACCACCGAGCATGAAGATGTCGCCATGGGCGAAATTGATCATGCCGATAATGCCGTAAACCATCGTATAGCCAATAGCCACGAGGCCATAGATGGATCCGAGCGTCAGCCCGTTTAAGAGCTGCTGGACGAAATACTCCATATGTCGTTTTCCCCTGGATGCGAGCGAAACATGCTGCATCTCTTTTTGGTTCTTCGGTTCCCCGTTTCAGGGAACCTCATAGGCCGAATGCATAGCGGTTTCGTCGAAAATGTGAAGACAAAAAGGATTTACTCCGACAGATTCTTGCGGAAACAGGGTTAACTGGCGCATTTTGAACCAAAATCCACAGAAAAACGGCAGAGCGGGGCCCATTTTTAGCCAGAAACTGCCATTGGGTTAACCATCCGGAGATGTCGCCGTCGATTTCCTGCACTGCTTGCTGCGTAAGCTATTCCACAGAATTGGAAGATGGAGCAAATTCCGACCCCAAGGCGGCCGCTTGGACGAATGCCATTTCACGAGTGATGCCGCATCTTCGTCTGACAAGGCTGAAAACTTATGGTAGCATCATCAGGCTGCGTATTGAGGGATGCGGAGCACAACGGGGAACACCATATAAGCTTGCGTATCTGGTTGTGA
The DNA here is from genome assembly GCF_001657485.1 of Rhizobium sp. WYCCWR10014. Lineage (GTDB taxonomy): Bacteria > Pseudomonadota > Alphaproteobacteria > Rhizobiales > Rhizobiaceae > Rhizobium. The sequence goes on from NZ_LXFU01000037.1 coordinate 694,151, forward strand.
CAGGGATGGTTTGCGGACGAGCGACAGCGGGGTGCTCGGCCCGCGTGGCGAACGGCAAAAGGACTATGCTGAGGACATTTGAAAAGGCGGCGCTCGAAGCCGGCAAGGCCATCATCACGGTCTTGCGCGAAGGTTTCCCCGTCGCCATGAAGGCGGATGCAAGTCCGGTCACGGTCGCCGACGAGGAGGCCGAACGTATCATCCTCACTCATCTCGCCAGAGATTATCCCGAAATACCCGTCGTGGCGGAAGAATCGGTCGCCGCCGGCAAGGTGCCCGACATCGCCGGCCGAGGCTTCTTCCTGGTCGACCCTCTCGACGGCACCCGTGAATTCGTCGACGGACGACAGGAATTCACCGTCAACATCGCCTATATCGAGAATGGCGCCCCGGTGGCTGGCATCGTCTATGCGCCGGCGCTGGGGCTTGCCTTCTCGGGAGAACGCGGCCACGCCGAAAGGCTCGTCGTCATGGACGATTTCACGGTTGGCGCACGCAGCGCAATCACGGTGCGCGAACAGCCGGACGACAGGCTGGCGCTTGCAAGCCTTCGCCACAACAGCCCGGAGACCGGAAGCTTCCTCGCCGACCACGCGATTTTCAAATGCACCAATATCGGCTCCTCTCTGAAGTTCTGCCTGCTGGCCGAAGGCAAGGCCGACGTCTATCCGCGCTTCACCCGCACGATGGAATGGGACACCGCGGCCGGCGATGCTGTGCTGCGCGCCGCTGGCGGTTCGACGGTGACGCTGGACGGAACGCCGCTGACCTACGGCAAGACGGGAACGGCGGCCGATTTCGACTTCGCCAACCCGAACTTCATCTCCTGGGGTGGCAGGAAACGCGTCCTAGAACCGGCGTGATCACCCGCGGGAATCACTGAATAGCGGCAAGTGGCGCAATCCTTTGCATCGTCGCCACGCGTTCGGGCCCGTCGCAACAATCCGCGATCGACCTCCGGGCGTCCCCATTTGAGCGGGCCGTCCCATTACCCGCCAAACATCCTCCCCCTCCGCGCCTGGAAACGTGTCCACGACCCATTTGCAGCTGTGGAGTGATTCGCGCGATTGGTCCTCCCTAGTGATTCTGGCCGTGAACTTGTCGCTCTGTATCTTTTCCAGACGCTATACCGCCACCAATTCTGCCTTGATTTTGTCACATTCTGACACGGCATCGACAACGATCGATATCTTCATCAGAAAAATTTCGCCTCGTCTTCCGTTAAGAAATCCGCTCGAGAGCCATGGGCCACGTGTCGAAACGGCACGTCACCAGCCCCCGCCGAACCCCTCCAAAGGCCTAGAAACTTTGACAAAATTTCAATTATTAACGAAATATCATGAGCTTGCCTCAACTTAACGCAAATGCGAAAGATTTGCTGCGATGCGATATTTCTCTGGACACCATTACACAATTGTCGCATTTTTCCGTTTTAGTAGGGTTACCAAGACCTGAGTGCAGCCCTGGTGACAGGGTTAACCATTGATCGCCTATTGCCGCCGCGCCCCCTCGAAGACAACAGAGTACGATCCTTGAGCATCACAGAACTAAACAACAGCATTTCGACAGAGTCCTTCCGGCCGAGCCGCCGCCAGCAGCCGAGCCTGAAGATCCAGACCCCTGTTATCCACAGCGATGCGCCGCAGGCGCCGTTGGTGGATCTGGTCCTGAAGCGGGCGTTCGACATTGTTTCGTCGTTGAGCGCCCTCCTCGTCCTTGCCCCTTTCCTTCTGTTCGTCGCCCTGCTGATCAAGATCGATAGCCCGGGCCCGGTACTCTTCAAGCAGACCCGCTGGGGCAAGAACTGCAAGGCCATCAAGGTCTACAAGTTCCGTTCCATGCGCACCGACCTCTGCGACGTCTCCGGCGTTGCCCAGACGGTAATGAACGATCCGCGCGTCACTCGCGTCGGTGCCATTCTGCGCCGCACGAATGTCGATGAGTTGCCGCAGCTGTTGAACGTGCTGCTGGGCCACATGTCGGTCGTCGGCCCGCGCTGCCATGCGATCGGCATGCGCGCCGGCGGCGTGCTCTACGAAGAGCTCGTACCGGAATACCATCAGCGCCATGCGATGCGCCCTGGCATGACGGGTCTTGCCCAGATGCGCGGCCTGCGCGGCCCGACCGATCGTCCGGCCAAGGCGCGCGCTCGCATCGCCAGCGATCTCTACTACGTCGGGAATTTTTCGATCTTGATGGACATGCGCATCATTTTCGGAACCGTCGTGTCGGAGCTGACCCGCGGAAAAGGCTTCTAAAGCGCGTCGCGATCTTTCAGATTCGCTCCTCGCGCTTCAGTCTTTGTTTTTGCGCATGTCGCACAAAAAGCGATGCACACTTTGCGCTTGCTTCCCAGCCTTAGCTTTGTGAGAAAGGGCCGGCTGCCTCAGAGCAGCCGGTACCGCAATGCTCTGGCGACCGCCTGCATGCGGCTGACCGAATCGAGCTTGCGCATCGCGCTGTTCAGATAACCCACCACCGTATGCGACGAGAGATCGAGAATGATCGCGATCTCGTCGCTGCTCTTGCCGGCCGCCGACGACAGGGCCGCGGGTCTTTTTAGACGCGCAAAGGACGCAGTAGCACTTTGAATTGCTGCCTGATTCCTTAAATCGATTCCGATTTAAGGAATCAGGCAGCGTCGCAGGCATTCGATTTCGCGCCGGGTGAGCGTCTCCCCAACGGGCCATCCTCCATGCTCCTACTACGCGAAACCTTGTCCGGGAGCTCCATGCAGCCGTAGAGCAGCGCCATCGCCTGCTCTCGCGTGGGCGGGACAGCCGCCTGAGAAGGCGAAGATGTATTGTTTCAGGTCAGCGTCGTGCAGCGTGAAGGCGAAGGTATTCTTCAGCCCGTGCATCTGAAAAAGCACGTTGAGTTTGCGGTTTTCCCGATTGGCGGCGCTGCCCGCAAACGCCCCATCCTCGCAAAAGATCGGCACAATCGTCCGCTTCATCGCGGTCACCAGTCTGCTGCAATAGAAGAGATCGGCAGCCTCGTAAAAGCCGATAAGGCTTTGCGGCCAATTGCTGATCAACCGGTTTTCGGTGAAAGCTGTGCGGTCGCCTCGCGGGAAAGCCGAGAGCAGCGAGAAATCGAAGCCCGCAAGCTTCGCCATCGCGTCGAGCCGTTCCTTGCCGTCGTCGGCCGAAACCCCAGCGCCATCGGCCTGCGAAGGCGAAAATGCAGCATCCTCAGCGCAGTCGCCGACTGCGCGTTCACGTCTTTTCAACTTCATATCCTCGTATGGCCAGCTTCGGCTCGGCCTCGCTGCCGGCGGCGAAAAGCCCGACGCATCAGCAAAGACGGTTTCTGCCCGCATCCCGAGGATACGAAGCATCGAAAACGCGAACTGGACGATACAGCGGGAAGAACGGAGACGAAGTCTTGCGCTCATTCTATGTTGCCGCACTTATCAGATCGTCCCTGGAAATCAGCTAATATTTATTCCGCATGGCTCCCATGCAGGCGCTACAAATTGACGTAGCGGCAGGCAGCCGCCCCCATCACCAGCCAGGGCGGGCGTCTAAATTTGTTATCAAAGTCTTACGATGGGTTTAGGCAATTTTTAAATGTGGCAGGCTAGAGTGGGGCTCGTGGTCTTGCGTTGTGTAGAGAGTCCAATGACCGAAATGATACGTCCCCGAGTAAAATATGTCATCGGCCCCGATGGCAGCCCCCTGACGATCGCGGATCTTCCGCCGCCCAATACGCGGCGCTGGGTGATTCGCCGGAAGGCAGAGGTTGTCGCGGCTGTCCGCGGTGGCTTGTTGAGCTTGGAAGAGGCCTGCGAGCGTTACACGCTCACGGTCGAAGAATTCCTGTCCTGGCAGTCGTCGATCAACAGCCACGGTCTTGCCGGCCTGCGCACCACGCGCATTCAGCAATATCGTCACTGATCACACCCCAGCATTGACGACATTTATTTCGGGCCGGACGCATCTCCCATGAGGGAATGAAGAAGGCCCGAAATCATTGACGAGGCCGCGTAGCACCAGAGGCCGGGCTGCGTGAATGCATCCGCCAGCCCCGTCGTCTTCGCCGCCGCAATGACGATCGCGACGAGCAGCACATCCATCATCGACCACTTGGATAGATGCGGTACGACGCGACGATAGAACAGGCTGGCGGCCCCCCCGGCGGCCGTCGCTTCTGCGGTGATCCCCATCGCCTCCACGGTGATGCCGATCATCTTCAGAAACGGGAGCAGGATCGAAACCAGGGCGACGATTGCCGCCAGCAGCCCGTCCCCGCCCTGCCAAAGCGAGACGATGATTTCGATCAGCGACGGCGTCTTGTCGAAGAAATACAGCGTCTCGAAACGGACCAGCGGCAAGACGAGGCCGAGCGCCAGGAAGAACGGCGCGGCCACGAGAAGCACGGGGCGAGCCATCGAAAGCGCACTCATTGCATTGAACCCGATCCGACATTTTGCATGAACACTCTGTCTCCTGCCTGTATTGCCTCCACGGCTTGGCACGACCGCGCCACCATGTCACGGTCTGCTACGACAATATCGGTTATGAGGAAAGACAATGGACATTCGAAGTGAGGAAGGCGTCTCCGGCGGCCGCTATGCCGCAAAGGTCGAAGGGCACGAGGCGGAGATGACCTATTCACGCACATCGCCGAAGCTCATCATCATCGATCACACGGCCGTTCCCGATGCGCTGCGCGGCAAAGGTGTCGGCCAGGCACTGGCGCTCCACGCCGTGGAGACAGCCCGCACCGGCGGCTGGAAGATCATCCCGCTCTGCCCCTTCTTCAAGGCGCAGGCGCAACGCCATCCGGAATGGAAGGATGTCGTGAATTAATGCATGTCGCCCAAAAGTGCACAGCGGGTTTTGGGGACAAAGACATGCATAAGACAAATCGTCCCCGCAGGTGACGAAGTTCGTTTCCGATGGGAGCGACACCGTAAGGCAAACACCAAAAGCCATGTATGACGGACAGCGCGCCCATCATACATGGCTTCTCAGTGGCCATCCCAGGGCGCCGAAGCCGGCACCCAGCCGTTTCTGTTACGCCCTTGCTCTGGCGCCGCCGTCACGCTCTTCCAGCGCTGTGGCCCTTGCATATTCCGCCTGCATCTCCTCGAGCGCCATTTCCAGCGTCTCTTCCTGCATCTTCAGTTCCTTGATCGAAACCTGCAGGTTGTCGGCCCGCTGACGTGCGGCCTTGGCGAAGGTCGGATAAGCAAAGTGATTCGGATCGGAAATACCGGACTTCTTTTCCTCGACGACGATCTGGCTCTCCAGATCCTTCGTCATCCGTTCGAATTCAGACATCATCATCTGCAACTGCTGCAACTGACGTCGTTTTTCGTTCACCTGAAATTCCTTCAGGCGAACGAGACTTTCTCGCGACTTCATACGCATTACTCCCGTGATGCGAGACCCCGGCTCAACTTGAAACCGCCCTGCGCGCCGCTTTGACACGGTTTGCTAAAAAATTTCCTGCGATATTAACAAATACCTACCGCTGGTAACCTTTCGTTTACGGGCATCGTTAATGATAGGCCCGATGATTTAAGGGTCGGTAAATGCCGAGGCATGAAGTTCGAACCTTTTCATTGGCGAGTCGGATGAATCACTTAGCGCTGTTTCCTAATGTTAAAGTTGAGGAGCACCTTTTTGAGATTCCTATTGGAAAACAGAGAAATGGAAAAATTGTTTAATAAATTCGATACTCCTTGCCAGAGTGAATTAGAATTTGTTAACCATTTCGTGGCAGCTTTCAAATCACGTAGCGTGTTCGGTATCGTGTAGGGGGCCAGACCACCTTTCGGCGGCGGTAAAGGGGATAATTATGCGGGTACTTCTAATCGAGGATGACAGCGCGACGGCGCAGAGCATCGAGTTGATGCTGAAATCAGAGAGTTTTAATGTTTATACCACCGATCTCGGTGAAGAAGGCGTCGATCTGGGCAAGCTGTATGATTATGATATCATCCTTCTCGATCTGAACTTGCCCGACATGTCCGGATATGAAGTGCTTCGCACTCTTCGGCTGTCCAAGGTCAAGACGCCCATCCTTATTCTATCGGGCATGGCCGGTATCGAAGACAAGGTTCGCGGCCTCGGTTTCGGTGCTGACGACTACATGACCAAGCCGTTCCACAAGGACGAGCTCGTCGCCCGCATCCACGCTATCGTCCGTCGCTCCAAGGGCCACGCCCAGTCGGTCATCATGACCGGCGAACTGATCGTCAACCTCGATGCCAAGACGGTCGAAGTCGGCGGCCAGCGCGTCCACCTGACGGGCAAGGAATATCAGATGCTGGAGTTGCTTTCGCTCCGCAAGGGCACCACCCTCACCAAGGAAATGTTCCTGAACCACCTTTACGGCGGCATGGACGAGCCGGAACTGAAGATCATCGACGTCTTCATCTGCAAGCTCCGCAAGAAGCTTGCCAACGCCGCCGGCGGCGCCAACTACATCGAGACCGTTTGGGGCCGTGGTTACGTTCTTCGCGAGCCGGATGGTGCCGAATACGCCGAAACCGCCTGATATTTTTTCCGATCCCCCTTATCGGATAAACGAAGATCCCGCCTTTCGGCGGGATTTTTCGTTTCTGCCTGCGCAATAGGATCCGCCCTCACCTCAGGCCGGATCGGCCTGAAATCCTCTGTTATTTCGATCTAGGAAATAGTTCGGGTCGGCCGAAACCGCTTGCACGCGGCATCATGCTCCAGTGATGCTATGTCGGCGGAAAGAGATCTGCCCGTCAGGCGGCGATCGCTCGGTTTCCGAAAACGGCGGTCAGAATCTTGCGATCGAACGGCTTCAGTAGGAAGTCGGTGGCCCCGGCCCGTTTGCCCGCCATGAGTTTCTTCAGATCCGCCTCGACGACGCAGTAATAGATCTTGACCTCTTTGCCGCCCTCCATAGCACGGATGGCAGCGATAAGGTCGAGGGCGCCTTCCATGCCGGAATCGACGATCAGATATTCCGGCAGCTCCGCCTGGCAGCGCTGCAGCGCCTCGCCGGCGTTGGAGGCCTCGCTGACGAGAAAGTCGAGTTCGGAGAGAATGCGCTTGCCGACCTTGCGGACGATGTCCGAATTATCGGTGATCATGAACCTTTGCATGGCCGCTCCTTTGCCCCCGCATTCGTCGCAGCAAGAGGCCTCTTACAACCCTGGAGAATAGGTCCATCAGGCTAACGAATCGTTACCGGACGGGACGCCGACACATGTCAGCGCTCCGAAATCAGGCCGCCACAGCTACTGCCGTGAACACCAGTTCGTCGGCGCTGGCGCTGTGATCAAGCGTCATTCCGCACTCCTGCGCCAGAAGCACGGTGTAATAGGGCTGGATCGAATGGGCATCGATCGCTTCCTCGATAGTGCCGGTCGATATCTCGACGAACTTCGGCGGCAAGCGCATCAGTTTGCCTTTGGACGTGAGCTTGAACTTCGCATCGAACTCGGGATTTTCGAGCGTTACCTCGAGCACGCCGCCGCGCGGAATGGCGGAATAGGCAACGAGGAAGAGGTTGAGCAGCAGCTTGACACGGTTCTTGGCGACGATGGCGCGCGGTCCGTTCCAGATCACCTCGGTCTTTTTTTCGGCGACGGCGAAATCCTTGGCTGCACGCTCGGCCTCGCCGGTGTCGATCGAGGCGCCGACGGAGCCCGACGCGCCGAAGGCGAGACGTGCGAATTTCAGGCGGACGGAAGCATTGAGAGCGCTGGTGCGGATCAGGTCCATCGCATCGGCATCGGCGCCCCCTTCATCCAGAAGCTCCAGTCCGTTATTGATCGCGCCGACCGGCGAGATGACATCGTGGCAAACGCGGCTGCAAAGAAGCGCGGCCAGATCCGGGCCGGACAGGGTGAGATTGGGGTTCTTGGACATCATTGTCTCCTGATGGGCGGCAATTTCATTGCGCCCGGAATATGCTTCATCAAAATTGCGCGAAGTTTGCGATCGTACTCGGTGCCATAATGACACCATATTTGGTAAACCGATTGTTAAGATCATCGGCGCAAAATGCACCAATCGCCGCGAGCGGTTGCCCGCTCTTAGCCAAACGACGAACGGATGACACCATGCGCCCTCGATTTCCGCACCGATTCATCGGCTTCTGCAGGTTACTTTCGGCCCTCATCTTCTCCTCGCTGATGGTTGCCGGGCCGGCCGCCGCCCAGGACAACGGCCAGTACACGATGCAGGAAATCGTCGATGCCGGCCACTCCTTCTTCGGCTCCGCCAGCGGCGGACTAGCGAAGGTCGTAGAGAGTGCCTTTCAGAAATACGGCCTGCCGAACGGCTATATCCTCGGACAGGAAGGCGGCGGCGCCTTCATCGCCGGCCTTACCTATGGCGAAGGCCAGCTGAACACCAAGAACGCCGGCGAACATAATCTCTACTGGCAGGGACCCTCGCTTGGCCTCGATTACGGTGGTCAGGGCTCACGCGTGATGATGCTGGTCTACGACCTGCCCTCCGTCAACGGCATCTATGCCCGCTTCGGTGGCGTCAGCGGCTCGGCCTATGTGATCGCCGGCTTCGGCATGACGCTGCTCAAGAACAACGACGTGCTGGTCGTACCGATCCGCACCGGCGTCGGTGCTCGCCTCGGCGTCAATGTCGGCTATCTCAAAATCACCCAGGCGCCGACCTGGAACCCCTTCTGAGGCCGCAAAGCCGCTGGAATCTACCGCCGTCCCCACCGGCGGCCTTGCCATGCGCGTCACGCGTGCTTAATCATCGCGGCTGACCTCGTATCAACCTTCTTACCGATGGCCGCGCCGTGATCGAATATGCTCTCTTGTTCGGATTGGGCTTCCTGACCGCGGCCTTCCTCGTCTTTCTGGTCTCGCCCGCCGTTCACCGCCGCATCGTCTGGTATACGGAGAACCGGCTGAAAGCGACGATGCCGCTGAGCCCGCAGGAGGTCCGCGCCCAGAAAGACATGGTGCGCGCGCTCTATGCCGCCGAAAACGCCCGCACTACCCAGGACCTTCTGCGTGAGCGCGAGAAATCCCTGTCGTTCCAGCTTCGCCACGACGCCCTCGCCGTCGATGCGGGCAGGCTTGCCGCCGAGATCGGCGAATTGCAGGCCCAGATCGGCGAGATGCATGTCGAGGCGGCTGACCAGCGCTCGCATCTGCGCAAGGACGAGAACTATATCAGCCAGTTGAAGACCAATCTGCATATTGCCGAGCAGTCCGCTGCCAACAAGGAGAGCGAATTGGCGACGATGCGGACGCGGCTGAGCAAGCTCGGTGAACAGGCCGATGGACTGAGAATAGACTTGGCCGCGCGCGAGACGGAGGCGGAAAGCCTGAAATTCCGTGTCAACGCGCTGCGCGACGAACGCGACACGCTGCGCCAGGACGTCAGCCTGCTGCAGAAGCGCGCCAAGGATGCTGAACAGAAACTGACGCAGCAGCAGCATATGGTGATCCGCCTGGAGGATAAGGCCGCGCGCGAGAGCGCTTCCGCCACCGAAAAGGAAACCCTGGTCGCTCGCCGCCAGCAGGAGATCGCCAGGTTGAAGGAGCAGTTGAAGGCTGCCAACGCCGAAATCCGCAAGGTCAACCGGGTGCTGCGCGACGCCGGCCTTGCCGGGATGGTCGCCGAGCTGCCGGCGGAAATGACGGCCGAAGACACGACCGCGTCCGCGCTCGACACCGCTGTCGTCACAGGCGAGATGGGCGAAGATGTCCGCAAACGCAGCGCCGCGCTGGCCGAGCGCCTGCAAAAGGCAAAGGCGGTAGCCGGACGCGATGGTGCGATCCGCGAGGAGATCGCCTCGATCGCCGCCAATATGGTGGCGCTGACCGCCCTGAACGAGGGTCCCTCCTCGCCGATCCGCACGCTCCTCGTCGAAGCTGCGGAAAAGAACCCGAGCGATCGTGTCAGCCTTGCCGACAGGGCAACCGCGATCCTCGCCGATCCCCCGCGCTGACGCGTTAGCGCGGCGCGCGCATCATGTTTGACCATCATGTTTGAATTTACGCAGAACCCTGAAATCAATCCGATTTAAGAGGATATGCGTTAGACCCGGCCCATTGCCGAGGCCATGGAAAACAGCGCGATCCCCGTCGCCGTCGCGGCATTGAGGCTATCGAGTTCCTCCGACTGTGGAATGCGCGCGCTCTGGAACCGCGCAAGCAGCGCCTCCGGCAACCCCTCGCCCTCGGTCCCGACGACGAGCGCCATGCGCGTCGAGGCCGGAATGGCGCGGATATCGGTCTTGCCGTGCGGTGAAAGCGTCCAGATGGCAAAGCCCCGTTCGGCAAGCGCCACGAGCACATCGAGCGCCTTGCCGCCGCGACGGTGCGGAACGCTCAGCACCGAACCGACCGAGACACGTAGCGCCTTGCGGTAGAGTGGATCACAGGAGGTTTCGTCGAGCAGCACCGCATCCGCCCGGAAGGCGGCCGCATTGCGGAACATCGAGCCGGCATTGTCGTGATTGGAAATGCCGCAGCCGACGAGCACCAACGCCCATTCCGGCAGCGCGTCGAGAAGTGCCGCCTCCCCACGGTCCTGTCGCCGGCCGAGCGCAAGAACGCCGCGATGCAGATGGAAACCAACGACGCCATCGAGCACATCCGCCCCGGCGACATAGACCGGCACATCGGCCGGAAACCGCTCCAGGATGGGCAGCACACCCTCGACGCGGTTGCGCAGCAGCAGGATCTTCTCGGCGAAAAAGCCGCGGCCCGCCGCATGCGCCTCGGCGAGCATGCGCAGCACGACCGTGCCTTCGGCGATGAAGCGGTTCTCTCGGCCTGTCAGGTCGCGCTCGCGGATCTCGCGGAATTCAGCGACGCGCGGATCGTCGGCGTTGTCGATGTCGATCGGGACGGCGGCCATGCCGGCCTCAATTGCCGGTAACAGTGACGTCGGCGACGGTGCGGCCGGTCCTGAGATCGTAGACCAGCGCCTTGTTCTTGCCCTCGACCGTTTCGCCGTAGAACAGAAGCTGTCCTGCCGAAAACGAGGTGGACTGCACCTTGAAGCCGAGCGGCAGGGAAACGGTTGCCGCAAGCGGCGCATCCGAGGGCACGCCGGAGGCGGTAACAGCGGACGCCGTCTCCTTCGGCTCGCTGTGCATCACCTTGTAGACAACCGCGCCGAAGACCGCCATAAGGCTCACGAACATGATGGCGCCGGAGACGATCTGCAGGCGGACCATCTTGCGCCGGACACTTTCCATCGCCGGATCAAGGGGCTTCTCTTCCTGGTCGTCTGGCTCGATTGCTGTCATCTGTGCGTCCCGTTCTAAAAAATACGTCGGAGAAGAAGCGTCTTGAGCGACCCCTTTAAACAAGCAGCCGGCAATAGAAAAGTCCTGACCGCCGATGAAACTGCCGAAGGCCGGTTGGACGCCTGGCTGACGGCGCAGGTCGGCGAGGAATTTTCGCGCAGCCGCATCAAGGCGCTGATCAAGGACGGCCAGGTTTTTCTGCGCGGCGAACCCGTCACCGACCCTCAGCGCAAAGTGCGCACCGGCGACAGTTTCGAACTCACGCTGCCCGAGCCGGAAGACCCGACGCCGCAGGGCGAGGACATCCCGCTCGATATCCTCCATGAGGACGACGACGTCATCGTCATCTCCAAGCCTTCCGGTCTCGTCGTCCATCCCGGACCCGGCAATTGGACAGGGACACTCGTCAACGCGCTGATCCATCATTGCAGCGATACGCTCTCCGGCATCGGCGGCGTGCGCCGCCCCGGCATCGTCCACCGGCTCGACAAGGACACGACAGGCGTCATGGTCGTCGCCAAGAACGACATTGCCCATCGCCACCTGTCGCTGCAATTTGCCGACCATGGCCGCACTATGCCGCTCGAGCGGGCCTACCAGGCAGTCGTCTGGGGGCGGCCGCGCACGCTGTCGGGCACGGTCGACGCGCCGCTCGGGCGCGCTACCGGCGACCGCACGCGCCGCGCCGTCAAACGCCCCGACAGTCAGGACGCCGACGAGGCGATCACGCACTACCAGGTGATCGAGCGCTTCCATGAGAAGCCGGACGCCACCGCGTTCGCCTCGCTGGTCGAGTGCCGCCTCGAAACCGGGCGCACCCACCAGATCCGTGTCCACATGGCCCATATCGGCCATCCGCTGCTCGGCGACACGGTTTATGGTGCCGGCTTCAAGACCAAGGCCAATCTCCTGCCCGAAGAGATCCGCAAGATCGTCAATGGTTTCGGCCGCCAGGCGCTGCATGCCTTCATGCTGCAGTTCGAGCATCCCCGCACCGGCGAAATCATGCATTTCGAGGTGCCGCTGCCGGATGATATGGTCGAACTGGTCGAAGCGCTGCGGCGATAAAGCCGGGCTCCGAATGCCGCCTGCCCAACTCACACCTGCGTGAGCGGCACCTTGAACCGCCGTTTCGCCACACTTATCTGTATATTGACTTAGTGCGGGCTCGGAGAGAGCCGCACGTCCCGGTTTGCCTTTTTTAACGCGAGGATGCGTTTCCATCGGGAACCGGAATTCACTTTAGGAGGGTGCACTATGGCCCGAAATACCTTGCCGTCCATTACCGCCGGTGAAGCCGGTCTCAATCGTTACCTCGACGAAATCCGCAAGTTCCCGATGCTGGAGCCGCAGCAGGAATACATGCTCGCCAAGCGTTATGCCGAGCATGGTGACCGTGATGCCGCCCACAAGCTAGTCACCAGCCATCTTCGCCTCGTTGCGAAGATCGCGATGGGTTATCGCGGTTACGGCCTGCCGATCGGCGAAGTCGTCTCCGAAGGCAATGTCGGCCTGATGCAGGCCGTCAAGAAATTCGATGCCGAGCGCGGCTTCCGCCTCGCCACCTACGCCATGTGGTGGATCAAGGCCTCGATCCAGGAATATATCCTGCGTTCGTGGTCGCTGGTGAAGATGGGCACGACCGCCAACCAGAAGCGCCTGTTCTTCAACCTGCGCCGGCTGAAAGGTCGCATCCAGGCAATCGATGACGGCGACCTGAAGCCGGAGCACGTCTCGGAGATCGCCACCAAGCTGAACGTCTCGGAGGAGGAGGTCATTTCGATGAACCGTCGCCTCTCCGGCGACGCCTCGCTGAACGCGCCGATCAAGGCGGCCGAAGGTGACGGCGGCCAATGGCAGGATTGGCTGGTGGATGACCATGACAGCCAGGAAGACGTGCTGATCGAACAGGATGAGCTCGACACCCGCCGGCGCATGCTGGCGAAAGCAATGAGCGTGCTGAACGAGCGCGAACGCCGCATCTTCGAGGCTCGCCGCCTCGCCGAGGATCCAGTGACCCTGGAAGACCTTTCGACTGAATTCGACATCAGCCGCGAACGCGTTCGCCAGATCGAGGTCCGCGCCTTCGAAAAGGTGCAGGACGCCGTCCGCAAGGAAGCCCTGGAACGCGCCAAGGCCGTCCGGGTCGTCGAAGCCACGGCATAAGCCTGTCGCCTGATACAATTGAAGAAGGCGGGTCCTTGCGGCCCGCCTTTTCTGTTTCGTTCATCTTTGTCCGCAGCCTCAGCTCGGCGCCAAGACCCGGGAACGCTGGTATTGCGAAAACCGTCACTGGCTCGTCGACACGTCTCCGAGCGCAGTCCATTCCTTGATCGCTGTATTAAAGGCGTCCGTTCCCGTACCGCCCTTTTCCATCGTCAGCAGCGCGCGCCGGCCGTTGCGATAGGTGATCGGTATATCGATCCAGCTGCGGGTTGACATCAGGTCGAGATTGGCCTTGCGCGCATCAGGATAGTCGTTGAGCGCGATCATGTGGAAATCGTCGGTGATCTTGGCCGGAACCGCGATCAGCGCGTCGCCGCGGTCCTGCTCCGTGCGCTTCATCGAGATGCGCTGGACACTGTCGATGCTGCCGCCTTCGAAATTCGGCGGCACCGAGAAGACGATCTCGACGAGATGGCTTGCCGGCAGCGACGGATCGGAATTGCGCTTGAAGGTCACGAGAGCCGAGAGATTGCGCTCGGGAACCGTGACATTGCCCTGTACCGTCGCCTCTTGCCGGCCATCTTGGCCGGCCTCATGCTGCACGCTCCAGACGACCGATCCCTCGATCGCCGTCGGCGAACTCTGGCCGATGCGCTCCTCATAGAGGAACATCTTTTGCGACGAACCGACGGGCGCGGTCTGCGGCGGCGGCGCCACCGGGCCGCCGTTCGGCGTCCGCGTGTCGGCGGGTGCCGCATCGCCCTGCGCGCTGGCAGGCGGCGTATCGGCTGCCGCGACATTCTGTTCGGCGACCGATTTTCCTTCCGCGGTCGGCGTTCCCGGCACCGTCGCCGGTCCGCTGTCGACCTCAGTTCCATCGGTCAGTAGCCGCTGGGTGAATTTCGAATTGGCCGCAGCGCCGTCATTGTTCACTGACGCTACCTGCGGGTTCGGCTGCACCGGCGCCGCTGGAGTATTTTGCGCTCCTGGTGTGGTTGGCTGGGCTGGAGTCACCGCGCCCGGCTGGGCAGGCGTCGTCGTCGAGCCGTCCGGCGGGGTTGCCGCCTCGTTCCTGGTCGCCTGCGACGGTGCCGAGCTGACGAGCCCGTCGACCATCGCCACCAGCGCCTCTCTGTTCGTCCAGCCGGCATAGGCGCCGCCACCGATCAGGATGAGTGCGAAGATGAGCGTAATCACGGTGCCGATGCCGAAGCGGCGGCGCTTCGGCTCCATACGGAAGCTCTTGCCCTGCAGCTTGGAGGCGACAATCTGATCGATATCCATCGACGGATTGGCGTCATCGTCATCAGCGGCGACCGAGCCGCGGCGGTCGTAACCTCGCAGCGCCTTCGCCTCTCGCCAGTCCTCGCTCGGCGCGCCGCTAGCAGGCGCCGGCTTGCCGTTGTGCACTTCCGCGAAGATATCGACATCGTCGAAATGAGAGCCAACCGGCGTCTTCTTATTGTTCCCGGCCTCGATCGGCTTATTGTTGCCGGCCTCGATCGGCGGCAGATCGTCGAAGGCGGCCGTCTCCCAGGAAAAACTTTCCTTGGCGGCCGGCATGACGGCGGTGGGTGCCACTTTTTCGAGGCTCGATATCACCTCCTCGAAGGCGCGCGCCGAGGCATCGGCGGTAATCGGCGCCGGCGCCGTCTCCGAATATTGCCGGAGTTCCTCTTCCGCCCATTCGGTCTCCGCATCCTTGGGCGCCGGAGCCGGAGTTTCGGCAACGGGCTCGGTCCAGACGGGGTCGAAATGCGCCGCAGCTTCGGCCTGCAACGGCTCCTCGCGGCTGTGCTCGACGAATTCCTGCGGACGATCGAAATCGGCGACCGGCTCCACCAGGCGGTTGGATGCGTGGTCTATGCCGCGGGTGATCGGCTGCAACGGCTCGTCGGGCTCGTAAGCCTCTTCGGCCTCCGGCTCGTCGCTTTCCACCGCCGCGGGTTCGTCCGCGATCTCGTCGGCTTCCAGAGGATGCTGCGCGTCGGCACGGTCTTCGCCGGCTTGCTCGTCGCGATGTTGGGCAGGTGGCGCTTCCCAGCCATCATGTTCGGCCGGCACGTCTTCAGCTGCGACGTTGCGCGCCTCGCTGGCATGCCATTCCTCGGCTGGCGCTTCCTCCTCATGCGAGGGATGCCAATATGTCTCGGCGGGAACGGAGGCCTCTGGCGAAACCGCGGTCTCGGCGGAAACAGGGATTTCCGCGGGAACAGGTTCCTCCGCGGAAAGGGACTCCTCTGCAGCGACCTCTTCCTCAGCTTCCTCTAGCGCGGCGGCTTCCAGGTGATCGGCCTCGGCCGCCTGCGGTTCCGCGTAGGCTTCGTCAACCGGCTCCTCAACAGCCGTCTCCGGCGCTGACGCTGGTTCGCTTTCGCCGGGAACCGCTTGTTCTTCGAAGGATTCCGAAGCGACGACGGCCGCAACCGGTTCATCGAGCGGCATCGCCTCGGAGTGTTCGCCCTCCACTTCGCGGATGGCAGCCTCGAGCTTTTCGAGCTGACGTTGCAGCATGGCTTCCGGCGGACGCGGCTTCATGTTCTCGAGCTGCCGCTGCACTGCGCCGCGGGCACGTTCGTAGACTTTCACCCGCATCTCGGGGGTATTTTCAGCCAAGCCGTCAACGGCCCGCCGAATGACTGCAATAAAATCCGCCATCAGTACTTTCTCAAGAAGTCCGGTACCCTACCGAACCATCCTCCACAGTGACCCGTGAGCTTAATCCTCAAACGGATCGGTCACAAGTATCGTATCATCCCGCTCCGGGCTGGTGGACAGGAGCGCGACAGGCGCCCCGATCAGCTCTTCGACCTGGCGAACATATTTGATCGCCTGCGCCGGCAGATCCGCCCAACTGCGGGCGCCGACGGTCGATTCCTTCCATCCCTCCAGCGTGACGTAGATCGGTTCGACCCTAGCTTGCGCTCCTTGGCTTGCGGGAAGATGATCAATCTGTTCGCCGTCGAGCATATAGCCCACGCAGATCTTCAATTCCTCGAGACCGTCGAGCACGTCGAGCTTGGTGAGCGCGATGCCCGTGATGCCATTGGTGGCGACCGACTGGCGTACGAGTGCCGCGTCGAACCAGCCGCAACGGCGCTTACGCCCCGTCACAGTACCGAACTCATGCCCCTTCTCGCCCAAGAACTGGCCAATTTCGTCGGTGAGCTCGGTCGGGAACGGGCCTTCGCCGACGCGCGTCGTATAGGCCTTGGTGATGCCAAGGATATAACCGAGCGAGCCGGGTCCCATGCCGGAACCGGCTGCCGCCTGACCGGCCACCGTGTTCGAGGAGGTCACGAAGGGATAAGTGCCGTGATCGATATCGAGCAGGCTGCCCTGCGCGCCTTCAAAGAGGATGCGAGCACCCTTGCGGCGCTCCTTGTCGAGGAAGAGCCAGACCGTATCACGGAAAGGCAGCACCCGATCGGCGATCGAGGTCAGTTCGTCCATGATCGCCTGGTGGCTGACTTCAGCAACGCCGAGGCCGCGGCGAAGCGCATTGTGATGCGTCAGAATACGGTCGACCTTGCCGGAAAGACTCTCGAGATCGGCAAGATCCATGACGCGGATGGCGCGGCGGCCGACCTTGTCTTCATAGGCCGGACCGATGCCGCGGCGCGTCGTGCCGATCTTGGTGCCGCTGTTCGACGCAGCATCCTCGCGCATCGCGTCGAGCTCGCGGTGCAGCGAAAGAATGAGCGTTGCATTGTCTGCAATGCGCAGATTGTCAGGCGTAACCGTCACGCCCTGCGCCTCCAGACGGCCGATCTCGGCGATCAGCGCATGCGGATCAACGACGACGCCGTTGCCGATCACCGCCATCTTGCCCGGGCGCACGACGCCGGACGGCAGCAGCGAGAGCTTATAGCTCGTACCGTCGATGACGAGCGTATGGCCGGCATTGTGTCCGCCCTGATAGCGCACAACGATATCCGCACGCTCCGAAAGCCAGTCGACAATCTTGCCTTTGCCTTCGTCACCCCATTGCGAACCGACCACGACTACGTTCGTCATCCAACTCTTCCTGTTACCGGCGCGGAACCGCGCACCTGCTCAAACCCGCGCATCTATAAAGCTTTGTTTTTTGGAAAGCGACCCTGTTGTCACAGCAGATTGGGCTTTTTACGTGACAAATCAGCAGCCGACAGGCTATTTCCCCTCACAAAACGCCGCACGGCGATCGCAGAAAGACGGGAAGAACGCCCTTGCAAGCCACGGCCTATATCTGCCTCGTTATCGCCACCCTTTGCTGGGGCGGCAATTCCGTCGCCGGCAAACTCGCGCTCGGGCATATCAGCCCCATGATGCTGACCTTCCTGCGCTGGTTCCTCGCCGTGGCGATGATCGCCGTGATTTCAGTACCGCAACTGCGGAAAGACTGGCCGGTGGTGAGGAAGAACCTGCCGCTGCTCCTTTTCTACGGCGTCATCGGCTACACCCTTTTCAACGCTATGCTTTACTCGGCCGTGCAATATACGACGGCGATCAACGTCGCCATCGAGCAGGCCGGCATCCCGATGCTGATCTTCCTGCTGAATTTCATGTTCTTCCGTACCGGCATCTCGCTGGCGCAATGTCTAGGCTTCGGCATGACGCTGATCGGCGTCGCTCTGACCGCCGCCCATGGCGACCTCGCAACGCTGCTGCAACTCAGCCTCAACCGCGGCGACGGGCTGATGCTGATCGCCATTGCCGCCTATTCGGTCTACACGATCTTCCTGCGCTGGAAGCCGCCGCTCGACTGGCGCACGCTGATGGCGGTCCCGGCGCTCGGCGCCATGCTGACCTCGCTGCCGCTGCTCCTCTGGGAAGCCGACCGGGGTGCCGCGCAGTGGCCGGACCAGGCCGGCTGGGTCATCACTCTCTACACGGCGATCTTCCCCTCGCTGGTAGCGCAAATCCTCTATATCAAGGGCGTCGTGGCAATCGGCGCCAACCGGGCCGGCCTCTTCATCAATCTCGTGCCGGTGTTCGGAACGTTGCTCTCCGTCGCCCTGATTGGCGAGAAGCTGCAGTCTTTCCATGTGATCGCACTGGTGCTGACCTTGGGCGGCATCGCGATCGCCGAAAAGGGCCGTCCGAAAGCTTCGTCGCCGACCGTGCCCGCCTCACCCATGGATTAAAACCTCTTCTGGTCAGGAAAGGTCTAACCAAGCTCCAGCGTCGTCACGCCGAAGACGTGCTTCAGCGGGATGGCCGGTGCCGGTCCGCGATACATGCGTGTCGTCTCGAATACCGGTTGAAGGCCTATGCCTTCGGCAAGCGCGACCGCCTCGTGGTTCTCTGTGGGAATATCGATGAAGACCGCGGCTCCCTTCGCCTCGGGGATCAATTCGGCAAGCAGCGCCGCGGCGCTGTCGGCATCGTTGGCAAAGAGCGGGCCGATCTTGTAGCCCTCGTAGCAGCGGCGGATCGTGCCATAACCACGGATCTTGTGGCTCTTGCGCACCACTGCCGAACGACGGCCCTTGCGGGCGGTGCACCAGGCAGCGAGAAAGGCATCCCGCGGCTGCGGAAAGATCGCCGAATCATATCGCTGCAGGCCTTCGAGACGTGAATCCAGCACCGGCTGCGCAACAAGCGTCGAGACAGGCAAGGCAGTAGCGACACCGCCGTAGCGAATGGTGGAATAGGCGGGTTCGAAGCCCGCCTTGCGGTAGTTGTCCTGCTGTGCGGCGACGCCGTCGAGACCGATCGTGCGATCTCCCGCGCTGGCGATGCCCGCCGCCCAGATCGCCTTGCCGTAACCCTTGCCGCGAAAATCGGGATGGACGATGTAGAGGCCCAGGAAGGCGAAACTTTCGCCATATTTGACGACCGAGATCGAGCCGACGGGGACTTCACCGATGGAGCCGACAAAAAATCCCGACGGATCGGCCTCGTTGAATGCAAGCGAATCGTCGAGGCCCGGGTTCCAGCCTTCCTGACGCGCCCATTCGAGCACGAGTTCCAGTTCGCCGGGCCGCATCGAACGAACGGCAAATTCCGAATTCATGCAACTTTCCCAGATTGAATGTCCCGCAAGTCCATCCCGGCAACGGCAAAGCAATTGTCGGGCCCCAGCCCCCGATTGCACCTGCGAACGATGGAGAGCCGCGCTCATGGACTTGACGACGCGTATAATCATTTTTCGATGCAATGCAGAAAGCTTCGTTTCCGCATTACCATGAAACAATGCCGTTGCAAGCTCAAGAAAATTACTTGCGCGCCAATTATCTTCCTGACGATACGAATAAAACGCCGCGCCCGAAAAGTCGCCTGCGGACAGATCACCGGCCGTTTAGCACTGCGGTCTTCTGCTTTTCGGTCCCGCTCGTGGTCGATGAGAAAAGACGCTCTGTCTCGGCCGCCGGCGCGGGATAACCGAACGCATAACCCTGCAGGCCGTCACAGCCGAGCTGCGCCAGCACGACGGCATGCGCCTCGGTCTCGATGCCCTCGGCGATCACCTCGACGTCGAGTGCCTTGGCGATTTCCACGATCGAACCCACCACGCGCCGCTGCTCGGCGGAGGTGACGACCTCGTTGACGAGCTGCCGGTCGATCTTCAGCCGCTTCGGCCGCAGCTTGACGAGACCGATCAGCGAAGCATGGCCGGATCCGAAGTCGTCGATCTCGATGTCGATGCCCATCTGTTTGATATCGCCGATATGATCGAGCAGTTTTTCGTCGCTGTCGTCGAGGAAAATCGTCTCCACAAGTTCGAAGACGATCACGCCGGGCGGGATATCGAGTTTCCTCAGCTTGTCGAGCAACGCCGGATCGGCAAGGCGCGACGCCGAGATATTGACGGCGATGCGCGGAACCGCAAGGCCTCGCAACAGCCAGAACAGCCGGTCTTCGAGAACGCTTTTGAGGATCGCCGCGTCGATCTCCGCCGCAAGTCCGTGCTCGTCGGCGATCTTCAGGAATACCCCCGGGGCGAGCACGCCCTTCTCCGGATGGTTCCAGCGCGCCAGCGCTTCGAAGCCGATGACTTCCCGCGTCCGGGCGTCGAGCTGCACCTGATAATAGGGAAGGATCTCGCCGCGCTCCAGCCCGAGCTTCAGTTCTTCGGCGAGGCGACGCTTGGAGCGCAGATCCTCCTGCAATTGCCGCGTGAAGAATTCGACGCGGTTGCGCCCGAGCTTCTTGGCCTGGTAGAGCGCCAGGTCGGATTCGGCAAGTAGATTGCGCGCCCGCCGATCGCCGCTCCAGGAAACGCCGATCGAGGCGCCGGACTGGAGCATCTCCTGGCCGAAGCGGATCTTCTTCCGCAGCCGGCGCTGGACGTCTTCGGTGATCTGCTTCAGCTCTGTGAGATCGGTGAAATTGACCAGAACGATGACGAATTCGTCGCCGCCGACGCGGGCAACCATGCCATTCGCAGGAATGGCAGCAGTGATGCGAAGGGCCGCGGCCCTGAGCACGGCGTCGCCTGCCGCATGACCGTGGCTGTCGTTGATCTGCTTGAACTGGTCGAGGTCGAGATGCAGCACGCCAAGCGTCGTGATGCTCTTGTCGGCCGGCAGCTCCGCCAGCCGCTTGTCGAGCAGCCGCCGGTTCGGCAGGCCGGTAAGATAGTCGTGATCGGCGACATGCTCGATGCGGGCATTGCTTTCCTCCAGCGCCAGCGCCCTCGCCTCGGCCACCACCTTCTGCCGCGCAAGTTCCGCGTTGAGCAATACGTCGGCAGTCACATCCCATTCGGCGCCGATGAAGGAGGGCAGCCCCTCCGCATCGACATAGAAATGCGCGCGCGAACGCAGATGGCGGATTTCGCCGCTCGGCAGCACGATCCGGAATTGTGAGTTATAGGCGCCGCGCGTCCCGATCGCCTGCTCGAAGTCGCGTTCGGCCCGCTCGCGATCATCGGGATGGATGGCGTTCGACCAAAGCGAAGCCGGCACCAGTCGGCAGGTCTCGCCGGTCTCGTAGAGACGATGCATCTGCGCATCCCACAAGATCCCGTCCTGCTCGATGCTGTGCTCCCAGACACCGATCCGGGATGCATCGAGAGCGAGTTCGAGCCGACGCAGAAGATCCTGAAACTCGTGTTCGGATCGTGTGGCTTTGTTCTCTGGCAAAGCGGTCCCAGCCTTAGAAGCTTGCATAACGGCAATATGGTCTCAAGCCGGCATTAATGAAGCCTTGTCCTGATGACCGAACTAGTGACTAGGTGAACTGTTCGTTACGACTTTCCCCTTTTGGATCAAAGAACTTGCAGTCTGCGGCACCTTCAACATCAGTGGTTGTGCCGAGGCGGGTTTTTTGCGATCTGGCGGAATTCCGTCGCTCCCTCCAGCACCGCCCCGTCCGACAATTGCGTAACCGAGCGGCGGTAAATCTGCTGCCACGGGGTGGCATCCGGCGGCACTGGCGGGATGCCATCGCCCTTGCGCCGTTCGATCTCGGCGTGCTCGACCAGCATGTCGCAGCGCCCGTGGTTGAAGTCGATGCGGATGATATCGCCGGTACGAAGCCAGGCGAGGCCGCCTCCGGCGGCACTTTCCGGCGAGGCGTTGAGGATCGAGGGACTGTCCGCCGTGCCCGACTGGCGGCCGTCGCCGATCGTCGGCAGGCTGCGGATGCCGCGCTTCAGGAGATGATCCGGCGGCTGCATGTTGACGACCTCAGCCGAACCCGGCCAGCCGATCGGCCCGGCGCCGCGGATGACGAGGATGGTATTCTCGTCGATGCCGAGTTCGGGATCGTTGATGCGCTTGTGATAGTCCTCGGAACCGTCGAAGACCACCGCCTTACCCTCGAAAACGCCTTCGCGTCCTGGTTCCTCAAGATAGCGCCGGCGGAAATCCTCCGAGACCACGCTCATCTTCATGATCGCGAAATCGAAGAGATTGCCCTTGAGAACGAGGAAGCCTGCCCGCTCCTTCAGCGGCTCAGCAAACGGCGTGATGACCTCGCGGTCGCGCGCTTCCTTGCCCTCTAGGTTCTCAGCCATGGTCCTGCCCGTCACGGTGCGACAGTTGCCGTCGAGCTTTCCGGCCTGCAGCAGTTCCCACATGATCGCCGGCGTGCCGCCGGCGCGATGGAAGCGCTCGCCGAGATAGGCGCCGGCCGGCTGGACATTGGCCAACAGTGGGATATCGAAGCCGTGCACCTGCCAGTCTTCGGGATAGAGTTCGACGCCGGCGTGCTTCGCCATCGCAGCCAGATGCGGCTGCGCGTTGGTCGAGCCGCCGATCGCCGAATTGGTGCGGATCGCATTCAGGAAAGCCTCCCGCGTCAGTATATCCGACGGCTTCAGATCCTCGAACACGATTTCGACGGCGCGTCGCCCGGTGCGGTAGGCCATCTGGCCGCGCTCGCGGTAAGCGGCCGGAATGGCGCCACAGCCGGTCAGCGAAAGGCCGAGCGCCTCGGCCAGCGCATTCATCGTCGAAGCGGTGCCCATCGTATTGCAGTGGCCGACGGAAGGCGCAGAATCGAGCGCCGCCTGCAGGAATTCCTCCCGATCGATCTCACCCGCCGCATATTTCCGCCGCATCCGCCAGATCACCGTGCCGGAGCCCGCCAGCTCCCCCTCGTGCCAGCCGTCGAGCATCGGGCCGCCGGAGAGCACGATCGCCGGGATATCCACCGTCGAAGCCGCCATGATCGCCGAAGGCGTGGTCTTGTCGCAGCCGGTGGTCAGCACGACACCGTCGAGCGGATAGCCGTAGAGGATTTCGACGAGGCCGAGATAGGCGAGATTGCGGTCGAGTGCGGCCGTCGGCCGCTTGCAATTCTCGAAGATCGGATGTGTCGGAAACTCGATCGGAATACCGCCGGCATCGCGAATGCCATCGCGCACGCGCTTGGCAAGCTCGACATGCACCCTGTTGCAGGGCGTAAGATCGCTGCCGCTCTGCGCGATCCCGATGATCGGCTTGCCCGAGCGCAGCTCTTCCGGCGTAATGCCGTAGTTCATGAAGCGCTCGAGATAGAGCGCTGCCATATCGATATGGTCGGGATTGTCGAACCAGTCCTGCGAACGCAGGCGCCGCTTCGGCGAATGGCTGTCCGTCACTTCTTTCCTCCCGACCGGGCATTCTTCTCTTCGAGGTGGAGGAGCAGGCCGCTGTGATCCTTTTCGCCATTGCCATTGGCGACAAATTCGCTGAATTCGGCATGCACCACCGCAGTCAGCGGCAGCGTCAACGACAGTGTCTTGGCCGTCTCCATGGCTGCGTTCAGATCCTTCAATTGGTTGCTGGACGAACCGCCTGGGGTAAATTGCCGCTCGACCATACGCTTGCCATGCAGTTCGAGGATACGGCTCTCGGCAAAGCCGCCGCGAATGGCGTCCCGGAAGGCCGCCTGCGAGCCGCCGCCCGCTTCAATCAGCATCATCGCTTCGGCGACGGCGCCGATCGTCACCGCGACGATCTGCTGGTTGGCAAGCTTGGCAAGCTGGCCGGCCCCGCTGGGACCGACGCGGGTCACGCGCCCCATCGGCGCAAAGACATCGGCAAGCCCGTCGACCACGTCCTTGTCGCCGCCCGCCATGATCGCAAGCGTACCCGCTTCTGCGCCGACGACGCCGCCTGATACCGGCGCATCGACGTGATGGATGTCGCGGTCGGCAAGCCTCGCCGAATGGTCGCGGGCGAAATGCGGGGCGATCGAACTCATGTCGATGACGGTTGTGCCAGGCGCCATCGCATCGGCCGCTCCGCGGTCGAATAACACGTCCTTCACCGCCTCGGCGTTGGTCAGCATGGTGATGACGACGTCGGCGCCTGAAACGGCATCCGCCGGTGTTTTCGCGCAGACCGCGCCGTCTCCCGCAAGCGGTTCGGCCTTGCTGGGATCGCGATTCCAGACGGTGACGGCAAAGCCCGCACCAAGCAGCCGGCGAGCCATCGGCGCCCCCATCAGGCCGGTGCCGAGAAAGGCGATCCGCCTGCCGTCATGACCTTCTCTCGAACTCGTCATTCAGTCCTCCCAACTGTTGTCCGTCTTTGATAGTCCCCTCGCCCATCGTTGCAAACCGTTTTGACGGACGTAACGCATTTTTGTCACATGCCCTGAAAACGATACGGGCGAGAACCGAAGTTCCCGCCCGATTTACTCGACAAAGGAAGGTTGAATTCCGTTTATTCCGCCGCGAGCCGGATGACCTCCGCCTCTTCTTCCTTGTGTTCGTCCGGCTTGTGCTGGATGAGCGGACGGTTGCCCGTCAGCCGCCGCAGCAGCACATAGAACACCGGCGTCATGAAGATGCCGAAGAAGGTCACGCCGATCATGCCCGAGAAGACCGCGACACCCATGGCCGCGCGCATTTCCGCGCCGGCGCCGGTGGAGACGACGAGCGGCACGACGCCCATGATGAAGGCGAGCGAGGTCATGAGGATCGGGCGAAGGCGAAGGCGGCTGGCCTCGATCGCGGCCTCCCGCGGCGTTCTCCCCTCGAACTCCAGTTCGCGGGCGAATTCCACGATAAGGATCGCGTTCTTCGCCGATAGACCGACAAGCACCACGAGACCGATCTGGGTGAAGATGTTGTTGTCTCCACCGGTGAGCCAGACGCCGGTCAGCGCGGCCAGCACGCCCATCGGCACGATCATGATGATCGCAAGCGGCAGCGTCAGGCTTTCATACTGGGCGGCCAGCACCAGGAAGACGAGCAGCAGTGCCAGGGGGAAGACGACGATGCTCGAATTGCCGGCCAGGATCTGCTGATAGGTCAGATCCGTCCATTCGAAGTCGATACCCGCAGGCAGGGTCTCGTGAAGAATCTTCTCGATTGCCGCCTGCGCCTGACCCGACGAGAAGCCCGGTGCCGGACCGCCGTTGATATCGGCGGCAAGGAAGCCGTTGTAGCGGTTCGCGCGTTCCGGACCGGTGCTCGGTTCCACCTTCAAGAGGGCCGAAAGCGGGATCATCTCACCCGATGCCGACCGGACCTTCAACTGGCCGATATCTTCCGGCTGGGCGCGGAATTTCGCATCGGCCTGCACACGGACGCTGTAGGTGCGGCCGAAGGCGTTGAAGTCGTTCACATAGAGCGAACCGAGATAGATCTGCAGCGTCTGGAAGACGTCGGTGACGGAAACTCCGAGCTGCTCGGCCTTGGCACGGTCGAGATCGGCGTAGAGCTGCGGAACGTTGATCTGGAAGCTGGAGAACAGCCCGGCGAGCTCAGGCGTCTGGTAGGCCTTTGCAAGCACGGCCTTGGTCGCCTCGTCGAGCGCCTGGTTGCCGAGGCCGGCGCGATCCTCGATCTGCAGCTTGAAACCGCCCGTCGTGCCGAGACCATTGACCGGCGGCGGCGGGAACATGGCGATGAAGGCATCCTGGATGACTGCGAATTTCTGGTTCAGCGCCATGGCGATTGCGCCGCCCGCGAGATTAGGCGTCTTGCGCTCTTCGAAGTCCTTCAGCGTCACGAAGACGATGCCGGCATTCGAGGAGTTGGTGAAGCCGTTGATCGACAGGCCCGGGAAGGCGATGGCATTGGCAACGCCCGGCTGCGCCAGCGCGATGTCGGTCATGCGCTTGATGACGTCTTCCGTGCGGTCCAAGCTTGCGGCATCCGGCAACTGCGCAAAGCCGATCAGATACTGCTTGTCCTGCGACGGCACGAAGCCGCCGGGGACCGTGCTGAACAGACTGTAGGTCGCACCGACCAGCGCCAGATAGATCACCATAACGATGCTCTTGCGCGACAACAGCCCGCCAACGCCCTTGCCGTAGGCATTCGAGCTCGCTCCGAAGACACGGTTGAAGCCGCGGAAGAACCAGCCGAAGATGGCGTCCATGAACCGCGTCAGCCAGTCCTTCGGCTGATCATGGCTCTTCAGGAGAAGGGCTGCCAGCGCCGGAGACAGCGTGAGCGAGTTGAAAGCCGAGATGACGGTCGAAATCGCGATCGTCAGCGCGAACTGGCGGTAGAACTGACCCGACAGACCGGAGATGAAGGCAAGCGGCACGAAGACCGCGACGAGCACCAGCGCGATCGCGACGATCGGACCGGAGACTTCCCTCATCGCCTTGTAGGTGGCAGCCCGCGGCGACAGGCCTTCCTCGATATTGCGCTCGACGTTTTCGACCACCACGATCGCGTCGTCGACGACGATACCGATCGCAAGCACCAGTCCGAACAGACTGAGCGCGTTGATCGAGAAGCCGAAGACATACATCACCGCGAAAGTGCCGATGATCGAAACAGGAACGGCGATCAGCGGGATGATCGAGGCGCGCCAAGTCTGCAGGAAAAGGATGACGACGAGGACGACGAGCGCGATGGCTTCGAGCAGCGTGTCGATGACCTTCTCGATCGACGCCCGCACGAATTTCGTCGTATCGTAGACGATCTCGTATTTGACGCCCTCAGGCATGGCGAGCTGCAGCTGATCCATGGTCGCGTTCACATTGTCCGCGATCTCGATCGCGTTCGAACCCGGCGCCTGAAGAACGGCGACGGCGACGGCCGGCTTGCCGTCGAGCAGCGAACGCAGCGTGTAGTCCGCAGCACCGAGCTCGATGCGGGCGACATCGCGAAGGCGGGTGATCTCGCCATTGGCGCCCGTCTTGACGATGATGTTGCCGAACTCCTCGGGCGTGCGCAGGCGGCCCTGGGCATTGACGTTGAGCTGCAGGTCCACACCGGGCTGGCTCGGCGATGCGCCGATGATACCGGCGGCGGCCTGGATGTTCTGGGAACTGATCGCGCTGCTGATGTCGCTGGCGGCAAGATTGTGCTCGGCGGCTTTCTGCGGGTCGATCCAGACACGCATGGAATAGTCGCCGGCGCCGAAGACCTGCACCTGACCGACGCCTGCGATGCGGGCGAGCCGATCCTTGACGTTCAGGGTCGCGTAATTGCGAAGATAGGTGATGTCGTGATTATCCCCGTCGGAGACGAGGTTGACGACCATGATGAAGTTGGGTGAGCTCTTGACCGTCGTGATGCCGAGCGAACGGACTTCCGCCGGCAGGCGCGGTTCGGCCTGTGAAACGCGGTTCTGTACGAGCTGCTGCGCCTTGTCGGGGTCGGTGCCGAGCTTGAAGGTAACGGTGACGTTGAGCACGCCGTCCGATGTCGCCTGGCTGGCCATATAGAGCATGCCTTCGACGCCGTTGATCTGCTCTTCGAGCGGCGTCGCCACCGTTTCGGCGATGACGCTTGGGTTGGCGCCGGGATAGGTAGCGCGCACGACGATCGACGGCGGCACGACCTCCGGATATTCGGAAATCGGCAGCGCGCGCAGGCCGATCAGGCCGGCAACCAGGATGAGGACCGAAAGAACGCCGGCAAAGACCGGGCGGTCGACAAAGAATCTGGAGATGTTCATATCAAAGCCCTCTCCGGGGTGAACATGGATGCAAAGTCCCTCTCCGGCGGTTTGGGAGCCGCCGGCGGGTCGTATCATTTCGAGTATTGGCCCTCCCTCTCAGGGGAGGGCGAAAGTCTTTACTGCGCTGTCGCGACCTTCTCTTCCATCTGAGGCGCGACGACCGCGCCTGGACGGATGCGCTGCAGACCGTTGACGACGATCTTCTCGCCGACGTTCAGGCCGCCTTCGACCACCCGCTGACCGTCAGCCACTGTGCCGAGCTGGACCTGCCGATAGGCGACCTTGTTCTCGCCATCGACGACGAAGACGAACTTCTTGTCCTGGTCGGTGCCGACGGCGCGGTCACTGATGACGATCTTGTTCTCGGCCTTCGGCTGGCCCATGCGCACCCGCACGAACTGGCCGGGGATGAGACGCCCGCCCGGATTATCGAAGACGGCGCGAACGCCGATCGTGCCGCTGGCGGCATCGACCTCGTTGTCGATCAGTTGCAGCTTGCCCTTGATCGGCGTGCCGCTGTCGGTCAGCGTGCCGACCTCGACCGGGATCTGCTCGACGGCAGGCAGGGCGCTGTCCGTCTGCGGAAGCTGGGCGAGCGCCCGCGTCACCATCTCTTCGCTGGCATTGAAGCTCGCATAGATCGGATCGACCGAAACGAGCGTCGTCAGCGCCGGCGAGGCCGACCCGGCCGCAACAAGGTTACCGGCGGTCACCTCGATCTTGCCGATGCGGCCGGACACTGGAGCCCGCACCTCGGTGTAATCGAGATCGAGCTGAGCCGACTGCAGTGCGGCCTGCGCCGAACGCAGCCCCGCCTGAGCCTCGGCCAGCGTACTCTGGCGCTGATCGAGATCGCTCTGGGAGATGGTGCGGTTGTCGGAAAGCCTGCGGCCGCGATCGAGTTCGGTCTGCGCCAGGCTGACCTTGGCTTCAGCCGAAGCGACCTGGCCTTGCGCCTGCGCCACGCTCGCCTGGTAGGGAGCCGGGTCGATGGTGAAGAGCAGGTCGCCCTGCTTGACCAGCGCCCCTTCGCGGAACGCCACCGAAAGGATGGCGCCGGCGACACGGGAACGCACCTGCACCCGGTCGACTGCTTCGAGACGGCCGGAGAAACTTTCCCAGGCCGTCACGTCGCGCGCCGCGACGACGGCAACCGTCACCGGCACAGCGGGAGCCTGCGCGGGGGCGGAAGCAGCCGTGGCGGTCGTGCTCATCGGCAATTCGAAAAACAATGCAGCGCCGGCAATGGACGCAACAAGGCCTATGCCGGCGCCCATCAGGGCCCAGCGCTTACTTCTGGACGTCATTATTACTCTCCTTGCGGCTCTAAGCCGCCGAAATATCAGGTCTTCTTCAATGCAATTGCGGTTGGACGCTTACCTCCCGAAGGAAGCTTCCGAAATGGCGGCTGACGTTTTCCTGCCAGTCGGGCGCTCCGTCGGATTTCCCACCATAAATCGAGGGCCAGCCCGTCCCGGCGGGAAGGACATGCTGGCGCACACCGACGCCGGCCTGTTTCAGGCGGACACCGTAACCAATTGTCTCGTCGTGCAGAGGATCGTCCTCCGCGGTGAATATCAGCGCCGGCGCGACGCCTGAAATACGCGAACAGAGGCAAGGCGCCGCATAAGGGTGGCAACCACCGCCGCTCAGATAGTGGCTCCAACCTTCCGTCCAGCGCTGGCGCATGCCGATGGCTTCAGCCTTGCGGATCGAGGAGGTACCCATGAAGGGATCGAGCAGCGGCGAAATCAGGACCTGGCCGTCGAGTGCGTCCGGCATCTGGTCGCGCGCCTTCAGCGCCACGCCGGCGGCGACATTGCCGCCCGCCTCTTCGCCCGCAACGAAGAGCAGCGACTTGCGGTCGCCGAGACCGGCGCGTTTGTTGGCGAGATAAGTGAAGACGGAGAAGGAGACTTCCAGCGCTTGCGGGAATATGTTGCCGGACAGGTTGCTGTAATCGGCGGCGACGACGATGGCGCCGGCCTTGGCGAGACTCATCGCCACTGGCCGGTCGACGTTTTTGTCGCTATCCAGAAACGCGCCGCCATGCAGGTAAAGTACGATCGGCGGACCCTTGCCGTAATCGGCGCCCTGGTAGATACGTGCGGAAACGGGGCCGATGGCCACCTTATCCAGCATCATATCTTTCCATTCCACCGTCATGCTTCCGGTCTCTTCTGTGTCGGCGACGTGCAGACAACGTCTGTCGCTTGCATTTTGTACAAAAAAGATATTGTTATTCCAACCAGGGAATAAGAAGCTATAACGCGATAACACTGTTCCAGATCTCGAACAATGGTGCAACGCAAACTGCGGATTTGAAACCGATGGATCAGCTCTCGGCAATGCGCGTCTTCATTCGCGTCGTGGAGACGGGCAATTTCACCCGCGCCGCCGACATGCTCGCCATGCCCAAGGCGACGGTGACCAATCTCATCCAAGGCCTGGAAGCGCATCTGCGCACCAAGCTTTTGAATCGGACCACGCGCCGGGTCATGGTGACCACGGACGGCGCGCTTTATTACGAACGCGCCGCCCAGATCATTTCGGAACTGGAGGAACTCGATGGCAGCCTTTCCAACTCGCAGAGCTTGCCGAGCGGACGGCTGCGTGTCGAGATGGCTGGCGCTTTCGCCGATTGGATCGTCGTTCCAGCACTTTGCGATTTCTATCAGCGTTATCCCGATATCCGTATCGACCTCGGTGTCGGCGACCGCACGGTCGATTATCTTGCAGAAAATGTCGATTGCGCGCTGCGGGCCGGCACGCCGGCCGACCAGTCGTTGATTGCGCGGCGCGTCTCCGAAGTCGAGATGATCACCTGTGCTTCGCCGAGCTACATCCAGAAATTCGGCATGCCCAAGCGGCCGGAGGATCTGGAGGCGGATCATTACACCGTCAACTATTTCCGCGCCCAGAACAACCGGACGCTGCCCTTCGAATTCCGCCGGCACAACGAGGTGATCGAGACCAGTCCGCGCTACATCGCCTCGGTCAACGATAGCCGCACCTATCTGACGGCGGCGCTGACGGGCCTCGGCATCGCGCAGGTGCCGATCTTCATGGCGCGCGAGCCGATGGCAAGGGGCGAACTCGTCCGCGTGCTGCCGGACTGGCGCCGCGATCCGCTGCCGCTCTATGTCGTCTATCCGCCGAACCGCCACCTCAGCAACAAGGTCCGCGTCTTCGTCGACTGGCTGGTGAAACTTCTGGTCGAGGCGAGACTGAACGACGTCTGAGCGCCAAGACAAATACGGCCCGGAAGGCAGGGAAAACCTTCGACGGGCCGCAATCTACAACTTTGAACATCAGGTCGGTCGCACCGTGGAAAGGGCGCGGCAGGCTTTGGAGGTCGGAAGAGAGCGGCAGGGAATTCCACTCTCTCGCGATAAAACAGATATACGCACTCTCCGCAGGATTGTAAGGAAAACTTCCGCAATCACGTTCAAATAATTGCGATGACAGCTTGGCGCTCATGTTCCCGCGTCAGCGGCGGGCCGGATTTCAATTCCCGACGGCCGGCTTCAGCAAGTCCTCGAGGCCGATGCGACGGAACAATTCTGCCCGGACACGGTCGGCGACGCCGTTGACGATCTCCGCGCCGTCCTCGGATGGATCGATATGGACGCGGAACGGTCTCGTACCGAATGGCTTGCCGACGACATCGACGATGGCGACGGCTACCGCGCCGGCATCGGCGTCGGCGGGTTCGAGTGCTGCCAGGCCCTGCAGCGTCTGTTCCGGCACGCCCTTATAGGGTCCTTCATTGTATTCGGCGGCGCGGGCCGTATCGGCGGGCGAGCCGGAATGGGCGAAATGGTTGGTGCCCTTGGTGAAGGCGCCAGGCACGATGATCGAGGTCTCGATGCCCCAGCGGGTAAGCTCGCCGGCATAGGAGACGGCAAGTGAATCCATCGCCGCCTTGGCGGCGAAATAGGGCGAGAGGTAGGGAGGCGTACCGCCGCGGCTGCTCGACGACGATACCCAGACCACCAGGCCCTTGCCCTGCTTGCGCAGATAGGGGAGTGCCGCGCGGTTGACGCGCTGGGTGGAGAGCACGTTGATGTCGAAGAGTTCGGCGAACTGTTCCGGCGTGAAGGCTTCGGCCGGGCCGAAGGACATATGGCCGGCATTGTGGATGATGACATCGAGGCGACCCGCATCGGCGATGATCCTGGCGATACCTGATACAACCGACGCGTCGGAGGCGACATCGAGTTCGACCGAGCGCAGATCGACATTGTTCTCCTTGGTGAATTCAGCCGCATCGGCGACGGCGGCAGCGTTGCGGCCTTCCGTGGCGCGCATGCCGGCATAGACGGTGTGGCCGGCCTTAGCGAGAGCGCGGGCGGTAAGCGCGCCGAAACCACTGGAAGCGCCTGTTATGACGATGACGTGCTTGCTCATGATCCTATTCCTTCTGGGCTCGATTGGGGTTGCTTGAAGTGAAAACTTTGAGCTGCGGCAGCCTGGAGACCGCCGCCGGTCTTTCTTCAGATCACGCCGCCATTGGCGCGCAGCGTCTGGCCGTTGATCCAGCCACCATCAGGGCCGGCGAGGAAGGCAACCGCAGATGCGATGTCTTCCGGTGTGCCGAGACGCTCCAGCGGGTTCATCTTCGCCATGCGGGCGACGAGTTCGTCCGACTTGCCGTTGAGGAAGAGGTCTGTGGCGACGGGACCGGGCGCGATGGCGTTTACGGTGATGCCCCGACCGCGCATCTCCTTGGCCATGATCGCCGTCAGCGTTTCGACCGCAGCCTTGGTAGCGGCGTAGACGCCGTAGGTTTCGAGCTTCAGGCCGACGACGGATGTCGAGAAGTTGACGACCCGGCCGCCGTCGCGCAGACGCTTGGCTGCCTCGCGCAACGTATTGAAGGTGCCCTTCAGATTGACGCTGATCTGGCGATCGAAATTGGCGTCATCGGCCTCGGCAAGCGAAGAGAGCATCATGATGCCGGCATTGTTGACGAGAACGTCGACGCCGCCGAAAGCGGTCTCCGCTGCATCGAACATGCGGCGAACGGCTTCCGCATCGCTGACATCGGCCTTCGCCGTCAGCGCCTTGCCGCCGGCCTGCTCGATCTTCTTTGCCAGTTCCTCGGCCGGAGCGGCATTGCCGGAGTAATTGATGACGACGGTGAAACCGTCCTTGGCGAGGCGCTCGGCGACTGCTGCGCCGATACCGCGGGAAGCGCCGGTCACCAGTGCGACCTTGTTTTCGTTGCTGGCCATTTTCGTTCTCCTTCAGGGATGCGCCACAGCGCGTTTTCGATGAGGAGAAGATGCCGCTTTTCCAACGGCGGATAATCAGGCATTATTCGACATCACCATCCGGGAATCACGAACAAATAAGATGGACAGATTCGATGCCATGCGGGTCTTTTCCCGCGTCGTGGAGCGCCGCAGCTTTACCCTTGCGGCCGAAGACACCGGCCTGCCGCGCTCGACCGTCACCGATGCGGTGAAGCAGCTGGAAGCCCGCCTCGGCGTGCGCCTGCTCCAGCGCACGACCCGCCATGTCAGCCCGACGCTTGACGGCGAAGCCTATTATCAGCGCTGCCTGTCGATCCTTGCCGATATCGAGGATGCCGAAGGCGCCTTTGCCGGCGCCAAGCCGAAGGGTATGCTGCGCGTCGACGTGCACGGCACACTTGCCCGCCATTTCGTATTGCCGAGCCTGCCGTCCTTCCTGGAAACCTATCCTGACATCGAGTTCTACATGAGCGAGGGCGACCGGCTGGTCGATCTGGTGCGCGAAGGCATCGATTGCGTGCTGCGCGTCGGCACGCCTATGGATAGCGACATGGTCGCCCGGCGCGTCGCCATGCTCGACGAGGTGACACTCGCCTCCCCGGCCTATATCGCCCGTCATGGCCTGCCGCAGCATCCCGACCGGCTTGACGGCCATCGCATGGTCGGCTTCCGCTCCAGCGGCACCGGCAGTCTGCTGCCACTCGAATTCATCGTCGACGGCGCCGTGCACAACATCACCGTTCCGGCCACCGTCGCGGTCAATGCCGCCGAAAGCTATATTTCAGCGGCAAGGCTCGGCCTCGGCATCATCCAGATCCCGCGCTATCACGCTGAAAACGACCTTGCCGAGGGCACGCTGGTCCATGTGCTGCCGGATTTTCCGCTGACCCAGACACCGGTGTCCCTGCTCTATCCCCGTAACCGCCAGCTTTCGCCGCGCGTGCGCGTCTTCATCGACTGGCTGGTGAAGGTCTTTGCTCGACAAAATTCCGAAAACGCGCTTCACTAAATTGCGCCTTGCTAATATGAGCACCCTCGGAGAACGGCCATGGCACTCAACGATATCACCGTCTACCAGACGGAAGACGGCTTCGTGGTCGAACTCGGCGGCGAAGGCGAAGACAGCATTGCCGTGACACTGCGAAGCACGCCTGAATTGACGTCGGAAAACGCCGTCTTGCGGGCCAAGGCCCTGCTTGCCGCAGCAATCGAACCGGCCCATGGCGACGGCGCGCGCAACAAGGATCCCGCTTTGCTCGAAGAAGAGCTGGAGGAGGGTCTGGAAGATTCCTTCCCGGCGAGTGACCCGGTCTCGGTCACCTCATCTTCGATCCCGATGCGCGATCCGAATGCCGGTCGCTAATGTCTGTGAACCAAAAACATGAAGCGGTTTCGGGATGACGGCGTGCGCGCTGAATGTTATCTGCGTCTGATATGACCGATGGTGGAACGATATCAGGTGCGATTGGCACCGGCACGCTCACCGGCGAAAGCCTCAGGAAGTTTTTCGAGCGCGATGCGATCGCCGTCTCTCGCGACCTGCTCGGCTGCCATCTGAGCGTAGATGGCGTCGGCGGACGCATCACCGAGACCGAAGCCTATTTCCCCGATGACGAGGCTTCGCACAGCTTCCGCGGCCCGACCAAGCGCAACGGCGCCATGTACGGCAAGCCGGGCAACGTCTATATCTACCGCATCTACGGCATGTACTGGTGCCTGAATTTCGTCTGCCATCCGGGCTCGGCTGCACTCATCCGCGCCCTGGAGCCGGAAACGGGAATTCCTCAGATGATGGAGCGGCGCGGCACCGATATGCTGACGTCGCTCTGCAGCGGTCCCGGCAAGCTCTGCCAGGCGCTTGGCATCGATATTGCGATCAATGACAGGCTGCTCGATCGCCCGCCCTATGCGATCGCGCCGTCGGCACCCGTGCCGATCGTCTCGGGAAAACGCATCGGCATCACGAAAAATGCCGAAGCACCATGGCGCTTCGGCATTCAGGGGTCGCGTTATCTCAGCAAGCCGTTTCGCTAAAGCAATTCCAGGAAAAGTGCGAAGCGGTTTTCCGTCCGGAATTGCGGCAACGCCTACCGCATAGTGTTACAGCGTCCTTTTGCTGTAAAGTTCATTCCATCACCGCGCTGTGGTCGACGGCGGGTGCTGCCTTCGGCTTGCGCAGCAGCAGCACCAGCGGAATGACCGCAAGCGACATCAGCATCAGCAGCTTGAAATCGTCCATATAGGCGATGATCGTCGCTTGCAGCGTGATGATCTCGTTGAGCGAGGCGCGGCCGGCCGCCGTCACCGGGCTGAGCCCCTGCGCAGCCACCGCATTGAAGGCGTGGTTGAACGGCGTCACATAGGCCGCGATCGATTCATGATTGCTCTGCGTGTTCTCGACGATCAGCGCCGAGACGATCGAGATGCCGACCGCCGAGCCGATGTTTCGCGACAGGTTGTAGAGACCGGTGCCGTCGCCGCGCATATGGGCGGGCAGCGTGGAAAAAGCGATTGTCGTCAGCGGCACGAACAGAAAGCCGAGGCCGGCGCCCTGAATGAAGCCGACCGAGATGATCGTCCATTGCGAGACGTCGGGTGTCCAGCCGGTCATGTCGTACATCGCCCATGCGGTGAGCCCCAAGCCGAGCGCCAGCAACGCGCGCGTATCGACCTTGCCGACCAGCCGACCGACGATGAACATGCAGAGCATGGTGCCGAGCCCGCGCGGCCCCATGACGACGCCGGCGGTGATGACGGGATAGCCCATCAGCGTCTGCAGATAGGGCGTCATCAGCGCCAGTGAGGCGAGATAGGTAATGCCGACCACGAAGATGAAGATCATGCTGATCGAGAAGTTCTGGTCGAGGAACAGCTTCGGGTTCACGAAGGATTTCTCCGCCGTCAGCGTATGCACGATCAGCAGATAGAAGGCTGAGGCGCAGATCAACGCCTCGAGCATGATCTCACCGGAAGAGAACCAGTCGAGCTGTTCGCCGCGGTCGAGGAAGAGCTGAAGCGCGGCGATGCCGAGGCTCATCATCCCGAAGCCGAACCAGTCAAGTTTGGCGAGCAGATCCCTCTTGGTCTCGGTGACGAAGACGACAATGCCCATGAAGGCCAGCGCGCCGATCGGCACGTTGATATAAAACACCCAGCGCCAGCTGATATTGTCGGTCAGCCAGCCGCCGATGACAGGCCCAAGCACCGGCCCGACCATGACCGAGACGCCGAAAAGGGCCATGGCCGAGCCGCGCTCCTCGACCGTATAGATGTCGAGGAGGATGCCCTGGGAAAGCGGCACCAGCGATGCCCCGAACAGGCCTTGCAGCAGGCGGAATGCGACGATCTGGTTCAGCGATTGCGCCAGGCCGCAGAGAACGGAGGCCGCTACGAAGCCGGCGATGGCGACGAGCAGCACGCGTTTGCGACCGAACTTGGCGGCAAGGAAGCCCGACGGCGGCGTCATAATTGCCGCCGCGACGATATAGGAAGTCAGCACCCAGTTGATCTGGTCGGCAGACGCCGACACGCTGCCCTGGATATAGGGCAGCGCCACGTTGGCGATCGTCGTGTCCAGCGCCTGCATGATGACGGCGAGAATGACGCAGGCCGTGATCGCACCGCGATTGGCAATCGGCGTCGCCGGAGAAGCGAGAGCGTTACTCATGATCCTTGCCCTGAGGCCGGCCCAGAAGCTTGTTGACGAAATCAGGCAGGCCGCGGGCATGACCGGTCTCGACATCGACCACCGTGCTCATGCCGACGCGCAACGGCGGCTTGCCGTCGGTGTCCTCGATGCTGACGCGCATCGGAATGCGCTGGACGACCTTCACCCAGTTGCCCGTGGTGTTCTGCGCCGGCAGCAGCGAGAAGCTGGAGCCGGAGGCCGGGCTGATGCTCTCGACCTTGCCCTTCCATGTCACGCCGGGATAGGTGTCGACATAGATCTCGGCCGTCTGGCCGGGCTTGACATAGGTAAGCTCGGTTTCCTTCGGGCTGGCGGCAATCCACAGACGGTTGGTGGCAACAAGCGAGAAGGCCTGCTGCGAAGCCTGCAGGTAGGAGCCCACCTGCAGCGCGTTGACATTGGTGACGATGCCGTCGAACGGCGCCTTGACGACACTGTGGTCGAGTTCGCGCTGGGCACTGTCGACATTCGACTTGGCCTGCAGGTAGAGCGGGTTTTCCTCGGCCGGCTGGTCGGCATTGCCGCCGAGCTGGGCGAGTGTCGTTGCGGCTTCCGCCTTGGCGACTGCAACCTTCTGCTGCGCGGCTTCCAGATTGTGCTTGGCTTCGTCATAGGCCGACTGCGTCGCGCTGCCGTTGTTGACGAGGTTCTGCTGCCGGTCAAACTGATTCTGATAATAGGGCAGGTCGGCTTGCGCCTGCGTGATCTCGGCAAGCGACTGCTGATAGCTGGCCTTGAGATTCATGATCTGGTTGCGCTGCGCGCCGAGCTGCGCCTTGGCGCCATCGAGCGCAATCTTGAAAGAATCCGACCGCAGGCTGAAGAGCACCTGTCCCGCCTTGACCGCCTCGTTCTCATGCACATTGATCTGGTCGACGATACCCGAGACATCGGTGGTAAGCCCGACCATGTCGGCCTGGATATAGGCGTTGTCCGTCGACATCACCTGGCCGCCATTGACGTAATAATAACCGCCAACGACGAGCGCCACCGGCAGCAAGGCAAACAGGATCGGCCGCGTGAGACTGCGCCGGCGGCGGACCTTGTTGCCGCCAGGCGCAGCCACGGCGGCAGCCGGCGCTGAATTGGATGAAGGCGCTTCGGCTACCGTTTCCTGCTGTTTCGCTTCGTTGTCTTCGACAGGAGTTTTGGTCTTGGCATTGGCGTCGGCAACGACGCGGAGGGGGGATTGATCAGCCATCGTTCGTCTCATTCTCGTCAACCGGGCTCCGGCATGCCTGAACCAGGTTCGTCTTCATTACGGATAGGATGTGGAAAAGCTGCTCGCGCTGCTCGGCTGAGATGCCTTGCAGCGCTTCCGCGCGGGTGGTGTCGCCGAGCTCGCGCATTTCGGCAAGCAGCGGGTGCGCCTCGTCGCGCATATAAAGCAACCAGATACGCCGGTCGGTCGGGTGCTGGCGGCGCTCGATCAGCCCGCGTTCGGCGAGCTTGTCGAGAATGCGCACCAGCGTGATCGGCTCGACTTCGAGGATTTCGGCAAGGCCGCCCTGATGGATGCCTTCATTATTCGAGAGATAGGCAAGCGTCTGCCATTGCGACCGGGTCAGCCCAAGGCACTTCGCCCGCTGCTCGAACCGCTTGCGCAGCAGCCGTGCGACGTCATGGAGAAGGAAACCGAGGGTCGGAGTGGCGTTCATGAAAACCTGTGACCGTTATTTATAAGCATCCTTATAATATCGGTAGATATATTGAGCATGCGCGCTGCACAAGGGCATGGACGGCAGATTCGGCAATGGCGGCTAAAATGCCGCAGACCGGACCGGGTCAAGCGTATCCTGCAGTTTCTCGTTTCGCCGTTTACAAAGCGCCGGACGGTAGCCGCAGCCCAGCTCCGCCCTAATTCTGCGGCAGGAACAGCCTCCGCCGGAGGCGCGCGTGGGGAGCTCGATGGCGTTCTTCGAAAGCATGCTGACGCTGCTGCTGGTGGCGATCGTCTTTCTGCAATTCTCCAGGAAGTTCCGGATCCCCTATCCGACAATGCTGGCGATCGCGGGCATCATCGTCGCGGCCGTGCCCTGGGCGCCCGAGGTCGCGATCGATCCCGAGCTTGCGCTGGCACTGCTGATTGCGCCCGTACTTTTCGACGCCGCCTATGATTTGCCGCCGAGGACATTGAGACGCAACTGGCTGCCGCTGTTCTCGCTCGCCGCTATCGCCGTGATCTTGACGGCCGCAGCCGTCGCCACCGTCAGCGTGACGATAGCCGGCCTACCGCTTGCCGCAGCCGTCGCACTCGGCGCCATCGTCGCGCCGCCGGATGCCGCGGCTGCCACCGCCATGCTCGACCGCTTCACCCTGCCGCGCCAGACCTATGTGATCCTGAAGGGTGAAAGCCTCCTGAACGACGCCGTCGCGCTGCTGATCTTCAGCGCCGCGGTGGCAGCCGCTGCAAGCCCCACCTTCTTCGCCGGCGCCCTGGCCGAGCTGGCGCTCGCCGTACCTGGTGGCCTTATCCTCGGTTATCTTCTGGGCCGTCTCTACATGGTCGTCGGCCTGAGGCTCGCCGGCACGCTCGGCGGCACGCTGCTTGAATTCGTCGCCACTTTCGGTACGTGGATCATCGCCGAGCGGCTGCACCTTTCGGCAATTCTGGCGATCGTCGTCTATGCGATGGTGATCGCCCGCTACATGCCCGAGCGGCAAACGGCCCGTCACCGCATTCATTCCTATTCGGTCTGGGAAGCCGCGGTCTTTCTGCTCAACGTGCTCGCTTTCCTGCTGATGGGCCTGCAGGCCCGCCAGATCGTCCTCGACCTCGATCCCGGCCGCCTGAATTTCGCGATCACCTTCGCCGCCATGGTCTTCGTCACCGTCATCGTCGTCCGCCTGGCCTGGGTGCTCTTCTATAACCGGGTCATCAACTTTCTCGCCGCGCGCGGACGCACGAAACAAGCCGTTCCGACTTTCGCGACCAGCCTGCTTGCCGGCTGGTGCGGCATGCGCGGCCTCGTTACGCTGGCGACCGCGCTTGCTTTGCCGATCGATTTTCCCGATCGCGACATCATCCTGCTTAGCGCGCTCGCCGTCGTCCTTGGCACGCTCATCGTCCAGGGCCTGACGCTCGGGCCGTTGATCCGTTTCCTGAAATTCGACCCGGACACTTCCCTGGACCGCGACCTCGCCAGAGCCCGCGTCACGTTGATCGATGCGGCCCTTGCCGAACTCGCCGGCGGCGAGGACAAATCCACCCGCATCCTGCGCGACGTCTACACCTCCGAGCGCGAAATCGCAGCTGACGGGAAACACCCGCGCGAGGTCAGCAGGCTCGACAAGCAGCGCCGCAACGTCATCGTCGCGAAACGCCGCAGATTGGCAGCGATGCGCCGCGCCGACGAGATCGACGATGATGTCTTTCACATGCTGGAACAGGAGCTCGACTGGGCCGAACTCGCCGCCCTGCCACCCGGCAGAGACGAGATCGTCGAGAGCTGATTGCCCTCTGTGACGTTTTGATGGATTCCGGAATCGTTACCAATTGGCATTTGCAATTTTTCGCCGCTGCCGTTTATAGTCCAATTCCATAGGGTTACGATTTTTCTGATCGGCATTGCCTGCCGGCCCTCCTTTCCAAGGGATGGGATGCCGGAGAAATTACGGGGCCAGAGGCCTTCGTTCAAAGCAGCAAGACATGAATAGCAGCACTTCATCTTAGGTTTGGCGGCAGGGAAATCGACCGTCGAGATTGGGGGACCGGTATGACTTACGCGCTTCGACAGATGGTGGTGCTTGGCTGTATCGCCGCATTCATGCCCCTCCCCGCGCTAGCCCAGAGCGCCCCGCCGGCGCCACCCGTCACGGTCGCCAAGCCGGTCGTTCGCGATGTCGTCGACAGCGACGAATTTATCGGCCGGTTCGAGCCAGTCGATGAAGTCTCCGTTCGCTCGCGCGTCGGTGGTTACCTGCAGGAAATCCATTTCCAGGACGGCGCATTGGTCAAGCAGGGCGACTTGCTCTTCGTCATCGACCAACGGCCATTCGTTACCGCGCTCAATCAGGCAAAGGCGACACTCGAATCGGCGCAATCCGCCCTGGTCTTTGCCGATGCGCAATACAAGCGCACGCAATCGCTTGCTTCGAGCGGTAGCCAGTCGGCGCAGACGCTGGATGATCGCCGCCGCGAATTTGATTCGGCCGAGGCCAATGTCCGCGGCGCACAGGCCGCAGCCGACCGCGCCTCTCTCGACATGGAATATACCGAGATCAAAGCGCCGCTCAGCGGCCGCATCGACCGTCGACTGATCTCGGCCGGCAAC
The DNA here is from genome assembly GCF_001657485.1 of Rhizobium sp. WYCCWR10014. Classification (GTDB taxonomy): domain Bacteria; phylum Pseudomonadota; class Alphaproteobacteria; order Rhizobiales; family Rhizobiaceae; genus Rhizobium. Next base: position 735,048 of record NZ_LXFU01000037.1, read on the forward strand.
CTCGTGCAGACCGACCAGACTGTACTGACGACGATCGTTTCGCTCGATCCGATCGATTTCTATTTCGACGTCGATGAACGCCGATTGCTGAATTTTGCCGACACGGCGCGCAAACTGGGCAAGGATCTCCAGCAGGGCGGTGGCGGACTGGATGTCTCCGTCACGATCTCGGATCCCACTGCCAAACCATTCAAGGGAAAGCTCGATTTCGCTGAGAACAGGGTCGACAATGAGAGTGGCACCATTCGTCTGCGTGCCCGCTTCCCTAACCCCGATCTCGTCCTTCAGCCCGGGCTCTTCGGTCGCATACAGGTGGAAGCCTCCAACACCTACCAGGCCATTCTCGTCCCCGACGAGGCAATCGGCTCGGACCAGAATGAGCGCGTCGTCTATGTCGTCGCCGAGGACGGCACGGTGTCGACAAAGCCCGTGAGACCCGGGCCGCGTCTCTACGGCTACCGCGTCATACGCGAGGGCCTCGACGGCACCGAGACGATCATCGTCAACGGCCTGATGCGCGCCCGGCCGGGTGCAAAGATCACGCCTCAGATGACCGAACTGCCCAAGGAGCGGCAGGACGCTCCGCCGGAAACCGCCGGTGCGGAGAACGGACAATGAGATTTGCTCATTTTTTCGTAGACCGGCCGATCTTTGCGGCCGTCATCTCGATCCTTTTTCTCGTCGTCGGCAGCATTGCCTATACGCAGCTGCCGGTATCGCAGTATCCCGAGATAGCGCCGCCGACCATCGTCGTGCGCACCTCTTATCCGGGTGCCGACCCGCAGACGATCGCCGATACCGTTTCGACGCCGCTTGAACAACAGATCAACGGCGTCGAAGACATGCTTTACATGTCATCCTACTCCAGCGCTGACGGCGCCATGTCGCTGACGATCACCTTCAAGCTCGGCACCGATCTCGACAAGGTCCAGGTGCTTGTCCAGAACCGCGTTTCCATCGCCCTTCCCCGCCTTCCCGAGGAAGTCCAGCGGCTTGGCGTCACCACCGACAAGAGCTCGCCTGATCTCATGATGGTGGTGCACCTGCTGTCGCCGTCGCACCGCTACGACCAGCTTTACGTCTCGAACTACGCTCGCAACCGCATCCGCGACGTTCTCGTGCGCCTTGACGGCGTCGGCGACGTGCAGATCTTTGGCGAGCGCCAGTATTCGATGCGAATCTGGCTGGATCCAGAAAAGCTCTCCGCCTACGGGATGACCTCCGATGACGTCGTCTCCGCGTTGAGAGACCAGAACGTCCAGGTATCAGGCGGCAAGATTGGGGCACCACCCGTCACCGGCAAGAATGCATTCGAATATACGGTGCGAACCGATGGCCGTTTCTCCGACGTGCGCGAGTTCCGATATGTCATTGTGAAATCGACGACATCGGGCCGCCTCGTGCAGTTGCAGGATGTCGCCCGGATTGAACTCGGCGCACAGGATTACGTCACCAACAGTTATCTCAACAACGATCCCGCGGTTGCTCTTGGCATCTTCGCCCGGCCGGGAACCAACGCCCTGGACACCGCCCATCAAGTCCAGACGCTCATGAAGGACATATCCCAGAGTTTCCCGCCGGGCCTGGAATATCGTATCGTCTACGACACGACCGAATTCATCTCGGACTCGATCACCGAGGTCTATCGAACCATCGCCGAAGCGGCCATCCTCGTGGCGATTGTCGTTCTCGTCTTCCTGCAATCCTGGCGAACCGCGATCATTCCCATCATTGCCATCCCGGTATCGCTGATCGGCACCTTCGCCGTCCTGCTGGCCTTCGGCTTCTCGCTCAACATGCTCACTTTGTTCGGCCTAGTGCTGGCAATCGGTATCGTCGTCGACGACGCGATCGTGGTGGTGGAAAACGTCGAGCGCAATCTGGCGCGCGGGATGACGCCGAAGCAGGCGTCCCATGTCACGATGGACGAAGTCGGAACCGCCGTCGTCGCCATCTCGCTGGTGCTGATCGCCGTGTTCGTGCCGACAGCCTTCATTCCAGGCATCTCAGGACAGTTCTACAGGCAGTTCGCGGTCACGATCTCCGTCACCACTGCAATTTCCGCATTGAATTCGCTCACACTGTCGCCCGCCCTCGCAGGCATATTGCTGAAAACCCATGACCATGAAACCAAGCGTACGAATGTCGCAGCCCGTCTAGGAAGAGGGCTGGCAGACGGCTTCAATCATGGATTCGATCGGCTGAGTTCCGGCTATTCATGGACCGTTCGGCATCTGGTCAGCAGCTGGATTGGGTTGACAGCCGCGATGGTCACCTTCGTCTGCCTGCTCGGAGCGACCTGGTACATGGGCACGAAAGTTCCCGCGGGCTTTATCCCGACCATGGACCAGGGCTACGCCATCATCGTCATTCAGCTGCCTGATGGAGCGTCGCTCGCGCGTACCGATGCCGTCGTCAAACAGGTGGGCGATATCGCCCGCACCGTGCCCGGCGTCGGCAATGCCGTGCAATTTGCCGGCTTCAGCGGGGCGACGTTCACCAATGCCTCGAATGCCGGCGTCGTCTTCGTCCCGTTCAAATCCTTTGCCGAACGTGAAGAAGGCGGAGAGAACGCCAACAAGATCATCGGCGAGCTTTACGGAAAGCTGCAAAGCATCCAGGAAGCCTTCATCATTGCCATTCCACCGCCATCCGTGCGTGGCGTCGGCAATTCCGGCGGCTTCAAGATGCAGATATCCGATCTCGAAAACGCCGATATGACCCGCGTGCTCGGCCTCGCCCGGCAGATGATGGGTGCAGCGGCAACGACCGAGGGGCTGACCGGTGTCTTTACGACATTCTCCGATGCCAGCCCGCAATACTTCCTGGCGATCGACCGCGACAAGGCACGCTTCCTGAATGTGCCGATCCCCAATATCTTCAACGCCCTTTCGATCAATCTCGGCGTCGCCTACGTCAACGATTTCAATGCGTTCGGTCGCGTCTACCAGGTTCGCGCCCAGGCCGACCGGCAATACCGCATGGACCGGGAAGACATCCTTGCCCTGAAGGTCCGCTCGGCCACCGGCGCGCTGGTTCCGCTCGGAACCTTGATGGACATCCAGGATGCCAGCGGCCCTGCCCTTGTCCAGCGCTACAACATGTATGTCTCGGTGCCGCTTCAGGGCAATCCGACTCCAGGCACGTCGACGGGCGATGCCATCGCCAAGATGGAAGCGCTGGCGGCGAAGATCCTGCCGCAGGGGACGACCTTCGAATGGACGGAACTTGCCTATCAGGAGACCCACACAGGCAACACCGCCATCTACATCTTCGCCCTGTCCGTCGTCTTCGTCTTCCTGGCGCTGGCGGCACAATATGAAAGCTGGGTTCTGCCGCTCGCGATCATTCTCATCGTCCCGCTTGCGGTGCTTGCGGCGCTGATCGGGGTCTCGCTGAGGGGAATGGACAACAATGTCCTGACTCAGATCGGTCTGATCGTCCTGATCGGCCTGGCGGCCAAGAACGCCATTCTGATCGTCGAGTTCGCCAGGCAGGCAGAAGACGAAGGAAAGTCGCCGGTGGAGGCGGCCATCGAGGCCAGCCATCTTCGCCTGCGCCCGATCCTGATGACGGCATTCGCCTTTATCTTCGGTGTTCTGCCGCTTGCGATCGCCACCGGCCCCGGCGCCGAAATGCGCCAGTCGCTCGGCACCGCCGTCTTCTCGGGCATGCTCGGCGTGACGATCTTCGGCCTGTTCCTGACGCCGGTCTTCTACGTCGTGCTGCGCGGCTGGCGCCGTAACCGGCCGGCCACTGTAGAACCAGCGAAGACAGAGCCGGTCGAGGAAGGGGTCGTCTGAGACGATCCCACCCGGCTGAGGAAACGGAAGTCAGGTCGAAAACAGATGCACCTTGCCCTGCCACAGGCGGGCGACGGTGAGTTTACCGCTGCGATAGGCGCGCGTATCGATGTTGAGCCGCCTCGGCCTTACGTCGGGTTCATCGTTCGGCGTATGACCGTGAACGACGAGTTTCGGCAACGGCACCCGGCTTTCGAGAAACCGCTGGCGGATGAGGAGCAGATCCTCGTCCGTCTGCCTGTCGAGCGGCAGTTTCGGATTGATGCCTGCATGCACGAAAATCACGCTCGGGGTCTCCAGCAGGACAGGCATCGCCCGCATGAAATCGATATGCGTCCGCGGAAGCGACTGGCGGATGAAGGCATCGAGCTTCGCGCCGGAGGGAAAGACCAGCGGTAGATGCTCCGGATCAAGGCCATAGGACTTGAGCAGCTCCGCTGACCCCATCTGCATCCAATCGTCATAGGAGATCCAGCCATCGATATAGTCGAGCATGGCGATTTCGTGATTGCCGGCAAGGCAGATGCGGTCGAATCCATCAGGCGGTGGCTCCATGAGATGGGCTATGACCTGTGACGATTCCGGGCCGCGGTCGATATAGTCGCCGAGCGTGACGATCAGCTTTCGCCCGGGCAGCCGCGCACTATCACGCAGGATCGCCGCCTCGGCTTTCACAAGCAAATCGTACCGACCGTGAATATCGCCGATCGCATAAGTTGGGATAGCGGCAATATCCAGCGTCAGGCGCGGTCTCGGCTGGCGTGCCATTTTCGAAACCTCGCTGTTGCGAGCACGAGAGTCGCTCATCATGTTTCTCGATTAAGGAAGCCCCACTTCACCCTAAGTAGAGTAAACGACAAGGCAATCAAGCTGGTAAGAAAATCCAAACCATTTGGGTTTTGTAGAAAAACCGGCCTTATCATTCGAGGACTAATCCCTCACTCCTGTATCCGTTGAGAAAAGAGTGACCGATGGGAACGGTATCGCAGTTTCATGAGAGCCTGAGGCCTCCCGCGCATCGCATCGAAAGCGAAGAGGAGGCGATATCCACGGCCCGCGACCTCGCCGCCGCATTCCGGCATCAGGCGAGCGAACGTGATATCAACCGCATCCTGCCCGTTGCCGAGCTTGATGCGCTGTCGGTATCGGGGCTGACGGCAATCACGGTTCCGCCAGACCATGAAGGGCTCGACGTGTCGAACGCCCTGCTTGCCGAAATCGTTGCAATCATCGCTGAGGGCGATGCATCGATCGGCGAAGCGCTGGAAAGTCATTTTTCCGCGCTGGAAACGCTCCGCATCCAGGCTGCCGAGGATTTGAAGGCATCGCTGTTTACCCGTGTGCTGCTCGGCGACCGCTTCGCGGGCGCCGCCTTCACCGACGGGGCCGAACTGACGGCGGAAGGCCCGGGCTACCGCCTGAGCGGGCGCACGCGACAGGCACCCGGTATTCTATTCGCTGACTGGATTGCCGCTGCCGCCACCGCTCCGCCCAGCCGCCCGGTGACGCTCTACCTCGCACGCGGTGAAGAAGGCGTGCAGGTGGTCGATGATTGGGACGGCTTCGGCCAGCGCACCAATGGATCGGCGACGGCGATCGTCGGCACGCTTCATGTCAATGCCGATGCGATTGCCTCTGCCCCCTCATCCGGATATTCGACCGGCATCTCGCTCGGCCTGCTGCTCAAGGCGGGCGTCAGTCTGGGCATCGCCCGGGCCGCATGGAGCGATCTGATGACCGCAATTGGCGATCGCAGCACGACCGTCCTTCCCCAGATCGGCGAACGCGCCATCCGCATCGAAGCAACGGCGGCAGCCTTGGAACGGGCTGGCCGCAAACTCGACATTGCCCAGGTCAATCCTGTGGAGGCCGCGATGGCGGACGCGCATTTCTCCGCCTCGGCGGCCGCGATCCTTGCCGGGGAAACGGCGCTCGACACCGCGAATGCGCTGTTCGAACTTGCAGGGGAAACATCGGCCGGCATCGGGCTCAATCTCGATCGCCATTGGCGCAATACCCGCATTCACGCGCTATCACTGCGGCGGGATAAGCTGATGCACGCCGCAGGCGAATATAGGTCGAGGCCCGGCAGCACCTAATTCAGCTGGCGGCGGAGATCGGGAATTCTTCCTTGGCGCCGTCGATGCGACCGCCGTCGGCGACGAATTGCTCGAGGGTCATATTGTCGAGAATGGCGGCGATCGCGTCCCGAACATCGGTCATCGAGCGCCGCACCTGACAGGTTTCCGGATCGGCACAGTCGTCGCAGGCCTCGTAGGCCGTACGGCTAGCGCAGCGGATCGGCGCTAAGGGCCCGTCGAGCGTGCGGATGACATGGCCGATGCGGATTTCGGTTGCCGGCCGCGACAGGGAATAGCCCCCGCCCGGCCCCTTCTTCGATCGCAGGATGCCGACATTGCGCAGTTCGAGCAGGATCGTATCGAGAAACTTCTTCGGGATATTGTTGCGGGCCGCGATGTCGTTGATGAAGGCGGTCTCACCCGGCGCCAGCCGCGCCAGGTCGACCAGCGCCTTCAGCCCGTATTTTCCCTTTTTCGTCAGCATCGTCGTCGCCTTGTAGAAATCGCAATATTTATCCTGTCAATAGCAGGCAAATAGCGTCAAAAGCGTGAACATACAACAAAATAGCTATTATTTATAGCTTGTATCGGCAACGTCCACAGGTGCGCGCGGCAGCCTTAAGAAGAACCGGCCGCCGCGCGCCTTGTCAGCCGCCTCGATTAGATCGTCTTCAGCATGCCGCCATCGACGAAATAGGTCGAGCCGATGCAATAGCTCGCACGCTCCGAACTCAGGAAGACGAAGACGTTGGCCAGCTCCTCCGGCGTGCCGAAGCGTTTGGAGGCGGCGTGCTCGTTGGCGACGCTCTGCAGGTAGCCTTCCCAGTTGCCGCCGGTTTCCGCCGTCAATTGCTTGGCGGTCTTGATCCAGTCGGGCGTCAGGATCAGGCCGGCATTGACGCAGTTGACGCGGATATTGTCCTTGATGAGCTCGGTCGAAAGCGTCTTCGAAAACATCATCAGCGCCGACTTGCTGACATTGTAGATCGGCTCGTACCAGAGTGGCTGGACCGCACAGATCGAGGCATTGTGCAGGATCACCCCGCCGCCGCGTTCCTTCATCTGCGGCGCGATGCCCCGCGCCAGCCGCACGGCGGCCATCACATGTAGGTCCCAATAGTCCTGCCACTTCTCGTCGGGCGCCTCCATCACCGTCTCGTTCGATCCGGTGCCGGCATTGTTGATGAGGATATCGGCGCCGCCTTTTCCGGCCGCCGCCGCAATGATCGCCTCGGTTCCCGCAACCGTCGCCACATCGGCCGCGACCGCGGCAGCGCTGACGCCGTACTTCTCGGCGATACGGGCGGCTTCCGCCTCAAGCCGTTCACCGCCTCGGGCTGCCAGCACGAGGTCGGCGCCTTCGGCCGCCAGCCCCTCGGCGATCGCCAGTCCGATGCCGACCGACGCACCTGTTATGACGGCGGTCTTTCCCTTCAATCCGAGATCCATGTCTTCCTCCGCAAACGGCCGGAGATTCCGGCCTGATGTGCTGAGTGTTTCGCCAATGAACCCGGGCGTCAAGCTTCCGAACTCCTCTTGCGGCAGGCGCCGATCTGTCGCATGCCTGCATCAAAAGATGGGAGGAGTTTTCATGCGACGTTATTCAGCCTGCATAGAATGGCTGTTTGCCGAAGAGGGCGACAGCTTTCCCGATCGCATCCGCCGCGCCCATGCGGCCGGCCTGCCGGCGATCGAATTCTGGCGCTGGACCGGCAAGGATCTGGATGCGATCGAGGCGGCGCTGAAGGAAACCGGCCTCGCCGTCTCCAGCCTCGTCGCCGAACCGATGATCGCGCTGACCGACGCCGCCAACCGGCAGGCCTGGCTGAAAGGCCTTGCCGAATCCGTCACTGTCGCGAAACGTCTCGGCGCGCCGGTGCTGATTGCCCAGGCGGGCGACGATCTCCCGGGCTTGACCCGCGAAGAACAGCGCCGGGCGCTCACCGAAACGCTGAGAGCCGGCGCCGATATCCTCAAAGGCAGCGGTGTCCGCCTCGGCGTTGAGCCGCTCAATATCCGCATCGACCATGTCGGCTATTTCCTCGATTCGACCCGCGAAGGTCTAGACATCGTCGATGACGTCGCTCGCCCCGAGATCGGCATCGTCTACGACATCTACCATTCCGCCGTGATGGACGAGCGCACCGAGGAGGTGCTGAACGGCCGTCTCGACCGTATCATCCACGTCCATGTCGCCGATCACCCTGGCCGCCACGAACCGGGTTCCGGCAGCATCGACCTTGCCCACCGCCTCGGCTGGATCTTCGCCAACGGTTACGACGGCGCCGTCGGTCTGGAATATCGGCCGACCAGGCCCGGCGCGGACGCAGCCAAGGCCGCGATTGCTTCGCTCGGCGGTTAAACCTCGGCGGCATCGACGCTTGCCACCACCTTGCAGGGTCCGGCCGAGCGCCGCTCGATAATGCGCGAGGCAATCATGATGCGCCGCGCCGGCATGCCGGGCAGGCGTGGATTCTCGATGCGCTCGAGCAAGAGCCGCAGCCCAACCGCCCCGCATTCCTGCCCCTCCATCCTCACCGTCGTCAGCGCCGGCGAGATCTGCGTCGCCGCCGAGTAGTCGCCGAAACCGACGACCGAAATATCGTCGGGAATGCGATATCCCTGGCCGAGCAACTCGGAAACCACAGTCAGTGCCAGCCCGTCATGAGCACAGAAAAAAGCCGTCGGGCGGATACCTTTTTCCGCAAGCGCTCTGAAAGCCGCGCTGAAGCCGTTCTCTTCATCGAACTGCATAACATGAAGCGCAACATCAGGATAACGTTCGGCGATTTCGCGGGCGCCGTAATGCCGCTCCTGGCGCCCCCGCAGGCCCGGCATGCCATAGACATAAACGATGGACCGATGGCCGAGCCCGACCAGATACTCCACCACCGCCTGCCCTGCCTCATGGTCCGTGCCGCCGACATGGTCGATCTGTTCGAGCGCATCGACCCAGCCGAAACGTACGATTGGAACGCCGGTGGCACTCGCCGCCGCCACTGCCTCACGGGCATGCGGACCGACGAGCATCAGCCCGTCGCACGTGCGCGCCAGCTCCTCCAACTGGCGGGAATCATGGGTCCAGCGTACGCGCAGCGTCATGCCAAGCCGATGGGCCTCGCGCTGCACACCGTTCTGCACCTGCATATAAAGCTCACTGTTGACGGCATCCAGATCGTGAAAGACAACCGCGACCTCGCCCGCACCACCCTGCCCGGCCGGCCTTGTATAGCCGAGGCGCTGCGCCGTCTCGCGGATCAGCGTGCGCGTTTCCTCGCTAACGCCGCTCTTTCCGGCAAGCGACCGCGATACCGCATATTTCGACAGGCCGACCTCCCTTGCGATGGTCTGCAATGTAACCCGGCCTCTACTTCCCACGTGACACCTCAGCGTTCGATTGATGCGACGCTGGCTCTATCAACCGCGCCCGTCAGCCAAATTTTTACACTAACGAAAAACATAACGCTTTACCTAACAATATCCAAATGTAATCTTTTCCCCATCCAAGCCCGACAGCAAAAAATAATCATAAGGGCACGGATTTTTGGAGGAGATCCCCTATGATCAAGCTGAAACGACGTGCGTTTCTGGCCGGGACGTCGGCCGCCCTGATACTGCCGGCCCTGCCGGTTTTCGCCGCTGACTTCAAGGAAGCGGATGTTCTGAAAACGAAGGTGTCGAGCGGCGCCCTGCCGGCCCTGAAGGACCGACTTCCTGAAAATCCGCTCGTCGTCAAACCGGTCGAAAGCGTCGGCAAATACGGCGGCGACTGGAACATGGCGCTGGTCGGCGGCGGGTCGCTGTCGATGCTGTTCCGCTATCAAGCCTACGAGCCGCTGCTGCGCTATACGCCCGACTGGTCCGGCGTAACGCTCAATGTCGCCGAGTCCTTTGAGGGCGACGCCGACTCCAAGGTCTATACGATCCGCCTGCGCAAGGGCATGAAATGGTCGGACGGCCATCCCTACACCACCGCCGACATCAAGTTCTGGTACGACACCGTCTTCACCGACAAGCGCGTCGCCTTTGTCGGCCAGGATCATTGGAAGTCCGGCGGCAAGCCGGCCAAGCTGGAGATCGTCGACGAGCAGACCTTCAAGGTCATCTTCGACAAGCCGAACGGCCTGTTCCCGCTGCAAGTCGCCTGGGCAAACAACGACCAGACGACGCGCACGCCGAAGCATTATCTCGAGCAGTTTCACATCGACTTTAATCCGAAGGCTGATGAACTCGCCAAGCAACGCGGCTTCGAAAGCTGGATCGCCTCCTTCCAGGCGGCCGCCGGTTTTCAGGATGACAATGCCTTCTTCCTGAACTCCTCGAAGAAGCCCTGCGTCCATGCCTGGATGTTCACGATAGCACCCGGCGAAAACACCGAACGCGCCGTTGCCGAGCGCAATCCCTACTACTGGAAGGTCGATACCGAGGGCAACCAGCTGCCCTATATGGACCGTATCGTCTACCAGATGGTCGCCGACCCGCAGGTTCTGCTGCTGAAGGCCATGCAGGGCGAAGTCGACCTGATGGACCAGTATATCGCCACGCCGAACAACAAGTCGGTTCTCTACGATGCGCGTGAGCAGGGCGGCTATGATTTCTACACACTGACTTCGACTGAAGCCAATGTGATGAATTTCATCTTCAACCTGAACCACAATGATGAGACCAAGCGGAAGCTTTTCCGGAACAAGGATTTTCGTGCGGCGCTCTCGACGGCGCTCGACCGGCAGTCGCTGATCGATGCGGTGCTCGTTGGCCAGGGGGCGTCTGCTCAGCCGTCGATCAAGAAGGAGGACCCGCTCTACAACGAGCAGCTCGCCACGCAGTTCACGGCCTATGACGTCGACAAGGCGAATGCCATGCTCGATCAGATCGTGCCGAAGCGCGACGACCAGAACTTCCGCCTCGACGAAAAGGGCCGCCGCCTGACGATCATCTTCGAGATCGACCAGGCGCGCGCTGTCTTCCTCGATCTCTTCCAACTTGTCATTCCGATGTTCCAGGCGGTCGGCATCGATGCGCAGATGCGCTCGATGGACCGTTCGCTTTGGGAAACCCGCGTCCGCCAGGGCCGTGATTTCGATGCGACTGCGCACCAGTTCGGCGCAAATGGCGGCGTCGCCGCCATGCTCGACCCGCGCTATTACGTGCCGACCGATGCCAACGCCATGTATGCCCCGGCCTGGCAACTCTGGTATCGCGACCGCGCCAATGCCAATGCCGAGGAACCGCCGGAAAGCACGAAGAACCAGCTCGCGCTCTACGACAAGCTGAAGGCGACCTCCGACGCATCAGGCCAGCGCGAGGTCATGAAGCAGATCCTGCAAGGTGCGGCCGACAATTTCTATGTCTTCGGCATCTCGCTGCCGCCTGACGGCTACGGCATCGTCAAGAACAACATGAAGAACATCACGAAGATCATGCCGAATTCTTTCGGCTGGCCGACGCCCGCTCCGACGATGCCGGAGCAATTCTACAAGGTCTGAAGACCTTTTATCCCAGGAGCCCAGTCAAGCGCCGGCCCCGCCGGTCGGCGCCCAGATGCTTTCTTTGCCAATGATTGGATGAAGACGATGCTCGATGCCAGGAAACAAAATACCCACGCGCTGAGAACGCCGGACTGGTTCAAGACCGCGACACGCTGGACCCAGCTGACCTTCGTGGAAGACGACCCGGAGAAATACGACCCGGCCTTCTGGATCGATGTCTTCAAACGCACGAAATCGAACGCGGTCTGCCTCAGCGCCGGCGGCTATATCGCTTATTATCCGAGCGACGTGCCCTACCACTATGTGAGCAAGTATCTCGGCGACAAGGATATCTTCGGCGCGCTCGTCGACGCCGCCCGCAAGCTCGACATGCATGTCATGGCCCGCGTCGACCCGCATGCGATCCATGACGATGCCGCCAAAGCCCATCCCGAATGGGTGATGATCAATGCCGACGGCACGCCGCGCCGTCACTGGGCCTATCCCGACGTCTGGGTGACCAATGCCTATGGCGACTACAACACCGTCTTCATGCCGGAGGTGGTCAAGGAGATCGTCCGCAAATACGATATCGACGCGGTCTTCGCCAATCGCTGGCAGGGCCACGGCGTCGATTACAGCGAAGACAGCGCTCGTCGCTTCAAGGACATCTCCGGCCACGCACTGCCGGCGAAGCCCGATGCCGAAGATCCCGCCTGGCAGGCCTGGGTGCAGTGGCGCCGCCGCGTGCTCACCGACATGATCGCCCAATGGGACGATGCCGTCAAAGCGATCCGCCCGCATGCGAGCTTCATTCCGAACATGGGCGGCGCTTCGCTGATGGAATTCGATCTCTCGGTCATCGCCAGACATTGCCCCTTCCTCGTCGTCGACCATCAGGGCCGCAAGGGCCTCGAGCTCGGCTGGTCGGCTGGGCGCAACGGCAAGCGCATCCGCGCCACCTTCCCCGACCGCCCGGTCGTGCTGATCACCTCGATCGGCCCGGAGGAGGAATATCGCTGGAAGGATGCCGTCACTTCGGGCGAGGAGATGCAGCTCTGGATCAACGACGGCACCGCTCACGGCCTCTACGCCTGGTTCACCAAATTCAACGGCGTCGTGCCCGACAAACGCTGGGTCGAGCCGGTCGCCGACGCATTCGGTCTCCAGGCAGCCGTCGAGCCGGTGCTGGAAAGCATGAAGCCCACCGCCGAAATCGCCGTCATCGATCCCTCGACGACGCTGCGCCACTGGGCGCCGGAAGAGCGGCATTCCGCCGAAAAGCATGACCTCGGCCTCTACCATGCCCTCGTCGAGGCCCGCCTGCCCTTCGAGCTGCTTTCGGACCAGGTGCTGACCGAAGAAAGCCTCGATCGGTTCAAGCTCATCATTCTCGCCAACGCTTCCTGCCTTTCTGATGCGCAGAACGCGGCGATCCGCGCCTATGTCGATCGTGGCGGCAGCGTCATTGCCTCTTACGAGACGTCGCTGCGCGATGAATTCGGCAAGAAGCGTTCCGAATTCGGTCTGGCCGATGTGCTCGGAGCCAAGTACGTTTCCGGCCCGCGCGGCATCGTCAAGAACACCTATGTCGCCCTTTCCGGCGATCACCCGATCAATCGGGGTTTTGACGGCGCCGAACGCATCATGGGCGGCACCCGCCTGATCCACGCCGAACCGTCGGCCGATGCGAAGACGCCCTTCCTCTACATCCCCGATTTTCCCGATCTGCCGATGGAAGAGGTCTATCCGCGCGAAGACCCGACAGGTGCTGCCGTCATCGCCCGCGAGACTGGCAAGGGGGGCCGCAGCGTCTATATCCCCTGGAATATCGGCGAGATCTTCTGGGAGGTTTTTGCGGTCGACCACGCTCGTCTCATCGCCAACGCCGTCCATTGGGCGCTCGGCAAGACACCGCGCGTCACCGTCAAGGGCAAGGGCGTCGTCGATCTGGCGCTGCGCGAAAACGGTGACGGCCTGGCCCTCAGCCTCTTCAATCTCACCAACCCGATGATGATGAAGGGCCCGATCCGCGACAATTACCCTCTGGCAGCGCAGACCGTTTCGGTGGAGATTCCGGAGGGCCGATCGGTGGCGAAGGCCTGGCTCGTCGTTGCCGACCGCGCCGCAAGCTTCAGCTTCGGGAATGGCCTCGCGCAGGTGGAGGTGCCTGGTATCGATCGGCTGGAGGTCCTGCATCTCACCTGGAAATGAGATGACACGCGACGGAGGAGCGCTTTCGGCCTCAAGGGCCGAAGGCGGGTGAAGATCCGGGGGAAGCGTGTCACCGCGTTCCCGACGGGAGGAGAAACGTTTCAATGCTTGGCTATATCTTCAAGCGCGTGCTCTACATGATCCCGACCTTGTTTGGCATGTCGCTGATCTCGTTCCTGATCATCCAGTTGCCGCCGGGTGACTATCTGACGTCGATGATCGCCACCATGAGCGACAGCGGCCAGACCGTCGATCCCGCGCAGATCGAGCGGCTGAAGGAAATCTACGGCTTCGACGATCCCTTCTATATCCAATATCTGAAATGGATCTGGGGCATCGTCAGCCGCGGCGACTTCGGCTACTCCTTCGAGTGGGGCCAGCCCGTTTCCGGGCTGATCTGGGCCCGTATGGGCTCGACGCTGGTGATCTCGCTCTTGAGCCTGCTTTTTGTCTGGATCGTGGCTTTGCCGATCGGCATCTACTCGGCCGTGCGCCGCCACTCTGTCGGCGATCATGTCTTCACCTTCCTCGGCTTCATCGGCCTCGCGGTGCCGAACTTCATCCTGGCGCTGACGCTGATGTATGTCGCCTATAAGTATCTCGGCCAGAGCGTCGGCGGACTGATCTCGCCGGAATATGCCGAGGCGCCCTGGAGCCTCGCCAAGGTTGGCGATTTCCTCGCCCATCTCTGGATCCCGATCATCATCATTGGCGCATCCGGAACGGCAGCGATGATCCGTATCCTGCGCGCCAACCTGACCGACGAACTGCACAAGCCCTATGTCGTCACCGCCCGCGCCAAGGGACTGCCGGAATACAAGGTCATCCTCAAATATCCGGTCAGAATCGCGCTCAATCCCTTCGTCTCGGCGATCGGCTGGGTGTTGCCGCATCTCGTCTCCGGCGTCACCATCACCGCCATCGTGCTGAACCTGCCGACCGCCGGCCCGCTGCTTTTCCGCGCGCTGATCTCGCAGGACATGTATCTCGCCGGCAGCTTCATCCTGCTTTTGAGCGCGCTCACCCTTGTCGGCATGCTGCTGTCGGATCTGCTGCTGGCGCTGCTCGATCCGCGCATCCGGTTCAATTGAGGGGAATGCGATGAGCACGCACGAAACCTTCGGAGCCCATGCTGGTCCGCTTCACACTGTTGCCGACGGCCCCTCGATCAGCCCGCTGAAACAGGGCAAGACCGTCTCGACCGCCGCGATCGGCCCCTGGCGGCTGGTCGCCGGCAAATTGATCCGCCAGAAGGTGGCGATGGTGGCCGGCGCCATCATCCTGTTCCTCTATCTGGTCGGCCTCTTCGCCGAATTCCTGGCGCCGGCTTTGCCGATGACCTCGCGGCCACAATATACCTATGCCCCGCCGCAGGGCTTCAGCTTCTTTGTCGAAAAGCCGGACGGCAGTTCGGAGTTCAATTTCCATGTGAAGGGTTACAAGGTCGAGATCGACAAGGTGGCGCTGCGCCGCACCTTCGTCGTCGACGACACCAAGGTCGTCCCGATCGGCTTCTTCGTCAAAGGCGCGGCCTACAATCTCTGGGGCCTGATCCCGATGAACCGGCACCTGATCGGCCCTCTGAACCAGAACGACCCGATGTATCTGCTTGGCGCCGACAGGCTTGGCCGCGACGTCTTCTCGCGCCTCGTCTATGGCACCCGCGTATCCATGTCGATCGGCCTCGTCGGCGTCGCCATGTCGCTGATCCTGGGCGTCGTGCTCGGCTCGATCTCCGGCTTCTACGGCGGCTGGGTGGATACGCTGATCCAGCGTGTCATCGAGGTCGTCAGCGCCATGCCGACCATCCCGCTGTGGCTCGGCCTGGCGGCGGCGATCCCGCTGACATGGTCGCCGGTCAATGTCTATTTCGTCATAACGATCATCGTCTCGCTGCTTGGCTGGACCAGCCTGGCGCGGGAGGTGCGCGGCCGGTTCCTGGCGCTGCGCAGTGAGGATTTCGTCGTTGCCGCCCGGCTCGATGGATCAAGCGAGGCGCGGCTGATCTTCCGCCATATCCTGCCGTCGCTGACGAGCCACATCCTTGCCGTCGTGACACTGGCCGTGCCGACGATGATCGTCGCCGAGACTTCGCTGTCCTTCCTCGGCATCGGTCTCAAGCCGCCGGTCGTCAGTTGGGGCGTGCTGCTGCAGGACGCCCAGAACATCCGCACCGTCGCCACCGCGCCGTGGCTCCTGATCTGGCCATCACTCGCGGTCGTCGTCGCCGTCCTGTCCTTCAATTTCTTCGGCGACGGCCTGCGCGATGCCGCCGACCCCTATGACAATTGAGGAGGAAACCATGACCGATCTTTCAGACGACGTCGTTCTCTCCGTCGAAAACCTCTCGATCGATTTCAGGCTGCGCACCCATATCCTGCACGCCGTCGAAAATGTCAGCTTCGAGCTGAAACGCGGTGAGACGCTCTGCCTCGTCGGCGAAAGCGGATCCGGTAAAAGCGTCACCGCCCGTTCGCTGCTGCAGATCGTCGACAGCCCCGGCAGCATTGTTTCCGGCCGCATCCTGCTCAACAATGGCGACGGGGTCACCGATATCGCCGCCTTGAAGCCGTCGGATCGGGCAATGCGCGCCATCCGCGGCCGCCGCATCGGCCTGATCTTCCAGGAGCCGATGAGCTCGCTGTCGCCGGTCCACACCATCGGCTCGCAGATCATCGAGGCGGTGCGCCTGCATAGCAATCTCGATCATCGCGCCGCCCGCGAAAGGACCGTCGAACTGCTGCGCCAGGTCGAAATTCCGAACCCGGACAAGATGGTCGATCGCTATACCTTCGAATTCTCCGGCGGCATGCGCCAGCGCGCCATGATCGCCATGGCGCTTGCCGGCAATCCGGATATTCTCATCGCCGACGAGCCGACGACGGCGCTCGACGTCACCACCCAGGCCGAGATCCTCGACTTGATCAAACGCCTGCAGGTCGAGCGCGGCATGGCCATGCTGCTCATCACCCATGACATGGGGATCGTCGCCGAAGTGGCAGACGACGTCGCCGTCATGCGCTTCGGCCGTATCGTCGAGCGCGGACCGGTGGATGCGATCTACCATGCCGCCGAACACCCCTATACCCGCCAACTGCTCGCCTCGACAGTCAAGCTCACGCATCATGTCGAAGGCCGGCTGCCCGCCGTGGCGCTGTCGCCGGAGGCACCGCAGCCGATCCTGTCCGTCCGCAACCTCGGCAAGATCTACGGCTGGCACGGCAAATCAAACACGCTGCGCGCCGTCGATGACGCCAGCTTCGATCTCTATCCCGGCGAAAACCTCGGCATCGTCGGCGAAAGCGGCTCCGGCAAGACCACACTCGGCCGCTTGATCCTGCGCACCGTCGAGCCGACAGCGGGCAGCATCACCTATCGCGGCAGGGATGGCGGCGAGATCGATGTCACCAAACTCACCAAGCGCGAGCTCCGCACCTTCCACCGCGAAGTCCGCCTGGTCTTCCAGGATCCGTTCGCCTCGCTCAATCCGCGCATGACCGTCAAGGAGGTGATCGGTGATCCGCTTGTTGTCAACGGGCTGGCCAAGGGCAAGGCGCTGGAGGACCGCGTCGCCGAACTGATGCGCCTCGTCGGCCTCGATCCGATGGGCATGGAGCGTTATCCGCATGCCTTCTCCGGCGGCCAGCGCCAGCGCATCGGCATCGCCCGCGCCCTTGCGCTCGACCCGCGCATCATCATCGCCGACGAGGCGACATCGGCGCTCGATGTCTCGATCCGCAGCCAGATACTCGACCTGCTGCTCGATATCCGTCAGCGGCTGAACTTGAGCTTCATCTTCATCTCGCACGACATTTCAGTCGTGCGTTATTTCTGCGATCGTGTCGCCGTCATGCATCGCGGCAAAATTGTCGAACTCGGCGAAGCCGAACAGATCTGCACCGCTCCCAAGGAGGCCTATACCAAGAGCCTCATCTCCGCCGTTCCCAATCCCGACCCCCGCGACAAGCGTATGCTGCACCGGCATCGTTTCGTTGCGCCCGCCAATATCTAAGGACGATCCCGTGCCGAAATTCTCTGCCAATCTTTCCTTCCTCTATCAGGACTTGCCCTTCCTCGATCGATTTGCCGCGGCTGCAAGGGACGGCTTCGGCGCGCTCGAATATCTTGGCCCCTATGCCGAACCGAAGGAGAAGGTCGCCGAGGCGCTGAAGGCGAGCGGCCTGAAACAGGCGCTCTTCAATGTGCCGTCCGGCGACTGGACCGGCGGCGAGCGCGGCATTGCCTGCCTGCCGGACCGCGTAGAGGAGTTCCGCAACGGGGTCGCGCAGGCGCTCGATTATGCCGCAGCGCTCGATTGCCCACAGGTGAACGTCATCTCCGGCCTGGTCCCGAAGGGTGCGGACCTTCAAACGCTGGAAAATATGCTGGTCGACAATCTGAAATACGCAGCAAAGCGCTGTGCCGACGCCGGCGTCAGGCTTTTGATCGAGCCGATCAATCTGCGCGATATTCCCGGCTTCTTCCTGTCGACCACTGCTGATGCCGAACGCATACTCGACCGGGTCGGCTCGGACAATCTCTATATCCAGTATGATTTCTACCACATGCAGATCATGCAGGGCGACCTGATCCCGACCTTCACAAGGCTGAAGGAGAAGATCGCCCATGTGCAGATCGCCGACAATCCCGGCCGGGGCGAACCCGGCACCGGCGAGATCAATTACGGCTTCATCCTCTCCGAACTCGACCGCCTCGGTTACGACGGCTGGGTCGGCTGCGAGTACAAGCCGAAATCCGGCACCAGCGAAGGCCTCGGCTGGATGAAACCCTATCTGAAGTCAGCGAGGACGGCATGAACATCGGATTTATCGGACTGGGCGTCATGGGCCGCCCGATGGCGGAACACCTGATCGACGCCGGCCACACGCTGCATCTGAGCCGCGTGAAGGAAGCCTCGCAGCATCTTGTCGACAAGGGCGGCAAAGCCGTAGCAAGCGCCAGGGCGGTGGCGCACGCCTCCGACATCGTCATCCTGATGCTGCCGGATACACCAGATGTCGAGGCGGTGCTGTTCGGCGAAGATGGCGTCGCCTCCGGCCTTTCCCAAGGCAAGCTCGTCATCGACATGAGCTCGATCTCGCCGGTGGCGACGAAGACCTTCGCCAGGCGGATCGAGGCGCTCGGTTGTGATTATCTCGATGCTCCCGTTTCCGGCGGTGAGGTCGGCGCCAAGGCCGCCTCGCTGACGATCATGGTTGGCGGCAAGGAGCAGGTTTTCGAGCGCGCCAGGCCGCTTTTCGAAAAGATGGGCAAGAACATCACCCATGTCGGCGGTAGCGGCGACGGTCAGACGGCCAAGGTCGCCAACCAGATCATCGTCGGCCTGACGATCGAGGCGGTTGCCGAAGCGCTGCTCTTTGCCAGGAAGGCAGGTGCTGATCCGGCCAAGGTGCGCACCGCGCTGATGGGCGGCTTTGCCGCTTCGCGCATCCTCGAAGTGCATGGCGAGCGCATGGTCAAGGAGACCTTCGAGCCCGGCTTCCGCATCCGTCTGCACCGCAAGGATATGACGCTCGCCGTCGATGCCGCCCGGGCACTGGATCTGTCGCTGCCGAACACCGCCGCCACGCAACAGCTGATGAATGCCGCGATCGCCAATGGCGACGGCGAACGCGACCATTCCGCCCTCATCCGCACCCTGGAACTCCTCGCCGGAGGACCGCGCTAGATCAACGCTTTTTAGAATAGCCGGACGACACCTTCGATTGCCGACGCCGGAGCCTTCTGTCCGGACGGCGAAGCCATGTCCGGACATCGATAGAGAAGGACAGGATAATGCTGAACAAAGATATCCAACTGCCCTACGGCGCCGTCTATTTCCGCAAGTCCAATCCTCCCCGCGAGGATTGGGAACGTGACTACGCCACTGCTGGACAAGACGGCCTCAACATCTTCCGCCACTGGTTCATGTGGAGCGCGATCGAAACCGCCCCCGGCGTCTACGATTGGGAGGAATATGACCGCCAGATGGATCTTGCCGCCGCAAACGGCATCAAAACCGTTATCGCCGAGCTGATTCATGCCGTGCCGGACTGGGCGATACGCAAATATGCTCATGCATTGCAGGTCAATGCCGACGGCACCAAACTCGGCTCCTATATGGGCGTTTCGTCGGCAACCGGCGGCTTCTCCAACAATGGCGGCGGCGCCGGCGCCCTGACGCTGAACTGCCCCGAAGTGAAGGAAGCAGCGGGCAAGTTCCTGACCGCGCTCGCCACCCGCTACAAGGATCATCCGGCGATCTACGGCTACGACGTCTGGAACGAGTGCAACTATTCCGCCGATGTCGATTACAGTCCCTATGCCAAGGCTGCCTTTCGCAAATGGCTGGAAGAGAAATACGGCAGCCTGAAGGTTCTGGCAAAAGCCTGGTACCGCTACAGCTATGCCGAATGGGACGATATCGAGCCGCCGGTGCATATGGCGCCCTATCCCGAATGCATCGACTGGCTGCAGTTCAAGCGCGACAATTTCTACGATCAGATGCAATGGCGCATCGACACGATCCGCGCCGTCGACCAGAAGAACACCATCGTTGCCCACGGCATATCCGGCGCAATTCCCAACATGGCGGCCAACGGCTGCGACGATTGGCTCGCCGCCTCCAAGGTCGAGGTTTACGGCTTCACCTGGATCCAGGCCCGCAAGGGGTCGGAAGCCTGGAAGAACTGGTACGGCGTCGACATCAACCGTGCTGCCGCCCGCGGCAAGCCGTTCTGGCACGCCGAGCGCCAGGGCGGCCCGCTCTGGCTGCAGCCGCAGGTGATCAGCCGCGACAAGGAGGATGGTCGCGTCGCCGAACCCGAGGATATTCGCCTCTGGAGCATGACCTCGCTTGCCGGCGGCGCCCGCGGCGTGATCAATCTGCGCTGGCGCCCGCTGCTCGATGGCCCGCTCTTCGGCGCTTTCGGCTCCTACGGCATGGACGGCGCGCGCACGCCGCGCTCCGACATGGCAAGCGCCATGGCAAAATGGGCAAACGACAAGGCGCAAGGCACCCTCTGGGAGGCAAAGCCGGTGCGCGGCGAAGTCGGCATCCTCGTCGTTCGCGAAACGCAGGAGTTCGATTACCTCCTGAACCACGACCGCAAGGAGAAACCCTATCCCGAAGCCATGTGGGGCGCCTATCGCGCCTTCCTCGAAAACGGCGTGCAGCCGGACTGGGTGCATATCGACGACATCGCGGCCTATGATTTCCTCTATTTCCCCTATCCGATCATGTTCACATCAGAGCAGGCGAAGCGCTTGAAAGCCTGGGTCGAGAACGGCGGCACGCTGATTGCCGAGGCATGCCCCGGCTATTTCGGCGATCGCGGCCATGTCGGCACCGTGCAGCCGAACATGGGCCTCGACGAGGTCTTCGGCGCACGAGAGGAAGAGGTCGAGTTCATGCCCGATATCGGCGACCGCATCCATTTCGATCTCGACGGCGCGGCGGTCGACGGCGGCGGCTTCCTGCAGTCTTATCGGCTGACCGGCGGAACGGGACGCGGCCACTTCACCGACGGCCGTCTTGCCGTCGTCGAAAATGCCTATGGCAAGGGCCGCACGCTGCTGATCGGCACCAATCCTTCCGTCGCCTATTACCGCACGCAGGGTAAGGCGAATGGCGTTTTCTTCGCCGAGTTGCTGGCATGGAGTGGAAAGAAACGGCATGTGACGCTGTCGAACACCACCCTTTTCGCCCGCATTCACGAGGGGGAAAAGGGCAGCTTCCTCTGGCTCGTCAATCCGACGCGGACGACGCAGAAGACCGAGGTGACGCTCGCCCGAGGGACGCCTGCACAAGGTCAAGCCGTCTGGCCAATCGGCCATATCGGCAATGGTAGCATCGAGGTGCCTGCGCGCGACGTACTGATCCTGCCGCTCGATAGCTGAAACTTCAGGATGCGGATGAACTGGCGCCTTCGGCAAAGGCTTCAAGCTCGGGATCGAAATCGACCTCGACGACATTGTTGAAGACGGCGGTGGCCAGCATGATGCCGGCAAAGGCGACGAGATCGACAAGCACCTTGGTCTCGTAGCGCTCTTTCAGCTTCGCCCAGAGTTCGGCGGGAACAGCGTTGGAATCGGCGACGATCGCCTTGCCGAAGGCGTCGAGCAGCGCTTCCTCGTCGGAAAGCACCAGCGCATCGGGATTGAAACCCTTGTTGATCAGCGCCCGGCGAAAGAAGGTGATGGCGATCTTCGATTTCGCCACCTTCGAGATCGCATGCGAGAAGATCCAAATCGCCCGGTCGCTGACGGCAGGATCGAGCTCAGCCCGTAGCGTGAACCATTCGGCATAGATGCGGTGGGCGGCGGGCGAATGCAGCAGCGTCCGCTTCATGTTGGTCATCCGCCCGCGCAGCCTGACTTCCTCGTCATGCGCCGCACGAACCTCTTCCGAAGCGGTGTCGTAGTCGATCTGCGGGAGATGGCTCATCGGCTTGCTCTTCCTTTTCGCACAAAAGCTATCGGGTCGCCGAGACGTTATGCGGCTGCGCAGCGGCAATTCGCTTGGCCACCGCCCTGCTCCCGCTTAGAATGACGAAATCGAAAGTGGAGGCAAGGCATGAGCGACGACCACGAGCATCACCATGTCGACTGGCGGGAACATGGCGTCAAGGTCATTCCCGGCAATTCGCTCGATCCGAACACCGCGCAGACGCCGGGCATGAACCGTGCGGCCGCAATCAACAAGGCGCGCGCCGGCGCCGAGAAGATCTGGGCCGGCACGGTGACGATCCATGCCAACGCCAAGACCGGCGCCCATCACCACGGCGATCTCGAAAGCATCATCTACGTGGTCAAGGGCAAGGCCCGCATGCGCTGGGGCGAGCATCTGGAATATACCGCCGAGGCCGGCCCCGGCGACTTCATCTATGTTCCGCCCCATGTGCCGCATCAGGAGATCAACGCCAGCCGCGACGAGACGCTGGAATGCGTGCTCGTCCGCTCAGGCCAGGAACCAGTCGTCGTCAACCTCGACATCGAGCCGGTCGAAAAGCCGGAGGACGTCGCGTGGATTGACCCGATCCACCGTTAGAGCAATTCACCGTCGAGCAAGCGGCTGACATCCTCAGCCGCCGAACGCTCTGCCAAGATCATCGCAAAAGATCGTCGCAGACCGCTTTAGGCGTGGACGGCGCCTGCGCTGTTCATAACAGGGTTCTCGATGATCCGGCCGGTATCGGCGGCATAGAGGTGGATCTGGTCGTAATCGATCGCGATGCCGATCGGATCGCCCGACTTCACCTTCACGGCCTCAGTCAGCGCCACGGCAAAGGGCAGCCCGTCGAAATCGGCGTGGACGATGCGGCTTGCGCCGAGCTCTTCGATGAAATCGGCCGTTGCGACAAGGGCGCCCGGCGCATCCGGGGCCACCAGCCGGGCGGCCTCGGCGCGCATGCCGAGCACGACGCGTTTGCCTTTCAGCGGTGCGGCGCGCTCACGCGGCAGCGCGACCTTGCGGCTTTGATCGTAGACGAAGACGCCCTCGTCATTGATCGTGCCCTCGAGCAGGTTCATCGCCGGCGTGCCGACGAAGCCTGCGACGAAGCGCGAGACCGGATGATGATAGACCTCTTCCGGCGTGCCGACCTGTTCCACCCTTCCGCCGTTCATCACCACCAGCCGGTCGGCCAGCGTCATCGCCTCGGTCTGGTCATGCGTGACGAAGATCGAAGTGGCGCCGAGGCGGCGGTGCAGGCGGCGGATTTCGGCGCGCATGGCGATACGCAGCTTGGCGTCGAGGTTCGACAACGGCTCGTCGAAGAGAAATACCTTCGGTTCGCGGATCATCGCCCGGCCCATGGCGACGCGCTGGCGCTGACCGCCGGAAAGAGCGGCGGGCCGGCGTTCGAGGAAAGGTTCGAGGCTGAGTGCCTTGGCGACCTCGCCGATACGCCGCTGACGTTCCGCCTTCGAGACGCCGGCCACCTTCAATGCGTAGCCGATATTCTCGGCAACGCTCATATGCGGATAAAGCGCGTAGTTCTGGAACACCATGGCACAGCCGCGCTCGCGCGGCTCCAGCTGGTTGACGACGCGGCCGTCAATGGCGATTTCACCACCGGTGATTTCTTCGAGGCCGGCGATCATGCGCAGCAGCGTGGACTTGCCGCAGCCGGACGGGCCGAGGATGACGATGAACTCGCCCGACTGGATGTCGAGATCGACGCCGTGAACGACGGGGGTCTTGCCGTAGTTTTTCTTCACGCCACGAATGGAGATCGGTGCCAAGGGAGTACTCCTTCACTTCTCGGTGGAGATAAGGCCGCGTACGAACCAGCGCTGCATCAGGATGACGAGGATCAATGGCGGCGACATGATGATCAGGGTTCCGGCCATGGCGACGTTCCAGTCGGGCAGGCCGAATTCGGACGGGATGAGGGTCTTGAGCTGCGTCACGGCGATGCCGAAATTCGGATCGGTGGTGATCAGCAGCGGCCAGAGATACTGGTTCCAGGCCCAGACGAACATGATGGTGAAAAGCGCGATCATATTTGGCCGCGAGAGCGGCAGCAGAATGTCCCAGAAGAACCGGACCGGGCCTGATCCGTCCATCTTCGAGGCCTCGGCAAGCTCGTCGGGAACCGTCAGGTAGAACTGCCGGTAGAGGAAGGTGCCGGTAGCGGTTGCGACCAGCGGCAGAACGAGACCGGGGTAGGAATTCAGCAGGCCCCATTCGAGCTTGATCTGGATGCCGGTGATCTGCGCAACGAGCCAGCTTATGCCGGTGACGTCGAGGATCGTCTGGAAAGGCTGCAGCGCGTTGGCCGCAATCGAATAGGTCGGCACGATGCGGACTTCCAGCGGCAGCATCAGGGTGATGAAGATGATCCAGAAAATCACATACCGGCCGCGGAAGCGGAAGTAGACGATCGAGAAGGCTGCCATGGAAGACAGCATGACCTTGCCGGCGCCGACGGTTGCGGCGAACATGATGCTGTGGAACAGCTTGTTGCCGAGATCGGCGCGAACCCAGGCGGTCTCAGCGTTTTCCCAGAAGTGCGAGCCCGGCATCAGCGGCAGCGGCACGCGATTGACCGTCTCCAGATCGAGCGTCGAGGCGATGATGACGATGGCGAAAGGCAGAAGCGCGATCACCATGCCGAGCGCGAGAAGCGTATAGCAGATGAAGTTGAATATCGGCGTGCGTTCGATCATGTCCGCGACCTCACTTGTAGTGCACGCGCCGCTCGATGAAGCGGAACTGGAAGATGGTGAGAAGGACAACGAGCACCATCAGGATGATGGACTGCGCTGCGGCGCCCGAATAGTCGAGACCTCTGAAGCCGTCGAAATAGATCTTGTAGACCATGAGCTCGGTGGCACGCGCCGGGCCGCCCTGCGTCATGACATCGACGATACCGAAGGAATCCTGGAAGCTCTCGGTGATGTTGATGACGAGCAGGAAGAACAGCGTCGGCGTCAGCAGCGGCAGCTGGATATCCCAGATACGGCGCATCGGCCCCGAACCGTCCATTGCGGCGGCCTCGATCAGCGAGCGCGGAATGCCTTGCAGCGCCGAGAGGAAGAAGATGAAGTTGTAGCCGATATATTTCCAGGAGAAGGCGACGATGACCGCGATCATCGCATCCTTGCCGTCGAGTGCCGGGTTCCAGAGGCCGGGCCAGACGTGGTTGATAACAGACAGAAGGCCGGCCTCCGGCGCCAGGATGAAGCGGAAGGCGAGGCCGAGAGCGGGAGCGGCAATTGCGTAAGGCCAGATGAAGACTGACCGGTAGACTTTGTGGCCGCGCAATTCGCGATCCGTCAAAAGCGCCAGGATCAGCGCCAGCCCCATGGCGATGGCCGTAGAGCTGAAGCCGAAGACCATGCTGCGGGTGATCGAGTCCCAATAGATCGGATCGGTGAGCAGCTGTCTGAAATTGTCGAAACCGACCCAGGCATTACCGCCGCCCCATGGCTGCTCGAGCGTGAACGCCCAATAGAGCGCCTGTGCGCTCGGCCAATAGAAGAAGACGAAGATCAGCAACAGCATCGGAAATGCGAAGAGCAGTCCGATCGTCGTTGAGGAGAAAGTGACGCGCTTTTCCATGAGTGGTCGTTTTCGCCCTGGTTTGGTTTCAAGCATGTTGCGCAAAACTGTACAGCGGTTTTGCGGTGACGACATGCGTCAAAATAAAGATCTAAAGCGCGAGGAGCGAATCTAAGATTGCAACGCGCTTCAGGCGCGGGCGGCTAGTTCGCAGCCGCGACAAACGAGAGACTTACAAAGACGCACCCGGCGCGCAAAACGCGGGCCGGGTGCGGTTCCTATCAGCCGATCAGGGGAGCTGAACGTTCTTGTAGGTCTGCTGGAAGCGGCGCAGCAGCGTATTGCCGCGTTCGGCAGCGCTGTCGAGCGAAGCCTGGACATCGGCATTGTTGACGAAGATTGCCTGCAGACCATTGGCGATTTCGGTGCGGACCTGCAGCAGGCCACCGAGGCGGATGCCCTGCGGAGCCGCATCGCCAGCCGGAGAAGCGGTCAGGCTCTGAATGGCGAGTTCGCGGCCGGCATAAGGCGCCTTGCCGTAGAAGCCCTGCTTATTCAGATATTCGAAACCGGAGTTGCGAACCGGGATGTAGCCGGTAACGGTCGACCAGGTAAGAGCTTCTTCCGGCTTTGCGATGAAGTTGAAGAAGGCGGCGGCAGCCTTGTATTCGGCGTCGGAGTGACCCTGAAGAACCCAGAGCGAAGCGCCGCCGACATAAGAGCTGTGTCGGGTTGCGTCGCCGTAGGTCGGGAGCATGGCAACGTCCCAGTTCATGCCTTGCTTGGCGGTGCGGCCAACGTTGCCGTGGTCGCCGACCGAGGTCAGGATGACCTGGCAATCGCCAGCGGCAAAGGCTTCGACGAAGGTCTGGCCGACAGCCTTGTTCTTGATGACGACCAGCTTGTCGTCATACCAGGACTTGAGGTCCTTGATGTAGCTGACGAGAAGCGGGTTCTTGTTGAACACCAGCTCGGCGTCGAGACCTTCAAAGCCGTTCTTCTTCGTGGCGATCGCTTCGCCGTTTACGGCTTCGAACTGCTCTATGTACTGCCAGACTTCGTTGTTGGAGATGTCAAAGCCGAGCGGGCAAGCATAGCCTGCATCCTTCAGAGCCTTGAGGTCCTCGCCTGCTTCCTTCCAGGTCGCCGGAGCATGATCCTTGCCGATCTTGGCGAAGGCGTCCTTGTTCCAGTAGAGAAGAGCGGTCGAGGAGTTGAAGGGGAAGGAGTACATCTCGCCCTTCGATGTCGCGTAATAGCCGGAGATACCGGAGAAGTAGTCCTTCCAGTCGACGGTATAGCCCATGTCGGTCATCAGCTTGTTGGCCGGGTAGTAGGCGCCGGAGAGCATGATGTCGAGGGTGCCGGCGTCGGAGACCTGGGCGATGGTCGGCTGCTTGCCGGCGCGGAAGGCAGCAATGGTGTTCTGCAGGGACGCGTCGTAGCTGCCCTGGCTGGTGCAGACGACTTCGTAGTCGGCCTGCGACTGGTTGAAGCGATCGCACTGCTCCTGGACACGCTTTGCGATGTCACCGGAATTGCCGAACCAGAAGTCAATCTTGGTCTTATCGGCGGCGGCAGCGGGACCAGCAAGAAACGCTGTAGCGAGAAGGGCGCCAACGGCGCCGAGAAGCTTGGCTTGCATGAGAACCTCGAACGTAAAAGGACGCGCACTTTCAGCGCACGCCCTATTAGCTGGTTCAAATTGCCGCCGCCAATGAATATTACATGACATGAAATGTTCCAATTCTAGTTGTCACAAAACAGTCATACAATCATTATTCGTAACATTTTGAGAAATATTTAGAGTAACTTAGCAGGATTCTCAAATGTATTTGAAATACTATATATTTACATTAAAATAAACACAATTTTAGAAGGCGTTTAGTGTCTAATTATATTGGAAAAAGGCGTCTTTGTTCGTGCGTCCAGCCGGATTGAAACTTGCAAAAACAGCCGCATTTTGCCGTTGCACTGCTGTGCAACGCTCGGTTTCAGCCTCAAAATCAAAGGGAATCCTTCAAAATTGCAGCAAAACGCGGGTCGAATGCCCGGCTGATCGGTCCCGCGGCAGCCCCGAGCGCCACAGACCAGGGATCGGCCATGCCGGACTGCAGGCGCGGCAGCGTCCGGCCACGACGTTCAGCAATCGACGGCAGCAACGGACCGATTGCCGCAATCAACCTGTTCACCAGCGCTTCCGGCGCGCTGCCGCAGAGGATCACCGTCTGCGGATCGAACAGCGTCTCGATGAGATGGATGCTCCAGCGCAGGTCCACTGCCGCTACTTCGACCCAGGCGTCGATGCTTTGATCGCCCCTCAAGGCAAGGTCGTTGATCCGTGCATAAAGGCCGGGCTCGGCGGGGTCGACCGACAGATGCTGATAGAGCGAGGCGAGCGAGGCGCGATGTTCGAGCGGCGTCGATTTGCCGTCGGCAAACAACAGCGCCATGCCGATCTCGCCGGCATTGCCGTTGGTGCCGCGGTAGAGCTCGCCGTTCAGAATGAGGCCGGCGCCGATGCCATAGCCGACGAAGAGGCAGACGGCGTGGTCGAGGCCATGGGCAGCTCCCACCATGCGCTCGGCGGTCGCCGCCGCTGCCGCATCGTTCTGCAGGCCGACATCGAGCCCGGTGCCGGCGGTCAGCGTTTCCAACAACGGAAATTTTTGCCACGCCTCCATCATCCACGGATCGTCGCCGCTGCCGGCGACCCCGAAGGGCCCGGGCATCGCAGCGCCGAGGCCGACCAGCCGCGTTTCCGATTGCTCAACGATCCCGGCAAGCTTTGAGCGTATGCCGGCGACGAGATCGAGGATGACCTTCGTCCCGTTCGACGGACCTCCGGGCGGGAGGCCGGCCTCATCACGCACGAGAACGCTGCCGACGAGATCGACGGCTACCGCCCGCGTCACATGCCGGTCGATCTGCAGGCCGATCGCAAAGGCGCCTTCGGGCACTAGGCCGTAGGGCGTCGAGGGCTGGCCCCTGCCCCTCCTCACCGCCTCTTGCGAACTGACGAGACCGTCGCGCTCGAGTTCCTCGATGATATTGGACACCGTCTGCTTGGTCAGCCGCGTCGCCCGTGCCAGATCGGCTCGTGAAAGCGCACCGTTGATCCTCAAGGCATCGATCATCACGCGCCGGTTATGCGCGCTGGTGCCTTCGTGATTGGTGCCGCTCTTGGCCCGGATCGGGCGGCTGTCATTCATGTGCAATTCCCTCTTGACTCCAATAGAATGTTGAAGAAGTAATAAGTCAAGACACTTGACTTAATGAGGAACCGGAGAGTTCCAGGGAACGCAGGAGGGCGGCAACGGCTCCGACGACGCTCCGAGACGACGAACCGGCACGCTTTCCGCGCGTGCCCTCTCGAACACCGATGGCGGAGGACCGCCCTCGGCAATGCGTAAATGTCAAAAACTGGAGGCTGCAATGCTGAAATCCTTTAACAAGACGCTTCTGGGTGCGGCCTTGATCGGCGCATCCCTTGCACCGCATGCTTTCGCCGAAACGACGCTGAACGCGCTTTTCATGGCGCAGGCCGCCTATAGCGAGGCCGATGTGCGCGCCATGACCGACGCCTTCGCAAAGGCGAACCCCGATATCAAGGTCAATCTCGAATTCGTTCCCTATGAAGGCCTGCACGACAAAACGGTGCTGGCGCAGGGTTCCGGCGGTGGTTATGACGTCGTCCTCTTCGACGTCATCTGGCCGGCCGAATACGCCACCAACAAGGTGCTGGTCGACGTCTCCTCTCGCGTCACCGACGAGATGAAGAAAGGCGTGCTGCCGGGCGCCTGGACCACTGTGCAATATGATAGCAAATATTACGGCATGCCGTGGATCCTCGACACCAAATACCTGTTCTACAACAAGGAAATCCTCGAAAAAGCCGGCATCAAGACCCCACCCAAGACCTGGGACGAACTGACCGAACAGGCAAAGACGATCAAGGACAAGGGCCTGCTCGCCACGCCGATCGCCTGGAGCTGGTCGCAAGCCGAAGCCGCGATCTGCGACTACACCACGCTCGTCAGCGCTTATGGCGGCGATTTCCTGAAGGACGGCAAGCCGGCCTTCCAGACCGGCGGCGGCCTCGATGCGCTGAAATACATGGTCTCCAGCTACTCCTCGGGCCTGACCAATCCGAATTCCAAGGAATTCCTGGAAGAGGACGTCCGCAAGGTCTTCGAAAACGGCGATGCCGCCTTCGCGCTGAACTGGACCTACATGTACAACATGGCCAACAATCCGAAGGACAGCAAGGTCGCAGGCAAGGTTGGTGTCGTGCCGGCGCCGGGTGTTGCCGGCAAGAGCGAGGCTTCGGCCGTCAACGGCTCGATGGGCCTCGGCATCACCTCGGCCAGCAAGCATCCAGATGAGGCCTGGAAATACATCACCTTCATGACCTCGCAGGCGACGCAGAATGCCTATGCCAAGCTCAGCCTGCCGATCTGGGCCTCCTCCTATGAGGATCCTGATGTCACCAAGGGCCAGGAAGAGCTGATCTCCGCTGCCAAGATCGGCCTTGCTGCGATGTATCCGCGTCCGACGACGCCGAAGTATCAGGAGCTCTCGACCGCGCTGCAGCAGGCGATCCAGGAATCGCTGCTCGGCCAGTCCTCTCCCGAGGACGCGCTGAAGTCGGCCGCCGACAATAGCGGCCTCTGATCAAGCATGAAGACCCGGGCGGCGCCTGCCGTCGCCCGGTCTCCAAAATCTATAATGAAGAAGGGTCGCCTTGATGTCGGGCACTTGGCTGACAACCCGCGCGTGGCTTTTGATGCTGCCGCTTCTCGTGGTCATGATTTCAGTCATTGGCTGGCCTCTGATCGATACCGTCGGCCTCTCCTTCACCGATGCCAAGCTCGTCGGCACCGAAGGAAACTTCGTCGGCATCGACAATTACGCGAAGATGATCTCCGGCTCGAATTTCCAGCGCACGCTCATCACCACCGCATGGTTCGCGATCATCTCGGTCGCCGCCGAAATGGTGATCGGCGTTCTGGCAGCCCTGCTGCTGAACCAGCAGTTTCGCGGCCGCACCGCGCTTCGCGCTCTGATGATCCTGCCCTGGGCTCTGCCGACCGTTGTCAACGCCACGCTCTGGCGGCTGATCTACAATCCGGAGTATGGTGCGCTGAACGCCGCGCTGACCCAACTCGGCCTGCTGGACGCCTACCGCTCCTGGCTCGGAGAACCAGGCACGGCGCTGGCGGCCCTGATCGTCGCCGATTGCTGGAAGAATTTCCCGCTGGTGGCGCTGATCGCGCTGGCCGCACTCCAGGCCGTGCCGCGCGACATCACCGCCGCCTCACTGGTCGACGGCGCCGGCGCTTTCGCCCGCTTCCGCTTCGTCATCCTGCCCTATCTCGCCGGCCCGCTGATGGTGGCGCTGGTGCTGCGCACGATCGAGGCCTTCAAGGTGTTCGACATCATCTGGGTGATGACCCGCGGCGGCCCGGCCAACAGCACGCGCACACTCTCGATCCTGGTCTATCAGGAAGCCTTCTCCTTCCAGCGGGCAGGCTCGGGCGCCTCGCTGGCATTGATCGTCACGCTGCTGGTGACGCTGCTTGCCGCCGGCTATGCCGCTCTGGTGCGCAAGACGGC
The DNA here is from genome assembly GCF_001657485.1 of Rhizobium sp. WYCCWR10014. Lineage (GTDB taxonomy): Bacteria > Pseudomonadota > Alphaproteobacteria > Rhizobiales > Rhizobiaceae > Rhizobium. Next base: position 766,237 of record NZ_LXFU01000037.1, read on the forward strand.
GGGGAGTGCGGCCTGATGGAACGCCAAAGCCCGCTCTTTTCCGTCTTCATTCACCTCTGCGCATTGCTGCTTGCCGCCGTCATCCTGGCGCCGATCCTCTGGCTGTTCATCATGAGCATCTCGCCGGCCGCCGACCTTGCGGCAAAGCCGCTGCGCTGGTGGCCGCAGACGGCGGATTTCTCGCGCTACGGCGTACTGCTCTCGACGCTCGAAAACAGCGCCGGCGCCGCCTTCACCTCGTCGCTGCGCAACAGCATCGAAGTGGCGGGCATGGCGACGATCGCCGCCATCGCGCTCGCCATTCCGGCCGGCTGGGCTGTGTCGCGCACGCCGTCCGTCGGCTGGTCGCTGTCGATGGTGATCGCCACCTACATGCTGCCGCCGGTGGCGCTCGCCGTGCCGCTCTATATGGGGCTTTCCCATCTCGGCATGCTGAACAACGTCTTCGGCCTCGCCCTCGTCTACCTCACCATCCTTGCGCCCTTCACCACCTGGCTGATGAAGTCGGGTTTCGATTCCATCCCGCGCGAAATCGAATCTGCCGCGATGATCGACGGCGCCGGCCTGTTCCAGACGCTCAGAATCATCACGCTGCCGCTGGCCGCCCCCGTGGTGGCGACGTCAAGCCTCTTTGCCTTCCTGCTTGCCTGGGACGAATTCTTCTATGCGCTGCTCTTCACGTCGGACCAGCGCGCCAAGACGCTGACCGTCGCCATTGCCGATCTCGCCGGCGGCCGCGTTTCCGATTACGGACTGATCGCGACGGCAGGCGTGCTCGCCGCCCTGCCTCCGGTGCTGATCGGTCTCGTCATGCAACGCGCCCTGATTTCGGGGCTCACCAGCGGCGGCGTCAAGGGATGAACATGACAATAGAAAGACCCCGGCCGGCCGGACTTGCCGCAATCGATCGCGAAATGGCGCTCCAGCATGCCGACGCGATCGCCTCCTATGAAGCGGCCAAGCTGATGGCCGTCAGGGCCGCTGCCTCGCTAAAAAAGACCGGCAGGCTGCTGCTCATCGGCATGGGCGGCTCGCATGCCGTCAACCGCGCCGTCGAGCCGCTCTACCGTGCCCTCGGCATCGATGCAGTCGCCTTGCCACTATCCGAACAGCTCGGCCAGCCGCTGCCGATCGCCGGCAAGACAATCTTCGTCACCTCGCAATCCGGCGAAAGCGCCGAAGTCGTGCGCTGGTTCAACGAGACCGGCGGCACGGAGGAGACCTTCGGCCTCACACTCGAGGGCAGCTCCTTCCTCGCAAGAACAGCCCCCTCGCTGGTGGGCAGCGGCGGCACCGAGCTAGCCTTCGCCGCGACCCGCAGCCTGACGGTGACTTTCGCCTTGCATCTGGCGATCCTTTCCGCCCTCGGCGAAGATCCTGACACCGCACTTGCCGCCCTCAAGGCGCCGGAAGATCATGACATCGCCGCCGCTCTCTCTGCGCTCGAAAACGTCGCGACCGTCGTCACCTCAGGCCGCCGGCTGCAGGGTATCGCCGAGGCGCTCGCGCTTGGATTGACCGAGCTGTCGCGCCGTCCCTGCTTCTCGCTCGAAGGCGGCCAGCTGCGCCACGGTCCGATGGAGATGTTGGGGCCGGAGATCGGCGTCGTGCTGTTCCGCGGCCTGGACGAAACCGCCGACCTGGTGACGGCAATGGCGATGTCCGCCGTCGAGACTGGCGCTCCGGTCATCCTCTTCGACGCATCCGGGCAAGCGCCGGTCGCTGGCGCGGTGACGATCCACTTTGCGCCTGCAACCGGTCTTGCCGCGATCTTCGCCATGCTGCCGGTCGCCCAGCGGCTGATGATCGCCTTTGCCGATGCCCGTGTGGAGAATGCGGGAACGCCGGTTCGATCCACCAAAATCACCCGGAGCGAATGAATGCGGCCGCTTGCAGTCATCGGCAACGTCAATGTCGACCTGATCCTTGGCCCGGCCGCCCCCTGGCCGAAGGCCGGGACGGAAATCATCGTCGACCATGACGAGTTGCGCGTCGGCGGAGCCGCCGGCAACAGCGCGCTCGCCTGGCAAGCGCTCGGCGTCGAATTCGAGATCGCTGCCAATATTGGCAGTGATCAGTTCGGCCGCTGGCTGAGCAAAGCCTTCGGCCACCGTTCCGACAATTGGCCCGTACGTCCTGAGAAAACGACGCTCTCCGTCGGCATCACCCATCCGGACGGCGAGCGCACCTTCTTCACGACGAGGGGGCACCTGCCGCGTTTCAGCCTGGCAGATGTCTTCGCCGTCATCGAAGGCGCAAGACTGCAGGGCGGCTACGCGCTTCTTTGCGGCTCGTTCCTGACCGACGATCTGACAGAAGAATACGGCAAGTTCTTCGATTGGGCCGACAGCAATCGCATCACCGTCGCGCTCGATACCGGTTGGCCGCTCGACGGCTGGACAGGCGAGAATTGCGCAGCGACACGCGCCTGGCTCTCCCGCAGCGGTGTCGCGCTGCTGAACGAGGTCGAATCGACGACGCTTGCCGGCATCGCCGATCCGATCGAGGCCGCGCGTCACATCAAATCGCATATGCCGACGGGTGCGATCGTCGTCGTCAAACGCGGCCCGGACGGCGCTCTCGCGATCGGGCCGGACGGCAGCTTGGTTTCGGTGGCAGCGCCCGTTGTCGAAGTCGTCGATACGATCGGCGCCGGCGATGTCTTCAACGCCGCCTTCCTCGCCGCGCTCGCAAGCGATGAACCGCTGATGTCTTGCCTGGAGGCGGGAACCGCAGTCGCCTCGCGCGCCATCTCGACCCTTCCCCGCAACTATGGCGGCCCGACATCTCTTCAGGAGCCCTTGCGATGAGCGCGCTCGAAATTCAAAACATCCGCAAGACCTATGGCGACGTCGAGACGCTGAAAAGCATCGACATCTCGTTGGAAAGCGGCGAGTTCCTGGTGCTGCTCGGCTCCTCCGGCTGCGGCAAGTCCACGCTGCTGAACATCATTGCCGGCCTTGCCGAGGCGACGAGCGGCGACGTCAGGATCGGCGGCCGCTCGGTGCTCGGCGTGCATCCGAAGGACCGCGACATCGCCATGGTCTTTCAATCTTACGCGCTTTATCCCAATCTGACGGTGCACCGGAACATCGGCTTCGGCCTGGAAATGCGCAAGGTGGCAGCACCCGAGCGCGACAGAGCCGTGCGTGATGCCGCCAAGCTCCTGCAGATCGAAAATCTCCTCGACCGCAAGCCGAGCCAGCTTTCCGGCGGTCAGCGCCAGCGGGTCGCGATCGGCCGCGCGCTGGTGCGCAAGCCTCAGGTATTCCTCTTCGACGAGCCGCTCTCCAACCTTGACGCCAAGCTGCGCATGGAGATGCGCACCGAGATCAAGCGGTTGCATCAGATGCTGAAGACCACGGTCGTCTACGTTACCCATGACCAGATCGAGGCGATGACCCTTGCAAGCCGCATCGCCGTCATGCGCGACGGCCGCATCGAGCAGCTGGGCACGCCGGAGGAGATCTACAACCATCCGGCAACGCTCTATGTCGCGACCTTCGTCGGCGCGCCGCCGATGAACCTGCTGAAGGCGACGGCGGGCGACGGTGGCCTGGCGCTTTCAGGCTCCGATACGATCCTGCCCCTGCCCGCTCGTTTCCGCGAGACGGCCGGCAATGGCCGCGACCTTGTCCTCGGCATCCGTCCCGAGGCGCTTCGCACCGACGGCGCAGGCCCGTCGATCGAGGCAACCCTTGAGGTCGCAGAGCTGACCGGCCCGGAACTCGTCGTCACCGCCCTTGCCGGAAATCAGCGCCTGATGGCCTGCCTGCCGCCACGCACACCGATCCGCGACAACGAAAAGCTCACCCTCTTTTTCGACGAGGAGGCTATGCATCTCTTCGACCCGCAAACCGGTCTCAACTGCGGCCGCTAGAGCATGATGCCGAAAAGTGTGATCGGTTTTCGGACGAAATCATGCGTAAAAACAAGGACCTAAAGCGCGAGGGCGAATCTGAAAGATCGCGACGCGCTTTAGCGACGGAACGGCTATCCCCTCAATTGTTCAATTTGCCGCGTCGGTGGGCTTGCGCTGGTAGACGTGAATATAGTCGACAAGCAGTATGGAAGGATTCGGCGTTTCATCGATCGGCCAACCCGAGCCGAGTGCCAGGTTCACCAGCGGATAGAACGGCATGTGGAACTCCTTCGGCGTGTCGAAGCTCCAGATGAACTGACGGTCGAAGTAGAAGCTCGTTTTGTCGGCTTGGATATCGACGCCGTAGGTGTGATATTCGCTGTTCAAAATGCCGTCCTGGACCTTTTGCCAATGGCCGCCGGTCGTATTCTGGCCGCCTTGGCTCTGACGCCAGATATGAAAGCCCATGCTGAATTCGTAGGGCGCGCGCCCATAATATTCCAGGACGTCGATCTCGGCGGTGTATTTCGACCGGTCGAGCCCGATGAGCCAGAAGGCTGGCCAGACGCCCTTGCCCGGCGGCAGCTTCATCCGTGCTTCGAAATAGCCGAACTGCTGCGAGAACCCTTCGCCTTTCGGGTTCACCGACGACAGCAGGCCCGAGCGCCAGGTTCCATCGGCCTCCTTGCGCGCTTCGATCTTCAGAATTCCCTGATCGGTGGTAAACGGAAAGCCGGGGGCCGGATCTGTGAAACGGGCGTCGCCGAAATCGCCGTTCCAGGGCGTATGGGCGATCCAGCGGGAGCTTCTCTCTCCCCAGGCCGAGACGTCGAGACTGTCGAAGCTCTCCTCGAACGTCAGCTGGTACGCATTGATATTGAGTGGTTCCTGAGCCACGCTGGGTTGGCCGGGCAACGCGCCTAGACCAAGAACGATAAGCAAACCGAGAGCCTTAGAAGATATCCCGTAACGCATTCTGCTCCTCCGAAAACGCCAAACCAATCGTTGGGCTGCATTTGTCTCGATCATGAGATGAGAACTCCGTTTCGTCGCGGCATGAGCCTTTGGACGATGATAGTCTCGATGCCGTCGGGCCTTCCGACAATCTGCCACACGAGCAGCGCGAAGACCCAGAAGATTGCCACTGCCGCCCCGCCGCAAAGCGCCAGGCTGACGATCAGGTTGAGGCCGACAGGCATGGCGGCGAGCATCGGCTCCATCCACAGCAGGAAAGCGATCATCGGCACGCTCGCGGCCAGAGGCCTTAAAAACGCGTGCAACTGAGCGGCGAACGTCGCGCCGATCAGCTGCCGCGTGATGATCAGCGATGCGGCATAGGCGACAAGCACCGCCACGATCCGCGCGCCCAGTGCTCCTGCCACCTGAAAATAGACAATGCCCAGGATGGTGACCGGAACCCTGACGGCGAACTCGGCAAACATCCGGAGAGCGAGATAACGGGTTTTGTTGAGCACCATCGCCAGTGGCGGCATCATGTTCGTCGGAAGACCGAGCAGACTGCCGATGCACAGCCATTGCAGAATCGGCGCCGCGGATGCCCATTTCTCGCCGACGATGATCCGCACGGCCGGATCGGCAAGCAAAGCGAGCGCGATGAGGATGGGCGCTGCGACGAAGGTGATCGCATTCGTCGCCTTCAGATAGGCAGCGATCAGATTACGACGGTCATCGACGGTCGAGAATGCCGCCATCAGCGGACGCAACAATGGCCCGACGAAGGTCTGGTATGGAATACCCGCGATATTGTCGGCGACGCTGAAGGCGCCGAAAGTCGACAAGCCCGTAAAGCGCGGCAAAAGCAGCCGGTCCAGTTGCCAGTTGATCGAACTCAGCACCTGCGAGACGGTGTTCCAGCTGATCATGTCCTGAAAGTGCTTCCACTCGGAAAGGCTGAACCTCGGTCGCATCGGCGCAAAGACATAGGAGGTGATCGCCGCGGCGGTCGGGCCAGCAACCGCGCCGATCGCCAGTCCCCAATAGCTGCCGGTCGCGACCGCCACCCCGACACCGAACAGCAGTGTCGACCCTTTGGTGATGAGATCGAGTGCGAATTCGCGTTTGAAATCGAACCGCTGCATGAACAGAACCATGCGCGGGCTGATCACGCTGCGCATGGCAGGCGCAATCGAGAGCACGGCGACAAGGGAGAAAAGCCGGGGATCGTCATAGATCAGAGCCATCGGCCAGGAGATGAACATCATCAGCATGCTGATGGTCACGCCTCGAAGCAGGCTGAGGGTAAGGGCCGTGGCAAACATGTCGTCCGAAGGTGACGGCTGGCGCATCAGGGCCTGCGTCAGCGGCAGGTCCAGGATTGTCTCGACGATGATCAGAACCGAGGTCGCGATGGCGACAAGGCCGAAATCCGCCGGGCTCAAAAGCCTTGCGAGGATCAGGAGACTGACGAAATCGAGCAGTCGCGCCAGGAACTTTCCGCTGATGGTCCAGATACTCGCCGTCGCCGTCCTCTGAGATACGCTTGACATGATCTATCTTCTATTCCTCATCGACGGATTGAGACGGTTTCGGTCCCAGCAGCAAGACAGGCAGCTCCGTTCCTTGCCCTCAGCCTGCCCGTCTTCTGAAGACCTCGGCGGATCGGTCGCCATGGTTGGTCAGTTGCTGCTCAATCAGGCTGGACAGACGGTCGCGGAACACGGCGGAAGAGAATTTCAGCGAGTGCGCGCGGATGGCATGCGGATCGATATCGTCCTCCACCTCTTCGAACGCCGCCATCGTTTCCAACAGAGCTTCCGTAGTCTGCTGCGCGAAGCGAAACCCGACCTGCGGCGAGGAAACGGTTTCCCGGGCGCCGCCGGCGTCGAAAGCCAAGACCGGCCGCCCTGATGCCATGGCTTCCACCGGCAGGATGCCGAAATCCTCCGTGCCCGGAAACAAGAGGGCACGGCATCGCGACAGATGGTCGCGCAGAACGTTGAAGGGCTGATGGCCGAGGAACTGGACGGTCGGTCCGGCGATCGACTTCAGATAGGCCAATTGATCGCCCTCGCCGATGACGACCAGCTTCCTGCCGGCCTCGGTGCAGGCGCGAACGGCGATATCCGGCCGCTTGTAGGTGGTCAGCTGTCCCGCATAGAGATAGAACTCGCCCTTCCCCTTCCCCACCGCAAAATCGTCGGTCGCAACCGGCGGATGGATGACGATGGATTCCCGGTCGTAGAAGCGGCGGATGCGGCTCGCGACATAATCGGAATTGGCAACGAACACATCGACCCGCGAGGAGGTCGTCACGTCCCAAGCGCGTAGCATGGGTGCGGTGATCGACATCATTGCGCGACCCACCCAGGGCAGGCCATGGCGGTAGACATGGAACTGATCCCAGATGTAGCGCATCGGCGAATGGCAGTAGCAGACATGCAGCGCGTCGGCGCGCGTGATGATTCCCTTGGCGGGTCCGGATTCGCTCGACAGCACGAGATCGTAATCCTGCAGATCGAACTGCTCGAGCGCGAAGGGCATCAGCGGCAACATCTTGGTATAATGCCGCTTTGCACCGGGGATCTTCTGCAGGAAGGATGTGCGGATGTTCCGCGTCTTCAGAAAATCGCTGATGCGATCCCGGTTGCAAACGAGGGTGAAGATGTCAGCCTGCGGAAACATGCGGCACAGCTCTTCGACGACCTTCTCGCCGCCGCGCATCGAAACGAGCCAATAATGCACGATGGCGACACGAAGCTGCTTGGTATCGCTCGCGCTTCCGGCATCAGTGACACGTCTTTTCGCCATGACAGGCGCATCGCCGAGAAATGCCCTAGCGTCGGGAAGAGAGGTTGTTGCCTTAAGGGTCAACTCAATACTCCTTGTATCGCCACACCGTCTGTCAGCTCAGGAACCGCATTCGTCGAAATCAGGCTGTGGTATTCGGAAAGAAGCGCGTCGCGCCATTCCTCGTGTGTCGACGCAAGATCCGGCGACTTCAGGAAAGCCCGCTCGCTCATGGCGCGGACCTCGTGCCCCGGCATTTGGCTAAATCGCGTCAAAGTATCGGCAAAGGCGCTTTCGTCAGTCGTATCGCAGGCGATCGCCATGCCGGCTCTTTGCATTTCTTCGGCAAGAAAGGCGCTGCGCGACATGATGACCGGCAGACCGCTCCTGGCCGCTTCGATAGCGACGAGGCCGAATGGCTCGGGATAGCGAGACGGCATCAACAGTGCACGCGCCTTGCGGATGGTCGGGCCGATCTCCTCATGCGACTGCCAGCCGACGGCCCTGACGTGATCTCCCGAAGCCGCAACCAGCGGCATCAGCGGCCCGTCCCCGATCACGCAGAGCCTGACGCCGGCTTTGCGCGTGGCGGCCACGGCGTCCTCTATGCCCTTCTCCTCATCCAGCCGCCCGATGAAGACGAACTCCTCGTTGGCCTCCGCCTCGATGCGTTTGATGGAGAGCGGAGCGACGGGATTGCGGATCGTCGTCAGTCGTTCCGGTCGATATCCGGCGCCGACGAGTAAGCTTGCCATCTTCTCGTGCAGCAGGATGATGCGGCCGAAATCGGCCTGATCCTTCAGCCGCCGGAGGATATTGGAGCCGCGGGCAACCCGCCACAATTTGTGCGAATAACTTCTCTTGTCGCAGGCCGTCGCAATGCAGCTTCCGCCCAGCGGGCGTCGAAGGCAGACTTCCTGCGCCTGATAGTCGAAGAAGGCGCCGTTGGGGCAGGCCGTGAAGAAATCATGCGCGTGCACCACACATCGTCTGGCGACCGGCAGCAACGCCCTGAAAATCGCCGGTGACAGGATCTGGTGCCAGCCATGCACATGGTAGACGGTGTTGGCGGTGTCGTTTGCGGCAATCCAGTTCCCGACCATACGGACGGCGGCGCCATTGTGAATGCCGGTCACGAAAGCCTTCGCACGCTCGGCACTGAGCAGATCGCGGCTGTTCAGCCCGACCATTAAGACCCCGAGTGCGACGAGCTCCGCATTGGCGGCGTCATCTCCGCAAATATAGGTCACGGGGATGTCGAGGCCCCGAAAAAGCTTGGCGGACAGCACCGCCAGCGCCGTCGCACCGCCTCTGGCGACCGAATAGTCGTCGATGATGACCACGCGATCGATCTTTGTCGTGCCGGGGCCGGGAAACCGGCCGACGCTTGCGGCGGATCGGAGGGCCTCGGGAAGCGACGGTCGCATCACTTCACCGAAACTGCGCCGTTGGCACAGGCCTCCAGCGCCTTGCGGTTGAGGATACGGATCTTGCCCTGGCCCCCGTCGATGATCTTGCCTTCCCGCAGGCGCCGCAGGCATTGATTGACCTTCTCGCGGGACGCCGGCAGCGTCGCGGCCAGATCATTTTGCGAGATGATCAGTTCGTCGCCGCTATTTGCCGCATCTTTTCCATAAACCGTGGAGAGCCGCAGCAGTGTGCTGGCCAGCCTCGATTGCAGGCTCGACGCCGCATTGGCAATGATCCGGAGTTCAAGCTCTGAAATACGCGCCAGCGCCCTGGAGAAGACCTTTTCGCGAAAGCAGGGATCGCTGGCGTACATATCGCGCAGCAGCCGGCCTTCGAAGAAATGCAGTTCGCAGGCGGAACCGGCGCGGTATTCGAGGTTCAATGTCTGCCTGCGCAGAACCTCGAGCTCGCCGATGAGGCCGGATTTCGGAATGATCTCGACGATGAATTCCCTGCCGTCGGGCAGCATCGTGCTGGCGCTGACCACCCCCGAATGGACGCGCGCGAACGTATCGACGAGGACGCCAGCCCCGGCGATGATCTCGCCGCGCCGGAAACGCCGGACGCTCGACCGGCAGGAAAGGAATTCGTCGTCGATGACGATGCGGCTATTCAGATGAATGCCGCCGTTAGCCGATATCGCCGCCTTGCCGATGCCGGCCCTGCGATCTGATGCGTGTGTCGCCCCATCCATGCGCATAACTCCACTCGATAACCATAGGCAATGCTGCATTGCATCATTTATATTGTCTTAATATGAGAGTCAAATAACATCACGGAGATATGCCGTAAAGATAAAGTATATATTTAGCTTCAAAACAAAATATACACCATAAATGGACCACAAAATCTCAACGAAGCCAAAAAAGCGCCAATCGATAGAAGATAACCGCCCATTAAAATGCCTTACTGAATTAAAAACAGCAATAATCGAAATGATGATATCAAAACTGATAAATAAGTGTCATCGGATAATCACCACGAATTAGATTAGATTGTTGTTTGAAATGAAAAGAAGGCCATCAAGGTTTAATCCGAATTCTCGATTGCCCGTTAGTAGCATAAAGAATTTATTAAGGATTATGACCTTGGTAACAGACAACCAGAGTGCGGCGCAGCAAACTTTGAACGGTTCTTAATCGGAATGTTTTGGAGACCACCGATGACATGGGAAGCACATAGTTTCGAGGCGTGGTCGCGTGTCGGACGGTCCGCGAAAGACGGCGATCTCCATTCGTCCCGGCCTCGTGCGGCAGGCAGATCGTCGAAGCGCGCGATAGATCTTCTCATCGCAGTCACGGCCCTGATCCTGCTTTCCCCGCTTCTGTTGATCGTCGCAATGATCGTGAAGATGAGCGACCGCGGCCCGGTCTTCTATTCCCATACACGCATCGGCGTCGGCGGAGCGCCTTTCGGATGCCTCAAGTTTCGCACGATGAGGACCGATGCAAGTGCTCAGCTTGCCGAATTGCTGCAAAGCAACCCGGCTGCGCGAAGCGAATGGGAAGAGACACGCAAGCTGAAGGACGATCCGAGGATCACGGCCGTCGGTGATATCCTCAGGCGGTCGAGCATCGACGAGCTTCCCCAACTGATCAATATCGTGCGTGGCGACATGAGCCTTGTCGGCCCCCGGCCGATCACGTCCGAGGAATTGCCGCGCTACGGCGAGCATGTATGGGCCTACATGGCCGTCCGCCCGGGCCTGACCGGTCACTGGCAGACCAGCGGGCGCAATGATGTCAGTTACGAGTACCGGGTTTCGCTCGACGTTCATTATCTCAGCAATTGGTCGCTCGGCCGGGACTTCATCATCATTGCCAAGACCATTCCTGCTCTGTTTTCGCAGCGTGGCTCGTATTGAGCATTCATGGGGAGAGCCGCCGATCGCGCCTGGAATCGGAAGACACGCTACTCCCCCGTCCCTCCAAGCAGCCACTACCCGGTTACTCCGTGATCTCGCCATTTTGGATTAGGACGACATGACCTCAAGCACGATCTTCAGCGGTGTTTCTCCGATATCTCTGCCTACCGCGGCCACCGGCGGGAATTCGCCGCTCACCTTGCGGGATATGCTCTTCTTTCTCAGAATGCGCTGGCTGTGGATTGCGGCGACGACTTTCGCTTTCCTCGTCATGGCAGGGAGCTACGTGCTGACCGCCGAACCGACGTTCGTTGCCAACACGCAACTTGTGATCGTCCCCCAGGTCAGCGGCTCCGAAGCCCAGAGGGCTTTCGCGGAAGACGCGTTCATCGAGGGACAGTTGGAGATCGCCAAATCCAGCGATGTCGTCGGTGGAACGGTAACGGCACTTGGTCTCGATACAGATCCTGACTTTGTCGATCAGACGCCTTCGCTGCAGGATAGGGCAAAGAACTGGTTGATGGGGGTTTCTTCCGAACCGGATACGGCATCGCAGGAAGCGGCAGGCACAGGACCGCGTGACCCACAGCCGCAACAGCAGATCGAGGACGGGCGGATCCGTGATCGGGCGGTCGCCACGCTGCTGAACATGATGGGAGTACGCCGGGTCGGGAGTTCGACGATCATCGAGATATCGGCTGCGGCATCGACCCCGCAGCGGGCCGTCGATATCGCCGACACGCTCGCCAGACAGTATATCCAGAAGAATATCGCGATGAAGGCCAATGCGTCCCGGCAATACAGCGAATGGCTGACCAGATTCGTAAGTGAGCAGCAGCGCGGACTGGCCGAAGCTGCCAGTGCCCTGGCCAGCTTCACGAGCAATCCGCGCGATCAATTCAAGCTTGCGGAGCTGCAGAGCGCGACTGACGCCCGCCGCACCCTCTATGAAAATACCTTGAATCAGCTGACCGAAGCCAAGCAGCGCATCACCTACCCGGTGTCGGATGCCACGATCGTCTCTCGTGCCACCCTGCCTCTTTCGAAAGCCAGACCACGCAGCACGCTCATCATCGCCTTTGCGGCGGCGGTTGGTCTTGGGGTCGGCTTCGCACTCGCCATGATAAGGCACGCTGGCGATCGCCGGATCGTCCGGCCCCATCAGATCGCGGAAGCCGGTGGGCTGCCCTTTGTCACTTTGCTGGCGACATCGAGGACCCGCAATGGTCACTCTGCGCGTTTCCTCGCCGCCGGTACCGGCAGCAGCGGCACCGCAGCTACCTATCCCGTTATTCCAGGCATGACGGAGCTGAGCGCGACGGTCGTTGGTCTTCGGCGCAAACGCCGGGTTGTCATTGGAATCGTCGCCGTCAATCCGGGCGGCGGGGCATCGACCATCGCATGCGAACTCGCGGTGCTCTCGGCGATATCAGGAGCACAGACGCTGCTGATCGATGCGGCTGCACAGAAATCGTCGCTCAGCAAATCGATCGCGCCCCATAGTTCCACAGGCCTCGTCGATGTTCTCGACAATGGCGAACTGATCCAGACGGCGGCATTGCCCCTCACCCCGACGCTGAAGTTCCTGCCCCTCGGCAAAGTCGAAGCGGTGACGCCGGCCATTCGCCTCAGTTCCCGTCGCACGCAGTTGAGCTTCGCCGATCTGAAAAAGGAGTTCGACGCCATATTCGTCGACATTTCCGCATTCTCTGCTTCGCCGGATGCCAATGCGATCGCGCCGGAACTGGACGGTATCCTCGTGGTCACGTCGCACGGGCACACCTCGATCGACGATACCATGCACGTCATCGAGACCCTGCGGAATGTCGGCGCGGAGATCCTCGGCGCGATCATCAACCATGCACCGAAAAGAATAGAGTCATGACTTCACTTTCGGCAGAAGCAACCAGGCAGGACAGCCCGATCGGACCGGCGCTTGTTCATTGCGGCGCTGAAGCCATGGAGGACCGCGCGCGCCGCCCATTGCGAATGGCTGTGGGAATTGCTTCGGCAGGCCGCCCCTCGATACTGCGGGAGACCGTCGATTATCTCACCGCCCTGCCGGACCAGGCCGAGCGGCTGATCGTCTGTGTGCCCGTGATCGACGACGCCGCCGGCCTCGCCGACCGCCTGGATGTGGAAGTTATCGTCGGCAGCCGTGGCCTGACCTCCCAGCGCAACAGGATCATCCAGGCCGCCGCCGCCGATACGGATATTCTGATCTTCCTGGATGACGACTTCATTCCCGCCGCGACCTTTCTGCCTCGGATGGCGGCTATCTTTGCAGCAAACCCCGACGTGGCGATCGCCACTGGCGAAGTCCTGGCCGACGGCGTCCTCGATGGCGGCCTCGGCATGTCAAAGGCCCTGCAGGTTCTTGAAACTGCCGGCGAAAGGGCCGGGCAGGTGGCGGAGGTCTATAACGCCTACGGATGCAACATGGCGGTTCGCCTTTCACCCGTTCTCCAGCATGCGCTCGCCTTCGATGAACAGCTGCCGCTCTACGGCTGGCTCGAAGATGTCGATTTCAGCCGGTCCATCGCCCGCTACGGCAGATCCGTGCGTGTCGAAGGCGCTCGCGGCGTCCATCTCGGCGTCCGATCCGGGCGCCAGCCCGGCCGAAGACTCGGCTATTCGCAAGTTGCCAATCCTGTCTACCTGATGCGGAAGGGCACGATGTCGAAGGGCCGTGCTGTCGCACAGATCGGCCGCAACATCCTGGCGAATATGCGGGGCCTATTATTCAATGACCGCTTGATCGATCGATGGGGACGCTTGAACGGCAATTTTCTGGCGCTATCCGATCTTCTTGTCGGCCGCGTCTCTCCGTCCCGCATCCTGGAATTGGGCAATCCCGCGCCGCGCGAGATGCCTTCGCCGTCGATCGCAACGAAACGGAGATAACAGACAATGCAGCGCACATCCTTGTCCGGTCGCCTTATCTCCGTCGCCCTTGCCTTGCTGGTATTTTCCGGCGTAACCGGCTGGAGCGTCGCCCATGCGGAAAACTACACCCTCGTGCCGGAAGATCAGGTGAGACTGCGTGTCGTCGAATGGCGATCGTCGGATTCCCGGTATGCCAGCTGGGAAGCCCTCGGCGGAACATATACAGTCGACGATGCCGGTAATCTGGCGATTCCGATTGCCGGCCAGGTGCAGGCGATCGGCAAGACGACGGAGCAGGTTTCCGATGCGATCGCCACCGCGCTCTCCGAAAAGGCCGAACTGCCGGGAAAGCCGTTCATCGCCGTGGAAATTGCCCAGCATGCGCCGATCTTCGTAACCGGGACCGTGCAGACCCCCGGGCGCTATGCTTTTGAAGCCGATATGACGGTCATGAAGGCCGTCAGCATCGCCGGCGGCTTCCTTCGCGAGCGCGAGGAGAATACCGTCTTCGAGCGCGACCGGATCCAGGCTGCCGGCGCCTACCGAACGGCCATTCTCAACCGGCGCGACCTTCTGATGCGCCAGGCGCGGTTGCGCGCCGAGATCGCCGGCGAACAGAGTTTCGAGATCCCTGCCGAGCTCGCCGGAACACCCGATGTGGACAAGCTGAAGGCGCAGGAATTGAACCTGATGCGGCTGCGACGCGTCGATATCGAAAGCCAGATCGAAGCGGCGAGCGACCTCGCCCGTCTCTACGGCCAGCAGGTCCAATCACTCGAGGCCAAGATCAATTCGCAAAAGCGGCAGATCGACCTTGCGCAAAAGGAACTGGATAATGTCAACAGCCTGGTGAGCAAGGGTCTGGTCAGCAATTCCCGGCAGGTCACGGTCGACCGCGGCGTCGCGGATGCACAAGGCACCCTGATCGATCTCGAGGTCGCGCTGACCACGGCTCGCCAGGGGCTCAGCGAAGCCGATCGCTCGAAGATCAATATCGTCAACCGGCAGAACAGCGAAAACCAGGAGCTGCTCAACCAGGTCAATCTCGCGATCGGCAGGGCGGCAATCGACATCCAGGTGGCCCAGCTTCTGGGCGAACAGGCTGGCTACAGCGCTCAACTCGCCCAGATGAATACGGACATGCCGGGTCTTGGCAGAGCGCAGAAGAACTACAGGATCGTGCGTCGCAACGACGATGGCACTTATCGCAACATCGAGGCGGACGAGACGACCAGCTTGCGGCCGCATGATGTCGTCGAAATCGGCATCGACACGGATCTCCAGACGCCATCGCCGCCGCTGCAGCTGCAGTCCGCGCCACAGCAGCAAAGCTCGGCAGTCCCGCTGTCTGATGTAGCAGGCGACAATCAGACGGCTCCCGGCTGGATATCCCAGACGGGATCGAATTAGGGGGCGGTCGTGACCATTAACGACAGCTGGCGGCTTTCGCCTCGGGCATTGCGTCGGAAGGCGGATGCCGGTTTTCGGCAAACCCGATGCCTCCCGCTCTCCGTCCGGATCGGGATCTGAAGCATGTCGATAGAACCGATCGGCTTCATCGTTCTGCTGCTTGGCCTGCTCAGCATGGTCAACGGCGCGCGTTTTGCGATCACGACCCTTTGCCTGTCGACGCTGCTCGGAGCCGCAGCGGCTCTGCAATTGCCCGCGCTTGGCGGCAGCAGCATCCAGCCAAGCCATCTTCTCGTGCTTTTTCTCGTGGTAGCCGCCCTGCTGCGTCCGGCTCAAACACAGGCGACGCTCGCCAGCATGGCCTATCCGGGTCCCGGTTTCTGGTTTGCCGCCTACATCCTGTTTTCGGTGGCATCATCTTTCTTTTTGCCGCGCATCTTTGCAGGCGCGACCCTCGTCTACTCCTCTGCGCGAGACACCACGGGCATGATGTCGACGGTAGCGGCTCCCCTGTCGCCGGGTTCGTCCAATCTCAGCCAGTCTGTCTATCTGCTCGGCGACCTCGCCTGCTTTGCCGTCGTCTCGGGGCTTGCCAGGCTCGGCTATGCCCGTTTCATCGCACTGCAGTTAATCGTCGCCTCGATCGCATGTTTTACCCTGGCATTGATTGATATCGGAACATTCCTCACCGACCAGTCCTACCTGCTCGATGTCATCAGAAACGCGAACTATACGATGCATACGGCCGAGACGATCAGCGGCTTCAAACGCATCGTCGGCCCGTTCCCCGAAGCAAGCACTTATGGCGCGGTCGCATTGGCCTATTTTTCCTTCACGCTTCTGCTCTGGCTGGAGCGCGTCCAAAGCCGTATGGCAGGACTTGCAACGCTTTTCATCGGCCCGACGATCGTCCTCTGCACATCGACAACCGCCTATATTGCCGGCATTTTCGTTGTCTGCATGTTCGTTCTGTTTTGCCTGAAACGACTGATCAACGGCCCTGCCAAGACCCCGCATGTGACTTTCCTGGTGATCACGCTGTTCTTGATTCCCTGCGCCATCGTCGCACTCAGCCTTGCCCCCGATGCGTGGAATTCCATCGCCGGCCTGATGAGCACCACCTTGTCGGACAAGCTCCAATCGCAATCCGGTGAAGAGCGCACCGCCTGGAATACACTGGCATTGATCGCATTCGTCGATACCGCCACCTTCGGCGCCGGGCTAGGCACGGTTCGGGCCTCGAGTTTTATCGCCGCGTTGCTCTCCAATGTCGGATTGACCGGCACTCTTCTCTTCGCCGCCTTCTTGTACAGCCTTGCGAGGGCCACCGGCCGGCACATGTCAGGCGATCGGGAGACGCACGCGATCGGAAACGCTGCGGTTATGGCATCCATCGCGCAGGTCGCCTCCGCAGCGATATCGGGGAGCGGCACGGATCTCGGCTTGCTGTTCAGCACCACTGCAGGTCTGGCGGCCGGCTGCCTGGCAACCAATACCTCCCCCCGGCGCGCGACCCGATCGCTCGCCAATAGAACCCCGCTGGAGGCATCGGCATCTCTGATGAGAGCGCCGATGTTTTCAACACGATGACGCCCGCTTTGAAACTCCGCCAAGGCGCGGGATGGCAATCTCGTCGAGCCATCGGCGTGCCCGCATTGGGCCGAAGCCGGCCGGGCGCACCGCATCTTTCAAGAATCGCCTGTAAAAGCAGCACATCCGACAAACGCCGTCCTGCGAGGCCAGCCGCAGAGGCCTATGCTGCGGGTTTTATGCCGACATCAGCCTTGCGGGCGCTCGCTGGTGGTCGCGACGCTATCTGCAACGGAATTGTTTTCGCGCAGCTTGGCACTGCGCCGCAAAAGCCCCGACAGGAACACGCCTGTCAGATAGCCGATTTCCATGAGCACGAGGATGGCGATACCGGAGAGCATGGCCGCGATCACGGACGACCCGCCGGCAAAAGCCACGCCGCCGAAGCCGATTGCCACCAGGATTGCAAAAATCGCGAAAGCCCAGGCGCGGATGGAAGCCCCGGCAGCGATAGAAATCACGGCTGCCCCGAGTGTGGTGATCAACATGAAAATCCCGCTTCCCTCCGCATTCCGACAAGCGTCCCGGCACCAATCGCCATACCGCGAAACAACATGTCGAAACATAGCCTTATGACAGGCAAGGCACTCTTCATGGTGAATATCTCAACAATGAAACATACAAAAGCCGCCGATAGCCAGACACCGATTCAGCACCAGCGCACTGGATGCTGGCCTATATATACCGAACAGGGCCTTCATATGACAGACCCGTCGGCTCAATTCACAACTGGTCCCTCGCCTCGCAAAGACAATACCGATTCACTTGTATTGCGCACAATCGGAAAGGTGATGACATGAACAACCAGTGCGTCGTCTACGTCACGGATGTCGAGTATTCATTTCCGACCATTCTCTCGGCGCTTCAGGCTCGCAAATTCGCAAGCCCTGCGACCGATGTCTGCGTTCTGATGTCGGAACATCTCGACAATTTCGAAGAGCTGAAAGCCCTGCTAGCAAGGAGCGGGGTCATATTGACCGATGCGACCGAAGCGCTGCAGGACTCGCTCGGCAAGCTCGACAGTTCGCATTTCCAAGGACGCATCAGCGTCAGCACAATGGCCAAGCTGGTCCTTTGCGAGATCCTGCCTTCCAACTATACCCAGATCATCTACCTCGATGGGGATACCCAGATCGTCAGCGATCTCGGTGCGTTCGAAAGTGCCACTGTGCCCGAGGGCAGGTTTTTCGCGGCGCGCGATTACACGGCGATCCATGACTTCCTCGACACCGGAAAGGACAGCCACTATTTCAACGCAGGCGTCCTGAAATTCCATCGAAACGGCTGGATCGGGCAGGAGGCGCTTGAGCTATTTGCTAGAAATCCCGAGGCCTGCGAGGGCAAACATGATCAGGGTGCATTGAATTATGTCTGCGGTTCATCGCTCATCCTGGTATCGAACCGCTGGAACTTTCCCAAACAATTCCTTCATCTGGTGAACATTTCCTCCTTGTCGATCGTCCATTATATGGCGCATCCGAAGCCATGGCATGGAACTTTCTTTCCGTGGACCGATAAGGAAAGCCAAGTGTACGTCGACCTGCGCAAAGCACATCCGATTTACAACTCGCTGTATCGCGGAATAACCTTCGATCGGAAGATGCTGTACAAATACCGGTCGATACGGGCGCGCATCGAGCACGCAATTGAGAAAGAAGGACCCAATCCTAGGGTCCAGAGCCTGCTGGTTGGCGACTACGCCGTATGATGATGTATTGTTGGTCCGACATGAATGTCGGCGTGACTGAACTCAGCCTCGCCGGTCGAGCCGTGGATTTGCAGACGGAAGCGCAAAGTACTCATCCATTCACTCCAGGAATGGATAATCTTCAGGACAGAATATGAGTTATAGGGCTTCCGCCGCCAGTATCTCGCATTACGTGAAAGCCCGCCTGCGCCGGTCGCTCAAGGCTCGGCAGGTTCGCTATGACCTGCTGCGCAACGGGCTCAAGCAGGCGCGCCACGTCGTCATCTGCGTCATCCGTGACGAGGGACACCGGTTGGCCTTCTTCCTTCAGTATTATCGCGATCTCGGCTTTGAGCACTTCATCTGTATCGACAACGGCTCGACCGACTGCACGGCCGAGCTGCTGTCCAGCTTCGACGATGTCTCCCTTCTTTCGGCTCATGGTTCCTACAAGGCGGCGAGGTTCGGAAACGACTGGATCAACGAAGTCATCAATCGCCACTGCCGGGAGAAGTGGGTCCTGTATGTCGATGCAGATGAGTTCCTGGTCTATCCGCATTGCGACACACGGCCGATCGATCAATTGACTTCCTATATCGATTCCATGGGCGGCCATTCCCTCCGCTCGGTCATGATCGACATGTACAGCCCGCATCCCGTTCTCGAAAACATATGCGAACCCGGTCGCAACCCGCTCGAGGTCTGCAATCTCTTCGACCGCTCCGGCTATGTTGCGCATTTCGACAAACGCAACTGGACGATATGGATCAAGGGCGGCGTTCGTGGGCGCGTCTATTTCCACGACCGGCTCTGGGACGGCCCCGCGCTCAACAAGATACCCCTGGTCTATGTGGCGGGTGAACGTCTGTTTCTTAAATCATCGCACCAGGTCTGGCCGCTCTCCCTGAATTTGGGCGACATGCGCGGAGCGCTCGGCGTATCCGGCGCCCTTCTGCATTTCAAGTTCCTGTCGACCTTCGTGCACAAGGTCGCCGATGCGGCACACCGATCCCAACATACGGAAGAATATACCGTATACTCCTCAGGCAAGGACATGGATGACTTCGTCTATGACGATACGGGCACCTACAGAAGCTGGAAGGACCTGTCCGATCACGGGCTCATACAGGGTGAAGGCTGGAAATACTGGAGGAATGCTTCCGAGAGCGAAGTCTAAGTATGCCGCGCCAAAATGCGCAGCGATTTTGGGACGACGTGCATGAAGACAAGAGTTAGAGCCTTTCCTGATCTTTCCGCCTGCTTCGTCTGACTATCAATCCCACTGTCATCAAACACAAAACCCGCCGGCGGCGGGTTCTGTCGAAGCTGTCTGCCGTTCCGTTTTTTTATCGCGGCGACGCCTCAAGCGAGACCCGCCCCCTCGGCATAAGCCTCCAGCGCCTTCCGATTGAGAATGCGGATTTTGCCCTGTGTCCCGTCGACCACTTTGCTCTCGCGCAAGCGCCGCAGGCATTGGTTGACCTTTTCACGCGACGCCGGCAGTGTCGCGGCCAGCTCATGCTGCGAGATGATCAGCTCGTCGCCGCTATTCTGCGCATCCATTCTGTAGAGGGCAGAAAGACGCAGCAGCGTCCGGGCCAGTCTCTGCCTTAGACTCGATCCGGCATTGGAAATGATACGCAGTTCGAGTTCGGAAACACGCGCCAGCGCCTTCGACAAGATCTTCACCTGAAATTGCGGATCGTTCGCACACAGGTCCCGCAGCAACCGACCGTCGAAGTAATGCAGTTCGCAATCCGACGAGGCCCGATATTCCAGGCTGAGAGACTGCCTGCGTAGCACCTCCAATTCGCCGATCAAGCCGCCTTTCGGAACGATTTCCACGATGAACTCTCGTCCATCGGCAAGCGGGGTGCTTGCGTTTACCATTCCGCGCTGTACGCGGGCGAACATGTCGAGGACGACGCCGGCGCCGGCAATAATCTCACCGCGGCGAAACTTGCGAACACTCGAGCGGCAAAACGGGAACTCGTGATCCAAATCCGCCCGGCCGTCGTAAACAGTACCGACAGACCCGCAAGTAACCGCTTCGCTTGTTCGCGCTGCGTTTCCTCTAGTCCTGTTGTCTCTGGTGCTAATCGCCCCGTCCATATGCGCAACTCCACGCAGACTAATTGACTTACTGTCTTGAGCGACATTCGTAATACGTTAAATTAGAAAGTCAAACAGTAATAAAATAAAAAAATCGTGTTTAAACTATACGTAATTATGACGAATGCTCATGTTTATATATCATAAAATTCATAATGAATTCTATCTCAAACAAATCTTTGAGGCTGCATGACGGTTTTTATACAATTTATGACAATTGTCGATCCGAAGACTACATCCGACCAACACAATAAAAATACTGCATTTCAAAATAAATTCTAAATAACATTTCTGTTATATAGTTCAAATCAAAGGTAATATTTTATATATTCGAAGAATTTCTTTAGAATATAAAGAATTTATTCATGATTATGACCTCGGTCACAGACACCAAACTTGCGTTAAAACAAGCTTTGGCTGTGATTTCTGGAATTTGTCTAACGGAGACGCGGGTGGCGGGAAAAAATCAGGGCATGAACCCAACCGAACCTTGGCGAGATTTCGCCAGGGCTCGACAGGAAAGACGTTCATTCAATTCGTCACAACCCCGTCTGATCAGCAGAATTCTGAAGCGCACATTGGACATCATCATTGCGGCAAGTTTCTTATTCCTTCTGTCGCCGCTCCTTCTGTCGGCGGCAGTCATCGTCACGCTAAGTGATTGGGGCCCTGTTTTCAATTCTCATCGCAAGATCGGTTATAGAGGAAAAGAGTTTGGCTGCCTCAAGTTTCGGACGACAGGATCCGACGCAACGACCGACGCGCACGTCACGGTCGTCGGCGATATTTTGAAGCGATCGAGCCTCGACAAGCTTCCGCAATTGATCAACGTATTGTTGGGCCAAATGAGCCTCGTCGGGCCTCGCGCCATTACCAAAGAAGAGCTGCCGCGTTACGGTGAACATGCCTATGCTTATATGGCCGTCCGTCCCGGCCTGACTGGCCATTGGCAAACCAGCGGGCACAACGACGTCAGCTATCGAAATGGAATTTCCCTCGACGTCGAATATTTGTCTAAATGGACGCTCACGCTGGACTTCGTGATCATGGCAAAAACGCTATCGGCGCTGCTTTCCCGGCATGCGTTGCTGCCCAAAGTCGATTCCTAAAGCATGTCGCGCAAAACCAGAGACCAATGCGCGGCAAGCGAATCTAAAAGATCGCGACGCGCTTAGACACCCTGGCATAGCGCAGCCGAGCATCCTGCGGCCTCGGTCATGTCATTACCCATGAGGACGCTTGCCCGTGAGATGGGAGCGCTCCGTGATGGAGTTCTTTTTCCGGCGCTTTTGAATATGCCACAAGGAAAAGGCGAATAGACCCGCCAGATAGCATATCTCCATCAATACAAGCACTTCGACGCAAGAAACGATCGCCTCCGCCAAGGAGGAACCTTTCAGCAGGATCACGCCGCCCAGGGCCGTGACCACCAGAAATGCAAAGATTGCAAAGGCCGAGGCGCGAATGGTCGCTCCGGCGGCAATTGAGACGGCAACCACGACGAGCGTGCTCTTCAGCATTATTCGATCCTCTCTTCACACCTCCTTCAAGCCACCGTCAGCCCTCGATGACATGATAAAACCCAAGTCGAAACGAAGTCCGATCAAAGTATTTTACCTATTGTGGTTAAAATATTGCTAACGCCAGCCCAGCAAATCGACTGAACAATGCCGGAGAATATTCGACTATTCATCCAGCAAGGCCGTTCTACCGATTAAACCCAAGAGATCTTTGGATATTGCGGCCAGAAAGATTTAGGCATCGGGGTTTATACAGGAGCCAGCAATGCAGCTACGGCGTTCTCTCGCCGAACTGAACGTTCAATTGTTGTTTCTGAAAAGATGAATTTGGCCATAGGCTTACGCTCGAGCGCATGTGCGCTGGCAACGATCGGACTTACCCTCTCCGGCAAGCGTGACATCAACGGCATTGGGGTTGCGCAGCAGCCTAAGGAAAACTGGAGGCTCTACGATGGACCCGGATATTTAACTGAGGCGATCGGTCAGGCAACAACGAAACAGGGCCGCCGCTATGGCGAGCCCTGCTGATGTCCTTGCCGGTTGAGCACCTGCGATGGAATTGCCAGCCTCGAGGCCGATATCGACAAACCTATTTCGAGACCGCGCCGGCCAGTTGCCGTTTTGCGCCGCGTTGGAGACTGAGGTTTTCCAGCCAGGTGACTTGTTTCCTCAATTTCAACGCCGGCTTTTCGATAAATCTCCACGAGAAGGCGGCAAAGCAAGCGGCAACAATGCTGCAGACGATCCCGTTCAACCACCAGTTATGCGCCCATGGGCCGAGCGCCACGAACGCCTGTTGGATCGGATAGCCATAGAGGAAGACGCCGTAGGAGTAGTCGGCCCCACGCAGGACGCCGAGCTTGCGGGGCGAGGTGAGACCAAGGAAGACCGTGACATATCCCATGGCCGGAATGGCAATGAAATCCCCAAAGGAGGTGAACCAGTAGGCCCACAGTATCACTGCCACAGAGGCGAGGAAAATTCGGATATCCCACAGAACCTTGTCCTTGTAGAGATAGAAGGTCACCCCCACAAGAAAAGCACAAATGAGCAGATTGCCCGACGCGGTCGTCGGCATAGTTGCCCAATCGCTTTCATGTTTCCAATATCTTGCGATACCGAAGGCTATGATCAACGCCGGCGTGGCGATCAGGGCAATCACTCGCCGCCTGACCACGCCGAGCAGGAAGAGAACGGCGATCACGGCATAACACTCAAGCTCGAAGGGCACCGTCCAGAGCTGCCCGTTCACCATTGCGGCGTCAGGATTATCCAGGAATACCCCGGGGAGATTGAAGTGAATGTGCCCCGTGACATTCATCAGATATGTAAAGAACTGAGGATCGGTGAAATAGTCACGCAGGTCATACTCAGTGTAGATCGCTCCGAGTATAAAGGCAGCCAACAATACCTCTACCGCCAGAGCGGGGTAGATTCGGATAAATCGATTACCGAGAAAGGAGATCAATGTCTTCGATCGTTCAAGACTGCCAGCCACCAGGAACCCGCTCAGGACAAAGAACATGGGCAGCACTGATTTGATAAAAGGACGGAATGGCGACTCCCAAAGAAACAGGTCGTCGCCATAGGTGACGCGGGCCGTGTGTATCCAAAGCACTGAAAAGGCTAACAGTAATCGCATATAGTCGAATCCTGTCGGTCGCCCGTTCGCTAGATCAAGCTTTTCGCCGAGAAACATCTGTGCCCCTTTCAGAAGTATTGACTCGATTTGGAATGGCAAGCCGTTGCCGTAGAGCGGCGGCGGCATCATTGCCGGGTCGGGGCCGCGTGTCAGTGACCACAGGTACATCAGGTAAAAATTGAACGAGAGAGCAGCCCTCTCCCGAAGACGCATCTCTGACCATCAACCTATGGCCCTGTGCTTCCCGAGGGCCATGCAACGGTCGGAGTTGAAATCCAGGTGATCGGGCGGCGGATTGGATGAGGGGACTATGAAATTTCTGGCCACGCTGTTTTGTATTGTTCTCGCCCTTATCGGATTGGGGCTGATCGGAGGCGGCGCCTGGCTGTTGCGCCTCGGCGGCTCGCCCTATTACGCGATCGTTGGGCTTGCCTATCTGGTTGCCGCGCTTCTGCTGTGGCGCCGGAAGACGTCGGGCGGCCTCATCGTCCTGCTTGTCGCCGTTTTCACCCTTCCCTGGGCACTATGGGAGTCGGGTCTCAATTTTTGGGCGCTGTTTGCCCGCTTGATGTCCCCCATCGCGCTGGCGGGCTTTGCCCTTCTCTTTGCACCATCGCTTTCCCCGGCCGCCAACCCAAAGCTCTTTTATGGCGGCGCCTTGGTGACCGCTCTCATCTTTGTCACGGGCTTCGGTCTTAGCTTCGGGTCGCATGGGATCATCCACCCCTCCGCCGACATCACCGCCTATAAAACCGCCAAGGGCGACAACGCTCCCTCCGATTGGACATCCTATGGCCGCACCACGGCAGGAGATCGTTATTCCCCATTCGATCAGATCAACCGCGGCAATGTCTCCAAGCTCGATCTCGCCTGGACATATCGCACAGGAAAAAGCGATGGCGCCGATCAGAACACGCCTCTGCAGATCGGCGATACGGTCTACACCTGCACGCCGACAGATGTGATCGCAGCGCTCGATGCAGATACTGGCAAACCTCGCTGGACTTTCGATCCCAAGGCGACGGCGCCTTATTGGCAACGCTGCCGCGGCCTCGGTTACTACAGGATGCCGACGGAAGCTCAGTCGGCCGATGGTCTTTGCAATGAGCGCCTGGTGCAGACGACGATCGATGCGCGTCTCCTGGAAATCGACAGCAAGACCGGCGCGCCCTGCAAGGACTTCGGAGATAATGGCACCGTGCAGCTTTCCCAGGGCATGGGCGAAGTCAAGACGGGCTATTATTTCCAGACATCGGCGCCGCTGATTGCCCGCAACCTGATCGTCGTCGGAGGCTGGGTCACGGACAATCAGGAGGTCGGTGAACCCTCCGGCGTCATCCGTGCGTTCAACGTCGTCACCGGCGAGCTCGAATGGGCATGGGATCTCGGCAACCCGGCGATTACCAAACTTCCGCCGGAGGGCCAGACTTATACGCGGGCCACGCCCAACATGTGGACGACGGCCGCATTCGACGACAAGCTCGGTCTCATTTATGCGCCGCTCGGCAATACGACGCCGGATTATTACGGCGTCAATCGCCCTGCTTTCGCCGATCAGTACAACGCGACATTGGTGGCGCTCGATGTAACGACGGGTCGCGAGAAATGGAAATTCCAGACCGTGCATCACGATATCTGGGACTATGATCTGCCGGCCCAACCGGTCCTGATCGACCTGCCTGACGGCAATGGTGCCACCGTGCCTGCTCTGCTGCAGGCCACCAAACGCGGGCAGCTTTTTCTCCTCGACCGCCGGACCGGCACACCGCTTGCCGAAGTTCAGGAGAAGCCGGTCCCGCAGGAAGGCGGCGCGCCGGAAGAGAAACTCTCCCCGACGCAGCCCTACTCCGTCGGCATGCCGACAATCGGTGCGGAGCGCGTGACGGAGCAGACAGCCTGGGGCCTGACGATGTTCGATCAGCTGGCATGCCGCATCGCCTTCCGCAAGATGCGCTATGACGGCGATTTCACCCCGATCGGCACGCAATATGCGATCCAGCAGCCGGGAAATCTGGGCGGCCTCAATTGGGGAAGCGTATCGGTCGATCTGCCCAACAACCGGGTCTTCATGAACGATATCCGCGTCCCCAGTCTCTTCGCACTCATCCCACGCGAGGAGTATGTCGACTTTGCCCTCACCACGACCGCCCACGGCCCCTCCGCCCCGCAGCGCGGTACGCCTTACGCCATGGCCACCGAGATGTGGACATCGAGGCTCCGCGTTCCCTGCACGCAACCGCCCTTCGGCACCGTCACTGCAGTGGATCTGAAGACACGAAAGATCGCGTGGCAGGTTCCGGCCGGCACAGCCGAAGAACTCGGACCGTTCAAGATCAAAACCAAGCTGCCTATGCCGATGGGCCTGCCGAGCTACGCCGGCACGTCGGCGACCGCCGGCGGCATCGTCTTCTTCGCCGGTTTCCAGGACTATTATATCCGCGCCTATGACGCCGAGAACGGTGCCGAGCTCTGGAGATATCCCCTGCCGGTCGGCTCGAGCGCGACGCCCATGAGCTACGTCTCACCGAAAACAGGCAAGCAATATGTCCTGATATCGGTTGGCGGCGCACCCTATTCGAAAGACGTCGGCGACTACGTGCTTGCCTTCTCTCTGAAAGACGGAGCTTAACCGCGGGTATCGCTTAGGCTTCACCGACCATCTTCAAGTACACGGCCACCGGACAGCTTCTCAGCAAAGGCAATCGGATTTGGCGGCGTTGCCGGTCACACTGTGTTACTTTGATCCGATGAGGAATTGGGACTTACGAGCGTGACGCGAAAACTGGCGGCGATCCTGGTCGCAGATGTGGTCGGCTACAGCCGCCTCGCCGGTGCGGACGAGGATCGCATCCTGGCGCGGCTGAGAACGCTGCGCAGCGACCTGGTCGATCCGACCATTGCCGTGCACAATGGCCGTGTGGTCAAGCGTACCGGTGACGGAAGCCTCATCGAGTTTCGCAGCGTCGTGGACGCCGTGCGTTGCGCGATTGAAGTGCAGACCGCCATGGTCGAGCGCAATATCGGCGTGCCGCCTGAACATCGCATCGAGTTCCGGGTGGGGATCCATCTGGGCGATGTGGTCGAGGAGAGTGACGGCGACTTGATGGGCGACGGCGTCAATATCGCCGCGCGGTTGGAGGGAGTTGCCAAGCCCGGCGCCATTTGCCTTTCCGAAGATGCCTACCGCCAAGTGAAAGCGCGGCTCGATCTTACCGTGACCGATCTCGGCAAAATTGAGCTCAAGAATATCGCTGAACCGATGCAGGCCTATTCCCTTCAGATCGGAACTCCGCAGCCGAACCCGGCACGACAGGTGCAGCCCGCAATCGAAATGCCGTCAATTCCGGCCGTTCCCGATAAACCCTCCATCGCCGTACTGGCGTTCAACAACATGAGCGGCGACGCCGAACAGGAATATTTCTCCGACGGTATCAGCGAGGACATCATCACCGATCTCTCGAAGCTGTCCGAATTGCACGTGATCGCCCGCAACTCATCCTTCGTCTACAAGAATGTAACGGCTTCCGTGCCTGACATGGCTAAGGCGCTCGGCGTCCGCTATGTCCTTGAAGGCAGCGTACGCAAAGCCGGCAACCGCGTGCGTGTCACCGCCCAATTGATCGACGCGAGCAATGGCGGACATATCTGGGCCAGCCGGTTTGATCGCGAGCTCACCGACATTTTCGCGGTTCAGGATGAGCTCACGCAGGAGATCGTGGCGGCGCTCAGGCTAAACCTCACGCATGGCGACCAGGATCGATTAGCCCAAGGGCGCGCACTCAATGTCGACGCTTACGAGTTGTTGTTACGTGGCCGCGAGCAGGCGTCGGCCCATACCCGAACCGGAAACAGAGCCGCCCGCAGCCTGGCGGCCGACGCCATCGCCATCGATCCGCAATATGCGGCCGCCCAGGCACTCATGTCCTTCACCCACGTGCTCGACTACGTCAACGCCTGGAGCAACGATCCGGAAGGCTCGCTGCGGATCGGGATGGATCTCGCGCAGAAGGCCGTGGAGATGGCGGAGGAACAGCCCAACGGCCGCTTCGCACTGGGCATGGCTTGCATGTGGAACCGGGAGCTGGACCGGGCGCGGGCAGAAGTGCAGCAGGGTCTCGCGCTGCAGCCCAACTCCGCCGAACTCCTGTTGCTGATGGCCCATATCCAGATATTCTCCGGCGATCCCGCCGACGCCCTGGAAACACTCGATGCATCGATGCGGCTCGATCCGCACCATCCGGAAATTCTCTTCCAATTTCTCGCCGATGCGCACTTTTCTCTCGGCGAATATGAGCGGGCAATTGCAGCCATCGAGCAGCGGCTCCAACAAAACTCTCAGTCGGAGACCGCCTACGCCCTGCTAGCCTCATGCTATGGGCACCTCGGCCGGCCGGAGGAGAGCCGGCAGGCCTGGGAGAAGGCACTCCGGATCAATCCTGATTTTTCTGTCGAGCGCCGCCGGCGCGTCCTTCCATTTCGAAACCCCGAGGACTTTGCCCGCCGCGTAGAAGGACTTCGTAAGGCAGGACTTACCATTTCGGATCTTGGTCTATGCTGAGGGGAACTGCTGTCGAGCCGATATCGCGGACAGCTCGTTTTATGACGGACGCGTGCACGCGGGACTGGCGACCGTTTCCTCAGCCCGCCAGCTGCAAAATCTATCGTGACCACCGTGCGATGATTTCGTCGGTATTTGCCAGCACCTTACGGACTGCGTTGCGCGCCATGTTCGGCCGCTGCAGTCGAATGCTTTTCTCAATATTTTCGTGAAGTTTCAGCGCGTAGCGCAAGTTGTCTTCCTCCCGCGTGACATGGGCGAAGAGGTGGTTTAGCGCCGATTCGATCAAGACGCCGAGCGGCACCAGCAGATCATTTCCCGAGGCGCGCAAGATCGCGATGTGAAATCGCGCATCGGATTCTGTTCGCTGCTGGAGCGATGTCGCCTGATCCATGTCGTGCAGGGCCCGACTGATCGCGGTCATTTGCTCGTCGGTTCGGCGCTCCGCAGCAAGCGCAGTCGCTTCCGGCTCGATCATATGCCTGAGTTCTTGCACGGCCCTCAGAAAGGATTCACGATCAGGAGATGCCGCATACCAGCCCAAGACATCTCGATCCAGCAGGTTCCAACGTTCCTTGGGTTCGACCCAACTGCCGATTTTCGGGCGGGAAGAAAGCAGGCCCTTGGCCATCAACATCTTGATCGCTTCACGCACCGCTGATCGGCTGACCTCAAAGACTTGCGACCACTTTGCCTCATTTGGCAGGATCGTGCCCGGCGGATAGTCGCCGCGCACGATTCGCAGACCGATCTCGCCTGCCAAGGACACATGAACACTCGCCCCAGTCATGCGGGGAGAATTTGGGCGCCTTGTGGTGGCCGAGCGGTCAACCATCTCCACCTCGACCGCAGCCGTTGGCTTTCCCGATTTCTTGTCAGGCATTTATTTCTACTGCCTCAGCATTCTTTCGACTGTCTGCACGGATGATCAAAACAATCGTAATAACGAGGAAGTCGCCTGCGATTGACGCCGGCACAAAGCGCGGAATTCAGGGCGCGTCAAGCCCAGCGGATCTCTCGATCCGTCTCGTGGGGCAGTCGGCGCACCCTTGAACCGGGTGCGCCAAACCGTGAAACCTACTTTTGAATGCAGGTATCGACTGTATCCTTGGTGCACTCATCGAGCCCGGTGAAGACCGGATCTTCAACCGGCTTGCCGGCAATCAGATCCATCATCACCGACGGTGCCTTGTAGCCCATCTCGAACGGCCGTTGGCCGACGAGCGCTGTCACCAGCCCTTCCTTCGCAATGGCGACCTCGTCGCCGATCGTGTCGGCGGCACCAATGACGAAATCGTTGCTGGCGATCTTGTCGGCCAGAGGCTTGAACAGGTCGCGATAGGGTTGCGGTGCACCGAACAATGGCCAGCCACCCATAATGCCGAATGCGTCCAAGTCGGGATTGGCCGCGAGGATATCGGTCATTGCCTGAACGCCCTTGGCACCGTCGTCATTGGTGAACACCGGGCAACCGGCGACCTCGGTCCAGCCACCCTCGCCTTTCAGCTCGGTCAAGCCTTTCTGGCCAGTAAGCGTGTCACGCATTCCTTGTGCGCGGCGTAGAATATTGTCCGCTCCCGGATTGCCTTCGATCGTGCAGATCTTGCCGCCCTTCGGCTTGCCCTTCTTGATGTATTCGCCGATGCGGGCGCCCATCAGATAGTTGTCGGTGCCGAGATAAGTCTTGCGCAATGCTGCATCCTCGGCGGCAAGATCGGCATCGAGCGTCATCACCGGAACCGTCGGATTGGCCGTCTTCAGGGTCTGGGCGATCAGCTTTGCATTTGACGGCGAGATTGCGATTGCAGCCGTGTCCGCCTTGCCCAACATATCCTGAACGATCTGCGCTTCGCCGGCTTCATCGGATGTCGATGCCGGCCCGGTGTAGAAGCATTCGTATTCCGCAGTGGGGTTCTCCTTGTTCCATTTCTGGCAACCTTGGTTGATTGCTTCGAAGAACGGATTGTCGAGGCCTTTGACGACGATGACGAGTTGCTTCTTGGCCAGGGCCTGCCCGGCGGTCAGTGCTAAAACTGCGGCTGTAAGTAGTAATGCCTTCCTCATAGTTTCCTCCCTTGAAACAGACGGACACCGCGTGCCCGCCACACAAAATCAACCCGGATACCAGACGATGCGAGGCTCCTCCTTCGAACGCTCGTATTGCCAGGCCGAGTCGATAAGCATTTCGAGATTGTAATTTGGCTGCCAATCCAGCAGGTATTTCGCCTTGCTGTTGTCCATCCAATTGGAATGGAAGCGGCTCGGTATGTCGACGGAGTCGAGATTGCGCGTGCGCAAGAGATAGGCGGCGACTTCAGCATAGTCGACGGGGCGATCCATGCAGATATTGAAGAGTTGCCGCTCCGCCCGGGGGTTATCGATCACTGCCAATATTGCCGACACAAGGTCGTCGACATGGACGAAATTGCGCTTCAGTGCACGTCCGTCGGCGTCCACGAGCAGCGGCACCGTACCCATCGCCGCATAGCGCCGTGCCGCTTCTTCCGGAACGAGCGTCTTCCAGTCCGGACCGCCAAAGACGTCGTCTCCAAAAGACAGCGAATACTTGAAATCATCCTTTTCCATGATCCAGGGCGCGCGCAGACAACAGCCATTGAGGCCGTACTGAATGCCAAACTGCTCCAGCATGACCTCTTCCAGGACTTTGGAGAGCGCATAGCTTCCCGGATAGGCACAATGGCGGGCGTTCTCGGTGATCGGGCCGTCATGGCGATAGTGGAAATGTCCCACACCCGCATCACCACCGATCAGGATGAACTGGCGTGCGGTGACGCTCGTACGGAACTCCTCGAGCAGCCAAAAGAGACCTTTGACCGTGACATCCATAATGTCTTCAGGCGTTTCCTTGCATGTGGCGAGATGCACGACATGGGTAACGTCATCCAGCGCCTTTGCCACGACATCGCGATCGGCGATCGAGCCTTGGAAGACATCGACACGGTCGGTCGCCTCGTACAAACGATTATGGCAAAGCGCACGAATACGGGCTTTGGAAAATCTCGGATCGTCAAGCAGCCCAGCTATGAAGCGCCGCCCGACCTTGCCCGTCGCACCGGTCACAAGGATCAGCATGCTCTTTCTCCCCCATTGATAGGTAATATCCGGGCGCCACTCACGTCAAATGATATTTGTCTGACAAAACAGATTTTTGTGACAATAAGGTCAATGGCCGGGACAATGAGTTGACGCTGTCGCAGGGTTTTGCGTAAATGCTCCCGATCGCTTTTCCTGGGAGGATACTGGAAAAGTGAACTCGCCGGAGTCTTGCCTCGAAGACAAGCAGGGTTCGGTGCGATGGATAGCCCGATGGGAGGCGACGAGGCTGGTGGCGGTTCTTGAGCTCAGCAATATTTCCAAACATTTCGGTGCCATCCAGGCAGTCAACGATGTTTCGTTTTCGCTAGAAGCCGGGCAGGTTGTCGGCCTCATGGGCGACAACGGCGCTGGCAAGTCCACACTGGTGAAGATGATCGCCGGCAACTTTCGACCGAGCCATGGAACCATGCGGCTCGACGGCACCGATCTCGTCCTTCATCGGCCGAAGGAAGCGCGCCAGCATGGCATCGAGATCGTTCACCAGGATTTGGCGCTCTGCAACAATCTGACGGCGGCGGCGAACGTGTTTCTGGGACGAGAATTGCGCCGCGGCGTATGGCCTCTTCGCATCCTCGACCACAAGAGCATGTACAAGCGCGCCGGCGAGATATTTCGCGAGCTCAAATCCGAGACGCGGGCGCGCGATCTCGTCAAGCAAATGTCAGGTGGCCAGCGGCAAGCGGTCGCAATCGGCCGCACAATGCTGTCGGAAGCGAAAATCGTATTGATGGACGAGCCGACAGCAGCCATTTCCGTGCGCCAGGTGGCTGAGGTTCTGAATCTGATCCGCCAATTGCGGGATCGGGGCATTGTCGTTGTCCTGATCAGCCACCGCATGCCCGACGTCTTCTCGGTCGCCGACCGCGTGATCGTAATGCGGCGGGGCAGAAAAGTAGCCGACAAGCAGATTGCGGCAAGTTCGCCGGAGGAAGTGACGGGGCTGATCACCGGCGCCATCGAGCAGGTGTGATCAATGCTGTCCGTTGCAACAGGAAAGAAGAAGGTCGACGATGGCGGTTACACTTGACCAGACGATCGGACAGAAGCAACGGAGCTGGCTTGCGACGATCATGGGCGGCCAGACATTCTGGGTGCTGATTGCAGTCATTCTCGCCTGCATTTTTCTGTCGATGGCGACGGACTCCTTTGCGACGGCGAAGAACATCTACAACATCACCCGCAACGTCACTTTCGTCGCCATTATCGCGCTCGGCATGACGCTGGTCATCATCACCGGCGGCATCGATTTGTCCGTCGGCTCCGTGCTTTGCCTGTGTAGCATGGTGCTGGCGGTGGTCATGCATGCGGGATACAGTATTGAAGTCGGCATCGCCGCATCAATCGGTACTGCTCTGTTGGTCGGAGCTTTCAACGGCGTCTTGATTGCCTATCTCGGCTTCCCCCCTTTCGTCGTCACGCTCGGCATGTTGTCGATTGCGCGCAGCCTTGCGATGGTTGCATCCAACAACACTGTGGTTTTTGAGTTCGGACCAGATCACGACAAACTACTGGCACTGGGTGGCGGCGCCTGGGTTTTCGGGATCGCCAATCCAGTGCTTTACATGGTCGTGCTGGCACTCATTACCGGTTTCGTGCTGCGCTGGACCAAGTTCGGCCGCTATGTCTTTGCCATCGGCGGCAATGAGCACGCCGCGACACTGACGGGTGTTCCCGTGCCGAGGATCAAGGTGATCGTCTATATGATTTCTGCCCTGTCGGCGGGGGTTGCCGGCATCATTCAAACCGGCTGGCTCGGCGCCGTCACCACAAACATCGGCGCCGGGATGGAACTTCAGGTCATTGCCGCCGCGGTTATCGGCGGCGCCAATCTGGCCGGGGGCGTCGGCACCGCCTTTGGAGCCTTGGTCGGCGCCGCACTCATCGAGGTCATCCGCAACAGTCTTGGTTTGCTCGGCATCAACGCGTTCTGGCAAGGTTGCTTTATCGGTGGCGCAATCGTGCTCGCCGTCCTTTTCGACCGACTTCGCAACTTGCGACAGGGCGAGTAGACGAACCCCGCTCTTAAGAGATTTCTGCGGCTCGCGCCCGCGCCAGGAGCGGCCGCACGTTCAAACAGTCCGGCCTTGTTCAGTTCGCTTTGTTGTCTGCCCGTTGCCGTTGAAAAAGTGCACCTTCGAGACATCGGCGGTGAGCCCTATTTGGTTTCCCGCCTTCATGTCACCACCGTCGTGCAGGACGAGGCAATCGTGCCCGTCCGGCAGCTTGACGTGGAGCAGCGTTACCGCCCCGGTATATTCACAAAGCCCGACGGTCCCGCGCAGCGTCCCGTCTCGAGGTTCCACGACCGTCAGATGCTCCGGCCTTATCCCGATGGTCTCCGCAGTGGCGTCCGCTGCCGTTGCGCCTGTCAGCAGAGGCGCGATCTCTGCCGGGAGCAGATTCATTTTTGGGCTTCCGATGAATTGCGCCACGAAGATATTTGCCGGCCGCTCATATAATTCCCGGGGGGAACCGACCTGCTCCACACGGCCGTCGCGCAGAACCACGATCTTGTCGGCGAGCGTCATCGCTTCGATTTGGTCGTGCGTTACATAGATCATCGTCGTGGAGAGCCGCTTGTGTAGTGCGGCGATTTCAGAGCGCATGTGCACGCGCAACTCTGCATCGAGGTTCGACAGCGGCTCGTCGAACAGGAAGACATCGGGATTTCCGACGATGGCCCGGCCGATCGCGACGCGCTGCCGCTGACCGCCGGAAAGCTCGCGGGGGTAACGATCGAGCAATGCTTCGAGCTTCAGCGTGGCGCTTGCTTCATCGACGCGCTTCTGACGCTCCTGTGCCGGAACTTTGCGGACCTTTAGCCCGAAACCCATATTGTCCCGGACGGTCAGGTGCGGATAGAGGGCATAGGATTGGAAGACCATGGCAACACCGCGTTTCGAAGCCGGCACTTCGTTGACCACTCGGCCGCCAATCGCAAGTTCACCGCCGCTGAGATATTCCAGCCCCGAAATCAGCCGCAGCAAGGTGGACTTGCCGCAGCCCGACGGACCGACGAATACGACGAACTCGCCCGGATCGATCCTGAGATCGACGCCGCGGATGACCTCGACGGCGCCGAAGCGTTTTTCGATGCCTTTAAGCGATACACTGCTCATGAACGAAAATTCCTCATCCCTTCACGCCTGATAGCGCAAAACTTTCGATGATCTGCCGCTGGGCGATCAGATAGACGATCAGGATCGGCACCACGGCAAGGCTGGTAGCGGCAAGCTGCAGGTTCCATAGCGGCAAGCCGTAGCTGTCGTTGAAGTTTGACAAGGCCAAAGGCAGCGTGAACATGTCGAGCGAGCTCAGAAAGATCAGCGGCTCCAGGAACAGGTTCCACGAGAACAGAAAGGTGATGATGGAAACCGCAGCCAGGGCCGGACGCGCCATCGGCAGCGCTATCTTCCACCAGACGCCGAAGCGTGAGAGCCCGTCCATCTTGCCGGCTTCTTCCAGTTCCTTGGGCAGGGCCAGGAAATACTGGCGCATCAGGAACGTTGCCATCACCCCATGAGGGCCGAAGGCGGGCAGCAGGATCAGCGGCCAGTGAGTATCCACCAAACCAAACCAGCGCATCAGGAAGAAGTTCGGAATGATCGTCACTTCCTCCGGCACCATGAGCGCCGAGATTAGAAAAAGCATCAGCAGCCCGGCACCGGCAAACCGCATGCGCGCCAGCGCATAGCCGGCCAGGGACGAGATGACGAGGGTGAGCGCCGTCACCACGATCGCGATGTAAAGCGAGTTGAAATACTGCCGCGCGAACGGCTGGTAGGTGAACACTTCGACGAAATTCTGCCAGCGCCAGACGCGGGGGATAAGCGTCGGCGCGCCGAATATCTCGGTCACGCTCTTGAAGCCGGCAGATACCATCCAAACGAATGGGAAAACAAAAGGAATGGCGGCGATCATGAGTGCGATCGTCCAGCAGGTGCGGTAGAGGATCTGGATTTGGCGCTGGGTCACTCCGATCCCTTTCTCCGCAGCATCACCTGTACCAGGGTCAGCGCCATGATCATCACGAACATGATCATCGCGAGCGCCGAGGCATAGCCGACATTGAAGAATTTGAAGCCCTGCTGGTAGATGTAGAAGGCAAGCACCAGTGTGCCGTTTTCCGGGCCGCCACCGGTCATCTGGTATATGTGATCAAAGACCTTGAAGGAGCCGATCGTCGTGATGACCATGATGACGAGCGTGGTCGGCGCCAGCAACGGCCAGGTGATCATGCTGAAGATCTGCCGGCGTGAGGCGCCCTCCAGGCGCGCTGCCTCTTCATAGTCCCGCGGGATCGCCTGCAACGCCGCAATGTAGAGGATCATGTTAAGGCCGACCATCTTGATAACGCGGGTGACGATGACAGCCGCCATGGCCCAGCTCGGTTCACGCAGCCAGTTTGGACCGGTGATCCCGACCAGCGCCAGCACCTGGTTGATGAAACCGCCTTCTCCCTGCAGCAGAAATTTCCATACGATCGCCCAGGCGATGGCCGAGGTGATGACGGGAGCGAAAAACACCGTGCGAAAGAACACGACCCCGAAGAACGGCCGGGAAAGGGCGAGCGCCAAGGCGAGCGCGAGCGCCATGTTGAGCGGCACGAGACCGATCGCGAAAATAACCGAATTGCGCACCACAAGCCAAAAGTCAGGGTTTTCCAGGAGCGCATTCTGAAAATTGGCAAGGCCTACGAAGGTGGCCTGCTGGCTGAGCAGGTTCCATTCGGTCATCGAATAATAGACCACTGCGCAGAGCGGACCGAGGAAGAAGATGAGGAAGCCGATGAAGGTGGGGCTGACAAACAGCCACGCCTCCATCATCTCTCTCACCTTCAACGTCAGCCAGGTCTTTTGGCCGGTTCGAATGGAGTTATGAACGGTATCGGCCATCTTCGTTCTGATCAAAGCAGCGGCTGGATTGCCGCGCAGATGCCCTTGATGGCGGCATCGACATCGGCATCCGGCTTCCACAAGGCATCGACGCGTGGCGCCATGGCGGCAAGGATCTGGGGCGCTCTTTCGTTGGCCGAGACCACCCGGCCCTTTTCTATGGCGGCAGCCACATTCTTCATCATCTCGGGCGGCACGAGCTTGTTGCCGTTGATGAATGCATCGGCCTGCAGAACGCTCTTGCGGGCGGGCGGGAAGAACTGCGCCATGGTGGCGACGTTTTCCTTGTTGGTCATATGCGCCACGAATTCCGCGGCGATTTCCGTATTCTTGCCTTGGGCGAACACAACAAGGCCGGCCTGGCCGATAACGGGTGACTCTCCACCTGGGCCGGTGGGCAACGGTGCGATGCCCCACTTGAAGCCGGCTTCCGCCATCTTCGAAGCACGGGAAATCTGGTTGACCGTCATCGCCGAATTGCCGGAGAAGTAATCGCCCTGTTCGCCCGGCGGAACGATGGACTTGTCCTTGAAGACCATGTCATGCAGCTGCTTGACCGCCTTGACCGCTTCGGGCTTGTCGAAGCCGCATTCCTTGTTCGACCAGATATCGCCGCCATAGGCGCGGATTGGCGGCAGAAGGGCATGGGTCATGCGAGAGGCATAGCCTTCGCCATCCTTGAACTCGAAGCCCCATTTGCCGGGATTGGTTTCCGCGAGCTTCTTGGAGACTTCCTGGAACTTGTCCATGTTCCATTCGCCCTTGGCAGCGATCGTCAGCGGATCTTCGAGCCCGGCTTTGTCGAACATGTCCTTGTTGTAGTAGATCATGAAAGGCGAGGTGGAGAACGGAATGCCGTAGACCGTTTCATCCTTCTGCCACAGGCCCATGGCCGGCTTCGAAAAATCGTCGAAATCATAGCCTTCCGCCGCCTTGAGCGTCGGGCCGAGATTCATCAGAAGATTGGCGTTTTCGAAAGCCGGAGCGGCATCCTCCATCATCCAGGCTATGTCGGGAGCATTGCCACCGGCGATCTGGAAGGTCAGTTTCTGCGTGTAGTCGTTAACCGGCACGGTCTCGAACTTCACGTTCACGTCGGGATGTGTGGCTTTGAAGCTTTCCGCAATGCTATTCAGCATCTTCAGATGAGCCTCGCTCCCGGTCCAGACCGTCATGCGGAGATCCGTCGCGAAGACGGCAGACGTCGATATGCACAATGTCAACGCGGATGCTGCGATACCTGCTATTGCGGCCTTCATGGTTTCCTCCCCTTTTTGGTCGTCGGCGATCAGCCTTCACCGAATGAATGCGAACGGCATTCGTTCGGCGGTTGGCTGCAAGCTGCGGCGGGTGGTTCCGCCGCATGATCTCGAAAACCTTGCCGCAGGCCGCTCACCCGGCAGCGTGCGGAAGGCTCCCGGGCGCGTCTCCGATCGACCATCCTCCGTCGACCGGGATATTTGCACCCGTAATGTAGCTGGCAGCATCGCTGCACAAAAAAACAAACGCCCCAACCAGGTCCTGCGGCTGGCCCGGCCTGCCCACAGGGATCTTGGCGGCAACCGCTTTGCGGAACGCCGGGTCGCCATAGCGCGCGGCATTGGCTTCGATCTCGATCGCACCCGGCGAAACCACATTCAGCGTGACGCCGCGGTGGCCGGTTTCGCGCGCAATCGACCTGATCGCAGTCAACTGCGCCGCCTTGAGCGACGCATAAACAACCGTTTCCGCCCGCGGCCGCACCGCCATGATACTGCCTGTGGCGACGACCCTGCCCCAGCCCCGCTCGGCCATCGGTGGAACCAGCTTTGCCGTCAGCGTCAGCAGCGCCGAGAAATTCGATGCCACATGGGCGTTGACATGCGCCTCATCCAATTCCTGCCAGGGTCGCCGATGTTCGATGGCGGCATTGGCAATGAGGATATCGATCGGGCCGTGTGATTTGAGCACTTCATCGGCAAAAGCCTGCGTCGCACGCCCGTCAGTGAAGTCTGCTTCCAGTACCGGCGCCGTGCCGCCGGTCGCCCGGGCCACCTCACTCGCGCCCGTCTCATTCCCGAAATGATGCAGGATCAGTTCCGCTCCATGCTCCGCAAGGCCAAGCGCAACAGCCCGGCCGATGCCGGAACTGGCACCGGTTACCAGCACGCGCCGGCCTTTCAGTGAGAAGCGCGCGGCGCTCATCGCTCGGCATCTTTCAACTTGTCGGCCACCTCGAGCGAGGCAATGTCGGCGGCTTCGAAATGCTCACGGATTTTTTGCTCGGCGAGGTCGGCATCACCAACCGCAATTGCGTCGTAGATCGCCTGATGCCGGCCAATCGTTGCCCGCCAGTCAGCGTCGCTGCGATTGGCGCGACGTGAAAACAATTCCGACACCTCGCGCTGCACGGAACGCATGCTCTCCATGTGCACTCGGATCATGTAATTACCTGTCGTCACGGCAAGGCCAAGGTGAAAAAGGATGTCGGCGGCGGTAAAGCCGGAGGGCTCCTGAACGGAAGCCAGCATGCCCGCCAAGCCCTGCCGCATGATATCCAGACCTTCCGGATCGCGACGTTCGGCGGCGAGCCGGGCAATTCCCGTCTCGATGACGCGGCGCATTTCATTGGCTTCGCGCAGCCGCTTGAGACTGGAACGCACCGCGTAGCCGTAGATTTTGTCCATCGATTCGCCGCTCAGCGCCTTGGCGCGGGCAACCTTGCCTTGTTGGGTGAAGATCAGCCCGGCTGCGGTCAGCTGGCGAAGCGCCTCACGGGCGATCGGCTTCGAGACACCGAACTCCCTGGCGATCTCCCCTTCGGGCGGCAACGGCTCACCAGGCGAGATGCGCCCATCAAAGAGTGCGGCGGCAATCGCATCGGACACCCCATCCGCCAACCGCGAAGGGTTCGGCGGCTTGGCGGTGAAAACGGGTTTCCTTTCGGGAATTTCAGTCATCTCGATCCTCATATTCACAAAGCTAACATGCAGTTTCCAACTTAGCAACTAGGTTTATCAGTTGCCAAGTCGCCATCATCTGGCTAGGAATAACAGACACGCCCCAAAGCAGCGAGCAAAACCCGGAGCAGCGAGCAAAACATTGGGAACGAAAGAGCCGATGGAATCCGTGCAACGTTCGACCGGACAGGCGATCCTCATTTCAGATGTCGTCGCTCATCCGCTCAGCCAGATGCTGCCCAAACCGACCGTCACGTCCTGGGGCACCTATCACAAGGTCTCGATGGTTCTCATCGAGGTGCGCACCGATGCCGGCATCGTCGGCATCGGTGAAGCTCTGGCCCGGTTTTCGCCCAAGGCCTACGCGGAACTGATCGAAACCTCGTTAAAACCACGGCTGATCGGACAGGACGCACGCAACATCGGCGCCCTCTGGCAATCCATGCGGCGCTCGCTGTCAGGCCGCGCCGGCGGCATGCTGATCGAGGCGATCGCTGGCGTCGACATTGCGCTGTGGGACATCATGGGCAAGGCCGCCGGCATGCCGATCGCCAAGCTGCTTGGCGGCGTCGGCAGGGAGACGATCGAGGTCTATGCCGCCGCCGTAAACTGGGTCGACGATGCTGAGGCGGATCGGGAACTGGAGCGTTATATCGGCGAGGGATTCCCGCGCATCAAAGTCAAGATGGCCAATCCCGTCAGGGAAGCCTGCAGGCGCATCGAACGGCTGCGCAAACGTGCCGGCGACGATATCGAACTCTGTGTCGACGCCAACTGGGCCTATGATCTGGACCAGGCGATCGAAGTCGGCAGGGCACTTTCGGCCAACGGCTACTTCTGGTTCGAGGAGCCGCTGGCGCCGGAAAACGAGCAAGGCTACGAAGAACTTCGCAAACGCTGCGACGTACCGCTCGCAGCCGGAG
This sequence comes from Rhizobium sp. WYCCWR10014, assembly GCF_001657485.1. Lineage (GTDB taxonomy): Bacteria > Pseudomonadota > Alphaproteobacteria > Rhizobiales > Rhizobiaceae > Rhizobium. The sequence goes on from NZ_LXFU01000037.1 coordinate 806,459, forward strand.
AGAGCAACTTTACCGCCGATCAGGCGCAACGTCTCGTCGCCAACCGCACCCTTTCAATCCTGCAGCCAGATGTCGCCCGTGCCGGCGGCATTTCCGAAACACGGCGCATGGCCGACTATGCCGCCCTCCATAATGTGGGCTATGCCCCGCATATCGGCATGTCCGGCATTATCTGCGAGACGGCCAGCGCGCATCTGGCAGCCGCCCTTCCGAATTTCCGGGTGATGGAATGCGAATGCGATCTTAGCCCCTTCAAGCGCGACCTGGCCGATCTGGCGCCCGGCTGCCTGCGCCAGAAGAATGGCCGGCTCGACGTGCCGACACGGCCGGGTCTCGGCATCGAAATCGATTGGGACGCCGTCAAACGGCTCCGCATACAGTGAGGTCAACGCCATAATGACGACATCAGTCCCCTCTTCCGCAGCCGACGTGATGGAAGCCATGAGGCTCGCCATGCTTCGCGCAGATCCGGCGCTCAGCCGTTTCGATCCTCTGCCGCGCATCCTGTCCTTTGACGATTTTTCGCGCGGGCATTGCGGCTGGTCACAGTTGGTCGGCAATTACGAGGACAGCCTCGACGTCATGCTGCCCGGTTTTGCCCAGCACTCGAGTGCCATGCTCTCAACTCTCGGGCATTGGGATGCAGGATCCCACGGCGGCATGGATTCGTCCTACGCGCTAAAGATCGCCACAAAGGCAAAACCGGGTGCCCAGAACGTTGCAATCAAGCGCCATACCTTCCGCAAGCGCGGGCCGATCCGCTTCGAAATTTACTTCACGTTCAAGCCGGAGGCGACGGAACTGAAACTATCGGAAACCGACGTGCGATCGATCGGCTTCCTGTTCGACCTGCAATGCGGCGATCGCGACGGAGACGGCGAGCGGGTTATGCCACATCTGCGCTTTCTCAATGCACTCGACGGCAAGCACCTGCAGAAATGGCAGTACAAACGTGAGACCACATCCTTCACCGCCATCGGCCGGGAAGATAAGACCGTAAGCCACTATCACCTGGCGCCTGAAGGCTGGCTGGACTTGCCGGATGGTGAACAACGGCTCTGCTACAACGAGATCCCGACGAAGGTGAACTGGAGCTATATGCGCTTCGATTTCGACCTCGCCTCCATGAAGGCGACTGGCTTGCAGTGCAACGACCGGAATTTCGACGTATCCGGCTTCGAGTCGATCCGGATTCCGGCGATGAAAAACCTCTGGTGCATGCTGAACTTCTGCCTGTTCGCCGAGACGGATGTCGCCAAGCGTGCCTTTCTCTACGTCGATTCCATCTGCATTTCAGGGGATTTTTGATGCTTCCCGAAAACATCACGGCGGTGATAACCCGCAATGAGCGCTGGAGTGGCGACGCCGCGAGCGAACCCTATGAGGCCGGCTGGGCGCATGAAGCCGTGTTCTTCATTCGGGCATTGAAGCCTCCCGTAGGCATTGCACCCAAGGGTTGGGTGGAAATCTCGCCTGACGGCATGCATTGGGTTCGGGAAGGAACGGAATTCGTCATGCCGGGCGAACAGGACGGCGTTGCCGTGGCCCGGCTCAACGCCTTCGGCAATTGGCTCCGCGTTGCAACCCGCTTTGCCGAAGGCGCCGAATGCACCGTGCTGGTGACCCTTCATCTGAAGGCCTGACTTGAGATAACGCGGGTATCGCTTCCGCGCTTTCTCCTTCCGTCAGCCAAGATAGGCGCCTTGGGCCAGAAGTTCCCTGCGCAAATCGGCGTAGTCGACATGCCGGGGGCTTGCTCTATTGCCGACTGAAAGTGCTGCGGCAACACCGGCCGCTTGGCCGAGCGCAAAGCAGGGCGGCATGACGCGAATGGCGCTGAGCGCCTCATGCGTCGCCGAGACCGCGCGGCCGGACACCAACAGGCCCTCGTGAATGCGCGGCAGCATGACCCGGTAAGGTATCTGGTAGATATTGGCGGCATCGAGCCCCGCGCCACCGGTACCACCGCCCGAACCTGTGGGGTCGTGAATATCGAGCGGATAGCCGCACAACGCCACGACATCGTCGAAAGCGCGGCCGGAATGCAAATCTTCCAGCGTCAGTTCGTAGGCGCCATCGATCCGTCGGGTTTCCCGCACGCCGATCTGGGTTGCCGTGTCCCGCAGTTCCACCTGCTCGAAGCCGGGCAGATTGTCGCGGAAGAAATCGAGCAGCGCCACGGTCTGCTCCCGGCCTTCGACCTCGGCAAGCGAGAGCTCAAGGGCGTCAGCCCCATTGCGGCGCAACACGCGGCCGGTATTGATGCGCCAGACGCCCGGTTCCATGGTCTTGTAGAGACCGATGCCGCGGCGAGGCGCGGGAAAGCGGCCCTCTGCCGTCGCCTTGGCGACGATCGAGGCGAAAGGCCGAAAGTCCTGCGGATGCGCGCCGATATAATCCTCCACCACCTGGTCATCGACGTTCTGCACGCGGAAGAACAGCGTCTGCGGCTGGGAAAGTCCGTCGCTTTCCCGCCCCTGACGGGTATGCACTCCGGCATAATGGGCGACATCGCCATCGGCCGAGCAATCGACGACGACCTTAGCACGAACGCTCCTCAGCCCGCCCTTGCCGGCGCAAACAACCCCGAGCACCCGGGGATTGTCCGCATCATGATCATCGACGATCGCATCGACGACCATGGTGTGCAGCAACAATTCCACCCCCGCCTCGACGCACATGCGTTGCGCCGCAACCTTCGCCGCCTCAGGCTGGAAAGGGGTCACCTTGTCGTGGCCGTAGACGATGAAGCCGCAATAGGCCGACCCCGCCGGGATTGTACTCGGATGCAGAGCGCCCCCGAGCGCCATCATCCGCTGAACGAATTCTTCGTAGATGCCGCGGATCAGTTGCTGGCTGCCGTCGAGCGAATAGGAGGTCATGCAGGGGCCGACGAGGCCCGCCGTGAGGTTACCGCCGAGGAAACCGTAGCGCTCCACAAGGCGCACCCGCACACCAAGACGTGCCGCCGCGACCGCGGCCGATAATCCCGATGGTCCGCCCCCGATGACGAGCACATCGACATCATCGAGTTCGGGAATATCGGCCGAATAGGCGTAACGGCGGGCTGTCTGCTGCATAGTTTTATCCCCTCCCCGGCCTAGCGGAACATCGATCCGCCATCGACATCGAGCGCGGCGCCGTAGGTAAAGCTGGCGGCATCCGAGCACAGGAACATGATTGCCGCCGCCATGTCCTCCGGCCGCCCCATGCGCCGCATCGGCAGATTGCTGGCGATGCGGTCCTTCAGCGACTGGTCGATATGGGAGTGCATCGGGGAATCCGTCGGCCCGGGGTTCAGCGCGTTGATGCGGATCTTCTTGCCCGCAAGTTCGCGCGCCACCGACTTGACCATCGACAAGGTCGCGGCTTTCGATGCCGCATAGGCGGTATCGGCAATCAGTCCGCCGCCGCCGTGCACGCCGGCATCCGAGGCGATACAGACGATGTTGCCACCGTCGGGGTTGTCGAGCATGCGCTTGACCGCGCCCTGCACGATGAAAAAGGTGCCGAGCAGATTGACATCGAGCACGCGGTGCCAATGCGCCCGATCCTGCTCGAATATACGCTTGGCAGTGATGATCGCTGCACACGTCACGACGTTATCGAGACGCGCCAGATTGGCATCACAATAATCGAAGGCCTTGTCGATGCTTTCCTGATCACTGACATCCACCGTCACGGTGTGAACCGCCGCGCCGCCATTGCGCAGTTCCGCACCGTAGCGCTTCAGCCCCTCCTCATCACGATCGGCCATGACCACTTCCGCGCCCTTGCTGGCGAAGGCCCTTGCAGTTTCAAGACCCATTCCACTCGCTGCGCCGGTGATAAGGACGCTTCGGCCCGCAAAACTATCGTCGGAGAAAGTGGCATAGGTCCCAGCCATCGTCGCAGCATCCTTCATTAACGGCAGCCCAACAACCAGTCAGCAGGCTCGCCTCACTATCGCTAGCAACGTAGCAACTATGTTATATAGTTGTAAAGCGCAATTTGGAGGCAATACGCAGTCTGGAAACAGGGTTTCGCGTGGCAAATACTCAGGGACGGAGAAATGAGCCGATGAGCGCGCTGCTTACGAGAGTGAGGGAATTGCAACCGTTTATGGCTTGCCGCGAAACTGACCAAAAGGTGGTGATCGGCAAACCTCGGGCTATCAGCCGGGGACGTTGCAGGTGCATGGATCGATCGCCAGCATCATGGCTTCGATGGAAACTGCAACGAGCCTTGAGCTGTTTATCGCCAGAACGATTTCGAAGAGAAGCTGGCGGCCGGGAGGTCGACTCGGAGGCCAAACGCAAAAAGCTCCTCGACCGCAATGGTCGAGGAGCTTCGCAAGTTTGTATCTGGTTGCCTGTTTCAGGCTCTGTTGTTTTCAGTCCGGCCTTGTGGGCTACGCCTTGTTCTGGACCCAGGTCTGGAAACGCAAAAAAGCCCCTGCATGAGAGGGGCTTTGGAGTATCGAAGGTAAGTTTTGGTTGCGGGGGCAGGATTTGTAGTTTCTGTCCCGCTGCGTCGGCTTCGCCTTCTTGCAGGCCCCTGAGAAGGCGTTAAATCCTCGACCCGTTACGAGATACACAAAAGCCCGCACGAGGCGGGCCTTTGTGTATTTGGTTGCGGGGGCAGGATTTGAACCTGCGGCCTTCAGGTTATGGTCCGCAGGACGAGGAGCTACCATCGCCAGGGAAAGC
>NZ_LXFU01000038.1 GCF_001657485.1 Rhizobium sp. WYCCWR10014
AACAGAAAGCTTAAAAGCCAGGCTGTGATTGGACATGCAAAACCCCCGAAGGTGGATGTCCAACTTTCGGGGGTCAGTTCATGGTCGCGGGCTTTTTTTCACGAAACAAACGACCATGAAACGTGTAGCACTCGCCATTGCGGCCGTCGCTGTCGGGCTTATTACAGAAAGCGCATCTGCCCAGACAACTGAGGATCCGGCGGATCAACGCCTGCAAGAACACGGGCCTCCTCGCTCTTCGGGATGGCCGTGAAGACCGTCATTCTTGTTGAGGCCTACATCGCCCGGAAGGAAAAGACCGGAAAGCCGGACAGGTTCGTATGCTTGCTCGGCGGCAAGGGGAAGGTCCTGCCGACGTTCTTCACCGCCCAGCAGCGCGTCAGCGAGCCCACTCTATATGGAGGGAAGCCAGAAAGATCCGGAAGGGTGCGTGTCCTCGTTCGCGGCATATGGTGCGGGCGATGTGGCGACGTGCTTGACCGGGAGCACCAATTCACGTCGAAAAGCCACAATCGCCGTCTCTAGTACTTCTTCGCGGAAAACGCGACGTTCTCGTCGTTCGCGAAATTCCTCGTGAAGCGGCTCGAGCCAACTTCATGGGAAATCAATGATACTTCCGCAAGGTACAGTCGTCGCCGTGACCGACGGTGAGAAACTAGACCTCTATCGCAACACCGGGACTGGCTCCGAACTCAGCCTAACCGCGCTGCCTGACGTTGCCATAGAGGACGAAGCCAAAGGCTCGGGGGGTCGCCACGGAAGCACCTCGGCGAACCCGGATGAAAGCCAGATGGCGGAAGACGGATTTTCCGCTGGTGTCGCTCAATACCTCAACAAGCAGGTGCTGGAGGGCGGGATTGTCAATCTCGTCGTCATTTCGGCGCCGCGTTCACTGGGCGAACTGCGAAAGCATTATCACAAGTTCCTTTCCGCCAAAGTGCTTCTGGAAATCCCCAAGGATCTGACGGGCCACTCTGTTCAGGATGTCGAGAAAGCCGTGCAGTCCGCTTGAAACCGTTTGTCGTCGGCACATTCGCTACACAATACCGGACTTCAGAAAGAATTGAATGATCGGTAGAGGCAGGGTGAATGGATTTGAATATCGTCATTCTGACCATCCTCGGTGTTGTCGTCCTTCTTACGGCCCGGTTGCCGGTGATGATGAGAAGGCTCCCATTGTCGCCCAATCGCGTGCCTGGCCGTCGGCACTTTGATGGGTGCTGGGTTGACCTGCCGCGCAATGCTTGGCGCGGCAGGGGCATTGAATTGCTGGAGCGCGTCTGATTGAAAGCCGACCACATCGACCGCTATCCGCACGCCAATCATTCACGGTGTGCAGGAAATATTCTCCCTGTCTCGACCAGCAGCGCTGCTAGCGGCCACCTTCCTCACGGGGATGAGCGATTAGCCTCGATATGTGCCGTGTTATCCGCTTAAGCGGCGATTTGCGATTTCCCAATACTCTCCCGAACATCCTTGGCCGGAGATGAACCGAACAACCGACCATATTCGCGTGTGAACTGCGAGATGCTCTCGTAGCCGACCGCATAGGCGGCATTGCTGATCGCTGCGCCCTCGGAGATCATCATCCGCCGGGCCTCGATCAGGCGGAGCTGCTTCTGGAATTGCAAAGGCGCAAGAGAGGTCACCGTGCGGAAGTGCTGGTGGAACGACGAGATGCTCATCCCGGCGACTTCAGCCAGACGTTCCACCGGGAGCGTCTCAGCGTATTCGGCTCTGATGACAGCCACGGCCCGTGCGATACGGTTGGCATGGCTGTCGGCAAAGCCAAGCGCACGAATGCCCGCTCCGTGACGGCCGCTCAGCAGCCAGTAGTGCATTTCCCGCACCAACTGGTCTTGGAGGATCGGGATCGACTGCGGTCGATCAAGGAGACGCATAAGCCGAAGTGCCGCGTCAGCGACTTCCGCCTCGGTCGGATCGACGCGAACGGGAAGGCCCGTCTCGGTCTGCGCAACACCGATCTCCAGAACCAGCGATTGCGTAACCGCTGGATCGATGTCGAGCACCAGCGAATAATAGGGCACGCCGGCATTCGCGCGGGTGATCTGACTGACGTTCGGAACATCGGCCGCAATGAGAAGGGAGTCGCCAGCGCCGAAATCGAAGGTCGTGCTGCCCATGGTCACGCGCTTGCTGCCCTGCAGGACAAGCGCCACGAGCGGCTTCGAGATCGCATACTGCATTTCGCTCGGAGCCGTCGCGCGCATGGCAAACAAGCCCGGAATCGGTGTCTGCGCGACGCCGAACCTGTCGGCGTTTGCATCAGCATAGCGGCGGACGCATTCAAGAAGGGTGCTGCTCATAGCGTGTCATCCGATGCTCGGGATCGATGTGCATAATAAAACGCGAACCGGGTTCCCATGCAAGCCGGTCTGGATAATTAGGCAAGACTACAGGAGTTTCCGGCAACACGGCACCGACGTGATGAGAGATGAATTGGTCAGTCAGGTGGAGCCGATGTGGCGTCCGCTGTTTAACCGAGGAGACCGTCATGACCAATATTGCAAATAGCCGTATCCTGATCCTGGCCACCGATGGCTTTGAGGATGCCGAACTCTACAGCCCTCGTTCGGCACTGCTCGATGCTGGCGCCACGGTCACGCTTGCATCTCCAAACCGTGAGCCGATCCGGGGCTGCATCTACAATGCGGAAACCGGCAACTCTGATCTTTCTGAGGAGACGATAACGCCTGACCGGGTGATCGCCGATGTCGAGGCGGATCAGTTCGACGCACTCGTGCTGCCGGGCGGTGTGGTCAATCCCGACAAACTGCGGCTCGATCCGAAAGCCATTTCCTTGGTCAGGGACTTCGTCGCCGCAGGCAAGCCTGTCGCATCCATCTGCCATGGCCCCTGGCTGCTGGTGGAAGCCGATGTCCTGCGCGGCCGCCGAACCACGGCTTGGTACTCGATCCGCACCGACCTGAAGAATGCGGGCGCTACCGTAGTCGACGAGGAGGTCGTTGTGGACGGCAACATCATCACCAGCCGCATGCCCTCCGATATCCCTGCCTTCAACCGGGCGATTGTCGCTGCCCTTCAGAACTGAGCGCAGGGGCACGTCATCCGGGCCGGTAGTTACAAAAGGAGATCGCCATGAGCAGCAAATTCCAGCTCCTGATCAACGGCAAGAGCCGCGAAGGTTCAGAAGGTGTCGCAGTTGACGTCATCAATCCGGCGACGGGCGAGAGCATCGGCAAGGTGGCTTATGGGGCGCCGGCCGATATTGCAGAGGCAATAGAAACTGCCCGCGGCGGGCTCCAATCCTGGCAGGCAGTGCCGCCATGGGAGCGCGGACGTATCCTGAAAGATGCCGCCCGGATCATCCGGCGCGATGCCGGCCGTATCGCCGAGATGCTGACGCTGGAACAAGGCAAGATCCTCGCTCAGGCGCGCGACGAGGTTTATCGCGCAGCCGACTTTATCGAATGGGGCGGGGAACAGGCCCGCCGGATCGCCGGTAGGATTGTTCCGGGCCGACAGGCGGGCCAGCGCATCGAGGTTCAGCCGCATCCGATCGGGGTTGTCGCGGCACTCACGCCCTGGAATTTTCCGATGGCGCTTGCTGCGAAGAAGTTTGCCGGTGCGCTCGCCGCCGGATGCGCCATCATCTGCAAGCCGTCCCAGGAGACACCGGGCTGCGTGTTGGCTCTGGGCGAGGCTCTGCTGGACGCCGGCGTCCACCCGGCAGCCCTCGCCGTTGTGTTCGGCGACGCCAATCAGCTGTCAACACGGCTGATTGAGTCGCCCGTCATCTCCAAGATCACCTTCACAGGCTCGATCCCGATCGGCAAACGCCTTGCCGCAGCGGCAGGCCGGCATATGAAGCCGGTGACAATGGAGCTCGGTGGTCATGCGCCTGTTGTTGTCTGCAGCGATGTGGATCCGGAGGCGACGGCGGAACTGCTGGCCCGCGCCAAGTTCACCAATACAGGCCAGATCTGCCTCTGCCCCTCCCGCTTTTTTGTCGAGGAAAGCATTGCCGAAAGATTCACTGCCCGCTTTGCGGAAGTCGCGGCAAATCTGAAAGTAGGAGACGGCATGGATCCCGCCACCGAGGTTGGTCCTCTCGCCAACGAGCGCCGTTTGGAGGCTATCGCTCGCCTGGTTGACGACGCTCGGGACCGGGGTGCGCGAATCCTTGCCGGCGGCGATCGTATCGGAAATCGTGGCTACTTCTACGCACCCACGGTTCTGACGAACGTCTCTGACGAGGCGGCCCTCCTTCAGGAAGAGCCCTTCGGCCCGGTTGCGCCAATCCTGCCGTTCAGGGACGAGGCGGCAATGCTTGAAGCTGCGAACGGCCTTGAGTTTGGCCTGTCTGCCTACGTGTTCACCCATGACGGCAAGCGTCAGCGCCGTCTGGTGGATGCGCTTCAATACGGCGCGGTGTCGGTAAACAGCAGTCTTACGCACTTGCCCGAGGCTCCGCTTGGGGGCTGGAAGGACAGCGGTATTGGCACCGAGGGCGGTATCGAGATCCTCGAGCCCTACACGATCACCAAGCACGTGAACACCGTCTAGCGCGGACCATCGGAAACGAGGGTCGATACCGATTCCTCCGAAAGGAGCCGAACCATGGCTCTCGTCGACCATCCCGCTTCTCCTACGGCACCAACCGGAGACCGCCATGAGCAGTCTTTCCCTCATCGACTCCCCTGTGTTCGGCGGCAGCTTTGTCGATGCAGACATGCGTGCGCTGTTCGATAGCGACGCCTTCGTCAGCCGCTGCGTCGAAACCGAAGTTGCCCTTGCAAAGGCACAGGCCCGCCTCGGCATAGTCCCGAAAGCTGCGGCTCAGACGATCGCTGTTGCGGCTCGGACGATCCGTTTCGACCAGTCCCGCCTCATGCGCGAGACCGAGCTTGTCGGCTATCCGATCTTGCCGATCGTCGAACAACTCGCCGACGCTTGCGGCGAGGCGGGGCGCTACCTCCACTGGGGCGCGACGACCCAGGATATCATGGACACGGCAACCGTCCTCCATATCCGCGCGGCGCTTGTCCTGATCGAGCGGCGGCTTGTGGACACCATGGATGCATTACGCAGCCTTGCAGCTGAGCATCGGGATACGCCTATGGCCGGACGCACCCATTTGCAACATGCACTGCCGATCACATTCGGCTACAAGGCAGCCGTCTGGCTAAGCGCGCTTGAACGGCATCACGAACGTCTGGCGCAGTTGCGCCCGCGCGTCCTCGTCGTGCAGTTCTCCGGCGCGTCGGGAACGCTTGCCTCGCTTGGCGACGAGGGCCTTGCGGTCCAGGCAGAGCTGGCAAAAATCCTTGGTCTCGCAGCGCCAACGATAACCTGGCATTCGTCGCGTGACGGCATGGCGGAGGCAGTGCAGCTGTTGGCGCTTGTCTGCGGCAGCCTTGCCAAGATCGCCTTCGACGTCTCGGTCATGATGACCACGGAGCTGGGCGAGGTGTCGGAGCCCTATACGCGTCATCGCGGCGCCTCCAGTACCATGCCGCAGAAGCGAAATCCGATCTCCTGCGAGTTGATCATTGCCGCTGCCAAGATGGTCAGACAGCATGCGGGCCTGATGCTCGACGCGATGGTTCATGACTTCGAGCGCGCCACCGGGGCATGGCACGTCGAATGGGCGGCGATCCCGGAAAGCTTCGGGCTGACCTCCGGTGCGCTCGTCCAGGCCAGCTTCATGCTTTCGGGACTTGTCGTCCATCCGGACAGGATGCTGAAAAACCTTGGGATATCCAGAGGTCTGATCGTTGCCGAGGCGGTCATGATGGCGCTCGCTCCTTTCACCGGTCGCCAGACGGCCCATGATCTCGTTTATGCCGCCTGCCGCCACGCGGTGGAAACGGACAGGTCGCTCTTCGATGTGCTGGTGGAGGTACAGGACGTGGTGGTCCCGCTTGGACGCGAGCGTCTCCGGTCACTCACCGATCCCGCCAATTACCTGGGTTCTGCATCGCGGATGGTCGATCAGATCCTCAAGACCCGATCCCGAGGCGTCTTGGAGAATTAGGCAAGCCTTGCCGAGGATCCGGCAACAGCACGATCACGACAAATGCCATAAAGTCTTTGTCACCAACCCATCCCCCAGATCACAGGAGATCAGACATGAACACAGTTTCCATCGTCACCGGCGGCAGCCGCGGGCTCGGCCGCAACACCGCAATCAGCATTGCCCGTCACGGCGGCGATGTCATCCTGACCTACCGAAACGGCGCTGAACAGGCAAAGTCAGTCGTGGCCGAGATCGAGGCTCTTGGTCGCAAGGCGGTGGCCCTGCAGCTCGACGTGACGGATGTTTCCTCGTTCGAGGCATTTGCCGGTGCTGTCGGGCAGGCCTTGTCGGCAACGTGGAACCAAAATACGTTCGACCATCTGGTGAACAATGCGGGCCAGGGCGAAATGGCGAGCTTCGCTGAAACAACCGAAGCGCAGTTCGATGCACTCTTCAACACCCATGTGAAGGGTGTGTTCTTCCTGACGCAGACTCTCCTGCCGCTGCTTAGCGACGGCGGTCGCATCGTCAATTTCTCATCGGGCCTGACGCGCGTCTCGGCTGCTGGCTTCTCGGCATACTCCGCCGCCAAGGGCGCCGTCGAGATCCTGACCCTCTATATGGCGAAGGAGCTGGCAGGGCGCGGCATTACCGCCAATACGGTGGCGCCGGGCGCCATCGAGACCGACTTCCTCGGCGGTGCGGTGCGCGACATGCCGGACCTCAACCAGCATTTCGCCGCAATGACCGCTCTGGGGCGGGTCGGTGTTCCCGACGATATCGGGCCGATGGTCGCCAGCCTTCTCGGTCCAGATAACCGCTGGATCACCGCGCAGCGCATCGAAGTCTCCGGCGGGCAGGTGATCTGACCGCGATAGGGCAGGTCGTCGTTTAAACAGCGCCCTCCTCGTGTATTGATCGGGCCTATCCTAGCGAAGGCAGATCACGGACAAGCGGCGCCCGATCACTCGACCCAAACTTGGACGGGCGCTCACAGATTTGGACACTCGGCGAGCAGTCAGAGCACCTTTTGCGTTAGCGCGTTCGGCGAGACAGAAGCTTTTCTGAAATCAGTTTCAGGCCGAATACAGTGAGGGCGGTATCGACCGCTCTTTCAATACAATGGCCGGCGCGATCGTATGCGGCACGAGCCGGCGGGGTAGAGAAGAGCAGGATAACGAGTCCATGCCAATCGATCTCAAGTAGGAAGCCACCCAGCAGCACCGCAAGTTTTGTCCAGAGCGGTGCTTCTACGGGCATGGTGACGGCGTAAAGACTCAAGAAGAAAGTGATGACTTTCGGCTTCGTTCCACCAACCGCTTAGCCTTGGCCTCCAGCCAGGTCTTCACCCTCGTCTCGCTCCTGCCAGAGGTCATCCACATCAGTGGCGGGTCGACAATCCTTGCTATTGGCCCTGCTTGGGGTTCGCCTTTGAGCGGCCAGCTTTGTACGAAGCGATGTTCGTCCTTCCGAGTGGTCTGCGGTTTGCAAAGTCCGATACACCTCAGTCCTTGCGCGATACCTTCGGGGCCATGATGGCGGTCGTCGAGCCGTTTTGCGCCAACGCTGAAGTCGCGACCGAAGCGTTCTGGGCTAGCCTTCATGGCTTGGCGGAACTTGAGCGCTATGGTCGGATCAGGGCGGCGTTCCGCAAAGAGCGATTGACTCATATCATTGATATGATTGCGCGTAGGAGTTGATATTCGAATACGAGAGACGTTTCAGCACACGCATCCCGACTTAAGGTCATTTGCGGGGTTTGCTGCGCTTGACCATTGCTCCGCTCTGCTTTGATCCTTAGCTTCTATATCGAAGATCACCACTGAACCTGAACCTTCTGGCCACGGTCCGCCTTGATCGTCTCCTGATCCCGCAGATGATCGCACGGGGTAGCGGCGCGGTGGTGCACGTCACTTCCATTCAGTCCGTCCTTCCCCTGCCAGAGGCGACCACCGCCTACGCCTCCGCCAAGGCCGCGCTTAAGACTCACAGCAAGACCATCTCCAAGGAGCTTGGGCCGAAAGGCGTACGGGTCAATGTCGTTTCCCCCGGCTGGATCATGACAGAGTCATCCCAGGACTTGCTGAAGCGTCTGCAGCAGGCCGCCAATGGCGGTACGATCGAGGAGGCGCGGCAAGTCGTTCTTGACAGCCTGGGCGGTATCCCGATTGGGCGTCCAGCCGAGCCACATGAGGTTGCCGACCTCTTCGCCTACCTGGCCTCGGATCGCGCTGCCGCGATACACGGCGCCGAGTTCGTCATCGACGGCGGCACTGTTCCGACGGTCTGATATCACGGCACCATTTTGATCAGGCGGGCGCTTGCCACCCGCCGATCTGGGAATAAATGGCATTGCGAAGATGGCGGACGTCGCTGTTCAGGGTGGCCAATGCCTGCGGCGTCTGGGTCGAGGCTGCAAGCAAGGTATCGCTGAGACAGCCTGCCTTGTGCTGCAGGGCACGTCCTTTGTCAGTCAACCCGATAACTACCTGCCGCTCGTTGCTCAGGTTTCTGGTCCTGCGCAGCAGGCCAGATGTCTCGAGCCGCTTTAGCAACGGCGTCAGCGTGCTGGATTCCAAGGCAAGGGCGTTGGCGATGGCGCCGACCGTTTGTCCGTCGCTACTCCATAACACGTTGAGCACGAGATACTGCGGGTAGGTCAGACCCAACTCGTCGAGAAGAGGCTTGTAGGCGCGCTGGATAGCGATGCCGGCCGTATAGATTGCGTAGCACAACTGGTCGTGCAGGGGAGGTGGATCGTTATGGCGTTCGGTCATTCTGAGCTCCTGTCGAACTTCATATAGCCTATGCAATAACAAAATTAAATATCGCGATAAGAATTATCTTGACGTAAAATCGGAACTTTGACATTTTATAAATATCGCGATAACAGTTATCGCAATTTCACGAGAGGCGGCCATGACAGGCAAGACCACGACCACAGTTTCTGCCATTGCAGCTGCCGCAGCATTGTCTGCCTCAATTGCGACAAGTGCCGCTGATCTCATTCCTCAGAACCAGTCCGTCAGAAACGTCGTACTCGTTCATGGCGCTTTCGCAGACGGCTCAGGCTGGAAGGGTGTATACGACATCCTCACGAGGCGCGGCTATCGCGTCACCATTGTCCAAAATCCTCTGACTTCTCTTGCCGACGACGTTGCCGCCACCAAACGTGCGCTGGAGCGGCAGGACGGTCCTGTCATTCTGGTCGGGCATTCGTGGGGCGGCACTGTCATCACGGAAGCTGGTGTGGATGCAAAGGTCGCAGGGCTTGTTTATGTCTCCGCTCTCTCCCCCGATGCAGGCGAGACGACAGCTCAGCAATACGAAGGATTTGCTCCCGCATCCGAATTCGTCATCGAGACCACCAAGGATGGTTTTGGTTATGTCAGCCCGGAAAAGTTCAAGGCCGGTTTCGCTCACGATGTCAGTGACACCGATGTTGCGTTCATGAGGGACGCGCAGGTGCCGATCAACATGTCGGCGTTCGGCACGAAACTTGAAAACGCTGCCTGGCGCACCAAGCCGAGCTGGGCAGTCATCGCGACTGAAGACAAGGCATTCGACCAGGCAATGCTGATCCACATGGCAGAGCGCATCAAAGCGAAGGTCACCAAAGTGTCGGCAAGCCACGCCCTGTTCATGACGCAGCCAAAAGTCGTCGCAGACACGATCGATGAGGCCGCGAGGGCCGTATCGGCGAAGAATTAGTGGCAAAGGCTGGACTTATTGAGACCGACCAGCCTCAGCAGCCTGGGGACGCGGTGCAGGCCCAGTCCGACGGCGCCGCAATATTTGCAGGCTTGTCACGATGATGAAAACGTCGCTGCAAAATCACCGCAGACGCCGCGGTCGCGTTCCAGCCGTGAGACCGAACGCCGGCTTCTTATGGAAGAGCCTTGCGAACGGTTATGCGATTGAGCTGCTTTACCCATCGCGACCGGCGCGCGTCATCCGGAGAAATTACCTGAAGGGGGCCGTCCGAAACCGTCAGCGGTTCACCGTCCAGCTCGTCGGCAACAATGAATCGTCCGGTGTCAAACTCCGGCAGCGAAAAGACTGCGCCAAAGCCATCCGCTCCCAACGCCACAATGAATTTGTCGATATCCTTGCCTCTCAACTGAGCCTTTATTGGAACGTTAGCTAACGCCAGAATCCTCCCGAGTTCCACGCCGGAATATTTATAGATTGTCCCATCCTGACCCTTCACTTCGAGGTCGACATGCGGAAGGTTCTTGAACTGGGCGTCGGTGATTTCCATGGGAGGCTTAACTTCACCGTCGAGTACCAGTGTGCCGGCCATTCCTGTTGTGGAGGTGAAACACCACAGTATTCCCGCAATCAAACGAAGTTGCATTCCTGTCATGTCACCCTCTACTCACTCGCTGCGAACCACGTCAGCCTCACCCAGCATTGCGACTGCCACGACGCGAACATCGCTCGAGCCATCGCACATTCGGTCGGCGAGATACGCGGTTTAAAATTGGCTTCGGGCACACCGGCATCGATGGGTACCGTCACGCGGCAAGTGCTGTCTCAGCCAAATTGACCCAATAGGCTATCCCGTAAGGAATGGCATCGTCATTGAAATCATAGGCGGGATTATGGAGGCCTGCTGTCTCCCCGTTCCCAATAATGATGATGGATCCTGGTCGCGCCTCAAGCATAAAGGCAAAGTCTTCTGCCGCCATACGTGGCTCGAGATCGCTATTTACGGCCTCCGCACCGACGATCGATCGCGCAACGGTTGCCGCAAGATCAGTTTGCGCATCGTGATTGAACGTGACCGGGTAGCCCCGACTGTGGGAGACATCCACGCTCGCACCATAAGCTACCGCGATCGAACCAATAAGATCGCCCAATCGCCGCTCCGTAAAGTCGCGTAAGTCAGGCCGCAGCGTTCGTATGGTCCCGGCCAGCCTGACTGTGCTTGGAATGACGTTATGCGTATCTCCGCCGTGGATGGAGGCAACAGTGATAACCACGGCCTGCAAGGGGTCCGTTTCACGGGACACAACAGACTGAAGTGCGATGACAATATGCGAGGCCGCGACGACGGGATCCACTGAAAGATGGGGCTGCCCGGCATGGCTCCCGCGCCCTTTCACGGTTATCTCGAAGGTGTCGGCCGAGGCCAGGATAGCGCCTTTCCTGATCGCGAATTGCCCGATCGGTATATGTGGCTCATTATGCATGCCGTAGACTTGCTCGATCTTGAACTTGTCCATCAATCCGTCATTGATCATTGCAAGCGCGCCCGCTCCTCCCTCCTCGGCTGGCTGGAAGATAACTGCCACAGTGCCCTTGAAGTTACGAGTTTCCGAAAGGTATCGCGCCGCACCCAGCAGCATCGCCATGTGGCCATCATGTCCACACGAGTGAGCTCTTCCGGCGATCTTCGAAGCCCAGGCTTTGCCGCTGGTTTCGAGAATAGGAAGCGCATCCATATCCGCACGCAACCCTATCACAGGCCCGCCGCCCAGCTTGCCGCCGATGAGCCCGACCACCCCCGATTTACCGATGCCGGTCTCGACCGTATCGCATCCGAAGGCTGTAAGCTTCTCTGCAATGAAGCTCGCAGTCTCGTTAACATCATAAAGAAGCTCCGGATTCTGGTGAAGATGGCGTCTCCACTGTACGATATCGGATTGCATAAAGGTCTTCAGAACGATCGGCATTTGATGATCCAATGATTATAAGGTTGGGCTGAGGAGGTCACGGGTGGCCTTCCCACCGTTCGCCAGCGACGTTGAGGTGGGGCAAAGGTTGCTTCGGAATGAGGTTGACGTCGCGACGCAACGAGTTCAGCTATCTCGCTTCTCCGCTCGGTTGTTCAAACCGCCAATCCAAAAGCATTGCGTCATAGTGGTAGCGTTTGCGTCGACGCGGCACGGTCCTGCTCGCGATATTTCTGTCTCCTTTAAAACGGCGCACCTCCCTGGAGCGTTCGTCTGCGGGATCAGTCCATGAAGCACACCTGTCGCCGCCTGCTGGGCTGTTCGATATGCGGATACGGTGCCTCAACGATGTCAAAACAATACGTTTTCCGTTGCTGATGTAATCCGTCTGGAAGTTTGGTTGACTGATCGGGGAAGTTAGCAGCGCGCCGCGGTCGTATTGGCGCCGCTGAGGCTCTTGCCAACAAGGAGAGGATGTCAGCGCCTTGAGCCGCTGGTGCGGTTGGGCAATTTCGGGCGGTCCGATGGCGCCGGTCGCTAACGGCCGGCGATATCAAAGGTAGACTGGAGTGGAGCCTGCGACTGGTTTCGATGCGGCCGAACCTCTTCCTCATTGTTAGGCCGTTGGTATGGTCGGTGGATTACAGTGCACGACGGGCGGATTACATCGCTCAAGGAACCGTTTTGTCACCGACGCGGCGGACCGGAGGGGCTGATCCGATGTTGTTTCCGCCGCGTTCGATCGCGACGGGGGCGAACCTTCTAAGCATTTCTGCCGGCCGAGAAATCAGCGCATCATCGTCTTGCTAATTCTCATTTCAAAGCTGTTACAATAATCGCCGGAAACGGCACTCTGGTCGGCTTTACCTCCATTCGCCATGCCGATCACCACAATCTTGCGATCAGAACCCGGGCGATCTAGAGCCGCGTACCTGATGTGGTGCCGCGGCAGGCCAATATCCTTTAGTAAATGATCGGGCAAGGTTAGAAGGTCGGACCGAATTCGATCGTTCTCGCGCAGAAGCCTTTGTCGTCCGATATATGCACGCACATGCGCGGTTATGGTGCGCAGCAAGCCTGCTCTTTTGATGGAACCAATGCCCCATATGTTGCTCCTGGCGTGGGGTGACGTCATTTCAGTATTCCCAGGTTGATGCCGATTAATTGGCCGGCTCGCTGCCGGCGGTGGTCGCATAATCGTCGCGAACCGCACCGCGGCAATTTCAGAAACAGGGGCAAGTGTTTCAGTCGAAACGAGCCTCCTTTTCTCACTTGCGCGAAGATAAATCAGTTAGAGTTCGTGCGTCGTTGAATGTGGATCTGGTAAAAGGATGTAGGTGCCCATCAGAGTAGCAAGGCCCCTCGCGGGTGGACAACTGTCAATTTGCAAGGCGGGCTAACTCGGGATCGGAGTGAACCCCTGGAGTTGAACCAGCGGGCAGCTTCAAATTACGCGGTTGCTAGAAAAATAGGTCTCAAATTTCGCTCTCAGAGCGGCGGAGTGGAGCCGCTTGGCACTGTGTCTTCGATGTGGGCAACCGCGTCAGCGACACCGGAAAATGTCTCGTAGCCGTAGGGGTAAATATCGTCGGCTTTCAGTGTCGTTATTAAGCTCTCCGCCAGTGCGTAATATTTCTGCCTGGCTGCCTTTCTGGGAAGCTGCTTGCGACATTCAGGCACCGGCAGGCGGCCGCCCCCCAGTTCTCCATCTCGATTCCGTCGATCACGACAAAGGTACTGTCTTGCAGCTTGCCGAGGATCCCGAAGAGCAGATCGCTGACGCTGTTGATCAAGGCGGCTTCTGTTCCGGCGTGGTGCTAGCCGCACCCACAGCCGTGCCTTCGCGCGTCACTTTGCGATTCACATAAGGCATTGACTCTCCTTGAAGGACGAGCGCTGTCTAGCCGGGCTCCGTACGTTTCCCTTATCGCTTCAATGTCGCGGCTGGCGTGTTGGGCGCCATCGACATTCAGCGTCTCGCCCACGACGAAGCCGTCATGCTCCAGACAAAGCACGGCACAGTCATACGGATCCCGACGCGCCGTCTGGCATCTAGCGTGGCCAGCTGACGCAGAAGCTGCTTGGAGTGCGAATGAAGAGGTGGCCGCCAAAAACTGGAAAATCTTCAAGTCGAAGATTCGGCAGCCGCGCCGCGAATACGGCGAGCACTTCTTCGAGCTCGGCCCGGGCGAGGTGATCGGCAACGCACCGATGCGCACCGGCGCCGAACGCAAGATGAAGCCTCGGCAGGTCGTCGCGATGAATATCGAATGTGTTCGGGCGCTTGAATACCCTTTCATCACGAAGCGCCGACATTGTGGACAGGATGACGAGGCAGTTGGCGGGCAAGGTCGGTTCCTGAAGCTCAACCGGCTCGGCCGTGGCGCGCACCAAGCCCGCGATACCCGGTTCATATCGCATGGTCTCGCTTACTGCGCTCGGGATGAGGCTCGCATCGCCACAGACCGAATTCCACTGACTGCGATGCTGCAGCAGAAGTGAGATCTGCGCCGCGAGCGAAGCACGGACAGATTCAGTACCGCCCAGGATCAGCTGGATTATCTGGACGACGGTCTCGATTGGAGCCAGACCTTCCGCCTCTGCTTGGGCCTTCACGGCGGAAAGAAAGTCCGGCGTTTCGCTCTTGGTCTTTTCACGCAACTTCCATTCGAGATAATCACGCACATATTCGGCCGCGGCCGAGGACACGGCTATGTCAGCATCCGTCGAAGCCGGAGCGAAAAATCGTCCCAGTTCCTCAACCCGGCTTACGAAACGTTCCTGTTCATTCACTTCCACACCCAGGAGACCGGCGAGCGCCAGTATCGGGATCGGGTTTGCGAACTGACTGACGAATTCTGCGCTTCCATTCTCATATACGGCATCGATCAGCTTTTCCGTCGCCGCGCGTACTTGGCTTCGCAGATCGCTGGCCAATACGGTCGCTAAACCGCGAGATATGATCGATCGGCGAGCCTGGTGCTGGGCGCCATTGGCAGTGAGCATACCAAGCCCGAAAATATCATGAAGTACGCCCGTCACCACGCCACGCGATGCCGGCAATGCCGTCCCCGTGGCGACGACGCGTGGATCAGAACTCAGTTTCACCACATCATCGTGACGGAGAACGAATTTGCCGCCCCCTTCGTAATCGACGCAAGGGCCTGCTGCGCGCCAGCGCTCTAAGGCAGCGTGGGGATTGGCGTTCAATTCGGCTATTGTAAGCATGACATCTCCATTCCTCTAAGCCGGCGATCATGGCCGCCATAACAATGAGCTTATTGTGAAAATATCATATCTATCAAATGTATCATTTTAAAGCCCATATGAAAGCTGATGCGTTTCAGATGTAACGCCGATCGGATCTCCCGACGGTTCCGCGATGTCATTAGTTCATCGAGGAGCCACGCCTGGCTCCAATGGAGAACCAGTGCCCCTGAAAGGCCCGGGGACTGCGTTGAAAAGCCCGGACCTTCAATCGGTCGAGCAGAGCCGTCGGCGCGTTATCCAACGTGAAGATTTTGACCGCCCCCGTCGCAACCACTCCGCGCGCGGAAATACTGCGTGGCACAGACGTTTTAGCCGGCGCGGCCCTTCCTCTTAGCAGAGATACATAGACAATGACCGGCACGGAACGACGGGCTTGAGGAGATGAAAGGGCGTGCCGGTTTGCTCCTCATCGGGCTACGAGCTCAAACGACCTCACCCTAGTCCGGCTCACCAGGTCTTCGATCAGGTGCATTCAAGCGCTATCGTCGAGCGAAATCCACGTCCCATCCGCCGCTGGCTTTGATTTGCAGGTGGCGAAGTTGTCGTTCTTGCGAACGTGACTTGATGGTTTGCGCGGCTGCATCAGCAAGCGCCGTCAGCGCATTACGATCATCTGGGCCGAATTCACGCGCCACGCGATCAATGATGCAGATGGACCCGAGAGCAAATCCATTTTCATCACGAACGGGGGCGCCGGCATAGAAACGAAAGCAGTGTGGCGCACCGAGGGTCGGATTATCCTTGAAGCGTGGATCGCTTGGAAGATCATTCAAAACCGTCAGTTCATTTGCCGCGAGAGTGTAGTTACAGAAGGACCACTCACGAGGCGTCAGTTCACCGTCATATCCAGCCCTGGCCTTAAACCATTGCTCTGTCGACGTAAGCAACGTGAACATCGCGATTGGCGCGTGAAATATCCGTATCGCCATGTCAATCAACGCATCGAAGGCCGCTTCGCGAGGCGAATAGAGCAAACCTGACGCATTCACAGCCTTCAGGCGGTCGCCTTCATTTGCGGGGAGGGGATAGGTCAAGTTCGTGACTGCAACGGACGGCCGATGTTGCAAATGCTCGAGGATCGCCGCAATAGCGAGGTCGACGGGCTGATCGATGCTCATCGCAAAGGGCTGCCTCTTGTTCGCGCTGGAAACCGCGGCGCCGACCTTGGTCCGCAACACCGTCAATGCCGACGAAAGCAGAGGGTCCTCGCAGAGCTTTTTTGCCAATCGTACACGCTCATCACCCTCGTCGTTCTCTATAACGATCAGGTCGGGCAGGGACTCGCCGATAGCCACGGCTGCAGCTAGCGGATCTTCGAGGACCTTGACCATATATCCATGTCCAGACAAGGAGCGCCAGGCATTGGCATTTTCCGGACGCGCTAGCACAACCGCGACGGCACGCACATTGGTATCGGATCGTCTCGAGGCGAGCATCTCAACGATCGCAGCCCGAGGGATGCGTCGATGGCCCCCAGGCGTCTTCCACGAGGGAATCTCGCCGCTTTCGACCCATAACTGGGCGGTCCGTACTGAAACGCCCAGTAATTTCGCCGTTTGGGCAGTCGTGAGGATCTCATCCAACGCTAAATTCTCCACTTTTGGAGCAAGGGGTACACCTGCGGACAGCCTTTAGCAATTGATAAATTTGATAGTTGTAATGTATTTAGAACATCAATACGTTCTTCACTTTCCCCGCTGGCCAAGCAGGAAATGATGCCCGTCAGGAAGACGTCTGGACGCCGGAACTATTCGTCCTCCGCTCCGCCCGCCTCAAGCGCGCACTCAAAGAGGGAAGTCACCTTGCACACCGACTTGCAGAGAAGAAACCAAAGCCATCCCATCGGAGCGTTGAGCGAAGTCTAGTATCCTGCGAGTTGGCCTCCGGCCATCGAGGGACGAAGGCCGAACCAGCGCCTGTCGACACGATCTCATGGTCAGCACTAGATACGCTGCAATGTCCTACGAACCCGGCTTGCTGCCGATCTATATACCAAGCGATCAAGATTAGAAGAACGCAACCAAACCGCATATTGCTAGCAACGCAGTGATGCTGCTGCCTCTCGCGTGGCTTGCTCGGCAGGTCGACTTTGAGGCCAATCTATCGCCGGCCGATGCGAACTCCAACGATCAGCTCGCAAGGTCGAGCCGACGTTCGGCTGCTCGCTCTTGCCTCATGGCGACTCCCCGGGCGGATAGCGGGCCTGATCCCTGCCGGCGAAGCAGCAATTTGCGGCGGCAACGCCTTGCGACCGGTGGGGTTTCTGCGCCTCTCGAGTCGGACACGGGTACGATCGTGTTGACCGTAGCTAATTCCCAATACGATTGGTCAACGTTCCTATGCCGTTGATCTCGAGTTGAACCTCATCGCCTCGAGCGGGAAAACGCCCCATCTCGAGACCACAGCAGCCCGCAAGGGTGCCGGTGGATAAGAGGTCTCCGGGATAGACAGTCTCTCCCATCGCGGCGTATGAGACGACCTCGCCAAGGCCGTGCTGGGCGTTTTCGGTGTTACCTTCGCACCAGATGTCGCCGTTGACGCGCACCTTGCCCGTCAATTGGTTGAATCGCGGCAGTATCTCGTCAGCGGTCACGACGATGGCCCCGATTGCGCCGGCAAAGGTTTTTGCCTTGACCACGCCGCCGAATGTACCGCGCCGCGTATCGTCCCACTGCACGTCACGCGCGCTCCAATCGTTGACGATACAAAAGCCGCCTATCGCCGAAAGGCCCTCGCTGGGTGTGCAATTGCGCACTTGCTTAGCGATGACTAGCCCGATCTCGAGTTCAAAATCCACGACATCCGAAAATGACGGCCATGGAAGTTCTTCCCCATCTTCCATGAGTGAACGGTGGTTGCCCATACAATATTGTGGGAAGCGGTAGTAATTGGGCCTGGGCCGCATGGGTGCTATGGGTTTTCCGGTGAGCCGCTCATAGCCCGCCGCTACGGATTTCAGCAGGGGGGATCCAAAACGTGAGACCATCCCCTTTGCTGCCGTCGTCATATGTCTCTCCCAGAGAGCGAACGATCGGAGCGATCCAGGCTTGAACGGCAAGCCGCGGGGGGCATCGCTGCGCTCGCCGAGGCATTTGGCAAGCGCGTCAGGTTCCAACGATAGAAGCGCCAACAGATCGTCTGAGTGCGGGTGATCTATTAGGCGCCAAATGCAAACATGTTCATCGAAGCCGACTGCCCGACCGCCATTCAAACCAAGTTTCATTCTAGCGTCCTTCCTATGCAGTGACGGAGGCCAGTCTTCAAGTTGAAGAATAGCCAACCGCTAGCGCCTGGGGAGCTGCGCGCCAAGGGTGGGGTCGTGTTGCTCGGGGCCGATGACGCAAGGTGGGTTCCGTCACGAAAGCGGTGTGATCGGCGTCTGATCACCCGGCCCATGGATGCCAGGCGACATATGTTTGTCCCGATCAGCTGATAGCCGGGCAGGAGAAGAACTTCGTGATGCTTGCCCTGCCAAATTGTCTTGCCCGCCTTCGTGATCGTCGGGCACGGCGCACGCCGGGTCAGTTGTGCTCGGCGCGCTCGACATCACGAAGGAATTCGGCGACATACTGGTTAAAAACAGCGCTAACTTGCAGGAATGGCGCATGCCCGGCAAAATCGATCCGAAAGCATCTATCCCGCCATAAGTTGGCGTACGGAACGCGATCGATATAGTCGAGGTTGACAATTTGATCCGCAGCGCCATTGACAACCGCGGTTAGCGTTTTGGTCGAACCCACCACCTCGCGCTGGTTGCTCTTTTCTGCGACGCGCGCCTGGGAGAATAGCGTGGTTCGAAAATCTCCGTCAGTTCTCGCTGCCGCTTGCACGAGCTCAGGCGTTGCCGAGCTGCCGAACACCCGGTCCGCAAACTGGACTGCCTGGTCTAGGGAAAAAGACGATGACGCCGCAAGTCCCTTCAGGAGGCTTCCGCGGAAACCCTCCGAGATGTCCTCGCCCACGGGCGGGGTACCTGTGATGAAGAGGCCACGGAAATTCGGTTGGCGCGATGCCATCTCAATCGCAACGTGACCGCCGAGTGACCATCCCAGCAAAACAGGATTTCGAACGTCGAGCGCTTCGAGCACCTCCAGGGCGGCGTCGGCGAGACCGGGCAAGGGGTAGGTTCTTTCCTTTTCGCGCGCATCTTCTGATTGACCGTGCCCTGGCAGGTCGAAACAAATCAAACGGTGGGCTTCGCCGAGCCCTGAGTGCAATTGTCGTTCGAATACGGCGCGGCAGGATGAATTTCCGTGAATCAGGACGACGTCCAAGCCCTTTCCTGCCGTCATCTCGGTCGCGATTGCGCAATGGGACGTCTCTACTTTCCGATTAATCGTTTCGACCATTAAAATGACGCTCTCTGTGGTGTTGCTGAAGCGTCCCGGAATAGGTTGCTTCCGGCTAGTGGCCCTTTTCGCCAACGCGAAACGGGTCATATTTCAGCCTCTGTTTCTATAAGCCTTCGAACATGACTGAACGGCGCCATCTCTCGCCTGTCCCGCCATCACGCGTTCCGATTTAGAGCGAGCCAAGCTCAGACATATGTCGGAAATTCCCGACTTTGTTACAGCTGTAGCCAAAAGCCGAAGAGTTCCAGGGCCTGCTCCCCGGCTGGTCTCGGAAGCGAGCGGCTTCAAACGCTCGAGGTGCTTCACTGGCGACTTTGATCCAGCAAAGTCCGATTCCCGCGCCAACGACGATGAAACTATTTCATCTGCAACCCGCGGGCCTCCCGCTGAAATGGAGCCGCGCAAAACGCCCGCTAGCAATGGGGTGCACAGTCGATGATGCGCCCCTTGCGGCGGATCGACGCAAACTATCGCCCTATACACACGCAAGCATTGGAGGAGAATTATTGGCAAACCTTGTCGCAGCGCTCGCCTCAACCCATCACCCGTTTTACCTTAAGGCGACAACCGCCCCTCCCGGGGAACAAATGCCGCAAGCACAGATATGGAAGGAGAAGATCGAGGCATATCGCGAGACCCTCACGAAAGCGGAGCCCGATCTTCTGGTGATGGTCGGTTCCGATCATTTCCACCAGCTCTTCCTAGACAACTACCCGCAGTTTCTGATCGGCAAGGCAGCCGCATACGACGCGACATTCTATAACGAGGTGCGCGAGTTCGGCCTGCCCAAATATCTGTTGCAAGGTGACGAGAGAATGTCGGGCTTCATGCATCAGTCACTTCTCGATCAGGACTTTGATGTCGCCCTCTCGAATGAACTCAAAATCGACCACTCGATCATCTGCCCGATCATTACGCTTCGGCCAACCAACGATCTGCCTGTTGTACCGATCTACACCAACATATTCGCCCCGCCTTTGCCGTCACCTAAGCGTTTCTATGACCTGGGGCGCGCCATCCGCAAAGCTGTCATGGACTACCCAGCGGACATTCGTGTCGCCGTGATCGGGACAGGGCATCTATCCTTGGAGTTGGGTGGCCCGCGACAGTTCATGGAGACCGGCCCAGATCCCGCCTTCGATCGTCAAGCGATCGATTGGGTACGGCGTGGGGATATCGACTCGATCCTCGCGAACGTCACCCATGCCTCACTTCAAGGACATGGAAACGCGACCCACGGCTTCCTGAATTTCATCCTGATGCTTGGCGTTGCCGGTCGGCAGGTCGCTGATCATGCAGATAGCCTGGACCTCTTTCACACCATGGAGGCTTATTTCACGTGGTCCCTCGAAGGGAGCGCACGATGAGCAAATACTACGTCAACAAATTCCTCTTCATGGTTGATCGCGACCCGCAGCTGCTTCGCCGCTATGCTGATGATCCAGCCTCCCTTGTGGCTGCCTGGGAACAGGCACTTGGCCCTGCCCTTTTAGGGAACGAGACAGAGGCCTCCAGCGTGCACAGCCTTACTGAACATGAGAGGGATGCGCTGGTACGCCACGATTACGTTGCGCTTTTCGAAATGGGAGCGCATTTCTTCCTCAACCTGACGATATTCATCGGCATTTATGATGAGCCGTACCGAGCCAAATCGGGTCCGCTTTCATTCCAGCGGACATTTGCATCGGATTTAAAGGACTGGGCGGGTCGCGAGTATCCGTCAGTCGCGACCTAGCGTCAGCAATAAGGCACCTGTCGGATCCTTCAAGGTTGCCCCGTCTTCACACATCAAATCGGCCGATCTGCGACCCACGTTTCGTTCACTACGGAGCGTGGGTTCAGGAGGGGACAGAAGGAGGGGGCAGTTCCTCGTCGACTGGGACGTGTCCATCAACCTAGATGCGAAAAGCCGGTGCCTGCAATCCTGCGGGCGGTCCACTGAACTTTTCGCTTCGCCTGGTTGGATCATCCACGATTTGCGCGGGATGCACAGGCCGCTGGAATGCAGCGCCTCCTGTCGCTAGCAAAGAAATGTGGGGTGGAACGGCCGATGCGACATCTCGATATTCAGCGCCTCGGCCGTTTCGCTGCATGGAATGCGAGAAGCACCCGGTCCGCTTCCGGTGGCCAGCAGTGCCGCTGCAGCCAAGGCCGGCGCGCTCGTCGATCGATAGAGCCCGCCGATATCAATGTACTCGTCTGGCCCATGGCGGCGCTGTTGTGGGAGGCTAATGTGTTTGATGACAACTGTAGCTGTTTTCGGGAAGACAATCATGCGCCTGGTATGCCGCCAAATCAATCTTCTGATCGCAAGCAACAGGAGTTCCAATGAGCAAATTCGAATATGCCACGGCTGAAAACAGGCGCATCTGCATCGCTGGTGCTGGCGCCATCGGTCTCACTCTCGCTGCGCGCCTTGCAACTGCCGGCTTCGACGTTTCCGTCGTTGCCAGAGGTGAGAGCCTCGAGGCCATAAAGCAGAACGGCATACGCCTGCTTGGTTTGGAGGGTGATCATAGCGTCAAAGTGAGGGTCGGCGCCGCAAATGAACTTGGCGTTCAACATATCCTGTTTCTCTGTCCGAAATCGCACGACTTGGGAGGCTTGGCAACGACCTTACTGCCGATGATCACGGCCGAGACCGTGATCGTTCCGGTCATCAATGGAGTACCCTGGTGGATGTTTGAGGGTATCGGCGGCGGCTGGGATGGACGAGCGATCGAGTCTGTCGATCCTGGCGGCCAGATCAAATCGATGTTGCCTCCGGCGCAGATCATCGGAACGACCGCAATGATTACGGCGGAGCGGCTTCGCCCGGGCCTGGCGCGGACTCGAAATCCTCTTCACATGACTTTGGGTGAGCTGGATGATCGACATACGAGACGCCTTGCCGAGGTCGAAGGGATCTTGAACAAGTCAGGCATAGTGACGCGGATAGCGCCTCGAATAAGAGACGCCGTCTGGACAAAAGTGGCCAGAAACATGATCTCGAACCCGGTCACCGCCATTACCGGCGCCACCCTCGGTCAAAATTTCGGGAGCCCCTATCTGGCCGACGTGAGCTATCAGATGCTGATGGAAATCATCCCGGTCATCGAGGCTTATGGCTCGAAACTGGAGCTCGACCCGCCGACGATTATCTCATCCGGCCGCAACTTGGGCGACGTGAGAACCTCAATGTTGCAGGACCTTGAGAAGGGGCACCGACTGGAGCTTGCATCCATCTGCGACGCGGTTCTTGAGCTTGCCAGACTTCGTAACATTCAAATGCCCGTGACGGCGGCGATCACGGCTTTGGCTCATTTCTTGGAAAGCGATGAGCGTATTGCGGCGGCATGAGGCGGGTGATCATCCGTCATGGAACTGCCAACGTTGTCGGCAGCACTTTCTCCTTCGGCACGTGCGATGCTTTGGCGTGCCGATGGCGTTGACCAGCCATGCCTTCGCCACGGACGTACGTTCAAAAACGCGAGAGCTCAGGGCCTGTCTCGGCGAAGCGGCCAGTGCCCGCCTGCTAGCGGAAACGCCTAGGGGAACACGAGCATGAGAGACTCCGAAAGCCGCTTGCCAACGGTCAGCTCATTGATAGAGCGAACCAGGGACTGTCGGTCAATGCGGAAGTGTCGGTAAAGATCGGCGATCGTTCCCGTCTGCCCGAAATGCTCGACGCCGTGCGAAACGGTCCGATGGCCAGCCACGCCGCCGAGCCATGAGAGGGTGGCAGGATGCCCGTCGATGACGGTGACGATCACGCAGTCGCGGGGCAAAGAATTTAGAAGCGTTTCGACATGGCCTTGGGCCCTTGGGTTGCCGCGCGCCCGCTCCCGCTGCGCCGCGGTCCATCCGGCGTTGAGGCGGTCGGCCGAGGTTACGGCAAGCACGCCGACGTCGCGCCTTACCTCGGCGATGATGCCGGCCGCGGCAATCGCCTCGTCGGCGACCGCACCCTGATAGGCAATTACGACCGAACAGTTGGGGCCGGGTTTGCGCAACCAATAGGCGCCATCGATGGCGCCTTGTCGAAAGTCGTCGTCGACCCGTGTCAGCGGCTGTTCGAGCGGTTTGGTTGTCAGTCGCAGGTAGACCGAGCCGCCCGTCTCGTCGCGCAACCAGGTTCGCTCGTCACTGTGGCCCTCGCCATCCCGCTGGAGGTAATCAAAAGCCCACTCCACGATCACGGCAAGTTCGTCGGCAAAGCCGGGCTCAAACGCCGCCAGGCCATCCTGACTCATGCCGATCAGAGGGGTCCCGATGGATTGGTGGGCACCACCTTCGGGCGCCAGCGTCACCCCAGAGGGCGTGCCGATGATAATGAAGCGTGAATCCTGATAACAGGCATAGTTGAGCGCGTCGAGCCCGCGGCAGACAAAGGAATCGTAGACCGTGCCGATGGGTATAAGGCGCTTGCCGAACAGGGAATGGCTAAGGCCGGCGGCACCAAGCAACAGAAATAGGTTCATCTCCGCGATGCCAAGTTCGACATGCTGCCCCTTCGGCGTGAACTCCCATTTTGCGGTCGAGGGAATGCTGTGCTCGATAAAGGCGTCCGCCATCGCGGCACGGGCAAAAAGCTTGCGTCGGTTCACCCACGGCCCGAGGCTCGTTGTGCCAGTGACGTCGGGCGACGTCGTCAATATGCGGTCGGCCAGTTTGCTTGCGCCCTTGGCGAGATCATCCATAATCTTTCCGAAAGCTGCCTGCGTCGAGATCTCGCGGGCTGTGTCGATCGCAATTGCGGGCACATCAAGACGCGCATCATCGTAGCGTCGTGCACCCTTCGAGAAGAAGGCAACGTCGGCAAGAAACGACTTCAACCCGGCGACATCCGCTATTCCCGCGAACGGCTCCCATTCCTGCCCGGCAGTGATGCCCAAGGCCGTCTGCCAGTCGGCAAACTGCTTGCTGTTCATCAGACCGCCATGGTTGTCTTTGTGCCCGGCAATCGGCGTTGCCCAGCCCTTAATCGTGTAGGCGAGGAAACAGGTCGGGCGATCATGGTCGGTCGCAGCGAAGGCATCCGCCATCGTCGCCACGCAGTTGCCGCCGAGATTTTCCATCAGTTCTGCAAGCTCTGCGTCGCTGCGGTGATCGAGGAGGGAGGCGATGTCCCCGTGTTCGCCGAGGTCGTCGAACAGGCGCTTACGCCAGACTGCGCCACCCATGAAGGTGAGCGCCGCGTAGTCCTGGTTGGGGCAACGGTCGATCCAATCGCGCAGCTGGGTTCCGCCCGGTTCTTTGAAGGCCGCGCGCTGCAGGGCGCCATATTTTACACGGACGACCTCCCAACCGAAAGTATCAAAGATCTTTTCGATGCGCGCGAACAGTCCCTCACGAACGATCCCATCGAGGGATTGGCGATTGTAGTCGATGATCCACCAGCAGTTGCGCAGGCCATTCTTCCAGCCTTCCTGCAGGGTCTCGTAAATGTTGCCCTCGTCCAGTTCGGCATCGCCCATCAATGCGACCATACGGCCGAGCGCCAGGTCGCCGCCCCATTCCTTTGCCTTGATGAAATCCTGTACGATGGAGGCTAGGGCTGTGATGCCGACGCCCAGCCCGACCGAGCCCGTTGAGAAATCGACGTCATCGATGTCCTTGGTCCGGCTCGGATAGCTCTGGGCGCCGCCGAACCCACGGAAGTTCTCCATTTTCTCCCGCGTTTGGCTGCCCATGAGATAGTGCATCGCATGGAAGACTGGCGAGGCGTGCGGCTTGACGGCTACTCGATCCTCGGGCTTGAGCGCCGAGAAATACAACGCCGTTATGATCGACACCATCGAGGCAGAGCTTGCCTGGTGGCCGCCGATCTTGATGCCATCCACCTTCGACCGTACGTGGTTGGCGTTATGGATCATCCAGTGAGACAGCCACAACAGTCGTTGTTCAATGGTCTTTAGGTGCAGGCGTTGGGAATCGATCATCGGTGCGTCCACAGCTAGCTTGAAGGGAAACAGGCTTTCGATGGGCTCAGCCCTCTCTATAATAGTAGCTGTAGCCGTTGAGCGCCGGTGCGCCTCCGAGATGTGCGTAGAGCACCCTTGAACCTTCCGGGAAGAAGCCCTTGCGGGTGAGGTCGATCATTCCCTGCATCGACTTACCCTCATAGACCGGATCGGTAATCATCGCCTCTGTACGAGCGGCAAGGCGAATGGCTTCGTTGGTCTCGTCCGACGGGACGCCATAGGCCGGATAGGCGTAGTCCGGGTTGATCACGATCTCGTCTTCTCGAACCTTGCGGCCAAGCCCGACGAGCTCAGCTGTATTGTCGATAATCGACCGCACCTGCGCCCTTGTCTGCTCGAGCGTGCCGGAAGCGTCGATGCCGATCACGCGGTCGGCGCGGTTGTGCGCGGCGAAGCCGACGATCATGCCTGCCTGGGTTGAACCCGTGACGACGCAGACGACGATGTAGTCGAACTTGAAGCCCAGCGCTTTTTCTTGCTCCGCCACCTCCTCCGCAAAGCCAATATAGCCGAGTCCACCATATTTATGGACCGATGCTCCGGCAGGGATTGGATAGGGCTTGCCGCCTGCGTCCTTGACGGACTGGATCGCATCCTCCCAGCTCTTGCGGATACCGATGTCAAAGCCATCGTCGACCAGGCGCGAATCCGCGCCCATCAGGCGGGTCATCAGGATGTTCCCGACGCGATCATAGACGGCATCATAATGGGGAACCCATCTTTCCTGAATGACCACGCATTTCATGCCGATCTTGGCAGCGGTCGCGGCAACCATGCGCGTGTGGTTCGATTGCACGCCGCCGATCGAGACCAGGGTATCGGCACCCGAGGCGACCGCGTCGGGGATGATATATTCCAGCTTTCGCAGCTTGTTGCCACCCATGGCCAGCCCAGAATTGCAGTCATCGCGCTTTGCATAGATCTGAACGCTGCCACCTAAGGCTTCCGTCAAGCGGGGCAGATGCTCGATCGGTGTCGGGCCGAATGTGAGTGGGTAGCGTTCGAACTTTTCAAGAAGGGACATTGGGGGCTCCGGAGAAACTGTGGCGACGACGGAATCAGAGTAGTGCCTTTGAGATGAAAGGTGCTTCCAAACTAAACAAAAATCTAATGCCGGTTGCCGTAGAAATTCCAACACCGTGATTCAATTGTTTCAAGATACCTGTTACGTTTGGGAGCTTCTTCCAAATGCGGCTACCTGCCTCAAATCTGCGTCTCGCTTGCAGCGCGTGAACAATGCAAAGTTCGACTCGCGCCGAGCCAGGGGCCACCGGCAACCAGCTTCCGACAGAATGCTCGTAGGCCTGCGCGACTGGAGCTGCGCCGGTTGCCGAGAGCGCATGTGTTACAAGAGACTGGAGGTAGGGCCAACGGGCATGTAGGCATGGTTCATGTCGGGCCGATGCAACCTGGCGCTTCGGCGCCGGCGCAATCGGCTTGGCTTGAGCAGTCGTTTCTGTTGCAGTTGAAACGACAATCGCGATGGCCGACATTCTGGTCGAAGGGTTTTGCGCCTTTTATGCTCCGAGGATCTTGGAGCGAAACATGCGGACCTTCAGGCAAAAGAGTTTCTTGATTAAATTATTCCTCGGCATGCGTGCCTTGGCGTTGATCAGCTTCGCAATCGCCGTGCTTGCCGTATTGGCAAATGGCAGCGCCCAGGCACGGGAAAACGAACTGGCAAATATCTACGAGAGCAAAATCGTCGAGTTTTGGAACAAGCATGGCCAGCGTCGAGACTTTGCCGGCAGGCATGGCGTGCGTATCGCCGCAATGGCTTTTTCCCATTCCGTCGGGAAAAATGGAATTGTGATTTCCAGCGGTTACGGTGAGAGCTTTTTCAAGTACCGCGAGGTTGTCTACGATTTGTGGAAGGAAGGGTATCAAGTATATATCCTCGATCACCGCGGCCAAGGCTTTTCGGAAAGGTTGATCAGGCCGAACAAGGCGCAGAAACTCGACCCGCAAGCCGTCAAGCGCGTGCACGACCTCGGCTATGTTGAGAATTTCGATCATTTTGTCGACGATCTCAAGACGTTCGTGGAAAAAGAGGCCAAGCCCGCCAATGAGCGGCTCTTCCTTCTCGCACACTCTATGGGTGGCGCGATCGCGTCATTGTATCTCGAGAAATTCAGCGCCGATTTTGCTGCTGCGGCATTGTCTTCGCCCATGCATCAGCCCAATCTGAGCCCAATTCCCAACAAGGCGTGCTGGCTGCTCAAACTCGGCCCCAGTAAGTCTTACGTTTGGGGCCGCGGACCCTATGCTTCGAGAGGGTTCAACGCGGATCGCGATTTAACGAGCAGCCGCATACGCTACGACATCCTCAAGCGCGGGGAGCTAGATCGGCATCCGCAAGCGCAGCTCGGCGGGCCGAGCTTCAACTGGGCATACGAAGGCTGCATGGCAGCAAACCGCAGCATCCGGGATGCGAGCCGGATCAGCGTCGATGTTTTGCTGTTTCAAGCGGGCGATGACAGGGTCGTCAAAGCTTATGGGCAGCAAAAGTTCTGCGATACGATGAATGCCGCGCGATCGGGCTCTTGCTCCTTGCGAATAATGAAAGGCGCAAGGCATGAACTGTTGATTGAGCAGGATGTCCACCGCCGCCTGGTGCTCGAGGAGATGCTGTCATTTTTCAAGCGAAAGCACGGGGTCGCCCAGAGGACACATTGAGGCGCTTTGCTTAGCTGATCGAAGCCTTGTCCTACGATCGCATAACACTCGATTTCATCGATCCCGGGCTTGGCTGGACGCCACCAGTTTCTGGCAAGGCTCCGAGATTGACGCTGATCGCGACGCAAGCGCGCGAGCTAGGTACGTGCGGCAACCGAGCGCTTGAGTCGGTAGTCCAATAGTGCCTCCGCGCGCAAACCCGGCAAAGCCGAGCCGGATCCGCTCGATCTCGCACTTGGCGACCTTTGAGGCGGCACTCTTGTCTTTGCATACGATGAGGATGATGGTCTGTTCTCGTCGCAAAACCCAATGGCCAAAAATCGTCGCAGGAGTTGCATGAATTGGCGCGTCTTCGCAGCCCGTCTGTGCCGGTTGCCGGCGCATTTTGCAGCACCAGTTTGCGTTGGGGCGGCAAGCAAATGGCCTTCTACCTTGGGAGCGTCGATTTGGGGCTTCCGATCATTGTCGCTTCAGAGATTTAGCCGGTTCTGCAAGTGGCATCGACGAACGTCATGGTTCCAGATGAAATCAGAAGTGTCGTTTTGGAAACGCGCCGGCAACACCAAGTCATCAAGACGCAAATGCCTTCAGCGCAAGGCCGGCATCGCGTCATGCGGAGGCGGAACTAACCTATCCTTTGAAGGAGGGCTCTTTTATTGAATGGCAACATGAGTGAAATCGAGCACGAGGACGTCGTATGGCGCCATCAATCGCGCCACCGTCCGAGGCATTTCTGCGAGGCTGCAAATAGGCCCTCATTGGAGGCATAGGCCAAATGCTCCGTCGGCGGCACCACGCAGAGTGGCATTGGCAGCAGCAGCGATTGCAAACGCAACGATGAAGGTCGTCGACCAAGCGATCGCCGGCCGTGCTGATCCCGCACGGCGACCGGGCAACGGCGCTCATGAGGCGATCCTACAGTATTGTCTATGGGTGACACTCGCTGAAGACGCGAGGCGCCTGAGGAGACCGACCTACGGCTGCCACTACCACCCGTCTGCATCATTGTTCGGGGGAAGGGCTTCTTGGGACCGTTCCATTCGAGGTTGGCCACACTGACCCTTCGTCTGATTTTTTTGGACAAGCCGCGACAATGGCAAGGGACGGTAAGCCCCGGGAGGAACCACTTCGATCATCCTACGGCCAAGACCGCCGGACGCTGGTGATGGCCCAATGGTTTATCGCGCTTGGCTTGCTGCGCTCTATCGCGACTGATCGGTCCGTTGTGATGAACCACACAGCGGATCGCAGGTGCGCGCTCCAGATCGTCAAATTTAAGAAAATGATAAATCTGATACTTGTGATATATTCGAAACCGGACTATGTGTCACAAACCCGCTACAGAGCATAGGAATCTGAAAATGAACACTCTCGTAGAATTTGCGTTCACGGTCGCCCACGGCGGCGGCAGGGTTGCCCTGGTTCATGATTGCCTAACGCCTGCAACAGAGCTTGCCCTCTCTCGGCCGCGTCGGCGCGATCACTTGCTCGGCGCAGCTATTACAGATGACGTGGCAGGATGGCATGGAGTGGTTCTTTGAAACACGTCCTTGTGATTGACGACGACTCGAGCATGCGAAATCTGTTAATTGACTATCTCTCGCATCATGCGTTTCGGGTTACCGGAATTAGCGGCAGTCAAGAGCTTCCCCGTATTCTCAGTACGGATCCGGTCGATCTGGTCATTGTCGATCTTAATCTCGGTCAGGAAGATGGCTTGGACATCGTGCGGAAGCTGGCCAGTTCATCGGATTCGCCGATCATCATCATAAGCGGAGACCGGCTCGACGAGGCAGATAAGGTCGTCGGCCTGGAACTCGGGGCTGCGGATTACATCACCAAGCCGTTTGGAACCCGCGAATTGCTAGCCCGCGTTCGCTCTTCGTTACGTGAGCGTCCCGTTCTCGATAACAAGAAGGACCGTAAAATTTACAGCTTTGGCGAATGGGTGCTGAACGTCAAGCTGCGCAGGTTGACCTACGGCGAAGATCAGGAGGTGAAGCTCACCGCAGGAGAATTCAACCTTCTGGCTGCCTTCTTACGCGCCCCTCGCCAGGTTCTGTCGCGCGAACAGCTCTTATCGGCGAGCAGAGTTCATGATGAAGAGGTTTTCGATCGCAGTATCGACGTTCTCATACTCCGTCTGAGGCGCAAGCTCGAGAGGGATCCGTCAAAGCCGACCTTGATCAAGACTGAGCGAGGCGCCGGTTACCTTTTCGACGCGGATGTCGAGGTGACTTATAAGGGTGGTCGCAAGGCATGAGCGGGCAGGGACGCCGTAGGCTCTTCAAGAAGGATACCCACCGGACGGTGCTGCTGGCCCTTCTCGTCGTCAGCGGTGGCGGCCTCACCGCTGCCGGCGACGTCATTGTTGGGGGAATGAAAGGGGAAGCGCTGCTGCCACTGCCTGACGCCCCTCAACTCGATCCCGGCCGCGTGGAGCTCGGGCGACGCCTCTTTCACGACAAGCTCTTGTCCAAACGGCGAGAGGTTTCCTGCAGTTCGTGTCACGACCTTGCGACAGGCGGCACGATTCATGCCGCAAGAACAGTCGGCTATGAGGGGAAAATGCATGCGTTCAACGCGCCGACCATATTCAACGTCGGAAACAACTATCGGCTTGGATGGCGCGGAAAGTTTACATCTCTTGTAAGCCAAAATGATGCAATCATTCACGACTCCAACCTGCTGGCGATGGACTGGCCCACCTTGCTGTCGAGACTAAACAGCGACCGCTCCTACGCCGATGCGTTTTCGCGGAGATATGGTGGCGCGGCGGAGCGCGAAAACGTCTTGGATGCGCTTGTGAGCTATCAGAAGTCTCTTGCAACGCCCGACGCACCCTTTGACCGTTTCCTGAAAGGAGATAAGAAGGCGATCACTCCGTTACAAAAGCACGGGCTGAAACTCTTCACCGAATACGGCTGTGTCTCGTGCCACCAAGGCTCGAATATTGGCGGCAACATGTTCCAGATTTTCGGAGTATTCGGCGAGCCAGGTGCCGAGACCTTTCCGACGCCTGAGGATCTCGACGCACGTCTGGACCAGGCTGATCGAAATGTCGATGTTTTCCGAGTGCCCAGTTTGCGCAACGTGGCGCTGACGGCCCCCTATTTCCACGACGGGCGCACCGCAACACTTCGGGATGCGATCGCTATCATGGGCAGAAGCCAGCTCGGGCGCCGACTGACGGAGAGTGACGTCGATGCGCTCGAGGCATTCCTCAACAGTTTGACCGGGGTTTACAGTGGGAAAGAGCTCGCGCAGCCTAACACTGAAGAGTCTCGTTGAAACTCTGCCGATCGCTCTGCTGACGCTATCGGCAATTGTCCTTGCCGTGGTCGCAGCGGGGCGTGATCCGGGGCGGGACGTTCACGAGGCGGTGATGACGAACCTGCGAGCCGTCGACGTCAATCACGCCTCGCTTCAGCGCGACGTCCTGCGAGCGAGAGCGGGACTGTTGTCGTCGTACGATCCGCTCGTATCCTCCATCGTCAACATGAGGCAAACGACAACGGAGTTGAAAAGACTGTTCAGCAGGCCGCAGTTCGCCGACGATTTCAGGTTACATCAGCTCCTTGGGCAACTGAGGGACGTTATCAACCTTGACGAGAAGCTCGTCGAGGAGTTCAAGACCCGTAATGCACTCTTGCAGAATTCCATCGGAGTATTCGGCCAGACACTCTCCGAGCTCCACGACTCCCGAAATGAGGCCGTCAAGATGGCTCTCACTAGAACGGGTGATCTTGGTAACCTGATGATGCGGTTTTCGACCCGGCCGGACGATCAGCTGCAGGAGGCTATTCTCACGCGTCTGAAGCAACTGCCGGAGTTCGACACTGCAGCGCCTGTTCTACAAGGCTTGGGAACAGTAATCATTCACGCACGAATGATCTTGGCCATCTTACCAAAGGTTGACGACAAGATTGCAGCCATTCAGGCCTCTGGGACACCGCTGCGCGCAGAGGAGCTTCAATCCGAATACCTGGACGTTGCTGCCGACGCGACGTCTCGTGCGGCTTTCAGCAGGATACTGCTGGGTATCACGGCGATCATTCTCTGTATCTATATCTGTGTGCTGGTGTATCGCTTGCGTGCCCAGACCATACGCCTCAAGAGACGTCTCCACTACGAACAAGTCATTGCCGAGCTCAAGGCCGATATGGTCGAGAGCGACTGTGGCAGCTTCGCAGCCCTCATGACCGACGCCTTGAGTATTATCTCTGGCTTATTTGCAGCCCAAAGATGTGCTTTAGCGATTTGCGATCTGGAACGGGGAGAAATCAAGGACAACTACTGCCTCGGCGACGACGAAGAGCAGAGGGCTTTGCTGCTGGAGCTTGCCCAGGACCTCCTCCGCCAAAAGGGCACCCCTGCACTTCGCAATCTGGAGGGCTTCGAGCGTCGCGTTTCCGCGAAGTCTCGCTGCTTCATCCGCTCACGCGGAGCCGCGACCTCGTGTCTCATTGTAGGGGCAGGTCTGTCGGAGCGCGATGTGGCCGCGCTTGTTTTGAGCTTCGATGATCTGCAGCCAAGGATGCCTGGGGACGAGGTTCGCTTGCTTCAAGCAACACTTCAAACGCTCATCGAGTTCGTTGACGCAAACCGCAGTCGCCAGGAGAAAGAAGGACTGGAGCACCGCCTCGAGCATGCGCAGCGGTTGGAGGCCATCGGCACGCTGGCTGGTGGCATCGCACACGAGTTCAACAATGTTCTGGGCGCGATTCAAGGATATGGCGAGATGGCGGTTCAGCTTCTTCGCAGGCCGTCAACCACACGACACTATGTGCAGGAAATTCTAAAGAGCGGGGCGAGGGCGAAGCATATCGTCGACCAGATACTGACGTTCAGCCGAAAACGCGAAAGGACGACAAAGCCATTTGACGTGACCGACGCGGTTGCCGACATCCTGCCGCTCCTTCGGGTCACCCTCGGCAGCCATGTGATTATCGAGTCCCACCTCGATCAACGTCCTGCGGTCATCGAAGGCAATCCTGTGGATGTGCATCAGCTTGCAATGAACCTTTGCAAGAACGCAAGCCAAGCGTCATCGAGAGGCCAGAGAGTGATCGTCAGTGTCGAGATCATTGAAACCACGAGGAAGCAGTTCTTGTCGCATGGTGAGCTCGGGCCCGGGCGACACGTCTGTCTTGTTGTTAGCGACGAAGGACCCGGAATTCCCGATCACGTCCTTCCCCATATATTCGAGCCATTTTTCACGACGAATGCAAAAACGGGTGGCTCGGGCCTCGGCCTTTCGGCCGTGCATGGCATCGTTTCCTCGTTGGGTGGGAGCATCGACGTGAAAAGCGAAATCGGAGCGGGTTCAGCTTTCCGGCTCTTTCTGCCCGCGAGCGATCTCGAGCCGCTGCCTGTAAAAGGGTTCTTTGACGAAAATGCGGTTCCCATCGGCAAGGGGGAACGGGTTGTCATTGTCGTGCAAGACAGGATGCTCTTGGAATTGTACGAGGAGAAGGTTGCTGCGCTCGGGTATGAGCCGGTAGGATGTGCGGGTATCGACTGCCTGATTGATCAATTGCAGGCGGGCCTATGTGCCGACATTGTGCTTGTTGATAGACAGCTTCTCATGCGTCATGCTGACGTCTCGAGCCTGCTGGACAAGGTGGGGAGTGAGAAGCTCTTGGTGTTAAGCGACCGCGCGCTGGATCCCGATTCTGCGCCTCCCGTTCTGGCGGCCCGGATGTTGCGCACGCCCTTCAGCTCGGCGACATTGGCAACCGCAATTTTCGACGTTCTGAGGCATTGCTCAAGCGTTCATGCTCAGGATGATCCAGGCGATGCCGCTCAATAGCTGCCGGGCCCGCTCTGGACATGTCAATCTCGTTCGCGGAAGCCGTCGCAGTGGCGCCTTAACCATTTGATGTGAAATCGCGGTCCACACACGACTGCAAGATATTGCATCATGGCTTGTTGCGTTAGCGCTGTTTGCCTCGCACCGTATTGCCGTATCGAGTAATACCGCTGTGATAGAGATGGCAACAATGCGCCAATTTCGGACGTCCTTGAAGCGTTTAAGTCGGTCTGCTCCCGAGCAAGGCGAAGATAGCGGCTGATCTCTGATCCGCCGCAAGCGGTCATTCCCAGCAGAACAAGTTGCGTGTAAATCAGATATCGAATCCTATCGCGGGATAGGCAGCATTTCGACTAGCGGACCGTAGTGGAGGGCCCGATTGCAGGCGGACGACCTTCCCAACTACCGCTTCACTGCGAAGATCCCGAGGTATCGCGATACCCCGCAAAAGGTCGAGATGGCCTACGTCATCGAGGACCGGGGCCTCTCGGTGACGCGAGGGCGGTCCGTCAGCCTCGTCCCGTGGACGTCGCTTCGATTCCTGCACCTCCACGTCACGAGTGGGGTCGGCACCACTGGCTTTCCAGTCTACAGCGCGCGTCTACGGACGCTCTTCGTGTCAAGGGAAATCTCCTCGCTCGATTGGTTCGGAGAAACGGGCGTCGATCGGTCCGCCGACTACGTTCGCTTTATGGAAGAACTGATTCCGTTTGCGGCTGCACGGAACCCACCGCTCCGCTTGCGATACGGCGGCGATCCCATGTTGGAAACGGCGATTCCGATGGTGCTGACCCTCTTCGTTGCCCCGCTCGTCCTCATCCTATTCATAGTCGTGAAGTTGCCGCTCGGTGTTCTTGCAATCGCGTGGAAGAAGCCCCTTGCGAAGCTCGCGCCGTGGCTTTTCACCACAGGGTTCGGCGTGGCGTTGAACGCGCTCCCCTGGTCCAGCGGGAAACCGTTCGAGGCGCACGATCTGCCCGCGGCCGAACTTCCGATGAGATATCGGGAAAGTGCCGTCTACAAGAGCCATGTCGATCTTGACCAACGGTGACGCACTAGCCCTCCATCGTTACTCTCGGCAACCTGGCGCATCGCGATCAGGCCGGCACACGCAACGTCGCCTTTTGCCCGTTCAGACCCTGAAGCTGACCGGCCGCTAACCACCCCATCGCAGACAAGAATGAACCACTCCCGAATGCCCGCTTTGGGGCCGACAGCGGACTTCAGCCGTGTGTTCGCTCCGGGTACTTCCACGGCATCAGCTCGTCGATCCGGCTCTGCTTATGGCCATTGACGAGGCGGGTGAGCGTGGCGGACAGCTTCAGGCGATCCGCCTTGCGCGAGCGGAATACGAAGACCGTCCCTGCAAATGGGTCCTTGTGCAGCTCGTTTTTGACCAGCGCTGCCAGGCGATCGTGGCCCTTGCGGAAGTCGACCGGTTTGGTCGCCACCATGATCTGAACCCGGTTCGATGGAAGGATCATGCCGGAACCGCGCAGGCACGCGCGACAGCGGCGATGCGGGCGGCAGACGCGCCCTCTTCCAGGCGGATCGTGACCGAACCGACGATGATCTCGGGGCGGCTAGTTTTGATCAGCGGCTCCAAAACGGGTGCATCGACGACTACCGCTGCGAACTCCACGGCATTCTCGGGTGCAGGCAGAACAAGCTTGCCCTGCCCGCGCCATCGTCCGCCAAGTCGAAAGGCGGTTCGCCCACAACCCAAAGCGTTCAGCGACCTCATTCACCTTCGCACCGGGCCGAAGGCTCTCAGACACGATCTGCGCTTTGACCTCATCAGGCCAATGCCGATGAACCTCACGTCCAGACCTCCTGGTTGTGAGAAACTCCAATGTACTCTCCATGGAGAAACTCCCGTTGCACGTCCATGGAAAGGCGATCACAGATCAGGGCGGCGAGGACAATGTGGGATCGGAACACCGGTTACCTTGTTGCGCATCTTGGCCCCGTTCCAGCTGTGACGCATCGCAAAGGGACAACCTTCCTGGATGCGTATTTGGAGGCCATAAGCATATCCGATCGTCTCCCGTTGCTCGATGCGATCGGACACCAGGAGTGCAGCTGACTGTGGTCATGGGACGTCGGTCGACAGGCGCAAAACCTGCCCGCCAGGATCGACATTCCTTGATCTACCGATGGTCAGGATGCTTCCCTGTCGCCAGGGCAGGGACGAGGCGGCCAACGCGCTTTAGAACCAGCATCGGAACAACGTGGTCAGTGCGACGACGGACTCTCCCGCGGTCATTCCAGTCCAACGGATGGAGCAGCGTCGCTGTACTGCCATGCCTACAATGATCGAGTCGCCGAAGTTACTGCCGGCGCAAGAACCTGCCTTTCTTGACGACAAAGTTGGACGTCCAACAAAAGCGCAAAAGAGCGCCTTCGGAGAACACGCTGTCGCTGTGACCCATTTGGAGCCGGATCGAGCGCTGGCAAGCATACTGGATCCGGCCCCGACCACAGGAGGGGGAGCCTTACGGCCCTGAGGCACATACTTATTGTCTGCGCGTTGTTTCAGGGCTGTTACCGAGCCCGGCTTCTTCGTGACACCAGAAACAATCCTGCTGTTGCTCGGTTCGCAGTTCCCGTGTGGATTAGTCTTTCCGGGCAGCAAAGACATGTTGACAGGCGACACGATGTATGCGCGATAAAGATTATTGCGATAATTATTATTGCCTATAACATGGAGAGGCGCATGTTTGAAAAGTCGAAGAGTTTTATCACCGCGGTAGCTCGATTGCCGCCGCGTCACAGGCCAATTCCGCTTCGCAGCCGACGGGACGAAAATCACGGAGCCATGCCCTTTCAACACACAGGCAAAGGCGGTCGCCATCGCCATCCGTGACGCCGCTCAAGACGTCAAGATGACACCCAAGTGAATAGGGACTGACAACCGCGTGGTCGGTGCCCGACTCCTTCACTGCGCATCCGCGACGAAGTTCAGATGCTTGGATTTCAAACGAAATCAAGAACACCCTGGCCGTAACGGCCAACGAACACGCCCGTGGAACTACGACGGACGAACGATTCCTTGTTGCCGAGGGCGCCAAACATCAAACCATAAGGTGATGCATGACATATTCCGACGAAGGTAAAATCAGGCAAACCGTGCTGGAAAACCAGAAGACGTTGCGACAACAACTGCGCACGAATTTCGATTTCATCGTATGCGGTGCCGGCTC
Organism: Rhizobium sp. WYCCWR10014; assembly: GCF_001657485.1. Lineage (GTDB taxonomy): Bacteria > Pseudomonadota > Alphaproteobacteria > Rhizobiales > Rhizobiaceae > Rhizobium. The sequence continues at coordinate 36,956 of NZ_LXFU01000038.1, forward strand.
GAGTGGCTCCGTCGTGGCCGGTCGATTGGCCGAGGACAAGAATGTCCAGGTTCTTCTCCTTGAGGCCGGCGGAGACGACGCGGAGCCGTCTATTTTGGACCCGGGGCAGTGGCCGCTGAACTTGGGTTCTTCGCGCGACTGGGCGTTTATGGGCGAGCCTTCTTCTCATCTCAACGGCCGCCGACTTCCCCTCAACATGGGCAAGGTCCTTGGCGGCGGATCCAGCATCAACGTGATGGTCTGGGCGCGCGGGCACAAGAGTGACTGGGATTATTTTGCCCAGGAGTCCGGCGATACCGCCTGGGGTTACGAATCGGTTCTCAGATACTACCGAAGGATCGAGGATTGGCAGGGCAATGCCGACCCCGTCCGCCGGGGAGCGGGCGGACCGGTTTTCGTCGCACAGCCAGTGGCGCCCCAGCCGCTCGCGCATGCAACGCTGGAAGCTGCCCGTATGGTGGGAATTCCGACCTTCGAAAGCGCCAACGGCGAGATGATGGAAGCAGGCGAGGGGGCCGCAATCGCCGAGCTGCGGATTCACGGCAACAAGAGACAATCGGTATTTCGCTCCTACACATACCCCCATATGCATCAGCCCAATCTTACGGTGTTGACGGGTGCGCATGTCACCCGCGTTATCCTTGCTGGATCGAAGGCGGTTGCCGTAGAGGCCATCGTGGATGACCAACTAATTCGCTTCCGGGCGGGTCGAGAAATCGTTCTTTCACTGGGTGCGGTTCACACGCCGAAAGTGCTGATGCAGTCGGGGATCGGACCCGAGGCCGAACTCCGTCGACATGGCATCCCGGTCCTCCAAGACCTGCCTGGCGTCGGCGAAAACCATCAGGATCACATCGCATTTGGCTGCACCTGGGAGTACTCGAAGCCGCAACAGGTTGGCGGTAGTGGATGCGAGGCAGTGCTCTACGCCAGAAGTGATTCTCGCTTGTCGGCCCCTGATATCATCCAATGCCAGCTTGAGTTTGCCGTTCCGCCGCCGCCGGAAGTCGGGCTCGAAGCTCCTGAGCACGGGTGGTCAATGTTTGCCGGTCTCGCTCAACCCAAAAGTCGTGGCAGGGTACAGCTGTCGGGACCTGACCACCGCGACCCTGTCGTGATTGCTCCCAATTCGCTGAGCGATCCCGGCGATCTCGAAACGGCTTTTCGTACGGTCGAGCTCTGCCGAGAACTTGGCAATAGCCAACGTTTTGGCGCATTGGTGAAGCGGGAGGTGATCCCAATGGCGCGCGATCGCGCTGGCATGGAAAGTTACATCCGCAATTCCGCTGTGACCTACTGGCATCAGTCGTGCACCGCAAAGATGGGCCTGGATTCCATGTCTGTTGTCGATTCTCGCCTGCGGGTCTACGGAATAGACAACCTGCGCATAGCCGACTCATCAATCATGCCGAAGATCCCTGTCGGAAACACGATGGCTCCGTGCGTCGTGATCGGCGAGCGCGCCGCCGATCTCCTGAAAGCTGCGCATGGGACGAATGCCTAACCGACGGGGGATATGCCGGAATCTCATTCATTTAAGAGTTTGGCGACTGAGGCGGTGGGTCCGATTTGGAAGAGACATGATCGGGCCACTTTACCGCATGCGAGAAGCCTCCCGCTCTGGAGGCGCCGGCGGACGGATAACATGGGACGGGACCAGGCGGACGGCAACGTCGAATTCCATACCGGCCATACGCAACGCGAACTAGAAAGGTAGTTTTCGATGAAGGTAATCATTGCCGGCGCCGGCATTGCCGGCTTAGCTGCAGCAAAGGCACTAGAAATCAAAGGCCATCAATGTGAAATCTACGAACAGTCCCTTGGACCGAGGCTCGGTGGAGCAGGTATCTTCTTGTTGGGGAATGCAACCCGGGCATTGGATCAGTTAGGGGTTCTGGAGCCGCTGGAGGTCAATGGTCGGCGTATCAAGCAACAGTGCATCTTCTCCTCCGACGGAAAGCTGATCCACGCACTCTCGGCAGAAGATTTCTGGTCGAACTGCGGCCCTTGTCTCGCCATGCCGCGGTCTCGCCTGATCCAGGCCCTGCTGTCCTCGCTGAAACACACCAGAGTGAACTACGGGAGGGCAATCCTGGCCGCTCACCGGACGTCCGCTGGCATGAGCGCGCTATTGGCTGACGGCAGCTCAGATGAATGTGACTTGGTTGTCGCGGCGGACGGCGTGAATTCATGGCTTCGTAGAGCCGCCAGCGGCTGCAGACCTCGAGCGTTGGGCATATCATGCTGGAGAACCGTGACCGACAACACGCCGAACATATCAGCCTGGACGGCTATGCTCGGACGCGGGCGAACCCTCCTGGCAATTCCAGTTACCGCATCCGAGGTATATTTATACGCAGACTGCCGCACGTCCGAGGTCAACCGCAACACTCTGCAGGACCTCAAGGAGATGTTCGGAGACTTTAGGGCTCCGCTGGGCCAGTTGATTGCCCGGCTTGACACCTCCGCCGAGATTCACTTCAGCGAGCTTGAAGAGGTCCCCGATTTTAGCACTTTCGACGAAGGTCTAGTCTTCATAGGCGATGCCGCACATGCCTGTTCACCCAGCATGGCGCAAGGAGCTGGCATGGCACTTGAAGACGCCCTGGTCCTGGCCGAAGTTGTTTCAAACGGCTCATCCACGGACGTGATGAGGCGACGATACCTTCAACACCGGCGACAACGCGTGACATGGGTGCGCCAGCAAGCACGCGCTCGCGACATGTTACGAGGTCTTTCGCCCATCGTCAGGAATTTCACGCTCAAACATCTCGGTGATACGCTCTACAAGCGCTCCTATGGGGCATTGAGATCTCCGCTCTTGGACGGTGGAATCTGAAAAGCGCGGCTGATGATGGCTGGTTTTAAGGTGGTCGGCCCGTCTCCTGTGCAATGGCAGAAGTCGGGAGCGACCACACGTTGATGGCATTTACCATATGATCATATGTCGACGGCGGCTTATCTCTCAGACCGCGCTGGCGGGAGGCGATCGTCAGCAGATGGGGCGGGAGCGCTCGAGAACTCTACCGTAAGAACGGCGCGATGTTCCAGGACTCGATTGTCGCCAAGCTCTCGGAGAGCCAGAAGGAGGGCGGACATGTCCGCCGATCTGAATCCGGATCTGATGAGTCTGCCAAAGAGCATCAAGATCGGTTTCGCGCTCTTCCGCCAAACGGATCGGTGAACTGTATCGGATCGAGGCCGAGTTGCGCTGCCTTCATCCTGAGGCTCGCAACGCCGGGTGACAGCAACGTCTGCCCCGCTAATCGCCAACATGCAGGCATCGCTCATCCATCACTGTGCGCGTATCGCGACCAGTCCCCACTCGGCGAGGCCTTGACCTACATTGCAAAATACTGGGAGGGACTGAAGCTCTTCCTGACCGACGGCCGTATCGAGATCTACAATAACAGAGTCGAGCGCACCATTCGGCCGGAGAATGCCCTCTTTGCGGGGCACGATGCTGGAACCGAGAACGGGGCGACCAGCGCCCTGCAAGCTAAACCATGTCGAGCCGCGCGCCGATTTTACCGCCACGCTCACTGCCATCATCAACGGCCACAAGCAAAGCCAGATTGAGGGTCTCTTGCCGTGGAATTATGCCTCACAGTGATATCTGCCAGGCCGATGAGAGTCCCCTGCGGGAATGGTCCATGGGCTTCGAAGACTGCCGCCGTGAGTGTGGACGGCAGCTTCGCCAATAGCGGCAGCGCAGACACGATGCTGGGCGGTTGTGACTCGTTCTGCATTTCTATCGGGCCCGAAGTGGCTCTCTTCGGACTGATGATAGCCCTGCTTTTCAATCAATGTCGGGCCGAATGCGCGTATGCTGCTTTCAGAAAGGTTTTGGATGACCGACAGAGTTGCGGCGCTCAGGTTGTCGGTCGAGGAGACATGACGGAATAGATGTTTTCAAAAGGCGGCGGGCCAACAATCGTGGAGCCCCCACTTTTGGCCGATTCTGCGATAGCGGCCAGATCGCCACCATCCATTGAACCGATGAGCCTGAACGCTTCTTCCATATGACCGGGGGAGAAAATGATTAGCATTCGGACTCGGCTGTCGGAGATATTGCACCAGGCATGGGGAGTCCCCCTCTTTACCGTTGCAGAATCCCCGGTCGACAGAGTCGAGCTCTCGTCACCATTGGTGAGATGAACGTTGCCTTCTAGAACGATGAAGTGTTCCTCCTCATTGGCATGCGTGTGCACCGGTACACCGTTACGTGAATCGGCAGTCACCTCGATCATCGTGTAAAGGCCTCCCGTCTCCTTGACGGAGGTACGGATCGTAAATCTCTCTCCGGGGGTTACCTCCCACCATTCATTGAGATCAGTGCTGCTTTTCGACAGCGTACTTACCAAAGTTTTCATGCGTATTGCCCTTCGATTATTGCATGCCTGTGCGTCAGGCTAATTTTATTTGAAGGCTCCGCGTTGTATGTTGGTTACAGTACTCGTCCCTCAGGTTTCCATTGTAACCTCTGTCCAAACAAGATTAGAGCGAGGAAGCCAGAAAGTGGCAGAACGTCGCCTACGATGTGTTTCGTCTTTAAGAAGGCGAACGGCAATCGAAATGCTGCTGAAACGTCCTCTCCGACAATAATCAGAAGACACCTATGCGAGGACACGCATAAGGCCTGACCAATGAAGGGCGGCGTCACGAAGTCGATCGGCGGGTGAGTATCATGAGAAAGGCGCCATCGCGCCTTGCTGCGAGGCGGTTCCGGCACCAGGACGCAACGGTGACCCTACACACGAGATGACAAGGAGGTCAGAAGCAAGTTCACAGGCAATTGCCCCGCAACGCGATGAAGGTCACGAACAGCGTTTCAAAGCTGGGCAGGGATATCACGACGACGAGGCGTTGTGGCGAAAAGGCATCGTTGCGGCACTCCTGTTCTGCATCATAGCGGTGCTCTACTTTGCACTATTTTCCGTCATGCAGGTTGCTCAGATGCCCGTCTACGAGCATCCGTAGCTGGCACCCCATCCTCTCGAGCCGCATGCTGCGTCGAGCGGAGCTTCACCCCGATTCGGTCCGCCATCAAGGCTCCTCCACCTCTGTTTTTAACCATGACAGACGACCTACGACAGCGTTCTCTGTAACGGACTCGACCGCCGGGATTTCACTCGCTTGCTACAAGTGCAGCGGTTTTTCGACCCCCACACATTTGATGGCGCAGATGGTCGATAGCGGAAACTCATCACCAGCACGCTTTTGCCCGTGTGGATCATTGTTGAATCAACATCGGGGATAACGATGCGAATTATTCAACCAACACCCTTGTCGGAATTGAAGCGACTTGTTGCAGCGTTCCGCCGTCGGCGAAAGATTCAGAAGGCGATCGCCGAACTCAAGGAACTGGAAGACTTCATGCTCCTTGATATAGGATCTGGCGAAGCGACATTGAACGGTCCGTGAGCAATGGCAGCTGCGACGATATCACTCGTTTGGAGTGACTTTGCGATGTCTGTGCCGGCAATGCGATGCCGACCAGGTCGGGGCCAGGACAGGGGGCGGGGCGCCTCAGCTTTCACGTTTGCAAGCTTTCCTTTGTGCCGACAAGGCGACGGGCGACTATTCATTGTTGAGAAATAGCGACGCGGCGAAAGACAAGTGACTTCCAGACTAGGCATTTGACAGTTGGGGGTCTCCCGCGCGCATTCAACGCTCGGGAGATTTCATTGGGTTCGCTGGGATCCCGATCGTTGCCGGGTCGAAGACCGAACTTGTGGGACGCTCTCCATAAGTCCCTCTCTGATTGCGTCGGCCAGCGCTCTCGAGCTCCAAGGCTCTCGGAGTAAAGTGAAGCGCAAAGCAGAGGCGGCATTCAAAATCTCTGCGTTTCCGCCGTGTAGTATCAAGACGACAGGCGAGCCGCGGGCCATTTTCTCGATATCGCGCGCCGAGTGGCTTGGTGGGATTGACCGCACGTCAATCATGATCATGTCGGGGATCTGAGTGGATAACCATTCCTCCATCATGCCGATATCCGAGAACCCGACGGGCTCGTAGCCAAGCGCCGCAATCTTCTCTTCATGCATCGCCAGATCACGGCAATGAGGCTCCACGAGAGCAATAAGCTGGCCATCCCCTAGCATCACGTGCGGAGCAACGAAAAATTGACTGGTGGGCGTTGGCGGAAGTGCCGAATGGGGAAAATAGACTTCAAAGGACGTACCCATTCCAGGACTGCTCGTGACGTTGATCCGTCCGTCCATCGCAGTGACCAGACCGTGGACAGCCGCCAAGCCGAGCCCGGTGCCGCCAATGGCCGCCTTCGTGGTGAAAAATGGTTCAAAGATATGAGGTAGCGTTTCCGGAGAAATACCGCTTCCATTATCCGCGATACAGACACGAACATATTTGCCAGACTGGAGGAGTCCTAGAAAAAGAGATCTTACACTTTCGACAAGGACGACATCGACATTGATGTCCACTCTTACGTGGCCGCTTGAGGCCTCCCACGCATTTTTACAGAGATTCATAGCCACTTGCTGGAGTTCGACGGGATGACCAAGCATTATGCAGTCGTCGTTGGACGCTAGGGGCGCGTTTACCTCCAGGTTTGGTAGGGATGCCGAGATGAGCGGGAGCGCGTCGCGAATTGCTTCTACCAAGTTGATTGGTCTCCTTTCCTGCTCGCGACTGCGGCTCAAGGTCAGGATCTGGTTCACTATGAACTCCGCTCGTCTCGCAGTTAACATCATTTCCTGAAGGTAGTGTTCCACATTCTGGCCTTCGCCGGCGCGTTGCAGCGCCATCTCACCGTATCCAAGCAGCGCACCGAGGATATTGTTGAATTCATGCGCGATGCCGCCCGCCAAAGTACCGACGGCCTGGACGCGCTCTGCGTGATTGAGGCGCCTTTCGAGATCTTCACGGTTTTTTCGCTTGCAGTGGTCGACCGCAGTTTGAATAAGGCCTGACAGGGATGCGCACAGCAGAAGGATCTCATCTTCACTGAACGCCTGTCGGGGCTTGCGATAGGCCATCTGCAAAATACCGATACGCCCCAGCGGTGTCGTAACTGCTGCTGCAACCTGCGTAGTCACCCTGCCCCTGATGACCCAGTCTTGCATCCTCCCGAGGTCGACGAAGTGGAATGCGGCTTGCTCTCCGTCCGCCTGCTTTGTTCCCACACGTTTCAAGAAGTCAGCTTTGACTTCCGGCTCAGTAGGAGGTGGGGATCGCGCACTGAGAAATTCTTCGACGGTGACGCCGGTGCGCGGCTCGACGATTTCGAGCCTGAGCTCATCCGCTCCGAAATATTGCGCGAATTCCGTCAGAACTCTCGTTGCCACGACACCGAACTCGCCTCTTGTGAGGTTATCATCAAATGCCCGTTCAAACCTGTTCAACAGCGACTGGCTTTCCAGCAATCGATTGATGGACCGGGCCTGGCTTCTGCCCCAGAACGTCAAGATTGACGCATAGGCGCAGAGGAGAGCTGATAGAGTAGCGTATGCGACAGGCGAAAAGGGGGAGACGCTCACAAGGACACCGCAGTATTTGCAATCCGTCATGAGCACATGGCCTGATGCCAACAATGCGAAAAGCAAGGCACCGAAAAGACTAATGAGAATTTTCAATGAATTATCGACTGTCGGTTTTGCGGTCATCGCATTAGGCCAAATTCTCGGCATCTCATATTTGCTCATACGGGGGGGTGGAGATTGAAGGTGTGTATTCGGAAACTTCGAGATGCCATGTTTCACCGATCCCCCAACCGTGCTCTTGCCCTGCGCCGCCTGCCAACGGACCCCACGGCAACCATTTCGACGTTTAAGGTACGCCCGCTGAAGTAATCAGGTGCGCTTTGCCTAGCTAAGGCATTGAAGCCCCGACGCTGCGATTCGTTGCGAGCCTTTTCAACTCGCCTTACCGAATAATCCTTCAATCGAAAGATTGAACCACAACGGCAATGCACCAAGGCTCGAGCTGAACGCGTCGAGCGTCACGCACGGAGGCCAATGCAGAGTTTTGAGCCATCGCGACGGCCGTAAAGGGCTTACGGCGTCACGATCGAATGCGCTGATGAAAGGCGCCTGCCGGACTGTCTCAACGAGGCGCAAGACCGCCCCCCCGTAGCACTGGCCGAGACACAAACATCACGGTTTTGCTGTCAAGCACGGCTACCATAGACGAACTGCATCGCCTGCGCCTCGCGACTGGTCGAGGCTCTTTCAAGTCCAGCGAGCCTCCAATTCGTCGACCTGCCTGATGCCCGCGTGTCCATGAACGTTAAGTTGTTGACCTGCGGGCAGGAGACGATGTCGGGATCCGATCAGCGCACGAAGCGCCTCTTCGAGCTCCAGTTGCGCCAAAGCCTGTCCCAAACACCGGTGCGGGCCATCGCCATAGACAGGATGCCAGCGAGGGCGTTCCCGATACAGATCGAACCGCTTCGGATCGGCGAAAGCTTCGGGATCGCGCAGCGCTGACATGGTCGACAGTAGCAATACACTGCCGCTTGGTATGAAATGCTGATCCAATTCGATGTCGCGAACAACAAGCCTCGGAATAGAGGCTACGGCAGGCTCGACTCGCAATGCCTCCGCGACGGCAGGAACGATCAGATTCTCATCCTTGCGAAGCGCTTCCCACAGATCTGCTCTTTCGAGAAGCAGCCCGGTCTGGATCACGATAGCAGCGCGTGTCGTATCCGTACCGCCAATAACAATGGACACAAGCTGCATGATGGCCTCCATCGCAGACAGATTAGCGTCCTGATCGACGCTCGCGACATATTCGGATATGAAATCGCCTTTCGGCGATCTGCGCCGGTCAGCAATCAGATCTGAGCAATAGGCCTCGAGCTCGCGTGCGGCCACCTCAATACTCGGTATGTCCTCGTCCGTCCAAGAGGTCGTCAATATCTTTGATACACGATAAGCGATCGACGTGAACAAGGGAACATCGGAAGAATCAATGCCAAGTATTCCGGCAAGCGTGATCGACGGTATCGCAGACGCATAATCATCGCGCAGCCTAAGCTTATCGCCATCCAACCTGCGGCTCGCCAAATCTTCTGCGAGCAGGCGTACGTCTCGGCGAATGCCTTCCATCATACGAAACGAAAAGCACTTCGCCAGCGGCTGCCGTCTGCGTCGATGGGTCTCGTCATTAGAAAACAGCATGCTGTTTGAAAGGAGATCCATAATTGGCCCCCCAGAGATCCCGCGCGCCGCCAGCAGCTCAGTCTCCACTTGTTTTGTCCTTGGATCTTTTGCCAGCGCTTGAACATCGGACGCGCGCAAAACAAGGTAAGCGCCATCTTCCCGTCGCACGAACGGCAAGGAAGGGCGATATGTTGCGAAAGTGTCGTGAGGCTGGATATTTAAATCGGCAAAGCTCAAAGTCGGAGGGAGGACGGATGGCATCACGGTAGTTTTGGTCAATGGCTGGTCCTTAGCAGGGAAAGCACCATGTTGCCGTCTGCGCCACATGCGCCGATTTCAATTTGTCCGGAAGCGGTTACAAATGTCACCAGTCGATCGCTGGCTCATGATTAGTCTGAAGCCCCTGGCTAGGTTCCATGGCTAGGCGTTATGAACACATCGAGGAGCCGTTGCGCATCTCCGCCGGCATGTCGCGCCACTCCAACTGCGGCCATTACTAGCGGTCGTGACAAACTGGACGCCACAGGCGGCTACGGCGCATCTCCCATCAGCGTCAAAGGCAGGCGTTGCGTATTCGCAAGAACCTCCCTGATAGACCGCAACCCGACATTGATCACGAGGATAAAACAGCTCGCCCATCCACTGGGCGCGATAGTGTCATGGAAAGCGGTTGGACCGCGCTAGGCGGGTGGGCCGGGGGATTGGTGGATAGGAAGCCGTTCGCGAGCCGATTGCATTGGGCTTCGGCGATCACCAAACCAGATCATAATTTTGCAGAAGTATCGGCCACAGGGCGCGCGTCGCAATGACATAGGCGCACCCGACCACGACGATCGTCGCAGCAAACACCAGGCAACAGGCCAATTCAATCAGAAAAAGGGGCTGTAAAATCCACCTAAAGACGCCATCGTGCGCGTCCTGGGGGATGGCGCGGTCGGCATCTTCAGTCGTAACCAATTCCGGTACGGGGGCTAACAGTATACCGTCGCGGGTGACCAGCCTGATCGACTTCGAAGCCCTGGTTTCTCGTGACATGGTTCGATCGATCAGCTGATCAATGGTGGTCGTTCACACGTCGTGGAGGGCACGCCATGCTGAGACAAGCGCCGCAGGCGACCAGCCTTAACGAAAGCATCCACCAACTGCTTTTCGGCAGCGAACGGATGGCCCTCCCAACCCACATGGCCAAAACCTGCCACAACCACGTTGTCGTTTGGACAGCTGTCGAGCACTTCGCCGATCACGATAATGCCACTGCTCGGCACAACGTAGGGCGCCGGTGCAAACATCGCAAGTGCCCGGTCGATGGCATCATGAATCCGTTGACCAACGATTCGATGGAGCTTGCCGGCGCCAGCGCAAACGTCGCCAAATAGCTGCGTATAGTCGTCGCAGAAGTCATCGAGTTCCGGATGGGAAACAGCAAGCGGCGCGCGCATGGCCGCGACTTTTTCGGGGTCTCGCACGCTCCAGATTTCAGAGGCGTCGACGATTCCTGGATGTGCGCGCCAGTTCCCGGGCCCGAGCATGGCCTTAGCCGGCCGGCCGGTATTGCACACCGCCACCACATCGGTGCGCGTGCCGCCTAGGCCAAAGGAACGGCAATCGTTAAAGCGGATGACGAAGTCCGCAGAGTCGATGATTTCCGCTCCTCCTTCTCCCACCTGGCCATTGCCCACGATCATAATTGTTCTGCTCATTGTTCGAAACCCTGCTGTCAGCCGACAAGCTTTCACCGTTTCGGTTTCAAAAATGTGTCCAGGTTGTCCCTCCCGATTTCATTTGCATTCGAAGGAAGGCCCCGTTTGCAATGGGCTCCTTAAGGACGGCCCATTGCGATCTTCAGCGAGGCTCACGACCCAGCAAGAGGGCGCCGCTTTGAGTTATCGAAAACCAAAGATCTCCTTTCGAACGATGGCCCGGTATAGGCAGTGGCCGCTGGCATTCGTGGCCGTAACGGCTCGCCGCATCGGTTCAGTCGTCGCGCCTCGATTGGCCTGCCCTCTAAGCCGTCGGGTTCAACTGCAGGCCCTTGGCGGCCGATCCGTTTTCGCTACCGGCGTAGGCGGTCAGGGTGAATGCACGAACGCCACGGAAGAGCGATTGAAGTGAAATTCGCCTCGCGGATTACAACGCTAATCATTGACCGCCTGATTGTAATGCTTGCGCGAAGCGCGAAGGTTTAAGGTTTCAAACCGCTCTGGGACACAAACATTTGGAACACGACATGCTCGCAAGTGCTGATTGACGATCCTGAGAGCAATAGATCCTCTCGCTTGCCCATGTTGGCGTTCGTTTTCAAAGATTCCTGCAACCACGACGGCTGGCATGATGTCGATGGCGTCGCGCTCAATTCTGCGAACGGTATTGCTGCCTGACCGAAGGCATCTCCATGCCGTACGCGAACCCGCAAGGAACGTCGTCTTATCATCGGAGGCCTGTCACGCGTGAAGACCAACCGAACGTCGACATCGCGGCATACACACAGAAGCCGGTATCCCAGACTGGTAGTTGTTAATGGCGAATTGCTTCGCGGTGACGCGCTCACCGGCGAGCCGCAGCAGTTGACTCCCAGAAGCAGGAGCGATCAAGCCGATCTTACGGCGTTCTGCGTGAGCGAATTCTTGATGGCCCTGGCCACAGGCCTGGCAGTGGCTATGGCGAGTATTGTTTATGGTCTTATCCATGATTGGCTCGTGGGCTGACTTGGGCCAAGTGACATTCTGGGTGCAAAGAAATCATCACCGATCAAAACTGGCTTCCTCCTGCGGTTTGCCGGCAAGATTGCCCTGGCGGGCTGCCGGCGGAGTTGCAGGCATTCCTTCCAAGAGCCGTCTTGACCCGAAACGGCGCGACCGATCACAGGCCCCGCCATTCGCAACAGTTGAAACAGAGACGCTTGCTTCTGAAACGAGCAAGCAACAGGCCAACGCCATCGTGCAACTGCGGTCGGCGCGGCGTTGAGCGATGCAGGTTATCCTAGGCTCGCGTTGCGCTCTGAACGCTGTGAGCGAGAGCAACAATCGCAGCGGGATGCCGACGGGAGGCTAGCAGCGCTTTGGAGGTCACAAATATGATTCCACCAAGGCGTCCGTCATAGCCCTTGCAAGACTGCCGAACGCAAAACCATCACCCTTGTGACTGCAGGTCCATCAAGTCTTTGGCCGATGAAAGCTGTGGTTGCTTCCAGAAATTAGCAAATATCGGAGAATCATCATGCTCGGGCGTTTCGTTATGACTGCCTCTTTTGTCATTCTATCCAGTACTGCGTCGGTCCATGCCATCGAAATCGGCACGACCGTGGAGACACGGTGCCCGTTTGGCGACTGCGCGGCAGGAATTTCCCTTTCCTATTTGGGCGAATTTATCATGCCGGCCGACTACATGGAAAATGGCACTCCCTTTGGCGGCCTCTCAGGACTTGATTTCGTTGCCGCTACCGGTCGCTATATCGCAATTAGTGACGACCGCTCGGAGAAAGGTCCTGCTCGCTTTTTTGATCTTGATATCGATGTAAGCGCTGCCGGCTTCACCGGCGTGACGGTTGGAAATCGCGTTGTGCTAGAGGATAAGGACGGTCATCCCTTCGCGCCCCGCAATGTCGACCCGGAATCCATTCGGATCGGCAGGGACGGCATCTATTGGGGCAATGAAGGCGACGCGAAGACGCTCGCGCCCCCATTCGTTCGCGTGACCTCTCCTGATGGCGCCTTCGTGCGAGAGCTAAAACTGCCCGACGGGTTCGCACCGACGTCCGACAAGTCGGCCGGTATTCGCGACAACCTCGCTTTTGAGGCTCTGGCCGTCACACCTTCGGGTGACGTCTTTGCCGGACTTGAAGCCGCACTCTATCAGGATGGGCCAAACCCTTCGCTTACGACTGGCAGCTTGTCGCGCATCATCCACTACGACGGCACGACCGGGGAGCCGAAGGCCGAGTACGTTTATCCGGTTTCGCAGATCCCGCAGGTCGCCACGAAGGCCGGCGGCGGCAACGACAATGGCTTGTCGGAGATGATTGCCCTCGATGACCATCGTCTGATTGCCGTTGAGCGCAATTTCGCGCAGGGCTTTGGCAACAACATCAAACTTTTCATGATGGATCTGACGGATGCAACCGACGTTTCCGGCATTGCGTCGCTTCCAAAGAGCGATGAGCGTATCGTGCCAATTCGCAAAAGCCAGATCCTCGATCTGCGCGCCATCGGCCTGACCCCGGATAACATCGAATCCATGGCCATCGGCAAGGCAAAGGACGGCACCGATGTCTTAATCCTCGCGGCGGATAACAATTTCTCGGGCTCGCAAAAAAACCAGTTCTACGCCTTCCAGATTAAGTGGTCACCTCGGTAAACGGCAAGTGGGCGGCGATAGATTCTCGCCCATGCATCGATCTTGCTTGCCTCCCTGATCTCGCCTTTCCGGGGGGGCAAGGTTGGACTGCAGAACCGAATCTCGATCGACTACGGCGATCTGCCTCCGGCAGCTATAGAGCAACGATTGCGGTCCAGGCTGCCTGCTGGAATGGAGCGCACGGTGCTTACTGGCAGCCTTCGACGGCGTTCCTGCGCGTCGATATCGCAGCTTTTTCTTGCCGCCGTGCGTCCCAGGCCCGCTCACCTTCGCATGCAATCTGGTGCGCTGGCGGCCGGTCCATCCCATCTGCTTCATGCCCATCGAGGCGACGACGTCGGCCAAGACCGTCGCCCAAGTCCATCAGCACCCGTCTCTGTTAAATCCGGTCTGCTTGCGTCGTCCGTATTTCAAATGACGTCATTCTTTATTCGATTCACATGCTGAGATAGCCGACGCGCGTGAAACTGATCAGCGCATCCAGCCGGAGCATAGAATAGATAAGTCTGAGAGGATAATTCATGTCAAAGAGATTGTTCGCAATCCTTTCCATCGCTGCATCATGCATGATTGCAGATCTGACCGCTAACGAGGCCGTTGCGGCGCCTGTCTATGACAGAGCGTCGAGCGCAGTCGAAGTGAGTTATCGGGACACGGAAGGAGGCTACTGGCACGGCTATCGTGGTTATCGCGCCAAACGCTTCGGCTATCGCAAGGGGCCTGACGGCTACCGGTATTCGCCAAAAGCCTTCGGGCGGGGTGGTTATTCCAATCAACCAAAGCCGTTGAGGGGCGCTTGCAACCTTGGTTTCAGGCCGACCAACGGACCTCATAACTGCAATTATTAATCGCATTCCCAAACGCGGCCGGAGCGGCAGAGCGCCGAAATCCGGCCGTGGCCTTCAGAAGAAGGTCGGCGTGAGCCCGCTCCTCCATAGCGACACAATCGTCCGCGGACTTAGGGAATCGAATTCCACCTCGGCCGATCGATGAGACCTCCGCTCTGGCCGAGCGAGACCAGGCTGGCGCTGAAGCGCACGTCTTCCTCCGTCAACCAGCGGGTTTGCCGAGAATGGAAGCATGGCGGCGTTTTCGCACCCCAGCAATACCCCAGCCCAGCGCCCAACCGAATATCACGTCGCTCGTCCAATGCTCCCCAACAAGCACTCGCGAGAGGCAGACCGCTATCACGGCCGCGAGGATAGGGATTCTAGCCTTGGGAAAGCTCATGGCCAATGAGCAGCCTATGGCCGCCGCCAAGGTGGCTTGCGCGGAAGGAGCGGAAGCAAACATGTCCTGCGCCGCGAAGGGTTGAAAGTGAAATGGATCCCGGGAGACTTCGCTCGGCCTGGCACGGCCAATAATGCCTTTGAGGAGCGTGGCCGCCGCAACGGCCAAGATGCTGCGCGTAAGAAGGCTCGTTGTCAGCTCGAATGGGCCGACAAGACCAAGCATGCGAAAAATCCTTTCGGCAATGAAAGCACCTATCATGAGGGGAAGGACGACCAGCGGATCAGTCAATGTGGAAATCCAGCCGGCGGCGCTCCTCATCCAACCCAGAAGAGTGGGAACCGTCGTCGCAATTGTCCTGTCGGCGACCACGGCAGTCAGCGCTGCTAGTACCAGAAACCCAAGCGCAGTGGCGACCATCTTGAAGTCAAGGCCTGCTTTAAGCCAGCAGCGGCGATTGGGTTTTCCACTCGCGGGCATTTTGTCAAAGTGCATGTAGGGGCTTCCATTTGATGCTTACGACGACTAGGCCGCGTTGCAATATCGTGGCCGATCTATAGCGCGGCAGGCACACGGGAAATGCCTTGCGCCGGGAAGCCATCACCGATTTTTTGAACTCATTCAAGTTCTTGCGGTGACGGTGGATCTTGTTGGCGAGGTGCCGTCAGGGTCGAAGCTCTTCCCATCTGCTTGCGCCAAGTCGTCATTCTCCGGCCAAAGGACCTTGAGCGGGTTCTGCAAACGGTGGCCTTTATCGATCTCGTCGAAGCTTTGACGCTAGGGGTTAAAGGCGTCTGCCGCACCATTTCGCCAAGCGTCTGATCTGGCGGGACGTGTGTGAATAAAGCGGGTGGCGGAACGCGGCGCCAAGAGGCGCCGCGACTCTCGATTCTAGAACTTGTAATTGAGGCCAACACGGAACAGATGGCCGTCGTTGTTGAATTTGGAATCGTATCCGCCGGCAACGCCTGTGCCCGGAATGGCCTGAACGTTCAGTTTTTCCTCTCCGAGATCATAGTAGAGATATTCAGACTTCAACGAGATCTTGCTTGTAACCGCATATTCAACACCTGCGCCGACGGCGTAGCCGACATTCGTTCCGGTCTTCTCACCAGTGAACTGTCGAACGCCGTTGGGGGCGAACATGTCCACACTCATCGTGCTCCTGCCGTAGGCGAGGCCCGCAGTGCCGTAGAACAAGGCGCGATCGAGCGCATAGCCCAGGCGGCCTCGCACGGTACCGAGATAGTCGAGCTCGGAGCGGAAGACGTTACCTTGAGCAAGTCCTGTATTGATCTGCGGCGTCACGATGTTTCGATCGTCATCGAGGTCGGTGAAAGAAATATCGGCTTCCAGGCCGTAGACGAACGAGCCGGCTTGCCAATTATAGCCGATCTGACCTCCGCCAAGGATGCCGTTCCGGTCCAGGTCCACCGACCCCGGGCGCGCACCGGTTGCGATGTTTGCAATATTCGGCCCGAGTTGTCCTTCGGAGGAAATGTCTCCATCACCGCCAAAGCCATAACCTGCATTGGCGCCGACATAAAAACCGCTCCAGGAGAAGGTGTCAGGCGCTTCGGACGCCGGAGCCGCTTCAAAAGGGTCTGCAGCGATTGCCAGGGAAGAAGCGGCCAAGATGACGGCCAACGTCAGACTTACAGTTTTGTAACGCATTGCAATGATCCAATCTTCTAATCTGAATCGAGGGAAACCGGCTCGCACCTCTGCAGCCGTTGAAAATCAGCCTCGCATGCCATCGGATTGATCGGCATTTCGGCCGCAATTCACTTTCCATCCTCACCTAGCTTGATGAAGACGGTCGATTGTTGAGCGAGGCGCGTGATCTGTTGGTTTCGGGAAGATGCCGAAACAGCTTGATTTGTAACAATGTGCCGCGGCTAGTTGTTACAGCTCGATTGCCGCCGAGCGAAAGCGCTTTCACGCGAGCACTTCACCGAAGTCGCGCCGGTTTGGTACGGACAGCGATGCCACGAGACAGCAGCACATCGCTCGGCAAAGCTACAAATCTGAATGTTAACAGGCCTGGCCTTAGGTCGCTACTCGGATGGCGGCGTACCGAACCGATGCGCATACATGCGGTTCTCTTGCATCATGGGCAAAGATCCAGCGCCGTTACAAATCAAACGGCCCGCGCAGATACAGCAATCGTCAAGCAACGTTCGACCTCGACTGATTTCCCAGTGAGCGCTCAAAAATGAGCAAGCTTGCAATTTATTCGAGGAGAGAGACAGCATGACAAGGCCTTTTTCCGGATCCCTCGCCAAAGACAGGCTGCAGATTTCATCCGACGAACTCGAAGAAGCATTGTTCCACGAACTGCGCCTTCCAGCCGCTGCAGGCAACCACGACGAGAACTCCGCTGATTCAGGAACGAACTGCGTCCCGGAGAGACAATTCCAGGGAGGTCAGCAGAACGGCAGTTCAATAGATTCGCAGCAAAAAGAGGACAGGCAGGGACTGCTGCTCGAATGCGTCGCAGCCGCCTTCCTATTCTGCGTCGTCGTCGTCTTCTACTACAGTTTGCTTTTAGTTATAGAAGAAGCGTTGCCGTTTCCAATTATTCATAAGTTGCAATTCTGACGACAGGTGGGACAAACGGGAGGTAGTATCCTCCGAACTGGGTGATGCGCACTTTCGGCAATGGTGGGCAGGTCGCGCTCGAGAACTGTCGCTTCTCTTTTTACCGCAGCCATGGAATGCTGGCTGGGCAAGGCCTCGTCAGGAACGTGAAGAAGCTGCAGTGTGTTAAAAGACAGGCTCGGCGCTCGAAGACGTGATGGCAGCACGCGACTCGGGTCAGGAGCATCAGAAGGACCACCCGCGCATGGGAGGGTCCTTCTTTGCGCACCTGTTTTGGTGCGGACGTGGCGGGTGAAACGAGTTCACAGTCTTCCACGGGCAGTGCCGAAATTGATTTGCCGAAGGGTAGGGTAAGACAAGGCGGCACCAAGCAATCGGCCGCCCCAGGTCAGTCCGGCAGGTCGCTCCTGTTGCTTCGCCGAACCCACAGCTTGTCGGAACCAAAAGGATTGCGATCGTAGAGAAGCCTGAGACCGGCAAACCGACGAATTGACTTCAATAATTGGTTTTTAAGTTGACCCAGAGCCGGTTGAGAAGCCTTTGCTGATGTGCATTGTAAGGCGAGATTGAAAATAGCTTCGCCATCGTTTTTTCAGGCGGATATACTGCCGGATTGCCGGTAATGATTTCGTCGATCAACTTTTGAGAGGCTAGATTCCCATTAGCGTATTGAACATAGTTTGACGCCTTGGCAATCACATCCGGCCGCATGAGATAATTGATGAAGGCATGGGCTTCATCGACATTCTTCGCATCCCCCGGAATGGCGAGATTGTCAAACCACACATATGCCCCTTCCTTCGGGACAACGAGTTCGATTTTTACCCCGTTCTTCGCTTCAGTCGCGCGAGCCTTGGCCTGAAGGATATCGCCGGACCAGCCGACCGCAAGGCAGATGTCCCCGTTGGCTAGGTCGTTGATATAGGCCGAGGAGTTAAAGGTGCGAACGTAAGGGCGGCTCTTGCGGTACAAATCCGCCGCAGCCTTCAGGTCGGCAACCAGTTTGCTGTCAGGATCCTTTTCAAGGTAGTTCATCGCAAGCGCGATGGTCTCATCAGGTGCATCCAATATGTTGACGCCGCAGTCCTTCAGTTTTGAAAGGTATTCCGGCTTGAATATGATGTCCCAGCTGTCGATGGGCGTGTCTCCAAGCGCAATCCTAATCTTGTCGACATTGTATCCGATGCTGGTGGTACCCCACATATAGTTGACCGCGTACTGATTGCCGGGATCATATTTTGCAAGACGAGCGGTAATCTCCGGCCAGAGGTTAGCGAGATTAGGAAGTTTGCTCTTGTCCAACTTTTGAAGAGCACCGGCAGCAATCTGTCGGGCCAGGAATGGTCCACCAGGGACAACCACGTCGTAGCCTGAACCACCTGCAAGAAGCTTTGTTTCCAGAAGACCATTATCATTGAAAACGTCATAGACCACGGTGATCCCCGTTTCCTGGGTAAATTCATCCAAGATGGCCGGATCAATATAGTCTGACCAGTTGTACACGTGGACAACTCTATCATTTGCCATCGATTGAGGTGCTAAACCGAAGGCGACAATTAAGCTGGCTGCGATATGGGTTGTGACTTTCATGCATACTCCGCTAAAACGTTGATGGAAGGCAGATTCGAATCCCTTGCTAGCAATCCTCAGCCTGTCCGCGGGTCGTTTCTGAATGATGTGAAAGCAGCGCCAAGCAGTTTCATTTGCAGCAAGGCTCGCAGCCGGCTGCGGCTGCTCTAAGACGCGATCGCACAACATCGCTTGCGGCAATGAACGGGAATGCGCGCTGCATTCTGCTGCCAGAAAAGGTTCTGCATGGTGTCGAACGCACGCAGATAGCCCGGGAGCGTCAATACCCTTTGTCAGGTGGACCTTGAATCTCCTTTGATGATGCTCTCGCGCGTGCGAACGGTCGCCATCTTCGGATCCAGTTCAGAACGGACGTCATCGTGCCATGGCGGTTTGGTTCATCGCAGCTTTCGTTCAAGATGCGCTGCTGCTCCGTTAAACTTTCAGGCGTGACATGCCAGGCGAGACCGAAAAGTGCAAAGCCTCGCGCATAGCTATTTTCGGCTGGCAGCGGGCTTGGAGGTTGGTCATCTGACGGCCAGACGAGTTTTAGCTGCGGCGGTCTCTTGTTTGTTGTTGTTCGACGCTGATTTTCGCACATGTGGGAACTCCGAGGTCCCCAACCGTCTCCTAAGGATGTTTCAAGCCGGTCACAAAATTGGCTGAAAGCTTTCAGTTGCAACACGATCAGCACGCCAGGGGTATCTGCGCGATCAAAACCAACCGATAATTTTGGGTCCTAGGGCCATGCCTTCTTTGGTTACAGGCTCAGCGATACGTTCGTCTCGTCCGGGTCGATAACCACACATCGCAAGCTGGCGGGCGGCCTGAAACTCTTTGTCAGGAACGTTTAGACCGCTCGGAACCGGATCATCCCCACTCGAGCAATAGGCGCTTAATCCAGCACCGGAACTTGCAATTTCCACCTTAGTCACGGCAGACGGCGCTTACCTCGGCATGAGTTACATCTGATACGAAATGGCATGATTCTAACATGTCGATCAGAAGAAAAGGGGGGAGGATAAAACGACGATCAAGTAACGATGGACTTAAAATGGACCAGTCCGAGACTCCTTGCGTGCGAGCCTTCTACCATTCGCTCTCCGGAGCGGTGCAGTACGTGGTTTCAGATCCTGCTACCAAGGAATGTGCGATTATCGACCCGGTCTTGGATTTCGATATTGAATCTGGTCGCTTTCACACTGGCAATGTCGAGGTTCTTCTTGACTATATCTGCGCCAACCGGCTTCGGACGCGATGGATCTTGGACACACATCCTCATGCGGACCACGTTAGCGCAAGTGGCTATCTGAGCCAGGTGACCAAGGCTCCAACAGGCATTGGCAAAAGCGTGCTGAAAATGCAGCGTCTCTGGAACGACATCTTCAACATTGGCACTCTTCGAACAGATGGCTCTCAATGGGATCGATTGCTTGATCATGGCGATACGATCAACATCGGCGGACTTGCACTCACGGCGGCTGCCGCGGCAGGCCATTCTTTGGGCTCGGTCAGCTATCTTATTGGCGATGCTGCATTCATCCATGACACGCTGATGATGCCGGATAGCGGTACGGCGCGCTGCGATCTTCCGGGTGGCAACCCCAACGTGCTTTGGCATACGATCCAGGCGATCCTGAGGCTTCCGCAAGACACCAGGCTATTCATTGGACACGACAACCGTCCAAACGGTCGCAAAGCTCGATGGGAAACATCTGTAAGAGCACAAGCAGAAACGAATATCGATCTAGTGGGGAAGGATCTGACGTCGTTTGTGGCCCTGAGGAATCAGAGAGACAAGCAATTGCTGTTGCCGCGCCTCATGCTGGCTGCTCTCCAGATCAACCTAAATGGAGGGCGCTTGCCTTTCACCGACCGAATATTCGACGGCTATCCAGGCGTCGGCCCAGGGGTCAATCAACGACCTGCCGTTGGCCGTGCTCTCGATATGCCTCGATATTGGCAAGCCAGAAACGCCTCGGCGGGAATGGAAAAGTGATCCTGCTGATGCCTTCGCGGGCTGCATGAGTTAGGCTCACACGGGTGTCCTAGCCATACCATGATTGCTTGATTGTACCTGCAGCAGCGCAAAACACCGATGGCTATGCGGGTCAGCTCCTGCCGAGAAATGCCATTTGAGACATTGGAACAAAACGGAATCGTACTTGGAACATCGTCCGTCATGCGATCTGAACGCTGCCTGACTCATCCCGCGAGCGAGATGACGGTGCACAGTCTCCCACAGGCTATCTATCAGCTCTAAAATGAAAAAACACCCACATCGCAATCAAGGCGCCGAGGCATCCGTCATCAAACCTGTAACATCAAGATTTGTCCAGCTATCAGATCTTCACGAACGCTGGACCGTGTGGGACCGTGATGCCCGAATGCCAGCAGTTTTTGGTCGTGAGGCATGCATTGGCTTAAGCAGGAAAGCAGCCGACGAAATGTGCAAAATCCTCATTGAAGTCCATGGCGCTTCCATCCCGTGGACGTGGGAGAAGACATGAAGCTGTCAAGAGAACGTTGCAGACTTGCCCCCCATCGCGTTGTCCGACGTGAGCGCTCCCGCGGATTTGCTTCGACAATATTACAATAGCAAGCAGAATTCCCCATAATAAAATCGAATTGCAACCTGATTCATGCATGCGTCGTCTCGCTTGTGTTCAATTACGAGGAAGACGATGACTAAGTATAAGCTCGAGTACATTTGGCTCGATGGGTACACTCCGGTACCGAACCTGCGTGGCAAGACGCAGATCAAGGAATTCGATGCATTCCCGACGCTGGAACAGCTTCCGCTCTGGGGCTTTGACGGCTCCTCGACCCAGCAGGCTGAAGGCCGCAGCTCCGATTGCGTGCTGAAGCCGGTCGCCATCTATCCCGACCCGGCCCGTACCAACGGCGCTCTCGTCATGTGCGAGGTCATGATGCCGGATGGCGTCACGCCGCACGCATCGAATGCCCGCGCCACCATCCTCGACGACGAAGACGCCTGGTTCGGCTTCGAGCAGGAATATTTCTTCTACCAGAACGGCCGTCCGCTCGGCTTCCCTGAGCAGGGCTACCCCGCTCCGCAGGGTCCGTACTACACCGGCGTCGGCTATTCCAACGTCGGCGACGTTGCCCGCGAAATCGTCGAAGAACATCTCGACCTCTGCCTCGCTGCCGGCATCAATCACGAAGGCATCAATGCCGAAGTGGCCAAGGGCCAGTGGGAATTCCAGATTTTCGGCAAGGGCTCCAAGAGGGCGGCCGACCAGATCTGGATGGCACGCTACCTCTTGCAGCGCCTGACTGAAAAGTACGGCATCGACATCGAGTATCACTGCAAGCCGCTCGGCGACACCGACTGGAACGGCTCGGGCATGCATTGCAACTTCTCGACCAAGTACATGCGCGAAGTCGGCGGCAAGGCCTATTTCGAAGCGCTGATGGCGCAGTTCGAAAAGAACCTGATGGACCACATCGACGTCTACGGTCCTGGCAACGACAAGCGCCTGACCGGTAAGCACGAAACGGCTCCGTGGAACAATTTCTCCTACGGCGTTGCCGACCGTGGTGCTTCGATCCGCGTTCCGCACTCCTTCGTCAAGAACGACTACAAGGGTTATCTGGAAGATCGTCGCCCGAACTCGCAGGGCGACCCCTACCAGATCGCTTCGCAGGTTCTGAAGACGATTTCGGAAGTTCCGCTTCTCAACAGGCAGGCCGGATGACGTGAAAAACTGAACGCACCGATTGCCTGCTTCAAGCCAGGTGTCGGCAATTGGCTGCAATCCAGCAACGCCCGCGGCGCAAGCGGCAGATTGCCCATGAAATGCCATGGCCAATCTGTCGCATGGAGGTGACTTTGGCCCACGGCTTGCACGTCCCCCTTGTTCGATTGTCGTGCATACTTCGAGACAGCTTTCGGATGAATATTCACCGCAGCAAGATCATTGCGGCGAGGAGATAGATGAATCCTTTGAAATGGATTGCTCTGCGGTCGTATCGAGTGGCGAAGCGTCGGAAGTGCTTCATAAGTTTTTCCGAGCCGCACACCGAGGATCTGCCCAGTATCGAGCTTGCACCGCGCAGATTGCGCAATCGCTATTCCGAAAACGCGCTTGAAGCCTGCTCACGCGGTCCATACGATCATCCTAATTTCCAGCGGCAAACCTTGCCTGGCCTCGGTGAGCGTTTAGAGATGCGTGTAATCAACCGGCACCTTCAAAAACCGCCTCCCATCTAGCGCTTTCAGCGGGGGCCGGCCACCGTTCAGGTTGACCTGCAGTGCGAGTAGCATAAGGTCGGGAAGCGGCAATGTGGCGTCTCTCGATTGACGCCATGCGACGAAATCTACCGCAGAGCGCCCCGCTAAGTGGATATTTTCCCGCTGCTCGTCGATCGAGCATTCCCAGGCAGCAGTTCGACCTTGCGGCGGATAGTCATGCCCGACCATTAATCGCACCTGTTTGGGAAGCGCTACGATGGCGGAGATCGTCTGCCAGAGTTCTTCGGCGCTTCCTCCTGGAAAGTCGGCTCGAGCTGTCCCGACGTCCGGCAAGAAAACGGTATCGTTTACGAACGCTACGTCTTCATTGTACAGAATGATCGATGCGAGTGTATGCCCTGGTGCATAGGCCACCGCGAGGTCGACACTGCCGATGGTAATCGTGTCACCATGTCGAAGCAACCGGTGCCATTGCCGTCCATCGACAGGCAGCTCCGGTAGATCATAGCGCTCCCGCCACATCTGCTGAACGATTGCCACTCGTTCGCCGATTGCCGTCGGCGAGCCAGTGCGGTCTGAAAGATACGCCGCCGCCGACATATGATCGGCATGCGGGTGGGTATCGACGATCAATTCCACTTTCAGCTCATGCCTCCCGACAAAGCGAAGCAGCTCGTCCGCGCTGGTGGCGCTGAATGTCGCCGAGCCTCTGTCGAAGTCGAGCACCGGATCGATGATGGCGCACGCACGGCTGGCAGGATCCCAGATGATGTACTGGACCGATCCTGTCGGTTGATGGAAAATGCCATGAACATTTGGTTGCATCGGACTCCCGCGCCTATGAGACATTGTTGATAATTGTGAACCGCCTCAGTCATCGTATCGATGTCGTCCGCCTCATCCGAAGAGTTTGAATTGTAGTCCGAGGGGTCGCCGCTTGCCGATGGCTGGCGCTTCGAGGCCTATAGGCAACCGGAGCTTGGCTTGTAGCGCTGAAATCGAGCTGTACTTCCACGGTTTGCCATTGACAACGACATTTGCGAACGAACCACCGCGGGAGTACTCCTTCGACAACCTCAATGTTTCTACATCGCCAAATTTATTGCAGTCGATATCACCCGTATTTCAAATATCCGCTGATCTATTACAGATATAGTTGAGAACTTTGCATGATCACAATGTAAATGTGAGACCAGCCCAACGACAGCGGCAGACCGCCATCGGACCCTTGGCGGCCAACCTGCCACATAGTGACCGCCACTCAGTCATCAGGTGTTGGCGACATCGGCGATAGGCGGGCGGCTTGCGCCGCCCCACAGAATTTCACGCTACTTCGAGACGGCCTTGGCTGCCTCGTCAATCGTATCAGCGATGGCCTTTGGTTGCGTCATGAACAGCGCATGGCTAGCGGATACTTTGGTTACCTTCGCGCCGATGCGCTCCGCCATATGTATCAGCATCTTCTGGTCAAAGGCTTTGTCTTCGGTCGCAATCACTGCCCAGCTTGGCTTGGTCCGCCAGGCAGCGTTGGTGAGCTTTGTGCCGAAAACTGACATGTTGATCGGAATCTGCGAGTCCCGCATCAACGCAACATCTGCATCGCTTACATCACTGGCGAAAGCAATCTTGAAATTCTCAGGCTTTACATATCCAAAACCATCCTTGGTAGTTTCGATTACGAAGTCGGTCTGCGGTGCGAAGCCCTCATATTGCTGGCCGGTCGTCTCGCCGGCATCGGGAGACAGGGCAGATACATAAACGAGACCGGCGACCTTCGGATCAACGCCAGCTTCTGTGATGACAGTTCCGCCCCATGAATGTCCAACGAGAATAGCTGGTCCCGTCTGTCGTTCCAGAGCCCGATTGGTAGCTGCAACGTCGTCAGCGAGTGAGGTGAGCGGGTTTTGCACAATAGTGACTTTGTATCCGCGCTCGGTGAGATTGTCATACACGGAACGCCAGCCGCTGCCGTCTGCGAATGCACCATGAACAAGGACTACGTTTTTGACAGCTTGGGTGTCCGGAATCGTCTGTGCGCTTGCCGAGTTGATGACAAGAAGAGCGCCGGCCGCAGCGAGGGCGCCAATCAATTCGAATTTCATGATCCTTCTCCTTTTATAGCGCAATAACAGTTATCGCGATAACTTATCTAATTTCACAGGAAAATTCTGTCAAGTCATTATTTATCGCGATATTGTTTTTCGCGATTGAAATGCAAATACTCCGGTTGAAGGAGGACTCATGCACAAGATTGCGAACGACAAACCGGTCCCGCTCGGCGACCAACTTTGCTACGCGATCTACTCGGCTGGCGATCCAACGCTTCTACAAAACATTGCTCGATGACCTCGGGCTTACTTATCCACAATACCTCGCACTGAACGTCCTGTGGCGATCCGACAACCAGGTGCCCACGGCTACCTTTCCGATATCGATTCCATTTGACACGAGAGACGCGTGTGGCGCCGCGCGATTGAGATCAATTACGCTGCCCCAGGTTTTACAGAACTGAGTGGCGTAATGGTTCATCCGCTGGTCGGGCCGCCAGTGCGAATTGCTGGTCTTAAACCCTCCTTATATTCACCGAGCTCCGCTGTAAGATTCAAGAACTGGGCGCGGGCTTCCGAGCATCACGGTTAGCTTTACGCACCGCTGATCTCAGATCTGACGACAGTTTGTAAAATCGCTCCGCCCCCGCACATTTCGAGTTCGCAATTCGGCGGCAAGAATCACCGATCTGAAAAGGTGACATGATTTCGGATCTCCCCAATTCGTAGCATAAGCTAAGACATAACGCGCGAAATGTGCTTTCTTAGTTGCTCTTTTTATGATCGAAGTTAAGCTAGCTTATGTGAAATTTTTGGCGATTAAACATGCAAGTTACACAAAAAATGAAAGAATCTTCCGAAGAGTCTCTCGACCGGATTGATCTCAAAATCCTGCGTGCGCTGCAATCTGAAGGTCGCCTCACCAACGCTGACTTGGCTGAAAGGGTCAATGTCAGCGCCGCCACCTGTCATCGACGCACCCAACGGCTGTTCCAGGAAGGTTTCATCACAGGCGTTCGCGCCGAAGTCGCGCCGACGGCCATCGGGCTAGGCGCACTGGTCATGGTCGGAGTGGTGCTCGATCGCTCAACACCGGAGAGCTTCGCAGAGTTCGAGGGCGCCGTAATGGTGATGAAGGAGGTGCTAGAGTGCAACCTCGTAGCGGGTGATTTCGACTACCTGCTGAAGATAAGGGTGCGGGACATGGCCGATTTCAATAAGCTCCACGGTCAAAAGCTGATTGCGCTCCCCGGCATTCGACAGACGCGGACCTTCTTCGTGATGAAGGAAGTCAAGGAAAACGCGAGATTGCCGTTCTAGATCGTGACGGCACCAAATGCGTTGGTGCAATGTTCCTTGATCTGAAACCGTTTTTTCCCCGGTTTTCAGAAGCGCCTTGCGACAACTCAGCTTTTAGCCTGTGGTTCATTTGGCCAGTTGTTGCCACATTCAAGTCAACCCATACATCGTGGGCGCAATGGAATTCCGAGCACCCCGCCGGGCTGTTACTTTGGCGGCAGTACTGGAATTTCCTCGTCCGCCACCGTCTCATATCCGTCGAAATCGCCTGAAACGAGATCGTCGGGAAGCGGATAATATGGAGAAAAATAGAGCGCAGCAGGGCCTGCAAATCCAAGCCCGCTTAAGTTCGACAGACGTGAAATGCATCCGCTGAAAATATTGATGCTGCGTAATTTTCTCTTCAAATAAGATGGTGTAATCACGTGATATACTTTCACGACATCGTCTCCAATTTCCATAAATCGCAACAAGCTGCAGATAGCAGACTCGAATCGCCGCGTTTCGCGTTCGTGTCCAAGGCTGGAGCGAATGTTGCATTTGAGATTGCTGCGTTCGGAGTTCGCAATGTCGCAAGGTCATCACCGTCAAGCCGGCGCCCCGACAGAATTCCCAAAAACGCTTCGTGTCGCGTTCTGCTCGCGGAATTATGGCGCTGTGGGATCGCAGCGGTGGTGCTTTTGAGCATCGTTGCGATGCTTTCCCTCGCGGTCTTCTCGATAATTGCCAGGTCGGTTCCGACGTATTTTGAGTAGCTGGCGCCGGCTCCGCCAGGCGGTTTTCTACAATCCAGATCGTCGCCTGGTCACTGGTGACGGCCCCCCACTGCTTCCGGCGCAATTGGTCAGCGGGCTAAACCCCGCCTGACGGATTTCGTCAGCTAAGCCGGCAAAGCCAGCTCGGGATGAGTGAACGAAGAACGACCTCGTTTTCGAAATACTTCGGTAACATGGGTGTTCGATA
Organism: Rhizobium sp. WYCCWR10014; assembly: GCF_001657485.1. Taxonomy (GTDB): domain Bacteria; phylum Pseudomonadota; class Alphaproteobacteria; order Rhizobiales; family Rhizobiaceae; genus Rhizobium. The sequence continues at coordinate 64,360 of NZ_LXFU01000038.1, forward strand.
CATCTCCTGCGGCATCCAGAGGTGGGGTGACAGGCACCGATAAACGGTGACTTTCTCCACCACACGGCTGTCGCTTGTATAGTTGGAAAAGGAAAACATATGAGCTTGCGTATCAACGATATCGCCCCCGATTTTACCGCCGACACGACCCAGGGACCGATCAGCTTCCATGATTGGATCGGCAGCGGCTGGGCCGTCCTGTTCTCGCATCCGAAGAATTTCACGCCGGTTTGCACGACCGAACTCGGCGCCATGGCCGGCCTTGCGGGAGAGTTTTCCAAGCGTGGCGCCAAGATCATCGGCATCTCCGTCGATCCTGTGGAAAGCCATGCCAAGTGGAAGAGCGACATCAAGACCGCCACCGGCTTCGACGTCGAATATCCCCTGATCGGTGACAAGGACCTGAAGGTCGCCAAGCTTTACGACATGCTGCCGGCCGGCGCCGGCGAGAGCTCGGAAGGCCGCACGCCTGCCGACAACGCAACGGTGCGTTCGGTCTTCATCATCGGTCCCGACCAGAAGATCAAGCTGATCCTGACCTATCCGATGACGACGGGCCGCAATTTCAATGAGATCCTGCGCGCCATCGACTCCATCCAGCTGACGGCCAAGCACCAGGTAGCGACGCCAGCGAACTGGAACCAGGGTGACGACGTTATCATCACCGCCGCGGTGTCCAACGAAGACGCAATCGCGCGTTTCGGCTCCTTCGATACGGTTCTGCCTTACTTGCGCAAGACCAAGCAGCCTGGCGCCTGATATATCCCAACGGGCCGGCGACACATTCGTGTTGCTAACTGTCTGACGCGATTTGTGGATGAGCCAGGTTGCGATGCAGCCTGGCTTCTGAGCGCTTGGCCTCGATCGCCCGCCATTATGCGATCTGTCCACGAGGGGCTACTATGCCGATCGCCGGGAGAATGTGTAGGCACAAGCTAGTCGCCGATATGGCACTTGCCTCGATGTTTGCCGTGCATGGCGGTCCTAGCTGGCTTGCCCCGTTGGGCAGGTCTTCAAAGGCAATTCGTATTGCCATCGTCAAGCCCAGCGGCAGAGGCCACGCGGTTCTGGTCGTCGACGCCAGCCGCGAAGACCATGGTACTCGACAACAGTGGGAATGCGCTCAACGGCTGGCAGAAATGCGGGACGACGGATGCCGACACGACTACAGCTCATTGACGGGAGGCCATGCACTGGTCGCGAACGCAGCCGTCAGCAGCATGACGGGCGGCGGCAGTTACGGTGAGCGCTTCCGCCCTCTTGCGCAGTGCCGCGAGAGCCGAACACGGCGAACATCACACTTTCCGGCACCGGACACTTCATCAGCCTGGCTAGCGACGACCGTCCGGCGCGCGCTCCCCTCCAGCGGCTGCGGACACTCTGATCGGCCCACTGTACTTGCTTAGATCCAGGAATGTATCGGAGGCTCGATATCATTTAAGTAGTATTGTCCGATCGCATGGAATTTCCAGCGAACGGGGTCGTGGAGCGTGTGTGTTCGCGCATCGCGCCAAAGGCGGTCCAAATTCAACTTCTCGAGGGTCGAGCGCGCTCCTACGAGTTCGAACAGCTTATTCGATGCAAGGAGGACAAGTTCCGTGGACAAAACCTTCGCTTCCGCAATTGCGATTTTGGCCAAGCCGATCGTCCTTTCATCAACATTGGCGATCGTGGCATCAAGCTGACGTCCGCTGCGTTCAAGCATTGCTTCGGCAGCGTTGTATTTGATTTTCAGGTCCCCAACAGCCGCGATCGTGTAGGGATCATCACTTGCGCGTTCCTGTCCGCTGTCGATCCAAGGGCGCGCATAGGTCTTGATGAGATCGATTGTGACATCGATAGCATATTTGGCAATCCCGAGGTCGATCGCGGCATGGATAATTTGGCTCTGCGGACCGACGGCGCTCGGCTTTTCGTATACGATGTGGGCAGGCAATACTCTAGAGGCAGCAACGCGCACGCTATCCAGCACCACCGTGCCGCTGGCGGTCGTGCGCTGGCCGAAGCCTGACCAATCGTCTACAACTGTTAGTCCGCTCGCGGTTCGATCAGCCACGGCAACGACGACATGGCCACCTTCATCCAATGCCACGATCGGGACCAGGTGAGCGAAGAGCGCGCCGGTCGAGTAAAATTTCTGTCCCGAGACGAGAAACTCATCTCCGTCACGGACCAATCGGGTCTCAAAATCTTCGACATTCTTGCCCTTAAATTCCGAAAACGCGTTTCCCAATCTCTGGCCGGCGAGCACCATGCCGAAGAGATCTCTCTTCTGCTCTTCGCTTCCGGTGAGTCGAATGACGTCGATGATTTCAAAGTTACTCTGCGGCATTTGCGCTAGCGAGGCATCGGCTGAAGCAAGGAGTGTGAAAACCTTGGCGACCGTGACCTGCGAAACTCCTGCACCGCCGTAGTTTTTCGGGATTGTGATCCCCCAAAGACCGCTCTGCGAAAAAATATCGACCTCCTCGAACGGAAGCGTTCTATTTCTGTCCCTTGGGCCGGCGTCGGCAAGAAAGCGCAAGCGCAAATTCTCGGCAATCGCAATCGCTTCCTCGTCGCTGCTGATCACGTGGGCATGTTCTGTTGGGGGGCAGGGCGCCGACTCCGGAGCTGGCATGGACTCCGATTCTTGAGAGGCTTTCGGGATAGTATTACTCATGGCATCGTCTTCCTAGTCATTGGTTGGCTACTAGTTCGAGGAAGCAGCTATTCGACCGCGGTGAAAGTGATCACCTTGACCGAGGAACTGCGAACTGTGAGGTGCAGTGGGCCGTCGAGAGGCAAGCGCTCCGAAGCCGAGGCCTTGCCCGTATTCAGGAAAGGCAGTTACAGCTTCCTACATTTCACGATCGTTGCTGGTATGGAGTGCCGTACGTCATTCGTAACAAAGCGGTCTATCCCGAGCGCAACAACAATCGCCGTCTGGATCGCCAAGCCGTTCGCTGGAATGTGCCAGCACGAACGGACGCTCCGCAAACTTAATGACCAAGGGCCGGAATCTCTCTAATTCATGAAGGTCGAGGTCCGGGGCCCGGCATGCTGGACTGTATGGCATAACCTCGACCTGATCCGCGATTACAACGATCATCTCCTGGTCTCTCGAACACGAGGGGATGTGGCAACCTATATGATGATCAGCGGGGTCGATGTTGATATGCTCGGCGCGGTTGCAGATCCAGAGGCGCGCCCAGATGACGATGCTGCCGCGGTTGAAGCCACCTTCTACGGGCGGGTCGCATTTTTTCGTGGTTACCGTCCGGTTGACCATCGCCGGAGAAAGCCGGCTCCCATTGTTGGAGTGTACAAATGATTTTGAATGCCTTGGGACAGGCTGAAGCTGAGGCAGTAGTCGAAGGATGATTTCAAGGACCGTCGCCGAAATCGCTTTGCTGAAGGGCAAGAGCGTCGCCGATATCGAGGGTTACCTCCAGCGCGCACTGCCGCGCTGGAGGCAAGATCAACGGGGCAGGCATTCGGAGGCGTGGCTGATCATGCAGATTCTTGTAATGAAGGGATGGATACTTTCGCGAGTCCCCCCAAGCTATTCCACAATAGCTTTTGCACCCTCTGAAGCGACAAAGACAGCCTCCGGGCAAACTGATCATTCCGACATCTCGTGCGGACGGGCAATCGGTTATGTGTCACAGGACCAGCCTCTAGCTGCCAACGGTCATTTACATCATGGACGTCAGTTCAGCGCTTTAGAAGCGCTGAAAAACTTGCAGTGCCTTTAAAGGCTGCGGTTGTTGCGCCGCCCACCGTCCACTATCCACTCAATGTCACCACGGCCGATCCCGATATCGTTGAGCATGTTGTCGTCTAGTGATTGAAGGTCCCTTATCGCCTCTCGAATCCTCTTTCGACGCACCAAAGCAGCATAGACTTGCTGCAGTCGCCCGAGGGATGTCCGCTGGTTCACTCTCATGGTCTTCTCCGACGTTTGCTTAATAAGTGTTCGCGACGCACAAATAATGTGCGCGTCGGGTCCAAATCTTTGGCGCGCTGGCTATCGGAGTGTTTCTCTAATGCGGAAAACCATTTCATATGTAGTACACATTCAGTGATGGGCGGAGCTGTTCCGCCCGCCGTGCCCGTAAGCTCGCTTGGTCCAATGCAAAGGACAAATGGCCAAGTTATCCCTCGCCGTGTCGACAGGCTGCCGCATTTTCGAACATCGTGTCATTTGCAACAAGCAGGCCGGGAACTGAAACAGCGCCATAGCGCATCGCAGACATGATCACATGCCGAGAGACGGCTTGAGTCCTTTTTTGCATGATAGGCGATCACGCATCCGAAGGCCGGATTAAAGGTCAGATGTGCTGGTGACTTGGCTTAGAAGAAACCGCGATGAACAATTCAACATTGAGATTTGATGTCATTTTGATGCCAACCGAGAGGTGGATGGTATGGGACGACCATCACGAAGCGCCCGCCACGTTTGGCGGGGAAATCCTATCGGGCCTGCATCACGAGGCGGCTGCCCGGCTCGCTGATATTCTTAACAAGGTTTACCCGCGGACGACGGGGTAATCTCCGCGTGGAAGCAACATTCGCTAGCTGGAATCAATTACGGCAGATCTCGCAGTTGCAAGCAAAGAATCGGGCCCAAACTAACTACAATTTCCTAGTCATTTCCCTTATGCGGATAAAGTGAACGCCGTGAAAAAAATCGAAGCGATTTTCCCCCCTTCACGCGTCGGTGATGTGCGCCAGGCATTGCTGGATCTAAACTTACTCGAGTTCGTGCTGTCCGATGTTAAGGATTTTGCGCCGCGAAACCGCAGAGTGACCCGGTATCGAGGTGTTGAGCATGTCGCTGACGACAAATCCGCCGTCAGGCTAGAGATTGTTACCAGAGACACCCAGACGGAAATCGTTGCGGAAGCTATCTTGATGGCGCTTATCGGCTATGGCGCCGATACCAGAATTCTGGTGAGCGACGTCTATGAAATATTGACTCACTAACGGTATTGCTGAAGATTCCGCAATTTCCCGCTCGTGCGACCCTTCGGGCGATTGGCTGACTGCAATCAGTAGCGCGAGTCCCGCGAGCTGACTTGCGGCGAGCAAAATCATCGATCCGCCGAAGTGTAACGGCCGCTTCCAGAACACAAGTTCCAAACCTGAGATCTCAACGGCTTGCTTATCGATTAAGCGCCTCGGTCTCAGCCTATAGCCGACGTCGCGCTAGGAAGCGCGAGATCATAATTGACTGCAGGAATGACACATTGACATTCTTCCGCCGGACCGCGACGAGATGTTTGCTGCGGATGCAGCGACTTGTCCGTGTTGTCGAAAGCTACGTCTGGCCTCAAGCATGGATGACGATGGCTGCGGGATCTGCGACGAATGCCTGGCACCGGGGAATGGATGAAGCAGGTGATTCCGTTCGGCAGGCTCGCCGCGACTGAAGAGGTCGCCAAAGCTGTTCTGTTTCTGGCGTCGAGCGAGAGCAGCTTCGTTGGAGGCGAGGAGCTAATGGTGGATGGCGGAATCGTAGCAGTTTGAGGCCGGTAGAGAGACCGGCCCTGCCATATTGCCTTTAAGTGGAAGACCGTAATCACCTCTAGCGGCGATAGGCTTCACCAAAAAAAGCGGATCAGATGCTCATTCACAAGTGCAGACTTTTCTAAGATAGACATGTCGACAATGTCGGCTTCCACAAAAGCGAGCGAGCCGAGCAACTGTCAAGGCAAAGGGCGCGTGGCTTCTCTTCCTGCTACCCTATTCGCAGGACCTGAACCCGATCGAGGTGGCGTTCTCGAAACTCCAGGCGCTCCTGCGAAAGTGGGTCGCCAGGCCTTCGATGCCATCGCACAAGCCTTCGGCCTCTTCTCAGTCACTCAATGCCGAAACTTCTACCGGGCTGCTGGGTATGCGGCAGAATAGATGTGAAAGGCTTTAGCGTGAGTGTCCTTTCGACGCCGGGCGAGAGCAGGCGTCAGACCTGAGCCATACCCCCATCGACGGCTATTTCTGCCCCTGTCGTAAAACTGCTCTCTTCACTTGCAAGGAAGAGGGCTGCGGCCGCCACCTCATCAGGTCTACCCATGCGCCCAAGAGGGATCATACTGGACAGTGCGACTCGAATTTCCTGTGAGGCCGCTGCCATCATCGCCGTATCGGTCGGTCCAGGGCTGACGACGTTGACGCGGATGCCTTTCGGAGCGAGTTCGTTTGCCCATGTGCGTGTGAACGATCGGACTGCGGCTTTCGTCGCACCGTAGACCCCATAGCCCTTGGTGCCGATGTCTCCCGCGATGGAGCCGATCAGCACAATCGTTCCGCCGGGCTGCATGATGTCGATGGCACCCTGCGCCGCGAATACGAGGGATCGGACGTTCAGGCCGAATGTCCGATCGAAATGATCCTCGGAAATGTCTTCAAGAGGTGCATATTCCGATAGGCCAGCGTTCACGACAAGCACGTCGATGCGACCATGTTCCGAACGGATCCGGTCGAAGACGCGCTGAAGATCGGCGCTGTTACTGGCATCCGCTTGGATCGTGCGGATGCTGCCCAAGCCGGCTACGTCTGGTTGGCTCTCCGCAACCTTGCGGCTGGTCGCGTAGACCTGCGCTCCCTCTCTGGCGAACCTCTGAGAAACGGCTCCGCCGATGCCACCGACCCCGCCGATAACGAGGGAAACCTTATTTGCTAGTCTGCTCATGCTAACTCCATCATCAGTGATGATGCTTAGATATATACTCTATACCTACGGTCAATTACGCACTATATGTAAAGCAGATATCAGGGAGTATATCTATGGCTGCGACGAACGAAGGTCCGATCATCAAAGCTTGCACGTCTCAAAGCCACAAAGCTGTCTCCGCCGAGGCGTTGCTTGACGTTGAGAAGGCGCGGCCCGTGCTTGAGCAGATCGCCAACAAGTGGTCGGTCCTGATCCTCACCGTCCTGTGTACCAGACCGTCACGGTTCAACGAGATCATGCGGCGCCTCGACGGTATCACGCACAAAGCGCTGGCCGACGCGTTGAAGCGCTTGGAGCGTAATGGACTCATTCGCCGTGAAGTGCTCACGACAACGACACCGGTCGGCGTCGAATATACCATCACCTCGCTCGGCCGCTCCCTTCAGCAACCGTTCGAGGCGCTCTATGCGTGGTCCATGACCTACGGTCCCGAGCTTGAGCGCGCGCAAGAAGAATACGATCAGGTTCGAGGCTAGCGCGACAGGTATCGGCCGAAATTCACTTGCTCGGCCGGGCCGGTCATCACGCGGCCCCGTTGACAAGATGGTGCGACACGGTCGAGATGAACGCACGAAGACGCTGAAGACGTCGTAGGTCCCGGTGATATCCCATCCAGATGTCTCGCGCCGGCGGCGACATTGGCAGTTCCAGTCTCCGGATACCGGCGATCTGATCGCCGACCACGCGGGGCAGGACGGCGATCCCGACGCCTTGCCTACACATGCGCCCCTGGACGTTGCGGTTATTCGATCGCAGGATTGGTTTCGCGTTGGGAAAACTCTCGATGAGCCAAGCGATATCGGGGAACTGCCCGGTCGACGTATCGTGAGTGATCAGCCGGAAACCAGCCCCGTCGCCATATTGGGGATCGGGCGACTCCTCGGCGATATAGACCCCATACTCCAGCCTGAAGAGCCGCCGCTGAACAACATCGGCAGTGTTGAACGGAACGATGCGAAAAGCGACGTCGGCCTCGCGCTGGGCGAGATTGAAGAGACGCGTGCCGGTGAGGATCTCGACGTCGACATTGGGGTAGGCGTTCGAGAAATCCGCCAATATGGGAGGCAGTACATAGGCCCCAAACCAGTCTGCTGATGATATGCGCAGACTGCCTTTGAGATTCTGCTCCTGCCCCGCAAGCCGGCGCTCCATGGCCAGCGCTCCCTCTTCCATCTGCTCCGCCAGCGCGATGATGCCGTGGCCCTCTTCGGTCAGGATAAGACCGTCCGCAGTCCGCTGGAATAGCGTGTGGCCGATCGCCTCCTCAAGTGCACGCAGGCGCCTGCCCACAGTCGGATGGCTTGTCTGAAGAGAACGCGCCGCGCCGCCGAGCGTGCCGCATCGCGCAACAGCAAGAAAGATTCTGACGTCACTCCATTCCATCGGCCGCCCGCACAAAACTGAACGTAGAGAATACATTTATGTCAGTTAACGAACAAATCTAAATACCTAAATTCCTGTCGGTGCTCGGAGGCGTCTCGTTTGTTTGGAAGGCCGCCTCCATTCCGCTCATAGCCACTATCGGAACGGCAGGAGATGAACATGCAAATCGGATTTATCGGTCTCGGCAGCATGGGTTCGGCAATGGCTCCGAATCTGGTGAAGGCTGGCCATGATGTTCGAGCCTGGAACCGGAGCAAGGTCGCCCAGGATAGCGTTCCGGGGGGCACGCTTGTCGAATTCGCGGCGGATGCATTTCAGGCTGACGTCGTCTTTACGATGCTATCCGATGACACAGCCATTCGGGAGGTGATCCTCGATGCCGGCCTGCTTGCAAGCGCGCAACCAGGGCTGATCCACGTTGTCACATCGACGATCTCGGTCGCATTCGCGCGAGAACTGGAGCTGCTGCACGAAGAAGCGGGCCTTGGCTATGTGTCCGCACCGGTTCTTGGGCGACCGAACGTAGCGGCGAGCGGGCAGCTCAACATTCTGGCGGCCGGGAAGGCCGACGCAGTTGCCGCGATCGAGCCGTTGCTCGCTACTCTCAGCAAAAAGGTCTGGAAGCTGGGGGAGAACCCCACTCGGGCGAATACGGCAAAGCTCGCCTGCAACATGATGATCGCCATGGCGATCGAGGCTATGGCTGAGAGTGTCGTGCTGACCGAAAGCGTCGGGCTCGACCGGGCAGATTTCTTCGAACTCATCCTGGGCACCCTTTTCTCGGGCCGCGCCTATGAGAGCTACAGCGCGCAGATCACGGAACAGTCCTTCGAGCCCGGTTTCAAAGCCAAACTCGCACTCAAGGACATGCGCCTGGCGACTGAGGTCAGCAAGGAGATCGGACGCACGCTCCCGATGCTTGAAGCTGTCCGCGAGGGGCTCGACAAAGCCGTCTCGGCAGGCCTCGGCGAGAAGGACTGGTCGATCATGGCCGATATGACGGTTCGTGGCGCCCACAGTTTGCAGTCGTTCGAAATCAACTCGGAGAAGAAGTCATGAAAACTTGGCTCATCACAGGCTGCTCAAGCGGCTTCGGTCAGCGGCTCGCGCTCGCTGCAGCAAAGCGCGGGGACCGGGTCATCGCGACGGCCCGTAATGTCAAAGCGATCGGAGAAATGGCTGAGCCTTTCGGCGGCCGCATGATCTCGTTGCCGCTCGACGTGACGGATGCGGCGGCAGCCAGGGCCGTGGTTGCAAAAGCGGTCGAGACATTCGGCGGCTTTGATGTGCTCGTGAACAATGCCGGCTTCGGACTGTTCGGTGCGATCGAGGAAGGCACCCCCGAAGAATATCGGCCGATGTTCGAGGTGAACGTCTTCGGTCTGATCGAAACCACCAGAGCAGCCTTGCCTGTCCTACGACGCTCGGGCGGAACGATCGTCAACATGTCATCCGGTGCAGGAATCGCCGGCGGCGCCGGTGGCGGATATTACAATGCCGCCAAGTTTGCCGTGGAAGGCATCTCCGAAGCGCTCGCCGGCGAGCTGAACCCATTCGGCATCCGCGTGCTGATTGTCGAGCCTGGGCCGTTCCGCACCGATTTTCTTGGACGTTCGATCACGATGGTGGCGAACGAAATGCAGGAATACGCCGCGAGTTCGCGCAAGCACTATCGCGAAACCAACAACGGCAATCAGGCAGGCGATCCCGACAAAGCGATCGCGGTGATCCTGCAGGCAGTCGATTCCGAGGACGCCCCGCTTCATCTGCCCCTCGGGCCCGTCGCGCATTCGATCGCTGAGCGAAAGCTGGCTTCCTTCCGCAACGATATCGACGCGTGGCGCGACATCACGATTGCCACCGATTTCGACCAGCACTGAGCGCTAGCCGCAACCTCTGTTTTGAACTTTAACATCGACTGGAAAATTATCATGATCGCAACTTTGAAGGGGTTTACCCAACAGCTGGTGCCGGTGAATGGCATCAAGATCAACGCTGTCACCGGGGGCTCCGGCCCGCCGATCCTTCTGCTCCACGGCTGGCCGGAAACATGGTGGGAATGGCACCATGTGATGCCGCTGCTGGCCGAGCATTTCAGCGTGGTGGCCATGGATCTGCGCGGCGCGGGCTTTTCCGACTGCCCGCTTGACGGCTATGACAAGGCGACAATGGCGCGCGACGCGCACGAGGTCATGGTTGCACTTGGGCATGAACGCTACGCCGTGTGCGGCCATGACATTGGCGGAATGGTGGCGCTGCCGCAGGCCGCCACCTATCGGGAGGCTGTTACCCACCTAGCCGTTCTCGACGTTCCGCTTCCTGGCTGGACGCAATGGGAGGCGACGACGGCAAGGATCTGGCACTTCAGCTTCCATATGAACCGGGATCTACCGGAGCGCCTGGTCCATGGCCGTGAATACGACTATGTTTCCGCCTTCATGGCGGAGCGGTTCTACGATCACAGCACGTTCGATCCGGGGGACATCGAGATCTACGCGAAAGCGATGGCCCTTCCTGGCCGCACGCGCGGCGGCATGGAATGGTATCGCACCCTCGCCGCGACCATGCAGCCGCGCGCGAGTACAAGACGGAGCCGCTCGAGATACCGGTGCTAGGTCTCGGCGGAGAGCATCGCTTCGGTGCCCATATGGTCCCGATGCTGAAGGAGTTCGCCAGCAATGTCACGGGCGGCTCGATAGCGCGGTGCAGCCACTATGTCGCGGACGAGCGCCCGGATGAAGTGGCAGGCGCTCTGATCGAATTCCTCAAGGCTAATTGAAACTCTACGACCGCCCCGTCGCGCGCCGTGGGGGCGCCTATCGCGGGCGAGTTGCGCCCGATCGCGGTTGATCGATTAATAGGAAAGGAAACTGTCATGACCGCACCTGTCATTCGCGGCGTCAATCATATCGGCATCACGGTGCCCGATATCGAAGCAGCAAAATCATTCCTGGTGGAAGCGTTCGGCGGCCAGGTGATCTACCAGTCCTTTGGACCGCAGGACCCGCCGCGGCAGGGACCCGAATTCGAGCGGGCCACTGGTGCTTTCACCGGAACCGTGGTGCGTGCACAGGCGATGGTCAAGATCGGAACCGGACCTGACATTGAACTCTTCGAAATGCACGGCCCCCAACAAGCCCAGCCGGTTCGAGCCAGCGACTTCGGCATTACGCATTTCGGCGTCTACACCGACGACATCGACGCATCGGTAGAGCGCTTCGAAAAGGCCGGAGGCATTCCGCTCACCGCGCCGCGCGCTATTCCCTATGCGACTGAGAAAGGTCTTGGAAACAAGGTCTGCTACTGCCGCATGCCATGGGGCACGACGATGGAGTTTATTACCACCCCTGACCGCATGTCCTATCATGACCAGACGGACCTGCGCAGGTGGCAGGACGAGGAATGAGCAGAGCGCGAAGACAGTCTTCTTAATTTCGTCGCGGCGATGCAGGCGTTATCGGACGGTTCGACGAGCCCGTAGCCGCACGACCGTCGTCCTACAAACGGCGACATTCGTAGAATTTCACGTCCGCGTGCTTCATTGGCTTCCAGGCCGAATAACATAGAAAGGTATGGATATGTTCGGAATAACACCGCTCGGTTGGCTCCACACGTTGGGAAGTCTTCCTGCAATACCCGCAGCCGCCTACATGATTTTTCGATTTGGGCGGATCAAGCCAGATAGCGTACCAGGATACATTTATTTCGTTTGCATGCTGATTGGGAGCTTGACGATATTTCTCGTGGCAAAGGCACCAATTAGCCCTGCTATCGCGCTTGTCACTTTGCTCTGTCTGTTTGGCGGCTACGCGATAAATAGGCTCGCCTTTTTTGGGCGCCTTCGGAAATACATCGAGACGTTCCTTTTGAGCCTTACGGTCTTCTTGCTGATGGTTCCATCTGTCTCAGAGACCTTACGACGTGTGCCCGACGGTCACCCAATTGTAACCGACCCGGACTCGATAGTCTTGAAAGGTGCTCTGGGGATCATAGCGGCAATCTTTGTTTTTGGTCTCGCGGCTCAGCTTTACCATTTGGCGCGGCACGGCGATCGTGCACGCTGAGACGCGGCAAAAGCATCACGATACCGTCCAGCGGCAAATACCTTATCGACGTCTACCTGATGCGCAACGCGGCCCGTCGAAACGAAACGGCGAGCTATGACCTCGGTGACCGCTGTCGACAAGGTCCACGTCCTAATCAGCTCGATGTTGCTCTTCTCGTGTTTCGCCATGCTGCCTAGATGGTGTGAACCGCATGGTCGGTCAATGCATCCGGTCCGCAAGATCGTGATGAAACTGTGTAGCGGTGTCCGACGACCAGCGGAGACGCAATCAGGGTCTCGATCAATGTTGGAAACCGGCAACCAAGCAGCAGTCGCAGGATGCAACCTCGGGCGCTCAACCTCTCGCGAACTCGCGGGCAGCCTGAATGAACGCGGTGAAAGCGGCCGGGGGGTTCTTCCTGCCGGGGTAGTACAGAGCTAGTGGCGCCAGCGACGGTGTCCAGTCTTCCAACACACGTACAAGCCGACCGGCAGCGATGTCATCCCGCACGTCCGCCTCCATAACGTAGCCGAGACCGATGCCATTTTGCGCCGCGATCCTGACAAGACTTGACTCGTCCAAGGTGATCGAACCCTGCACGTCGATCTGTAGCGCTTCCCCGTCCCTCTCGAATTTCCATCGGAACAGCGCGTTGTTGGGAAGACGGGCGCGGATGCAGCGAAACCGGTAGAGGTCGGCTGGGACGTTTGGCGTGCCATGCGTACGCAGGAATTCCGGCGACGCGACAACGGCGTTGCTGCGCTTGAGGCCGAGTGGTACGGCGATCATGTCAGCGGGGACAAGATCCGCCGGCCTCAGGCCAAGGTCGAAGCCCGCTGCGACGATGTCGACGATCCGGCCTTCAGTGACCAGGTCGATATGCACCTGCGGATAGCGCTGGAGGAACGAGAGGATCAGCGGTTCCATCACCTCTCGGGCGGCGGTGGCAAACGCATTGATGCGCAGTGTGCCGGTCGGAACCTCCTGTAGCGACTGGGCCGCCTGCATCGCGTCACGGATATCGGTCACAGCCGGCCCAACCCGCTCGACAAAGGTTCGCCCCGCATCGGTCAGCGACACGCTTCTTGTCGTCCGGTTGAACAGGCGGATGCCCAGTCGCTGCTCAAGCTTCCCGATGGAATTGCTCAAGGCAGTGGTGGATATGCCCAGATCAAGGGCGGCGGCTCGGAAAGACCCGATGCGGGCGATCGCCAGAACGGCATCGAGTTCAGCGAGAACGGATCGGGTCATTGTCCCTCTTTTCGCAACGTTTCATCCTCGTTTATCCGGCTTATCCCGTCAATAAGGGTGATCTACCTTTCTGTCAGTCGACTTCAAAGAGTCGAACCACACCCGTCGATACAGAGAGAATGACTGGAGGACCGAATGACGATCAAATTACCAAAGGCCATCGAAGCCTATTTCGAGGCAGACCGGACAGGCAGTGCGGATGCCATCGCTGTCACCTTCACCGAAAACGGCATCGTGAAGGATAAGGGCAAGACCCATATGGGACGCGATGCTATCCGCGCATGGATGGCCGATGAAGCTCAGCAATACAGCTACACCGTGGAACCATTTTTGATCACCATCGAGGACGGCAAGACGCAGGTAACGGCACACACAGCTGGCGACTTCCCTGGCAGCCCGATCGACCTGCGTTTTGTCTTCGCCCTGTCGGGCGACAAGGTAGCTGAACTGGAGATCACGATATGAGCGCTTTTCTTACCCTTGAGGGCCGTCGGGCTCTCATCACTGGCGGCACTGCGGGTGCAGGCGCGGCAACCGTGGCGCTGTTCAAGGAACTCGGCGCCCGTGTGCTCACCACAGCTCGCAAGAAGCCGGCGGACTTTTCCGGCGCGGCCTTCGTCGAAGCCGACCTGACCACTTTGGATGGCGTCCAGACCGTTGTTGACGCCGTTCACCAGGAGCTCGGCGGACTGGATATCCTCGTGAATATGCTGGGGGGCTCCTCGGCACCTTCCGGCGGATTCGCTGCGCTCACCGAAGACGAATGGGAAAAGGAATTAAACCTCAACTTTTTCCCGGCTGTTAGGCTGGATCGCGCTCTCATTCCCGGGATGATCGCCCAGGGAAGCGGGGTCGTTATTCACGTGACCTCGATCCAGCGGGTCCTTCCGCTGCATCAGGCGACGACCGGCTACGCATCAGCGAAGGGTGCGCTCAACACTTACAGCAAAAGCATCTCCAAGGAGGTTTCTCCGAAGGGTGTGCGGGTGGTGCGGGTTTCTCCCGGCTGGATCGCCGATCCGGGCTCCAATGGTCTCGCGCTTCGTATCGCGGAGGAAGCCGGCATCAGTTACGACGAAGCTGTGCAGACGATCATGGATTCCCTTGGTGGCATACCGCTGGGCCGGCCGGCCAAGCCGGGAGAAGTCGCCGACCTGATCGCCTTCCTTGCCTCGGACCGAGCTTCGTCTATCACCGGGACCGAGCATGTGATCGACGGTGGGACTGTTCCCACAGCTTGAATATCGAGGCCAATCTACCGCCCTTGCAGGTCAGGCGGGTGCATCCCACCCGCCGATCTGGGAGTAGATCGCATCGCGCAGATACCGCACGTCTCGGTTCAAGGCCGCGAGCTGCGGCGGTGTCTGGGTCGAGGCTGCAAGCAAGGTGTCGCTGAGGCAGCCGGCCCTGTGCTGTAATGCGCGCCCCTGGTCAGTCAGCGCCACCAGAACCTGGCGTTCATTGCTGAGATTTCGTGTCCGGCTCACATGCCCGGCAGCTTCCAGGCGTTTCAGAAGAGGTGTCAACGTGCTGGATTCCAGAGCAAGCTGGTCGGCAATGGAAACCACGGTCTGCTCGTCGCGCGCCCATAGAACGTTCAGGACGAGATATTGCGGATATGTCAGCCCAAGCTCGTCGAGCAGCGGCTTGTAGGCGCGCTGAATTGCGATGCCGGCGGTATAGATCGCATAGCAGAGTTGGTCGCGCAGGGGCGGGGGATCGTTGTGGCGTTGGGTCATTTTGAACTCCTGTGCTGACACATATAATCGAAAATATCACGAAAACCAATATCGCGATAAGAATCATGTTGACGTAGGGTTTCAACTCTGGCAGCTTGCTGCATATCGCGATAACAATTATCGCAATTGATGAGGAGAAAGTCATGACACGCAAGACCATCACCACGATTGCCGCAATCGCATCTGCAGCCTCCCTTTCGGTCGCCTTGCCGGCCAAGGCCGCTGAATCGCTTCCTCAAGATCAATCCGTTAGAAACGTCGTTCTGGTTCACGGTGCATTCGCGGACGGCTCCGGCTGGAAGGGTGTCTACGACAATCTCACGAGACGAGGCTATCGCGTCACCATCGTGCAAAACCCGCTGACGTCGCTTGCGGACGATGTTGCCGCCACCAAGCGTGCCCTTGAGCGGCAAGACGGTCCGGCCATTCTCGTTGGACACTCCTGGGGCGGCTCCGTCATCACGCAAGCCGGGATCGATGAGAAGGTGAAAGGCCTTGTCTATGTCTCTGCGCTCTCCCCGGATGCTGGCGAGACGACGGCGCAGCAGTACGAGGGATTTGCGCCTGCGTCCGAGTTCGTTATCGAGACCACGAAGGATGGTTTCGGCTACGTCAGCCCGGCCAAGTTCAAGTCGGGCTTTGCCCACGACGTCAGCGACGCCGATGCCGCGTTCATGAGTTCGTCTCAAGTGCCGATCAACATGTCCGCGTTCGGCACGAAGCTTGAAAATGCCGCCTGGCGGACCAAGCCGAGCTGGGCCGTCATCGCCACCGAGGACAAGGCTTTTGATCAGGCCATGCTGATCCACATGGCAGAGCGCATCAAGGCCAAGATCACCAAGGTGTCAGCAAGCCACGCCCTGTTCATGACGCAGCCGACGGTTGTCGCAGATACAATCGATGAGGCTGCCAAGTCTGTCTCGGCAAAGAAGCAATGACCTAAGACACCTTCATCGGGACAGACTGCACTGTCCCGATGACGGTGAGCACAGCCCGTTACAGCAAGGTGTCTCGGCGACGAAGCAGCCACGTAAAACGCCGCAAGGACTCCGACAGAAATCCATTGCGTGTCGGCGCCTTCCGCTCCCCAGCATTTTCGAAATTTTCCAAAACACATTCACGGAGGTAACCACGTGAAGCTCAATACGTATGACCAAAATCCGCCCGCTCCTCAGCGCGAGGCCGATCATGTTTTCGACTTCATCGTCTGCGGCGCCGGGTCGAGCGGTTCCGTGGTCGCAGCGCGACTGGCAGAGGATGGGAATGCCAGCGTTCTCCTGCTTGAGGCAGGCGGAGACGATGCGGCAGAGTCTGTTTCGAACCCTGCGCAGTGGCCTCTCAATCTCGGTTCGAGCCGTGATTGGGGTTTTGTTGGGCAACCGGCACCCGGCTTGGATGGCCGACGTCTGCCTCTCAGCATGGGCAAGGGACTTGGCGGAGGCTCGAGCATCAATGTCATGGTGTGGGCCAGAGGGCACAAGGCAGATTGGGACCACTTTGCTGCCGAAGCGGGCGATGACGCCTGGGGCTATCAGTCGATCCTTGGGTATTATCGTCGGATCGAAGACTGGCGCGGCGCTCCGGACCCAATGCGTCGCGGTGTGGGAGGGCCGGCGTATGTTGCGCAGCCGGAGGCTCCCCAGCCGGTCGCCGAGGCTTTGTTGCGTGCGGCATCCACGATCGGCATTCCAGTCTACGACACGCCGAACGGTGAAATGATGGAAGGTCCAGGCGGCGCATCGATTGCGGAGCTGCGGATCCGGGATGGCAAACGGGAATCCGTTTTCGGATCTTATGTCCGTCCACTCCTGTCGCGTCCAAACCTGACAGTGCTCACCGGTGCGATGGTCTCGCGCCTCATCTTTGTTGGCAAGCGCGTCTCGGGAGTTGAGGTTCTTGTCGATGGCCAGAGACGACAGTTCACGGCGCGTGCCGAGACGGTCCTGTCACTTGGCGCCATCAACACGCCAAAGGTGTTGATGCAGTCCGGAATTGGTCCGAAAGAAGAGTTGCACGCCCACGGCATTCCTGTCGTTCAGCACCTGCCGGGTGTCGGTCGCAATCATCAGGATCACCTCGCTTTCGGCTGCACCTGGGCCTATCGAAAAGCGGAAGCTATCGGTGGTAGCGGCTGCGAAGCAAAGCTCTACTGGAAAAGTGACTCGCGTCTTTCCCAGCCCGACATACTTCAGTGCCAGTTGGAATTTGCCGTGCCGTCGCCGATCGAGACAGGTCTCGAGACGCCTGAACATGGCTGGACGATGTTTAATGGTCTTGCCCAACCCAAAAGCCGTGGTCGGTTGCGGCTCTCCGGCCCAAACGCAGATGACCCTATCCTGATCGAACCAAATTCTCTCAGTGAACCGGAAGACATGGCTGCGGCCTTGGTCGCTGTGGAGTTGTGCCGCGACCTCGGAAACAGCGACGCCTTCAAGCCCCTGGTAACCGGCGAGACAGCGCCGGGTGCGCGCGACAGATCAGCAATGATCGACTTCATACGGCGCTCGGCCGTGACCTATTGGCATCAATCCTGCACAGCCAAGATGGGACGCGACAGCATGTCTGTGGTCGACAACGAGCTCAAGGTCTACGGCATAGATGGACTTCGCATCGCTGACTCCTCGATCTTGCCGCGCATCACCACTGGCAACACGATGGCGCCGTGCGTGGTTATCGGAGAGCGGGCAGCAGATCTCATGCGGAAAAAGCATAGTCTCGCTGGCCTGAGAAAAGGCCTCACTTAGGCCATTTCAAGAAAAGATTCAGGTTGTGCTCGGCGGTCACCATTGGCCGCCGAGCTTCAATTGGAAACGGGTTCCCGTCGGGCGAAGCTCCAATGGCTTGCCAGTCACTCGTCAACAGCGAAGTCGGTCGAGACCGAGACGGTGCGCCATTCATCTCTGCATCCGCAATATCTATCCAAGCGGCAAACCCTATGCCTGGGAGTTAAGCCGCTCAGGCAGATCATCGAGTTCGAGCCGACCGAATCTCTTTCGCTCGATGACCGTGAACTGATAGTCGAGACCACGCTTTCGGGCGTGGGGTGGCTTATGTCTGAGAGGAACGGGCGCGTCCGTATGTCCAGAATGGCAGCCTGATCGAATGCCTGGCATCCTGGAGTGCGCCAGAGGACTGGCATTATCTCTACTACCGACGCGAAAATACCTGTCGGTCGGTTTGCGCGCCGTTTATCGAGGCGCTGCGCGTCTGAATGGGGTGATGAACAGACGGCTCGATTCCCTTCAAGGCGAGGAGGCCGACCCCAGCTTTACCATGGCGAGGCGGAGCAGAACGGTGATATCTCCACGCCGCCATCAATAGATGTGGCATCTCCAGTTTAACCGACGCGTTTCTGGTTCCCGCTGGACATGCCCCCACGAAACACGTGTACCTCAACGTCGAACGCGAACAGGACGACATCTGAATCGGCCCTGGCTGTGAGCTGGTGATCAAACGAGCGCGTGAACGCGCTTTCGCCGGTTGTGAGCGTGACGTCGCCAAAATCTATCGCCCCGTCGAAGACATAGAGCATAACACCTGCAGTTTCATGATTTCGTTGACGAGAGCAGCGAGAACAATTGGCGTTTGATTGCCGGGCCGCAGGGGGCGCCGCTAACCGTGCGATCGAACGTCCGGGTGTTCAACGCCCGCATTACGAAGGACACCCGGCTAACCCTGCCCGCTGCGGGCGATTCCCGGACGGGCTCGAACCGGGCTGTCACTGAGCATCAGCTCTTCGTGCTTTGTCCGCAGTGGGCACAACGTCATCCAGGACTACAGCCATACCGGCCTGACCCTGCGCGAGCATCCGATCGCATTCTGCGGAACGATTGCAATTCTATCGTCCGACAGGATGCTCGGACAACGACGTGTCGAACACCAGTTGGTCGCGTACAAGGACCGCAAGCTCACCTTCGTCGCGAACGCCGAATTCGAACCAGTCGATAAGAATCCTTGCCGTCATCTGGGCGCGCAGGCTTCCTGTATCGCAGCCGTATTCGGCGCACCAATTCTTGAGGAGGCGGTCCAGGATCTCAATCGCCTCTGTGGTCAGCGGCTCTTTGGGCCAGTCCGTTGTTGCCATGTCGTTCCCCAGTCTGCGCTATCTTACCGGGCGGCGCGCGTGACGCTATAGCGCGCGGGTCACATTCTTTAGCAATTTTGCATAGGCGCTCGATGCTGTGCGGCGTCCTCTTGAAATCAAGCGGAACAACGAGGCGGCACGTCTCTTTCGTACGGACACTGGGTGAGGTCTGCCATGCGCGGAATCCTGCCCGTCACGATGAACGAAAACCCGGTGAACGCCGTTATGTGGTTGCAGCAAAAGCCTTAACTGCCAAAAACCGATTGTTAGGTATCCGTACAATGGAAGCGCCGCCACTTGAACGCAAACTCGCCGCAATACTGGCCGCCGACGTCGAGGGATATTCTCGGCTGATGAACGCCAATGAAGAGCATACCCTGGCCCTGTTGACCCATCATCGGGCCATCATCGACCGGCTTATCGAAGCGTCGCACGGTCAGATTTTCGGGACGGCAGGCGATAGCGTCCTTGCGGAGTTTCCGAGTGTTGTCCAAGCATTCGACTGCGCTGTCGCAATCCAGCAGTCACTGTGGCACGCCAACAGTCGGTTTCCCGATGACGAGAAAATGCAATTGCGTATCGGTATTAACGTCGGTGACGTAATGGTCAAAAGTGGCGATATTTTTGGCGATGGAGTGAACATAGCGGCGCGCCTGGAAGCGTTGGCGGAGGCAGGCGGAATCTGCGTTACCCGAGGCGTTCGTGATCATCTGCGCGACAAGGTCGAAGCGAAGTTCGAGGATTGCGGCGAGCATAAAGTGAAGAATATTGCCCGACCAATTCGGGTGTTTCGTGTCGTATTCGATGAGCGCGCGCAGCCGGGCAACATCGACGAACCGCCTGTCGACGAGATCGACAACAGCGCAAACGGCGGGCAGTTGAGGAGTGCGGATGCTGAAATCGTGTTCTGGCAGTCAGTGCAAGCCAGCGAAAGCATGGAGGAATACCGGCTTTACCTCGACAATTACCCAAATGGCAAATTCGCTGAACTGGCAAAATACCGTCTATCCGATTCGGCGCAAGCAGAGGACCCCTCTGTCGAAGTCACATTCTGGGAGTCAATCAGGGACAAACAAAACCCCGCGCTAGTACGAGCCTATATGGAAAAATATCCGCAGGGCAAATTCCGCTCCTTGGCAAAAATCTTGCTGGAGGATCTCTCGGCTCCGTCGCCATGAGATCAGCCCGGTCCGCCATGAGACATCTCTTTGCTTTGGGAGCGTTCTCAATCGATAAGTCGAACGGTCAGGTGTTCGCCCGGTGGCTTAGCCTGCATCTTCTCGCATGGATGATGACCGCACAACGTAACGCGCAGGAGTCTGCTGAGCGCTCTGATTCAATTGCTTCCGCAACACTGTCCGCACGTGAAAGAGCTGCTCGAACCTCAGCCTCCTCCCAACCCAGCCGAGACGGCAGAGTCATCAGCCGAGCCTGTTTTTTGGTTGAGGAAGATCTCGAAGTCTCGTCGAGATGGCTGCGTGCCGTGGTAAGACACTGCTGTGCGGGTGGCAGCGCCTTCGGCGTAAGTCGGAGATGCGACATAGGGCATTGGTATTGTCCTGGCGTTTGAACAAGACCATCAACAAGACCAACGCTTGGCGATGCCGAGAACTCTGCCCGATAACATCATTTCACGCGTCGACCCGGCTCGGGTTCATGACGGGGCAATTGCTGCGAGATTTCTTGAAATTCAGCGTAGATGACGTATCTCGCCCTATAAAAGCGGACTTGGTCGCCCTTTGCCCTCACAGTCGTTGAGCTCGTCAGCAAGGTCTTCAGCGTCCCGTTTGTCGAGCTGAACGAGATCTCTTCCGTTCGTGGCCGCTGGCAAGCCCGTGATAGAATCAAGGACCTGCCACTTCGCACTGCCGTCCCTTGTAACCCGATATCTTCTCTCATCCCCAGGCCGAATGTTGCCAGCCCGATTGGCCGGTCGGTCCCGGCTGACACGCTCAGAGCACATGGGAAGCAAACAGTGCGATCACCACGAGGACCGTCATGCCGGTCACAAGCGACCACAAGATCGCCTTTACTCGAGGATTGGTTCGGATTCGAGTGGCAATATCCAGAGTCGGCGGTATTCCAGCCGACTGGCTAGTGTCGAGATGTCTTGTCATGGGATAGCCTCCTTGGCTGCCGGTGAAACGTCCGACGACGATCGCCGTTCCATGCGAATCAAGGTTTGAGCAGCCTTTAAGCCAGCAGACCGCTTGAACCGAAATAGAGTACCCCCCCCACATCGAGGCTATGACGGCAATAACGAAATACCCGTACTCGGTCTTGAGTTCGGGCATATCGAAGTTCATGCCGTAGATGCCGGCAATCGCGGTTGGAACGGCTGCGATTGCCGCCCACGCTGCAAGCTGGCGCGTAATGGTCCCTTGACGCTGCTGTTCGAGGAGGTTGCTGGCATCGAAGACCTAGGTGATGACGTCTTTCAAGCCAGCGACCGTTCCTTCGACGCGGCGCGCGTGGTCAAGAACATCCCTGAAGTAGTTCTTGGCCTCGACGTCGACACAGGGAAGGTCGAGATGCACGAGCTTGCCGCAGACCTCGGTCATCGGACCAAGCACTCGCTGAAAGCGAATCAACTGTCTGCGAAGTTTGAACAGCCGCTTGATTTTTGAGCGTCCAAGAATGGAGTGGAGCATGTCACGTTCCGTTGCCAGCACATGATCCTCGATTGTCTGACGACGGGCAAATAGCCGCAGGATTGACAGCCAGGAGGCGCCCCGTCCGCCGTAGCCGACTGGGATCTGGGCAGATGGTAAGCCGCGCTTTCTTTCAGAAGCCGGATCTGCTCTACCGGCCTGCCACCCTGCTTGTCGCGCTCGACCGCGTCATGATGGAAGATCGCCTCCAGCTCGACAGCCCGGGCAACGAAGGGATCCGGTGTATCGCGTTCGAAAGACATATTTGCCCCGTGTTTCTTGGCCTTGCGGGGGCTCAAAGGCTCGGCGAATGTCGGTTCAAGTCCAGCAATATCTATTTGAGGTCACGGCAAGAGATTCTTTCTCGCCGCCACACATCCGAATTTCGCTTCGGCGAAATGCTAAGGGATCGTTCTGGATCCGCGAAACCGATCAACAGCGTAATGCACTATGTCGCGCCTAAGACGACAGCAAAGTTCCATAACGTTTATGCAGCGAGTTTTGGTTTATTAGGCACTTAGCTCGTCTGTGAGGCGCCGCCGGTGCAGTGCCCTTCATGAGCAGGGACCTCAATCAACGCCTACTGTTCTCCAGTCTCATCGTCGGCGATTTTGCGCAGGAGATATAACAACGCGATGCGTTCCGCCGGATTGAGACGAGCGACGGTCTTTTCGCTGATGAGGTAGGCTTGCGGATACATGTCCTGCAGCAAGGCTTCCCCCTTGGGCAGCAAAGAGATCACCACCTTGCGGCCGTCGGCCTCGTCCTTAGAGAGATCGATCAGTCCGCGGGCCTTCAGCCGCTCGACTATGCCACGGATGGTCGCCTGGTCCACGGACGTTGCCTTCACGAGCTCGACCTGCGAGCTGGGACCGAGATCGTGCAGCGCGCACAGCGTCACGAACTGCACCGACGTCAAGTCCGGATCGCTGGCATTGGTCTGGAAAATCGACAGATGGCGCTGATAGGCCTTGCGCAGGAGATGCCCGACTTGCTCCGTCACTTGGTAGCCATTTTGAGGCGCCGGAGCTTCTGGCAGCTGTTCGGTCTCTTTTGCGGTCATCGTCGATGTGGTCCATCAGTTACGGCGTCTTTGGCGGGAATGCAGGAAACACCACAGCATGTCGCGACGGTCAAGGCGTGGCACACCGCAACCCGCTCCGCGCGATTTCACGCGGAGCGCTGGCACGCCCGGTTACTTGAAGTTGTGCTTCATTTCCTTCACGGCGATGTCGCCATCCAGAACCATCGGCTCATCATCGAGGAACAGCGAGCAACCGCGCATCGGGATATCCAGATGGCACGCGGTGTCGTTCGGGCCGCCGAGCTCGTTGTTAGGGCCGGTTGAGAACATCACGTTGCCGTAGAAGGAGCGTGCCTCCATTCCCATGCCACCCGGGAATTCGCCTGGTACCATGCGATGCCACTTGGCGTTCTGATTGAGACCCCAGCCGACATGGCTCATGCCCATGCCACGCGGGTCGTTGAAACCATCCATGTAGGACTTGACCAGCTCGGCATCGAGGCCGCCGCGAATATCGGTGATCCATCCGTTTTCAATCGTGTAGATGATCGGGTCGCGCACGTAGATGTTCTGCGGCAGCAGGATGTCGCCCGGAGCAACGACGATTGTCCCGTCGACGCCATCGTCGTCACCGCCGGTGAAGACAAAGCCGGACGGCCAATGATCCCAGCGGCCCGGCTCGTCCGTGCACGCATATTCCGTGATGGCGGGATAGGTGTTGAGCTTGTAGGTCACATCCGTGCCATGCGCAGAGGTGATCCGCATCACCTTCGCCTTGGAGAGCAGGTCGCCGGCAAATTCGACGCGCTCTCGCAATTCCTTTGTCGGCAACATGCGGGCGAGAAGCTCCGGCGGTTCCACAGCGGTGAGAATACGGGTGCCGGACGCCTGGATCGCCATCTGTTCCGGGCTGAAGAGCAGGAAGATGCAATCGATCAGCATGTCGGCGGCCTTAAGGGCCTCTACCGCATCCGGCATGGCTGCGAGGCCTGTCTGGCCGACCGCCCAGGCACCTGCGGGTGGCACCGGCGGCAAACGCATGTGGTACATCTTGGCGCCGAGACGCATGCCGGCGGCCATGAAAGCGTCGGCGTAATCGAGGCGCTCGTTGCCCTGGGTCAGGACGATGAGTTTTTCGTCCTCGTGGACGCCCGACATCTTCAACTGATGCAAGCAAATTTCCGTGAAACTGAATTGATCCATGCTCGTTCCCCTATCTTGTTTGAAGGCTTAGGTTTGAAGTCTGGGGCATTTCTCCCTAATTAGGTGCGGTCAGACCTTAGTTTGGCGATTTCCGCGATCGCCTCCTCCCTCGAAACGACATCCCCATATTTGCTGTCGATGTCGAAGAGATTGGCATTGTGCGGATCTGGGTGCCGGTCGCCGACGCACTCGCGCACCACGATGCCGCGGAATCCGTGCTGGACCGCATCCACGGCGGTGGCGCGAATGCAGCCGCTGGTTGAACAGCCGGCCATGATCACCGTGTCGATCCCCTGCGCATGCAACTGGGAGGCAAGGCTGGTGCCGAAGAAGGCGCTGGCATATTGCTTGACGATGACGAGTTCGCCGCTGGCAGGCTCGACGCCGTCGCAGAATTCGGCCAGCACGTTGCCTTCGACCATTCCTTTCATGACAGGCGACTTCTTCACCCACATCCCGCCATCGGCGCAGTCTTCCGCAAGATAGAGGATGCGCGTATGGATAATGGGGATGCCGGCCTCGCGGGCGGCATCGATGAGCGCCGGCGTCTGCGCGACCGCGTCAACCACGCCAGGGGCGTAGAGAGGCGCGCCCTCGGTGGTGTACCCCTTTAGGAAATCGATGACGAGGAGGGCAGGGCGCTGGCCGAAGCCGATGCGGTTGCCCCAGACGCCCTGATAATTGCTTTGCGCGCTCTGCATGATCGGCCCCTCTTCAGTATGCGCCCGACAGAAGTGCGCCGGCGCCTGGCACGACGGCTTCCAGACCGAGCTTCTTGAGCATGCAATAAGTGGTTGCGACGGCGGCGGTCAGTACCGGTTTGCCTGTCATGGCTTCGACCTTGGCGATGACGGGCAGCGATGGCATCTGCACGCAGGCCGATAGCACGATCACGTCCACATCGGTCAGGTCGAGCGTCTGCACGATCGCCGGAAGATTTTCCGGGTCGTGGCGCGCCACATCCAGATTGTCGGGGATCTCGAGTGCCCGCCAGTCCACGACCTCGAAGCCTTCCTCGCGGATGTAGTCGACGACCAACTCCGTCAGCGGTTTCATATAAGGCGCGACGACGGCGATCTTCCTCGCCTTCATCACCTTCAGGCCCTCGATCAGGGCGCCCGCACTGGTCACGACGGGAATATCAGTGCCATTCTCCTGGGTGCGACCCATCAGGCGCTTCTCCGACTGGCGGTGATAGCCGAGGCCCATCGCCATGATGGCGACCAGGCACGCGTATCCGAGGACATCGACGCGGGCGTCGGAGAGCTCGACGGCGCAACGGTCGGATTCGGCGTCCATTGCCGCCAGTTCCTCCTTCACCACTTTCTTCATCCGCATGCGGCTGGAGTGGAAAGTGAAGCGCTCGGGCCGGATGGACTGGCGTGCCGTCAGCATGGCGGGAATTTCGGTCTCCATCGTCGTGTTGGAGCTCGGAACGATCTGGCCGATACGGTAATACTTCTGCACGGGTGAAATCCTTTGCTTCGCAAAAAAAACGGCACTCAAGCAAACGGCGGTGGATCATCGCGCCACCGTCGCTTCAATCAACGGGAGAGAAAATCTCCAAGCGCGGCAAAGAAGCCGTCGAAATCATCCCATGGAATCATATGCCCTGCATTTGGCACCCGGGTAATTTCCAGCCCCGGATAAAGCGAGCGGGCCTCGTCCACGTCGACGCTTTCGATCACGCCGCCACGGCCGGCGACCATCAACATGGCCGGCTGCTTGAGCTTCGACAGATCCGGAAAGATGTCGTCCTTGTGGAAGTCCTCGAAAGCGGTGACGATCGCAGGCTCGTAGCAGCTGTGCAGCCATTCGGCGCGTAGCTTCAGTTGCTCGTCGGTCCATGTCGGGCAAAACGCCTTCATGCCCTCCGCGTCGATGCCCTTCAGCGCCAGGCGGATGCTGTCGACATACCAGGTCAGCTTGCTCGGGTAGGCGCGGCGTCCGGGGCCGGAGACCGGCGGATCGATCAGCGCCAGCCTCGAAAACGCCTCCGGCGCCGCAACGGCGGCACGGATGGCGATGCGCGCGCCCATCGAATGGCCGAGCAGGGCGGGAGTAGCAAGTCCAAGCGCCAATGCGAAGCCGACGATGTCGGCGGCCATGGCGTCGAGGCCGTAATCGAGGTCGGGGCCAGTCGACGACAGGCCGCGGCCGCGTACGTCGATCACATAGACGTCGTAACGCTCGGCCAACCGTTCGGCGACGAAACCCCAGGTGATCGCGGGGCTGGTGATGCCCGGGATCAGGATGATCGCAGGGCCTTTGCCGCCATAGCGCAGATAGTGCTGGCGGATGCCGTTGGCGAAGACGTTCGCCCCGTACAAGGCGCCGCCGCTCATGCCGCGGTCTCGCTCTTCAGGGGGGCGGCATAGATATCATAGCCGTAGACCCAGGCCGGATCCTCCTGTTTGAGCAGGAAAGTGTTGGCGTTCGAAACGCTCTGGACACGCGTCGCGCGATCGCGGCGATTGGTCTCATACAATCCGAAAGCGGTGCGGAAGTCGTTGACGCCGGTTTCCTGCAGGCAGCGGGTCAGCATGGCGGCGTCTTCGATCGCCATCGCGGCACCCTGCGCCATATGCGGCTTCATCGGATGGCACGCATCTCCAAGTAGCACAAGGCGGCCCTTGCTCCAGAGCGGCAGCGGGTTACGGTTGAACAACGGCCATTTCGTCACCCCATCGGTGCTTTCGATCAGCGCCTGGATGATCGGATGATAACCCTCGAACGCCGCCGCCATCTCGTCGCGGCTGCTGTCGACGAAAGCCGAATCGAACTCCCAGGCCGGATGCGGAACGCCGGTGACATAGTAATATTCGTCGCGCCGAGCCGTCGTGTAGTAGACCATCATATGGCGGTCCGGACCCCACCACTTGACGCAATCCTCGAATGTCAGATCGTATTTCTTCAGTTTGTCGGACGAGATCAGGGCGCGATGGCCGACCCAGCCACTGTAATTCGGCTTCTCTTCGCCAAGCAGCGTTTCGCGAACGCGCGAATTGATGCCGTCGGCGCCGATCACGATGTCGGCGCGTATCGAGGTTCCGTCTTCGAATTCGATCAGCACATCGGTGCCGCTGTCGTCGAGGCGAGCCAGCTTCTTGCCGAAATGCAAGGTGCCTGGCTGCAACGCATCGCACTGGATGGCCTGCAGGTCGCCGCGGTGAACGGTGCAATAGGTCTGGCCGTAGCCTTCAAGCGGAACCCGGGCGGTGTATTCGCCGGTAATGCCGTCGCGGCTGAACCAATGGCTCGGCGTGCTGCTGATGCCGATCACCTTCTTGTCGACGCCGATGCGCTCGAAAATCTTCAGGACGTTCGGCCCCATATGAATGCCGGCCCCCAGGCGCGAGAATGCCGGTGCCTGTTCATAGACGTTGACGTCGAAACCTGCGTGTTGGAGCAGCGCACCCGCGACAGCGCCGCCGAGGCCGGCGCCGATAATCGCGATCTTTTCTTTTCCGTTAGACATAGCGACCCTTCTTAGCTGTCTTTCGACGCATTGTTCCTACGATTGGAAGCTTGACAAAAATTCTAGCGCATACACTCTAAATAGCAATAGCGACGCGTTGATTTTTATCAAGATGACACAAAAAACGCCTTGCCAATTGGATATACTAGCAAAATCCTGATGGTGAAATCCGACTTGTCTTTTGTCATTATAAAGCGTATGCACTTCTTAATAATAAAAGGGGCAATAGATGCGAAGAGTCGGTGACTGTCGCATCGTTATGGTTTGCGGACGTCCGGGCGATGTCTGCTGCGTAGCGGTACGGCCGATGGAAAGAGGCGAGGTCTGTGTTTCGTTCTCCGGGGCGGAGGGCCTGCTTTGACACTGCCAGTTTGCTTCAGTTTGAATGTGAACGATGCCGTCGAGAGCGTCGAAGCTAGCCCGGAAACACCCCTTCTCTATATCCTCAGAAACGATCTCTCCCTCAACGGCCCGAAATACGGTTGCGGGCTCGGCGAATGCGGCGCTTGCGCCGTTCTCGTCGATGGTCGCTCCGTGCGCTCCTGCACCGTGCCTCTGGGTGCCGTCGGCACCCGCCGCGTCACTACGCTTGAGGGTCTCGGCACGCCCGAGCATCTGCATCCAGTCCAGGCGGCGTTTATCGACGAGGCCGCCGCTCAATGCGGATATTGCCTGAACGGCATGATCATCGCCACCACAGCCCTGCTCAATCGCAATGCCGATCCCGACGAGGACGCGATCCGCGAGGCGTTGCGCCATCATCTGTGCCGTTGTGGAACGCACATGGAAATACTTGCCGCAGCCAGGCGGGCGGTCGCCTATTCCAGGGCCGAACGGACGCGACGATCCACGCCGGACGATATCTCACCAAAAGCCGCGAAGGAGGTCTCCCCGTGACCGACCACCGCCAAGTGCCGAAATCCGCCTATATGTCGGCCGCCGACATGCTGCTTGTTGTCAACGATACAAGGCTTGGCGACGGTGCCGAACTCTACATCGCGGTGGGCGCCGATAGCCGTGTGACTGCGTTCAACGGCCATGTTGATCTAGGGACAGGCATCCGCACCTCTCTGGCGCAAATCGTCGCCGAAGAGCTCAGCATGCCGTTCGAGCAGGTAGACATGGTGCTCGGCACGACCTCCGCCGCGCCCAACCAGGGCGCGACCATCGCCAGCGAAACGATCCAGATCACCGCAGTGCCGCTGCGCCAGGCCGCCGCCACCGCCCGCCATCATTTGCTCGCCAAGGCGGCTGAGAAGGGCGGCGTGCCGCTTGAGCGGCTGCGACTGGAAGACGGCATCATCCGTGCCGATGGCGGCGAGAACTGGCAGCTCAGCTTCGGCGACATCGTCGCCGGCAGCCACGTCAGGCTGTCGATCGATAAATACGCGGCCCTTAAGCCGGCCTCGGACTATAGACTGGTCGGCTCGTCGCGGCCGCGCGTCGATATCCCCGAGAAGGCCACGGGGCGCTGGACTTATGTGCATGATGTGCGCGTGCCCGGCATGCTGCATGGCCGCGTCGTTCGCCCGCCTTATGCGGGGTTCGATCACGGCGATCATGTCGGAAACAGCCTGATCTCTATCGACGAAACATCGGTTGCGCACATCAACGGGCTGGTCGGCGTCGTCGCCCTCGGCGATTTCGTCGGCGTGGTCGCGACCCGTGAGGAAAACGCCATCGAGGCGGCCAAGAGCCTGAAGGTCGTGTGGCGCGCGCCGCCCGAGTGGCCGGATCTCAACGCGCCGGAAAAGGCGCTGCGTGCCAATCCTTCGACGCCACGCATGCTAGCCGATTCCGGCAATGTCGATATGGCGCTGGCCGGCAGCGCCCAGCCAATGAACCGCACCTATGTCTGGCCCTACCAGATGCACGGCTCGATCGGGCCATCCTGCGCGGTGGCCGATTACAGTGACGCAGGGCTGACCGTCTGGTCGGGAACGCAGAACCCGTTCCCGATGCGGCGCGATCTGGCGCTGCTGCTCGACATGCCGGAAGAGCTGATCCGGGTCGAACGGCTGGAGGCGGCTGGCTGCTACGGTCGCAACTGCGCCGATGACGTCACAGCCGACGCGGCGCTGCTGTCGCGCGCCGTCAAGGCACCGGTCCGGGTGCAGCTGACGCGCGAACAGGAACATGCCTGGGAGCCTAAGGGCGCCGCCCAGGTCATGGATGTGCGCGGCGGTCTCGATCTGCAGGGCGGTCCGTCCGCCTATGATTTCGAAACCCGCTATCCCTCCAATCTGGCGCCGACCCTTCCCTTGATCCTTACCGGCAAGGTGCCGCCAGTTTCCGACGTCGTGCACATGGGCGATCGCACCGCCATCCCGCCCTATGCCTACGGGAACCTCCGCGTCACCGTGCACGATATGCCGCCGATTGCGCGTGCTTCCTGGTTCCGCGGCGTGTCGGCGATGCCGAACACATTCGCCCACGAATGCTACGTCGACGAGCTGGCCGCCGCCGCCGCCGTCGATCCGGTTGAGTACCGGCTCCGTTATCTCCACGACCCACGCGCCGTCGACCTGGTGCACGCGCTTGCCGAACGGGCGAAGTGGGTGCCGCATACGACGTGGGGCACGCTCAGCGGCGAAGGCGATCTGCTCTACGGCCGTGGATTTGCCTATGCCGTCTACGTCCACGGGCCGTTTCCGGGCAAGGCCGCCGCTTGGGCGGCATGGGTTGCCGATGTCGCCGTCAACAAGAAGACCGGCGAGATCGCGGTTACCAAGGTGACATGCGCGCAGGACTCGGGAATGATGATCAATCCCGACGGAGTGCGCCACCAGATCCACGGCAACATCATTCAGTCCACCAGCCGGGTGCTGAAGGAAAAGGTCGAATTTTCCTCGACCGCGGTGCAGTCGAAGGAATGGGGCGGCTATCCGCTGATCACCTTCCCCGAGGTACCTGATATCGACGTGCTGATGGTGCCGCGGCAGGACGAGCCGCCGCTCGGCGTCGGAGAGTCCGCCTCGGTTCCCAGCGCCTCGGCCATCGCCAATGCCGTCTACGATGCCACCGGCATTCGTTTCCGCGAACTGCCCCTGACGCCGGAACTGGTCCTAGCCGCGCTGAACGGCAAGACGGACGAAACGCCAGCCACCCCGGTCGCGAAAAAGCGGAGATGGTGGAACGTCGGCCTGTCGGCGATCGGTGCCGTCGCCGCTCTGTCCGGTATCGTGACCATGGCATCGCCATGGCGCCCGGCGATCGGCACCATCCAGCAGCCGGATGCCAATGTCTACAGCGCCGCCACCATCGAGCGCGGCCGGTTGGCGGCGGCGGCCGGCGCCTGCAATGTCTGCCATGTCGGAAACGACGGAACACCCTTTGCCGGTGGCCGGCGCTTCGACACGCCATTCGGCGCAGTTTACGCCACCAACATCACGCCTGATGTCCAAAGCGGCATCGGCGCCTGGTCCTACCCGGCCTTCGAACGTGCCATGCGCGAGGGCATCAGCCGCGACGGCCATCATCTCTATCCCGCGCACCCCTACACCTCGTTCGCCGGCGCCGAGGATGCCGATCTTCAGGCCCTCTACGCCTACATGATGACGCAGCCGCCGGTCGCCGAAAAGGCGCCTGAGACGAAGCTCAAATTCCCCTACAACATCCGCGCGATGATGGCGGGCTGGAACGCGCTGTTCCTGAAGGCGCAGCCGTTCAAATATGTCGGGACCCGCGATGCGCAGTGGAACAGGGGGGCCTATCTCGTCGAGACCTTGGGCCACTGTTCGGCCTGCCACACCGAGCGCAATGTGCTCGGCGCGGAAAAGAGCGGCATCGCCCTGCTTTCCGGCGGCTTTGCCGATGGCTGGGAGGCGCCGGCCCTGAATGCGTTCGCCAAGGGCCCGGTCGGCTGGACGTCAGACGCCTTCTATGACTACCTGCGCACCGGACATTCTCGCGATCACGGCAGTGCCGCCGGCCCGATGGCGCATGTCGTCGAGGTCATGCAGCCACTTCCGGACAGCGATATCCGCGCTATGGCCACATACCTCGCAAGCCTCAACGAAGGCCCGGCCGAGAGCAAGGCGCAGAGCGAGGCCGCCCTTGCCGCGAGTGAAGCGGCCAAGGCTTCCGCCGCGCGGATTTCGCCGAAGGGCGAGCGGCTGTTCAAAGGCGCCTGCGCCACGTGCCATTCTGGAAACACGATCCTGTCGTCGCTGGCGCTCAACAGCAACCTGCATGCGGCGACGCCGGACAATCTCATCCAGGCAATCCTGAACGGTGTCGAGGCGCCGGCAATCCTTGCGCAGACCACCGGCCGCCAAGCCCCTGAGGTGATGTCGATGCCGGCTTTCCGCCAGACGCTGAACGACGGCCAGATCAAGGATCTCGCCGATTATCTGAGAGCACGCTTCGCCCCCGACAAGCCGGCCTGGACGGAAACGACCAAAGCCATGCAACGCGTGACGGCGGCAATTCACTAGGGAGCAGACGATTGGAGCAGATCCGAACCGGGCAGGACATCGATCGCCGCGACTTATTCGAGAACCCGACAGCCGCGTTTCGCCCGTCGGCCTACTGGTTCTGGCATTCGATCCCGACAGAGGACGTTTGCCACGCGCAGCTCGCCGATTTCAAACAGAAGGGGCTCGGCACGATCCTGATCCAAGCCCGTCTCGCAATGTCGCGCGATGACTACCTGTCGCCGGCCTATCTGGATGCCTATCGTGTTGCGGCTGGGATTGCCGGCAAGCTGGGCCTGAAGCTCGGAATCTACGACGATTACAACTGGATCAGCGGTCACGCCGGCGGCCGGACGGTCGTGGACCGCGACGACCTGCGCGAGCGCCACCTGTTCTGGTCGTGTTCGGGAGAGGCGCGGGGCGAGATCAGCGGCATCCATCCGCCGTTCACCCGGACGATGGGTCCCGATATCGTCGCGTGGCAGTATGAGGGCAGCATCGTCGAGTGGTGCCAATGGACCGTCGAGGCAGCGCTGCTGCATCCGTCGATCGGCATCGACAGTCTCGATCAGGTGGTCGACGTCACGGCGCGGACATCCATCATCGAAAGCGACGGAATATCCTGCACCCATGCGTTCGACGGTGTACCCCCCGAGGGGCAGATGCTCACGGTTTTCGTCAGCGCCCGGTCGACGACCTCCCGGTTGATCAATTATCTCCTGCCAGAGGCAGCGGAGCGGTTCATCGAGGTCGGGCTCGACCCGCTGGTCGAGGTGCTTGGTGATCTGGTGCCCGATCCCGTCGGCTTCGTGTTCTACGACCAGCCGGCGGCGGGTTTCTACAAGTGGAGCCAGATCTCCGGTGACCTCGGCAACAGCCTGCTCTATGCGCCGACGCTGCCGGACGTCGTGTCGCGCGGCACAGGCGTAACCTTCGCCAGGGCCCTGCTGGCGCTGGTGCGTGGCGTCGGGCCTGA
The DNA here is from genome assembly GCF_001657485.1 of Rhizobium sp. WYCCWR10014. Taxonomy (GTDB): domain Bacteria; phylum Pseudomonadota; class Alphaproteobacteria; order Rhizobiales; family Rhizobiaceae; genus Rhizobium. The sequence goes on from NZ_LXFU01000038.1 coordinate 97,325, forward strand.
AACCCTGCGGCTGCGCGCCCAATTCTACGCCGCCTATTCGGCCCTGATGAACGAGGCTTTCTCCGGCACGTTGCGCCGATGGGCGGAGGGCAGGGGGATTGTCCTCACCGGGCACGAAATCCTGCCGCATGTCAGTTCCTGGTCGCTGAACGGCGGATTTACTAGCATCGACCCCAGGGTGGCGCTTGCCGTGGATTTCTTCGGCATCGATGCCTACCGGCACGAGACGGCCGTTGATTCCAACAATTTCGTGGCGCAGCTGGCGCCGAAGCTCGGCGATTCCGTTGCCCGTTCGAATGGTCGCAGCCGATGCGTCGTCGAAACCTACGCCAGCGCCGAGCGAACGCCCGTTCGCGCCGCCGGGCAATGGGAACTCACCCTGGAGACGATGCGGGCGCAGGCCATCCGGCTTCACTGCCTCGGGACCCGACAGTTCCTCTGGCACGGCGTCTACCAGACGGACGGGCGCGACAACGATCCGACGCCGTTTTCCAATCCACGTTTCGATTTCGGGCCGGGCATCAATTTCGAGCCGTGGTGGAGCTACCACGATCTGTTTGCCGAGGAGACGGCACGGATTTCCGCCTTCATCGAGCCGGCCACGCCCCGCACGCCGGTTGCGATCCTTTATCCGCTTCAGACCGCCTTCGCGGAGGGGCCGCGCCACAGCCACGCCACCCATATCGGCGCGTGGTGTGAAGGGCTTCTGGCCAGGCGCTGCGACTTCATGTTCGTCAGCGAGGCCGACGTGGCGAAGGCGAGGATCGAAGGCGGCCGCATGCTGGTTTGCGGGCTTGCTTTCGATGCGGTGATCCTGCCATCGGTGACGGTGCTGGAGACAGGGGACACGCTGCGGGCGCTGGAGGCGTTCCGCGACGCCGGCGGCGTGGTCTGGTCCTCCGGCGATCGCCTGTCGACCGTCTGCGATACCCTCGATCGCGAGACGAATGAGATGGCGTCGACGCATATCGATCGGATCCCCGGCGGCAGCGATATCGACGCGCTGCTGGCACGGCTTGCGCCGCCCGGACCCGTCATTACCGGCCATTGCGCGGACCGGCCGTGGCAATGGGTCGGATACGACGCCGATGGCTGGTGGCGGATCGTTCTCTTCAATGATGGCCCAACGCCGCTGGAAAGCGAGATTTCCCTCGGTGACGGATTCGACTGCGAAGGCTGGTGTGCCACGACGGGCGAGGTGGCGGAGGCCGCCGTCTTCAGCCACCTGGCGGTCACGCTCGACCCGCAGGAAGCGCGCTGCATTCGCCTGCGTCAGACGGCGCAGCAGGACGCGGGAAAGGGCCGTCTCATGACCCGGCCGTCGCTTGACGCCGCGTGCGCCGTCCCGGTTGTCGATGGTTGGCGTTTCGCGCCGGGAGCCGATGCGGCATTCGTGCCAATCTCGGTCGAGACCGGATGGGAGACGCAGGGATTCGTCGATTTCTCCGGGACCGGTATCTACCGGCTGGCGCTGGAGATCGGCGACGAGGCCGATTGGTTTTTAGAGTTGCCCGAGGTCGCGACCGTGGTCACCGCCCGCCTCAATGGCCGGCAGATCGACCGGCGCGGCTGGCGCCCCTACCGCTTTGCTCTGGGGCGGCTGCTTCCAGGCGTCCATTCGCTGGAACTGCGCGTCGCCAACACGGCCGCAAATCGCTACTACATCAACACGCCTTATCTCGGTGACACCGCCGACAAGAGCGGCTTGTCCGCCGCACCGAAGCTCATCCAGCTGGCAAACTGACCGGAAGTTACAGACCCATGCTACAATATTCGACCATACCCCTGATGCGTGCCTGGAACAGCTGGTCCAACCGGCCGGCCGAAACGGTCTTCCTGCCGCTCGGCGTGCGGATCACACCGGTTCTCTATTCGACCCGCAGCAAGACGACCTCCGCGATCGAGCCGCGACGCGATATGGTTCGCCTCGGCCGTCACACCATCGACGGCTCGCTGATCGAGCTGGAGACCGAGCTCAGCGGCACGACCGTCGCCTTTTCTACGACGAAGACAGACCCCTTCGCGATCCGCGGCAGTTGGAACGGCAAGGTATCGGCCGAGTGGGGCCTGCGATTCTGGCTGACGCTAGCAATCTCCTCAGATGGCGGCGAGGTCGTGGTCCATGACGCGGGCCGCAACATTACGCTGCTGAAGGTAGGCACGCGATTTGTTGCGGTCGCGACAGCCGAGGCGCCGGTGCATGTCACCGGCCATGACACGATCGACGCGCTGCGGGCGGACTTCGAGGAAAACGGTTATTTCTATACCGCCACCCGCAGGAGCGAAGCGCCGGTGATCGCCCTGCGCTTCAATCTTGAGATGATGCGCCAGGGCGCCTATGCCGCAGGCGTCGCCGACAGTGCCGAATTGGCGATCGCCAAGGCGCAGACATGCCTTGCCGCCGGCGCGCCAGCTGCGATTGCCGATGCGCAGACCGGCATGTTCGAGGGCGCGCTCGACGCGATGCGTGACGTCGTCGCCTGGAACACCATCTGGGACGAAACCAACGCGCGTTCCTACACGGCGGTCACCCGGATCTGGAATCTCGGGAAATTCGCCGTCTGGTTCAACGACCAGATTTTCGCCGCCCTTCTTGCGGGCGTGTTCGACGCCGATCTGGCGCGCGAGAACATGGCGACCGCGATGGCCGGCGCAACCCCGCAGGGCAATATCGCCTGCATCGTCACCTCCAACGATGCCTGGGTCGATCGCACCCAGCTGCCGTTCGGCGCACTGGTCGTCTGGCAGCTCTACCAGCGGACCGGCGAGCGGTCGATGATCCAGGCAAGTTACGAGGCGCTGGTGCGCAATCGGCGCTGGTGGCAGGACAACCGCGATCCGGACGGTTTCGGCCTGCTGTCCTGCGGCACCTCCGACGTAGGCGAGGGCCTCTACAAGGGGACGGCCTTTGCCGCGCGCAACGAGACCGGCATGGACAATTCCGCGACCCATGACGAGGCGATCTACGATCCCCTCACCCGGACGCTGTCGACCTTCGATCTCGGCCTCAACTGCGCGGCCGCTCTCGATGCCGAGATGCTTTCGAAAATGGCCGCCGTGCTCGGCAAGCATGACGATGCCCGCGAATTCGCCGCCTTGGCCGAACGTCAGCGGACGCTGATCTCGCAAACGCTCTGGGATGAGAGCCGCGGCATCTTCGCCAATCGCCAACGGCGCGGCGGTTTCGTGCGCTCGCTGTCGCCGACCAGCTTCTACCCGCTGCTGTGCGGCGCCGCGACGCCGGTGCAGGCGGCGCGTCTGCTCGAGCATCTGAGCGACGAGACGACTTTCGGCGGCGATTTCGTGCTGCCGAACGCAACGCGAGACGATCCGGCCTTCGCCGACAACGTCTACTGGCGCGGCCGCATCTGGCCGAACGTCAACTATATGGTCTGGCTTGGCCTGCGGCGCTACGGTTTCGTGGCGGAGGCGAGCAAGCTGGCAAGCCAGAGCTACGACCTGTTCATGAAGAATTGGCGCGAGCATCGTATCGCCTCCGAAAATTACAATGCCGTCACCGGCGAGGCGATGGACCAAGGCGATACCGATCCGTTCTACATCTGGGCCGCCATGCTGCCGCTGATGGCTGCCAGTGAGATTGTTGACTTCGACCCGTGGACCGGATGGACGATGGATCATGCCGGCCGGGATGTGGTGCTCGGACCTATGGTCTCGCCGTCGGGAACGCTCGAGCTGGTCGTCAAGTCCGGAACCCTGGTGATGACATTGAACGGGCGCGCAGCGCTGAAGACAGATTTGCGCACCACGCTGTCGCGCATCGTCTTCGCCAACGGGCGGGTGTCCTGCACGATTGCTCCGGTCTCCCAGGCTGGTTTCATCGAGTTGCCAGGCTTGGCATTGGGCGATGTTGATGCTGTCCGTATCAACGGGCAGGACATCAACTATGTGTCGGGCGGCGACGGAATACGCGTCATGATTGCTGAGCACGCGGAGGATCGCCGGCTCGACGTCTCTTTTTCATCGTCAAGCGCTCACTAAAGCAAGGCAGTGCTTGACAGGCCTCGATTCCTCACAGATAGTTTGTGTACATATAAAAAAAGACTGATGCTAAAGTCAGAGGGTTGAACGAACAGCTTGCAGGTATCCGTGGATTCATGCCGGCCGCTCAGCGAAGTGATGTGCTGTTTTTGCAAAAGTGGTGTGCCGCTGCGTCGCAGCGCGCGCTTCATTTCGCCGAGACGTCAGCGCCCCACGGACAATGCCCATCTGCTTTTAGTATGTATACAAATGATTAAGCGCGCTTTGGCACGTTGTTTGTTTTCAAGCTAGCCGATCCGTTGAGGTCGATGACCGCGGGTCATGATGGTCCATGACTGTGTATCTTCAAGAGGGGTGCCACAATGACTGAACTCACCAGACGCAACACAATGAAATTGATGTCCGCAGCATTGATTGCTGGCGTCAGCATCTCCACCTTGCCGCGCAAAGCCTTTTCGGCCGGATCCATCACGGTCCTCAACTGGCAGGGCTACGGCACCGACGAAGCCTGGTCGCTGAAGGTTTTCACCGAAAAGACGGGCATCACAGTCGTCCATGACTACTACAGCTCGGAATCGGAAATGCTGACCAAGATGCGCACGAATCCGGGCGCCTACGATCTTGTTATCCTCAACGCCGCGCGTTGCGCCCAGGCGGTTGCCGAAGACTTGCTGCAGCCGATCGATTTCAGCAAGGTTCCAAACGCGTCAACAGTCGACGAGACCCTGCGCGCCAACCCGAACTTCAGCAAGGATGGCAAGGGTTATGCCGTTCCGTGGGTCTGGGGCATGACCTCGCTTGCCATCCGTGAAGGCATGACCGTTCCCGACAGTTACGCGGTCCTCGCCGACCCGGCCTATAAGGGCCGTGTTGCCATGGACGACGACGCCATCATCAATGTCGGCGTTGGCGCGCTGATGAGCGGGCAGGACATCAACGATCCCAAGGATCTGGCAGCTGTTACCGCCGCGCTGAAATCGATCAAGCCGAATGTCAAGTTGCTGTGGTCGACGGAAGATCAGTGGAACAAGTCGTTCGCCGCCAAGGAATTCGACCTGTCGCTGTTCTGGTCGGGCGGCTCGGTGCGATCCAAGCGCGTTTCCAAACTTCCGGTTCAGTTCGTAGTGCCCAAGGAAGGCGGCGTCGGTTGGGTCGATGGTCTCGGTGTTCCGGCATCGGCTCCGAATCCAGAAGGTGCTCTTGCCTTCGTCAACTGGATGATCGATCCGATATTCTATGTCGAATGGGCAACCAAGATCGGAGCCCCCGCTTCTTCAAATTCGGCAGCCCTTTCAGCACTTCCTGCCGACGATCTCACCCGCCTGGTGCACAAGACCGAATATTTGAAGACGACGTCCTTTGTCTCGGGCATTCCCGACGACCGGCGCGAAGCCTTCAACAATATCTGGCAGGAAGTGAAAGCCTTCTATGCAGAATGATCGTCTGATATCAGCGTCAGAGCGCGGACCTTCGGGTCCGCGCAGCCGGCGCCCGCTCCCGCCATGGGTTTCGACGACGGCGCTGCTGCTGCCGACCTATGGGTGGCTGACACTTGCCGTCTTTCTGCCGCTGCTGACCATGTTCGTGTTCAGCTTCATGTCGGCGACACCGATGGGCAAGGCCCCGATCGTCTTTACGCTGAAGCAGTACCGCGCGTTCATCGATCAACCCTATCTGGTCGGGATCGGCATCACGTCGCTGCTGATCGGCTTCTGGACGACGCTGTTCTGCGCGGTTCTTGGTTTCCTGGCGGCCGTGGCACTGGTCCGCTCGACCTTCGGCAAGACGCGTGAGATGTTGTTGATCCTCATTCTCCTGCCATTCTGGACCAACGGTCTTGTGCGCGTCTTTTCGTGGACCATGGTGCTGCGCGAAAACGGCTTTCTCGACAGTCTGCTGCATATGATTGCTCCGGACGCGGGTTCCATCGGCTTTCTCTACACGCGCTATGCCGTGGTGGTTGGTCTTGTTCACGGCTACCTGCCGTACATGATCCTGACCTGCTACATAGCGCTGGTGGCCATCGACGACGCGATCATTGAGGCTGCTTCAAGCCTCGGCGCGCGCTGGTGGACCATCCTGTTCAAGATTTTGGTGCCGCTTGCGGCTCCCGGGCTGATCTCCGGCGCCGTTTTGATCTTCATTCCAGTCATCGGTTCATTCATGGAACCGCGCATTCTGGGCGGTCGTGTCGGCGTGACCATGGGAACGGTGATCGAGGATCAGTTCACCCAGGCCTTCAACTGGCCTTTGGGCGCATCGTTGTCCTTTACGCTGCTGGCTGTCGTGCTCGCAATTTTCGCAACCTTCTCCGGTGTCCTGCGCCGCGGAACGGTCGCTTGAGGAAGGGATCATGAAAACGCTCGGTCCAATCTATCTCATCGCCATCCTCATCTTCCTCTACACGCCCATTCTCGTGATGATGGCGATGGGGTTCAACGCTTCGCCACTTTACGAGCTGCCATTCCATTTCTCGCTGCAATGGTACGACGCGCTCTGGGACAACAGCATCCTTCTGACGGCGGGTCTGAACAGCCTGGTGATCGCGAGTATCACCGCGGTTCTGGCGACGGCTTTGGGAACCATGGCGTCCGTTGCGCTGTCGCGCCGGACCTTTCGCGGCAGAAGTCTCCTGCAACTGATGCTTCTGCCGCCGATTGCCATTCCCTGGCTGATCACCGGCACGGCCATGCTGATCTTCTTTTATTGGACCGGTATCGGGCGCGGCATGCATGCCCTGTTGATCGGCCATGTGGCACTCGCCATCCCCTACGTTGTTCTGGTCGTCGGCACGGGTTTCAAGACAATCCGCGCCGACCTTGAAGAAGCCGCGATGAGCCTTGGTTCGACACCGGTTCACGCCTTCTTCTCGGTGACGCTACCGCTGCTTTATCCGAGCATCCTTGGCGCCGCGCTCTTCGCCTTCGCCGTGTCGCTCGACCAATTCGTGATTTCCTACTTCCTCGCAACGCCCGGGTACACCACCCTGCCGGTGCAGATCTACTCCTCGATCCGCAAGGGCTTCACCCCTGAAATCAACGCGATCTCCACCGTGCTTCTGCTCGGCTCGATGACGATCATCCTGATTTTTGCGCGCTTCGCCAAGCCCGGAGACACAAGTGACAAACGTTAAAGTCAATTCCGTCGCCAAGACCTACGGCACCACACCGGTCCTGTCCGATATCACCACCGAATTCCCCGAAGGCTCTTTCACCAGCCTTCTCGGCCCATCCGGCTCCGGCAAGACCACGCTGCTGCGCATCATCGCGGGCTTTATCAAGCCCGACCAGGGCGTCGTCACGATCGGCAACAATGATGTCACCGACATTCCGGTCTGGGGCCGCAACATCGGCATGATGTTCCAGTCCTACGCGCTGTTCCCGCATATGACGATTGCCCAGAACGTCGCCTTCGGTCTCGAACGCCGGGGCATCAAGGGTGCTGCCGCCCGCAAGGAAGTCGACCGTGCGCTGGAAATGGTGCATCTGCCTGGCTTTGCCGATCGCATGCCCAAGCAGTTGTCCGGGGGCCAGCAGCAGCGCGTTGCGCTGGCCCGCGCCATGGTCATCAAGCCGAGCGTGCTGCTCCTCGACGAGCCGCTGTCGGCGCTCGATCGGCGCCTGCGCCAGGAAATGCAGGTCGAACTGCTGCGCATCCAGCGCGAAAGCGGCCTGACGACGATCTTCGTCACCCACGACCAGGAAGAGGCGCTGACGCTGTCCGACAAGGTAGCGATCCTCGACAAGGGCCGCATCGTCCAAATCGGCGAGCCGGACACCGTCTATGAGCGACCGCTGACGCGCTTTGCCGCCGAATTCCTCGGCGACTCCAACTTCCTCACCGGGACGGTGGAGAACGGCGCTGTGCGTCTCGCCGATGGGACGGTAGTTCAGACCACCGGCACTTTGCCCGCAAGCGGTTCGGACGTCACGCTCGCCGTGCGTCCCGAGAAGATGTCGATCGCATCGGGTCCGACGGATGGCAACAGCCTGACGGCGCGCATCACCACCGTCATCTATGCAGGTCCCGTGCTGTCCTATCTGCTGGAGACGGCAGACGGTCTGCCGCTGAAGCTGTTTGCACAGAACCGCGATGGCAAAGTCCTGAGCGATGGCGACACCATCACCCTGACCTGGGCCGCGGAACACACCGTCCCGGTGGCCGACTGATGATGGCACCCGCGCCACTCTCCAGGAATGCGCTGCATGTCGTCATCGACATGCAACGCCTCTTCGCTGAGCAAACGGCGTGGTATACGCCAGCGATCGAAGGCATCCTTCCCAATGTGGTGGCGCTGAGCAAAGCGCGGCCCGCTGAGACTGTCTTTGCTCGCTTCATGGTGCCCCAAAATGCCGAAGGTGCCACGGGGCGCTGGAAGACCTACTATCGTCGCTGGTCATCAGTGACGCTGGATGAGCTTGATATCGCCATGCTGGATCTGGTCGCGCCGCTTACAGCGATCGCCGCTCCAGGCTCCATCGTCGACAAGGAAACCTATTCGGTCTTTGGCTCGCCCGGGTTTGCTGCGCGTTTGCAAGGATCGGCAACGGACACGCTGATTTTCTCGGGGGTCGAGACCGACGTCTGCGTCTACGCGAGCGTTCTTGATGCGGTCGACGCCGGCTACCGGGTCATCCTCGCCGAGGACGCACTGGCAAGCGGCGACTTGAAGGCGCACGCCATGGTCATCGAGATCCTGGCGCCAAGGCTTTCGGAGCAGATTGAAATTCTAACGACAGAAGCCATTCTGAAATTATGGCGAGAGTAAATTCGGCAGCGCCATTGCCGGTCACGACGATGAACAGGCAGATTTGAGAGATCCGATGGACGTTCCGTTCAAAGACAAAGGCGGCCGACAAAAGACCGCAGCGACCGAGGCGCCCGGCGAGCAGGCACAGTATGCGCTTGGCGAGCAGATCGGCTTCTACCTGCGACAGGCCAACCAGCGGCACGTGGCGATCTTTGCGAGCCTGATGGCCGAGAAGCTGACCACCACCCAATGGGCGGCGCTCGTCAGGCTGAAGGAGCTGCAGCCCTGTTCGCAGGGCAATCTCGGCCGCGAGACTGCCATGGATATGGCGACCATCAAGGGCGTTGTCGATCGACTGGTGAAGCGTGGCCTCGTTCACACCGCCCCCGACTCGAGCGACGCGCGCCGGCTGGTGCTGACGCTGACGCCGGAAGGCGAGGTGACAGTCGCCCGCAACCTGTCGGTCGCGCTGCAGATCTCGCAGGAAACGCTGAGCACGCTGACGCTTGCCGAGCGGATGATGCTGATGGAACTCCTTCAGAAGATCTGTTGACACACGCCTGATCCGCAGTACCGGAGACCACTCATGTTCCAACCCAGCGACGCCGAAATTCGAGCGCTTGTCGATCAGATGACGGTGGCCGAAAAGGTCGATCTCCTGAGCGGGCGTGGCCTGTGGAAGACGGCATCGATCAGCAGGCTCGGTGTTCCTTCGATCGTCATGACCGATGGGGCCCATGGGGTACGCTACTCGACAACCCAGATCGACGCCGGCGATAACGACGAAGACAGTCTGCGGGCGTTCCTCGATCTCGTCGGGCAACAGGGCGACGGATCGGGCGGCATGTTCGGGGCCACCCGTCCAGCCACGTGCTTTCCCAACGGCAATCTGCTCGGCTGTTCGTGGGATATTGATCTTGCCTACCGCATGGGGGAGGCGCTCGCGGCGGAATGCCAGGAATTTGGCGTTCATCTCCTGCTTGGGCCAGGCATAAATATCCGCCGCACGCCGCTTGCCGGCCGCGGCTATGAATACTACTCCGAGGACCCCCTCATCAGCGGGGACATTGCCGCAGCCGTCATCTCGGGCCTACAGGACAATGGCGTCGGCGCCTCGTTGAAGCATTTTGCCTGCAACAATTCCGAGATTGAACGGACAACGACCAGTTCCGATGTAGACGAACGAGCTCTTCGCGAAATCTATCTGGCGGGCTTCGAACGGGTGATCGGAAAGAGCGCGCCGTGGACGGTGATGAGCGCTTATAACCGGCTGAACGGCATCCAGGCAGCAGAAAATCACTGGTTGCTCGGCACCGTGTTGCGCGAGGAATGGGGCTATGACGGGCTTGTCGTCTCCGATTGGCACGCGATTAAGGACCGTGGTGCGGCGATCGCTGCCGGGACTGATCTCGACATGCCGGAAAGCCGGCCACGCAAGGCCCGCCTGCGGGCGGCGATCGAGGCTGGTGATGTGGCGCCCGAGGTGATCGATGCCGCCTGCGCTAGGGTTCTGGCGTTCGTGCGCAAATGCAAGACGCAGGAGCGGCGCGACACGGTCGCCGATCTCGACCGGCACCACGCTCTGTCGCGGGAGATTGCAGCGGAATCGATCGTCTTGCTGCGCAACGAAGGCCGGACATTGCCGCTTGATCCGAATAGCACCGGCCGACTCCTCGTCGTTGGTGACGGCGCTACCATCCCCGTGATCCAAGGTTCCGGTTCGGCCACGACCAATCCCTATCGCGTCGACAGCCCCTTCGTTCAGATTGCCGCGCGGGCAGGCACTGACTTCGAGGTGCAGCATCTGCCATTCTCCCCTGCCGCAGAGGTCAATATGCAGGCGTTGATCGAGGCGACCGTCGAGGCGGCGTCTTCTGCCGATTTCACAGTGGTGTTTGCGGAAAACCAGAAGAGCCGGCACGGCGAGGGCAACGACCGCGACACACTGAAGCTGGCCGCCAGCCATGACGCCCTCCTTCATGCGCTGGCTGCATCCGGTTGCAAGGTTATCGTCGTGCTCTCGATGCCGGATACTGTCGAAATGCCGTGGCTCGAGGATGTCGATGCCGTGCTCGCCGCGTTCTATGCCGGGCAGGGCGGCGGCGAAGCGATTGCCCGCGTTCTGTTTGGCGAGCAGAACCCCTGCGGCAAACTCTCTGCCAGCATGCCCGTGCGGATGCATGACATTCCCGGCTGGCACACCTATCCCGGTGAGCAAGGGCGCCATCTATATAGCGAGGGTGTTTTCGTCGGCTATCGCTTCTACGATCTCAAGGCGATCGCCCCGGCGTTTCCCTTCGGGCACGGTCTCAGCTACACGACCTTCAGCTATGAGAATCTCTGGATCGACACACAGGAAATCGCTGCGGGTGTGGCCTGTACCGCGAGCGTTACCATCCGCAACACCGGGTCTGTCGCCGGCAAAGAGATCGTTCAGCTCTACGTTCGTCCGGTAAAACCCGGCTTAAAACGGCCGATCCGTGAACTCAAAGCCTTCCGCAAACTGTATCTGGAGCCCGGCGAGGCGAAGATGGTACCCCTTACCCTCGTTGAGCGGGACTTCCAGTACTTCGACGCCGTCCGCTCCGCATGGGTGCTTGATGCGGAGGCTTTCGTCATAGAAGTGGGTGCATCATCACGTGATATCCTTCTGGAGGCCATTTTACCATGCCGGCCGGAACGTCCAGTACTGCCCGTGCTTTTGCCCAACTCTCCAGCGGCGCTGGTATTTGCCCATCCGAAGGCCGAGGCCGCTCTGGTTGACTTCTTTGTCGCCACGCTTTCGATCTCCAGTGCGGAAGCCATGGCGCTTCTCGCGAAGACAAAGGGTTCCTTCCTCGGCTTTTATGACACTCTGAGCTGGTACGTCGGCGATAGCGTCAGGGAGACGGATATCACCCAGGTCTTCGCGAGCTTGAACGACACTTGCGTGGAAGATTCGCTGGAATGACAGCTGTATCACATCCAAACGATCCGTTATTGACGGCCGAGACATGGATGGATGAAAGTCGCGCCGTTGCCATCGCAACCGTCATCGAAACCTGGGGCTCGGCTCCACGTCCGGTTGGCAGCCATCTGGTCGTCGACGCAGACGGCAATTTCGAAGGCTCGGTTTCCGGCGGCTGTGTCGAAGGTGCGGTCGTCACGGCCGCGCTTGATGTGATTGCCGGTGGCGCGGCGCAGATGCTAGAGTTCGGCGTCACTGACGAGACTGCCTGGCGCCTTGGACTGTCCTGTGGCGGGCGTATCCGCGTTTATGTCGAAAGGCTCGACTGATGCAGCTTGCCAGCCTGCAACGCCTAAACGCTGCGCGCCGCAAACGGATCGCTGCGATTCTGCTGGCTGATCTTGAGAGTCATACCGAACGCATCGTTCTAGAGGGTGATCGGCTTGACGGGCCGATCGCAGATTTGATCGAAGATGCCTTTCGCTCCGGCCGCTCGATGGCGTTCGACGCAACCGAGGGCAGAGGGTTCTTGAACGTCTATTTACCTGCGCCGCGTATCGCTATTATCGGCGCCGTGCACATTGGCCAGTATCTGACGCAGCTAGCAGGGCTTGCCGGTTTCGATGCGCGCGTTATCGATCCGCGCACGGCCTTTGCGACTAGCGAACGCTTCCCTGGTGTGCCGCTCTCCACCGACTGGCCGGCCGATGCTTTTCTGCTCGATCCGCTCGACCGTTACACGGCCTTGGTTGCACTCACCCATGATCCGAGGATCGATGATCTTCCGCTAGCGGAGGCGTTGCGGAAGGGCTGCTTCTACATCGGCGCGCTGGGTAGCAGAAAGACGCATGCTGCGAGGATCGACAGGCTTGCGTTGGAAGGTTTCACCCCCGATGCGCTTTCAGCCATTCATGCTCCGATCGGGCTCGATATCGGGGCCTCCAATCCGGCCGAGATCGCCGTGGCGATATTGGGGGAAGTTATTCAATCACTGCGGTCGCGCCATCTTCCGTAATCTGGGGACGGAGCACCATGAAATTCGGTCAGTTCTCCATCGACGACGCTAACGGGCGTGTGCTTGCACATTCGCTGAGGTTGCCCGAAGGCATTTTTTCGAAAGGCCATGTTCTGAAAGACTGCGACCTCGCGCGGCTGAAGCAGGCTGAGCTTCGCCACGCAACGGATGCGCGCATGAACACGGATGAGGAGAAGACCAACTCGGCTGGATGGGGGGACAGTCCATCGGGACCGAAGAAGCGACGGCGGGCCGGGTCTACATCCCCTCGACCGTCACCGTATAATCGTGGCCGACAAAGCAGCGGTCGACAGGCTCAATGCCATCGATCCGGCGATTACCTTCGCCTGCCTGGCCGACCACGCAATGGTTGGCGTCGGTACGATGATCGCGAAGTTCAAAATCATTCCGCTTTCGGTTCATTGCTCGACGACCGACGAGGCCTGCGCATTCTGGCGGGTGAAAGCCCGATGAAGATGATATATTCGAATGGGTGTCGGGGGCCTGCTGATGGAGATCCAGATGCGGCCGACGCTATATGAGGCCTTGGAGGAAAAGTCGCGGTGAAGCCAATAGTGGCGATCGTACTTCTGGCTGCTGGTATGGCGACCCGCATGGGCCAGAAGGGCAGCCACAAGCTGCTGGCCGAGTTTGACGAGGTTCCGCTCGTCCGCCGTTCGGCGTTGACGGCGAACAGTAGCCATGCCGAAGCCGTCACTGTGGTCGTCGGCCATCGCCAGGACGACATCCGCAAGGTACCCTCCGATCTGCAATTGAACGTCGTCGCAAATCCGGATTATGCGTCCGGGATGGCAAGCTCCCTGGTGATAGGCTTTGCCGCTGCCGAGGCGAATGGTGCTGACGGTGTCCTCGTCATGCTCGCGGACATGCCGGGTGTGACCAGCAGCGATCTCAACCGGTTGATTACGGCCTTTCAAGATGGCAAGGGTGAATCGATCGTTCGTGCCGTCTCGCAGGGCAAGCGCGGAAATCCCGTTATCCTGCCGCGGTCGCTGAACGATGCCGTTCTGCGGTTGAAGGGCGATGTCGGCGCCCGCTATCTGATCAAAACCTCCGGGCTGCCGGTGATTGAGGTTGAGATTGGCGAAGCGGCGCAGATCGACGTCGACACGCCCGAGGCCATCACCGCGGCAGGGGGCATTCCTGCGGAAAGCTGACGCGACTCCATCTCGCATATGTTCTCATCTATAGCCACAGTTCCATAAATACCTTATGCCAGCGGCATTTAAACAAGGAATCGACGGTTCGATTCCCTTCAAGGCGAGGGTTGACGACAAGATCACCGCCCACGCCTCGGTAAGGGAACTGGAAGGCGCGAGGCCGCCTAAAAAGGTGAACCACCTAGTACGTTTTGACCTCGCGTCGCGCCGGCGTTCAATCGCGCCGGAATGCCGGACTATTCCGGTCGAGTAGCGCCGCTCTCAGGTCAGCTCATCGGCAGCACGCTTGACGCTATGGACAGCGCGACCAAGGACCAGATTCGGCTTCGCTGACCCGTAGCTACCGCCTCAAGCCGTCATCACGACACGTCCGAAGGGGCGCGCCTCGATCAGATAGCGGACAGCATCCGGCGCCTGGTCGAGTGGGAACTTCTTGGCGACGGTGGGCTGGAGCTTTTTTTCCGCCAGATATTCCCGGAGTTTTGCCTGAGCCGCGCCCAGCTTTTCCGGGGTGAACAGTCTCATCGTAAAGCCTCGGATCGTGGCGGCCTTCCAGATAATGTCGGTCACATCGACTTCCGCTTCACGCCCTCCGGCATAGCCTACAACAGCGAGCAGTCCGCCCTGTGCGAGTGATCCCACCGAGTCTTTCGTCAGCTTGCCGCTTACGCCGTCGATAACGACGTCTACGCCCTTGCCGTCAGTAATGCGCATCACGCCGTCCTTCATGCTCTCCCTGGAAAGGTCTATGACATGCTCGTATCCCGCGGCTTTGGCCTGCTCGGCCTTGGCCGTCGTACTGGCCGTGGAGATCGCCTTCGAAGCTCCAAAAACCTTTGCAAGCTGCACCGCTTCCATGCCAACCGCACCTCCGATGCCGGGAGCAAGGACTGTTTGGCCTTCCTTGAATTGCGTGAACTCTGTGAGTACCAGATAGGCAGTCAGATATCCCGCACCCGCTAGGAAGGCAGCAGCGTGGGCGTCGTCAACATGGTCCGGTACCTTGGCCAGTCCGGCTGCGGGAGCGGCGACGTATTCACGCCAAGTGCCATCAGCGACGAGACCAAAACCACGTCCGGTCACGAACACCCGCTCACCAACTGCGAAGTCCGCGGAGTTGGATTCGGCGACGATGCCTACGCCCGTCTGGCCGCCGATCCGCGGCAGGTTTTCAGGGGTTGCTGCGTAGAAGTGGCCGGATCGGAATGTGTTGTCGAGAGGATTGATGCCGAACGCCTTCATGTCGACGAGAACCTCGCCGTCGGCCGCCTGGGGCTCTGGCAGGTCCACCACCCGGTTCTGATTGTAGTCGCCGTACGCCTGATACTGGACCGCTTTCATGTCGAATTTCCTTTTGTGTTGGGATAAAAGTTGCTTGGAGCCTCAGGCGGGATTCCGCGCGAGAAAAGCCTTGGCTGCGTGAGCGGCACCCCACAGGGATCCAGGATTGATCCTGTCGGGGTAAAGCTCGATCATGTGGTGATATAGCTCCTGCGCGGTGGCAGTCTGACTATCGAGCCGATCAAATGCCTCGATGTACTTCCGGGTGGCGACGAGATGCGCCGCAGCATGGTCTGGATCGAGCGGACCATGACCAACAACGACATGGCGCGGTTGGAGCGCGGCGATTTTGTCGATGGCGGCAATCCACTCCAGGCGTCCAGCATGATCGGACTCGCCAAGATACGGATGTGTGTCGTTGTAGGCAGCATCGCCCGCAACGACGAGACCTATCGATGGCACAAACAAGCTGGTCGTGTGGTCGGTGTCCGTGTGGCCGACATGGATGGGAACTAGCTTGACACCTTCCAGTTCGAACCCATTGGAGCCGACTTCCTCTGCGGCCACAAGCCTTTCAGGGATCTGGCCTGGAAATCGCTTCTCCCAGTTCTCGGCAACGAATTCAGGCGTAATGATCTTATGCATCAGGGCAACGACCTGTGGCAGGGCGATCGCGCGGGCGGTTGGAAAGCGTTCCAGAAGCAGTGCAAGCCCAAAAAAATGATCAGGATGGGCATGGGTGATGTAGATCCAGCGTAGGGTCTTTTGACGCGCCTCTATCCAGTCCCCGAGTTCGCTGTTCTGCTGGTCGCTGAGCAATGTGTCAACGAGAACCGCATCGCTGTCACCGTAGATGAGTGTGACCGCGTTCGATACCCATTTTAAGTCGTCTCTGCCGGACGGAACTCCTTGCGTTGCGCTCTCGCGCCTGCGGATAAACACGTCCCATTTCAGAGGTAGGGAACTGTTGTTTTTCGCCATGATTGCACTCCAGCAAATATGGTTTAACTTTGCTACTGGATTAGCTATACGCAGTTGGTTTAACTTTGCAACTGCTTTTTTCCATGGTATTGATTGTAAGATTGTAGGGGCGGCCGTCGTCCTCGTGTTGAAGGAAACTGACATCTTGAAGGGAAAGCGCACGAGTTTCGAGAAAAGCGCATGCGCCATAGCGCGCTCTGTGGGCGAAATCGGAGACTGGTGGTCTCTGCTGATCGTTCGCAACGCCTTCTATGGTACGCGTCGATTCAGCGACTTCCAGAAAAGACTGGGTCTGGCAAAGAACATTCTTGCAGCCCGCCTCAAGAAGCTGGTGGACGAAAAAATCCTGGAGATGATCCCAGCTTCGGATGGCAGCGCTTATCAGGAATATGTGCTGACCGAAAAGGGCAGGGATCTGCATGTGATCATTGTCGCTCTCTGGCAGTGGGGGGAGAAGCACACGTTCGACCCCGGGGAACTCAAGGCAAGCATGGTGGACAGCAAGCGCCACGAGGTGCTGCTCCCTGTAGTACTCAAAGCGGCTGACGGACGTGAACTGGACGGCTACGGATTTGAGTGGCAACGGTACGAGGGAACGCAGTAGGCCCGGAAGTAATCAAGGTGCTTGTGCTCGAAGAGCATTGATAAGGGTTGCCGGACGCGCCGGCTACACGTCGCAGAGCGCTTTCGGGAACGCTTATCGACAAACCTTCGGAACATCGCCACGGTCACGCACGCATGCCGCCTGACCGAACCTCCTGGACGACGCTGCCGAATGCTTCCTCCAGCAAGTCGACCATAGGACGCGCGCCTTTCTCCTGATTGAAGATGTCTCCGGCAATGCGCATCGCCCCGACCGAAAGCATCGCGACGACACGCAATGCCGTCGATCGCTCGGGCTCGGGCCATCGCTCTCGGAGCGCTTCGTAGATTTCAGCTTCCTGCTGCACGTATGATACCTGCTTGCGCGCCTGGATACTCGGGCTTGTCCGCATCAACCGATCCATCTCGATCATGTCGTTCGTCGGAATCTCGTTACAGACAGCGACAACTGCGTCCCGAACCGCGTTGATCGGCGTCGAGCTCGCGGGAGCCTTTCGCACCGCATCGGCCAACATCTCGCCGATCCCACTTTGCAAGGACAGCAAAATCTCATCCTTCGACGTGAAGTAGTAGAAGAAGGTTCTGCGTGAAATTCCTGCTGCGGTAGCGATTTCGTCGAGCGTCGTGTGATCGAAACCTTTCTCGAGGAAGAGAGCGATCCCTTTCTCGGTGATACGTTTCTTTGTCTCGCGCTTCTTCCGTTCCCGAAGGCCGCCATCTGCCTCAACGTCACGCTCGGATTTCTTCATCGCGGCCTCTTGTATAATTACACTCAGTGCGATATTAATTTTACACCAAGTGCGAAAAATATGAAAGAGACACGAGATGGCAAGGTGGGATGAGGCAGATATCCCCGCTCAGCGTGGACGATCCGCCGTGGTGACAGGAACAGGGGGATTAGGGCTGGAGACCGCGCTGGCGCTGGCCCGAGCAGGATGCGACGTGACGATTGCCGGACGAACTCGACGAGGAGGAGGCGGCGTGAGCCGTCTCTTCCCTCACACATCGTCTTTTCCTTTACTCAACCATGAGAGACGCGGATGCCGATCACCGCAGGACCCGATAGCCTCTCGACCGCTTCCTGCGCAAAAGGGTGAGCAGGAGATCGACGGCTTTTGCCTCGCTATCGAAGACATGGATCTTCTGCTGCCCGCGGCTGCCGATGCGTCCCCAGCTGCGCACCAGCGATGTCCCGCCGAAGAGGTTCGGCTCGATCGACAGCGCATAAAAGCGGGCCATGTTCTTCGATGGATCGATGCGTTCGATATAGAGACGATAGGGCTGAACTGTCATGCGGGCAGAATCGCAAAGTCCAGTTGCTCGCGTCCAACGACATTTGTGAATCGGTTGGGCCCGATCGATTCATCCGGGTGATGTGAACCGCCTGGTTCATCTTTCCTGGCTCATCTATCCTGGCTCATCGTCTACGTGGCAAACAATCCGGCAAATTCCGGATCGGAATAATAGCGCAACTTTGTCGCAACGATCGGCCGCTGGCCGGCCGCAATCTCTCTTCGTCCGGCAAAGCGCGCAGACCCATGCGTGTCGTCGCTGACAGTTCCGAAATGCGTGATCAACGGTACCGACAACAATCGAATGAGCAGCACGATGGCAAATGCCATCACCACCCAGTCGCCAATATGCCAGATGACGTCACCCCTGTGGCTGCCAAGGATCACGCGTCTGAGGTAGTCGATCCCGAAGTAGACGGTGAACACGACAAGCAAATAGCCGACCGCACCCATGACAAACGACTTGGCATATCGAAGCGGAAACGTGATCAGGGCGACGATCGCCCAGAGCGGATCGCGGGCCGCCAGGCGCATCATGTTTGCGAAGGCGGTCTTGATCTCGTTGGCATGGATCATGATGCCGCACTCCCGTTGCCGATATCGCCGATAGACGGCTCATTTGCCTGCGGCTTTAGGAGATCGTCGAACAGATCCCGATCGCCATCGCGGGTGAGGAATTTTGGCAGTTCCCGTCTCAGCCATTCGGCGATCCCGCCTGCAAACTGCACATCGCGATCATTCTCCAGCCGGTGCAGCACAAGTGCGCCGATCAGCACCTTGCGGCGTGTATCGATGGCACGCTCCTGCTTGCTGAGCCGGATCTGCAATGTCTTTCGCTGGGCTTCCAACTGCGCCAGCCGTTCGCCGATGGTTTTGCGCGCCATGATGATCTTCTCCCTTGCTCCTGTTCAGCCATTGGCCGCGGCGATGAACGGATGATCGCAGCCGCTGGCGGGCCTGAATCGAGGTTGTCTCGAAGAGCGGCGCTTCGAAACCCGCAAATCTGCGCGTGGAAGCGACCGGGTGAACGGCTTACGAGGTCATCGGGAGATTGCCGCGTGCTCCCAC
>NZ_LXFU01000039.1 GCF_001657485.1 Rhizobium sp. WYCCWR10014
ATTGCCGGTGCCGGTGAAGCTGGCGGATCCCGTATAGAGCAGGTTCTCGACATTGCTGGCGAGCGTATAGATTGAAAGCGCCGTCTTGATCAGATCGGTTCCTGCATTCAGCCCTTCGGTGACCACGTCGCCAACGTCATCGACAATATAGGTGTCGTTGCCCGCACCACCGATCAAGCTGTCCGCACCGGCCTTTCCGTCCAGGGTGTCGGCACCTGCCGCGCCCCTGATCGTGTTGGCAAGGTCATTGCCCGTGCCGGTAAAGGCTACCGTGCCGATGTAGGTGAGGTTCTCAAGATCGCTGCCAAGCGTATAGCTTGCCAGGGCCGTGCGAACCGTGTCGGCTCCTTCATCGGCGGCTTCAGTGACGCTGTCGCCGGCATTGTCGACGCTGTAGGTGTCGTCGCCCTCACCGCCGATCAAGCTATCCGCACCGGCTCCGCCATCAAGCGTGTCATTGCCGGCGCCGCCAGTGATCGTGTTGGCCAGCGCATTGCCGGTGCCGGTGAAGTTGGCGGACCCGGTGTAGGTCAGGTTCTCGACATTGACCAATGCGGCGATCGAGTAGGCTGCAAGCACCGTGCGGATTTCGTCGGTGCCGGCGCTGTCCTTGATCACGTCGCTCGCACTGTCGAGCACATAGATGTCGTTGCCGGCACCGCCGTCAAGCGCGTCATTGCCGGCGCCGCCGTCAAGCGTATCGTTGCCAGCGCCGCCGTTGATCGTGTTCGCGAGACCATTTCCAGTTCCAGCGAAATCGCCGGTGCCGATGAAGGTCAGCTTTTCAACATTATTGGTCAAAGCATAGGAAGAAAGCGTCGTCTTGACCAGATCGGCTCCTTCATTCGGCCTTTCAGTGACGACGTCGGCAAGGTTATCGACAATATAAGTGTCATCGCCCGCTCCGCCGATCAGTATGTCTGCTCCAGCCTTTCCGTCCAGCGTGTCGGCACCCGCCGCACCCCGGATCGTGTTGGCAAGGTCATTGCCTGTCCCGGTAAAGGCAACTGCGCCCATGTAGGTGAGGTTCTCGACATTGCTACCAAGCGTATAGCTTGCCAGTGTCGTGCGAACCGTATCGATCCCCTCATTGGCGACCTCGGTGACGACGTCAGAAGCGTTGTCGACGATGTATGTGTCGTTACCCGTCCCGCCGATTAGCCTGTCGGCGCCAGCCCCGCCGTCCAGCGTGTCATCACCGGCACCGCCCGACAAAATATCGATGACCGCGCCACCGGTGATCGTATTGTTGAGGTTGTTGCCAGTGCCGGTAAAGGCAGTCCGTCCGAAGTTAATGAGGTTCTCGACGTTTGCGCTCAATGTGTAGCTCGCCAGATACGTCTTCACCGTATCTATGCCCTCGTCGGCGTTTTCAATAACGGTGTCGCCGTCACCGTAAACGACGTAAATATCGTAGCCGATCCCCCCAGCGAGCGAGTCATCTCCCCAGTCACCACTCAGGGTATCGTTTCCTGCCCCACCAGAGAGCGTATCGTCGCCTGTCCCGCCAGTGATTATATTGTCGAGGCTATTCCCGACACCGGTAGAATTGCCACTACCTGCGAAGTATAGGTCCTCGACATTAGCATTGTCCGCCAGCGAATAAGCCGCAAGATCGGTCCGGATCGTGTCAGCGCCGCTGTCGGCCGCCTCGACCACGACATCGCCGAGATCATCGACAATATAGGTATCGTTGCCCGCACCGCCGATCAGCGTGTCGGCGCCGGCCTTCCCATCAAGCCAATCAATACCTGTCCCGCCATTGATCACATTGGCCCCCGTATTGCCAGTACCGGAGAACCCAAAGGTGCCAATGTAGACCAGGTTTTCTACGTTGGTGCTGAGTGTATAAGAACCCGTCGTCCGGACCGTGTCCGTCCCCTCATCGACATTCTCAATTACAGCATCGTTGGCATTGTCGACGATGTAGACGTCGTTACCCGTCCCGCCCGACATCTTGTCGATTCCGGCACCGCCATCGAGTGTGTCATTGCCGGAATCGCCAGTAAGGGTATCGTTTCCGGCATTGCCCCAGAGCGCATTGTCCGCCTCGTTGCCGACAATCGTATCGTTGCCGGAGCCGGCCCGAACGTTCTCAATCAACGACGCGACATTGTCATGATAAAGAAGGGCGTTGAAAATGTTACCGCGGGCATAGCCATTATTCGGACCTCCGCCCAGGTCGGCCAACTGGCTCTGGGAAAAGACCGAGTAGCCCCCTGCTCGCAAGTCGATCTTGAGGGCGGTGGTATAAGCGCTCAAATCATAGGTATCGATACCGCCGCCGTCCCAGATTGTCGCGAAGATGCGGTTGGCAGCGGGCGTGATGGCCGCAACGCCGTTGACATAAGTGATGCCCTGGTTCGGATTCCACTTGTAGACGGTATCGCCGCTGTTCGTCGTGTAGTCCGCACCATACATTTCCTGCAGGGCGGCGATGTCGAGCATCATGAAGGTTTGTGGCGCGCCATCGTGCTCATACTTGGCCCCCCTCTCATCGTCTCCAATAAATGTGTGGTAGGTCATGATCGTGTATTCGAGCGAGTCGTAGGCGCTCGGAACGACTGTCCCCCCTTCGTGAGCATGTTTCAGTCCGAGAGCGTGACCCAGCTCGTGCGCCAAGACCTGGCCCGCATAGTTGCCGAACCTCGGGAACCGATAATCATCTTCGGTGCCAGCATATCCCGTCCCGAACCAGATATCCCCACCCCGCTCGCCGGCAGCTGGCAAATAGGCCCCTGCCGTCTCCAGATAGGGATCCGAGGTTTGCGCAAACCGCACCGTTGCGGTATTCGCGCTTCCGGCCTCAAAGTTGGCGTTCGTGAACCCCTCGACGGAGAAGCCGTCATTTGCCGCACTCCCGTAGGACTGCTCCATAAAGTACAAGGCGAGAGACTGCTGCTGCGACGATATTGGAGAGAAAGAATAGTACTTTTCGTAGTATAAATCGGCGCCATCATCGGCATAAGATGATGAGGTGGTGGGAAACGCATAGGTTATCGTTCCATCCCAAGCGGTGCCGCTGAAGAGCCCGTCTACTTTCTGATCCCCAGTCGAGCTGACGTTCTTCGTCGGAGTAATAAGATTCGTCATAAAATACCCGTTTGCCTATTCCATTCGCCGCGCCTAATGCCGGTTTCCCTCTGCCCGAAATCAGAGGAAAATTCAACTAAAAGCTTTATTTCTCTTCAGGAAAGTTTTTTTGACCTAGTAACTAACGCTCCTGAAGCGCTTTCTCCTCTATCGAAGGCCAGAAGACATATTCCAGGATCCTGGTGCTCGCCCGTCCGAACCTTCGCAATTGCTGCCACGGCGGCACTTAAATTGACGTTACGGTCATCTGCTGAAATTTAATAAGCCTCAGGCTTGGTGATATCGGGAAAGCGAGAGGTCCGCATTGTTTCGGCGCCGTCGAACGTTGTCTCCGGCCGTCGTGCCGCGGGGTCGCCCTCACGGCGTGCCGCGTCGGGTTCGAGGATCGCATCTGCCGCAATCTTGGTGACGTGGCCTGCGATCGTTCCGTAGCGAGTGAAGGGAAAGGCGTCGAGCTTGACGACAGTGTCCTGTCCGACCGTGGTGAAGCCGATGTTCTTGTTCAAAGCGTCAATTTCGAGCTCAAACGTGCTCCCCAAAAAAACCCGGCGAAGCTGAAGTCCTGCTGAGCTGGTCAGCTTGAAAGCCTGCTCCGGGCGTTCTCCGCCAATTCCTGCACCCGGTCTACGGGGATGCGGCCGATCAGCATGAAAGCGTGCGTCGCGTTCGACCAGTAGACGACATTCATACCTTTGCGGTTTTCGAGGTCCGGCGCCTTCGGCCCCTTGTCAGACTTGACGATGCAGAGCGCCATCGGGCCGGTTTCGGGGTCGAGATAGGCGATCTGGGCGAGCGCCTTACCATCATATTGCAGCAACAGGGCGCGTTTGAAATCAATCCCCGGCAGCGAGACGGCTTCGGGGGAGAGTGACAGGCCGAGCTTCTCGTCAAGACCGGCGAGCTGGGCGGCCTGATCCTCCCTGCCGGGGACGGGGCCGGCGAGCGTTTCGGCGGTATAGAGCGAGATATAGTCGGCGACCACGGCGCGCCATTCGCTGTTTTCGTCCTTTGCCGACAAGCCCCTGCCAATGCCGATGACGGCGCGGTCGATGGCGATGCCTGCGACCAGCGAGGCGGCGAGCGCGCCGAGGAAGCGGCGGCGGTTGGCGAAAGCGGGCGTGGAGGCGGATCTGGCGCTTTGCTGCGCCGGGATGGCGGCGAGCATCGCCTCCAGCTTCTCGCGCGGGGCTTCGGCGAGCAGCGGGGCGAAGGCTTGTTCGAAGGGCAGGCTGGCGCGCGCCAGGAATTCCAGCCGCTCGGCGGTGCTCTCGTCTTCGTTCACGATGGCTTCAATGCGCGCGGCCTCTTCAGCCGTCAGCTCGCCGTCGATGAAGGCGGTCAGGTCCTCGTCGGAGGGAATGGTGTGTTTCGTCGTCATTGCCGTCCCCCTTCCGGTCCGGCGTCGGAGAGCTTGGCGCGGGCCGCAGCCAGCCGGCTCATCACAGTTCCGATCGGGATATCCAATATGCCTGCAACCTCGCGATAGGAAAGTCCTTCCACATAGGCGAGGAAAACCACCGTCCTCTGCGCCTCCGGCAGCGCGTTCACCTGTTTCAGCACCTGACCCGCCATCACATGGGTTTCGGTGTCGTGCGCGCCGTCGAAGGTCAGCGTCTCCCCGGCATCAACGAAACCTTGGCCCTGGCGCACCCGGCGGGAGCGGATCTCGTTCAGCCAGATCGAGTGCAGGATCGAAAACAGCCAGCGGTCGAGCCGGGTGCCGGGGATGAACTGATCGGCGCGCTCCAGCGCGCGAAGGCAGGTCGCCTGCACCAGGTCGTCGGCGACATCGCGCTGATGCGAGAGAACGAGACCATAACGCCAGAGCCTTGCCAGATTTTCCGTCAGGCCGCTCCTGATATCCGCTTCGCTCGCGATGGCCGCCTCCGCCAATCCTGCATCCCTCGAAACCGCCGGATGAACCGGCGATTCCATTCTCGCGCGACTATAGGCAGGAAAATGGGTGCGCGCGACCGACATTCTTACATCCCTTTCGTGCTTCCATTTTCCCGCCCCGTGGCCTGTTGATCAGATCTTCGAGGGATCGAGGATTGCAGCGTTCAGATCCTGATATTCCTCGCAAGCCGTGCCGCAGATCGCCTTGATTGACTTCAGCTGGTCCTTGGCGAGGTCGAGCTGGCCCTTGATGACATAGGCTTCACCGAGATATTCGCGGACCTTGGCGTATTGCGGGTCCATCTTCACCGACTGCAGATAATAGGAAATGCCCTCGTCGGTGCGGCCGAGCTTGCGGGTGGCATACCCGCGATAGTTCAGCACTTCGGCGGTGTTCTGATCCTTGACCGTGTCGAGCACGGCAAGCGCCTCCTCATAACGGCCGGCCTTGGCCAGCGAATAGGCATAGTCGGCGCGGTTCTCGTCGGAGACGTTGGCGCTCTGCTGCTTGACGCATTTCTTGGTCTTCTGGTCGTAGATCTCGCCCTTCTTGCAGGTGGGTGTCGTGCTGCTATCATCGCCGATCGCAAAAACCGGGCCGGAGACAACAGAAGCGGCAAGGCAGCCGCCGAGAATGATGGAAGCGATGCGGGCTGTCATGATCGTCATGGGGAAACTCCTCGAAAGTGACGTTGCGACGAGAGAACACCGCTGCATCCAGCTTTATTCGGCTGCTGCTTGCATTTCTTTCTTCACCCTTTCGTGAAGCTTCAGAGCTGAATAATTTGGGCGTCCGCGTGTTTTCCTTCGTTCCGCCGGAGGGACAAGGAGAATTCTGTGACCGACACCGTCAAACTCGTCAGCCTCGCCGTTGCCACACCCGAACATGTCATTTTCCAAAAACAGGCGGTCGAAGCCTCGGCCCGGCTATTTGCCGACCGCTTCGAGGATTTCCGCCATCTTGCCCGCGTCTTCGATAGCGCCGGCATCGACAAGCGCCATGCGGCGCGGCCGCTTGCCTGGTTCGACGAGCCGCATGGGTGGCACGACCGGATGCAGGCCTTTGCTGAGGTGGCCGGCGGGCTTTTCGTCGAGGCTGCCAGCTCGGCCCTTCGCCAGGCAGGGCTTGAGGCCAGCGATGTCGATTGTGTCGTAACGGTCTCGTCCACCGGTTTTACGACGCCGAGCCTCGATGCGCAGCTTAGCCGCAGGATGGGTTTCAGACCCGATATCGAGCGCGTGCCGGTCTTCGGGCTCGGCTGTGCTGCCGGCGTCTCAGGTTTTGCGATCGCCTCGCGACTAGCGCGAAACCGGCCGGGCACTGTTGTGCTTTTCGTGTCGATCGAGCTTTGCACGCTGGCCTTCCGGCTGGACGAGCTGACCCGGCCGAACATCATTGCGACGGCGCTTTTCGGCGACGGCGCCGCCGCCTGCGTGCTGCGATCAGGCGAAGACGGGCTGGCGGAGGTGGAATCGACCGGCGAGCATCTCTTTCCCGACACGCTCGATATCATGGGCTGGAAGATCGATGACGGCGGCTTCGGCATCGTGCTGGCGCAATCGCTGCCGCCGTTTGCCGAAAAGGAGCTCGGCCCGGCAGTGACGGCCATTCTGGCCCGCAACGGGCTAAGGGTGGAGGATATCGACCGCTTCATCTGCCATCCCGGCGGCATGAAGGTGCTGGCCGCGATGGAGAGCGCGCTTTCGATGGTCCCGGGCACGTTGGATCACGAGCGAGCCGTGCTTGCCGAATACGGCAACATGTCCTCGCCGACCATCCTGTTCGTGTTGGAGCGGGCGATCCGCGCCGGGTTGCCGGAGCGCGCCGCGATGATCGCCATGGGGCCGGGCTTTTCGGCGAGCTGCGTGACGCTCAGGAGGGTCGCATGATGTGGCCGTCGATCGCGCTCCTTGCCTTCGTGACGCTGCAGCGGCTGGGGGAACTCGTGCTTGCCCGGCGCAATACGGCGGCGCTTGTTGCCAGGGGTGCCAGAGAGGTGGCACCCGAGCATTATCCCGTCATGGTGGCGCTGCATGCCGGCTGGATCATCGGCCTTTGGCTGCTTGCCCCCGGCAGGCCGGTCGCGCTCTTCTGGTTTCTGGTGTTCATGGGGCTGCAGGCGCTGCGGCTCTGGGTGCTGGCGACGCTGAAAGACCGCTGGACGACGCGCATCATCGTCCTGCCCGGCGCGCCGCTCGTCAGATCCGGGCCCTATCGCTTCCTCCGCCATCCGAACTACGCGATCGTCGTCGGCGAGCTTGCCGTCCTTCCCCTCGCCTTCGGCCTGCCGGTTTACGCGATCGTCTTTTCCCTTCTCAACGCGCTTATCCTCCTTGTCCGCGTGAAGGCTGAAAATGCCGCACTGAAAAGCGCAATGATTTTGAAATGAATGCGATTTTCCGTTTGCGTCGCGGTATCGGCACGGGCATTTTCACCCCGATAAACAAAGCGGAATGCAAGCGGAAATGACGAAGAACGCAATCGTGCTCGGCGCCGGCATCGTCGGGGTTTCCACGGCCATCCATCTTCAGCGGCGCGGCCGGCAGGTGACACTGATCGACCGCAAGGATCCGGGCAACGAAACCTCGTTCGGCAATGCCGGCCTGATCCAGCGCGAAGGTGTCGCGCCTTACGGCTTTCCCCAGCAGCTCGGCCTTTTGCTGCGTTATGCGCTGAATAACCGCATCGACGCGCATTATCACCTGCACACGCTGCCGAGCCAGATCGCCTTTCTCGCCCGCTATTGGTGGAACTCCAATGCGCGACGCCACGCGATCATCACCCGGGCCTATGCGCCGCTGATCGAAAATTCGGTTGTCGAACACAAGGACCTGATGGAGGCGTCGCAGGCCGAAGGGCTGATCCGCAAGGACGGCTGGATGAAGATTTTCCGCACTGAAGCCAAGCGCGACGGGGCTCTTGCAGAGGCAGCACTTTGGCAGAATGAATTCGGCGTGGAGTATGACAGCCTGACTCCGGCCGACATCGCCCGCATGGAACCGCATATGACCGGCGATTTCGCTGGCGGTATCCACTGGCGCGATCCCTGGTCGGTGCTCGATCCGCATGCGCTGACATCGGCCTATCGCCGCTATTTCGAAAGTATCGGTGGCCGCTTCGTCACGGGTGACGCCGCCTCGCTCGGCCCGTTCGGCTCCGGCTGGAAGATCCTGACGAGGGAAGGCCCGCTCGAAGCCGAGGATGTGGTGATGGCGCTCGGCCCGTGGGCGGCTGTTGCAACGCGCCGGCTCGGCTATTCCTTTCCGCTCGGCGTCAAGCGCGGCTATCACATGCACTATGCCACTGAGGGCAATGCCGTGCTCAACAACTGGACGCTCGATGCCGAACGCGGTTATCTCCTTGCGCCGATGCGCCGCGGCATCCGCCTGACGACAGGGGCGGAGTTTGCAACGCTCGACGCGCCGAAGACGCCGGTCCAGCTCGACCGGGCCGAAGCTGTGGCCCGCACCATCTTCCCGCTCGGAGGCAGGCTCGATCCGGAACCCTGGATGGGCGCGCGCCCCTGCACGCCGGACATGATGCCTGTTATCGGCAAGGCGGCGCGCCATCAGGGCCTGTGGTTTGCCTTCGGCCATGCGCATCACGGTCTGACGCTCGGGCCGGTGACCGGCCGCGTGCTTGCCGAACTCATCACCGGCGAGACGCCGTTCATCGATATCGCGGCCTATTCGCCGCAGCGTTTCAACCCGTAACGCCGAGCGCTGAAAGGCCCTTGAGCGCGGTTGCGGCGATGCCTTCGATCGTGTCGTCGATATCAACGGTGACGACGCCTGGCTCGCCGGTCGGCGGTTCCAGCGTCGCCAGCTGACTTTCGAGCAGCGAGGCCGGCATGAAATGTCCCTTGCGCGCTCCCATCCGTTTCGTCAGCAACGCTTTGGAGCCTTCGAGATAGACGAAGAACAGATTGCCGCCGGCAGCAGCCCGCAGCCTGTCGCGATAGATGCGCTTCAGCGCCGAGCAGGAGACGATGATGCCTTCGCTCTTCTCCAGCGAGGCTTTCATGTCTTCGCCGATGCGGTCGAGCCAGGGCATCCGGTCCTCATCGGTCAGCGGAATGCCCTTCGACATCTTCTCGACATTGGCGGCCGGATGCAGCGCATCGCCTTCGACGAAGGCCAGGTGGAGGGCTTCGGCGAGTTTCTCGCCGACGGAGGATTTGCCGCAGCCGCTGACCCCCATGACGATGATCGCATGAGGCCTGTTCATCTGCTCTTCCGGCATGTTTGCTCCTCAGGCTTATCTTCCCGCTCAATCGAGCGGGAAGTGACAGGCATATTGATGTGTACCTTCCCCAGCTAATTCGGGAGAAACCTGGCGACAATGGTCCTGCGCCTTCCAGCAGCGCGGATTGAAGTGGCAGCCCGACGGCGGCTTCAGCGGCGAAGGCAATTCACCTTGCAGGCGGATGCGGGTCTTTTCGCGATCGGGATCGGCGATCGGCGTCGCCGACAGCAAGGCGGCCGTATAGGGATGGCGCGGCCTGGCGAAGACCTCGGCGGCGGGACCGGTTTCCACGGGACGGCCGAGATACATCACCATCACCTCGTCGGCGATATGATGGACGACGGACAGGCCGTGCGAGATGAAGAGATAGGCAAGCCCCATCTCCTTCTGCAGGTCCATCAACAGGTTCAGCACCTGCGCCTGGATCGACAGGTCAAGCGCCGAAACCGGCTCGTCGAGCACCAGCACCTTCGGCCGCAGCATCAGGGCGCGGGCAATGGCGATGCGCTGGCGCTGGCCGCCTGAGAACATATGGGGATAGCGACCGTGATGCTCCGGGCGCAGGCCGACACGGGCCATCATCTCCTCCACCTTGCGACGGCGGGCGGCGGCATCGAGATCGGTATTGATCTTCAGCGGCTCTTCCAAAATTGCACCGACCTTCTGGCGCGGGTTGAGCGAGCCGTAGGGGTTCTGGAAGACGATCTGCACCTGGCTGCGCAAGCTGCGGTCGCCGACGCGCGCCGGCTTGCCGTCAATCAGCAATTCGCCGGCCGTCGGATCCTCGATCATGGTGACTAGACGGGCAAGCGTCGACTTGCCGCAGCCGGATTCGCCGACGACGGCGAGCGTCTTGCCGGAATGCAGGCTGAAGCTGACGCCGTTCAGCGCCTTGACGGTGGCGTCGGCTTTGAAGAGACCGCGGTTGACCGTGTAGAAACGGGCGAGATCCCTGCCCTCGAGAACAGCGCCCGTCATACCAGGTCTCCTGCAGTTTCAACGGCGATAACACCGGGATGCCCCAGCGGCGTGCCGTCCTTCAATGGATAATTGCACAAAGCCTGGCCGAGCTCCGGGCCCTGGCGCACCACGCCTCGATCGCATTCGACCGTGGCATAACCGCAGCGCGGCGCGAAGAGACAGCCCGTCGGGCGGCCGTGCTGGCCGGGAACGACGCCGGCGATCGAGGGCAGACGCTGGCCCACTTTGGCGCGTTCCGGCAGGGCGGCGAGCAGGGCTGCGGTATAGGGATGATGCGGATCGCGGAACAGCGCCCTCACCGGCTGTTCCTCGACCTTCTGGCCGGCATACTGCACCTGCACGCGTTCGGCGGTTTCGGCGACGACACCCATATCGTGGGTGATCAGCACCAGCGCCATGCCCTGCTCCTTCTGCAGGCGAACGAGCAGATCGAGGATCTGTGCCTGGATCGTCACGTCGAGCGCGGTCGTCGGCTCGTCGGCGATCAGGAGCTTCGGATTGCAGGCGAGCGCCATGGCGATCATGACGCGCTGGCTCATGCCGCCCGACATCTGATGCGGGAAGTTCGACAGGCGCTCTTCCGGCGCCGGAATGCCGACGAGGCTCAAGAGCTCGATAGAGCGTTGGCGGCGCTCCTTGCGGTTGAGGCCCATATGAAAGCGCAGGGTCTCGCCGAGCTGGAAGCCGACCGTGAAGCACGGATTGAGGCTCGACATCGGCTCCTGGAAGATCATCGCCATATCCTTGCCGACGATCCTGCGGCGCTGGCGGGCGGAGATGTCGCGAAGGTCCTTGCCGTCGAACTGCATCCGGTCGGCGGTGATCTTCGCCGTCCAGGGCAGAAGCCCCATCAAGGCCAGCATGGCCACGGATTTACCCGAGCCGGATTCGCCGACGACCGACAGGATCTCGCCCCTGTCGCAGGCGAGTGACACGCTATCGACGGCGCGGAAGAGGCCGGAAGAGGTCTGGAATTCGACCGTCAGATTTTCAATCTCGAGGAGTGACATCACGACCTCTTCAGTTTGGGATCGAGCGCGTCGCGCAGGCCGTCACCCATCAGGTTGATGGCGAGAACGGTGATGAGGATGGCAAGACCCGGGAATGTCACCACCCACCAGGCGCGCGAGATGAACTCACGGGATTCAGCCAGCATTGTTCCCCATTCGGGTGTCGGCGGCTGGGCGCCCATGCCGAGAAAGCCGAGGGCGGCGGCATCGAGAATCGCCGCCGAGAAGGCGAGCGTCGCCTGAACGATCAGTGGCCCAAGACAGTTCGGCAGGATCGTCTTGAACATCAACCGGAAGGTGCCCGCACCGGCGACGCGCGAGGCGATGACATATTCCTTCTCGCGCTCTGAAATGACCGAGGCGCGCGTCAGCCGGACGAAATGCGGCTGATTGACCAGCGAAATCGCGATCATCGCATTGGTGAGACCGGGTCCCAGCACGGCCACCAGAACGAGAGCGAGCAGCAGCGACGGGAAAGCCAGGATGATATCCATCAGGCGCATGATCGCCGTATCGATCTTGCCGCGGAAAAATCCGGCAACGAGGCCGATCAGAACGCCTGAAATGACCGAAAGCGTGACGACGACGACGCCGATGAACAGCGAGAACCGCGCGCCGTAGATCAGGCGCGAGAGGATGTCGCGGCCGACAGCATCCGTTCCGAGCGGGTAGGAGGCGCTGCCCGCCTCCATCCAGAACGGTACGGCCAGCAGCACCTGGCGGTTCTGCTCGTTCGGCTGATGTGGCGCAAAGAGCGGCGCAAGGATTGCGACGACCAGGATGATGACGAAAACCACCAGGCCGATGACGGCGCCCTTATTGCGGGAGAAATAATGCCAGAACTCCGCAACGGCGGATGGCTGGCCGGTTTTGACGGTGACCGTGCTCATGGGCCGCTCCTAATGACGAATGCGCGGATTGATGAAGCCGTAGAGAACATCAACAATCAGATTGACCAGCATGATGACGCCGGCGATCAGCAGAAGGCCGCCCTGGACCACGGCATAATCGCGCTTGAAGACCGAATCGACCATCCATTTGCCGATGCCCGGCCAGGAGAAGATCGTCTCGGTGAGGATGGCGCCGGCAAGAAGAACGCCGATCTGCAGACCGATCGTGGTAACGACAGGGATCATCGCATTTCGCAGCGCGTGCACGCCGACGACACGCAGCGGCTTCAAGCCTTTGGAGCGCGCGGTGCGGACATAGTCCTCACCCAGCACCTCGAGCATCGCCGAACGCGTCTGGCGTGCGATGACGGCGAGCGGGATGGTTGCCAGCACGATGGTCGGCAGAATGAGGTAGCTGACGGCCGAGGCGAAGGCTCCCTTCTGGCCCGACAGCAGGCTGTCGACAAGCATGAATCCGGTGACCGGCTTGAAGAAATACATCAGCGAGATGCGGCCGGAAACCGGCGTCCAGCCGAGATAGCCGGAGAAGAAGATGATGAGCAGCAGACCCCACCAGAAAATCGGCATGGAATAACCGATGAGGGCAACTCCCATCACGCTCTGATCGAACCACGTGCCTCGCTTGACGGCCGCAAAGACGCCGGCGGGCACGCCAAGACAGACGGCGATGATGATGGCACAGAGCGAAAGCTCCAGCGTTGCCGGGAACAATGTGAAGAACTCGCCGAGAACGGGCCGCTTGGTGACGATCGAGGTGCCGAGATCGCCTTGCAGCACTTTTCCGAGATAATCGAAATACTGCACATATATGGGCCGGTCGAAACCGAGATCGTGCATGATCTGGGCGTGACGTTCCGGCGCCATCACACGTTCACCCGACATAAGCATGACGGGGTCGCCGGGGATCATGCGGATGAACGAGAAGGCTATCAGCGAAACGCCAAGGAATGTCGGGATCAGCACCGCGAGGCGGCCGATGAAAAAACGCAACATAGCAGGTTTTCCAATAGTTTCCGGCGGTCAGGGGAACCTGACCGCCGGCCGCACCCGGCGTTGACCGGGCAGTTTACAGATTTTTTATTATTCGGAAATGTCCACACCGTCGAAGCGGTGAATTCCGAGCGGGTCCATGAAGAAGCCCGAGACCTTCTTGCTCATCGGAACGAAGACCAATGAGTGGTTAATCGTATTCCAGGGAGCTTCCTTCTTGAAGATCAGCTGAGCCTGTTCATAGGCCTTCGTGCGCTCGGCGACGTCGGCCGTCTGCTTGGCCTTCGTCATCAGATCGTCGAATTCCTTGTTGCACCACTGAGCGCGGTTGTTGCCGCCGACAGCGTCGCAGCCAAGCAACGTATCCATGAAGTTGTCAGGGTCGCCGTTGTCGCCGGTCCAGCCGAGGATGACGGCACCGTCGCGATTCTTGTCGGACGAGAGCTTCAGATATTCGGCCCATTCATGGGTGACGATTTCCGCATCGACGCCGACCTTGGCCAAGTCGGCCTGCATCAGTTCTGCGGCGCGGCGCGCGTTCAACATGTACGGACGCGAAACCGGCATCGCCCAGATCTTCATCTTAAGATCCTTGACGCCGGCATCTGCCAGCATCTTCTTCGACGCATCGGGATCGTACTTGTCGTCTACGACGGCGTCGTTATAGGACCACATCGTCGGCGGGATCGGGTTCTTGGCAACGGCCGCAGCACCCTGGAAGACGGCGTCGACGATCGCCTGCTTGTTGATCGCCATGTTCAGCGCCTTGCGGACTTCGGCCTTGTCGAAGGGAGCAATCAAGGTGTTGTAAGCGAGATACGAAACGTTCAGGCCGGCCTGCTCGAGCACGGTCAGGTTCTCGTCCTTCTTGAGTTCGGCGACGTCGGCCGCATTCGGATAAGGAATGAGGTGGCATTCCCCGGCCTTCAGCTTCTGCGCGCGGACGGCAGCATCAGAGGTGATCGCGAAAACCAGATCGTCGATCTTTTCCTTGCCCTTGAAATAGGTTTCGTTCGCCTTGTAGCGGATAACGGCATCCGGCTGGTAGGCGACGAAGGTGAACGGGCCGGTGCCGAGCGGCTGCTGGTTGAGCTGCGCCATCTTGCCGTCGGCGGCAAGCTTGTCGGCATATTCCTTGGAGACGATCGAGGCGAAGTCCATGGCCAGGTCGGCGAGGAACGGCGCTTCGGGATGATTGAGGACAAACTTGACGGTGAGGTCATCGACCTTCTCGATCGACTTGATCAGCTCGGGAAAGCCCATGCCGGCGGCGTATTCGTAAGAGCCGCCCTCGACATACTTGTTCCACGGATTGTCAGCCTTGAGCTGACGCTCGAACGAGAAGATGACGTCGTCGGCATTGAAGTCACGCGTCGGCGTGAAGAAGTCGGTGGCCTGGTACTTGACGCCAGGATGAAGCTTGAAGGTGTATTCCGTGCCATCGGCCGAAACGCTCCAGCTGTCGGCCAGGCCGGGCTCGATCTCGGTGCCGCCATGCTTGAATTCGACGAGGCGGCTATAGACCGTGCGCGACGACGCGTCGAAGGTCGTGCCTGCCGTATAGAGGCTAGGGTCGAAGCCTTCCGGCGAGCCCTCGGAGCAATAAACAAGGGTCTTGGACCAGGCCGACGTCGCCATGACGGAAATCAAGGCCGTCGCTGCCAGCAGGACAGAGATCTTTTTCATAATATTGTTTCCCGGTTGTTCTTTTTTGATGTTTGGAGACCGTAGATTGCCATCCCGGTCGACGCTCGATGGAACGATATTTATTTACTGAAAGCAACGGGCTACGCAGAAAATTTTTCCAGCTGGACAATTTTAGAAATTTTCCGTCAAAAATCAGCCTCATTCGGAAATATTCGCACAAAAAAGACCGAAATTTTGTCGCATTTGGTATAAAAGCGCGCCCATCGCGACACGCAGCCGGCATTTCCCCGTTCTGGAGGCCATGGGAGATGCCCGCAAAAACAAAAACCGCGGTTGCTGGGGGCAACCGCGGTTCAGAAGTTCATCCTGGTCTTTTGATCAGGCGGCGGGGGCAACGATCGCGGGTTTGCGATAGGCCGGCTCGCCAGTGATTCCGAGAAGGAAATTGATCTGCGGACGCGCCTTGACGAGGTCATCGATGGAATATTCCGACAGCACCGCGAAGAAGGCATTGAGCGCCTTGCGCAGCGCCGAATTCAAACCGCAGCTGTCGACCAGCGGGCAGTCGACCTCACCGTCATCCTCGAAGCATTCGGCCATGGCGAAGCTGTCTTCCGTCACCCGAACGACGTCGAAAAGACTAATGTCGGCGGCCGGTTTGCCCAGGCGCACGCCGCCGTTGCGACCGCGCACGGTTTCGACCAGGCCCGCCTTGTTGAGCGGCTGAAGGATCTTGAAAAGAAAGAGCTCGGAAACGCCATAGGCCCTGGCGATTTCCGGAATCCGGCTCAAGTGCCCGTCGTTGGCAGCACAATACATCAACATGCGAACCGCATAGTTCGTCTGCTTCGTCAACCGCATGCCATTCTCCTGACTCGTCTGTTCAGACCTATATAGGCGGTTTGCTAGTTTTGAACAATTCCAAAATATGAAATTCGCATTCAGCTTATGAGGCCATTTGCCGCGACGTCAATCCCGCCTCAGGACCTCGACGTAATCGAGGATCGCCTGTTTGCGCTCGGGTGTGCCTGGATGGGTGGACAACATGCTGGTGCGGGAGTGGTCGCCGAGCTTGGCTTCCAGCAGATCGAAAAACCTGGCGATCGCGACAGGATCCATACCGGCCTTGCGCATCAGTTCGACCGAGCGCCGGTCAGCTTCAGCCTCGGCGCTGCGGGAATAGGACAATGCGAGCAGACCGCCTCCTTGCGTCAGGATATCCTCGACGCCGGAGCCGATATCGCCGGCAATCAGCATGACGAGACCGGCGACGCCCGCGGCCCGATAGAGCTGCCTCAGGCTGTGCTTGTATTCGACATGGCCGATCTCGTGGGCGAGAACGCCTGTTATCATCTCGTCATCGCCACCCGCCAATTCAATCAACTGGTCGGTGAGGACGATATTGCCGTCGGGAAGCGCGAAGGCATTGGGACCGATCAATCCTCCATTGCGAAAATTCAGGACATAGCGGTCGGCGCCGCCTTCGGCATTGGCGGCCACCTTTCGAAAGCGATCGGCGATTTCGGCCTGCCGGATCTCCGTTATGTGACTTGGAGACAGCGCCGTCGTATCAAGCGTGTTGAGAGCGCCAGAGGACATCATCTCAGATACGACAGGCGGCGTCACGAAGATGGCGACTTCGACGAGCGCCGGCAACGCATAACGATAGATTCCGACGGCAAGCAAAACGACCGCGACCGCGAAGACGAAGATGCGGGGATGAAACTCCTCAAGCCGATGCACCCATCCGCTTTTGCCGCCAGCGCGAAGAAAGGCATCGATTGCGTCATTGTCGGCGCTCTCGAAGACCGAACCGTCGGTAAAGACCGCACGCCGGGGGATCGATCCGACGCGCGCCGTAAAGGAGACCTTTCCGATGGCGCCATCGGAAAGAGTCGCACCTTCCGCGGTGACGGCGATGAGGCGCCCGCCCCGCGACAGCAGGTGGGCGGGAACGGCGGCGCTCGAATGCGGCGGATACCATTCCCCCGTCGCGATGGTTTCTCCGTCAGAAACCAAAATCAAGCCCTTCCATGCTCATATATTCCGAACCGATGGCAGTGCCGCTGGCTTCAAACTGCGTAAAGACCTCGCCGATCTCGCCTTCGATGCGGATCGCTGTGTGCTCGGTGACATAACGCGCCAGCCGAACCGCCGCCCAGGGGCGCATCAGGCCGAGGGTGAGCACCGTCACCACGACGTTCGATATGGCGATCCAGGCATAGCGTGCACGGGAAAGATCGCTCCGCAAGACATGCCGGCCGTCGATCTGCGTCGACGACCAGACGATGTTGTGGACGGCCGCCCGATAGATGAGACCGGCAACGCCATAGATGATCAGGACACCGAAGACGGCCAGGTACATTCCCGACACTATCATCACAATATCGGGATCGCGCTCGAACGCGCCAGCGTCATTCGCCTGCATTCCGACGACCGCGATCGCAACCACCGCAACGAGCACGACGGCGCCTAGCACGACCATCAGGGCCGGGACGAGAAGCGCGCCGTAAAGCGCGCCAACTTTGGGATCCGTTTGGAACGGTCGGTTGCCGTAGCGGAGATTGTTGAAGATGTAGCGGTTGAGCCAGCGACTGGCGAAGGGCGCCAGCAGACCCAGCGACAGGACGGCGACGAGGCTTCCGAGCATGACGGAGACGAAGGCGCCGCCCGCAGTGCCGGTGAAATCAAATCGGACGTTGCGATAACTGGTCACGCGGGCGTTGAAACGAAGGCCCCTCACGATCAGCCAGGGAAGTGCGATGAGGATGAGGACCGTGGTCACTAGCGAGAACAGCGGATGGATCGCCGCCAGAATGTTGGCCACGATAACGAAGGCCACCACAATGAGGCGGCCGATAAGGATCTGCTTGCCGGTAGCATGATATTCGAAACCGCGGCCGAGCAGGACGGTATTGCCGTAGAAATAACGGTTTCGCCGCACCTTCGCCCAGGCCGAATAGATGCCAAGCGTTAGGATCGTCAGAAGAACGTTGACGATCCAGATGCCGAAATATTCCGATGCCGTGCCGGTGAACCTGGCACGCTCGAATGCGTTGGCCGCGGCGCCCGCGGACACTCGATTATCCATATTTTGCTTCCCCCAAAGCGTAACAGGCCCGACCGGCTCATGACTGGAATCACGCGCCCGGCTGCTCATCTGAAAGCAAATCGGGCAAAAATCAACAACTTAGAATCGAAAAATCCGGAGGCCGAAAGGCCCCCGGATTGCAGATTGAAGATTGGAAGCTTGTGGAGATCACTTCATCGTCGGCATGACGAATTCCGCGCCGCTCTTGATGCCGGAGGGCCAGCGGGCGGTGACGGTCTTGGTCTTCGTCCAGAACTTGATCGAATCCGTGCCATGCTGGTTGAGGTCGCCGAAGCTCGAGGCCTTCCAGCCGCCGAAGGAGTGGTAGGCGAGCGGAACCGGGATCGGAACGTTGATGCCGATCATGCCGATATTGATGCGCGAGGCAAAATCGCGGGCGGCATCGCCGTCACGGGTGTAGATGGCGACGCCGTTGCCATATTCGTGCTTCATCGGCAGAGACAGCGCCTCCTCATAGTTCTGGGCACGAACGACGGAGAGAACAGGCCCGAAGATCTCGGTCTTGTAGATATCCATCTCAGGCGTGACGTGATCGAACAGGCAACCGCCGACAAAATAGCCGTCTTCATAACCCTGGAGCTTGAAATCGCGGCCGTCGACGACGAGCTTGGCACCTTCCTCGATACCGCGGTCGATCAGGCCGCGAACACGGGTATAGGCTTCCTTGGTGACGAGCGGGCCCATGTCGGCCTTGTCGTCGGTATAGGGGCCGATGCGCAGGGATTCGATCTTCGGCGTCAGCTTCTCGACGAGGCGGTTGGCGGTCTCCTCGCCGACCGGAACGGCAACCGAGATCGCCATGCAACGCTCGCCAGCCGAACCGTAGCCTGCGCCCATCAGCGCGTTGACGGCCTGATCCAGGTCAGCATCGGGCATGATGATCATGTGGTTCTTGGCGCCGCCGAAGCACTGGGCGCGTTTGCCGTTCATCGCCGCGGTGCCATAGACGTAGCGGGCGATCGGCGTCGAGCCAACGAAGGAGACGGCGCCGATATCGGGATCGGTAAGGATCGCGTCGACCGCACCCTTGTCACCATTGACGACGTTGAGGATGCCGGCGGGCAGACCGGCCTCGATCATCAGTTCGGCGAGGCGGATCGGCAGGGAGGGATCACGCTCGGAGGGCTTCAGGATAAAGGCGTTGCCGCAGGCAATCGCCGGCGCAAACATCCACATGGGGATCATGCCGGGGAAATTGAAGGGCGTAATGCCGGCGCCGATTCCGACCGGCTGGCGGATCGAATACATGTCGATCGCCGGCCCGGCGCCTTCGGTGAACTCGCCCTTGGCGAGATGGGGAATGCCGCAGACGAATTCGCAGACTTCGAGGCCGCGGATAACGTCGCCCTTGGC
Organism: Rhizobium sp. WYCCWR10014; assembly: GCF_001657485.1. GTDB lineage: Bacteria > Pseudomonadota > Alphaproteobacteria > Rhizobiales > Rhizobiaceae > Rhizobium. The sequence goes on from NZ_LXFU01000039.1 coordinate 19,240, forward strand.
ATCCTCGATCGTCTTGCCGTGTTCCTTGGAGAGGATTTCGGCGAGCTCGTCCATGTGCTTGTTCAGGAGTTCGACGAATTTGAAGAAGACGCGGGCGCGGCGCTGCGGATTGGTGGCAGCCCATTTCGGTTGCGCAGCCTTGGCGTTTTCGACAGCGGCGCGCAGTTCCTCGACGCTTGCGAGCGCGACCGTCGCCTGCACTTCGCCTGTTGCCGGATTGTAGACGTTGCTGACGCGGCCGCTGGTGCCGGCAACCTGTTTGCCGCCGATGAAATGACCGATCTCACGCATGGGTGTTCCTCCTGTTTTTGGATGGCCGACAATCGCACTTCAATTTGCACAAATCAATGCGCTGATATAAGCAACCGTTGTGCGCAAATTATAGCTCTATCATTGCATCAGGCGCTGCCGTTGCTTCCAAACTTGGCACCGCACGCCAACAAGTCAAACCCCAAAGGGGAGGTCAAACCGATGAGCCGGAAACCCGTCGTCAGAATGGCGGAGTTGGAGATCGATCCGGACACGCTTGAAACCTATCGCGCAGTGCTCACGGAAGAAATCGAAGCATCCCTAGCGCTGGAAGACGGCGTCCTTTCCCTGAGCGCCGTTTCCATCAGGGACACCCCAAACCGGATCCGTATCCTTGAAGTCTACGCCGACCAGGAAGCATACGACGCCCATCTGCGAACACCGCATTTCCTTAAGTACAAGAACCAGACGGCGCACATGGTGACATCGCTGACGCTTATCGAGGTCGATCCGATCGCAATACGTGCCAAGCCATGAACTGGGACGATGTTCGTATTTTCCTCGCCGTCGCCCGCACCGGGCAGATCCTTGCCGCCTCGAAGCGGCTGGGGCTCAATCACGCCACGCTCTCGCGTCGACTGACGTCGCTGGAAGAGGCGCTGAAGACGCGGCTTTTCATCCGTCGCACGAATGGCTGCGAGCTGACGGCCGAAGGCGAAGTGTTCCTGGCATCCGCAGAGCGGATGGAAACGGAAATGCTGGCCGTGCAGGCCTGCCTCGGCCACACAGATACGGCAATTGCCGGGACTGTGCGCGTCGGGGCGCCCGACGGCTTCGGTGTTTCCTTCCTTGCGCCGCGCATGGGCAGATTGATCGAGCGCCATCCGGAGCTGAAGATCCAACTCGTACCGGTTCCCCGGTCCTTCTCGCTCTCGCAGCGCGAGGCCGATATCGCCATCACGCTCGAGCGACCGGACCAAGGCCGGCTCGTTTCCTCGAAGCTGACGGATTACACGCTCGGCCTTTATGCCTCGCGAAATTATCTGGCGTCACAGGGAGCACCTGCCGATATCGACGCGCTCAAGGCCCATCGCCGCATCGGCTATGTCGAAGACCTGATCTTCACCGCGTCCCTGAATTTTTCCGGCGCAGTCATGCGGAGTTGGGATGCAGGCTTCGAGATTTCGACGGCGATCGGACAGACGGAGGCGGTGCGAACAGGCGCCGGCATCGGCATCCTGCATGATTATATCGCCAGGCAATATCCGGAACTCCAGCGCATTTTGCCGGAGGTTTCGATCCGGCGCGCTTACTGGACGACCTATCACGAAACCGCGCGCGACCTGCTACGCGTCAGGAGCGTCGCCGATTTTCTTCAGGAACTCGTCAGCGCCGAACGGCACATCTTTCTTTAAGTCTCGAAAGTGTGTTTTGCCGGTTCGTCGTTCTCGTCGGGATTTGGAACCGGCGCTTCGTCGGGCAGCCGGTCAGGCTCGGGTTCCTTGATCGGAGGCTCTGGCTTCCAGCCAGGCCCGGGCATCGGCGGCTGGTCGGGAATGGGTTCGTTGGGCACGGACATGACCGCCTCCCTTTCATGATTTCCGTTTACGCGACGTTCGGGTTTATTTGTCCGGCTTCAGCGATTCCGCAGCACGCATCGGCATGCTGTCGATGATGGCGAAGAGCTCGCCATCGGTAATCGGCTCGCTGGCCTTGAGCTTCACGGTGCCGTCCTTGCCGAGAAGGAAAGCGGCGAATTCGCCGACCTCCGCCGCCTCGAGATCGCGGCGGATCGCTTCGCCGTCGAGATCGTCGGCCGCACCGAAGAGCGGACGGACGCCGGCGCCGGAAACCTTCAGCACCACCAGGTCGCGCTCATCGAGGGCCGAACGGTTGGCGAGCAGGTGATTTTCCTGCCGGGCAGCGCGGGAATTATCCCTGTCGGCGAATAGGATGAAGACGCGGTTCTTCCACTGGAACTGGGCGAGGCTCTCGATCGGCGCATAAGCGCTGTTGGTCTCGTCGATCTTCGTCGCGCCGTAGAGCAGGGTTTTCGACATGCGTATTCTCCCGTCAGCTGGAGAACGGCCCGAAACGGCGCGGGTTCCATCGAAACGTCAGGATCCGTATTTTTGTCGGCGAAGATCTTCCTCATTTCCAGCAGCGGCATTCGGCTCCAATCCAATCGGAATTAGTCGTTTGGCATTTTCGCCGGCGCCCCTTATCGCCTATGCGTCTGGATAAACGCATTCTGCTCACCTGAGCTGCGATACCTTCTTTGCCATCCGTTCGTTTCCCAGCCCGGATAATGCAACCGGAACACTCCCGCCAAGACTGATCCATTTTATGGATACAGATCAACAGAAATGGCCTCTCTTGTTTTGCTTAAGGGCCATTCATATCGATGCCATGCCCACGGCTGACAGCCCGCTGGCGCCGCTCCGAGATGATCTGCTCGCTGCTTTCCATACGAGCGGCCTGCTGCAGAACCTTCAGCTTTTCCTTCATCGCCTCGAAGGCATGGCGCTGCATCTGTGGTACGCGGTGGATGAGATCCTTTTCGCCGCGGAGGATCGCATTGCGACCGAAGCGCTCATCGAGCGCCCTGCTGACAGCGGCAAATTCCTGGCGAATAATTGGATCGAGAGAAACGGCCGTTGCATTCCGCTTGCGACCGTTGTTCTTCACCTCAGCGGTCAGGCGCGTGAGCGCCTCTTCCGCCGCCTTCGACAGGCCGGGAATGGCGACTGTCATGCGCCGTCGCTCCTCGGCAATAGCCTGGCGTTCGGCATCGAGCACATTGACGTAGGCCGAACCGAGCGCGCGCAGGCGGGCGGCGGCTTCAGGCACGGCCTGCACTGCCTCCTTCCGCTCCCGGCCGGAAGCCAGCATCCGATCCATCAGGCGATCAGAACCGCGCAAGGCGCCGTAGGCGGCCGGATCGTTGGTCACCGCAGCGGCGATGCGCTCACCGGCAAAACCTTTGGCAAGTAGTTCTTCGATCTTGCCGACGGCGCCTGCCGGATCGCGCCAGATCATGCTTGCCACGGTCGCCAGCGCGGCGCGCTGCTGGCGATACAGCGGCGTGGCGAGAGTGCGCGATCTCGCCTCCTCGTCGATCGGGGTCTTGAATTCGGTGACTGCGGCGAGCATAGGCAGCACCGCGGCATTCTCCTTGCCTGCCTCCATCCCCTGATCGGCACTGGCGCCAGCAACGATCCTCGAGCGATCCCGCCGCTCGGCGAGATGCTGCTCGTCGGCAAAACGCTTCACGGCTTCGAATAGGCCAACCAACTTCTCGCGTCTGGTGCTCGCGAGGTCCTCCGGCATACGCTCGACGACGTTGCGTTCGGCAATCGCATCGGCCTTCGAGGTAAAGGCGCTCCAGCCGAAGCGGGCGGTGAGCGCCTCGCTGACGGCCTTGATCTCCTGCACGAGCGAGCGGTCTTCTGTGGCGAGCGCAAAGGCGCTCTTGTAGGCGTCGTCCCCTCCCTGCCTGCGCACCGCCTCGATCTCGACGAGACGCTTCATCGCCTTTCTGGAGGGCGCCGGGATCGGCAGGGACATATGAGCGCGGCGCTGTTGCTCACGGAGATCGAAGCGTTCGGCACTCCGGCGGAACTCCGTCGCATGGGCGCGGGCCAACGGTATCAGTTCCAGCAATGCCGCGGTCGCGACGCTGCGCTCGTCACGTGCGGCCCGACCGTCGACGATCAGATCGGAACCACGCAGGCGGCCGAGCCGATCGGGTGCAGCGGCAAGATCGTCGGCGAGCTTGCGGGGTTCGAGGCCTGCATCCGAGGAAAGCGCGTTCAGGGCGACAAGTGCTGCATCCGGGTCACGATAGATCTTCTCCAGCAGCGGCCGCAGAATTGCTTCCCGCTCCTTCCAGGCCGGCGACGCAAGCTGAGCCAGCCGCGCATCTTCGGCGACGGTCCTGGCAAAGACCGTGGTGGGCGCGATCAGATACCGCGCACGGCCAGTGTCTGCATCCGAGACAGGTTGCGTTTCAATTCGCTCCTCATTGTAGGAGATACGTCGTTCCCGCTCGATCGCGAAGCCGAGCGCCATGCTGGTCCGCTCCCAGAGCTCAGCCACCTGCTCGCGCTTCTCGGCAATCCACGCCCACTGCCGCGAGACCTCCTCTTCCATGCCGGCCGCAGCTTGGGAAAGAGCGTCGAGCCCCCGGCGTCGCGCAAAGTCGTCGGCATGGGCGCGATAACCGGCCTCGCTTTCAAAATCGAGCGTGGTCGTCTTGGCACCGGAGCGCGACAGACGTTCGACGAGCTGCTTGAACACATCCGGCCGATGGCTTTCCCGCTCGACGCGCTCCAGCCGGGCTTGGGCGGTTTCGATGCGTTTCGCGGTCCAGACATTGCGGTCGACTTCTCTTTTCTCGAACCGCTTCTGGCCGGTTTGCTCATCGACGATCGGAACCTGAACCTTGACCCGCTCCACGCCATCCTTGCGCAGGGTGACGGTGTCGCCTTCTGAGACACCACCTTCTTCGAGCGCCTTCGGCAAGCTCACACCCTTGAGACGATGGACGGCTCCGTCGTCCGTCTTTACGTCGGCATAGGGACTGTCGTCCGCATCCTCATCATTCGGCCGGAATTTGGCTTGTCCTGTTTCCACGAGCTCGCCGGTCACACCGGCAGCATGATCGACACGCGCCTTCCTCCCCCATTCCGGCCTCGCTTCAAAATCTTCCTTTGCCGCATAGAGGTCGGCGCGGTCGCGATGTCGGGTCATCGACACATAGGTCAGATGCTGGTCCATCATGCCGGTGGCAAGCACGAAGGTTCGCTCGACGGTGGCACCTTGTGATTTGTGAATGGTCGCGGCGTAGCCACGATCGACATTGCGATAGCTGTTCTCACTGATGACGACGTCCCGGCCATTGTCGAGACGCACCGAAAGCAAAACCTCGCCCCGTTTGTCGCCGGTGGATACGACCGTCCCGAGCATGCCGTTCTTGACATATTGCGGACCGAGACGGGGAGCACGTGGCTCGAGGAAGCGGGCATTCTCCAGGAAGATGATGCGGTCGCCGGCGGCGAATTCTCGTGCGCCGCGTTCGGCCTGGAAAGAGCGGCCCTCACGAAGCGCGCCCTCTCCTGTCATCACCGATCGCAGCGCTTCGTTCAGACGCTTCACGTCGGCATTGGTATGGGCAAGCACCAGAAGCTCGTCACCGCGGAGACGACCGTCATTGCCTTCGAGGACCGACGTCTCGATTGCCAGTTTGCGCGCTTCGCTCCAATCGGCGACGATCCGCCCGATGACTTCGTCGCGCGTCTCTGCCTCGATGAGATGACCCTGTTGCGCATAGGCGTCGAGACCTTTCTCGATCTCGCCGCGCGCAAAAAGCCGCGACGCCTCACGCGCCCAGGGTTCCCGCTGGCGGCGCACGCCGGCGAGTTCGGCAAAACCGATCCGCTCGGTGATCGCCCGGAAGGCCGCACCCGCCTGGATCGGCTGAAGCTGCATCGCATCGCCGACCAGAACGACTTTCGCCCCCGCCTGTTCCACGATCTTCAGCACACGCGCCATTTGCTGCGACGACACCATGCCGGCCTCGTCGACAACCACCACGTCGCCGCGGTGAAGCGTCTCGTGTCCGCTGGCCCAGGCGAGTTCCCAGGAGGCCAGTGTTCGCGACCTGATGCCGGAACTGTCTTCCAGTCCTTCGGCGGCCTTGCCGGCAAGGGCAGCACCGATCACCCGGCGACCTTCGCTTTCCCAGGCAACACGTGCGCCGGCAAGCAGAGTCGATTTGCCGGCACCGGCAAGGCCGACAATGGCCGCAATGCCGCTGTCGCCGGCGACATGACGGATGGCGTCCACCTGTTCTGCATCGAGCTTGAAAGGCTTTTCGGGATCGCGGGTTTCGATGTTCTTGACGGCGGCCGCGACATGCCGTGACGGAACGGCAAAACCGCGACGTTCCGACAAGACCTGCGCCGACCGCGCCATGTCATATTCGATGCGAAGAATGTCGCGCGTGGTAAACACGGCAGGTTCGCTCGCCTTTCCCGTTTCGGCATCGACCTGCTGCGGCTTCAGCATGACCAGATCGTCCGACGCCATCAGCCGCGCCCGGATATTGGCGAAGTCTGCGGGATCGTCGACGTAGCGATGCAGCGCCTTGGCGATATCGCGCTCATCGAAGGTGGAGCGTTCATTGCTCAACTGCTTCAGCAGAAGCGCAGGATCTACCAGCAGCCGGTCGGCCATCTCGTGGCGACGGGCAAGATCGGCTGGCGCGAAATACATCTCGGCACCCCGGCGGGAAAGGGCTGCCTTTTCCGGCCCGAGGTGTCTTTGCGCGATGCCATCGAGACCCTGCTCGGCATAGGAGCGGCCATCGAGCCGGATCTCGTGGCCTGCAAGCGCCAGGTGCCGGTTGGCCGTCTCCGCCCAGGCGACTTTCCAGGCCTGCAAGGTTTCCTTGTCGCCGCCCCATGACTTATAGACAATCCGACCCCCGGGCCGCCCGGGCGGGAAGAAACGCAGTGGCTCGCCATTCTCTCCCAAGACAGGAGCGTTTTTCGGCCCGAAGCCCTCTTCCGTCAGCGGTCTCACGGTCGTCAGCAGATGAATATGCGGGTTGCTATCCTTGTCGTGGTAGACCCAACCGGCGACCATTGCCTCGGACGTGAAATTATCACGGACGAATTCGCGCACCAGTGCGATGTTCTCGGCCCGCGTCAGCTCTTCCGGCAGCGCGATAATCAGCTCTCTCGCCAGCCGCGCGTTTGCCAGTTTCTCGAAAGCTTCAACAGCATTCCACAGCGCTTCACTGGCACCGGCAACGGAACGCCCCTCAACCGCCGACCGCAGCCAATTCGGCGCCTGATCCGGCAGGGCCAGTTCCTCGTGCACCAGCTCGGAGGCGCCGCGCCGATAGCTGAACGACGTGCCGGCCTGTTCGTCCATCATCCTGGTGCGATGACGATAGGCGGCGGCCGCGACGATGTTGCGTCCCGCTCCCCGGCTGATCACCTGCGCTCTGACGAACATGATCGCCATGATTGTCCTCGCATATTCGGAGCAGTTGCACCAACGAGCGACATCGCTCTTTCACAATAGTCAGACCGAACGACTGACGCGCTCCGCGCTTGTCTCCGGTTTTCGCGCGGGTCCATCAACTGCGACAAATAGGCGATTTAACTGTTTTATTCAAGACAGTATAATCTAAGCCGGATTTCATGCTTTGTTCGCCCCAAGGCATGGCGTTCCAACTACGCCGAATTCAGACAATCCTCGTCCCTAAGCGCTTGAAGCTTTTCATCAATCCTCAGCGTGGGGTTGGCAACCGGATGAGACGTAAGGGCAAAACTGGAGTTGAGCGATGCTAAAATTGCCAGTAGACGATATTGGATCTTTCGCCTATCGATTGCTTATGAAATCGTCGCTTGAACATATGCCGCTTCGCAAGCAGCGAGAACTCGGCCGCGTCCTGGAAATCCTCCACGAGGAATTCGAGGACGCGTTGAAAGAGGGTACCGCCGATTTCAAGAAGCGCGGCAGGATCCTGAAGATCATTCTGTTCGGCTCCTACGCCAAGGGCGGATGGGTCGATGAACCTTTCACCATGAAGGGGTATCGCTCCGATTTCGATCTGCTGATCATCGTCAACAACCGCAAGCTCTGCGAGTTCGCCGAGTACTGGTACAAGGCCGCCGACCGCCTCATTCACGACGCCTCGATCGAAACGCCGGTGAGCTTTATCGTCCATTCCAGACGCGAGGTGAATACCTACCTCAGGGAGGGGCAATATTTCTTCTCCGACATCCGCAAGGAAGGCATCGTTCTCTACGAACTGGACGATGAGCCGCTGGCGGAGCCCGAACCGCTTCCGATCGAGGATCGGCTCCGCGTCGCGAAGGAGCATTTTGATCACCGGTTTAAGGCAGCATCGAAATTCTACAAGGGCGCGATGTTTTATTCGCGAGAGAGCGATTTCAACGAATCTGCCTTCTTGACTCATCAATCGCTCGAGCAAGCCTATTCCTGCGTCGTGCTCACTCTGACCAATTACGGCCCACCATCGCACAACATCAAGTTCCTGCGCTCGATTGCGGAGGAGCAGGACCGCCGCCTCGCCGAAGCCTTTCCGCGCGATCAGCACAAGGAACGCGCCTGGTTCAACACACTGAACGAGGCGTACGTGAAGGCGCGCTACTCGAAACATTACGAGATCAGTGAAGAGGCGTTAGGCTGGGTTCACGAGCGAACGACCGTGCTTCTCGAACTGGTCGAGACGGTTTGCGAAGGGCACCTGGAGACCCTTAGAGGAGTAGTTGGCAGCGACATAATCAAGCGAGATTCGCTTTCATGCGATTGACCAACTGCGCGAACGGAATTCGCCATCTCGGGCACGACCGGCTACAAAATCTTCAATTCCTACAAAGATGATGGCCCGGAAGCCCTGAACGGATCTGTCTTGCGCCCGGTGCGCTGCGCCAACCAACTACCTCAGCCGGTCGAGTCGATGATCATCTGGCAAAAGAAGCCGCATTGGGGTGCCAGGAAGGTCAGAGAACTGCTGGTCAAGCGCCTACCCAGCGATGTGCGCGTGCCGTCATGCAAAGGACTTTGCGATCGATCGACGACCCGTTTCTGCACGAGGTTGCCACCCATGTCTTAGGGACGATCTGTTACCTATGTCTTCGATATGGACAAGTGGGAGATGGTACGGTTGGGGGGTCTCGAACCTCCGACCTCAGGTGCCACAAACCTGCGCTCTAACCAACTGAGCTACAACCGCATAAATCGCGCTTGGCGCGACGGGGGTCACATACGAGGACTTGGAGATGAATTCAAGCCCCATTCCTCGTCAATATACAAAAAGGCTGGACGCGAGGTCCAGCCTTTTATCTCCGATCGGTAAAGACCGATCAGGCAACCTTGAAGGAAGCCATGGCCTTTTCGGCGGCGTCCTTGGAGGGCTTTGCGAGCTTTTCGGCCACCTGCTTGGTGGTTTCCTGGATCGACTTGGCCTGCTCGACGGTGAGTTCGGCCTGCTTGCGGATGAACGAGGTCTGCAGCTCGAAGAATTCGGCCGGCGACTTGACGCCGAGCAGCGCTTCGAAGTGCGACAGCGAGTTCTCGGAATTGATGCGCAGGATGTCGATCGCCTTCAGGCCGATCTCGACCGAGCCGGCCTGAGCCGTCTGGACGGTGGCTTCGAGCGTCTTGCCGGCTTCCTCGCCAGCGGTCTTCAGCTTGGCATAAGCGTCTTTCGACTGCTGAGCGCCCTTTTCGGCGAATTCACGGAAGGATTCCGTGAACTTGGACGGGTCGAAAGAAGCGATTGAAAAAACGTCGTCGGTCTTTATGGTAGCCATGGGTCGCATCCTTTGGGTTGAGGCAGCCGCTGCCTGCGTTAGTTGGATGATGCTTATATAAGACATTTCATTGTGCATTGCAACAATTATTGTGCAGTGCACAAGACGTTAACCTTTCCGGCCGAAAACCCCCTCCTCTTCTGGACCGGCATGCGCCCCGCAGTTATTAATAAGCCGTTAATTTAAGAAGGCCGACAGCGACAAGGTTCGAACATGCCCGCAGTCCAATATCCGTTCATCGATATCGCCGTGCATGCACGGGTGCGGGAACGCTTTTCACGCGGCGAGGCCATGGTGCTGTTTTCGGCCGATCTTGCGCGTCTGCTCTGGGCGAACGGTGCGGGTGCGGAGCTTTTCGGCCATTCGGCAGTCTATGACCTGCTCGATCAGGGGGTCGACCGCGCCGACATCACCTTCCGCCAGCTGGAAACGGCGGCGCGCCAGCTGACCGATATCGGCGACAGCCGCAGCCTGATGATCCGCATCACCAAGGGCTTCCAGCGAGCACAGGTGCAGGCGGCGGCCGAACTGATTCGGCTTTCCCAGGGAGAAAAGGCCATCCTGTTTTCGGTGCCGGTCTCGGCAAAGCCCCTCGCGGCCGGCGCATCGGCCGCCCAGATGCTGCAGGGACTCGATGATCCCGACACGCATATGGCGGTGATCGGTGCCAATGGCGAGGTCATCGCGGCTTCGCCGGGCTTTGCCTCGCTCGGGATCTCCGAGCAGACGGCAAAGACCTTGATCAACCTTGCCGGCGCGCATCCCGACCGGTTGGTGAAGCGACCTGTCGCGACCGCCAGAGGCAATCTTCCGGCCGCGGTCGGCAAGCTCAGCGACGATCCAGCGCTCAATCTGCTCTTTGCGGTGGAGGCCGCGATCGGTCATCTCGACCCGCTCGACGCGCCCACGCTCGATCCCGTCGATGCGCCCGCGCATCCAGTCGATGCGCCCACACAGGAAGAAAGCGCGCCGCCGGCCGAAGTGCTTCAGGACGACCCTGTCACCCCAGCAGGCTTTACCGAAATCATCGACGTGGTTTCGGGGATCGAAGAGGTCGAGGAGACGCTCGAGGAGATCGCCGGCGAAAGCGAACAGCCGGCCGAGACAGCCGCGGCATCCGCAGACGAGGCGGTTGAAGAGACGCCTCCTGCCGCGGATGCGGAGCCGAAGAGCGACGGCAACATGATCGATAGCGGCGCGGATGAGGCCACCGAGCCCGCCGCGGTCATTGAGGACGATTTGACCTCCATTGCGGAGACGGTGGAAACGGTGACGGCGGAACCGCTTGCCGAAGCCGGCGAAACGCCTGTCGAAGAGGCGCCGGCAGCGGTTCACGAAGAACCCGCCATCGCACCGTCTCTCGTCCCCGATACGCCCCCTGCCCCTGAGCTTGCGGCTGAGCCCGGCTTCGTCTTCAGGCCGAATAGCCGCGCCACGCGCTTCGTCTGGAAGATCGACGCCGAAGGCCGGTTCACCGAGGTCAGCCACGAATTTGCCGAGGCCGTCGGTCCGCATGCGTCCGATATCATCGGCTCTGCTTTCGGCGATGTCGCCGCCCTCTTCAATCTCGATCCTGACGGCAAGCTTTCCGAGGCGCTCGCCCGCCGCGACACGTGGTCGGGCAAGACGATCCTCTGGCCCGTCGAAGGCACCAGCCTCGTCGTTCCGGTCGATCTGGCGGCGCTGCCGACCTATACCCGCAACCGCGACTTCGATGGCTTCCGCGGGTTCGGCGTCGTGCGGCTTTCCGATGCACAGGAAGATCCGCTGGCGCTCGGCCTGACGCTTGGCCCTGATGGTATCGGCCATGATGCAGCGAGCCTCGGCCCGGTGGCAGAGCCCGTCGCCGAAGTGGCAGGTGAAGCGGAAGCCGCCCCCCAAGAGGTCTCGGCCGAAACCATCGAAGCGGAAGAGATCGACGACCAAGCGTTTACGGCAGCCGAGCCGGAGACCGAAGAGACAGGACCGGAAGAGATCACTGCCGAAGAGGCGATCGTGGAGACATCAGCGCCGGAGAATGCCGTAGAAGAACAGGCGGTCGGCGCCGACGAAGCACCTGCCGCCGAGCCGGCAGCGGATGTTTCGGACGAGCCGCCGGCGCTTCGGATTTCGGAAACGCCCAATCGCCGTTTCTCCGACAAGATCGTTCAGCTCCACAACAGCGGCGCCGGACTGACGGCTGCCGAACAGGCCAATTTCCGCGAGATCGCCAAGCGCCTCGAAGCCTTCGGCGCCAACAAGGACGAGCCTAGCAGCCCGGCGCCGGCGGAACCCGCGGTCACGGAAACGGCCGGCTTCGAAGAGGCCCCCGGACCCGAAGCGTTCGAGGCCGAAACACCCACCACTGAGCAGGCGGACATACCGTCTGACGAGGAGATCGCGCCGCAGGAGGCGATTTTCGAGAATGCCGTCGAGGCGGAGCGCGAAGACGATGGCGCCACCGAAGAGCCGAACGTTATATACGAGGACGAGGCAACGGAAGGGCTGGAGGAGACGGCCAGTCAGATCGAGGTTCTCACCAGCTTCATCCCGCCGCGCATCAAGATGACGGACGGGCTTTCGGTGGGAACGGTCGACCAACTGCCTGTTGCCGTGCTCATCCATATCGGCGATGCGCTGATCCATGCCAATCCGGAATTCATGCGGTTGACGGGCTACGGCACGCTCGAGGCATTACGTGAAGTGGGCGGCATCGAAGCCCTGCTGCAGCGTCGCGAACTCGAGGAGAATGCCGCAGGCTCCGGCACTATGATGCTCGTCAAGGCCGATGATACGCTGGCGCCGGTGACCGCGCGGCTGCAATCTGTGCGCTGGGAAGACGCCAACGCCCTGATGCTGGCGCTGATGCCGGTGGAAGGCAAGGAAGATGGCCGCAGCGACGCAAGCCGCTCCGATGGCCGCTCTGAAGGCCGCCCCGAGCGGATGGTCGAGAAAGTCGCTAAACTCCAGGTCGAAGTGGAAGAATTGCGCTCGATCCTGGAAACGGCGACCGACGGCGTCGTCGTCATCGGCACGGAGGGCGACATCCGCTCGATGAACCGGTCGGCCAGCGCGCTTTTCAACTACGACGAACAGGAGACGCGCGGCAAACCCTTCGTCATGCTATTTGCCCATGAGAGCCAGAAGGCAGTCATCGACTATCTGAACGGCCTCTCCGACCATGGCGTGGCAAGCGTGTTAAACGACGGGCGCGAAGTGATCGGCCGCGAGGCCGCCGGCGGCTTCGTACCGCTGTTCATGACGATGGGCCAGCTCACCTCCTCCAACGGCTACTGCGCGGTCATCCGCGATATCACCCAATGGAAGCGCACCGAGGACGAGCTGCGCAACGCCAAGGGTGCGGCCGAAACCGCCAACGCCCACAAGACCGATTTCCTCGCCCGCGTCAGTCACGAGATCCGCACGCCGCTCAACGCCATCATCGGCTTTTCCGACATGATGGCCGGCGAGCGCTTCGGGCCGATCGGCCATCCGCGTTATATCGAATATGCCAACGACATCGGCCGCTCCGGCCGGCACGTCCTCGATATCGTCAACGACCTGCTCGACATTTCGAAGATCGAGGCGGGCGAGATGGATCTCGATTTTGCCGCCGTCGGCCTCAACGAGGCGGTCTCCGAGGCCGTGGCTCTGGTACAGCCGCAGGCGAACGGCCAGCGCGTCATCATCCGCACGGCGCTGTCGCATGCAGTGCCCGAGGTCGTGGCGGATCTGCGCTCGATCAAGCAGATCGCGCTCAACATCCTGTCGAACGCCATCCGCTTCACCCCGTCAGGCGGGCAGATCGTCGTTTCCACCTCCTATGAGGCGAATGGCAGCGTCGTCCTCAGGGTCCGCGATACCGGCATCGGCATGACGCGCAGCGAGCTCGACCAGGCGATGAAGCCGTTCCGGCAGGTCTCCTCGACCCAATCGCGTCATCGCGGCGACGGCACCGGGCTCGGCCTGCCGTTGACCAAGGCGATGGTGGATGCCAACCGAGCCACCTTCTCGATCAATTCGGCGCCGAACGAGGGCACGCTCGTCGAGATCACCTTTCCGTCGCAGCGGGTGCTGGCCGGTTGATAAAGAAAAGGCAGCCAGGAGGCCGCCTTTGAATTTGGTGCTGTTCAACAAGAGCTCAGTCGATCAACGTCATGTTTCGGAGGCCCGAAGGCCCCAGGCCGCATCGTTCATGTGCGGCCCCCAAGTTAGCTTCACCTTTGACAAACCTTTCTTAACGAAAGGTTTCCATGACAGGAAATTGATAAAGGGTGAAAGCTTGTAATCTACGATCGCTGTCAATCCTTCAGCTCGCTTAGCCCGGCGAAGAGCCCCAACGCCTCTGGATTGGCAAGCGCTTCCTGGTTCTTCACCGGCCGGCCGTGAACGACCTCGCGCACGGCAAGCTCGACGATCTTGCCGGACTTGGTGCGGGGAATATCGGCAACCGCGATGATCTTCGCCGGCACGTGCCGCGGCGAGGCGCCGGTGCGGATGCGGGTCTTGATCGCCTTGACGAGATCCTCGGTCAGCGTCACATCCGGGGCAAGTCGGACGAAGAGGATGACGCGCACGTCGTCGTCCCAGTCCTGGCCGATGCAGAGCGCCTCGGCCACCTCCTCCATCTGCTCCACCTGATTGTAGATCTCGGCCGTGCCGATGCGAACGCCGCCAGGATTGAGCGTCGCATCCGAACGGCCGTGAATGACAAGGCCGCCATGCTCCGTCCATTCGGCGAAATCGCCGTGGCACCAGACATTGTCGAATCGTTCGAAATAGGCGGCGCGATATTTGGCGCCGTCGGGGTCGTTCCAGAACATCACCGGCATCGAGGGGAAGGCCTTGGTGCAGACGAGCTCACCTTTCTCCCCACGTACCGGCTTGCCGTCATCGTTCCAGACGTCGACCGCAAGGCCGAGGCCGGCCCCCTGGATTTCGCCGCGCCAGACCGGCTGCAGAGGATTGCCGAGCACGAAGCAGGAGACGATATCGGTACCGCCTGAGATCGAGGCGAGCTGTACGTCTTCCTTGATGCCCTCGTAGACGAAGGTGAACCCTTCTGGCGACAGCGGCGAACCGGTGGAGGTCATCAGCCGCAGGCTGGAGAGATCGTGGCTCGCGCGCGGCGTCAGCCCGCCCTTGCGCACCGCATCGATATATTTCGCAGAGGTGCCGAAGATGGCGAATTTTTCGGCCTCGGCATAGTCGAACAGCACGTTGCCATCGGGGGCGAAGGGCGAACCGTCGAACAGGCAGAGCGTCGCGCCGCTGGCGAGACCGCTGACCAGCCAGTTCCACATCATCCAGCCGCAGGTGGTGAAATAGAACAGCTTCTCGCCCGCCTGCAGGCCGCAATGCAGCCGCTGCTCCTTGAGGTGCTGCAGCAGCGTGCCGCCGGCCGAATGCACGATGCATTTCGGCACGCCTGTCGTGCCCGACGAAAAGAGGATGTAAAGCGGGTGCGAAAAGTCGAGCCGCGTGAACTCGACCTCCCTTGCCTCATAGGGCGCGACAAAGGCCTCAAGCGTTAAAGCCCCCGGCATCTTGCGCGCCACGGCCTCCGCATCGCCGGCGTAGTGGACGATGACCGCGGGCACACCCAGACTTTTTGCGACCGTGGCGACCTTGGCGCCGACATCCTGCAGCTTGCCGGAATACCAATAAGCATCGCAGGCGATGAACAGCTTCGGACCGATCTGGCCGAAGCGGTCGAGCACGCCCTGCTCGCCGAAATCAGGCGAACAGGACGACCAGATGGCGCCGATCGAAGCGGCGGCGAGCATGGCGGCGACGGTTTCCGGCATGTTCGGCATCATCGCGGCGATGCGGTCGCCCTTGCCGATGCCGAGTGCTGCGAAGGCCTGCTGCAGCTTCGAGACCAGCACATGGAGCCGGTCCCACGACCAGCGGTCCTCGGCTTTGTCCTCCCCGCGGAAGATGATGGCATCGCCCTCGCCGCGGCCCGACAGCAGGTTTTCGGCGAAGTTCAGCGTCGCATCGGGAAAGAAGCGGGCTTCCAGCATGCGGTCGCCATTGGCAAGCACCTTTGCGCCAGGCTCTCCCTTGACGCCGCAGAAATCCCAGACGGTCGACCAGAAATTCTCCCGCTCGGCCACCGACCATGCATGCAGATCCTCAAAGCCCGAAAGAGAAAGCCCGAAATCGGCATTGCAGCGCTCCATGAAGGCATGGATCGGGCTTTTTGCAACGGCATCCTCCGAGGGTACCCAAAGTGGTCTGTTATCCTGCATTCAATCCTCCTCCCCAATACCGTCTTTATATCATGCTGCATTGCATTATAAAGTGCGGAACCGACGCGATCCGGCGCGATCCGATACCCAGCGTATCGGTCCGGAGATCGGAATCGATTTTCTGAAAGCACGATGCGAGGATTGAAAGTGTTACAGCGTCGTTTGTGCGTCTTAAATGACGCGTGGGGCACCCTATGGGATTTGCATATGCCTGGCATTTCCTATATCCGGCGAAATCAGCGCATAACGGGATGACCGGCTGAATTTGCCGGCGGAGATCATGAGCACGTCAAGACATCGCAGGTGGCGCAGGAAGATCGGACCCGTTTCGCGCTGGCTTCCGGCCTTCGCCCGCCTGTCGACGGTGTTCCTGCTGATCGCGCTGGCGCTTTTCGTGGCGCTCAGGGTTGCGGCCCCCTATCTCATCTCGACCGGCTTCGTGCGCTCCGGCATCGAGGACACGCTGTCCAAATGGACGGGCTACCATGCCGAGATCAAGGGCAGTCCGGTTCTCGAATTCTGGCCGACGCCACGCATCACGCTGAACCAGATCACCATCCGCCAACCGCGCGAAAGCGGCGACAAGCTGCTCGGCAGCATTGAAAGCCTGTCGGCCGATTTCAGCCTCATCGATGCGTTGAGGGGCCGGACGAGCTTTCACGAGTTCCACCTGGTGCGCCCCAAGCTGGCGCTCACGCGCGACGAAAAAGGGCTGATCGACTGGAGTTATGCCGGCCTGCTCGCACGCGCGATCAGCGGCGTACGTTACGAAAACGGAGCTGAGGTGCTCGATCCCGATCTCGATGCCGAGATCGGCGCGGTAACCGTCGAGGACGGCACGCTTGTGGTAACCGACATCGAGTCCGCCACGACCTATCATTTCGACAGCGTCACCGCCGATATCGCCTGGCCGAGACTATCCGGCGGGATCTCGGCGGTGGTCATCGCCCGTATCAACGGCGAGGACCTGAAAGTCGATTTCGCCTCGCGCCAGCCGCTGCTCGCCTTTGCCGGCAGGAATGCCGAGACACGGACGTCGCTCACATCAAACCTTTTGACCGCGCACTTCCAGGGCATTGCCAGTATCGCGAGCCTTTCGGCCTTTTCCGGCAATGTCACCGCCAGCATTCCCGATGTGCCCGCACTTCTGACATGGTCGGGCAAATCGATCCCCGGCATCGAAACGCTTAAGAGCGCCTCGCTGGAATCCGACATCATGTCGTCGGGCAACGGGCTGCGTTTCAACAATCTCAGCCTCTCGCTGAACGAAGCGAGCGCCACCGGGGTGATGGACCTCTTCACCCAACCAGGCAAACGGCCGAAAATCGGCGGCACGCTTGCCTTCGACCAGATGAACCTCAAGCCCTTCCTCGACGCCTTCGCGCTCAGGCTCGCGGCCGGCGAGGCGGAGGACATTTCCACCGGCATAAGCGGACGGCTGCGGGCGCTGGATGTCGACGTCAGGCTTTCCGCGCGGCGCGCGCAGATGGGTCTCTTCGAGCTTTCGGATGTCGGCGCCAGCATGATCGTTGCCGGCGGCGAGGCGAAATTCGATATCGGCGACAGCCAGTTCGAAGGCGGTGAAATGACCGCGCATCTCGAAGCAACGCAGCGCGACTTCGACGGCGGCGGCAAGCTGCAGCTGTCGATCCGCAATGCCGACTTCGCAGCCCTTGCCGAGCGCCTGCAGCTGAAGGGTCCGCTGCCGCTTGCAACCGGATCGCTCGATCTCGACCTGCAGTCGCCGAAGGCGATCTGGACGACCGGCCTTGCCGACGTCACCGGCAGGCTGCACTTCTGGACGGGAGAAGGCACGATTCCCGGCATCGATGCCGCAGCACTTCGGACGCAGGCGGCCGAAAAGCCGTTCTTTCCGCTGAGCGCGGCAGCAGGCGGCGCCTTCGCCTTCAACCAGCTCAACCTTCAGGCCGATTTTGCCAACGGTTCCGCCGAAATGCACGACGCCCGCATCGCCGGCGCCACACAGACGCTGACGCTTTCCGGCGTCATCACCTATCAGTCGAACGGGCTGGCGCTTTCCGGATCGCTTGATGCAACCGATCCTGCCAAGGCGGCGGAGCTACCGCTTCTGCCGTTCTTCATCGGCGGTTCATGGCCGAACCCGGTGATCTCGCCGGTTCCGCTTTTCGGCAATACGCCTCAGGCGCAATAAAGCGCGTCACACGGCATCAAGCAGCCATAGGTCATGCGCCGGCGGCGGCCGCACGCTCGTCCCGCTGGCGCTGGATTTCACGGCGCTTGGTGACGACCGAGGCGCAGATGACACCAACGGTCACGATCGCGATCAGGATCGTGCACACCGCATTGATCTCAGGCGTCACGCCGAGGCGCACCTGGCTGTAGATCCTCATCGGCAGCGTGGTGGCGCCTGGCCCCGACGTGAAACTGGCGATCACCAGGTCGTCGAGCGACAGGGTGAAGGCAAGGATCCAGCCGGAGAGCACAGCCGGCGCGATGATCGGCAGGGTGATCTCGAAGAAAGTCCGCACCGGCGGCGCGCCGAGATCCTGCGCCGCTTCCTCGATCGATTGATCGAAGCTCAACAGGCGCGACTGCACGACGACGGCGACGAAGCACATGGTCAGCGTCGTATGCGCGAGCGTGATCGTCCAGAAGCCGCGGTCGAAACCGATCGCGACGAAGAGCAGCAACAGCGACAGGCCGGTGATGACGTCGGGCATGACGAGCGGCGCGTAAATCATGCCCGAAAACAGCATGCGGCCACGAAAGCGGGTGTAGCGCACCAGCGTCAGCGCCGCCATCGTGCCGAGGATGGTTGCGACCGTCGCCGACAGCAGGCCGACACGGATCGTCACCCAGGCGGCGTCAAGCAGGCCCTGGTTCGAGAGCAGCGAGACATACCACTTGGTGGAGAAGCCGCCCCAGACGGTGACGAGCTTCGATTCGTTGAAGGAGAAGATCACCAGGAGCACGATCGGCAGGTAGAGAAAGGCAAAGCCGAGCGTGACGGAGATGATGTTGAAACGGGTCCATTTCAGCATGAGTTATTTCCCCCGCTCTTCGGCCTTGGCCTGGGCGTTCTGGAAGAAGACGATCGGGATCACCAGGATCATCAGCAGGATCGTTGCGACCGCCGAGGAGACCGGCCAATCGCGGTTGGCGTTGAATTCGTTCCAGAGCGTCTTGCCGATCATCAGCGTCTGCGAACCACCGAGCAGGTCGGGAATGACGAATTCACCGACGGCGGGAATGAAGACCAGCATGCAGCCTGCCACCACGCCGGGGATCGACAGCGGAAAGGTGACGCGCCAGAAGGCCTTGATCGGCGTGCAACCAAGATCCTGCGCCGCCTCGATCAGCGTACCGTCCATCTTCTCCAGAGCCGAATAAAGCGGGAGCACCATGAAAGGCAGATAGGAATAGACGATGCCGATATAGACGGCGGTATTGGTGTTGAGGATGATCAGCGGGCTGTCGATGATGTGCAGCGACAGGAGAAGCTGGTTGAGAAGCCCTTCCGGCTTCAGGATCGCGATCCAGGAATAAACGCGAATCAGGAAGCTCGTCCAGAACGGCAGGATGACCAGCATCACCAGCGTCGGACGGATGCTGCGCGGCGCTTGCGCCATGCCATAGGCGATCGGATAGGCGATCAGCAGTGTGAGGAAAGTGGAGATCCCGGCAATCACCACGCTCGAGACATAGGCATTGAAATAGAGCGAGTCCTCTGTGAGGTAGCTGTAATTGTCGAAAGAGAGCTCTCCGATCTTGCTCCAGAGCCCGGCCCAACCGTCGGCAAGTGAGAAGACGGGCTCGTAAGGCGGCATGGCGATCGCCGTCGTTGACAGCGAAATGCGGAAGACGATGAAGAAGGGCGCCAGAAAGAAGAGCAGCAGCCAAGTGTAGGGGATGGCGATGACGAGGCGATTGTAGAGGCCGGAGGTGAGCTTGCCCATCATGTCAATCCTTCAGCAGAATGCCGGCGTTCTCATCGAAAGAGACCCAGACTTCCTGGTCGTAGGTGAAGGGGTCGTCGACGGAGCGCTGCGCATTGAGGGACGAGGCCTTGACGATATTGCCGCTCTGCAATTTCACATGGAAGACGGTCATGTCGCCGAGATAGGCGATGTCCCAGAGTTCGCCCCTGGCGGCGTTGACCAAAGCGTTGGCAGGAGGCGTGCGCCCGACCCGCATCTTTTCCGGCCGGATGGCGAAGCCGACGGCGCTGCCGGCCGAGGGTGTCTCGGCGGCGGCAACGCGCACGCTGAAGCCGCTGTCGATGGCGATCTCGATGGTGCCGTTGCCCGATGAGGTGACCTTGCCGTCGAAGATGTTCACGTCGCCGATGAAATCCGCGACGAAGCGGGAATTCGGCGCCTCGTAGATCTCCGCCGGCGTCGCCACCTGCACGACCTTGCCGTGGCTCATGACGGCGATGCGGTCGGCCATGGTCATCGCCTCTTCCTGGTCGTGGGTGACGACGACGAAGGTGAGGCCGAGGTTCTGCTGCAGGTCCATCAGCTCGAACTGGGTTTCCTCGCGCAGCTTCTTGTCGAGCGCGCCGAGCGGTTCGTCGAGCAGAAGCACCTTTGGGCGCTTGGCAAGCGAGCGCGCCAGCGCCACGCGCTGGCGCTGGCCGCCGGAAAGTTGGTTCGGCTTGCGGGAGGCGAACTGCTCCAGCTTGACCAGCTTCAGCATCTGCGAGACGCGGTCAGTCATCTCGTCCTTCGACATGCCGTCCTGCCTCAGGCCGAAGGCGATATTCTTCTCGACCGTCATATGCGGGAAAAGCGCATAGGACTGGAACATCATGTTGACCGGCCGCCTGTAGGGCGGCGTGCCGGCCATGTCGGTGCCGTCGAGAACGATTTCGCCCGAGGTCGGCTGCTCGAAACCGGCGAGCATGCGCAGGAGCGTCGACTTGCCGCAACCCGACGCGCCGAGCAGCGCGAAGAACTCGCGGTGATAGATATCAAGCGACAGATCATCGACGGCGGTAAAATCGCCAAAGCGCTTGGTGACATTCTTGAAAGCAATGAAGGGTTTTGCAGACGGATCGGTCCAAGGCGCAAAAGCGCGGCGGATATTGCCGAGAGACTTCATATTATTCCCCGAAATACAAGGTTCTGCCGGCCTCCACCCCGGCCGGTAATTGAAAGGCCCGGACGTTTCCGTCCGGGCCCAAGGCTGAATTACTGGCCGGTCACGACCTTCGTCCAGAGGCGCGTCCCCAAGCGCTGCGTTTTCGGATCCCACGGCTTGACGGTGAAGAGGTTCTTCATCACCTCCTCGGTCGGATAGATCGCCGGGTCTTCCAGAATCTCCTTGCTGACAAACTGCTGCGAAGCCTTGTTGCCGTTGGCATAGAAGGTGTGGTCGCTGGCCTTGGCGATGACCTCAGGCTTCATCATGTAGTTCAGGAACTCGTGGGCTTCCGCGACATGGGGCGCATCGGCGGGGATCGCCATCATGTCGAACCACATCTGGGCGCCCTGCGAGGGGATCGAATAATTGACCTCGACGCCGTTCTTGGCTTCGGCCGCACGGTCACGTGCCTGCAGCATGTCGCCGGAATAGCCGAAGGCGATGCAGATGTCGCCGTTGGCAAGCGCATTGATGTATTCGGACGAGTGGAACTTGCGGATATTGGGGCGGACGGCCGTGAGCAGCTCTTCGGCCTTCTTGAAATCCTCAGCCTTTGTGGAGTTCGGGTCGAGGCCGAGATAACGGAACGCCGTGGAGATGACGTCCTTCGGCGTGTCGAGAACGTAAATGCCGCAATCCTTGAACTTTTCGGCGACCTTCGGATCGAAGATCACTTCAAGGCCGGGCTTGACATCGGGGCCGAGGATTTCAGCGACCTTCTTGACGTTGTAGCCGATGCCGTCCGTGCCCCACATGTAATCGACCGCGTGTTCGTTACCGGCGTCATATTCGGCGGTGCGCTGCTGGATCACATCCCACATGTTGGAAATGTTCGGCAGTTTCGACTTGTCGAGCTTCTGGAAGACGCCGGCCTGGATCTGGCGCTGCAGGAAGTCGGCAGTGGGAACGACGACGTCATAACCCGTGCCGCCGGCAAGCAGCTTGGTTTCCACGGTCTCGTTGGAATCGAAGGTGTCGTAGACGACCTTGATGCCGGTTTCCTTGGTGAAGTCGGTCAGGATGGAGTCGTCGATATAATCCGACCAGTTGTAAACGTTGACCACGCGCTCCTGCGCATAGGCCGGCGCGGCAGCAAGGAGTGCGGTAACGGCGGCGGCCGTCACGCATAGGATGGTTGACCTCATGACTTCTCCTGTTTTTTTCAAAGATTCCGCACCCGGGGCATCTTTTCCCTCTGGTTTTCGACGCAGACTAAGAAGGAATTTCTAAGCCCACAAGCGCAAAATCCTGCGCGCTCAATGATTTCACAATCACTGGAAGTCGAAGGCGCTGAGGCCTGCCACCATCTCGTCGAGCCCGAGCGGTCTCGTCACCGGCGGCTCGGCCCGGGAAAGGCATCCACGCCGCTCGCAAAGGCGACAGGCCGGACCGACTGCGACCGGCTCGAGCGCCATCGCCTGCCCATAGACCACGCCCTCGCCAAGGGCGGCATCGCAGCCGATCAGGATCGCGGTGCGTCTGACCCTTTCGCCGAATTCGACGCTCGGTCCCTCCAGGGTGCGGGCGACCGTCAGGAAGGATGCGCCGTCAGGCATGACGACCGTTTCGGCGAGGATCTGGCCCGGCTGCAGGAAGGCGGCATGGATATTGAGCTTCGGACAGCCGCCGCCGAAACGGGCCTGCGGAAAGCCCTGCGCGCCTGCCCTGCGCAGCCGGTGGCCGGCGGCATCGATCTCGATTAGGAAGAAGGGAATGGCGGCCGCCCCAGGGCGCTGCAGCATGGCAAGGCGCGCAGCCGCCTGGCCGAAAGAGACGCCGAAGCGCGCGCGCAGAATATCGATATCGTAGCGCGTCGCTTTCGCCGCCGAAAGAAAGGCCTCGTAGGGCATTGCAAGCGCTAAGGCCGCGATGCGGGCAAGCTCGAAGCGAGCGATGCGGCGCGCCTCGGCGGAGGAGAGCGAGAGATCGGCGAGTTCGGCATCGATTGCCGGCAGCAAAGCGAGAGTCGCGGCCTCGATTGATATCTCATGCGCACGGTCGGCCTGTGACAGGCGCTCCGAGATGAAAAGCCGCATCGAATGGCGATCGAAACGGCGGCGCAGATCCGGCATGACGTGGACGGGCAGGACACGTACCGCGATGCCGCGCTCGGAACGCAACCAGTCCTTCAGCCCGGCGGCAAGATCGAGGCCGCCGGGGAGCGTTGCAGCAAAGGCTTCCGCCGCCGTCTCGATCTGTCCGAAATAGCCGGACCTACGCTCCAGCGTCTCGCGCACCTCGTCCAGCGGCAAGCGGCCGGCGGCGACCGGCGCATGCCCTTCGGCGGCCATCAGCGCCGTCAGATCGGACAGCCTTGCCGCCTGCTCGCGATAGGCGCGGTAGAGCTTGATCATGCCGCTCGCGGCGTTGGGTGCGGCCTCGGCCACCTCCACCAACTCCTGATCACCCGGCAGCTCGCCCAAAAGCAGTGGATCGGCAAAGACCTCCTTGAGCTGGCCGAGACTGCCGCCGGTCTGCCCCCGCAACTCTTCCAGATCGACCCTGTAGACGCTTGCAAGCTTGAGAAGGAGCTGCACCGTCAACGGCCGCTGGTTGCGCTCGATCAGGTTCAGATAGGACGGCGATATTTCAAGCGCCTCGGCCATGGCGGTCTGCGTCAGCGCCAGCGCATTGCGGATGCGCCTGACTTTCGGGCCTGCGAATATCTTCCGTTCCGCCATGTCACACCCTTTGACAGGAAGCAGCGCTCATGTTTACAAAATTTTACAAATTCACAGCGCCACTCTGTCAATCCTCCTCATCTTAACCTCTTTCCGCCCCGGAAATCAAAGGTTTTTCTGGTCATAGCGCGTCATATTGTCAATCTTGTCACGCAGCACCTTTGTCGGGCTTCTAGTGAGGAGAGCACATGACTGATTTTTACAAGCTTGTTCCAAATGCATCAGCCAGCCGCTTCGACGGCATCGAGAGACCGTACTCGGCCGAAGACGTGCAGCGGCTCAGAGGCTCGGTGGCGCTCAGTCATACGCTGGCCGAAATGGGGGCGGACCGGTTGTGGCGGCTTCTGCATCAGGAGGATTTCGTCAATGCGCTCGGCGCACTTTCCGGCAACCAGGCCATGCAGATGGTGCGCGCCGGGCTGAAGGCGATCTATCTCTCCGGCTGGCAGGTGGCGGCCGATGCCAATACCGCATCGGCGATGTATCCCGACCAGTCCCTTTATCCGGCCAATGCCGGTCCGGAACTGGCCAAACGCATCAATCGCACGCTGCAGCGCGCCGATCAGATCGAGACCGCGGAAGCCCAGGGGCTTTCCGTCGAGACCTGGTTCGCACCGATCGTAGCCGATGCCGAAGCAGGCTTCGGCGGGCCGCTCAACGCCTTCGAAATCATGAAGGCCTATATCGAGGCGGGTGCCGCGGGCGTTCACTTCGAGGACCAGCTCGCCTCGGAGAAGAAATGCGGCCATCTCGGCGGCAAAGTGCTGATCCCGACGGCCGCCCATATCCGCAATCTCGACGCCGCGCGGCTTGCCGCCGACGTCATGGGCGTTGCGACGCTGGTGATCGCCCGCACCGACGCGGAAGCGGCAAAGCTCTTGACGTCAGACATCGACGAGCGCGACCAGCCCTTCGTCGACTATGATGCCGGCCGCACGGTCGAAGGTTTCTATCAGGTGCGAAACGGCATCGAGCCCTGCATCGCACGCGCCGTCGCCTATGCGCCGCACTGCGATCTCATCTGGTGCGAGACCTCGAAGCCGGACCTCGAGCAGGCGCGGCGTTTTGCCGAAGGCGTGCACAAGGTCCATCCCGGCAAGCTGCTCGCCTATAATTGCTCGCCTTCGTTCAACTGGAAGAAGAACCTCGACGAAGCGACGATCGCAAGGTTCCAGCGCGAACTCGGAGCGATGGGCTACAAGTTCCAGTTCATCACGCTCGCCGGCTTCCACCAGCTGAACTACGGCATGTACGAACTGGCGCGCGGCTATCGGCAGCGGCAGATGTCGGCCTATTCCGAGCTGCAGCAGGCGGAATTCGCCGCTGAGGTCAATGGCTATACCGCCACAAAACATCAACGCGAGGTCGGCACCGGCTATTTCGACGCCGTGTCGCTCGCCATCACCGGCGGCCGGTCTTCGACCACGGCGATGCACGGCTCGACCGAACATGCGCAGTTCAAGCCGGCTGCGGAATAAATCGAAGAGGAGGAGAAGATCATGGCATCCATTACACGCGTCAGAGAACGGGCCGAAGAGCAGGCAAGCAGCATGAGCGAGGATCAGCAGACGACGATCCGCATGCTCGCCAACGACCTGCATCGGCTGAACCAATCGGTCATGAAGGCCGTCGAGGCCGGCGTCTCGGTCGAACTGGTGCGCTCGGCCCGTCATCACGGCGGCGACGGCCACTGGGGGGACCTGCTGATCCCGGTCGTCGTCACCAACCGGCATTGACGAAGTCCGGCCGCGGCGCTCTAGCCGCGGCTCGGTCGTTTTCCGGCGAAGAGATCGGCATAACTTTTAATGAGCTTGGTCATGCGGTCGGCGACCGTCCGGATCTCCGGGCGGTGGCGGTCCTCGGCATTCATGACGATCCATTGCCGGTGGCGCAATTCCGGCAACTCGCTGCCTTGCCGCTGCAATTCGGGATGGAGATCGCCGACGAAACAGGGAAGCACCGTCTTGCCGGCGCCAGCGCGCACCAGATCCGGCAGCGAACGCGGCCGATTGACCGTGGCGACGATTCCCGTCCCGGCATGGGCGTGCGGCCAGCGCAGATAGGCCGATATCGCCTCTTCCTCGGCGACGGCAATCCAGCGCTCGTCGGTCTCGGCGGCATTGCGCCTGACATAGACGGCATAGGCCACCTCGCCGAGCAGACGTGCGGCA
Organism: Rhizobium sp. WYCCWR10014; assembly: GCF_001657485.1. Taxonomy (GTDB): domain Bacteria; phylum Pseudomonadota; class Alphaproteobacteria; order Rhizobiales; family Rhizobiaceae; genus Rhizobium. The sequence goes on from NZ_LXFU01000039.1 coordinate 45,054, forward strand.
AGATTGGCTTCTTCAGGCTCGAAGGCGCGAATACCGATATCGCTTTCACGATAGGCAAGGCTCGCCCGCGCCTCGCCGATAGTGAGCGAAATGGCGAAGGCATCGCCCGGCATGCGGATTGCGGCGAAATTCTCGGTCAGCAGCCAGGCGAGCCAGGTGCCGGCGGCGACCCTGACGGTGGTGGCGCCCTCGCCGGATTGCCGCCACGCCGCCACCTTGCGGGCAGCGGCCTCCATTTCCTGCAAGTGATCGAGCAGCGCCTGGCCATCCTGGGTCAGACGGTATCCGGTCTGGCTGCGCGAAAACAATGCGCGGCCAATCTCTTGCTCGAGATCGAGCATGCGCCGGCCGACGGTCGCAGGACTGAGCCCGCTTACGCTGCTTGCCCCCGTCAGCCCGCCGAGCCGGGCCACCTGCAGGAAAAGCTGATAGGAATCCCAACTCGCGTTTTTCATTGATGAAAAACATAGCGGGATTTTTCCCGTTTATAAAGAGAAATTCGACGCCTAGATCAGGTGATGTCTTACACAGGAAAGGACATTGTCATGATCGACATGATCACCATCGCAGGCACCATCGGCTATCGACACTATCCCCAGCGAAGCGGTGGCAAGGCGGACGAGGACAGATTCTATGCCGAGTTCGGAAACAATAGCCTCATTGGCTTTATCGCCTGGCTGACGTCGCTCGACCTCAATCTAGGAAGGCGCCGCAAGGGCGCGGCGCAATCCCGTAGCGGCTGCGGCTGCGCGGTTCAGGCGACTCTTCTTGCTCCGAGATGAGCCGGTGCCGATTCTGCGACGATGCGGAACCGCTCGATCAGCGCCATCAGCGTATCGGCCTCGCCGGCAAGCAGGCGGCTTGCCTGCGTCGTCTCGGCAACCATCGCCGCGTTCTTCTGGGTCATCTGGTCCATGGCGTTGACCGAACCGTTGACCTCCTGCAGCGCGGCCGACTGATCGCGGCTGGCGGTGGCGATGGTTTCGACATGGCCGCTGATCGCGATGATCTCCTGGCTGATCGAGGCAAGGACGCTGCCGGTCTTCTGGACCAGTTCGGACCCTGCCGTCACTTCGCGGCTCGATGTCTCGATGAGCGACTTGATCTCGCGCGCCGCATCGGCCGAGCGCTGGGCGAGTTCGCGGACTTCCTGGGCGACGACGGCAAAACCCTTGCCCGCCTCGCCGGCCCGCGCCGCCTCGATGCCGGCATTCAGCGCCAGAAGATTGGTCTGGAAGGCGATGTCGTCGATCACCTCGATGATCTGCTCGATGCGCTGCGAAGCCTGCTCGATGCGATCCATGGCAGCAACGGCATCGCCGACGACGGCGCCCGAATTGTCGGCCGTCTTCTTGGTCGCAGCCACGACATTGTTGGCTTCACGGGCACGCTCGGCGGACGAACGAACCGTCACGGTAATCTCTTCCACCGCGGCCGCAGTCTCCTCGAGGTTGGCCGCCTGCGCCTCGGTGCGTTTGGAAAGCTCGCCGGCAGAGGCAGAGACGGCGCCGCTATTGCGCTGGATCGTCGCGGCGCTGTCACGGATACCGGACAGCGTATCCTGGAGCCGCAAGAGGGAAGCGTTGAAATCGACGCGCAGCTGCTCCAGCCGGCCGACAAAGGGCGTGCCGATCGTCTGCGAGACATCGCCCTGCGACAGGCGCCCGAGGCCGGCGGCAAGCTGGTTGACGGCAAAGTCGATCTGGCCGTCGAGCGAGCGCTTGTCGGCATCGTTTCTGGCGCGTTCGGCATCGCTCAATTCGCGCTGTTCGGCAGCCTGGGTTTCCAGGTCGCGCCTTGCGCGAGCACTGTCGCGGAAAAGCGCCAAGGCCCGGCCGATGTCGCCGAACTCGTTCCTCTTTTCGACACAAGGGATCGCCCCTTCGAGATCGCCCGCGGAAATCGAGTGAACGCTCGCGGTCAGCGCCTGCAAAGGCTTCACCGACAGGCGGATCGCATAGAAGGCAAGAACACCGACGAGCAGCATGACGATGCCGCCGACGCCGAGAACCAGCATCTGCAGCTCATACATGCGCTGGTAATAGAGCTCCATCGGAATGCCGATGAAGAGAATGCCGACATTGGCGTTCGAGGCATTCTTGATGGGGAAATAGCCGGTCATGAACTTGCGGCCGAAAAGCTCCGCCGGTCCATAATAGGCTTCACCCCTGGCGAGAACCGGCTGGGCGGGGTGCTCGGCGACCAGCTTGGTGCCGACGGCCCGGTCGCCGTTTTCCTTCTTGACGTTGGTGGAGATGCGGACGTAGTCGCTGCCCTGCTTTTGAAAGATGGTCGCAACGCCGGCGATCGATTGCGCCGTGCGGTCGACCAGCGAATGGTCGGCAAGGGCGGGAATGGCGTCTTCCGTGACAGTGGAGAGCTGATTGTCCTTCAGCTCGATCTTTGCAGCCTGATCGGCCGCGCCGTAGAGAACGGCCATCGCGCGGGTGGCATCCCTGGCGTCGGAGACAGCCCCGTCCATGACATGATGGCTCAGATTGTAATAGGTCACGCCGACGATGGCGGCCGTGCTGATGGCCAGCAGAAACAGCGTGATCGCAACGATCTGGCGTACGATCGACGTAGAGAAAAGGCGCAGCATCGAGACCCCCGGGAGATAGACCAAGGTTAAATTAGACTAAAAGCGTTAAGGAAGATTCTCCGTAAATCAGGGTTGTCGGAGGTATTCATCGGGTAGCGCGGCCGCTCGCAATCCGACCGGATCGCGATTTCTGCGGAATAAATAGAAGCGGCCCCGGAAAGTCCCGGGGCCGTTCGAATAGAGACAGGTCGGTCGATGATCAGGCGGCGCGGTAGACCGGAGCAACGGTGGCTTCGCCGTCGATCTTGAACTGCTGGATGAGCCTGCGCAGCGAATCGGCCTCGTCGGCCAGTTCGCGGCTGGCGGCAGTCGTCTCCTCCACCATGGCGGCGTTCTGCTGCGTCATCTGGTCCATCTGGTTGACTGTCGCGTTGACGCTCTGCAGCGCGTTGGACTGGTCGTGGCTGGCGCGGGCGATCATCTCGACATGCTGGCTGATCGTGACGATCTGGGCGCTGATCTTGGCGAGCACCGTGCCGGTCTCCTGCACGAATTGCGAGCCTGAATTGACCTCATTGGTCGACTTGTTGATCAGCCCCTTGATCTCCTGCGCCGCGGCTGCGGAGCGCTGAGCCAGTTCGCGGACTTCCATCGCGACCACCGCGAAGCCCTTGCCGGCTTCACCGGCGCGCGCTGCCTCGATGCCGGCGTTGAGCGCCAGGAGGTTGGTCTGGAAGGCGATCTCGTCGATGACGCCGATAATCTGCTCGATCTGGCGCGAGGCACCTTCGATGCGGCTCATCGCGTCGATCGCATTGCTGACGACGACGGCGGAATCGTCGGCGCTGCGCTTGGCCTGACGGACGATCTGGTCGGCATCCTTGGCGCGTTCGGCCGACGAGCGGACCGTGACGGTGATCTGGTCGACGGCAGCCGCGGTCTCTTCGAGCGAGGCAGCCTGCTGTTCGGTGCGCTTGGAGAGGTCCTCGGCCGACTGGGCCATCTGGTTGCCGTTGCCCTGGATCAGTTCGACATTGTCGCGGATCTGGCTCATCGTCGCCTGCAGGCGCATCATCGAACCGTTGAAATCCTGGCGCAGCTGTTCGAGACGGCCGATGAAGGGCGTTTCGATCGTCGTCGAGATATCGCCCTGCGACATGCGTTCGAGGCCGGCGGCAAGCGCGTTGACCGCGAATTCGATCTGACGATCCATCTCGCGCTTTTCGGCGTCGTTGCGCTGGCGCTCGTGTTCGGCGGCGGCGCGTTCCTCGTCGCTCTGCTCCTCGATGCGGATCTTCGAGATGGCGTTTTCCTTGAAGATGCCGAGCGCGCGGGCCATGTCGCCGATTTCATCGTGGCGCTGCTCGCCGGAGATGCTGGTATCCAGCGCGCCTTCGGCAATGCGGCGCATGGCGCCGGTGATATGGCTGATCGGCCGCTGCAGCGTCAGCACCAGGGCAATGCCGCCGAGGATCGACAGCAGGATGCCGAGACCGGTGGTCATGACGGAGATGCTGTTTGCCTGGGTGCGCTCGGTACCGGCCGTCTGCTTCTGCAGTTCGGCGAAATCGGTCAGCTTTTTCCAGATCTGGTCAAGCTCTTGGCGGGCCGCGGCATAGGCGGTGACGCGCTCGCCGATCGTGTCGACGATCTTCGAGCCGCCGCCGGAGATGACGTCCAGCGCCGGCTGGATCGCGCCGGAGATGCCTTCGGCAAAGCCCATGCCCTTGGCGCTGGTGACCAGCACCTGCATGTCCTTGCCGAGCGTGCCGGCCTGCTGCTGCAGGCGCACGAGATTTTCCTTGCTGGAATCGGCGAGGAAATCGGAAAGAACGATCTGCAGCGAATAGACGGAATTTTCGAGACGTCTGGTATCCTGCAGGACCGAATTGGCCTGGGCGATCCGGCCGTCGAGCGCGGCGAATTCCTGGGTCGCGTCACGCATCTTCTGCGTTGCGGTCAGTTGCGTATAGGTCGCGGTCTGGCGGAAGCGCGAAACGAGACGGCCGAGTTCGGTGGCGGTCTCGTCGGTCGGATTGGGCGTCTGGGCGATCGTCTTGATGCCGTCGATGGTCGCAGCCAGCGCGTCGACGACATTCTTCTGGTTGCTCGGAACCGAGATGGCGATCAGACGCTGGGATTTGACGATCTCCGGCATCTGTTCGTTGATGAAGGCGATCTTGTCCTGCGGTGTCTGCGGCTTGCTGAAGCCGCTGGCGACGGTGCCGAGAAAATCGCCGCCCTTCAGCAGGCGATCAGCGGTGCGAAGGGTAGCGGTGGCGGCACTCTCATCGCTTTGGACAGTGTTCTGCAATTCCTCGGCCTGGTAGGACACGGTGAAGCGGGTGCTGATCACGCTCTTCTGCGCTGCGTCGATCTGCTCATGCAATGCCTTCTCCTGCTCGTGCAGCGCCCAGAGCTTGTCGACGACGCCCGAAATTTCCTTGGTGCGGCGCGATGCCTCCGCAAGACTGTCACGGCCGGCGGCCTCGTCACCGACCTGGCTCAGCGTCTGGTCGAGCACGCCTTGCTGGGTCTTCAGATCCGCGATCAGCTTGTCGCGCGCCTCAGGGCTGGTGACGCGCAGGAAATCGTCCATCGAGCCATAGAGATCCTTGAAGCCGCTCAGCGACTGCAGCACGCTGTTGGATATTTCCATGCGGCCCTGCAGAAGGCCCGAAGCGTAGAGGCCGGTCAGGCCCACCGCCGAAATGGTGACGACGAAAGGCAGAACGAAGATCAGAACCTTGGTCTTGATCCTGAAGCGGGAAAGAATCTTGTCAATCAACATGGCGTTCCGGGCCTTTCATACACCACTCCTCCCGCAGGCAGCCACATGGCGCCAGCCGGGTGCACATCGAGCTATTCTTAATTACATTGGGGAACCCGGAGGCCAGGCGGCAGTCATTGCCAGTTCATGTCCAAGCAACTTGGAGATGCCCAAATATTCGCGAGCAATTGTGTCAGATTAGATCTTAATTTTCGGATAAGCGGTCGTGGCGGGTTAAGCCAAGGCAGTGAAATAGTTGCAAATAATGGGCCGCGACGCCGCGGTGCGACAATGAGCATGTCGCAACGCTCGTTCCAGGTCTGCCGACAGGATCAGATGACGTGCGAGAGCAGCAGCGCAAGGCTGGCGGCGGTGGCGCCGGCTGCAAGCATCAGATAGCGCAGGGCGACCATTCGAGCGTTCGGCTTTGCCTCGGCAATTGCGATGGCGCGGGCGCGTCGTGCGTTTCTGTTCATGGTCGAAACCTCACTTCTCTCTGACACAACAACAATCCAACAAATCGGCTTGCCGGTAAAGCTTAATTTAGGGACGACCTTACAAACCGCCAATTGAGACAGGATGGCGCAGCTCTATTAAGAAGTCTTGAATCGGTATCTCCGGATATTTCCAAGGCATGTCAAAAAATGTGCAGCGGTTTTAGGCCCATGACATGCATCAGAACAAAGAGCTTTAGACGCATTCGCCCGCGGCAAATCCGGAAGCCCAGGCCCACTGGAAATTATAGCCGCCAAGCCAGCCGGTGACGTCGACGCATTCGCCGATGAAATAAAGGCCGGGCACGGCTTTTGTTTCCATGCTGCGGGAATCAAGCCCTGCCGTGTCGATGCCGCCGAGCGTCACTTCGGCGGTGCGGTAGCCTTCCGAGCCGGACGGTTTGACCGCCCAGTTCTGGACGCCGGCGGCAAGACGCAGCAGCGCATTGTCCGGCAGGTCGGCCATGTTGCCGGAGATCTTTTCGCGCTCGACGAGAAACTGTGCCAGCCGCTTCGGCAGGATGTCGCCGAGTGCGGTCTGCGGCGACTGACGGCCATTGAGCTGTTTTGCCGTCTTCAGATGGGCGGCAACGTCGATATCCGGTTCGATCGAGACCACGACCTCGTCGCCCTCGCGCCAATAGGAAGAGATCTGCAGGATGGCGGGGCCACTCAGGCCGCGATGGGTGAAGAGCAGCGCTTCGCGGAAGGCGGTCCTGCCGTGGCGGATTTCGGCCGGGGCGGCAATGCCGGCGAGCGGTGCGATGCTTTCCAGCAGGCCGGGATCGAGCGTCAGCGGCACGAGGCCGGGTCGGGTTTCGAGCACGGCCAAGCCGAATTGTTCGGCGAGGCGATAGGCAAAGCCGGTGGCGCCCATCTTCGGGATCGACTTGCCGCCGGTGGCGACGATCAGCGACGATGCTTCACGGTGACCTTCGCTCGTCGATACCCGGAAGCCGGATTCGGTCTTTTCGACGCCTGATATTTCGGTGCCGAGATGCAGCACTGCACCGGCCATCCGCATCTCCGCCAGCAGCATGCGGATGATGTCTTTGGCGCTATCGTCGCAGAAAAGCTGGCCGAGCGTCTTTTCGTGCCAGGCGATGCCGTGACCGTCGACCATGGCGATGAAATCGGCGGGCGTGAAACGTGCAAGCGCCGACTTGCAGAAATGCGGGTTGGCGGAGAGGAAATTCTTCGGGCCGGAATGGATATTGGTGAAATTGCAACGGCCGCCGCCTGATATGCGGATCTTCTCGCCAGGCGCCCTGGCATGGTCGAGGATGACGACCGAGCGGCCGCGTTTTCCGGCACGGATGGCCGCCATCATGCCCGCCGCTCCGGCGCCGATGACGATAACGTCGCTTTTGCGCTGCAAACCCGTTTCCCCGATCAAACCCGCGTCTTCTTTTTCCATCAAAGGGCGAAAGTCAACGTTTGCCACCCCTCGCCAATTGACAAAGTCTGGTTATGATGGCGCCACGATCAACGCAAACCGGTGTGTCATGTCCCCAAAAAAGACGACGCTGAAGCCTGCCAGAAACGTACCCGCCTCGAAAAAAACTCCCCCGGAGCCCGGATCCCTGCGCGGTGTTGCGAACTGGAAGGAAGCAGCGCGGTGGCTGCGGGACAGGGGCATCGAAGACATCGAATGCATCACACCGGACCTTGCGGGCGTTGCGCGCGGCAAGATGATGCCGAGCTCGAAGTTCACCTCGAACACTTCGCTGGCGCTGCCGTCGGCAATCTACCGGCATACGATTTCGGGCGAATATCCCGACGAGACGGAGAGCTTCCGCTACGAACCCCGCGACAGCGACCTGAAGCTGATGCCCGACCTTTCGACGCTTTCCGTCGTGCCCTGGGAGACCGACCCGACGGCGCAGGTGATCTGCGACATCGTCGATTCGGACGGCGGAGAAGTGCCCTATACGCCGCGCAACGTGCTGAAGCGGATCATGAGCCTCTATCACGAGCGCGGCTGGAAACCGATCGTGGCGCCGGAGATCGAATTCTACCTGGTCGCCAAGAACGACGATCCCGACTATCCGCTGCACCCGCCGAAGGGCCGGTCCGGCCGCTCGATCCTCGGCGGCCAGGGTTATTCGATCGCCGGCATCAACGAGTTCGACGAGCTGATCGACGACGTCTATCATTTCTCGGAGAAGCAGGGGCTGGAGATCGATACGCTGATCCATGAAGAGGGACCGGCGCAGCTCGAAATCAACCTGCGCCATGGCAATCCGATCGAGCTTGCCGACCAGGTGTTCCTGTTCAAGCGCACGATCCGCGAGGCGGCGCTGAAACACGACATCTATGCGACCTTCATGGCCAAGCCGATGCAGGGCCAGCCGGGCTCGGCGATGCATATCCACCAATCCGTGGTCGATATCGAGACCGGCAAGAACATCTTCTCCAATCCCGATGGCTCGGCTTCGAAGGAATTCTTCCATTTCATCGGCGGCATGCAGAAATTCGTGCCCAGCGCGATGGCGATGCTGGCGCCCTATGTGAATTCCTACCGGCGCCTGCAGCCTGATATGTCCTGCCCGGTCAACAATGCCTGGGGTTACGACAACCGGACGACGGCCTTCCGTGTCCCGGTCTCCGATCCGCAGGCGCGGCGCGTGGAAAACCGGCTGCCGAGCTCAGACGCCAATCCCTATCTCGCGCTCGCCGCTTCGCTCGCCTCCGGCCTGCTCGGCATCATGAAGCAGATCGAGCCGACGGCGCCGACCGAGGATTCGGCCAATGAGGGTTCGATCGACCTGCCGCGTGGCCTGCTGGAAGCCGTGGCGCTGCTCGAGGACGAACCCGCCTTCGAGGAGATATTCGGCAAGCAGTTCATCGGCCTTTATGCCGGCGTCAAACGCGGCGAGTTCGAGACCTTCATGCAGGTGATCAGCCCCTGGGAGCGGGAATTCCTTCTGCTCAACGTGTGAGGCAACCATCATGGCATTGCAGGAGACGTGGCAAAGCCCGATCGCGCCCGGGCTGTCCTGGTATCAGGCAACCGTCGGGGAGCGGCCCACCTACCCCGCTCTCGACGGATCGAGAACATCAGACGTCGCGATTGTCGGCGGCGGTTATACCGGCCTGCAGGCCGCCTATAACCTTGCCAAGTCAGGCGTTTCGGTAGTCCTGATCGAGGCCTGCCGCTTCGGCGACGGGGCATCCGGGCGCAATGGCGGGCAACTGGGCACCGGTCAGCGATGGTGGCCGGAAGAACTCGAGGAGAAGATCGGCTACGAACGCTCGAAGGCGCTGTTCGATCTTGCCGAAGCGGCCAAGCGCCATCTCATCGATTTCGCCCGCGAGCATCAGATCGAGATCGACTATGCGCCAGGCCAGCTCAACGTCGCACACAAGGCGAGCTACAAACGCGACTATTACGAAAATGCCGAAATCGCCGCCTTGCGCTACGGCTATCCGCATCTCAGCTTCATGGACGAGGAGGAAACGCAGGAGAGGCTCGGTTCGAAGCGTTTCCATTGCGGCGTGCGCGATGTCGGCACCGGCCACATCCATCCGCTGAAGCTGCTCGTAGGGCTGGCGCGGGTCGCCGCCAATGCCGGTGCTGAAATCTTCGAGATGACCAAGGCGACGGCAATCCGCCAAGGCGGCGGCAAAGTGACGATCGAGACCGAAAAGGGGACGATCACCGCCAACCGCGCGTTGATCGCCTGCGACGGCCATATCGACGGCCTCGAGCCGGTGACGGCAAGCCATGTCATGCCGATCCGCTCCTTCATCGGCGCCACGGCCCCGCTCGACGGGCATCCCGATGTGCTGCCCGGGGGCGAGGCCGTGGCCGATTCGCGCTTCGTCGTGCGCTACTTCCGCAAATTCGGCGACGGCCGCCTGCTGTTCGGTGGACGCGAGGCCTACACGTCGGACAATCCGCGGGACATTTCAGAGCACATCCGCCGGCAGATCGCCGAGATCTATCCTGGCCTGAAGGACGTCGAGATCACCCATGCCTGGGGCGGCAGCGTCGGCATCACCATGCCGCGCCAGCCCTTCGTGCGCGAGGTCATGCCCGGCGTCATCTCGATTGGCGGTTATTCCGGCCATGGCGTCATGCTGTCAAACTACTGTGGCAAGCTCTACGCGGAAACGGTGCTTGGAAAATCCAGTGATCTCGATCTCTTCACATCGCTTGATATTCCCGCCTTTCCCGGTGGTGCCCGCATGCGGGCGCCGTTGCTTTTCCTCGCCTTGTCGTGGTTTGCGCTTCGCGACAAGTTTTAGTCCGATTGCGGATTTCCTCTTCCGGAAATTCGCTCTAAAACCGGTGCCTGACAGATTCATTGCACTGCACACTGGCTTTTTTAAATCGATTAGATTAAAAGGGCCGCCAACCAAAGCCTGATTGAGAGACAAGCTCATGAGCAGCCAGATCATTCCCGTTGAGCCTTTTGATTACGTCGTCTTCGGCGGCAGCGGCGACCTTGCCGAGCGCAAGTTGCTGCCCGCCCTCTATCATCGCCAGATCGAAGGCCAGTTCAGCGAACCGACCCGCGTGATCGGCGCCTCGCGCAGCCCGTTGACCCATGAGGAATACCGCAAATTCGCCAAGGACGCGCTGAACGAGCACCTGAAGAAGGGCGAATATGACGAGGCTGAGGTGGAGAAATTCTGCGCCCGCCTCTACTACGTCTCGGTCGACGCCCGCACGGATGCCGGCTGGGATCAGCTGAAAAAGCTGCTCGATGAAGGCAAGGAACGCGTTCGCGCCTTCTATCTGGCGGTCGCTCCCGGCATCTTCGGCGATATCTCGCAGAAGATCCACGACCACAAGCTGATCACCAAATCGACCCGCATCGTCGTCGAGAAGCCGATCGGCCGCGACCTCGCCTCGGCGCTGCAGCTCAACGACACGATCGGCCGCGCCTTCAAGGAAGAACAGATCTTCCGCATCGACCATTATCTCGGCAAGGAGACGGTGCAGAACCTGATGGCGCTGCGTTTTGCCAATGCGCTCTACGAGCCGCTGTGGAACGCCAACTACATCGATCACGTGCAGATCACGGTGGCTGAATCGGTCGGCCTCGAAGGCCGCGCCGGCTATTACGATACGGCTGGCGCGCTGCGCGACATGGTGCAGAACCACATCCTGCAGCTCCTCTGCCTGACGGCGATGGAAGTACCCTCGTCGATGGATTCGGAAGCCGTTCGCGACGAGAAGCTGAAGGTGCTGCGCGCGCTGAAGCCGCTCAATGCCTCAAACGTCGAGCAGGCGACGGTGCGCGGCCAGTATCGCGCTGGCGCATCGGGCACCGGCCCGGTCAAGGGCTACCTCGAAGAGCTCGAAGGCGGCGTCTCGAACACCGAGACCTTCGTCGCCATCAAGGCCGAGATCAACAACTGGCGCTGGGCCGGCGTTCCCTTCTATATAAGAACCGGCAAGCGCCTGACCGGGCGCATGTCCGAAATCGTCATCACCTTCAAGCCGATCCCGCACGCGATCTTCGACCAGGCGGCCGGGCGCATCAACGCCAACCAGCTGATCATCCGCCTGCAGCCGGATGAGGGCGTCAAGCAGTCGCTGATGATCAAGGATCCGGGTCCAGGCGGCATGCGCCTGCGCAACGTCTCGCTCGACATGAGCTTCGCCCAGGCCTTCAACGTCCGCAATCCCGACGCCTACGAGCGTCTGCTGATGGACGTGATCCGTTCCAACCAGACATTGTTCATGCGCCGCGACGAAGTGGAAGCCGCATGGAAATGGGTGGATCCGATCCTCAAGGGTTGGGAAACGACCGGCCAGCAGGTGCAGGGCTATACGGCCGGCACCTGGGGGCCGAGCCAGGCCATCGCGCTGATCGAGCGTGACGGCCGCACCTGGCATGACGAAATCTAGGACGACATCGATGGCATCGACCCTGCATTCCTTCGCCAGCGCCGCAGACCTCGCCGGCAGTCTCGCCGACAAGGTCGCGGATACGCTTTCGGCGGCGATTGCCGCCCGCGGAACGGCGTCCATCGCCGTTTCCGGCGGCTCCACGCCGAAGGTCTTCTTCCAGGCGCTTTCGACGCGCGACATCGCCTGGGACAAGGTGACGATCACGCTTGTCGACGAACGCTTCGTGCCGGCCGACAATCCGCGCTCGAACCATCTGCTGGTCGATGCCAATCTGCTGCAGAACAAGGCAAAGGCGGCACACTTCCTGCCGCTCTATCAGGACGCGGCCTCCGCGGAGGAGGCGGCAAGGCTCGCAACCGAGAAGACCAGGGCGATCAGTTCACCCTTCGACATCGTCATCCTCGGCATGGGTGGCGACGGACACACCGCCTCGTTCTTTCCCGGCGGCAGCAATCTTGCCAAGGCGATCGATGCGTCGACGCCGCGCGGCATCATCACCATGGAAGCGGAAGGAGCCGGCGAGCCGCGCCTGACCTTCACCTTCTCCAGTCTTCAGGATGCCGCACTCCTGGTTCTCCATATTGAGGGCGAAGGCAAAAAAGACGTTCTCGCCAAGGCGGAAGGCAGCGGTGACGAGGCAGAAATGCCGATCCGCGCCGTTCTGCGCCGGGCCACTTCCCCGGTCGAGATCTACTGGGCTCCCTGATCCGCCGTCATCCGGATTGAGATTCAGGCCAGAGCCGCCGAAACAGATAGAGACAACGAACAAGGCAGGGATTTTCCATGTCCGCTCACGCACGCATTTCTGCGATCACCGATCGCATCGTCGAACGCTCGAAGCCATCTCGCGAGCGCTACCTGGAACGCCTGCGCGCCACCGCTTCCAAGGGTGTCGCGCGCTCGGTGCTTGGCTGCGCCAACCTTGCCCATGGCTTCGCGGTCTGTTCCCCCGCCGACAAGGATGCGCTCGCCGGCGACCGCATCCCCAATCTCGGCATCATCACCGCCTATAACGACATGCTCTCGGCCCACCAGCCGTTCGAGACCTATCCGGCGATCATCCGTGAGGCGGCGGCCGAAGCAGGCGGCGTGGCGCAGGTGGCCGGCGGCGTGCCGGCGATGTGCGACGGCGTCACCCAGGGACAGCCGGGCATGGAGCTCTCGCTCTTCTCGCGCGACCTGATTGCCATGTCGGCGGGCGTCGGCCTGTCGCACAACATGTTCGACGCCGCCCTCTTCCTCGGCGTCTGCGACAAGATCGTGCCGGGCCTGGTGATCGCGGCGCTCTCCTTCGGGCACCTGCCGTCGATCTTCGTTCCGGCCGGTCCGATGACCACAGGCCTGCCGAACGACGAGAAGTCGCGCGTGCGCCAGCTTTTCGCCGAGGGCAAGGTCGGACGCGCTGAACTGCTGGAAGCGGAATCGAAATCCTATCACGGCCCCGGCACCTGCACCTTCTACGGCACCGCCAATTCCAACCAGATGCTGATGGAGATCATGGGCTTCCACATGCCCGGCTCGTCCTTCATCAATCCCGGCACGCCGCTGCGCGAAGCGCTGACGCGCGAAGCCGCCAAGCGGGCGCTGGCGATCACCGCACTCGGCAACGAATTCACGCCGGCGGGCGAGATGATCGACGAGCGCTCGGTCGTCAACGGCGTCGTCGGCCTGCATGCGACCGGCGGCTCGACCAACCATACGCTGCACCTCGTCGCCATGGCGCGGGCAGCCGGCATCCACCTGACCTGGCAGGACATTGCCGAGCTTTCGGAAGTGGTCCCGCTGCTTGCCCGCGTCTATCCGAACGGACTTGCCGACGTGAACCATTTCCAGGCGGCCGGCGGCATGGGTTTCCTCATCAAGGAGCTCTTGAAACACGGCCTGGTGCATGACGACGTGCGCACCGTCTTCGGCCAGGGTCTCCAAGCCTATACGGTCGATGCCCGTCTCGGTGAAAACGGCGCCGTCCTGCGCGAGCCGTCGCCGGAAAAGAGCGTCGACCCCAAAGTGCTTTCCAGCATCGAAACGCCGTTCCAGGCGAATGGCGGGCTGAAGATGCTGCGCGGCAATCTCGGCAAGGCGGTCATCAAAATATCCGCCGTCAAGCCGGAGCGCCACATCATCGAGGCGCCGGCAATCATCTTCCACAGCCAGCAAGAGCTGCAGGACGCTTTCAAGGAAGGCAAGCTCAACCGCGATTTCATCGCCGTCGTGCGCTTCCAGGGCCCGAAGGCGAACGGCATGCCGGAATTGCACAAGCTGACGCCGCCGCTCGGCGTGCTGCAGGACCGCGGCTTCCGCGTGGCGCTGCTCACCGACGGGCGCATGTCCGGCGCATCCGGCAAGGTGCCGGCCGCGATCCACGTCACGCCGGAAGCGGTCGATGGCGGTCCGATCGCCCGCATCCGCGAGGGCGACATCATTCGCCTCGACGCGATCAAGGGCACGCTCGAGCTGCTCGTCGATGCGGCTGATTTGGCCGAGCGCGAGCCGGTGACCGTCGATCTCTCCGACAATGAATTCGGCATGGGCCGCGAACTCTTCGCGCCGTTCCGCCGCGCCGTCGGACCTTCGGACCAGGGCGCGAGCGTGCTCTTCCACCACTGAGCGTGGTCACTGGAGATAGACAAAAACCCACGGGGCGCGCAGCACCCCGTGGGTTTTTAATATCGGTGCAGTGATACCCGTCAGGCGCGGATATCGAGAACGTAGTCGCGGTGCGCCGGATGGGTGCTGTAGACGAAGATCTTGTTCAGCTCCTTCTGCGTCAGCAGGCGCAGGAAGCGAACTTCCACTGTGTTGTTGGCGTTGACCTTCATCAGCAGGCATCCGACCTTGGTGATGCGGGCATCCGGAATATCCAGATAGAACTGCTTCGGCAGGCTGAACTGGGTCAGGATCGCGAGCGTCGCGCTGCTCATCGAGATCCGGACAATGTCGCAGCGGCGCGAAGCCGCGTGCATGACGCCCTTTTCCGTATATTCGATGCGCGCGGCGTTCATGGTGTCCTCCATTTTGAACCGCGCCTCGCGGTCATACATGAAGGATTCTTCCTTGCTCAGGAAATGAGATTTTGGCTGTGACGGATTGGAAGCGGCCACCTGCTTATCCCCCTCATAAATTGACAGGGAAAAGGTAGCAGCCGATCTTTAACAGAAAGTGAGAATTCGGCCCGCCCCGCACAATTCTTAGGACCATCACCCCAAAAATGGCCGCCTCATTTCCGGTAGGTATGGCCGGTTGCGTCAAACAGATGCAACTTCTGCCTGTCGGCGGCAAACCGCATCCTCTGGCCCTTCTTCACATCATAGATGCCGGGCAGCTTGACGACGATCGGCTCGCCCGGAACCAGACCCTCGATATAAAGCAGCGTCACTTCGCCGAGCGCTTCGACGATCGACACTTCCCCTTCGAAAAGGTAGTCGGCGCCATCGGCAACCCGGAGATCCTCCGGACGAACGCCGAAGCTTGCCTGCTTGCCCATTTCCGACGCGTCGGTCGCCACATCGAGGGTCACCGACATGCCGCCGGTCAGCGTCACCGTCGTCTGGGCTCCGGTTCCGGCGACCGTTGCCGGAATGATGTTCATCGCCGGCGAGCCGATGAATTTCGCGACGAAGAGATTTGCCGGGCGCTCGTAGAGGTCCAGCGGCGCGCCGACCTGCTCGATATTGCCGGCTGAGAGAACGACGATGCGATCGGCAAGCGTCATCGCCTCGACCTGGTCGTGGGTCACGTAGATCATCGTCGTATCGGCCATCTGTTCGTTGAGGCGGGCGATCTCGATGCGGGTCGCGACGCGCAGCGCGGCATCGAGGTTGGACAGCGGCTCGTCGAACAGGAAGACCTTCGGATCGCGGCAGATGGCGCGGCCGATCGCCACGCGCTGGCGCTGGCCGCCGGAAAGCGCCTTCGGCAGGCGACCGAGATATTGGGTCAGCTGCAGGCTCTCGGCCGCCGCTTTGACGCGGCGATCGATTTCCTGCTTGCTTTCGCCGGCGATCTTCATGCCGAAAGCCATGTTATCGAACACGGTCATATGCGGGTAGAGTGCATAGGACTGGAAGACCATGGCGATGCCGCGCTTGGAGGGCGGCACGTCATTGACGAGATGGCCGTCGATATACATCTCACCGCCGGTGATCGCCTCAAGACCGGCGATCATGCGCAGAAGCGTGGACTTGCCACAGCCGGACGGACCGACGAAGACGATGAATTCGCCCTGCTTGATATCGAGGTCGATACCGTGGAGAACGTCCACGGAACCGTAGGATTTGCGGATATCCTTCAGCGTCAGTCCAGTCATTTCTCTCTCCCCTGTTCCTTAGGCAAGACGGGCGAAATACGCCCCCCAGGCCGGAATATCGATCTTGTCGCCATAGTTGTTGCTGGTAAAGCCATGGCCCGTCAATGCCTGCCATTCTCCCGCAGGCAGAATGACGGCGACCTCGGCCGGGCTCATGTTGAAGATGCAGAGCAGTTTCTCGTTGCCGTATTCACGGGTGAAGACCAGGCTATCGCCCTGTTGTTCCTCGAATTCGATCTCGCCCTTGGCAAAAGCCGGGTGCAGCTTGCGAAAGGCGATGAACCGCCGGTAGTGCTCCAGCACGGAAGCCTCGTCACCCAGCTGGACGCTGACGGCACGCAGGATATGCTCGACCGGCACCGGCAACCAGGGCTTGACCGTCGAGAAGCCGCCCTGGGCGACCTGGCTGTCCCAGACCATCGGCGTGCGGCAGCCGTCGCGGCCCTTGAATTCCGGCCAGAACTGGATGCCATAGGGGTCCTGCAGATCCTGATAGGCGAGATCGGCCTCGGTCAGCGCCAGCTCCTCGCCCTGATAAAGGCAGACGGAGCCGCGCATGGTCATCAGCAATGAGGCATAAAGCTTGGCAAAGGCGTCGTGATCGGCGACCAGCCCGCCCCAGCGGCTGACATGGCGCATGACGTCGTGATTGGAGAAGGCCCAGCAGGCCCAGCCATCGGGTGCGGCAGCTTCGAAATCCTGCATCACCTCCTCGACGCGCTCCGGTGTCAGCGGATCGGGCGCCAGGAATTCGAAGGCGTAGCACATATGCATCTTGTCATTGCCGGAGGTGTATTCGCCGACAATTTCAAGGCCGCGCTGGCTGTCGCCGACTTCGCCGACGGCGGCGATCGCCGGGAATTCCTCGAGAACGGCGCGGAAGCGCTTCAGGAACGCAAGGTTCTCCGGGCGGTTCTTGTCGTAAAGATGCTCCTGAAAATTATAGGGATTGACCGCCGGCGCCGTCGAGGCGTTGCGGCGCTCGGGCGCAAGCGCCGGATTGTCGCGCAGCTGCGTGTCGTGGAAATAGAAGTTGATGGTGTCGAGGCGGAAGCCGTCGACGCCGCGATTGAGCCAGAAGCGCACCACGTCGAGCAGACGGTCCTGCACCTCAGGATTATGCAGGTTCATGTCCGGCTGCGAGGTCAGGAAATTGTGCAGGTAATATTGCATGCGCGTCGGATCCCACGCCCATGCCGAGCCGCCGAAGATCGACAGCCAGTTGTTCGGCGGCGTACCGTCCGGCTTGGCGTCGGCCCAGACATACCAGTCGGCCTTGGCGTTGGTCTTGCTGGAGCGGCTTTGCACGAACCAGGGATGCTGATCCGAGCTGTGCGAGATGACGAGGTCGATCATCACGCGGATGCCGAGGCGATGGGCCTCGGCGATCATCGTGTCGAAATCCACCAGCGTGCCGAAGATCGAATCTACATTCTCGTAGTCGGAAACGTCATAACCGAAATCGCGCATCGGCGAGGTGAAGAAGGGCGAGATCCAGATCGCGTCGACGCCAAGGTTTGCCACATGCGGCAGGCGAGCGGTGATGCCCTTCAGGTCGCCGATGCCGTCACCGTTCGAATCCTGGTAGGAGCGCGGGTAGATCTGATAGATCACCGCGCCGCGCCACCAGTCCTTGTCGGGGGTTGAGATCGATTGGGAAGCCACGTTCATAGAATATCCTGTTTGAAGTCACGGTCGGGAATGGTCAGCCTCCCTTGACCGAACCCGCCAACAGACCGCGCACCAGGTAACGCTGCAGCCCGAAAAAGACGAGCAGCGGCACGATGATGGTGACGAAGGCTGACGCCGTCAAAATCTCCCAATTGCCGCCGCGCGAGCCGAGCAGAGCGTTCAGGCTGCCGGTCAGCACGATGTGGTCCTTGTCGGTGCCGAGGAAGACCATGGCGACGAGCAGGTCGTTCCACACCCACAGGAACTGGAAGATGGCGAAGGAGGCGAGTGCCGGGAAGGACAGAGGCAAAACGATGCGGACGAAGATCTCGAAATCACTCGCGCCGTCGACGCGGGCGGATTCGATGATCTCCTTCGGCAGGCCGGCGATATAGGCCCGCAAGAGATAGATGGCGAGCGGCATGCCGAAAGCGGTATGAGCCAGCCAGATGCCGGGATAGGTCTTCGACGGCTGGCCGAGCATGTTGCCGATCTCGTTGTAGAGACGCAGCAGCGGGATCAGCGACATCTGCAGCGGCACGACGATGAGGCCGACGACGAGCGCAATCAGCAGCCCGCGGCCGGGAAACTCCATCCAACTCAGGGCATAGGCGGCGAAAGCGGCAATCAGGATCGGGATGATCGTCGCCGGGATCGTCACAGTCAGCGAGTTGATGAAGGATTGGCCGATGCCCTCGCCGGTCAGAACCGTGTTGTAGTTCTGCATCGTGAATTCCGGCGGCGCCGAGACGGATGCATAGATGCGCCGCGGGCGCTGGTCGGGCGAAAAGGCGGCGTTCTTCACATAGCGATAACTGCCGTCGCTGTTGATCTGCAGGGTTTCACCGTCGCCGAGATCGGCGGTCTCACCGGCTTTAAAGGCAGCCGGCTGCTGCACGCGGTTGCCGAAGGCCTTCACCGCGCGGCCGGTCTGGCCTTCCAACACGTTGCCCGCAATGACGTAGGCGGCACCTTCCTGCTGCTGCTGGTCCGGCGTGCCCAAGCGAACGGCCACGGTCTGCGTCGAGCCGACGAAGGCCGTCCACCAGCCGGAGACGACGATCTGGTCTTTGTCGCGCAGCGCGCTGACGAAGATGCCGAGCGTCGGGATGAGCCAGATGATGACGATCAGCAGAACGGCGAGGTGAACGAAGAGCCGGGCGGGGCCGATCTTGAAGTAGCTTCCGATAGCGGTCATATCAGTGCCCCTTCAGTTCGCGATTGGCGCGGCGCACGTTCCAGACCATGATCGGCGTGACGGCGAGCATGATGATGATGGCGATGACCGCACTTCGGCCGGAATCGCCGCCGCCGCGGAACATCCAGTCGAACATCAGGTTCGCCAGCACCATCGTCTGCCACTGGCCGTTGGTCATGGTCAGCACGATGTCGAAGACCTTGAGGACGAGGATGGTGATCGTCGTCCAGACGACGGCGATGCTGCCCCAGACCTGCGGCACCATGATGCGCCAGAAGATCTGCCAGCCATTGGCGCCGTCGATGACCGCGGCCTCGATCGTCTCTTCCGGAATGCCGCGAAGAGCGGCCGACAGGATGACCATGGCGAAGCCGGTCTGGATCCAGATCAGGATGATCATCAAGAAGAAGTTGTTCCAGAAGGGAATGGAGATCCACACTTCCGGCGTGCCGCCAAAGGTCTGGACGATGGCGTTCAGCAGGCCGATCTGGACGTCGTTGCCGCCGCGATATTCATAGATGAATTTCCAAATGACCGAGGCGCCGACGAAGGAGATCGCCATCGGCATGAAGACGATGCTCTTGGCGATATTGCCCCACCAGATGCGATCGGTCATCACTGCGATGACGAGGCCGAAGAAGGTGCAGGCAGCCGGCACGACGGCGAGCCAGAGAATGTTGTTGAAGATCGACTGGCGGAATTCGCGGTCGCCGAGCGCCCATTTGTAGTTAGCGAGGCCGACGAACTGCAGACCTGCACGGTCGTAGAAGGAGAGGATGAAGGTCGCAACGACGGGATAAACGAGATAGACGAGGAGCAGGAAGAGCGCCGGGCCGATGAACAACCAAGGCCGGACAAGTGCACGCCGGTTGAGATTGCGCGATGCGGCGCGGATGTCGCCATCCTTCACCGGCAGAGCGAGATCCAGGATCTTGTTCGAAAAATAGAAATAGGCCGAGCATGCGATAACGGCTCCGACCACGACGCCCAAAGCGGACACTATCTGCGACAGCATTTCGTCCCTCCCCTGCTTCCCCTGATCTTATTCCGACCGGTTTTTATTCTGACGGGTCAATGCCGGTCACCGTCAATCTATTTATATAGCCCAATCACAATATATCCTGCGATGGCCGGGCTCTTTGCGAGCCCGGCCAGTCATGCAAGCCATGCCGCCGGCAAGCCGGCGGCATAATTTTGAAAGATTACTTGATGCCGTCCCAGGCGCTCTGGATCTCGCCAGCGGCCTCTTCAGCGGACTTCCCGCCGACGAAATCTACCATGCCCGTCCAGAAGGCGCCGGCGCCGATCTTGCCCGGCATCAGGTCGGAACCGTCGAAGCGGAAGGTGGTGGCCGAGGTCAGGATATCGCCTTCCTTCTTCATCTGCGGGTTGGCATACGCCTCGGTGCTGACGCCCTTGTACGGCGTCAGGAAGCTCGACTGCGCCATCCAGACCTCATGCGCGATCGGGGTCTTCAGGAAGTCGATGAAAGCGCGGGCCGTCTTCGAGTCCTTGGCGATCGAGACGAGCGTGCCGGCGCCTAGAACCGGCTTGCCGAGTTCGGGATGCGAAGCAAAGGTCGGCATGTAGAAGAAGTCGGCATCCTGACCGAGCTTCGTGCCTTCGGGGAAGAAGGACGGGATGAACGACGCCTGATGGTGCATGTAGCACTTCGGCGGAACCGCGAAGAGGCCCTTCGGGCTGTCGCGGAAATCGGTCGAGGCCACGGCTGCGACGCCACCATCGACGTATTTCGCGTTCTTGGCGAACTTGCCGAACTCGTCGATCGCGGCAACGACGGCCGGATCGGTGAACTTCAGCTCGTTGGTCGTCCACTTGTCGTAGGCTTCCGGCGGCTGCATGCGCAGCATGATGTCCTCGACCCAGTCGGTCGCCGGCCAACCGGTGGCGCCGCCGGAACCGAGACCGATGCACCAGGGAACACCGCCGTCCTTGACAATCTGGTCGGTCAGGGCATGCAGTTCTTCCATGGTCGTCGGGATCTTGTAACCGGCTTCCTCGAAATTCTCCGGAACATACCAGACCAGTGATTTTACGTCGGCCTTATACGGAAAGGCGTAGAAGGCTTCCTTGCCATCCTTGCCCTTGTAGGTGCCGTAACCGACCCAGCTGTCGCCGGCGCCGTAATTGTCCTTGATCCACTTGGAGTTGTCATCGCCGAGCGGCGTCAGGAAGCCCTTGCTGGCGAGATCGGCCAGGAGGCCGGGCTGCGGCAGAACGGCAATGTTCGGCGGCGAGCCCGCCTGCGTGTCGATGACGATCTGCTGTTCGTAGTTTTCGGAAGAGGAGTATTTGGCATCGATGCCTGTGGCTTCGGTGAAATAGGCAAGCACGCTCATGAAGAACGCCTCGTCCTCGCCGCGCCACGGCCCGAAGATCGTCAGCGGCTGACCTTTCAGATCGGCATGCGCAGCCTTGAACTCGTCATAGCTCTTCCAGTTGAACTTGGAATCCTGTCCCGGGGCAAATTTCAAATCGGCCGCGGACGCAGCTCCGGCAAAAAGCGCTGCCACGGCAACGCCCATCAAAAATGACTTTTTCATGTGATCAACCTCCCATCACAATCCCAACAGCGCCGAATTCCCTCAATAAAGAAATTTCAAAGCGCTTTGACACCCAACTCATTCCACTTTCGGTGGAAAGGAGTCAAGTCAAATCGCGAAAACCCGCTGTGAACACCCCAGATATCGCGGCATATCGCGGCGCAACAGCGCCTATCGGGAAATATGGAGCGATTTTTCTTGAGTCAAGCGCGCCAGATGATACATATTTGAAAGCGCTTTGGATGCCACTGGGAGGCGGCGGGCCTTTTCAAGACGGCTGACGGGCGGGCCGGGAGGAAGCATAGCAGGTGAATCTCAAACAGCTATCGGAATTGCTGGGGCTGTCGCAGACGACGGTGAGCCGGGCGCTGAACGGCTATCCCGAGGTCAATGAGGCGACCCGGGAGCGTGTGCTCCAGGCTGTCAAGGAAACCGGGTACCGGCCGAACAAGGCGGCGCAGCGGCTTGCGACCGGCAAGGCAGGCTCGATCGGCCTCGTCATGCCGACGGCGCCCGGCCACCAGTCCGACGTGCATTTCGGTGAATTCCTGGCCGGGCTCGGCGAAGAGGCCGTGCGCCACGACTTCCACTTCGTGATCATGCCGGCCGACCCGGATGACGAGGTGGCGGCGCTGCGCCGCCTGGCGATCAGCGGCAATGTCGATGCCCTGTTCGTCGCCTATATGCGCGGCCACGATCCGCGGCTCGCCATGCTGAAATCGCTCTCTATGCCTTATGTCGTGCACGGCCGGTCCTTCGGTTCTGAGCCGGACTATCCCTATCTCGACATCGACAATGAAGGCGCCTTCTACGATGCGACGCGGCTCTTGCTGCAGCTCGGCCATACACGCTTTGCGCTGATGAACGGACCGATGCATCTCGATTTCGCCATCCGCAGGAAGAACGGCGTCATGTCAGCCCTTGCCGAGCGCGGGCTCACGCTCGAGGAGGGCTGCGTGAGCCACGCGCTGATGACAGACGAACAAGGCCTGCTGGCGATGGAACATTTCCTGCAATTGCCGGAGCGGCCGACGGCGATCCTCTGCTCCAGCACGGTGCTGGCGCTCGGCGCGATCCGCGCGGTCAACCAGGCCGGATTGCGGCTCGGTGAGGATATCTCGCTGATCGCCCATGACGACGTGCTGCCGCTGCTGAAACCGGAAAGCTTTTCCGTGCCGCTGACGACGACACGCTCTTCACTGCGGGCGGCGGGCGTTCGCATCGCGCAGCGGCTGATCGGCACGGTGAAGCAGGCCGGCCCCTTCCCCGACCAGGAGCTCTGGAAGACCGAGCTGATCGTCAGGGCTTCGACCGGTCCCGTTCCCCAGGCCTAGAGCCTTTCCTGGTTCAAAACTGCGGCGGTGTCTGCCCTGCTGTGCGATGGGCGGCGATGACCGTGTTGGCCATCAGCATGGCGATGGTCATCGGCCCGACGCCGCCGGGAACCGGAGTGATGGTGCTCGCAACCGCCGAGACCTCTTCGAAGGCGACGTCGCCGACGAGCCGGGTCTTGCCCTCGCCTCTTTCGGGGGCTGGCACCCGGTTGATACCGACGTCGATAACCGTCGCACCTGATTTCACCCAATCGGCCCTGACCATCTCGGGCCGGCCGACGGCGGCCACCAGGATATCGGCGTTGCGGCAGACCTCGGCGAGATTCTTCGTCCTGGAATGAGCGATCGTCACGGTCGCATTGGCGTTGAGCAGCAATTGCGCCATCGGCTTACCGAACAGGTTGGAGCGGCCGATGACGACGGCGTTGAGGCCGGAGAGATCCTCGCCATGGGTACGGCGGACGAAGACCATGGCGCCGGCCGGAGTGCAGGAGACAAGTCCGGTCTTCAGGTCGCCGGTGGCGAGCTTACCGGCATTGACGACGCTCAGACCGTCGACATCCTTTTCCGGCAGGATCGACTGGATGATCGCCTCGCTGTCGAGCGGCTTCGGCAAGGGCAGCTGCACCAGAATGCCGTGGATCGACGGATCGGCGTTGAGGGCGGCGACGAGAGCCGCCAGATCCTCCTGCTTCGTTTCGGCCGGCAGCGTGTGCTGAACGGATTTGAAGCCGCATTCCTTGGCCATGCGGCCCTTGGAGCCGACATAGGCGTGGCTTGCCGGATCGTCGCCGACGATGACGACCGCAAGGCCGGTGGTGACGCCGCTGCTCTTTTCCAGCGCTGCCGTCGCACTCTTGACCGTCTGAATGACCGATGCTGCTACGTTCTTGCCGTCGATTACTGTCGTCACGCGTCTCTCCGCCCTGTTTCGCGTCAATCTATGGATAGTTGACGAGCGTCAAATGCCCGCTAACGCCCTATCCTGTCGGAAAGCGGCAACGCAATATCAAAAATGCAAGGAAATGTTCGTTCAACGCAGCGGCTGCCGCGCTTCGAGCGCATGAACACGAAGCCGGTCGCGCAGGCCGGAGATTTGGGAGCGCAACAGCTCCATTTCGTCGACCGGCGCAGGGGCCGGCACAGGCATCGAGGGCGGTGGGGCCTGCGGCCGGGATACCGGCATTTTCTCGCTTGCGGAATCGGCGACAGGCCTACGCAGCCGGCGCAGGAAAGCCGCGGCAAGACCGGCCGCAAGACCCGCGGCTGCGCCCATCAGCGAGCGGCTGATCCGTCCATCCGTTGCCGATACCGCCGTCGTCAGCGCCGGCTTGAGGAGAACGATACGACCGTCGGCGGCCGCTACCACCGCTGCCGACGTCGCCTCTTCGAGACGCGAGCGCGCGGCATTGGCTTTTTCGCGCAACTCCGTCAGGCGTGACAAATCGACGCCGGTGTCCCGGCTCTGGGCGATCAGCGTGTTGCGGCGATCGTTCAGGCCCTTGCGCGCCTCGACGGCGGCCTTGGCGGCGAGGTTGGCAGTCTGGGCAAGACGGGTAAGCTCCTTGCCCATATTCTCCTTCAGACCGTCCGTTTCGGCCTGCTGCTGCAAGAGCCGCGGATGGCGCGGGCCGAGCTCGGCCGAAAGCTGCGCGAGCGTCGTTTTGGCGACGGCATATTTGTCGCGCCAGTCCTGCAGCGCCGGCGAGAGCATATCGGAGGGGAGCGAACCGTCGAGCACTTCGGCAAGTTTTGCGGCCTTGAGCCGATCGGTCTGCGCCTTGGCGGCAAGAATATTCTGGTCGGCCGCTTTCAGATCGGCATCCAGTTGGTCGATCTGACGACGAAGATCGATCGCCACCTTGACGTTGCCCTCGCCGCTCTTCGCCGTGAAGGCGGCAAGCTCCGCCTTCGCCTCGTCATAGGTTTTGCGCAAGGCGGCATCGGTTTCGACGTTGCCGGCAGGTCCGTCTGTTGCGGAAACCGCTTCGGCAAGCCTTGCGGCGATGCGCATGGATTTGCCGCTGTCGCCGGTCGTCACCTTGACGAGGATGGTGCCGGCGGCGGCATCGGGCAATATCTCGACCGCATGCTTCAACGCCGCCTCGGCGCGTGAGGCCGGATCGGCAGCGGCGCCGGTCGCCGAAAGGAGATCGAACGCAACGCCGAGCGCATTGGCACTGGCGCCGGCAAATTCGGGATCATGATCGAGTTTCAGGGCTGCGACCGTCGAAGCAACCACCTTCGCCGACAGCAGCCCTTTTGCCGCGGCCTGGGTGAAGGCAGCACGGCTTGCGGCATCGCTCTTCACCGCAAGCGTCGCCTCGGCACGGTAGAGGGCCGGCGAAGCTGGCATCAGCGCCGGCAAGCCCGCGCCGATGATCGTCGCGGCGCCCACCATCATCGCAAGGCCGATCCCGCTCGCCCGATGCCGCGGCGCTACCGGCCGGGGCTCGGCGGGTTCTTCACGGACCGCGGCCAGCGGTTCCTGTGAGACCATCTGCTCGTCGGCTGGAACGCTCAGCTCTTCATCGCCCGCCGGCTCCTGAGGAAGCGGATGGCCGACGTCGTTGGCGGCCCGGAGGCGGTTGCCGAGGATGGTTTCGATGCGGTCGACCAGCGGTGCGGTGCGCGCCGCTCTTGCGCGCTGTTCTTCCAGCGCGCGGCCGATGGCGCGCAGCAATTCTGCCTCAGGCGGCGCGATATCAGGCCGGCCCGACCGGGGCGCCCCATAGGAATCGTCATGGGGGCGCGGCCCTGCGGCTGCGCGATCCTGGAAGCTGTTTCTGGCCCTGATATCGTACATTTGCGCCACATCTCATGCACATGATGGCCGAGTTCGCTCATCCGCACGGACGCAGATGATTAAGCCACTCTAAATATTCATGGCAAAGAAATCGTTAACCGCAGCGGGTAAGAACTAAGCATAGTCCCTTAAATCGGAAACGATTTGAGGACAAAACTATGCGGCAATTTAAGGTGCTGCAGCGTCCTTTGCGCGTCTCAAAAGACGCGCGGCGCTGTGGGGTCAGCTCGCCTTCTTACGATCCGACTGCGGCTGCAGCGCGCTGCCGTGCTCTTCCGGATAGCTGAGGATCCTTTCGCGCCGGCGGAAGCGGTAGCGCAGGACATGGAAGAGGAAGACCGGGATGCCGATGACGTAACGGCGCCAGAGGCGCGCCGGCTCCTGCAGCAGGCGATAGGCCCATTCCAGGCGCATCATCCGCACCGTCTTCGGCGCACGCGGGACGGCGCCGGAGACAAAGTCGAAGAGAGCGCCGACGGTCAGCACCAGGCGCGCATGATCGGCGCGGATATTGTTGTGAACCCATTTCTCCTGCAGCGGCGTTCCCATGCCGACGATCAGGATATCGAGCTTCTGGTGCTCGAGCTCCTCGATGACCTCGGTGGAATCGACCTTGTCGAAGTAACCGTCGGAAACGACGACGAATTCGTGCCAAGGCGCGTGCTTGCGGAAATTTTCCGCCGCCGCCTCGACGACCGAGCGCTTGCCGCCGATGAGACCGATGCGGCGCGGAGCCTCCATGAAGGTCAGGAAGGCCGGCACGAAATCGGTGCCGTTCAGATTGGCGGGAAACGGCGCGCCATGAGCGATCTGCGATGCGATATTGAGGCCGATACCGTCAGGCAGCACCAGATTGTGCGACATGATCCGGTAATATTCGTCGTCGCGCAGCGTCGTCAGCATGTTGTGGGCGTTGACGAAGCAAACCACGGTCTGGCCGACGGGAATGGAGGCCAACTCGTTGATGAAAACGAGGGCGTCGTCCCAGCCGAGATCGCAGACCGGCAGATCGAAGATCGTCCGCCGCGATGCGAGCACCGCGAAGTTTGCAATCAAATTCATTCCTACCTCCTGCCGAGGGTGCTGCATGCGCCCGACATCCCGGAAAACAAGCCGATATTTCCGCACCGGAGGTCTCGAAAGGACCGGTCGCGTCCCGCCGGGTGGGCGTCGCTCCGATCCTGGAAAAGCGGCGCATGCCAAGCTGTGACACCTGATATAACAGGACGGTTTCAAACAACCCTTAGGAAAATTCCTTGAATTTCCATGCTCGCATAAGTGGATTATTAACCACACGCGCCAACGACAAACGGCGCCCTCGGGCGCCGTTTGTCGTTGCTGACCTGATAATGTCTAGTGGGCCGCTGCCGCCGGTGCTTCGGCGGCCGGTACGGTCTCGACGATCTTGACGGGTTTGCCGACCTTCTTCGGCTGACCGGCGGAGCTTTCCTTGACCTCTTCCTTGGAGAGATAGTCGAGCTGCTCCAGTATCACGTCGGCGACGTATTCGCCGCCGAGGCGCTCGTTCATGCCCTTCTTGATCTCCTCGCGGAAAGCCTTCGGATCGAAGGATTTGATGTGGGCGATATCGACCATCTTGTTGCCGACGAGCAGGCTGAAAAGCTCGTCCGTCGTCATCTCGCTCAGCGGCAGCGTCACGCCTTTCAGCATGTCCTTGTTCATCATGAACGAAACGCGGCCGAGGAAATAACCGGTGATCGCACCGTTGCCGATGATCGGCACCGTGATCGTTTCGCCCTTCACCAGTTCAAGCGCGCTCTGCTTGGAATCCGTTGCTGCGGGCGCCGGCGCGGTCGCCAGGTACACCGAGAAATAGACCGATGCCAAGGTGATGGCGCAAACCCAGACACCGGTGAGGACGAGCTTGATCATCAGTTTCCACGCGCGGCGAATTGTTCCTGGGAATAGGTGCCGTCGGCGTCGGCGTCCTGAACTGCGTTCTTCAGCAGGTCGGCGACGGCGCGAACCGCTTCGAGATGCGCCTCGACGCGACGGGCATTGAGAACCAGCTTCTTCTTCAGGCCATGCAGCTGATCGAGATGGGCAGCGGCAAGCTCGGCCGGATCGGTATCGCGGAAAAGCATCGACAGCTCGTAGAGGCAGCGGCTCTTATGCGCATTGGAGACTTTGAGATCGAACTGCGGATCGTTGCCGATCCGGGTGTTCTCATTGTCGATGATCATTTCGAGGCGTCCGAGAACGGATTTGATCCTGTAGTCGTTCGAAATTATTTCCATTGTACCCCCGGTTATGCGTCGCTTAGAGCATGATGCCAAAAACTGTGCGCGGTTTTCGGACGACATCACGCTCTAACTCTTTAATTTAGAACAGGATTCAGATTTCAGGCCAACGGACCTAAAATCATCCTGTTCTATTGGCCTTGGCTTCCGCCGTCGGCGTGCCAAAGGTCTTACGCTGGAAGTCGTCGATCATGCTGAGCGCGGTGTTGCGGTCATCGTCGTCGGTGGAGGCATTGACGATCTTGCCTTCCTGCCGGCGCAGCTGCTCGCTGTACATCTGCTTGGCAATGCCGATGCCGTCTCCCTTGGCCATGACGTTGCCGAGCTGTTCGGCCATCATGCCTTTCCAGATATCGCCGGTCGCGCCCTTGCCGTAGACGTCTTCGCTTTCGCTCGGCAGCATGGACTTGACGAAATTCTGCAGGACCATGGCCTCGAACTTCCGGTAGCTTTCCGGAGCTTCCTCGGACTTGGTGCGGTTCTGGATATTGTTGAGGCCGCTCTTCTGGCCGACATGATCGAGAACGTCGACCGTATTGGAGAAGCCCTTGCCATTCTCGGCGAGGCTCGTTGCGGCAAAGGCCGCACGATTTGCCTTCAACTTTTCCTGGGCCGCCTGAACCTCCATGGGGTCGGCAGCTTTGACAACGTCCAGGACCAGATCACTGGGGGGCGAAATAGCCACGTTACAATCCTCTAAATTTAAGATCGTAACGACTATGGTTTTTGAAGCTTGCTGGAGGCTGGCGTTGCGAATTGCTGATCGATGACATCGTAGACGGCATTGTCATCGGCCTCGCGGCGCTCGGCCTCGAGGGCTTCCTTCATGCCGTCTTCGAGGCGGTCACCCTTGGCGCGCTCGCGCGTCAGCCGCATCTCGTGGATCTGCTGCATGCCGGTCAGCTGCTGGTCCTTGATGGTGAGCCTGCCGAATCGGTCGGCGTAATTCTGCGAGAAGGCGTGGTGGACAGGGTCCATCGAGCCGAGCGCGAGGATGACGTCGTCCATCGCCACATTGACCTCGACGCGCTGACGGCTGGTTTCGGCCAGGTCGTTCTCGGCCATTCTTTCGATATGCCGCTGCACCGAGAGCAGCCGCTTGAGCTTCTGGGAGCGCTTCTTTTCGATCATATCAGCCTCACCGCCCGATATAGATCGAGCCGAAGGACTGGCCGAACTGGCTGACCATCGCCGCGATCGAGAAGTAGATCAGGAAGAGCCCGCCCATCAGCAGATAGGGCGTGGAGATGAAGTAGACCGGGATCTGCGGCGCCAGCTTGTTGATGAAACCGATCGAGACGTTGAAGATCAGGCCGTAGATCAAAAACGGGCTCGACAGCCGCAGCATGATGTAGGTGGTCTGCTCCAGCGTGTCGGTAAAGGAGATCAGCGTCGCGCGCACCTCCATCATGCCGCCGAAGGGCATGGTCGTGTAGGAATCGATCAGCGCGCGGAAGACGATGTGATGGAAATCCATCATGAAGAGAATCATCATGCCGGCAAAGGTAATGAAGCCGGAAAGGCTGGTCTCCGGCGTGTCTTCGAGGATGTCGGCGGAACCCGGCTGGGTGTAGCCGACCATCATGGCGGTGATCGTCGCTGCGAACTGCATGCCAAGCGTGTAGATTCTTGCCAGCATGCCGTACATCACGCCGATCAGCGATTCGCTGAAGATCAGGCCGATATAGGTTCCCGCACCGGTGTGAACGGCCGGATAGACGGTGTCCCAGAGCAACGGCATCACGGCGATCGAGAGCGCGCCGGCGATGAAGACGCGCAGCTGTTCGGGCACGCGCGCCGAGGAAAAACCCGGAAGAGCCAGCACACAGCCACCGATCCGGCAGAAAACCAGAAACAGCGCGAGAACGGTCCCTTGCGGGTCTGTTATCATGAAATAGAGCCCAAAATCTTTATCTCGATGCCCTTGGCCAGTTCGACATGCGATAGGACCGGGAGCGTGGCGAAAAGCCTCTCGATGATCATGCGCACATAGGAGCGTGTTTCCGGCGACGTGACAAGTGCGAATGGCAGGCCGCGATCCATGAACTCACGGATAACTTTGGTGGCCTGCTCGCTGAACTCCTCCAGGCTGCGCGGATCGATGTCGAATTCGATCACCTCGCCCTTGGCGTCGCGCTTCAGCGCCTGGTGGAAAGCCAGGTCCCATTTGCTGCCCAGCCGCAGCACACGCAGCACGCCGTTGTCGGCAAGGTCGCCGCAAAGCTGCTGGGCCATGCGGATGCGGACATGCTCGACGATCTGCTCGGTCTTCCTGACATGCGGGGCGAGCTCGGCCACCGCCTCGAGGATGAGGTGCAGGTTGCGGATCGAGACACGTTCGGCAAGCAGCAGCTTGAGCACCGCCTGCAGGCCGGAATAGGACATGTGCGACGAGCAGATCTCGTCGGCGAGCTTCTTGTATTCGGGGTCGAGCCGATCGATCAGCACCTTGACGTCCTTGTAGGACAGCAGCTGCGGCAGGTTGTTGCGGATGACCTCGCTCATATGGGTCAGCACGACGGAGACATTGTCGATCGGCTGGAAGCCCTCGCGTTTCAGATCGTCGGCGAAGTTTTCGAGGATCGAGACGGCAGGCATCCCAAAAGCGGGTTCGCGGATTTCGTCGCCGGGAATGCTCGGCCGGCGGCCGGCACCGGTCACGACGAGGACTTCGCCGACGCGCAGCAGGTTGGAAGCGACCGTCGTGCCGTGGATACGGATCTGATACGACTTCTCGGCGATGGCGATATCGTCGGTCACCTTGATCTCGGGCACGACGAAGCCGTATTGGGTGGCGAACTTCTTGCGCATCTTGCCGACGCGGAAGGCGAGCTCCTGGTGGGCGCCGAGCAGGCGCGTCGAGACCATCTTGCCGAGTGCGAGCTCGATTTCGGAGGTGCGCAGCACTGCCTTGACCGAATCCTTTTCCAGCTCCTTGTTCTGGACGACCTTCTTTTCTTCCTGCTCGCGGCGAAGCATGTTCTCTGCCTCGACCTGACGTGGGATGAACCAGGCGCCGAACGCGAGAAGACCGCCGAGGACCACGAAGGGCACAAAGGGCAGACCCGGCATCAAGGCCAGGATGAACATCAGCACCGCCGAGACGGAAAGCGCACGGGGATAACCGCTCAACTGGTTGACGACCGCCTGGTCAGTGGAACCGGTGGTGCCGCCGCGAGAGACGAGAAGGCCGGCGGCGAGCGAGACGATCAGAGCCGGCATCTGTGCGACGAGGCCGTCGCCGACCGAGAGCTTGACGAAGACGTCAGCGGCTTCGCCGATCGGCATGCCGTGGCGGAAGTAGCCGATGATGATGCCGCCGAAGATGTTGATGCAGGTGATGATCAGGCCGGCAACCGCATCGCCGCGCACGAATTTCGACGCACCGTCCATCGCGCCGAAGAAGGAGCTTTCCTCCTCGAGTTCCCTGCGCCGGCGCTGGGCTTCCCTCTCGTCGATGATGCCGGCCGAGAGATCGGCGTCGATCGACATCTGCTTGCCGGGGATGGCATCGAGGGTGAAACGCGCGCCGACTTCGGCGATACGCGTGGCGCCCTTGGTGATGACGATGAAGTTGATGGTGATGAGGATCAGGAAGACGATCAGACCGATGACGAAGTCGCCGGACATCACCAGGCTTGCAAAACCGGCGATGACGCCGCCTGCCGCATCGTGGCCCTCATGGCCATGCGAAAGGATCACGCGTGTCGTCGCGATGTTCAGCGCCAGCCGGGTCATCGTCGCGATCAGCAGAATGGTCGGGAAAGACGAGAAATCGAGCGGTTTCTGGATCCACAGCGCGACCATCAGGATCAGCACCGAGAAGGCGATCGAGAAGGCCAGTCCCATATCGATCAGGAATGGCGGGATCGGCAGAAAGAGAATGCAGATGATGCCGATGATGCCGAGGGCAAAACCGACATCGCGCAGGCTCGGGGCGACTTTTGGAAGGGGGAGTGCAGGTGGTTGCGCCATGACGATTCCGTCTCTTCATGAGAGGAGGCAGACATGCAGCCCGCCCAATTCGGATCGAGAGTTAAATGGCGAAGCTTGCGCGAAGGTGGCTCAGAAACCGGACTGGATGCGCGAGAAGACCAGATTGGTGAAAATCGAGATCTGCGAGCCGACGAAAGGCGCGGTGACGCCGACCGTGATCAGCACCGCGACGATCTTTGGCACGAAGGTCAGGGTCGCTTCCTGCACCTGGGTCAGCGCCTGGATCAAGGCAATGACGAGACCTACCACCATCGCCGCGATGACGGCGGGACCGGCGGCAATCAGCACGGTCCAGATCGCCGCCTGAAACAGATCCAATGCATCAGCTTCATTCATCCGAAGGCAACCTCATATCGCCTTGAAGCGGCCCCGCCGTGGCCGGACCGCCATTGATTGGTATCACCCGAGCATGCGATGCACCGGCGCCGTGGGTATCAGGTATCGCTGGTTGGCGCCTTGTCGGCAACAGTGATTCCCGCCTGCACGAGTATATTGCCGCCATCCGTTGTCGTCGCTATGATTCCATCCGAATAAACCTTGACGGATTCGATGGTGCCTTTGACGGTGCCATCGGCGCTTTCCATGTACTTGCCGACGTAGCTGCTGGCCTGGGTGAGGCTCGAGCTTGCAAGCAGCGTGTCCAGCTTGGTGTTGGTCTGGATCGTCTGCTCGACCTGCGAGAAGCTCGCCAGCTGCGACATCTGTTCGCTGGCGTCGACCGGATCGGTCGGATCCTGGTTCTTCATCTGCGCGATGAGCAGCTGAAGGAAATTGTCGTAGTTCAGCGTCGCCTTCTGCTGGGCCGAGCTCGTCGTGTTCGAAGTGCTCGTCGTGCTGACGCTTGATGTGGCATCTACCGCCATGGTGCAATCTCCCTGCGAATCTGCTCGACCATCGTCGGCGGCATTTCGTGGTTGTTGAGAATATTGTCTTCGATCGCGTAGAGGCCGCGGATCGCCTTGAGCGCGTCGAAGGCGCGGCCCGTCGAGACGAGCGCATCGATGCGCTTCAGTTCGGCGAGAATCTCCTCGTTCTTGAAGCAGGAGAGCAGCATGGTGATCGACTTGCGGAACAACGCCGTCGAGTGGTCCTTGCCCTCAGGGTTGATGAGGATCATCTGCGCGATGAAATAGAGCTGACGCAGCGGCGTCGTCGCGCCCTCCGGCTGGAGGACGTGGTTTTCGAGAAGGAACGTCACATCATTCAGGAATTCCAGCGCGACCTTGCGGTCGACGCGCAGGACGGCGCCGTTGATGAAGATTCTTTCTCCGGCTTTCAGAGAAATGCGAAGTGTACTTTTCATTTAAGTCCATCCCTGATGATGGTGGTAACGTCGATGATGCCCTGGTAGTTATTAGACTGACGTTTTCTGATCCTGTCGCATTCCTTCAATATCCAGATCGCGATCGAGATGAGGTTGGCCCTCAGCCCGATCTCCAGCTGGTTGTCGGGATGTTTGAGATCCTCGATGAAACTGATCCAGACCCGGCGCGTATAAAACAGGGCTTCAATGGCTTCCCGGCCGTATTTTTCCTTTTCGCGCGCCAACGACAGAAGGTCTATGGACCGGTCAAGAACCTGCCATTCCCGCTCTTTCGCGTCGGCCACCGAGTCCTGCATGACTTCGGCATATGAGAACTGATACATTCATGCATCCTTCTTTATTGCGCGCCTTTGCTCATCAAAGGTAGTTTACTAGACTCAACTGCTGGATCTTCGAGACGATCGTGTAAGCCGTTTCAAGCTGCGTTTCCAAAGTCTTGACGAGGGTCGATGCTTCGTAGGGATCGACGCCCTGGAGATCGACGAGCTTGTTCTTGATGATGTTCGATTGAGCGTCGAGGGCGTCGTTGGACTTCTTGACGCGCTCCTGCGAAAGGCCGAGCTGGCTTGCCTGGGTGACCAGGCCGCTGGTCGCCTTCGTCGTGTAGCTGATCGCCTGCTTGGACACCGTGCTCATCGCATCGCTGCTGAGGCCCTGACCCAACAGTGCCGAGGTCATTACCGAGGCGAGCGCGAAGTAACGCATGCCCTCGGAATTGGCATTGGTCGAGGATTCGATCACTTCGGAGTTGCTGATGCGGCTCGTCATGTTCTGGCTCGATGCCTGCGACCAGCCGGTCGTCGGATCGGTCCAGGCAGCCTCGGTAAACATCGGCTCTACCTTCGTGGTGATGAAGGTGCTCATTTCGGCGCCGGTCAGATCCTTGACCGCCTTCGGTGGGACAAGAGCGGCGGCGTAGGCATTCAACTGCGTGACGATAGCGGCACTCGTCGCGGTCGTCTTGTCGGTCAGCGGCTGCACATCGGTGTTGATGCCGGAGAACAGATATTCGCCGTTTACCATGGTATTGGCCGTGTCCATCATCGTGGACAAGGCGCTGGTCGCCGACTGGATGGCGACGGTGATGCTGCCGGGATCGTGGCTGCCCTGGAGCGCCGTCAGCTTCGAAACGAGGCCGTCGCCGACGTCCTTCATCTTGGAAAGGCCGAGCTGCGAGGATTCCATGCGCGCAGTGACAAGCGAGTTGCTTGATTTGATCGAGGCTATCCTGTCGACCTCGCGGCTGAAGTCCACGCTCCTGGCGGCATTGCCGCCGAGAGAGACACCGATATCCGCATAGACTCCCGTCGTCGCTTCCATCGTCGCCTTCGTCATCTGGTTCTGCGCCTGACGGATCGTCAACCGCATCGCATTCTGAATGGCCGAACTTGAAATAAATGAGCTCTTCATGGCTTAACTCGCAATATCCAGCAATGACTTCAACATTTCGTCAACGGCGTTGAGGATTTTGGTCGCCGCCTTGTAGGACTGCTCGATGTCGAGGAGCAGCGTCAGTTCCTCGTCGAGGTTGACGCCCGTCTCATTCGAATAGGCTTCGTCGGAGCGTGACAGCGCCGCCGAGGTGTTTTCCGCCGCCGTCGTGGCGTTGCTGCGGTACTGTTCCAGCCAGCCAAGCGAATTCGTGGCGAATTCCATGATGCTGACGTTTGAATCGATGCCTGTCGTGGCGTCGAACCCGACAGGCGTCCCCGCCGCTGGATCGAAATCGATGTCGGAGCCCAATGCGGTATAGAGACGATCGAGTTCAGTCGTATAACCGCTGGCGCCTGACGTGTTCAGGACGAGGCCGGTGGCGTTGACGCCACCATCGCGCAAGCGCATCGGATCGCCGCCTTGCGAGGTGATGACGCGGCTGCTGACCGTGATGGTCGCCGCCATGCCCGCCACCGCGGTGGCGCCGGTATCGACCGTGCCGCCGCTCCAGGTGAAGAGGCCAGGCACATAGGCCGGGCCGGCCACCGTGTTCTGCTCCTTGAAGAGAGAGACCAGGCCGCGGGCGACTTCGTCGAGCTGCTTCTGGAAGTTCGGCGCGATCTCGTCGCGCACCTGGAGGAGAGACTGAAGGCTTCCCTGCCCCGTCGTCGTCGATCCGCTGCCGCGCGGGAGCGCCACGCCGTCAACATAGACCGAATTGCCGGCGATGGTCGCGGTATAGACATCCTGGGACTTGAACGTCACCTTGCGCGGGATCGTCTCGAAGAGGATCGTCCCGTCAGACGTGCTCAGCACCATGTCGTTATTGTCGCGCGTCGTCGTGTTGACGCCGACGATCTGCGAAATCTGCTTGAGAGCCTTCTCACGCTCGTCGAGGGCGCCGGAAGCATCCGCACCGGAGGCCGTGGCAGTCTTCACCGCATTGTTGGCCTTCTCGAAGTCGCTGAGAAGCGTATTCAGTTTATCGACGTCGGTGGCGATCTGCTTGTCGGCGGTGGCGCGGACGTTCTGAACGGATTGCGAGGCATTGTTCAGCGAGTTGGCGACGTCCTGCGCGGCGGTGATGGCGCCCTGAGCGGCGACCGTGCTGCCCGGCGTCGTGCGGAAGGCCTGAAGCTTCTGCTGGAAAACACCGAGATAGGTGGATGGCGACGTTTCGTAGTCGTTGCCACCCACGATCGACTTGAGGTCCTCGAGACCGCCGAGCAATGCCTGCTGGGCACTGTCCTGAGAGGATGTCTTCAGGTATTGGCGCAGCAGCGCCTCTTCTTGCGCGCGGTCGATCTTGACGACCTGCGCGCCATTCAAGGACGTGGTGAGCATCGCCTGCCGGCGCACGTAATCTTTGTTGCCCGCATTCGAGATATTGTTCGATACGACACCGCTCTGAGTGCCCGTATTGTTGAATATATTCTGCGCGGTATTAAGTGCTGACGTGAGCGACATGGCTTACCCGGTACCTTGCTTATCTCTTGAGGTTGACGAGAACGTCCATAATGTCGGATCCCGTCTGGAACACCTTGGAATTGGCGGTATAGCTGCGCTGCGATTCGATCATCTCGGTCAGCTCGCCGGCGAGGTCGACGTTCGAGCCTTCGAGAGCACCTGATTTAATGGTGCCGAGGCCGTTGGTCTGCGGGAAGCCGGTGACGGTGACGCCCGACTGGCCGTTGGCGCTGTAGACGTTGCCGCTCATCAGCGTCAGTTTGTCGGGGCTGGCGACATTGGCCAGCGGAATGCGATAGAGCGGCTTGGTGCTGCCGTCTTCATATTTGGCGTAGACGATGCCGTCGCCATCGACAGTTACGTCCTTGACCGGGGTCGCTGCCTGACCGTTCGGCGTACCGGTGCCGGAGAAGTCGGCGCCGAGCTGGGTGAAACCGGAGAAATCCATGGCGATCGTCTGGCCAGTCACAGTATCGGCGATGTTAACGGCGCCGCCCGTGAGCATCTTGCCATCGCGGTCGAAGGTCAGCGTTCCTGTGCCGACAGCGGCAGCGGCACCACCGGGGGCGTATGGGAAGGAGGTCGTGCCACCCACCGCTGCGTCAGCGTTGCGATAGATCGAAACCTGCCAGGTGGCGGCCGTACCTGTCGCCGGCGGCGGTGTGACGACAGAAGTCTTCGTGAAGTAGAAGTCGTACATCACCTTGTTGCCGAGACGGTCATAGGCGACCATCGAGACCTTCTTGGTGTCGGTCGTCGTCGTGGCCAAGTTGTCGCTCGGCAGCGTCGCAGGAGCGACGGGAGCGACCTTGGCGTTGGAATCGAGGTTGCCCTTGAAGACACCTGAGGTCGAGGCAATGGCGGTCAGACCGTCCTGGTTGACATTGACGGGAACGAGGCCGTCGAAGCCGTTGACGACGACAGCCGGAGCGCCGGAGTCGTAGGAATAGCCCATCAGCTGGAAGCCGGCGGCGTTGACGAGGTTGCCTTCATCGTCCTTGGTGAAGTCGCCGGCGCGGGTCAGGACCGGCGTGCCATCTGCACCCTGGACGATGAAGAAGCCGTCGCCTGAGATTGCAAGATCGGTGCTCGACGTGGTGTAGGAGATGTCACCCTGGTCGGAGACGGCCTGGCGGACGGAGGTCTGAACTCCGCCGGAATTGTAGTTGCCGCCCGAGGAGGGCAGGACCAGCGACGAGAAACTCGTCGACACAGCCTTGTAACCGGTGGTGTTAACGTTGGCGATGTTGTCGGCGACGGTGCTGAGGCGGTTGGCCTGAGCGTTCATCCCCGATACTGCCGTCTTCATGCTGCCGAAAATGCTCATCTGAAAACCTCGTTTTACCTGTTATGCACGAGAGTATTTGTCGGGCCTTGCGTGAAGCTGTCTGTCATGGCGAGTTGCTAGGCCAACTTGCGGTTCAGCCGGGCGCCGCCGCCCGGCCGAGAAATCAGGCCCAATCGATGCAGTAACCAAGGAAGCGCTTGGAATCGACCGGATCGACGCCGAGCTTTTTGCGCAGCTTTTTGCGCAGCTTCGAGATGTGGCTTTCGACGACGTTCTCCTCGACCTCTTCATCGAAGATGCCGTAGATGGCGTTGAAGATCTGGGTCTTGGTGACCCGGCGACCGCGATTGGCGATCAAATATTCGAGGATGCGGCGCTCGCGCCGGGGAAGTGCGAAGACTTCGCCGTTGATCTCGGGGTCACGACCATCCGAGAAGACGCGGATACCGCCGATCTCGGTGTAATTGGTGATCGCCTTCAGCCGGCGCCGGATCGCAGCCGCCCTTGCGAGGATCTCGCGGGGATGCACCGGTTTGCGCACCACGTCGTCGACGCCGCAATCGAAAAGCGCAAGAGTGTTTTCGAGCGAGTGCTGGTCGCTGACCGCAATCACTGGCGCCATCGACCGGTCCCGGATCGCCCGGGGCAGTTCG
The DNA here is from genome assembly GCF_001657485.1 of Rhizobium sp. WYCCWR10014. Classification (GTDB taxonomy): domain Bacteria; phylum Pseudomonadota; class Alphaproteobacteria; order Rhizobiales; family Rhizobiaceae; genus Rhizobium. The sequence continues at coordinate 83,028 of NZ_LXFU01000039.1, forward strand.
AAGTTGCGCTGGCCCTGACCGATCAGAAAGGCCTCGACTGCAGCTATATCGGAATCGGCGGCGGTCTGTACCCACTCGCCAAATTCCGCTGGATCAAAGCCGGTTGAGGGAATGCCCTCACGACCGAACAGAGATGTGTATCCATCTTTCACGAGCTCACGCTCATCAACCACTACGATCATTCGTCCGCCTCCGAATCAGTGTGGCACTTCGATGATCTATGGGTACGAATCGCACGAATCGGCGACAACTCGTTAAAGTTAATGGCAGAAACTAATAATTGATTAAGATCTGGGTAGCGATTTGATCTATATCTAGTGGGTGCGCCTGATTATGCACACCAAAATTTCGTGGAAAAGTTAACGAGCGGTTAAATATGGCTTGCGCATGGGATTCATGCCGGATTCCCGCCACATTGTGACACAGTTTCGTCACAATACGCCTCTTCCATCTTTGGTTGAATCAATTTCGGCAAAAGTTACTCGCATTGGGAGTCCACTTGCCATAGCCCGTGGCGACGAGATTGGAGATGACGCGGCAGACATATTGCTTCTGCGCCGGATTATTGTTCGGTCCGGCATGGTATCTGGCTACCGCCATCGTCCATGTCTCGTGACGGTCATGCAGATTGCGGAGGAATTTTGCCGCATACTCGACGTTGCGATGCGGGTCGAACATCTCCTCGGCGGAGCGGAAATTCTCGCCGTGAAAGTAATGGTTGATCTGCATGCAGCCGATGTCGATGAGCTTGGCGCCGCTGTTGCGGGCGACATCGAACTGCCGCATCGCGTCCTGCTCCGAGGGCGGAAAGATCGCCTTGCCTTCGACGTTCATGGCGTAGGGATAGAGCGAGCCCTTGCGGCCGGTCTCCGTCAGCCCAACCGAATAGAGGATGCCTTCCGGGATGCCGTATTTGGCCGCTGCCGACTGGATCTCGCGTTCGCAGGCGCCGGTGGAGGCGATCGCCTCAGAGGTAAACGCCGCCAGTGCCGCTGCTGCCGCCAGAACGAGCGTCTTCAATACTGGTATCGCCTGCGCCATTGAAGCCTCCGTCCGTCCGCTGTGCCGTCTGATTGTGGCGCTCGCGCGCCTCGCCGCCCTGCCCCTGCTGAGGAAGCGACTGCTGCTGGGAGGCCTGGCCCTGATTGCCGGCGTCGGGACGCTCGACCGGCGCCATGCTGATGGTGACGTTTTCGACCGCGTAACCCTGGCTGCGCAGAGCTTCGAGAATCTTGCCGTGATCTTCCTTCATTTGACGATAGGCCGCTCCGGTATCGACCTTGAGGTCGATGTTCAGGGCGTCGCCGGACAGGCGCATGGTCGCCGTCACCAGGCCGAGATCGAGCGGATTCATCTGGATCTTCAACGTATTGACCACCTTGCCGGTGCTCGTCCATTCCGCCGCGTTGGAGAGCGCCGAGCTCGGCTCCATGGCGCGCGCCCATTCAGAATCGCCGGAGAGAGCGGCGGTGACAGCGGCGGAATTCGAATTCTGCATCAGGCCGATATAGCGGCGCGATTCGAGCACCGAAACGTTTTCGACATCGGCCTTCTTCGAACCATCTTTCGGCCCGGCCTGATCCGTACCGATGTGGACATCCATCGACACGCCGCGGCCATCGGCGCGGCTGACCCTGAATGTCTTGCCATCGGCAGCTTCGGCAGTCTCCGATCCGGGGACCTTGATATCATCCGCCTTGCCGTTGCCGCTGACGGCGGCAAGAGCGTCGGACGCATGACCGCCCGCCTTGGCTTCGATACCATCGAGCTTCTTGTCAGCCGCTCCAGCCTCATCGGCCTTGGCGGCGAGATGATGCGCGGCGGCCGCCTGCAAAGTCACGGTCCCGTCAGCAGGCTCCTGCTTCAGCAGACCAAGAACATCGGAAATGCCGCCGTCATCATCGTCGCTGGCCTTGTCCGCATCGGTTTCCAGCGCGTCGGCCTTGGCGTGCTTGCCGCCTTTGGCTGCCTGAACGACTTCGTCGGTCGAGCGGTCCTTCGGGTCGAGCTTGTCGAAAGCGAGATCCGCCGGCATTTTGACCTCGGCCTTTGCGGGTTTTGCCGCAACCTTTTCGACACTGGCAATCGTTTCCGGCTGCACCTCCGCCTGTGCCTTCAGCCCGGCGTCGCCGAGGTCGATCAACGGCTTTGCGCCGCTGCGGCCGCGGATCGTCCGCGCCACTTTTTCCGCAGCGCCATCGGCAGCCAGTCCCTGATCCGGCTGCGCATCATCGGGCTCGTCATTGACGGCATCGCTGCCTGCCTTGGCGAGCGCGTCGAAGAAGCCGTTTTTCTGGCCGTCAGCATCACCTTTTCCGGCCAGTCGCGCGGATTTCGCAACCGCAGCCGTCTCCGTACCGGAGGCTCCGCCCGAGACGCTTATATCCATCATTGTTCGTTGCCTTCTTGCGCCAGAAGACCGTCGATCTCGTCGAGCTTGGATCGATTGGTCGTCACAAATGCGTTGAATGAGGGGTCGGTATCCTGGCTTTGGCCAGTCGATGCCACACCTCCCGGAATAGGCTCGGGAAGCGCGCCTGGCGCTCCCGGTTGCGGGGCTATAGCCGCAGCCTTTTCAGAAGTGATTTCTTGATGATCAGTGTTAGGATTGGAGGCTTGCGTCAAGCTTGCCGGGTCGGGAGCGCGCAGGATCTGCTCGGCAACGGATCGCGCCGCCTCCTGCAGCGCCTGATCCCGCGGCGACAGCGCGTTGCCGTCGATGCCGCTGACATTCTTTGCTGCCTGATCGATATCCTCCGTGGGAAGGCCGGCCATGCCGCCATAGAAATCCGCGAGCGGACCGAAAGCATTGTCGGTGCCGCCGCCAAGCGACTGCACGCGTCCGACCGCCATGCGCGCCAGCTCCGGCTTGCCTGATATAGCGGCAGCGCGGGCGATACGCAGATAGACCTCGCGCTGGCGCGGTGCGTCCATGAAGGACAGGATGTCGATGACGTCCTGCGGTTTCACGTCGTGATCGTGGCCGACGACGAGGGTGACGAAAAGATCGGCGAACTGGCTGGCATAGGGCGAATGCAGGAAGCGTCTGACATAGCGCTGCGAATAGGCCATTCCCCTGTCGAGCATCCCCTTGTCGACGCAAATGGCGACGGAGCGGCGCAACGCCGCCTCCTCGACGATCGTACCGGGTGCTGCAAGGCGCGCCTGGTCGTAGAGATCCAGCGCGTCTGTCGGTTTCGTCGCGATCAGCACGTTGCCGCCGATCAGCGCAAGGTAGGGGCCGATCTTCTTGTCGCGATATTCCCTGGCCGTCTCCTCCAGCGTCTTGGCGACGAGGAGCCCCTTGCCGCTCAGATATTTGCGCAGCACGTCGGTGACGCGATTGTCGAAATAGCCGTTGACGTCGTGGGCGATCAGATATTCGAGCGTCTGGGGATTGCCGCCGCTCATCGTATAGATCAGCGCCGCGTCGACATTGCGGTCATCCTCGAAGGTCGACGGTTCGACGGTGCGCAGCCGCGTGTCGATCGTGCCCAGCATGAAGCGCTGCATCTCACCGGCTGAATGATCACCGGTAACGACGGAATCCTGCACGAATTGCAGCGACCGCAGCATTTTGTAGGGCGCGAGATCGTCCGGATCCTGCGCATTGGCTGCGGCCGGCGAAAGCATCGCCAGGCCGAGAGCCACAAATCCGACGTAACGATGCTGCCGACGCGCCATCCGACTATCCTTGATCCGCCTGCACCAGAATCTCGATCCGGCGGTTGGTCGCGTTGAATGGGTCAGACGGCAGCTTCAGCCGACGGTCGGCGAAGCCGGAGACCTGGGAGATACGCTTCTCGTCGAGCCCGCCACGCACAAGCATGTAGTAGGCGCTCTGGGCGCGGTCCATCGAGAGCCGCCAGTTCTCGTTCTGCGTGCCCTTATACTGGCGACCGTCCGTGTGGCCGCGGATGGCAACCGCACCACCCCTCTCCTTCAGGATCGCGCCGATCTTTTCCATGGCGAGCACCATTTCCTGGCGCGGAACGGCAGAACCGATGTTGAACATCGAATCGTCGGTCTGGTCTGAGATGCTGACCAACAATCCGCCTTCGGACGCCGTCACGGTCAGGCCTTCGGCGAGCTTGCCGGCAACGCCGCCGATCTGCTGGGCGATCTGCGCCTGCAGCTGCTCGGCTTCCTTCTGCTGCTTCTGCTCGGTCTCGGCGGCACTCTTGTCCGCATCCTTCTGATGATCGGCGTCCTTCTGAGCTTCGGCCTTCTTGTCTTCGGGCGACTTCCCCCCTGACGTCTTGCCGTCCTTGGCCTCGACCGCGCCTTTGGTTTCCTTGGTTTCTTTGGTCTCCAGGGCGGCCTTCTGATCGGTGGTCAGCGGCATCGGCTTGGCGTCCTCAAGCTTGGCGATCTCGGTCGTCTCGCTCTCGACCACCTGCTCGTCGCTCTTGCCGGGCGGCAGCGGCTTGCCGGCCGTCGTGACCTCGACCTGCTTCGTCCAGAAATCCGGATCGAAGGGATCACGATAGGCCTCGCCGCCATCTGCGCCGGTGGCTGGGCCGGAATCGGCGGCACCGCCATCACCCTTGGCGCTGACATTGGCCTGCTGGCCGACTTCCTGCGCGATCTCGGCGAGAACCGAATAAGGGTTTTCGAAGAAATCGGCCTCGGAATAATTGGTTTGGTCGCCGGAGGTCGATGTCTGGTCGTCACCATCCGCTGCGGCCTTGCCGTCGTTCGGATCTTCTTCCTTCTGTTTCGACTTCTCCTGCTTCTCCTCGCCCTCGGCGTTGTCGACGGGCTTCTTCAGGCCCTTCTCGGTTGGCTTTTCGTCGGAGAGCTTGATCGGATTGAAATAGGTCGCGACCGAGGCCTTGGTCTCCTCGTTGGCGGCATTGACCAGCCACATAACCAGGAAGAACGCCATCATCGCCGTCATGAAGTCGGCATAGGCAATTTTCCACGCACCGCCATGGGCGCCATCGTGATCACCGCCGCCATGTCTCTTGACGATGATGATCTCGTTCTTGCCGTGGTGGTGGTTTTCGCCTTCGCTCATTCCAGAACTTTCTTCAAGCTGGCCGCCCAGGCGGACATACGGGTGACGATGACGGAATCACCGATTTCGACGGCAAGATCGATATCGTCGGTCTCAACGTGGCGAACCGCGCCTGCATGTTCGCCGAGCTCGGCCTTCAATATGTCGAAGAGCCGGGTCGGGCCCCTGACGACGATCGCTCCGGCCGCGCCTTCGAGGATCGCATCACGCAGCAGGGCGGCGAGGCTTTCGGCAGCCTTGGCCGCAAGCGCTTCCGTCATCACAGGCGCGATGGCCTCAGCGGCGCCGGCGCTGACCAGCTGAGCGACCTCTTCGGCGATGTCGCGGATGCGGGACGCAATGACCGCCGCCGCCTCGACCTCGTAACGAAGCTTCAGTTCCTCGAGTTCTCGCGCATGGACCTCCGCCAGCGTCCGCGCCTCGCGTTCGTATTTTTCGGTCAATTCCACGGTCGCTGCGGCATGACCTTCCACATAGGCTTCGCGGCGCTCCGCCTCGACGTCGATCGCCGGTTCGCTCGGCATTTCGAGGAAATCGTCACCGCCGAAATCGTTCATGTCGAGGATCGGCGCTGACGATTCCGGTTCACCGAAATCCTTCAAATACCGGGAAAGCGTAATGCTCATAAAAAACCATCCAGCATTCGGGAGGCATGCAGCATGCCCGCCCCCGCTCAAAGTGACCTTGCGCGCCGGCATCCCCTTCGGAACGGACAAGGGCCTGACCTTGCGCCGGCACGGATTCGGACGATGCCTTCATGCCGGAAACTAGGCAGTCAAACTTGCGCGAGGATGAATGGCGCCGCCGCCACCCGTGATCGCGCCCGCCCCTATTCCAGCAGGATCAGGATCTTGCTTGCGGCCGTGTTGAGGATCGAGATCGCTTCGACCGCCATCTGCTTCTGGGTCTCGATCGCCTTCTGCCGGATCGAAGCCTCGTCCATGTCGGTGTCGACGAGCGCGCCGACGCTCTTATCGATCGAATCGGCCAGATCGGCGGTATAGTCGATCTGATCGTCGATGCGCGTCTTCATCACGCCGATGGACGCGGCCGTCGTCGTCAGCGAGGAGAGAAGCGCGTCGGTGACGTCAAGCATGTCGGTGAGTTGCTCACCGGTCGTGTTGTTGTCGATCGCAATTTCCGTACCCGTCGCCGGCGTGGTCGAGTTGGCGTTCAAAAGGTAGTAGTTGCGCGACGTCGCACCACTGTTGTTGATCGCGTTGGCATCGACCGACTTGGTCAACAGGCCGCCACTCGCATTGTTCTTGTCGATGAGAATGGTCTGCGAGGATGGGAAATCGATGGTCTGGGCCTGATATTCGCCGGTCGGAGCGCGCACGAAACCCGAAATGACCTGCCATGTCGGCGGCGCAGCGGTGTCGCCGTTCAACAGCCAGTTTTCACCCGCAAACGACGTCGATTCAACGATCGTCTGCAACTGCTCTTTGTATTCTTTGATCTCGGCGTTGATCTTGTCCTTGTCGGCGCCGGGCTCTCTTGCCGAAACCAGCTTGGCGCGAATATCGCCTAGGAGATCGATCGCCGAGTTCATCGCCGTATAGGTCGCATCCACCTTGGCAGCGCCGAGACCGAGCGCATCGCCGATCGTTCCGAGATTGGTGCTGTCCGAGCGCATGACGGTCGCGACCGACCAATAGGACGCATCGTCGGCGGCAGTCTCGATACGATATCCCGAGGACACTTGCTGTTGGGTCTGGTTGGCTTCTTTGTTGATGCTGCGCAGCACTGCAAGCGCATTCACCGCGGACGCGCTGGTAATCTTAACGGTCATCGACAGGGTCTCGGAATAAGGTGAAAGGGCAGGCCGGATTGCCGGCGGCGACTGAGGTGGCATCATGCCTCCGGCAGGGTTTCTGCCGGTGTGTCGCAAAAGCAAATCAACTCAAGGCGAAGGTAACTCGATATCAACCTGTTGGGCAAGAGCGCAGCACTGAGCGTGGCGTGCCGATCGCCAAGTCGATCAAGCCGTTGATATAAAAGAAAGAACCGCGCCGTTTCGGGCGCGGTCCGGGGGACTTTACGCTTGCGGCCAGATGACGGCGCAAGATTGGGTCCAGCTTCAGCCTCTGATTTAGCTGCGGAACAGCGTGAGGATGTTCTGAGCGCTGGAGTTGGCGATCGACAGCGACTGGATGGCCAGCTGCTGCTGCGTTTGCAGCGCCGTCAGCTTGCTCGATTCCTCTTCCATGTCGGCATCGACGAGGCGGCCGACGCCCGATTCGATCGAGTCGCTGAGCGCGCCGACGAAGTTTTCCTGCAGCTCGATACGCGTGGAAATCGAGCCGAGCTGCGATGCAGCCTTGGTCATCGCCTCCAGTCCGGCCTCGATCGACGTCAGGGCCATGGAGATCTCAGCCGAGCCGAAAGTGCTGATGTCCATCGAGTAGATCGAGCCGATCGTACCGTATGATGTGCCGATGATGCCGGAACTCGTTTCGATCACGCCGGCCGAGGTCATGCCGAAGAGGACGTTGCCCGTGGAGCTCGAGTTCAGGATATAGTCCGTCGTCTTGACGGAGACATTGCCGTTGCCATCACGCACGAAGGTGGAGACGACGCTCTTGGTGCCATCGGCGCCGGCAACCCAGTTTTCACCGGAGAAGGAAGCCGATTGCGCGATGCTCAGGAGCTGCTGCTGCAGCTGGCTGATTTCTTCCTGGACCTTGGTCTTGTCGACGCCCTTTTCGGTCGCGGCGACAATCTTCGCCTTGATTTCGCTGATGACATCGATGGCGCTGTCCATGGCAGAGTAAGCGGTGTCGACCTTGGCGGCGCCGAGACCGAGAGCGTCTGAAACAGCCCCGAGGGCCTTGTTGTCCGAACGCATGGTCGTTGCGATCGACCAGTAGGCGGCGTTATCGGCTGCCTTTTCGACGCGGTAACCCGACGATACGTGGTTCTGCGTCGTCTCAAGGCTGTCGTTGATTCCGCGGAGTGTCTGAAGAGCGGCCATCGCCGCGACGTTCGTCAAAATGCTGGTCATGAAATGATTGCCCCTTGTCGGCATGTGGAAAAAAGGGACATTCCGGAAAGCCACCGGGAACGGGAAGCAGCCTCATGCCTGTTAACCGGTTCTTAAATTTGGTTAACTCTCCGTCTCGTTAACCGCAGAAGACAGCATTATGGTTAATCAACTGTTAACGGAAATTAAAAAAGCCGCGCTCCATTGAAGCGCGGCTCGATTCCTGGATGCCCGCCGGAGTCCGGCGGGCCGATATTTCTGCGGGCTATTAGCCGCGGAACAGCGTGAGGATGGTCTGCGAAGAGGAGTTCGCGATCGACAGCGACTGGACTGCCAGCTGCTGCTGGGTCTGCAGGGCGCTGAGCTTGGAAGATTCTTCTTCCATGTTGGCATCGACGAGACGGCCGACACCGGAGTCGATCGAGTCGCTGAGAGCGGACACGAAGTTTTCCTGCAGCTCGATGCGCTTGGAGATCGAGCCGAGCTGAGCGCCGGCGCTGGTCATGGCCTTCAGAGCCGCTTCAACGTTGGTCAGAGCCGACTGGATTTCGCCGAGGGTGAAGTTGGTGATGTCCATTGCGTAGACAGAACCGGTCGCACCATTCGAAGTACCGAGGATACCCGTGGAGGTTTCGACCGCGCCGGCGCTCATGCCGAACAGAACGTTGCCCGTGGAGCTGTCGTCGAGAATATAGTCGGTCATCACGACCGAAACGGCGTTGGAGCCGTCGCGGACGAACGACGAAACGACATTCTTGGTGCCGTCAGCGCCGGCAACCCAGTTTTCACCGGAGAAGGAAGCCGACTGCGCGATGCTCATCAGCTGCTGCTGCAGCTGGCTGATTTCTTCCTGGACCTTGGCCTTGTCGACGCCGCTTTCAGTGGCGGCAACCAGCTTGGCCTTGATGTCGCCGACGACGTCGATGGCGCTGTCCATGGCGGAGTAAGCGGTGTCGACCTTGGCAGCGCCGAGGCCGAGAGCGTCGGAGACGGCCGAGAGAGCCTTGTTATCAGAACGCATGGTCGTTGCGATCGACCAGTAAGCAGCGTTGTCGGAAGCCTTGCCGACGCGATAGCCGGACGAAACGTGAGCCTGGGTTTCCTGGAGACCCTGGTTGATGCCACGGAGAGTCTGGAGAGCTGCCATTGCAGCGTTATTGGTGTTGATGCTCGTCATAGTTTGCTTGCCCCTTGTTGGCAGATTTTAAGAAGGGACATTCCGGATTTTCGGCCGGCCCACAGCGATCAGCATCATGCCTGTTAACCATCTCTGTTAGGGTTAACTCGCCGTTTCGATGGGCCTAGAAAACACCAAGATGGTTAAGGAAAGCTAAAACGATATTGGAAATTACCTAAAAATATCTGAGGCTTAGAAGAATTTTCATTAACCTTATATTAAAACATTTCGCGGCCGGGGATGACCCGGCCGCGAAACTTGGAAGCCTTGTGCCAACCGGTCTTAGCGGAAGAGCGAGAGGATGTTCTGCGAAGAGGAGTTCGCGATCGACAGCGACTGGATCGCCAGCTGCTGCTGGGTCTGCAGGGCGCTGAGCTTGGAAGATTCTTCTTCCATGTTGGCATCGACGAGACGGCCGACACCGGAGTCGATCGAGTCGCTGAGAGCGGACACGAAGTCGTCCTGGGCGTCGATGCGGCTGGAGAGCGAACCGAGAGCAGCGCCGGCGCTGGTCATGGCCTTCAGAGCCGCTTCAACATTGGTCAGAGCCGACTGGATCTGGCCGGAGGTGAAGCTGGTGATGTCCATCGCGTAGATCGAACCGGTTGCACCACTCGAAGTGCCGAGGATACCCGTGGAGGTTTCGACCGAGCCGCCGCTCATGCCGAACAGAACGTTGCCCGCAGAGCCGCTGTCGAGAACGTAGTCGGTCGTCTTGATCGACACGGCGTTGGAGCCATCGCGGACGAACGACGAAACGACGCTCTTGGTGGTGCTGTCAGCGCCGGCAACCCAGTTTTCGCCGTTGAAGGAAGCCGACTGAGCGATGCTCAGGAGCTGCTCCTGCAGCTGGCTGATTTCTTCCTGGACCTTGGCCTTGTCAACGCCGTTTTCAGTGGCGGCAACGAGCTTGGCCTTGATGTCGCCGACGACGTCGATGGCGCTGTCCATGGCTGTGTAAGCGGTGTCGACCTTGGCAGCGCCCATGCCGAGAGCGTCGGAGACGGCCGAGAGAGCCTTGTTATCAGAACGCATGGTCGTTGCGATCGACCAGTAAGCGGCGTTGTCGGAAGCCTTTTCAACGCGATAGCCCGACGAAACGTGGTTCTGCGTCTGGTTGAGGCCCTGGTTGACGCTACGCAGCGTCTGGAGAGCGGCCTGTGCGGAAGAATTCGTGTTAATGCTTGTCATAAGTCTGTCCCCTGGAAAACAAGATACAAAAAGGAGGACATACCGGACTATAGTACCGGCGATGACGGACCAGCTTCATGCTACTCGGCGCCTTTTTTGTTTGGCCCAAACCCGTCATGTCCAGGGCAATCTCGCAGCCAATGCTTGCCAACTCCTTAAAAATACAGACCCTGAGCCGGCTCCTCGCAGGGCATAGTTAATGCTTGCTGAAAATATTCCTTGGCATCCTAATTCCCTTGAAAACCAAGTGTTTTCCTTAGGCAAAAGCCGGCATTTCTCCGCGAAAACGGAGGTTCGCCAAGCACACCGGTTTCAAGCAAGCTTCGAATGCCAATGTGGCAGACGCCGGGATAGCACCATCGGACCGATCCGCCTCTTTTTGCGGAGGAAGGACTGTCTGTGCCTCGGCGATCGACGCCAGAACATTTCCTTCACGGAGTTGGGTTTTGAACAGCAAAGTTTCGTTCTCTGCGGCATCCAAGGATTACCAGATGGGCCGCTACACACAGTCCTTGGCGACGCTCAACCAGCTGATGGATATCCAGCAGGACGCCAAGACCTATGCGTTGCTGGCCAAGAACCTCGTGCAGCTCGGCTTCAAGGCCGATGCCGCGAAAGCCTACGGCCTGGCCGGCAACTGCGAAGGACCGAATTCCTACGAATACCAGAAACAGGCGGCCAAGCTGCACTACGAGACCGGCAGCGAGGACGACGCGCTACTGATCGCCATGCGAAACCTTAGCAAGGCGCAGGAAGACCCGGAACTCGCCTTCATCATCACCGCGATCTATCTGAAGCGCCAGCAGCGCGATATCATCCGCCCGTTCAAGACGGTGCTGTCGGAGAGCATGAACCCCGATCATATGCGCCTGGCAGCCCTGCTTCTGAGCGACGATCTGAACGACGCTACCAACCAGGCCCTTGCGCGCAACCTCTTCAAGCGGTTTCCGGGCAATCTCGCATTCCGCTTTCTGCATCTGGTTTTCGCCCGCGAATTCAATGAGTTCGAAGAGGCGAGCAAACATCAGGCGGTGATCGATGCCTCACTCGCCAAGGGCGATATCGAGATCCTGCGCAAGGATAACCCGTTCTATCATCTGCACTGGTGCGGCAATGAGGATTTAAACCGATATGCGACGATCGGCACCACCCCCCTCAACCCGGAACGGGTGGCCTTCCGCCGCAACCAGCCGCACACTTGGTCGGACAAGATCCGGATCGGCTACATGTCATCGGACTTTTGGGATCGCCATGCGACGATGAAGCTCTTGCAGCGCATCCTCGAACTGCACGACAAGGACCGGTTCGAGGTGACGCTCTTCTGCCATACGGGCCCTGAGTACCTCAAGCACAACAATACCGACCGCAGCCGCTGGGGCCGGATCGTCACCGTTCACGGCTTCTCAGATCAGGCCATGTTGAACGCGGTGCGCGAGCACAATATCGACATCATGGTCGACCTGAAGGGTCATACCTCGGGCAGCCGCGCGTCGGCTTTCAACTTGCCGCTGGCACCCGTACATGTCGGCTGGCTCGGTTTCCCCGGCAGCACTGTCAATATCGATCTCGACTACGTCATCGGCGACCACTCGGTGCTGCCCGAGGTGGCCAAGCCCTTCTACCACGAGAAATTCTGCCGCCTGCCGGAGAGCTATCAGCCAAACGACCCGATGCATCGCCCGAAGCCGCGCCCTGTCACCCGCGAGCAGCTCGGCCTGCCGGAAGGCGCCTTCATCTTCGCGTCCTTCAACGGCAACCGAAAGATCACGCCGGAGACGATCGACAGCTGGTGCCGCATTCTCAAGCGCGCGCCGAACAGCGTGCTCTGGCTGATGGCAAATACGCCGCGCAACCACGCGAACCTCTTGAAGCAATTCCAGGCGGCGGGGATCTCCGCCAAGCGGATCATCTTCTGCCCCCGCGCGCCTTATGAAGAACATATCGACCGTCAGCAGGCGGCCGACATCGGCATCGATACCTTCCCCGTCAATGGCCACACGACCACCTCGGAGCAGCTCTGGGGCGGCCTGCCGGTCCTGACCGTCAAGGGCACCAACTTCGCGTCACGCGTCAGCGAGAGCCTGCTCAGGGCCATCGACCTGCCCGATCTCGTCGCGCCCGACCTGCAGGCCTATGAGGATATGGCCGTCGAACTGGCTGAGAATCCCGGGCGGATCGCCGAATACAAGGCACACCTGAAGGAGAAGCGCTATATCGCGCCGCTCTTCGATGCCGAACGGTTCTGCGACCATCTGGAGCAGGCCTATGAAATCATGGCCGAGCGTGCCAAGCAGGGTCTTGCACCCGATCACATGGACATCCCGGCGCTGCCGCCGCGCACGGCGCCCTTCGCGGCCGAGTGAGGCTTTTCGACCACTACAGCGCCGCGCGTTTTTCAGACGCATAACGGACGCTGTAGCACTTTGAATTGTTGCATAATGAAAGAACCCGCCGGAGCAATCCGACGGGTTTTCTCATTGGCGAATATCCAAGCGGCGCAGCCGGTCAGCTGAACGAGCGCACCAGGCTGCCGACGAGCAGGTTCCAGCCGTCGATCAGCACGAAGAAGAGAATCTTGAAAGGCAGCGAGATCGAGGTCGGCGGCAGCATCATCATGCCCATCGCCATGGTGATGGTCGCGACGATGAGGTCGATGACGAGGAACGGCAGCACGACGAGGAAGCCGATCTCGAAGCCGCGGCGAATCTCGGAAATCATGAAGGCCGGGATCAGCACGCGGTAGTCGATCGGATCGGTCGTCTGGATATTCTGCCCGCGTTCGCGCGCCAGATCGACGAAGAGCGCCAGATCCTTGTCGCGGGTATTGGCGGCCATGAAAGTGCGGAAGGGTTCGCCGATACGCTGGACTGCCTCGGTCTCGTTGATCTGATTGGCAAGCAGCGGCTGCACGCCGTTCTGCCAGGCCTGATCGAAGGTCGGCGACATGACGTAGAAGGTCATGAACAGCGACAGCGACAGGAGGATCATGTTGGAGGGCGTCGAGGAGAGGCCCATCCCTGAACGCAGGATCGAGAAAGCGATGATGAAGCGCGGAAAGCTCGTCACCATGATCAGGATGCCCGGCGCGACCGAAAGAATGGTCAGCAGGCCGAATGTGCGGATGATCCAGGCGGCGACGGAGCCATCGACCGGCACGTTCAACAAGTCAGTCGGCAGCTGCTGTGCCACCGCCAGTTCCGGTACCGCCATCATGGCGGCAAGGAAAACTATGAGACGAATCATTCGATGACAAATGTCCTGAACATGACCTTCGATACCCGCCCTTGCGAGCGAAGGTCAACACGTTCCTGTATGTCATCCTTGAGATATTGAAAGCCCCGCGGTCCCTCGATCTGCTGGAGGGAAACGGTCCTGATATAGGCGAGGATATCCTGGTGAATATCCTCGGAAACCTTGACATCCGGTGGCCCGTTGAACAGCAGCGCGACTTCGAGTCGCACCCAGTTTTCGGAGGGGTAGGCGAGGTTCGAGGTGATCGGTTCGAGCTGGACGACGTTGTTGGCCTCGGTCGAGATGCGCGCCAGGCCTTCCTCGGCCTTCTTCTTCGCCTCCGCATCCTTGGCCTGCTCGACCTCCTTGGCGCCCTTGACGTTGGGCGCGACGATCGTGCCGACCGCCCAGCCGCCACCGGCGCCCAGCAGGGTCAGGACGGCGATGCCGATGATCGTCATCAGCGCGCCGGACTTCTTGTTCGATTGACCTGCGCTTGCGTCTGGTTCTGCCATCGTCGTTCAGCCTCAAAGCGGCGAGAAAAGATCGACGGCCTGCTGGCCGCGCGGAGGCTGCTGCACTTCCATCAGACGGCCGCGGCCGCCGTAGGAGATGCGGGCTTCGGCGATCTTGTCGTAGGAGATCTGGTTGTCGGCATTGACGTCCTGCGGACGAACGATACCGGCGACATTCAGGATGCGCAGCTCCTGGTTCAGGCGGACTTCCTGCGAGCCTGATATGACGAGGTTGCCGTTTTCGAGAATGCCGGTGACGACGGCGGCGACCAGAAGGGTGAGCTTGTCGGTGCGCTCGATCTTGCCCTTGCCGTCGGTGCTGGTGTCGGAGCCATAAGTCAGGTCGGTCTTCGACTCGGGCGTCCAGCCGAAGATCTGGGCGTTGACGTCCCAGTTCATGCCGCTCGAATTCGTACGGCTGCGGTTGGTCTCGTTGTCGAAGGAGGCCTTGTCGTTGATCTGGATGTCGACGGTCAGGATGTCGCCGACGTTGAGCGCGCGCGCATCCTTGAAGAGGGCGGCCTGCGAATCGCTCCACAACGAATAGCCCTGCGCCACGGCGCGCGGCTGTTTCGGATAGAGCGCCATCTGCGGCGTCTGACCGTAGGCGAGGCCGCTGCCGATCGGGCTCATGGCAGGCGCACGGCCGATCTCGCTGACCGCCGTCGGAGACTGGCAACCTGCAAGGAGTGCGAGGGCGGCGATCGCGGCCGGGAAACGCTTATTCATGAAGGATCCTTCGACGTATTGGGGTCGGACGCACTGGCGATGACGCCGGCGATGACCGCGGCCTTCTCAGGGTCCATCTCGTTGAGGATGAGGCTCGACTGACGCGGGCCGAGCCGCATGATCACGGCGGAGGCCACCTCGATCTTCATGTCCTGCAACTGAAGTGCGGCCGCATCCGGCTTCATCTTCCTGTAGATTTCGGTGAGGCCGGCTTCCGCCTGCTTCAGGAAATCGTCACGGCGCTTCAGCCAGTCCTGGTATTCGGCCTTGCGCTTGTCCATTTCCGCCATGCGGGCGTCGATGTCGGCGCGAAGCTTTTCCAGTTCCTGCTTCTGCAGGAGGTAACGCTGGTCGCGGGCGGGCTCGGCGATGTTGGTGCAGAACTGCTTGATCTCATCCTGGGAGGTGATGTCGCCTGCCGGCGCATGTTCCTGCGCAAAGGCGCTGGGGATCGACAGAAGGACGAGGCCTGCGGCCGGCAGCGCCAGCCGGCGCAGCAATTGCAGGACCGTCATGTCAGGGTTGATGATATCAATCATTGCAGCACAAGCTCCGCCTGCAGGGCGCCTGCCGACTTGATGCCCTGGAGAATGGCGATGATGCCATCCGGTTTCACACCGATATTGTTGAGGCCGGCGACAAGGGTCCTGAGATCCGGACCATCGATGATGGCGACGCGCCCGCCGGTCTGCTCGGCCGCGATATCGGTCTGCGGCTGGACGGCGGTCCGGCCGCGCGAGAAGGGTTCGGGCTGGATGATCTGCGGCGTCTCGGTGACCTGAACCGTCAAGGTGCCGTAGCTGACGGCGACCGGCGAGACGCGGACGTCGGAGCCGATGACGATCGTTCCGGTGCGCTCGTTGATGACCACCTTGGCCGGCGTATCGGTTTCGACGATGAGATTTTCAATATCGGCCATCAGCCGGGTGAGATCGGCCGCGCGCGGCTT
The DNA here is from genome assembly GCF_001657485.1 of Rhizobium sp. WYCCWR10014. Taxonomy (GTDB): domain Bacteria; phylum Pseudomonadota; class Alphaproteobacteria; order Rhizobiales; family Rhizobiaceae; genus Rhizobium. Next base: position 98,823 of record NZ_LXFU01000039.1, read on the forward strand.
CTGGATCACGACTTCCTGCGAATCCTTGGCTTCGGCGACCGGGCCGCCGAAACGCGCCGAGGCATAACCGTTGACGATGTCGGCGATGCGGATCGCCGTCGAGAAGTCGGGGTTGCGCAGCTGCAGGACGAGATTGACCGAGTCCTTGAAGCGGGACGGCAGTTCACGTTCGATGATCGCGCCGCCGGGCACGCGGCCGGCGGTGGTGACACCTTCGGTCACGGTCGCCGCCTGGCCCTGCGCCTGAAAACCGGAAACGATGGCGGCACCCTGCGCAACGGCATAGATCTGGCCGTCGGCGCCGGAAAGCGAGGTCATGACGAGCGTGCCGCCGCGCAGCGACGTCGCGTCGCCGAGCGAGCTCACCGTGACGTCGATACGGCTGCCGGGACTTGCGAAGGGCGGCAGGTTGGCGGTGACCATCACGGCCGCCGTGTTCTTGGCGCTGGACTGGCCGCCCTGCGTCGAGATGCCGAGATTTTGCAGCATCGCCCGCATCGACTGCTCGGTGAAGGGCGAGGAACGGAAGCCGTCGCCGGTCCCCTGCAGGCCGACGATCAGACCATAACCGATCAGCTGGTTGTCGCGACCGGCCTGAAGGGAGGCGATGTCCTTGATGCGGGAGGTCAGCGCCCAGGCGGGCGCGACATCAGCCATATTCATGGCGAGAACCGCGACAAGGGTGAGGAAACGGAAGAACAATTTCATTTTGCCCTCACATGGACCGTGCCGTCCGCAAGCACGGTGCCGCTGACGATGACGCCGGAGTCCATATTGCGGGCGCGGACGACCTGCCCGGTCGTGCCGTCTTCGAGCGGCGTGCCGGCGGCGGAGATCGTCATCGCGCCGAGCGATAAGACCAGGCGGATCGAAGAGCCGCGGGTCACCGTATAGGCTTCGCGCAGACCCGAAACCGAAATCGTGCGGCCCGGCAACAGCGTGCGCTTGGAAACCATGCCTTCAACCTGGGAAATGGATTTGGCATAATCGCCGGCGAGGTTGGGGTTGGTGACCTCGACCTCCTGAAGCTGGCTGGACGACAATGTGTCGCCGGGGTAGATGATCGTCGTCGGGACGACGGCATAACCCATGCCGGCATCCACGTCCGCGGGCAGGAAAATGCCCGCGACTGCGATCGTGGCTGCCGCCACCCATCCTGAGATGTGTCCTGCCCGGCAAAACATCATGTTTCGGCCCTTCCCTTTACTTCAGGTTCTTGCTGACGATGGAGGCCATTTCATCAGCGGTGGTGATCACCTTGGAATTCATTTCGTAAGCACGCTGGGCCGAGATCAGCTCGGTGATTTCCTTCACCGGATCGACGTTCGAAGATTCCAGGTAACCCTGCTTCATGTAGGCGAAACCTTCCTCGTCAGGATTGCCGATGACGGCTTCGCCGGAGGCCGGCGTTTCCTGGAAGAGATTGTCGCCGAGCGGCTGGAGACCCGCCTCGTTGACGAAGTCGGCAAGGGTCAACTGGCCGAGCTCGGTCGCCTCCGTCGCTCCTGGCAGCTTGGCCGAGACCTGGCCGGAGCGGCTGATCGTCAGTTCGGTCGAGCCCGTCGGAATGGTGATGCCGGGAAGGACCTCGTAGCCGTCGATGGTGACGAGCTGGCCCTGGTCGTTTTTGTTGAAGGCGCCGGCGCGGGAGTAAAGCGTCGTACCGTCGGTCGACTGGATCTGGAAGAAGCCCTTGCCGATCAGCGCCACGTCGAGATCGTTGCCAGTCTGGGTCAGCTCGCCCTGGAGATGCAGGTTGCGGACCGCCGAGGTCTGAACGCCGAGGCCGATATTGGCACCTTCCGGAACGACGGCCTGGTTGGCGCGGTTGGCGACACCCTTGGCACGTTCGGTCTGGTAGAGAAGATCCGAGAATTCGGCGCGGGCGCGCTTGAAACCGGTCGTATTGATGTTCGCGATGTTGTTCGCGATGACTTCCAGATTGGTCTGCTGGGCATCCATGCCCGTTGCTGCGATGGCGAGCGCTCTCATGTGTTCGTCCTCAAATCAGTTACATCTGCATCTTGGTGACTTCGAGAAAGGCCGAGACGACCTTGTCGCGGATGGCAATCGCGGTTTGGAGCGTCTGCTCGGCCTGGAGCATGGAATCGACGACTTCGCGCGTCGTCGCCGTGCCCTTGATACCGGCAAAGGACATGCTTTCCGCACCCTTCAGGCTGCTGACTGCGTCGCTCGCCATGTTGCCCATGACAGAGGCGAAGCTCATGCCATTGGCCGCACCTGCGGCGCCCGGCATGGTGGCGGCAGACGACGAGGCGGAATTTTCGGTGTCGACGGCGCCGAGCGCACGGGTCATCGAAAGGTTGCTGACATTCTGGACGCTGCTGATCATTATTATTGGCTCTTCAGGAGGTCGATCGTGGAGGAGATGAGATCGCGGGTTTGTTTGATGGTCTGCAGATTGGCGTCATACGAGCGGTTGGCTTCGCGCATGTCGGCCATCTCGACCAGGATATTGACGTTCGGCAGTTTGACGACGCCCTTCTGGTCCGCAGCCGGATTGCTGGGGTCGAATTCAGTGCTGAAGTCGCCTTCGTCGACGCCGACCTTCTTGACGCCGACAGTCTCGACGCCGTTGCTGCGATCCATCTGCTGGCCGAAGGTGATCGTCTTGCGGCGATAGGGGTCGGCGCCGGGCGTGTCGCCGGTCGAGCGGGCATTGGCGATGTTTTCCGAAACGATGCGCAGGCGCGTCGACTGCGCCTCGAGCCCGGAACCGGCGATTTTCATTGCTGCTGAAAGCGGATCCATGACTTTACCTCCTGACCGTCATCAACATCATGCGGTTGAAGGAACTGACCAGCGAGGTGTTCAGATCGTATTGGCGCTTGATATCGCCCGACTTGGAGAGTTCCTCGGCCAAACCGACCGTATTGCCGGATTCCTGGACGCCGATTTCCTGGTCGAGTGCGGCGTCCTTGACGTCGATATCACCGCTGTCGCTGAAATCGTTGCCGCTGAGATGCGCCGGATTGGTGCGCGCCATATTGATATTCGAATTGTCGAGCACCGCATCAAAGGGCGTAACGTCCTTGGCGCGGAACTTCGGGGTATTGGCATTCGCGATGTTGCCGGCAACAACCTGCTGACGGATCGTCAGCCATTCCGCCTGCCGCGAAGCCAAGTCGAAAAGTTGGATCGGTTGCATGAGAACTCTCCGTTTTTACTGTCCCGAACCTAGTGCGGTAATCTTGCGTGGGACTTACGGGGAATTCAGGCTTCGGGGCAGTTTTCGTTGAACGCCGCCGCGATGACAGCGCCGCGCGTCTGTCGGACGCGCAGGGGCGCTGTAACTCTTTGAATCACGGAGAAAAAAGGGGCTCCGGCCGGTTCGCGGCGGAGCCCCTGTAGCCTTCGGCATTTGCCTACAGGTTCAATTGTTCTGGTAGATCTCGCCCTTGGAGGTGACGATTACCCATTTGCCGTCGCGCTGCTCGAGTGTCGCAAGGCGGCTTTCGTCGGGCAGGATCGAGCCGATGCGCACCACATACATGCCCGAGGGATCCTCGATCAGCGCCCGGCCGTTGGAAACATGCAGCAGGCGGAAGGAAGATTTGCCGGGGAAAGGCTGGTCCTCCTGTATGGCGCGGCCATCGCGCTCCTTGCCGAGGTCGGAGACCGTCGCCGTCGTCAGCGGATCGATCGGCGGGGCCTTCTTGTCCGCCTCGTTCTTGTTGACCATGGCAAGCGGCGAGACGCTGAAAACGTTGCGGGCCGGCCAATCCGGCAGTTCACGCGAATTCTCGCTGGCGGCGACATTGATGCCGAATTTGTCCGCATTGAAGAAGACGTACCAGGGAAAGAAGGCGGAGGCGCCGGCAAGCGCCAGGCCGGCGAAGGTCAGAAACCGATCCAGGATGGCGGCTTTCCTGCGCTGCGTCAGGGAAGCGATACGTTCGTCGTCGAAATCAGCCACGTCTAGCCTCTCCTCTGAATAGGGGCGCCCTGATTGCCCATGCCGGCTGCAGCCTTGAGCGCGCCGGCGAGATCGGCGAAAGCGTCGAGCGAGTCGCGATCGCCCGGAGACTGCTTCAGAACGTCGTAAATGATCGGCACCTGCTTGATCGCCATGTCGAGATCGGGATCAGCACCCTGGCGGTAACCGCCGATCATGCGCAGGTCGCGCGTCTCTTCGAAACGATGGATCAGCACCTTCAGCCGCGATACCAGCTTTTCCTGATCCGGCGTCCAGGCCTTGCGGGCGAGACGCGAGATCGAGGCGAGCGGATCGATCGGCGGATACCGCCCTTCTTCGGCGAGACTGCGCTGCAGAACGATATGACCATCGAGGATGCCGCGGGTCGAATCGGCGATCGGATCATTGTGATTGTCGCCGTCGACGAGGATGGAGATGATCGCCGTGATGGTGCCGGCGCCCTCGGGACCGGGACCGGCGCGTTCCAGGAGGCGCGGCAGCTCGGTGAAGACGGAGGCGGGATAACCGCGCGCGATCGGCGGCTCGCCGGAGGCGGTCGCCACCTCGCGGATCGCATGGGCGAAACGCGTGACGCTGTCGACGATGAAGAGGACGTTCTCGCCCTTGTCGCGGAAATGCTCGGCGATGGTGACCGCCGTCAGCGGCGCCATTTTGCGCAGCATTGGGCTCTCGTCGCTGGTGGCGACGACGGCAATCGCCTTCTTCATATTGCTGCCGAGCGTATCCTCGATGAATTCGCGCACTTCACGGCCACGTTCGCCGACCAGCGCAATGACAACCTTGTCGAAGGCATCGGCGCGGGCGAGCATGGACAGAAGCGTCGACTTGCCGACGCCGGAACCGGCGAAGATGCCGAGGCGCTGGCCGAGGCAGAGCGGTGAGAAGATGTCGATCGCGCGCACGCCGGTCTTGAAGCCGGTCTCGACACGCTTGCGGGTCATCGAGGGCGGCGCGGTATTGGAGATCGAGCGGCGATTGAGGCCCTCGGTGATCGGGCCCAGCCCGTCGATCGGCTCGCAGAGCGAGTTGACGGTGCGCCCGCACCAGCTGTCCGTCGGTGAAATGCGGAAGGCGCCCTTGCGGATGACGGTATCGTGGATGCCGATCGGTTCGCCGGGTTCGATCGGGCAGACATAGATCAATTCCGGCTCGACGCGCACGACCTCGCCGAGATGAATGCCGGTGGCCGATTTATGAGCCACGAACTCGCCGAGACGAACATGGCGGGAGAGACCGTGAACCGTGTAGTGGCCGGCAGCGATGGTCTGCACGCGACCGCCATGGGCAACCGCGAACTCCGGCGATGCGTATCGATCGACGAGATCCGCCAGATGCGCCAGCTTCGGAGAAAGACCGTCCACAGACAGTAGCGTGGTGCTCATGCTTCAAATCCCACCCTAAAATACGTCGCGTGCAGCGTGCTGCATGCGACGTATTTTAGATCTTTGTTCTTGTGCATGTCGTTCTCCCAAAACCGCCGGATACTTTTGGGCGACATGCATTAGCGGCTGCCCCCAAGCGTCTGAACGGCTTCCTTGAAGGAATCCTCGCTGTCGCGCATCAGCGACGAGACGCTTTCGAAGGCGCGGTTGACTTCGATCAGCTGGGTGATCTCGCGCATGGCGTTGACGTTGGAGTTTTCGAGATAACCCTGCTCGACACCGACATTGAAGCGGTCGACGACGGCGCGCGGCTGGTCGGTGGTCATGATGCCGCTGTTTTCGTAGCGCAGGTAACCCTTGCTGACATCGGCCTCGAACAGGCCGAGCGAGCCGATCTGGCGGCCGCCCTGATAGATGATGCCGTCTGTACCGACGGCCGGCTCGCCGCCTGTCGTGTTGAGCTGGATCGGCGCGCCGCCGGCGTCAAGAACCGGGTATCCGCGGATCGAGACAAGTTCGCCGGTATCCTTGATCGTAAAGCGGCCGTCCCGTGTCAGAACGCGGCCGGCCGGCGTGTCGAGCGCAAACCAGGCATCACCCTTGATGGCGAAATCGAGCATGTTTCCGGTGTGCTGCAACTCGCCATTTCCCTCGTTCAGGTAGTCGTTGCCCTGGGAAACGAAGGCGACCTTGGTGTTCAGCTTGTTCTTGGTGGCTGCCACCATCTCGTCGAACTTCACCTCGGTGGCGCGAAAACCGGTCGTGTTCACGTTCGCCATGTTGTCTGCGATGGTGGTCAGGCGCTTTTCGAGGGCCATCTGCGACGACAGAGAAACATAAAGACCGGATTGCATGTCGGTAAACTCCAAGCATTGGCGATGAACGGAACGAAAAAGCCGGGCGTCGTCTTATTGGTTCGGCCGGGATTTCGCTGAGGCGGCATCTCAGAAACGGGCGCGGGCACCCATTCGTCCCCTTTAGACTGACGGCAGATGCTTGCGCGAAGCTGGCACGCGGAAATGCCTCGCGGGCGGGCCTTTCATCAGCCTCACGCAAGGCAGAAACCATATCGGTCTCAATGAAAAGCAACGTTCAGATTGGGCTGACGATGAACATCATTATCGGATTTATAGTGACTTGCGGCTGTGTCATCGGCAGCTTCATGGCGATGGGCGGCGACGTGAACGCTCTGTTCCAGCCCTTCGAATTCGTCATTATCGGTGGCGCCGGTCTCGGCAGCTTCATCATGGCGAACCCGATGAAGGTGGTGAAGGATTCCGGCAAGGCGCTCGGAGAAGCCTTCAAGCATGCCGTGCCGAAGGAACGTAACTATCTCGATACGCTCGGCGTGCTCTATTCGCTGATGCGCGACCTGCGCACCAAATCGCGAAACGAAATCGAAGCCCATATCGACAATCCGGCCGAATCGACGATCTTTCAATCGGCTCCGACCGTTCTGAAGAACAAGGAACTGACGGCGTTCATCTGCGACTACGTGCGCCTGATCATCATCGGCAACGCCCGCAGCCACGAGATCGAGGCGCTGATGGATGAAGAGCTCAACACCATCATGCACGACAAGATGAAGCCCTACCACGCGATCCAGATCATGGGCGATTCCTTCCCGGCGATCGGTATCGTCGCGGCCGTTCTCGGCGTCATCAAAGCGATGGCCCACATCAACGATTCGCCCGAGGTGCTCGGTCACCTGATCGGCTCGGCGCTCGTCGGAACCTTCCTCGGCATTCTCTTGTCCTACTGCGTCTGCTCGCCGCTGGTCTCCCAGATCAAGGTCGTGCGCAACAAGCAGCACCGCCTCTACGTCATCGTCAAGCAGACGCTGCTTGCCTATATGAATGGCTCGGTACCGCAGGTCGCTCTCGAATACGGTCGCAAGACGATCTCGGCTTACGAGCGTCCGTCCATCGATGCGGTCGAGCAGGAAATGATGAACCCAGGCGGCGAAAACAAGGCGGCTTAAATGACTATGAGCAATGCTTCGCACGACAAACCGGCAATGGATCCTGCCCTCCTCGCCAAGCTGACAGGCGGGCTTGGCGACAGAGGCAGGGTTGCCAAGATCTGCAGCTCCTTCGGGGAAATCTACAGCGAATTCTTTCCCGACGTCATCAAAAGCGAGACCGGCCTCGACGTGACGGTCAACTATCTCGGCTGCGAGATCGGCTACAAGAACCACTTGATCGAGGACCTGAGCGCGAACGTCACGCTCGTCGATGCGACGTTGCGCAACTGGTCGCAGAACATTACGCTTGCCTGCGGCAACGGCTTCGTCATCACGCTGATGGAGCATCTGCTCGGCGCCACAGCCGATACGATCGAGGAACCGGCCGACCGGCTGCTGTCGATCATCGAGCTCGATCTGGCGGTCATGGTCTTCGACAAGATCGCCAAGGTGCTGCGCTCGGCCGTCAACGCGCCGGGCGGTTTCGAACCGAGCCTTTCGGCCCCGTACGCCCATGACATGCGCGCCCGGCCGCAAGAGGATCGTCCGGATGAATTCGCGGCCGCCATCAACATGTCGATCACGCTTGCCGGCATCGTTTCGGAATTTTCGTTGATCGTTCCGCAGACGGCACTGCTCAAGACCAAGGTGACGCCGCCGAAGCCGAAACGCCAGGCGAGCAGCAACTCAGCGGAATGGACCGAACAGCTCGGCGACCAGGTCCGCCGCTCACATGTCACGCTTGAGGCCAAGATCAGGCTGCAGGACCTGACGCTGCGCACCATATCGAAGCTGATGGTCGGCGACGTCATTCCGTTCCGCGACCACGGCGACGTGCGTGTCGAGGTCAGCGCCAACAGCAAGGAATTGTATGTGTGCGAGTTCGGGCGTTCAGGCGAAAACTACATGGTCCGCGTCAAGGATACGATGAACTCGGATGATGAACTCATCCGTCATTTAATGAATTAATCGGTTCTCTGGCTTTTGGGCTGCAAAGGCAGTTTGAGGCAAGTTTCAACTGGAATAGTGATTTCATGGCTACGAAGAAAACACAGCAGAACAGCGACCTCTCCCTGGATCTTCCGGGCAGCGAAGCGGATCTCGATCAGGCGATCGACGATCTGCGCGGCGTGCTGAAGCAGGATGCCGATGGCGACCTGTCGCAGTTTGGCGACGACCTGCAGAGCGACCCCTTCGCAGCAGGAACGGACCTGGCCGCCTTTGGCGGCGAGACTTCGGAAACCCCGTTTGGCAGCGACGATTTCGGCGGCGACTTCGGCGGCGGCGATGCCAGCCCGGCGGCCGGCATGGATTTCGGGAGCAGCCCCTCCTTCGAGGCGTCGCCGGCCCCGCTCGGCAGCGCTTTGAATTCCAACTTCGACCTGATCATGGACATCCCGATCGACGTCCAGATCATGCTCGGCACCAGCCGCATGCAGGTCTCCGGCCTGATGAACCTCAATGAAGGGGCGACGATCGCCCTCGACAAGAAGATCGGCGAACCGGTCGAGATCATGGTGAATGGCCGCAGGATTGCCCGCGGCGAAATTACGGTGCTTGATAACGACGACACGCGATTCGGTGTGAAACTGATTGAAGTTTTGAGTACGAAAAAAGCCTGATCCCTGTGTGGGACGGAGAGGTTAGACCATGATGGACTTTGACGATTTCGGCGGCGCACTAGCCGGGAAACCGTTGACCCAGGCTGAAAAGGCGGCGGCTGTTCTTCTCGCTATGGGAAAGGGCGTCGCCGGCCGGCTGTTGAAATATTTCACCCAGGCCGAACTGCAGACCATTATCTCATCCGCTCAGTCGCTGCGCGCTATTCCGCCGGACGAGTTGCTGTTGCTCGTCTCCGAGTTCGAAGATCTCTTCACCGAGGGCGCCGGACTGATGGACAACGCCAAGGCGATCGAGGCCATTCTTGAAGAAGGCCTGACGCCCGACGAGGTCGACAGCCTGCTCGGCCGCCGCACCGCATTCCAGGCCTACGAAACCTCGATCTGGGATCGCCTCAGCGAGGCTGAGCCGACATTCGTCGCACAGTTCCTGCTGCGCGAACATCCGCAGACCGTCGCCTATATTCTTTCGATGATGCCCTCCTCCTTCGGCGCCAAGGTGCTGCTGCAGCTTCCCGACAACCGCCGCGCCGACATCATGAACAGAACGGTCAACATGAAGGCGGTCAGCCCGAAGGCTGCGCAGATCATCGAAAACCAGGTCATGACGCTGCTTGCCGAGGTCGAGGCAGAGCGCAATGCAGCCGGCTCGACGAAGGTCGCCGATCTCATGAACGAACTCGACAAGCCGCAGGTCGACACGCTGCTCACCTCGCTCGAATCGATCAGCCGCGAGTCGGTCAACAAGGTTCGCCCGAAGATCTTCCTGTTCGAGGACCTCATGTACATGCCGCAGCGCAGCCGCGTCATGCTGCTCAACGACATCTCGACGGACGTGCTCACCGTCGCGCTGCGCGGGTCGCCCCCCGAGATCCGCGAATCGGTTCTCTCCGCCATCAGCCCACGCCAGCGCCGCATGATCGAATCGGATCTGCAGAGCGGCATGGGCGGCGTCAATCCGCGCGAGATCGCGATTGCTCGCCGCGCCGTGGCGCAGGAAGCGATTCGCCTGGCCAATTCCGGCCAGATCGAGCTCAAGGAAAAGGAAGGCGACGCTTCGGCGGCCGCCTAAAACGCGTCGCAGTGAACTGATTCATGCGGCTCGTTTTAGCTCCTTGTTTTATGCACGTCGTTATCCCGGAGCCGCTGCACACTTCCGGGCGACATGCATCGGCACGTCGAGACTGTTGACAAATCCGGCATGCCGAAAGGCGGCTGTTGATCGCCGTGCCACAGACGACTACCCTTCCAACAATAGACCGTGCTCTAAGGCGCGTCGCATAGAACTTGGTTCTTGCGACGCGCTTTAGGTCTTTGTTCTGATGCATGTCGTCATCCCAAAAGCGCTGCACGTTTTTGGCCGACATGCATTAGCTGCGGCCTGTTTCTTTGACGGAGGGCCGCGACTTGGCAGACGATGACAAGGACAGCAAAACAGAAGCCCCAACCGCGAAAAAGCAAAGCGATGCCGCGGAAAAGGGCAACGTGCCGTCTTCGCGCGAACTTTCGATCTTTGCGACGATCCTCGCGACCTTCATTTACCTGGTATTCTTCCTTCCCGACAGCGTCGGACGCATGAGTGAAACGCTGCGCGACATCTTCGAACAGCCCGACCAGTGGAAGATCGAGACGGGGCCGGATGTGCTGGCGCTGTTCGTGCGGATCGGCTGGGCAAGTGCCGCGCTGCTGGCGCCCGCCTTCATCCTGTTCATGGTGTTCGGCGTCGCCTCCTCCGTCTTCCAGAATCTGCCGACACTGGTGCTTGAGCGCATCCGGCCACAGGCCTCGCGTATCTCGCCGATCAAAGGCTGGTCACGGCTCTTCAGCGTGCCCGGCCTGGTCGAATTCGGAAAATCGCTGTTCAAGGTGGTCGTCGTCGGGGTGATCCTGTTCTTCGTGCTCAGGAGCGAATATTTCGGCTCCATCGACGCAATGTTCTCCGATCCGCAGACGATCCTGGTGCGAATGATGGCAGCGATGCGCAAGATCATCATCGTCATGCTGATCGCCACGGCGATCGTGGCGATCGCCGATCTCTTCTGGACGCGCCATCACTGGTTCACCGAGTTGAAGATGACGCGGCACGAGGTGAAGGAAGAAAACAAACAGGCGCAGGGCGATCCCCTCGTCAAAAGCCGGCAGCGCTCGCTGATGCGCGACCGGGCGCGCCGGCGCATGATCGCCAATGTGGACCGCGCGACGCTGGTGATTGCAAACCCGACGCATTATGCGGTGGCGCTGCGTTACGCGCGCGAAGAGAACGACGCGCCGGTGGTGCTGGCCAAGGGCCAGGACCTGATTGCGCTCAAAATCAGGGAGATCGCCGAGAAGAACGGCATACCGGTGTTCGAAGATCCGCCACTTGCGCGCTCCATGTTTGCGCAAGTCTCGATCGATAGTGTCATCCCGTCAGTCTTCTATAAGGCGGTAGCGGAGCTCATCCACCGGGTCTACGCTGCGGACGCCAAGAACAAACGGGTCAGATAAGCCGAATGAAAAAATGCCCTCACTCTACCCAGCGTGAAAAAATCCTCGCAGACGCGATCAGCCCGGTCGCTACTGAACTGCGCCTTCTGGATGCTTCTGACCTTATTTCACTGCTGCGCTTCGAGTATTACGGCAATCTTTCCGATCTCGTCGCTTCGGCGGCGGAGCTTTTCTTTCATCCGGGCACGGTGAATTTCGGCCTGGGCGGCAACTATACTCTGGAGTGGGGTGGCAAGCCCGAAGTCGTTCTCGATCTGGAAATCAAGCCGCGCGGCGTCACCGTCTACGCGCAGCTCACCCTTGCCGAAGACCATGCCGGCATCGAGATCAGCCATATCGCTTTCCAGGAGCCCTCGGCCGATCCGGACGAAAACACCATCTTCCTCAAAAAGAGCCTTCGGGAAGCGCGTTACAGCGTCAACCAGCCCCCGCAGGCGCTGACCGGCTGATTTTCTTTCAAGACAATCGCGCTTTTATTCGCCTTGGATAACAATTCAAAGCGTTGCAGGCTTAAAGCGCGTCGCGATCTTTCAGATTCGCTTGTCGCGCTTTAGAGTCTGTCAGCGCTAATCGGAATCGTGTGGAGAGATTCCCTTGCCTTTGATTTTGTGATTCAAGATCGTTGCTGGTGT
>NZ_LXFU01000040.1 GCF_001657485.1 Rhizobium sp. WYCCWR10014
TTACTTCTCTCGCGCAGGACGGGAGGGACTGGACTTTGACGTCTCGGCTGGACACATGCTTGTGACCCGAACGCACTGAACTTTTTCCGTCCAAGAAGACATTTTTGGGACGGCACCTCCTTGGCGGAACCGTTGCTGCGGCTATCGGTTAATCCGCCGAGGTCGCGGCGTGCCAATCGGACGTGACGGAGATGGTGAACGCACCGGTTTTTCCGATTTCTCGGTGCGGGCAACGAAACGCCAGGCGAGCACCTTTACCCGTTCGCCGCGACCTCATCCCGCAGAAGAGGATTTCGCGATGATCGAGCCGCCACCCAGGGCCACATTGATCGCTTTCTCCTGCGCGGAAGCCGCCGGCTGCCCATCGAAGATCCAGAGGAGGAGAAGGTCATGAGCAAAAATAATTGGAAGGTCGGGCTTCGCGCGAAGGTGGAGCATCTCGTCGACGACTGCGTTGTGGCCGGGGCCAGGCAGCAGGACGTCTTCGATGCGATCATCAAGGAGGTCGGCAATCTGCGCGTTGCCCTTGAGCGCGATCCCGACCCTGCGGACGACGACGTTGCCGTCATAGAGGAGCCTGCGAACGATTGGCCCGCGGCCGACAGGTGACCTGAACCAGATCAGGAGAGGCGGGGGCGCGGACTTATGGAACCAACTGGCGCGGCGGAATGTTATAGTGTTGTCGCTTGGCCATCGGTTTAGCTCGATCGGCGAGACATGATAGCCGGCGCCGACCGCTCAATCATTCACAATGGGGAATTGCTATGGAAAGTGCAGGTATCGGCTGGATCGCCGCAATCATCATCGGCGGCATTGCCGGCTGGCTCGCCGAAATGCTCATGAAGAGCAACATGGGCGTGCTGATGAACATTCTTCTCGGTATTGTCGGCGCCATCGTCGCCAACTTTATCCTCTCGCTCTTCGGCGTCGCCCTTGGCGGCTGGCTGGGCTATCTGATCGCGGGCTTCATCGGAGCCTGCATCCTGATCGCTGTGGCGAGAATGGTCAGACGTACGGCCTGATCATATAGAAGGCGGCCGCTCAAACCGGCCGCCTTCGTCACGTTTTCTGGTTATTGCTCACGCGTGCTCATCCGGCGTTCACGGATTGACCCAGCGGGAGTTGGCGCGCCCAGTTTTTCGTGGCGTAGCTGGACCAGCGTCTCGTGGGCGGTTCATTGTCGGCGAGAGCAAACAATCACACTTCCAGAGACAGAGTCGCAAAGCAGCTTTGCGGGGGACCCAGGGGACTCTTCAGCAGGGCGCCGCCTGTTGCTCGCGGGGATCGGCGGCGCGAAAAACGCCGCCGAGACCATGCCGACTACGAGCTTGGACACGCGAATGATGCAGGCATTGTTATGCGGCACGCGTGACCTCATTGTGGGAAGGGGCGGCTGGAGCCGCCCTCTCGGTCATTGGATGACCTGGATGACCTTCCGGGAGGAAGGTTCGACAATCACACGCTGATCGTTGACGATCGCGTATGCATACTTCGGATCATCGGGAATCGGCATGACAACCACGGTCTCCGGCAGGGGCTGTCCGACGACGACCGTCTCCTTCACCACGACACGCTCGGTCGGGGCCGGAGCCCGCTGAACATAGGTCACCACCTGCTGCGGCGGCGGATCGATAACGCTGCCTGCCACGCCGCCGACGATGCCGCCGACAGCAGCACCGACCGGGCCGCCGACAATCGCCCCCGTTGCAGCACCACCCACCGCGCCTGTAACTGTCGATGACTGCGCAAAGGCAGATGTCGATGCCAACAGAACGCCGGCGACAATTCCTACTGCTTTGATATTCATTTGTTTTCTTCCTTCAACGCGGTTGGTTCCGCTGCAGAGCCAAACCGGAAAATGGAAGAAGTGTTCCCGGCCTCGGACTTCATGCCGGGGCTGGCCCGGACTATGGTCTTAGAGCCTTTCCGGGTTAGATTGCAGCATTCTGCCGGAGCAGGTTTTGTCAGGGCAAAGGCGATTGGCGAAGGGCATACCCCTTGGTACGTGCGAGCCGATCGCCTTTGCCCTGACGGAAAGATGCCCGGCCCACCGGCCGCACCGCTTCGCCAAGGCGAAGCGATAAGTGCGTCCGGCGATTTTAAAGTCTTGCAGATTTGCCAGGCAAATCTGCGGGAAGGTTGGCTGAAACGGGCCGGCTGATCGACCGGCCGGCTTGGCCGTAGGGCTGGGCTACGACACGCGCCGCCGGTCGACCATCCAACTCCGTTTGAGCCAACAGAATGCTGCAATCTAACCCAGAAAGGCTCTAGAGCCTCTAGCCCGGTCGGACAGTGTCCGTCATTGCGTCGGGAGCCGGCTCAACATCCGGTCGTGGACGTTCTCCCAGCCGACGATCGTCGCGGCAAGCGAAATGGCTTTGTCGCGGTCTGCAGCCTTGGCTATAAAGCCTTCGAGTACAGCGACAGGGCCGAGCATCCTGATTTGGATGGCACTGCTGTCGATATCCGGATCGGCGGAAAGGGCTGCTTCGATTGTGGCGATCGTGGACGCCGAACTATGGCCTTGCGGGCAGCGCTCTTCGTGATTGTAGTTATCGGGGCCGAACTTCATTTTTTCCTCCTGTTCCGCCCCTCCACGGACCTTCATGCCTCAAGCCTAATATGAGCAGCAGGTCCTGACGTTGCCAGCAGGACTTAAGTCCGCCTTTCCCTCGGCGCCATCCGGCTTAGATTTTCCTGATCCTTGTCGAAAGGACATCAGGGAGGTTTTAGCAATGTTGCCGAACTCCAGTCAGAACCTCCCTGATGACGCGCCAAGTTATCGACCACTGTCGAGGGTCCGAGGTCCGCAACGGATCCGGAATGCTTGGCGTGCGGTAGAGGTGACCAGGATTTATCCGATAAAGTGGAAATACTCGCTTGGTGGCTTTTGGCTATCTCGGTGAGGGCGGCATCGACGAAACCTTCGTTGATCCTGGATATCAACTCATGTATACCTTCTGAGGTACGTACATCATGGCTTGCAGGCGGAGACGAGTGAGGTCAGGGTTGCAGACCTGCAGTTCGGCCATGCGATGAGAGGGATTTCGGGAGGGGATCATGACGGCATTAAAACTCAATCCAGATTTTGCCATCGCGGATGAACAGTCGCTTCGGGCGCTGTTCGAGCCGACCCACGCTCTGGCAATCGTGAAGTGTCAGAATTCTCTTGGCGAGCACGCGCAGGAATTCATTCGGCGCTCGCCATTCTTCTGCATCGGCACGCAGAGTTCGGAGGGAAAGGCCGACGTCAGTCCTCGCGGTGACCCTCCGGGCTTCGTCAAGGTTCTTGACGAGCGCACCCTGGCGATCCCGGATCGGCCTGGCAACAATCGTCTTGATACCCTAAGCAACATCATCGCCAACCCTAACGTCGGGCTATTGTTTCTTATCCCCGGTTTCGACGACACATTGCGCGTCAACGGGCGGGCAAGCCTGACCCATGATCCTCAACTGCTGACGAGCATGAGCGTCGCTGATCGTCTCCCGAAACTCGCTATCATCGTCAAAGTAAGCGAAGTTTTCATGCATTGCGCCAAGGCGTTCAGACGGTCTCGCTTGTGGAGCCCGGATCATTTCCAGGACCGCACCGAGATGCCCTCGCTGATAAAGATCATTCTGGATGAGACGACAGGGGCGCCGAGGGACGGGGATGAAATGCAAAAGATGGACGAAGAACTGGAGCAAGCCTACCGAAGGACACTTTACTAGCTGGAAACCTATAGTTCCGGAACAGTCGCGCAGCCTCCGGACGTTCTAAATCCCGAAAGCGATGGCAGCTTCGAAATCCTCTGGCGTTCAGGGATTGACCCAGCGGGAGGAGGTCAGCGCGCCCAGATGGTCGTAGGCAAAGACGGCGCGTCGGTTGTCGGCGTGGCGCAGCTGGAACCAGTCCAGCGTCTCGGCCCGAAATATCAGCACCCCGAAGAAGGCCCGTCCATCGGCGTCTGCGTCCGCTGCCTCGCTTGCCGGCTGCTCGCCGATTTCGTCGCCCGGTGGCCCACCCATATAGGTACTGCGCGTCGATCGCGGCAGCAGGCTCCAGGCTTCAGTCGCGCATTCGCTTGCCGGTCCATGGAGTTCGGCCGATCCCTGAAGGCGAAGCTGCACTTTCGGCTGCGGGCCATAGCCGAGGAGGGTGACCGAAGGATTGGCCGATATTTCCTGCCACTTTGGGCTTCTGACATCCGTATGGATTTCCAGGATGCGTCGCGCCACATCCGCGCGCCGCAGCACCACCATGCGGGCTTGCGGCCGGCCGCCGGCGTCGACCGAACAGAGGTTCAGGTAGCGGAAGGCCGACTGCGGATCGGCGGCCGCGCCCGCCAGCTCGGCCCAGGCCGATGCATCGACCTCGGCGAGGTTCACCGTCTCGCCTCCGCCTCGGCCTTCTTGATCTCGCAGGCCTTGACGTCGTCGCAGCACATCGCTGTTCTCCTTGGCATTGAAAGCGATCCTGTCAGACGGACCGGGTCAGGCCACCGTCGATCTTGAGGCTCTGGCCGGTGATATAACCCGCACCTTCGGAAACGAGGAAGGAAATTGTCGCGGCCACTTCGGCGCTGGTGCCGTAGCGCTTCATCGGCACGCTGTCGCGGCGCTCCTCCGTCGGCGGCAGGCTGTCGATCCAGCCCGGCAGCACATTGTTGATGCGGATGCCGTCGCCCGCATAGGTATCGGCGTAAATCTTGGTGTAGGCGGCGAGCCCGGCGCGGAAGACGGCCGAGGTCGGGAACATCACCGACGGTTCAGCCACCCAGGCGGTGGAGATATTGACGATTGCGCCCGACTTCTGCGCCTGCATGATCGGCGTGACCAACCGAACCGCACGGATGACGTTCATCAGATAGACGTCGAGGCCGGTATGCCACTGTTCGTCCGTGACCTCGGTGATCGGCGCACGCGGACCGTGACCTGCGCTGTTGACGAGGGCGTCGATCCGACCCCACTTTTCCGTGCAGGCGTCGACCAGGCGCTTGAGGTCGTCATTGGATTGGTTCGAGCCGGTGACGCCGATGCCGCCCAGTTCGGCGGCAAGCGCCTCGCCCTTGCCGGATGAGGACAGGATGGCGATCTTGAAGCCATCGGCCGAAAGCCGCTTGGCGGCTTCCGCACCCATGCCACTGCCGCCAGCCGTAATGATCGCTACCTTTTCTACTGCCATCGCCGCTCTCCCTACCAGATCTTGCGCCCATTGCCGGGCTCTGATCCTTCGAATACCATGGGCTTCAAGCGAGAGCGAACCAGTTTTCGTGAAATGTCCCAGTAGAAAAACTATCGAGTGTCCATGTCCATCGGCAATCTTCCCTCCCTCAACGGCCTCAAGGCCTTCGACGTCGCGGCGCGTCATCTGAACTTCCGGCTCGCGGCCGAAGAGCTCGGCGTCACCCAAGGAGCCGTCGCCCAGCACGTGCGAGGGCTCGAGGCGGAACTCGGGGTGACATTGTTCGAGCGCCTGCCGAAGTCATTGGCGCTGACCGGCGAGGGGCGAAGCTACGTCGCCGACGTCAGGCGCGCCTTCGAACTGCTCGCAAACGCGACGGCGAACCTGAAGCCTCAGCCGGTCAAGCTGGTGGTCAGCACGACACCGACCTTCGCCTCGAGATGGCTGATCCCGCGTCTGCCTGATTTCACCTCGCGGCATCCCGATCTCGATCTCCACATCCTGGCGACAGACCGCATTTCCAGCTTCCAGGTCGACGGCGTCGATCTCGCCGTCCGATATGGCAGCCCTCCCTTCGGCCCCGGCCTTGCCGCCGAACTGCTGTTCGAGCAGGAGATCATTGCCATCTGCAATCCAAGCCTCGTCGCCGAGGGAGCCGAGCCCAAGAACGCAGAAGAACTCTCGCACTACACGCTCCTTCACGATGCCCATAATTCCTGGCCCGAATATATCGATCGCTTCCTCGGCGGCGGCGATCCCACGCTGTTTCGGGGCATCAGCTTCTCACAGACATCGCACGCGATCGAAGCTGCCATCGCCGGACAGGGCATCGCCGTGGCGACCCGCGCCTTCGTCTCGACCGACATCGAGGCGGGCAGGCTGAGGCAAGTCTTCGACGGCGCCCTCAGGGCGCGTTCGCACTTCTATCTGGTGAAGCCGCGATATCGGAAGTCCGAAGCGGTGGACAAGCTTCAGGACTGGCTGCGCTCAAAGGTGCAGAGCTGATGGCCTGCTCTTGCGACACGCCTTCATCAAACGGGATGCCGCATCAGGGGTCGGTGAACGCCGCCTAAGCTCCCGTCGGCAAAGCAGTCATAGATCGAACTTTTTCGAGTGGATGGAAAGCCGTTCGCCCGCCCCATGAGACGAAGATGCCATTGCTGCCTCGAAAAGCCATGGCGTTTGTATAATAGCAGTCGTTAGTCAAAATGTCGTAGCGGGCCGTCGCGTAACGAAACGCAAAGGCCGTGCTGCCATAACCCACACCGATCGACATGATGACGCCGAGCGGCAAGGTGAGCAGCGGCAACCTGCGCTGCCGACTATCCGCCAGCCAGAGGCCTACTGCCGCGAGAATACCGAGGATGACCGACACGGCGATAAACACGAGGTCCGGTGAAGCGGGTGCTCCGAAATCGTCGTCTACGTAAAGCGCCCGGCCAAACTCCATCACCACAGGCATGAAGATCGCGAACGCTATAGACAGGATTAGCACACAAATTATGCGAACACGCACGAGCACTCCCAAGCAAGATCGACTCTTCGACAAGTGCGACAATCAATCATACGCGATCAATTGGCTTCGCTGCGATGGGCTTGCACGACTGACCTAATTTCGAAGTTAATAATTCATCTCTTGAGCTTCAGGACCGTTGGCCGGATATCCCGAAATTTCGGGACACCGGCGATTGGTGCATCGCATTAGCGGCGCTCGCCTTGATGTATCTTGGCGGATACGAACGGAGTGGGCGGAGGTCGAAGCGATCGCCGATTTTTCGCGTGTAGTTCCCGCAGTTACGTCTTCTTATCTCAGGTCCGCGGGTGTCAGTCGCGACGGTGAGGTTCTTCCCAAGATGGCGATTGCCTTCGGCCCTGAACGGCCAGTGGAACCAACGAGGATCGGGCACCAGAGGCCTTCCATTATCACTCTAGTGACAACGGGGTATCGTCATTGCTACCATCGCGTCATGAAGAGCGCCGAGATATCTTATCACTGGACCTTTCCCAAGGCCTTTCCCCACCTGTCCCTGAGCTGGGAGGCAGGGGTGAGATGGGGCGGATGGATAGTTCCTACGGGTGGAACGGGGCAGTACAGGCGGCCCAAGAGGATCACACATCCATTCATGCGCCAAAGAAGAACCTGGTGCCTCCTCAGCGTTCACTTCAACGGCGTCGACTTTGAATTCGCCATTCCGGCGGAAATCGACCGTTTTCTGGATGTCATGTCCCGCAATCCACTTCCTTCCGGACCTTCTCTTGTGCCGAACTTTCCGTTGGGCCGCCCTAAATATCACTGGCTCGCCTCGCTACCGAAGGGGGCGACAAACTGGAAATTCCGAACTTCGCTCTGCAAATACCTCGTCGGCAGCCCCGACGTCAGGCGCTTCAGGGAATTTTATGCCGATCCTCCGCTTCGCTACAGCTTCGAAAATGTCTTCGACAACTTTTTCGCAGCGAATGTGGCGGCTCGACAAATAGCCATGGATGAAAAGAGGTCTGCGTAGCGAGTAATGCGAAGCAATGGGGGACATGGCTGTCCGGACACAAAGCCAAGAGTTCGTCCCTTACCGTCTGCGCGGGCGTGGACTTTTGGCGCATCAACGACCTGAGGTCTCGGCAGCCCTCGGCCCTTTGCGGACGACGCCTTTGCTTCCAACTGGCAGGTAAGTTATGTCAGAATTGGTCAGCTTTGACGGGGACGAGATGCGATTACCCGAAGACAAATTTGATCTCGATGCGGTGGCGCAGCTCGCGGCGGCGGGTTTTCCCGCAATTGCCCCGGTCCTTGACGACCTCGTCGTTTGGGTTGCCGATGGAAACTGGCCGGTAGCGACGCCGGTTGCTGATCTTCTAGTTTCGACAGGAACCGGTGCAATTCCTGCCTTGCGCCAAGTGCTGCAGGGAAGCGACGCGATCCACCAATACTTTATGCTTTTGCTGGTTGCTAATCGGCTTCCCCCGGATACAGCTGCTGCGCTTCGTGGCGATTTGGAGCGGCTTGCGACGAAACCCACCACAGACCAAATCCGAGAAGGCGTTTCCGAATTGGCTGAAAATATCCTTCAAAAGCGGGGCAACTGACTCCCAGTCATGACCGCTACTGGCGCAGAGCGGACTCTCGCTCAGCCTAAGATTGACAGAGAACAAACCTTATGTGCACAATCGGTGCTCGGTAGATACAGCCTGCTGCTTGCGCCCCATCGGGGTACGGTGAATGTATCGAGCCACTTTTGGCTCCCTTTGCCCGGACGAACGGGTCAGCAACGCAAGCCCCTGACGCTCTCCGTTCGTTTATGCAAAGGATCATCTTATGCGCGATTTCCGCGATGCCAAAACTATGGCGAAAACTCTACGTGAAGCGCTTCATGCCAAATCGTTCACCCTCACCAATAGTGAAAGCCAAGAGCTCATCGCTCGAATTCTTGGCTATCGAGATTGGAACGTGTTGGCCGCAAGGATCCAGGCGGTCCAATTGCCTGCGACGTCGGTTCAGCCTAACACGCCTCCTTCAGTCGGGGAGCATATTCCCGTCGTCCCTATGCGAGACATGGTTCTGTTTCCGCACATGATCTCGCGGATTTTCGTGGCGCGTGATAAAACCAGGCAGGCCGTGGAACACGCTCTTGTCGGCGATCGGCGCGTCGTCGTTGTCGCCCAGAGGCGCGGTGCCGACGATCGTCCCAGCACTATTGACGCCTTCTATCCGGTGGGCGTCATAGCAAACGTGGTCGATCGCCAGACACAGGTAGACGGGGCTCTTAAGGTCACCGTCTGCGGGCTTCAGCGAATAGGCATCGTCCGCCTTACCGACGGAGAGTTCCTAGGTGCGGAAGTCGCGCCGATCAAAGAGCAGGGCAGCCAGTCGCGTAAGGCCGCCGCTCTTTCGAGTGCGGTTCTCGATGCGTACCAGACCTACGCCGAGGTCGATTTTTCCGCACTTCCCTCGGGATCCAAAGCCCGTTTCAGCCTGCCTTCAATCGGCGATCCAAGCCTATTGGCCGACACCGTCGCTCCTCTGCTATCGGCCAGTGTGGAAGAGAAGCAACAACTCTTGGAAACCGGTGACGTCGTGACCCGTCTCGAAAGACTCATCGAGCTAATGAGCGCTGGCCGCCCCAAAGAAGTCGCATAAATCCTAACTTTGGCGGCTGTCGCAGAATATGGAGACACCTGCGATAGCCGCAATGACCGCTACTGGCGCATTCCGGAATTCTGCGACCGCCGTCTCGCTTGCCGATTTCGTCACCCGGTGGCCCCCCGCCGATTGGCCAAGGTCAAGCCGCCCGGTTCCTCGAGGCTTCCATGAGGTTCGCAATGGCGTTTAAAGTAGCTGCGACGGATCAAGCGGGAACCCAAAGTGATTGAGACGACGCGCCTGAAATTGCACCATTTCACCGACTATCACCGGTCACCATTTGCCGAGATGCACGCCGACCCAGAAGTCATGGCGGACCTCGGCGGCCCAATCGACAATGTCGAGAGCGACGTTAAATTCGCCCGCTACCTCGCCGCACAAGCCGAACATGGAGTCGCGCGATGGGCTGTGGAAGACGTGAATGGCAATTTCCTAGGCTATTCCGGGGTAATGCCGCGGATGGATCCAAAACATCCGTTGGGTTCCCACTACGAAGTGGGTTGGCGATTCCGACGAGGGGCATGGGGAAATGGCTATGCTTTCGAGAGCGCCAGAGCAGCACTCTCTCACGCAATCCATGATGTCGGGCTAGATCAAATCATTTCATATACCAGGGGTGACAACCTCCGCTCCCAAAGCGTAATGCGGAAGCTCGCACTTGTCCGCGATTCATCGCGAGATTTCACGATACGAACGTCAACGTCTCGACCTTGGCAGGGATTGGTATGGATGGTTCCAGTCGGGTCTTGGCCAGGTCCTTGATGGTCGCTCGGGTCGACGGCGTCGATCTCGCCGTCCGATTTGGCAGCCCTCCCTTCGGTCCAGGCCTCGCCGCCGAGCTGCTATTCGAGCAGGAGATCATCGCCATCTGCAATCCAGACCTCGTCGCAAAGGGCGCCGAGCCCAACAACGCGGAAGAACTCTCGCACTACACGCTGCTTCACGATGCCCATAATTCCTGGCCCGAATATATCGATCGCTTCCTGGGCGGCGGCGATCCCACGCTGTTTCGGGGCATCAGCTTCTCACAGACATCGCACGCGATCGAAGCTGCCATCGCCGGACAGGGCATCGCGGTGGCAACCCGCGCTTTCGTCTCGACCGACATCGAGGCGGGCAGGCTGAGGCAAGTCTTCGACGGCGCCCTCAGAGCGCGCTCGCACTTCTATCTGGTGAAGCCGCGATATCGGAAGTCCGAAGCGGTCGACAAGCTTCAGGACTGGCTGCGCTCGCAGGTGCAGAGCTGACGGTCGGACTTGCGTTGGTGCGCTAGGTCAGGACCTATTAATCTGGGTCATCAAATCGGCACCAACTGCCACGAGCCATTGCCCAAGGAATGGACCAGCTGCGGCAGGCTTGCGGCAAAAGCGGACATTGCGGCAATAAACTTGCCGGCCTTTCAAAATTTCTGTTTCGCGCTTAGGCTGTTGCGGGGAGAGCAATGTACACGTGGGGTAAGATGGTCAGCCTACGATTTGAAGACGTGTTTTTCTACCTGCTAGCCTGCATCATCGCCATGATGATCGCTCTAATGGCTCCCTATATGGTCCGCTACAAATCCCTTTATGAATTTCCGACGCGAGTTAAAATTCGGCTGGCACTGACAATCGTTCCGCTCGGTTTCGCATTTCTCATCATCGCGATGAAGGCTAGTCAGCTCAACTTGAAGGGGCCGGAATTCCCGTGACGGGCGGCATGGCTGCTTCGGGCCAACAGGGGCCGGTGGCCCCTAAGTGCTGATGTCTCCGACAAGTTCCCAATATAGCAATCTTCTCGGGCGTCCCTTGACCTGCACCAGGAGTGGGACTCGCTCGAAGCGAGCGCCGACGCACCGCCGACCCTCCGGCCGCTGAGCAAAGCTGGATTCAGAACAGACGCTCGACACATCGCTCGGTCTCCCACTGCCTCAGGAAATTTGCTTCCCGCGCAATCCAACCGACAGTCTCGCTTCCCCATTCTTGTGCCCGGCTTGCATATTCGCCCATCAGCCAGATGTGGCGGACGATCACGAAGCGATGGGCGGCTTCGAAGTCATCAGGCGTGATCGGCCGGACGGCCCGATAGCCATCGACGAACGCGTCCCACATTGCGGTCGACCTCCGGCCGAAGGATGTTTGCGCCCACAAAAACACCGACAGGTCGTAGGCCAGGTATCCCGGACCGCCGTCATCGAAGTCGAAAAAGACGGCTTCGCCGGCGTCGTTGATCCGCGCATTGAAGCCGTGGCAGTCCCCATGGCAATACGTCCAGCTCAGATTGGCGAAGTCTTCAATCGCCTTTGCGGTTCGCGTAGCGATGTCTTCCAGATCGCTGCGGACGTCTGCATCTTCCACGACGCCGCTATCGCATATGCGGCCAAGCGGCCCATGCAGCAGGTGTTCGAGGTCAAGCCGATAGAGCGCTCCCTCCGGCTGGAATGTCTCGGCGGCGTTGTGCAGCAAGGCAAGCGTCTTGCCGTTGGCCCGGGCATCACCGGCATCCGCCGTATCCGGCTTGCGGCCCTCGATCGCCCGGAAAAGCACGGCCTGGCGCACGCCCTCCGGCGCATCTCCCTCAACGAACAATGTGCCCTCGCGGGTCGGGATGGGTGCGGCGACGGGAACGCCCGATTGCGCAAGATGCGTCAGGAACGCCGTTTCGGTCTTGACGTCGGCCGGGCCACGGGCGCGGCGATGGGAAAGCCGGAACACATAACGCTCGCCGTTGCTCGCGAGGGCAAGATACACATCATTCAAGCCGCGTTGAAGCAACCGGCAGGAAACCGGCCCGGCAAGCGGATAATGCCGATCGATGAACTGTTCGATGGCCGCAATCTGCGGGGTCGAATAGAGCGGATTAAAGTCGAGCATGGGCGCTGTACCATCGGGCTTTGCTGGCAGGCTGCTTCCGCGGTGAAAAGACCATGAAGGCGGTGGCGGCGGCTGCAGGCACGTGCGATTGCAATAGGCTGCTGATTGGATAAGCTGAATGGCGCTATTAATAAAACCAAGAGATGAAAAACAAAATGCAGGCTTCGCGAATTTTGAAAGAAAACTCTATTTCGATTTCTGTTCTTTCCATCATTTTCGGTCTGTCCGGATGTGTCACCACTCAAAACGGTGTTGCTATTTCTGCGGATCACAGTCGGGCTCTGAGTGGAGAGCGGACAAAGATGGGCCAGTCCTACAATTTGAATGAAGACTGCACGGCTGCAACAATCGCCAATATAAAATTGGTCCAAGCGCCGGCGCATGGCTCGGTTGAATTCGTCAAAGAGAATATCTATTCAAATTACAAAGATGGCATCCGAATTAAATGCAATTCCAGGAAGTCTCTCGGCGTGTCGGAATACTATACTTCCAACAGCGGCTATTCTGGACGTGACATGTACAAGGTGAGGGTGTCCTACGGCGAGGGGACCATCAAGGACGTCACGGTCAACATCAATGTGATCAAGAATTAAGCTAAGGCCAGCGATATCGATCCCGTCGATCATCGGCAAAGCCTAGGCCAGCTCCGTCGTCGGTGAAGCGGGCGACTGGATCCATGCGACCATTCGTGTCGCCTGCAAGCACCTAGGCGAACATCCGTCGGCAGCGGCCACTGGGGATTATGCTGCTCTATCTCTTTGTTTTCACGTAATTCCGGAGGGAAAACCGCTTCGCACTTTTCCTGGAATCCCTCTAGGGGCAATCAGTCCGTCTTCGGCTGCCCGGGAAGCTGGCCGTAAGCCGTCAGAATGGCCTTGATCAGGCCCGGGAAGCGTTCGTCCAGCTCGGTGCAGCGCGTTTGATTGCGCATCTCCACACCCTGGCGCTCGCTCAGGACCAGCCCGGACTCGCGCAGCACCTTGAAATGGTTGGACAGCGACGACTTTGGAATGACGCGATCGCCGAGATCGGCAAGCGCGGAGCACGTCCCGCCACTGTTGGCGCCGGCAAGCTTTACAAAAATGGCAACGCGCTCCGGATCGGACAGCGCATAGAGGATCGCCTCGGGCTTGATGTCCTTCAGGGCTGGGTGAAAGAGCGGTCTCATGAATTTTTATATAGCGTCCCTTGACATCGAGATCAACAGTTCCGAATTTCCGAACTATGGAACAAGCCTGCCAATCCCGGCGGCTATCCAGATCGGAAGGAACGTGAAATGGCTAAGCTCACAGGAAAGGTCGCTGTCGTAACGGGCGCCTCCAAAGGCATTGGCGCTGCGATTGCCAAGGCACTCGCAGCAGAGGGTGCGCAAGTGGTGGTCAATTACGCTTCGAGCAAGGCGGGAGCCGACGCCGTGGTGGAGGCGATCAGTGCGGCCGGTGGCAAGGCCATCGCGGTGCAGGGCGATGTTACGAAGGCCGGTGAAGCACAGGGACTGGTCGATGCTGCGGTCAAGGAGTTCGGCAAGCTCGACGTGCTGGTCAACAACTCAGGCGTCTATGAATTCGCGTCGATTGAGGAGGTGACCGAGGAGCAATATCGCCGCATCTTCGACGTCAATGTTCTCGGTGTTCTGCTGACCACGCAGGCAGCGGTCAAGCATCTCGGCGAGGGCGCCAGCATCATCAACATCTCCTCGGTGGTCACCAGCCTGGCCCCACCGGCCACGGCCGTCTACACCGCCACGAAGGGAGCCGTCGAGGGCATCAACAGCGTGCTTGCCAAGGAACTCGGTCCGCGCAAGATCCGCGTCAACGCCATCCTGCCAGGGATTGTCGAAACCGAGGGCACGCACTCGGCCGGCGTCATCGGCTCGGATTTCGAACAGACCCTGGTCGCCCAGACGCCGCTCGGGCGCATCGGCCAGCCGGACGATATCGCCGGCGTCGCCGTCTTCCTCGCTTCCGACGATGCCCGCTGGCTGACCGGCGAACGATTGGCCGCCAGCGGCGGTTTCCGCTAAAGCGCGTCGCGATCTTTCAGATTCGCTTAGCCCACGCTTTTGGGTCTTGGTTTTGCGCATCTCGCGCAAAACCGCTGCACAGTTTGCGCGACACGCTTCAGTAGGGCGAGACGCACGCCCGTCGCGGACCGTAATAGGGCTGGAACGTGTTGTCGTAAGCCCTGTAAGACCGATAGCGCGAATAGCACCAGCTTACATGTCCGTTGCCGCCACTATAGACCTGGCGGTAACGCGGCGCGTAGTAGCGGGGACGGTAAATGGTCGAGCCGTAGTAGCGCGGCGGACCGTAATAGGGCGATCCGTAGTAGCCCCGGTCGTAGTAGCCTTGATCGTAGTAGCCCCGACCGTAATAGCTTCGGCCATAATACGGCTGCGCCA
Organism: Rhizobium sp. WYCCWR10014; assembly: GCF_001657485.1. Classification (GTDB taxonomy): domain Bacteria; phylum Pseudomonadota; class Alphaproteobacteria; order Rhizobiales; family Rhizobiaceae; genus Rhizobium. The sequence goes on from NZ_LXFU01000040.1 coordinate 14,550, forward strand.
GCATTCCGCCAATGATTGCGCCGGTGGCGAGCCCGCCGAGGGCCCAGGCCCAATCGTCGCCGCCATTGCGATATCCACGCCCGCGGTAGCCTCGATAGCCGCCTCGGTATCCACCGCGGTAGTTTCTGTACTGGACCGGCTGCGCCTCTGGGGCTTCGATCTTCGGCACGGCAACGGTGGGAAACGCCATGGCCGGCGGGACGCTTGTCAGCGCCGTCACCAGCGACAGGGCAACGATTGCTAACCTTTTCATTGCTCATCTTTCCTTCGTAAGCGCTGCGCGACGCATGCGGCGCGCAAGGACGTTTCAGCCTCCTAAATGCACTGGTTAATTTTACCCTAAAAGTGACTAGGATTCGAGGAATTTCGCAGGAAGGCTTTTCTTCGACGGCGGGGGCGCGGCGAAAGCACGCGCCAATCTCGGTGCTCGCTCCATGCTCTCGGCCCCGCTGCGGAAATCATTTCGGCATTGCGCCGCCTTTTCGGTCATAGAGGACCTAAGTATCCTGCCTGGAAGCAGACATCGCCCCGGCGGCACATCGCCTATGCGCCGGATGGGCGACATCGTTTAAGCGTTCTTGAATGGGATCTGAAGTGCGTCATTCAACAACGTTGCGCAAGGCACGATCCACAAAGTCATCTGGATTGAGTGTGAAGTCTCTGTAGAGCTTGAAATGTGGCGTATCGCGCAGTTCAATTTCCGCAAGCCCCCTGCGGGTGATCTCCAGCAGCCGAGCACCAGGGACAGCCATAAGGATGGGCGAATGCGTGGCCATGATGATCTGAGCATTTGCCGATCTCTGAATGGCATGAAGGAGGCGGAGTAGTTGCAGTTGGCGCGTCGGTGAAAGCGCGCTCTCCGGTTCGTCCAGCAGGTATATTCCCTGTTTGGACATGCGTTCCTCGAAAAAACGCACAAAGCCTTCACCGTGGCTCCATGACAGGAAGTCCGGCGGTGCAGCATTGGCGTCTCGAGCTGCTTCATCGAGAAAGCGCGCGACAGAGAAGAAGGATTCGGCGCGAAAGAACCAGCCTGCGGTGACCTTGGGCAACCAGGCTGCTCGCAACCCGCTGGCGAGAAGGGCGCCGCTGCGGTCCACCGCACGGGAGTGGTCGACTGGCATGTAGCCCTTGCCGCCCCCGGCCTCGTCAAACCCGCACAAGGCTGCCACAGCCTCGATCAACGTGGATTTCCCGGTGCCGTTTTCACCCACTATAATCGTCACCGGCGTGGCGAAATCGAGGACGAAATCCTTGTCCAGCCAAGGCAGATTGAACGGATACTGCTCGCTCAGGCCCGCATCCTCCCGCACCCAAAGGCGCTTCAGATATGGGGCTGGCAGGCTCGTCAATCTGGTCTTTCGCATCGCAGACATTGGCACCGGGCAATCTGTTTGAGTTCATGACATGAGCGGGCGGGGCTGGGCCAAAAGGCGCCCGGCTAGATGAGGTTGAAGCAGCCGGAAGCGTCACCTGAATAGATTCTCTTCGTCACCTCAAGCCTGCTGGTGCATGAACTCGACGAAGATGGCGATGTTGAAGGCAGCGCATAAGGCAGCTACCACTTCACACTGAATCCGATCTTGGCGCCGAGGGCGCTACTGTCGCCGAAGTCCTTGAGGCTGGTGCGGGCAAAGGCTTCACCGTGGGCTGCATAACGCTCGTCGGACCAAGTGAGCGAGCCGCCGAGGCCAAGGCCGCCCCAGAGCGCCTGGTTCTCGCTGACGAGGCTGGTTCCGGAGACATCGACATCCGAGCCGTCGAGGAAGTCATAATAGAGATTGGCAATGCCGTAGACCGTCGAGCGACTGGTCTTTCCGGAGGCATCCTTCCACTCGCAGTCAAAATCGGCCGAGACACCGAGGCGGCCTGTCAGGCTGTCACCGTCGTCAAGCGAGACATCGGCGCCATAGGCATCGGTGAAACTGTCGAAGCGCACCGAGGAATAGGCGAGCTGCGCCTGCGGCGTCAGCGACCATTGGCTCGTCACAGCGATCCTCTGTCCGGCTTCGACACTGAACCCATAACCGAGGCCGTCATTGCCGTCGGCAAGCGAAGTTTGAAGTGTCGAGGATTTGAGGTCGCTATCGTACCATGTGACGGCAGCCTGCGTGTCGATGTAGAAGCCGCTCTTGCCGTACCAGGTCAAGGTGCCGTCGAAGCCATAACCCGTGGTGTCGATGTCGCCCTTGCCGAAGCGCGAGGAGATGTCGGCCGAGGCGGTGTTCATATGAAAATTGATCCCGCCGATCAGAGCACCGGCCTCGCTTTCGCGCAGCACTCCGTCGACACCCGCCTGCAGGGTCCAGCTGCTGACCTCATAGTCGGCGCCGGTGGTCGAGCTTTCCGGCTCGAAGTGCGAACGGCTACCGCCGATGCGGGTCTGGATCCCGGTGGCGGCGGTGTTGCCGTCCTGGTCTGCGGTTCGGTCACCGTCGAGCATCCGCCCACCGGTGCGCTGGCGCAGCGTGCCAAACTGGTTGAGGCTTTGCAGCACGCCGGCATAGGCCTCGTAGACCGGCACACCGGGCGCATAGATCGGTCCGACCGCGACGCCGGCGGCATCGAGTTCGGTCGAACGAAGATACCAGTCGCCATCGGCAGGTGTGCTGACGCCGCCCTGGTAGAGGCGATAGGCATATGCGCCGCCGACCACGGCCTGATCACCCTCGAACACATAGTCGCCGAGCAGCGAGAAGTTGCCGGCGGATATGCCGCCGACATCGATGATCTTGATGCCCTCGACCGTCTGCGCGCCGCCGCCACCGAGGTTGCTGACCGTGACATTGGTCGTACCTGCCGTATTGCCCGTCACCACGACACGATCGGATGGTGAGGCATCGCCGCCGAGGACCGTTTCGATCTCGAGCGTCCCACCACTGCCGATATAGTTGCCTGCGATGGTCAACGTGCCGATCGAATTGCCGGGCGCGATCGTGCCGGCATTGGTTACATCGCCGAAGATCGTGCCCGCGCCGCCGAGAATGCCGGTCCCCGATGTCGCGACCGGGCTCGTGATCGAGCCGTTGACGGAAAGCCGGCCGCCGGTCACGCTCGTCGCGCCGGTATAGGTGTTGACACCCGACAGCGTCTGATTGCCTCCGGTGACGGTTAGTCCGCCCGTGCCCCCGATGACGCCGCCGAAGGTGTCGTTGGCATTGGTGATCGTCAGAGTTTGGGCGCCGAGCAGCACGCTGCCGCTGCCCGCCAGGCTTCGGATGGTCGGGGCCGTGGCGGCCGAAACGTTGAAGATGCCATCCGCGACAACCCGGCTGGAATTGGCAATGGCGCCGGTGCCGGAAAGGGCAAGACCGCTGCCGAAGTCGATCTGCGTCTCGCCGGTATAGATACTGTTTGCCAGAAGGCTGAAGACACCGCCACCGGTGACGGTCAGGCCGCCGACACCTGAAAAACCCGACGCCGCGTCGGTTCCCACGGCAAAGCCGGCCGTATCGATCGTCAGCCCGCCGGCGAGCAGGTTGAGTTCGGTACCGGAAAATCCATTGATGAAGGTCGCGTTGCTGGCAGTAGCCCGTAGAGTGCCATTGTCGAAATTGGCCTGGCTCACGCCGGGACCGCCCCGCAAGGCCTGTGCCCGGAGCATGCCGCCGCTGCTGATGTTGAGCGTGCCGGAAGAGCCGGCGGAGCCTCCTAGAACTGCGGTGCCCGCGTTAAATTGCCCGCCATTCTCAATGTTGAGGATGCCCGTACCGAGAAAGCCGATATAAAAATTTCCGGGTGTGGTGGTCCACTGCGATCCCGGTCCGGTGATGGTGACGATACCGGTGGTAAACGCTGCTCCGCCCAGCCGGGAGTTGCTAGAGCTGGTCAGTGTGCTGCCATTCTGGATTGTTAGAACGCCGGGGACGGCACCCCCTTGTCCGACCGTTATTAGCCCTACCGAAGCGCTGGTGGGCGCTGTAACGCCGAGGACGACCGGAGTATTTCCCGGTGCGCCAAATGTGCTGATATTGACGCTTGTACCAGCGCCGGGGACGATGCCTCCTGACCAGTTACTCGCGTCTGTCCAGTCATTGCTTGTCAAACCGTGCCAGTCAGCGGCTTGGGCCGCCGCTGCGGAGATCGCCATTAACGCTGCGCCTGAGACTCCCGCTAGCAGCCCGCGCAGATTGAGGGATGGCGCGCGCTCCTGGTTGCTGCCTCGCAATGCATTGCCCATGATCGTCCCGGGAATCAATAAAGTGAACAATACGGTAGGTGAGCTGCANCGATTCAATTAAATGCTCCTAAAGCTTGAACAATTCATTGCCGACTTCAGACAAGTTGTATTGCCTTCAAAGCCAGCGAGAGGCTTCAAAACATACGCCAAAGCGGACTAGGAAGGTTGCGGCGCTGAGCGGCAGTAATGCGCCCTTATGTCGGTCGTCAAAGCTAGATCGTTCGACTTCTAAAATCGGACATCGCCGATAACTCGACGATATCCGCCGGCAACGTTGTCGCCGGTTCTTTTCGCGGCTGGGCCGCGCGCTGGACTTAGATACGCCCAACTCTCTATCGAACTGGAGCTCAGTGCGGCCGCCGCAGCATCGGGACCAGCGTCGGCGACGAACCGGCCTGGATCGCGCCGAGCGGTTCGAAGCTGTAGCGTCGGTAGAACGGAATGTTGCGCGGATTCGAGGATTCCAAATAGGCTGGTGCGTGATCGTGATCGCACCGTGCGAGCGCGTACGCCATCAGGGCGTCGCCGTGACCTTCGCCTTGATGCGCCGGGTCGACGCCGATCAGGGGCAGGTACCAATGTGGTTCCGTTGGGTGGTACGTGGCCATCTGCTCGAATATGGTCGTGGTTTCGGGGGCAAGAGCGGGCGCAACTGTGCTCTCGAGCACCGCGCCAAGCCCTTCCTCGTCGGAATGCACTCCGGGCGGTAGCCACAGCGCCGTCCCGGCGTAGCCGTCGGTGCAAAAGGCGCTTCCGTTAGAGAATGCGCTGCTCCCGAACGCCCGGATCATTCGCGGCATGGCCGCAAGGTACTGGTGTGCATGCGGCCAAGTCCATCGCGCCATAGGATCCGCTGCAAACGCCAGCAGGACCGTTTCGGCCGCCAGATCTTCCTCGGCGGCGGCCATGACTCTCACTGTTGGCGATTTCATACTGCCTCCCGAGGTAAGTGGTCCGACGCAGCGACCGCGCCGGTTCTCAGCTACCCCATCCTAATACCTATGACGTGGGAGCGAAACCGACTGCTACTGGAGCAGTGGCTTCCGGTTCACCGAGCTCTGAATTCGGACGATTGCCCAGCGGTCGGGAAATGCCGGTGGCCTATTGTCGATCGGTCCTAGGCCAGACCCGCCACACCGGCAAAGCGCGGTCATCACCTGCCGATATAGGCGGCTAATTCGTCCGCCGTGCCATTGGGGAAGGCCTGTTTGAGAAAGTCCAGGAACGCCGATACGCGCGCGCTGAGCAGCCGCCGCGATGGGTAGAGCGTCCAGAGAGCGATCTCGGGGCCGTCGATATCCCCCCAATTGACCAATGTGCCGTCAGCCAGGTCATGGCTCACCAGCGAAATGGGAAGACGTCCCGCGCCGACGCCGGCGCGCACCGCATCGCGGACCATGATGAGCGTCGCCAAGGTGAGCACAGGTTCGATCCTGATCGTCGACCGGCCGCCTTCTGTATTCACCTGCCATGTTTGCCGATCGCCTGCGCCGCGCATGACGCCGGGAGCGGCGTGGTCTCCGGTCGGGCGGGGAAGATCGGGGCTTGCCACCACCACCAAGCGGTCGCGGAGAAACGCTCGTCCGACCAGGCTTTCGTCGGGATCCGGATTGACCCGGATGACCAGATCGTAGCCTTCCTCGATCATATCGACGGACCGGTCCTCACTCGTCACCTCAAGCCGCACCTCCGGATATTTGAGGGCAAAGCCGGCGGCGATCCTTCCCATTGCGGTCTGGGAAAAATGCAAGGGTGCGCTGATCCGCAATCTCCCTTTGGGTTTTTGACCGCCGGACGAAATCGCCGCAGCTGTCTCGTCCAGTTCGGAAAGCAACGCCCCCGTCCGCTCGTCCGCGACCCGTCGAAAGCGCAATTCCCGGCTGGCGTCGGCGTCGTGCAGGGCGACTTCCTCGATGTCGACTCCCTGCGCAACGCCATGTCCGGCGTGTCGACCCTTTTCCTGCTCAACGCCGTGGTGCCGGACGAATTCACCCAGGCTCTGATCGCGCTGAATGTTGCCCGATCGGCCGGCATCGAGCGGATCGTCTATCTCTCGGTGATCCACGCCGACCTCTACGTCAACGTGCCGCATTTCGCCGGCAAGTTCGGCGTTGAGCGGATGATCGAGCAGATGGGTTTCAAGGCGACGATCCTGCGCCCGGCCTACTTCATCCAGAACGATCTGACGGTTAAAGACGTCATCACCGGCTACGGCGCCTACCCGATGCCGATCGGGCCCAAGGGTCTCGCCATGATCGACGTCCGCGATATCGCCGAGATCGCCGCCCTTGAGCTGCTGCGCCGCGAACAGGCTGCAGAGCCGCTGGCGCTCGAGAGGATCAATCTCGTCGGTCCGGAGACGCTGACAGGAACCGATATCGCTGCCATCTGGTCAGACGTGCTCGCCCGGCCGATCCACTATGGCGGCGACAATACCGAGGGCTTCGAGCAGAATCTGAAGCAGTTCATGCCGGCCTGGATGGCCTACGACATGCGCCTGATGGGCGAACGCTTCATCACCGACGGGATGCTGCCCGAGGCGGGCGACGTCGAGCGCCTGACGGCCCTGCTCGGACGCCCGCTGCGCCCCTATCGCGCTTTCGCCGCGGAAACTGCTGCTTCCGCCTGAGCCAACAAAAGATACCTCGAAAGGACGATCATCATGATCTATTCGACCGCCACAGTTCCGGTGAACCCGGAAGGCGAAACCCCGTTGACGCGCGCTGAGGCCTGGCGAGGTCTCGAACGCAAGGCACGCGACGCCCGGCTCTTTCTTACCGCCGGTCTCTGCACCCGCTGCGATGTCGTGGAGGAAAGCCCGATCCACTTCGTGCGCGAGGCGACGATCGGCGGGCAGGATCTGCGCGAGATCATCACCCTGGACCAGCAAGGCAAGGTGACCTTCTTTCAGGTGACGGGCCCACGCGAGGGAGCGATCATCAACGAGCTTTTCGAGGATGGAGACGGTCAGCTGCAGCTGCGCTTCTACTGCTACATCGGGCTGCGCGGCAAAGAGCCGAACGGCCCGGAAGAGCAGGCCGAGCAGGCGCAATTCGATGGCGAAAACGGCTACAAGGCCGCCCTGCGATCGACACTGAAGCGGACCCGCGAATTGCTGGCAGAGGGAAAGCTCTGAGTATCGCCGCAACACAAATAACAGTGCGGCTGGTCATGGGTTTATCCGCGACCAGCCGCACTGTGTCAGGCGGCCTTTGCCGCCGTCACGGCGGCGAGCAGAATGCCGGCGGTCTCCACCGATGAACCGGGGTTCTGCCCGGTGATGAGCAGGCCGTCCTTCACAGCATAGGACGACCAGTCGGCGCCGCTGGAATAGAGGCCGCCATTCTCCTTCAACATGTCCTCGACCAGGAACGGCACCACCTGGGTCAGGCCAACGCCGTCTTCTTCGGAGTTCTTGAAGCCGGTGACTTTTCTGCCCTGAACCAGCGGCGTGCCGTCGGCAGCCTTGACGTGGCGCAGCACACCCGGTGCGTGGCAGACAAAGGCGACGGGCTTGCCGGCCTGATAGAGAGATTCGATGAGGGCGATCGAATTCTTGTCTTCCGCCAGATCCCAAAGCGGGCCGTGGCCACCCGGATAAAAGACGGCGTCGTAATCTTCATGGGAGACTGAAGCGAGCTTCACGGTCGAGGCGAGTACCGCCTGGGCATCCGGGTCGGCATGGAAGCGACGGGTCTGATCGGTCTGGAAGCCGGGTTCGTCGCTCTTCGGGTCGAGCGGCGGCTGTCCGCCCTTCGGCGATGCGACGGTGATATCGGCGCCGGCTTCGAGGAAGGCATAATAGGGGGCGGCAAACTCTTCGAGCCAGAAGCCGGTCTTCCGGCCGGTGTCGCCCAGTTGGTCGTGCGAGGTGAGAACCATGAGGATTTTCATCTGGAGATCCTTTCGAGACAGATGTGATCGGTTGCTTTCGATGAGGGGATCATGCCTCGGCCACTCTCATTCGTAAAATTTATTTCTTTGATTTCAGTTATGCGTTCGGCAATATATCTGGATGAAGTATGACCTCAACCTCCTGCCTGTCTTCGTGGCGCTCATGGAAGAGCGCAATGTCACGCGCGCAGCCGAACAACTGGGCATGACGCAGCCGGCCGTCTCCAACGCCTTGAACCGCCTTCGCGAGACGCTGCGCGATCCGCTGTTCATCCGCGAGCGCTACGGCATGAAGCCGACTGAGATGGCAGAGGCACTCGCTCCGGTGATCCGCGGGGCCTTGGCGAGCCTGGATGACGTCATTCTCGGCCAGCAGGCATTCGATCCGGCGCGAGCGACACGGCAGTTCACCATCGCGCCCAACAGCTACGTCGAGTTTGTCCTGATGCCGGTGATCGTGGCGCGGCTGCGCGAATGCGCGCCCAGGATAAGGCTTCGCCTGACGCCCTTCGGCAATGATCTGGCCGAGACCGGCGCGATGTCAGGGGCGACGGAAATGGTGCTCGGCAGGATCGTCGAGCCGCCTGATAACATGGTCGTGCAGCATCTCATGGATGATGGGCTGGCCTGTGTCGTGCGCAGGGATCATCCCGAGATCGCCGAAAGCATCTCGGAGGAACAGTATCAGCGGATGCGGCATGTCAACGTGCTTCCACCCGGCCGGATGCGCGTCGGCCTGTTCCAGATGCTGCAGCAGGCCGGTCTCAGGCGCGACGTCTCGGTCTCCGTCACCCATTTCCTGGCGGTCCCGGAAATGGTGGCCGTCACCGACTATTGCGCAACTCTGCCCCGACTGATCTGCCATCGCCTTGCCCGCGACCCGCGTCTCAAAGTCCTGCCCGCACCGGTCGATCTCGGCAGCTTCCCGGTGGAGCTGGCATGGCATGTCCGCTATCGAAACGATCCGGCTCATCGGTGGTTGAGGTCATTGATATCAGAGGTGGCAAAGGATGTCTCCGACGCTGCGGTGGCAGAAGCGATGGTTGGAAACTGAAAACGCGTGTTCGAGACCTCGGCGAGGCCCTCATGGACGAAGTTGCCGGGCAAAAATCGGTGTTGATGGCACCCGATTATGTTGGGATAGGTCGCTGTTCCCACTGCAGACGCCACCCCGCGCTCCGTCTTCCTCAGGGCTTGATCCGAGGATCCACTCTGGTCGCCTCACTTCGTCGGCTGCGATCGTACGGTCAGTTTATTTCCGTCAGGATCGCGAAGATATGCGACGAATGACCCGTTCGGGCGTTCCCGTGGCGGGCTCTCGATCGCTGTGCCGCCATGCGCGGTACCGGCGGCATGCCACGCTAGAACATGGTCGGGGCTCGCGGCGGCGATACCGATGGTCCCGCCGTTGGCTACGGTCGCCGGCTTGCCATCAATCGGTTTTGTGATCATCAGCCGACCACCCTCGTGGGCATAGATCAGCCTGCCTCTTGCATCCATCTCGCCGGGCTTGCCTCCCAAGGCAGCGAACGTGGCGTCGTAGAAGTTTCTGGCCCGCTCCAGGTCGTTGCTTCCAATCATCACGTGGGTGAACATGCTTCATCTCCAGTAAGGTAGCCAATAGATCAGTGGCCGATCTCGATAAATTCACGTGCCTTTGCCAACGCCTTTCACCCTGGCAAAGGATCCTTCGCCCGTGCTCTCTAGGCTGGGAAAGGGTTTCGCCACGCATCCAGTTCTTCAAGCCGTCCGTACCACGCTTGGATCTGCCGAAACTCGGCGATTGGAATCCCGGCGGCGGTTGCGAAAGGAAGTGCGGCGGCCAATGCGAAGTCTGCCACAGTCAGTGTCTTCCCGACGGCGACGCTGTTTTTGGCCAAATGATCGTCGAGCACGCGCGCATGGAGCCGAAAACTCGTCTTCGCATCGTCGATCACGGCGACGTCAGGCTCCCCGCCGAACAATGGCTTGATCAAGGTTTCAAACCACAGCGTTGCCCCGTGCCGGGTGAAGTGACTGGCATCCCAACTCAACCAGCGCAGCACGTCGATCTGCCGGTGGTCATGCGGCCAGAAATCCGATGCGACGCTGTCAGACAGCCTGCACATGATGGCGTTCGCTTCCCATAAAGTTCCGGCATCATCCTGCAGCACCGGGACTTTTCCGTTCGGGTTCAGCGCCAGGAATTTTGGACTGCGCTGTTCTCCGCTTGCCAGGTCAACCCTGACGAACTCGACGTCGGCTTTGAGATAACGAGCGGCGGCGCAGGCTTTCCGGGGATTGAGCGTCTCGCAATAATAGAGCTTCATCGCCGCCTTAGACATGCTCCGGCCCTCCGGGTTCAGTCCCGAGAAAGAAGCTCAGTCGCTCTAGACTTTGCGACCAGCCGTCTTCATGACCCTTCAGTGACGATGCGCTATCAAATCCACTCTGGCGAAAAGTCATTTCCGTGCCTCCGTCGCTTTCCCTGAATGTGATGGTGACGACCGTTTCCGGGCTGGTTTCGCCGGTTGTGAGCTCCCAGGCATGTGTGAAAACAAGCCTGTGCGGCGGCTCGACCTCCAGATATTTTCCGCCGACCCAATGCTCTTCTCCATTTGGGGCGATCAGACAGGCGCGGTGTCTACCGCCGGGCCAGGCTTCAAGCTGATCGCCCACCGCCTTGAAACCGTGAGGGCCGCACCATTGCACCAACGCTTTCGGGTCGGTCCACGCCCTGAAAACCAGATCGCATGGGGCATCAAACCTTCGGACAAGAACCAGGTCGCGGGTATCGTCGGTATCGGTCTCTGGATTAGTCATTGTCGTATCCTTGTACCTTGGACAGATAGTCATCGAGACGATCAAAGCTTTGATCCCAGAAGCGTCTGTAATCGGCGACCCAATCAGCAACCGTCTTCAACGCGGCCGGCTCGAGGACGCGGGGACGCGAATTCGCTTCACGGCCGGAGCGGATCAATCCGGCCTGTTCCAGGACCTTGAGATGCTTTGATATGGCAGGCTGAGACAGCTCGAAGGGATCAGCGAGCTCGGCCACCGTCGCCTTGCCGTTCGCAAGCCGCCCAAGAATTGCTCGCCTCGTGGGATCGGCGAGTGCGGAGAAAATCGCATCGAGCTTGTCGTCCATATATCACCATCTAGCTATATAGCCAAATGGATATATGCTGTTCAGCGAAATGTCAACGGTTTTGCATGGGCGAAATCACGGGGCAAAAATCGGCGTTGATGACTCCCGATCATGTCGGGATACGTCGCTGTTCCTGCTGCAGACGCCACCCCGCGCTCCGTCCTCCTCGGGCTTGACCCCATAGGCGCTAACTTAGTTGTCGATGTGCGATGGCTCGTCGCCTTCGCGGTGGCTCGCGAAGTCG
>NZ_LXFU01000041.1 GCF_001657485.1 Rhizobium sp. WYCCWR10014
CCGGCTGCTCCATCGACTTCGCGAGCCACCGCGAAGGCGACGAGCCATCGCACATCGACAACTAAGTTAGCGCCTATGGGGACAAGCCCGAGCATGACGAAAGAGAGGTTGGCGGGCTTTGCTAGCAGGCCTGAGGCGCCGCAGCCTGCTGTTGCCTGGGTGGCAAAGCGCCGTACTATAATATGAGGCTCTAGACATGTTGATGTTATGGCGCCGCCAGCGTTGGTGGCTCACCCCGACTTTGCTGATCGCGCCGGCGATCGTGCTGTTCTTCACGGTCATCCTGCTGTCGGCCATCAGGAGCCTCTGGATCAGCCTGCATGACTGGGATGGCTTTGGCCCAATGGTCTGGATCGGCTTCGGCAATTACGTCGAACTCTACGACGACCCGCAATTCTACGTATCGTTGAAGAACAACTTGATCTGGCTGGTGATGTTCATGGCGGCACCACCTCTCGGGCTCGCCATCGCGCTGCTGGTCAACCAGAAAATCCGCGGCATGCGCTTCCTGAAGTCGCTGTTCTTCATTCCGCTGGTGCTCGCCTCGGTGACGGTCGGCGTCGTCTTCACCTGGGTCTATACGCCGGAGTTCGGGTTGCTGGCGCTGATCTTCAGGGCCTTCGGGGCAACGGCGCCAGCGGTTCTCTCCGACGAGCATTTCGTCACCTTTGCCATCGTGATTGCAGCACTCTGGCCGCAGATCACCTTCTGCATGGTGCTTTATCTCGCCGGTCTCAACAATCTCAGCGAAGAGCTGATCGGTGCCGGGCGCGTCGACGGGGCAAGGGGTTGGAACATGCTGTGGCACATCGTGCTGCCGCAGCTGACCCAGGTCACCTTCATCGCCATTGCCGTCACCGTCGTCGGCGCTCTGCGTTCGTTCGACATGGTGTCGGTCATGACGCGCGGCGGCCCGTTCGGCTCGTCCTCGGTTCTCGCCTACCAGATGTTCGAGCAGTCGATCTTCTCCTACCGCTTCGGCTACGGCGCGGCGATCGCCTCTGTGCTGTTCGTGATCATGGCGGTGTTCATCGTCTGGTATCTCAGCCGCATCATCCGTACCGAAGAAAGGGGAGGCTGATGTATCCTCGTCCTATTCCCGAAGCCGCCGTCTGGCAGCGCCGCCTCTATGTGCTCGCCGTCGTCATCGTCCTGCTGCTCTGGCTCTGCCCGCTGTTTGCGATCATCCTCACCTCCTTCCGCTCGACCGAGGATGTGATGGGCGGCAATCTGTGGGGATGGCCGACCAAGATCGGCGTCATCGACAATTACACTGATGTTTTTACCCAGACACCGATGGCCCGCTACTTCCTCAATAGCCTGACGATCACCATTCCCTCGGTGATCGGCGTCTTGGTGCTGAGCACACTCGCCGGCTATGTGCTGTCGCGCTATCGCTTTCCCGGCAACATGCTGATCTTCGCGCTGTTCGTCGGCGGCAATTTCCTGCCGCACCAGATCATGATGATCCCGGTACGCGACCTGATGGTCCGGCTCGACCTGATCGATACGACGGCAGCGCTGATCATCTTCCATGTGGCCTTCCAGACCGGCTTTGCGACGCTGTTCATGCGCAATTTCATCGCGGCATTGCCCGATGAACTGTTCCAGGCGGCCCGGGCGGAAGGGGCATCTCCCTTTCAGACGCTATGGCATGTGGCGATCCCGCTGGTGCGGCCGGCGCTTGCCGCACTCGCCATCCTGATCTTCACCTTCATCTGGAACGATTACTTCTGGGCCGTGGTGCTGACCGTCAGCGACTCCGTCAAGCCTGTGACTGCCGGCCTTGCCAATCTTCGCGGCGAGTGGGTCTCTGCCTGGAACCTGATTTCCGCCGGCACCATCGTCGTCGCCGTGCCGCCCGTCGTCATGTTCTTCCTGATGCAGCGGCACTTCATCGCCGGCCTGACGATGGGCGCTGTGAAGGGATGAGCGATCTCCTAAAGTTCCAAGTTTCAACAGCAGAGAGCCAGGACGCATGACCAGTCTCGAACTCCGACAGATCAACAAGAATTACGGCGCCTATCATGCGCTGCGCGGCATCGATCTTTCCGTAGCGCAAGGCGAGTTCATCGTCATGGTCGGCCCCTCCGGCTGCGGCAAGTCCACGCTTTTGAAGACGATCGCCGGCCTGGAGGAGATCTCCTCCGGCCAGATCCTGATCAACGGCCGCGACGTCAGCAAACAGGAGCCCGGGGACCGCGGCATCGCCATGGTCTTCCAGTCCTACGCGCTCTATCCGCATATGACGGTGGCGGAGAACATGGGCTTCGGTTTGCGCATGGCCAAGCGCCCGAAGGCCGAGATCGAGGCGGCCGTTCAGCGTGCAGCCAAGATCCTGAGGATCACCGACCAGTTGGAGAAGCGGCCGAAGCAGCTTTCCGGCGGGCAGCGGCAGCGCGTGGCGATCGGCCGGGCGATTACCCGTTCGCCCGACGTCTTCCTCTTCGACGAGCCGCTGTCGAACCTCGATGCGGCACTTCGAACCCAGATGCGTGTCGAACTCAGCAGCCTGCACGCCGAGCTCGGCGCCACCATGGTCTACGTCACCCACGACCAGGTCGAGGCCATGACCATGGCAAGCCGCATCGTCGTCTTGAACCAGGGGGTGATCGAGCAGGTCGGCTCGCCGCTCGAACTCTACCGCAACCCAGACAATCTCTTCGTCGCAGGCTTTCTCGGCGCCCCGCGGATGAACTTCCTCGGCGTTACCGTCGATGAGGTGTCCGGCCGCAATGTCACAGTTTCGGCGCCGGGCCTCGTGCCGGTGACGGTCGACCTGGCGGAGGCGACGGTGCTGGCGAAGGGCGCCAGCCTGACGCTCGGTGTGAGGCCGGAAAACATATCGATGGTTGCCGACGGGGCGCAGGGCGGAGCGATCAACGGTGCGGTCCGACTGGTCGAGCATCTCGGGCGCGAAACCATTCTCTATGTCGACGCCGGCAACCTCAGGACCATCGCCTCGGAAAGCGGCACCGGCAACATAACGGTGCAACTGAGCTACGTCGCGCCTTTTGCCGCCGACCAGAACGTGGCGCTGAAGCTCGACGCCAACGAACTCTATCTCTTCTCACCCGATGGCGGACGTACGATCAGCGTCCGCAAGACCACCCTCGACAGATAACAGGAAACAACACCGTGTCCGACAAGACCCTCTCCGTATGGAACCCCGTCAAGACCGACCGCTTCCTCGTCGGCGCCCCGCACTATCCCGAGCACGTCGATGAAAGCTACTGGGAGCGCGACGCCGAGCGCATGGCGAAGGCCGGCTTCAACGTGGTCAGAATGGCCGAATTCGCCTGGCATATTCTCGAGCCGAAGCACGGCACCTTCGATTTCGACCTGTTCGACCGTGCCATCGCCATGCTCGGGCGCTACGGCATCGACACGATCATGTGCACGCCGACGGCAACCCCGCCGCGCTGGCTGACCATGGCGCATCCGGAGATCTTAAGGGTCGACGGCAAGGGCCGGCCGATGAGCCATGGCTCGCGCCAGCACTGTGACACGGCAAGCCCGGTCTTTCGCGAACACAGCCGGCGCATCACCAAAGCGATGGCCGAGCATTATCGCGACAATCCTTTTGTCGTCGGCTGGCAGACCGACAACGAGCTGAACACCAGCATGCCGGAGAGCTTTTCGAAGGCGACGCTTTCCGAATTCCAGGCCTTCCTTGCCGGCAGATATGGCGAGATCGGCAAGCTCAACACGGCGTGGGGCGGCGATTTCTGGGCGACGGCCTACGACAGTTTCGACCAGGTGGTGCTGCCGATCGAGTTCGGCCCGACCTTCCCGAGCCCCGGCCATCTGCAGGATTATCACCGCTTTCTCGCCTTCTCGACGGCACGCTTCCAGCACGATCAGGTCGAGATTCTGCGCGCCGTCAAGCCCTCCTGGTTCGTCTTCCACAATCTCGGGGGTCTCCGGGATATCGACTTCCGCGGCCAGTTCACCACCGATCTCGATTTCGTCGGCTACGACATCTATCCGATGCTCTATGACGAGTTCCAGCGGCTTGGAAACCACGCCAAGGTCCAGGCGCTGCACCTCGATATCTGCCGCGGTTTTTCCGGCAACTACATCGTTCCCGAGCAGCAATCGGGCTTCGGCAGCCAGCCGGGTTTCTGCACGCTGACGCCGGAGCCGGGCGAACTGCGCCGCATGGCACTTTCCTCTGTCGCCCATGGCGCCGACGGCTTGATGTTCTTCCGCTGGCGCCCCGCCCATTTCGGCGCGGAGATCTATTGGATGGGCATCATCGACCACGACGACGTCGGCCGCCATCGCTATGACGAGGCCAAGCGCTTCGCGGCCGAGATGACCGCGCTGGCGCCCAAGATCCTCGGCACCTATGTGCGCATGGATGTCGGCATCGCCGGCTCCGACTTCGACAATCAGGAAGCTCACAAGACCTATCCGATCGGCCTGCCGAGCCCACAGGACGATGCGATCCTGCTGCACCAGTATTGCTACGACCGCGGCATTGCCTGCGGTTTCATTCATCCCGAGGACGATCTTTCCAAGCTGAAGCTGCTCTATGTGCCCCATTGGGTGATGTGGAAAGACGAATGGACCGAGAGGCTGAAATCCTTCGCCGAGCAGGGCGGCACCGTCGTCATCGGCGCGCGCACCGGCACGCGCAACGAAGACAACCACGTCATCCGCGAAACGGCGCCCGGCACCTCGCTGTCGCAGCTCACAGGCGTACGTGTCGAGGATTTCGGCCGTCTCGCCGCCCCCGGCGCCAACGGGCTCTTCGATGTGATGGAACGTTCGGGCGGGCTTGTCATTCCGCCGAACAAGCCGGCGGAATCGCGCCGCCGCGAACGCCGCTTCAAGATCGGCAACCGCGAACTGGTCGGCGGCTATTTCTATGAAAACCTGGCGATCGCAAGCGATGTCGAGGTGGTTGCGGCCTGGTCCAACCGCTATGCCGAGGGTCAGCCGATGGCGACGTCGCGCAAGCTCGGCAAGGGGCAGGTGGCCTATGTCGGCACCTATCTCACCCCGGATCTGACGGCAGCTCTTGCCGAGCGGCTATTTGCACCCGTTGGCATAGAACCGCTGATCGGCGACCTTCCCGAGGGCGTCGAGGTGACCATGCGGATGAATGACCACCGCCGGCTGCTGTTCATCCAGAACTACACCGACCAGCCGGCCGCCATCGGCGGCGTTCCCGCTGGCCGTGATCTCCTCGATGACGAAAAGCCGGTTGCCGGTAGGCTCGATCTCGAAGGCTACGGCTGCGCGATCATCGAGCTCGCGGGGTGAGTTGCGCTCGCCACGCGAAAGCTTGGCGAGGGCTGCTGCTGCATTCTCCGTCGTCTTCGGCCTTGAGCCGAGGATCCATATCACGGGCGCTGAGGGGTGCCATTGTAGATGCCCCGGTCGATCCCGAGCATGATGGAGAGGACTGCCAGCGGGAGGCCTCATTCACGGCGCAGACGCGCCGATTATGACCTGTCAACGTCGGTGTTATCCTTTCAGGTCGGCTTGTTAGGCTGGTCATGACCGTTCAAATAAGCCGGCATCTGGGACACCTTCCAATCGTAGGAGCGCAAGAAGCTCACCAATTCTCGCATGGCTGCGCTGGAGTGTCTTTTGCTCGGGTAATAAAGATACCAGCTTGGCAAAAGGGGGCTCCAGTCCTTCAGAACCTCCGTCAACCGACCGTTCGTTAGGTCGGGTGTGGCGTAGTCCTCGAAGATATGGGCCAATCCGCATCCGGCGACAGCGGCCTGCAGCTCGTTGTGTGCTGAACTTACCGTCAATCGCCCCTCCGGCAAGACTTCCAGGGCATCTCCGCCCTTTTCAAATTTCCAGGATACCAATGTGCCGCCGGGAAATCGTCGTCGAATGCAGTTGTGGCCGGCGAGATCATTGGGGGTCAGAGGCAGGCCATGCTTTGCAATATAATCCGGCGACGCCACGATCGCGTATCGAAGCGATGGTCCCAGCGGTACTGCGATCATATCTTGTGCCAGTTGCTTTCCGAACCGAACGCCCGCGTCAAAGCCTTGCTCGACGATGTCGATGACGGCTGCGTCGCTGATGAGTTCGACCCTGATGTCCGGGTATGTGTCCATAAACGTGAACATTGCCGGACAGAGCAGGTGATCGATTGCGGGGCCCGGCGCATTGATACGAAGGGTGCCGGACGGGTTTTCCTTTAACTGGTTAAGGTCATCGACTGCGAGACGGATGTCCGTCAAAGCTGGACCGAGGCGCTGCAGGAGACGCTGTCCCGCCTCCGTCGGCGCAACGCTTCTTGTTGTCCTGTTGAGCAGGCGGATGCCGAGCGCCTCTTCCAAAGCGTTGATTGTCTGGCTGAGTGCCGATGATGAAACGCCTCGCTCCAGGGCGGCGGCCCTGAATCCGCCGCACCTGACGATCGCCGCAAAAACATCTAGGCTATCCAAACGAAACTGATCCATTGCGAAGCTTACCTTATCAAGCTGCGTAGATTTGCTCGTCTTATCAGCGCAGTGATTTGAGGTCATCTAAATACCTCGACCGCACATGCGGGCTGTCGACTGAAAGGAAAAGCAATGGATCGACTCACATTGAACCGGCGAACGGTCATGGTTTCAGCGGTTGCCGGAACATCCGCTCTGCTGTTCGGAGGTTCCGCGGGATCAGGCAAGGCGCAGGTGCAGAGCCTGGACAGCCGTAATGTTGGATATTATCGATTTCGGGTCGGGGAGATCAAAGCGACGGTTTTGAGTGATGGCGTGATCGGCGGCCCACCGACGGTCTATGCCAACGATGCTCCGGAGGCGGAGTTGCAGGAGGTCCTTCGTCGCGCTTTCCTTCCTACCGATCACATGACCCTTCAACTCAACACGCTGCTGCTTGAGGTCGCGGACAAGCGGATATTGCTTGAGGCGGGAGCCGGGGCCACCATGGGACCGAATGCGGGGCGTGTGTTTGACAATCTCGCCGCCATCGGTCTCGATGCAGGCGATATCGACACGATCGTGGTGTCGCACACGCATCCTGATCACGTCGGCAATCTCAGAACTTCCGAAGGCAAAAAAGCGTTTCCCAATGCCACCGTCTACGCACCCCGGGCGGACTGGGATTTTTTTGTGCGCAACGATCCCGATCTCTCCTACATGCCGGTACCAAGGGACTTTCGTGACCGGTTTGCAGCGGCGATCAAAACGAGTGTCGAGCCGATCGCAAAGGACATCGAGCTCTACGAGGCAGGTGCTGAAATCGTGCCGGGCCTCACCACGATCGCTGCGCCCGGACATACGCCTGGCATGGCAACATTCCTGGTCCACTCAGGAAACGACCAACTGCTCCTCACTGCGGACCTTGCCTATCACCCGGTCGTCAACATCGACCATCCATGGCGACCCGGACCTGACCGAGACAAGGATACCGCGCTCGCGTCGCGCCGCCGCATATTCGATATGGCCGCGACCGATAGGCTCCCTGTTCTCGGGTTTCATTACCCTTTCCCGGGGCTCGGACGAATGCTCAAGACCGACATGGGTTATGCCTGGGTTCCGGCAAGCTGGCAGTTTTGACCAGACATAGAACTGGAGGTTTCCTCTTGACCCGAACGACAGTACCGCCGTCGAGAAGTTCCGTCCGACGTGGTCTGGCGAAGCTCGATCGAAGCGGAATCATCCGCTTCGATCCTAAGCACCCATGCTCCCTGTCGATGGCAGGCAGAGATCACAGCCGAGGCATCAGAAATACGCAAAAAAAGAGCATTTCCGTACACAAACAAAACGGAAATGCTCTCGTAGTTTAGTGCGGAGCTATACTTGTCAGCTCCACACTGCTCGCACCTGAGTTCGCGGCTATTCGTCTGATGTCGCCGGCGCGGCGTTCTCCAGTGAGGTGCGGATTTGATCGATCTTCCCGTTTGCGTCGCCAACCCCGAGAATGGTTTTGGCCTGGTCCAGAACCGCCGGACTGACGTCACCGGTTTTCGTTGCGGAAGCCAATGCGTCCTCCAGCGCCTCGTCCCCCAACAGGGGGTCATCGGCCGAGGGCTCGATTCCATTGTCGAGTTCATACTGGGCATAGGCCATTGCGTATGCCGCGATAGCCGTCATGCGTGGGTCCGACGTATGCATCAACGCCTTGTAGTTTCGCTTCAAGGAGTTCAGGCCCGCAAGTTGCGCCGACAGGTTCTTTTCTTTGGTGCTGACTTTGGTCTCGTCTGCCTTGACGGACTTGGATTTGCTTGCCGCCTCGGTCGATTTGCCTTTCGTGCCTTGCGATTTGGAGCTGCCGTGGGTTACCTGGCTGCTGCTGCCATGGTTACCGCTGTTGCCACTGCCGCCGCCGTGACCGCCGCCATTGCCCCCACCGTTGCCGCCACCGTTTCCACCGCTCTTTGCCAGTGCGGTCATATCGATCCCGGCAATCGTTGCCGGGCTTGCTGCAAGAGCCAGCGAGAGCGCGGCCAAGGATGCTAAGGTTGCGATCCGCATTATTTCCTCCAGATCAGATCAGGCGCCGGGCCAATGCACGGCTTGAGCAGATATGAGAGGTTAGACGGTGATCGCGCATTGCACATCGGACCGAGGTCCGATGCCAGGACCGGCAATGGTCTTAGACGACCTGAAATGCTTAACGATTCCTTCTTCGTCCAAAGCGGCCATCGGTTGAGCTTGTTGCTGCTCAGTGCTTTCCGGCTGTCTCGTCTGCGAACGCATCGCGGGACGGCTGCGAGGTCAAAAAAAGCTTGGCCGCGCGCCCGTTATCGGGTGTCGACTTCATACAAGTTGCCTCGCTGAGTTGCACGAGAGTGTCAAACGGCAGTCGCAAAATTCCAGCGCCATCACGCAATCATCGCGGCGTCAGATGGATGCCTGCGAGCGTGCAACGGACCGATCCACCGGCGCGCTCGATGGTCGGGATATCAAGTGCGACCAGTTCTGCGCTCTCTTCGATCGTGTTGCGTTGATCCCGGCTCAGGGATGCAAACGCCGTGGTCGAGAGCGCAAGGATACGCCCCGCATTTCCCTGGAGTTCGAGAGCGTTGCCGGAGAAGGAGGCGATCTGATCGTTGGTGAGTGCGATGACGCCGCGGCCGGAGCGCTCCAGTCTTAGAACGACCTCCCGCCGTCTTGCTGCGTCGGTCATCATCTCCAGCCCGATCATGGCGAAGTCGGTGGCGATGCACATCAGGACATTGGTGTGATAAACGGCGACGCCGTTTCCATCGCGTGCATCGAACACCATCGGCTCGAAGTTGAAGTGGGTCGAGAAGCGTTCCAGCGCGATCGGATCGGTGCGGTCGGAGCGGGCGGCATAGGCCACCCGATCGATGTGATCGAGAACCATGGCGCCGGTGCCCTCGAGAAACAGTCCGTCCGGCTCGAGGCCCGAATAGTCGATCACCTCTTGCACCCGATACCGGGTCTTCAGCATTTCGATGACGTCGCTGCGCCGCTCGCGCCGGCGGCTGACGGCCTTCATCGGATAGATCGCCACATGACCGCCGGCATGGGTGGAAAACCAGTTGTTGGGAAAGACCGAATCCGGCGTTTCGGTACCGGTGTCGTCGAAAAGATGCACGTTCACGCCATGGCTTCGGAGCACATCGGCCGCCCGGGTGATTTCGTCATAGGCCGCCCGCGAAAGGTCGTCCGTCGTGTCCGGGCTGGACTGGAACAGGTTGTCGATGGCGGTCTCGGTATTCACGGTGAAGTAGTGCGGCCGGACCATGACGACGGCAGAGGGCGCCTGAACGGAATAGGTGACGTGTCTTGGCATCATCGTGCTCCTATGCTGCCTGCTTTGCTCGCTGCAACATGCCGAACAGGTCGCGCGGATCGTCCGGATCGGCGATGATATCGAGGTCCTGGTAAAGCCCGGTCCCCCTCAGCCTGTCACGGACATAACGAAGAGCGGAAAAATCCTCGATCGCGAAACCGACGCTGTCGAACAGTGTGATCTGGCTGGCATCGCGGCGGCCGATCGCCTGTCCCGTCAGGACCTGCCAGAATTCGGTGACGGGATAATCGGCATCCATCTGCTGGATCTCGCCTTCGATGCGGGTCTGTGGCGGATATTCGACAAAAGTATCGGCGCGCAACAGGATGTCGCGGTGCAACTCGGTCTTGCCCGGGCAGTCGCCGCCGATGGCATTGATGTGGACGCCGGAGCCAACCATGTTGTCAGTCAGGATCGTCGCGTACTGCTTGTCGGCGGTGCAGGTTGTAATGATATCGGCATTTTCGATAGCCGATTGGGACGAGCTGCAGGCGGTGACCGTCAGCCCCGTACCTGCAAGGTTGCGGACCATCTTTTCCGTCGCCAGCGGATCGATGTCGTAGAGCCTGATGTGATCGATGCCGCAGACGGCTTTCATGGCAAGCGCCTGGAATTCCGCTTGGGCGCCGTTGCCGATCATGGCCATCGTGCGGGCACCCCTGGGTGCGAGGTGCCGCGCGGCCATGGCCGAAGTTGCGGCGGTTCTCAATGCTGTCAGCAGGGTCATTTCGGTGAGCAGCACCGGATAGCCGGTCGAAACTTCCGCCAGAAGGCCGAAAGCCGTCACAGTCTGCAGGCCTTGCGCCATGTTCTTCGGATGGCCGTTCACATATTTGAAGCTGTAGATTTCGCCGTCCGATGTCGGCATCAGCTCGATCACACCTTCGCCAGAGTGAGAAGCAACGCGCGGGGTTTTGTCGAACGATCCCCAGCGGCGGAAATCCGCCTCGATGACGTCGGTAAGTTCGGTCAAAACGGTTTCGATGCCGATGTGGTGAACAAGACGCATCATCTTCTCGACGCTGACGAAGGGTACGAGAGCTTTTTCCGATGGAAGGGGCGACGACATGCTGAGTTCCTCCTGCATATGCTCAAGGAGGAAGGCTAGCCGTCCTGCATGTTGGCCGAAAGCTCAAATCTGTGCTAATTCCGGCAATAGATTGTACAAATCGTTCAGTCTATTTGCGCGAATTTATCAAGAGGCAATATGACCATCGCGAAATACGCACCCGACGACCTGGATCGCCGGATTATCGCTCACCTCCGTGCCGATGGACGCGCTTCCCTAAGCAAGCTTTCCGATGCACTCGGTGTCGCACGCGGCACAGTTCAGAACCGGCTGGATCGCCTGATGGAGACGGGTACGCTGCTCGGCTTCACCGTCCGGGTGCGGGAGGACTACGACGTCAACGCCGTGCGTGCCGTGATGATGGTCGAGGTCGTCGGCAAATCGACGACCCAGGTCATACGAAAGCTCCGCGGCCTGACGGAGATTTCAGCGCTGCACACGACGAACGGCAACTGGGACCTTGTCGCCGATATCAGGGCCGCAAGTCTTGCCGACTTCGACCGGGTTCTACGCGAGGTGCGCATGATCGACGGTGTCGCAAACAGCGAAACCAGTCTCCTCCTCAGCAGCGTCTGAGGGCTGCCAAGCGTGGTCTACGCGGAGCGCCATCACGACTTGCCGGCGCTGCGGGGGGCTGGTGAAGACGCCAAAGGATGCTGCTCAAATTCGGCGGCTGTTGGCGTTGGCTTCGATATGGCGCGTCGAGGTGTGAATTGGCGCTTCCTCCGAAAGAGATTCACGCCAAGCGCAGATCGAGAAGCGGGTGTAACTTCTTGAGATTCGGCAGCGACTTCGCTTGCCAAGGATATTGGTTGGTGCCTTTTACGATGAGCAGAAGGTCGCCCATCTTTCTGGCTTCAATGGTCAGCTTGGCCAAAAGATTTATGCCGGAGGAATTGAGGAATTCGAGACCCGTCAGATTGAACGTCACCTGTTTGTGCCCCTCGTGGAGCAGGCCGAAGACCAATGAGTAAATCGGCGCATAGGCGTCCGGTCCCGCCAGCCTGAATACGCCATCGAAATACACCTCGTTTTTCTCAGCCCATACGCGGAAGTTTTCGTCGCTGATTTCCATTCTTCGCTCACAGATTGGAGGAGGGCGGCATCGCCACAGCTGCAGTCGTCGTCAGTATGATATGCTGGTCATTATTCCCTTCGAATGCCCACGCCATTTTTGCGTCGTAGTCGCTCAGAAGGGTGAGCAACCCCAAGCCCGAACCGCTTGCTGCCGATATGGCGTTGGTTTCGATTTGCTCAAGAAGAAGTTCCCCAGGGTCCTTCGATTGAAGGCGATGCAGCAGTTGTTGAAAGCGAGAAGATGTCACGCCATCGATCGTGTTCTTGACCCTTATTAAAAAGGTTCCGTCGAATATGCCGGCTTCAATGAGGATCTCCCCAGGCTGTCGAAACTTAACGGCATTTTCGATCAACTCATTGCTGAGATATCCGATGTCATGATGCGCCTGCACGTAGTCCTTCCTTGATCGTGAATAGGGCAAAGCCATGACTTCCGCTATGAAGTCCGAGGTCATTCCTGAGTGCTTCCATCCAAGCTGAAGCGGTCCGTCGCTTAGCGTGAGGCGAGTGCTTGAATCCAGGCTTATGCCTGCCAGAGATTCGATACCATATACCGTTGGCGTCATGTCTCACCTATGTCGCACTGCGAGCAGCGTGATGTCGTCGTAAATCTTCTGCGATCCGATGAAGAGCATTAATGTCGCTACAATTCCGGAAACGACTTTCTCAGCGCTCTGGTCCTTCAGGCGCAGTGCTTCGCGGCACAGACGTTCGATGCCAAACAGTTCTCCCGCGTCGTTTTCGGCTTCTGTTACGCCGTCCGTATGCAGGAGTATGAGGTCGCCCGCCTCGAAGGCTATTTCACGGGTTTTAATGAACGCTGAAATATCGGCTTCCAGCCCGATCGGTATGCCCAGATCCATGGTGTCTATGCGCTCGACCTTTCCGTTCGCCCGCACCACGACAACTTCCTCGTGTTGTCCCGACAGGATCATCTCTTTTCCGTCGTAGTCAAGAAACGCCAGAGTGAGATGCTTGTCGATTTTAGTTCTCACGATATTTTTAAACAGGGCGCTGTTCAGGTCTGTGAGAAATTTGACTGCGTCGGTGTTTCCGGCTTCCTGCAAGGCGCGGGCGACGGACTGAACCATCAGCATCAACACACCGCTTTCGAGCCCGTGTCCGGTGACGTCGCCGATGCCAATCTTCAATCGGCTTCCGTTTTTCAATACGTCGTAGTAGTCGCCGCCGACTTCCTCCGCCGGTCTCATATAGGCTGCGATCTCGAGGGCCTGAAATTCCTCAAGCTCCTGGTGCAGCGGAAGAACCATGAGCTGGATTCTCTCGGCGACGGCGAGCTCTGTTCCGAGACGTCGATTTTCTCGCTGGAGCTGTGCGTTCAGGGTGGAAATCTCTTCCTTTGCATCTTCGATTTGAGCTGTTCGCTCTTCGACGAGCTGCTCGAGATTTTCGGTGTGATAGCTGATCTGCTCAGCCATCCGGTTGAATGCTTCCCCAGCCTCGCCGACCTCATCCTTGCTTGTTATGGCCACCCTGACCGAATAATCCTTCGCTTGGATCCGTTTGGCGGCATCTGCAAGTGCGCTGATTCCGCCCGTTATTCGTTTCGAAACCGCAAATACCGCGATTGCCACAATAAGCAGCGACATTAAGATCGCTAGAATTTGGTAGAGCACGATCCGGTTGGTAGCTTCTGAAATCTTGGCCTGGGCCGCATAGAGGGAGGCCTGGATTTCTCGTTCAGGCACAACCACTCCAAGAGACATCGCCTCTTGCCGAACCGGGCCGCTGGACCAGAGATTGGTCGCGGGGAGTTTCTTGACGATAACGATATAGGGGACCTCGTTACCCTCCTGCTGCAACAACAAATGTTGGATGCCCAGTTCGCGATCAAGGGCCAGTTTTGCTATCGCAGGCTGGGAGCTTCCCTTTAGGGAGCGCTCCAGGCCGGTCAAGGCGCTGGCTCCGCTCGCATCGCTCGCAGAACGCAGACCGAGGGTTTTTTCTCCTGTGCTGTTGATCGCCACAACGTTTCCGTCGGACATTGCGAGAAATCCAAAGCCGGACTGGGCCACTTTCACATTCTCAACAATCTGCGCGAGTTGCTCGAGTGTGATGTCCGCGCCAGCCGTCCCGGCGACATCCTGTCGGTCGGCTGTCCACAATGGATGAAAGAAACTGACGATCAGCTTTCCGGTAATGGCATCGGTATATGGAGCGGTCTGCGTGATATCGTCGGCGACCGGCCGCGTTTTCGCGTCCTTGGCCCAGCTCTGCCAGGACTCGTAAAGCCCGGGGAAAAAGAAGTCCCAGAAATCGGCTTCGTTGTGCCCCGAATAAAGGCGATCGAAGGTCTGAGCCTGGTCGGTGTAAGGCGCCGTCCTGAAGATTGGCCGTTCTTTCGGTCCGATGTAGTACATCTGCAGCTTGGAAGCGCCGTGCTGCAGCAGGCTCGGCGCAACGATGTCGAGAACCGCGCTCGTCTCTAGATCGCGCTGGATGTCGGGTTTCGGCCGATGGTCAGGTCCGAGCAAGTAACCCCAGACGCTCACAACCGAAGCGGAGCCGGGCAGGTTCTGAGACCATTTTCCCTTCTCGTCGTAGACAAGGCTGACGCTGCCAGGCGATGTGCGCGCGATCGCCGCGCCGACATCGGAATTACGCTCGGGATCGTCGATCTGCGCCTGGAGCACACCTGCCAAGGTGCCGACGTCGCTATGAACCTGCCGCAGGAGCAAACTCACCTGGGCTGCGGTGGAATCGGCATATGTGCGGATGTATTCCTGGCTTGCCGCTTCAAGACCCTGCCCGACTTCGAGGGTTGCGTCGCGCGACAGCCTCTGAACGTTCCAAAGTGCCAGCCCGCCGCTGACCAGCAAGTCAAAGAGAACAGCTCCACCGACGACCAAGATGAATTTCGCCCGAAATGAGCCTAGTCTTGCCGGTCTTTTCGACGAGTTTTCGTTCATCACAGCGGCTTCCGACCAGAAGCTGCCCAGATCGGCCAGCCTGCATAACCCTTGGGGTGAAGAGCAGCAAAGACATGATCTTTGAATCCCTGCCGGAACCTGCGAATGAAATCCAAT
Source organism: Rhizobium sp. WYCCWR10014 (assembly GCF_001657485.1). GTDB lineage: Bacteria > Pseudomonadota > Alphaproteobacteria > Rhizobiales > Rhizobiaceae > Rhizobium. Next base: position 14,935 of record NZ_LXFU01000041.1, read on the forward strand.
GAGTCGCCCCGTCGAACGGCCATCTCACCCGCATAGACATTTTCCCAAGCTTCGATGATGTCTGCGAAGTCCTGGGGATCCCCGTCCAGGTTGGTGACCATAAAGGAATCGACCTTGATACTATCGAACCCCGCGTCGGCGAGGAGATGGCGGCTTTTCGGCCCCATCTCGACATCCATGTCGAAGTGGCTGAACAGTTTGGCGACTTCCTCGTAAGTCCATCTTATCGTTTCAGCATGTGGTTCGCCCAGACAATGCGAATTTTTTTCGTTCGTGATGTAGACACGGCCGCCAGGCTTGCAGATGCGGTAGAGCTCCCGCAGCAGCATCTCGGGACGGTTGAAGATCTGCAGCGAATGTCGGCAGGTCACAAAGTCAAATTGATTGTCTCGCAGCAGCATTTGGGAGGCGTCACCATAGGTGTACTCGATTCCCTGCAGGCCGAAGTCGGCCGCGACCCTGCGAGCATATTCGAGGCTGCGCACGGAATGATCCAGCGCGACAAGGCGCGCCGGTTTAAATTCCCTCTGAACCAAGGCCGCGAAATCACCAATTCCGCAACAGATATCCGCGATGACAAGACCGCTGCGCAGGCCGTGGCGAGGCAACAGTTCCCGTTCGTGCCTCCATGTCATTTTCGTCTGGGTGCGCAGAATGGGAATGAAAGTCTCATCCTCGACAAAGCTTTGGCCCGGATAAAATGCCGAATCGTAGACTTCAACCGACAGGCTTGATTGTGATGCCGCCAGGGACTCGAACAACGAGGTCGACCATGCCACGACGCTCGACGTGATGATGACGATCTTCCGGTCAGGCCTCGCCCGGCAACTTGCCGCGAGGACATCGGCCAGGGCGACGAAGGCAGTCATGTTGATGTGCGTCAGACGTTTGACATTGAGGTAAACGACCCCGCTGTATTTTTCCAAACTTTGCTGCACCAGCTTGAGGGCATCGGCGATCTCAACGGCGCATTCAGGCCGCATCTTGCCAGACAGCAACAGCTCCTGATTTGTCGGATCAAAATGAACAGTGAAGGGAAGGGGAAGCAGGCTCATTGGAAGTCCTCGGTCGAGGGGAAATCCGCAATGATTTGTATCCCTTGTTCGCCGTCTTTCTCAATTCGGATCGTGGCGCGGAATATTGCTGCCAAATCACTGAGCAAAACCGTCCCGTCGGGCTTCATCACCAAGTAACCAGAGCCGGCGCCGGGGACAAGTTGGCGTTCGCTTGAGCCTGCATTGGCGTGCTTGCGGCCAAATGCTTCCTGGCCGGGAAACGCAATTCTCAGCCGATTGAATGTCGCGCTCCGATAGAGACCGAAACTTATCCTTCCTGGCTCGCTCGTTGAACGGAAAGCAAGTTCAATGAGCTCGTTCGTCGCGACGGAAAGAAAATTGGAATATCGAGCGGGATCGCTGTGACCTTGGCCGAGAATGTCTGAGAGATATTCCGTAATCCTGTCGCAAAACTGCCATCGGGATTTGAACATCGCAACGTTCAGTTCCAGCGATACCATCGGCGCAAATGCATGGTCATCGAAGCTAGCTGCTTCCTGTTCCAATACAACCTCCCTTCTTTTGCCTGCGGCGTCAGATCGATGCATGCGGTAGCTAAAGGCACGGCGAAAATCGGTTGTTCACCGTGGTAGCGCGGGGCTTACGGATGTTTCCGCGCGGGTGATGAACTCGCCAATCGCCTGGACCGGAAGCGGCCTGCTAATCAAATAGCCTTGAAGTCTGTCGCAGCCCACACTGCGCAACCATTCCGCCTGACCCGGCGTCTCTACCCCTTCGGCTGTCACCTGCATGTCGAGGTCATGGGCGAGGTTGACGATGCAGCGGACGATTGCCTGGCCTTTCAGATCGCTTTCGAGGTCGGTGATGAAATATTTGTCGATTTTGATCGTGTCGAAAGGAAATGTCTTCAGATAGCTGAGCGAAGAATACTCGGTCCCAAAATCATCAAGCGAGATTCGTATCCCTAGCACGTTGAGCGTATTCAGTGTGTCGATATTGTTGACGGTCCGCTCAAGGAGCACGCTTTCGGTTATCTCAAGCTCCAGACGGTCGGGCGGCAACCCGATCAAGTCTAGCGTTTGGGAGACCCGATCAGTGAGGCCGCTTGTCAGGAATTCAGCCGCGGACAAATTGACCGCGACGATGTAGTTCTGCGGCCATTTCATTGCCTCGCGACATGCCTGCTCCAAAACCCATGCACCTATTTCCGGCATCATTCCATCGGCCTCGGCCATCGGAATAAATGCCGTTGGCGGAATTTTTCCAAGGAGAGGGTGGTTCCATCTGAGCAAGGCTTCGAAGCCGACAATGCAGCCGCCCTCGGCGATGGGTTGGTACTCGACAGAGAATTGTTGTTGGACCAGGGCCATGCGAAGGCTGCGGCGCAGCAGTTCGCGTTGTTCCAGCAACTCAAGCATTGAGGGATCAAACGGTCTTGCGCGCCCCCGCCCGTCCTTCTTCGCGGCGTAGAGTGCGACGTCGGACGCCTTCATCAGCTGCTCCGGACTTGTACCGTCCGGTGGAGCAGCAGATATGCCGATGCTGGCACCGACAAATAGCGCGATGCCATCTATCGTGAAGGGCTTTTTGAATGCATCAACCAAAGCTTCTGCTAGCTGGTGTCCTTTGGCGGGATGTCCGGGGCCTCTTGATATGACGGTAAATTCGTCACCCGCCAGTCGATAGGCTCTGTCGTCGCTGGTAAGGCACTCTTGAATGCGGCTTGCAGCGAGCTGAAGGAGCTTGTCGCCGGCCGGATGCCCGAGCGTGTCGTTAACGGGTTTGAAATCGTCAAGATCGAGTTGCATCAGGGACAGAGTCTCGTTCGAGCCTGCGGTCTCCCGTAACAACACAGCGAGGTCCTCGCCGAACTGGCGTCGGTTCGGCAATCCAGTGAGCGGGTCGTGGGTGGCCAGATGCAAAAGGGTTGCGCGCTCATCGTCGGCAGATTCCTCGGACCGAACCACGGCAAACAGATCTCCGATCCGATAGATCGTCAGTCCGTGCGACGCTGGGGTGCCAAGATCCCCCGATATTTGCAAAGGCTGGGCACTGTCACCCAATGAACGGAGGGCGAGTGTAATCGCCGATTTGTCCAATTCTGGGAAATGCTCCCAAAACGACGCTGCAGGTTTGACAGAAGCAGGCAGCTCATTGCCCAGCAAATTCTCGACGGGATTGAAATCGCGGTCAAAGAACAAAAGCCGGTCGATCGAGCTCGAAGTTTTTGCCTCTGTTTGTCCGAGGGCCGAGCGGGCCGCACGAATTTTCTGCATCTCCGAGGCCCTCCCTAGTCGCTTGTCATAACCAGATATCGTAGCAAATCAGCTCCCACACAACTTGTGCACGCCAAGATTTACATTAGGCATTTCTGATTAACAATCCCCAACTCGGCCCAACTCGCGCTCGGATAGGCTTATGCCACGTCTTTATTACCGCGACCCAATTTCATCCATCGTTTCAACGCCGACCCTGCGATGAGCTGCGGGCACGGGATCTCACGCGGGGGATCCGCACTCCGTCATGAACCAGTCGATAAAGCGGCGCACCGGCTTTTTCGTCCAGCTGTTCGATATGACGTAATAGCCCTGGTTCTCTGCTGTCGCGATGTCGGAAAGCACCAGCAGGTCGTCGCGCTCGATCTCGCGGCGGAACACCTCGACGGGGCAGAGCGCCACGCCATGGCCGGCGATCACGGCCGTCGCCAGCATGTTGAAATCCTGGAATATCGGGCCTCGAAGCGGCTCCGGTGCTTTCTTGCCGGCCTTGCGGAACCATTCCTTCCAGCCGTCGACGGATTCGTCGTGCAGCAGATCGGCGCCGGCGAACGACACGTCGTCGATCGTCCAGTTGCGTTTGGCAAGGTAATGGCGGCTGGCGACAGGCTGATTGCGGCGCGAGAAGAGCAGGCGGCTTTCCCTGCCGCCGCTCAGATCCTCGCCCATGGTGATCAGCACGTCCAGGCTCTCGTCGTCGAAGCGTTCTTCGGCGCGCGCATAGACGATCCTGACGTCGAGATCGGGGGCGCTGTCCTGGAAGGAGGGCAGGGCAGGGACGAGCCAGCGCGATGCGATCGAGGGAATGCAGCCGACGGTGACGGTGCGCATGTCGTGATCGCGCCGCATATTGCCTGTCGCATGCGCAATCGCCGCCAGCGATCCTGACACGGCGCGGTAATATTCGCCGCCGGCTGCGGTCAGCGCAACGCCGCGGCCAGACTTCTGCAAGAGCTTGCGGCCGAGCCAGGTTTCCAGATGCTTGATCTGATGGCTGATCGCGGCATGGGTAACGTGCAGCTCGTCGCCCGCTTTCGAAAGGCTCATCAGGCGGGCGGTGGCTTCAAAAGCGCGCAAAGCGTTCAACGGCGGCAACTGCATTTGTAAAATTTCCTCACAGATGACGCAGAAATCATCAATTGAAAACGCCAGCTATTTCAATAGCTAATTCTGGTGGGCGATGAAAATGAATCATCGCCTTATCTTCAATAATTTATCAGGAGAATCGGCGATGTTCGTCAGAAATCTGAAGGAGGTGGAGCTCACCGAGCGTTTCGTCGACTGGGGCAACGGCACGAGCCACCGCTTGCTAACCAAAGACGACGGCATGGGTTTTACGGTGTGCCATACCGTCGTTCGCGCCAATAGCGAAGCCCTTCTTCAGTACCGCAATCATCTGGAGGCCTGCTATTGCATCAATGGCGAGGGCGAAGTGGAGGATATGGACGGCAATGTCTTTCCGATCCGCGCCGGTGATATCTATGTGCTCGACAAGCACGACCGCCATTATCTGCGCGGCGGCAAGGATCAGGATCTCGTTCTCGTCAGCATCTTCAACCCGCCGCTGACGGGCACCGAACGGCACGACCTGAACAACAAGAGCGGGTCGCAATACTGAACCAGAGCATGATGCCGAAAAGTGTGAGCGGTTTTCGGACGACATCATGCTCTCACTATAATGTAGAACAGGATGATATTAGGCCGACCCGGCCTAATATCATCCTGTTCTAGCCGATCATTTCGTCGACTTCCGAGGTGGAAAGCAGAGCCCGACAAATGGCGGGCCCTGCTTCCGGCGCGAACGACAAGACATCCGCGGCCTGTTCGTGGCGACTTAAGTGCCGCGCGCAGCCTATTGCTGCGGCTGCTGTTGTTGCTGGCCCGGCGGCGGTGTGCCGATCTTTTCCAGAACCTTCTTGGCCAGAGCCGGGTCGCTCTGCGCCGCCGTCAGGATCGACGAGTATTCTTCGACGGAAATGTCGGGAGAGGCTTGGACGGTATCGACCATCTGCTTCTTGGCCTCCTCCTGCAGCTGTTGCTTGGCAGCCTCGTCCTTGGTCGCGCCGATCTTGGCCGAATATTCCTGTCTCACCTTGTCGACCTGCAGATAGGCAACGGCGAAGGCCTCGATTTTCTGATCGCTGACGGGGGCCGTCGCACCGTTGCCGCCGGGCTGTCCCTGCATCGGTGTCTGGCCTTGCGCCGGCGGCTGCTGTTGCGCCTGGGCCATGTCGACAGCGGATGCCGGGCTGAAAGCAAGCAGACTGAAGACTGCCGCGCTCAATGCTGCGACAGATGTGTAACGAGTGATCATATTCATTCCTCTTCAAGTGCATGATTTGATTGGCAGCAAGACCGCCTCGGTCGATCGCTCAGCCACTCAAGGGCCGGGCGAGGTCGCGACGATGGAACCTTTAAGAGGGCACGGTGCGGCGGTAAGGGGGCGATTTGCTGACGATTGAGCGGCGGCTTTGTGACCTCCGACCTTTTGGCACCTGCGGAAAATTGCAGTCACTGCCGCTGTGATGCCCGGGCCTTCGCGGCGTTCATCGCTGATCTGGATGCAGGAATGCCGCTAGGAAGGTGGCGACGGCCGCCTCGGCGTGGCGGTAAATCTCCTGCTTTGTCGGAATGGCCGCATCGCCCAGCATCATGACCCGGTTGACGGGATCGGCCATCACCAGCCAGTTGAACTGTGATGCGGCCACCGTTGGATCGGAGAACTGCAGCAGTTTCTTGCCAGCCAACTGTTCGAAGGCGCTGCCCATGACCTCGAGCGCTCGTGCGGGGCCGCGCGCGTAAAGCAGCTTGGCGAGTTCCGGGAAGCGTTGCGCCTCCGCAATCACAAGCCGGCGCAACTGCATAAGCCCCGGCGTCAGAACGATGGTGAGCTGGCGGACAGCGTAGTCAAGGAGATAGGCTTCCAGCTGAGTGCGGTTTTCTACCTGGGGGAGGCCGGTGTGAACGGCGGTATCTGCCTCTCCCATCATCTGGGTGAGCACCGCGACGAACAGCGCCTCCTTGCTGGAGAAGTATTTGTAGACCGTCTGCTTGGACACGCCGGACCGGCTGGCGATCTCGTCCATGCTGGCTCCGGCATAACCGGTGCTCAGAAAGACTTCGGCCGCGGCACCGACGATCGCTGCCTGTTTACGCTCCGAACGAGTGCCGGCCTGCCCAAGGGCCAGGTCGGCTTCCATACCCGGTATCAACATTCTCGATCTCCGCTCCAACCCTGCTTGACATGATCAAACTGAACCGTCTAGTTTTTAAAACGGAACCAAACGGTCTAGTTTGATTTTGTAACTTCCACGGATCTCACCAGCGAGCGATGTCATGAAGAACAAGACAACCCATCTGACGTGTGCCTGCGGAACTTTTCACCTCGATGTGCGCGGCGCACCCATCATTAGTGCGGAATGTCACTGCAAGAGCTGCAGTGACGCGGCCGGAAGGCTGGAGACGCTTCCGGTGCCGGCGGCGATCCGGACGATCCATGGCAGTACGCGCTATGTGCTCTATCGCAAGGATCGGGTCAGGCTTTTGGCCGGAACCGAAAATCTGCGGGAATTCCGCCTCGGACCTAACGCGTCAACGCGGCGCGTCCTGGCGTCCTGCTGCAACACGCCCATTTTTCTGGAGTTCAAGGGTGGCCACTGGCTTAGCCTCTACGGCAATCTCTGGAAGCAGGACGAGCTTCCACCTCTCCAATTGCGCACGATGACCCAGAATGCGCCCGATCGCGCGAGTGTGCCTGATGACGTGCCTTCCGGCACACTGGCGACGGCCGGCTTCTATGGCAGACTTCTCACCGCGTGGATTGCGATGGGCTTCAAAGTCCCCGACATCGCCATCAAAGGAGCTATCGATGCCCGATGACGAAAAAATCCTCATTGAAAGCATAACCTCGCCGCACCACACGGAGCGGGTCAACAAGGCGAAATACATGGCAATGCGCCACGCTCTGTTGGCCGCACTGCCCGAGCAGGCACCCGGACTGACCGTGGCAGAGGCAAACATCGCCATCCTGCCGCATCTCTCCGAGGTCGAATTCCCGGGCGGCGCCAAGGCCGGATGGTGGTTGAAGGCCGTTCAGCTGGATCTGGAGGCCAAGCGCATCATCCAGCGCGGGCCGGGAACGCCGGTCAGGCTTTTCAAATGCCCCTGAGTTAAAGCAATTCTAGCAAACACCGCGCGGGAGAGCTTGTTTCGCAGCGCGGCCGCTCTATGTCCTTTCCCGTTTCAGCATGAGATTGCAGGCAGTATTTCACCGTAAATCCGGGTGCCGACGGCGTTGTCCGCCGGCCGGCTTGAAGGAGCTGAGCAATGAAAATTCTCATGGTTCTCACATCGCATGATCAGTTGGGAAACACCGGCAAGAAGACGGGCTTCTGGCTCGAGGAGCTCGCCGCCCCTTACTTCGTTTTTCGTGGCGCCGGGGTCGAGATCACGCTCGCTTCGCCGAAGGGCGGCCAGCCTCCGCTCGATCCGAAGAGCAACGAGCCAGCATTCCAGACGGAAGACACGCGACGGTTCGAGCGGGACCAGGCGGCAACGGCTGCGCTCGCCAACACCCTGAGGCTGTCCGACATCAAGCAGGCGGACTATGACAGCGTGTTCTTCCCCGGTGGGCACGGCCCACTTTGGGACCTGACAAACGACCGCAATGCGCTGTCGCTCATCGAGGATATGCTCGCGGCGGGAAAACCTGTGGCGCTCGTTTGCCACGCACCGGGAATCCTGACGAATGTGAAGGCGCCGGATGGAGGCCCTATCGCCAAGGGCCGGGCCGTCACGGGGTTCACCGATTCCGAAGAGGAGGCCATGCACCTGGTCGAGGTCGTTCCCTACCTGCTCGAGGACGTGCTGAAAGAGCAGGGCGCAAAGTTTTCGAAGACGGCGGATTGGGGCGTGCATGTCGTCCAGGATGGCCTGCTGATCACCGGCCAAAATCCGGCCTCGTCAAAACAGGGCGCCCGGGCGCTGCTTGATGCCTTGAGAAAGCAGGCCGCGGCCTAAGCGCTTCAGCCCTTGGGCACGATTGCTGCCCGCGGAGATCTCCTCATTCGGCTTGTGCCAACCCCGGCCGCAGGCGCGTCTCGACGACGTCTGCACACGACGGCGAGGCAGAGCCAATCGCAAACGTTCGAACACGGGATGGGAGGCCGTGAGATGACCAGGAAATATACGGGGCAATGCGCCTGCGGCGCAGTGAGATTTGCCTTCGACACGGACCCGAACTTTGTCGCCAACTGCCATTGCCTGGACTGCAAGAGGGCGACGGGCGGCGAGGCCGCCACGTTCTTCGCAGTGCCGCAGGAAGATTTCACCGTGATCAACGGCAGACCGAAGGCTTTTCATTACATCGCCGATTCAGGCAAGGGGCTCGACCGCAACTTTTGCCCCGATTGCGGCGCCCGATTGTTCAGCAGCAACCTGGAGAGCTTCCCGGGCCTCGTCTTCGTGACACTCGGCAGCCTGGACCGGCCCGAACTGATCAAGCCAGGCGTCGAGATGTTCATCAAGCGCCGGCTGGCCTGGGCAAGGCCGCTCGATCTTCCGCAGTTCGACGGTATGCCCGGTTGAGCTGCGATAGCCCTAAAGCGCGTCGCAATCTTTCAGATTCGCTCCTTGCGCTTTAGGTCTTTGTTTGGACGCATATCGTTGTCGCAAAAACCCAGCACACTTTTGCGCCACATGCTTTGACCAATTTTTCTTGAAGAAAAGTTCGATCCGGTGTCGGATCGGCCAAGTCTCACCCGTCCTAGGTTCGTCCATTCCGTTCATTCAAAAGGATCACGACCATGCCGAGTACCATACGCCTGCACCGCGTTCTGGCGACCAGCCCGGAGAAAGTCTATCGCGCATTCCTGGAGACCGACGCGCTTGCCAAGTGGCTTCCGCCGAACGGCTTCCTCTGCACCGTGCATCATTCTGAGCCGGTCGTCGGCGGCACGTTCAGAATGTCCTTCCGCAACTTCACGACGGGCAATAGCCACGCCTTCGGCGGCGAATATCTCGAGCTCGTCCCCGGCGAACGTCTGCGCTACACCGACAGGTTCGACGACCCCAACCTGCCCGGCGAAATGGAAGTTACCGTGACGCTGAAGAAGGTTTCGGTCGGCACCGAGGTGGATATCGTGCAGGCAGGCGTGCCTGACGTCATTCCGCCCGAGGCTTGCTATCTCGGCTGGCAGGAGTCGCTGCGAAACCTCGCCAAGGTCGTCGAACCCGACATCCAGGAATAGCAAAGATCGCGCCGGATCGCGACGATCCGGCTGAGATCATCTGATACCGCGGTTGGCCAGGGCGTTGCGGGCGGCCGTAGCGCCCCAATCGTCGGAAAGATCCTGCCCTTCGATTTCTGCTTCGGCGATCGGCGTAGCCCGGATCAGCGGTACGGAGCCGAAAGGCAGGCCGTCGATCCGGCCTGTGTCGCGGCTGAGCGTGATGCGGGTCATCGGGCGGTAATCCTCGGTCAGCCGGCAAAACAGGATGGCGCCGCATTTCTCGACATCACGGGCGACGCGATAGCCGTCTGCCACGAGGTCGCCGATGTTGATCAACAGGTTAGCCCAGTTTTCGATCCAGGCCGCATCCAGTGTCGCGGCGTCGAATTCCATGAAAAGCTCGCATTCGACGCCGTTCTCCGGCTCGGATATGCCGGCCCAAGGGGTCGACAGCCCGTCGGTGGCAAGTGTCAGCCTTTCCGGCGCATGGATGGCGAGGATGCGGCGATGCGGGCCGAACCATTTCGTCTGGGCGTGAATGTTGGCCGTTCCGCGCTCGACGGCAAAATCCTCCTGCACTGTGCCGCGGCTCTGCCAGAAGACGCGCCGGGCAGCGGCGGCGGTTTCGTAAATCGGGTCGTCGGGCCCTCGCGGGACGATCGTCCGGTCATATGCGGTTTCGAGCGTGATCTCTCCCCGCATGAAGGGAAACTTCGGCTTCTTCCAGCGGATCAGCACTTTATTGAAGCGGGGCATCCCTGATTCCCCGAGCTTTTCAACGACATCGGAGATGATATCGAGCGGATGCCTGGAGGCCTCCGGGACATAGTTTCCCTCGGCATCGCGGTAGGCGCCCGTCCGGGAGGAGTGCCCCGCCTGCATCGTGGTGGCGGTCCAATCGCCGCTGACCGCCCCCGCCGGCGCCTTGCCGAGAGCCGGGGCAAGTTCCCGGATCGCATCGTCAATCGAATAGGATGCCACGTCGCCCCCCTTCACCCAAAGATCCGTATCCCCAGCGGCCGGTCGGCCGCGAGCAGAAGCTAGCGCGGAGGCGTCGCCGATCAATAGCTAGGGGGCGTACGTCGCGAGCAGGGAGGCGCCCAGATCCCTGGGCGCAGGAGAATTCTTCACGTAGGTGAGGTGAGGCCTGCGGCGCTATTTGCTTCCGTCGTTCGACCGCGCCTTGGCGCTATCGTTGTTGGTCGACGAGGCGGTTTTTCCGTCCGGTTGCTGCCCGAAATATGTGCCGCCGAGGTGACCGCCAGCGCTGGTGTTCCTCACCTGCCGTTCGGCGCGTTTCTGAAGTTCTCGAGCGTTGGTCTTGCTCATTTTTCGGCTCCATGTTTGAGGTGGACCTCTGATCAACCGATGGCGGACGACACGGTTCCATATTTTTGCGGAGGGCGGTGTCCCTTGCGTCGGCGGCGGGTTTGGTGGCAACGCGTCCCGCTTCGCTGCCGCTCACCCGATGAAAATATTCGAACGCGGTCAATGCCGTGGTCACCTTCCTCGCCGTTTGCTGCGCCACGCTCGCCTCGCAACGATAGAGCTGCTTGCCGGGAACACTTCCTGACCTTTTCGGTTTTCCCTTTTCAATAAGGAGAAACGAAGATGGGCATGACGACACCCAGGGACGGCGCTCCCGGCACCACGGATCAGTCTCCCCGCTGGGAGGGGCCGAAGGCAAACAAGCCGCGTGGCTACCTGAAGGCTAAGGACGATCCGGATCGCGACCGCGACGCGCATGGCGAAAACAACCGCGATCCCGAGACGAAGAATATTAGCGACGCACTGAAGCAGAAGGGCGATTGACATGGCCAACCCTGAGAATGACGCGGCCGGCCAGTTCGCCAAATCCCAGGCCGACCGAAAAAGCAGTGGCGTCGCCAGCGCCAAACCGACCGTGATCACCGGCTCCGAGGATGCGACGGTGAACAAGAACCCCGGCAAGAAAAAGCCCGAGAAGGATTGGGACATCAACTATGACCCGGCCGATATGAACGAGGGGCGCTCGCGCTAAAGGCCGGGTCGTTACAATGCCATCGCTTGAGAATGTCTGTTGCGCGAGTGGACGTCCATTCAAAGGCGTTTCAAGGGACTTGAAGTGGCCCTGCAATCGAGGCCGATGCTACCCGCCGAAATAGGCCGGATGGTCAATATCGGCCAGGAGGCCGGGCTGCTGCGGCTGCCAGCCGAGCAGCGCGCGGGTGTGCGCGCTCGAAGTGGGCACGTCGAAGCCGGCGAACATGGCGAACCAACCGAAATGCTCGGCCGCTTCTTCCCGTGAGAGCGAGACGGCGGGCACATCGAGCCGCCGGCCGATTACCTCGGCGATCTGCCTGAAGGCAACTCCCTCTTCCGCGACTGCCAGGAAAGGGCCGCCGACGGCGCCGCGCTCGAGCGCCAGCCGATAGACGCGGGCGGCATCGAGCCGGTGCACGGCCGGCCAGCGGTTCTGCCCTTCGCCGATATAGGCCGAGACGCCCTTGCGCCTAGCCAGATCGATCAGGATCGGCACGAAGCCGTGATCCCCATGGCCATGCACTGAGGGCGGGAGCCGGACGGTGGAGGCGCGCACGCCGCGGGCGACAAGCGATACCGCGGTGATTTCGGAGGCGCGAGGGTAGGTCTCCGACGTCGGCATGGGCGGATCCTTCTCGGTGCCGACACGGCCGGGGGCAAAGCCGAGGCCAGCCGTGACCAGCAGCGGCCGGCCAGAGCCTTGGAGGGCTTCGCCGAGCGCCTCGATGGCGCGCCGGTCGGCGGCGCAGTTTTCGGCGAATTTCGAGAAATCGTGGTTGAAAGCCGTGTGGATCACGGCGTCCGCCTCAGCCGCACCGCTTTTCAGGCTTTCCAGATCGTCGAGCGTACCGCGGTGGACTGCGGCGCCGGCGGCAGCCAGTTGATCCGCTCCCTTGTCCGAGCGGGTGAGGCCCAACACCTTGTGCCCGGCGGCGATCAGCTCCGCGACGACGGCCGAGCCGACCCAGCCGGTGGCTCCAGTGACGAATACGCGCATCTTATATCTCCAGTTTTTGCCGGAGACACATATCGGCCCTGTCTTTATCATGGTAAAGTAGTGATATTATCATGGTATAAAGGCTAACAGGATGGGTGAATTCGTCACCTCGGATAACCGGCTCGGCGCCTATCTGAAGGGTCGCCGCGTCAGGCTTGATCCCGCCGCCCTCGGCTTTGCGGGGGAGAGGCGGCGAACGCCGGGTCTGCGGCGTGAGGAGGTGGCAAGCCGCGCCAATATCAGCCCGACCTGGTACACCTGGCTGGAGCAGGGGCGCGGCGGGGCGCCGTCTGCCGACGTGCTCGACCGGATCTCGCGCGCGCTGATGCTGACCGATGTCGAGCGCGAACATCTCTTCCTCATCGGCCTCGGCCGGCCGCCCGAGGTGCGCTACCACAGGCAAGAGGGCGTGACGCCGAGGTTGCAGGGCGTGCTCGATGCGCTCGACCCGAGCCCGGCGCTGATCCGCAACGCCATCTGGGACGTGATTGCCTGGAACAGGGCGGCGACTGTGCTTCTAACCGATTACAGCGCGCTGCCGCCGGAAGAGCGCAACGTGTTGCGCTTCATCTTCCTCGATCCGCGCGTACGCGCCGCCCAGTACGACTGGGAAAGTGTCGCCCGCTTCGTCGTCGCCGCTTTCCGCGTGGATGCGGCCCGCGCGGGTGCCGCAGCCGAGGTCGAGCCCCTCGTCGACGAACTCTGCCGCAAGAGCCCCGAATTCCTGGCGATGTGGCGCGACAACGACGTGCGCACCCACGGCGAGGGCGCCAAGCACATCAAACATCCCATCCTCGGCCCACTCGCTTTCGAATATTCCGCCTTCCAGGTGGATGGCCGGCCGGATCTCAGCATGGTGGTGTACAATCCGGCGACGGCGGAGGATGCGGCGAAGATCAAGGGGTTGGTGGGGTGAGGTGCGTCACCATCATTCGTACGCGCTTTGAATAAGCAGAATGGAGTCTGGCATGCCAAGAGCCGCCGTTGAAGACAATGAGCACATAAGCCTGATCGATAGACGGCTTGGCATGAACAGCCCATCGCAAACATCACGATCGCAAATCCTACGATCTCGCGACAATGGTGGCCGCATCAAAAGCGGTCAGCGGTCGTGCAGCGGCGCGCCGATTGCGCCCCCTATTTGACGACTTTCACTTCGGCCACGCCCTCTACGATGCTGCCGCGCTCTTCGGGAGTCCTGAGAATGAACTTGTCACTGCCGACGTAGCCTGGGTGCGATGTGTAATAGACAGCAACGCCATTCGCTTTGACTTTGTCGCATTTCATCTTCTTGCCGCCTGAATCGACGACAATCGGCTGGTGGATAATCTCGGTGCGCCCATGTTTGGGCTGCTCCACGATATCTACACGAGGATAGCCAATAAACTTGCAGTCGCCATTGAGGTGAGCGTTCTGCAGCACCGACGTCCTTTCGCCGCTGCGTGCCGTCATCCGGTGAGAATCGTGTCTGACATTTGACGTCGTCGTGCAGTTCGAAAGAGAAATCATTGCGACTGCCAATATCGAATATGTAAAAATATTTTTCACTATAAACCCTCAACTTTTGCTTGAACAAACATTGAATTTTTCGGGAAGTCAAGCAGAGTACAGGCTCTGGATTGAGCCTTGTTCCGCTTCCAGCAAATCATTGAGGTGCAGTCTGTGAAAAGACGTATCGCGACGTCTCTCTTGGTGCTTGCAGCCGGCGCCGGCAATGCAAGTGAACTTCCCTTTGCCGCCACCCGGAATGTTCCGGACTACACCGCCTCGATGATCGTTCGGAATATGTCCGGTGAGCCGAAGGAAATGTTGCGTTCGGTCGTTCATCACAAGGGATGGACGCGGGTTGAATCGGTCAATGGCAACCACACTGCCATCTCCTATGGAAATTACTTCGACAACACCGTGTTGCGGACGACCAGGACCGGCAACGAAGACTTTGCCTGGATGAGCATTGAAAAGACCGATCGGAGTCTGGACCTGAGCGTGAAGCAAGCGAAGGAAACCGGGGAGACCGACAACCAGGCTGGTGAAGCCTGCAAATGGTGGCAACTCATCCGCACAAAAGAAGAGATGGCGCCGCTCTGGTTCAGTTGTCTGTCGGCTGACGGCATTGAAGTTTCGCAAAAGGTTCTGTTCCGCGTAGGAAAGCCGATGAGCGACACGCAATTGGTCCGGCTTGATCGAACAGCCGTCGCGGAATCCGAGATATCGCCGCCGAAGAAGCTGTTCGACCCATGGTTCTGGCTGAAGCCGCTGCGGGATTATCCGGAGCCCGAAGCTCTCGTCGACTTTGAAGCCAGAATGGTCGGGGGTTGGTCGGAGGTCAGGATATTGAGGCACTATCCCTGGCGATCCGAAGAGCGTCGCGAAAAGGGCGGAACTCTGAAACTTACGATTTGGAACGAACTCGAAAACCAGGGAATCTCAATCATATCCTCCAAGGACATGCATGATCTTCACGCTGGCCGTGCGCCGCTTGATCCCAAGCGCCCATACAATACTTTCCAGCTTAAGACAGGCCAGGTTGATTTAAAACGGACTGGTGGCGCGCTTGGAGAAACTTGCGCCTGGTTCAACATGACACCCAACCTTGCCGACGCGGGCAGACAAGAATGCCTGACGCCGGATGGCGTGCCTCTCGAAATCAACATCCTCTCGGGATGGGGGCATGGGGAAAGCTACACCGCCGTCGAGATCAAGCGCCGCCCGGTCGAGCTCAAGGAGATGATCCCGCCGTCGGAATTGACCGATCCGTCATCGTGGGGATTCACCGTCAGCGATTGACGGGAGCAGGCGTCGCCGGCGCCCGCCTCGTCCTTCGGTGCTCCAGCCTTCGGCTTCCGCAAGGATGAGGCTCTCATGAGTGACAAAGCTGTGAAATTCTAAAATACCACTCCTGCTAGAAAATTAATTGACCTGCCGGGTTTCAGCTGCTTTCCTCCCGATAGACCAAGGCGAATGGATCTTGAAGGAGATATCCATGACAGAGCTTGCAAAACCTGTGGCGGTCGATGATGTCAGCAGCGCTTCCGAGAATGACGTGATCTCAGGCAATCTGCTGGATAATGATCTCGCCGGAGGCTCCGGCAACATGTTTCTCAACTTCTTCGACGGCGAGCGGGTGCTTGCCAAGAGGGATGGTGCGATCACCGATATCGAGGGTGAATACGGCACGTTCCACGTTAAGGCAGACGGCTCTTACACCTATACGCTGAACGAGGCGGCCAAGGCGGGCTTCGTTGACGGAATGACGCTGACGGAGACGATCGGCTACAAAATCTCCGACGGCGCCGGCAATACCGATGTCGGCCATTTCACGCTCGACATTCACGGGGTCACGAGCCCGCCGGTCGCGGTCGACGACGCCTTCTCGTTCCGCGAAGGAAGCGAGATGGCCGGCAACGTGCTTGCCAATGATCACGCTGGAGAGGCGGGCACGCTTTTCCTGCGTTCGGTCGAGGGCACGAGCATTCCTGCCGGTCAGGGGCAAGGGCAGACAACCGACGTGGCGGGTGAATTCGGCACCTTCCATTTCGCAGGCGATGGAAGCTTCACCTACGATCTCGATCCGGCCGTCAAGGCGGGCCTCGATGACGGCGAGCATATCACGGAGAAACTCCAATATTACAAGGTCTCCGACGGCGCCGGTCACGCGGATGCCGGCGTGATCACCCTGACCGTCGACGGCGTGACGGACGGGAAGTCGTTGAACACCAATCATGTCGAGGCCCAGGCGGATGTGGTGCGCCCCTTCCTGGACCACTACGAACTCCAGGGGGTCGCGGTCGATCCATTGACCGGCAAATATTATGTCAGCTCCGGCCATGGTTTCCCGGATGATTCCATGGTGAGCATTTACGACAACGCCGCCGCATTTGAAGCCGGCAACGCCAGCGGCGCCATCTCTCTCGGCGACTATGACAAGGGCGAATATGACATCGGCGGAACCTATTTTTCGGTCCGCGGAGGCGAGATCATCGGAAGAACCAACGAGGCGAGAGGCGAGGAGGAGCCTTTCCCCGATCAGACTTATCTCGCAAAGTGGGATGCCGCCGACGGATCGCTCGATCAGAAGGGCGACCCGATTCCCGGCCTTATCGGCAAGAACGGGGCGGGTACGTTCGACTGGGGTGGATACACGGCCGTCAATACGATGCAGGATTCGACCGGCATTTACGTCGTCGGCCGCATCGATGATGCTACCTGGCAGGTCTCCAAGATCGATCCCGACACGCTGAACCCGATCGAGTCCAAGACCTTCGCGGCCGGCGGGCTCGGCTACGGCTTTGCCGTCGACGGCACGTTCTTCTTCGGCGATTCCTCCAGCAGCGAGCATATCGGCACGGCCTTCGACTTCGAAACCGGGGTCAAGACAGCGGTCGACGTCAACATCGCCATACCGGGAGACGACTTGATCACCAACGTGGTCTATGACTCAGCGGCGGATAATCTCTACCTCACCAACAGCGGGACCGACGAAATCTCCGTGGTGCACAATATCTCGGACGTCCTGTTCGCCTAACGCATCGGCCCGCAAATCGGATTCGATTTTCGGAAAGCACGATGCGAGGATTGAAAGAGTTAGAGCGTCCTTTGTGCGTCCGAAGGGGGACGCACGCCGCTCTATTGGGCCTTACCGTTCTAATGCCGACGCCGCCCCGCCCGTGCTCTCACGGCGAGGCGTTTAACGGCGGCGTGAGGCGCGGATGCGAGCAGCGGGCTGCCTTCCAGGCCGGTCGCTACCACTGAGATGCGGAACTTGCCGTCGAGGCTGCGGTCGAGATCGCCCGACGTATGAGTCTTGCCGTTGCGGACAAGGCCGCTCTCCAGCCAGTACGAGGCGTCTCCGGCTGTCCCGGCAGCAAGAGCGGCGGGCCGTGCGGAACATGGATGGCGGCCGACGGCTTCAGCCGGCAGCCTGGACCGGTTTCGGCCGATGGTTTGGAACTATGATCCCGCCGTACTGTTTAACTGGATGGCGCTGAAGCGCCGATAACGGGGATGCCGATTGCCGGCCAACCCGGTAAAGACGATCGGCCTTTCGGTTCGCCTATGGAGGATCACGACATGCAAACGACCCGATCGAAAGAACTGGCGGACGAGTACCTGCGGCTCGGTGGCAAACGGCTGGCCAAGATCGATGACAATATCGTCAAGATCCGCCACTGGGATGATGACACGCCGGAGGCCGAGGCTTTCTGGCAGAAGCACATTGAGCCGCTGGATGACAAGCGCCGCGTAGAGGTCGAAACGCACCTTCCCACGATCAACGACAGGTGATCGCGAATCAACGACCGGTGATCGCGGCGATTTCCCCGGAGCGCAGGACATTGAAGCCCGACAGCGCCGCGCGTCTGAAAAGACGCGGCAGCCTGTCGTGCTCGGATATGTCGCGCCGCTGCGCTTACTGCAGCGTGCGCGTCTGAACCTGCTCGGCGGCGTGAGACGCGGATGCGGGCAGCGGTGCGCCTTCGAGGCCGGTCGCCACCACTGAGACGCGGAACTTGCCGTCGAGGCTGCGGTCGAAGATCGCGCCGACGACGATATCGGCGTCTTCCTGCACTTCGTCACGAATGCGGCTTGCCGCTTCGTCCACTTCGAACAGCGTCATATCCGAACCGCCGGAGATCGAGATCAGTACGCCCCTGGCGCCCCGCATCGAGATATCGTCGAGAAGCGGGTTGGCAATTGCCGCTTCCGCCGCCTTCATCGCGCGGCTTTCACCGGAGGCTTCGCCAGTGCCCATCATCGCACGGCCCATGCCTGACATGACCGACTTCACGTCGGCAAAATCGAGGTTGATCAAGCCTTCCTTGACGATCAGGTCGGTAATGCAGCCGACGCCCGCATAGAGCACGCGGTCGGCCGTCATGAAAGCATCGGCGAACGTCGTTTTTGCATCAGCAATGCGGAAGAGGTTTTGATTGGGAATAACGATGACGGTATCGGCCGCCTGGCGAAGCGCCTCGATGCCGATTTCCGCCATCCGCATGCGGCGGTTGCCTTCGAAGGTAAAGGGCTTGGTGACGACGCCGACCGTCAGGATGCCGGCGGCACGCGCAGCGCGGGCGATGACAGGTGCAGCACCCGTGCCCGTTCCGCCGCCCATGCCGGCGGTGACGAAGCACATGTGCGAGCCGGCCAGGTGATCCATGATCTCATCGAGCGACTCTTCGGCAGCCGCATGGCCGACCTCCGGCAATGAACCGGCGCCGAGACCCTCCGTCACATTCGCGCCAAGCTGGATGCGGCGCGTCGCCTTGGAGGTGGCCAGCACCTGAGCATCCGTGTTCGCAGCGACGAATTCGACGCCCGCCAGCTTTTCCGCGATCATATTGTTGATCGCATTGCCACCACCGCCGCCGACGCCAATGACTGTAATATGCGGCCGTAGTCCCGAAATGCCGCTCTTGGCGTCCGTCATCGCGCTCTCCTTTGATGCTTCGTTCATGCCCACCCTCGTTTGCGGACGGCGAATCGGGCGTCAGGATACGCGAGCAACAAGGCAGAGGCGAGGCGAAAGACGTCTCAGCAGGAGTGGCGATGATCGGCATCGCCTCAGCCATAGGTCGCGAAGAGCAGGTTTGAGCCAGAAGCGGCTGTTGCGATGCGACCAAAAAAGGGACGTCAGTCACCTTTTGCTGCAATGTGATTTTGCGTTAGAAGACGGCGTGCAATTACATCACGACGTCACCAGATTCGCTGCCATTCTCAGGAAGTTAGCACTGTTGCTTATGGCCAACGGTGCTGTCTTTTGGGCGAGCCATGTCGAGACATGTCTGCGGGCTGTCGAAAACTCTGACACCTGGGGATTGCGCCGTTTCAAGGAGATGTTTGGCGGCACGGGTTCTCTGAATGACCTCGTTCTTCAACGCGACGGTAGCCCGCTTCTGCAGGAGAACGATGAACTTCGTGCCCTCCTTGACGAGGCTTGGATTCTGGCGGGCGAGCTTGCCAGAAGGGAGTTATAGCGCTTCGCTTGCGGTTACAGGGCTTGCAGCCTCCGCCATTCGCTCCGCTTCGGTGCCTCTTCGGATGATCGGGTCTCCGAACTCCCTCGCGTCGACCGTTTCCCCCAATGTTTCAAGGGAGTACGCCCTCAAGGGATACTGAAAATTTGAGCCTTGCCGTTCATGGTCCAGGCGTGAGTCTCTGATAGGGTTTCTCCCAACCTGCTATGGGAAGCGGCGATATCCCGGTCATTACGGGTGGAGAACAGATGCGTAGATATTTCCCGATCTCGCTCGTCGGCCTTGTGGTGACGGGGGGCGTCTTCGTGCTTCAGGCCATACCGTTCACAGGCATCTTTCTGATGTTCGCGTTCGCCATGGCCTGGTCGATCGTGCTCGTCAATGCCAGCATGATCGGCGTTGCCATCGAGGCGGTTGTCGGGCGCGTGTCGCGCCTGTGGCTTCTGCTGCCGCTGGTCTTTTACGGAGGATACTGGACCTTTGCGACGCTGGATCATTTCGCCTTACGCGATCTCGCCAGCCGCACCGAGGCTGCCAATGCGCAGGTGGTGACCGGATTTGATCCCGCTCGCCAGGCGCTGGTCTTCGCGAAAGGCGGGGCGTGGGATAGGGCGTGGCTAACCCAGAATTTCGCCCTACCGGTCGCTTACTCCGTCAGTCCCAACTTTCCAGAGGGATATCTGTCCGATCGGATGATCGACAGCGCGGTCTGCGCCAAAGTCCGCGCCACACGCGCGCTGCAGTCGGCCTTCGTGCAAGCGCTTGATTTCCATGACGGTGAGGCACTTGACGACAGGCGCACGGAAAATCGTTTCTGCAATCTATCCATGCCGGAAAAACCAGAGTTGCCCATCGTCACCGTCAGTCAGGAGGAGACGAAGGATTTCGAGAAAAGCCTGCCGGTGAGACGGATCACGACGACGATCACCATGCCGGACGGTCGACGTTTCCAGCTCCTCGGAGGTAAGGCTGCACCGCTCAGCTGGATACCCATGCCGATCGTCGGATGCTTTCTCAACTCCGGAGCGCCGAGCTGGGACTGCAGCGCGGAATTCTCGCGAAACGGATTCACATCCATCATCTCGGGCGATAGCCCATACAAGGGCGATTCCATGGCGCTCGCCCGGGCTCTCGGCCTCAAGCCCGTGGCGGTCGAGAACCGGGTGGGAAGCGATAGCGCTGTCATCCTGGCGAAGATCGCTGTGACAGAGGAGGCGACCCTGGCGCGCCAGATTGCCAATGTCGACGCCATGATCGCCGATCCGGCGGCCAAGGTCAGGGAATGGCAGGTCGATGTCCTCGCCAATCGCACCGATGCGCTCACCTCCCGTGCCGACGCGATCATGACCGGCATCGAGCGGGCAGCCGCAATGACAGGGCGTTTGCGTTCTTCGGCGCGGGAGAGCGGCCGTATCCTTGCCCGCCTGGCAGCCGCCCTGCCGCCGGACAAATTTGCGGAACTCGGCCCCCGCCTTCTGTCGGTCTATGCAAGTGCTGACAACGACGACTGGCTTTGGGAGGCGGAGCCGCTGTTGCGCCGGCTCGGCGATCTCGGCCCCGGCGCCTTGCCTTATCTCGCCAATCCGCGCGCAACTCTGCCTTCGGTCGATGGCGCAGGCGTCGAAGGTCTGTGCCGGGTCGGGTCGTCAGGGCGTGCGGTCGCCGAACCTCTCCTGCTCGCTCTGTGGGCGAAGCCCAATCTCGGCTACGACAGACTCAGTGATATGTTCGTTGCGATGCGGCGCATGGGAATTTCGCCGCCGCCTCTGGTCGATGACAAGCGCAATCTCTTCCCCAGGGTGCAGGCCGACTGGGGCGATATTTCGCCGTCGTCTCCGCCTCGGGTCTGCGCAACCCGCGCGGAACGCGGCGCTCGGCAACAGGAAAAGAACGGTGGCATCCGTCGCAATAATCTTTACTGACAAGCTGTTCGAGAATTGGCGGCGCCTTTTCCTTAAGGTCTGGTTGTTTGATAACGTTCACTGTTCCGTGACCACCTGATGTGCCCCGATGCCTTGTTTCTGGATGACGGATGGGACTCCACGATCCTGACATTGGGCCGCAACAACCTAACTGGCATGGGGCTCCATAAGTTTCGATGCGTCTTTCGCTGATAATGAACGACGCGAGTTTTCATAGGGCTGCAACCGTGTAAGCATGCAGTTATGAGATTCATCGAAGCAGGACCTTCCATTCCCATAGAGCTGCTCACTGCACGCGACCAAGGCGAAGTCGTGTTTTTCTGTGGTGCGGGGGTCTCTAAACCTGCGGGCCTGCTGAGCTTCTTTGAGCTCACTGAGCAGGTTATGAAGAAGCTCGGTGTGCCGGCGGATTCCAAGATCGGGCGCCAGATGGGGCAGGCCATCGCCAAGAGAGATCCTGACCTTGCTCCTCCCTTCGATCAAGTCTTTGGCCAACTCCAGAGGATTTACACGACAGAGAAAGTCGAAAAGGAGGTCACCTCGCTCCTTAAGACCCCGAGGAAGGCGGTAACCAAGAACCATGAGATTGTTCTTCGGCTGTCGAGAGACGCAAGAGGAGTTCCGTTCGTTGTCACAACAAACTTCGACACCTTGTTCGAAAGAGCCATACCTCGTTTGAGATATTGGTTTCCACCGATGCTGCCGATCATGACCGGGGACAGTCTCCACTCGGGCGTCGTATATCTGCATGGCCGCCTCGGAAGCGGCCGTCAATCAGAAGGACCGTCGAGCGCCCTTGTCCTCGGATCTGGCGACTTCGGCAGGGCTTATCTCGCCGATGGTTGGGCGACCGCCTTTTTCCGCCAATTATTGGAAAGGAAAACCGTCGTTCTGCTGGGCTACTCCGCAGGCGATCCCCCGATCCGCTATCTGCTGGAGGGCTTAAATGCCAGCAGTTCGGCAAAGCTTCAGCCGATCTATGCATTTGACCGCGGAGAAGAGAACGAAGTCCTTTCCAAATGGCGAGATCTCGGGGTGTCGGGCATTCATTTTGATACCTTTTCTGATCTTTGGGATTCTTTGGAGGCTTGGGCTTTACGCGCAGATGACCCGATCGCTTGGCGGGAGAAAACTCTCGCTGTAGCAAGGCAATCTCCGCGATTGCTAAAATCCTATCAGCGTGGGCAGGTAGCCGCGTTGGCCGCCACACCCGATGGAGCGCGGGCGTTTGCGGACGCGAATCCGCCACCCTGTGCTGAGTGGTTGTTTGTCTTGGACAGGAATGTTCGATACGCAGAGCCATTCGATACTGGCTATGGCGAGGACGTAAACAACGTCGACCCTCTATTGGAATACGGTCTGGACGACGATCCACCTAGAGCGGAGGACTCAAAAGCGCGCGGCGTAGACCTGCTCGGTAAGCTGCCTACAGACACCGACAGCAATGCGTATTTCCGCTTGGCAGGGAACCATCCCCAGCAGAGGAATGCGTTGCCAAGGCGATTGTGGTCCTTAAGCCGATGGTTCCAGGCAATCTGCCACGAGCCGTTCGGCATCTGGTGGGCAAGTCGACAGCTCAATCTACATCCCGATATGGCCTCGGGGGTGAGGCACCGACTTGTAGGCCATGGAGAGAAATTTTCCGATGACGTACAGCGTGTCTGGGCTCTGTTACTCGAAATGGACGAGAACCGAGGCGACGACTTCGAGGATCTCGGTTGGTTCGATTTTGCAAAACAGCTAAAGCGAAGCGGCTGGACCACCGCTATGTTTCGAGCTTTAGAAAAAGCTATCCAACCTCGATTGAAAGTTGAGACGTGGACGAGATCACTTCCTCGACCGCTGGAATCCCCTCATGGAGTGGGCGAATTGCTGCGGTTTTCAGTCCACTGTCCTTCGCGGCATAATCATGAAGTCGAGATTCCCCCTGAGGCTTTGCCCCGCGTCGTTTCTGTCGTCAACCGGTCTCTGGAGAGGGCGGCCGACCTTCTGGATGAAACCGGGCAATCGGCGACCTACTTTCGCCTGCCTTCTATCGAACCTGACGAGGGTCGGGGGGAGCGATATGTTGCAGACGGTGGTCCGGAGGCGCTTTTCTTGTGGGCCGTTGACCTCTTTAAGCGCCTCGCCGAAAGTAATCCCTTAGCGGCTATCGGAGAAGTTGCCAATTGGCCATCGGATCGCAGGTTCTTCTTCGACAAGTTTCGTTTGTACGCGTGGAAGATCGACAAACTATTCACACCCATTGCTGTAGCCAAAGGGCTCCTAAGTATGGATGACACGTCATTCTGGGACCCTTACATGGAACGCGACGTCCTGCACTTGCTAAGAGCCAAGTGGCAGAGTTTGTCAGTTTATCAGCGTCTAAAAATCGAAGGCCGCCTGTGCAATCCGATCGAACGGTTTTCCCAGGAAGGCTCTGAGGAAGTGGAGCGTCGCCGCAGATACGATACCGGTTCGCGCTTGGGTTGGTTGGAAAGAAATGGTTGTGAACTTTCCAATAAAGCCATGAGTATTCTGGACGCTATTCGAGGCCGCACTGACTGGGGGGAAAACTATGAAACGGGAGCAGACCGCGATATGGACGGCCGCTCAGGCTGGGTAGAGCGCAGGGCCGACCCCATCGGTCTCCAAGGAGTAAAAGTTTCCGAGCTTATCGCCCGTTCTACCGAACTCTCTGGGCGTGATCATGAGAACTTCGTTGAATACGTCCCGTTCGAAGGCATGGTGGCCCAACGGCCGTCTTTCGCTCTGGCTGCGTTGGCATCTGAAAGCCGTTCAAACAGATATCCCGTTAAACATTGGGAGCAATTGCTTTCGAATTGGCCAGAGAATTCCGTTCATCGTGTCACGCTGCTCTGCGGTCTCAGGCTTGCAAGATTGCCACGGGAGGTTCAGTTCGTGCTACGGTATTACTTGCCTGAATGGATCAGGGACCATTTCACGACTATTGCGGCATCTCATCCGGAAGAGTTCTTACAGGTATGGGATGAGGTTTTCGATGCTCTTCAGACGTCGGGGGAGGATGCAACCAGGAGTGGCGTCGGCCAGGTTTCCATTGGAGGTCAGGAGATTCAGAAATCGCGGAAGACATTAGACCACGCGATTAATGGGCCTGTCGGAAAACTCGTTGAAGCCTTGTTCAAGTCGATAGGGGACGGAGAATCCCAGAAGAACGAGAAAATTTCTCCGCAGATTGCTACCCGTTTGGAGCGATCCCTCGACTCAATTGGCGAAGGAGCGGATCACGTTGCTTCTCTGCTTGGTCAACGGATCAATTGGTTATACTACATCGACCCGACATGGACGAAGAAAACGGTCATCCCGTTATTTGATTTGAACCACGCGCGTGCTGAGGCTGCATGGAAAGCGTTGATGTTCCAGCAATTGGTGCCGAGGCCCGCAAAACTCTTCGTAATGTTGAGAAGCTCTTTCCTTAGAATTTTCTCCGAGCGTAAGGATTGGCTGTCCGAAGATCGGTACGGGCAATATGCCGTAAGCATCCTGGTCATCGGCACGTACTGGAACAAGAATACTGGAAAATATATCACCGACGAGGAGTGTCGGATTGGACTGCAAGCTGTCGATGA
Source organism: Rhizobium sp. WYCCWR10014 (assembly GCF_001657485.1). Lineage (GTDB taxonomy): Bacteria > Pseudomonadota > Alphaproteobacteria > Rhizobiales > Rhizobiaceae > Rhizobium. The sequence continues at coordinate 39,962 of NZ_LXFU01000041.1, forward strand.
TGCCGGGCGACAGACCGCTCTGTGGACTCTTCACCGGATCGTCAAAGATGGAGACGCGTGGAGATCTTTCGGAAAAGGGTTTTTTGCAACTATTTGGCCTCAAGAAGCGCAGTTTCAGACCTCTTCCTCTAGCGACACAATGCTGCGAATTGCTGATGACAGACCCGACATATTCCCGGAGATTGTGGAGACGATTAAAGACTTCCTGAGACCCGTTGACTACCCCGATATGTTTATCTTTAGGCAAATGCGGGAGGGCAAAAACAATGCTGAACAATCCTTGGCGAAACGTTGGCCACATGAAGTTCTGGATGTCGCGGATCGGGTTATCGGCTTACAGCCCTCTTACGTGCCCCACGAACTTCCAGCATTACTGGCGGATATAGCTGAAGCGGCCCCGGCCCTCCGAAGCACGATCGCTTGGCGTCGCCTCCACAGCCTTGTCACGGGTTGAGCTCATCCGGATGAATCATTCAACTGCTTAGCTTGGAGTCATCCCGTTGGAGGTCTTGATCATTGGGCATATCGCACCTTCGCGGATCGCCGTACGCATACCGCCTACCGCTCCGACCCTACCGCCACCGGCAAACACAGCACACACCGCAACCCCACCGCCCCATTCGCCTCCAACACCAGCGACCCGCCGTAAAGCCCGGCCAGCTCGCTAACGATACTCAGCCCAAACCCATTGCCCGGCACATGTTCGTCCTCCCGCACGCCCGGCAGCATCACAGCGGCGAGCCGATCCGGCGGTATCCCTGGGCCGTCGTCTTCGATGGTGATGCGAGCGGTCGGGCCGTCGCGGCGGGCGCGGAGGGTGACGCGGGAGGCGGCCCATTTGAAGGCGTTATCGATCAGGTTTCCGAGCATTTCCTCGACATCGCTTTCGTCGCAGGCGACGCGCAGACCCTTGGCGATTTCGGTGTCGAAGGCGATCTTGCGCTCGGCATGAATCTGGCTGATCGCCCGGTGGAGATCGGCGACCGAGGCCGCCAGGTCGATGCTGGCGACATTGTCCGTCGAGGCCATCACGCGGCGGGCGGCGGCGAGGTGGTGTTTGATCCTGTTGTCGATCCGGGCGGCGAGGCTGCGTAATGCGCCTTGCGGATCGTTTTTCTCGTCGAGCGCCAGCAACAGGCTCGCCACTGGCGTTTTGAGGCCGTGGGCGAGGTTGGCGAACTGCATGCGAGTTGCCGTGAGCCGCTCTTCGTTGGCCGCCAGCAACGCGTTGGTTTTCAGCGCGAGCGGCGCAAGCTCGACGGTCGCCTCATCGGGTAGGCGGGCGCGTTCTCCCCGGTTGATGGCATCGATGTTGGCGGCCATGGATTTCAGCGGGCGCAGGCCGAAGCGGATCTGCCAGAGCGTGCCGGCCATCAGCACGAGGCCGAGCAGCAGCATGCAGGGCACCAGCCAGAAGAGAGCGCGGAGCGCCGGGCCGACGAGGGCGATCATCGGCGCCGTCGCGGTGATCGTCAGCGTCATGCCGTCGATGCTGCGGATGGCCTGGCGAAGATAGAGCGGTCCTCGTCCGCGATCACCGCCCCCGCCTGATGTCGGCATGCCCATCAGGACATGGCGCAGGTCCTGCCGGGGCGGCGGCGCGTCTATCGTACCGTTCATCAGGGAGCGGGAGGTCAGGCGCTGCTGCCCGTCGTCGATCTGCCAGTACCAGCCGGATGACGGGCGATCGAAGGGCGGTGCGTCGAGCGGCGCGGACAAGGTGATCTTGCCTTGTGCGTCGCGCGTCACAGCAGCGGCCAAGGCGCCGATCTGGGCGTCCAAACGCTGGTCGACCTGCTCGCGCACCACCGTTTTGAGCGCCAGCCAGAGCACGATGGCGGCGATAACGAGTGCCAGCGTCACGAAGATGCCGGAGAACATCAGCAGCCGGCCGGCGATCGATCTCGGCTTGAGGGAAGGGGCCTTCATGGCGCCACTGCTGCCGTCAGCATATAACCGCGGCCGCGCACCGTCTCGATACGGCCACGCATCGTCTCGATGCGATCACCCCCGAGCTTCTTGCGCAGGCGGGCGATGATGACTTCGATGGAATTGGAGTCGACTTCGGCATCACCGTCATAGACGCGCTCGGTGAGTTCCCGCCGGTCGACGATCATCTCCTTGCGCAGCATCAGGCAGGAGAGCACCCGCCATTCCAGCGCCGTCAGCTTCAGCGGCAGGCCGTCGAGCTCGAAGGTGCCGAGCTGCGCATCGAAGACCAGCGCGCCGCAGACGAGCCGCGAGGCGGCGTGACCAGATGCCCGGCGCACCAAAGCGCGCAGGCGCAGCACCAGTTCCTCCACCTTGAAAGGTTTGGCGAGGAAATCGTCGGCGCCGGCCTTGAAGCTCGAGACCTTGTCCGGCCAGCCGTCGCGCGCCGTCAGCACCAGAACCGGCAGGTTGCGGTCGCCCTCGCGCCAGCCCTTCAGCACGCTGACACCATCGATCTTCGGCAGGCCTAGGTCGAGGATCGCGACATCGAAGAGTTCGGTGAGGCCCGCATGGAGAGCGTCCTCGCCGTTGCGGGCGATATCGACGACGAAGTTCTCCGATCGCAGCACGGCGGCGATCCGGCCGCTCAGGTCTTCGTCATCTTCGACGAGCAGTACGCGCATGGGGCAGGGCTTTCATCGCAGGGCATCTCTGGGGACGGGCCAAAACTATCGGGCCGAGCTTAACTCAATCTGAACAGGGAGGTTCAGGCAGGCGAGGGGGTGTGGCGGCTAGATTGCGACAATTACTGAAGCAAGGAGCAGATATATGCCGATCAACGACCAAGACAACGAACATTCCGAGGGTGCCACGCCCGTGCCGCCAGCATACCGCCGGCGCCGGCTGGCGATCCCCGTCATATCAGCCGCCGTGGCGCTCGTCATCGGCGTGGCCGGGGGTGCGGGTGCTGTGAAGCTGATGCGTCCAACGCCCGAGATGGCGCCGATGACGCCGGTGGCGATTTCGGCCATGCCGGCCACCAGCCTCGTTACCATCAAGGGCAAGGTCGCCGAGATCTACGGCAACAAGTTCGTGTTGCAGGACGAGAGCGGCAAGGCGCTTGTTGAAACCGGCCGGGCCGGCGAGGACGGGGATCTTGTCGCGAAGGATGAAGCCGTTACCGTCCAGGGACGTTTCGACGACGGCTTCGTTCATGCGAGCTACCTCGTTCGTCAGGATGGACGAACCGAAGCGTTGCGTCCGCCGAAAGGTCCGCCGCACAGACGATTTGCGGATTTCGATCATGGGCCCTGACGGGCGTGAACCAAAGCCGCGCTGGGGTGTTTACAGACACGCCCTATAACTCCGAAAGGAACGCTTTTCATGCAAAGACTTCTCCTATCAGGCCTTGCCCTTGCCGCACTGGCCGGCACCGCCTTCGCCCAACAGCCGCCCGCTCCGCCATCCGCCGGGACTCCGCCCGCCGCGGTCGAACCCGGCTCGCCGCCTCCGCCTCCGTCTCAGTCTGCTCCTGATGACGATGAGCAGATGACGGACCGGCCGGATGCGCGGCCGGGAGATCGCCCCGATTACCGCTGGCATGGTCGGAGAGGCGACATGGGCTTCCGTGGCGACATGGGTTTCCGCGGTCATCGCCCGCCGCCACCACCGGCGTCCAAGGCAGCCCATTTCCGGATTGAAGACGGGAATACTCGGATCGATCTCAAATGCGCCGAGGATGAACCGATGAAGGCCTGCGCCGATCTGCTGCTGCAGGTCATGGACCGCCTGCAGGGCCAGGACTGATCATCCGCGCCTGGGGCGGGTGCCACACGATGATGCAACCGTCCGCGATTTCTCGCGGGCGGTTTTGCGGGTTTCTCGAAGACGTCAGCGACTGAGGGCCAACGGGCATTGGCCTTCGGCTCAGCGCGTGACGCGGGCGGCCGACGTTGCGGCGTAGCGGTCCCCGTGGATCTCGATGTTTGAGAAGACTGCGTCGATCTCGGCCAGTTCTTCGGATGTGAAGGCGATGTCGGCGGCGGCGATGTTTTCCTCCAGCCGGTGCAGCTTGGTGGTGCCGGGAATGGGGACGATCCAGGGTTTGCGCGCCATCAGCCAGGCGATGGCGACCTGGGCCGCCGTCGCGTTCCTGCGGCCGGCAATCGCCTCGATCGCATCGACCACCGGCTGGTTCGCCTTGCGGTTTTCGGCCGAAAGGCGCGGATTGGTCTTGCGGTGGTCGTTGCCGCCTTCGAAACTGGTGTTCTCGTCCATCTTGCCGGCCAGAAACCCGCGGCCGAGCGGGCTATAGGGCACGAAGCCGATGCCGAGCTCTTCGACGATGGGCAGGATTTCCCGTTCCGGGTTGCGCCACCACAGCGAATATTCGCTTTGCAGGACGGTGACCGGCTGGATGGCATGGGCGCGGCGAATGGAACCGGCATCAGCTTCGGATAGGCCGAAATGCAGCACTTTGCCGGCGCCAATCAGATCCTTCACCGTGCCTGCCACCTCTTCGATCGGTACGGCAGGGTCGACCCGATGTTGGTAGAAGATATCGATGCGATCGGTGCGAAGCCGCTTGAGGGCTTCTTCGACGACCACGCGGATGCGAGCCGGCCGGCTATCCAGGCCGACTTCCGGCCGGCCATCCTTGAAGCCGAATTTCGTCGCGATCACCACCTCATCACGGATCGGCGCCAGCGCCTCGCCGACGAGATCCTCGTTGGTGAACGGCCCGTAGGCTTCGGCCGTGTCGCAGAAGGTCACGCCCCGCTCATGCGCGGCCCGCAGGAGCGCAATGGCATCGCCGCGCTCCATCGCCGGCCCGCGATGATAGTTCAGCCCCATGCAGCCGAAACCGATCGCCGATACGTCAGGGCCTCTTTGGCCGAGCTTGCGTTTGATCATTTCAAGTCCTCCTTCCCAAGTTTGATCCCAAGATAGGGCAAAGTTCGGCGGCGATTAGCCGGGGATCTCGGCATGAACTTATGAGGTCCGCTCATGAATTTCCCGGCTCGCGCGGAGAGGACGAAGGGGATCGGGTAAGAAGATCCCGGCAGGGTCTACCGCTTGTGCCAGAAGCTGAGGGGCTTGCGTTATGACGCCAGGCGAAACATGCCGCTGCGCATAGCCTCGATCACCGTGCGCAACGTGTCTTCCTTGTCGTGCCCCTCCGTGGAGACGACATGTTGCTCGAACGAGCCAAGTGACGAGAATTGCTGATGGAGCTCCGCAATAGGGCCGGGATCGGTCAACGTGTCGCCGCCACGCTCGCGGCAGCGCCGGATGGCGACATCGAGCGGCGGGCGCAGAACCACGTAGTGCAGGGGTGCCGCGATTTTCCGGAACGGTTCCAGGAACCACGGCCCGACAATGCCGTCGACGACGACGAAGTAGCCGCCGCCGGCATAGCCTGTCGCCGCCTTCGTCAAGACGTCGACAACAACGATATTCTGTTCATGCGCTTCCGGCAGATAGGGCGGGATCACCCCGTTCTTGATGAAGTGCCAGAAGTCGTCGCAATGAAGATGGACCTTCGGCGAGCCGGGCTCGCGGGCGAGCGCCTCGGCCGTCGTGGTTTTTCCGGAGCCCGGCGGCCCGGTGAGAATGAGAACTTCGCCCGTGTGGTTCATAGCATGGCAATTTCGCACGAAGCAGCATCGTTTCGCAATTAGCCGATAGGGGCTGGGTAATAGCCCGGCATGCCCCCTTCGTTCCGAAGGAGCCGCTGAGGCAGCTACTCCGGTAGTCCCGCCATCCTGAGAGCCTCGATATATCGACTGCGATCGTCCGGTCGCCGGAATGGTGGCAGCACGTCGGCGAGATTGGAAAGCCGGAGCGCGGGATCCATCAGGCACAGGCGAGTGATCGTTTCCCGGGCTTGCGCAAGCCGTCCGGCCATGGCCTGGCTCGCCGCCATCACGCGCATGGCGCTCGGGTAGTTTGGCTGGTGGCGTAGCGATTTTCCTACCCAAGCGGCAGCATCTTCATAGTGACCGGCGCAAAAATGCGCTAGCCCGGTGTTGAATTGCCAGGCGAACAGGCGCGGATCCAAAGGGCTGAGGCGCATGGCAAGGGCTGCGTGTTCAACGGCCTTGTCGGGTTCACCGAGGCAGGCCTTCACCCAACTGCTGACGCCGAGCGCAGCGGCCAGGTTCGGGTTGAGAAAGACTGCGCGATCGATGCAGGCCGCACTGTCGTCGAGGTCGCCGCCGACATAACCGATGACATATCCGCCGTAGGTAAGCGCAACCGCATCGTCCCAGCCGAGTTCGACCGCTCTCCGGGCCAGCCGGGTCGCTTCAGCAGTCTCGTCTGCGGGATGGAGCATCCAGCCGTTGCTCTTTCGGGTGGCGTAGCAGCGTGCCGCCCGTGCATGGGCAATGGCAAACTCCGGGTCACGCTCGATCGCCTTCATGAAAAGCCGCAGGGCCTCGTCGATGACCGATCGGTTGGTTACCGTCCGGTCGAAGGCCGCCAGGCCGCGGAGATAGTAGTCGTAGGCGTCGAGGCTCTCGGTCGGCTTGCGTTTGGCGCGCTCGATCTCAGCCTCCTCCACTTTCGGCGTTATGGCGCCGACGATGCTCGAGGCGACCTGATCCTGGAGATCGAAGACATTCGCCAGGGTTCCGTCAAAACGATCGGCCCAAAGATGTGTACCGGTCGACGTATCAATGAGCTGCCCGGCAATGCGCAGGCGGTCACCCGTCCGGCGCACACTTCCTTCGACCACATAGCGTACGTCCAGCTCGCGTCCGACCTGCTTTATGTCGACCGCCTGACCTTTGTAGGTGAAGCTCGAATTCCGTGCGATGACATAGAGGTGGCGGAATTGAGCGAGCGCGATGGTGATGTCCTCGACAATGCCGTCAGCAAAATATTCCTGCTCCGCGTCGCCGCTTAAATTCTGAAACGGCAACACCGCAACCGATGGCCGGTCGTGATGTTTTGCCGGGGCTGGGAAGACCTGCGGCTGTAAGGCCACGTCGAGGCTGGGTGCCGTCCGCTGATGTTCGGATCCCTGGCGCGATTGCAGCGAAGCGGCCAGGGAGGAGGTCTCTGCCTCTGGTTCTGCCTGAAGATGCTTCTCCAAGAACGCCCGGCAGGCTTCGAACTGGCGCAGGGCCGCGTTTTCGTGACCCCTGAGAGCGTGGATCCGCATCAGCGCCCGATGGGCGGCCTCCACGGTCGGGTCCACAGCGAGCAGCCTTTCGGCCAGTCCTTCGCAGGCCGATTCTTCCGCGGTGCCTGGCTCCGAAAGCGCTTGGCTCAACCGCTCCACCAGTTGCAGCGCCTTGCGTTGATATGTGCTCCGATACGGGCCGAACCACTCGTCCAATTCGTCCGGAATGGCCTCGCCTGCCAGCACCTCGCCACGGTAGAGATCGGCGGCAAGGGCGAGATCGGCCGTCCGGCCGGCCTTCAGTTTACGGTCGAAGATCGAAATGTCGGTTTCATCAGGACCTGTTATCAGCGCGACGGTCTCCTGATCCCCGTCGATGTAGACGGCGGCATCCCCGCCAGCCGGAAACGATCGTCTGATATCGACCAGCGCCTGGCGCAGGCTGTTGCGGGCCTGCTCATTGCTTCGTCCTGGCCAGAAAGCTTCGGAAAGCAGTTCCCTGCGATGGCCGCGGGGGCCACCGAGCACGAGGGCAGCAAAGAGAAGCGACGTCTTGCGTGTGGTGAAGCGAACCTGCCGATGCTCCGGCGAAGTCACTTCGAGGCCACCCATCAACCTGATGCGCACAGATTGTCCCCCAGATTTCGACTGCCGCCGCAGAATAGCATCTCGGCAAAGAGATTTAACACCGATTTAGCGGCGGCTTGTCGAAGTTTTCCTGGCCCTTCACGCTGAACCGAACAGCCGGAATACGCCCGCGTGTCAGGCTCCCACTTGCGAATCTCACAAATGGGAGACTGAAAATGGCTCACACGGAAACTCACATCGGCATCTGTGCGCCGAAAGGACAGTTGTTCGGGTTCAGGCCGAACAGCGTGGCAATCATCGTCGCTGCCGTGAGGAAGTGGCAGCGGAGCGTTGCAAGACGGAAGGCATTGGCAGATCTGACGCGCGACCAGTTGAGGGACATCGGTTATCCCCGGGATGACATCGGTCATCCCGGAGTCAATCGACCTGTACTCGAAATCAAAGCAGGGCTGATGACGGAGTTGATGTCGATGCGATAGTCGGAATGTTCGACTGCGCGGACGCGTCGGCTGCCGGTCGACAAGGCGAGGATGCGGACCGATTTTGAGCATGCACAGCCCCGTCAATGATTGGCGGGGGTTTTGCTGTCTGGCGGGCAGGTGGGCTGTGGGTGTGGGTGAGTCCGCTCTGTCTGGGCAGGGACCACTGATCTGGCATTCACCCTTCGCCATCAAAGTCGTCTGTTTTTCCGCCGCGGCGATTTCGACTATGATGGGACGCTGGAACGATAGGGATGCACGGCATGATCGATCATATTACCATTGCAGTGAGTGACCTTGAGAAGAGCAAGCTGTTTTATGAACGCGTTTTCGAACCTCTGGGTTATCGCCTCTCCTTCGGGAAGGAGGGCGTGTTCTGGGCCTTCGATGTCGGCGGCAGCCTGTTCGAGATCCAGCATACCGATGACAAGCCGCCTCTGACGCGAGTGCACGTTGCCTTCCGGGTTCGGAGCAGGGCGGAGGTCCAGGCGTTTTATCGGGTCGCGCTCGAAGCCGGCGCCCGGGACAATGGCGCGCCCGGCCCGCGGCCGGAATATGAAGAGAACTATTATGCCTGCTTCGTTCTCGATCCCGACGGATACAATATCGAAGCGATGCTCAATGAGCCGGCGCCGCAAGGGTGAGGCGCAGGGCTCCGCCCAAAGAATGCAATCGAGGAGAGGTGGATATGTCGAGTTTCAGGAGCGCCGTCGTCTCTTTGCCCGGCAAGGAGCGCGTGGCGAGGACGCCCTTTGGCGCGAGGATCGTCATCCATGCCACAGCCACCGAGACCGGCGGCGCGTTCGGGATGTGGGAAACCTTCACGCCGCCCGGTCATGGTCCGGCCCCGCACACGCATACGCGGGAGATCGAAGTCTTTCGGGTCATCCGCGGGCTCTATCGATTCCAATGCGGCGACGAGGCGTTCGACGCGCCTGTGGGAACCGTCGTCGTTCTGCCGCCACATGTACCGCACAGCTGGCGAAACATAGGCGACGAACCCGGCCAGATGTTCGGCACGGTCACGCCAGGCGGTTGCGAGCAAATGTTCATCGATATCGAGGCCTTTGGTGCCGATACACCTGAGAAAATCGCGGTGATCGAAGCGCGACTGGGGATCATCAACGACATCACGCTGGCCCTCGGGTTGACAGGTCCACAACCGCGCTGATTGATCCTCAGGGTGTCGATCGGACCCCCTGCGCCATCGCCCGCCACAACACGTCTCATTGGAGCGGCTCTTGGACTTGGGCGTCGGCCCTCTTGGGTCTCAGCCGACAGTTTCGATGATAGCGGCAAGATCGGTCATCGTGAACGGCTTGGTCAGCACCGGCCGGCCGGCAAAGGCGGGATCGATACCCGCTGGCCCATATCCGGTTGCGAAGGCGAACGGGATACCGCGCTGCTGAAGGACTGCCGCCACCGGGAATGACTGATGCCCGGCCAGGTTCACATCGAGAATGACGAAATCAAGATTTCCATCGGCGGCAACCTCCAGCGCTGTGGGTAAACGCGCGGCTGTCGCGACAACCTCGTGACCGAGGTCGATGAGCATATCTTCGATCATCATGGCGATGGTCATTTCATCTTCAACGACAAGAACACGCTTGGCCATGTCATTCGTTCCGGAGACGGTCTGCGGGCGCTTCGAGACGGAAGGAAAAGCCCGTTTCGGCAAAGGAAATATCCACACTGCCTCCCGTCTCCGCCGCAAGGCCGCGCTGTATGAGGACCGTGCCGAATCCCTTCCTCTTCGGTTGTTCGACACGCGGCCCGCCATGTTCGTCCCAGGCTATGCGGTAGCGTTGCGTTCCGTCGCCGATGACGTGGAGGGAGCATTTGACGCTGACGGCGCCGCCGTCATTCGACCATGCGCCATGGCGCACGGCATTCGTGCCGAGTTCGTGAAAGGCCATGGTCAGCGCCAGCGCCGTCTTTGCTGACACCCTTATATCGTCTCCGGTCAACTCCCACCGCCCGCCGTCCGGCCGATGCGGAACGGTCGCCTGGTCGAGCGTCTGTTTCAAGGAGGCGCTGCTCCACAATTCGCCTGTCAACAGATCATTGGCACGACCGAGCGACACCAGCCGCGCGGTGAAACTGTCCAGGGCACGAGGGATGTCTTCGGCATCCCGGAAGGTGCGGTACGCAAAAGCCTGCACCATCGCCAGATTGTTCTTGACGCGATGGTTGAGCTCGTGAACGACAAGTTCCAGCTGTTGCTGCTTGCGTCGTCGCTCGGTGATATCCGTCGCGGCCCCAAACCATTCGACGATGGCGCCTGCGTCGTTCAAGAGTGGCACGGCCCGCGACAGCACCCACCCGGTGCTGCCGTCGGCCCGCCGGACGCGATGCTCGCATTCGAAAACACCCTTGCTTGATATGGCCTCGTCGATCACCGCCTGGATCGCGGGAATGTCCTCGGGAAACAAATAGACCTCCTGCCACGCGACAGTCGGATTGGCCGTGTCGGCGAGAACGTTGCGACCGTCGAGCTGCTGCATCTCCTGCCAGTCGGCGCTCATACGGTAGACGATGTCGGTCGTCGCGGTCGTGAACGCCCTGAACCTCTCTTCGCTCTCGCGCAGCCGGCGCTGGGCAAGGACGCTTTTCGTGGTTTCGACGACGATGGCGATGACGCCGGCGGGTTTTCCGCTTTCGTCGAGGACGGGCGAATAGTCGAGGTTCATCCAGACGGGAGCCGGACTGCCGTGCCGCAACAGCGTCAGCTCCTGGTTCTCGTAGGCGAGTGTTTTCCCGGACAGCCCGACTTTCATCACATTGTCATTGAAGTCGGCAATTTCGCTCCAGCCCTCGCGGACCTTGGAACCGAGAAGATCCGGATGACGGCTGCCCGCGAACACGGAGTAGGCGTCGTTGTAGATCATCACCCCGTCTTCGCCCCATAAGAGAACGATCGGCACGGGTGACAGCAAAAGCATATTGGTAGCCGTCTTCAGGCTTTGCGGCCAGAGGTCAAGAGGACCGAGCGGCGTTCTGCTCCAGTCGCGAGCCTGGATCAGTCGGCCAATTTCTCCTCCGCCGACAGGAAAGCGAGCTGTGAGTGGCTGAGGGGATTCCGAATCCAAGGCTCGCTCCAGATTTTGATGGTGTTTCTAATTAGCGCATCCTTTGATTCTTTCCACCCATGAGTGTCGCGGCATTCTGCAACCAACCTCATCTTTCGCGGCTCCTGCGGCGCGCCTCAGAATGAGGCTCTCCTGGGTGCCGATCACCCTCTATGCCCGCGCCATCGCCCGCCATGCGGCCGGCGGGGTGGCGAAGGTGCGGGAGAAGGCGCGGTTGAAGGCGGCTTCGGTGGCATAGCCCGCCTCGTAAGCGATCGCCGCGATCGGCTGGCCTGAGGTGGCGAGCGCGACGCTTGCGAGATAGAGCCGCCAGTCCCTGATATAGCGGATCGGCGAGGTATCTAGCATTACCTGGAAGCGGTCGGCCAGCGCGCTGCGTGACTGGCCGGCGGCGGCGGCGAGGTCCTCCAGCGACCAGTCACGTTTGGGATCGTCGTGAATGAGGGAGAGGCAGCGCGACAGCGCCGGGTCGGCCAGCGCTGCCAGCCAGCCGACCGAGCGCGGCTCGGCCATCATGATCTGATGGCGCAGGATCTCGATGAAGACGATTTCGGTCAGCCGCGGCAGCATCGAGACGCCGCCGGCGCGAGGCCTGTCGACCTCCTCGACCATCTGGCGGATGGTGGCGCGCAGCCAGTCGCCGTCATTGGCGGCTCGTGTCCTGACATGGATCAGCTTGGGCAGCGCTTGACGCAGCGGCGCAAAGCTCAACCCGTCCCATTGCAGATAGCCGCAGAGCAGCCGCACCCCTTGAGCCGCCTCACCATAGCGCAGCACGGGAATCTCACGCCATGGCTTCTGCGGCAGGTCGCGGGTTGGCAGGACCAACGTGCCGTCTCTTCCCGCGCCGAGCTGATGGCCGGTGCCGAAGGGGAAGACCAGTACGTCGCCGACCTCCAGCTCGCTCTCTTCGCCTTCCGTTTTCAACCAGCAGCGGCCCTCCACCACGATGTGAAACGGCATCGTGCCCGAAGCCTTGGCCGAAAGATTTGCCAGCGACGGCGCGGCATCGGTCTGCCAGTCGCCCGTCGGCATGAAGCAGAACTGCAGCGATCCCGAGAGGCGGATCGTCGACAGCAGCGCCGACAGCACGTCGTCGCGCGCTACACCCGCAGCGTCTGGATTTTCGGACAAGGCTTCACGCATTCCGGCCAAATACGCGCCCCGCGCACCCTCCTATGGTGTTCCTGCTCGCTCGTCGTGAGCGTTCACTTCAACTCACTGGGAGAATACTATGCAAACTCAAAGCGACAAACTGGTCGTGCTTGTTACCAAGGGCATCGAATCCGAACTGTCCTCCGTCGCCTTCACTATTGCCAATGGCGGCATCACCGCCGGGCTGAAGGTTTCTGTGTTCCTCACCAGCACCGGGATCGACCTGGTGCGCAAGGGCGGCCAGCGTATGACGCATGTGCCGCCGCTCGATCCGCTGTCGAGCCTGATCGAGAATTTCCAGCAGCGCGGCGGCACGATCTGGGCGTGCCCACCCTGCGTGGCCTCGCGCGGTTACACGCAGGAGGACATGCTCGACGGCGTCGTCATCGTCGGCGCCAGCGCCATGCATGCCGAGATCAAGGAGGGTGCTGCGACGCTGTCGTTTTGACGATACACCGTCGAGATGGGCGGGAGTTCGGGCGGCGTCTCCCGCCGGCGTCGTCAGGCTTTGCGGACCGGCGACAGGCGCGGAGGAATACCAAGCGCCTATTCTTGCGCTCGGCAATATACTTGTGAGATTGTATCGATATACATGCGATAATGCCCGACGAGGGCAGCGCGGGGACTTCGATGACATCCGTGAAGGTCAATGAGCTGATATCGGTGGCGGGGCAGCCCGATGCCGCAGGCTTTGCTGCCTTCGCGGCTCAAGGCTTTGCCGCCGTCATCAATGCCCGGCCTGACGGCGAGGAGCCGGAGCAGCCGGGCAATACGGTGGAAAAGGCTTCCGCCTCCGCGGTCGGGCTTTCCTACAGTTTCGTGCCGGTGAAGGGGACCGAGATCACCGAAGCCGATATCCGCGCCTTTCAGGCGGCGATGGCGCAAGCGAAGGGGCCGGTTGTCGCCCATTGCAAGAGCGGCACGCGGGCGCTGATGCTCTATGTGCTGGGCGAGGTGCTGGATGGGCGGATGAAGCCCGGGGATGTCGAAGCCTTTGGTCAAAACCTCGGTTTCGATCTTGCCGGCGCGCGCCGCTGGCTGGAGAAGCGGGCAGGGCAGGCGGCTCATGTGCAGGCCTTCTTCGAGCCCCGCACCTGCAGTGTGCAATATGTCGTTTCCGACCCGGCAACGAGACGCTGCGCCATCATCGACCCGGTGTTCGATTTCGACGAGATGTCGGGGGCGACGGGAACGGCCACTGTCGACGCCATCCTCGCTCATATCAAAAGTGAAGGGCTGACGGTCGAGTGGATCCTCGACACGCATCCGCATGCCGATCATTTCTCCGCCGCGCATTATCTGCATGAGAAGACCGGCGCGCCGACGGCGACCGGCGTGCATGTCACCGACGTGCAGAAGCTCTGGAAGGAGATCTATAACTGGCCGGCGCTTAAAACCGACGGCTCGCAATGGGACCGGCTGTTTGCCGATGGCGACACGTTCGAGATCGGTGCGCTTAAAGTCCGCGTGATGTTTTCGCCCGGGCACACACTCGCCTCGATCACCTATGTGATCGGTGACGCCGCCTTCGTGCACGATACGGTGTTCACGCCGGATTCCGGCACGGCGCGTACGGATTTCCCCGGCGGCAGTGCTACTGCCCTCTGGCACTCGATCCAGGCCATCCTGTCGCTGCCCGAGGAAACCCGGCTCTTTTCCGGCCACGATTATCAGCCGGGCGGCCGGCACCCACGCTGGGAAAGCACGGTGGCGGCGCAGAAGCGCGCCAATCCGCATATTGCAGGCATCGACGAGGCCGGTTTTGTGGCGCTGCGCCAGGCACGCGACCGCACGCTGCCGAAGCCGAAGCTGATGCTGCACGCGCTGCAGGTGAATATCCGCGGCGGGCGGCTGCCCGAGCCGGAGGGGAATGGCCGGCGGTATCTGAAGATACCGCTGGATGCTTTGTAGGGGCGGGGATAGTTGGCCGGTGACGACGTCTGGACGCTGCGCCGCCCGGAAAAAAGAGCTGGGTATCAGGAGCGACCTTTGCCATCGAGCAATTCTGACACCGGTAGCGGCAGGTCTGGATGTGCACGGCACAATCCGAGTAGATCTTCCCTTGCATCCGGGTAATCCTGAAGTGCAGCACGACGGTACCATTTGAATGCTTCTGTCAGATCGATCTCGCAGCCCACGCCGTGCTCTTTCAACTGGGCTAGCCTGTACTGTGCACCGGCATGATCCTGACCTGCGGCTTGGCTGTACCATCTGACAGCGTCTGCTGCATCGATATCGCAACCGTCGCCATCTTCTCTCATCAAGCCCAGCAAATATTGCGCGTCGGCATGGCCTTGATTGGCGGCTTTCTCGAGCCACTCGCAGCCTTCGGGCGCGCTCTGTGCAACTCCGTCCCCCATGAGATAGAGGCCCGCCAGGAGGAATTGCGCGTTGATATGACCTTGTTCGCCCGCTTTCTGAAGCCATCCCGCGCCTTCTGTTTTATCGCGGGTAACACCTTCACCTCGTGCGGTCATGTGGCCCAATTCAAATTGTGCTTGCGCATCGCCTTGCTCGGCTGCCTGGCGAATTGCGTCTATCCTGGCGGCGGCGAGATCGGCGCTATCCGGATTGCTCATCGCTACATCAAACCTCGTTGAAATCGGTGGCGCCAAAGCTATGTCGGGGGCCTGCCTTCCGCAATCCGTCGTGACGCAGCTCCGGCAACGACTACGCCCGCGGATGTCCCAGCGCTTTTTCCAGCACGCCAGGCGGCAGCTTCTGCGCGAGGGCATCGCCAAGCTTTGCCTCGAGGTCGCGCAATTTACCGTCGAGCGAGGGGAGGCCTACGGGGCCGAAGGCTTCGATGTAACGATCGGCTTCACCCTTTGCCAGGAATTCGACCAGGACGTTGTCCTCGACCCAGAGCTTGAGGATCCTGAAGAGACCGGTTTCCACCTGCTCGGCGCGCCAGCCTTCGCGGGCGGCGGCGGTCTCGATCGATGCGGCGTCTACCGCGGCGCTGACCAGCACGTGGGCAGTGACCGGCTCGAAGGTCGCCGGGCGCTGGCGGATGCCGAGCGGTGCGTCCGGATCGAAGACCGAGGTTGCGGGCAGGATTTCGAGGAAGGAGCCTTGCGTATCGCCCGATACGACGAGCCAGGCGTCATGGGGAAAGGGTGGGGTTGGCGCCCGCAGCGCGGTCGCCTCCATGAGCTCCGCCAGCACGCGAGCGACGCGACCGGGATCGCGCACGCCGAACGACATGTGATGAATCATCGCGCGTCTCCTTCCATTGTTGCCGGCTGGCGGGTCTCGGTCCCGCGGGAACGCCGGCGTGCATCGTCGATCAGGGCCTGCACGGCCCATTGTGCGGCCTTCGCGGCTTCAGCGGCCGACAGGCTCCAGTTATCTTTCATGCTCTCCCATCCCGAAGCCGAGCAGAGCGCTGTCACCGCGGCGAGCAGATGTCGGGCATCTTCTGCGGGAATCGTCCCGGTGACATCGCGCAGCGCGATCGAAAACTTCTCGCGCCGCGCCTCGGCATGGGCGAGCCGCACCGCGCGGCCATGAGGATTGTGCAGCATCGCTCTCACCAGCGGCTCGTCGCGGTCGAAGGCAGAAAAGAGCTCGGGAATATGCGCCACCACTTGCTCAGGCGAAGCCGGCAACGCCGGCACGGCGATCCGCCTGTTGAGCCAGCGCCAGAACGCGGCGAACAGCGCCTCCTTGTTGGCGAAATAGCGATAAAGCGTGCGCTGCGGCACGCCGGACTGGCGGGCGACCAGATCGAAGGTGACCTCATCGCTACCGGCGCGCAACAGGGCGGCAAGACCTTCCATGATGCGGTCCTGCGTGATGGTCGCCAACTCTTCGCGGGCCGTGGGGCGAGGCGGGGTCACTTTATTCATGGCAGTCTTAATGCCATAATGGCAGTATCACTGTCAAACTTCTTTTGGCAACCGGTGGTTTGCGCGGTGAGACGGCGCGCATTTGTCGGTGAGGCGGCATGACGCGCGGGAATAGTTATTGACGCCGGGGGGGCGGCGACGTAACTGGGTGCGACGGTTCCCTGAAGATGACTCCAAGGGGATTAATAGGGAACACGGTGAGGACGACCCAGTAGGGACCGAGACCGTGGCTGCCCCCGCAACTGTAAGCGGATTGTCGATCATCTCAGGAGTGGCCAGCGACCGGCCATCTCTGAAGGGCTCATGGCCCTGCCACTGCGAGGTATCGCGGGAAGGAGGATGAAACGACGGAT
The DNA here is from genome assembly GCF_001657485.1 of Rhizobium sp. WYCCWR10014. GTDB lineage: Bacteria > Pseudomonadota > Alphaproteobacteria > Rhizobiales > Rhizobiaceae > Rhizobium. The sequence goes on from NZ_LXFU01000041.1 coordinate 56,537, forward strand.
ATCCGCAAGCCAGGAGACCTGCCGTCAATCACGATCCAATCAACCGGGCGGGGATGCCCGGACAAGGAACAGATATGATTGACCTGCTGAACCTTCGCCGAATTCCGGCATGCATCCGTCTCGATTGGGCCTCCTGCGGCTAGTGCACGCCTAAGCGTGCTCTCGGTCCGCGCATATGCGCGGAACGGCCGTGATTTTTTCCTTCATCGAGGTTTTCCATGCGCCAGATTCTCGCCACCATGACATTCGCCTTCGGGCTCGCCGGCCTTGCAGCACCAAGCCTTGCCGCGACCCGATATCCCCTGACCATCACCAATTGCGGCCAACAGGTGACCTTCGAAAAGGCGCCATCCAAAGTTGTTTCGATCGGTCAGGGCATGACCGAAGTGCTCTTCTCGCTCGGCCTTGCCGACAAGATCGCCGGAACGGCCGTCTGGGTCGGTCCCGTCCTGCCGCAATATGCCGAGGCCAACAGCAAGATCAAACGTCTCGCCGACAATGATCCGAGCTTCGAATCCGTCGTCGGGCAGGAGCCCGACCTGGTGACGGCCGAGTTCGAATGGCATGTCGGCGCACAGGGCTCGGTCGGCAAGCGGGAGCAGTTCAAGGATCTCGGGATCAATACCTATCTGGCGCCGGCCGATTGCGTCGCCAAGGTCAATACCGACGGCGGCGACGGCGTGCGTGGGGAATTGTTCACGATGGAGCTGATCTACAGAGAAATCGCCGAGCTCTCGGAGATTTTCGACGTGAAAGAGCGCGGCGATGCGCTGATTTCGGAGCTGAAGAAGCGCGAGGCGGATGCCGTTGCTTCGATATCGGGCGCCTCGGGCAAGAACCTGCCCGTCGTCTTCTGGTTCTCCAGCAAGGAGGTCAATGGCGACGCCTTCATCGCCGGTAAAAACAGCGCGCCCGCCTATATTCTGAAGACGATCGGCGCGAAGAACGTCGTCACGACGGAAGAGGAATGGCCGCTGGTCGGTTGGGAAACCATCGCCCAGGCGAACCCGGCCGTGATCGTGCTCGCAACCATGGACCGCCGCCGTTACGCCGCTGACGATCCCAAGGTCAAGGTCGATTTCCTCGAGAACGATCCTGTGACCAAGGAGCTGGACGCGGTCAAAAACAAGCACTTCGTGATGATGGACGCGCAGTCGATGAACCCGACGATCCGCACGATCGACGGCATCGAGACATTGGCGAACGGCATCAAGTCCTTCGGGCTGGCGCAGTGAAGGCAATGTCGGTCAGGCAACAGGGATGGTGGGCGCTTGCCGCGCTCACCATTGCGGCACTTCTCCTGCTCGGGCTGATGATCAGCCTTGCCGTTTCGATCGGCGAGATCGCCATCCCGCTTGCGACGACAGCGGAGGCGGTTTCGAACCGCCTGTTCGGAACGGATTTCGAGCTCAGCCGCATCCACCAGGGCATCGTCTGGGATTATCGTCTGAGCCGCGCGCTCGTCGCTGCCAGCGTCGGCGCGTCGCTCTCGCTCACAGGCGCGATCCTGCAGGCGCTGCTGCGCAATCCGCTGGCCGAACCCTACGTGCTCGGCATCTCCGCCGGCGCCTCGACGGGGGCCGTCTGCGTGATGATCCTCGGTTTCGGCTACGGTGTTCTGGGCTTGTCGAGCGGCGCCTTCATCGGTGCGGTCATTGCCTTTCTGCTGGTCGGCATTCTGGCGACGGGTACGGGGGGAACCGGCGAGCGCATCATCCTGTGCGGCGTCGCCGGTTCGCAGCTCTTCAATGCGCTTACCTCCTACATCGTGACCACATCGGCCAATGCCGAGCAGGCGCGCGGCATCCTGTTCTGGCTGCTGGGTTCGCTCAGCGGCGTGCGCTGGCCCGATGTCTATCTGTCGGTGCCGATCGCGCTTACGGGTTTCGTCATCTGTATGGCCCATGTGCGGGCGCTCGACGCCTTCGCCTTCGGCACGGATGCCGCCGCCTCGCTCGGCATCGCCGTACGCCGCGTCCAGATCGTGCTGTTCGCCATGACGGCGGCGATGACGGCAAGCGTCGTCAGCATGGTAGGTTCGATCGGCTTCGTCGGCCTCGTCATCCCCCATGCCGCCCGCTTCCTCGTCGGGCCGGCGCATAGGCGGCTGCTGCCGGCAACGGCGCTTGGCGGCGCGATCTACATGGTCGGAGCCGACATCATTTCGCGCATCATCATCCCGCAGCAGATCCTGCCGATCGGAGTCGTCACCGCGCTCTTCGGCGCACCGGCCTTCGCCGTCATCCTCTATCGTGTGCGGGGGAAGGCATGAGCATCAGCATCGACGAGGTGAGCTTTGCCGCCGGTAATATCGTCATCGTCAACGGCGTCAGCCTGACGGTGGAAAAGGGCAAGGTGCTCGGCCTGCTTGGACCGAACGGTTCCGGCAAATCCAGCCTTCTCAGATTGATCTGCCGGCTGCGCAGGGTTCGCAGCGGCATCATCCGGCTGGGTGACGACGACATTTCCTCGCTGCCGCGCGCGGCCCTTGCGCGTCGCGTCGCCTTTGTGGAGCAGCAGTCGACGACCGATACGCAATTGACCGTGCGCGACGTGGTGCGGCTCGGCCGCACGCCGCATCATGGGCTGTTGTCGTCCTGGGGCGCGGGAGACGACGCCGCCGTCGACGAGGCCCTGTCGCGGGTGGGCATGCAAGAGAGGGCGGGCCAGCTCTGGCAGACGCTGTCGGGCGGCGAGCGCCAGCGCGTCCATATTGCCAGATCGCTGGCGCAGGCGCCGAGCGAACTGCTGCTCGACGAGCCGACCAACCATCTCGATATCCAGCATCAGCTCGACATTCTCTCGCTGATCTCGAAGCTCGGCATCACCTGCATCGTCGCGCTGCACGATCTCAACCTGGCGGCAATGTTCTGCGACAGGTTGGCGGTGCTTCAGAAAGGCGAAGTCGTCGCCTCCGGCACGCCGGAGGAGGTGCTGACGGAGGATATGATCGGCCGGGTCTTCGGCGTTCGCGCCCATGTCCAGAAATCGGCCGTGCACGGCCGGCATCATATCCAGTACGTCATGGATTGACGGGTGGCCGGGAATTCCGATCTCAAGGACGAGATCCTACTGGTCGAGACGGTCGGAGACCTTCAACCTCGCTTTTGGCCGTAGGATCGCCAGGGGTCACGAAGCCGGCGCTATCTTGGGCCCGTTTCTTCAAGCATGCCGTCTTGCCAAAACCATTGGGCATTTTCGGGCGACATGAATGAGTACACAGATCTACAGCGGCGGAAACCGCATTGCCTCCCGCAGCAACTTAATAGCCTCTGAGACCGAAGGCCCTCTGATCGGCGGCGGCTCTGCGCGTTCACAGAACTCTCGCCAGACAAACAGTGTCAGTTCTGCGCCATCCGTTGCGGTTTCCCCCGGTCCCTCTGCGAAATTCTCGAGCAGGCGATATCGAGCGTCCTTCCAGAACAATTCCTCCACCCAGTCATATATCGGGATCACATGAAAATGGATCGGATAACCGGGCGTGTGCCCATATCGGCCGATATAGACGCGCTGAGCATTCAACTCCTGTTTCAGGGCACTCTGCGCCTTTGCGAGCAACGGGCCGAATTCAGCCAAAGCATCTTCGGACAAATCCGATAGATCGTTGGTGTCGGTCTTGGAACTGATTATGAGGTAACCGGGAAGGGCAGAATTGATACGGTGGTTCACAAGCCATCCTGCCGTCTCGGCAACATGAAAGTGCTGGGGAATCTCCACGGAGTTACTCCTGATGTACCCTTGAGGGGCTTCGATGAAACCCGCTAGAGGCCGGTATCTCGGTGACATGAGAAAAGGCGCTATAACACATTGGATTGCTGCGTCATTTTATTCTTAAATCGACTCCGATTTAAGGTATGGGTTGAGATAGCAGCCGGCAACGGTTATTTGGTGCCGACCTGCAAGCGGACTCTCCGCGAACGACAAGGCGCATAGCTCCTATGATCCCCGATTTCCTCGTCACCCATTCCGGTGGCTTTCATGCCGACGAATTGCTGTCGAGCGTCATCCTGACCCGGCTTTTCCCGCAGGCGCGTATCGTTCGCAGTCGGGCGCCGGAGTGGATCACGCCGGGCGAAGACCGGATCATCTACGATGTCGGTGGAGCCTATGACCCTGCAGCCGGGATATTCGATCACCACCAGCGCGGCGCGCCGCTGCGCGACGACGGCCAGCCCTACAGCTCGTTCGGCCTGATCTGGAAGCATTACGGCCGCGATTATCTCACGGCCTTCGGCCTTCCCGAAGCTCATGTTGAAGCGATGCATGGCTCTTTCGACGCCAGCTTCGTGCTGCCGGTCGATCTGACCGATAATGGCGCGCTCAGCCCCTCGGGGCCGTTGGCCGGGTTGATGCTGCCAGCGCTGCTGGAGACCCTGAAACCGGTTTTCGACGAAGCAGACCCTGAGGCCGATAACCGCGCCTTCCACGCGGCCCTTGCCATTGCCCGCAGTTTCGTCGAGGCCAGGATCGCCCAGAGTGCCGCGAAATTGCGCGCCGAGGCGATCGTGCATCGGGCAATCGAGGCTGCGGGGCAGGGGCGTGTTCTGGAATTGCCGAGGGGCATGCCCTTCCGTCCCGCCATCGTCAAGGCCGGCGCCGATCACCTGCTGTTCGTCGTTCACCCGCGCGAAAAGGATTGGTGCGTGACCGGCATCCGCCGCGCCGAGGACGGGTTCGAGCTCAGGGCCGACCTGCCGGCGGCTTGGGCCGGGCTCACCAATGGCGCACTGGAGGCGGTTTGCGGCATTGAGGGCGCAAGCTTCTGCCACAACGGCCGCTTCATCGCCGCCGCCAAGACTCGCGAGGCCACTCTCGCCATGGCCGAGTTGGCGGTAAAAGAGGCGCTTTCAATCGGGGCGTAGTTAAATGGCGGCAGCTGAGGTGGCGCGAGGCCAGCATCATATGCGGTCCTGGCGGCAGGTCGCTGATCCTGTTGCCGCCCTGCGGACGTTCGGCCTGCCTTTCCGTGATGAAGGCGGTTTGCCGGTCCTCGCTATCCGGCCTGCAATGTTGCCATCTTGGCGCCGAAGCCGATGAAGACTACGCCTGTCGCGGCTTTCAGCCAGCGCTGGAAGCGCTGGTTGCGCGCAGCTCTGGCGAGCCTGGCAAAGATCATGACCATCGAACCGAACCAGATGACGTTGAGGCTGGCATGGACGGTGACCAGAAGGAAAGCCTCGCCGATCGCGGCCCGGCCATTGGCGTCGTGGTGGATGAACTGCGGGAAGACCGCGAGGTAGAACATCGACACCTTCGGATTCAGGGCGTTGGTGAGGAAACCCTCGATGAAGGCACGGGGGAGGTGTCTTACCTTACGGGAAGGGGTCACTGACGTTACGACGGCATAACCGCGCCAGGCGCCGACCAGCGCCTTGATACCGATCCAGCAGAGATAGGCGGCGCCAATCATCTTGACGACGAGGAAGGCCTGCGCCGACTGCGCCAGCAGCAGGGAGATGCCGCAGATCGACAGGGTGCCGTGCACATAGAAGGCGGCGACGAAGCCGGCAATATTGGCGAAACCGGCGCCACGCCCCGAGGTAGGCACCGTCTTGGCGATGAGGACGCCGTTGGGGCCAGGGGAAATGATGAGCAACGCGGTGACGAAAGCAAAAGACAGAATTTCAGCAATCGACATTGCGCGCCTTTCCTGGGCCTGGTTTCGACTGTGGGGGCTTCGAGCAATTATGGCGTCGCCGATACCGGCGTCAATATCCAATCTCCGAGGGTGACGGACCCTCCTGGGAGGACCGGAACAGGCCCGGCCCCCGTCCAAATTGATGAACCGATTGACTTGCACCCGCGAAGGACTAAGCTTTGTGCCATAGCAACCACCACTCACACGCGAGAGATTGCGGAGGGTGCAAGTGGCTGGCGACCTTTAGGAGGATGAGGTTTGCCGTGGATTACCGTGTTGTTCTGCTGATCGCCACATCCGTCATTGCTCTTTGTCCTGGTAAAGCCGGGGCGCAGGAGGGCGATGCGACGGCGGGTGCTGCCGTTTTTAAGAAATGCGCGACCTGTCATGTCGCCGATTCCGATACGAACAAGGTCGGCCCGTCGTTGAACGGGCTGTTCGGCCGGAAGGCCGGAACGCATCCCGATTACGCCTATTCGGCCGGGATGAAGGCGGCCGGCGAGGGCGGTCTCGTCTGGGACGAGACGGTGCTGCGCGACTATCTGCACAATCCGAAGGGGAAGGTGAAGGGTACGAAGATGGCCTTCGTCGGGGTGAAGGACGACCAGGAAATCACCAATCTCATCGCCTATCTCAAGCAATATTCCAAGTGATGGGCAATATTCCCAGCGACGGGCAATACTCCATATGGCGGCTCGCGGCCGGGGCGCATGCCTAAATCGCCGTAATTGCCGATATTTTCTATCTGTGCGATAATAAACACGGACTTTTTGCGGAATGCGGTTTCACGGGTCGACCTGCTCGAGGAGGAGCGGACATGGCTGTCGTGCTGATCCTCGTCCTGATTGTCGTCGGCTCCGTGCTGTTCCATGTGCTGAGCCCGTGGTGGTGGACGCCGATCGCGTCCAACTGGACCTATATCGACACCACTCTCGTCATCACCTTCTGGATCACCGGCATCGTCTTCGTGGCGGTGGTTTCTTTCATGGCCTATTGCGTCTTCCGCTTCCGGCACAAGCCGGGTAACCGGGCACATTACGAGCCCGAGAACCGCAGGCTGGAATTGCTGCTGGGAGGCGGGACGGCGGTCGGCGTTGCGGCGATGCTGGCGCCCGGCCTCATCGTGTGGAACCAGTTCATCACGGTGCCTGCCGATGCAGCATCGGTCGAGGTCGTCAGCCAGCAATGGCTGTGGAGTTTCCGGCTGCCCGGAGCCGACGGAAAGCTCGGCCGCGCCGAGACCGGCGACGTCACCCCCGAAAACCCGCTCGGCCTTGATAAAAACGACGCAAGCGGCCTTGACGACGTCATCATCGAGGGCGGCGAGCTACATCTGCCGATCGGCAAGCCGGTGCACATATTACTGCGCTCCGTCGATGTTCTCCATGATTTCTACGTGCCGGAATTCCGCGCCAAGATGGACATGATACCCGGCATGATCACCTATTTCTGGTTCACGCCGACGCGGACAGGGACCTTCGACATCCTCTGCGCCGAACTCTGTGGCGTCGGCCATGGGCAAATGCGTGGCACCGTCGTCGTCGACGAGGATGCGGATTACCAGACCTGGCTCGGACAGCAGCAGACATTCACCCAGCTTACGGCGTCATCGGGAGAGATGCCGCCGGCAAACTGAACTCCGCAGCGGTCGCAGACCGCTGGGAGACGAAGGGGAGAGAGATCATGGTTGAGATTCCATCCGACAGCGCAGGCGCCATCCCCTCTGCCGAAGTCGAGGATGTCGAGCTCTATCATCCGAAAAGCTGGTGGACAAAATATGTGTTCAGCCAGGATGCCAAGATCATCGCCGTGCAATATTCGCTGACGGCGATCGCAATCGGCCTGGTGGCGCTGGTGCTCTCCTGGCTGATGCGGATTCAGCTCGCCTTTCCCGGCTATTTCGCCTTCATCGATGCCGATCATTATTATCAGTTCATCACCATGCACGGCATGATCATGGTGATCTATCTGCTGACCGCACTGTTCCTCGGCGGCTTCGGCAACTACCTCATTCCGCTGATGGTCGGCGCGCGCGATATGGTGTTTCCATACGCCAACATGCTGAGCTATTGGATTTACCTGCTCGCAGTGCTGATCCTCGCCGCGGGCTTCTTCGCCCCAGGAGGCCCGACGGGGGCCGGTTGGACGCTCTATCCGCCACAGGCCGTTCTCTCCGGCACGCCTGGCGGCAAGGACTGGGGTATCCTGCTGATGCTCTCCTCGCTGATCGTCTTCATCATCGGCTTCACCATGGGTGGGCTGAACTATGTGGTGACCGTGTTGCAGGGGCGGGCGCGCGGCATGACACTGATGCGCATGCCGCTCACGGTCTGGGGCATCTTCACCGCGACCGTGATGGCGCTGCTCGCCTTTCCCGCGCTCTTCGTCGCCTGCGTCATGATGATGTTCGATCGCCTGCTCGGCACCAGCTTCTTCATGCCTGCCATCGTCGAAATGGGCACGCAGCTCCAGCATGGCGGCGGCAGCCCGATCCTGTTCCAGCACCTCTTCTGGTTCTTCGGGCATCCGGAGGTCTATATCGTAGCGCTTCCCGCCTTCGGCATCGTTTCGGACCTGATCAGCACGCATGCGCGCAAGAACATCTTCGGCTACCGCATGATGGTCTGGGCGATCGTCATCATCGCCGCGCTCAGCTTCGTCGTCTGGGCGCACCACATGTATGTGAGCGGCATGAACCCGGCCTTCGGCTTTTTCTTCGCCACCACGACGCTGATCATCGCTGTGCCCACGGCGATCAAGGTCTATAACTGGGTGCTGACGCTGTGGCGCGGCGACATTCACCTGACGCTGCCCATGCTCTTTGCGCTTGCCTTCATCGTCACCTTCGTCAATGGCGGCCTGACGGGCCTCTTCCTCGGCAATGTCGTCGTCGACGTGCCGCTGTCGGATACGATGTTCGTCGTTGCGCATTTCCACATGGTCATGGGGGTCGCACCGATCCTCGTCATCTTCGGGGCGATCTATCACTGGTATCCGAAGGTGACGGGACGCATGCTGGACGAGGTGCTCGGCCAGATCCACTTCTGGATCACCTTCCTCGGCACCTATGCGATCTTCTTTCCGATGCATTATCTCGGCCTGCTCGGCATGCCGCGCCGCTACTTCGAGATGGGAGAGACGGCCTTCGTTCCGCCTTCTGCGCATACGCTGAATATCTTCATCACAGTCATGGCGCTCGTCGTAGGCGCCGGGCAGATGGTCTTCCTGTTCAACCTGGTCTGGAGCCTTTTCCGGGGCAGGGAGGCAGGCGGCAATCCCTGGCGGGCAACGACACTCGAATGGCAGACGCCGCAGACGCCGCCCGCGCATGGCAACTGGGGCAAGGACCTGCCTATCGTCTACCGCTGGGCCTATGACTACAGCGTGCCGGGGGCGGCCGAGGATTTCATCCCGCAGAATGTACCGTCAAGCGACGGCGTCACCCGGGAGGTGCACGCATGAACGTCATCCTGGTCTTCCTTGCTGCGATCGGCGCCATCATCATCTGGTGGCTTTCCGGGCAGCGGCTGACCTCGAAGCCCTGGCTGGAAACCGGATCGGTGCAGCTGCCTGATAATCACGGCACTGAGCGGCCGCCGGTGCCGGCAGTGAAGATCGGCCTCTTCGTGTTTCTCGGCGTCGTCGGCGCGCTCTTCAGCCTTGCCGTCAGCGCCTATTTCATGCGTGCGGCGTCCGCCGACTGGTGGGCGATGCCGGTTCCGCGCCTCCTCTGGGTGAACACCGCGGCACTGGCCTTGAGCAGTGCGGCGCTGCAATGGGCAAAACGAGAAGCGGGGCAGGGCCGCATGGAAAACCTGCGGCCGGCGCTTGCCGCCGCGTTTGTCCTTGCCGTCTCTTTTCTCGTCGGGCAGGTCCAGGCATGGCGGGAGCTGGTGGCGGCCGGCTACGTGCTTGTCGACAATCCCGCCAACAGCTTCTTCTACATGCTGACCGGCCTGCACGGGCTGCATATCCTCGGCGGGCTTGCCGTGCTCGCGCACACGACGGTCAGGGCATTTTCAACCGACGTTGCGCCGGAGCGGCTGCGCCTCAGCGTCGATCTTTCCGCCATTTATTCACATTTCATGCTCGCCGTCTGGCTGTTGCTCTTCGCGCTCTTTGCCGGCTGGGCGAATGATTTCGTCGATCTCTGCCGCACACTACTGAACTAAGGGGTTTGCAGATGGCACAGACTATCGAGACACACGGCGGGGCAGACCTCAGACCGGCAGGCCTGCGCGGTGTCGCGTCCGATTTCAGCTCGGATCAGCGCGCCTTCAAGACCGCCTCCTGGGGCAAGGCGATGATGTGGATCTTTCTACTCAGCGACACCTTCGTCTTCGGCTGTTTCCTGATCGCCTATATGACCGCCCGCATGTCGACGCCCGTTCCATGGCCCAATCCGAGCGAGGTCTTCGCGCTCCATATCGGCGGCCAGGACGTGCCGCTGATCCTGATTGCGATCATGACCTTCGTGCTGATCTCGAGCAGCGGCACGATGGCGATGGCGGTCAATTTCGGCTATCGCCGAGACCGCCGCATGACTGCCATGCTGATGCTGCTCACGGCCGTTCTCGGCGCAGGCTTCGTCGGCATGCAGGCCTTCGAATGGACGAAGCTGATCACCGAAGGCGTGCGCCCCTGGGAGAACCCGTGGGGGGCGGCACAGTTCGGATCGACCTTCTTCATGATAACAGGTTTTCACGGAACCCACGTCACGATCGGCGTCATCTTCCTCATCATCGTCGCCCGCAAGGTCTGGCGTGGCGATTTCGACGTGGAACGGCGTGGCTTCTTCACCAGCCGGAAAGGCCGCTACGAGGCCGTCGAGATCATGGGCCTCTATTGGCACTTCGTCGACCTGGTCTGGGTCTTCATCTTCGCGTTTTTTTATCTGTGGTAGGGCTCTATCTGTGGTGAGGTCGTCATGAACGAGACAACGGCGCATGCGCAAAGCCAAACCGTGCATGCACAAACACACACCGGACAGCAGCACCCGATCCGGCTCTATCTCTTCGTCTGGGGCCTGCTCTTCGTGCTCAGCGCCTTTTCCTACATGGTCGATTATCTCGGAATCCAGGGTTATCTGAGATGGACGCTGATCCTCGTGTTCATGATGCTGAAGGCCGGGCTGATCGTCGCCGTCTTCATGCACATGGCCTGGGAACGGCTGGCGCTCGTCTACGCCATCCTGCTGCCGCCGCTGTTGGTGCTGGTTTTCGTGGCGCTGATGGTATCGGAAGCAGACTATACGATCCTCACCCGGCTCGCCTTCTTTGGTGCTGCCCCGTAGAGCAACAATCGGGCGATCTCCGTTGCCGTGCATCCTCGATCAGCGTCTCGAAGATGGGTAGTTCCCCTTCTTTTCCCAGGATCGCAGCGCACGCCATAGCACGGTGTTGTCTGCATAACCCAGCACACGCGCAATCTCGGACATCGGTGCGACTTGTTGGTCGCCGAGATAATGGGCGGCGAGTGTCTGGCGGTGCTGGCGAAGGAGATCGCGAAGCGACACGCCTTCCTCCGACAGCCGGCGCTGCAGGCTTCGCGGCGACATCTTCAGTTCGGCGGCAAGCGTTGCGACCGTGACCGGTTTGCGGCCGAGATAGATGCCGATCAGGGCCTGGACCTTTTCCTTGAGGATATCGCCGGCCGCCGGCTCGTTGACGAGATCGCCGATATGCCGCTCCAGGATTTCGATCAGGCTTTTGTCTTCCGCACGGTGCACACGGTCAGCCTCCGCCTTGTTCATGACGATCCGGTTGCCGGATTGGCCGAACAGGATGGGTGCGCCACAGATGCGTTCCAGCACACTGGCGTCGCGCGGGGCGTGATGCTCGAGCTGTATTTCGATCGGCCGCCAGCCACGGCGGAAGCACGAACGGACGAGCTGACAGGAGGCGGCGATCGTGAATTCGCTGTCCTGCCGGCGCGGCCACATGCTGGGATCGACGATCCGGTAGCTCCAGACAAAATCGCCATTTTCCTCGAACACGCCGGAACTGGTCGCGCCTTGTACTGCGTTGACATATTTCGACAGCCGCTCGAAAGCGCTGCGAATGGTCGGCGAGAGCGCAAAGAGCATGCCGATGGGACCGATGTCGGCGGGCTTGAAGCCGGTGCCCATGCGAGCTCCCAGTGCCGGTTCGTCGGTTATCGTCGCGGCGTCCTCGAACAGTGCGACATAACGCGCCATAGGCAAGACAGCGTAAGGATCTTCCAATTGCGAGCGCAAAATGCCGTGCGAAGCCAGAAGAAGGTCGGTTTTCCCGGATCTTTTATCGATTTGTTGCACCAGCGGGATCAAGACGGAGGCTCGAATTGAAGCAACTGCGGGCATGCGGCTGATCAAATGCGATGCAACTGCCATTTTCAGCGTCTCCGGTGACCTTCGTGGCGCGAATTATCGATTCATTGGCATAAACTGCAATTTCGGGGCCAGATCGCCGCGCTTACCTTCTTGGCAACAAACAAGCAAAGAGGGGTTCTCCATGACACTGGAAGCAAGCATGCCCGCACCATCATCGCCGGAGCGTCGTCTGGCCAAGGACTCGGTGGGCCTCGCCCATATCGTGTTCTTCGTCGTTGCTGCGGCCGCGCCGCTTACGGCTGTCGTCGGCGCTTCGCCGGCCGCCTTTGCCTTTGGCAATGGTTCAGGCGTCCCCGGCGCTTTCGTGCTTGCCGGCCTGCTCTACCTTCTCTTCTCGGTCGGCTTCACCGCCATGAGCCGGCATGTCGGCGGGGCAGGAGCCTTCTACACCTATATCACCCACGGCATCGGCAAGCCGGCCGGTGTGGGTGGTGCCTTCATGGCGCTGGTCACCTATAGCGCGGTTCAGATCGCCATCTATGGCCTGTTCGGTTTCTTCATGGCCAATGCCATAGCGCCGCTCGGGCTGGTCCTGCCCTGGTGGGCCTTCGCCTTCGCAGCACTCGTCGTCGTGCTGGTCTGCGGTCAGCGCAACATCGCCTTCTCGGGCGCGATCCTCGGCGTCTGCATGATTGCCGAAATCGCCATATTGCTGGTTCTGGATCTTGCTATCGTCTTTTCAGGCGGCGGACCTGAGGGCATCAGCTTCTCTTCCTTTGCGCCATCGTCGGTCTTTGCGCCCGGTCTCGGCGTGGCGCTGGTCTTCGTCATCGGTTCCTTCATCGGCTTCGAAGCGACGGCCATTTTCGGCGAGGAAGCCGAAGATCCGGAAAAGAGCATTCCCCGCGCCACCTATGTTGCCGTGCTGCTCATCACCCTCTTCTATGCCTTCTCCACCTGGGCAATCGTGCAATTCTACGGTCCGGGCAAGGTGCAGGCTGCTGCGGCTGCCAGTCTCGACAGCTTCTATTTCACTGCCGCCAATTCCGTGCTTGGCCCATGGTCGAGCCAGGTGATGAACGTGCTGCTTATCACCAGCCTGTTTGCCTGCATCCTGTCCTTCCACAATACCCTCAACCGCTATTTCTTCGCCCTTGGTCGTGAAGGTCTGGCCGCCAGGGCGCTTGGCAAGGTTCACGCCAGGCATGGCTCACCCTATGCTGCAGGTCTGCTGCAAAGCCTGATCGCTGCCGTCGTCCTTGGCCTGTTCGTGATCTTCGGCGCCGATCCCTACACCGTCGTGTTCTCATGGATGGCAGCGCTTGCGGGTATCGGTATCCTGCTGGTGCAGGTGCTTGTCTCCGTCGCGATCATCATGTTCTTCCGCAAGACGCCGAACAGCTACAGCGCCTGGACCACGATTATCGCTCCGACGCTGGCGCTCCTCGGCCTCATTGGTTCGCTGGTGCTGGTCAGCTCCAATCTTTCACTCCTTTCCGGCAGCGAAAGCCCGATCGTCAAGGCTTTCCCCTATGCCATGGTGCTGGTGGGCATTCTTGGCGCGCTGTTTGCGATCCGGGTCAAGAGATCCAAGCCCGCTCTCTACGCCTCCCTGGGAAAGGTCTTCGAATGAGTTCCGTTGCTGAATTTGCACCCGTCGATCGCCTTCTGGTTCTCGCGGTCGCGGTCCTTGCGGGCGCAACAGTGCTGGTTGCCGTCGAGGCACATGCCTTTTGCTCTCTGTTCTGCATTCATGCAGACCAGATGATGATTGAGACGCAGATCTGCTCCGGTCGATCCTGATCACCGCAGCTTGCGACGCGCCATAGTGCGTCGTCTCTCCCGAAACAAAGAGGTATTTCAATGGACGCCGTTGTCGCAGTCACCCATCCGCTCGATCCCCTGAGCCTCGCCGAGATCGCTTCTGCCGTTGCCCTACTCAAGGATAGGCAGACACTCGCACCCACCTTCCGCTTTCCGATCACCCGGCTGGAGGAGCCGACCAAGGCGGATCTTGCCGCCCATCGCCTGGGCGACAGGCTGCCGCGGCTCGCCTTCATCCTGGCAATCGACATCAGCAATGGCGAAACCTTCGAGGGCATCGTCGACCTGACTGCCGGCACGGTGTGCTCCTATATCCGGCTGCCTCTCGATGAACTGCCCTATGGTCAGCCGCCGATCATGCTGTGCGAATTCGAAACCGTCGAAGGCACCGTCAAATCCGATCCGCGCTGGATTGCTGCCGTCAAGAAGCGCGGCATTGCCGACGAGGATATTCCGCTTATCCAGATCGATCCTTTTTCCTCCGGCTATTTTGGCCGCGAATTCGAGAAGGGAAAGCGCATCGTCCGCGCCGTGTCCTACTGGCGCGAGGATATCCGTGACAACGGTTACGCACATCCGATCGAGGGCGTGGTGGCGGTGGTCGATCTGATCACCAACCGAGTGGTCGATCTCGTCGACGATGAAAAGATCATTCCGGTCCCGAGGAAGAAGCGCAATTATGGCCGCGAAACCTTCCCGGAACCGCGGCCCGATCTCACGCCGCTGCATATCGTTCAGCCGCAAGGGCCGAGCTTTACGGTCGACGGCTGGAAAATCGAATGGCAGAACTGGAGTTTCCGTGTCGGTTTCACCCCGCGCGAAGGCCTCGTTCTGCATGAACTCGGCATCAAGGATCAGGGTAGGCTGCGGCCCGTCGTCTTTCGCGCCAGTGTCACCGAAATGGTCGTGCCCTATGCCGATCCGACCGCGAACCACTATTGGAAGAGCGCCTTCGATGCCGGCGAATATGGCCTCGGACGCCTGGCCAATTGCCTCGAACTCGGCTGCGACTGCCTCGGTCATATTCACTATTTCGACGTGCCGGCAGCGGATGATCTCGGCCAGCCCTTCATCATGAAGAACGCCATCTGCATGCATGAGGAGGATTACGGGATCCTCTGGAAGCATTACGAATTCCGCAACGGTATTTTTGAAGTGCGCCGTTCGCGCCGCCTCGTCATCTCCTTCTTCGCAACCGTCGGCAACTATGATTACGGCTTCTACTGGTATCTCTACCAGGACGGCACGATCCAGCTGGAAGCCAAGCTCACCGGCATCATCCAGACGGCGGCGGTCGCGACCGGCGAAACCTATCCATGGGGCGGCATGGTCGATGACAATCTCGGCGGTCCGACCCACCAGCATTTCTTCAATGCGCGCCTGCACATGGATGTCGATGGCGGCGACAATACCGTGACCGAACATGAGTTCGTGCCGCGTCCGTGGGGTGAAGACAATCCCTATGGCAATGTCTTCGATACCAGGACCCGTGTGCTGAAGCGCGAACTCGACTCCCCGGCACTCGCCAATGGCGAGACCGGCCGTTACTGGAAAGTCTCCAACCCCAACATCCAGAACAGTGTCGGCAAGGCGCCGGGCTACAAGATTGTCGTCATGCCGTCGCCTGTCATGCTTGCCCAGCCGGATTCGACCGTTGCCCAGCGCGGCGGCTTCGCCAAGAAACACATCTGGGTCACGGCCTTCGATGCCAGGGAAAAATATGCGAGCGGCGATTATCCGAACGTGCATGCTGGCGGTGACGGCCTGCCGGGTTATGTCAAGCAGAACCGCGAAATCGAGAATGCCGATGTCGTGCTCTGGCATTCCTTCGGCCATACCCATGTCTGCAAGCCCGAGGATTTTCCGATCATGCCGGTGGAATATGCCGGCTTCACGCTGAAACCGAACGGCTTCTTCGCATCCAACATCGCCATGGACCTGCCGCCGGAAGGAAACAGCCAGAGCGTCGACAATCGCCTGCAGCCTTCGCCTGATAACACCGGAAACGGTTCCTGCTGCCACGTGTAGAGCTTGGCTTCCGTGGCATGTCCGCAGTCTTCCTGATGCGACGATGGCGCTGTAGAGTGGCCGAATGTGCACCCGGCCGCCCCACCCGGAGGATCCGTATGGCTGCGGTCTTGTTGTTCCGCCACGCACAGGGGCCGACGCGTGATGCGCGAGCGTTTGCGGCGTTCTTTGGGGCGGGGCCTCAGGGTCTGGCGGTTGTCCACACGCGGCACGCCTCGGGTGGACCGTTTGATGGAGATCAAGCAATGGAAAGTTTATGGCTATCTCGCGCAATACGTCTCCAAGCGATCGCTTCAACCGGGCTCTACTTTTGCAAGGACGAATTCGATCGTGAACGATACCAAGAGGTAGCGGACATCGCACACGCGATGCTAGCCGATCTTGCCAATGTGCCGATCACGCGCATCTCTGGTCTCGTATCTGATTTTGCTAGAGGCTATGCCACGCCGAAGGTCGACGTTCGCGGGGCGTTGATCGAAGGAGGTAAAGTCCTTCTGGTGCGGGAAAAGAGCGACGGCCGATGGACTTTGCCCGGTGGGTTTGCGGATATTGGACGATCAGCGTCGGAAAATGTCGTCAACGAAATACATGAAGAAGCGGGCCTTCAGGTTTCGGCCACCCACTTGTACAGCGTGCGACATAAGGCGAAGGCCGCATATGACCCGGATGCAAGAGATTTCTATAAACTGTTCTTCCTGTGCGAGCGGTCGGGAGAGATGACGATGAAGGCGGGCATCGAAACATCGGAAGTCGGTTTCTTCGCACCTGCCGATCTCCCCGATCTGTCGCGAGGGCGCGTTCTGGAAAGCGATATTCGTTCCGCTTTTGCATTCCAAAATGGTGCCCAACGGTTTGCCACGTTCGATTAGCCGCGTCACCTCGGGGACATCTCATGCAGACGGCAAGCCTGAAGCTGCGGCCATTGACTTTTCGGTGCGCGACAACCTCGAAATCGTGTTCGATACCTTCGAACAGCCGCGCAAGGTCGAAAACCTGTCAGATAGAGGCAGCGTCGCACTTGTCGTCGTTTAGAGCTCCGCTTTTAGGTGTCACGCGGGCGTGCACTGACGCTCTATCTGCGGAAGAAATCTTGTAACGTCGTCAGGCATGGCATAAGCGGCTTTACGCCGCTCGGAAGGGGTTTCCCCGTCTGATCAGACCTTCGGAAGAGAATATCTTCTGTTGCCGATCGATCGCCCGGCGGCTATGTTGCCGATGTCGGAAAAGGCATGACTTGGTGTGGTTGGCCCAAGTCCTTTCGGAAACGAAAGCTCTGTTCCTTGCCTCGTGCATGAGTTCTCCACGACGAGCAACGGACGCTGTTCAAGCGTCCCATTGTTCGTCCGTGTGGTTCTCAAAACGACGAACTGCTCCGGTCGAACGACCATAAAGGAGTAGCTCATGCCCGAATTTCTCATGATTCATGACGTTGTGATTTCAGGTGCAGGCCCGGTCGGTCTGTTTCTGGCCTGCGAGCTGCGGCTGGCCGGCCTCTCGGTGTTGGTGCTGGAGCAGGCCGAAGACCCGCATTCGCCGTTGAAGCGGCTGCCGTTCGGCATGCGCGGCCTTTCCGCACCGACCATCGAAGCCTTCGACCGTCGCGGGCTGCTGGATGACATCATGGCGCCGCAGCGCGAAAAAGATCAATCGACTTCAGCGCATTGGATGCAGCAGCCGCGTCGCCCGGGTGGCCATTTCGCCGGCATTCAGTTCTTTCACGACACCATCGACACCTCGACGTGGCCCTATCGCCTGCCAGGTCCGGCCGATACCAGCGTGGCGGTAGAGATGGAGCACCTCGAATTCGTCCTGGCCGCTCGCGCAAGCGCGATGGGTGTCGAGGTCAGGCGCGGGCTCGGTGTCGATGGCTTCGACCAGTCGGACGGAGGCGTGACCGTGCGCGCGGGTGGCGAGATCTTTCGGGGACGATGGCTCATCGGTTGTGACGGCGGGCGCAGCACCGTGCGCAGGGCAGGCGGCTTTGAATTCGTTGGCACCGATCCCGAGTTCACCGGCTATTCCGTTCAAGTCGAGATGGCCGATGCGGAGAAGCTCGCTCCGGGCCGCCATTACACGCCGACAGGCATGTATACCTACCAAAAGCCCGGCACCATCGCGATGGTCGATTTCGATGGGGGCGCGTTTCACCGTACGCAGCCGATTACACCGGAGCATGTGCAATCGGTGTTGCGGCAAATTTCCGGCGCCGATGTCACGGTGACGGGCCTTGAGCTTGCCACCACCTGGACGGATCGCGCCTATCAGGCGGCGGCTTACCGCAAGGGCAGGGTGCTGCTTGCGGGTGACGCTGCGCACATCCATTCCCCCTTGGGCGGCCAGGGCCTGAACCTCGGGCTCGGCGACGCGATGAATCTTGGATGGAAGCTTGCAGCGACGATTCGTGGCGATGCGCCGGAGGACCTGCTCGACAGCTATTTCTGCGAACGGCATCCGGTTGGAGTGAAGATTCTCGACTGGTCGCGCGCCCAGGTCGCACTGATGCGGCCGAGCCGGAGTTCGCGCGCGCTCGAAGCCATCATCCGCGATCTGATCGACACGCGTGACGGCGCGACATACTTTGCCGAGCGCGTCTGGGGTGTTTCTCTCCGCTACGATCTTGGCGGCAGTCACCCGCTAGTCAGCCGCAGCGCTCCCGATTTCGAGCTGGCCGACGGGACGAGGCTCGGCGATCACCTCAGGCAGGGCAAAGGCCTGCTTTTGGACTTTGACGCCTGTGCACCGCTGCAAGCGCTGGCAAGCCGCTGGAATGGGATCACCTATGTCGCCAGTGACGCCAGGGATCGGCTGGGGCTGAGCGCGCTGCTCGTGCGCCCCGACGGCTTCGTGGCCTGGGCTGGTGAGGCTATGCCTGACAATGAGGGAGCCGCGCAGGCCGCGTCGCGGTGGTTCGGCAAAGCCTGAAACTATGAATGGTGCAATCGATGTACGGATCTCCGTAAGGTTCTTCAGTCTTATCAGTCCGGTAGAGGATCACGGAGGTTTCCCGCCTATCGGTTTTCGGCGGGTTTGCAGACGTTGCTTCGGCAAGGTGTCCGCACCCTTCCCGGCAAGGCGAGAGCGCGGTAGGGTGGCCGAGTGTGTCCGACCATCCCACCCCGGAGGCTCCATATGGCTGAGGTCTTGTTGTTTCATCACGCACAGGGGCTGACGCCTGGTGTGCGTGCGTTTGCCGACGACATCAGGGCAGCCGGTCATATCGTGCACACGCCCGATCTGTTTGACGGGCGCACATTCCCAAGCATCGAAGCGGGGATCGCCTATATCGGCGAGATCGGATTCGACGCAATGCGGGAGCGCGGCGTCCGCGTAGCCGACCAACTGCCTGCCGAGCTCATCTATGCCGGGTTCTCGTTCGGGGTGCTGCCAGCGCAGAAGCTGGCGCAGACACGGCCCGGCGCCCGCGGGGCTCTGCTCTTCTATTCCTGCCTGCCTATCAGCGGCGAGTGGGCCTTCGGACCCTGGCCGGACGGCGTCGCGGTGCAGATCCACGGCATGGACAACGATCCGATTTTCGTCGGCGAGGGTGACATCGACGCGGCTCGCGAGATCGTCGCGAAGGTCGAGGACGCGGAGCTTTTCCTGTACCCAGGCGATCAGCACTACTTCGCCGACAGCTCGCTGCCGGCCTATGATGCGGATGCGGCCGCGGTGCTCACCCTCCGCGTGATCGACTTCCTGAATCGCGTCTGATCCAGACATTCCGCGGGAGATCCGGTTCGGCGCTGGTATGGCCGTCCGGAGATGGGTGCCGTTCATCCCGCAGCGCGGCTTTCGGCCCGGAGCGGACTATTCGGACGCCACGCAGAAATTGTTGCCTTCGGGATCGTTCAAGACCGTATAGCCATCCGCTTCCCGGACGAAGCTCGCTCCGAGGGATAGAAGCCGTTCTACCTCCTTGGCCCGATCGGGGGTGGAAATATCGAGATGAAGTCGGTTGCGGGCTGGGCGTTCCCCTTGGCGAAGGTGGAAGCAAAGGCGGGTTCCAGGACCTTCGACCATCACGGTCGGGTCAGTCTCGGTTGTCAGTCCGAGAGCGGCAAGACGGGCCAGTTCTTCGTCGTCATATGGCATCACCTCGTAGCCATCGAGCGCCTCCGCCCAGAACCGGGCGACACGCGAGGGAATGTCGCAATCAATGACGATTTCTTTCAGCCTTGCCATGGAGCCCTTCAAGACTTGTTGGGCCGGCGATGGCAAACGCGTTCGACAAGCGCGCCGCCGACTGCCGGCAGCAATGCGAAGAGCATGAGCTGCGGTGTCTCCGTCAGCGCCAACAGGCCAGATATAAAGAAGGCCACCAGCAAACCTGCCAGCGCCCCGGCTGCATAGGGCAGATAATCCTTCAAGAGAACCTCCTTGTGCTGATCTCAAACAGAAGGGGCATCATTGGCTTGAGATAGAGATCTCTGCGGTATCGGCAATGGCTGGTTGCGGCCGAACCTCACGTCGTCCGATCGGGTTATGCGGAATGCCACCACGTTGGGTTGCGGGACAGGTCGACCCAAACGACGTGAGCCGGTGCAGGTGTTTTGCAGGAGACGACCGATTTCTTTCGCGCTATGAAGACTGACCGCATATCCCGCCACATCGACACCGAGGTCCTTCCCATGGCTTTGAAAATCCTTTTCGTTGGCGGTACCGGCCAGATTTCATATCCGTGCGTCGCGCGCGCCGTTGCTCAGGGCCACCATGTCAGCGTCTATAACCGCAGTTTGAGAGGCGACCCATTGCCTGCGGGGGTTACCGCGATCGTCGGCGATCTCGCGGCACCCGCCTATGCGGACTTGGCCAAGGCCAATTATGACGTCGTGTGCCAGTTCATTGCCTTTACGCCCGATCAAGTCGCGCGTGACATCGATGTGTTTGCCGGGCACTGCGGCCAGTACATCTTCATCTCTTCGGCTTCGGTCTATGAAAAGCCGCCGCGCCACTATGTGATTACCGAGCAGACACCGGCGATCAACCCCTACTGGCGCTATAGCCAGGACAAGATTGCCTGTGAGACGCTGCTCAGGAATTCCCAGAATCTCGCCTGGACCATCGTCCGTCCCAGTCACACTGTTCGCACCGGCCTTCCCATCATGATGGGTGACAGCGATGTCATGGCAAGACGCATGCTGGATGGCGAGCCCACCATCGTGGCGGGCGATGGCCACACGCCCTGGACACTGACCCGCTCGGTTGATTTCGCGGTGCCCTTTGTCGGGCTTTTCGGCAAGCCGGCGGCGTTGAACGAGATCTTCCACATCACCTCCGACCGCGCTCATATCTGGGACGATATTCAAAAGACGATTGCCAGATTGTTGGGCGTCGAGGCCAGGATCGTACACGTGCCGACGGACACCCTGGTCCGGTACAATCCGGAGTGGGTTGGGCCCCTCCGGGGCGACAAGGCATGGTCGGCGATCTTTGACAATTCAAAGGTCAAAAGCGTGGCGGGCGACTTTACCTGCGCCGAGAGCCTTGAGGAAATTCTGGCGGAACCGATCATGCATCTCAAGCAGCGCCTGGCCAAGAACCGTCCGCCAAAGGGTGATCTTGATGCTTTGGTCGATCGGATCTGCACAGCACAAAGCGCTCTCGGCTAGGCAGGCCCTCGTAGAACAACTTTCCGAAAGAGACGACGCAGAAGGTCGTGCCTGCGCTGATCACCGGACTTGCGATGTCGCTGATTTCGACTGCCTGTCGGGTTGGCTGGAAAACAACCATACCGACCTCAACGACGGATTGAGCCGGCGACCGAAGGGTCGGACGAGGGTATCACGGCATGCCGTTCACAAAAAAATCCCAGCCTAAAACGCGTCCTAAAACATGATGGAGGTCGCGCCGGGTGAGGATCTCGGCAATGATGGTCATCCACTCGCCACTCCGATCCTATCAGGTCATGCTGTTCATTCCGCTTCCCTTCGTCGTTGCCCTTCTGCTGCTCGTCCTCTTCGTCGCCGTCCTCAGGCGCGACGAGGAGGCGCAGCCCAACCGGCCGTTTCTGGCACTGATCCTGCTCGCCGTGCTGCAATCCGTCCTCTCTGGGCTGCGCTGGGGCTACGGGGTGCAGGCTGTGGGCGTGATCGCGCCCGTCACAGCGGCGATGGTGCCGCCGCTTGCCTATGCCGGGGTTTCCAGGCTGGTGAGGACGAGCCGGCGGCCGCTGGCGGCGCGGATTGCGCTGCATGCCGTGCCCGCTGCCGTCATCCTCTTGTTGATGGTGGTCTGGCGGAGTGCGATCGATATCGCGCTGGTGCTTGTTTTCGTCGGTTATGCCCTGGCGATCCTGTTTCTGATGCGGCCGGGCGCGGATGCGCTTCGGCTTGCGCCCTTCGAGGGAGCGGTGCCGGCCTATCGGGCAATAATCTTCGCGGCGGTGGCGCTATGCCTTTCGGCCTCAGTCGATATCTTCGTCTTTTTCGATTTCACATGGGCGCATGGCGAGCATGCGCTGACGCTGATCAGCGTCAGCAATCTCGCGGTTCTCGTCATCCTCGGCATTGCGGCGGCCGCCGCCAGCCGAAGCCGGGCGCCGGCCGAGACGATGGAGGCGGCGCTGAAGCCCGAAACGACCGAGGACAAGGAGACGATCGCCACGGTGGATGCGCTGATGGAAGCAAGGAAGCTCTATCGCGACGCCAATCTCAATCTCGACCGGCTGGCCCGCAAGGCCGGCATTCCCGCCCGCCAGATCTCGTCGGCGATCAACCGGGCGATGGACAAGAACGTCTCGCAATATGTCAATGACTACAGGATCGGCGAAGCCTGCCGGCTGCTTGCCGGCAGCGAGAAATCGGTGACCGAGGTGATGTTCGAGGTCGGCTTCCAGACGAAGTCCAATTTCAACCGCGAATTCCGCCGCGTCACGGATATGACGCCGATCGCCTGGCGGCAGAAGAAGGGCGGAGCGGGGGGCTATCCGGCCTCCTCCTGAGGTGCGTCCTCTCAGCTCCCACGTCCGCAATCACCCGCCCTCGTGGTTCGAGACGGCCCCTTGGGTCTCCTCACCATGAGGGCTAATCGCAAGTGTCTTGCCGCGCTGAGTGATGGGTGTATCTCAGATCGTGGGAGGAAGCCTCCCACCGCATTCCAAGCTGCTACCTTTCTCCAGCCCCATCCTGAGGTGCCCCGTAGGGGTCTCGAAGGGCGAGGTTGGCCAACCGCGTCGCCCCAACAATGCGGATGTTGCGGTTGGTGCAGATCACCCCGCCCTCGTGGTTTGAGTCGGCTTTTCGGGCGCGCTCACCATGAGGGCTGACCCGGATGCCCCGCGCGTGCCACGTACACAATCGCGATCGAGGACTGCGAGAAACGTGTTCGAGGTCGCGATTTCAGCCGGACCGGCGATGCTTGCGGCATGAACACGACATCAGAACATGACCGAGACCTTGCCGCCAAGCTGAGATCGCTTTCGATCGAGCCCGCGGCCTTCAAGACAGAACTGCCGGAGCCCCATATCCGGCGGCACGTGATCCCTGGAGCAATGCTGGCCCTTGTGGCGACCGTATCGCTGGCGGTGTTTCTTTTCTATCGGCCCGAGGCGCTTGAGCGCATCGAGACCATGCTTGCAGGCTTCGCGAGCAGCGACCCTGCGATATACATTCGGGGAGCGGAGGCGCCGGCCGAGGACGGCGCTGCTGTCGAGCGCGGGCGGGCGTTGCCTGCCGATGAAGCAGCGAGCCCGGCCTTGCCAACCCGGGAAGTCACCGGTTCCGGCTATGTCGTGGCACCCGATATCGCCACCGTCTTTTCCAAATATGAGGGCCGGATCGTCGCCGTCGAGGTTGAGGCGGGCGACAGGGTCGTAACAGGCCAGGTGCTGGTGCGGCTCGATGATGCCGGCGCCCGCTTTGCGCTTCAGGGGGCCGAGATCGCCCGGCAATCGGCGGAGCTGGCGCTGACGGCGAAGACGATTGAATTGGCGCAGGCGCGGTCTTCCCTCACGCGCACCGAGCGGCTTGCCGGGCGCGATGCGATGTCGGCGCAGACACTGGAGGAGGCGAAGACGGCGTTCGACACTGCCGAAAATGCCGCCCTGCAGGCACGGCAGGACGTGGCCAAGGCGGGTCTCGATATCGACAGGGCGCGGGAGCAGGTGGAAGCGCTGACGGTCCGGGCGCCGATATCAGGCACCGTCACGCGGCTCGACGCGCATGTCGGCGACACCGTGCTGTCGCGCGAAGACAGCGTGCGGGAGAATGAAAGCCTGCTTGCGATTGCCGACATGGCAACCATGGTCATCGATGCCGATGTGGCCGAGGCGAATATCGCACTGATGCTGCCGGGCTTGCGTGGCGAGGCGGTGCTCGACGGCTTTCCCGATCGGCCTTTTGCGGTCGAAGTATCGAAGATCGCGCCGATGATTTCGCGGGAGAAGGGGACGGTGACGCTTCGCCTCTCACTTTCCTCACCGCCGTCAGACATGCGCCCCGCCATGGCCGCGCGCATCCGCCTTCTGGTGGGTGAGGCCGGGGATAGCACAGACCATCAGCAAGGAGCAGAGCAATGACCGACACTCAAGAACCCTATATCGCACTTCGCGGCGTCAGGAAGGCATTCAGGATCGGCGCGGAGACGATCCCGATCTTTTCAGGGCTCGACCTTTCCATAGCACGCGGCGATTTCGTCGCCGTCATGGGCCCATCGGGCTCGGGGAAATCGACGCTGCTCAACATGCTCGGCGGCATTGACAGCCCCGACGGAGGGGAGATCAGGATCGGCCGCAGCCATCTCGAGCAGATGGGCGAAGGCGCCAGGGCCGCCTGGAGGGCACACAGCATGGGCATCGTCTTCCAGTTCTACAACCTGCTGCCGATGCTGAATGCGGGCGAGAATATCGAGCTGCCGCTGCTGTTGAAGCCGCTCAAGCGGAAGGAGCGGCGGGCGCGCGTCGAGGCCGTGATGGGTCTGGTCGGGCTCTCCGGGCGGCAGCGGCAGTTTCCATCCAGCATGTCCGGCGGGCAGCAGCAGCGCGTCGGCATCGCCCGCGCCATCGTCACCGATCCCGACCTGCTGCTCTGTGACGAGCCGACCGGCGATCTCGACCGGAAATCGGCCAACGATATCCTCGAGATGCTGGGCTTTCTCAATCGCGAGCTTCAGAAGACCATCATCATGGTCACGCATGATCCCGAAGCCGCCTCCTTTGCCCGGCGCACGCTGCATCTCAACAAGGGCGAATTCGCCGAGGGGTCAGGCCGATGACCTTCTTCGAACTCATGCGGCGCAATGCCTGGCGCAAACGGTTGAGGACAACACTCTTGATGTTCTCGGTCGGCGTCGCCTTCCTGATCTACGCCCTGACGGCGAGTTTTCTCGGTGGCTCGCAAGGGGCGGAGGGCGCAAGCGATACGCTGCTCGGGGTCTTCAACAAAGCGGGCCGCGCCCAGCCGCTGCCGCTTGCCTATCTCAACAGGATCGCTGGGGATAGCGACGTCGCGGCCGTCGCTTACATGACGCGCATGCGGGGCTTCGTCGATGTCGAGACGAACGTGGTGATGACGAGCGCGGTCGATCCACAGGCGATTGCCGCGGCCAATGGCGATGAGCTCGGGCTGACGCCGCAGCTGATATCGGCACTGGAAGAGGGGCGCGACCGGGTGCTGGTCGGGCGGGCATTGGCGGAGGCGCAGGGCTGGTCGGTCGGCCAGCGCATCGGCGTCACCAGCCAGTTGACCAGGGAAGACGGCAGCCGCGACTGGAGATTCGAGATCGCGGGCATCTTCGAGGGTGCCGACGCCAGCACCGACACCTATTTCATGCTGGCCCGCTACGACGCGATCAACGCGGTGCGTGCGCGGGGCAAGGACACCGTCGATGGCTTCGTGGTGCGGCCGCGACCGGGCGTTTCATCCAGTGTGCTGACCACACGGATCGACGCGCTGTTTGCGAATTCGGCCGCACCGACAAGGACGCAATCGGAAAAGCAGTTCCTCGAGGCTTTCCTCCGGCAATTCGCTGATGTCGGCCTGATCGTCAGCCTCGTCGTCGGCGCGGCCTTCGTGACGATCCTGATGATCGTGGTCAACACCATGCTCTTTGCCGTGAGGGAGCGCAGCTTCGAAATCGGCGTCATGAAGGTGCTCGGTTTTTCCAGCGGGCGGATCATGGCGCTGATCCTCGGTGAGACGCTGTTCGTCTTCGCCGCCGGCGGCGCGGGTGGGCTTGCGCTTGCCAAGCTCGCGACGCTGTTTGCCGGGCCGGAATTCGGCCTCGCCTTCACCTCGTCGGTGCTGCTGAAATCCGTCGCCATCATCGCCGCCCTCGGACTTGCGACGGGGCTGCTGCCCGCCGCCAATGCCATGCGCCTGCCCATCGTCAACGCCTTCAGATCGAGATAATCCAATGTCATCAGCGCTTAAGCAGATCTTTCTCATGATCAGAGTCAATCTCGGCAGCCTGCCGCGGCGGCTATGGATCTCGCTGTCGATGGTGCTGTCGGTGGCGCTCGTGGTGGCGGTTCTTGCGGGTTTTCTCGCCATGGCGCGCGGCTTCGAGAGGGCGCTTGCCGACGCCGGCTCGCCGGAGATCGCGGTCGTCCTTGGCGGCGGCACCAACCAGGAGACCGGCTCGGACGTGCCGGCCGAGGCGATCCACAGCCTAAGTGCCATGACCGGCGATATCGGTGTGGCGCGCGACGCGGTGGGTGGATTGGCGCTGTCGCGCGAGGTCGTCGTTCCCGTTGATGTCATCAGGGCAAGCGACGGCGCCGAGCAGACACTGTCGTTGCGCGGCATGGATCCGGCGGGGCCCGGCCTGCGCGACCGCGCGTCGCTCTCCCAAGGGCGGCTGTTTTCGCAGGGCGCGCGCGAAATCGTCGTCGGCGCCCGCATCGCCCAGGAGTTCTCCGGATTCGCCATCGGCGACAGGGTGCGGCTTGGCGCTGTCGAGTGGAAGGTCGTCGGGCATTTCACGTCAGGCGGCAGCGCTTTCGAATCCGAGATCTGGGCGGATCTGGAGGCGGTGCAATCGGCTTTCGACCGGCAGGGTCAGGTGCAGAGCCTGCGTATGCACCTTGATGGGCCGGGTGGTCTGGGCGCGCTGAGACAGCATCTTTCGGCAATTCCCGGCGCTCCGCTCACTGCGGTCTCCGAGGCCGAACTCTATGCCGCGCAATCCGAGCGCACCAGCCGCCTCATTCGCCTGTTCGGCTGGCCCCTCGCGCTGCTGATGGCGGTGGGCGCAACGGCCGGCGCGCTGAACACGATGATGAGCTCGGTTTCCGACCGCACCGTCGAGATCGCCACGCTGCGCCTGCTCGGCTTCGGCCGCTTGCCGGCCTTCACTGCCACCTGGGTCGAGGCCGTGCTGCTGTCTGTCGCTGGGTCGGCGCTCGGCATCCTCGCCTCGTGGCTCGCCTTTAACGACTGGCAGGCAAGCACGATGGGCGCCAACAACACGAAGATGGCCTTCCAGCTCGACGTCACCGCCGACGTGGCACTCACCGCCGGGCTGCTGGGCCTTGCCATCGGCATCATCGGCGGGGCGTTGCCGGCGCTGGCCGCCACAAGGCTGCCGTTGACTTCGGCTTTGAGGGCGAGGGGGTAGAGGCTGGCTGCCCAAACCTTCCGGTGGGTCACATCATCACGGCGACCCGTCCTGATCGGACCGAAGGAGACATCCACAACAGGCGGAGCGCCACGGCCTCATCTGTGCACCCCACGGAAACTGTGGCATAACTGAGCCATGGCAATGAATGTCTTGGCGGTCCATCGCGACACGGTCGGGACGGAACAGGCGGCAGGCAATTCGCTTGCCGCCGCCTATTCCGTGGGCGTTCTCTGCTGGCTGCTGTCGGCCGGCGTCTATATCGCAGCGAAATGGGTTTCTACCGAGATGCCGCCCTGGGCGCTCTGCTTCTGGCGCGTGCTGATCGCCTTCGCGATCCTGATGCCGATCGTGCGCCGGCATTTCGGTGACATGGTCGCGCTGGTGCGGGCTCGCGCCCTCGAACTGCTTGTGATTGGCGGCATGGGACTCGCGATCTGCCAGGGCATGATTTTTGTCGGCCTCGAACATGCCGATGCCACCACTGCCGGCATCATCATCGCCCTGATCCCGATCATCACCATGATCCTTGCCCGCTTGATGCTGGCCGAGCCGATGGGACGCTGGCAGGTGATCGGATCGATCCTGGCCTTTCTCGGGATCGTGGTCATCATCATCAAGGGCAGTCCGGCCGCGCTGATGCGGCTCGATTTCAACCCGGGTGAACTGTGGATCGTCGCCGGCGCGTTCTGTTTCAGTCTCTATACCGTCCTGCTCCGCCGCGCGAAATTTGACATGAATCGCCTTGCGCTCCTGGTGCTGCTGCTCGGTGCGGCGGTGCTGACGGCGCTGCCCTTCTACTTGTTCGAGCTATTCTCAGACGAACGCTCGACGCTCAACGGCAGCGGGCTTATCGCGCTCGCCTATGTCGCGATCCCTGGCGGGGCGGTCATGTACTACCTCTTCAATCGCAGCATCGAGGCACTTGGGGCGGCTCGGGCCGGCGTCCTCCTCTACATTCAGACCATCTTCATAGCCGTGCTCGCCTATCTGATCCTCGGCGAGCAGTTGCAACGCTATCACCTCGAAGGCGCGGCACTCATCATCGCCGGCTTGCTTCTCATCATCCTGCTGAAGCCGAAGATCAAGGCCGAAGCGGCTACTGCATAATTCCTTAAATCAGGATCGATTAAAGGATAAAATTATGCAGCAATTCAAAGTGCTACAGCGTCCTTTGCGCGTCTGAAAAGACGCGCGGCGCTGTAGGGCCTGAGGTCTCCCCATCGCTGCGATATGGTTGCCGCTGACCTCGGCTTTGAGGGCGAGGGGGTAGGGTTTCACCTTGGAGTGCGCCTTGCTTACGCTCAAGGCGTTCGTCGCTGGCGCTCCTCCCTCCTGAGCGCAAGCGAAGGCAGGAATCACATGGAGCACAGACCGAAGGCGACCTGCGCCTCGCGCAAAAACGCCGCGATTTATTCACCTCGAAGTCGCCGATTTCTCGGCCCAAGTTGTAACTTTGGTCACGCCAGACAATAGCCTGTGGAATAAGGCGCGCGAACCCGCCCGCTGCCCCATTGACGACATCTTATCGCCTTCTTGCCGTGGCCGGTTGCCCCCCGCCGCATCCGATCGGCCGATCCCGGCGGCGACATAGCGATCCGACGAACAGGGCAACATGGCGATATGACAGTCTACTATGTGAACTCAGAAACTGGCTCCAACCGCAACAGTGGAACGGACCAGAAATCGGCTTTTGCGACTTTGTCCAAAGTGGAATCCTTGAAGCTGAAACCCGGCGACAGCGTGCTTCTTGCCAAGGGGAGCGTGTTCAACGAGCAGTTCGATATAAAATATTCCGGCACCGAGAGTGCGCCGATCAAGATCGGCAGTTACGGGACGGGTGCTGCACCCGTCATCCACAGCAGCGGCGACGGCATCCACAGTCTCTATGCCTCGAACATCGTCATCGAGAACCTGAAGATATCGAACACCGGAGGTGCGGGCATTTATGGCGGCAGTGTCACGAACTGGACGGTCCGCGACGTCGAGATCGCCAAGACGGGATTGTCGGAAAACGCAGGCGCCGTCACCTTCCGGAGCAGCAAGAACGTAACGGTCGAAGACAGCAAGATATCAGGCGTCAAGGGCGACGGCTTCTGGATCGAGAAGGTCGCCGGCATCAAGCTTCTCAACAATACCGTCACCAGCGCGAGCGGCTCGACGGCCGATGCCGTGCAAATGAACGACAGCAGCAACATTCTGATGAAGGGCAATCATCTCGACCAGACGCATGCCAGCAGCCCCAAGGGCGTCATCGCGCTCGTCAGGCCCACCAATGCGGTTGTCGAGGACAATGTGCTCACCGGCGGCGGCTTCGGCATCAGCGCGCAGGCGGGCAAGAACGTCGCCATCCGCGACAACGACATATCCGGATATCACGGTTACAGCTGGTCCTTCGCCGTCGGTCTCGGCGACCAGGGCAATGCGCGGGACTATGATATTTCAGGCAACCATATTCATGACGGCGCGTGGGGCGTTGCCGTCAGCGGCCCCAGCGGCGCCAGCTATACCCGCACGAATATCAAGGTCCACGACAATGTCTTCGACGACCTCTCGCAGGCGGCGCTGAAGGTCGATAGGCCCGCCTCCGGCTCCTTCACCAACAATACGATCGAGACCGGCACCAAGGCTACCGCCATATCGCCTTCCATCGTCGACGCGCATACCTTTACCGTCAGCGGCAACAAGACGGTCGCTAATGTCGAGACGACGCTTGCCGCCGCCGATACCAAGGTTGCCGCAGCGACGGAGGTGTCCGCGGATTCGGCGGTTGTCGCCGTCCATGACAATTTGAAGATCTTCACCGATACGGGCGACGCCCATCGCGGCAATCTCCTCGAAAACGACAGCTCGGACAATGACACCCTGGTGCTGCGCCGCTTCGGGGATGAAACCGTCGGCAAGCACGGCCTGACGCTGACTGGGGAATACGGTGAGATCCACGTGGACAGGGAAGGCAACTATGCCTACACGCTCGATGAAACGAAGCTTCCTGACCATAGCGGACATGTGAGCGAGTCGTTCAGCTACGGGATCAACGACGGAAGCTCGCATCACAGCGACGGGGATACGCTGACCGTTTTCATCCATCTGGATGGCTTGCTGAGCTGAGGTGAGTGTGCCTCGGCACTACGCGGGGAGGCGTTCCTCCCCGGGGAGGCGTGGACTCCCCCCGGGGAAGAGTTGCTCTCGCCACCAAATGGCTCCGCAGCGCCCCTCATCCGGCTCCTCCGGGTGAGGGTAAGGGGCTGCAATACGGCCTCAACCTTTCCGGCTTGCGACTGACCCGAAACAGGACGGTACGATTATCGTTCATTCACCTTTCGGTCGTTTTTTAGTAGATTGTTTTCGTATAAGTTGTAATCTCCAGGATACCGCCACCGCCAGGCGTTTCTCGGGACGAAGGCAGGCCCACAGGGTCTGCCAACCGCCGTGAAGGCAATATCGAAGGGCCCTCTCGTGGCCTTTAGCCCCAACCACATCCGATCCACGCGCCGCAGCCGATGCAGACGGTTGCGCGGCAATTCGAGAACAAGGCGACATGGCAATCTATTATGTGAATCCTGCGATAGGCTCCAACGGCAACAATGGAACGAGCGAAGACACCCCGTTCGCATCCTTCTGGGCAGTGGAAAACTTGAAGCTGCAGCCGGGCGACAGCGTGCTGCTCGCCGCCGGAAGCGTGTTCAACGATCAGCTCGACTTGAAATATTCCGGCACAGTGAATGCCCCGATCACCATCGGCAGCTACGGGGTCGGCGATGCGCCGGTCATCCATAGCCCCAATGACGGCATCCACAGCCTCTATGCATCGAACATCGTCATCGAGAACATCAAGATCTCCGACACCGGCGGCGCGGCCATCTATGGCGGCAGTGTTTCGAACTGGACGGTCCGCAACGTCGAGGTGGATCACACCGGACTGGCGGGCAAGTCAGGTTCCATCACCTTCAGGACCGGCTCGAACATCACCATCGAAAACAGCACGATCAACGACGTGAACGGCGACGGCGTCTGGATCGAAAAAGTCAACGGCGTCAATTTTCTCAACAACACCGTCACCAACGCCCACGGCACCGCGGCAGATGCCGTGCAGATGAACGACAGCAGCAATATCGTGATCAGCGGCAATTACCTCGACCAGACGGGCGCCGCTACGCCGAAGGGCGTCATCGCGCTCGTTCGGTCCGTAAATGCCTTGGTCGAGGACAACGCGATTATCGGTGGTGGCTTCGGGATCGGCGCACAAGCCGGCACCAACGTCACGATCCACGACAACGATATTTCAGGCTATGGCGGTTACAGCTGGTCTTATGCCATCGGTCTCGGCGACCAAGGCAACACGAGGGACTACGACATTTCAGGCAACTACATCCACGATGGTGTGTGGGGCGTGGTGGTCAGTGCCGCCGGCACGACCAGTTACGTTCGCGAGGGTATCGAGATCCACAACAACGTCTTCGACGACCTGTCGCAGGCAGCGCTGAAAGTCGACAGGCCGGCATCCGGTTCCTTCCACGACAATGTCATCGCCAGCGATGTCACGCCCTACAGCATATCTCCTGCCATCATCGCCTCTAACACCTTTCCTGTCAGCAACAACACGACGCTCGACGAGGCCCAGGCGACGATGCTTGCGAGCAGCGATAGTCTCGCGGTCGGCGATGTGACGGACACGGCGCCTGCGCTTGTCGCAACCCATGACAGCCTGAAAATCTCGTCCGATCTGGACGCCGCCCATTACGGCAATCTCCTCGAAAACGACAGCTCGGCCAACGGAACCCTGCTGCTTCGCCGTTTCGAGGGCGCATTCGTCGACAAGGACGGCGTGACGCTGACCGGCCAATACGGCACCATCCATGTCGACAGTGACGGCGATTACACCTATACGGCCGATGCGGCGAAGCTCGCCGGACTCAGCGGAGACGTGAGCGACACCTTCCACTACAAGATCTCCGATGGGACTTCGCTGCATTTCGACACGGATACGTTGAGCGTCTCCATCCATGTGGATGACCTGCTGAGCTGATAGGGATGCCGGCAGCAAATGGCGTTGCATCCGGCGGCAGTCCGCCCAGCCCTCGCGAAGTCTCATTGGTCGCCGAGCAGGATCCTGATGACGTCGACTTCGATTTCCGCGCAGATGATTTCATATTCGGTGATGATTGCGGGATCGGCCGATCTATCCCGGCGCATGCGATCGAGGACGGCGCAGGCTTCGCCGTAGGCGCCGCATAATTCATATAGATGGGGCTGGCTCGCCGCAACTGCTCTGATCGTTGCTCGCGTCGCAGGCAGCCTCATCATCAGCCTCGCCAGCCCCTGTTCCGCGGCTTGCCGGGTGAGGTGGGCTACGCCTTCTTTCCTGACCATGCCGTCATTCCTCGCTGCCTGTGTCCCGATCCAAGGGGGCACGCAATACTGATCCCCTGACTAGTACGCATGAATGCTGCATCTGGTTTCATGCCGGGGGAAGGATTAGAGCCTTTCCGGGTTAGATTGAAGCATTCTGCCGGAGCAGGTTTTCGTCAGGGCAAAGGCGATTGGCGAAGGGCATACCCCTTGGTACGTCCGAGCCGATCGCCTTTGATCCTGGTGGAAAGATGCCCGGCCCACCGGCCGCACCGCTTCGCCAAGGCGAAGCGATAAGTGCGTCCGGCGATTCTAAGGCTTGCAGATTTGCCAGGCAAATCTGCGGGAAGGTTGGCTGAAACGGGTCGGCTGATCGACCGGCCGGCTTGGCCGTAGAGCCGGGCTACGACACGCGCCGGCCGGTCGACCATCCGACTCCGTTTGAGCCAACAGAATGCTTCAATCTAACCCGGAAAGGCTCTTGGCGCAGTGCCGCAAACAGCCGGTGCTACCAGCGCAGCAGGCGGGGGCTGAGCAGCGCGCCGATTGCGCCGGTCAGCAGGATGCCGAGCGAATACCAGAGGGTGACGAAGGGCAGGCCGTTTTCCGTGCAGAACCAGGAATAGACCCAGGCGCCGGATGCACCGGCGGCAATGCCGGCGATGAAGCCTGTGATGCCGAGGTTGCTCGGGGCGCCGCCACGGAGAACCCAGGTATTTGCGATCAGGATCGGCATGGCAAAGGCAAAGATCAGCAGCGGGCAATGCAGAGCGGAGGAGCCGAGCACCAGCACGGGATAGCTTGCGGCCGGCGACAAAGCGAGCTGGATGACCGCCATGACGGCGAGGGCGAGTATGATGGCCGCGGCAATCCCGAAAAAGCGGTCCTCCGAGCCATCCGGGCGGGACAGGCGGTAAACGGCTGCGAAGGCGGCGATTGCAAGCAAGGCATTGTAGGCGGACTTGATCCAGAAGACCGGCAGCATCAGCGCCTGCGCCATATCGATGCGAAGGCCGAGGACGATAAGCATCAGCAGCAGCGAGACTGCCAGAGCTGGCAGGATGGCGAGCGCGAAGCGGCGCTCGAGCGCATGTCTCGACACCGGCTTCAGATCCCGGACAAGGCTGTCGATCACGTCCTCAGTCTCTCTCACATCCCACCTCGCAATCTTGCCGCCAGCGCCTTGATGCCCCTGTGGACGCCGACCTTGACCGCCGATTCCGACTGTCCGGTACGGCTTGCCGTGTCGGCCACCGACTGCCCCTCGAGCTTGACCTGACGGATAAGCTCCTGCTGGTGCTGCGGCAGGCCGTTCAACAGCCGTTCGACATCCATGCGCGCTGCAATCGCATCCTCCCTGAAGTCGTCTTCGATCTCCTCGTCCAGTTCCATTTCCGCCTTGTACCGGCTGCCATGCTTTCGGTGATGGTCGATCAGCTTGTAGCGGGCAATCGAGAAGAACCACGCGGTGAACGGCCGCTCCCTGTCATAGGTCGCCCGGCGCGAATGCAGCGCCAGCAACGTCTCCTGCACGAGATCTTCCGTGTCGGATTTCGCGGTAGTGCCGATCCGCCCGCCATAATAACCGACGAGCAGGGTTCGCAACGTCACGAGTAAACGCCGGTAGGCTGCCTCGTCCCCGTCGAGGGAAAGAAGCATCAGCATTTTCAGTGCTTGTTCCGAATGGGCGCTCGTCATGTCGTCTGCAATATCATTCGGGTGGATGACGCTTTGGTTACAGGCGGGTTCAAAAAACTTCCGGCGGCGGTGTACAGCGTCCTTAACGCGTCCTCAAAAGACGCGCGGCGCTGTAGCGCTATCACATAAGCGTGAGGCTGTAACCGCCTTCGCAAGGGGATCGAATTCAGGACTGTGAGCCGTCGGCGAGTGCTGGCGGACATGTCAATCGATCCGAGGAGACCCTCATGACCAAGATCCTTTCCAGCCTTGCCGCCTGCACCTTCGTTATCGGCCTGTCGCTTGCCGGCGCCGTCAGCGCCCAAAGCAGCGATGCCATGAAGAAAGACAGCATGAAGACCGACACGATGTCGAAGGACGCGATGTCCAAGGATGCGATGTCGAAGGACG
This sequence comes from Rhizobium sp. WYCCWR10014, assembly GCF_001657485.1. Classification (GTDB taxonomy): domain Bacteria; phylum Pseudomonadota; class Alphaproteobacteria; order Rhizobiales; family Rhizobiaceae; genus Rhizobium. The sequence continues at coordinate 91,330 of NZ_LXFU01000041.1, forward strand.
CAATGGCGACCGGCAGCACCAAGGCCGACTGCATGCACAATGCCGGCATGGAGAGGGACACGATGAAGAAGGACACGATGATGAAGGCCTGCGACGCGATGAAGTAAGCTTTAACCGCGGCTGCTGAAACTATTTGGCCGGCGGCCGCGTCCTTTCTCGCGAAGACCTTTCATGTCGATCCGGAGGAACTACAATGGCCACGACCGATGCCGGCATGGCGAGCGGACGCACGCTCTTCTACCGCCATGGCCTGCTGGTGCGACTGTCGCACTGGGTAAACGTGCTGTGCATGACGGTGCTGCTGTATAGCGGCCTGCAGATATTCAATGCTCACCCGGCGCTCTATTGGGGCCAGTACGGCGCCGACAACGATCCGTCCTTCATTTCCATAGAGGCGGAGCAGGAAGGCGATGCGTTGAAGGGTGTCACGCGCCTGGGCGGATTGAGCTTCGATACGACGGGTATTCTCGGGGTTTCGAATGTCGACGGCGAGGCTGCGGTGCGCGGTTTTCCGAACTGGCTGACCTTGCCGAGCTACCAGGATCTGGCATCGGGCCGACGCTGGCACTTCTTCTTTGCCTGGCTGTTCGTCATCAACGGCTTCATCTATCTCGCCTATGGTTTTGTCAGCCGGCATTTCCGCCGCGATCTGCTGCCGGCGGCCGAAGAGCTGAAGCCTTCGCATCTCGGTCGCGAGATCGTCAATCACGCCAGGCTGCGCTTTCCCAGGGGGGCCGAGGCCCGCCACTATAATACGCTGCAGAAACTCGCCTATGTCGCTGTGATCTTCGTGCTGCTGCCGTTGATGGTTGGAACCGGGCTTACCATGTCGCCGGGCTTCAATGCGGTTGCGCCCTGGCTGCTCGATCTGTTCGGCGGTCGGCAATCGGCCCGCACGCTGCATTTCCTGACCGCCTTCTCGCTCGTCGCCTTCGTCGCCGTCCATGTGGCGATGGTGCTGGTCTCGGGCGTGTTCAACAATCTGCGTTCGATGGTCACCGGTTATTACGACATCGGGAAGGGAGGAAAGTCATGAGCCGCATCATCACCAGACGTCGCTTTCTGATCGGCGCGACCATGACGGCATCGGCGCTGGGGCTCGCCGGCTGCGATGCCCTCGTCGAAAACGAACGGACGAAATCGGTGCTGAAGATCGCTGAAGGCCTCAGCATGAAGACGCAGCGCTTGCTGCTCGGCGACGACGCACTCGCCCGCGAGTTCACCGAAGCCGATATCTCGCCGACCTTCCGCGCCAACGGCACGAGCATGCCTGATAATGCCCGCTATATCGACTGGATGAACCAGCGGTTTTCGGGCTGGAAGCTCGAGGTCGGCGGGCTGGTCGACAAGCCGATGCAATTGTCGCTGGCGGAACTGAAAGCCCTGCCGGCCCGCACGCAGATCACAAGGCATGACTGCGTCGAGGGCTGGAGTGCGATCGGCAAATGGACCGGCGTGCCGCTCGGTGCGCTGCTTCAGACGGCGGGCCTGAAACCCGAAGCCCGCTACATCGTCTTTCACTGCGCCGACGAATACGAAAAGACGCTCGACGGCAGCGGCTGGTATTATGAAAGCATCGATCTCGTCGATGCGTTCCACCCCCAGACGATCCTTGCCCACAGCATGAACGGTCGCGATCTCGAAGTCGCCCATGGCGCGCCGCTCCGGCTCCGGGTCGAGCGCCAGCTCGGCTATAAGCAGGCAAAATACCTGACCGGCATCGAAGCCGTCGCCGATCTCGGCCAGCTCTACGGCGGCAATGGCGGCTTTTGGGAGGATCGCGGTTATGAATGGTATGCGGGCATATAGTCCCCGACCGACATGCCGACCTTGACGCTTTCCTCGTGTCGGGTTCCACGGCCGGAGAGGTCGTCGTGATCGAGGGTGCGTAACCCCGCCGCTGCCGCGCTCAGGCAGAGAGGCCGATGGTGATGGTGGCGGACAGCACGCCGCTATCGAGCTTTTCGAAATCGAACATGTGGACGGCCGCATCCTCCGGGATGAGGCCGTCCTCGTCGTTGCGCGTATCGCGGGCAGGGCGCCCGAGATAGTCGGGATGCTCACCATAGATGATATCGCTCAGCACATCGTCGAAATAGATCTGGCTGACGAGAAGCTCCTTGCCCTCGACGAGGATACGGCAGTGAACATGCGGCGTGCGGCCCTTGTACCATCCGGGATAGGCCGTCAAAAAGCTTGCCTGCCCCTTGGCATCCGTCAGCTGACGGCCGCGGAAGGCAAGACCGCTGATCGCCTCGGCATCGCCGAAGGTGCACATCTCCGCAGCCTCGCGGCCGGAATAGATGCCGCGGTGATCGGTATGCCAGATTTCGATATCGGCATTTTCGACCGGCCGGCAATCTGTCGCCTGGACGATCCGAACGGCCAGCCGCAAAGGCAGCCCGGCCTTTCCTTCCGAAACGTCCTGACGGGCCGGGACATTGTTGACGTGGCAGGGGCCAAGGGTCTGGGCGACGGTCACAACGCAATTCGGACTGGTACGGAAGAGCGGCTCAGGCAGATTTTCCATGGCAACCGACTTTGTGCCGCCGCTTACGAAATCCGTTCCCTTCCAGTCGAATGTCCTGGCGGCAACAACGACATGCCGCCGCGGCCAGACCGCCACCGCAGCCACCGATGATGCGACAATGGCCGCACCTCCAAGCACAAGGGTCCGCCTCTTCATCTGTCTTCCTTTACCTCAAGACGCAGGATTTAAGGTGGATGCGCAGGAAACTCCAATTAAATCTGAGCAGAAAGCTTTATGCCTGTCAGCTCACCGAGCTTGTCCATGAGCTGGAAAGCCGGATCCAGAGCGTCGGCGGCTGGCCTGTGCCGTTCGCGGTGATACCAGTAGCCCACCGCTGGTTCTGGCGGCGGTATCGTCGCTGACCGCGAGCTATGGGATCTTCCTTTCCTGCGACCCTTGCTCCGGAGATCGAAGCCGGGAGCGTCGGTGAAGCAGGCATTTTCCCAGCGCGTCAACGATCAGTCTGACATAGACAGCCAGTCGGTGTATCGCAGCGAACCCGCCCGTGCCTCCTTTCGCGGCAGCAATGTGTCGTCGTTCAGTTCGACGCCGTAGTAGCGCGCGCTGTCGTCGGTCGTGCCCTCGCGCATGTCTTCGTTTGCTGTGAGATGCATACGGGCAATTTCGTCGAGGCCGAACTGGTCGGGGCCGCAGATCTCTATCGTGTCATTCCCTGCCGCTCCCATCGCCAGTTCGGCCAGGATTTCGGCAACGTTATCGGCAGCGATGGGCTGTATGTAAGCCGAGGGAAGCCGGAAGCCGTCTCCCTCTGCCGCCATGTCGATCACGCCGCCGATGAACTCGAAGAATTGCGTGGAATGGAGGATGGTATAGGGCCGCCGCGCTGCCCGGATGAGATTTTCCTGCACCATCTTGGCGTGGAAATAATCGCTTTCGACAAGGCGAGGCGTTCCCACCACGGAAAGGGCGATATAGTGGCCGACGCCGGCATCGGCAGACGCCGCCAGCAGATTGCGGGTGGAAGCCTTGAAAAACCCCAGCGCGGAGCTGTCGCCGAATGACGCGGCGTTGGTGACGTCGATGACGACGTCGGCTCCTGCTGTGACTGATCTCAGGCCTTCTCCCGTCACGCTGTCGACTCCTGTGAGAGACGGGGATGCGCTGACCACTTCGATACCTGCCTGCTGGAGATCCTCGACGAGCCGCGTGCCGATGCGCCCGCTCGCTCCCATGACCGTGATTTTCATCTGCTTGTTTCCTCTGTTGTGCTCGCTTTTTACTCGACGTCATCCTCGGCCTTGTGCCTGACATTTGCTGCACCCGCTCCAGATGCTCGGGACAAGCCCGAGCATGACGAAAGAGGAGTTGGCGGCGTCAACGACGCACCGCCTCGCCGCCACCCGCTGAATGTCATTCCACCGGCATAACAACCGGAGCGTCCTTGTTCTTCAGCAGCACGACGATGAACTTGGCCGGTTCTGATGTGCTTGCATTGCGGCTGACGAGATGAATGTCGGAAGGACCTTCGTAAAACGTTTCTCCCGGCTTCAAGGTAACTTCCTTTTCACCCTTGACCTGCATCACGATCGAGCCCTCCAGGACATAGACGAAGGCATTCGCCTCATGTTTGTGAATTGGCGAGGAACCTCCCGGCCCATACTCGACCGATATCATCAGCCCCTCCTTGCCGGGATAATTTGGAAGGTCTTTTTTCATGAGCGGCGTGACGGCTGCGCCGTCTTCGGCGGCAACCGCCAAAGTGCCGAGCAGGCAAACCGCGGCGGACACACATAGCGATAACAAAGCTGATTTCATTGTGGTCATCCCTCTGTTTGTTGAATGCGGATCTGGGTCTGGTGCCTGGATTTACGTCGGCCGTTGGGACTGGCGAAACCAATCCGCAAAGCCGATCTTGCCGAGCCTTGCGCCCTCGTCGGGGACGAGCGAGTGATCGTCCAGTTCAGACCCGAAGTAGCGCGCATGAACGTCCGGCTTGACCGTTCTGGGATCGTTGATCGCCTTCAGATACCGGGCAACGATCTCGTTCATCGGCCCGCGCTCAGGCCCGGCAATCTCGATCGTGCCGTTGATCGGTCTTGCAAGTGCTGCATCCGCCATCGCATCGGCAACGTCATCAGATGCGATCGGCTGGAAGGCCGCAGGAGAAAGACGCGCGACGGTGCCGGTGGTGGCTTCGTCGGCGATGCCCTTCAGGAATTCCAGGAACTGGGTGGAATGGACGATCGTGTAGGGGATGGGCGATGCCTTGATGAGCCTCTCCTGGGCGAGCTTGGCCCTGAAGTAGCCATTCTCCGGCAGCCGTTCCGTTCCGACGATCGAAAGCGCGATATGATGCTTCACGCGCGCCTTGGCTTCGGCGGCGAGCAGATTGCGGCTCGAGGTTTCGAAGAATTCGAGCACCGCCTTGTCTTCCCAAGACGGCGAGTTTGCCAGGTCGATGACGACGCCAGCGCCGGCGAGCGCATCCGCCAGGCCTTCCCCGGTGATGGTGTTGACGCCGGTGCTTGGCGAGACGGCCAGCACCTCGTGACCTTTAGCGCGCAGACGCGCCGCGGTCTTGGACCCGATGAGCCCGGTGCCGCCGATAAGAACGATTTTCATGACGAACCTCCCTGTTGACGCCCTTTCGGGCCAGATGTCTCAGATCTAGATCACGCAAATCGGAATGAGCCGCGAAAGACGTTTGAGGCTGGACAAGTCGAAGTCGCCTTAGATCGTCGCCATGGCTGAGGTCAGCCGAGACCGAACCTGGCATCGCGGTGCCGGGCAGAATCCTCCTTAATGCGATCAGGCGCAACTCAAATGGCGAGAGGCGTCGAGATTCAGCATCGCCACGTGAGATGCGCCGGGCGGCGGGTCATTGAGGCATGATTGAGGTGAGGGCGGTTCCAACCAAGATCAATAGGGCTAGCCCTCAAGGAAATCGCTAAGTGTAGACCGCGCGTTGATAGCACAAAGCGAAAATTGTCTCCGGCTGCCTTTGGAGCAGCCGTTGCCAGGCCGGCGGCGTTTGCAGCGCCACGCGTCTGTTCAGATGTGCAAGAACGCTGTAACACTTTGAATTGCTGCATTCTTCCCTAGATCGATTTCGATTTAAGGAAGAATGCCGTAGGCATCCAAGATTAGTTTGCGAGCCGGGGCAGAGGCATATGGAACCAACCCACTTGTTCGAGCTCGTCATCGCGATGTTTCTTGCGATTATCGCGCTGCACTATGCGGCCCACAGGCTCGGATTGCCGCCGTCCGTCGCGTTGCTGACGGGTGGTGCTTCGCTGGCTTTTGTGCCGGGGCTGCCGGCGATATCAATTGATCCCGGGCTGGTGCTGGTCATCTTCCTGCCGCCGCTGTTGATGGACGGCGCCTGGTCCATTGCCGCCGGGCGGTTGCGGCGGCATGTGATCGGCATCGCCTCGCTTGCCGTCGGCGCGGTGTTCTTCACCTGCGCGGTCGTCGCCGTTGTGGCCCACCTCATCTTTCCGTCGCTTCCCTGGGCGGCGTGCGCTGCCCTTGGCGCGATCGTTGCGCCGCCTGATGCGGTTGCCGCGCGCGCTGTGCTGCAGCGGGTCAGGCTGCCGCGGCGGCTTCAGATTCTGCTGGAAGGCGAGAGCTTGCTCAACGATGCGAGCGGCTTGGTTCTCTTCCGCTTTGCCGTTGCCGCTGCCGCAACGGGCGCTTTCAGCGCGGGGGAGGCGGCCGGCAGCTTCCTCGTGCTGGCTCTCGGCGGCGCCGTCGTCGGCATCGTTGTGGGAACGGCATGGTACAAACTCGTCCGGCGTCTCGGCGACGAATATCTCATCATCGCGGCCTCGGTGCTGCTCGGCTGGATTGCCTATCTGCTCGGCGAGCAGCTGCATGTTTCCGGCGTCATCGCCACGGTTACCGCCGGCCTGATCATGAGCTGGCACCAGCACACCGTGCTTTCAGCCGCAATGCGCATGCGCGGCATCTCGTTCTGGACGGTGATGATCTTCCTGATGGAAGCGGCGGTGTTCATCCTGATCGGGCTGTCGCTCCGGGATGTCGTCGAACGCGGCGGCGGCTTTGCCACCGTGATCGCGACCATGGGATTGCCGATGCTGGCGATCCTTGTGGCGCTCGTGCTCGCGCGTTTTGCCTGGGTCTTCGCCGCCGATTTCGTCATCAGGTTATGCACTGCCCTGAGGTTCACACGCGCCGCGCCGCTCGGCGTCGGCGGCGCCACCGTTCTCAGCTGGGCGGGCGTGCGCGGCGTGGTGACGCTTGCTTTGGCGCTGAGCTTGCCGGAAGGATTTCCCGGCCGCGACTTCATCCTCGTGACGGCCTTTGCCGTCATTCTCGGAACCGTGCTCATACAGGGCACGACATTGGGGCGGGTGATTGCCTGGGCGCGGCTGGTGGAGCCGGAGTCGGAAAGAGCGCGCCTGACGATGAGCCAGGCCGAAGCCGCCATGGCGCAGGCGCAGTTCGGGATCGTCCAGAGCCTGGCCTATGACGCGGAGGGGAAACTCATCCATCCGCAATTGCTGGAGCGCTACCAGCGCCGGGCTACGTCGATCGTCGACTATGCCGAGAGAACCGAGCACTACGTACCGATGCTGCATGCGCACTTCGACGTCGTTCTCGAAGCAGTTGCCACGGGACGTCGGGAACTCATCCGCCTCCACCGCGCCGGCGAGATCGATGATGAGACGTTGCGCGAGCTGGAACGGGATCTCGATCTCGAGGAATTGAGCGCGATCTCGGCCAAAGCCTGATGTTCAGCGCCTCGCGCTTTCGCCATCATCGTCAACGCATTGCGATACCGGGGCTGATACCGGCGCGATCCTGATGTCGCCGAGCGGCGTCCTGACCTAAATGGCAATCTGCTCGCCGAGTTCGACGACACGGTTGGACGGCAGGTTGAAATAGTCGGAGGGATCGATCGCCAAGCCCTCCAGCGCCATGAATATGCGCTCCTGCCAGGCGGGCAACCCGGTGTTCGGCGTCCTGACGAGGTTCCGGCGGCCGAGATAGAAGGAGGTCCTCATGATCTCGAACTTGAATCCGCCCTCCCGGCAGAGAGCTAATGCCCTTGTGACATCGGGGTCGTCCATGAAGCCAAAGGTGATGTCGAGGCGCACGAAACGCGGCGAGAGCTGGCTGATCTTGATACGGCGGCTGTCGGGGACATAAGGTTCGTCCTCGGTCCAGACGGTCAGGATGACGTTCTGTTCGTGGAGCACGTGGTTGTGCTTGAGATTGTGGAGCAGGACATTCGGCGTGCGATCCGGGACGCTGGTCAGGAAGACTGCCGTTCCCGGAACAGTGACCGGCGAATGGTCCGACTTTCGCTCGATCGACCTGATGAATGAATCGAGCGGGATTTCGTTGTTGGCGCGCAGTCTCTTCAGATAGGCTTGGCCTCGGGTCCACGTCCACATCAGGATCATGATCGCCAGCGCAAGGGCGACCGGAACCCAGCCGCCATCGTGGATTTTCAAGAGGTTGGCCGCCAGGAACAGGACTTCGATGATGAAGAGCGGTAGCAGCAGGACGGCGGCGAGCACGAGGGAGTAGCCCCAGACGGCTCGGAGAAACTGGAAGACCAGCATGGTCGAGATGACCATGGTTCCAGTCACCGAGATGCCATAGGCCGTCGCCAGAGACTCGGAGTCGCCAAAGGAAAAGATTAGCATCAAGACGCCGACCAGCAGGAGAAGATTGACGCTCGGCACGTAGATCTGGCCGGTGTTGGTTTCCGACGTGAACTTGATCCGCAGTCTTGGCAGGAAGCCGAGGTGAACCGCCGAGCGGGCCAGCGAAAATGCACCTGTTATCACCGCCTGGCTGGCGATGATCGTTGCCATCGTCGCCAGAATAACCACCGGCAGCAAAGCCCAGTCGGGATACATCAGAAAGAACGGATTGGTAGCCGTTTCGGGATGGCTAAGAACCAGCGCGCCTTGGCCGAGATAATTCAAGAGCAATGCCGGAAAGACGAGCACGAACCATGCTATCTGGATCGGCCGGCGCCCAAAATGCCCGAGATCGGCATAGAGCGCTTCGGCGCCCGTGACCGTCAGAAAGACGGCGCCGAGCACGATGAGGCCGACGCTGCCGGCATGGGTGAGGAACAGGAATGCATTGATCGGATTGAGCGCTTCCAGAATCCTCCAGTCGTCGCCGATATGGATCAGCCCGCCCGCCGCCATGGCCAGAAACCACAACACCGTGATCGGCCCGAAAAAGATCGAGACGGCGGCGGTTCCCTTCGACTGGACTGCAAAGAGAACGATCATAATCGCAGCTGAGGCAAGCGGGACGTATTCGGCAAAGGCCGGCGTGACCAGTTTCAGGCCTTCCAGCGCCGACATGACCGACAAAGCAGGCGTGATCATCGCATCGCCGATGAAGAGGGCGGCGCCGATCAGGCCGGCGAAGAAGAGCACCGGCACGTTTCGCCCCATCTTCTTCATAAGGAGGGCGAGAAGCGAAAGCGTGCCGCCTTCGCCGTCATTGTCCGCCCTGAGAAGGAAGAGCACATATTTGAAGGTCACGATGATCGTCAGCGTCCAGACCATCAGCGAAATGAGACCGATGACCTCGGCTTCATGTACGCCATCGGCGGCAAAGGGCCTCAGCGCCTCGCGAAGGGCATAGAGCGGGCTGGTGCCGATATCGCCATAGACGACGCCGACCGCGCCGATGACCAATCCGACAAAGCCCTTTCGGCCGGCGCCATCCTCCGTCTTATCCATATGCGTCGACGTCATGGTTCCCCGCTCATGCCATTTGCCTATGAGCACAAACATATGCCGCATTGCGGAAGGGCAAGCAAATTGATGCGGGTGCTAATTTTTTGTGAGGGGTGGAGGCGGCGGTGTGCGGGTGAACGGTGGCAGTGTGAGCGACGAGGCGATGCGGCTTGGCGACTCGACGTTCAGGACGGGGTGATCCGGCTGTCGGTCGGCAAGAAGCGACACGTCCTGCTTCAGCCGGTTTAGCGTTGTGTATTCAATTCGGGGAGCGGGGCAAACTCCAAACACCTTGTCGCGCTCCCCGCGATGCTCCAGAACAGGATGATTTTAGGCCTGTTCGGCCTAAAATCTGAATCCTGTTCTAAGTTAAATAGTGAGAGCATGATGTCGTCCGAAAACCGCTCACACTTTTCGGCATCATGCTCGAGGTCAATCAGCGAACAGGCGTGCAGCTCCCAACATCATTAGGCTTGACGCGGCCAGATTGAAGATCGCTCCATTGCAGTATCGACGGATCAGGGCCGCCGATCGTTGCCTCGAACGTGGCACGGTCCACCTTGATGAGCCGTCCTGACGACGTGATGCCCACCATCTCCTTTTTGCCGACATAAGCCAGGCTGGCATTCAGCCGGCAGAAGAACCGCTTATTGTTGTTCGAGACGACCCAGCCGTAGCCGCCGGCCTTGCCCTTGGTGAGTTTGGCGACGGCATAACCCTGCTTTTCAAGCTTCGAAAAAGATTCCGCCTGCGCAATGCCCGGCATAAACGCAAAACCGATCACCGCGCCGACGACCAGTCCGACAAAGCGCTTCCAGCCGGCGCGTGCACCCGTATTGTTTATATGCGTCGACGCCATAGTTCCCCTCGTGCCACTTGCCTATGGCACAAACATGCCGATCGCAGAATGGCAAGTAAATTGAGGCGAGTGCGAATTTTTGCGAGGAAGGGAAGGTGGATGTGGACGGAGCAACTGCCCGTCACAGAAATACCAGCGGCCGCCAACCATGCGTGAAATCAGCGGCGGCTGCATGATGCTGACAGGGGCTGTCAGCAAGGGTGGTTGATGGTCCTGAAAGCGCGGCTTTTTGAGCCCGCGCCATTTCGTCGGAAAGTCCGGCTATCCGCGGGATCGCTCTGCTACGATCCCGCCCCAATCGGAGCAGAGTGTCGAGATGAAGCCGCACCACCGCATTTTTTTCATTCAGTTTGCCGTGGCGCTTTCCTTAGGCGCGTTTGTTTCGCGCCTGCCTGACCTTCAGCTCAAGTTTAGCCTGACGGAAGGCGAGCTTGGCCTTCTACTCGCCGTCCTGTCCTCCGGGGTTCTCTGCGGGTTGACGTTCTCGGTGAGGTTCATCGAGAGGCTCGGTGCGCGCACCACCGCCTTCGTCACCGTCTTCGGTGCGTCGCTGTTTTTCGCGTTGATCCCCTGGATGCCCTCAGCTCTCTTGGCGGTGCCGTTGTTCTTCATTGCCGGCGTTTTCACCGGAGCATTCGAGATCAACGCCAATATCGAAACCGATCGCCATGAGGCGCTGCTTGGGTACCGCATCATGAGCCGGGCTCACGGCATGTGGAGCCTCGGCTTCTGCATCACCGCCCTTGTTGCCGCCGGCATGCGGCAGGCTGCCGTCTCCATCGAACTGCATAGCTTCATCGTCCTGGTGACGGTCTTGATTGCCGGGTCGATCGTTTTCTCCGGGATCGAGAATGCGCCCCGGCGGCAGGACGCTCACCCCGGAGATACGCCGATCATCGCTTTTCCGACGATCGGACTGCTCCCCCTTTGCCTTGTCGCCGCAGCTCCGCTGCTTGCCGAAGGCGCAAGCGTCGATTGGTCGGCGATCTATATGCGCGACGTATTCGCGGTCGAACCCTTTGTCGGCGGGCTCAGCGTGACCATTTTCTCCTCGTTCATCGCCATGGGGCGGCTCGGCATGGACCCTGTCATCGACCGCTTCAATCCGCGCCCGGTTGCAATCACTCTCCTTGGGATCGCGGCCACCGGTGTTGTCATGGTTGCGACGGCGACACACCCTGCTATTGCGCTCGCAGGCTTTGGCCTGACAGGTATCGGCTGCTCTTCAGTCTATCCGCTTGCCATATCGGCTGCGGCCCGACGCACGGATCGACCCGCACCCGTCAACGTTGCAGCGCTTGGGCAGACGACGTTCCTTGTGTTTTTCGCGGGGCCGCCACTGCTCGGTTTCGCTGCCGAACACTTCGGCATCCGCTTTTCGTACTGGGCGGTCGTCCCTGTTCTCGCCGCAGCGCTGCTGGTCACCAGGGCACTTGCCGCTGTTCCTTCCCCGGGCGCAGGCCAACCCGAACCGGCGCAACCACACGGTTGAGACGCCACGCCGGCCTCCGCTGTCGTAAGCTCGTTCACGTCCGCAACCGGAGGGTCAACCTCCGGCTTTCGCTGATGAATCGGGCGATCGCAATGTATTTCCTATTGCGTCGAAGTATTATGAGCGGCCATGGGAAATATAGCTCGTATAGGTGAGGAGCTAATTCCGCATGGTTTTGCTGCTCAAGCATTGCGGACACAGTCCATCTCGTTTGAGCGGACTTGGTTGGGATGGCGAAACGCCAGCCTTTCAGCCTAACAAAACATAGGTTTTACGGGGTTTGCGATGATCGTGTCCGGCCGCAAGGGAGGCTCGCTTACGGAGTTTCGCGCCTCGCTTCGGACAAATTTCCGCCGCCAAAATGCCAGTATTAGTTGTTTCTAAATCACGCCATAATTCGCATCTACGTTGCCGCGCCTGTTTTATTCTTCGCCACATTTCGGAATTTCAACATTATACAAGCAATGGTGGGTAACTATGAAGGTTATTCTCGTCATCGTCCTCACGGCGCTTGCCGTGCCCTGTGAGGCGGACATGCTCGGCACGGCGTCCAAATACAAGAGCATGCACGAACGCTCCATCTCCTTCCTCAGCATCAATCCGCGCAGGGTATCGTGGTGCGGGGCGTTTCTGGCCTTTGTCGCCAAGCGATCTTCGCGGCAACCGCCGCCCAACCCCAACATGGCGGCGTCTTGGAGGAAGTTCGGCAAGCCGGTCGGTGTCCGCTCCGCCAGGCGAGGGGATGTCGTGGTGATCCGCACCGGCCGGCGCTTTCATGTGAGCCTGTTCGATCACATCGACCAGCGCCGGCAATACGTCTACCTGTTCGGCGGCAACCAATCCAACCGGGTCCAGCTGTCGCGCTATCGCGCCAGCTCGGTAGTCGCCGTGCGACGATGATGTTGGGTAAGAACCCGGGTGAGAACTCACCCTCCTCCAAACCTCGGTGGCAGCGGGAAAACAGGCCTTACGTCTTGCGCGCCCTGATGTGGAGGAAGATCGGCGCGATGCGGGTGTCGGCGACCATTGGCTCGGCGAGCGCCACCTCGACTGACGCCATGGGCTCGCCGAAAGCTTCGATCGTCAGCCCCGCTTCGACGATCATCGACACCCAGGTCGACAGCGTCCGGTGAAAACGCGGAATGGCGAACGGCGTCAGCGTCGCCCGTTCTTCCTTGGGGATGGAGGAAAAGATCCAGCGCTCGACCCGGCCGTCGCTCTCGTCGAAATAATCGGCGATCTCAACGGCGACCGGCTCGCCGGCCTCATTGCGGATATTGCGGCGCGTCGGCGGCACAAAACAGGGGTGCAGGATCGAAAACTGCAGGAAGCCGCCCGGCTTCAGGACCCGGTGGATGCCCTTCAGCACCTCACGCTGGTCGGCCATGTCCATCATCGACATGAAGGCGGTGCTGAAATCGAAACTCGCTTCGGGGAAATCGATGCCCTGACCGTCGCCGAGCACGTAGTCGATGCCGAGCGGCGCTTGCGCCTCGGTCTCGCGGGCATAGCGAATAAAGGTCGGGGCGATGTCGAGGCCGATCATGCGGGCGCCGAGGCGGGCGACGGCGCGGGTGTTGGAACCTTCGCCGCAGCCGAGATCGAGCCCGGCAAGGCCCGCCACCGCAGGCAACATCTTCAGAAAGGCCGGCGTGTTCAGCGCGTCGCGATATTTGTCGTAACCGGCGCGACTATAGATCGTCCAGGTCTCGGCATTGCTCTCCCAATGGGCGGCGACATCATTGGCGTTCATGGCTTTCCTCCTTGCTCGATCAGGATGGGCGGGGAGCTATAGGCGGTGCGGGTGACAATGGGAAGACGGGCGGTCCACTGTAAGCGGTTCACGCCTATGGATCATGCCCAGGTTTGCATGCACTATCATGCGATCGAGAGGATAGGGGGCTGCTGTGTCCGACGAAGTGATCATCCGCGAGCTGGTCGGTCCCGATCAGACGATGACAATTTTCCCGTTGTACAGCCAGGTTAGTCGCCTGAGTGAGGCCGTGGTTTGCCAACGACTTTCAGCCATGTTTGCACAGAGCAATTATCGCTGCATAGCAGCATATATCGATGAACGGATGGTGGGTGCGTCGGGTTTCTGGACCGGCGCTCAGTTATGGTGCGGCAAGTATGTCGAGGCGGACAACGTGGTGGTAGACAGCGCCCTGCGCAGTCAGGGCATCGGCGGCAAGATGATGGCGTGGATCGAGGCGGAGGCGGAGCGGATTGAATGCGCAGCGATCCGCACCGCCATGGTGCTGGGCAGGGAGCGTACGCACCAGTTCTACGCGAGAAACGGCTACTTCGACGACGGCCTGTTGATGGTGAAAGCCCTAAGTCGCGGTGCGGCCGAGTTTCCGGAATATGTCTCTCAACAAGTTTGACCGGTCCCGCAGCCTGGCCGCAAGTGCCACCACTGGCGCAAAGCGGGACGGACGGAAGAATTGCCCGGCTTGTACGGGCGGCGATTTTTCGGTCGCATGACCAGGCTTAGAGATGCCCGGGCACCTTTGCCTTCAGCAGCTGCACGAGCGCGGGGTCCATGAAATCGTAGTCATCAGGAATATCAAGGCAGATCAGCCGCTTGCCTTTGAGAGCTGACCGGTATTTGCCCTGAAGTTTCGCACGGTGAGCCTTCTCCATGACGAAGACGATATCGGCCCATTCGATCAGCTCGTTCGATAGTGGGTTTTCGGCATCGTTGTTCGTGCCGGCCGAGGAGACCTCGATCTCCGGCCAGTTTGCAAAGACCTGTTCGGCCGTCGGGCTCCGAAGCTTGTTCTGACTACAGACGAACAAGACGTTTTTCACGTTTCGATCTCTCTTCAAGTGAACAGAGCCGGCGATAGCACAATTCCGTGCCCGGGCGAACCAAGGGAGTAGTTGCGTCAGCCGCCGCTCACACTCTTGAACGCGGCGATGATGCTTTGGGCGGCGAGTTTGGCCTCATCTGACGTCGTCTGGAAGTTGGTGACGGAGAGGCGCAGGACGTCGCGGCCGCGCCATTTGGCGCCACCGGCGAAGATCATGCCCTCCGCCTGGATCTTTTCGATCGTCTTACGCGTCAGCGCGTCGCCTTCTTCGGAGGGCAGGTCGGCTCCGAAGCGGATGATGAGCTGGTTCAGCGTCACCTCGTTCAGAATGGCGATGCGAGGCTCGCGTGCGAGCAGGTCGGCGATCAGCCGCGCTGAGGCGCAGCACTGGTCGATCAAGGCGGCGATGCCGTCGCGGCCGAGATGTTTCAGCATCGCCCAAGTGGCAAAGCCGCGCGCCCTTCTCGAAAGCTCGGGCACGTAATGGGAGGGATCGCGTTCGCCTTCGCCGGCGAGCGGCAGGTAGCTCGCCGCGATCGTCATGGCGCGGCGATGGGCGAGTTCGTCGCGGACGATGGCATAGCCGCAATCATAGGGCGTCTGCAGCCATTTGTGGCCGTCGGTCGCCCAGCTGTCGGCCGCTTCGATGCCTCGGCTGAGGTGGCTGGTCTTCACTGATGCCTGCGCCCAGAGGCCAAAGGCGCCGTCGACATGCACCCAGGCGCCTTTCGCCTTCAACAGCGGGATGATGACGGCGAAATCGTCGAAGGCGCCGGTATTGATCTGCCCCGCCTGGAGAATGGCGATGACGGGACCGGAGACGGTATCGAGCGTGTCAGCCAACGCGACCGGGTCTATCCGGCCCACGGCGTCGGTGCGCACGCGCAGCACGCGATCGTGGCCGAGACCTAGGAATTGCAGCGCGGAGAATACCGTCGTGTGGGCATCGTCGCCGATCAGCACGGTAATCTCAGGCGCCCCGAACAGGCCGTTGGCATCGGCATCCCAGCCCACCTGGCGCAGCACCTCGCCGCGGGCGGCGGCAAGGCAGGTAAAGTTCGCCACCGTCGCGCCGGTGACGAAGCCGACCGAGCTTTCGGCCGGCAGCTGCAGGAGATCGAGGAGCCATCTCGCCGCGACGGTCTCGACGGCGGACGCGGCCGGGGCAACGGCATGGTTTCCGGCATTCTGGCCCCAGGCGCTGGTGAGGAAATCGGCCGCGACGCCGACCGGATGGGAGCCGCCGATGACCCAGCCGAAGAAGCGCGGCCCAGTGGTTGCATGCAGCCCGGGTTCGGCGCCGTCCGATAGACGCCTGATGACATCAAGCATATCGGAACCGGCCGCCGGCAGCGGCTCTTCGAAACAGGCAAGCGAGGCCGCGTAGTCGTGGGTGGGCATATGGCGGGCGGGCGCTGCCTGCCGGAATCTTGCCGCAAGGCGGGCGGCTTCCTGAAACAAAGATGCAATCGCCGTCATGCGGATCCCCCTGCCGCCACCGATCCTGGAGGGGCGCACCCTCGAAAGCAGGCTGCGGGCACACGCAATCTAGCCCATATCGCCGAGGCTGTCTTCGCCTGGCAGATCTCGGATCTGGGTTCCGGGGCCTTCCTTGGGCTTGCCGAGACCTCAAGACAAATTGAGCATCGGGGAGGAGCTTCCTAAATATCTACAATAACTACCTTATCCCGTTCTGTGCATTTTTGAAATTTCGCGGCTCTTGTTGAAAATGATTGCCTTCGCTTCAAGTATCGTTCAATGATGCGGAAATATCATTTGCACCATTGTCAAGTTGGTGCTGCCAATCAGCGAGGGATATGCACTGAAATATTTCCTTCTCTACGCGCTAACGTGCACGTTGGTCGGGATAGTTCTTCTCTTCATTATCCGTGAAGTTGTACCATTCACGATCGACAAGCCAACCGATCAATCGGTGGCCGACTCAACTGATGAGCCAGTTGCCGGGCCAACCGAGCAATCAGCGGCCCGACCAACCGGTGAGCCGTTGAACGCGGCAACCGGCAAGCCGGTACCGGGGGCAACCGGCAAGCCGGTGCCCGGGCCAACAACCGATCAATCCGCCGTCCAGCCTGCCGATCCCTTGGTCGTCCGATCCACCGGCCAGCCGGTCGATGGGCCAGCCCGTGAACCGGGGGTCGGGCAAACCGGCGAACCGGCTGCGAGGCCTGCCGATCAATCGGTGGTCGGTCCAACCGGCGAACCGGTCGTGCGGAAGGGCGGCCGGCTGGGGAGCCCAGCGCAGTGATCGGCGTCTGAGGTGACGGATTTCCGTTCGATTTCGTAACTTCGTGCATATGCTGAACTACGAAGCTTCCTGACACCGGTTGCATCGGCTGGGGCCATCTGTATTGACAGTACCTCTCATCTCGCAGGAGGTTCCGATGGATGGACGTGGCACGACGATCAGGCATGTCAGGGCAGACGAAGTGGAGGCTTTCCGGCGCATCCGTCTGGAGGCGCTTCGCACCGAACCGTCCCTCTTTGCAAGCCGCTACGAAGACTGGGAGGGTCTTTCTCTCGAGGAGTGGCGCAATCGTCTGAACGAGCCGGTTTTCATCGCCTTTCAGGATGGCGAACCCGTTGGCATAACCGGCCTAGTTCGGCAGCGGTCGAGCAAGATGGCCCATCGCGCGACGATCATCATGGTTTACGTCAGAAGGAGCCTGCGGGGAACGGGCCTTGCCGGCAAGCTGCTCGGCGCGGCGGCCGATCACGCGCGCGATATCGGCATCCTGCAACTGGAACTCTTCGTCAGCGCGGAGAACCCGGCGGCAATACGATTCTATCAGCGGGAAGGCTTCTCCGAGATCGGCAGGATTCCCGGCGGGGTTCTGGAGGAGGGCAGGGAGATCGACGACGTCATGATGGCTCGCCGTCTGGTCGGTTAGGTCTCACGCGGATGTTTCAGCGCATGTCGACTTGCCTGATCTATTGACCTCAAGTGGGGTTGGGGTTGCAGGATGCCGGCATGGGCTGGAGGTTTGGCCGTGACGAAAATTCTGAAAGACGAGGATCTTGTCGGCAGCGCGTTGATGGCGGTCGCGATCGATGCGCTCGAGAGCGCTTTTCTCGCTAGGGCCGGCAATCGACTGATCTCTCCGCCCCGGCATCATGTCTCGTTTCCCGATCGGGGCGATCTCGTCTTCACCGTCGGTGGCATCCTTGGCGAGAAACCGCTCGCGGGCTTTCGGGTCTATGAAACATTCGACGGGGTGGAGCATTCGCAGATCGTCGCTGTGTGGTCGGCCGACGACGCCAGGCTCAAAGGCATCGTTGTTGGAGAGCGCCTCGGTAACCTTAGAACCGGTGCGATCGGAGGTCTCGCCATCCGCCACCTCAGCGCGCCGGATGCCAGGACCGTCGGGATCCTCGGTAGCGGCGCCCAAGCGCGAACCCAGCTTGCCGCGGCCGCCGCCGTTCGAAAGCTGGACCGCGCTCGTGTCTATAGCCGCGACGCGAAAAATCGCGCCGCCTTTGCAGTTGAGATGCAGCACGCCTTGGATATTGAGGTGGAGCCTGCCGGCAGCGCCTCTGAAGCCGTCGATGGTGTCGACATCGTCATCTGCGCGACGACGAGCCGAACGCCCGTCATTCATGCCAGGGATTTGAAACCCGGCGTGCACCTCAACACCGTCGGCCCGAAAACACAGGAGGGATACGAACTCGGCCTGGATATCGCCGATGCCGCAGCCGTGATCGCGACGGACTCTCCCGAACAGACGCGCGCCTATGCTTCGCCCTTTTTCCTCGCCGGCTCCGGCAATGAGCATCGCATGGCCGACCTTGCCGATATCATTGCCGGGAAAGCGGCCGGTCGGGGATCGCCGGAGGATACGACGCTGTTTTGCTCCGTCGGGCTGGCCGGAACCGAAGTCGTCGTCGCCTCGGCAATCCTTGATAGCTTATAAGCCCGTTTTTCTCAGGCCATCCCGAGAACATCTCCCATTGTGTATTCGCCGGGTGCGCGCCCTGGGACCCAGCGGGCGGCGGCAAGTGCGCCGCGGGCGAACATGCCACGATCGAGAGCCGAATGCGAGAGCGTCACAACTTCCTCGGCGGCGGCAAACAGGACGCTGTGTTCTCCAACGATCCCGCCGGCGCGCAACACGGCAAAGCCGATTTCGCCGGGCGGCCGCTCACCAGTGATGCCGTCACGCCCGCGCCGCTCGACGGATGCGAGTGAAACCCCGCGGCCCTCGGCGGCGGCTTCGCCGAGCATCAGTGCCGTACCGGACGGCGCGTCGATCTTCCTGTTGTGATGGGCTTCGAGGATCTCGATATCCCAGCCATGCGCGGGAAGGGCGCGGGCCGCCTGGGCGACGAGGCTGACCAGCATGTTGACGCCGATGGAGAAATTGCCGGAGCGCAGAATCGGAATCGCGCGGGCGGCCTTTGCGATCCGTTCGAGCTCATCCGGCTCGAAACCCGTCGCGCCGATGACCAGGGCCGGTCCGCCGGCTGACGCGCACAAACCGGCAAGTTCGGCGGCCGCACGTCCCGTCGTGAAATCCAGGATCACGTCGGCCGCTCCGATCGCGGTCGACCGGTCGATCAGTCCGGCGCCGATGGCGCCCTCACGGCCGATGCCGCCGACGAACGCAAAATCCGGATCGGCCGCCAGCAGCGGCAGGATGGTGCGCCCCATGTGGCCATTCGCGCCGGCGACGGCTATTTTGATTGGTGAGGTCACGGACTTTCCTTGGCTCGCGATATTTCCGACGGACGGCTGTTTGCATCGGCATTAGGCCGGCGAACGGGATCTGCAACTACCGCACTTGCGCTTCCGGCGCAAAGCAGGGACCTCCTCTGCTCGTCTGGCGCTTACCAGTTGCCGGGGTCGGCGGTGTGGTCGATACTGGCGAATTCGTCGGCCTTTTGCCGGTCCAGCTTCACCTCCGTGGCAGCCTTCGTTTCGTCGACGACCGAGTAGTGGTCGGGGATCGGTCCCCTTGATAGTTCCTGATACAGGAGCAAGGCGGCCTCCTCGGCGGTGTCGGCCTCGATCTCCCGACTGATTGATACGGTGAACTTGTGCATGGCTTCGGCCCTCTCGATCGGTGCGGCGGCGCGCGCAGTTTGCACAGTCTGACACGAGTTTTGTGTCGATGACACTAAAACTGCTCGCTTAGAATTTGATTCATGCGATGGCTTCAGGTCTTTGTTTTTATGAATGTCATGGTGCCAAGCCGCCGGACAATTTTGGGCGAACTGAGAGGATAGATCATGCGCCTGAACCAGGTAACCTTTACGATGCCTGACCTTGATGCGGGCTGGAACTTCTACTGCACCCTCGGTCTCAAGCCCGTCGTCGACGCCCGTCCCCGGTATGCGCGCTTTGTCTGCCCGAACGGAGACAGCACCTTCTCCTTGCATCAGGGCGAAAGTGGGGGTGGCGGAACGACGGTGTATTTCGAGTGCGAGAAGCTGGACGAGACGGTCGGCAGTCTCAGCGAGGCCGGTCTTCGTTTCGTCACCGGACCGGAGGACAAGAGTTGGCTCTGGCGCGAAGCCGAGCTGTTCGACCCCGGCGGCAATCGCATCATCCTTTATTTCGCCGGATCGAACCGCACTGATCCGCCGTGGCGAGTGGATAAGGTGGCCTCCCCGAAGTAGGCCGCCTCGGCGCCTGCCGATTCCGGCCATTCCCCGAATTGACGAATCGCGGTCGCCTCGGCATCTTTGCTTCGGCGTGGCCTACCGCCGAACCTCTCCAGACCTTCCCCAGCAGGGTCTTCTACCGGAGGCAAAGGGACTTTCGTCTCGGGTCGTGATCCTTGGTCCTGATGTTTCGGGCCTGTTGCTGGGGAACGATGTCCGGAACGTGAGAGGCCCTGATATGACTGAGAATGGAAATTTCAAACGGCGGGTGCGTGCGCGCGCCGCCAAGACGGGTGAATCCTACACCGCCGCCCGCATGCATGTTCTTCCCAGGTCGGCGAACGATGCACTGCCTGAGGCAAGACGCTTGCGTCTCGCCGTGGCCCAGACCACTCATGCAGACGATCCCCGCGATACCGACAAACTTCGCCAGAGCGGACAGGAGATGCGGCTGCTGATGCGGCAGGCGCGAGAGGCGGGCGCGCGGCTCATCCACTTTCCCGAGGGGACGACATCATCGCCGAATAAACGCATCATGTCGGAAATCGGGCCGAGAGAGATCGGGCCGTCCGATTGGCGGCGGTTCGAATGGGCCGTGTTGCGTGAGGAGCTGGATACAACGCGCAGGCTGGCGCGCGAACTCGGGCTCTGGACGGTCATCGGCTCGGTGCATCCGCTGACGCCGCCGCACCGGCCGCACAACAGCCTTTATGTCGTCTCCGATCGCGGCGAACTGGTGACGCGCTACGACGAGCGGCTGCTGTCCAACACCAAGATCTCCTTCATGTACACGCCGGGTTCGATCCCCATGACCTTCGAGGTCGACGGCATCCGTTTCGGCTGTGCGCTCGGCATGGAGTGCAACTTTCCTCAAATTTTCACCGAATACGAGCGGCTCGATGTCCACTGCGTGCTGTTTTCGTCCACTGGGGGGACGTCGGCCAATGATACCTCCTTCGCCGCCGAGGTGCAGGGGTATGCGGCGAGCAACAGGTACTGGGTGAGTTTCTCCATACTCGCACATCCCGGTTTAGCCGATCCGGTGTCTTCCGGGATCGTCGCTCCCGGTGGCCGGTGGGCGGTGCAATGCCCCGCGGATGGAACGGCGGCGATATCGCTCGCCGAGATCGACGACAATCCCGGCGATATTGCCCGGCGGTGGCGACGCAAAGCGGGGAGCGGCCTCTACGAGCCGCACCGCGTGGCGGGCGATCCGCGCAGCGACGCGCGGAATAGGTTTTAGAGTCGTATCGAACCTCCTTCATGCGACGCGCTTGCCCAATGATTTTCCTGTGGCTCAGGCGCGTTAAATTCTATCACCGGTGGCTCGACTCCACCGGTGCTGCAGCACCAAAAGAGCCTCATTCTGAGGGGCCCGAAAGTCGATGGCCGCAGGTCGCAAGTCGAGGCGTCAACCTCTGGCATTGAGCCGCGTTATAATCAGCAATGACGTTCGGCGGCTGGGGGCCGTCACTCAGGGAGGAACCCTGCGACAACGTCGGATATTGTTTCACCCGAACCGCTTACCAGGCTGAACTCACCGCCGCAAAGACGATAGAACCCGTCTTGGGGAACGGGCAATTCCAGCATTTCCTGCTTCGAAAGGCCAGCATATACACCACGAACCAATCTGCCAAATAGCCCGTGAGAAATCGCAACTGTCGGCCCATGTATGCCTGCGATCCAGTCCTTTGCTCGCGCACAGGCAGCATCGAAGCTCTCCCCGTCTGGAGATTTGAAATACCAATCAAAAGTGTCGGACCCGTCGAGTATTCCTGGAAACTCGTTGTCGATCTCGAATTTGGTCATGCCGTCCCAAGAGCCAACGGTCACCTCCATTAGCCGCGATTCCGGACGAGCCGTCAGCGGCAATACACGTTCGATGCGAGCTGCAGTCTCCTGCGTTCTGCCGAGAGGGCTGACGTGAAGTTGGAACGATCGCTCGCTGTCTGTAATTTCCTTCTTCAGAAGCTTCGCCATTTGTTCGGCCTGTACGATGCCGCGCTCTGTCAGCGGTGAATCTTTTTGGCCCTGGAACCGACCTAAGGTGTTCCAAATGGTCTCGCCGTGGCGAAGCAGGTAAATCACCGGTGCTGTCCTAGATGAATGCAAGAATTCGATGAACTACGAGCCGAAGCGGTGCTTGTAGCAGCTAAGTGATGCGACAGATCAATGATGACCGCAACTGATGCGATTCAGATGAGCCTGGTCTTCTGCTGTCGGTCGAAGCGGGCACTTCGACCACTTAGCAGCGTTCGGCGGTTGCCGGCGTGAAATCGCTCGTACTGGGCTGGAGAAAGACGGTTTGCCTCTTATTTCAGTGGGCAATGCGAAACGAAGAACGAAAGGACCGCGCAATGGCAAAGAACACGATCTGCGTATGGTACGACAAAGACGCTGAGGCGGCTGCCCGCTTCTATGCCGCGACTTTTCCCGACAGCGCCGTGGGTGCCGTCATTCGGGCACCGGGAGATTATCCTGACGGCAAGCAGGGAGATGTCCTGGTCGTGGAATTCACCGTTGCGGGTATTCCTTGCATCGGCCTGAACGGCGGTCCTGTGTTCAAACACAACGAAGCCTTCTCATTTCAGATCGCAACCGACGATCAGGAAGAAACCGATCGCTATTGGAACGCCATCGTCGGCAATGGCGGCCAGGAAAGCGAGTGCGGCTGGTGCAAGGACAAATGGGGTGTGTCCTGGCAGATTACGCCGCGCGTCCTCTCCGAAGCGCTCTCGGCAGGCGGTGGCCAGGCAAAGCGTGCTTTTGACGCGATGATGACCATGAGGAAGATCGACGTGGCTGCGATCGAGGCCGCCCGGCGCGGCTGAGGCAGCTTCGAGCAGAACGATCTTTTACCAGGGCTCGCATCTGGTGCGACCCGGTCTTCGCCGTCGGCTCAGAACCAGAGATCGCGCACGCAGCGCCCCTTGGATGGAAGGTCTTCAAATGTGTCCAGGCCGTCGAAATGATCGATAGGCAGATGCTGAACGAGATCCGGCGGAGCAAGCCGCATGTTGACGGCCATGCGCCTGCGGCCATCCTTTGGAAGCCGCAGGCCGCGCCAACTCAAGACACAGGCGCAGGATGGGCAGAACAAGATTTCGAGAGACGGCTCGTCCCTGTCTGCGCGGGTGTAAGAGGCGATCTCCCCGGTGAGAGCGATGCGCTCTCCTTCGTAGTCATAGGCCCACAGCGTGCCGTAGCGTCGGCAAAGCGTGCAGTTGCAGGCGGTGATCGAGCCCGGATCACCTTCGAGTGTCCAGCTTGCCTTGCCGCAATGACATGAGCCCGTCAGCATGAGCGTCGGTTCGATCCTGCTTGCTATCAAGGACGGCATCCTGCCTCAATCGCACGATGACCGCAATTGGCCGATCCAGGCGCCGGGACTTACGCTATAGGCGGCTCAAGCGCCCACCTTTAGCGGGCCGACGTCCGCTGCGAGCGATGCCTGTAGGAGCCTTACGAGCCAGGCCACGCCTTCGTCACGCATTGCCGCCTTCGGCAAAGTCGCGTTTATGGCGAAGCGTCCGAGTGGCAGGGGAGGATTGACGCTGGCGACGCCGAACCGCGCGGCATGCATTTCGACGAAACGACGTGGCAAGGCCGAGATAAAGTCGGTTTCCGCAAGCACGGCGAGCGCGAACATGAAGTTCGGGACCGTCAGCGCCACCCGCCTGGAGCATCCATGGCTGGCCAACACATTGTCGACAAAGCCATGGGTATCGCCCAGATGCGAGACCACCAGGTGCTGCATCGCGCAATAGGTGGCCAGCGTCTGATCTATCAAAAAAGGGTGACCCTGACGCGCTGCGATGACGAAATCCTCTTCGTAGAGCAGCACGCTCGCAAAGCGGACTGGAAACTCGGCCTGAGGAATGATGGCTATGTCCATGTCACGGGCTTCCACTGCGGCCAGCGCATCGCGCCAGGCCAGATCAGGCGATGGCTCGCCCTGTCTCGGCAGCAATTGCCGGATGCTGATTGCGATGCCGGGAGCGGACTTGGCCAGCAGCTCGAGCAATGGCGGTAAAAATACAGACGAAACGCCATCGGGCGCGCCGATCGTAAATCGTCGCTGAGAGTGGGCCGGATCGAATGGCTCCGCTGTCGCCACCACGCTGCGAACGCGCGCCAATATGTCGGCGATGGGCGCTGCAAGTTCCTCGGCCCGGTCTGTGGGAACGACGCCCTTCGGTGTTTTGAGAAATAGCGGGTCACCCAGCAACATGCGCAGTCGGCCAAGGCCGTGACTGATGGCCGAAGGCGAGAGGTTCAACCGCTGCCCCGAACGGCCGACATGGCGCTCCTCCATGACAGTCTCGAACAACACGAGCAGGTTGAGGTCGATTCTGGAAAGATCAATTTGGTTCAGCATATTACTGAAATCATATCATTGGATTCATTATCCTGAAAGTGGGAGATAACAACCATTCCGGTACGGCCGGTCACCAATAGGAAGATCCGATGTCCCTTTTCAAAAGCAAAACAGCGCGCGGCGACAAGTCCGTGCAAGAGGCCGCAACCCTTTCCCGGCGAGCTGCCCTGGCAATGGCGGTCGCAGCAACAGGGCGCGCCGTGCATGCCGCTCCGGCATCCGATGCCGCATTGCTTGGCATCATCCGTCGCACAGAACAACAGGCGGCGGCTTTCATGGCCGGCGACATGACACGGTGGGCGAGCCTCATCCGGCTCGACGACGATTTCACCCTGATGCAGCCTTTCGGTGGTTCCGCCAGCCATGGCTTCGACGACAGTCCCGAGCGTCTGGCCGAGCTCGCCCGCTTCTTCCGTAACGGCGGTGGAACCCTGGAGGTGGAAAAGTCCTATGTCAGCGGCGACCTGATCGTCCTGGTGATGATCGAGCGCCAGCATGGTGAGGTTGGCGGCCTGCCGGACCAGAACTGGTCGCTGCGCGTCACTCAGGTCTATCGCCGGCATGGATCAGATTGGCGGCTCGCCCACCGTCATGCCGACCCCCTGGTTGCGAAGATCTCGCTGGAACAGGCCGCAGCCTTGGCACGAGGCGAATGATGTCCGTCCGGATTGAAAACGATCTCCTTGCTGCGGACCCCGGCTCCCGCGGTAGCGCCTCATCATAGTTTTTCTGAAATTTCTAATTGAGATTGCAGCTGTAAGGTGATTTTCTGCGACCCAGCGTAGCTGAGTCCACGCCTCCTCCCGATTTTAATCCGAGTGGCCTATGTCGATTTCAGATGCGATCTATCGTCCTTTCGAAAGCCTGATCCGGCCGCTCGATATCCCCTACCGGCCACTGCCGTCGAAGGGGCCGGTGGCGGTACTCCTGCATTTCATCTCGATGTTTCGCGGCGTGCTGATTGTGGTGACGCTTTGCACCATGGCTAACGAGGCCATGAATCTAAGCATTGTCTGGGGGCTGTCGGTCATCGTCGACGGTGTTACGCAACAGGGTGCATCCGCTTTCCTGGCGAGTGAATGGCCGCTGCTGACCTTCCTCGGCCTGCTGCTCTTTCCGGCCATGCCGATCGCCTCGTTCCTCGTCAACACGCTGACTTCGCATACGCTCGGCATCGGCATGCCGGCCGCCATCCAGTGGCAGGGCCACAAGGCGGTGGAGCGGCAGGATCTCGGCTTCTTCCATGATCTCTACGCCGGCCAGGTCGCCTCGCGCCTGCAGCAGGTGGCCTCTGCTGTCCAGCAGCAGCTCATTTCCGCCTTCCAGTCCATTCCACGCTTCCTGATGCAGATGGTGGGCTCCGTGATCCTACTCAGCGCCTTGTCCTGGCAACTCGCCGTGCCGACCGTCATCTGGATCACGCTCAACGTCCTGCTCGCCGTCAGGCTGGCACCGATCTTTACCGAGCGCGCTCGCCGCTCCGCCAAGCGGCGCAGCCTGATCGCCGGCGCCATCACCGATCTCTACACCAACATGCAGATGGTCAAGCAGTTCGCCGCCGAAGACAGCGAGGCGGGCACCATCCGCGGTATTATCGGCAAGTCGATCGAGACGCAGCAAAGCGAACAACGCATTTATCGCACAGCGGAGCTGACGGTCGTCGTCCTCAACGTGCTGCACTGGCTGTCCATTCTGTCGATCGGCTTTACCGGCCTCGTCGAGGGGTTCGTGACGATCGGCGAATTTACCGGCGCCGTCTATGTCCTCCAACGGCTGTCCGGCCACACCTTCACCTTCCTGCAAATGGGCCAACAGATCTTCCAGGCGATCGGCACGATCAAGGATGCCATGCCTGTTATGACGACACCGCCCACCATCACCGACCGGCCGGATGCGGCCGAGCTGGCGGTCAGCCGTGGGGAGATCCGTTTCGAGAGCGTCCGCTTCGCCTACAAGTCCGGCAAGCCTGTCATCGATGACCTGTCGCTGATAATTCGGCCCGGCGAAAAGGTAGGGTTCGTCGGCCTCTCAGGTGCCGGCAAGACGACGCTGGTGAGCCTGCTGCTGCGTTTTTACGACATAGGGGACGGCGCGATTCTGATCGACGGGCAGGACATCCGCACGGTCACGCAGGCAAGCCTTCGCCGCGCCATCGGCGTCATCGCGCAGGACGTCGCGCTGCTGCACCGTTCGGTCGGCGACAATATCCGCTACGGCCGGCCGGAGGCGACGACGGACGAGATCGAAGCGGTGGCGAAGATGGCCAGCGCCGATGTCTTCATCGCCGATCTTTTCGACGGCGAAGGCCGCAGCGGCTATGAGGCCTTCGTCGGCGACCGCGGCATCAAACTGTCAGGCGGCCAGCGCCAGCGCATAGCCATCGCCCGTGTTCTCTTGAAGGACGCGCCGATCCTGGTGCTCGATGAGGCGACCTCCGCCCTCGACAGCGAATCCGAAGCCGCCATCCAGGAAAGGCTCAACCTCGTCATGGAGGGAAAGACGGTGATCGCCATTGCCCACCGCCTGTCGACTATCGCCAGGATGGACCGGATCGTCGTGCTCGATCACGGGCGCATCGTGGAGGAGGGCAGCCCGGACGAACTGGTCGAACAAGACGGCTTGTTCGCGCGCCTATGGAAACGCCAGACCGGTGGTTTCATTCCTGAAGATATCGATGAGCCCTTGCCGGCCTCGCCTGCGACCTGACCGAGTGGCTGGCCCTCCCGTAAGCTGGGATGGCATCAACGGACACGAGCAGGCGACCGCGATGAGGATTAGGGCGGCGCCCCGGGTCTTGCAGTGATCGGAGGACGGCTGGCTCACATGAACTAGGAGCTTATCTTCAAGTTCGAGAAATAGGCTTGCGTTCCGATGTCGACGAACAGGCCGATGCGGCCGGCCGAAGGCGGAGACTTGGCCTTCGTTATCTCCAGAACCGTCTCGCCGTTTACGGACGCGGCGACGTGACCATCCTGAATTCGAAGAGTCAACTCTATCCATTCACCGGGTCTGATATCGGCTCCGGCCTCATAGCGTCCGTCTGGATATTCCTCGCGCAGACGCTCGAACCGCCAATCAGGATAGGAGAAATACTGGACGGCCCGACGCGAGCGCGGAGGATCAGGCTCAAGCCGGAGACCATTCAGAGGCCTTAGGTAAACGGCTTCGAATCCGGTTTCGGTTATGCGATAGGCGATCCCTGCGAATGCTCTTGCGTAGTCGGGTGCATCTGCTCGGAGCTCGCCCAGGATGTCGACCGAAATCTCGCCGTTCTCAAACTCGATCGGCAGTTCGAGAAACGTCGGCATGTCGATGTAGTCGATATTCGGGGTGCCTCGGGCCGTGCGCTCATCGAACGTCACGCTCAGAGCCGTTCGTCCGACCATGTCTGCCGTCGCGACCTCGACTGATCTTGCTTTGGATCCCTGCGGCACCGTCGCGAGATCAAGGAACATCGAAGCTGGATCACTCACACTCATCTCCTCCTTAGGACTTCCAATCGATCAGCCGATCGACGTTAGAATCGCCGCGCAAAGAAAGACATAGGATCGTAGCGATTGCCGCAATTGATTTTCAAAGCGCCTCTTCCAGATTTTGTTTGCATATCGGGCGGAACAGCGGCCGCTCCGCGTCCGGCCAGATCCAAAGGCCCGCTGACGGGATCGCGGGCTTTGATGAAGACGACTCCTTCACGCGCTATTGGATAAATCCGAAGATAGGGCCGTAGCCGCCGTGCCAGGACCAGTCGTTGCGGCCCATTGCCGGATTGTAAAGTCCGACGCCTCGTCCGCCATCGAGAAACAACGCGTCTGCGCATTTCAGATGATCGCGGAAGAGGCGTGCGAAATCGTGGAAATTCACCCCGTCTTCACTGATCGCGAAACGAACCGCGCCACCCTCGCAGACGCCGACACCGCTACGGCGGGTTCGGTCTGTCGAGCCGACGATGAAGATCGGGTTCAGCTTGTTGGCAATGACAAGCATCGGGCCGGATTGTGTGGCGAACCGCACCTTGGGCCGACGCTTCAGAAATTCATCGGTCGGGAATATGCCGGCGCTTGCTTCACCCAGAAAGAATACGCCGTTCGGCTTCTTATAGAAATTCGGCACCTGACCGGTGGAGCTTTCGGCCTTTGTCGTATTGGCGGGCTGCAATTCCCTGTTGTTCTCGACGTAAAGTCCCATCGGTGAAAAATCAGCCCGATACATCCCGGCGTTGACGGCGAAAGTGAGCGTTCGCCCCTCAGCGCGAACGGCTTCGGCAAGGCTTGAAAAAGCGCGGTATGGCGCGCCATCGACGTTCTTCCAGAACAATCGCAGGTCGGCCTTGCCCGGTTCCAGTGTGCAAATGACGTATTTCGCCTCTTCGAAGCTTTCCTGCTCGCATGGTTGCGCATGCGCCTGATGCAGGGATGTCATCGTTGCTGCCAGCATGATGGCCGCGGCGAACACGCCATGTTTGAGACAGGTCATTGGTGCTACGTCCTCGAGCTGCTCACCATGTGCCTGACAAAGCCGTGCAGGCGAGCAATACCCCGGTCAAGATATTCGCCAGGAACAGGCGATAATTCACCTCCGGACGAGCAAGGTTGATCCGCTGGGTCTGCCAGGCAAGATGGACGGCGATCACCAGCATTCCGATCGCGTAAGGCGGCGACATTTCCAACAGCCAACCCCCGAACGACCACGCGCCGAGCGCCAGAGCATAGAACAGGCCGATCAAGGTCTTGCCGCGCCGGCCGAACAGGATTGCCGTCGATTTCAGGCCAAGAAGGGTGTCATCCTTCAGATCGACATAGGCATAGATCGTATCATAGCCGATCTGCCAGGCGATGGCCCCGGCCCACATCAACACGGCGCCGACCGGGATATGTCCGGCAGCCTCGGCCCATGCCATCAACATCCCCCAATTGAACGCCGCGCTCAGGACGGCCTGCGGCCAGTGGGTGAAGCGCTTGCAGAGCGGGTAGACAAAGACGAGCGGCAGCACACAGATCGCGATGAGGCGGGTGTAAGGCGTCAGGAAAAACAGAAGCGAAGCCGCAATCGCAAGCTGAACGGCCAGGAAGACAAAGGCCCGCAGCGTGGCGATCTCTCCGCTGGCCAAAGGCCGAAAGCGGGTCCGCTCGACATGGCCGTCAAACTTTCGATCGGCGATGTCGTTGACCGTGGAACCGGCGCTTCGCATCAGAAGAGCGCCGAGAGAGAAGATCGTCAATTGCCTGAGGTCCGGGAGACCGTGGGATGCCTGGATAAGGGCGGCCCAGCACGGGAAGAGCGTCAACCATATTCCGACCGGGCGATCCAGCCGCGCCAAGCGCGTATATGGCCGCCATGCGGCCGGCAGCCGGCGATCCACCCAGTCGCCACGGTGGATATCGCTGAGATCGGGGCGGCTCAGAGTCGTCATGATGTAATCCAAATTTCCTGTCGCAAATAGCCGGGAAGCCTCAGTTCTTTGTCGCCATCGGCGTTGCCCAGAATAGGAGTTTTTGCAGACACGGCAATAACCGTCCGTTTACGATTGGTCGCTGACCTTCTGCGGAAAATGCAGCTGGATGTTCTTGTTGTGTTCACATGCTTGCGATATGA
The DNA here is from genome assembly GCF_001657485.1 of Rhizobium sp. WYCCWR10014. Classification (GTDB taxonomy): domain Bacteria; phylum Pseudomonadota; class Alphaproteobacteria; order Rhizobiales; family Rhizobiaceae; genus Rhizobium. Next base: position 121,308 of record NZ_LXFU01000041.1, read on the forward strand.
ATTCTCCCGATCTTGGAGCAGCGAAAGGGAAGATCATGAGTGTCTACGCGACCGTCGGCGCAATCGATTCCGTCAAATCGAATGGCTTCTATGATGCGAGCTTGGCAACGATCGGATGGAGCAAACATCGAGAGTTTCCCGGATGGAGCGCCTATTCCGAAGGCGGGAAAGGTGAAGGTTTCGTTCTATGGGTTTGCAAGCCATTCGACGGCGAACCGGCGAGCGCCGGAAATGGCTCGATGGTTGGCTTCATGGCCAAGTCCCGCGTCGAGGTGGACGCTTTTTACGACGCTGCCATGACCAACGGCGGAACGGACGAGGGCGCGCCTGGTCTACGTCCGCACTACGGACCGAACTGGTACTCCGCTTACGTGCGTGACCCCGCCGGAAACAAAATTGCTGTCGTCTACGACGGCTGAGGCCAGTTCGATTGCCGTAACTCGACGTCTCGGGACTACCAAGCGGTGCGGGCGGTGCCGAGCGCGGTCGTATGAGAGGATGAGACCTGGGCGACGTGCGTCTTGAGCGACACGACGCAGTTTCCCGGAAAGCTGAGATTGTGCGACGTCAAGTGTTTCAGCAATGTCTCGGCGTCGCGCTTTTCGGTTAGCGGAAATGTCACAGTCATGCGAGTTCTCCAACGAATAAACTGAGCATCCGCAAAAATTAATGCCTAAATTCTTGTGCGCCGCAACAAGAAAATTTTAACGATAAAATTAAAATCGATTAGCTTGCCGACCTGCTTTTTTAAAATCGTTTGAAATTGGATTCGCGCTTCTCCGTGGATGCCTTGACTGCCCCGGTCAGCCACGAAGGAAGGTGCCGTCAATGTGGGCATTAGTCGTGAGCGTTGAGTGCGCTGGCTGACGTAAGATCGAGCGGTCATCTGCCGTTGCGGGCGGCCCATCTCCTGAGCCGCAAGCCGTTGAGCCTGATGAAGCCTTCGGCATCATGATGATCGTAGGCGATGGCGCTTTCCTCGAAGGTGACGAGGTCGGCGGAGTAGAGTGAGCAGGGGGAGGTGCGGGAGATGACCGAGGCGCTTCCTTTGTAGAGCCTTATCGCCACTTCGCCGCTGACGAAGGTCTGGCTGTGGTCGATCAGGGCTTGCAGCATTTCGCGCTCAGGCGCGAACCAGAAGCCGTTGTAGATCAGCTCGGCGTAGCGGGGCATGATTTCGTCCTTCAAATGGGCGGCGGCGCGGTCCAGCGTGATCGATTCAATGCCGCGATGGGCCGCGAGCAGGATCGTGCCTCCCGGCGTTTCGTATATTCCCCTCGACTTCATGCCGATGAAGCGGTTTTCGACGAGATCGAGCCGCCCGACGCCGTGCCGGCCGCCCAATCCATTGAGTCCGGTCAGCAATGCGGCCGGCGTCATGGCCTTGCCGTTCACCGAAACCGGATCGCCCCTCTCGAAACCGATGGTGATGATCTCCGGCGTGTCGGGAGCGTCGACGGGATCGACCGTGCGCTGATAGACATGATCGGGCGCGACTTCAGCCGGGTTTTCGAGAATCTTGCCTTCGGTCGAGGTGTGCAGCAGGTTGGCGTCGATCGAGAACGGCGCCTCGCCGCGCTTGTCGCTCGGCACCAGGATATGATGTTGCTCGGCATATTCCAGAAGCTGCATGCGGGAGCGTATGTTCCATTGGCGCCAGGGAGCAATGATCTTAATCGACGGGTCTAGCGCATTGACGGCCAGCTCGAACCGGACCTGATCATTGCCCTTGCCTGTCGCGCCGTGGGCAACTGCATGCGCGCCAACCTCCCGGGCTATGCCGACCAGATGCTTGGCAATCAGCGGCCGTGCGATGGAACTGCCCAGCAGATACTGTCCCTCATAGAGCGCGTTCGCCCGCAACATCGGAAAGACGAAATCGCTGACGAACTCCTCACGCAGATCAACGATGCGGATGTCCTTGACCCCTGACATCTCCGCTTTGGCGCGTGCCGGCCCGAGCTCCTCGCCCTGGCCGAGATCGGCGGTGAAAGTCACCACCTCGCATCCGTAGGTTTCCTGCAACCATTTGAGGATGATCGAGGTATCCAGCCCGCCCGAATAAGAAAGCACAATTTTCTCTATCTTCGTCATCAGCCCATCTCCATCATGATGCTGAAACGATAGGCCAAGTTCTGCGCAATGAGCTTGCGAAACATCCGCAAAATTGTGAAAGTTTGGCATATCGTGCCATTATGCTGTGAATTGGAGCTATCAAATGCCAGTCATCCTGGACCTGATCGACCGTCATATCCTGCGCGTGCTTCAGCGTGACGGGCGTATTTCGAACGTCGATCTGGCGAAGGAGGTAGGCCTATCGCCTTCGCCCTGCCTGCGTCGCGTCCGGCTGCTGGAAGAGGCCGGGATCATCGATCGCTACGTCGCCGTGCTGGACCCTGCAAAGGTCGGGGCGGGATTGACGGTTTTTGCCCGCGTCTGGTTCAAGACCCAGGACGCCGAGGTCACGCTCCGCTTCGCCGAAGCCGTCAGGCGGTTCCCCGAGGTGATGGAATGCTACCTGACGACAGGGGAATGCGATGCCGTGCTTCGGATCGTCACCGCCGATCTGCACAGCTACTGGCGTTTTCAGGCCGATCACCTGACGCGTATCCCGAGCGTCCTCAGCGTCAAGACCGACGTGCCGATGGAGACGCTGAAGCGAAGCTACGAACTGCCGTTGCGATAGGCGTCGTGGCTCGATCCTTACCCCGGGGCGTTCGGATTCCTTGCCAGCCAGATGAGGCCTATGACCAAAAGCAGGATCATCACGGCATGGGTGATGTAATCGAGCCTGGTTTGCGGGCCGACGCGGACGGCGATGGTGAAGGCGCCAACAAGGGTGCCGAGGAGGGCAAAAGACTGGGCCGAGATCGCAGCCATTCGGCTCCACGGTCGGTCAAGGCTGAGCGAGATCAGGCCGAGGAGAAGGATGGCTGATATCACCGCTTCGGCAATCATCGCCTGCCGGTGTTCGTGGCCTTCGAGGACGAGCCCGGCATGGGTGAGCGAGGCAGTGGCATAAAGACAGGTTTCGACCACGAAGAGGATCGCGATAGCTGGACGCATGGCATGGCTCCCTGGGGGATGTCGCCTGGGGCGGCTGCAGCGGCGATTGCCGACTTCCTTTTATCATTGCATGGAGGGCAGACGGCGGACACCGCCGCCTGCGACTTTGTTTGCAATTACGCCTTCAATGCCGCGGCATAATCTGCAGCGTAAGTCTTCAGCGAACGCGGCACCTTGCCCGTCAGCGTCTCGACATCGCCAGTCACGACGGCCGTCCAGCCTTGGCGAACCGGATAGAAGATCGAAGCGAGGAAGCTCGCATAGTCGGCCGGTACGCCGGCGCCGGTGAGAATGCCAATGAAGGCGTCGTCCGTGATGGCGTTGTAAGCGATCGGCTTGCCGATGACCGCGGAAAGGATGACGGCGGCTTCGGCGTAGGACAGGGCTTCCGGGCCGGTCAGATTGAACGCCTTGCCGTCGAAGGCCGTGGAGGTGAGGGCCGCCACGGCGCTTGCCGCGATGTCTCGGGCGTCGATGAAGCTCGACTTGCCCTCGGCGGCCGGAAGCGCGATCTGGCCATGGTCGATGCCGGCCTTCCAGAAGGTGTGAAAATTGTCGGCGAACCAGTTCGGGCGCAGGATGACGTAAGGTGTGCCTGATGTTTCCAGGGCGATCTCGACCTGGCGATAGGGAATGGAGTCGTCGGCGTCGACGCCGAAAACGCTCTGGAACACGACCTTTACCTTGCGGCTGGCGGCCGCTTCGATGATGGGCAGCAGCAGGCCCTTGGCATCGATATAACCGGAAGGCAGAAGCACATGGGCGCGGTCGACGCCCTCGAAGGCTGGGCCATGGGTTTCCGGCTTGCCATGGTCGAAGACGACGCCCTCGGCGCCCGCCACGGGCTTGCCCGTGCGGGACGCGGCCTTGACGGCCTCACCCTTGGCCAGAAGCCCATCCACGACATGCTTGCCGACGGTGCCCGTCGCGCCGAGAACGAGAATCTTGTTGCTCATGTCACTCTCCTTGGTATCTATTGGAAACTATCTTACTATTGGATAGATACAGGGAAATTCGGATTGGAAAAGAGAGCACTTTTTTGTCACCTGGTTTCCTCCGGGAAACCGCTTCGGGAAGGGAAAAGCAGATGACGGCGATGCAACAGGCCTACAACGTCTATGAGGACCGCTGCCCGACGCGGCTGGTGCTGGACCGGCTGGCGGACAAATGGGCGCTGCTCATTCTCGACCGGCTGGAAGGCGGGCCGGTGCGTTTCAATCACATCCGCCGCGATATCAAAGGCATATCGCAGAAGGTTCTGGCCCAGACGCTGCGGAAGCTGGAGCGCAACGGGCTGATTTCTCGCACGATCTTTCCGACCGTGCCGGTGACCGTCGAATATGCGCTGACGCCGCTGGGGCACACCCTGACGGATACCGTTTCCGCTCTTGCCCACTGGGCCGAGAAAAATATGGATGCTATTTTTGCGGCACAACGTGCCTATGACGAAACCCACCCCGTTTGATAGTTCGGGGAGGCCGCGACGGCGATCTATACTGTGCGCCGCTCCAGAGGATCTGGGCCGAAGGCGCCGTCGAGAGGATCACTCGACCTGGATATGAATATGGTCGTCGTGGCGGGCGGCGCGGCAGCCTTGAAAACGGACATGGCTGTCGGTAATGCCGAGTGCGTTCTTGAGATGCGGCTCGATGAAGATCTTCTGCAGGCCGAACTTCGCAACGCCTTCGCTCGTTAGCCAGCCGATCGCGGCCGATGTGCGCTGCTCCCCGATCCGATAGGCCGGAAACAGAGGCTGTAGCGCATCGAAGTTCCAGCGGGTGGTGAGCCAGTCGTTGCGCCCTTCGCATGGCAGTTCGTCTCCGGGGCGGGTTGCTCGAAGGCGAAATAGCCGATCGGGGAGCGGGTGCCGCCATTCAAGAAGGCGCCGTCCAGATCCTTGTAATAATAGGCGAAGTCGAGCTTTTTCCCGTCGGCATGCGACAGATGCGGCAGCAGCGGAAAGCCTCTCACGAAGGGGAAATTCGCATCCAGCGCGACCGTGACGGTTCCGGGGAATTCCCTGTCCATGTGGGCGGCAAGCGCCTTTGCCAGATCGCGTACCTCGGGTGTGACGTAGTTGCGGTTCAGCAGGCAATAGATCGGGGAGCGGACCACGAGCCGATCCGCGGCCTCGGCGACGCAGGAGAGGGGAACTCGCCCGAAGATTGGCGCAGCGAGGCTCGCGGCAAAGGTGGCGCCGGCATAGCAAAGCAGGAAGATCGCAAGCTTTGCCAGAAACCGCCGTAAGCCCGAGGCGCGTGAGGCGGCCAGCGCCGCGAGATAGGCGATGCCGCCGATCTGCGTCAGCAGCGTCAGGATGAGAACGATCAGGGCGTGGAAAGCAAAACGGAACACGGAAGGGGCCTTGGGAACGTTGCCATTCCCATAGGCGAGGGGATGGTAGCGCGCAAGGCGGATGGCGGGGGACCGCGCGGCTCATTTGCGTGTCCCTTGGAATGCTTTGAATTGACAGGATCAGTTATCTGACTAAAGTCAGATAAAATGACCTACGATCCTGTCTCTCGTGTCCGACGCTTCAACCGTGCCGTTACCTCCGAAGTCGGCGCTCTCGATACCTCCTTCCTCGGACGCGGCCGTCCGCTGGGTGCTGCCCGCGTCCTCAATTCGATCGGCCGGGGGCAATCGGATGTTGCGGTGATCCGCGATTATCTCGGTCTCGACTCCGGCTTGATGAGCCGCCTGCTGCGCAGTCTGGAGGAGGAGGGTCTCATCGAGACGGTGCTGAACCCTCAGGACGCGCGTCGCCGCGTTGCCAGGCTGACGGAAACCGGCCGTTCCGAGTTTCAGGCTTATGAAGCGCTTTCCAATGCGCAGGCGAAATCGTTTCTGGCGCGCCATCGCCGCCCGGACGAACTGCTGCGCGCCATGGATATCGTCGCTTCTTCGCTGAGGCGTGAGCAGATCGTGCTGGAGGAGAAAGACCCTCGGCACGAGGACGCCAGCTATTGTCTGAACGAATACTACGGCGAACTTGCGCGCCGCTTCGAGAAGGGTTTCGATGTATCGCTTTCTCGCGATCCCGACGCCAAGGATATGATCCGTCCGCACGGTGCGTTCCTGGTGGCCATGTCGGATGGCCTGCCGATCGGCTGTGTCGGGCTGAAGGGCAATGGCGGCGAGGTCGCGGAGATCAAAAGGCTCTGGGTCGCCCCATCCGCACGTGGCCTTGGGCTCGCAACGCGCCTTATGACGGCTTCCGAGAACATCGCCCGCGAGCTATCCATCAAGCTCCTGCGTCTGGATACGCATAGTGCTCTGCCTGAGGCAACGCTGCTTTACCGTGGAACCGGATGGAGTGAGATCGACCGTTTCAACGACGACCCATACCCGGACACGTTCTTTGAGAAACGCCTTTAAGCGAAGGTCGCTTTGTGTTGCCCGTGGTTTGGGCCTTCGGCAATTTGAAACGGAACGGCAGTCGAATTCGCAGCAGATGTTTACCCTTCCTCCTTCCTGTGGCGAGCATAGGAAGGAGGAAGGTGAGGCGCCGCCGTTGCCCGGCCCTTCGCATGGCTCAGGGCGTTCGGCCCTGCGATCGATTCACTGGATCGATCGCTCCTGCTTCGCAGGACCGGGCCTCACCCCCGAGGATCAGGCGGCGAAGCGCTCTGTTATCGGGCGGCGGCGCAGGTTCGGCTGTATCACCGCAGGCGGGTTATAGGCCGCCTCCAACGGGCCGGTGTCGGTGCCGGGCGGGACGATCGCGTCGATCCGGTCGAGGATTTCGTCCGTCAGGCTCACCCCGGCGCCGGCTAGCAGATCGTCGAAGTGCTCCATCGTGCGCGGACCGATGATTGCCGAGGTGACGGCGGGATGGGCGATAGCGAAGGCCATCGCCATGTGCGCCAGCGAAAGACCTGCCTGCTGCGCGAGCGGGATGAGCCGTTCGACCGCGTCCAGCCGGCGCTCGTCGTTCATCTGCCTGGGGAAGCGTTTGGCGCGGGCGCTGTCGGGTTGCGGCGCGCCCTTGCGGTATTTGCCGGTGAGCATGCCCATTGCCAGCGGGCTCCACACCATCGCGCCCATTCCGTAACGCTCGCAGGCGGGCAGAACTTCGCGTTCGATACTGCGATTGAGGATCGAATAGGGCGGCTGCTCGGCGCGGAAACGTGCCAGCCCGCGGCGCTCGGAAACCCATTGCGCCTCGACGATTTCCGAGACGGGGAAGGTCGACGATCCCACGGCGCGCACCTTGCCCCCCCGCATCAGGTCGGTGAGGGCCGACAGCGTCTCCTCGATATCGGTATCGGGTGCCGGCCGGTGGATCAGGTAGAGATCGATATGGTCGGTCTGCAGGCGGCGGAGCGAATCCTCGACCGCGCAGGTCAGCCAGCGGCGTGAATTGCCCTGCCGGTTCGGGTTGTCGCCCATCGGCAGATGTGCCTTGGTGGCGAGCACGATGTCGTCGCGCCGGCCCTTGAGCGCCTTGCCGACGATCTCCTCGGATTCGCCGCGGCTGTAGATATCGGCGGTGTCGATGAAGTTGATGCCGGCATCGAGAGCCTTGTGGATGATCCGGATCGAATCCTCGTGGTCGGGATTGCCGGCGGCGCCAAACATCATCGCGCCGAGGCAATAGGGGCTGACCTTGATGCCAGTTCTTCCAAGCGTGCGGTACTGCATGGTCTGTTCCTTTTATTGGGGAGGCGGACTTCACGCGCATCGATGTGGCCAACACCGTCGCGCCATGTTACATAAGCGGAACCGCATTCCGTTTATATACGGAACGGTGTTCCGTTTTGCAAGTGAGTGAATGATGAGCGACGAGAGAAAAGAGCAGGAGGACGGCCGGAGAGCTGGGGAAAGGGCGCATAGGCCCGTGCGCGCCGACGCCAAACGCAATCTCGACGGACTGCTTCAGGCGGCGATGGCGGTATTTGCGAGCTCTGGCGTCGACGCCCCAGTGCGCGAGATTGCAGAGAAGGCCGGCGTCGGCATCGGCACCGTCTATAGGCATTTTCCCGAGCGTTCCGATCTCATCGTTGCCGTCTTCCGCCGCGAAATCAATGCCTGCGCCGAAGCCGCGCCGATCCTTGCCGCCGAACATGCGCCGGGCGAGGCGCTGGCCAGATGGATGCAGCGGTTCGTGGATTTCATCGCGGCCAAGCGCGGGCTTGCGGCGGCCCTGCACTCCGGCAACCCGGCCTTCGATCCCTTGCCCGCCTACTTCCAGCAGCGACTGCATCCCGCCCTTCGCTCGCTTCTCGACGCCGCTGCTGCCGCCGGCGAGGTGCGCACCGATATCGCCGCCGAGGATCTTCTGAATGCGGCTGCGAGCCTCAGCATGCAGGCCTACGCCCAAGGACCCGAACATGCCCGGCGCATGGTTTCCCTGCTGGTCGACGGGCTGCGCTACGGCGCCGTACAGCGGTGAAGCCCCGACAATGAAACGGGCCATTGCCCGGCCGGCACGCGTGCTCGGCCGGGCAATGGCATGGCGTCAGGCCCGCATCGACAGCTCGATATCCTCTTCGAATGGGGTCGAGAGGTAGCCGGCTGCGGGCGAGCGTACGCGGGCGAGGTATTCCGGGCAGAGGTCGGCATTGTCGGCGACGATAAGGGCGCCCGGCCTCAGGCGGTCTTCCACCAGTTCCAGGATATCGCGATAGAGCGCCTTGGCGCCATCGAGGAAGAGCAGGTCGATCGTTTCCGGGAGATCCGTGCTCAGGGTCTCAAGGGCATCGCCTTCGCGGATCTCGACGAGGTCGATGAGGCCGCCGGCCGTCAGGTTGGCGCGGGCGCGGACCAGCTTCGACGGCTCGAACTCGCTGGTGATCAGCCGGCCGCCGCCATTGTCGCGGAGCGCGGCTGCGAGATGCAGGGTCGAGATGCCGAAGGATGTGCCGAATTCGACAATCGTACGTGCGCGGCTGCTTCGCGCCAGCATGTAGAGCAGTGCGCCGGCCTCCTTGGAGACTGGAAGCCAGAGATCCTTCAGGCGCCCGTAAAGGTCGAGATATTCGGTCTTGCTGCCAATCAGGCGCATTCGCTCATCACCTGACAGGGCCGACATTGCCGGGCTCGTCGCCGTGGCGGCCTCTTCGAACAGGCCATTGAGCAGGGGCGCCAGCGGGGCGGTGGTCAGTGTCGTCATGTCATATCTCCTTGGTGACAGCTTCTTGCGTGGAGCAAAAAATACGAGTAATTCGTCGCATCTGCTATTCGCATTGCGGAACGCTGTCATGACCGATCGTCCAAGGGCCCGGATTTCCTCGCGAAAACAGCCCAAGCAGGCCCGCTCAGCGGAGCTCGTGGCGGCGATCCTGGATGCGGCTGCTCAGGTTTTGGCGCGAGAAGGCGCCCAGCGTTTCACGACGGCGCGGGTGGCCGAAAGGGCGGGCGTCAGCATCGGATCGCTCTACCAGTATTTCCCCAACAAGGCGGCGATCCTCTTCCGGCTGCAGAGCGACGAATGGCGGCAGACGACGGACATGCTCGGCGGCATCCTCGCCGATGCGCAAAGGCCGCCGCTCGAAAGGCTCCGCCGCCTCGTCCATGCCTTCCTCCGCTCGGAGTGCGAGGAGGCGGCGATGCGCGTGGCGCTTCACGACGCAGCGCCTCTTTATCGCGATGCACCGGAGGCGCAGGCGGCGAGGGCATCGGGAGACCGCATCGTCGAACTATTCATGCAGGAAGTGCTGCCTTCTGCGCCGGAGGCGACACGGGTGCTGGCCGGCGAGCTGATCACCACGACGCTCGGCACAGTGGGCAAGCAGTTCTCGGAGGCTCCTCGGAGCCTTGCCGAGATCGACGCCTATGCTGACGCCATGGCTGATATGTTTTGCGCCTACCTCGAATTGCTTGGGGCTGGCCGGGGCGGGGCATGACGTTCCTGGCGACACATCCGCCTTGCCCTTTGAACCCCGTCAGGATGAGGCTCTCTTAGGCGCTGATGCTCCTCGGCGGTGACGCAACGGGGACGGCAAGGGAAAGCGCGGCATCCTCAACATCGGTCATTGGAGGACGCCTCGGCTTCGATGGATGGATGTCGGATTAGCGGTCGTCCAACTGCTTCGACAGCTCGGAAAACAGTCTGTCACGGCCGGTGCTCATCTGAACGAGATCGACGGCGACGGTAATGGCGCGGTGTCCTTCGATGCTGTCGATGTCGAGCTTCTTCTCGCAACACCACTGCCGAACGGCATCAGTGACGATGGTTATATCGTCGTCGTCGAGTGAAATGAGCGACAGGAGCATCTTCGTACACTCCAAGAAGCGTCAAGAACACGCATGGTCTCAAACGGTTTCGCCGCTGATCTAATCGTAGGCAATGCTAACTTACGCCCATTTCGCGACAACACCAGTGCTATTTTGACACACTTCTGTGACGGCCCGGTGCCGGCGATCCGGGCCTGCCGGTCGGGCATGGAGCCAACACAATCTCACGGCGCTCGGGCATCTGAGGAGCAGCAGATGAGCGACGATGTCAGCGGAAATGGGGGGCTGCAGGTCAAGACCCATGGTATCATACTGAACAAAACGCTTCGAGGAATGCGTTCGCTTCTACGGCGACGTTTTGGAACTGCCCGGCGGGGACTCGTTTATTTCGCCAGCACGATATGCGTGGCGTGTTCGGTTGCGACATGCTCGGCGACGCGGAAGCCGAGGGCGGGGAGGTCGATGCCTGCAAACATCGCCTCGCCCTTGCCGAGCACGACCGGGGAAATGGCGAAATGCAGTTCGTCGATCAGGCCGGCTTGCAGATACTGACGGACGGTGCTGACGCCGCCGCCGATTTTCACATCCTTGCCGCCGGCCGCAGCCTTCGCCTTGTCAAGCGCGTCCTCGATGCCACCGGTGACGAAGTGAAACGTCGTGCCACCCTCCATGACGATCGATTCGCGGGGATAGTGCGTCAGGATATAGGTCGGCGCGTGATAGGGCGGGTTCGGCCCCCACCAGCCCTTCCAGGCATCATCCGGCCAATCGCCGCGGATAGGACCGAACATGTTGCGTCCGAGAATGAAAGCTCCGAAATTGGCCATGCCGCGGGCCGCATAACCCTCGTCGACGCCTTCAGAACCGCCGTCCTTTCCGATCATCGCGCGGAAGGTGCGGGTACGGAAAAACCATTCGAACATCTCCGTTCCCCGCTTGCCCAGCGGATCGCTCATGCTTTGCTCCGGCCCGGCGCCGAAACCATCCACGGAAAGGGAAAATGCTGCGACACGCACCTTGGACATGCTGCTCTCCTCCACCTGATTGCATATCGAAACTAGTTGCGTTGTCGCATAAGTGATCCTATATTGCAACCAGTTTTAAGGAGAGAATTCGTGGATATTGAACTGCGGTCGGGCTGCCCAATCAACCTGACGATGGAAGTGCTGGGCGATCGGTGGAGCCTCATCATCATCAGGGACATCATGTTCGGCAATCGCCGCCATTTCCGCGATCTTCTGACTCATTCGGAGGAGGGAATTGCCTCCAACATTCTGGCCGCCAGGCTGAAGCGTCTGCTCTCGCTCGGATTCATCAGCAAGCGGGACGACCCGAGCCACAGCCAGAAAGCGATCTACAGCCTTATGGAGCCGGCGATCCAGCTCGTGCCCGTCTTTGCCATGATCGGCGCCTGGGGACGACGGCATCTGCCTGTGAGCGAAGAACTGAGCATTCGCGCGCAGCTTCTCGAAGAAGGCGGGCCGCCGCTCTGGGACGAGTTCATGGAGGATCTCCGGCAGATCCACATCGCCGATCCGATCGGCGGCGCCAACGGTACATCCACCTCGCCCGTACTGGCGAAGCTGACGGCGGCATTCCTCGAGGTCCGAGCGAGATCGTTATCGCAGGCATCCTGATATCCAGGGAGGTCGGTCCGCTCGACCAGCCGCCAGCGCCCTGGTATTTGCTGGTGGCGTAGCGCCAGTTCCCACCACAGCTGGCTGCGTTGGCCGAAGACGACGCCGATCTCGCACGCATTGTCCATCCGCTTCAGATGCGGCGTTCGGCCGAGCACCGAGAGGGTGCCGGCGCTCGGCACCAGGATGCCGGTCATCATCTTGATCATCGTCGATTTGCCGGCGCCATTGGGGCCGAGATAACCCACGGCTTCGCCCGCCGCGATGTCGAAGCCGATGTCGGAAACGGCCAGAACTTCCGTATATTCGTTGGTCACCAACGTCTTCAGCGCGCCCAGCAGACCCGGAAATCTCTTGTGCTGCCGGAAGCGTTTGCTGACGCTCCGCGCCTCGATCAAAGCCGTCATATGTATTTCCTCGAGGGCAATTCCAGCCGATTCGGCAGCAGTACCTAGGCTAACGCGAGGCTCGGCCAGTTCAAGCAAAAGTCGCTTTTTGGACGCTACTCAATCGAGCCTAGCCTTTTGCGTTGACAGCCATGATCATTCATTTCCTGTTGGGGTCATGAAGATTCTCGCAATATCCGGCAGCGCCCGGCGCGATTCCACCAACACGGCCATGCTGCGGGCGATCCGTGCCATAGCGCCCAGCGATATCGAGGTTTCGATCTTCGACGGCGTGGGGCGGTTGCCGGTATTCTCGCCTGATCTCGAGGGGAAGAATGTCCCGGAGGCGGTGCGGGATTTCATCGATATGATCGCTCAGAGCGACGGGGTGATCATTGCCAGCCCGGAATATGTGCGATCCATTCCCGGCGGCCTCAAGAATGCGATCGACTGGCTCGTATCGGGAGATGAGATCGTCCATAAACCGATTGCCCTGCTGCATGCATCGCATCGGGGCGACGACATGCTGGCCGGTCTTCGCACCGTTCTCGCGACCATCACCGACCGGTTCGCGGGCGATATCTTCCTTCGACTCCCTCTGATGAAACTGGATCCAGCCGAGGTGGTTCGGAGATTCGAGATGGCAGATAACCGTTCGAAGGTGCAGGCCTATCTTCAGGCCTTTTCGGCCTATTGCATGGCAGACAGTAAGACCGCCTGAAGCTCGTCCGCTTCATCATCGCACATCCATCAGCAGGCCGCTCTCGAATGTCGTTTTTTCGTGAAGCGTGTGCAGAATGACGAGCGGGGCTGCGAGTAGCGCGGCGAGGATGAAGGCGGAGAGGAAGTGTCTCGTCAGGAGACGGAGGATAGGTCGGATCATCTTGATCTCCAGCTGCCGCGAATATTCTTTGTGCTGGACCTCAACAATTGCAGCAGCATGACCGGCTGCCTTGCAAGCTCCGCAATGCTGCCGCAACCCTTGTGGCAGACAGAGGGGGAGAGCGAGACAATGGACGGGCGATGCGGATACTGCTGATAGAAGATGAGAGGGAGCTGGCCGAGGCGCTGTCGGCCGCACTCGGCAAACATGGGATCGTCACTGACCACACGATGCATCTGGCAGACGCCGTCGAGCTCACGCGGCAGAATGGCTACGATGCGATCCTGCTCGACCGGCGCCTGCCCGACGGGGAGGGGCTGAGCTTCATTCCGGAGCTCAGGCGGACGGGCAAGGATACGCCGATCATCGTGCTGACGGCGCTGAACGAGCCGAGGCAGCGGGTGGAAGGGCTCGATCTCGGCGCCGACGACTATCTTGGCAAGCCGTTCCTGGTGGAGGAGCTGATGGCGCGGCTCAGGGCTGTGCTGCGGCGATCGCCTGAACTGGCCGAACTCAAGATCACGGCCGGACGGATGGTGATCGACCCGCTGCATCTGAGTGTCACCGTCGATGCCGTGCCGCTGGACCTGCCGCGACGCGAACTTCTGGTGCTGGCGGCACTCGCAAGGCGCAAAGAGAAGACCGTGCTGCGCTCGACACTGGAGGCGGCGGTTTATAACTACGAAGAGGAAATCCAGTCGAATGCGCTCGACGCGCATATTTCTCGGCTGCGCAAGCGGCTGATCGATGCCGGCGCCGGCGTCGCGATCCATAATATCCGCGGCGTCGGTTATCTCATGAAGGAAGAATGATGGCCAAGGCGCAATACGCCAATCCGTCGCTTTGGTGGCGGCTCAGCTGGCAGCTCAGCATTGTCTTCGTCGCAGTGGTGGCGGCGGTGATCTTCGGCCTCTGCGTTTATGGCGCCACGATCCTCTCCCCCAATGTCGCACTGGAGGATCATATCACCGCGGTTCTGGCCCGGTCCGTCACGCTCGATGCGCAGGGCCAGCTTGAAATACGCGATACGCCAGAGCTGGCGTCGCTCAAGGAGCAGTATGACGGGCTTTGGTATGTCGCCGCCACGACGAACGGTTCTTCGGTATCCTATGGCGCCATTCCTGCAGCCTATAGTGAACTTGCGCATCTCACCCATTTGTTCCAGGGCGCAGACATCAGGGGATCGGTCGGCACCAACGAGATCGCGTCCGTTGAAAACGTGGAGACTGCCATAGGCGAGCTCCGAGTTCTGTTTGGCGGCGTCGCTGACAAGGGTTGGCCCGTTCTTGTCCTTATGGGCGCCGTCTATCCGATCTATGTCTCGCTGCTCACCGTCGCCTTGCCGGCGGTTTTTCTTGCCGTTCCGCGAATTGTCAGGCGTGCCCTGGCCAGTGTCAGCGAGGTTGCCCGCAAGGCATCGGAGATTGAACCTCGCCGCTACGATGCACGCCTGCCTCTGGACGGCATCCCCAAGGAGGTGGCCCCGCTGGTGATTGCCTTCAACGAGGCGCTTGACCGGCTGGAAAATGAATTCCGCAAACGGCAACACTTCCTGATCGATGCCGCGCATGAACTCAGGACGCCGATCGCGATCATGCAGACGCGGATCGACGGAACACCCGAGGGCCAGGACCGCAGGCGATTGCTCGATGACGTCGCGCGCCTCGCCGAGACTGCCGAACAACTGCTCGATTTCGAGCGTAACAATCAGGCGATCGATCTGCACGAAACGATCGATCTCGTCGAAGTCGCCCGAACGGTCGTTGCCGATCTCGCACCGCTGGCGATTGCCGACGGCTATCAAATCTCGTTCCTGAGCGAGGCGGAGAGCCTTGAGCGCCGGGGCAGCCCTTCCGCGCTGCCACGGGCTATGAGCAACCTCGTGCGCAACGCCATCGACCACGGTGGCAACAGGGGGATGATCACGGTTTCGGTATCGCGCTCGCCTCCCGGCGGCGGCCGGATCAGTGTTGCCGACGAAGGGCCGGGTATTCCGGCCGAACATCGGGAGCTGGTGTTCGAGCCTTTCTATCGCGTCACCCCGAAAAGCAGGGGCGCCGGTCTCGGCCTCAGCCTGGTCAAGCAGGTCGCCGCAAATCATGGCGGCGAGGTCAGCATCGAGAGCAGTGCTGTCGGGACGCGGGTGACGATCGAACTCGCATAAGATCGGGACTGCTGAGCAGCATCCACCTGGGTCTGACCAGGATGGGCTCTGGGAAGAAAACGGTAATGTTGCGGCAATTCTCGACCGTCACTTTCCGCCCGACACTAGAGCGCCGCGCGTCCGAGAAGACGCGCCAAGGACGCTCTAGCGCTTTAAACCTGCGCATAATCCTTTTCCGAGAATCGATTTCGATTTTCGGGGTTATGCGCTATCGGCGACGGAGGCCAGACAGCGTGCGCAGCAATCCATTCCCATTTTCCTTCCCCGTGGCGTCGAGAGGCTTGTCCTTCGCTCTGCCGCTGGCGCTCGCCATGGCCGCGGCCGGGTGCAGCTCGGTGCCACTGAAGGAGGCCGGCACGCTTTCTTCCTACGGCAATCTCGGCGCGCCGAAGGGCAAGCTGTCGAAATCGCGCGTCTATGTCGATGGGACGCGCCTTAGCCCGGCAAAGACGGTGAGCATCGTGCCGACAACCTTCGCCTTCAGCGCTGCGACCCGCGTCAGATCGGACGCCGACCGCGTGATGGTGGCGAACGCGCTGGACCGGGCGCTCTGCATTTCGCTCAGCGACAAATATCAGCTGGTCTTTGCCGGCCAGCCGGCGGATTTGACGATCCGCTCCGTCGTCACCGACATCGTGCCGACCAACAAGGCGATGGCGGGTGTTTCGACCGTCGTGACCGTCGGCACCGGTTTCGTGCTGCCGGTGGGCGTGCCCCGCTTGCCGGCCGGCCTCGGCGGACTGGCGGTCGAGGCGGAAGCCGTCGACAGCGGTGGTGTCCAGCGGGCGGCGATCGTCTGGTCGCGCGGAGCAAACTCGCTGCAGAACAACCCCCGCGTTTCCGAAGTCGGCGACGCCTATAGCCTGGCTTCGAAATTCAGCAGCGAGTTTTCCCGCATGCTGATCAAAGGCAAGGAGGCGAAGGGATTGGATATCTCGCTGCCCTCAGGGCAGCGGATGAAATCCTGGCTCGGCGGAAAACCGAAATACGCCGCCTGCGACGCCTTCGGCCGGCCGCCCGGACTGATGGGGGCCGTGGCCGCTAAATACGGCGCGCCGCCGCAATGGACCGAGAAGAAGCCGAAACCGGCCGCGACCTATTGAGAGACGATGCACGGCGGCACCGACTGCCGCCGCGACCAGCACTCAGCCCGCCCCAGGCTGACGGGACGGACGGAGCAAAGGCGGGCAAGGCCTGTGCTCCGTCCGTCTGGAATTCCGTCGCGCTTCACGTCAGCAGGCGGTTCCGGCCCTCTGCCAGAAATACAGTTTGATCTGATCGGGCCTGTCGGAGGGATGTGGGCCGCGCATGAACAATTCGCCGCCATTGCGCTCGATCACGCGCCGCGAGGCGTCATTGTCCTCGTTGCAGAGGATGACGAGTCGGTCGAGGCCTTCCTTCGCCGCGACTGCCAGCAGAAGAGTCAGGGCGGCCGTCGCGTGGCCATTGCGCTGTTTCCACGGCACGACGGAATATCCGACATGACCCGATACGTCGGGCGGCAGCTCCTCGCTGCACGCTTGAAAGCGCAGGCTGATGCTGCCGCAGAATTCGCCGTCCCAGATCCAGAACCGGCGGGTGGTGAGAGGCGGCGATCGGGATCCGATGCATCGCCTGCCATCAGCAATGAGATCGCCGAGGAACTTCGCCCGGTCCTGGCGCAGCCGCTGAAGTTCACCGCGAACATAAGCTTGGTCGCCCGTTCGGCGCGGAGACCAGCCGGCGGCGAGCGCCGCTTCGAAGCCCGACAGGTTTTCCAGTTCCGGCGGCAGCAGGACGACAGGCCCGGCGGGCCTTGCTGTATCTCCAGATGTCATTTCGCACCCAGGTCGGTGTCGCCTAGCCAATCAATCTTGGTCGCGCAGGCAAGCATGACCGGCCGGCGATTGAAGCTGTGCAAGGGGCTTCCGGGTATCAAAAAAAGCCCCGCATCGTCATGCGAGGCTTGCTCCGATGGATGGGCCGGATTACCGGCACTGGCGGCGCGGGCCGTAGTTCGGCTGGTAGGTATTGTCATAGGCGCGGTATGACCGGTAGCGGCTATAGCAATACTCCGCATGCGAACCAGAACTATAGGTGCGCGCGCGCGGCTGCGAAGCGATGATGCCGCCGATGAGGGCGCCGGCTGCCAGGCCGCCGATGATGGCGCCGTTGTTGTCATGTCGGCGATACCGGCGATCGTAGCGGCGATCCGAGCCATAGCGGTCGTCGCGGTCATAGCGGCGGTCGCGGTAGCTGCGGCGGTCGCGGTCGCGATCGTTGTCACGGTCGCGATTGCGGTAGGATCTGCGGTTTTCGCCGTCGCGCGAGCAGACGATGGAGTATGGATTGCAGGCGACGGTCATGATTTTGGCATCGCTATTTTGAGCCGCCGGTTGGGCCGATAGCATCGGGCTCGGCACGAAGATCGGGGCCGCCGAGGCCGGCATTCCCGAGAAGGCCGTCGCTATCGACAGGGCAATGATGCCGAATTTGTTCATTTCACTCACCTTTGGATGTATCGGGGGATAACGCGGGGGAAGGGAATAGGTTTCATTTTGGATGGGGAGGGGTTATGTATGTGCGTATCTGCTAACCTACCGTGCTTTCATACATATAGAGCTGGTCGATAGGGGGCAAGGCGATTTGCTCTACGGCGTGACAGTCTACGGTGTCCCTAGGAAAGCCGCGTAACGGGCTTTCGGCTATCAGAGCAAGCCCCGCATCTTCGTGCGAGGCTTGCTCTGATGGATGGGTCGGATTACCGGCACTGGCGCCGCGGGCCGTAGTTCGGCTGGTAGGTATTGTCATAGGCGCGGTATGACCGATAACGGCTATAGCAATACTCCGCATGCGAACCAGAACTATAGGCACGTGCGCGCGGCTGCGAAGCGATGATGCCGCCGATGATGGCGCCGGCTGCCAGGCCGCCGATGATGGCGCCGCTGTTGTCGTGGCGGCGATATCGGCGATCATAGCGACGACCATATCGGTCGTCTCGGTAGTAGCGGCGGTCGCGGTCGTATCCGCGGTCGCGATAGTTGTGGCGGTCACGGGAGTATCTGCGGTTATCGCCATAGCCAGAGCAGACAATGGAATAGGGGTTGCAGCCGACAGTCATGATCCGGGCATCGCTATTGCCCGGCACCGGCTGAGCTAATTGCACCGAACTCGGCACGAAGACCGGACCTGCCGAGGCCGGCATTCCGGAGAAGGCCGTCGCGATCGACAGGGCAATGATGGCGAATCTGTTCATTTCACTCACCTTGGGTCAACGGATCTATCGACGGGGTAACGCAGGGGAACGGGATTGGTTTCATTTTGGGATCGAATGAGGCGGCGTATGTGCGTTTGTGCTAACATGATAGGCCTGTGCATCACTACCGGACGGCACGAACCGACCGGTCCTAAAACGCTGGACAGCTTTGCCACGGCCAATGGGCGGGAATGTCTGAGAAGATCGCACCGACGACACGGCGCAGACGAACTTTACTCTTATCGGAGCTCAATGAGGACGGCTCGTTCGGGGAGCGGCATGTGCGTCGAAAGCGCGACATTGATGGCACCAGCGTGCGACACCATCCGTCGGGCATACGCCTGGCCCTTCGGCTATCCGATCATGCGGCAGCCAGCCGGCTCGTCAGCCTTTTTCGACCAAGCCATCACTGGGCGCTCCACCATGATCCACGATACCAAAGCGGTGAGTACGGATAACGATCCAGGGACGAGCATCGTAAGCGGGCCGCGCGAGAAGAAGTCACCGACGCCCAAACGGGCGCTCAATGCAAAGAACCGCCCAGACCGGAAGATGGAAGAGATAGGCGCCGTAGCTGATCCGGCCCAAGCCGCTGAGAGATCTTTCGCAAGGATTTTGAGAAACTGCCGTTTTGAAGCCACTGCCACGATTGCGGCCAGCGGCAAGACGAGGGCGGCCTCGAGGACGACCCATTGAACGAGGTTTCCTAAGTCAAAAGCGATTTGCATGATAGATCCAGCCAAACCATCGCGGAGCGCTCCCAGGGATATGACATCGAAAGACGTTGACGCAATAGCAATCTCTCTTGAAATCATAGGGCGCTTTCCCGTGTTCAATATTAAAACGGCGGTCAACCTCTGTGTAACTAAGTATTAACTTCGTTTGGTAACCAGATATTAAGACTTTCATTGAGCCATGTTGCTATTTATGTTTTACTGCGCCGGAAAATACTCTGAATAAGGGGCTTCCACATGGCGAAACCGACGCAATACATCATCATGGAGCCGCTGGGTGGTATGACCGATCTCGACTCCATACGCATGAGGCTTGCCGAGGTCGGGCTGGCCCGCGAGGCATTCTCCCTGGATTCGGATGCAGGCCGGCTCAGGCTGACCTTCTGGGAGCCGGATCGAATTGAGGCATTGCGCATATTGGCGCGGCTGGATCATTGCAATCCATGATGGTCGGGCACCCTCCGGGAAGAGAGAAACGTGACGTGCGCGATCGGCAGAGAATAATTTTGAAGGGGAGCAAAGACAAAATGACTACGATCAGTTTCCGACGTCCCAAGCCGTCGGTGTGGAGCCGTGTGGTCGAGGCGCTTCGTGCGCTGTTTTTCGCTGGCGTATCCGGAGAATGGCATTGGCACGGCGATGTCATGCGTCGCCGGCTTTCCGACGGCGCGATTGTGACCAGAGAGCCGACTCCGGGGGAGATTTACAACAGGGACAGAGGTCTGGCTTCGTAGGGCCTTCCCCGCGGCGCGCTTTTCACCCTGCCACCATCTCCCGCTACCATCGCCCTCTCTTCGAGGGCACGATCACCAATGGCAGAACTGACGCCGAGGCAGCGCCTGTTTGTGGCGGAATATCTGAAGGATTTGAATGCGAAGCACGCGGCGGTGCGGACGGGGTATAGCGGAAAGTCGCGTGCCAATGGCAACCGCTTGATGGTGAATGAGGCTGTGCGGGCGGAGATTGAGAGAGCCTTAGCGCCACGTCTTGCCGAGATGGAGACTTCCGCCGAGTGGGTGCTTGTCGCCATTGCCGACATCGCGTTTGGTGATGTCCGTGACGTGTTCGATGACGAGGGGCCGCTGAAAACGTCTCGCGCTATCAGCCTCACCTTCCGCCGGCCAGCAACCGAAGCTGGCTTTCGTCGTGCACACCCTGACGGTAAAGCTCGATGATGAGGGCGCCTAGGCGATCGGCCTCTTTGCCTGATCGATCGATCTTTAGCCCGCTACAGAGAGCTTCATGGACACGCCTGCACACATCGAGGTCCTCGGAGGCGAGCGGTTCGTCACGCGTGCTGAACAGCTTGTCTGACATCGCAATCTGCCCTTTTTGGATGCCGTGAATCGCTTTGGTGAAAAAAAGATAATTTCACGATCTTTGCTCTGCAAGATGGGCGAAGGTCCGACATTCAAAAACAATTCGGGGCCTCGCGCGGGAAGACGCGCGAGGGCTTCAGGGCATGGATATGAGACCGCTCGGCCTGTCGGCCTGGTCGACAGCGTGCGCGTGCTACTTGATTGCGGGGTCCTTGGCGCCTTGCTGCTGCGACAGGCGCAGCTCTTTCAACCGCTTGGTTTTTTCGAGGCGGGCCCGCTGCTCAGCCTCGATGGTTTCCTTGGCGGCGCGCTCGGTGTTTTCGAAACGATCCTGCCGGTAAGCCTTTGATGAGGGTTCACGTTCTCTTTTCATGGCCGCTAAACGCAAATCGGCGAAAACGGTTTCATGGGAAAATGAGTCTCTGGCTGTCAATCGATCGACATGGCCAGAACGCCGGCCTGTAGGATGGCAAGCCATCGTGACAACCGGGCGCCTGATCGGCGCCCGGCAACATCACGGATTAGCCTTTGATGAAGGCGAGGATGTCGGGGTTGATGATGTCGGCATGGGTGGTGCACATGCCATGCGGGAATTTCTCGTAGACCTTCAGCGTGGCGTTCTGCAGCAGCTTGGCCGAGAGCAGGGCGGAGTCGGCGATCGGCACGATCTGGTCGTCGTCGCCGTGCATGACGAAAGTCGGCACGGTGATGATCTTCAGGTCTTCGGTGAAGTCTGTTTCCGAAAAGGCCTTGATGCCGTCGTAATGTGCTTTGGCGCCGCCGATCATGCCCTGGCGCCACCAATTGTTGATGACCGGCTCCGATACTTTCGCGCCCGGCCGGTTAAAGCTGTAGAACGGACCTGCAGGCAGGTCACGGTAGAATTGCGAGCGGTTGGCGGCGAGCTGCTTGCGCAGGTCGTCGAAGACCTCGATCGGCAGGCCGCCGGGATTGGCATCCGACTTCACCATGATGGGCGGCACGGCGCCGATGATCACGAGCTTGGCGACGCGGCCCTGCGGCTGGCCGTGGCGGGCGACATAATGGGTCGCTTCGCCGCCGCCGGTGGAATGGCCGACATGGACGGTGTTCCTGAGATCGAGATGCTCGACGACGGCTGCGGCATCGGCGGCGTAGTGATCCATATCGTGACCCTCGCCCACCTGGGTGGAGCGGCCGTGGCCGCGCCGGTCGTGAGCAACGACCCGGTAGCCCTTCTCAAGGAAGAACAGCATCTGGGTATCCCAGTCGTCGGAGCATAGCGGCCAGCCGTGATGGAACATGATCGGCTGGGCGCTCTTCGGCCCCCAATCCTTGTAGAAGATCTCGATGCCGTCCTTGGTTGTGACTGTGCTCATCTCTTGGCTCCGTTGTTTGGGTTGGATTGGATTCATGCGGTCAGAAGTTTGCGCCGTTGCCGGCAGAATTGGCAAGGCCACGAGCGCGGTTGCACCGGAGGCTGGGGCAAGAAGGTCGCGCCTGAGGGGATCAACCGGCTCTGAGTATGCTGATGTGCTTATTGAAAGGCTCTTTCTATTCTATTGATATGACAGAAGTTTGTACGTCTCCGCGAATTGGACGCGCAGCGCCCGTCCATCTGGCCTGACGGGACGGGGATTTGGCGATCAGCGCCTGGCTGTTTCGTGCTGCGAACATTCCTTGATCCCCGGTATGTCGGCCTGTTGGACACCTCAGGCAGGTTCGTCATGGCGTAGCGAAGGCAGCTGATTTGACGGGCGAATGTCTGCAATGAGCCAATTTTTTGCCGTTCGTTCAAGATATCTGTCCGGGTAGTTCAATATATATGTCCGGCTAGGTGTGTTGGCATTCTCTGCGTTGCACGCATTACAGACCGCCGCTGGCGCTCACTTGAACGCGGGTCTACGCCCAACCATCTAATCCTCACACAACAGCACAATGGCGAACCGTCGCAATCGCGACCGCTTCGCCGGCGGCGGGACGGCCGTTATTGCCGCCTGAGGATCAAATAATGGGTTACATGGATAAGGACATAGCGCCTCAGAATGATGGGGCGCTGATCGATGCCTATTCGCAATCGATCGCAGCAGCAGTCGATATCGTCGGGCCGGCAGTCAGCCGGATCGAGAGGGTGGGAGGCCGCCAGGGGCACGGTTCTGGCTTCGCCGTCTCGCCTGATGGGCTGATCATCACAAACAACCATGTCGTCGACGACGCCAAGGTCGTTCGCATCACCACGCCTGACGGCTTCGTTACCGAGGGCCGCGTGCTCGGCCGCGACGTGGATACCGATATCGCCCTCATTCGCGCCAATACAAGCACTGGCGCCTGGGCGAAGCTTGGAGACTCCCAGCGCCTGCGCAGGGGGCATATCGCGATCGCGATCGGAAACCCGCTCGGCTTCGAATGGACTGTTACCGCCGGTATCGTCTCGGCTCTCGGCCGGTCGATGCGGGCGGCAAGCGGCCGGCCGATGGAGGATGTCATCCAGACCGATGCGGCGCTCAATCCCGGCAACTCGGGCGGGCCGCTGGTGTCGTCAGGCGGAGAGGTGATCGGCGTCAACACCGCCGTCATCCAGGGCGCGCAGAGCATCGCCTTTGCCGTGGCGTCGAATACGGCCAATTTCGTGGTTTCGGAGATTCTGCGCTATGGTCAGGTGAGACGCGCCTTCATCGGTATAGCCGGCGATACGATCGTGCTGCCGCGCCGGGTGGCGCTTGCGGCAGGCACGACACAGACGACCTCGGTTCGCATCCGGCGCGTCGAAGCCGACGGGCCGGCGGCAAAGGGAGGGTTGCAGGAGGGCGATTATATTCTCGCCATCGATGGCAGCCCGGTCGGCGGCGTCGACGATATCGTCCGATTGATGGATGGCAGCAGGATCGGCAGGGATACGGAGATTTTGGTGTTCTCGGTGGCGGGTCGGATCGAGAAGAAGATCTTGCTGCCGATGGCGCGCTGACGACGCGCTTCGGCGCCATGACAAGACATCACCTAACGTCAGGCGCTGACGGCTTCCTGCTCCGTCTCTGAAAAATCCACCGCCGCAAAGGCTGCTGCCAGCACCTCCGGCCCGGCGCCGGTTTTTGCCGCATCGGTCGACAGGATCTGACGGTAGCGCCTTGCGCCGGGCAGGCCGGTGAAGAGGCCGACCATATGGCGCGCCACGTGCTGCAGCCGGCCGCCGCTGGCGATGTGGCGTTCGGCATAGGCCATCATTCTGTCACGCAGGGCCTCCCAGTCCGGTTCGGCCGCAGGCGCACCAAAGAAGCGCTGGTCGATATCGGCAAGGATCGCGGCATTCTGATAGGCGGCGCGGCCAAGCATGACGCCGTCGACATGTTCGAGGTGGGCTGCGGCCTCGTCGAGCGTGCGGATGCCGCCATTGATGCCGATGAAGACGTCGGGCCAGCGCTGCTTCATCCGATAGACAATCTCGTAGTCGAGCGGCGGGATTTCGCGGTTTTCCTTGGGGCTCAGGCCCTTCAACCAGGCCTTGCGCGCATGGATCCAGATCGCGTCGGCGCCGGCATCGAGAACGCGGGTGATCAGCTCGGGCAGCGCCTGTTCCGGTTCCTGCTCGTCGACGCCGATCCGGCATTTCACCGTCACCGGCACGGTCGCAACCCTCTTCATCGCTGCAATGCATTCGGCCACCGTTTCCGGCGTCAGCATCAGGCAGGCGCCGAAGGTGCCGGACTGCACACGGTCGGAGGGGCAGCCGACATTGAGGTTGATCTCGTCATAACCGTAGGGTTCGGCGATCTTCACCGCCTCGGCAAGTTTTGCCGGGTCCGATCCGCCGAGCTGCAGCGCTAGCGGATGCTCGGCGGCGTCATGGCCGAGCAGCCGGTCGCGTGGGCCGTGGATGATCGCATCGGCCACCACCATCTCGGTATAGAGCAGCGCCTCGCGGCTGATCTGCCGGTGGAAATAACGGCAATGCCGATCCGTCCAGTCGATCATCGGGGCGACCGCAAAAATTGGCCTCTTCTGCGTCATCGACGTTCCATTGTTCGTTGTTCCCGAGCGCTGCAGCGCGGCGCCCCACCGCCGCAGGGGCGGGCATCCATAAAGGGCGCATATAACACTTGCCAATGCGATCGACAAATGACCGCCGATCACCACAAACAGAAACGGCGCCCCTTGCGGAGCGCCGTTCATGCCGCCGAAGCGATGTCTAACTTACGAAGCCGAGATATTGACAGCCTTCGGGCCCTTGCCCATGCGGTCCGGCTCGGTGTCGAAGGTAACCTGCTGGCCTTCGCGCAGCGACTGGATGCCAGAAGCCTGCAGCGCAGAGATATGGACGAAAACGTCCTTTGCGCCGCCGTCCGGCGTGATGAAACCAAAACCCTTGTCCTGGTTGAAGAATTTTACGGTGCCCTTGGTGGCCATTGGGATCGTCCTTTTCCCTTAGTCTGTGTAGTATCCGCGCCCCCGAGAGGAAGCGGACGGCTTTAGCTTTCGCCCCGATCGATGGGACGAAGGGTCAGTCGGAGAAGTCACGTACGGGGAAAGAACGTCTACGTAGGCGGGTAGTCCCGCGCCGCCTTCCAAACGGAAGGGATTACCACATCAGTCCAGTCACCGGCATGCAAATGCCCGAGTAAGTCAATTCGTGCCAGCATTTCGGGCAAAAAGCAAGCGGGATTCTTTTGGCATACCTGCATCGATGTCGGGAAATGCCGAAGATTCAGATACTTGACGGTGGGTTAACGGATTCTTGCAGGGCTGTGCCATATCGGGATTCCGTGCCGAAACGGGATGACCGGCGGATTCGATAGCCGGCATGGATTTGTTCGTGGGGCGGTCGGGGCGACACGCCTCGAAGCACATGGGCGGGTGACTGGGTCGCGCCTACTGCGCGTCACCCAGCAACGCGCTCAGGCTCCATGGATTATCACCCTTCTGGTTGGCGATGTCGTCGACCTTCCAGCCGCCGTCTTCGCGCACCAGGGAATAGAAGAGCGTCACCTCCTCGCCGTTTTCGAACTGCACTTCCACCTCGGCCTTGTCATCCAGCAGGATCGGTTGGCCGATCCTGACGTCGCTCGCCACGCCGTCCTGGCCAGCGATGACGGGATCGAAGTCGATCGCGCCGACATCGCCCTCCGGCGTGTTGTCGAGATCGGCCTGGAGGAGTTCGTTCAAGTGGTCTGAGAAGAAGATCGAATAGGGCGAGGGCGCCTCGGCGTCGCTGTTGTCGGTGTCGTAGCTGTAGAGCGCCGTGAGCAGTGCCTTCGGCGTCTTGTAGGTTTGCGCCAATGCGGGAAAGGCTGCGACCGCCGACACGGCGAGGGCGAGGATGAATGTTGGCAGACGCATGCGGGCTCTCCTCGGATGAGCGGTGAATCATAGCGGAATCGGGCACTGAGGTGGAGCGGCATTTTTGGGAGGGGCTTGGCCCGAACTCCCTCTTCTCCCCAACGGGGAGAAGATGTCCGAAGGACAGGTGAGGGGCCCGCACGGCACACCCTCATTGTTGATCTATTGCTCTTCGCGTATGCTGAGCGTATTCGCGGCTTTGCCGCTCACCCCCTCAACCGCCTGCACCTTCTCCCCGCTGGGGAGAAGAGATTCGTGGTGGCGCCTTGTTCCGACGCATCTCTGCGTCGCAGGCAATCCAGTCGCGGCCTAGATCAATGCCTCATGTGACAGCGCAAACGACGGCTCGAAGACGTCCTTCACGGCGAGCGTGAAATCGTGGCTGGTGACGTTTCCAGCCGCGTCGTAGGCTTCTGCAGTGAAGGTCAGGCTGTGGGTGCTTTCGTAGTCGATTGCGGCCTTTGTCTGGATCTTGTTGCCGACGAGTTTGAAGATGCCGTCGGCATCGTCCGTCAGCCGCCATTTTACCGTGCCGCCTTCCGGATCGCGCGCCGAGAGAAGGCCGACCGAGGTGCCGATCGCGATATTCTCGGAGACCGAGCTGCGCGAGAAGGCGAGATTGGTCGGCGCCTTGTTGACTGGGGCTTCGTTGACGTCGAGGACATTGATCGTGATGTCCTTTTCGACCGTGACCGTGCCATCGGAGACAGCCACCTTGATTGTGTGCGACTTGTCCGTCTCGTAGTCCAGCGCCTTCGAGGTGACAATGCGGTCGCCCTTTATCCGGAAGTGATCGTTCGCCCCGTCGATCAGCGTATAGGTGAGCGCGTCGCCATCGGCGTCCTTGGCGCTGAGCAGGCCGACCGTGGTCCAGATCGGCGTGTCCTCGGAGAGGGCGGTTTTCGAGAGCTGGATGTTGGTCGGCGCGTTATTGGTGCTCGTGAAGGTTCCCGTGGCAAATTCATAGACGCCGTCGGCAAAACGGGCGAATTCGACGTCGGTCAGGATATCCTCACCGTCCTGCCCGCTCAGGCTGCTCACGATGTGGGATTCGATGTCGTAGCGGTAGCCGAGCATATAGTCGGCGAACTTAGCGGAGAAGACCGCGGTGTCGGTGCCGGCGCCGCCGTCAATGATGTCGTACCCGCCGCCGCCCTCGAGAATGTCGTTGCCGTCGGTGCCCGTAAACTCGTCGTCGCCACTGCCGGCCTTGACGTCAATGCTTGAGC
This sequence comes from Rhizobium sp. WYCCWR10014, assembly GCF_001657485.1. Classification (GTDB taxonomy): domain Bacteria; phylum Pseudomonadota; class Alphaproteobacteria; order Rhizobiales; family Rhizobiaceae; genus Rhizobium. Next base: position 148,450 of record NZ_LXFU01000041.1, read on the forward strand.
CATAGCCGGTGATAAAAGCTCCGTGGTCTCCCAACTCATCGGAAAGATCGAGGTGGGCGCTGTCCGTTATTGCCAGTGAGGGGCGAGAAACAACGTCGAACGGATTGATCGACCCGACAATGCTATCAAAGCTTTCGAACTGCGCGCTCGAACCGGCAACCTGAAATCTTGCAGTGTCAAGGACTTCGAAGTTCTCGATCGTCAGGCCTCTCAGATCGGGGGCTTGCAACGTATCAAATCCGTCACCGCCATTGATTGTTCCGGAAATCAACGGAGCGAATGGCTGCACGATGACGACATCGCTGCCGTCGCCGGCGTCGATGTTCAAGACTTCCGGGACGAGCCCGAGATCCGGAGAGAAGTTGCCAACATCACCGTCGGTGATCGTATCGTTGCCGGCGCCGCCTTTAATGACATCATTCCCGCCGTCGCCGAAGATCTGGTCATTGCCGGCGCTGCCATGCAGCGTGTCATTGCCAGATCCTCCATGGAGATGATCGTTTCCGGCGCCGCCGTTCAGCGTGTCCGCGCCGTCACCGCCGGAGATCGTGTCGTTGCCTGCGCCCGTCGTGAGCGTATCGTCGCCGCTGGAGCCCGTCACATTTGCGGAGCCCGAGCCCAGTTCGTCGGAAAGGTCTACCGTTCCGGAATCCGAGATGACCAGGGTGGCCGCGACGAGGGGATTGAGCTCGGAGTGGCGAATGACGTCGTAAGCTTCGAACTCCGCGCCGGTCTTGGTGATCGTGGCGCCGTTCGTCTCCAAGATATTCAAAGGGTTACCTGGATCGGTACTGTCGCCGGTGAAAGTTCCGGTGGCGAAATCGTAAACACCATCGGCAAAGCGCGCGAATTCGACGCCCGTCAGCGTATCCGTACCTTCTAGCGCGCTCGTGACGACATCCCTGCCATTTTCCAATGCAAGGGAATAGTCGGAAAAATTACCGGCGAAAACAGCCGTGTCGGTGCCGTCGCCACCATCGAGCTCGTCGTCGCCATCGCCGCCGGTCAATTTGTCATTGCCGCCGCTGCCGTCGAAAATGTCGTTGCCGCCGCTGCCGTCGAAAATGTCGTTGACGTCGCTGCCCGCAAATACGTCGTCGCCGTCGCCGGTCTTGACGTCAACGCCGGAGGGATTGTTCCAGCCCGAGACATGAGCTCGGCGGTCCGCCAGCTCGTCGGAAAGGTCGAGGTGGGCGCTGTCCGTCACCTCCAAAGAGGCGAAGGAATTGAGGATCGGATCTGTCGACCCGAGGATCTTATCAAAGCTTTCGAACTGCGCGCTCGAACCCTTAACCGTGTATGGCCAGGTTTGAAGGACCTCGATGTTCTTGATCGTTAGACCGTCGAGCGAATAGGCCTGCAGCGAATCGATCCCGGCGCCGCCATCGATTGTTCCTGATTTCTGTAGTCCGAAATTCTCCAAAACTATGGAGTCGTCACCGTTGCCGGCGTCAATGTCCAAAAAGTCCGGCTGCGAGCCGCTGTCAGGTATTGGCCAAGCACTGTTACTATCGTATATGTAATCGTCGCCGTCACCGCCGATCAACTTATCATTGCTGCCACTGCCGAAAATTGAATCGTTGCCGGCGCCGCCACTCAACGTGTCTATGCCGTGGTTATCCGAGATGGTGTCGTTGCCCGCGCCCGCCGTGATCGTGTTGTCGTAGTAAGAGCCAAACACGTTCGCTGAGGCGGAGCCCAGTTCATCGGCCAGATCCGCCACGCCGGCATCGGAAACAACAAGAGTGACCGGTGCGGAAGGGTTGGCGGCGGAGTCGCGGATAACATCGTATGCTTCGAACTCAGCGCCGGTCTTGGTAACTGTGGCGCCGTTCGTGTCCAGAATATTCAAGGCCATATATTTCTTTTCCCCAAAAGATGCTTTGTACTCGGCAATATGAGACATCCGCGAAAGAACTGTTTTATTGCTCGGCGGACGACAACCCCTCGGGGATCTATGCCAATCCCCGATTAAGTTTTCAATGCAAAATTGTGTCTTTTCATTGCTTTTTTAATGAAAAACTAAGGATGAAATACTGGGAAAACGAATTTTAATTTCAGAACTCAAAGTCATGCTTTGGTTTCATAAATAGTGTTATCTTTCAATGTCGGGCGAGATTCTCTCGCGAAAATTGTGTTTTCAGCGGTTCATCGGTAGTGCTGCGCCGCGCGACCATTCGCGTCACTATCGCCGGTTGCTGTTGGCTTCGACTTGTTCAGACTTCCCGCGCGGGAGAACTACACGAGCTTGATGAGTCCTGCCTTCGTCGGCCTGAATCCACAGGCGCGGTAGAAGCGGGTCAGGTGCGGTTCGAAATCGACATGCAGCCACTCGGCGCCCCGCTCCCGCGCAACCCGCGTCGCTTCCCTGATCAGCCGCGTCGCGATCCCCTGCCGCCGCATGTCAGGATGAACCGAGGTATCGAGGATGAAGGCATGGATGCCGCCATCCCAGGCGACGTTGACGAAGCCGATGAGCTGGTTGTCGTGGTAGGCGCCGACATGGGTGAGGCTGCGGGAGAGGATTGAGGTGAAATCGCGCGGGGCAGGGGTGCCCCAGGCGGCGGACCAGAGGGTGTCGAGTTCGGCGGCGGAGGGGAAAGGATCGATGCGAATTTCTGGCATTGGGAATTCCGTTCTGTGGACACGCAGCAAGCCAGAGAGGCTGATCCATAAAATCGCCCATGGTGTCTCCAAAGCGATTCCCTAGACACGCACCCATGGTGTTGGCATCCGAGATTCCTCAACCGCACTGATTGCGAAGGCGCGGCTGACCCAGCGATACACAAACTATCTTAAACCAGGCCGCCTGGTTGGCCGGTTTGTCGTTATCGCCCCGGCCGCCCAGTCTTCCCCTTCGTCCGCCCCTTGCGCTTCTGCTCGCCCGGATCCTCATAGCTCCCCACGCCCGTCTTCCCGCGCACGACCGGCCGCAGGTCGCCGCGCTCCGGCTGCCCTTCGAGCAGCGGTGAAAATCGCTTCGTGCTCTTGGCGGCATCCGGCTTTTTCGGCAGCGCTCCGGTGACCGGCTTTTCTGTTCGGCCGACGGTCATTTCGTCGAGGTCGTTTTTGCGGAAAAGGGTCTTCTTTGTGGGCTCGGCGATGTCGCGGCCCATTTCATCGAGGGCGGGTTTGCGGAAGAGCGGGGTGGTGGTGTCGGTGCCTGGGCCCATGTCGTCGATGGAGGGTTTGGCGAAGTAGGAGGGGGTCGAGTTTGTGGCGTTCCCCTCCCCAACCCTCCCCACAAGGGGGAGGGAGTTCGTTGAGTTTGCCGCACCCGTCTTCTTTTTTCCGCTGCCTTCCATCGCTCTGGCTTCTTCTCTCGCCATCGGGTCGTCCATGGCGGCGAGTTCCACGGCTTTGAGGCGTTTGATTTCGTCGCGGAGGCGGGCGGCTTTTTCGAAGTCGAGGTCGGCGGCGGCATCGCGCATGCTCTTTTCGAGCGCGTTGAGATGGGTCTGCAGGTTGTTGCCGACGAGGTTGCCGCCATCGGCGAAGCCTTTGCCCGAGACGCCCGAGATATCGGCGCGGACGTGGTCGCGTTCGTAGACGGAGTCGAGGATGTCGGAGATCCTGGCCTTGACCGATTCAGGGGTGATGCCGTGTTCGGCGTTGTAGGCCATCTGCTTTTCGCGGCGGCGGCCGGTTTCCTCCATCGCCCGCTTCATCGAGCCGGTGACCTGGTCGGCATAGAGGATGACCTTGCCGTCGACGTTACGCGCGGCGCGGCCGATCGTCTGGATCAGCGATGTTTCCGAGCGCAGGAAGCCTTCCTTGTCGGCGTCGAGGATGGCGACGAAGCCGCATTCGGGAATGTCCAAGCCTTCGCGCAGAAGGTTGATGCCGACGAGCACGTCGAAGGCGCCGAGGCGGAGATCGCGGAGGATCTCGATACGCTCCAGCGTGTCGATGTCGGAGTGCATGTAGCGCACGCGCACGCCCTGCTCATGCAGATATTCGGTCAGGTCCTCGGCCATGCGCTTGGTCAGCACGGTGCAGAGGGTGCGGTAGCCCTTGGCTGCGGTCTCGCGGATTTCGCCGAGCACGTCGTCGACCTGGGTGCGGGCCGACCGGACCTCGACCGGCGGGTCGATCAGGCCGGTCGGGCGGATCACCTGTTCGGCGAAGACGCCGCCCGATTGTTCCATCTCCCAGCCGCCGGGCGTGGCCGAAACGGCGATGGTGTCGGGGCGCATGGCGTCCCATTCCTCGAAGCGTAGCGGCCGGTTGTCCATGCAGGAGGGCAGGCGGAAGCCGTATTCGGCCAGCGTCGCCTTGCGGCGGAAGTCGCCCCGGTACATGCCGCCGATCTGCGGCACGGTGACATGGCTTTCGTCGATGAAGACGAGGGCATTGTCGGGGATATATTCGAACAGCGTCGGCGGCGGATCGCCGGGGTCGCGGCCGGTGAGGTAACGTGAATAGTTCTCGATGCCCTGGCAGGAGCCGGTGGCTTCGAGCATTTCGATATCGTAGCGGGTGCGCTGCTCCAGGCGCTGGGCCTCCAGCAGGCGGCCGGCCTTTTCCAGCTCGGCGAGGCGAAGCCTGAGTTCCTCCTTGATCGACTTGATGGCGCCGTTCAGCGTCGGGCGCGGGGTGACATAGTGCGAATTGGCGTAGATCTTCACCGATTTCAGGTCGCCGACCTTCTGGCCGGTCAGCGGATCGAACTCGGTGATGGCGTCGATCTCATCGCCGAACATCGAGATTCGCCAGGCGGCATCCTCCAAGTGGGCGGGGAAAAGTTCGATCGTGTCGCCGCGCACCCGGAAGGAACCACGGGTGAAATCCATGTCGCGGCGCTTGTATTGCTGGGCGACGAGGTCGGCCAGCAGCTGGCGCTGGTCCAGCCGGTCGCCGACAGACATCTGGAAAGTCATCGCCGTATAGGTCTCGACCGAGCCGATACCATAGATGCAGGAGACCGAAGCGACGATGATGCAGTCGTCGCGTTCGAGCAGCGAGCGCGTCGCCGAGTGACGCATGCGGTCGATCTGCTCGTTGATCGAGGATTCCTTCTCGATATAGGTGTCGGAGCGCGGCACATAGGCTTCCGGCTGGTAATAATCGTAGTAGGAAACGAAATATTCCACCGCATTGTCGGGGAAGAAATTCTTGAATTCGGAATAGAGCTGGGCGGCCAGCGTCTTGTTCGGCGCCAGGATGACGGCGGGGCGCTGCGTCGCCTCGATCACCTTGGCCATGGTGAAGGTCTTGCCGGAGCCGGTGACGCCGAGCAGCACCTGGCTGCGGTCGCCATTCTCCAGCCCTTCGACGAGGTCACGGATGGCGGTCGGCTGGTCGCCGGCCGGCTCGTAATCCGACTGCATGCGGATGGCGATGCCGCCTTCGGATTTGTCCGGCCGGGCAGGGCGGTGCGGCGTCCAGATCTTGCCGTTCTTGTGCAGTGGATTGCCGCTCTCGATCAGCGCCGACAGCGCCTCGACCGTGGCAGTGACGGCGGTGCCGGCCTGCAGCGACGAGGCCTCTTCCAGCGTCGTATCCATGCCGGAGACGGGGTTGAGGCCGGCGGCCGCGCGCGTCTTCGGATCGGTCGAGCCGCCCATGGAGGTGCCGCGCGCCGATTTCGAGGCGCTGACGCCGCCGTCGCTGGTTTTCGTCCTGGCGGCGATTTCCACCTTCTTGCGATGTTTACCGGCCTTGGAGGCGATCTGGCGCTGGGTCTCGACGCCCGAGGTTTCGGCATCGGCCTCCAGCTGCTTCACCCAATCGGCAACCGAGCCGGAGAGGGGGGCTCCCTCAAAAGACGATTGAGGGGCTTCCTCGAAACCGTCAGGGGCGGGGGATTTCTTCGGAGATTTGGCCATGGCGCGAATATGGAGAGAGTCAGCGCGAAAGTGAAGAGGGAAAGAGTACAAAAGGGAAACGAATGAATCGTTCGGATTTTTGAATAGTCTCCCGGTCGCGTGATACTAAAAGACGCCGCCCCACGATACCAAAAGACCCCGCCCCAACCCCTCCCCACAAGGGGGAGGGGCTTAACTTGCGGCACCCGCTTTTCCAAACTTTAACGTTTCGGAAGAAGCGAGGGCGGTGCCGCCGGTTAGTCCCTCCCCCTTGTGGGGAGGGGTTGGGGAGGGGTCTTTTTCGACGGTACAAGCCGGGCTGATCCCCCGTCAAGCCGAACGCTGGTCCGCCGGCCCCTCCAGGCGCGCGAGGTTCAACGCGCTGTTGATCAACCCGACATGGCTGAAGGCCTGCGGGAAGTTGCCGAGCATGCGGCGGGCGGCGGGATCATATTCTTCCGCCAGAAGCCCGACATCGTTGCAGATAGAAAGCAGCCGCTCGAACAGGCGCAGCGCATCGTCGCGGCGGCCGATCATGCCGAGGGCGTCGACGAGCCAGAAGCTGCAGGCGAGGAACGCGCCTTCGCCTGGCGGCAGGCCGTCGTCCACCTCCTGCGTCTCGTAGCGCAGCAGCAGGCCATCGCGCAGCAGCTTGCGCTCGATCGCCTCGACTGTCGCGACATAGCGCGGATCATCAGGCGGGATGAAGCCGACCATGCCGAGATGCAGCAGGCTGGCATCAAGCGCCTTGGAGCCGTAGGCCTGCACGAAACAGCCGAGTTCGGGATCGAAAGCCTTCTCGCAAACCTCGGCATGGATGTGATCTGCGAGCGTGCGCCAACGTGCGGCGGCCTCGGGCTCGCCGTCCGCCTCGGCAATCTGGACGGCGCGGTCGAAGGCCACCCAGGCCATGACCTTCGAATAGGTGAAATGCTGGCGCTGGCCGCGCACCTCCCAGATGCCCTCATCGGGCTCCACCCAGATTTTTTCGAGAAAGGGCAGAATGGCCGCCGCCAGTTCGCGTTCGCGGTGATGCGGCGGAAGCCCGCCCTTGCGGGCCTGCAGTATGGCGTCGGCCACCTCGCCATAGACGTCGAGCTGCACCTGTTCGGCAGCGGCATTGCCGATGCGCACGGGTGTCGAGCCCTCGTAGCCACTCAGCCAGGGAACCTGCCATTCCAGCAGATTGCGCTCGCCGGCGACGCCATACATGATCTGCATCTGCGCCGGGGCGCCGGCGACCGCCCGCAGCAGCCACTTGCGCCAGGCGCTGGCTTCCTCGTAATAGCCGAGTTTCATCAGGGCGAGCAGGGTCAGCGTCGCGTCGCGCAGCCAGCAATAGCGGTAGTCCCAGTTGCGCGGCCCGCCGATCTTTTCCGGCAGGGAGCTTGTCGCCGCGGCGACGATGCCGCCCGTCGGCATGTAGGTCAGTGCCTTGAGCGTGATGAGCGAGCGTTTGACCTGTTCTGTCCACCGGCCCACTTTCGGGCATTTCGCGGCAAATGATTGCCAGAATTCCTCCGTGTCCGGCAGCGCATATTCCACCTGCCGCTGAGCCGGCTGCGGCATATGCGAGGGGGACCAGGTCAGGGTGAAGATCTGGCTCTCGCCAGCGGCAACCTGGAAGGAGCCGACCGTGCTCAGGCCGCGGCCTTCGAGCGGGACGGCGCAATTCAGGGTTAGCCTGTCCGGGCCGGCAATGGCGGTGATGCCGCCATCCTCGCCATGCGTGACCCAGGGGACGGTTCGGCCGTAATCGAAGCGAAGGTTGAGCTCCATATCGAAGGCGACAGTGCCGCTCTTGCCCTCGACGATGCGCATCAGATCGCTCGTGCCATCGCGAAGCGGCATGAAGTCGATGAGAACGGCGGTGCCGGTCTCGGTCTGAAACTCGGTTTCGAGAATGAGCGTGTCGTTGCGGTAGCGGCGCGTGACGCGGACATTGTCACCTGACGGTGACAGCGACCAGAAGCCGCTATCCTCGGTGCCGAGCAGGGCGGCAAAACAGGCGGGGGAATCAAAGCGCGGAAAACAGAGCCAGTCGATCGAGCCGTTCTTCGAGACGAGTGCGGCGGTTTCGCAATCGCCGATGAGCGCGTAGTCCTCAATGGGTACCGACACCGGAGCCTCCTTTGCATAGCAGTCGGGCTTTTAGGTAGAGGCCGTGCGCGGAGGTCAAGCGCGGAAACTAACGGGGCGGTGGGCGTTGCCGGGGGAGACAAGGAAGGGGAAATTGCCGCGTCCAAAGGCAAGGTTTCGGCTATGCAGTCCGCTGGAATGAGCAAGGGCTGCAAGCTGCCCGGCTGACAGCCAAGGCCGCAACCATCAAGATCGGCCCGGCCAAAGGTGAGGCATTGGCCGGCGATCCCGATTCCAATTTCCATTCGCCGCGTTTCTTCGCCGAAAGGTCCACGGCATTCGTGAAATGCCGCGCGGCGATCGTCCGCACCTCATATCGGAACCGAAATCGGCCTTCCGCAGTTAGTTTCCTGTGACTTTAGCTTCAGGTGCAACTGCCATTAGCGACCATTCTGCCTTCTGGGAAACCCCCATCTCGATCGACCTTGATACCGGCGAACGGCTGGTTCTGCGCTCACCGCAGGATGCGCTTTATGCACTCGTCTCGGACTGGCCGGTCAATGGGGGCGTCCATCAGCAGAGGGCGATCGATTTCTGCCGCGCCTGGCTTGCCGGGCGGATGCCGGCCGAGACGGTGCGGCAGGCCTTCATCCTTGCCGCGTTGGAAGCCGGCGTAACGATCAATGATGATGAAGACGGTGCAGAAGCCTCCGCTTTGAACCCTGCGGTATAGCTGGAGCGACGCGGTTATATCCACGCGTCACGCGGCCGGCATCCGCAGCGTCAACAATGTTCCTTTCATGTATTGCAAATATTATTCCCGCTGTGTTTGTAGGAAATACGCAGCGTTACCGCGCTCCGATTCTTTGGAGATTCAACTGAATGAGAATAAAGGCCCTTGTTTGCGCTGCCCTGCTGATGCTGGCCGGCTGCAACGCCCCTGTGTCGCAATCCGTTGCGGATTCACAGCGTCCTCCCTCGAATGACGTCCGGCAGACCTTCATCAATATCGTGTTCAAGAGAAGTTATCGGCACGAAGCAGGAGAAGTCGTATGGGCCCGCATTTCCAGCGTGGTGGTGCTTGAACCTGAGAAAAAGATCTATGCTTACTGCGTGCGTTTGGTGGCCAAGCGCGGCTGGGGAGACTGGGCCTATCTCGGCGTCTCCTTCACAGATGGCAAAATACTAGGCGCGACGGTGAATGACGATCGCTGCCGCGACAAGCGGCTGCGCTACTACCCGTTTCCTGAACTGACCGGCATGAAGACCTGACGCAGGGGCGAGGGGCTCCGGCCGTGTCGCCGTTCAAGGCTCTGTTGAGCGGCGCGCGACAGGCATTTAGTGTCGTAAAGGTGCGGCACCCTCCAACCTTCCTCATGCTGAGGTGGGCAACCCGCAGGGTGGGGCTCAGGCACAGGATGCGGCGTTGCTGCTTGCAGCCAACGCCTTCGGGAAACCCGGTCCATCAACTTTATTAGAGGGAGATCCGACTGAATGAAAATCAAATTCCTTGCTTGCGCTGTCCTGCTGGCACTGGCTGGCTGCCAGACTCCGGCGTCGCAGTCCGTTGTCGATTCCCAGCAGCCGCCTTCCAGCGCAGTTCGACGCGAGTACGTCGAAGCTCTGCGGGGAACCATTAAGGCGGGGAACTTCGTGAAGGCCGAGATTTCCAGCGTGGTTCTGCTTAATCCGAAAAAGCAGATATATGCTTATTGCACGCGCACGACGGAACGTGCCTACCCAAACTGGTCCTATATCGGCCTGGGCCTGCAGCACAACATGATACTGTATCTGAAAAAGAATGACTATCGCTGCCACGACGAACGGCTGCGTTACTATGATTTTCCCGAATTGCGTAAGATGAAATACTGAGAGAGAGGCGAGGCGCTTGGCAGCCTCGCATCACCTTGCGGCCGACGCCCTGCTCAAACCGTGAGAACCATTCCCACGCTCGGTGGCGCACCATCCTCAGAAAACGGACGCCCTGGAGTCATCCATGGACGGCGCTCTGCAATACCACACGATGACGGCAATCGTTCCAATGGGAGCGAGCAACCCAAGGAGCTGGTGCCATCCGCTTCGGTTGATGTCGTGAAAACGTCGGGCGGCCATGGCGATTGAGGGAAGAAGCGTCGCCAGCGACCAGATCCCGTTCAATGTTGCGGTCCGATCAACAAGATACAAAACGATGCTGACGAGAACGACGAAGAGAGCCGAAAACCAGAATTCCGATCGGCTCGCTCTGCCGCTGAAATCAACATATTTCTTGAAATAACTGCTGATCGCCTGGCCGAAACCCATTGGCTGCGGCGTGCCGCCGAACCGGTTCGGCCCGGCGGGCGGTTTTCTGAGGATGAAGATCAACGCCACCGGGAGCAACACGATCAACCAGTGAAAGAGAGAAAAACTGCCCATGAGATACCCCAACGATTCGAACGACTTGAAGGTTAAATGATGTTCGTTTCCGGATGATTAACTTGCTTGCAATCAAGTACGCTCGGCAATCATTGCGTGAGAGGGGCACATGTCATATCGTGGGCAATATGGACGTTTGGAAGAGGTGGGCAGCGCGGCCGCAGTTACTCAGCGCTTGGCCAGCACTCGTGCCTGCACCGGCTGCTCGATGCCCTTGAGCACAAGCATGCGCGTTTCGGCGCTTGCGGCGAGATCGGCAGCCTTTGCCGCCGTTTCGGAGGAGATCAGGATCTCGCCGGCGGCGGCCTGGGATTCGAGCCTTGCGGCCTGGTTGACGACGCCGCCGATCGCGGTGAAATCGCTACGGAAGCTTGAGAATTCGCCGATCTGGACCTCGCCGGAATGGATGCCGACGCCGACGCCGAGGGTGCGGCCGGGCAATGCCTGGAGCGCCAGATCGTTCAGCGCGGAGGCGCAGTTTCGCTGGATGTCCTGCGCGGCCGAGATGGCGGCGCCGGCGTGATCCTTTCTGACGATCGGAAAATTGAAGATCGCCATCAGGCCGTCGCCCATCTGCTTGTTGACGATGCCGTCATGCGCCCAGATCGCCTGGGCGCAGCGATCCTGGAATAGGCTGACGATCTTGCTCAGTTGCACCGCTTCGATGCGCTCCGAAAGATCCGTGAAGCCCCTGATATCGGCAAACAGGATGGTGGCGTCGATGGTGATCTGGCGCTGCTTCTTGACATATTGGAAGGAGCGCTCGCAGATCGTGCAGATATCGGGGTTCATCTTGCTGCGGGTGATGCCGAGGGCACGGAAGGGCAAGGCAAGCGGACCGCCGATCGGGATCGGCACATGCATCTGGTCCCAGCAGCCGCGGCAGATCCTGGCGCTGCCGTGCTTGGCCGGCTCCGTGAAAGAGGCTGTCGTCATATCTCGCAATCCATCGCCTGATAGCTGAAAACAAGCTTCCGACACTCGCTTGCTTTTGGCAACTCTGCTGATGTCTGGGGTGACGATGGATTGAAGTATTTCGTCCCGCCCCATCCTTTATCGGACACGTCGCCATTAAGTTGAATATCGCCCCGCCCGACGATAGCATCGCGGTAGGACATACTGTAGAATATTTTTAGTAATACCTTCGCTCTCCAGGAAAGACCGGGGATGGAGCGCCGTCTTGCAGCAATCCTGATCGCTGATGTCGTCGGTTACAGTCGATTGAGCCAGATCGACGAAGAGGGCACCCGCGCGCGTTTTCAGGCAGATCAGAACGATGTCTTCGAGCCGGCGATCGAGCGTCACCATGGCCGGCTGGTCAAAACCATGGGCGATGGTCTGCTGGTCGAATTTCAGAGTGTCGTCGATGCCTTGCGCTGCGCGGTGGAGGTTCAGCAACTGAAAGCCACGCAGAGTGCTGCGGCGCTGCCGGAGCATCGGCTCGAGTTCCGGATCGGCATCAATCTCGGCGATATCATCGTCGAGGGCGAAGACATCCAGGGCGACGGTGTCAATATCGCCGATCGAATTCAGGCGCAGGCGGAACCGGGCGGTATCGCCATATCGGGCACGACATACGACCAGGTGAAATCGAAAATCCCGGTCGGTTTCGCTTCGCTCGGCGAACAGCGGTTGAAGAGCATCACCGAACCGATCCGGGTCTATCGCATCCTGCTTGACCCCACTGCCGCCGGCAAGACTGTCAAGACCCGCAGGCGCCTGCCGATACGCCGCCTCGTTGCCGGCATCGCGGCGGCCGTCGTCCTCGCGCTTGTGGGCGCAGCACTCTGGTGGCAGCCATGGATGCCGGCAAAACCGCCGGGGCCTGGCGAACGTTTTGCCTATCCGTTGCCGGACAGGCCCTCAGTCGCGGTTCTGCCCTTCATCAATGTCAGCGGCGACACTGAGCACGACCATCTTGCAGCGGGGTTGACGGACGATCTGATCACCGAATTGTCCAAAGTATCAGGCCTCTTCGTCATCGCCCGCCACTCGATCTTCGCCATCCAGGGCTCCGTCGGCAAGATCCAGGACGTGGCCGCCGAACTCGGCGTGCAATATGTACTCGAAGGAACCTTACAACGGGCGGGGCCGCGGCTGCGGATCAATGTCAAGCTGATCGACGCGGTCAGCGGCTTGTCGCTCTGGGCCGAGCGCTACGATCGCCAATATGCCGACCTCTTTGCCGTTCAGGACGATGTGATCGGCAAGATCATTTCGGCCCTGTCGGTCAAGCTCAGCGCCCGCGAGCGCGACCAACTGGCTCGGATCCCGACCGAAAATCTCGAAGCCTACGATTTTTACATGCGGGCCGAGCAGGAAGGCTTCATCTTGAGGGATGTCGACACCTATCGTCGGACACTGTCCTTCTACCAGAAGGCGATCGATCTCGATCCGGGCTTTGCCAATGCCCATGCGGGAATCGCCCGAGTCGCCGTCGATGTCTGGCGCAACGACTATAATTACCTCTGGTCGGCCGCCGTCGCCCGCAAGATCGCCTATGACGCTGCCGGGCAGGCCCTCAAACTGGATCCCAACAATGCCAGGGCGCACACGGTGCTTGCCCTGCTGCAATGGGTGGATGGACGCGAGACGGAGGCCAAAAATTCCGCCAACATGGCGGTTGCGATGGAGCCGAACGATGCGGAGGCCGCCGCCAACCTCGCTCTCATCCTAGTCCATACCGGAAGCAGCGAGCAGGCGATCACGGAGATGGAAAAGGCTTTGCGGCTCGACCCTTCGCCGGCGTCGAGCTTTCAACTGCTGGCGGGGATCGTCTTTTATACCGCGGGCGATGATCAGCGCGCGATCTCACTGATAGAGCCGACGCTCGACAGCCTGCCGAAGGTCGAGCCGGCACGCGAATACCTGGCGGCGGCCTATGCCGACCAGGGCAATGAAACCAAGGCTGCAGCGGAGACGGCAAAGCTGCTGGAGCTCTTCCCCGAAAGCAATCTCACCTATTACGGCTATCTCTATGATTACTGGCGGGACGGCGATCTGCAGCGCCATCTGGCCGGATTGCGAAAGGCCGGCATTCCCCAATGGCCCTTCGGCTTTAAAGGCAGTCAAGCCGACAGGCTCGGCGAGGCAGACCTGCGCAATCTTGTCGACGGCAAGAGCTGGACCGGCAAGCACAAGAACGGCACGGATTTCACCCAATATTTCGACAAGGCTGGAAATACCGCCTATCGTAGCGCGAATACCAACATCACCGGTATCGTCGAGGTGCGAGGCGACAGTCTCTGCGAAAAATTCGACGGCTATTTCCTCGACCGGATGGTGTGCGGATATGTTTACCGCAACACGTCAGGTGAGCAGCGCGACAGGCCATACGTCCATGTCACGCCGCGCGCCTTGACGTTCTTTTCACCCACACCCTGAAGGGTCGGGCCTTGCGGCTTCATTTCGTATCCGGTTGCTGCCAGACGGTGTGCATCTTCTCCGAAATCAGCGTCTGCTGAACTTCGGACCAATGCTTCTTCGAGTCGGTCACCTTGGTGGGATTCTTCTCCATGCCTTCGGCTGCCCCGGGATCATAGCTCAGGTAGAGTTTGCCATCGATGATCCGCCAGGCTTTCGGATCGATATTGGTGGTCACCGTCCCGAAAGACACGCCGTCGGCGCAATAGCCGCCATATTGCGGCGCATATTTGGACGGATCGCCCTTGAAGAGGTCGCGATTTTTAGCGCTGGCGAAATACCAGGTCGCGCCAAGCCAGTGGTGGGAATATGTCTCGGATCCTTCGACGGCCTGGTTTTCAGTGAAATAGGCGACCGGGTCATAACCCTTGATCGCGATATCGCCGAAATAGCCGGTATTGACGAGATCTTCCGCCGCCATAACCTGAGTGAAAGGCGGCTGAAGGAAGGAAAGCAGCATGACCGCAGCGCCAAGTGCCACGCCCATTCGCTTTCCGGATTTTTGCACATTGCCGCGTTTTTGCATAAGATAAGACATAATAAGCTCCGTTCCCGGACGCGGTCTGTTACTCCGGCGAAATGCTATTGCCGCTTGGTGCATTCCTTGTAGAGCGGTTCGCCCACAAGCTCGGCTTTCTGGCAAACAGCACCGGCTTCCATGAGTAATTTGGCCGTATCCCAATGCGCCCGCCACCCGGCTTGAGTGAGAGGCGTGTACCCGTTTCTTTCCGTCGCTTCGACATCCGCGCTCTTCGTCAGCAGAAAAGCGACCACGTCGGTGCGGCCCTCTTCGGCGGCGCCGTGCAGCGGCGACATCTGATAGAAATTCTTCCCGTCGTTGACATCAGCTCCCTCAACGACAAGCCGTTTCACCACCTCCAGATTTCCTCCATAGGCTGCTGCGTGAAGCGCCGTCAGCCCACCCTTGTTGCGAATTTCGATGTCGGCGCCGCGATCCAGCAAAAGAACGACGACATCGGCATGGCCCGCCAATGACGCGATAATCAACGCCGGCTCGCCCGCCTCATCGAGCTCCGACAGATCGGAGCCCTGGTCCAGCAACTGTGTGACGCGGGCGACATCGCCGTCCTTAGCCGCCTGATGCAAAGGACCTGCCCATGCCGGCAGGACGCCAATGACAAGCGTAGCAACAGTCGCGATAAAAATATTCACGGGCACGATCTCGGTTTGATCAGGGTTCGTATGCGCCGTTTTGTCGCGTTTTAGCACGTGTGCAATTCGTAAACAAGATTGCGCTAATGGACGCGTGCTCCCGGTCAATCCCACTTGTGCGCTACGGCTGCGACCGGCGGTTTCATGGAATACGGTCACACTTGTTACTCCCCCTGTTCGATTTCCGATGCGAAACTATCTCAGACCAAAGCGCGATGAACCGGGCTTCCAAGCCCGGGAAATCGCCCCAATGAGGAGTTTGAAAGCCATGACTGCTTCAGCCGAGAATGGAAAAAGCGGACAAGCGATGCGCAAACCACCGGTCGTGTCACCGCAGGCCTGGGAGGCGGCCCGCGAGCAGTTGCTCGTCAAGGAAAAGGCTGAGACCCGCGCCCGCGACGCACTGGCCGCCGAGCGCCGGCGCATGCCGTGGATGGCTGTCGAGAAGGCCTATGCGTTCGAGGGTCCCCAGGGAAAAGTCAGCCTGCTCGACCTGTTCGAAGGTAGACACCAACTCGTCCTCTACCGCGCCTTCTACGAGCCCGGTGTGTTCGGCTGGCCCGAACATGCCTGCCGCGGCTGCTCGATGGTGGCCGATCAGGTCGCCCATGTCGCCCATCTCAACGCCCGCGACACGACGCTGGTCTTTGCCTCGCGTGCGCCGCAGGCCGACATTGCACGGCTGAAGGCCCGGATGGGCTGGACGATGCCGTGGGTGACGATCACCGACAGCTTCGACAAGGACTTCGGCGTCGACGAGTGGCACGGCACCAATGTGTTCTACCGCGACGGCGAGCGCATCTTCCGCACCTATTTCATCAACAACCGCGGCGACGAGCAGATGGGCGGCACCTGGAACTATCTCGACATCACGCCGCTCGGCCGCCAGGAAGTCTGGGAGGATTCGCCGAAGGGCTATCCCCAGACCCCGACCTACAAGTGGTGGAACTGGCACGACAGCTATATGCCGGACGCCGAGCCCGATAAGAAATGGGTCGAGGTGTCAGATGCAGGGGAGGCGGCGTTCAGGGCCGAGAGCGCAAACGAGAAACCGTAGGGTCGGTTCGGCCGTATCCTCCGTCCCGGCAGGAGGGTACGGCGGTCTGTCTGAAAGTCTGGCGAACCGCAAATCTCCATTCATGACGACGCATCAGCTGGGTAGGTCGTGGCGCCGCTGGCGCTTGCTCCGTACCGTCGCCTCCCTGCACCTTCTGCGCGCAATATTTCATTGACATATCTCCTTACTGTCACGGAACCATGCTAGATTTCGGGCGGTTTTAGGGGAGGCGGGCATGGATACGGATTTTCGTGTGACCGGTAGGAATGCCGCGTCACTCTTTGCGCTGACCATCCATCGTGGCGATGGCATGGTGCTGCTCGGTATGAACTGGAAGGACGGTCGGCCGCCGGTCGATTTCGTCGGCTTTGCCATCCAGTATCGGGAGCCGGGCACGGACTTCTTCAAGAACGTGCGCAATCGCATCGGCTTTCCCGGCCAGCCGGTTCCCGATGACGGCATCCGCACCACCGACGCGCCGATCCAGAAGTTCCGTTGGGTGCATTTTCCCTTCAATGCCGATCTGCCCGGCAAGTTCACCTACCGCGTCACGCCAAAGTTCATGGATGCCGCGGGCGCGCTGACCTCGGGCGAGGCGCAGGAGGCAGAGCTGGCGCTGATGCGCGAAACCATTCCCGGCAAGCTCAACGTCGCCTTCACCCGCGGCTTCGTCTCGTCGCAGGCCTTCGTGCGCAATTTTGCCGCCGACGCGCCGACGATCATCACGCTGGTGCCACCGAATGGCGACCAGGGGCTGGACTTCGTGCCGACCCATGCCGATGCCGAGCGGGCGCTCGCCTGGATGGGCTTCGAGGCGCGGGCCGAAACGCTCGATCTGCTCGACAGGGCGCGCGAGGCTGGCGCCGAGGTGCGTGCCATCGCCTATGACCTCAACCTGCCCGAGGTGGTCACCCGGCTGGAGGCACTGGGGCCGAAGCTCAAGATCATCATCGACGACAGCGACCGTACCAAGGGCCACGGCCGCCCGAATTCGCCGGAGACGCGGGCGGCGGAGCGGCTGATCGCCTCGGCGGGTGTTGCCAACGTCAAGCGCCAGCACATGGCCAACCTGCAGCATCAGAAGTCGATCGCGGTCAGCGGCGGCGGCTTTTCGACCGTGCTTTACGGCTCGACCAATCTCAGCTGGCGCGGGCTCTATGTACAGTCGAACAACAGCCTTGCCGTTCACAGCGAAAAGGCGATCGACGATTATTTCACCGCCTTCGAGAGTTATTTCACCGCCAAACGCGCCGAAGACTTCCGCGACTCGCCAAGTTCCGCCGGCTGGATCGATCTTGGCCTTGACGGCGTCGACGCCAAGGTCGCTTTCTCCCCACACAGCGATGCCAATGGCCGGCTCGACGAGATCGGCGCCGATATCGATACGGCAGAGTCCAGCGTCCTCTTTTCGCTCGCCTTCCTCGGCCAGATGACCAAGGGGGCGATCGGCCCGGCGCTCGGCCGCGCGCTCGAACGTCCCGCGGTGCATGTCATGGGCATTGCCGATGCCGAGGTGCGCGCCGGCAATCTCGGCCTCAACGTGCTGACGCCGGACAATCGCCGCAGGGTGGTGCGGGCCGCCGCCTTGACGGGCAATGTGCCGCCGCCCTTCCTGACGGAACCCTCGGGCCTTGCCGGCGTCGACGGCAACCAGCGCGGCACGCGCATGCACCATAAATTCGTCGTGCTCGATTTCGACAAGCCGACGGCGCGCGTCTATCTCGGCTCCTACAATTTCTCGAACCCTGCCGATGACGAGAACGGCGAGAACCTCGTCCTCGTGCGCGACCGGACAGTTGCGACCAGCTACATGATCGAGGCGCTCAGGATGTACGACCACTACATATTCCGCGTCGCCTCCGAAGCGAGCGACGGCCCGGCCCGTCCGCTGGAGCTCAAACGCCCGCCTCAGACCGGCGGCACGCCCTGGTTCGAACGCGACTGGACCGACCCCATCCGCGCCCGGGACCGGGAGTTGTTTGCCCGGGCGGAGTAATGTCGCTGGTCACGACGGCCCTTGAACCTCAACCATTCCACGCGGGTGATTTCGAAAGGCGCAACTGGCGTTCGACGTAGGGCTGAGGTGAGGCGGGCCTTGTCCATCGAAGACTATGCATAGTGATGTGCGGAGGGGGCGATGACCAGATTGTCTGAGGTTGTTCTGATGCTGCATCTCACGCCCGCCGCGGCGCAAGCCGAGCAGCGCTGCGGCTGGCTCGAACCCTGCGCCTGATACGGATGAAGAAGGGGCGATCACCCGGATGCATTCCGTGCGGCAATTGCCGCTTTCCCGATACCGGAGCGCCCGCGCCATTGGCTTGTTCCTCCACAAGGGACCAATAGCGGATCCGGTAACGCGGCGCTGCCCGCCGATCGCAACATATTCTTCTCAAGGTGGAAACATTCCGGCGACGGTTGCGTTGTGCCGCTACCGGCAGTGCGCCTGACATCCCGTCTATGAGGAGGCTTATTCATGAAGGTCATGATCGTCGAAGATGAGAATTTTATCGCTCTGGAACTCGAACGCATTGCCCAAGAGGCAGGACACCAGACTATCGGGCCGGTTTCGACGGTGGAGCAGGCTCTCGCCCACGCAAAAAGAAGCGATGTCGCGCTCGTCGATCTCAGTCTCTCCGATGGGCTGAGCGGCGCCCAGCTCGCGCGGCGGCTGATCGATCGCCATGGGGTTGACGTCATCTTCGTGACCGGCAGTCCCGAGAATGTCGGTCACGGTATCGAAGGTGCGCTCGATGTGATCTCCAAGCCCTTCACCGATGAGAGGATCGCCGGCGCGCTCTCGCGGGCAGCGGAGCGACGCAAAAACTTCGACAGCAGCAAGGCTGCGTTCTGAACAGCATCAAGGCGGCTGCGTGTTATAAGAAGGAAATCGACGTCGCTCAGGCCGCTGCGCCTGCCCGAGGAGAAGTCCGAATGAAATACGCGCTCCTTGGCGTTCTCTTCGCTCTTTCGGCCTGCGCCAGTGCCGGGGATCCGCAGCCTCTTCCCGGCAGCCTAACCTATGGAGGAAAGGTTCTCCGTTCGCCCTATCGTCCGGGAACGGTGGTCAAGAATACCTTTCTCGGCGATTTCGGTTACCGTGTGTTCGAGACCTATGTCGTCCAGCCGGACGGGACGCTGAAGCTTACCTCACAGAGCACGGGGCCGGACTTCCTCTGGCAGTGAGGGCTTCCGGTTCCTCAGCGCCGAAGCGAGGGGGTGAGCAGAGTGCCGTCCGGTGAGAGGCATTCGGCTCGTGCGTTGTCGCTTTCGTCCTTCGCAATTGAATGTTGCGCTGCAGTAAAGATCTCGTCTATACCGCAGGCATTCACCACGGACCCGGTGAGACCCCGGGTGGCTCTTCTGGCCGCCGATCCGCCAGACAACGCAAAACCTGCATGCCATTATGCGACCTCTCGACCGAGCGGGTCCGGCTATGCTTTGCGAGAATCCATCCTATGCTGCTTTCTTCCATCCGTCGTGATTGGTCCGCCAATCCCATGCGCGAAATGCTTGCCGGAGCGGTGGCGACCTTCGCGCTGATCCCCGAGGTGATCGCCTTCTCCTTCGTGGCAGGAGTGGACCCAGAGGTCGGGCTGTTCGCCTCTTTCGTGATCGGTATCGTCATTGCCTTTACCGGCGGACGCCCGGCGATGATCTCGGCCGCCGCCGGATCGGTGGCGCTGGTCGCGGCACCGCTGGTGCATGCCCACGGCTTGCCCTATCTCTTTGCGGCCGGGCTGCTGGCGGGGCTGCTGCAGATCACTTTCGGCCTGCTGCGGCTTGGCGTGCTGATGCGTTTCGTGTCGAAATCCGTCCGCACCGGCTTCGTCAATGCACTCGCCATCCTGATCTTTGCCGCGCAGATGCCGCATATTATCGGTGCCGGCTGGATGGAATATGCCGTGCTGATTGCCGGGCTCGTCATCATTTACCTCACGCCCCGCATCACCACGGCGATCCCGTCGCCGCTGATCTGCATCCTGATCCTGACCGTCGCTTCGCTGGCGCTCGGGCTTCCCGTTCTCACCGTCGCCGACCTTGGCAAGCTACCGGATTCGCTGCCTGTTTTCGGCTGGCCGGCGGTGCCGCTGACGCTGGAAACGCTTCGGATCATCGCCGGACCTGCATTTGCCATCGCTATGGTCGGGCTGCTGGAATCGATGATGACAGCGAGCGTCGTCGACGATCTCACGGATACCCCCAGCTCGAAGAACCGTGAATGCACCGGTCTCGGCCTCGCCAACGCGGCCGCCAGCCTGTTCGGCGGCATCGCCGGCTGCGGCATGATCGGCCAGACGGTGAGCAATGTGAAATATGGCGGCCGCGGCCGGCTCTCGACGCTGTTTGCCGGCGCGTTTCTGCTGATCCTGATGGTGCTCCTGAAGCCTTGGGTCTCCGAAGTTCCGGTCGCCGCGCTGGTGGCGATCATGGTCATGGTATCGATCGATACGTTCGACTGGTCGTCGCTTCGAGCTGTCATCATCCATCCCAGGATGTCGAGCGCCGTCATGGTGGCGACCGTCCTCGTCACCGTCTTCACCGCCAATCTGGCTCTCGGGGTGACGGTCGGCGTGCTGCTCAGCGGGGTGTTCTTCACCTTCAAGGTCGCCCGTCTGCTGCGTGTAGACGTGGCGCCCGACCAAGCCGCCGGGCGGCTGACCTATCGCGTGTCCGGCCAGGTGTTCTTTGCCTCCGCCGACGTCTTCGTCGAAGCCTTCGACGTTCAGGACGCGGTCGGCAAGTCCGTGCTGATCGACGTGTCCGAAGCGCATTTCTGGGATATCACCGCCGTTGCCGCACTCGACAAGGTCGTCCAACGGTTCGGAGCGCACGGCATCGCGGTGGAGGTCGCGGGCCTCAACCAGGCGAGTGCGACGTTGATCGGAAGCCTCGACAGCAAGGTGGTGCTGAAAGAGGTGTGACGGCGCGAGAGCGGGCGGATTTCCTGGAGCATGATGCCGAAAGAGCAGTTTTCGGACGACATTCTGTTCTAGCGCTAGACGATTGCGAAATCATCGCCCCCGCCGGTTCCTGTGGCGTTCAGCCGTCTGACGGCCAGTTCAATGAATGACTTGACCAAAGGCGGCAGGTGTCGGCTGCTGGGATAGACGACATGCAAGCCGCCGGCAGGGGTCGTATAGCCGTCGAGAACGCGGCCCAGCCGCCCGTCCTTGATGCAGGCTTCGGCAAATCGGTGCGGCAATTGGGCGATGCCATGGCCGGCGATCGCGGCGGCCATCACCGCCTGCATCTCGTTGGCGGCGAAGCGGCCCGAAACCGCGACCGTTTCCTGACCGTTCGGACCTTCCAGCACCCATTGCGTATGGGCGGCCTGGCCGGCGATGACGCAGTCGTGGCGGACGAGATCTTCAGGCGCAGCGGGCGGGCCGCAGCGGGAGAGATAATCCGGGCTTGCGCAGAGAAGGCGGTGCATCGAGCCGAGTTTGCGGGCGACCAAGGTAGAATCTTCGAGGACGCCGGTGCGGAAGGCGAGGTCTATACCGCTTTCGACGAGGTTCAGCCTGTCGTCGGTCAAGCGCAGTTCGACCCTCGTCTTCGGGTAGGTCGAAAGAAATTCGAAGATCGCATCCTGGAGGAAGTGGCCACCGAAGCCGACCGGCGCCGATATACGGATCGTGCCGGCAGGTTCCGCACGCGCTTCCGCAAGCCGCTGGTTGGCTCCCTCGATCGTGCGCAGCGCCTGGCTGCCTTCTTCGTAGTAGAGACGCCCTGCGGCCGTCAGGTTGAGGCTGCGGGTGGTGCGCTGCAGCAGCCGTACACCGAGTTCGCGTTCCAGCGCGGCGATGCGGCGGCTGACCGTCGTCTTCGGCATGCCGAGCAAGCGCGCGGCGGCGGTGAAGCTGCCCGCTTCGACGACGCGGGCGAAGATCATGATATCGTTGAGATCGAGCATTATATCCTGGGATGGCACGATGTTTTCCAATTATATGCCATTATGGTTCAATGTGACAGGCCCTAACTTTGCTGCATCAGTCACAATAAGGAGCAGGCAGATGAGCAACATACGAAGCGTACTGGTCACAGGCGCCACCGGCCAGCAAGGCGGCGCGGTTGTACGCGCGTTGATGACGCGGGGACACCGCGTCAAGGCGATCACCCGCCGGCCCGAGAGCGACAGCGCAAAGCGGCTGACCGCGGCAGGAGTCCAGGTCGTCGCCGGTGATCTTGACGACGCGGCATCCGTGGCAGCGGCGGCAGAGGGCGTCGACGCGATGTTCCTGATGGGCAACAGCTACGAGGCCGGAACGGACGCGGAAACCCGTCAGGGCATTGCCGCCGCTGATGCGGCAAAGGCCGCCGGCATCGGCCACCTGATCTATTCCTCCGTCGCCGATGCCGACAAGAAGACCGGCATTCCGCATTTCGACAGCAAGTATCTGGTCGAGAAGCACGTGGCTGGCCTCGGCATCCCTTACACGATCAGCGCACCCGTCGCTTTCATGGAGAACACCGTGGCGCCCTGGGCGATCGACGGGCTGCGCCAGGGCGTCTATGCCGCAGCGCTGCCGCCCGCCCGCGTGCTGCAACAGATCACCATCGATGACATCGGCGCTTTCGTCGCGACCTTGGCCGAGAGGCGTGAGCAGGTGTTCGGCAAGCGTTTCGATATTGCCGGCGACGAATTGTCGGGCGAGCAACAGGCGAAGATCCTATCCGAGGTGGTCGGCCGCCCAATCACTTACCGGGAATTGCCGATCGCGGCGATACGGCAGCAGAGCGAGGATACGGCGCTGATGTTCGAATGGTTCGATCGTACCGGCTACGACGCCGATATCGCCGCCCTGCGCCGCGATTTTCCTGAGGTCGGCTGGCACAGCTATGCCGACTGGGCGAAGGGCTTCAACTGGAGTGTGCTCGACAAGACGGCCGGTTAAGGCGCAGCGACGTCATCGAGTGGTGACATCCTAATGGAGGCGGGCCGGTCGCGTCCGCTTCCCGATCTCGTCGAGCGAGGCATCGTGTTTAGGCCCGCGCTGCCGGCGCCACTGCCTGTAGCGCCGCCTCGACATTGGCGGGCAGCCGGAAGCGGCGGCGGTATTCGCCGGGCGTCAGGCCTGCCAGCTTGCGGAACAGACGGCGGAACGAGGCGAGGTCGGAATAGCCGACTTCAAGGGCGATCTCCTCGATCGGCCCATCCTCCATCTCGAGCATTTGCTTGGCTTCCTCGACGCGGAGCCACTGGACATATTCGAGCGGCGAATAACCCGTCGCCTTCCTGAAGCGGCGGTCGAATGACCGCTTCGGCAGGCCGGAAAGCTTGAGCAGCTCGGCGACGATATCCGCGGACTGGTAGTGCAGGGGGGCATATTCCTGACATTTCTTCACCACGGCGTCGCCGTGATCGGCATTGGCGATCATCGAGGCGTAGGGAAGCTGGCCATCGCGATGCCATTGATAGAGGAAGATCTTCGATATGCGGATGGCTTCGGCCGTTCCGGCATGCCGGGCGATGAGGAAGAGCGTCAGGTCCTGCCAGGATGATGCGCCGCCGGCGCAGACGATGGAATGACCAGCGCCGGCCTGCACCAGGATGCGCTCTTCCTTAAGTTCCACATTCGGAAACTGGCTGCGAAACAGCGGCGCGTACATCCAGTGCGTCGTTGCCGACTGCCCTTCCAGCAGCCCCGCTTCGGCGAGCACGATCGAGCCGCCACAGGCCGCCAGTAGCCGCGCGCCGCGCCGATGCATCTCGACAATCCAGTTCAGCAGTCGCCGGTCGAGTGCCCGGATGGTTTCGGGCGTGTCGACAAGCACGTTCGGAACGAGGACGTAATCGGTCTCTTCGATGTCTTCGATCGTTTCCTGCGGCATGATCGTCACGCCTGTTATCAGCCTCAACGGACCGGGCTCGGCGGCGACCAGGCGTGGCGCGAACATCACCTCGCTCGTCGGCTCGTTCGAGCTGCTCTTCCAGTTGGCGCCGGCGATCCACAGCGTGTCGAAGATGCCGTACATGATCGAGGGGTCGCACTCCGGAAATGCGACGATGCTGACCCGCAAGGGGCGCTTCACATCGGCGGAATGTGGCTCTATCGGCTTCATAGCGGCCATCCTGCCTCTGCTGCGAACCATTGGCAACACGTAAAAGGCGCTTCGAAACGGGTGGCATGTCGCTGCCTGATGGAGAGGGTATCGCATCCATGGAACTGAATATCGAGAAATTGCAGACGCTGCTCGGCGTCATGGTGAATGAGCTCGGGGCGGCGCAGAATTCCGCCCTGGTCATCATCGGCGAGGAGTTGGGTCTTTATCGCAAGATGGCGGAGAGGGGAGCGATCTCATCGATCGAACTTGCCGAAGCGACCAATACAAAAGAACGCTACGTCAGGGAATGGCTCGCCGCCCAGGCAGCGTCGGGATTTGTCGACTTTGACGCGGCGACCGGTCGGTTCACGCTATCGCCGGAACAGGCGGCGGTCTTTGCCGTCGAGGATAGCCCGGTCAACATGATCGGAGGCTTTGTCGCCCTCGACGCCATCTATGCCGATCGCGCCAAGCTCACCCATGCCTTCCGCCATGGCGGCGGCGTTTCGTGGACGGACCGGTGCAACTGCATGTTCTGCGGCACCGACCGTTTCTTCCGGCCGGGCTACAAAGCCAATCTCGTCGACAGCTGGCTTCCGTCGCTGGAAAGCGTCGTCGAGAAGCTCGAGCGCGGCGCGCGGGTTGCCGATATCGGCTGCGGCTTCGGCTCGTCGACCCTGCTGATGGCCAGGGCGTTTCCGAAGTCGCAGTTTACAGGCATCGACTTCCACGCCCATTCGATCGAGCATGCGAGCGGCCACGCAAAGGGCATGAGCAATGTCCGGTTCGAGACGGCGCGGGCGCAGGATTTCGGGGGGGCGGGCTTCGACCTCGTCACCATCTTCGATGCGCTACACGACATGGGCGACCCGGTCGGCGCCGTCAGACATATCGCCAAGGCTCTGAAGCCGGAGGGCACGCTGATGTTGGTCGAGCCGATGGCGGGCGACAGCCTGGCCGAAAACCTCAACCCCGTCGGCCGCGTCTTCTATGCCGCCTCCGCCAACACCTGCGTCCCGGCCTCGCTCGGCCAGGAGGTGGGCGCCGCTCTCGGTGCGCAGGCCGGCCAGGCGAAGCTGACCGAGGTGCTCAAGGCGGGCGGCTTCTCGAAGGTGCGGCGCGCGACGGAGACCCCGTTCAACATGGTGCTGGAGGCTCGGCTCTGACGTCTGCGGAGGCAATTCGAGACGCGGGTGGCGGATGGCCACCCAACGCGCTTGAGATGCGTCCGACTTTTTCAACCGCCGTCGCCCACGCCTCACGCCTGAGCCGTCGGCCGCACCACGATGTCGCTGATATCCACATCGGCGGGTTGCTCGATGGCGAAGGCGATGGCGCGGGCAATGGCATCGGGTGAAATTGCCATCTCGTCCATACGTTTAGCCATTTCGGCCTTGATCCCTGCGTTTGTCATGGAGTCGGCGAAATCAGTCCTGATGAATCCCGGAGAAATGTTGGTGACGCGCAAATGTTCGCCGGCCTCCAGCCGCAGGCCTTCGGCGATGGTGCGCATGGCATTTTTCGTGCCGGCATAGACGGCCATGGTCGGCTTGATGATGAGGCCGGCGGTCGAGAGCGTGTTGACGAAGTGGCCGGAACCCTGCCGGCGGAACACCGGCAAGGCCGCGGCAATGCCATAGAGCGGCCCCCTGATGTTGACGTCGATCATCTCCTCCCAATCCTCGACCCGCAACTCGTCGAGAGGCGAGATCGGCCCGATGCCGGCATTGTTGATGAGGACGTCGATCCTGCCATAGGTGTCGGAGGCAAGCGCGACGAGGGCTGTGAGATCGTCGCGCTTCTTGACGTCCATGGCGAGGCAGACGGCCTCGCCGCCCTTGTCGGTGATGCGTCGCGCCAGCGCTTGCAGCCGATCGGCGCGGCGGGCGCCGAGCACGATCCTTGCGCCGCGCTCGGCCAGGAGCAGTGCGGTAGCTTCGCCGATGCCGCTGCTTGCTCCGGTGATGGCAATAACCTTATCCTTGATATCAGGCATCTTCGTTCTCCTTTGTGTGCTGAGGATTGCAGGCGTTGCCTGGAGAATCTATGCTGTGGGCTCCATGATTTCGTCGAGATCGTCCAGGTTCCCATGATCGATCCTTTATCCGATGTGTTTTCGCTACTCGAGATAGAGCGCGCGCGCTGCACGCGTTTCGAGGTCGGCGGGCAATGGGCGTTTCGTTTTCCGGCCAAGCCCGCGCTCAAGTTCGTCGCGGTCCTCCGTGGCGCCTGCTCGATCGTTCTGCCTGACGAGCCGCCGTTTGCGCTTGTTGCCGGCGACACCTTCCTGCTGGCCAATGCGCCCGCCTATGTGATCGCCAACGATCTCGACCGCGAGCCGGAGGACGGGATCGCCTTCTTCGACTGGGAGCATTCCAATATCGCTCGCCACGGTGGCGACGAGACGGCGCTGATCGGCGGCAGCTTCGTCATCGAGGGCGGCAATGCCCGGCTGCTGCTCGATGCGCTGCCGCCGTTCATTCATATCCCGGCCAGCGACCGCGGGGCAGCGATCCTCAGCGCCACGCTCGCGACCCTCGACGACGAACTTGGGGCCGGGCAGATGGGCTCGACGCTGATGACGCAGCGCATGGGCGACATCCTGCTCGTGCAGGCGCTGCGGGCCTATGTGGGCGGGGGTGCTGCCGAAACGGGATGGATCGGTGCGCTGACAAATCCGCAGATCGGCGCGGCGATCAGCCTGATCCACAACAGCCCCGGCCATCGCTGGACGGTCGAGGCGCTGGCGACCCGGATCGGCATGTCGCGCTCCGCCTTTGCGCAACGTTTCAAGGAACTGGTCGGCGTTGCACCCCTCGACTATCTCACGCGCTGGCGCATGCATCGCGCCCGCGAAGCCCTGCGCCGGGAGGATGTCTCGGTCGCCGGCCTTGCCGCGGCACTCGGATATTCCTCCGAAAGCGCCTTCGGAAACGCATTCAAGCGTGTGTTCGGGCGCGCACCGAAGCGCTACTGGTCGGACGCGAAGGTCGGGTGAGAAGGCTGTTCCGCTTGCGAGGGTTGCTGGGGAATCCTATTGTTCGTCGGCAGACCATCGTCCTTGAAGGGGGAGACTTCAATGCCGTCGAGTTTCAATGTCGAAAGTGCCGATGGTTATGAACGGCTGATGGGGCGCTGGAGCAGGAAGCTGGCGCCGATGCTGGTCGATTTCGCCGGTCTCGCGGATGGCGATCGCGTCCTCGATGTCGGCTGCGGCACCGGCAGCCTTGCATTCACGCTGGCGGAAACGCCGGGTCTGCAGGAGATCGTCGCCATCGACTATTCGCCTGTCTTCGTTGAGGCGGCAATGCGGCGCAACACTGATCCGCGCGTATCGATCCAGCAGGCCGATGCCTGCGCGCTTCCCTTCGAGGATAATCGCTTCGACAGGGCGATGTCGCTGCTCGTACTGCATTTCGTGCCGGAGGCGGGAAAGGCGGTGTCCGAGATGCGCCGTGTGGTGCGCCCGGGCGGCGTGGTCGCGGCCGCCGTCTGGGACCATTATGGCGGCATGTCCTTCATGCGGATGATGTGGGATACGGTGGCGGTTCTCGACGAAAACGCTCTACCCCTGCGCCGCAAATATTGTTTCCAGCCGATGATGCGGCCGGGAGAAATGCAGGAGAGCTTCATCGCGCAAGGCCTGGCTGACGTCGAGGAGACTTCGCTGCTGATCCGGATGGAATATCTTTCCTTCGAGGATTACTGGGATCCGATCGCCGCCGGCGAAGGACCGCTCGGTAAATATGTTGCCGGTCTGGACCCGGCGAAGCGAAAGGCGGTCGATGCCGCGGTCAGGGCCGCTTACGAGGCTGGCGAGCCGAATGGGCCGCGGTCGTTTGCGTCGGTAGCGTGGGCGTGTCGGGGCAGGGTGCCGGGCAAGAGCTAGGCATAGCGTTTTCGCTGTGGCTGCCTGTGGTGCCTATGGCGGCAACATCCAAGGGAGCCTCATCCTGAGGCGCCCCGTAGGGGCCTCGAAGGACGAGGCGGGTGCTTCGACTTCAAATAGACACAAGGAGCAGCGTTGCAGCGTGTCCTTCGAGGTTTCGCCCTGTGGGCTCCGCTCCTCAGGATAAGGGAAGTTGGAGGATGCCGCGCCCGAGGGCAGGGCGCTGGACGGTCGTATGCCTGCGACAAGGAGCCGCGTGGGACGCCACCCGATCACGGCATTCGTGATGGAACACGGGCAGCATTGCTGACGTTATTGCCCGCTGTCTCGGACTGCAAACGCAGCCGTAACAGCATCACCCGCCCGTTTCGGGCACCCCTTCCGACGGCATCCGGAATTGCCCGCCTCGCCGCCGCTTTCGGACGGAGGAATATCAGATGTCCGCTTTGGAAAGCCTGCGCCGGCTGACGCCGCAGCAGCGCAACACCGTCATCGCCAGCTATCTCGGTTGGACGCTCGACGCTTTCGATTTTTTCATTCTCGTCTTCGTTCTCAAATATATCGCCGCGGAATTCCACACCGACGTTCCCGCCGTTTCGGTGGCGATCTTCCTGACGCTTGCCATGCGGGCCCTCGGCGCGCTGGTCTTCGGGCTTGCGGCTGACCGTTACGGGCGACGCATCACCCTGATGGCCGACGTGCTGCTTTATTCGCTGTTCGAATTCCTCACCGGCTTCTCCACAGGGCTCACCATGTTCCTTGTGCTCAGGGCACTCTACGGCATCGCCATGGGCGGTGAATGGGGCGTCGGCGCCTCGCTGGTCATGGAGACAGTGCCGGAGCAGAGCCGCGGCATCGTTTCCGGCATCCTGCAGGCCGGGTATCCCTCGGGCTATCTGATCGCCTCGATCGTGTTCTTCCTGCTTTTTCCGGTCATCGGCTGGCGCGGCATGTTCTTTGTCGGCGCGGTGCCGGCGCTGCTGGTGCTCTATATCCGCCGCAATGTCGAGGAAAGCCCAGCCTTCTTGAAGCGGCAGGCCGAGAGGCGCCGGCCGTTCCTGACGGTTTTGCGCGAAAACATTCCGCTGTTCATCTGGGCGGTGTTCCTGATGACGGCGTTCAACTTCTTTAGCCACGGCACGCAGGACATCTATCCGACCTTCCTCGAAACCCAGCGCAACTATTCGAGCTATACGGTTGGTGCGATCGCCATCGTCTACAATATCGGGGCGATCTGCGGCGGGCTGTTCTTTGGCGCGCTGTCGCAGCGGATCGGCCGGAAGAAGGCCATCGTCATCGCCGCACTGATTGCGGTACCCGTCGCACCGCTCTGGGCCTATGCGCCGGGGCCGGTACTGCTCGCCATCGGCGCCTTCCTGATGCAGTTCTTCGTCCAGGGCGCCTGGGGCATCGTACCAGTGCATCTGAACGAACTGTCCCCAGACGAGGTGCGCGGCACCTTTCCCGGCTTCGCCTACCAGCTCGGTAACCTGCTGGCGTCAGGCAATGCGACGCTGCAGGCGGGGCTGGCCGCCCGCTGGGACGGCGACTATGCCTATGCGCTCTTGATCGTCGCGGCCGTGGTGGCTCTCATCGTCGCGGCCCTTGCCGGCTTCGGCTACGAGAAGAAGGATGTCCGCTTCGGCACGGAGGAGGCCGAGGAACCGCATGGCGCGATGCGAATCTAGCGCTGCCTGCGGTTATGAAGGCCGGCGGCAGTGTCGCCGGCCTTTCAGCTCTTGAGCACTTCGCAACCGCAGATGCGATCGTAAAACGTCGACCGCAACAGGGTGATGCTGGAAGGCAAGTCGCTGCGCAAATTGCCGCTGATCCCAATCTGTCGCGTGAGACGATTGGTCCGAGTCTTGAGGGCTTGCCGTCGGATGGCGGCGTGCTAGGTAAAGCCCGCTGGCATCTCGTCGGCTCGATCCTTTCCTCCACAGCCCCGAGTTTTTCCATGCCATTTTCTCCTGCCGCCCTCTGGCCCGTCGTCATGCTTTTTGCCTCCAACATCTTCATGACATTTGCTTGGTACGGGCATCTCAAGCACAAGAGCAGCGCCATCTTCCTCGCCATCATCGTCAGCTGGGGCATCGCCTTTTTCGAATATTGCCTGGCGGTGCCGGCCAACCGTATCGGCTCGGCGGTCTATACGACGGCGCAGTTGAAGACGATGCAGGAGGTGATCACGCTGATCGTCTTTGCCGGCTTCTCGATCTTCTGGCTCGGTGAGAACCTGACCTGGAACCATGCGATCGGCTTCGCCCTGATCGCAATCGGAGCATCCTTCATCTTCCGTGCATAAACTTTAGCCTTTTCAATAGATTACAAATCGTCCATGTCTAGATATCGCCACATTTCCTACAGATTGGCGTCGCAATCGGCTGGCAGCCTGTCACCTCAAGCATTTCCGGGCCACGGAAATGCTCTGACTTTTGTTTGACGCAATTCCGGACGCAAAACCGCTGTGCACTTTTGCTGGAATTGCTTTAGCAGTGATCAGGAGGTGATCCGCCATGAGCCTGTCTTTCCCGACGATGGCGGCGATCCGGTTCGGTTATGGTTTCCGGCCAGGCGAGGTGCCGCCGAGCAGCAAGGACGAGCTCATCGGCCAGCTGCGCAAGGGGGTGGCGGCGATGCCGGACTTTCCCCTCGGCGGCCCAGACATGCGCCACCAGGCGATTCTCAGCCTGCAGCAGCAGCTCAAGCAGATCCGGCAGGACGCCAAGACGGTGACCGACGATACGACGCAGCGCGAGATACGCAAAGGGGTGCAGCGTCAGGCGCAGCAGCAATTCCAGCACGATGCGAACCTGCGGCTGATGCAGGCGGTGTTGTCGCCGTACGGCTTCTACGAGCGGCTGGCGACCTTCTGGACCGATCATTTCTCCACCAGCGCCAATAAGAGCCTGCCGATGCGCCTCATCGTGCCGCTCTACGAGGCCGAGGCGATCCGGCCGTTCATATCAGGCAGGTTCGGCGATCTGCTGCGCAATGCCACCGCCCATCCGGCCATGCTGATCTATCTCGACCAGGCGGATTCGCTCGGGCCGGATTCGGCCGGCGGCATCAAGCGCAACAAGGGGCTGAACGAAAATCTCGGCCGCGAGCTGCTGGAGCTGCATACGCTCGGCGCCGGCAGCGGCTATAGCCAGGCGGATGTGACCGCGGCGGCCATGGTGCTGACGGGGCTCACTATCGACCGCAAGGAGATGGACATCGCGTTCCGGCCGAATATTTCGGAGCCCGGGACACATGAGGTGCTCGGCGTCAGTTATGGCGGGCGCAGGCGCTCGCGCGACGATTATCTCGACATGCTCGACGATCTCGCGCTCCATCCGAAGACGGCGGCGCATATCAGCCGCAAGCTCGCGGTGCATTTCGTCTCCGACCAGCCTGACGAGGGGATGGTGTCCGATATGGCCGAAACCTGGAAGAAAACGGATGGCGATCTGACTGCCGTCTACACCGCCATGCTCGACCATCCCGCCGCCTGGCGCGACGAGGGCGCCAAGGCGCGCCAGCCCTTCGACTATATCGTCACCGGCCTGAGGGCGCTGAATGCGGGGCCGGTCAACGGCGTCGTCGGCAGTTTCCTGGCGGCGAACCAGCAGGGCACGGACGAGGGCGACATGGCGGCGAACACGCCTGGCATGGCTGGATCGCCGGTGACGACCGATCCCGCCGGCGAGGCAAGGGAGAAGCGCCTCAAAGCCTTCCAGACGGCGCGGGCGCTGGGGCAGGGGGCACTCAGGCGCATGGGCCAGCCGACCTGGCTGCCGCCGAGCCCGGCCGGTTTCGAGGAAGGCTTCTCCGCCTGGATCACCGGCAGCCAGCTCGCCGAGCGGTTGGCCTGGGCAAGGCGGGCCGCGGCACAGTTCGGCCGGGACGAGGATCCGCGCGAATTCCTGAAATCGACGCTTGCCGATGCCGCCCGCGACGAGACGATCCGCGTGGTGTCGCAGGCGCCGAACAAGATCAGCGGGCTGACGCTGGTGCTGGCATCGCCCGAATTCAACCGCCGATAGGAGCCTCTGTCATGAACCGGATTTCGCTCTCCCGCCGCGGCTTTCTGACGTCGGCCTGCTGTCTTGCCGCTGCTCCCATCTTCACGCCCGTTACTTTCGCGGCGATGCCGGGTGACAACCGTTTCGTCACCATCGTGCTGCGGGGCGCGATGGACGGGCTGGATCTTGTGCAGCCCTATGGCGATGCCGGCTTTGCGGCGCTCAGGCCGACGCTGGCGCTGACGCCCGATACCGGGCTTCTCGATCTCGATGGCCATTTCGGCCTCAATCCTGCGGCGGCCGAGCTGATGCCGCTGTGGAAGAGCCGGGAGCTTGCCTTCGTGCATGCGGTGTCGACGCCCTACCGCGACCAGCGCAGCCATTTCGACGGGCAGGACATGCTGGAATCCGGTGGCGAGCATGTCGCCGAGGAAAAGACGGGTTGGCTGAACCGGGCGCTCGCCGTCATTCCGCGCTCGGATGCGCGCAAGGCGATCGACATCAACACTTCGACGGAGCTGATCCTCTCCGGACCCAACAATGTCGATGTATGGGCGTCGGATTCCAATCTGACGCCTGCGCGCGACGAGATGCAGTACCTGGCGCGGCTCTATGCCGGCGATCCGCCGTTCGCCGAGGCGCTTGCCGAGGCGACGCGGGCCGACACCGCCTCGATTATAGTCGAGCTGGAGGGCCAGCGCGGCGCCAAGATCGCCGATGTGGCGGCGCTCGCCGGCAACATGCTGAAGGGCGATTACCGCATCGCCAGCTTCTCGATATCAGGCTGGGACACGCATATCGGCCAGGCCGGCCAGTTCAAACGGCCGGTGCAGGACCTTTCGCAGGCGATCAATACCCTGAAGACCACGCTCGGGCCTGAGATCTGGGCAAAGACGGTGGTGCTTGCCATGACCGAGTTCGGCCGCACCGTGCGCCAGAACGGCTCAGCCGGCACCGACCACGGCACCGGCGGGTGCGCGCTGCTTGCCGGCGGCGCCATCAACGGCGGCCGCATCCTCGGCCGTTGGCCCGGCATCGGCGACGGCCAGCTACTCGACGACCGCGACCTGATGCCGACCGCCGACGTGCGCGAGCTTGCGGCGGCGATGCTTTATCGGCAGTTCGACGTCAGTGCCGATGATTTGACGGCGAAGATTTTTCCGGGGCTGGGGTTCGACAAGGGGTCGCAGTTTCTCAAGGCGTGAGGCTTGGCCCACTTCTCCTCCTCTGTGGCAGCACAGTAAGGAGGGGAGGGGCGGGGCGGCGCGGCACGCCGGCCAGCCCTCGTCCTGAGGTGCGCAGGCCGCAGACTGGAGCCTCGAAGGACGGGGGCGGGTGACTTCGGCGACATCGGCATTTTGCCGAGGCGGGTGGCCGGCCTCTTCGAGGCCCCTGTGGGGCACCTCAGGCTGAGGCTGGAGAGAGGGCCTTAGCGGCCGGTCATCTTCAGCGCTGCCTCGGGTAGCCGCTCGCCTTGGACCTCGATCTCCGACAGGGCTGCGTCGATTTCGGCGAGGTCCTCGGGCAGCAGGTCGACGTCTACCGCCCCGAGATTTTCTTCCAGCCGATGCTGCTTCGTTGTTCCCGGGATCGGGACGATCCATGGCTTTTGGGACAGTAGCCAGGAGAGAGCGATCTGTGCGGGTGTTGCGCCCTTGCGATCGCCGATCCGCCTGATCAGGTCGACGAGCGCAAAATTGGCCTTGCGGGCTTCAGGTGAAAAGCGCGGCACGCTGTTGCGGAAATCGCTAGGATCGAACT
This sequence comes from Rhizobium sp. WYCCWR10014, assembly GCF_001657485.1. Lineage (GTDB taxonomy): Bacteria > Pseudomonadota > Alphaproteobacteria > Rhizobiales > Rhizobiaceae > Rhizobium. The sequence goes on from NZ_LXFU01000041.1 coordinate 182,107, forward strand.
TGGTGTTCTCGTCGATCTTGCCGGTCAGGAAGCCTGCGCCGAGCGGGCTGAAGGGCACGAAACCGATGCCGAGTTCCTGAAGGGTGGGCAACAGTTCCGCCTCGGGGCCGCGCCAGAAGAGCGAATATTCGCTCTGGACGGCAGTCACCTTCTGGACGGCATGGGCGCGGCGGATTGTCTGAACGCCGGCTTCGGAAAGGCCGAAATATTTCACCTTGCCGGCTGCGATCAGCTCCTTGACGGCACCGGCCACATCTTCGATCGGCACGTCGGGATCGACGCGATGCTGATAGAAGAGGTCGATACGGTCCGTCTTCAGGCGGCGCAGACAAGCATCGGCAACCGCCTTGACATGATCGGGGCGGCTGTTGGTGCCGCCGCTGCGTTCACCGGTTTGCTGATCGATATCGAAGCCAAATTTGGTGGCGATGACCACTTGGTCGCGGATCGGTGCGAGCGCCTTGCCGACAAGCTCTTCATTGGCAAAAGGGCCATAGGCTTCAGCCGTGTCGAAGAAGGTCACGCCCTGATCATGGGCGGTGCGCATCAATCTGATCATGTCGGCTTCGTCGGCGGGCGGGCCGTAGGCGACGCTCATGCTCATGCAGCCGAGGCCAAGTGCCGAGACTTCGAGATCGCCGATAGTGCGCTTCTTCATGGTCGTATCCATTCCTGGTTTTGTTAAGGCTCGGGGCAGTCCGCTCCGCGGCGCGGGAGCAGCCAGTCTCGCAGTCGAGTTGACGTGAACTTAGTCCTCGTGTCAGCTTTCGATTAGATGCTGTAATGCGCATGGACCTATAAGGCGTACTAATGAATGCCCCAGGACAACAATTTCAATGAACTCGTCGCCTTTCTCACCGTCGCGAGGGAACGGAGCTTCACCAGGGCCGCCGCCAAGCTCGGCGTGTCGCAATCAGCGTTGAGCCAGACGGTACGTGGTCTCGAAGAGAAGCTCGGGCTTCGGCTTTTGACCCGCACGACCAGAAGCGTGTCGCCGACGCAGGCAGGAGAACGCCTGCTGGAGCGGGTCGGGCCGAGATTTGAAGAAATCCAGTTCGAGATCGCCGCCTTGAGCGAAATGCGCGAGCGGCCGGCCGGCACCATTCGCATCACGGCAGGCGAGCATCCTGCGATTTCCGTTCTCGCCCCGGCATTGGCGCGGTTTCTTCCTGATAATCCTGATATCAATGTCGAGGTGATCGTCGACTACGGCCTGACCGACATCGTCGCCGAGCGCTACGACGCCGGCATCCGGCTCGGCGAGCATTTGGCGAAGGACATGATCGCGGTTCGGATCGGCCCCGAGGTATGCATGGCGGTCGTTGGAGCGCCTTCCTACTTCGAGGACCATCCGCGCCCTGATGTCCCGCAAGATCTGACGGCTCACAACTGCATCAATATGCGGCTGCCTACACACGGGACGATATATCCCTGGGAGTTCGAGAAGGACGGACGTGAACTGCGCGTGCGTGTCGAGGGCCAGACGGTGTTCAATAACATCGCCATGCGGATCGGCGCCGTGCTGGACGGGCTGGGATTGGCCTACATGCCCGAGGACCAGGTTCAGTCCTACATTGAAGACGGGCGACTGACCCGGGTTCTCAAGGACTGGTGCCAGCCCTTCCCTGGATACCATCTCTACTATCCGAACAGGCGGCATGCATCTCCCGCCTTCACGCTATTCGTCGATGCGCTCCGCTATAGAGGAAAGTAATGCCGATTTTATTCCATCACAACTTATCAACAGCTTGTGATTAATTAGTCTGTCTAATAGACCCTAGCTGTCCGAGGCGTCTAATCCTTTCCGTGCAATGCCGCTACTTTCTCGCCATCTGAAACGAAGCGAGAAGCCGACATGCGATGTGGATTGTCCAACACCCTGGCCGCATTGCTGCTTGCCTCAGCGCAGCTTGCCGCGCCATTGGCGACAGCTGCCGATGCGGTAAAGCCGGAGCCATTGGTCGTCCAGGAGCAGGGCAGCTTTGCCGTCGGGGGAACCAGCACGACGGCGCCCGGAACCTTCGACCCGCTGAAACCTCTCGATCCCTCAGGACAGACCTATCACGGCGATCATGCCTTTGCCTTCTATCAGGTGCCGGCAAACCCGCGTCAGTACCCGATCGTGATGTGGCACGGTGCCGGACAATTCTCCAAGACCTGGGAGACGACGCCCGACGGTCGCGAAGGCTTCCAGAACATCTTCCTGCGTCGAGGCTTCTCCACCTATCTCCTCGACCAGCCGCGCCGGGGCGGGGCGGGGCGGAGCATGACCGAGACAACAGTGAAGCCGACGTCAGACGAGCAGCTCTGGTTCAACCAGTTCCGTGTCGGCATCTGGCCGAACTATTTCGACGGCGTGCAATTCTCCCGCGATCCGGAAGCGCTGAACCAGTATTTTCGCGCGATGACGCCGAACACCGGGCCGTTCGACATGGACGTCGTGTCGAATGCGGTGGCAAAGCTGTTCGAGAAAATTGGTCCCGGCATTCTTTTCACTCACTCGCAGGGTGGCGGACCGGGCTGGCTAACAGCCATCAAGAGCGACAAGGTTAAAGCCATCGTCGCCTTCGAACCTGGCAGCAGCTTCGTGTTCCCGGCAGGCGAGGTGCCCGCCGATATGCCGAGCGCCTTCGACACGCTGAAGGGCGTGCCGGTGCCGATGGACGACTTTCTCAAACTCACGAAGATCCCGATCGTGATCTATTACGGCGACAACATCCCCGACCAGCCGACAACGATGCCGGCGCAGGACAGCTGGCGGGTGCGCCTGGCAATGGCCCGCCTATGGCGGGACACGGTGAACAAGCATGGCGGCGATGTCACCGTCGTGCACCTTCCCGAGATCGGCATCCGCGGCAACACCCACTTCGCGTTCTCCGACCTGAACAACATCCAGATCGCTGACCTGGTCTCGGCTTTCCTTAGCGAGAAGAAGCTCGACTGATCTCGGAAACCATGAGGTGAAGTCCGTGAAACAACTGTTGGGAAACTTGATGCTGTCCGCCAGCATGATGCTGGCCGTTCTGCCGGGCGTCGTCAGCGCTCAGACGCCGGCCGAAGGCGACGACAAGTCCCGGCGCTCGCGCGCCCAGCAACTGATGGGCGCGACCGCGCCGAAGCTGGCTGAACTGACAGACGACGTCCTCTATGGCGACATATGGGAGCGCCCGCAGCTGTCGAAGCGGGATCGCAGCCTCGTCACTGTTGCCGCTCTGATCGCTATGAACCGGCCCGACCAGCTCAGATCCCATCTTGCCATGGCCCGCCAGAACGGTGTGACCGAGGACGAACTGATCGAGACTATCACCCATCTTGCCTTCTACGCCGGCTGGCCGAATGCGGTCTCGGCCGTTGCCGTCGCGAAAGACGTGTTCGGACGTGAATGAGACGAGCGGCCTTCCGCTTTTGCCGAAGCCGGTCGCCCAAATCTTCCGCACAAAACCAGGAAAGACATCCATGCGTCATCTCATCAAGCGCCTTTCCATCCTCTTTGCCATGGCCGGCGCCGTAGTTCTGGTCGGCTGGAAGGTCGACGCCGAGCCGAACCGGACGACGCTGCCCGAATTGGCAGGCCTCGTTCATTACACGACCGTCAGGCGCGGCAACGTGACCGAGCATATCATGACGACGAATGAAGCCATCCAGGCGGTGAAGAACGGGCAACCTGTTCCCGACGGTACGCACTTCGTGCTGGTCGATTACCGCGATGGGGAAGTCTATCGCACCTTCGTTATGGAAAAGGGCCGCGGCTGGGGCGGCGATTATGACGAAGACCGTCGCACCGGCGACTGGCAGTTCCAATGGTTCAAGCCGGACGGCAGCGTCAACATGGCCGAGAACACGGCGCGGTGCCAGTCCTGTCATTCGTCCAGGGCCGACGAAGACTTCCTCTACACCCTCGACGCTCTCAAGGAATTTAACGGAGCCGTCATTGACTAGGCCGGACCGAATCTCCGGCGAGGGCATCGCATCGTGAGTCCTTTTTTCGTGATCCGCCTTGTGCTCGACTTCACCGCCGCCGGGCTGCTTCTGGCCGCGCTCGCCTACTGGTGGCTCGATAACACCTCGCATGAGTTGATCGGCACTGGCATGTTCGTCCTTCTCGTCTCGCACAACGTCTTCAACAGGCGATGGTGGGCGCGCCTTCCAAAGGCGGTGCGCGGCAGGCCGAGTTTTCTGACAATCGCTTCGAATATCTCAATCGCCTTGGCGATATCAGCATTGCTGGTGACCAGCGTGCTGATTTCCCGCACGGTGTTTGCTTTCCTCCCCTTGAGCGGCGGGCCGACGGCACGCGAAATTCACATCCTCGCGGCGTACTGGGCATTCATTCTCGCAGCGGTTCATCTTGGCCTTCACTGGTCGATGATCATGGTGGTCATAGGCAGGCTGTTGCGGGTCGGTGCGCCAAACGCGATCCGGACCGCATGCCTTCGTGCCGTTGCGGGCGCAATTGCCGCATACGGCATTCACAGCCTGTTCGTCATGGGAATTGGAGACAAGCTCATGGCTCTGCCGTCGATCGATTTTTGGGACTTCCAGGAGTCGACCATCGGGTTCTTTTTGCATCACATCGCGATACTGGGGGCGTGCGCATGTGCTGCCTATTATGCGGCTGTCTGGCTTCGATGGGCAGGTGCGGTGCGGCGGGTGGCGGATGCCGGCGAGTGATGTTGTGACGGCTGTGGGGATATGGAGTTTGCGGCTGCCCGGCCCTTCGCTTGGGCTCAGGGCGTTCGACGTTGCAATCGATTCACTGGATCGATTGCTCCCGCTTCGCGGGACCACGTCTCACCCCAGCACATCATAAAGCCGGAAGATGAAGCTTATCTGGTAGATCAGGTTGGCGATGACGAAGGTGGCGTGGAAGCGGCGGTTGGGTGTCCAGGCGGCGATGGTGCAGAGGATGATGTAGACAATGTTGCGCGCGGGATATTCCCAGCCGAGAGAGAGGATGCGTTCATGACCTTTGATCGCCGTATCGAGAATATCGACGGCGTAGGTCAGGCCGAGGATGCCGAAGAACCATTTGCGCCGGGAAATGAAATATTCTTCGTAGCCGCCATATTCGTCGAGCGAGGCAGGAAAGAGCAGGGCGCAGAGCAGGAAGAACAGGCTGCAGAAGCAGATCAGGAAGAGATAGATGCCAAAGCCGATGGCCGGCACGGCCTGCAAGCGATATTCCCACCACCAGATATGGATGATGAACAGGAACATCGACAGCGCCCAGCCAAGATGGATGGGGTAGACCTTGGCCTTGGCTGGATGCTGGACGATGCCGGCAACGCCGGTCAGCACCCTGGCGAGCGAAAGGCTGATGACCATGCCCATCACCACCTTGATGTGAAGGAAGACCTCCGGTGAGCTGACCGTTTCCATGCTTTCGATCCTTGGTCTGTCACTCCTCGGGGACTTGCTTCGGTTTGCCCTCTTCGTCGAGCGCCACCATGATGAAGGTGCCCGCCGTGACCTTTTCCATCTTGGCGTAACGCGCGCGGTGTGCCCAGGCTTCGACGCAGAGGGTGATCGAGGTGCGGCCGACGCGGTCAATATCGGTATAGACAGAAAGCGTATCGCCGATCTTGACCGGCAGCTCGAAGGCCATCTCCTTGACAGCGGCGGTGACGACGCGACCCTTGGCACGCTCTGCAGCGCGGATGCCGGAGGCAAGGTCCATCTGCGCCATGACCCAGCCGCCGAAGATATCGCCAGCCGGATTGGCATCGCCCGGCATGGCAAGCGTCCTCAGCGTCAATTCGCCTCTCGGCTTGGCGGCATCGGTCATCAAGGGTTCTCCATCTGGTGCGGTCGTGAGCGGGTGATTCACTGGGAAGCACCCTAGTGCAAAGGCTGAGGGCTGTAAAAGACGGCAAGGCCAAGCGCTACGGACGGCCGGCGGGAAAAATGTTGCTGCCGTTGCCGATTGAAATTTCATTCGATTTCAAATGGTTGAATTTTACCGATGTCACCTTCCCTTACGTTATTTAATCTTCTTCTAATTAAGCTTTACGCTCCAGTAATTCCGGCAATTCAGAATGCGATCGATCTCAAATACAAGAATCGCCGGGAACCTCATGCGCAACGTCAAGATTTCCACCCGACTTTACTGCCTCGTCGCATTCACGCTTGCCGTGCTCGCGGCGACGATGGTCTTCTTTCTGAACTATTCTTACTCCGAGCTGGAAGACGAGCGGAAGGCAGGGCTGGCGCAGTTGGATGCGACGGCGCTCGGCATCTTCGAAAAATATTACAAGATGGAGCAGGCGGGCACGATGACCCGCGAGCAGGCGCAGGCGGCCGCGAAGGACGTGATCGGCGCGATGCGCTACGGCGCCGACGGCTATTTCTGGATCAACGACATGCATCCCAAAATGGTGATGCACCCGATCAAGCCGGCGCTTGATGGTACCGATATCTCGCAGATGAAGGACCCGACCGGCAAATTCCTATTCGTCGAGTTCGTCAACAAAGTGAAGAAGGACGGCAAGGGTTTCGTCGACTATCTCTGGCCGAAGCCGGGCGCCGATGAGCCAGTGCTGAAATACTCCTATGTCGCCGGTTTCGAGCCCTGGGGCTGGATCGTCGGCACCGGCGTCTATGCCGACGACCTTGCCGCGCTTTATCGCCAGAATTTGCTCTGGGCCACGATGGCGTGCCTGATCGGCGCTGCGGCGACGGTCGCGATCGCCTTTGCCATCGTGCGCAGCGTGACGGCGCCGATTGCCCGGCTGAGGAAAGCGATGAATGCGATTGCAGCCGAAGAAGCGTCGGTAGAGATCGCCGGCAGCGAGTATCGCGACGAGGTCGGCCAGATGGCCAAGGTGCTGCTGGTGTTGCGCGACTCCGTCGATGAGCGCAGCGCGCTGCGCGGCCGGGAAGACGAGAGGCAGCGGCAGATCGAAGAAGAGCGCCGTGGCAACGAGGCGAGTCTGCGCGCTGCCTCCGAACGGCAGACCCATGCGATGCAGGCGCTCGGCGTCGGCCTCGAAAAGCTTGCGAGCGGCGATTTGACGGTCGCGATCGGCGATATCGGCGACGATTACGCCAAGCTCAGGAACGACTTCAATGCGGCGGTCGACGCGCTGAACGGCGTCATCCACGCGATCGCCGAATCGAGCCGTGTGGTCAACGACAGCGCGTCCGATATCAGCGAGGCGACCGGCAACCTGTCGAAGCGCACGGAACAGCAGGCGGCGGCACTCGAAGAGACGGCGGCAGCGCTCGACGAGATCACCGCGACGGTCAAGACGGCATCCGAGCGGGCGAACGAAGCACGCGAGATGGTGGCCGAGACCAAGGCGAGTGCCGGAAAATCCGGCGAGATCGTTCGTAACGCGGTGACGGCGATGGGCCGGATCGAGGATTCCTCCAACCGCATCGGTCAAATCATCTCGGTCATCGACGAGATCGCCTTCCAGACGAACCTTCTGGCGCTGAATGCCGGCGTCGAGGCTGCGCGGGCGGGCGAAGCGGGCCGAGGCTTTGCCGTCGTCGCCCAGGAAGTGCGCGAACTCGCCCAGCGTTCCGCCAATGCGGCCAAGGAGATCAAGGAACTGATCAGCCGGTCGGCGACGGAGGTCGAGGGTGGGGTGGCGCTGGTGCGCTCGACGGGCGAGGCACTGCTGGAGATCGAGGCGCTGGTCAACCAGGTCAACGATCACGTCGCATCAATCGCGACGGCGGCGCGCGAGCAGTCGACGGGGCTGAACGAGATCAACGGCTCCGTCAACCACATGGACCAGATGACGCAGCAGAATGCTGCGATGGTCGAGGAGACGACGGCGGCAAGCCGCACGCTCGCCGACGAGAGCACCCAGTTGAAGACGCTGCTTTCGAATTTCCGCCTGCGCGGGGCGGAGCAAAGAGCCGGGGCTAGATACACACGGGCAGCGTGAGTTAAGCCACTGAACAAAGGTCGGGAAACCGGCCTTTTTCATTTCCGTCGCGTGCAGATTGTGCCGGTAAGTTTTCATTCACCGTTTTTAATTAAAATTGGAGTGAGTTTTTTCGGTCACTGCCCAGCAAGCCTGCGGAAGCGATAAGAGTATGGCGTTTGTTTCCTTTCCTTGGCGATCCCTTTTGCCCTTGCTGCTTTCGGCGGCGCTGACGACCTGTTCGATCAGCGACGGGCTGGTGCCGCCGGCGAATGTCGACAACGGCACCAGGGTCAGCTCGATCTCGCCGTCGCGCGGGGCAGCGCGCATGGCCCCTGCCGTGCGCATGGCGCCGGTGGAGAGCCAGGCCTCCTATCCGGTTTCCAGTGCGCCCGTCGGCACGAGCCAGGGCTCGGTCGATTATCTCGATACGCCAAACCTTGCCGGGACCGGTCAGGCGGCGCCGGCCGCACCGGCGCAGGGGGGTAGGCTGCCGATGATCGACAGCGACGAGGCGCTGGCGGCAGGCCAACCGAGCGGCAAGTGGGGCGGCACGCAGGATCTTGCGATCCCATCCGGCGGCGTCAACATGGATGATGAGCTTGGAGCCCAGCCGGTCGTCGGGCTGGCGCAGGAACAACAGCAGCAGATCGCCGAGGGCAATGCCACCGAGCCGGTTGTCGACGGCATCGGCACCGACAATCCGACACAGCTCAACCAGCCCATGCGCCAGCCCCCGCAGCAGCCAATGCCGCAGCCGGCGGCCGAGGCACAGATGAGCCGGGCGCCCGCCTGGAACGACGGCAGCCCTGTGGTGGCCCCGACCCGTGTTCCCGAAGAGGACGAGAGCGAAGAGGTCGCGATGCTGCGACCGAACAATCCGATGATGAGCGAGCCAGCGGCGCCCGTCGATCCCAGCGTCATGCCGTCCTCCGAGCTTGCCTGCCGGCGTGAGCTGAAACGCATGGGCGTACTCTTCGACAACAAGCCGCCGATCTCGAACGGGCCGGCCTGCCAAGTACCCTATCCGGTGTCGCTGAAGGGGCTTTCCGGCAATATCGGCGTCCGCCCGGCCGTGACGCTGAACTGCCAGGTGACGCTTGCCTTCGCCAAATGGGTGAAGAACGAACTGGCGCCGTCCGCCCGCTACCGCTACTGGTCCGGCATCAAGACGATCCAGCCGCTCGGCGGCTATTCCTGCCGGCGCATGAACAACAGCCGGCAGAAATACAATCCGATGTCCGAACACGCCAAAGGCAACGCCATCGATGTCGGCAAATTCGTGCTGAAGAACGGCCACGAGATCGACGTGCGCAAGAAGGGCCTGTTCTCGCTGCGCGAAGGGCGGCTGCTGAAGGCGGTGCGCAGCGATAGCTGCCGCTATTTCAACACGGTGCTCGGCCCCGGCAGCAACCCGGAGCACTGGAACCACTTCCACTTCGATCTTCGCTCCCGCAAGAGCGGCAAGGCCTATTGCGACTGATGCATGCTGGCTTAAAGGTGCGGCCGGAGTCGCAGCAATCGGGCCTGGCTGCGAGAAAACGGTTCATCCCCGCCGCAGGGCACGCTATAGATCGGCGCGACGGATTGCCGTTTCGAGAGTTTGATCCATGAGCTATGATTTCCACGTCGGCCAGAAGGTCGTCTGCATCAACGATACCTTCAAGCATGTCAGCATCGACCAGCTCATCCGCAAAGGCGAGATCTATACGATCCGCTGGGTGGGGGAATATACCCATTATATCGACGGCACCTTCATCGGGGTGAAGCTCGCGGAAATCAATCGCGGCAATGACGACGGGCCGGAGGGTTATGGTGCTGCCGACATGCCCTATCGCGCGACGCGCTTCCGGCCGCTGGTGAAGGACAAGATCTCGTCACTGCGCAAGCTGTTGGCGCCGACGCCCGATGCACCGGTGGAACCGAAGGAAAAAATCAGGAAGAAAGAGAAGGTCTGAACGCCCCACGACACCGATCAGATCATCTTTCTGCTCAGGAACAGCGCGGTCTCCCTGCGGACCTCAAGCACGCCGCTGCACTGCCTGAACGCATCGGCAATGGCATGACGGAACCTGGTGAGCTGCAGTTCGTCGGCGCCATCGCCGGGTGGATAGGAGGTGAGCGCCAGGAATACATCCTCGGGCTCAGTGATCCGCAGGCTGGCCGGATGCTGCGACATGGTCACGTTTCCAAACTGCGACCGCATCGATCGTTCGGCAGCGTCATATCCCAAGGCTTCCGCAGCCGGATCGGATGGGGCACTGCCGAATACGGTCGTCAGCGCGTAGATCTCAAGCATATTGCCGGCGCCGTTGGTTGTGACCGCAAGAAAGCCACCCGGCCTCAGCACTCTTGACATGTCCGTGATGCCGGCGGCCGGGTCGGGCAGGTGATAGAGCATATGCATCGCCACCACCAGATCGAAGGCGCAATCTTCGAAGGGGAGCGCGGCGGCGTCGGCCTGGCAGCCCCTGACGGAGCCGAATGGCAGTGCGCTGCAACGCGCCACTGCCTCGTCGACCATGCCTTGCGAAAGGTCGGCGAGCGTCAGGTCGAGGTCCGCCGGCAGCAGACCTGCCGTTGCCGCCCAGAACCAGGCCGGCCCGCAGCCGACGTCGAGGACACGAGCGCCTGGCTTCAGGGGCAACCGCGCGGCAACCCATGGAAACCAGGCTGTCTCGGCGATGGTGTATTGGCTATGCAGTCGAGCCCGCGCGGCGAGCTTGCGGCTGTCGCCATACTGTCCCGCATTGTCTGCTGTTATGGAGGGCATGGCATCTCTCTAGGTTTCTTCACAGGATGCGCCCCGGCTCTCGTTCGCCGGCAGAGCCTATAGATGGCCCCATTCCCCGACAAGAGTTGGCCCTGCGCAGCGGGCCAGCTTGTTCACATGGCTGCCACTGAGGGTTGCCTGGATATGGCGCGTTTCCGCCTACAGAAATAAATCGCATCCGATTAAATCGGAATGGTGTTGACATCGGTTTTGGCTGAGCGTATTAGATCGCATCCGATTTAATCGGATGAGAATAAAACTCAAACCGAAAGGATATCACCATGACCGAGAAGCTTCTCTTTACCGGCAAAACGCACATCTCCGGCGGCCGCGACGGCTCCGCACGCAGCAGCGACGGCACGATCGACATCAAGCTGCCGCAGCCGCATCCGGCCGCCGAAAACCTGTTCGGCATCGCCTGGTCGGCCTGCTACATCGGCGCCATCGAACTTGCCGCTGCCCAGAGAAAGATCACGCTGCCTGATGGCCCCGAGGTCGACGCGGAGATTACTCTCAACGCCGACAACGGCTCCTTCTTCCTGAGGGCGCGCCTCAATGTCAGCCTGCCCGGCATCGATCGCGACATCGCGCAGGAGCTGATCGAGGCAGCCCATGGCATCTGCCCTTATTCCAAGGCGACACACGGCAATATCGACGTCGAGACCAAGCTTGTCTGAGCGGGCGAGGGCAAACCTCATCGCCGGAGGATTTGATGCGGAGGGCCTGCCGGTCGGCCGGCAGACCTCCTTCTGAGGTAGCAGGCACCGGAAACCTTGCCGATCTGGAGGATACGCCATGATCAATAGCCACGCCCAGCCGCACCGGGCTTATGACGAGTTTTCACTAGTGCTCGATCCTGATGTCTATGAGCCATTGCCCGATGACTGGCTGGTCGGCATCACCGATGTCGTCAACTCGACCACGGCGATCCGCTCGGGGCGCTATGAAGACGTCAACTATGCGGGCGCATCTGTTATCGCTGCCCTCGGCAATGCCTGGGGATCGTTCGATTTCCCCTTCGTGTTTCGCGGAGACGGGGCAGCATTCGCCTTGCCGCCACAGGGCATCATGGCGGCGACATCGGCATTGCGGCAGGTGGCGAGCTTTGCAAGAGCCGATCTCGATCTTACCCTTCGTATCGGGCTGCTGACCGTACGCGAAATTCGCGCCAATGGGCGCGACGTCAGAATTGCCCGCTATGCCGCCTCCGAGAACGCGACCTATGCGATGTTTGCAGGGGGCGGGCTCAAATGGGCGGAGCAGCAGATCAAGAGCGGCCGGTATCTGGTCAAGCCGGGCCGCTACGCGACGAAGCCTGATCTGACCGGCCTCAGCTGTGACTGGACCCCGTTCCCAAGCAAGCGCGGCGAGATCCTGTCGCTGCTGGTCGAGTCTCGCGACCATATCAGTCCCGAGGTCTTTGCGGCGCTGGGGAAACGTGTGCTTGCGGTTTTCGATGCCGCGCCGCGCCAGTCTCATCCGCTTCCCGGCGGCGTTCCCTTGTCAGGAGACAGCGGGAAGCAGGTCGATGCGAAAGGCTGGTCGGAGGTTGCCGCCAATTCGGATTTTCGCAAGTTCGACGACGGTTTGCGCCTGACGCTGGATTGCACGCCGGAACAGATCGACAGGGTCGAAGCGATCCTCGTTCCGGCAAGGGCTCGCGGCCAGATCAACTTCGGACTGCATCGCCAGTCGCATGCGCTGATGACCTGTCTCGTGCCGTCCGGCCGGCCGGATTCGCACCTGCATTTCCTTGATGGAATGGGTGGCGGCTATGCCAGGGCCGCCGAGAAGATGGAGGAAGGCGCGTTTGCCATCGTGCCGTCGCGCCAGCCCGGGAGACCGTTCGCGGCCGAGGCTTAACCTGACCGGGTAAATTGACCCCTGCGTCTGGCCGGGTGCATAGTCTCGGCCAGACGCGAATGACCTGCTGCAAACGAGGTCGGTCAGTCGATCCTCGTTCCCATAGATCGAACGAAGAGGAAAGCGTCATGTCACCGATATCCCTACTATCGCCCACCCGGCGCGAACTGCTTGCAGCCACCGCCGCCGCCGGAGCCATCGGCCTGCTGGCGGGAACGCGCAGCGTGTTGGCGAACGGCGAGGGGATTAGCCCCTTCAGCGTCAATTTCCCCGAGGAGGCGCTTGCCGAACTGCACCAGCGCGTCGCAGCGACCCGCTGGCCTGACAAGGAGACCGTCACTGACGACACGCAGGGCGTGCGACTTGCGACAATCCAGAAACTCGCGAAGCATTGGGAGACGGAATACGACTGGCGCAAGATGGAGGCACGGCTCAATGGGTTGCCGCAGTTCATCACCGAGATCGACGGGCTGGATATCCATTTCATTCACGTCCGCTCCAAGCATGAGAATGCCTTGCCTGTCATCGTCACGCATGGCTGGCCCGGCTCGATCATCGAGCAGCTGAAAATCATCGAACCGCTCACGAATCCTACGGCGCATGGCGGCAGCCCAGAGGACGCGTTTGATGTGGTGATCCCGTCGCTGCCAGGCTACGGCTTTTCGGGCAAGCCGACGGCGCCGGGGTGGAATCCTCCCCGCATCGCAAAGGCCTGGGCAGTGCTGATGCAGCGCCTCGGCTATACGAAATATGTGGCCCAGGGCGGCGACTGGGGGAACGCGGTTACCGAGCTGATGGCTTTGCAGGAGCCGCCGGGATTGCTCGGCATCCACACGAATATGGCGGCCACGGTTCCAGCAGACATCGCCAAGGTTCTCTCAGCCGGTAGTCCTGCACCAGTCAGCCTTTCGCCCGATGAAAAGCGTGCTTACGACCAGCTCGACGATTTCTACAAGAACGGACTGGGCTACGCGATCGAAATGAACAATCGCCCGCAGACGCTCTACGGGATCGTGGATTCACCCGTCGGGCTTGCCGCATGGATGCTCGACCACGACATCCGCAGTTACCAGATGATTGCTCGCGTCTTCGACGGAAAGCCCGAGGGGCTGAGCAAGGATGATATCCTCGATAACATCACGCTCTATTGGCTGACGAACACCGCAATCTCCTCGGCGCGCCTCTATTGGGACAATGCGCATTTCCCGAGCGGAGGTTTCTTCGATCCGAGAGGCATCAAGATCCCGGTAGCCGTCAGTGCTTTTCCCGATGAGATCTACCAAGCGCCGCAGAGCTGGGCGGAGAAAGCCTATCCGAAGCTCATCCACTACAACAGGCTCGACAAGGGCGGCCACTTCGCCGCCTGGGAACAGCCGGTGGTTTTCACTGCCGAGCTCAGGGCGGCGTTTCGGACGCTGCGCCAGTAGAGAAAAAAGCGCGTCGCGCCGAACCGGTTCGTGCGACGCGCTTCAGTCTTTGGGGCTCCGCTACATGGCGAGGTTTGCGAGCATTTTGCAGAGCTGAGGCAGCGCCAGCTCGGCTTCGCTTTCTATCGCGGCGGCGCCAAACCATCTGAGCTCAGTGTGTTCGTCATCGATCAGTCGAGGATCGCCGTGCCACTGATCGACGCGATAGAGATGAAATGTGACGGATGCCCCGGGCCGGCCTTCCAATACGAACTTTCCCGCAAACTGCCAGCGCTGCGGCGTCACGCCTATTTCTTCCATCAATTCCCGGCGCATTGCCGTCTCGGCGTCTTCGCCATCTTCAACGTGGCCGCCCGGCAGGCTCCAAAGATCCGCGTGTGTTCTGCGCGTGGAACTTCACTTTGCCAGGAGAACGGTACCATTCTGAGTCAAGGCGCCCATCGCGATCTCGGGCATCTCGTTTTCTCCGTTATGTCATGATGCCGGGATCACGATTTTTCCGGTTCGGGCTGCGTCGATCGCAGAAGGTTGTCGCGTAGCCGCGTCACCGATTTTTGTACGACGGGAAAGTCGTCGCCGAGCCCGGTGGCGGCAATCATGGGAGCGACGGGATCGCCGTCGAGAAGAGTGCGCCCTGCCGGCGTCAGGCTCACCCGCACCTGCCGCTCGTCGGCGGGATCGCGACGACGCGTGATGTAGCCGACCGATTCCAGCTTCTTGAGGATGGGCGTCAACGTATTGGATTCGAGAAACATCTTTTCTCCCAACGCCCCGACCGTCTGATCATCCTCTTCGGAAAGGGCGACGATGACGATATATTGGGTGTAGGTCAGGCCAAGCTGATCCAGGATCGGCTTATAGGCGCGGCCGAAGGCAAGATTGGCCGAATAGACCGCAAAACACAGAAAATTGGAAAGCTTGCGACCGCCCTTGCCCGGCTGCGGAGAGGCGAGTGCAGGCATATCCGGCCCCTTAGCTGCTTTAGATGTCGGCATAGGTCCATCCTGTCCAAGTTTTCTGACGATGAAATCTATATAAATCGCATCCGATTAAATCGCAATAGTATCGAAGTCGGTTTTTGATCCTGCCGTTGGTGGTGACTCGACAAAGATTAGCGGAAACTCCTGGGAGGCTTCCCATACTTCTTGCGAAAAGCGGTTGCGAAATGGGCGGAGTCGGAGAAACCGGTTTCAAAGGCGATCGCCGTCATGGGCAGTGTGCTGTTTTCGACCAGAAACCGGCCATAGCGCAATCTCGTCTCGACGATAAAACGCTTCGGAGTCATGCCGATATTGTCCTGGAAGAGACGTGCGAACTGACGTGGTGACAGGCCGACCAGAGAGGCCACCTGTTCCGGTGAGACGTCGCGGCCCTTCCGACTCTCGATGAGAACGACGGCTCGCTGTATGCGCGAATCTTCGGTGCGGCGAAATGTTGTGGCGCGGCCGTGATCGAAGGCGCTCATGCGCTTCTGTTCCGTGAGCGAAAGCTGGTGCACGGCCTTGGCCGCCCGATCCGGTCCGCAATGCGTGCGGATGAGCTCCGTCATCAGCGACAGGATCGATACGCCGCCAGGCACGGTAATGCGGCCGTTTTCGATCAGGAAGTCATCGCGCGTGGAGAAGGCAAGACGCGGGAAGGCAATCCGGAAATCTTCCGCGTGAAAGGGATGGACGCACGCCTTGCGCCCAGTGAGCAGTCCCTCCTGCGCCAATATGAAGGCGCCCGTACAAACACCAATGACCGGGACACCTGCCGATGCCGCCACCCTCAGATAGTCGCGATGTTTGCTAGGTGCGGCGCGCAGATGTGGCAGGAGGCCACCGATAACCACGACGTAGTCGAAGTCGGTCGGGTTGATGTAGGGCGCATCGGCATGAACCCGGATGCCGCAGCTGGCGACCGCTGCATGGCCCGGAGCCCCCATGATCGACCAGCGACAATGTAATGGACGGGAATTGTCGGCAAAGTCCGCCGCATGTCTTAGAGGCTCGACGATACCTGTCAGCGACATCATCGGGAAGGTCGGCCAGAGGAGAATGCCTACGGAGAGATCGGCCTTTCGGTCGCGTGCGACCAGAAGCCGCTCGGCCCAAAGATCGTCGAGCCAGCGCACATAGTCCGGCTCGTTGGCAGATATTTCGGAAGGTTCCTCGGATGTGATCATGGCGTAAGGCGATGATAGAGCCTTCATGTCCTTTTTTCAAAGAAAATGTCTGATTTATAAAATTCAGCAGCAGCTTTCAGTGTCAAGTTTTCTCTCGTCGAACGCGACATCCGGGGAGCAGAAACCACCGGACCGGGGAACCAACAAATCAAGGATCAGAACAATGGCACTTTCTCTTTCGAGAAGGATGGTGACGTGCGCTCTGCTGGCAGGCAGCTTCATGTCCCTTTCATCTATCGCCAATGCTTTCGAACTTGCCGAGCAGGGCAAGCTGACGGTTGCCTTCACCGGCGACATGCCCGGCTCCGGCTGGCAGGACGGGAAGCTGGTAGGCTATGACGGTGAAATCATGCAGCGCATTGCCGACAAGCTCGGGCTCAAGATTCAGCCTGCCCTCATGGAATGGTCGGGTACGATCGCCTCCGTTCAGTCGGGCCGCGTCGACGTCATGCTCGGCACCATGGGCTGGACTGAAAAGCGTACGAAGATCATGAGTCTGTCCGAGCCGATCCACTACTTCAAGAACGGCATCATGCAATCGACGAAGACGAGCTGGGACAAGCTTTCTGATCTGGAAGGCAAGAAGATCGGAACGATCACCGGCTTTTCGTTCGTCCCGGAATTGAAGAGCATCAAAGATCTTCAGCTCTCGCTCTACGACACTTCCGATGCGGCCGTGCGCGATCTTATCGCCGGGCGCATCGACGCTGTTATCGGCGATCCGCCGGTGGTCTCCTATGCCATCAAGCAGAACCCTGATTGGAATATGCACTTCCTTGCCTTCACCGACAACAGTCCGGATTTCCCGCTGCTGACCGGTCTCGGGCAGGTCGTCTATGGCCTCAATCAGAAGAACGACGATCTGCGCCAGAAGATGGACGCCATCATCGCCGACATGTGGAAGACTTGCGAGATGAAGGAAATCGGCGCCCGCTACGGATTGTCGTCGGATGTCTGGTTCAAGCCGGTGGGCCAAAACTTCCGCGCCGGCGTCGATCGCCCGGCAGATTACAAGCTGCCGTCTTGTGCAGCTGGCGGCTGAACGGCCGTGCGGACGGAAGCTGCACGGCAGCTTTCGTCCACCCTCTTCGCCTACTGCATAATTCCTTAAATCGGAATCGATTTCAGGAGAAAATTATGCAGCAATTCAAAGTGCTACAGCGTCCTTGGCGCGTCTGAAAAGACGCGCGGCGCTGTAGATATGATCGCATAAGGAAACGGCGATGAATGCGCTTCTCAGCGTTGCAGGCCTACGCAAGAGCTACGGTCCTATCGAAGTTCTCAAAGGCATCGATTTCGATGTCGCGCCAGGTGAGAAGATTGCCCTGATCGGTCCGTCCGGCTCCGGGAAATCCACCTGTCTGCGCTGCATGAATTTTCTGGAAAAGCCCAGTGCCGGCGAGATCCGCCTCGATGGCGAGCGGATCGGCGTCCGCAACGGCCAGGTTATGAGCGACCGGCAACTTGCACCGCAGCGCGCCGAGATGGGCATGGTCTTCCAGCTCTTCAATCTCTGGCCGCATCTGTCGGTGACGGAAAACGTGGCGATCGCGGCGCGCAAGGTGCGCGGCCTGCCTGCTGCCGAGGCACGCGAACTGGCTTTGGAGATGCTGGCCAAAGTCCATATGACGCACCGCGCCGAAGCCTCACCACTCGAGCTGTCCGGCGGTCAGCAGCAGCGTGTCGCGATTGCGCGGGCGCTTGCCCAGAAGCCGAAGCTCATGCTGTTCGACGAGCCGACATCGGCACTCGATCCCGAACTGGTCCAGGAGGTCCTGAAAGTGATGGAGGAGCTGGCGGGCGAGGGGCGCACGATGCTGATCGTCACGCACGAGATCGCGTTTGCGCGCGACATTGCCGACCGCGTTCTGTTTCTCGACGGCGGCACGATCGTGGAATCCGGCCCGGCACGCCAGGTCATAACCGCCCCTCGGGAAACGCGCACGCAAGCGTTTCTCAACAAGATCCGGCACTAGGCGTGTCATGACCGGATTTTCTCTATTCCTCTCGGTCGTCCAGGGGCTCGTCGCCGGGCTTGGTGTAACCGTTTTCGTCACGATCGCCTCACTGGTGTGCGCAGCCGCCTTCGGGTTCCTTCTCGCTCTGCTCAGGCAATTTGCCGGGATCAAGTTCATCAATCTCGCGATCGATGCCAGCTGCGAAATCCTCTGCAATGTGCCGGCCTTGACGCATCTGTTCATCCTCTACTTCGGGCTTGCCAGCCTCGGCGTGAAATTGACGTCGATCACGGCGGCCATCCTGGGCCTCGGGCTCATCGGGGCGGCGATCACCTGCGCAATCTTTCGCGCCGGTTTCGCTGCGCTGCCGAGCGGGCAGGCGGAGGCGGCGCTTGCTGCAGGGCTGACCCCATTCCAGACCATCTTTGGGATCCTGACGCCACAGGCCATGCGGATAGCGCTTCCGGGGCTCGGAAACTACGCGGTGCAGCTTCTCAAGGATACATCCGTCGTCTCGGCCATTGCGGCGCCGGAAATCATGTTCTTCGCCCGTTCAATGGTGACGTCGTCCTTCCAGACAACAATGATCTACGCGACGGCGGCGGCACTATACCTGTTTCTGAGCCTGCCATTGATGCAGGTAACGCGGTTCCTTGAAAGACGTTACGGGAGGTTAAAGGGATGAGTGCTTTCCTGGCGCCCTATGGCGATTATGGTGCCGAATGGCTGCCTCTGCTGCTGCGGGCGATGGTGAATACGGCCCTGCTTTCCGTTTGTGCCTTTGCCCTGGCATTCGCTTTCGGCCTGCTGCTTTCGCTCTGCCAGAAATCCAGTTTCGCAGCGCTGCGGTATTTTGCGGCTCTTTATGTGACGATCGTGCGTGGCGTGCCGCTGCTGGCGGTTCTGTTTCTGCTTTATTTCGGCTTGCCGGGCATCGGGGTCGTCTTCGATGCTTTCGGTGCGGCGATCGCCGGCCTGGCGTTGTGTTTCGCGGCCCAGGTCGCAGAGCTTTTCCGCGCCGGCCTGAAGGCTATACCGGCCGGGCAGAGTGAGGCAGCGCTGGCCGCGGGCTTCACCCCGGCCCAGAGCTTCGTCTGGATTATCCTGCCGCAGGTCGCGCGTGTCATTCTGGCGCCGATGATCATCACCTTCGTCTCGCTGCTCAAGGATTCTTCGCTCGCTTCGCTGATTACCGTCAACGAACTGGTCCTCACCGGGCGGTCAATGGCGACCGAGTATTTCCTGCCCTTGCAAATCTACATTGCCGTCGGCCTCTGCTATTTCGCGATAGCGTGGCCTTTCTCGGTCCTCTCGCGCCGGCTAGCCCTTCCGGCCACCCGCTAACTCGTCATCACAAGGCCAAGACCATGACCATTGAAACGACCGTTGCCACCGGCGACGCCCGTCGGCATGCAACGCAATCGCATGAACCTCGTTGGCCGGTGATCCTTATGACGCCCGACCTTAGCGAAGCGCCTGATGCGCCGACCGAGAAGGAGTATGTGGTACGCGCCAACTACGCGGACGCCATAGCCGAGGCAGGGGGAATTCCGTTGATCCTGCCTTACAATACCCGGAACCTGGCACCGGCCTTGGCGCTCGCCGATGGAATCGTCCTCACCGGTGCGCGGCCGGGGACTGAGGTGACAGGCGCGCGCAGGCAGTTCGAAATTCAGCTGGTCGAGCAGGCCTTGAAAACTGGCAAGCCGCTCCTTGGCATATGCCACGGCATGCAACTGATCGGTGAATGCCTTGGAGGCAAATTTCAAACCGAACTGCCGGCCGCCGCCGTATCCCACATCCCGCAAGATATCCCCGACGTTTTGGCGCACGAGATCATCGTCGAGCAGGGCAGCGTGCTGATCGATTGGGTGGGGAAGGGCCCGGTACGCGTCAATAGCCTGCACCGGCATGCTTTGGCTGGCCACGGGCGCTTCCGTATCGCTGCAAGGGCGCCGGACGGCACCATCGAAGCATTCGAAGGGGAAACGGACGGCTTTTGCCTCGGCATCCAGTGGCACCCCGAATACCGGCTGACCGAACTCGACAGGAATATCATAGGGGCCTTCGTCGACCGCAGCGCAGAAGCAGCAGTCCGCAAGGTACGCGATGCCTCATCGGCTGGAAGCAATCGCGTACGCGAGCGGCTGGCACAGCTCGCGCTTGCCTTGCCGGAAGCATCCTCGCCGCCAGGCGCATTTTCCGGGGCTGTGCGGACCGGCAATGTCATCACCGTTTCCGGTCAGGTGCCGCTGAAGGACGGCGAAGTGCTGCAGACGGGACATCTCGGAGTGGACGTCTCCATCGAAGAGGGACTGGAATGCGCGCGCTGGGCGCTTCTCAATGCGCTTGCGCAGTTGGAGAGGGCTGCGGGTGGCTTTGACAACATCCTGGGCTTCGTCCGCCTGGCGGGCTATGTGGCGGCGGATGCTGCTTTCGAGCGCCACGGCGCCGTCATCGATGGCGCTTCGGAACTACTCCGAGAGCTTTTCCCGGATCGATGGGTGCATGCCCGCATCGCGATCGGCGTAACGTCCCTGCCGCGCGGGGTTCCCGTTGAGGTCGAGTTGACGGCCGTCGTCGGCGACGAGGCTTGAGATGGCGCGCATTGCGGTGATCGGCGCGGGCGTCATCGGCGTATCGTCGGCCTATCTTCTGGCCCGAGCGGGGCATGATGTGACACTTATTGACGCGGCAAGCGAGCCGGGCAGGGGCGCGAGTGCAGGCAACGCCGCGCAGCTGTCCTGGGCCTACGGTGACGCTATGGCATCGCCAGCCCTGCTGAAGCATCTGCCAGCCATCGCGATGGGCCGCGATCCGGCCTTCCGGATCCGCTGGCAACTCGACCGGGACTTTCTCTGCTGGGGCCTGAAATTTATTGCCAATACCCGGTTCAGTTGTTGGTGGAACAATACGCAGGACATCCTGCGCCTTGCCGAACAATCCCGTCACGAGCTCGCAATCCTGCTTAGGGAAACCGATGTCGAATTCGATTACCGTGTCGCTGGAAAACTGCATCTCTACGCCGATCGGCAAAGTTTTGCTGCCGCCGATTCCGGTGTCGCGCGCAAGAACGCCCTTGGCTTCGAGCAGCGCCTGCTGACGCGGGTGGAGGCGGAAAACATCGAACCTGCGCTCGCCGCGTATCAGGCAGAGATTGCCGGGGCCGTTTACACTCCAGGTGATGCCCTCGGCGATGCGGCCGGATTTTGCCGCCAGCTCACCGCCTGGATGATCGAGCGCCGGCAGGTGTCGGTGCTTTTCGGCAGGAGGGTCTCGAGCTTCGTCCAAACGGGAGGCGTGCTGACAGGATTGAGGTTCGAGGACCGCGACGAGCTTCGCGTCGACGCGGCCATCGTTGCCGCAGGACCGCAGATCCGTTCCCTCATATCCGATTTGCCCGAGGCTCGCGACATACGCCCCGTCAGAGGCTACTCGCTCACCATTCCAAGAACTGGCCTTGCACCAAGTATCAGCCTGACAGACGTCAAGCGAAAGCTTGCCTTTGCAGCCATCGGCGATAGTTTTCGTGTCGCCGGACTGGCAGACATCGAGCGTCCGGGGGCCGGTTTTAATGCCAGACGTTTCGACACGCTCAAGCTGGCCGCGTCTGCAGTGCTGCCCGACCTTTTCGAGCGATCGGACGAACTGATGAGATGGTCGGGCGAGAGGCCGATGACTCCGACCTCCAAGCCCATTATCGCTGCCTCCCGACGCATCAAAGGTCTCTACATCAATGCCGGTCACGGCATGTTGGGGTGGACGCTTGCATTAGGCTCTGCCCGCCGCGTGGTCGATCTCTTTCAATAGGTCGGTGGCTGGCGCCCGGTGCTTATCGTTGCTGACGCTCTCCACCTGCCGCAGCGTTCCGGCAGAGGCTGCCGAGACTTCGCTCAATTCATACCTCTTCACATCCATCTGATCGTTCCGGATCATAAAATCCGGAACGAAGGAAGTCAGAACTCATCACCAAATGGAATCCGGAATGCGGGTTGGTCCTAGCCGAATTTCTCGGTCGTATCGGCCTTGCCGAACACCCAGTAGCCGGATGCCTTGATCCAGCTGAGCGGGCAACCTCGATCCAGCAGGTAGGCGCGGATATCGCGTGTCACCGAGGCTTCCGCCGCCACCCAGATGAAGGTTTCCGGTTTGATATCGACCGTGCTCAACAGTTTCAGCAGCGCGGTGGCATCGGTTGCCTGAGACAGAGGCCGGTGCACCCAGTGGGCGTGCAGTTCAGCTGATGTCTCGAAGACTTGTTCTTCCAACGGGCCGGTGACGGCTGCGATTGTGGTGATGAGGGTTCCGGCACTGCTCTCCTCGATCCGGCGGCCGATCGCCGGCAGCGCGGTTTCATCGCCGATCAGCAGCCATCGTTTTACGGTCTTCGACACTACGGCGGAGCCCCTTGGTCCGCCGATCTCGAGCCTGTCGCCGGGGCGCGAATTGATCGCCCATTGGGTTGCCGGCCCTGCCTCATGCAAGGCGAAGTCGATGGTCAGTTTTCGTTCGGTGTTATCGTAGCGGCGCGGCGTGTAGTCACGGCGTTCTTCGCTGCCATCGGCGGCCGGTACGAAAATCTTGATGTGGTCGTCGGGCGCAAGGCTGATGAAATCGGCAAGATCATCGCCGGACAATGTGATGCGGCGCATGCCGGGGGTGATGTCGACAATGCTTTCGACCATGAGGGTGCGCCGCCGCGTGTCGTGGCGGACCCGTTCGACGCCGGGGGCCGGTGAAATCTGATCTTTGAGTTGATTGTTATCCATGTGTCCTTCCGGGGCTTTAAAGCTCGATCCGCAGGACACAGTCGCGCAGATCGAAGCCGCAAAGCCGTTCGATCATACGCGTTGAGTGACGTTAACGCTTACGTGGCCGGGTGACCCGACCATTGACGGCATGATGTAGCCGACGACGGCGGCATGTGCAACCGCAAGGGAGCCAGCAATGGCGATGATTGCCAAAGTTTAACTTTCCGGCGGTGTTCCGGTTGGGCAATGATCGGCCGATCAGCGGTTATGGAGAAGACAATGGATAGCAGAATCCAGGACGTGCTCGAGATCTATCACGCGATGATCGAGACGGAGCATAACAGCCCGCGCGAACTGCCTCCCGGCGGGCGCGATGGAGGGGAGGATCAGCGGCTACGCGTGGTCGGACCTGCGACCGGACAGTTTATCAATATCCTCGCCAAGAGCCTCAAGAGCCCGACCATTCTCGAACTCGGCACCTCCTTCGGTTATTCCGGGATATGGCTGGCGGAAGCCGCGCGCGCTTCCGGCGGGCGGCTGATCACCATGGAAATGCACGACTACAAGTCGGCCTACGCACGCGACATGGCCGTCAAGGCAGGGCTCGCAGAGCATGTGGAATTCAAGGTTGGCGACGCCGTCCAGATGATCGGCGCGCTTTCCTCCGGCATCGACTTCGTGCTGGTGGATCTCTGGAAGGATCTTTACGTTCCATGCCTCGAGGCTTTCTATCCCAAGCTCAATCCGGGCGCGATCATCGTCGCCGACAACATGCTGCGCCCGGGAGGTGACGATCTCAAACGCTATGGTGAGGCTGTCCGTGCCAAGCCCGGGATATCAAGCGTGCTGCTGCCAGTCGGCAGCGGGCTTGAGGTCAGTCGGTTCGATTGAGGCTGAGGTGAAATTAACGGCCATTTTGTTTTTAGTTGCAGCAAAAAAGAAGACACGTTTTAAGCTAACTTCCGACACGGTCCCGATCAAAGCTCTGCGTTATTGCGAGCTTTGGAGATGTGATGTCGGGCATTCTTATCGCCACCCTTTTAGCAACGGTTTCTGCAAAGATTCCTGCCGGATTTTCCAGCGGTGACCTCCTTTATTCTGATTGCGGCGGCTCACGGCAGTTTGTCGTCGGATATGTCGCGGGTTGGTTGGACAAGTGGAACCGGGACGAGTATCTGGCCCGCCGAATTTTCACCGAAGTCGTTCCCGCGCCGAAAGCAATGGTGAACTCGGCGTATTTTGCCAACTCCGTTGGGGTAAACGTCTGTGTGCCGGTTGGAACGACGGCGGAAGCAATCAGCAATACGTTGTGTACATTCCTGGAAGAGAATCCCGGCATACGCGAGGCCACCGGCGACGAGCTGATGACGACGTTGATCGCCTATAAATACCGCTGCCCCGTGCCGTAGGAACGTCAAACTCCCCCCGGCTTGTTGGTTTCGATGAAACGGCTGAGCGAGGTGGCGGCATTCAGCATGTGGGCGCGCATGCGCCGAGATGCCATCTCGCCGTCGCCTTCGGCGATCGCCTGCATGATCGCCTCGTGTTCGTCCCGGGATCGGCGCAGCCGTTCGCCCTGGCGCAATTGCGTGCGCCGGAAGGCGTTCAGGCGGTTGCGCACGGCGATCGCCTGTTCGGCAAGGAAGCCATTGTGGGTGGCGTGATAGATGGCTTCATGGAATTGGCGGTTGAAGCTGTCATAGGCATCGAAATTTCCGGCTTCTACGATCGGCTGGGAGAGATCGTGCAGTTCGATCAGACGGCTGCGCTCCAGCGGCGTCATGCGGTAGGTGGCGAGCCTGACGCAGACGGCCTCGATTTCGGCCACCGTCTCGAACATCTCCATGATGCGTTCCGGCGTCATACGGGCGACGACGCCGCCGCGCCGGGCGCGTAGCTCGACGAGGCCGCCCGCCGCCAGCTGACGCAACGCTTCGCGCACCGGCGTGCGGGAGGCGCCGAAGCGATCGGCAAGCTGCTGTTCGTCCAACGCTGCGCCCGCCGCCAGCGTGCCGGTGGCGATCTCGTCCGTCAGGGCGTTGCGAATGCGGTCGGAGAGCAGCCCGCGATCATCGCCGTCATCCTCGGTTTCGAAACCATTCGCCATTCCGTTTTCTCCGATCTGTTTCAGCATCGACGGCTCGATCGATTGTGTATGCAAATGTGATTGACGTACCGCCTCGCGTATACACTGATGACATCACGAAGGTGTTACGTATTCAATAATTGACTTTATGTCGGATGGGAATACATAAATCTCCAGCGAGTAGGCTTCTGCATACACGAAGCCGCTTCAAATACCGATTTGAATACGACGGGAGCCGCAACGCGACGAAGGCCAGCGCCTCGCGCCGGGCAAAGCGAACCGTTCCGACACGGCATCACAGACCAACCAATTTTGACTTGGCTTCGGTTCTTCGGTCCCGAGCCGACATGCTTTCGATCCTTCAATTCCTGGACGCATAAGGAACCAGATCATGATGATGAACAGACGGACATTCTCGGCCGCCCTTGTTGCCGGCGCCGCCGCTTCTCTGCTTGCCACCCGCGGTATGGCCGCGACATCCTCTCCCGTTAAGGCGCGCAACGTCGTGCTGGCGCACGGGCTGTTTGCCGACGGCTCGTGCTGGACCGAGGTGATCGCCCGCCTGCAGGCGGGCGGGCTCAATGCCACGGCGGTGCAGAACCCGCTGACGACGCTGCCCGAGGCCGTCGCTGCCGTAAAGCGGGTGCTCGACCGGCAGGATGGCCCGACGGTTCTGGTTGGGCATTCGTTTTCCGGCATGATGGTCACCGAGGCAGGCGTGCACCCCAATGTTTCGGCGCTCGTCTATGTCGCGGCGCGGGCGCCGGATGCAGGTGAGGATTATACCGCTCTCGCCAAAACCTTCCCGACGCCGCCGGCTTCGGCCGGCATCGTCTTCGACGGCGACGAGGGACGCCTCAGCGAGGAAGCATTCCTGCGTGATTTTGCCGGCGACCTGCCGGAGGCGAAGGCGAAAGTTCTTTACGCCGTGCAGCAGCCGTTTCAAAAGGCGCTGCTGACCGGCAAGACGACACAGGCTGCTTGGCGTTCGAAGCCGAGCTGGTATGCCGTCTCGACCGAGGACCGGACGATCAATCCCGATCTCGAACGCTTCATGGCCAAGCGCATGGGGGCGAAAACCATTGAAATCCAGGCTAGCCATCTGTCGTTGATCTCCCACCCGGACGAGATCTCAAAGCTGATCCTCACGGCGGCGGGGCAGAATACGGACTGATGCCGAGGCCGGGAAGCGGCAGGGCCGCGGCAGCATCCCTGGAGCGGCGAGGGGCCGCCGCTCCTCTCATATCGGTCGGCGCAGCGGCCTGAACGCTGCTCGAAGCTCGGCGGAGAAGAGTTCCGGCTGCTCCCAGGCGGCGAAGTGGCCGCCCTTGTCGACCTTGTGGAAATAGATAAGGTTGCGATAGGCGCGACGGGCCCATGTCTCCGGGGCCTGATAGCTCTCCCCAGGAAAGACGGTGATGGCGACCGGAAGCGCGATCTTGGAGGTCTTCTCCCCGGCCGCAAGGACGGGACTGCGCCCGCCGCCATATTCCCAGTAGATCCGGGCCGAGGAAGCGGCGCTGTTGGTCAACCAGTAAAGCGTGATGTCGTCGAGCACCTCGTCGGGAGACTTTTCGGGATCACTGCTGTCGTAGGTCCAGTGCGCGAAGCCTGGATGACCGAGCGTCCATGCCGCAAGGCCGGCCGGGGAGTCCGATATGACGTAGCCGATCGTCTGCGGCCTCGTGCCCATCATCGTGGCATAGGACCTGTTCCCCATCTTGGCTGCGGCGCTGAGGGCATCGAACGCCGCGCGTTCCTCGGTGGAGAGTCGCTGCGGCGCCGGCCCGCCGGCGGCGAGCACCGCGGCAACTTCGGGCGGCACGACAGCCGGCAGGTTGATGTGGATGCCGAGCAGACCTTGTGGCGCGAGCCGTGCCATCGCGCCGGAGACCGGCGAGCCCCAGTCGCCGCCCTGGGCGACGTAGCTGCTGTAAGCGAGGCGCTTCATCAGTTCCGCCCAGGCCCGTGCGATGCGGTCCGGCCCCCAGCCGGTGCCGGTCGGCTTGCCGGAGAAGCCGTAGCCCGGCATCGACGGAATGACCACGTCGAACGCATCTTCGGCGCGTCCGCCATGAGCGGTCGGATCGGTGAGCGGGCCGATGATCTTGAGGTTCTCGAATACCGATCCCGGCCAGCCATGGGTGATGATGACGGGCAGGGCATTCGGATGTTTCGAGTGGACGTGAATGAAGTGGATGTCTAGGCCGTCGATCTCGGTGATGAACTGCGGCAGCGCGTTCAGCTTCGCTTCCGCCTTTCGCCAGTCGTAGCCGGTGCCCCAATAATCGACGAGCGGCTTGATCTTTTCGAGCTGTATGCCCTGCGACTGGTCGTCTACCGTCTCGCGTTCGGGCCAGCGTGTTGCCAGCACGCGCCGGCGAAGGTCGAGGAGGTCCGCCTCGGGAGTGTCGACGCGAAACGGGCGGATCGCATCTCCCGTAGCAGCCGATGCCTGATAGGACGGAAACAGGCTGGTCGCGCCCGCGGCGGCGATCCCGATCGCCGCGGTGGTCAGGAACCTGCGCCGGTCGCGGTTCAGGGATTCCGAGCCGGCACTAGTGAGCAGTTTGAAGAGCATGGTCATGGCATTGTCCTTTGAAGCAGACGCCTTGGGCAAGACTTCGATAAGTTCGGCCATCGTCAGAATAGCATGGGCGTAGGTCGGGCCGTTCAGCTTGTGCGCCGCACGCATCATTAGGTGCGAGAAGGCGGCCGTCGCGTCGCTCACCAGGGTCGCGAAATAACCGAGTTCCATGGCGAAGCGGGCGGTGGATTCGATACAGCTATTCCCGCCGGATCATCTCGATGCGAGGCCGGCCGTACTGCGCAGGTGATCGGGATGCGTGCCGCCGCCCATACTTCTCGCCACCATCGCAACGATGGTTTCGAAGAGTTCGTTCTTTGCCTCGACGGCGGTGATGTCGCCCGACGCGGCGGCATAGGAGAGGGCTTCGGCGGCGCCGAGCATGGCCCAGAGGCCGGCTGCGGCGATCGTGCCGGCACCGGTAAAGGGCGAAAGCGCGATGCGGCATTTCTCGATGAAGGCAGCTTCGTATTCGCGCTTGATCCTTTCGAGTTCCGGCGAGCCGGCAAGTGCTGCGATCACACCGGGGATTTCGCGGCCCTGAAGCAGCACGCAGTCGACATAGGAGGTGGCGATGACTGTGGCCCGGTCGGCAAGCGACGGCTGGCTTGCCGCAAGGGCTGCGTCCATCACAGCCGTCTGGCGGGCGTCGAATTCGCGGTAGAGCGCTGCGAGCAGGCCGGGGCGGGTTTCGAAATGATCATAGACCACGGGTTTCGTTACACCCGCCCGCTCGGAAAGCCGGCCGAGGGTCAGCGCTTCCGTTCCCTCGTCACGGGCGATCTGCCAAGCGACGTCGAGCAGCTGGCGATGCCGATCCTGCCGCGATAGGCGGCGGCGCGGTTGCGGATCGGTCGGCTGACCTGTTGTTTCGGCGCTTGACATCACTATATACCAAAAGTAACTTACTGAAAGTAGCTTACCAAAGGTATACAGCCCGCGCCTTCCGTCCGCAATCATTCAATAGGAGTTTTCTGCATGCACGCGCTCATCGTCGTCGCGCATCCCGATCCCCAGTCGCTCACCCACGGCGTCGCCGCCCATCTTGCCGAAGGCGTCACACTTTCCGATGCCGGCCATTCCGTCGAGTTTGCCGATCTCGCGGCCGAGAGCTTCGATCCCCGGTTCACCGCAGCCGATATTGCTCGGCATCTGAGGAAAGGGGTGCTGCCCGCCGATGTCGCCGCCGAGCAGGCAAGGATCGACCGCGCCGATGCGCTGGTGCTCGTCTATCCCGTCTATTGGTGGTCGATGCCGGGCCTTCTCAAGGGATGGATCGACCGGGTGTTCACCAATGGCTGGGCCTATGACGATCGCTCGGATGCCGGGCTGGTGAAGCTGCTCGGCCGTCTGCCGGTGCATCTGGTCGGCCTCGGCGGCGCCGATGCCGGCACCTATACGCGGCGCGGCTATTTCGGTGCGATGAAGACGCAGATCGATCACGGGATCTTCGATTATTGCGGCGCGCCCGTCGTGACATCCGAGCTGCTGCTCGAAACCGGAGAGGATCATGCGACCGCTCATCTGGAAGCGGCGCGCGCCATCGGGCGCCGGCTCTTTGATACATCCCAGCGACACGAGGCGACTGACGCCGCGTAAAGGGGTCCAGCGTTCAAGCAAGGTTTATCGGCCGGCGCATGCAGAACCTTGCGCCGACGGCGTTTTCACTGGACAAAGTCTGGATGAGTATTCCGAAGACACACCCTTTTGATTTCGACCCGACCTACGGCATGCAGATCGAAGAGCTTATGGCGGTCAAGCCGCCCGAGGCGCCTGCGGGTTTCGATGATTTCTGGGAGGCGCGCTATTTGAAGGCACTGACGGTTGATCCGCAGCCGGTGCTGCGCCGGAGCAAGATCACCCATGCCGACTGGCACGTGCTCGATCTCGTCTATATCTCGACCGGTTCATTCAGGATCGGCGGCTGGCTCATCCTGCCGCGTCAGGGGGAGGTGCGGCGCGGCCTCGTCGTCGGGCATGGTTATGGCGGGCGGGATCGGCCTGAAGTCGATCTGCCGGTCAAGGAAACGGCAGTGCTTTTTCCCTGTTGCCGCGGGCTATCGCTTAGCGCTCGTCCGCCGATCTCGCAGAATCCCTCCTGGCATGTGCTGCACGATATCGACAAGCCCAAATCCTATATCATCGGCGGCTGCGTCGAGGATATCTGGCTTGCCGTCTCGACGCTTGTTGCACTCTATCCCTGGCTTTCAGGGCATATCGGCTATAGCGGCATCAGCTTCGGCGGCGGTGTCGGGGCGATGGCGATCGCTTACGACCAGCGCATCGATCGCGGCCATCTGGCGCTGCCCAGCTTCGGGGATCAGCCGCTGCGGCTGACGCTTCCGACAGTCGGCAGTGCGCAGTCGGTGCAGGAGTATCATAAGAAACATCCGGATGTGCTCGAAACGCTTCGCCTCTACGATGCGGCAACGGCCGCTGCGCGGATCAAGGTGCCGATGCTGGTTGCCGTCGCTTTGTTCGATCCTTCCGTCGCGCCGCCCTGCCAGTTTGCTGTCGCAAATGCGCTACCGAAATTTAATGAAATCTTCATCCTGGATGCCGGGCATTTCGATTACCTTGGAAGTGCTGAGCAAGAGGCGGTTCTCCGCGACAAGATCGGACAGTTTTTCAGGGTGCCATGAACCGCGAATATCTGCGCTGGTACAGTCAGCGTCTGCATCGAGACATGGAGATGCTGGTGTTCGGCCATGCCGGCGCCAAGGTGCTGGTCTTTCCGACGCGGGACGGGCGCTTCTTCGAATATGAACAGCTCGGGCTGGTCGCAAGCCTCGCAGACAAGCTCGAGGCCGGCCATCTGCAGCTTTACTGCATCGAGGGTCTGGCGGCCGAGACCTTCTATGCCTTCCACCATCACCCGGCCGAGCGCATCCGCCGGCACGGCGCCCTGGAGGATTATATCCTGCACGAGGTGCTACCGCTGATGGCGGCGAAGAATTCGCATGACTGCACCATCGTGCATGGCTGCAGCCTCGGCGCCTTCCAGGCGGCAAGTCTGTTCTTTCGTCATCCGCATCTCTTCCGCAAGCTCGTCGCCTTTTCCGGCCGCTACGACCTGACGATGAGGGTGGAATCCTTCGGCGACCTGTTCGACGGCTATTACGACGACAGCGTCTATTTCCACATGCCCGCGCATTTCCTGCCGGGACTTGGCGACGACTGGCGGCTCGACAGGCTGCGTCAGCTCGACATCGTTCTCACCATCGGCGATGCCGATCCTTTCCTCGACAACAACCGCTATCTCAGCCGGCTGCTCGCGGACAAGAATGTCGGCCATCAGCTGCATGTGTGGGATGGTCGCGCCCACCGTGCCGGCGCATGGCGGAAGATGGCAGCGCTTTACCTCTGACGCCTGGGGAACTCTTACGGCCAATTTAGCGCTGCGGTCGCCACCGGGGCATCCCACAGCGCGATCTCCTCGTTGGTCAGGAGGGCGAGGGTGACGGACAGTCCCTGCATGTCGAGCGAGGTGACGTAGGTTCCGACCAGCGAGCGCTCGATAGGAATGCCTCTTTCCTCGATGAAACGGCGGGCGCTGTTATAGGCGAGGTAGAGTTCGGCCGGCGGCGTCCCGCCGAGGCCGTTGATGAAGAGCAGTGCCCTTGCGCTAGATGCTACTGCGATGTCGTTGGCGATGGTCTCGCAGAGATGCTCGATGATGGCGTCGGAGGCGGCTAAGGGCTGCCTGGCATGGCCGGGCTCGCCATGAATGCCGACGCCCATCTCCATTTCGTCGGGTCCGAGCGAAAATGTGGTGCGCTCGGTCTGCGGCACCGTCACGCCGTTCAGCGCCACACCCATCGAGCGGATGCGCGTATTCAATCCTTCCCCAAGCTGTTTCAACGCGGAAAGCGTCATGCCGCGTTCGGCCGCAGCGCCGAGGATCTTTTCGACGATCAGCGTTCCGGCGACGCCGCGTCGGCCTCTGCCTTCGCCGATCCGCGACGTTTCGATGTCGTCGCTGACGACGACCATGTCGATGTTGTGGCGGTCGCCGGCCATCTCGATCGCCATTTCGAAATTCATCAGATCGCCGTCATAGTTCTTGACCACGAGCAGGCAGCCGGCGCCGGTATCGGCCTCTTCGATGGCGGCGATGATCTGGCTCGGTGTCGGAGAGGTGAAGATATGGCCGACGCAGGCGGCATCCAACATGCCGTGGCCGACGAAGCCGATATGCATCGGCTCATGGCCGGCGCCGCCGCCTGATATAAGCGCCACCTTGCCAGGCGTGAGATGGCGGCGGCGGATGCATCTGCGCTCGGTCCCGAACACCACCAAGGTCTCATGGGCGCGCACGAAGCCTTCGACGCTTTCGGCGACCATGGTTTCCGCAGTGTTCATGAACTTCTTCATCAAGCCCCTCCCAAGGCCAAAGACATTACGTTACGTCAACCTACCTACTACTCACTATTCACTCGCCCCTGAAATCGCGACGATCTTCTGCACCAGATCGGAGATCGCCTCTTCCAACAGCCGGTTTTTCCTCTCGTCGCCGAAGTCGGGCACCATCAGCGACAGGTGCCGCAATTTCTCGGAATGGCCGAGGTCCGGCAGCTTGCCTGGATGGGCCGCCTGATAGGCTTCGAGAAAGCGCTCCTGTTCGGCGGCGCTGAAATGGCAGACGCGGACGATCGTCGCCAGATGGCGCGCCGGCAGCGGCGTTGCATAGGTCGGGCTGGTGATCTGGGTGACGAAGCTGCGATGTTTTCCAAGCGCCGTCGCCAGGCGCTGGCGCGTACCGGATGGCCTGTTGTCGATAATCTGCGCCAGAATGGACTTGTAGGCGATAATGGCGTCTTCGGTGTCTTCGCGCGCCATCCTATTCTCCGGCTGCCCTTGTGCCATCGGCGTTGAGGCCGATGATCGCCGATCTTATCGCGGGACGCCGTGCCGGCGCCACGGAAAAATGCCGAAGGCCGGCGGCGAGCAGCCCTGGCAGATAGCTGGGATTGCCGGCCATGTCGCCGCAGATGCTGACCGGCTTGCCGGCGGCAAGCTTCACCGCCTGGGCAAGCAGCCGGAGTACGGCGGGCGCTGCCTTGCCGGCATCGGCCTCGATGTCGTCGCGCGTGGAGGCGGCGAGATATTGGGTGAGATCGTTGGTTCCGAACGAGAAGAATGCCGCGGACCCGAAGGTGTCGAGCATCAACGCCGCAGCAGGCACCTCCACCATCATGCCGATGGGCGGCATTCGGTGGGGCATGGCGCGGCGGCCGAGCTTTTCGGCTTCCTCGCGGAATAGCTCGCGCATCCTGTCGACCTCGTCGGGAAAGGTCACCATCGGCAGCATCACCGACAGCCTGCCGAAGACGGCGGCGCGCAGCAGGGCGCGGGCCTGCACGCGGGCGATTTCCGGCTGGGCAAGCAGCAGCCGGATGCCGCGCGGGCCTGAGGCGGAGAGAGCCGGCAGATCTGCCAGGCCGGCGAGCGGCTTGTCGCCGCCGATATCGAGCATTCTTATGATCACCGGTCTGTCGCCCGCCTGCTCCAGCACGCGGCGATAGATCGCCAGCTGGCGCTCCTCGTTGGCGGCATCGGCGACCGAAGTGACTGAAAATTCCGAGCGCATCAGGCCGACGCCTGCCGTTGCCGGATCGAGCGCGTCGATCTCGGCGGGATCGTTGATGTTGATGGAGAGCAGGATCGGCACGCCGTCCGCCGTGCGCGGCTCACTGCCGCTGGTTTGCGTGTCGCCGGCGGGCATTTGTGCAGGTGCGAGCGGCGGGCTCAGCATGCCGCCCGCCTGCAGGACGACTGCACCGGCGTCGCCGTCCACCCTGACCGGATCTCCGTCTACGGCCGAAAAGCGGCCTGTGCCGACCACCATCGGCACCGATTTCGCCCGGGCAAGCAGGGCGACATGGCCGGCGGTGCTGCCTGCAAACAGCGCGATGCCGCCGCCTTTCGACCAGTCATGGGCGAGAAAGCGGCTCGGCTCCATGTCCTTGCCAACGAAGACCGAGCCGGGCGGGAAATCAGCGATCGGGGTGCCGGCCAAGGCACCGAGCACGCGGTTCTTGATGTCGAGAATATCGACAGCGCGCGCCCGCATCTGTTCCTCGTCGGCTGCTTCGAGTTCGCCGATATAGGCGTCGAGGGTGGCGACCCAGGCGAAGACGACATTCTCGTCGGCTTGCATGCGTGCGCCGGTCGCTTCCGCGATCGTCGGATCGCGCAGCACCTCGATCTGGAAATCGATGATATCCCGGCTTTCGGCATCGGTTCCCTCGGCAAGGTGCTCAAGTTCGCCGATCGAGATATCGATCGCCTTCTCCAGCGCGCTGTATCCACCGACGGCTCGGGACGCAGGGGCAGCGCCCGGCCGCTCGGCAGCGGAAGGAGCCTTCGGCTCCTCCGCGAGAAAGGCCGGGCCGGATGCGATGCCCGGGGATGCGCTCTTCGCTTTCAGTCTAAGCGGTTCGGCCATGTTTCTTTTCCTCATCGAAGTTGCGCTCGATGAGTTCCTTCAGCGCGCGGATCGCCTCTTCGGCGAGAATGCCGTCGGCGCGGATCCTGAGGATCGACCCTTTTCGGATTCTCGCGCCCATGATCTTGATGATGCTCTTGCCGTTCAGCCAGACGTCGCTGCCGTTGACAGCAATCTCAATCGAACAGGGGAAGGACTTGGCAAGCCGCGTGAAGGTGACGGAGGGGCGGGCATGCAGCCCGACACCGTGCTTGACTTCCACCTCCGTCTGGCAATTCACGTGCAATGGATCGGGTTCCTGTTTTTCACTACGCAATCCTGGTGTCATCAGGGGGACAGTTCCTCGGCTGTGGCGACGACCTTGGCCAGCGACGCGCCCCCCGACGCCTCGGCGGCAGCGATGACGGCGCCTTCGACGAGCGGCGCGTTGCAGATGGAGACGAGGGCCGAGCGGGGAAGGCCCAGCATTTCGATCGCCATCTCGCTATTGGTTTCGGCGCCGCCGAGATCGACGAAGACGGCGACGCCGGCTTCGGACCAGGCGGCCTCGATCGCTCTCAGGATGCCGCCGGCATCGGTCCCGAGTTCGCCATGGACATTGCCGCCTGACCAAGAGAGCGGTACGCTGTCGCCCACCATCTGCCTGACCATGTCGGCGATACCCCTTGCCACCAGCGGCGAGTGGGAGACGATCACGATACCCACATTTGCGGTCTTTCCATTCATTGCGGACGATGCTCCCCGAGATAGCGGCAGATCGCCGTGGTCAGCAGCGCGCAGCTCGACGCGCCGGGATCGACATGGCCGATCGAGCGGTCACCGAGATAGGCGGCGCGCCCGCGCATTGCCTTCATCGCGGCGGTTCTGTTGGCCGAGCGTTCGGCCTTGCGGGCGACGTCACCGAGTGGAGACTGCTTCGCCAAGGCGGCATGGACGGGATAGAGCACGTCGAGCAGGGTCTTGTCGCCGGCATGCGCCCGCCCGCGTCTTGCCACGGCGTCGATCGCCTGTTTCAGCACGAAGGAAAAATCGGCCTTCTCCTCGCTTTTGCGAAGTTCGCGGCCGATCTCCATCAGCAGCGTGCCATAGAGCGGCCCGGCCGCACCGCCGACATTCATCACCAGCGTCAGGCCGATCTTTTCCATGGCCTCGGGGAAGGGCAGGCCGGACAGGCTTTCGCCTTCGGCGCTGACTGCCTCGCAGCCGCGCCGCATATTGGTTCCGTGATCGCCATCGCCGATGGCGCGATCGAGCGCGCAGAGGTGATCGCTGTTTGCCGCGATCGTCGCGCGGCACACCTCGATCAATCCTGCCACAAGCACCGGTTCCGCCCGCACTGTCATCCTCCCTGTCGCCGCGTCTCCCGCGCAGCTCTCAAACTTCACTCGGTCAAGCGAGGCTTGCCGCCACTCCGAACGCGCCGGCAACCGCGACCGCGCCGGGATCGGCGACACCTGCCAGATCCCTTTCGCCGACATAGGAGGCGCGTCCGGCTCTCGCCTTCATCATCGTCTTCGTCGACTCGGCACCCGCTGCCGCTGCCTTCGCCGCTGCGATGACATCGCCGGATGCAAGCGCCTGCAGGGCAGGTGACAACGCATCGACCATCGTCCGGTCGCCGACTCCGGCTCCGCCATAGAACGTCATCCTGTCGAGCCCGGCAAGAAGGGCTGCTGATATATCGGCTTTGTCAGCCATCGCCTTGGCTGCGGCGGTGAAGAAGATCGACAGCAGCACGCCGCTCGATCCGCCCATGCTGGTGCCGAGGATGTCACCGAGCGAGGCAAGCGTTGCCGCCGGCCGGTCGAGCGGCAGCGTGTCGAGGCGGGCCAGCACGCTGCGAGCGCCTGTCGCCACCGTCGAGCCGGTATCACCGTCGCCGACGCGGCCATCCAGCCGGTTGAGTTCGCTTTCCTGGGAGATCAGATGCTCGCAGAGCGCCGTGATCAGGCGCCGGTTGCGGGCGTCATCTCCGGCCGCGCCATTTGCACCGTTCAAGGCGGCTGATGTTCTTGGTGCGGCGATGATCCTGATCTCGTGGCTTTCGACGGTCGGCATCCAGGCATGCGGCTCGACCGCCGCCGTCAGCGCCGCCTCGCGAACGCCATCCAGCCGGATCAGCGACAGCGAGAAGCCGTTCATGTTGAGCGCGGTCATCATCGGCGCGGGGCCGATGATCAGCTTGACGCGATCGGCAAGCGACGAGGACAGCACGGCATTGGCGATGACGGTCATTTCGAGCGGCGGCACGGCGCCGAGATTGTTGATCAGGAGGGCGTGGCTTCCGCCTTCGCGGAGCGTCGGGGTGAGGCGCGCCACCATGGTGGCGACGATATCGGCGACCGGCTGTAGCGTGATGCGCTCGACACCCGGTTCGCCATGGATACCGAGGCCGAGTTCGCCTTCGTTCTCGCCGAGACGATCCTCATGCGCCTGGCCGGGCACGCTGCAGGTGGAGAGCGACATGCCGAGCGAGACGATGTCGCCGGCTGCGGCGGCGGCATGGCTTGCCACCGTCTTCAGATCCTCGCCCCTTTCGGCGTGATAGCCTGCGATCTTGTGGATGAACAGCGTGCCAGCCACGCCGCGCGGCTGGTTGATCTCGGGGATGGCGATGTCGTCGGCGACGATGACCATCTCGACGTCGAAACCTTCGGCGCGCGCCTTTTCGGCGGCGAGGCCGAAATTCAGGCGGTCGCCGGTATAGTTCTTGACGATCAGCAGGGCGCCCTTCGGGCCTGCCACGACGCGGATCGCCGTCAGCACGGCATCGACGCTCGGCGAGGCGAAGATTTCGCCGGAGACGGCTGCCGTCAGCATGCCCCTGCCGACGAAGCCGGCATGGGAGGGTTCATGGCCGGCGCCGCCGCCTGAGATGATCGCCACCTTCGACTTGTCCCAGTCCGCGCGCAGGATCACCTTGATGTCGGGAAAGCTGTCGAGGCGGGCAAGACGGCCGGCACCGCTCGTCAGAAGCAGACCGTCCAAGGCTTCGGTGACGATGTTTTCCCTGCGGTTGAAGAAGTGTTTCATCGATTGAGACCCGTCTGTTTGTTTTTCATGCCATCATCATGTCTGTTTGGCGGTCAGGAAAGGCGCTGTCCAGCCGCATCGAAATAAAGCGGATCGCGCAGCGTCAGGCTGATCCGGTCGCCCGGCGCGATCGCCAGATATGGATCTGCAAGTGTGACGAGCTTGTGATTGCCAGCCCTGATGTGCAGATGGTTTTGGTCGCCCAAATGTTCGATCCAGTCGATCTCGGCGTTGGCATCCTTGCCGACAATGATATCGAGATGCTCGGTGCGGGCGCCGACGGTCTTGGTGCCGGCGGGCGGCTGGCCGCCGGGCAGGAGGTCCGCTGGCAGAAGATTGATATGCGGTTGGCCGAGGCGGGCGGCGACATGCAGGTTGGCGGGATTGCCGTAGATTTCGCGCGGCGTTCCAACCTGCATGAGCCGTCCCTCGGCGACGATGCCGATGCGGTCGGCCATGGTCATGGCTTCCACCTGGTCGTGAGTGACGTAGAGCAGCGTCGAGCCCAGTTCTTTCTGGATGCGCTTGAGTTCCAGGCGCAGTTCCGCGCGCAGCTTGGCGTCCAGTGAGGAGAGCGGCTCATCCATCAGATAGATCGCCGGCCGGCGCACCAGTGCCCGGCCAATCGCGACACGCTGCATCTCGCCGCCGGAAAGCCTGGTCGAGCGGTTCTCCAGCTTGTGGTCGATCCTGACCATGCGCGCGACCTCGCGGACGCGGCGGTCGATTTCTTCGGCGCTCAGTTTGCGGACCGGCGCCTTCAGCGGGAAGGCGAGATTCTCGTAAACCGTCATATGCGGATAGAGCGAATATTGCTGGAAGACGAAGGCGACGTCGCGTTCGGCGGGGGCTTCGGCGGCGACATTGCGGCCGCCGATTTCGATGCGGCCGCTATCGGGCTTTTCGAGACCGGCGATCAGCCGCAGCGTCGTGGTCTTGCCGGCGCCGGTGGGACCGAGCAGCACGACGAACTCGCCGTCGCGGATCGAAAGATCGAGGTCAGCCAGAGCCTGGGTGTCGCCGAAGCGCTTGGTGAGGTTCCTGAGGACGACATCAGCCATGCCGGGTCTCCTGATAGAGCGAGGATGGCACCGCGCGGCCGGACGTGCAGTCGAAGAGCGCGAGTTTCGCCGGATTGAATTCCAGGCCGACCCTCTCGCCGATCTGGAAGCTGCGATTGGCGGGAACGCGGGCCTTGATCAGTCCACCAGGGGTTTCCACAGCCACGACCTGGTTGGTGCCGAGATATTCGCTGCCATAGACGGCGCCGCGAAGGGCTGAGGCGTCGTTGAAGCGGATATGCTCCGGCCGCACGCCGAGCGCCAGCTCGCTTTCGGCCATGTCCTGGTGGATCTCGGGAACGGCGACGTCGACGCCGTCGAGCAGGATGGAGCGGTCGCCGCTTTTCAGGCCCGAGGTGAAGCGCATGAAGTTCATCGGTGGTGAGCCGATGAAATCGGCGACATACATGGTCGCCGGCTTGGCATAGATCTCCTGCGGCGTGCCGAACTGCTCGATGACGCCATGGTTCATGACGGCGATCTTGTCGGCCATCGCCATCGCCTCGTGCTGGTCATGGGTGACGTAGACGGTGGTGGCGTGGATGCGGTTGTGCAGCTCGCGAAGTTCGTGGACCATGATCTCGCGGAACTCGGCGTCGAGCGTGCCGAGCGGCTCGTCCATCAGGAAGCATTTCGGACGCCGGACGATGGCGCGGCCGAGCGCCACGCGCTGCCGGTCGCCGCCGGCAAGGCCCGATACCGAGCGGTCGAGAATATGGTCGATCTGCAGCAGGCGCGCGGTTTCTTCGACGCGCTGACGGATTTCGGCCTTAGGCATGCCCTGCGACAGCAGCGGGAAGCCGATATTCTTGCGCACGTTCATATGCGGATAAAGCGCGAAGAGCTGGAAGACGAAGGCGATGTCGCGGGCGCTGGCACGGTTGAAGGTGACGTCCTCGCCATCGAGATAGATCTTGCCGCTCGACGGCAGCTCGAGGCCGGCGATCATGCGCAGCGTCGTCGTCTTGCCGCAGCCTGATGGACCGAGCAGCGCCAGGAACTCGCCGTCATGGACGGTGAAGCTCGAATCCTGGACGGCGACGAAGCTGCCGAATTCCTTGCGGAGATTTTCGATCCTGATATCCGCCATGGTTCACTCCGGAAATTTCGAAACGATGATGAACATGACGGTGCCTGCAAGCAGGGTGACCAGCGAATAGGTGTAGAGCACCAGCAGGAAGGGCTGGAACAGCATCAGGAAGCCGAGACCGATCAGTACGGTAGCGATGGTCTCCATCGGGCCGCGGCGCAGGAAGAAGGGCCGTTTCGGGCGGGCAGGGGTGCGTGTCTCGATCAGGTGGCTCATTTGCGGACGGCTCCGAAGGTGATGCCGCGCAGCAGCTGCTTGCGCAAGAGAATGGTGAAGACCAGGATCGGGATCAGGAAGATCGTCGTGCCGGCGGCGACCGCCGGCCAGTCCTGTCCGCCTTCGCCGATGATCGTCGGGATGAAGGGCGGCGCGGTCTGGGCTTCACCCGAGGTCAGCAGGGCCGCGAAAGCATATTCGTTCCAGGCGAAGATCAGGCAGAAGATCGCGGTCGCGGCAATGCCCGTCGTTGCCTGCGGCAGCACGACCTTGCGGAAGGCCTGCAGTCTCGTATAGCCGTCGATCATCGCCGCTTCCTCGTATTCGCGCGGAATTTCGTCGATGAAACCCTTGAGCAGCCAGACGGCGAGCGAGACGTTGACGGCGGTGTAGAGCAGGATCATGCCCAAGGCCGTATCCGACAGGCCGAGCTCGCGATACATCAGGTAGATCGGGATGGCGACGGCGATCGGCGGCATCATCCGCGTCGACAGAATGAAAAACAGCAGATCGTCGGCGAGCGGCACTTTGAAGCGCGAGAAACCGTAGGCGGCGAGCGTGCCGAGGAAGACCGCGAGGAAGGTGGAGCCGAAGGCGATCACCAGCGAATTGACGAAGCGCGGCACGAAGTTCGACGGGCCGGCAATCACCATGTTGCGCTTGCGCGTTACCTCATCGCAGGCGCCGGCCGGCGCCGGCAGCGAGGCGATATAATCCGGCGTCTGCCGCGTGCGGGTGGTGAACAGGTTGCAATAGCCTTCGAGCGACGGGGTGAAGACGATCTTGGGGGGATAGCTGATCGAATCCGGCGGCGATTTGATGCTGGTCAGGAAGATCCAGACGAGCGGGATGAGGGTGATCAGCGCATAGAGGACGACGATGGTGCCGGCGATGCGCTTGCTGGATAGGCTCGGTACGACGACCGAATGGGCTGAGTTGGCGGCGCTCATCGTTGCTTCACCTTGTTCAATGCCTTGACGTAGATGTTGGCGAGGCCGAACACCGCGACGAAGAGGATGATGGCGAAGGCCGAGGCCCTGCCGGTCGCCCAGCTTTCGAAGGCGGCGCGTTTCAGCGTGATCGAGGCGACCTCGGTGACCGAGCCCGGCCCGCCGCCGGTGAGCAGCGTCACCATGTCGAACATCTTGAAATTCTCGATGCCGCGGAAAAGCACGGCGAGCATGATGAAGGGCAGGGCCATCGGCACGGTGATCGACCAGAACTGCCGCCACGGCGAGGCGCGGTCGACCTCGGCGGCCTCATAGATATAGTCGGGGATCGAGCGCAGGCCGGCCAGGCAGATCAGCATCACATAGGGCGTCCACATCCAGGTATCGACGATGATGATCGCCCAGGGTGCCAGCGACACGTTGCCGAGCATCTGGATATCTGATGTCGGAATGCCAGACACCAGCGAGACGGCATAGGCGAAGAGGCCGATCTGCGGCTCGTAGAGAAAGCGCCAGAAATTGCCGACCACCGCGGGCGACAGCATCATCGGGATCAGGATGATCGTCGTCCAGAAGGCGTGGCCGCGAAACTTGCGGTCGATCAGATAGGCGAGCGTGAAGCCGATCACCGTCTGCAATACGATCGTCCAAAAGACGAAATGCGCGGTGGTCTGCATCGCCTGCCAGATATCGGGATCGTTGAGGACGCGCTGGTAATTTCCGAAGCCGACGCCCAGGACCGGCGCATTCGGCCGATTGGCGCGGTAATTGGTGAAGGAAAGATAGACCGCCCAAAGCAGCGGGAAGATGTTGATCGCCAAGAGCAGGGTGATGGCAGGCGCAATGAACAGCCAGGCGATCGCCCTGTCGGAGAGGCCGCGGACGCGCCGGGCGACCGAGACCGGCGTTGCCCTTGCAGTCGCATCGGCTGCCTTCTCGACGATGGAGGAATGGGAAATAGTCAAGTTTTCACCCGGTCTTTTAGGATATGGGAGATCTGGCGGCCCGGCTCGTCTGCCGATCCGGGCCGCCAACCTGGTGAGGATGGCGCGCAGAGGGATGCCGCCTATCCCGTCGGGCACTAGATCTTGCCGTCGTCCTTGAAGACGTCGCTCCAGTCCTTCACCAGACCGTCGAGCGCTTCCTTGGCGGTGCCGTTGCCGGCGACCACGTAGTTATGGACGCGCTTCTGCATGGCCTGCAGCAGCGAGGCATAGCTCGGCTCGGCCCAGAAGTCCTTGACGATCGCCATCGAGTCCAGGAATGCCTGGGCATAGGGCTGGCTCTTGGCGAAATCAGGCGCATTGACGACGGAGTTCAGGCAGGAAAAACCGCCGAGTTCCCACCATTTGGCCTGCACGTCTGGCTGTGCGAACCATTTGATGTATTGCAGGGCGGTGTCGCGCTTGTCGGAGTAGGAGACCACCGAGATGCCCTGGCCGCCGAGCTGGGCGAAGTGCGCCTTTTCAGCGGGATTGGGGAAGAAGCCGATCCTGTCGCCGCCGACCTTCTCGTCCTTGTAGAGGCCGGGCCAGGTGAAGGCGAAGTTCATCTGCATGGCGACCTGGCCGGATTTGAAGGCGTCGGCGGATTCGACCATGTAGACGTTGGAGCTGCCGGGCGGTGTGCAGCAGTCGTAGAGCGACTTGTAGAATTCGAGGCCCTTGACCGCTTCGTCGGAGTTGACGAAGCCTTCCATGTCATAGGGCTTCTTCGGGTTTTCGTACTGGAAGCCCCAGTCGTAGAGGACGTTGGTCACGCCCATGGTGATGCCTTCGGAGCCGCGCTCGGTATAGATCGAGGCGCCGTAGACGGTCTTGCCGTCGATCTGACGCTTCTGGAAGAACTCGGCGATCTGCTTCAGTTCGTCATAGGTCTTCGGGGCTGCGAGATCGTGGCCGTATTTCTCCTTGAATTCCTTCTGCAGTTCCGGCTTCTCGAACCAGTCCTTGCGATAGGTCCAGCCAACGACGTCGCCCATCGCAGGCAGCGCCCAGTAGTTCGGCGTGTTCTTCGGCCATTCCGAGTAGCCGACGACCG
Source organism: Rhizobium sp. WYCCWR10014 (assembly GCF_001657485.1). Classification (GTDB taxonomy): domain Bacteria; phylum Pseudomonadota; class Alphaproteobacteria; order Rhizobiales; family Rhizobiaceae; genus Rhizobium. The sequence continues at coordinate 224,431 of NZ_LXFU01000041.1, forward strand.
TCGCCGGCACGAAGTCATCCATCTTGATGCCTTCCTTGTCGAAGAAGTCGTTGAGCTTGACGTAATGGCCGTTCTCGGCCGAGCCGCCGATCCACTGGCTGTCGCCGATGATGAGATCGCAGAGCTTGCCATGGGAATTCAGCTCGTTGAGAAAGCGGTCGGCGTAACTCGTCCAGGGAACGAATTCGAACTTCATCTGCGTGCCGGTCTTGGCAGTAAAATCCTTCGACAGCTCGACCAGCGCATTGGCGGGGTCCCATGCGGCCCAGCACAGCGTCAGTTCATCGGCTTTGGCGAGATTGGGCAATGCCGACGACATGACGAATGCCGAGGCCAGCCCCAAAAGGGCTTTCGATGTTTTCTGCATAAGTTCCTCCCAGAACCAAGAGCCGGCTCCCCGCCGGCGTCGCATGTTCACCCACTTCAGAGAATGCTCACATGAACTCCTCAATCATCATGTTTAGCAATATGTTTAGTGATATCCATTTTTATAAACATTGCAAGCACCAATCGTTGCTGCAATGCGACAGGTGTCGCACCACTTGGGCGGATAGTTTTGGGGTCGATCTTTTTTCGGCAGATCGCGAAAAATTCTTTGGCGAGCGTACCGATGCAGCGACATCTGGCCTCGCAGCGACATCGATCGCACGATATGGACTGCACGCCGCTCCTGTTTTTCCCCGGAGCGGTTCAAGCTTGGCCTCGCTTCGGTGGGGCCTTTTTCTTGAATCCCTATATGGGTCTATGCCGCCAGGTATCGGGCCGCATCGGGAATATTCCTGCGCAGTGCGAGATTTAGCCTTTTCGGCCGGCTGCAACGGGCGTATTCAGCCAGTGCGCGGCTTTCCATCTCCGTGCTCCTCCGCGCGGCAGATCTCCGATCGGCTTCCTTCCCGTTTTCCTGCCGCGTCATCCTGAATTTTCATTGGCAGATCGATGACCACGGCAGAGACGAGCGAGAATGGGCAAGAGGCCGCAGGCGGCCGCCAGGCGAAGATCGTGGCACTGGTCGTGGCCGTTTCCTTCTTCATGCAGATCCTCGACGGCACGATCGTCACCACCTCGCTGCCGCAGATGGCCGCAAGCTTCGGCGTGCAGCCGGTGTCGATGAGCATCGGCATCACCGTCTACATGCTGACGATGGCCGCCTTCATTCCGCTGTCGGGCTGGCTCGGCGATCGGTTCGGCGCGCGCCGCATCTTCCTGATGTCGATCGCCGTCTTCACCGGCGCCTCGCTGTTTTGCGGGTTGTCCGGCAGTCTTGCGGAATTTGTGCTGTGGCGCGCAGTCCAGGGGGCGGGCAGCGCACTGATGACGCCGGTCGGGCGTATCATCGTGCTGAAAAACGCTCGCAAGTCGGAACTCGTCCAGGCAATCGCGCTGATCACCTGGCCGGCGCTGACGGCGCCGGTGATCGGCCCGGTGCTCGGCGGCTTCATCACCACCTATGCCAGCTGGCACTGGAACTTCCTCATCAATATCCCGATCGGCATTCTCGGCATAGCGCTGGTGCTGCGTTTCGTGCCGGAGCAGCGCGAGACCAATCCCGGCCGGCTGGATCTCGTGGGTTTTGTGTTGAGCGCCGCCGGGCTGACCTTCCTGCTCGCCGCCCTCGAACTCTCGGTCAAATGGCACGGCGGGCTTTTGCCCATCATATCAATGCTGGCCGCGGGCATCGTGCTGTCAGTCATGGCGACGCGGCATTTCCTCGCCGTCGACAATCCGCTGCTCGATCTTTCAGCCTTCCGCATCCAGACCTTCTCGATGTCGACTCTTTCGGCGGGCACGGCCTGCCGGATGGCGATCAATGCGACGCCGTTCCTGCTGCCTCTGCTGTTCCAGCTCGGCTTCGGCCTGAGCTCGATTGCCGCCGGCACCTATCTGCTCGTCTATTTCCTCGGCAATTTCAGCATGAAGGCGGTGACGACGCCGCTGCTGCGCTTCTTCGGCTTTCGCACCGTGCTTGGGGTCAACGGGCTGATCGCGGCGCTTTCGATCGTCGGCTGCGGTTTCCTCTCGCCGGAGACGCCGCCGTTTTTCATCCACGCGCTGCTTTTCCTCGCCGGCCTGTCGCGGTCGATGGAATTCACCGCTTTGAACACGCTCGCCTTCGCCGATATCGGCCCGGCGCAGCGAAGCTCGGCCTCGACGCTGTCGAGCATGTTGCAGCAGGTATCGATGCTGCTCGGCGTGGCAGTGGCGGCGGCCGTGCTCAACATCGCCTCGGCTTTTAGGGGCGCCGACAATCCCGTCCTTGCCGATTTCCGCTGGGCTTTCGTCGTGGTCGGCGCGATCGCGATCGTCTCGTCGCTGCGCTTCCTGCAATTGCCGGCAGAGGCAGGGGCCGAAGTGTCCGGCCATCGGAAATTCCAGAAAAATTAGCTTATTCACGGAACCAATCGAGCCGCTCGGCGTTCATGCCTCTCATTTCAGGTTTTTCGTTTTCCCATCTCCTTCAACTGCTTCCATGGGGAACTCCCCAGGCCAGGGTCATGTTCTGAAAATGCCGGCTTTCCGACATCCTCTCTCCGTGCTGCCTGCGACAAGAGTGAGGGATAACCGCTGTTTACCCCAAGCGGCCAATGCAATACGACATTGCCATGCGGACGACTCGGACGCTTGCCGGCGGTCGTCGCTGCGAGAGAACGCCGGGAGACCGAATGAGCAATTCTAGCGGCGATGCGGATGCCCTGATCCACATCCTCTATATCGACGACGATGAGGGGCTTGCCCTCCTGATGCAGAAAAACCTGCGTCGGCGCGGCTTTTCGGTCGAGTGGGCCGAGAGCGGCGCTGCCGGCCTTGCGAGACTGGGCGAAGGCGGGATCGACGCCGTCGTGCTCGATCATATCCTGGCTGGCGAGACCGGCCTCGACATTCTGCCCTGCATCACGGCGATGCCTGATCATCCGCCGGTCATCTATGCGACAGGTTCGGACGATACCAGCATCGCGGTCGCGGCGCTGAAGGCCGGCGCCGACGATTACATGCTCAAGGGCATCTCTGCCGATTATTTCGACCTGCTCGCCGCCGCCCTCGAACAGGCGCTAGAGCGGGCGCGTTTTCGCCGCGAGACGGCGCAGGCGCAGGAGGTGATCCGCCAGCAGCGCGACCTTGCCGAAATGCTGCTTGCCGAAGTCAATCACCGCATCGCCAACAGCCTCGGCCTCGTCGGCGCGCTGATCCGCATGCAATCCTCGATGACCACGGATCAGGTGGCGATCGACGCGCTGCACGAAACGCAGATGCGCATAAACGCCATCGCCAGCGTGCACCGCCGGCTCTATACGAACCGTCAGGTCGGCTCGGTGCAGGTCGATGAATATCTGAACAGCCTGCTCACCGAACTCGAAACCTCGATGCGCGACGACAAGCGGCCGCACCGGATCGTCCTCACCGCGCAGCCGGTCAATCTGGCGACCGACAAGGTGATCACGCTCGGGCTGATCGTCAGCGAACTCGTTACCAATGCTTTCAAATATGCCTATCCGGACAACGTGCCGGGCGAGATCCGCGTCATCGTCGACCAGGCGGACGGGGCATTGCGCGTCATTGTCGAGGATGACGGCGCCGGTTTCGACCCGTCGAGCCCGGCCAGGGGAACCGGCCTCGGTACACGCATTCTGACGGCCATGGCCGCCAGCCTGAAATCGGATTTCGCCTATGACCCCGGCCACGACGGAACCAAGGCGACGCTGGTGTTTTCGTTGCATGAGGGGAAGTAGGTAAGTGTGAAGGGCGATGGTAAGGGTGTGCCGAGCAGCCCCTCATCCTATTCGTACAACAGCTTACCGAAATAACATCAACAAACCTAACGCTAGGGCAGGAAGCATGGTGACGATCCGCACACCGGAAGAAGTCTATGATTTCTGGTTCGTCAGATGCGGCCGGGAGCTGTGGTTCCGCGCGACGCCGGAACTCGACGTGGAGATCCGCGAAGGCTTCCGCGATACCCATCTGGCTCTTGCCGCGGGTGCTGGCGCCGAATGGCGGGCGGATGCGGAGAGCCGGCTGGCGGCTGTGATCGTGCTCGACCAGTTTCCCCGCAACATCTATCGCGGCACGGCGCTTGCCGTCGCGACCGATGGGCTGGCGCTTCGGGAAGCCAAGCTCGCACTGGCATCCGGGGCCGATCAGGCGGTCGAGGCCGCATGCCGTACCTTTTTCTACATGCCGTTCGAACACGCCGAGGACCTCGCGGAGCAGGAGCGATCGGTGGAACTGTTCGGCGCGCTCGGCGATGCCGAATATCTCGATTATGCGATCCGCCACCGCGACGTGATCGCCGCCTACGGCCGCTTTCCGCACCGCAATGCCATGCTCGGACGCGAGTCGACGGCTGAGGAATGCAACTATCTCTCCCGGCCCGATGCCGGTTTCTAAGGGTTTCCAGGGGGCTTCCGCCTTTCTGTCGCCTTTCTTTACTAAGACAAGCTGGCATTCTATTCCGACGACAACCTTTCCCGGAGGCGCTTTTGCGGCTGAGACCGATCCTGCTTCGCACCATTCTACTGCTGACGCTGGCGGTCGCTGGCGCGCATTTCAAGGGTGCTGCGGCTTTCGCACAGGAGCCGCAAGCACCGGCGGCGGCGCAGGCGCCGCTCGCCGATACGCCGTTCGACCAGGCGACAAAAGAGATCGACAAGGCGAAGGTCCAGCTGACTGCGCTTCAGGACGGCGTCCAGCAGAATGCCGACAATGACGATGCCCTGGTCGGGCTTGCGACCAAAGCCGACGAGCTCAGCCGCGCCGTCATCACCATATCGGTCAATCTCAGGCCGCGTTTCGACCAGATCAAGAACCGGCTTGCCGAGATCGGCGATCCGCCGAAGGACGGGCAGCCGCCTGAAGCCGAGATCGTCACCCAGGAGCGCAACGCGCTCGCCGCCGAACGCGCGCAGATCAACGCGCTGACGGGCGACGCCGAAAACCTCTCGATCACAGTGACGAAGCTCGTCAACGAGATCACCGAGATGCGGCGGCGGCTGTTTGCCGATACGCTGCTCAGGCGCACCGAGATTTCGGTCTCGGTGCTCGACGATGCCGGCAGCGCCTTCGTGCACGAGGCCAGCGAATTCTCGCAGGCCCTGTCGAGCTGGGCCACCTTCGTTTGGAAATTCAAGCGTTTCCCGATGTTTGCGGCGATCTTCCTGTCGCTCGCCTCGGCGCTGATCCTTCTGTCCGGCAGTTACCGGCTGTTCGGCTCTTACCTGCGCCGCGACGAGGCTGTCGAGAACCCGTCCTATATCGGCCGGCTGTCGATCGCCTTCTGGTCGACCTTGATCCGCACGCTGGCTCTCTCGGTGCTGCTCGTCACCTCGTTCTTTTTCCTTAACGGGTTCAATGTGCTGAGGCCCGATATCGCGCCTGTCATCGGCGCGCTGTTCGGGGCGATCGGGCTCGTCTATTTCGTCGGCCGCTTCGTCAACGCCATCTTCGCGCCGCTCGAACCGCGCTGGCGCCTCGTTCGGCTTTCCAATCTCGGCGCGCGCTCGATCGGCTACTGCCTGCTGGCGATGGCAATCGTCAACGCACTCGATTATCTGTTCGGCACGATCGGCGAGGCGATGGGCTCGCCGCTGGTCCTGACCGTGGTCAGAAGCCTGATTGCCGCGCTGATCATCGGCCTGATCCTGATCGCGGTCTCGTTCGGCAAGCCGATGCTGGCGAAGAACGGGGATCCCGATGCGCCGGGAAGGCATTGGCCGCGCGGCATGGCGATCATCCTGCGGGTCGTCGGCGCCGGCCTCATCCTCACCGCGTTGACCGGTTATGTCGGGCTGGCGCGCTTCGTCGCCACGCAGCTCATCATCACCGGCGCGGTCGTCGTCACCATGTATGTCGGCCTGCTTTCCGGCAAGGCAATATCCAGGCAGGAAAGCTTCGGCGACACCTTCTTCGCAAGCTTCCTCACACGCCGCTTCAAGCTCGGGCCGGTGGCGATCGACCAGGCGGGCCTGGTCGTCGGCCTTGCCATCTATGCGGTGGCGCTTCTCGTCGGCATCCCGCTGATCCTGCTGCTCTGGGGCTTCCATGTGCAGGACCTGCAGATTCTTGCCTATCGGCTGTTTACCGAAGTCAGGCTCGGCGGTATCAGTATCTCGCTGCTCGGCATCTGCACCGGCATTCTCTTGTTTGCCGGCGTCTACCTGCTGACGCGCTGGCTGCAGCGCTGGCTCGACGGTAATGTCATGGCCAGAAGCCATGTCGATCTTGGCGTGCGCAATTCGGTCAAGACGGGCATCGGCTATCTCGGAGTCGGCATCGCGGCGATCATCGGCGTTTCGGCGGCCGGCATCGACCTCTCAAGCTTCGCGCTCGTCGCCTCCGCACTTTCGGTCGGTATCGGTTTCGGCCTGCAGAACATCGTCTCCAACTTCGTCTCCGGCCTGATCCTGCTCGTCGAACGGCCGTTCAAGGTCGGCGACCACGTCGTTTCCGGCACCGCCGAAGGCATCGTCAAACGCATTTCGGTGCGCGCCACGGAGATCGAGACCTTCCGCAAGCAGTCGATCATCGTGCCTAATTCGGAACTGATCAACGGCCTCGTCGGCAACTGGACACACCGCAACAAGATCGGTCGCTCGGAAATTCCGGTTTCCGTCGCCTACAACGCCGATCCGCAGCAGGTGATGGACATCCTGCTGGAACTGACGGCCAAGATACCGCTCGTCATGCGCAATCCGGAGCCGCATGTCGAATTCCTGCGCTTCGGGCCCTATTCGCTGGATTTCGAGTTGCGTTTCTTCCTCGCCGACATGGGTGACGGCATGGCAGTGCGCAACAATCTCAGGATCGAGATCCTTAAGCGCTTCAAGGCCGAGGGCATTGAAATCCCGCTGCCGCAGACCGATCTTACCATCCATCGAGAGGCTCGTCCCGCGCTTGCCGATGCGGGCAGGGATCAACCCAACGAGCAGGAAAACTCGGCGGACACGCCCATGGAGGAGGAAGAGCAGCCGGTGCGGCAATTGCGCAGCAAGGCCGCAGACGGCAACCGGAAAGGCTGAACGGGTCATTCAGCCATCATTCACAGCTATATGTGCATGATCTCCACTATCGGGATCGCTGCCGGGGGCAGCACCGATCGTTCGAGGGGAGGGCGCGCCAGCGCCGCCGCACATGATGGCAAGATTTGCCGCCGTTCTGCTTGTCCCGCTGCTTGCCGCACCCGCGGCTGAAGCGGCATCCATCACCAACACCGATCCAGCCGCCGTCGTGCTCGTCATCACCGAGAGCGGCCAGCGCGTCGAGGTCGTGGTCGATGCCGGCGCTTCGGAAAACCTCTGTGCTTCCGGCTGCTTCATGACGACGCCCGACGGCGACCGCATCGGGCTCGACGGCGGCGAGACGATCGACATCGTCAAGGGCTCGGCCGTCGTCAAGTAGCGCCTGTCTTGATTAAACGCGCTCAAGCTTCTCGGGGATTGGGGACAGTTTCCGGCCGGGCAATCGGGCGCGTCAGCCGCATAATGGCGAGGAATGCGGCGACGGCGACGGTGCTGAGCAATGCAGCGATCGACAGCGACCACGATACGCCGAGATTGCCCATCAGGAAGGCAAGCGCTAACGGCGCCATCGAGGAGACGACGAGACGGACCGACATGATTTGTCCTTGCCGCCGGCCGTAGCCATCGCTTCCGAAGAGCGCTAGCGGCAAGGTTCCGTAGACGATGCTGTTAAGGCCCGAGCCGAGGCCGAAGATGACGGCGAAGACCAATGCGCCGGGCACCGAGGGTGCGGTGGCGATGAGGATGACAAGGGCTGTCGGCAGCAGGATGGCGCAGATGATCGCCAGCATCACTTGCGACAAACTCTCGCCAAAGACCATGTTGATGAGGCGGCTCAGCACCTGTGACGGGCCGAAGAGCGTTCCGACCACCACTGCCATGGCGCCGAGGCCGAGGGCCGACATCACAGGCACCATGTGAACCAGAAGCGCCGAGTTCACGAAGCTTTCCAAAGCAAAGCCGGTCACCATCAGGATAAAGGCCGGCCGGCGCACAGACGGCGGAAGGCTCGGCTCGACGCGTTTTGCAGCCTCCTCTCCGGTCCGTCTCCTGGTTTGGCTGACGCCACGGGAGAGCCAGGCATGAATGGGCAGGCAGACAACGAGATTGAGCGCGGCGAAGATCAGATAGACGTTCTGCCATGAGAGATGCGCATGCAGCGCCGTGGTGATCGGCCAGAAAATGGTTGAGGCGAAGCCGGCGATCAGCGTCAGATACGTGATGCTGCGCTGGGCGACCTGCGGCCTGATTTGGACGAGCAGGGCGAAGGCTGCGCCATATTGCACCAGATTCGAGGCGATCTCGATGCCGATCAATGCCGCGACGAAAGCGATCCTTCCCGGCGCCAAGGCGCAGGCGACCAGGGCAGCAGCGGCGATCGCCGAGCCCGATGTCATGATCCTGCCGGCGCCGAAGCGATCGATCCAGGTGCCCATGAGAGGTGCGGCCAGACCGCCGATCAGAAGGGCTGCTGAGAGCACACCGAAGATCCATTCCGATGACCAGCCCAGATCACGGGCCATGTCAGGGGCGAGAATGCTGAAGCTGTAATAGAGCGATCCGTAACCGATGATCTGCGTGAGCCCGAGTGCGACAATGGCCGCTACCGGCGGTCGTTCGGTGCTGATTGTCATAGGGATCTGAGGCTCACGAGCTGTTCGAGCTTTTCGGCTTCTTCCTTCCGCTCGCTGTAGCGGTCGGTCAGATAGTTCGAGGCATCACGGGTCAGCAGCGTGAACTTCACCAATTCCTCGCATACGTCGACGACGCGGTCGTAATAGGACGAGGGTTTCATACGACCGTCCGCGTCGAATTCTTGGAAAGCTTTGGCAACCGAGGACTGATTGGGAATTGCGATCATCCGCATCCATCGTCCAAGGATGCGAAGCTGGCTTACCGCATTGAAGGACTGGGAGCCGCCAGAGACCTGCATGACCGCCAGCGTCTTGCCTTGCGTCGGCCGGACCGAGCCGACCGACAATGGAATCCAGTCGATCTGCGCTTTCATGATGCCGGTCATCGCGCCATGACGCTCAGGGCTGACCCATACCTGGCCTTCCGACCATGCCGACAACTCTCTCAGTTCCTGAATTTTTGGGTGGCTCGCCGGCGCCGCATCAGGCAGCGGCAGACCTTCCGGATTGAAGATGCGCACTTCGCAGCCGAAATATTCGAGCAGCCGCGCAGCCTCCTGTGCGAGGAAGCGGCTGTAGGACACTGCTCGCAGGGAGCCATAAAGGATCAAGATGCGCGGCTTGTGCGTCGAGAACGCCGGCCTGAGCGCGTCCATATCCGGTTGATGCAGATGCATCGGCGATACCGCAGGCAGATCAGACAATCCGTTTGCCTCCGGCATCGAGCACTCTCTCGCCGTCTTCCTTGGTGAAGGCGCCCTGATGCGTCTCCGGCAGGATTTCGAGGACAAGTTCCGACGGCCGCGACAGGCGCGTGCCGAGAGGGGTGACGACGAAGGGCCGGTTGATCAGGATCGGATCTTTCAGCATCGCGTCGAGCAATTGCTCGTCGGTAAGATCAGGGTTGTCGAGGCCGAGCTCCGCATAGGGCGTGCCCTTTTCGCGGATCGCCTCGCGAACGCTCAAACCTGCATCCGCAATCACCTTGATTAGCTGCTCGCGCGACGGCGGTTTTTTCAGATATTCGATAACGTTGGGCTCAATGCCGGCGTTCTGGATCATCGCAAGCGTGTTGCGCGAAGTGCCGCATTCGGGGTTGTGATAGATCGTAACATCTATGGTCATGAGGCGGATTCCGTCTTGGTGAGGGTTTCAGGATCGCGGGCTTCCATCAGCAGCCATCCCGCAAGGATCAGCGCCAGCAAGGCGCCGAGGACTTCAGCGGCTATAAAGCCCGGTAGATCGATCGGGCGGATGCCGGAAAAGGTGTGCGTCAGCGATCGAGCAATCGCGACGGCGGGATTGGCAAAGGACGTGGAGGCGGTGAACCAATAGGCGGCGGTGATATAAAGGCCGACCAGCCATGCCACGGCATCGGCGCGAAAGCGCACACCGGCTAAGATGACGAAGACGAGGCCGAAGGTTGCCGTCACCTCAGAGAGCCATTGCGCGCCGCCGGTGCGCACGGTTTCCGAGGCCTGCAGCACGGGAAGGGCGAACATCGCATGAGCGAGCATCGTTCCGGCAATGCCGCCGACGATCTGCGCGGCGATATAGGCGGGAACGGAGGAGGCAGGCAGTTCGCGCCGGAGCGCAAACACCAGCGATACGACCGGATTGAAATGAGCGCCGGAAATCGGGCCTAAGATCGTGATCAGGACCACGAGGATTGCCCCCGTTGCCAGCGTATTGCCGAGCAGCGCAAGCGCCGTATCGTCCGTCAGGCTATCCGCCATGATGCCCGAGCCGACGACGGTTGCTACGAGCAGCAGCGTGCCGAGCGCTTCGGCGACCAGTCGTCGAGACGGGGGGAACACCGGCGCGCTCATGCCGGCAGGCTCCGGACCATCAGGGTGGCCGATGCCGGGCACAGGCTTGCGGCCTGCCGCGTCGTCAGGATCTCGGCCGGCGCTTCATTGCGGGCGATCGGACGAAAGCCGAGCGATTGAAAGAAGGGGGCGGCTGTTTCTGTCAACAGATAGCCGGCAGTTGCGCCTTTCCTTTGGGCCTGATCGAGCAGGCCAAGGGTGATCGCATGGCCGAAGCCAAAACCTTGCTGATCAGACAGCACGACAATGGAACGCAGGAGTACAGTCTCGCCATAGAGTTCCAGCCCGCCGAAGCCGACCGTCTCGCCGCCACGTGTAAACCGATAGAAGCTTCGGCCGGCGTCTGTGAGGTCATCGACCTGAAGCCCGGCGCCTGCGAGCGCGCCGCGAAGTCTGTCGTCGTGCCCTTCCAAGGCCTGCTGGTTCAAATCGAAACCCATCAGCTCGCCTTGGGCCGTTTGATGCTGGCGCCTTCCATAGTGCCGATCTGGCGCAGGTGCGTTTCCAGGGCGAGCTTGTCGATCGAGGAAAGAGGCAGGCTCAAAAAGGCGCTGATCCGGTTCTTGAGGAAGCGGGCGGCCTGCGCGAAAGCGCGGCCTTTGTCGACTTCGCTGCCCTCGACGACAGCGGGGTCCTCGACGCCCCAATGGGCGGTCATCGGATGACCGATCCAGACGGGACAAGCCTCGCCGGCAGCGCTGTCGCAAACCGTAAAGATGAAGTCCATCTCCGGAGCGCCCGGCTCGGCGAATTCGTCCCAGCTCTTTGAGCGGAAGCCGGCTGTTGGGTAGCCCTGCGCCGCAAGCTCCTTCAGCGCATAGGGATTGACTTCACCCTTCGGCTGGCTGCCGGCCGAATAGGCCTTGAATCGACCCTTGCCTTCGGTCTCCAGGATGGATTCCGCCAAGATCGAGCGGGCAGAATTGCCCGTGCAGAGAAAGAGCACATTGTAAACGCGGTCGGGGGTCATTGCAGTTCCTCCTTGGTTGCAGGTGCACAGCATGCAGCGACGGCAGCAGCCGGTGCGCAGATCTCAGGGTTCCCGCCGCAGCAGTCTTCCATCAGGAAACGGATCAGGCCGCCGAGCGCCTCGTAATTGGCGGTGTAGATGATCGAGCGGGATTCGCGCTGCTGCGTAATCAGGCCCGAGCGTTCGAGCTCCTTTAGGTGGAAGGAGATATTCGAGGGCGAGACCTCCGCCTTCTCAGCGATCGCGCCTGCCGCCATGCCGTCGGGACCCGAAACCACGAGCATGCGGACGATGTGAAGGCGGGTTTCCTGCGAGAGCGCGCCGAATGCGATGAGGGCTTGACGTTGATCCATATTTCAATAATCCTTGAATCATTGAAACGAGGATTAGCGCAAATGAACGTCATCGACAACAGCAAAATTCAAGAGAACGACATCGATCTCGGCCTGCTGCTCAGTGTGCTTACCGGCGCCAAGGATTCTCCGCTGATTTTCTATTATGACGGCAAGGCGGTGAAGCCTGGCTATCATGTCACCGAGGTCAAGGCGGGCCAATTCTCAGGCCTGGATTGCGGCGCCAATCCAGAAGCGTGGGCGGAAATCTTCATCCAGCTCTGGGATATCGAGGAAGGCGACCGCATGCATATGCCGGCCGGCAAGTTCCATGCAATCATCCGCAAGGTTTCCGATCATGTGCAACTGGATGGTTCGGCGAAGCTGACCTTCGAAGTCAGCGACGGCGTGCGGCCAATGCAGCTTTATTGCGCGGCGATGCCGGTTCTTCGCGCCGGCGCCGTCCATGTTACGCTTTCGCCGCGGCCGGCAAGCTGCAAGCCGCGCGATCGCTGGCTGGCAGAGGAAAACAGCAAGGCGGCGGCCTGCTGTGGGCCGCAAGCGGCAGCGAGCGGCTGCTGCGCGTAACGACACATAAGATCGCGCGGCAGGGCAGGGTGGCGGCGAGATCAGGATCATATTGACTGACCACCAGTCAGTCATGAGTGCATTTCCTGCGCGCTGAGATTGCGGTCAGGCATTGTTTGAGCGCTAGGCATCCCACCATCTGAGCACCCGCATCGCCCGGAGCGTCACCCACCGCGAGGGTTTGCCTTGCCCGTCATCGACCTCGAACCACACCCGACCGGCAGGGCTCCCGTCGAGCGGCCAGGTGCCGTCCTGCAAGCGTCTGGAACGAAGGTGGTCGATTGCCTCGCCGAGGCGCGGATCGGGGTCGATTCCGGTCAGGATTGCGCTGGAGCGGAAATAATCGAGCGCGCGCATAATGTCGTAGCGCCAGCGGTTCGGATGCAGGAGGCGCAGGAAGCGCTCGTCGGCGGGCTCGCCGGTGCCGAGACGGCGAAAGAGGTTGCGGGTCAGCAAAAACTCCTCGCCCGTCCTGCGCGCCTCTCGAGACCGATGCGTGCCGCCGGTCGTTCTCTCGTATTCCAGCAAGCCTTCCAGCACGTTGATGGTGCTGGCGAAAGACGAGCGGACAGAGCCATTGATCCGCTCGCAGTTCCAGCCGCCGTCGTCGAGCCGCTCGCCGGCCAGCCTGTCGACGATGGACGAGACGTCGATCCCGAAATAGGCGCCGTCGGCAACGGTGCGGCCGTTGATGCACTCCTCGACTTCGCCTTCCCAGTAGGGCTGGCCGCCTTCTTCCCAACGGGCGTTGGCGCCGATCAATTTGACGGTGCGCCTGGCGCACGTGCAGGCGGGATCGAGACCGAACTCCCGCAATTGCGACAGCGAGAAGGTCGTGGCCGTCCACGGCTGGCCGCGCTCCTTCCACTCGTGCTGGTCGAAACCGGCGGGCAAGAAGGCGCCGCCTGCCCATTGCCCGTCCTCATCCTGGCAGGAGAGCAGCCTGGCGCCCCAGCCCTCAGTCTCGACTTTGGCCCGCTCGACCATCCATTCTCGTTCCGGGGCGTCGAGCAGTCGCGCATCACCTGCCACCGGATCGACGGATCGGAGTCGAGAAGCCATTCGAGCACCGGGTCGGATTGGATCATGGGCGAACCTGTCGGCGGGTCGGGGTCGATGGCTCGTTTATAATCGCTTCGACTGAGCAGTGCCACCCGGACAGGTCCACGGGAAATCGTCTAAATCCGACGTGGTCGCGTCAAGCGCTGGCGCTTGCGATTCCGCGGCGGGACGATCCCAGGGAAGGCACGAAGCTGAAGATCAAAATCCTCGGATCGACCTATAGTGCGACGGTTGTCGACGAAAGCCTGTTCGATGCCGAGAATGCGGCGCTTCGCGCCTGATTTCTTAATCATATCCGCAAAGAAATCGGAGGCGACCCCATCGGGCCGCCTCTTCGTTTAGAACTGGGCGCGCCGATTAATAATTATTCAAATCAATTGATGTATCAGTTTGATCCGGGGACAGATTTTACATCAAGGGTTTGCTATGGCGTTTCTAGGTATTTCGGGGATGCAATATTCCGGGGAAATGTTTGCTGGTGCGCGTATTATTGTCGCGGAAGATTCCAACGTATTCACCTCGATGATCAGCAAACGCCTCAAGGAGCTGTTCGACATCGATGTCGAGATCTGCCGCAGCTTCGAGGATCTACAGCTTTCCTACGACAAGTCTTCCGATCCGATCACGCTGGCGATCTCGAACATCAACCTGCCCGGCGCCGAAAACGGCGAAGCGCTCGAATATCTGGTCGATCTCTCCATCCCGACCATCGTCTTTACCGGCACCTTCCATGAAAACATGCGCGATAAGCTGATGGCCAAGGATATCGTCGACTATATCCTCAAGGACAATATCTTCGCCGTCGACCTTCTGGCGGAATCGATCTGCCGCTTCCTTACCAATCATCGCCATCACGTGCTGATCGTCGACGATAGCGCGACTGCGCGCGCCCTGCTGTCGAGCCGGCTGAAGCGCTACAATTTCCGTGTCAGCGTCGCTGAGAGTGGCGGCAAGGCGCTAGAAATCCTGAAGGCCAACCGCGATATCGGCCTTGTCATCACCGACTACAACATGCCCGACATCGACGGCTTCGAACTGACGCGGCGCATTCGTGCCAGTATCGGCTCGCACGAACTGCGCATCATCGGAGTTTCCTCCTCCTCAAACCGGCTGCTTTCGGCACGATTCCTGAAGGCCGGCGGCAATGATTTCATGCTGCGTCCCTTCATCGACGAGGAGTTCTACTGCCGCGTCAACCAGAACCTCGATACGCTGCTGCAAATTCAATCGATGCGCAAGGAACGGGCGGTTGCCTGACGGCCCTTCCAGTATCGGTATCGCCATGGGGGCGGACATGACGGTCGGGGACAGTCGTCGAATTTTTGCAATTACAAGTAATGGCGCCATTATTTGTCCCCTTCACGCGCGCAGGCCTCTCGGTTATCGTCCCCGCCGGGGAGAGGGCCGAGTCGCGCCCGTCAGACGCATGGGGGAGTAGCGGCTGTGGCTTTTCAAGCGGATTTTCAGCGGGATGGCATCGGGTTACGCTCCGGCGGGCTCAAAATACTTCTGGTTGAAGATTCCCGGATGTTTTCCGCCGTACTCTGCCACCGGTTCCAGACGGAGCTCGGCCTTGCCGTCAAATCCTGCCCGTCGCTGAAGGCTCTTCGCAAGGAACTTGCCGACGACGCTCACGGCTACACCATGGCCGTCGTCGATCTCAACCTGCCGGATTCGCCCTATGGCGAAGCGCTTGACTGCACGATCGAGCACGATATCCCGGCGATCGTCTTCACCGCGACATTCGATCTCAACACGCGCAACAAGATCATGGAGCGCAATGTTATCGATTACGTGCTGAAGGACAATGAATTCGCGCTCGACAATCTGGTCGCCACCGTCCGACGAGCGATCTCCAACCGCAAGACGCGGGTGCTCGTCGTCGACGATGTCGCCTCGGCGCGCCAGGTTCTCGTCGACCTCCTGAAGGCACAGCAATATCTCGTCGTCGAGGCAAATTCGGGGCTCGAGGCGCTGGCAGCACTCGAGGCTTACAGCGATATCGAGCTCGTCGTCACCGACCATCACATGCCCGATATGAGCGGCTACGAGCTGACGCGGCGCATCCGCCATCGTTTCGGTTCGGACAGGCTGCGTGTCATCGGGGTTTCCTCTTCCAACGACCGCATGCTTTCGGCGAGTTTTCTCAAGGCTGGCGCCAGCGATTTCGTCTACCGGCCCTTCGTCGCCGAGGAGCTGCAATGCCGCATCGCCAACAATGCCGAAACGTTGGCGCAGATGCGGCAGCTGAGGGCGGCGGCGGCCTGCGACTACCTGACCGGCCTCTATAACCGCCGCTATTTCTACGACAACGGCCCGAAGCTGGTGAACGAGTGCCTGCGACTGAAGTTGCCCAGCTCCGTCGCCATTCTCGATATCGACCATTTCAAGCGGCTGAACGATACCTACGGCCACGAGATCGGCGACAAGGTGCTGAAGGCTGTCGCAAACAGGCTGTTTACGATCTTCGAGGGCAGCGACAATCTTCTCTCGCGCCTTGGGGGCGAGGAATTCGCCATCCTCTTCCCGCAGATGGATTCGGCAGCCGCGACCAAGCTCTGCGACGAGATCCGCTCGGACATTTCACGGCTGAAGGTCACGGCCGACGACGAGGAACTCGGCGTCACGATTTCGATCGGCATCGCCGAGATCGGCGGTTACGAGACCTTCGAGAATTACCTCAACGCCGCCGACCAGTTTCTCTACATGGCCAAACACAGGGGCCGCAACCAGGTCTATTCCGACGCCAAGATGACGGAAGAGGCGGCGCAATAGCGCCATCCGAAGGGCGGAGCCAAGCTGCCGCCTTTCACATCAGGCGGCAACGGGCATTTCCAACACCTCAGGCGGCAACGGTCGTCCTATCGTCTCAAGCAGCGACGGCCTGGCGTGCGGTCGCCATGGTCATCTTGCGCTCGGCGCGCTCCTGCTGCGGCGAGCGATGGTAGAGTTCGCGATAACACTTGGAGAAATGCGAGGCCGAGACGAAGCCGCAGGCGACGGCGACCTCGACGACCGGCATCGAGGACTGCACCAGGAGGTGGCGCGCACGGTCGAGGCGAATTTCCAGATAGTAGCGGGCCGGCGAGCGGCCCATCTCCTGACGGAACAGCCGTTCGATCTGGCGGCGCGAAAGGCCGGCGCCATCGGCGATCTCGATCAGCGAGAGCGGCTCGGCGAGATTGCCTTCCATCAGCTCGATGATCGACAGCACTTTGGCATTCTGCACCCCGAGACGGGCGCGCAGCGGCAGGCGCTGGCGGTCGTGCGGGTTGCGCACACGGTCGGTCAGGTGCTGCTCGCAGATGCGATTGACAAGGCTTTCGCCGAAATCCTCGCCGACGAGGTTCAGCATCATGTCGAGGGAGGCTGTTCCGCCGGCGCAGGTATAGAGATTGCCGTCAATCTCGTAGAGATCGGCATAGACCTCCGCCTGCGGGAAGGCTTCCGAAAAGCCCGGCAGGTTTTCCCAGTGGATGGCACAGCGCTTGCCGTTCAGGAGGCCGGCCTGGGCAAGCACATGCGCGCCCGTACAGAGGCTGCCGACGGCGACGCCGCGATTGTAGCATTCACGCAGCCAGGCATTGACCGACTTGTTGTTGAACTGCTCGACATCGATGCCGGAACAGACGAGCACCATGCCCGGCCGGTTTTCGCCGCCGAGATGACGGCGCTCCTCGGCAAGCGAGGAATTGGCCTCGACGCCGATGCCGCAGGAGGAATAGACCTTCTCCCCGTCGACGGAGGTCAGCCGCCAGGTATAGGCCTGATAGCCGAGCATGCGATTGGCGATGCGCAAGGTGTCCACGGCTGCCGAAAAGGGCAGCATGGTGAATTGCGGTACCATAAAGAAGACTACCGAACGCTTCTTGATCTGCATCCTGTTCATAGCGAAATCCATGCTCGAGGGGCGATGACACATTCGTTGCGCGGAATGCGTCGCGCCGATGTCCTGAAAGCGACACTGGCATGGAAAAATGCGGCCGGGAAGAGCAAATATGCGACATCGCCGGCGATTTGACCGATCAAACCGCCAGAATGGCCCCGGGCAAGCAGAAGACAGGCTGATAGGCGGCTGAAACTCAATGTTGAAAATGGCTTGGGAATGGACGGTCAGACCACGAAAAAGGCGGCGTTGCGTGGTGCAGACGCCGCCCTCATCTTGGGAGGAATGTCGCATTCATTACATGGTCCGGTGTTTGTTGTCGTCCGTGCTCGGCCAGCCGATGTCCTTGCGGATGTCGAACGGCATGGCTTCGATTTCGCGGGCCGTCTGCCAGCGTGTCCAGGCGAGGGTGAGCTTGCGGGCATAATGTGCCAGATCGAAGCGGCCTTGGCCGGAGGTGAGGGACTTACCACCACCGCGATAGGTGAGCGTGGTCATTTTCCGGTTCCTTTCTAGGGTCAGGGGCATGGTCGTCATTAGGAGGTTCGTCCATGTCCATGATCACAATATGGGCCCTAGGAACTCATCATTCAAACGAATAGAACTTATGGATAACATCAGAGATATTGAATGATGGCAGGGAGCCGGCGGCCGATCGTACAGTCTGTCACCGACCTTAATCTCCGGGCTTTCCGCTCAGGAGGATAGCAAATCCGCAGCTAAGCATGATGCGGATAGCGAGCGGCTTTCGGCTCTATTCTTTTGATTTAAATCCGGGTCAGATTTTAGGCCGGCCCGGTCCAAAATCATCCGCATCTAATGCGCGGCGGTCGGGGTGATGATACCAAGATTTCCAAGCCCGGCGACGATCAGCTGGACTGCGACTGCCGTCAGCAGAATGCCGAAGACGACCTCCGAGACGATCATGGTGACTGGCTTCATGCGCTTGGCCAGCTTGTCGATGTTGGTGAACACCAGATAGTCGAACGCGCCGACGATCAGAATCAGAGCGGTGACGAGTATCGCACTGGCGATCGAGACGACTTCGCCGGAGGCGATGATGATGACCGTGATGCCGACAGGATTGAGCAGGTATGGGACCGCCAGCGGAAATACAGCCAGCTTGTCTGGATCGACGGGTGCCGCAATGTCGTCATGCGGCTTCTCTGTCGGTCCTGATGCCATCTTGATGGCGATAAGCGCGAGGATGATGCCGCCGGCGACGGCGACCGCACCACCCGTGATGTGGAGAAGCCGCATCAGCAGAGCGCCGGTGGCGAAAAGGATCAGCGCGGTAACGACGGCTATCAGCACCATCTTGCGGCCGATGCGCACCTTGGTTTCGGTATCGAAGGCGTGGGTCTTTTCCAGAAACGGCACCAGGGCGATCTTCGGCCCGAGGCCGATCAGAAGCAGCAGCAGAAGTTTTCCGACGAGTGCAACATCGATGACTGTGAAATCCATGGAACGTACCCTCTAGAAATTGTGACGTGAAAATCGAGGCCTCCCCACTTTGGGGAGGGTGGTGAAGAAGAGAACGGAACGGACTCGCCAGTCTTTCTGCGAGCCGCTCAGCGCGGGCATACGTCCCAGAAACCCGTCGTCTTGGCGGGCGAGGTGTAGTACCAGCATTGACCAGACTGCGGCGGCGTACCTGCCAATGAAACGGCAGCAGCTCCGGCAACGAAGCCGATGGCAGCACCTGCGGCGATGGCAGTACCCGGACGCCAGTAGCGGCGAGGGGCGACGACCACGACGCCGCGCCGGACGGGCGGGCGAACGGCAGGGCGGTATGCCGGACGGGCGCGGCCGACCGCAGCGCATCCGCGCGGCCCGCAGGCAGCAGCACCGCAGCCTCTTGG
>NZ_LXFU01000042.1 GCF_001657485.1 Rhizobium sp. WYCCWR10014
CAAAAAGGTGATCACCGTGCGCACCGCATCCTTCGCCTCCGCACCGGAGGGAGGCTCGGCCACGGTCGAGGCAATCCCGGCAGTTTCCGATCCGGGGCTGTCGACCTTCGTCAGGGACGCGCTGTCGGCCTCCGACCGTCCGGAACTGACCTCGGCCAAGATCATCATCTCCGGCGGCCGGGCACTCGGCTCGGCGGAAAAGTTCAGGGAGGTCATCCTGCCGCTCGCCGACAAGCTCGGCGCTGCCGTCGGTGCATCGCGCGCTGCCGTCGATGCCGGCTATGCCCCGAACGACTGGCAGGTCGGCCAGACCGGCAAGGTGGTGGCGCCGCAGCTCTATATTGCCTGCGGCATTTCAGGTGCCATCCAGCATCTGGCCGGCATGAAGGATTCGAAGGTCATCGTTGCCATCAACAAGGACGAGGAGGCACCGATCTTCCAGGTCGCCGACTACGGACTGGTCGCCGATCTCTTCGACGCCCTGCCGGAATTGCAAAAGGCGCTCTAGCGAGGGAGACCGAACGTGGCGCGCCTCGTGGGACGTCCAAACAAACCTGGTTCCGACCTTCTCCTGAACGATGATGAAAAGCCGGCATATATACGGCTGCACGACATCGGGAGGGAGAGGCGCTCTCGGCCGCTGCAGGAATTCCTCAACGATGTCGGCGGGCTGATGCTGTCGGCGGAGGCTCCTGCCGTTGCCAGCTTCGTCGCGGGCAAGGTTCTCCAGAGGCTGCTCAAGACCGGCAAGGTGCGTCCGGAGGGCGGGCCTCTTCCCGGCGCGCCGGAAGGGCTGAATGATGCCATCGGCCATCTAGCAAAATCGGGACGGAAATACGAGGCGATCGCCGGCCAGTTCCAGAGCCTCGCCGATAAGCTGCTCTGGAGACGCGGCCGCTCGGGTCCGTTCGCAAGCCTGAATTTTGGCAACACGCACTCCCACGCGGTCTTGGTCGGTCCCGGCGGCATGGAAGAACGCGCCGATCTCAGGGTCGGCGTGATCTATATGGATCGCTACACACGATTTCCCGATCATGTTCAGACGCAGCCCCGCGCTTTCATTCTGCTTTCGCCGGGTGAAATCTGCCTTGGCAATTCCCAATGGTTCTCTGCCGGTATCGGCACGGTCTTTGCTAACGACGCCGGGCAATCCTTCGCGATAAGATGCACGGCCCGGCCGTTGCTGGCGGTCTGGTGCCAGGTTGAGCGGGAGACGTGATGGGGTCTTTGGCGACAATGGGTCCGAGATGAACAAAAAGCCCGAAAGCGAGAGCTTGAAGTCTCGGCGGTAACGCAGCCAAGCAGATCGGCGACAAGCCGGTCTATCGGAATATGCAGCATCAGAATTCAATTTAAGAGGAAGGATATCAAAATGGACGTTCGCGCCGCCGTAGCCGTTCAGGCAGGAAAACCGCTCGAAGTGATGACCGTGCAGCTGGAGGGGCCGCGAGCCGGCGAAGTGCTGGTCGAGGTCAAGGCGACGGGCATCTGCCACACCGATGATTTCACCCTGTCGGGCGCCGATCCTGAAGGCCTCTTCCCTGCTATCCTCGGCCATGAGGGCGCGGGCATCGTCGTCGATGTCGGTCCGGGCGTCACCTCGGTGAAGAAGGGCGACCATGTCATTCCGCTCTACACCCCGGAATGCCGCGAATGCTATTCCTGCACCTCGCGCAAGACCAATCTCTGCACCTCGATCCGCGCCACCCAGGGCCAGGGCGTGATGCCGGACGGCACCTCGCGCTTCTCGATCGGCAAGGACAAGATCCATCACTATATGGGCTGCTCGACCTTTTCGAACTTCACCGTGCTGCCGGAGATCGCCCTTGCCAAGGTCAATCCCGACGCGCCGTTCGACAAGATCTGCTACATCGGCTGCGGTGTCACGACCGGCATCGGCGCGGTCATCAACACCGCCAAGGTCGAGATCGGCTCGACGGCGATCGTCTTCGGTCTCGGCGGCATCGGCCTCAACGTTCTTCAGGGTCTGAAGCTCGCCGGTGCCGACATGATCATCGGCGTCGATATCAACCCTGACCGCAAGGCCTGGGGCGAAAAGTTCGGCATGACCCACTTCGTCAATCCGAAGGAGGTCGGTGACGACATCGTGCCCTATCTCGTCAACCTGACGAAGCGCCACGGCGACCTGATCGGCGGCGCCGACTACACCTTCGACTGCACCGGCAACACCAAGGTGATGCGCCAGGCGCTGGAATCTTCCCATCGCGGTTGGGGCAAGTCCATCATCATCGGCGTTGCTGGCGCTGGCCAGGAAATCTCCACCCGTCCGTTCCAGCTGGTTACCGGCCGCAACTGGATGGGCACCGCCTTCGGCGGCGCCCGCGGCCGCACCGACGTGCCGAAGATCGTCGACTGGTACATGCAGGGCAAGATCCAGATCGATCCGATGATCACCCACACCATGCCGCTCGAAGACATCAACAAGGGCTTCGAGCTGATGCATTCCGGCAAGAGCATCCGCGGCGTGGTCGTGTACTGAGCCATGAAGACGATCTCGACCGAAAATTCTCATGGCGGCACCCAGGGCGTTTACATCAATCGCTCGGACGCCTGCGACTGCGACATGACCTTTGCGGTATTCCTGCCGCCGCAGGCCAAAGCACGGAAGTTGCCGGTTCTATGGTACCTTTCCGGTCTGACCTGCACCCATGCCAACGTCATGGAAAAGGGAGAGTATCGGCGTCTTGCCGCAGAACTCGGCATCATCATCGTCTGCCCCGACACCAGTCCGCGGGGCGATGCCGTCCCGGACGAACCGGATAATTGGCAGTTCGGCAAGGGCGCCGGCTTCTATGTCGATGCCACCGAGCCGCCATTCGCACAGAACTATCGGATGTACAGCTACGTCGTCGATGAACTGCCGAAGCTTATCGCGGGCGAGTTTCCGGTCGACATGGACCGGCAAGGCATCTTCGGTCACTCGATGGGCGGACATGGCGCGATCACGATTGCGCTCAGGAACCCCGAACGTTTCAGCAGCTGCTCGGCCTTCGCGCCGATCAGCCATCCATCGGTCTCCGGCTGGTCAAAGCCGGCATTCCAGAAATACCTCGGATCGGATGACACGGCCTGGCGGGCATATGATGCCTGCTCGCTGATCGAAGACGGGCACCGGTTCCCGGAATTTCTCGTCGACCAAGGGACGGCGGACAGCTTCCTGGAGGATGGATTGCGCCCCGAAGAGCTCAGGCAAGCCTGCGAGACGGCCGGCATCAGCCTGCGGCTTCGCATGCAGGAAGGCTACGGCCACTCCTACTTCTTCATTTCGACCTTCATGGAAGACCATCTGCGCTGGCACGCGCGGAGATTGGGAGACTGATTGCAGAGCTTGGCCGGGCATATCGCAAGCGGCCCAGAAGGGGAGGAGAAACCCATGACCAGCATAGCCATACATCCGGCAGTGGATTCAGGCTTTCGGGCGACTGACGCTGCTTTCGCAGGCGGGACGCTCGTCTGCAAGTGCGCCAGCAATCCCGTGAAGGTAAAAATCAAGAGCGATATCGCCCACAATCATGCCTGCGGCTGCACGAAGTGCTGGAAGCCCGAAGGTGCAGTCTTTTCGGTCGTGGCGGTCGCTCCAACCGAAAGTGTCGAAGTTCAGGAGAATGGCGACAAGCTCGCCGTCGTCGATTCCACAGCCTTGATCCAGCGCACCGCCTGCAAGGAATGCGGCGTGCATATGTATGGGCCGGTCGTGCGCGAACATCCGTTCCAGGGATTGTCGTTCATCCATCCGGAACGCTTTCAGGAAAGCGGCTGGGCGAAGCCGGGCTTTGCCGCCTTCGTGTCGTCGATCATCGAAAGCGGCTTCGACCCTGCTAAGATGGACGCCGTCAGGGCGCAGTTGAGGACATCAGGCCTCGAGCCTTACGATTGCCTAAACCCTGGCCTTATGGACTACATCGCAACCTGGACCGCCAAGAAAAGCGGCGCCCTGGCCGCGTGACGGACTCCGGGGGGCGCCAGGTCGGCGCTCCCCGACACGCCGCCCCTATCCGGATATCGAGATACGCCGTGATGGCCGTGCGCCGGCTTGCCGGCGGCTCAGGCTTCCGAGGCCTGATGATCAACGTCGATGCGCACTGCATCAACCTCGATTGCAGAGAAATTCTCACCGACCTGCCACCATAATCCGCCTGGAAAGAGACTTCGCGATGGCCGCCGCCGCGGAGCGCCGATCATGGCTCGCGTTTTGAAATGACGCCCAACGGGCATCGGGACCGCCTTGCCTGGAATTATTGTGTATTTAAGAAATATCAATTGTGTACCCAAAGTACACAATTGTTGACTCGTCCTGGGCGGCGTGCCATCTTCACGGCGTAGAGCAACCAGCGGCCGGAGAGCGACGATGGCAAAGACACCCAAGAGCAATCTCTACGAAGATCTGAAACGGCAGATTCTGACGATGGAGCTGGACCCGGACGCCGATCTGGACGAGGCCAGTTTGAGCGAAAAATACGGGGTCTCCCGGACGCCGGTCCGCGACATATTCCGGCGCCTTGCCGGTGAGGGCTATATCGACATCCGCGAGAATAGGGGTGCGCGGGTCATCCCGATGAACCACTCCACCCTGCGGAATTTCTTTCTCGTCGCACCGATGATCTATGCGGCGATCGGCCGTCTCGCCGTACAGAATTTCAAGCCTGTCCAGCTTTTAGACCTGAAGCAGACCCAGGAGCGGTTCCGCGCCGCCAGCGAGAACATGGACGCTCTGGCGATGGTCCTCGAGAACAATCGCTTTCACGAAATTTTCGGCGAGATGTCGGGCAACGTCTATCTGCAGCCGAGCCTGGGCCGCCTGCTCATCGATCATGCGCGTATCGGCCACACCTTCTTCCGGCCGAGGAACGAAGACATGAAGCGGCGGCTTCAAGTGGCCGTCGGCCATCATGACAGCTTCATCGATGCACTCGGCGCTCAGGACGAGAATGCCGTCGTCGACCTCGTCTTCGAACACTGGGAACTGTCCCGCGAGAACATGGAAATGTTCATCGCTCCGCAAGGCCTCAAGGCGGACGCCTTCCTCGGCGGCCCCGCCACCCAACTCCTGGAGAAATCGTCGTGAAGTTTGAGGGGATCTATACGCCGGCGGTGACGCCGCTTGATCAGAATGGCCAAATCGACAGGGCTGGATTTGCCGCGGTGCTCGAGTCGCTGATCGAGGCGGGCGTCCACGGCATCATCGTCGGCGGCTCGACGGGCGAATACTACGCCCAGAGCAGCCAGGAGCGTTTTGAACTCGCGGCCTATGCGAGGGAGGTCATCGGCACGCGGCTGCCACTCATTATCGGAACCGGCGCCACACGGACCGAAGATTCGGTCGAATACGCAAAGGCGGCGAAGGAAATCGGCGCGGATGCAATTCTGGTGTCGTCACCGCCATACGCGCTGCCGACCGAGCGTGAGAACGCGGTCCACGCCCTGACCGTCGACCGTGCGGCGAACCTGCCGATCATGCTCTACAACTATCCGGCCCGCATGGGCGTGGTGATGGGCGAGGAGTATTTCTCCCGCCTCGGCAAATCCAGGAACGTGATCGCCATCAAGGAAAGCTCCGGCGATATGGGCAATCTGCACCTGCTTGCCCGGAAATTTCCGCATATTGCGCTGTCTTGCGGCTGGGACGACCAGGCGCTCGAATTCTTCGCATGGGGTGCGAAGAGCTGGGTCTGCGCCGGCTCCAATTTCCTCCCGCGCGAACACGTCGCCCTCTACGAAGCCTGCGTCCTCGAAAAGAACTTCGACAAGGGCCGCGCGATCATGACGGCGATGCTGCCGCTCATGGATTTCCTGGAATGCGGGAAGTTCGTCCAATCGATCAAGCACGGATGCGAGTTGATCGGGCTGAATGTCGGATCGGTCCGCGCGCCGCTGCGTCCGCTCAACTCCGAAGAAAAACGAACCCTCCAGACCGTCGTCGCCACGTTGAAGTGCACGGTTGGCCAGATCACCTCGGGAGCAAATCATGCATGAACCTTTGACCGCCTCCGAATACAAGGCGATCGCCGCCAGCCTTCAGTTTCCGACGAATGCCTTCGTCGACGGCGCATTTCGACCGGCCAATTCCGGGAAGACGTTCACCTCGACGAACCCCGCGACGGGCGAGGTTCTCGCCGAGATTGCCGCATGCGATGCCACCGATGTCGACGCCGCCGTCGCCAAGGCAAAGCAAGCCTTCGACGACGGCCGCTGGCGGCTGCGTTCGCCGGGCGAACGCAAGGCGGTGCTCCTCAAGCTCGCCAGGCTGCTGGAGGACAATCGTCATGAGCTCGCCGTCATGGAGAGCCTCGACAGTGGCAAGCCGGTCGGCGAATGCCAGACGGTCGATGTTCCCGACACCATTCATACGATCCGTTGGCACGCCGAACTGATCGACAAGCTCTATGACAACACCGCTCCTGTCGGCGCCAACGCACTGACGATGATCGTGCGTGAGCCGGTCGGCGTCGTCGGATGCGTGCTTCCGTGGAATTTCCCGCTTTTGATGCTGGCCTGGAAGATCGGCCCGGCGCTCGCTGCCGGCTGCTCGGTTATCGTCAAGCCTGCACAGGAGACGACGCTCACAACGCTGCGCGTCGCCGAGCTCGCCCATGAAGCGGGCATTCCAGCCGGCGTGTTCAATGTCGTGACCGGCGGCGGCAAGGAGGTCGGCGAACCGATCGGCATGCACATGGATGTCGATATGGTGGCCTTCACCGGATCGACGCCCACCGGCCGGCGCTTCCTGCGCTATGCAGCGGATTCGAATCTCAAGCGCGTCGTGCTCGAATGCGGCGGCAAGAACCCCGCGGTCGTTCTCGACGACGCCGAAGACCTGGACCTCGTTGCCGAGCAGGTCGTCAACGGCGCCTTCTGGAACATGGGCGAGAACTGCTCGGCCACGTCGCGTCTCATCGTCCATTCCAGGGTCAAGGACGAGCTGCTGAAGCGCATCGGCGCCTATATGCGCGAATGGAAGACGGGCGATCCGCTGGACCCTGCAAACCGCATCGGCGCGCTTGTCAGCAAGGCCCATTTCGAGAAGGTGAAATCCTTCCTCGACGACGCCAGGAAGGAGAAGCTGACGGTCACCCATGGCGGTGAAACGCATGGCGGCATCTTTATCGAACCGACAGTGGTCGAGGGTGTTACGCCTGCCAGCCGTCTTTTCCAGGAAGAGATCTTCGGGCCGGTGCTGTCTGTTACCACCTTCAATTCGCTTGCCGAAGCAATCACTCTTGCCAACGACACGAATTACGGACTGACGGCGTCCGTCTATACCGGCAGCCTGAGGAACGCCATCAAGCTCTCGCGCGAGATCCGCGCCGGCGTCGTCACCGTCAACTGCTTTGGAGAAGGCGACGCCAGCACGCCGTTCGGCGGCTACAAGGAGTCCGGGTTCGGCGGCCGCGACAAGTCGGTCTTCGCCCACGACAATTACTGCGAACTGAAGACCATCTGGATCGACGTCTCGGAACGCTCGGTCGACGAGACCATCCGATGATCCAGAAGTCGGTCAAACGTTTGCCTGTTGAGAATGGCGTCTCGGGCTGGGAGGCGGTCAGCCAACGCCCTTTCCCGGTCCGGACCCTCGACGGCGATGTGACCGCGGACTGGCTGATCGTCGGCGCGGGGTTTGCTGGCCTCTCGGCGGCCCGCCGTCTTCTCGAACTTCGGCCGGATGACAAGATCGTCATCCTCGATGCGAGCGAAGTGGGGAAGGGGACGTCGGGCCGAAATTCCGGCTTCATGATCGACGTTCCGCACAACCTTTCAGGCGGGGAGTATTCGAATGGAGAGGCGGAAGCCACTCGGCTGGAGATGGCCCAGAACCGCTCAGCGATAGGCTTTGCCGCGCAAGCGGCGGAGGAATACGGGATGTCGCGCGCGACATTCGACCCGGCGGGCAAGATCAACGCCGCGGCCACCGCTCGTGGCATGAGGCTCAACCGGAGCTTCGGAGAATCCCTGAGGGGCGCTGGAGAGAATTATACGTTTCTCGACGCGAAAGAGATGCGGGAGATCACCGCATCGGATTACTACACCGGCGGGCTTTACACGCCCGGAGCGGTGCTTATCCAGCCCGCCGATTACATCCGCTCTTTTGCGGCGGGCCTGTCGGGCAGGGTCAGTATCTTCGAGCGTTCTCCTGTCACTTCACTCAAGCAAGACAGCGGCACCTGGGCCGCCATGACAAACCGAGGGAAGGTCAGTGCTCCAAAGGTGATCCTCGGGGTCAATGGCCACATCGACGATTTCGGGCACTATCGCGGCCGCCTGATGCACATCTTTGCCTATGCCTCGATGACAGCGCCGTTTCCAGCAAACGACTTCGGCCAGAAAGCCTCGGGGCAGGACAAGTGGGCGCTGCTCCCGGCAGATGCGATGGGCGCTACGATTCGCAAGATTACCTCCGCTGGCCAGTCGAGGATCGTAATCCGCACGAAGTACACCTACGAGAGCAAGCTGGAGGCGTCGGACTGGCGCATGGGCAAGATGGCCAAGGCCCATCGAGACGCGCTCGACGCGCGGTTCCCGGGTCTCGCCGATGTCCCTTTCGAACATAGTTGGGCAGGTCGTCTGTGCCTCAGCCGGAACCACGTGCCCGCCTTCGGCGAGATCGAAGCAGGACTGTTTTCCGCATGCTGCGAAAACGGGCTTGGAACGGTCAAGAGCACGCTCGCCGGCATGATGGCGGCGGAACTGGCGACCCGAACGGCCTCCCGGCATCTCGAACAATACATGGATCACCCTGAGCCTTCGAGGCTCCCGCCGGAGCCGTTCGCCTGGCTGGGCATCAACGCGATGATCCGTTTGCAGGAATTGCGTGCAGGCCGCGAGGGATGATCCCTCGGCCCGCGCAATATGAAGACTGCCCGCTCGCAGACTTCAATGAGAATGGGAACGTAAAACAGGAGTAAGAACAATGAAAAATTTGTGGAGGGCGCTCTGCGCCGCTGCGATGATCGGGGTCAGCATCCTTCCTGCTCGCGCGGAAGAAAAGATGATCACCATGGGTACGATGTCCTGGGAGGACCTGACGCCCATCACCGGTATCACCAAGAAGGTTCTCGAAGACGCCGGCTATACGGTCAAGGTGACCGAGTTCTCCGAGTGGGGCATCGCCTATGCCGCTCTCGCCAAGGGTGACATCCAGGTTCTCAGCTCGCAGACGGACTATGTTGCGCAGGACTACTGGGACAAGAACAAGAACCGCCTCGAAAAGATTTCGCCCGTTTCGCACGGCCTCTATCAGGGCGTTGCGGTTCCCAAATATGTCCCGATCGACTCGCTGGAACAGCTCAATGAAAACGCCGACAAGTTCAGCGGCAAGATCATCGGTATCGAACCGGGTTCCGGCCTGATGCGCGATACCTCGAACGCAGTCAAGGACTACGGCCTCAAGCTCCAGCTCGTCGAAGGCAGCACCGCCGCGATGACGGCGGCGCTGAAGTCCGCCTATGATCGCAAGGAGTGGATTGCGGTGACGATCTGGGAGCCGTCCTGGATGGTTCAGAAGTACGAGGTCAAGTACCTCAAGGACCCGAAGGGCGTATTCCCGCCGCCGCAGAGCTACTACTGGATCGGCCACAAGGGCTTCTCTGAAGAGAACCCGCATGCGCGTGAAGTAATGGCCAGCGTTTACGTACCGATCGCCGACATCACCGCCATCAACGGCGCGGTCAATGAAGGCAAGACCATGGACCAGGCCGTGCAGGATTGGATCGGCGCGCATGCCGACCTGATCAAGCGCTGGGAAAACATCAAGAAGAACTAAACGCGTCGTGGCCGTCCGATCCGTCGGGCGGCCACCCTGAAACCTAATGAAGAAGCCAGCGCCGAATGGCTCAAAGGGGATCGCTATGAAAACCATAAATGCCGATATCAATGATGTCCTGATCGACTGCCAATCCCTTTGGAAAGTCTTCGGTGACAAGTCCGCCGCGGCAATGAAGTCGATCAAGGAGCGCGGCCTCGGCAAAAAGGAGGTGTTGAAGGAGTTCAACTGCGTCGTCGGCGTGTCCGACGCGAGCATTGAGGTCCGGCGCGGCGAAATCTTCTGCATCATGGGATTGTCGGGAAGCGGAAAATCGACGCTCATCCGCCTTCTCAACAAGCTGATCACGCCGAGCTCTGGGAAAGTCCTCGTCAAGGGACGCGACCTCGCCGCCCTGTCGCCGGTCGATCTCCGGCAGATGCGCGCTAGGAACATCGGCATGGTGTTTCAGAGCGTCGCTCTGTTGCCGCATCGCACAGTCCTGGAAAATGCAGCCTTCGGCCTCGAGGTTCAGGGAATTGCCAAGCCGGAGCGAAACAAGACCGCCGTTGCAGCGCTCGAGAAGGTCGGCCTCGCCGACTGGGTGAATCGATATCCGAACGAGCTTTCCGGCGGCATGCAGCAACGCGTCGGGCTCGCCCGCGCACTCGCTTCCGACCCCGAGATCATTCTGATGGACGAGCCGTTCAGCGCGCTCGATCCACTCATCCGGCGTCAGCTTCAGGACGAATTCCGGCAACTGACGAAAGCCTTGGGCAAGTCCGCGGTCTTCATCACCCATGATCTCGACGAGGCGATCCGGATCGGCGACCGCATTGCGATCATGAAGGACGGCGTCATCATCCAGACCGGCACGGCCGAGGAGATCATCCTCAACCCGGCGGATGCCTATGTCGCCGAATTCGTCGCCGGCATATCCCGCCTCCATCTGATCAAGGCGCATTCCGTCATGCGCAGCGTCGCCGAATTCCATGAGAGCGCGCCGAATTCCGACATCGCGTCGCTGGCGCGCACGACGCCGGATGCCGACATCGACGAACTCATCACATTGACGATGCAGTCGGAGCGAGATGCCATCGCCGTCGTCGACAATGATCAGATCGTCGGCGTGGTCACGCCCCGCAGCCTCCTGATGGGCGTCAAGGGGACGTCCACCCACGATCTCACGGCGGCGTCCCACAACTGGAGCTGATTGACATGGATAGTTCAGGCTTCACCGATCTTTTTGATGAATGGACGGACGCCGCGCTCGAGTGGGTGAGCGACAACGGCGAATTCCTTTTCGATTCCATCAGACAGGTTCTCGAAGGGCTCTATGACGGGATCCTCTGGCTCCTGCAGTTTCCGCCTTTCTACCTGGTCGCGCTGATCGTGGCGCTCGTCGGCTGGCGACTGGTCAATATCTGGTTCGCCGTGCTCAGCGGCGCGGCACTGGCGCTTTGTTTTTCCATGGGGCTCTGGCCGGAGACGATGAGCACCCTGGCGCTGGTATTGACCGCGACCGCACTCGCCCTGGTGATCGGCATCCCGATCGGCATTGCCGCCGGCTTCTTCCCCGCCCTCGATCAATTCATGGAGCCCGGCCTGGATCTGATCCAGACACTTCCGCCATACATCTACCTGCTGCCGGCGATCGCCCTGCTCGGCTACGGCCCGGCGACGGCATTGATCGCGACCGTGATCGTCGCCGTGCCGCCGGCAATCCGCCTGACGTCTCTCGGTATCCGGATGACGCCCAGGGAGTTCATCGAGCTTGGAGAGGCGCTGGGGATCAGACCGGCGCAGATGTTCTTCAAGATCCGCCTTCCCTTCGCGCTGCCAAGCATCATGGCAGGGATCAACCAGAGCCTGATGATGGCCTTCGGCATGGTCGTCATCGCAGGCATCGTCGGTTCCGGCGGGCTCGGCGAGACGATCTACGGCGCGATCAGAACGCTCGACATCGCGACATCTATCAATGGCGCGATCGCCATCGTGGTTCTGACCATGGTGCTTGACCGAATAACCCAGAGCGCGGCTCGCTTGGGAACAGGGAGGAAGTCATGAACCCGTCCATCCTGCAGTTTTCGCCCGGTGCTTTCCTGGCGCCGTCAGTCGATTGGCTCAACACCAACCTTCATCCGCTGTTTGCGGCGATCACCTATCTGATCGAAGCTGTTCTTTCCGGATTCGAAGCGGCCCTCCTCTTCGTGCCGCCCTATGGGCTTATCGCGATCGTCGTCATCCTGGCATTCGTCGCCGTCGGTCCGCGCGCCGCGATCCTTGCGGGGCTTTGCCTGGGGTTTTGTCTCCTCATGGGGCTGTGGACGGCATCGATGCAGACCCTCTCTCTGGTCACCGTCGCGGTCATGATCTCCGTGCTCATCGCCTTCCCGATCGGCGTCCTGTGCTCGCGCCACAAGACATTGGAGGCGATGGTTCGTCCGGTTCTCGACGTGATGCAGACCGTGCCGCCGTGGGTCTATCTCATTCCAGCAGTCATGATCTTCAGCCTTGGACGTGTGCCGGCAATCATCGCCACCATCGTCTATGGCATTCCGCCGATGCTTCGCCTGACCACTTTGGCGTTCAACCAGGTGCCGAGAGAATTCGTGGAACTCGGCAGCGCCATCGGCGCGCCGCCTCGTTCGGTGCTTTGGAAGATCGAGATCCCCTTGGCCAGGCAGACACTCCTGGTCGGGCTCAACCAATGCATCCTTCTGTCGCTGGCGATGGTCGTATTGGCGGGTCTCGTCGGTGCCGGCGGTCTCGGCGCGGAAGTGACGCGCGGCCTGACGCGCATGGAGATGGGGCTTGGCCTGCGGGCGGGCCTGGCGATCGTCGCAGTCGCCCTTCTGCTCGACCGGCTGTCCCGCGGCCTGCTCGACCGTAACAGGCTGCCGAAGACAAGATGAGCAAGGACACCAAAAGATGAGAAACAGCTTCTTCTGCATCGACGCGCATACGTCAGGAAATCCCGTGCGCCTTGTCGCCGGAGGCGGACCGCTGCTTCCGCATGCGCCGATCAGTGAGCGTCGGGAGATTTTTGTCCGGGATCACGACTGGGTGCGCAAGGCGCTGATGTTCGAGCCAAGGGGGCATGACATCATGTCGGGGGCGATCATCTATCCAGCCTACCGGGAGGATTGCGATTTTGCCGTTCTTTTCATCGAAGTGAGCGGCTGCCTGCCGATGTGCGGCGCCGGCACCATCGGCGTCGTGACCGCCGCGATCGAGGAGGGGCTCGTCAAGCCGCGGGTGCCGGGAAGGGTTGCCATCGAGACGCCTGCGGGAAGGGTCGATGTCACCTATGAGGAAAAGGGCGGATATGTCGAATCCGTTCGTCTCCACAATGTTGCAAGCTATCTGCACGAGGCGGATGTCGAGGTCGATGTGCCGGGAATGGGCCGCCTGCGCGTCGATATATCCTATGGCGGCAACTATTATGCGGTCATCGAACCGCAAGAAAACTGGAGTGGGCTCGACGGCATGACCGCATCGGATATCGTCGGCTGCAGCCAGAAGCTCAGGTCAGCGCTTGCCGAAATTTGCGATCCCGTTCATCCCGACGATCCGAGAATTCGCGGCGTGCATCACGCCATCTGGTGTGACCGCCCCGTGAACGACACCTCGGATGGGCGTTGCGCGGTCTTCTATGGCGAGAAGGCCATCGATCGCTCGCCGGGCGGCACTGGCACTTCCGCCCGCATGGCCCAGCTCTATGGGAAGGAACGGCTTACCGTCGGGTCGAGATACCGGCATGAAAGCCTCATCGGAACCGTCTTCGAGGGCCGGGTCGAAGCCAAGGCACGCATTGGGCCCTATAGCGGTATTCTTCCCAGCATCGGAGGCTGGGCACGCGTCATCGGACACAACACCATTTTCGTTGACGATCGGGATCCGCTGGCGCATGGCTTTCAGATCCGATGAGCGCGTTTGCGTCTGAAAAGACAGACGGCGCGGAAAGAGCCGGCAAGGAGATGACTATGCGACCTGAGCAGCATCGACAGGCAGACGCCGACGCGAAGTCGGCTGGCCGGCTCAAGGTCGGCTTCGTTCTGGCGCGATCGTTCACGCTGTCCGCCTTTGCGCTCTTCGTGGACACGCTGCGGCTTGCCAGCGACGAGCAGGATCGTTCCGGGAGGGTCCTTGCTGACTGGCAGGTGATCGGCAGCACGAGGCACTTGATCACCGCGAGTTGCGGCGTCCAGGTTGCTCCGACATCCGATTTCGTCGATCCGTCGAGGTTCGACTACATCGTCGTCGTCGGCGGCCTTCTGACGGTGGAGAACCCTGTCGACCAGCAGACCATCGCTTTTCTCAAGCAGGCGGACGCCAAGAAGGTGCCGCTGATTGGCGTGTGCACGGGTTCGTTCATCCTTGCTGCGGCAGGTCTGATGAAGCGGCACGATTCCTGTGTGAGCTGGCTGCATTACAAGGAGTTTCGGGAGCGGTTTCCCGACCTTAGCGTTCGGTCCGACCGGCTCTTCAATCTCGATCGCCAGCGCGGATCGTGCGCCGGCGGCAGCAGTTCCGCCGACATGGCGGCGTTGCTGGTCAGGAAATATATCAGCCGCGACGCCGAACGAAATGCGCTGGAGGTCCTTCAGATCGAAAAGGCCCGGACTTCAGCGGACATACAGCCCCGGCGTCCGCTCTACGACAACTATGACGACGCCCGCGTCAAGGCGGCGATGATTACGATGGAACAGTTCGTCGATGGCAGCATGTCTATACAGAAGCTTGCCGCCACGGTTGGCCTGTCAAGGCGGCAACTGGAGAGGATCTTCATCGACAAGACGGGAATGTCTCCTGCCAAGGCCTATAATCGTGTTCGCATGGAGCGGGCGAAATCGATCCTGGCCCAGTCGAAGGCGCCACTGATCGAGATCGCGCTGGATGTCGGCTTTGAAAATGCCTCGCAGTTCACGCGAACCTTCAAACGCACATTCGGGCAGACCCCCTCACAGCATCGTGCCGCTTCGAGAACGCATTGAGCTTATTCAGATATCCTCCCACGGAAAGGTGTCCAGCCGCTCCGCGCCCCTTGCCGTGATCAGAGCCTGGGTTTCAAGCTTGATGCTTTCAGATCCGGCTTCGGCTATCAGGCTCTCGACGTTGAGCACCATGCCCTCCTCGATGAGGCCGCTGAATTCAGGGTCGAAATCCGGATGCAGAAGGATCCCTGGCCATTCGTCCGCCATTCCGGTTCCGTGCAGAGCAAGGGTGTATCGATAAGGCTGGTATTTCTCCGGAATCCGCCACGACAGCGCGTTGAACTCTTCAAACGTCATGTCGGGCTTCAGGATGGCGAGGTTGTGCTCGATCTGATCCCTGGCGGCGGCGTAGAGTTGCTTCTGCTTGGCGTTCATCGCGACGTGCCCTGCTGTCCACGAGCGCGAGAGGTCGGCGCAATAGCCGTAGGGTCCGATCATATCGGTGTCGAAGGATATCATCTCCCCGCGTTTGACCACATAGTCCGAACATTCCTGATACCAGGGGTTCGTTCTGGGGCCTGCGGTCAGGAGCTTGGTCTCGAGCCACTCGCCGCCACTACGTGCGTTTTCGAAGTGAAGCTCGGCCCAGATCTCTCTTTCGGTGCGGCCGGGCTCGGATGCCTCGTACATCCGCGCCATGCCTGCTTCGCAGACACGGATCGTCCATCTCATCAGCTCGATTTCGTCAGCGCTTTTGATGGATCGCGCCCGCTCGGCCAGCTCCTGACCGTCTAAGAGCATGAAGCCGCGTTCCCGCAATTCGAACGCGCCGGCGGGTTCGAGCTTGTCCACCGCCACGCGCTTGTTGCCGCCGTTGCTCTTTATGAGGTCCGCGACTTCCTCGGCCCAGGCTTTCAGCCGGGGTTCCATAAGGTTCCCGGCCGTGAAGAATATCCATGACTTCGCCGGCCGGATCTCGTCGATGCCGGGAAGCTCGTCATTGACATGTTCGGCGCCTTCGAATTCGAAAAGCATGGCCGGACCATCGGCCAGGATCAGAGCGTAGCGCGAGGCGTTGTGCATCGTCCAGATGCTCATATTCGATGAATCGAAGGCATATCGGATGTTGACGGGATCGTAGAGGAGCAGGGCGCCGCAATCCCATTCGCGCATCTTCGTGCGCAGGCGCTCCAGACGATAGCGGCGAGCCAGATCGAGCGTCGTGGCCGGCAAAGGACTGATAAGAGGCCGATCCGCTCCCTCGGGATTGAGATATGCCTGCTTTCGCTCATCCTTGAAGACCGTCGGGCCGGTCAGCTCGGCGGAAACGCTTTCCTCTCGCAACATTTCAGTGAATCCCTGTTGTCGGTGAATGACGCGACGTTACCGGACGCTCAGCGCTCGATGACGAGATCGCTAAGCGGCTTGGAGCAGCAGGGCAGGAAGAAGCCGGCGTCGATTTCCCTCTGACGAATTCCGCCATTGTGGTTCATGTCGACCGTACCTGACGTAAGCTTCGACTTGCAGGTGCCGCACACGCCATTCGCGCAGGACGATGGGATCCTGACGCCTGACTTCTTCGCGCATGAGAGCACGCTCTGGTCGCCGGCGACGTCGATGCTGCGGGCCTGTTTCGAGAAGGTGACCTGAAAGACCTTGGCAGCTGCCTCATGAACCGCGGGGATCTCGGGTTCGTCGATGACCGCGGCGTCGAAGCTTTCCTCCAGGTAGTTCGAGCCGGCGACACCGAGTTCGGCGGCAATGCCGCGCGCGGCGGCCATGAACGGGGCGGGGCCGCAGCACATCACGGTTCGCTCGGCGATATCGGGAACCGCAAGCCGCATGTAGTCTTTCGAAATACGACCGGTCAGACCGGGCCAGGACGGCTCGCCGGCCACGGTCTCCGGGAGGAAATGCAGGCGAAGGCCTTTCAGCCTGCGGGCGATGCAGGCCAGTTCGTCGCGAAAGATCAGATCCTGCGGCGTCCGGCCGGCATGCATGAAGACGACCTCGGCGGGTTCGCAACTGTCCGCGATCTCACGCAGGATGGACATGACGGGGGTAATGCCGGAACCGCCAGACAGCAGCAGAAGCTTCGGTTTCGACGTCGCGGGCCTGACGAAGTGGCCGAGCGGGCCGTTCGCCTTGACGGTCGCCCCGGGGGCCAGGGTGTCATGAAGCCAGTTGGAGATCTTTCCGCCGGGAACGCGCTTCACCGTCACGGAGAAGGCGTTCGTCCGATGCGGCGAGGAGGAGATGCTGTAGCACCTGTTTTCAGCGTCTCCATTGTGTTCCAGGTCGAACAGGAAGTACTGCCCCGCCTTGAATGCGAACCGTTTGCCCTGATGGGAGGCGAAGGTGAACGTCTTGACGTCATGGGTTTCCTGCTGCACGTCAAGGCAGACGAGCGTGTCGTCTTCTTCAGGGTTCCAGACGTCGTCAAGGACGGCCCTGGCTGCGGGCGTCTGCGGGCTCCTAGTATCCATGGGCGCGCATCCGGTCGATGTACCAGCTGGCGAACTTGTCGAGGTTCGTCTCGGAAAAGCGGGAGTAGGGCCCCGGCTGATATGCCGGGTCAAGAGCGCCTGCATGCGAGCGCGCGACCAGATCGGCGTCCTGGTCCGTCGTCGCGACCCAGACATCCGTCAGCTTGTCGAGATCGTAATCCACGCCTTCGACGGCGTCCTTGTGGACCAGCCACTTGGTTCTCACCAGCGTCTTGCCCGCCGAGAGCGGAATGACGGTTGCCACCACCGCATGGTCGCCCATGAAGTGGTTCCAGCTGTTGTGGCCCCAAAGATGCGTGTCGCCGAGATCCTTGCGGGTCATCTGCCCGAGAAGCTTGGAGGATGCGGCGGTGGCGTCGTGGGTCTGGGATTCACCGGCGCCTGCGATGATCAGTCGCTGGGTGCGGAAATTGGTGGCGCAGTCGGCGAGTTGTTCGACGGCAGCCGAGGGAAAGCCGTCAGCCTCCCACGCCTTGGTCCGTTCTTCATACAGCCTGAAATGCTCCTCGGCCTGTTCGCGATCCTCCGGGCTCAGCGTTTCGGGGTCGAAGCCGAAGTCGAGATCGACGAAGGAGACGCAAAGCTCCGGATGGTTCGCGGAGCAATGGTAGCATTCGCGATTGTTTTCCATCGTGAGCTTCCAGTTGCCATCCTCGATGACGTCAGTTTGGAAGGCGATCTTTGCGTTCCGGATGTCGTAGGGGGCGAGGCGCTCGACCATGGCCTGTTCGAGGATGGCGATGTCCTCGGGTGGATTGTCGGAGAGACAGACATAAATCAGTCCGCCGATCGACTTGAACGTGACGGGCTTGAGGCTGCGACATTCCTTGTCGAAGTCTTTCCCCATGTGAGGCGCGTAGCTGAGCTCACCCGTCAGTTCGTATGTCCAGGTGTGATAGGGACAGACGAGTTTTGAGACGATCGTCTTGCCCGGATCGAGAAGGCGGGAGCCTCGATGGCGGCAGACATTGTGCAGGACGCGAATTTCGCCGTCGTCGTCACGCAGAAGGATGAGGCTTGTCTTGCCGATATCGACGACCGTCGCGTCACCTGCTTCGGGAACATCGCAATCGAGACCGACACAGATCCAGTGATTGTGGAAGAAGACGTCGATGTCCGCTTCGAACACGTCTTCCCTGACGTAAAGACCGGCCGGCAGGGAGTGACCGTTGGCACGAGCGTCGAGAAGGGCAGAAATGGAAGATGGGAGCTTGTTTAGCATCAGAACCTCTTATGCGAGAGTTTCCCGAGATTGCCCTTGCAGCGCCGCTGTTTCAACGGCATAAAAAATTAGGTTCGCATAAGTTTTTGTCATGCGTTGAGGGGGGTCTGTGATGCACTTTAGAAGACGGATCCCATCGCTGACGGCACTGGTGACCCTGGAGGCGGTGCTCAGAAAGAAGAGCTTCACCACGGCTGCGACCGAATTGGGTGTTACCCAGGCGGCGGTCAGCAGGCAGATTGCATTGCTGGAGGAGGAGTTCGGCCAGCCCTTATTCGTGCGCAAGCATCGGGCGATCGAGCCGACAGCGGCATGCATCAACCTCGGAGCCACGCTGGCCAAGAGCTTTGCCGATATTGCCGAGAGCGTGGAAGCGCTCCAGTCACGCAGCCAGGACGTGTTGACCATAGGAGCGACCGTTGCATTCTCTTCCTTCTGGCTGCTGCCGCGGCTGGCCGAATTCCGCCGGGCGAACCCCGGCATTCTGGTGCGGGTGATATCCCAGGACAGCCCGATCGCTCTCGACGACGGAGAAGTCGATGTGGCGATTCGATATGGTGTGCCACCCTTCAGCGATAGCACCGTCATCGCCTCGCATGGCGACGTTATCTGCCCCGTCTGCTCTCCCGACTATCTCAGGCGTCGCGGAGATGGCCCGCTGGTCTCTGCCGACGAATTCATCGAAACGGACGTTCTCGATCGCTCCTGGTATAGCTGGGCGCAGTGGTTTTCGCTCACCGGGGCCAACCTCGAGATAAAGCCGTCGCTTCGGTTCAACCACTACACCGAAACCATCGCAGCCGCGCGCGCAGGGCAAGGAATTGCATTGGGATGGCGTATGCTGGTGGGCACCTTTCTGGAAGATGGAACCCTCGTGCAGGTCGACGGCGCCGAGCTTGCCGCGGAGGATCGTTACAACGTGATCGTGCCCGTCAAAGCCAAGCGAAGCAACGCACGCGACCTTGCCGCCGCCTGGCTGACGGCATCATTGCACGGTTGATCGAAGCGTAGTCACAAACCAAGCCCCACGGTTGCCGTTCGGTGAACGCCTTTAGGGACGAAGGCGAAGTGATCTGCCAGTCCCAGAAAATTGGCCGCCAGGTGAATGACGGAAAGCCACATTTCCGTCCCCTGCAAGCTCGGTTCGCCACCGTCGGCAAACGGGAATCCTTCGCCATCCCGCCATCTATCCAGCGCCCTCGATATGACCTTGCGCGCGATCGCTTCGCCGTCGGTCCGCCTGTAGTCGGTCTGACGGGCAATCAGCAGCAGAGGATGAATCGTATCGAGCAGGTTGCACGCATTGTATTTTGCGGCAATGAAGCCCTTGTGGTTGCGATAGTTGAGGTGAACCGTTTCGAGTGAGGTGTGCGGGTGGGGAAGGGCCACGCCGAACTGCGCGTAGGTGCCGCGCGTCAGGCGATAAAAGCCGTTCACCGGTTGAAGCCATCCTTCCGCCGCGGTCGGTTCCCCCCATAGCCCCGAGACGTTGTTGGCATTCCGGCTCAGCCACTCGAAAAGCGCCTGCCGTGAATGCCTGATGCCGAAATGCCTGGCATTGAAGTACATGGCGGTTCCGATCGCATCGACCACACTGCCGGCATGCCATGCCCGGGTCGACCAGGGCAGGGCGCTCAACCATTCGTCAAGCTCCCCGGCGCCGAGCTCGACCGCATGGATCGGTTGGCGTGGACCGGAACCAAGTAGTTCAAGCGCATAGCCAACCGCAAGAACGTTATAGAGCGCCTTTGGATCATCCCTCGGCGCCTTGCCATGCATTCGCGCATGCTCTTCCGGGAAAAGGCCGGTATCCCGGTCCTGAAGGCCTTGGAGACGCTCGACGGTCTCTGCCGCATCGAGGTCGGGCGGCAGGTGGCCGAAGCCGGCAGAGATCTCGATTGCATCGCAGAGATGCCGGATCGCCGGTCTGCTGATGCCGTCTGCTTCCAGCGATTCATAGACC
The DNA here is from genome assembly GCF_001657485.1 of Rhizobium sp. WYCCWR10014. Taxonomy (GTDB): domain Bacteria; phylum Pseudomonadota; class Alphaproteobacteria; order Rhizobiales; family Rhizobiaceae; genus Rhizobium. The sequence goes on from NZ_LXFU01000042.1 coordinate 20,387, forward strand.
CCTTGCGCTTTCCAGCGTGCAAGGATGTCCGGCCACTGGTCTTGCGCTTTCTGGCCGAGCCTCGCCAATTGATCTTCGATGTCGCCAGTGCCGGTTTTCCTCGGCGCCGAGCCTCGGCTCCGCAGCACTCGGGCGGGCACGCCGCCAGCAATCGACATGGCGGGAATGTCTCCCGTAACCACCGCTCCGGCGGCGATCACCGCACCATTTCCAATCGTGGCGCCATCGAGGATCACGCAATTGGCGCCGATCCAGACGTCGTCACCGATCACGATGCCGATGCTGATGACACCCTGGCGGTGTATAGGAATGGTCGGATCGTCGAAGCCATGATTGAAGCCGACGATCGAGGCATGCGAAGCAATCCGCACGCCATTGCCGCACGTCACCGTGCCGGAAACACAGGCATAGGGATTGATGGTGCAATCGTCGCCAAGGATCACATGGCCGCGGACGAGCGCATGCCCGGCGATCCACGATCGCTCTCCCATCGTCAGGCTTTCGGTGAAGATCGCGGCATTCTCGGCGATGTAGGACGTCTCGGCCAGCTCCGCACCGCATGACCGCCTGAGTTCCGCCTTGCGGGCGAAGTGACCCGGATGATGGAGGTCAGACGCAATGCGTTCCCAGGTCAGGTATTGAAGCCTGCGCGCTTCCCTTTCTTCGCTCGCCGAAGTTTGCTGGCTACTGACGTGATCCATCCTGCTCCTCATTCTCAGGTTCAACCGCCGAATATTCGTCTTCCTTCAGCGATCCGGTGCCTCGCTGCATCAGACGGCCTGATTCGTCCAAAAGCAAGACTTCCGGCAATAGCGGCGCAGCCCTCGTTGAAATGGCTCAATTGCTTTGATCGGTTCCGGCCTCCCGGCGACTGGTGCGATCACAACCGCTCATGGCGCTTTGCCGGCTGGGCGGTCGGTTCGGCCGAGGGGCCCGGGTTCATCGCCTGTACGGAAATCTTACCGCCCGGCGAGAAGATAAGCTGGCCTGAATAGGCTTGCCACGCTCACGCCCGAATTCGTGATTTGCAGAGACGTCACACGCTAAGCGCCGATCAGCTGCAAACGTGCTGAGTCATCAGGAAATCTTGAGGTCGAATTATGCCGCGCTCAGAAGTTCAGCGCTAACCGGCATTCCCATATGAAAGCCCTGGACGCGGTCGATGCGAAGATCCTTGAGAAGGGAAAATTGTGCTGCAGTTTCGACGCCTTCCACCAGGATCGTATTTCCACGATTGCGGATGAGAGCAATCATGTCCTGAAGCATCATCAAACCGCGTGGGTTCGAGCAGTCGTGCAGGAAGGTTCTATCGACCTTGACCGTCTGAAATTCGATTGCCCTCAGCCAAGAGAGGCCCGCGAAGCCGCAGCCGAAGTCGTCAAGCCAGATCTCGACGCCGAGTGCCCTGAGATCGGCAATGCATTTAAGCACCTCCGACTGCATATCCATGTCCAGGCCCTCGGTGACTTCCAAGGCTAGTCGCGACCCGCAGACCCCGCACCGAGCAAGGATATCAGCGACACTGCCAGCAAAGCCGGGGGAACGCAGCTGTATCGGCGACACGTTGACGCTAACGGTAGCCATGCGGTCGGTCATCAGTATATCCCGGCATGCCGTCTCGATCGCCCACCTGCCCAGTTCGAGGATAGCGCCACTTCGTTCTGCAACAGGAATGAACGTCTTCGGGGAAACCGCGGTCCCATCCGGCATCCTGAGGCGCATCAAAGCCTCGACAGCTCTTGCTTTCCCGTTCGTCACGTCGAAGATCGGTTGGTACACGAGCGAGACCAGTTTGCGATCGATGGCGGCGGCCAGCAGCGGGACGAGTTTACCAGCATAGTCGTCGGGGCGAGGCAACAGCGGATCAAAACTACGAAGGCAGTTTCGGCCACTTGCTTTGGCATTGTAGAGAGCGAGATCGGCTTCACGTACTATTCGTTCAACTTTCTCTCCAACTTTTTCGCGGGTGAAGGCGACGCCGATGCTGACGGTTACGATCGACATATCATCTGGTCGCTCTTCATGAACAATCGCAAGCGACTCGACTTCCATTCTGATCTTCTCGGCGAGAGTCATCGCAACCTTGGGAACGGCAGCCGGCATGACCACGATAAACTCCTCGCCACCATACCTGCCGATCATGCCATCGGACGACTCTACAACCGCCTTCAGCGCATTGGCGATGACAGTCAGGCATCGGTCTCCTTCCTGATGTCCGTAGCGATCATTGAAGCGTTTGAAAAAGTCGACGTCGATGAGGAACACGGAGAAGTCGCGGCGTTCGTCTTTCCAGGCGGCCCAGCATTCGTCGAGCCGCCGATCCAGCGCGCGTCTGTTGCTTATGCCTGTCAGGTAGTCGGTATTTGAAAGCTCGAGCAGTGACCTTCCGCGTTCGGACGCTTCCCAGTGCTGGTGGCGAGCCTCCGCCGCGTTCAGCAACACGTTTCGACGCTCCACGTTCAATCGCCAATTGACGAAAGACGTGAAGAGAAAGCACGAAATGTAGAACAGCCCGAAGGCAAGCTTGTAGGTTTGGCTTGAAGGAAAAAATTCCTCGATCGTAACGAAAAATGCGCAGAGAACGAGGCTCGAGGTGATCACCGAGAGCCGAAAAGGGAAACTGAAAAAGAGGTTGGCGCCCATCATGAAGATGGCGCCGAATATCATGTAGTAGGACATGGCGGTGACGTCCCGGGTGGCAATCGCCGGGTAAAGCCAGCCCACATAGCCTACAAGCAGTGCAGCGGCACAGGTGATGTCAAGCCAGACGGTTCTCGCATTTGCCAGTCGCAAGATTTCGAACGCCAGCAGCGCGATCGTTGCAACGGCGAATCGCGCGGCGATCGTCACAGGGGCAACATCGGGGATCAGCCATCGGTCGGGAAGTGCGAAGGCCACATAAACGGCAACAGCGATCCAAAGACCATGCCGCGAGCTCCGTCTTCGGACAGCATCATTTTCAGTTTTCAGAGAATTGAGGGCCTCGGCGAATGAAAAGCTGCCGGTTGAGTCGCCGCGCTGGACATTAGCGCAAGCCGCGATCATGCAATAACACCGGCCTGACAACCATTTAAAGTATGTTGAAAAGTAAGCCATACTTCGGCGCCCTCCAAAATCGCGTTCGGCGACCTGCAACCGGTTTGTCTTATTGCTTAGCTTTGTTAGAGGGGTAGCATCTGACCCGCAAGAGTAGAATTACCCTTATCCCGTGTGGATTCTAGTCGCATCCTATTTCGAGGTTGATTATGCTTAAGGCTATGTCAAAGGGGTCTCGAAATGGCACAAAGCCTGGTCTTGGACGGTGAAAGTCTTGTCACGCCCGGCGAAATTCGTCGGGTAGCAAGGAAGGTTGCTACCCCAGATCCGGGCCACCTGATCGTTGCCAGAGCCGAGCTTGCTCTCAGCCTTGACGTGTCGATCCGTCAGTTCAAATCCGGCGTCGAGCCTAATGCGATCATCGAGCGTCTTACCGACGCCTTGCATCAGATACGGCGGCGCTTCCATCCGGAGGTGTGGGACGTCATCGTTCCGATCGCGCAATCCCATCCGGTTGCTCACTATCTTCATCAAGATCCATTGACCCGCTGGTCGTTTGAAAAACCGCGCGGCTATTCTGGCGACGCGCGCCTTCTCGACTTCATCTATGGCAGACCTGAGATTGAGGACGCCGTCTTGTCAGCGAGCAACTTGGGACGCTCGATCTACGCCTACACTCGAAACGCTTCGTCATCCGTCGCGGTAAGGGAGCGTCGAGACATTTTGGCTCGCCGCGTTGACGAAATCGCTTCGGCCCAGTCTGGTGCTACCGAAGTCCTCGCCATCGCCGCCGGGCATCTTCGTGAGGGGCCTTTGTCGCGCGCGCTCGGCGCCGGCGCGATCAGACGCTGGGTGGCTTTGGACCAAGACCCGATGAGCGTTGGAACCGTCGCCCGCGATTTCGCCGGCACCTCCGTCGAAGCGGTGAACGGGTCGGTCAAATCCCTGATCGGTGGAAGACATGCGCTGGGAATGTTCGATTTCGTTTATGCCGCGGGTCTTTATGACTATTTGCCGGACGCGGTCGCCGTAAAACTCACCAAGAAGTGCGTCAGCATGCTTAAGCCTGGCGGCACATTCCTATTCGCCAACTTCTCCCCGGAGACGGAGGTCGATGGCTATATGGAAACATTTATGAACTGGGCGCTGCTGTTGCGGTCAGAACGAGAGATGGGCTTGATCGCCAGTGAAAGCGTGACTGGGGCGGATGTGAAGGTGTCGGTTTGGTCCGGCTCAAACCGCAGCATTGTCTACTGTGAAATCCAAAGACCGCACTAGGTCGCACGTTGGCCCGGGCCTGAGAGGAACTAGTCCGCCTGGAAAGGGGCAGTTGCTCCTAATTGCGGAAATTTATCGTCTTTGGGTTCTTCATGCTTGGGAGGAAAGCGATTTCAGATTTCCGCCCATGGAACTCTTGTCAGATGCGTTCTATGCGGACCGGATACTCGCCGCGCACCAGCAACGGAGCGAAGCCATTGTCGAAGCGGCCGAGCCGGATCAGCCCGTCCCAGCGGTAATCCGCGTAGAACAGGGCCAGGTTACCCCATGGTTTGAAGTAGCAAAGGTCGCCCGGCTGCTCGTTTCCGAAAGCACCGCTGCCTTCTTCGGTCAGCTTGCGCGGCAGATGGACGATCTTTTCGTTCCTGCCATAGTCCTCAATCTTAAGGTTCAGGGGCAGCATGGAAACGAGATCGCGCGCCGTCGGATTGTCGGCGAGTGTCGCGGTCAGGGTTAGATCGTTGAAGCCTATCCTGATCCTGACGCCTGTCGCCTCGGGATCTGCCGGACCGCGCTCGTCCTGCCCTTGTGCCACGAGAGGGAGAGCGGCAGCCGCCAAGGTTCCGCCCAGCACCGCGCGACGGCTCATGAACTTGGATGTCATCGACATAGCGCGCCTCGCGTCAGACAGGTTGAGCCGTCGGCCGGAACAGGATTTCGTTGATGTCGACATCATCTGGTTCGTTCACCGCGAAGGCGACCGTTCGGGCGAACGTGTCCGCGCTGACGGCGATCTTGCTGACGAACGCCTTGGTGCCCGCCTGGATGTCCTTTTCGCTGATGTGTTCAAGCAGTTCGGTGCTCACCGCGCCGGGTGAAATGATCGTGGTGCGGATGTTGTATGGCTTCACTTCCTTCCGCAGCCCTTCCGAGAGGGCGCGCACGGCGAATTTCGTCGCGCAATAGACGGTGGCACCCGGATCGACAACATGACCGTAGACGGAGGACACGTTGATGATGTGCCCCGACTTCTGCGCCTTCATGTGCGGAAGCGCCGCTGCGATGCCGTAGAGCACTCCTTTGATGTTCACGTCGATCATGCGATCCCACTCGTCAACTTTGAGCCGTTCGAGCGGCGCAAGTGGCATCAGGCCGGCATTGTTCAGCATCACGTCGATGCGACCGAACGCGTTGACGGCGGTGTCGACGAGCTTCTTGACTTGATGTTGATCCGTGACGTCGGTTTGGACTGCCTTGGCTCTATAGCCCTTGGCGGACAGCTCCTCAGCCAGTTGAGCGATGCGGTCGCTACGCCGCGCGCCGAGGACGACGGAAGCGCCGCGCTCAGCAAGGTGACGGGCGGTGGCTTCGCCAAGCCCGCTGCTTGCTCCGGTGATGACGACGACTTTGTTTTCGATTCCTTGGGACATGATGATATCCTGTTGTGAGGTTTCTGAAGGTTCAGGAACGGCGACCGGCGAGTGCGGCGAGGACAGCCGAACCGGCGAGAAGGCAGGCGGCCAGAAGGAAGGTGCTCCACCATCCCGCGGTGTCGAACAACATGCCGCCAGCGAAAGCGCCGCCTGCAATGGCGAGTTGGATCAGCGCCACCTGCAGTCCACCTGCCGCTTCCAATTCACCGGGAACGATGGCGGCCATCCAGGTATTCCAGGCGACCGGAATCGGCGTCGAGAAAAATCCCCACATGACGAGGAGGGATGCCGTAGCCGCCGCGAACGGCCCGAGAGCGATCAGCAGCAGGGCAAGGAACGCAAGAGCGGCTGGCAGTCCTACGAGAACGAGCAGGAGGTGGCGCCGGGCGACAAAGCCAATGACGGAGGTTCCAGCTAGTCCGCCGACGCCAAGGCCGAGAAGCACCATGGACAGAACATTCAATTCCAATCCCGTGACGCCTTCGAGGAACGGACGAAGGTAAATAGACAGTGCGTTCTGGCCAATGAAGGCCAAGCCGGTCGCCGCCATTCCAACTGCGAATGTGCGATTGCGCAGCAGCCCGAATATTCCGGCCACCGAGACGGTTGATGTCGCCGGCATCCTCGGCAGAACGACCAGTTGCCAGACGAGTGCGGCAATTCCGATCGGCACGGTAATGAAGAAGGTTCCGCGCCATCCGATGAACCCGCCAAGAAAACTGCCGAGCGGCGCGGCAAGGACGAGTGCGAATGCGGTGCCACCTTGCAGAAGCGCAATGGCCTTGGGCAGATCACGGTCCGAAGCCAAGCGTGCCAGAATAGCCGTCGACAGCGACCAGAAGCCGCCGATCGAAACGCCGACCAGGGACCGTCCGACGAGAAAGACAGGGAAGTTGGGTGCGAGGGCAACCGCCAAACTCGATGCAACAAGAACCGCCGTATAGAGCAAGACGACAGACTTCCGGTCGATCCTCGCCAGGAAGGCATTGCCGAAAAGGCTGGTGATAACCGCGAAGACACCCGACACGGTGATCGCCAATCCGGCTTGTCCCTCTGAAATAGAGAGGTCCCTGGCGATTGGGGTCAGAAGGCTCACAGGGAGAAATTCCAGCCCCACCAGAAGGAAACTGAGAAGCGAGAGACAGGTCACAGCAGACCATGAGGTCGCCGTGTCGTCCATCAGTGAGGTCTCATTCAATGTCAACTCGACGGCCATGCACGTTCTCCTGTCCGTTGCCAGATAGATAGCCGGACTGGTTTTGCGCGACTAGAAGTTATAATCTGAACGTCGTGATGAAGGAGATTCAACAATGCGGCGCGACGAGTTCACGGAAATGCGTGCGTTTCTGGAGGTGGCTCAGGAGCGGAGTTTCACGCGCGCTGCATCGAAACTGGGAGTCACGCGCTCGGCGTTGAGCCATACGATCAGCGCGCTCGAAGCCCGACTTGGCGTCCGGCTTCTCTCCCGCACGACGCGTGACGTGGCTCCCACTGCAGCCGGTGCGCGTCTCGTGGAAAGTATTCAGCCGCATTTCGAGAGCATCGCCGCCGGGATCAGTGCCCTCGGCGCGCTGCGCGACAAGCCTTCGGGCACAGTCCGCCTCGTATGTCCCGATGATGCCGTGGAGTTGGTCTTCCGTGAGAGGCTGCCGGCATTTTTACGGGAATGCCCCGATATCACCGTGGAACTCATCGTCGACAACGGTTTCACAAATATCGTGGAACGCCAATTCGATGCCGGCGTGCGGCTCGGCGAAGCGATTGCGCGCGACATGGTGGCCGTTCGCATTGGACCCGATATCTCTTACGCCGTGGTCGGATCACCCGAATATTTTGCAACCCGCACTGTGCCTTCGACCCCGCATGACTTGACGGACCACAATTGCGTCAACCTGCGTCTTCCGACGTCAGGCGCGCTCTATGCCTGGGAGTTCGAAAAGGATGGCCGCGAGTTCAGCGTTCGTGTGGAAGGTCAGCTCGTGATGAGCAACATAGGGCCGGCGATCAATGCCGCTCTCGATGGCGCGGGGCTGTCTTATGTGCCGAGAGATCTCGTCCAGCAATATTGTGACAGCGGTCAACTGAACGAAGTGCTCGCGGATTGGGCGCCAACATTCCAAGGGTATCATCTCTATTACCCCAGCCGGCGCCATCCATCCCCTGCTTTCTCCGCCTTCGTCGAAGCCTTTCGCTACCGGCATCGGTAACCAATACTCGAGACGCCGTGGTGCAAAGAGTACGGCAAGTGCGTGCCGGTGAAATCGAGCCCACGCGGTCGAAAAGCGAGAGATGGCTGAATGGCTGTGGGTGGATCGCTACTTGCCGCAACCGCTTTAGCCATCGCTTCATGCGAATGGTCGAAGTGATCGCAATTGGCGCGACAGCCGATGGCAATGACGATATCACAGTCCCTCCGGCGGCAACTCACCGGCAGCTCGTCATAGCCTCCCATGGATCACATTCACGAAAAACTCGAACCGGACTTGTCCCAGCCTTCCTTGATCGTCTCCATCGCGACGTTGGTCGAGGTGTTGGCAACGTGGGGCAGGGTCGAAATGCGCTCGCCGAGGACGCGGCGGTAGCGGCCAATATCGCGGGTGCGGATCTTCAGGAGATAGTCGAACCTGCCGGCAATCATATGGCACTCTTCGACTTCGCTGATCTTCTTGATGGCATCGTTGAAGCTTTTCAGCGCATGCTCGCGGGTATCGGAGAGTTTCACTTCGACGAAAGCAATATGGTCGAGCTGCATTTTCGACGGATTGAGGATGGCCTTGAAGCCTTCGATATATCCTTCGCTGATCAGCCTTTTGAAGCGGATCTGGCATGGCGTCTTCGACAGTCCGACACGCGTAGCCAGATCGGTGATCGACAGCCTTCCGTCCTCGGCGAGTGCGGCGAGGATCTTTTTATCGAACTGGTCCAATTCACTAAAGACGTCAGTTTCTGTGGCCATTTGAACTCTCGATGACATATTAATAAGTTCATACGGCCTAGGAACGGTAAAAATCAAGTGAGATCGCGATTTGTGGCTGTGATAGATTGGGTGCCGGGTGAAAGAGCGCTGTGATCGGTATCGGCGTCGACCTCAAAACGGGGGATCTTACATGCATGACAACGAAGCGGACGATGACCAAAAACCCGACCTGCTCGTTCACTACCGGCCGCTGGCAATAAGGGCCGTGGCAGCGGCGCTCACCTTCAAGCGCGACAGACCAGATGCACGCCCGCTGCGCGAGACGGAGTATTCCGGCCCCGCTTTCACGGATTATGCGCTCTGGGACGATGAGCCCGCTGTTCCATTTATCCGCTAGACCAAACATCGATTGAATAGGGACTCCCATGTTGAACGCAGCGCCCCCCTCCACGCCCTCCCATGATCCCGTCGACGGCGCGCCGTTCTCCGGCTTTGCCCCACCGATCCGACCGCAATCCGAACTTCGCCAGGCCATCACGGCAGCCTATCGCCGACCGGAAACCGAATGCCTGCCGCCGCTCGTTGCAGCAGCGCGTGTCTCCGAGGCAAAACGCTATGACATTCGCAGCACGGCCCGCAGCCTGATCGAGGCGCTGCGCGCCAAGCACAAGGGAACCGGTGTCGAAGGGCTGGTGCAGGAATACTCGCTCTCCAGCCAGGAAGGCGTGGCGCTGATGTGCCTCGCCGAAGCGCTGCTGCGTATTCCCGATACCGAAACCCGGGACGCGCTGATCCGCGACAAGATTGCCGAGGGCAACTGGACGTCCCATATCGGCGGCGGAAAATCCATGTTCGTCAACGCCGCCACCTGGGGTCTCGTCGTCACCGGCAAGCTGACGTCGACGGTCAACGACCGAAGCCTGTCGGCAGCGCTGACGCGGTTGATCGCGCGGGCCGGCGAGCCGGTCATCCGTCGCGGCGTCGATATGGCGATGCGCATGATGGGCGAGCAGTTCGTCACCGGCGAAACGATCGCAGAGGCGCTGAAGCGCGCCCGGCCGCTGGAAGCGCGCGGTTTCCGTTATTCCTACGACATGCTGGGCGAGGCTGCCACGACAGGCGCTGACGCCGAGCGTTATTACCGGGATTACGAAAAGGCGATCCACGCCATCGGCAAGGCGTCGGACGGGCGCGGCATCTATGACGGCCCGGGCATATCGATCAAGCTTTCGGCCCTGCATCCCCGTTACGTGAGGTCGCAGGCCGGCCGGGTAATGGGTGAGCTGCTGCCGAAGGTCAAGGCGCTGGCCGTTCTCGCCAAGACCTATGATATCGGCCTCAATATCGACGCGGAGGAGGCCGATCGCCTGGAGCTTTCGCTCGACCTCCTCGAGGAGCTTTGCTTTGCCCCTGATCTCGCCGGATGGAACGGGTTGGGCTTCGTCGTGCAGGCCTATGGCAAGCGCTGCCCCTTCGTCCTCGACTACATCATCGATCTCGCACGCCGTTCCGGGCGCCGGGTCATGGTCCGTCTCGTCAAGGGCGCTTACTGGGATGCGGAGATCAAGCGGGCCCAGCTCGACGGTCTCGACGACTATCCGGTCTATACCCGCAAGATCTACACCGATGTCGCCTACGTCGCCTGCGCGCGCAAGCTGCTCGACGCTCCGGATGCGGTCTTCCCGCAATTTGCCACCCATAATGCGCAGACGCTCGCCACGATCTATCGTCTGGCGGGTCCTGATTTCGCTGTCGGAAAATACGAGTTCCAATGCCTGCACGGCATGGGCGAACCTCTCTACGACGAGGTCGTCGGAAAGGAAAAGCTGGACCGGCCCTGCCGCATTTATGCGCCTGTGGGAACACATGAGACGCTGCTCGCCTATCTGGTTCGGCGCCTTCTGGAAAATGGCGCCAATTCCTCCTTCGTGCACCGCATCTCCGATCCGAATGTCTCGGTCGAGGCGCTGATTGCCGATCCCGCCGAAATCGTCGCGGCCATGCCTGTCGTTGGCGCGCCGCACGCCCAGATTTCCTCGCCGAAGGCTCTTTACGGCAACGCCCGGGCAAATTCCGATGGTCTCGATCTCTCGAACGAGGCGACGCTTTCGGATTTGGCTGAGGCGCTCGCCTCCACGGCTGCTGCCCCGTGGCACGCACTTCCCATCCTTGCCGACGGCTCCACGGATGGGGTGATGCGCGATGTTCTCAATCCTGCCGATCACCGGGATGTTGTCGGCACGGTGACCGAAGTAAAGGTCGAGGAGGCCGCGCGCATCGTACGCATGGCGGCCGAGCATGCGCCAGAATGGGCCGCGGTGCCGCCGGCAGAGCGTGCCGCCTGCCTGGAGCGGGCCGCCGACATCATGCAGGCCCGCATCAAGACATTGATGGGCATCGTCATGCGCGAGGCGGGCAAATCCGCGGCCAATGCCGTTGGCGAGGTGCGCGAGGCCATCGACTTCCTGCGCTACTATGCCGAACAGGCGCGCAAGACGCTGGGGCCTTCGCATGCGCCTCTCGGCCCGGTCGTCTGCATCAGCCCGTGGAACTTCCCGCTGGCGATTTTCACCGGTCAGGTCGCCGCAGCCTTGGTGGCCGGCAATCCTGTGCTTGCCAAACCGGCTGGCGTCACACCGATCATCGCGTCGGAGAGTGTGAAGATCCTCCACGAGGCGGGCGTGCCTGTCGGTGCCTTGCAGTTCGTGCCCGGCAGCGGCCGTCTCGGCGCCGGCATGGTCGGGGCTCCGGAAACGGCAGGCGTCATGTTTACCGGGTCGACCGAAGTTGCCCGCATGATCCAGGCGCAGCTGGCCGAACGGCTATCGGCGACCGGCAAGCCGATTCCGCTGATTGCCGAAACCGGCGGCCAGAACGGCATGATCGTCGACTCCTCGGCATTGGCCGAGCAGGTGGTGGCCGACGTCATTGCCTCTGCCTTCGACAGCGCCGGTCAGCGCTGCTCGGCCCTCAGGGTTCTCTGCCTTCAGGACGATGTCGCCGACAGGACCCTCGCCATGCTGAAGGGCGCCTTCCGCGAGCTGACGATCGGCCGTACCGATCGGCTGAGCATCGATGTCGGTCCAGTCATCAACGATAGTGCAAAGGCGGAGATCGACCAGCATATCGAGCATATGCGCGGCTTAGGCCGCAAGGTGGATCAACTGCCGCTGCCCGAAAGTGCCGCGGCGGGGACCTTCGTTCCGCCGACGATCATCGAAATCAAATCGCTGTCGGACCTGACGAGGGAGGTCTTCGGACCGGTCCTGCACGTCATTCGCTTCAAGCGAAACGGGCTCGACCGTCTGATCGACGACATCAATGCATCGGGTTATGGCCTGACATTCGGGCTTCACACCCGGCTTGATGAAACGATCGCGCATGTGACCAGCCGCATCAAGGCTGGAAACCTCTACGTCAACCGGAACATCATCGGCGCCGTGGTCGGCGTGCAGCCCTTTGGCGGCCGCGGCCTGTCGGGAACGGGCCCGAAGGCCGGCGGTCCGCTCTATATCGGCCGACTGGTGCAGCGTGCGCCCGTGCCGCCGCAGCAGGATTCCGTTCATACGGACCTCGCCCTTCGCGACTACATCGTCTGGCTCGACAAGCAGGGCTTGTCGGGCGAGGGGGAAGCAGCGCGCGGATATGCGAGCCGTTCGGCGCTCGGGCTCGAACGCGAGCTCACCGGTCCGGTGGGCGAGCTCAATCTCTACGCGCTCCATCCCCGCGGCCGTATTCTCGTCGTGCCGCAGACGGAAAGCGGGCTTCATCGCCAGATCGCCGCGGCCCTGTCGACCGGCAACCACATCGTCGTCGACGCGAGTTCCCTATCGAAGTCAGTCCTGGGGGATCTTCCGGCGGCTGTCGCCAGCCGGATTTCCTGGACGTCGGATTGGGAAAAGGACGGACCGTTCTCGGGTGCCCTCGTCGAAGGGGACCGCGACAGGGTTCTGGCCGTCAATCAGAAGATCGCTCACCTGCCCGGTCCGCTGCTGCTGGTCCAGGCCGCGACGACCGAGGAACTGGCGAGCGATCCCGAAGCCTATTGCCTGAATTGGCTGCTGGAGGAGGTGTCGACGTCGATCAACACCGCGGCTGCCGGCGGCAATGCAAGCCTTATGGCCATCGGCTGAGTGACAAGACGAGGGCGCAGAGAATGCGCCCTCGAAACTCCGGACGGAAGTGGCCGTCTTCCCGGGATACAATCTCGATACCTCGGCCTATAAGGTCGACGGGCGGCGATCCCGTCGCCACACGGTTGGCGTGAGGAGGGAGGTTTAGTCGAAGAAGCCCGCATCCTCTTCGCTGAGATATCTCCTGGCCGCTTCGGCGTCGATATCGAGGCCCAGACCCGGCGCTTCCAGTAGGTCCACCATGCTGTCCTTCACGATCTGCGGCGGCAAGCCGATTACCAGATCCTCCCACCAGGGGTCGGAGGCGCTCGGATATTCAAACGCGATGTAATTTGCAGGCAAGGTGGCGCAGACATTGATCAACGCGCCGAGCCCCAGCAGGCCGTTGGCGGTGCCGTGCGGTGCCATCAGGATCGAGTGCATGTAGGCGTGCTCGGCCACCCATTTCAGTTCGGCAATGCCGCCAATATCGGCTGGATCGGGGCCGATGACGCGTACCGCCTGCGTCTCGATCAGTTCCTTGAAATTGTGCCGCAGGTAGATCTGCTCACCAGTGTGGATCGGCGTCGAGGTGGAGATCGTCAGTTCCCGATAGGCCTGGGGATTGACCCACGGCACATAGTCGCCAGTCAGCATGTCCTCAAGCCACATCAGATTGTACTTCTCGACCGCGCGAGCGAACTTGATCGCATCGGGCAGCATCCAGCCCGGACCACAGTCGAGCGCCAGGCTGACTTTGTCGCCCAGCACTTCCTTCATCGCGATCACGCAGTCGAGCATGTGATTGAAACCGCGCTCGCTGATCACGCCCTGATCCATGGCACCGTGATAGCCGGCCTTCTTCTGCGTCACGCCGTAGTGGAAATCCTCGATGGTGTCCTTCATGTTGGAGTGAAACGAGATTCCCTGCTTGACCATGAAGAAGTTCTGCGGCTGCTCCATCATCCATTTGACGTCGGCGGCGTAATCTTCCGGCCGGTCGCCCGTGCGTTTCTGGCGGATCGAGCCGTTGTAGACCCGCACCTTGTCGCGCACCTTTCCGCCGAGCAGTTTATAGGCGGGCACTCCCGCCGCCTTGCCGGCAATATCCCACAGCGCATGCTCGATCGCGCTCACCGCCGCGCCGTAGGGCTTGAAAGAGCCGCGTTGGCGGATCTTCAGCATCACTCTCTCGACGTCGGTCGGGTCCTCGCCGATCAGCGCCTCGCGGAAATGCAGCACAAAGGGCTTGAGGTAGGACTTGGTGAACTCGACTTCGCCCAAGCCATAGAGGCCCTCGTCCGTGACGATGCGAACGATCGGGTGTTTGCCGATAACGGCGCAGCGCAGATCGGTGATTTTCATCTTCGTTCCTTTTCGCCTCAGCTCCAGGTGCGATCCCAGGAATATTCGTCGTCCCAGCGATCCGTGGGCTGCCAGATGCCGGTGACGCCCGGCTGCAGATGTTGCGAGATTACCTCGTCGACGACGTCGTCAATCCCCAGGCCCGGCTTGTCCGTAACGGTGATAAAGCCGTCCTTCACCAGCGGCTTGGGAAGGCCGGTGACGATATCGTCCCACCAGTCGACATCGGCGGAATGGTATTCGAGCGCCATGAAATTCTCGGTCGCCGTCGCCACGTGTGCGGCGGCCATTGCGGCGATTGGGCTTTCTGCCATGTGGATAGCCATGGCGACACCATGGTCCTGCGCCATGTCGCCGATCTTCTTGGTCTCGAGGATGCCCCCACTGGTGAGCAGGTCCGGGTGGATGACGGATATACCGCCGCTCTTGAGCAGAGGCTCGAAGCCCTCCTTGAGGTAGATGTCCTCGCCAGTGCAGATCGGCACAGTGGTTGAGTCCTGCAGTTGTCGGTACTGCTCGGTATACTGCCATGGGATCACATCCTCGAGCCAGGCTGGCACGTATTTTTCAATTCGCCTGGCAAGACGAATGCCGTTCTGCACCGAGATGTGGCCGATGTGGTCGATGGCAAGCGGAATATCCATGCCGATGACCTCACGAACCTCGGCAATGTATTGCTCAAGGAAGTCGAGGCCCTTGTCGGAAAAGTGGAGGCCGGTAAACGGGTGCGGGACGTTATGCAAGTCATAGGTCGCGTTGCGCACGCGCCGCTCTTCGATTGTCTTCAGCGGGCCGCGGCCAGGGTGGTTGCGGTACCCTTCAAGTGAGCCGGCAGGAGACACGACCGCACCGGGCACATCCGCGATCTGCATCAGCCCCAGATCCATCTTGAGGAAGGTGAAGCCGAGCTCCATGCGCTGCTTGAGGCGCCTGCCGGTCTCGGTGCCGCTGGGCACGGTGGCATCGGTGTCGCAATAGACGCGCACTTTGTCGCGAAACCGGCCCCCGAGCATCTGGTAGATGGGGACGCCATAGGCTTTGCCTGCGAGATCCCACAACGCGATTTCGACCGCCGATACGCCACCGCCTTGGCGGCCGTGCCCGCCGAATTGCTTGATCCGGCGAAACAGGCGGTCGATGTCGCAAGGGTTCTCGCCAAGCAACCGGCTCTTCAGCATCAGCGCATAGGTGGCGCTGGCACCGTCGCGCACCTCGCCAAGCCCGACGATGCCCTGGTTCGTGTAAATCTTAAGCAGCACGGAGGTGAACGGCGCGCCGACAATTTCCGCTACCCGCATGTCGGTAATGCGAAGGTCGGACGGCTTGGAATAGGTGTTCACCCGATTGAGCGCCTCGTCGGCTTCAACTGCCTCTGGCATGATCTATCCTCGTTCTGTCAGCGGGGTTCGTGCGCGCACGGCTGCGGCGGCATAGAGACTTGCTAATCAATCCAGCTCTATCTCGTGGTTTTGAAGGTAGTCGCGGTTCATTTCGATGCCGAGACCAGGCTTGGGCGTGAGCTTGAGGCTGCCGTTCGAAACATCGAGTGGTCTGTCGATGAGGTGATCGTATTTGCCGAGGTTCCATTCCGACGTTTCGAGTTTGTAGAAGTTGGGAACCGTCATCATCACCTGCGCTCCCGCAACCACGTTGATTGGTCCTGCGGCGTCATGCGGCGAGACCGGGATGTAGTAGGCTTCGCATAGGGCGGAAATCTTCTTGAGTTCGGTGATGCCGCCGGTCCAGGTGACATCGGGCATGATGTAATCGGCGAGCTTGTTTTCGAGCACCGGCACGAAATCCCACTTCGTGTGGCCGCGCTCGCCCCACGAGATAGCCGCGCTGACCTTCTCACGGACCTGCTTGAGGGCGTTGAGGCTCTCGGGTGGACAGGGCTCCTCGAACCAGTCGATCTGACCAGCCTCCTCGAGGCTCCGGCAGAGGCGAATGGCGGTGGGGACGTCGAACCGGCCATGTGCATCGATGAGAATGTCGACATCAGAGCCCGCCGTTTCACGGATCAGAGCCGTGAGTTCGGCGGCTTCGCGCTCATCCTTGCGGGTCATGCTGCCGTCGAGGTAGCCGTCCCGCTGTTCGCGCGGCTGTCCATCGCCGATCCGGCCCTGGTATGGGAAAGGATCGAACTTGAGCGCGGTGTGGCCGGACTCGACGATGTCTCGAATTTCCCGGACCACAGCTTCCTTGCTGGTGAACTTGGCCTGGTTGGGATGGGTGTAAAGCGCGATCTCATCGCGTACCGGTCCACCCAACAGCTCGTAAATTGGCTTGCCCAAGACTTTGCCTCGGATGTCCCAGAGGGCTATGTCGATGGCGCTTACACATTCGACTGCGGCGCCGCGGCTGCCCATGTAGGTGAAGCTGCGGAATATCTTGTGCCACAGATACTCGATACGCGCCGGGTCCTCGCCCGTCAAAGCGGCGCCGATCTGCCGCAGGATCGTGCAGAGGGCGCGATTGGCGAGCCTCGTCGTGGTGGTAATCTCCCCCCAGCCGCTCACCCCCTCGTCGGTCGTCACTTCGACGAACAGAAACTCTCCCCAATAAGAAGCCTCGGATCTGATGAGCCACGGTCGAACGCTGGTGATTTTCATCTCAACTGCCTATGTTGAAGTGGTCGGGATAAGGACATTCCAGGGCCGTGTGTTCTATCCTGCTCGAGCGGCGTTACGCGCCCGCATGTGTTCGAGGATGTGCCGGCCGGAGCCCTCGACATGGCGCGCAATGAGTTCGGCTGCCTCGCTCGCATTTCCCGCTTTTACATGCGCGATGAGCTCGCGATGCTCGCTAAGGACCGCGGCACGCCGGGCGAGCGTGAAGTTGAAACGCCGGCTGACGGCTCGAAGCACTTCGCGATGCTTCCACCAGAGTTCTGCCGCATGGCGGTTGTAGTGCTTTTGGTACATGACGGTGTGAAAGGCGGTGTCCAGCTCGCTGTGCCTGAACGTGTCGTCGAAGTTGTTCTCTTCAATCAGGCCCTGGATGCGTTCGAGCTCAGCAATGTCCTCGACGGTGGCCATATTCACGAACCATCGCGTCAGGGCCGGCTCGATCAAGACTCCGATCTCGTAAATGTCTCGAACAAAATCCTGGTCTATGGGCCGCACGCGGGCTCCGCGGTTGGGAATGAGGGTAACAAAACCCTCGCCGCGCAACAGTTGCAGAGCCTCGCGCACGGGGTTGGTTGAGGTGCCGTGGCGCCGGGCGAGATCGGTGACCACAAGCCGCTCGTTGGCAGCGAGCCGCCCTTCGATGATGTCTTCCCTGATCAGTTGATAAAGCGAGGCGCCCTCGCTGGAGGCCCCGATAGGGTCGATCCCTTCGGGAGGCTTTGCTTTGAAATCGCTTGTTTCGGCCAAGACGGTCCCCAATCAATACACATATTGGTCCGATATCACGCAAGACTTCACGAAACAATGTACGATTTCTTCAATTGACAGGCAATCTACAATCTGAAAACGTATGATCTGGTCGAAGGGATACATTGGGTGGAAAGTCCCGCGGCCGGGAGCAAAGACCGCTTGCCTCGACGCAGAGCGGCTTGGGAGAACCTGGAGGATGCCTATGACGAGGATTTCACTCGGCGGTGCCGCCGTGCGCGCAACTGTATCCACTGCTTTGATGCTATCGTTGATGTCGGCGTCTGCGCTTTCTGCGCCGGTCGACTTGAGCAAGTGGTCGCCGGAATATGTGCGCTCCATTGCCGGCACACAGGACTTTGACACGGCGGGCGATTGCGCCAAGGTCACCCCCCTCGACTACAAGGGGCGGCTGACCTTCTGGTATCAGGGCGTGTTCGAGGGCGACCCCGACCTCCTGCGCCAGTATTACAAGGAGTTCTTCGAGACCTTCCGCAAGACCTATCCAAACATCCAGCTCGAGGAACAAGCCCTCACCTATAACGACCTGCTGGACAAGTTCCGCACCGCGCTCCTTGGCAATGCAGCGCCCATGGCGGTGCGTCTGCAAATCCTGGGCGGCACCGAGTTCGCCTCGAAGGGCTATCTGGAACCCCTCAAACCCGAAGACATAGGGTATTCGACCGACGACTTCTGGCCCGGTGCAATGAAGGCGGTAACCTGGGAGGGGGTAACCTACGGCATCCCGACCAACAACGAGACGATGGCATTCATCTGGAACGCCGACGTCTTCAAGCGTGCAGGCCTCGATCCTGAAAAGGCTCCGGCAACCTGGGACGACGTCGTCAAATATTCCAAGCAGATCCACGACAAGCTCGGCATTGCCGGTTACGGCCTCGTGGCGCGCAAGAACGCCGGCAATACGCCGTATCGCTTCATGCCGCAGCTGTGGGCCTATGGCGGCGGCGTCTTCGACGAAGCTACCGCCAACCCGACCTACAAGCAGGTCCAGCTCGATAGCCCGCAGAGCAAAGCGGCACTGCAAGCCTCCTACGATATGTATGTTCGCGACAAGTCGGTTCCGGTTTCGGCGCTCACCAACCAGCAGGCGGATAACCAGCCCCTCTTCCTCGCTGGCCAGCTCGGCATGATGGTCTCGCACCCGTCCGACTACAACGTCATGCTCGACCTGCAGAAAAAGACGACGGGCAGCGACAAGGACAAAGCGCAGACCGTCATCGACAATATGCGCTACGGCCTCATTCCGACTGGCCCCGACGGCAAGCGTGCGGTCGTGTTTGGCGGCTCGAACATTCACATCCTGAAGCCCGAATATGTCGAGGGCGGCAAGGTCGACGAGCCGGCTGCAAAGGCTATCAGCTGCATGTGGGCGAGCCCCGAATGGTCGCTGAAAATGGCCTATGCCGGCTCAAACCCGGGGAACCTCAACGGCTTCAAGACCAAATGGATGAAGGAACGCCTGGACAGTATCAAGTTCCTTGATGTCACGACTTCCATGCTGCCATACGGCATCCCGTTCCCGGCGCTGCCACAGTCCCCCGAGATCATGAACATCATCGTCCCGGACATGCTGCAGAATGCCCTCACCGGTGCCATGACCGTCGACCAGGCAGCCGACGACGCAGCCAAGAAGGTCAAAGACCTGACGGACGGCGGTCTCTAGTCCGCGCCTGCCGATCTGACCGGCTGCACCTCGATTGCAGCCGGTTTCTTCCGAAGAATAGGGGCAGGGCACAGTGACCATCTTGACTGGCAAGGCCGAGGCGCGCCGAAAACTGCAACCCGACGGGTCCGGCGTGCTGCGAAAGATTTGGGAGCATCGCGCTGACTATGCGTACGTGCTTCCCGCGATCGCCGTGATGCTCATCGTCATAGCCTATCCGATCTACTACACGATCGAGCTGTCGTTCTTCAACACACCGCCTGGCCTGCAGCTCCGGGACAAGATTTTTATCGGCTTCGACAACTACACCGCCATCCTCACAAGTCCGGTGTTCTGGACAGTCACCTCGAACACTCTGATCTGGACATTTGGATCCACTTTGATCTCATTTGTCCTGGGGTTTGCCTGCGCCCTGGCGCTTCATCGCGACTTTGTCGGCCGCGGTATCCTGCGGGCCATCCTGATCATTCCCTGGGTCATCAGCGCGGTCGCCGCGTCCTATATCTGGAAGTGGATCTACCATTCGGACTTTGGGATCATTGGGGCGGTGCTGGTCGGCCTCGGATTGGCCGACAGGCCTCCGAATTTCATCGACAGCGTCAGCACGGTGCTGCCCTCCCTGATCGTCGTCAATATCTGGCGGGAGTTTCCCTTTGCCATGATCATGATGATGGCTGGCCTGCAGACGGTTCCCGATCAGTTGCTGCGCGCCGCAAAAGTCGACGGAGCCAATGCATGGCAGCGGTTCTGGCACGTCACCTTCCCGCACTTGAGAAACGTCTCGACGGTGACGATCCTTCTGCTGGCCGTGGCCAACTTCAATTCATTCATCATCCCCTGGATCATGACCGGCGGCGGGCCGTCGAACGCATCGCATATCTGGATCACTCACATTTATGAACTCGCCTTCGGCCGCCAGCGCTGGGGGGTGGCATCGGCCTATTCGGTGCTGCTGTTCCTGATCCTGATGTCGTTCGGCTACTTTTACGTCCGTGCTCTGAGCGGCAACGAGCGGAAGGATGGGAGCGCATGAGCACGATTGTCGAGACTGCTCTTCGCGGCAAGGCCCGTCGCCGTATCCGCATCGACGGATGGCGGTGGGGCGGACGCATATTCCTCGTGTTCATGATGCTTTACACCGCCTTGCCGATGATCTGGATGCTGATCACCTCGATCAAGTCCGGCTTCGCGGCCATGCAATTCCCGCCGCAATGGTGGCCCGACCAACCCACGCTTGCCAGCTACCAGAAGCTGCTCGATCCGCAAAACAGCGTCGGCCAGGACTTCCTCCGCTTCTTCTGGAACAGCCTTTTTGTCTCCACCGCCACGACCATCCTTTCGGTCATCGTGGCAGTACCTGCGGCCTACGCGTTTTCGCGCTTCACTTTCCCGGGCCGAAACTTCCTGTTCTTCGCCGTCTTGCTTCGCAACATGTTTCCGGCCGTGATCTTTCTCGTGCCGCTCTTCATCCTGATGCGCGCGATCGGGCTGGTGAACACGCATTCGTCGCTCATCCTCACCTACCTCACGTTCGGCCTGCCGCTGGCGATCTGGCTCCTCAAGGGCTTCTACGACAACATCCCGGTGCAGCTCGAGCAGGCGGCGCGTATCGACGGCGCGACGCGCTTCCAGGCCTTTGTCCTGATCGTGATGCCGCTCTCGACGCCAGGAATCATCGCCACGGCGATCTACTCCTTTATCGGCGCGTGGAACGAATACATCTACGCCTACACCTTCCTCTCCAAGAACGAGCAGTTGACACTGCCGGTCGGCATCCAGCGCTTCTTCTCGGAAAATACGACGGACTTTCCGGGCCTGATGGCGGCCAGCTTCATGATGAGCGTGCCCGTCGTGGTCCTGTTCCTCGTCCTGCAACGATACTTCGTACGCGCCCTCACGGAAGGCGCAGTCAAGCACTAAAGGAGTTGCCGGTGGCCCACGTGGTCCTTAACGATCTGGTCAAGACCTATGGCAGCTTCAAAGCTGTCAACAACGTTTCGCTGACGGTCAACGACGGCGAATTCGTCGCGCTCGTCGGCCCTTCAGGCTGCGGCAAGACGACCACGCTCAATCTTGTGGCGGGGCTCATCCCCATCACATCCGGCGACATCGTCATCGGCGACCGGGTGGTCAACGACCTGGACCCCAAGGACCGGGACATCGCAATGGTGTTCCAGAACTACGCGCTCTATCCGCAGAAATCGGTCTACAAAAACCTGGCGTTCCCGCTGCAGATGCGCAAACTGCCAAGGGACGAGATCGACAGGAAGGTCAAGGAAGCAGCGCGCGTGCTCGACATGACGCAGCTGCTCGAGCGCAAGCCGCGCGAACTTTCGGGCGGGCAACAGCAGCGCGTGGCGCTCGGCCGTGCGCTCGTTCGCGATCCGGCGGTATTTCTGATGGATGAACCACTCTCCAACCTCGACGCAAAGCTGCGCGTGCAGATGCGCTCGGAAATCAAGCGTTTCCACCAGGACCTCAAGGCGACGATCATCTACGTGACGCATGATCAGCTCGAAGCCGTGACCATGGCCGACAGGATGGCGGTGATGAACGGTGGCTACCTGCAGCAATACGATTCACCGGCGCAGGTCTTTGCCCATCCGGTGAACATGTTCGTCGCCAGCTTCATCGGCAGCCCGGCGATGAGCCTTGTTCCGCTGGAGGCATCGACGGCAAGTGGCAACACTGTGTTGACCAGCGCCGAGGGCTGGCACTTCGAGCTCTCGCCATACAACGCCCAGAAGGTCGCGAGGGCAACAACCAAGAAAGTCGTGCTCGGCGCACGTCACTCGGCGATCAAGCTGCACAAGAGTGCGGTGCCAGGAAGCATCCCTGCCAAGGCCTATACGGTGGAGCCGACCGGAGACGTCACCTTCGTACAGGCGTTCCTGTCTGGCGCCATCGTCAACGTCAGCGTGCCGCCGACCATTGCCGTTGCGCCCGACGAGCAGATTTGGCTCGAGTTCGACCAGGAGCGGATGCATCTCTTCGACGGCGAAACAGAAATGGCCCTCAAGGCCGACTGAGACCAGGCGGATGCGTGTGAAACGAGGGCGTGGATGACTACGAAGCTTAAAATCACGGCGATCAAGCCCTATCCAGTATGGGTAGGAACGCGCAACCAGATGCTGGTCAAGGTCGAGACTGACAACGGCATCTTCGGCTGGGGCGAGAGCGGCTTGAGCGGTCGCGAGAAGGCCGTGGCCGGCGCGATCGAGCACTATCGCGAGTTTCTCATCGGCCGCGACGCGATGCAGATTGGTCGGATCTGGCAAGAAGTCTATCGTAGCCAATATTTCGAAGGCGGGCGCGTTCTGCAGGCGGCGATTTCCGCGATCGACATTGCCCTTCACGACATCAAGGGCAAGGCGCTGGGGGTGCCGGCCTACGATCTGCTGGGCGGCAAGCAGCGCGACCGCATTCCCACCTTCGCCTCGACCGGTGACGAGGCCGAGGGCGATGTTGCCATCGAACGGGCCCGCGAACTACGCGCACAGGGGTGGCAGGCGATCCGCTTCTTTCCGATCGGGCAAAACAACAAGGACTTCTTCGAGCCGCGCGAATCGATCGGCGCTACAGCAAGCATGCTAAACAAGGCGCGCGAGGCGCTCGGCGACGACGTCGTCCTCGGCATCGACTATCATCATCGGCTGTCGGTGGCAGAGGCGGCGAGCTTCTGTAACAAGCTCGGCCGCGGCGTGCTCGATTTCCTCGAGGAGCCAATACGAGACGAGACACCGGAAGCCTACGAATCCCTGCGCACGATGACCGACATCCCGTTCGCCATCGGCGAGGAATTTGCAAGCAAGTGGCAGTTCCTGCCCTACATCGAGCGCGGCATCCATCAGTTCAACCGGCTCGATGTTTGCAATGTCGGCGGGCTCACCGAAGCGATGAAGGTGGCTGGTTGGAGCGAGGCGCATTATGTGGACCTGATGCCGCACAATCCCCTCGGACCAGTCTGCACGGCCGCGACCATCCATCTCGCCGCCGCGGTGGCGAATTTCGCCTGGCTCGAGACCAGGGCGCCCGAAACAAAACTGGGCTTCGACAATTCCGACTTCTTCCCCGTACAACCACGGCTCGACGGCCCCGACTATCCGGTCAGCGATCTGCCGGGGCTGGGTGTCGAGGTCAACGAAGAGGCGGTCAAGGCGGAGAGCTTTCGGTTCTGGGAAGCACCTCACCTGAAGCGCCGCGACGGTTCTGTTACGAACTGGTAGTTCATCCATCGGAGTCTAAAATGACACGTACGCCCGACATTACGCGACCGCCCAAAGATATGATCGACGCACTGAAGGAAATCGGCGCGGCGACGGTTGCCGGCACGCTTGGCCACATGGGCTTCCGCAATCCGCACATGGTCGGTCCCGTACCGCAGAACCGCGGGAAGTCGATCGTCGGGCCGGCGCTGACGCTCCAGTTCATGCCGCAGCGGCCGGACCTGTTCACCGAGGGAGAATATGCCGATCCGGAGACGCAGTTGCACCGCCACGTGCTCTATCATGCGCAGGAGGGCGATGTGGTCGTGGTCGACGCGCGCGGCGACATGAGCTCGGGCGTCTTTGGCGATATGATGTCGACCTATTTCAAAGGCAGAGGCGGCGCTGGCATCGTAATCGACGGGTGCATGCGTGACCGGCCCAATGTCGAGAAGCTGGATCTCCCCCTATGGCTACGAGGCTGGACTCCCAACTACCATGTGCAGACCAGCATCTATCCGAATGCGGTCAACGTTCCGATTGCCTGCGGCGGTGTCACGGTCATCCCCGGCGACATCATCGTCGCCGACGATGATGGGGTGGTGGTGCTTCCAGTCGCAATGGCCTCGAAGGTGATCGACGAATCGCAAAAGCATCACGATTGGGAAGAGTTCTCGCGGATGAAGCTTATGGAGGGCGGGTCGTTGCAGCGCTACTATCCGCTGCATGACGATGCCCGTGGCGAGTACGAAGTGTGGCGCAAAACAAACCGCTTGGAGAACTGAAGTTAGCCTACCGATTACCCGAAGCGGGCGGCGACCTGCCGCATCGACTTGCGCACCGCGTCGAGGGCTTGGCTGACGTTATCCATCAGATGCCAGCGGTTGGCAACCTGGTCGGCGTGTGGGCGGGGCTTTTATGGCGGCCTGGGCTTATCCACCACCGGGGTCTCTTGCGACGATCTCGATCTCGATCTCGATCTCGATCTGGGGCCAGGCACTGGCGATCGCAGGTTCCCTGTCGGCCAACAATGCGACCGTGTTTCTGCATTCAAGATCGCAAGTGATCGTGCCGTATCGGTGCGCCGATTGACAGACAGGTGTTCGCAACGGTGTGCTGTGCGCGTCAAAGCCTCTTGACAAAAAGCGTCCGTTGCGACTATTGGGTAATCGATCACCCAAGGAGGATGGTGCGGATCGTGGCAGTATCGCTTTCTGACATCGCGGAACGTGCGGGCGTCTCGGTGAAGACGGTTTCCGGCGCATTGCACGGCGGCTCCGCCCGCATGTCGGACGATACGCGCCAGAAGATCAAGGCCATTGCGGAAGAACTCGGCTACGTGACCAACTTTGCGGCGCGTGGCGTGCGGCAGGGCTGGCTGCCGCTGGTCGGCGTCATCTCCGACGGCCTCATCACTTCCCCTTTCGCCACCGAGATCGTGCGTGGCCTCGACGGGGCGGCCCGCAGCGCCGGCATGGCGGTCTTTGCGGTCAACCACAGAAGCGGCCAGTCTATCGGCTCGGTGCTCGACGAGGTGCAGCAGTTCCGGCCACGCGCCGTTGCTTATGCCGCCATGTACCACAAGGATGTCGCCCTGCCGGACAGGTTGACGGGCGCCGTCGGCGTCATGATCAACTGCCGCGAGGCTGCCGGCCGCGTCACCGCGCTGGTGCCGGACGAAGAGGGCGGCGCGCGGGAGATCGTGCGCTATCTCATCGTCGCCGGCCGCCGGCGCATCGCCTTCATCAACCTGCCGGGCATTCTCGCCGGCACGCTACGCGAGCTGGGGTTTCGTGCGGCGCTTGAGGAGGCGGGCATCGACCCGGTCGGCGTGTTGCCGGCGGTGCGCCGCAGCGTCTACAGCGACCGCGCGCCAAGCCTTGTTGCCTCTCATGTGGAGGCGCTTCTGAACTCCGGTCGACGACCTGACGCCATCCTGTGCGGCAACGACCGCGTGGCGATGGAAGTCTATGCGGCGCTTGCCCGCGCCGGCCTTCGCATTCCGGATGATATCGCGGTGGCAAGCTTCGACAACCAGGTCGAGCTTGCCTCGCGGCTGGATCCGCCATTGACGACGATGGCCCTGCCGCACCGCGCCATGGGCCGCCTTGCCATGGAGATCCTCCTGGCCGAGCAGCCCGAACCGCCGCATCTGCATAAACTGCCGTTCCATCTGGTCGAACGGGCATCCGTCTGAACATCGAATAGTGCCAAACAGGAGGAGAATACGAAATGAGGATTTTAATGGGTAATCGTTTACTTTCCGCACTTCTAGCGTCCGCCGCGCTGGTCGCGACCGCCGGTTTTGCCGAGGCGAAGACCGTCATCCACGTCATGCACCAGGGCGATCCCGGCTGGGTGAAGGCCTATGGCGACGTTGCCACCCGCTTCGAGGCCGCCAATCCCGATGTCGATATCGAGATGATCTACGCGCCGCACGATGCCTATAACGAAAAGTTCAGCGCCGCCGTCATGGCCAAGCAGCTGCCCGATATCATGGAACTCGATGCTCCGTTCCTCGCCAATTACGTCTGGTCCGGCTATCTGCAGCCCGTCAAGCCGCTCATTGACAAGGACCTGCTCGATGACATGACGGATTCGAATATCGCCCAGGGCACCTATCCGATCGACAAGGACCTCTACGCGATCGGCCTCACCGACTCCTCGGTCGTGCTCTACGGCAACAAGAAATATCTTGAAGCCATTGGCGCCCGCATTCCGAAATCGGTCGATGATGCCTGGACCCGCGAGGAATTCGAAGGTTATCTCGAAAAGCTTTCCAAGCTCGAAGGCGTGAAGTGGCCGATCGATACCTTCCGAGGTTATGGCATCAAGACCGAGTGGATCACCTATGCCTACGGCCCCCTGCTCGAAAGCGCCGGCTGCGACCTGATCGACCGCAAGACTTGGAAGGCCAGCGGCACGCTCGATGGCGAGGCCTGCGTCAAGGCGCTGGCGATGATGCAGGACTGGGTGAAGAAGGGCTGGGTCGTACCGACTTCGTCGGGCACCAACCAGTTCTACGCCGAGGGACAGCCGGCCGCACTCGCCATGGGCGGCCACTGGTTCTACGCGGAGGCATCGGCAGCGATGAAGGACAATATCGTCGTCATGCCGCTGCCGAAGATCGGCGACAAGGGCGTGAGCCCGAACGGAACCTGGATCTGGGGCATTTCCGCGACATCGGAAAACCCTGAGATCGCCGGCAAGTTCCTGAGCTTCCTGCTGAAGGATAAGGAGTACCGGGAGTACGCCAAGACCCAGTCCGCCTATCCGGGCCTGAAGAGCTTCGCCGCCGAATCCCCGCTCTATGCGCAAGGCGGTCCGCTCGCCGTTGCATTTGAGCAGGCTTCCAAGACCGCGATCGCCCGTCCGCCGCACCCGGCCTATCCGACGATCACCTCGGCCTTCATGCAGGCCGTCGACAAGATCTTCAACGGTGGTGACGCGCAGGAAGCGCTGACGGCCGCTGCCAAGAAGATCGACGAGGATATCGAGGACAACGCCGGCTACCCGCCTTTCGACGAGCAGAAGTAAGGGGTTTTGACGGGGCCGGCTCCGGCCGGCCCTGGACTATCTCGAGAGGGATGACCGATGAGGAGGAAACAATGACTTTGCAACAGACCTCCACGCCCGCTTTGCGGCGTCCGGCCAAACGCCGCGACAACAAGCGGCTCTGGCAGGAAATGGCGATGATCGCGCCTGCCTTTCTGCTTATGGCGATATTCCTGATCACGCCGTTCCTCTTGTCCTTCTGGACGGCGATGACCAACCAGCCGCTCGTGCCGCGCCCGACGCCGGTGCGCTTCGTCGGCCTCCTGAATTTCGAGCGCGTCTTCACCGATCCGCTGTTCTGGACCTCGCTCTGGAACGTCACGCGCTTCACCGTCTGGGTGCTGCCGCTGCAGTGCGGCCTCGCCTTCCTGACCGCGCTGCTCTTGCATCAGAAGCTGCCGATGCAGAACCTGCTGCGCGGCCTGTTCTTCCTGCCGGCGATCACCTCCATGGTGGTGGTCTGCGTCATCTGGGGCACGCTGTTCCAGTATCCGAGCGGCCCGCTCAACCAGATCGTCGGTTTCCTTTCCGGCGGCACGATTCAGCCGATCGACTGGCTCGGCGACCCCAACTGGGCGATGTTCTCCATCGTGTTGCTTTCAGCCTGGCAGGCCTATGGCTTTCAGATGATCATCTATCTCGCCGGCCTGCAGGGCATTCCCGAAGAACTATACGATGCCGCCCGCATCGACGGGGCAAGCGCGCTGCGCCGCTTCTGGCACGTCACCATGCCCGGCCTTCGCCCGACCCATGTCTTCGTGCTGGTCATCACCACGATCCAGGCCTTCAAGCTCTATACGCAGGTGGCGATCCTCACCCAGGGCGGCCCGAACGAAAGCACCGAAACCGTTGTCCACTACATGGTGCGCGCCGGCTTCGAGGAGCAGAAACTCGGCTACGCATCGGCCGTGTCCGTCATCCTCTTCGTCATCGTTCTTCTGATCGCGCTCCTGCAACGCAAACTCCTGAGGCGCTTCGATGTCTGATCTCGCTTTGACCCAGCCCGTCTCGCTGGCAATCGCAAGGGGCAACGGCAAGAGAAGCCTGCGTATCGTGCAGAGCCTCTGCATCCTGGTCATCGCGCTGGTGATGATCTCGCCGTTGTTCATGCTGCTGATCGCCAGCCTGAAGGACGACCGCTTCCGCATCCTCGCCGACATGGGCAGCTTCCGCGCCTTCTGGGTCAGCGACCCGACGCTGTCGAACTACAAGGAGATCGCCCATTTCTCCGGCGAGCTGGCCTATGGCCGATATCTCTTCAATTCGCTGGTGATCCTCGTCGCCACAGTCGTCTCGGGACTGGTCGTCAATTCCATGGCGGGCTTCGTTCTCGCCTGGGGCTCGCTGCGCGGCAAGGCGGCGCTCTTGGCGCTGGTCGTCGCCCTCTATGTCATCCCGCAGGAAAGCATCATCATGCCGCTCGTCGTCATGATGTCGCGGGCGGGGCTGACGGATACCTTCTCGGTGCAGATCCTGCCCTGGGTGGCAAGCCCGCTCTATGTTTTTCTCTTCTACCAGTTCTTCGCGCAGCTGCCGAAGGAACTCTATGAAGCGGCGGAAATGGATGGCGCATCGGTCTTCCGCATCTACCGGTCAATCTACATGCCGCTCAGCCTGCCGGCGCTCGCCACGGTCTCGATCCTCATGGGCATCGAAAGCTGGAACCAGTATCTCTGGCCGACGCTGGTCACCCAGACCGACTATGCGCGGCCGATTGCGGTGGCCATCGCCACCTTCTTCGGACAGGACAGCATCTATTGGGACCGCGCCATGGCCGCCTCGGTGCTGATGATGATCCCGGTCCTCATTCTCTATCTGGCTTTCCAGCGCTGGTTCGTCAGTTCATTCGTCGGCTCCGCCGTGAAAGGTTGATCATGTCTCTGCAGGCAAAATCCGAAACGTCAGCACCTGAAACCATGGAAGCGGAGCTGCCCGAAGGCACGGTGCTGCATCTCTGGCTGAAGGCGCGCCATCCCGGCGGCGAGGCGAAGCTCTTCGTCGCCGTCGATGGCAACGACATCGGCGAGCCCTCGACCCGCCGCACGGGGGAATTTGAGTTCTTCGCTGTGACGCTCGCGAAGGACGGTCGTGCCACGCTGTCCTATGATGCGACAACCACAGCGCTCTCCGTCGCTTATGCCTTCCGGCCGGAAACCGTGATGAAGGAGGGCATCCGCGTCCTGCACAGCGATGCCCGCACCGCCGCCCCCGACGTGCCCCACAGCTACCACTTCCGCCCGCCCTTCGGCTGGATGAACGATCCGAACGGTTTTGGACGGTTCGGCGGAAACGTTCACCTCTTCTATCAGCATTATCCTCATGAGCCGCGCTGGAACACCATGCACTGGGGCCATGCCGTCTCGAAGGATTTCGTCCGCTGGAGGCATCTGCCCATGTTCCTCTTCCCGGCGGCGCATCTATCGGAAAAGGACGATGGCCGCGGCGGCGCCTTCTCCGGTTCGGCGATCCCTGGCACCGGCCCGGAAGGCGAGGAGATCCGCGTCTTCTACACCGAGCATGTGCGTGACCGGCAACCGGAAGAGCAGATCCAGCTTTCCGCCGTCAGCCGCGACGGCATCGTCGCCGGCCCGTCGGAAATCGTGATGCCGCTGCGCCCTGAAGGCTTGAACCTCACCACCGATTTCCGCGACCCCTATGTCTTCAAAGGCCCGGACGGCCGCTGGAAGATGCTGCTCGGGAGCCGCGACAGGCAGGGCGGCGTGGTCCTGCTCTATGAAACCGCAGACGCGCAAGGCGCCGATGGCTGGACCTTCCTCGGCATCCTCCATCGCGAGGACGGTTTCGGCATGACAGCGGCGGAATGCCCCTGCATGGTGCCGCTTTCCGGCAAAAACGGAGAAACCCGCTGGGCGCTGATCTTCGGTCTGCTCACGAGCCGCGACCCGGCCACCGGCCGCCGCAACCTCACCTCCGTCACCGTCGGCGGTTTCGACGGCCGCACCTTCACTGCGGAGTTCGTGCAGGAGTTGGATTTCGGTTCGGATGCCTATGCCTTCCAGGCCTTCGTTGATGGCGACGAGCCGGTCGGCATCGCCTGGCTCGCCAACTGGACGGATTTTTCCAAGAAGGACGATTTCCCGACGGCCATGACCCTGCCACGCCGCGTGCTTCTCGACGGTGACACCGTGCTGACCCCGCCGGTCGCAGCCGTCGAAAGCCTGCGCCATCAGTTGCTTGATGACACCGCGCTTGCCGCCGGCAAGACCGTGCCGCTCGGCACCGGCGCCGTCGAGATCGTGCTTGATCTCACCGCGCCGGGCGCCGCCTTCGATCTCACCTTCGATCATCCGGATGTCGATCTAGGCGTCAAACTCGATGCCGATGGTCTGGCGATTGTCTTCGACGCCCGCACCGGTATGACGCCGCCACGTTACGTCGCCGGCGGCGCGAAACCGTCGAGCCTGCGCATCTTCCTCGATGCCGGCTCCATCGAGGTCTTCGCTGACAACGGGCGCTGGACGGGGTCCAAGCGCATTCCGGGCTTTGCCGCCGCACGTTCGGCAACGCTCACCGGCGCCGTCGCCGGGGCCGGCGTCTGGCAACTGAAACTGTGAGGGAGGACAGGCAATGGCATCGGTAGCAATCGACCGGGTTCAGAAGCAATACGGCGCAGCCTCCGTTATCCACGGGGTTTCCGCGGATATCGAGGACGGTGAGTTCGTCACGCTCGTCGGGCCGTCCGGCTGTGGCAAGTCCACGCTTCTGCGCATGCTGGCGGGGCTAGAGGATATCAGCGGCGGTGAAATCCGCATCGACGGCCGCGTCATGAACGACGTCGCGCCGAAGGAGCGCGATATCGCCATGGTGTTCCAGTCCTACGCGCTCTATCCGCACATGACGGTGCGCGATAATATGGGCTTTGCCCTGAAGCTGCAGGGGCGCGATAAGGCGACAATCAACAAGCTGGTGGGCGAAGCCGCCGGCATCCTCGCACTTGAACCCCTGCTGGAGCGCCTGCCGAAACAGCTTTCCGGCGGCCAGCGCCAGCGCGTCGCCATGGGCCGCGCCATCGTACGCCATCCGAAAGTGTTCCTCTTTGACGAGCCGTTGTCCAACCTCGACGCCAAGCTGCGAGTGACCATGCGCAGCGAGATCAAGGAGCTGCATCAGCGCCTTGGCACTACCATCGTTTACGTCACCCACGACCAGATCGAGGCGATGACCATGGCCGACAAGATCGTCGTCATGCGCGCCGGCCGCATCGAGCAGATCGGCAAGCCGCTCGATCTCTACGACCGCCCAGATAACACCTTCGTCGCCGCCTTCATCGGCTCGCCGTCGATGAACCTCTTCGAGGGTGGCGTCAGCGACGGCGGCTTCCGTATCGAAGGCGGTGTTTCCCTGCCGCTTCCCCCGCAATTGAGCCAAAGCGCGGCGCGCACCTACGGCATCCGCCCTGAGGACCTCGACATTGCGGAGACGGGCATTCCGGCCACCGTGCTGACTGTCGAGCCGACCGGTGCGGAGACCCATCTTTCGGTGCGTGTCGGCACGCAGACGGCAACCATCGTGCTGCACCGGCGGGTGGATTTAAAGCCCGACCAGCAAATTCACCTCGCGCCCAAATCCGAGAAAATCCACCTCTTCTCCGCCGAAGGCAATCGGATAGGCTGATCCCCCGGCGCCTCTTGCTGAGCCGCGTCCGTCATTTGACGGGCGTGGTTCGGTGCCGGTGCCATCCAGCCTTGCGACGTCTTGGTATTGGGTGTTCGGCCCTTCAGTTGATCGAATTGGCCAATTGCGCGGCGATCTGTTGCCACGGTTCGAATCTCTTCAAGAGCACCAAACGGGCGGGGCTTAAGGCTGAGTCGTGCGAGTCTTTCTCGCAACACCTATGTGGGAACTGGTATCTCGGAAGGATTTGGCTGGATTAGAGCGTTTCAGTCACGGTATCCGTAGGACTGCGAAGCGATTTGCGCGAGCGGGACAGCTAGAGACAGCACGTCCGCATCTCCTAAAGCAGGACTTGATGAACGCGGATATGATGGCCGCCTGGGCGGTGGAAAATGGATTCCATGCGATGGATTCCGGGAATTATCGTCGCCATGACAATGCAGGCGTGATCACGATTGAGATAAAGAGGATGTCATTCCTCCTCATCGATGAGAGGCAAGGATTGCGACCGCGCCTCATATCGCGGTTGTTCAAAGACATATCCCTCACAAGCGGGAGCGGCCGCTTGCAGGGTCTTCTTCTTGACCGCAATCCCGATCATTGAGCGCTAACGCGATTACCACAGCCCAGCCAATTTACGCAGGCGGCCGACCGGCGGTATCAAGTTGCCATGCCAATCAGCAAGGCAATAGCGATCCTACGGGACGGGTGGGCATTCGCACGATCCGGCCTGTATCGAAGCTCTGGAGCGAGCACTTGCCAGGACGACGTTGCAGCGGGTTGCATAGCTCGTTCGCCGCTCAGCAAACAGAGGCTGTGATCGGCTGCAAGACTGAACCGAACACCCGCCTGCGGACGCCCGAAATCCGTTCGCTGCAAGGTACCGACGGCGGCGACGAAATAAACGATGTATCAAAAGACCGAAATCTGCACAAATGCAGGTCCACGCACCAATGCCACTCCGGAACTGAGCATTAGCGGTCGAAATTCCGTTTCCTGCACATCTCTGCCAACGTCATTTTATTGGGATTGTTCGCAATTGGTCGGCGCCATTCCGACCGCCGGCATCGCTCCAACTTTTGACCGTCAATCATCCTTTTGCCGCATCCCTCCAGGCGCGCTCGAACGGCAGGCGCCAGGCGTGCGGGGCAATGAGTTGGTGGATCGACTTCGGCCCCCAGCCGCCCTGGTCGTAGAGGCGTACGGGCGGCGGGTTATCGAGGAGAGGTTGGGAAACCTCCCAGAGCCGCTCAATACCCTCGGCCGTAGTGAACAGCGTGTGGTCACCGCGCATGGCGTCGAGGATCAGACGCTCATACGCCTCCAGAACTTCGCCAATCAGGCCGGTTTCGCTCATGGCGAATTGCAGCGAGAGCTTGTCGAGCCGGAAGCCCGGGCCAGGGCGCTTGCCATAGAAGGAAAGCGAGACCTTGGAGGAATCAGCGAGGTCGAAGGTGAGGTGGTCAGGGCCCTGTGCCCCCACGCCAGATCCCGCAGGGAACATCGATTTCGGGGGCTCGCGGAATGCGATCGAAATAATGCGCTGCCCCTCGGCCATGCGCTTGCCTGTACGCAGGTAGAAGGGCACTCCGGCCCAGCGCCAGTTGTCGATGGCGCATTTTAGGGCGATGAAGGTGTCAGTGTCGCTTTCGGGATCGACGCCAGGCTCATTACGGTAGCCAATGTATTGGCCGCGCACCACGTCGCGCGGCTCAATCGGCAACATGGAGCGGAACACCTTGTTCTTCTCTTCCGAGATTGGCGCAGGCTCAAGGGCAGTGGGCGGCTCCATCGCCATGAAGGCGAGGATCTGGAAGAGGTGGGTCACCACCATGTCACGATAGGCGCCGGTGGTCTCGTAAAAGGCGGCGCGAGTGGAAAGGCCGAGCGTCTCCGGGACGTCGATCTGCACATGGTCGATGAAGTTGCGGTTCCAGATTGGTTCGAACAGGCCATTGGCAAATCGGAAGGCCAGGATGTTTTGCGCCGGCTCCTTGCCGAGGAAATGGTCGATGCGGAAGATCTGCTTCTCGTCGAACACCTCGTGCAGCTTCTTGTTCAGTGCAACGGCACTGGCAAGGTCCGTGCCGAAGGGCTTTTCCATGATGATACGGGAGCGTTCAGTCAGCTCAGCCTGGGCGAGGAGTTGCACGGCTAGAAGGGCGGCACTTGGTGGCACGGATAAATAATGCACGCGCCGCGTCTCGACGCCCAGCGCTTCCTCGGCCCTGTCGACCGCTTCCTTGAGAACATTGGCGCCTGCTGCGAGCGGGACATAGTCGAGCGATGCGGCAAACGCTTCCCATTCGGACTGCGAGAACTTGCGAGTCAAGAACTTGTCAAGCGAGTCACGGGCGATGGTGCGGAAGGCATCCGCGTCGATGTCGTCGAGCGAGACGCCGATAATGCGGCAGCCTGGGATGAAGCCCGCATTGGTGAGGTGGAACAGCCCGGTCAGTAGCTTGCGCCGTGAGAGATCGCCCGTTGCGCCGACGAGCACAACGACCTGTGGATAGCCGGGGCCAACCCGAGTTGAATTCTTGCGCAAAACACTCATCCTCAAGTCTTCCGTTGTCCCTTGGGGATGGAGGTCGACCCCAGCTCCGAGCTGCCGCGAAGCGGCTATCTTCGTGCGTGATGCCATGTCGTTGAAGCTCACCCCTCAAAGGTTAAATAGACGCATGGATTGCGTAGCGGAGCAAGGGGGGCGGCAATACCGTCCCGAAGTGCCGCGTCTTAGCGACTTCGGTCGCTCGTTTGTCGACTTTCTCGATACCAAGGTCTTGAGCACCTCATTTAGTTAGATGGCCCAACTCAGAGGCGCAGGGCGGTCATTGACAGCAAATTCAACGCTGCCAGCGCTCGGGGCTCCGATATCAGTTGCCTTTGAATGCCGTTTGTCAAAGATCGAGTTTTGTAGTCAGGGCAGCGTGCCATCCGAAGGTGACGCCCTCGCCAGCCAGCCATTCAAACCGTCGAACCTTGCTGCGTATTAAGGCCAACAGGATGGTCACGAGTTCGAACCCTTCAAGGCGGCCAAGCCGAAGGTGCCCAGAGGGACGAAAACGCTCCACCATTCACCTGCCGGGTTCCTTTTGTTTTCTGCCTGACCGAAGAGGCTTGGGCTTGGGAGCGCGTGGATCAATTTCTGCGAATAAAGCTGAAACGTTCACCGAAAGAACCCTCGCAAACGCCTACATGCCAGGATAATGAGTCGTCACAAATCTTTGAAAATAGCTGTGAATGCTTCGCCCGCCGCCCGCTTTTGGGGCATTCATTCTTGAATCGCAACTTGACCGCGCTTCTTGGCGCGACGATGCTTAGTGCATCTTGTTGGGGGCGAGTATGTCGGCGGACCGCGAAAGTGAAATCGACTACCTGAATTATTCCGAGGTCTCAGAAATGGCGTGCGACGTCGTCACTGACTGTACATTGCCTGTCCGATGGCCAATTTGCCGAATCGCCGGATCCTATCGAATGCTCGGGGAGGGAGCATGAAGTTTTCGATCCTGCACATCTCCGACCTTCATCAAAACTTGAAGGACGAGATCCTCCCTGACGTGCTGTTGGACTCGATTGCGAATGATTTTCGACGGTTTGCAGCCGAGGACCCAGCTATTCGCGTTCCTGACCTTTGTGTTGTCAGCGGGGATATTGTCTATGGCGTCTCACCATCGGCGGGCAACCCAGCCGCTGAACTAGAACGCCAGTACAACCAGGCCCTTGAGTTTCTCGTCAAACTTTGTAACCGCTTCTTTGCGGGTGAGCGTAAACGCGTCATCATCCTTCCCGGAAATCACGATGTCGATTATAGCGAAGTAATCCGCTCCGGCAGCTTCCATTCGATTCCGAACGAGGCCGGTCCCAAAGACAAGCTAGTTGCTGAACTCTTTTCACCTAACAGCCAACTGCGATGGTCTTGGTCGAGGCTAGAGTTCTTCCGGATCGACGATCAGGCGATCTACGATAACCGGTTAGGACAATTTGCGCGCCTGTATGAGCGGTTCTACGAGGGCGCGCGAACCTATCCTTTGGATCCGTCCCGGCAGTTCGACATCTTCGATTTTCCGCAGTTCAGCTTCTGCCTCGCTGCTTTCAACAGTTGTTTCCGTAATGATCCGATGAACCGTGTGGGTGCCATACATCCCGGTGCTTTGATGGAAGCCTGTCGCGAACTTCGTAGTCCGTCGCGCGTAGGCTGGTATCTTGCTGCAAGCTGGCACCACGATATTGCCGGAGGCGTGGGGCATGAGGATTTTCTCGATGCGGGGTTCGTCCAGCATCTCATTGATGCCGGTGTGACGATCGGCTTTCACGGCCATCGCCATCGCACTGACTGCTTCGATCAGAAATTCCGACTGGGTGATGCACCACGACAGATGACGGTGATAGCAGCCGGGACACTCTGCGCAGGTCCGGCAAATCTCAGTCCCGGCATCCCCAGGGGCTACAATGTCATCGAGATCGAGACGGATGCTGCTGCCGGGCGTGTTCATTCCAGGCAGATGGTCAACCAGTTGCAGAACATTCCGATTTGGGCCGCCGGCCGGTTCCTTGATGCCCGCGGATCATTTTTGAATTTTGACCTCAGCCCCCCTGTCGAAAAGAGACCAGCAGCGCTGGATGTGGAACTGGTCCTTGAGCGAGCGTCCGACCTTCTTGGGCAGAAAAAATGGAAAGATGTAATCACCGAACTGGCGCCCATCGCGCAGAACTCGACTTCGCGGCGCCTTCTGGTGGAGGCTCTACAGCATATCGACGATAGCGCTCTGACAATGGAGTACCTGTCACAGCCAGAAAACACCAACGAAGCTGTGATGCTCGGTGTAGCCTTAATGCAAAGCACTAGCGCGGATGAGGTGGAGCGTTTTCTCCGGCTCGAAATTGTCGTCAATCATTCGGACGCAAGCCTGAAGGACGTCACGGCGCGCTTGAAACGAAAGTTTGGAAAATGAGCGGTATTGTCTTCCAAGTCGACACCTCGCGTGTTCTGGCGATCCTCGCGAATGAAATCTACGATTCACCATTCGCCATGCTGCGGGAAAATCTGCAGAATGCCTATGACGCCGTCCGCCAGCGCTTCGCTGCCGATGGGATGCTCAAGGAGGGGGGGAAGATCTCCGTAGCAATCGCCGGGCAAACAATCTCGATCACCGACAATGGCATCGGAATGAGAGAGGAAACGTTGCGCGAGAACTTCTGGAAGGCAGGCTCCAGCGGAAAGAGATCTGACAATGCCAGAAAGGCCGGCGTCGTTGGAACCTTCGGCATCGGCGCGATGGCGAATTTTGGTGTGTGCTCTTCTCTAGAGGTCGTGACGCGCGCGGTTGGGCAGGAAAAGGTGCTACGCAGCGTGGCAGAACTAGCATCCCTTCAGATTGGCGAGGAGTGCATAAGCTTTGAGACGATAGATACCGATCACGATTTCGGAACTACGATTAAGGCGACCTTAGACGGCCAGAACGTAATCTCAGAAGCACAAGCAATCGCCTACCTTCGCCCATATGTACGCATGTTGCCGGTCCCTGTCGTTGTGAACGACACCCTGATAAGCGGGGAAAATATCGACGGTTTCGTCGACAGCCGTAGTTTTTCGCAAATCGCCGCGAAGGCTTGGACCGATAAGGTCGTGACTGCCACCTTTACGACGAGCATCGACCCCAATGCACAGGCTCTCGTCCATGTCGCCAACATAAAGATCGGCGGACAGGACGTCGACGGTTCCATGGTTCTTTTACAGGGCAGTGGGCAGCTAATGGGCTTGCGATCATTCTTCGGTTTGGCTCCGGTACCTGCAGTGGGCCACTATCGCTTCGGTGGCTTCGCAAACCTTAGCTTCCTGCATCCAACGGCCGGGCGCGAAGCGCTCAGCCGAGACAGCATCGAACAGGTCAACAGATTGATCACGCTTGCTGAATACGCTGCCTCTGATGCGATCGGTCGATCGTCTCTGGCTGATCGGAGCAATGCTTTTTTGAGCTGGATAGTGCCCAATAGCCGCTATGATCTCGCGGACAATATTACCATTGCCGCTCACCCCGGCAGCCAAACGATAACTTTGGGGCAATTGAAAGCGACGGTCGCCGATCAGAATTATCTCTACTATCCAGGTACCGTATCAGGTGTCATAAACACGTTTGCCAATGAGAGCTGCACCGTCCTGCAAGTGTCGCAGAACAATCCGCGCCGGCGCGTCCAGACGCACTACGTTTCTGAAATCCTGAAAATCAAACCCGTTCCCGCCTCCGCGCAGATCATCAAGACGTACACCAGGGACGACCTCAGTTTTGCGGAGCTCGCATTTGTTCTTAAGGTTGCTTCGACTATCCGAGATGACTACCTCTTGCCGTCTATTGACGTGGGCTTTGCCGATATTTCCCATAACGTGACCGTGCTGGTCGAAAAGATCGATGAGACTCTTAAGGTTTTGATCTCCAAGACCAGTGCGTCGATCGTTCCCGTGCTCGGTGTCTACAAGACGGCCTACGAGCTATTTGAGCCGTTTATCAAGGATTATGTGAGGGTCAACATCTATCCCTCGATCCAACCTTACGTGCCGAGTTCCACTAAAGGCGGTGTAGAGGCTTTGCATAAGCTGCTGCTCAAGAACCGCGAATTATATCGCTATGAACTGTCAGAGCGGGGAGAAGTCGAAGGTGTTCTGGGGGAGGAGCTTGCTGGCGATAAGAGCTTTGCCCGGGTGATCCAAGAGGTAAGACTCAAGCGCAGGCCCCAAAGTCAGAAAGTTTCGGCCGAACAGGTCGGACGCATCGAAACTGAGCTTCCTGGGATCGAGGAAGTGCCTTTGTACTTCCCGCAGTCGGATGTCGCTGCGGATGACGGCGAATACGATGCCGCACCGCCAATCATCAGGGATACTGTCAAGTCAGAAATGAAAATTCTGACCACCAGCGAACACTACCCGATGCTCAATAATTTCACGATGTTCCTCGGTCTTTCCGATAAGCTGATGAAGAGCGAGGCTGAGTTTTTTCGTCGTCCGCATTCGACACGCATCATCTGGGGAGGACAGCGTGTCGTCTATATCTTCACGGAAGAAACCGAAACACTAAGCCTTTACTATGACATCGAGCTTCAGGGGCAGATCGAAAAGTCGAAGACTGGCGGTTCGATGTTCCCGACCACGACAATCGTCACTGACGGTCGCGTCTTCATCCCGATACCTGATGCCCTGAAAGACAATTTCCAAGTTGGCGACACGCCGAAAGAGTTTTTCGTCCGCTTCGATATTTTGAGTGCGGGCATTTAAGCGTGGATGCTGGGTAATGCTGTTGATCGATCACAAGCCGATGGTCCTACAGTTCGGGCCGAAGGTGATCCATCGCATTAAGGCTCGCGATCAGCGAAACATTCCGTTCAAGAGCGTAGCCAACCGCACACGTCATGCGCGGAAATCAATTCGTGGGCGTCTACAGTTCCAAGCGATTACGCTCGGCGCTCGAATATCGATCACCAGAGCAATCTGAAACCCAAATTGCGCAGTAGGCGGCTGAGTTTAATGCAGGCTCGCTGCTCCAGCCGGA
The DNA here is from genome assembly GCF_001657485.1 of Rhizobium sp. WYCCWR10014. Lineage (GTDB taxonomy): Bacteria > Pseudomonadota > Alphaproteobacteria > Rhizobiales > Rhizobiaceae > Rhizobium. Next base: position 59,468 of record NZ_LXFU01000042.1, read on the forward strand.
GGGGTTCACTCTAACTTACGGTCACATCTAAGCAACTCAACTAAAGCAATATTGTCAAAGTGTTATCGAGCTTATGAGCCATTTGAAATGACGGGCCGATGGTTCACATCCCTTCAAGGCGAGAGGCAATGTCTCCTCCCTCCGGCTGTTCGCTAACCCTCCACTGCATCGGAAGTCGCTCCGAATCCTGGAAAGAACTCCGACGCAACGGAGATCAGCCGCTGGGTCAATGGGGGCGCCAATGGCGATTTGGCTCAGGCACGTTTTCAGTAATCCATCCTGGCCACCGAGCGAATCCTGCTGCGGCTAGTTGGCAGATGATTTGCAAACCCATCGAGCGGCTGCAAAGCCCGAAACTTCGCGCCGAGGGCTGCGATCTCCTCCGCGCGTTCCCGCAGGATGTGACGTTCCTCTTCCGTCAGTTCCTTGTAGGAGGACGGTGCATATTCGGTCGCAATCGCTGCATAACTTAGCGAGCCGGGTTCGGGTGCTTCCGCGTAGGCAGCCGCGAAATCGCGCAACATTTCCTCAAGTGCTCGCACTTCGACCAGGTAACGTCGCCACTTATGTTCATTGAGGTCGAAGTCGCTGTTGATTAGGTCTCCCGCGATCTCTCCAAAATTGGTCAGCTCTGTGATGCGAGCTGGGGGCATTTCGAGATTGAGCCCGCCCTCTTCCGTCTTCAGATTGACCGTCACGATCCGTTCGCGATAACCGGCGAGGATCGACTGGAGCGAATCCTGCCAGTCTTTGGCACTGTCGAAGAGTGCGAACACGAAGCCGAAAAGGCCTGTAAAACCGCGCGTTGGCAGGAGTTGTCCCTGTGTCGCCTTTGCGGGGAGAACCACCCGCGTTTCGCCCGTAGTGCCAGGCTTTTCTCGCATGGGATTGTATTCGCCAAGGGAGATGCCAAAAGTCGGGCGGGACGGCAGGAACCGGTCGAAGAAGTGCACCGGAAAGTTGGAAGACAAGCCACCATCGGAAAACATACAGCGGACGAGCTTGTGCTGATCGTCTACACCAACGAGCGTGTAGTCGTTTCGATAAAGCGGGACGGCAGAAATCAATGCCGGGAAGCTGAGGCTCATGCGTGCCAGAACCACTAACGGGAGATTTTCAATCTTGAATGGGTAAAGATCTGTCGATCCTTGCTTTGACGCCGTCAGCATTGCGTCTACAACCCGGCCCGGGAAAAGAGTTCGAAATTCCCGTTCCGAGAAATAGTGCAGATTGTTCTCCATCGGTAGAACGTAGGGTCGGTGCGAGGTGATGTCCGTCGTCACAGTCTGGACTTTGATTCCGCGCGTTTCCAGATCCTTGATGCCGAGAGGCGCCCCAGTGGCAGGATGCCCGGCGACACGATCGATCGTGTCGGTCAGCCACTCGGTCAGGGCAGGGTGTCCAACCGCTGAATAGGCTTGGGTCATGCCGTTGCAGAGACCGTAGTCGGCCTGTGGAAGGCGTCGCGCAACGTCGCGCGCGGCGACAAAGCCTGCGGTGGCCACCGGAAAAAGCACGAGCAGGAACATAAGCAGGAGGACTGCGAGGATCGTCGCCGGTATTGAATGCGAGATCAACGGTATCATGACGGCAACAATGACGGCAGGCACGAGGCCGGCCAGCGCTGGCATCGAGTAGCCTTTGAAGAGCGCGAGGACTGTACCCAAGATGCTTTTCGACATGGCCGCCAGCATCAGATTGAAGACCGGTCGCAGTTCCGGTCGGGGCTGAAATTTCTCCAGGAGCGTTGCTGACAGCTGTTTTGGGAGTGCCTCGATCTTCTCGAACCCGCCGTCAGCCCGCCCGTACTCAGCCGCCGCCGTAACGACTGCGGCAATCGCACCGGCAGATGTGCCGCCGATATTGCAAAAGCGGTATTTATGCGAGAGTTTTACTGCCGCTTTCGGGTAAACCACACCGCTGGTGATCCCACCTTTCATGACCAAGTCGCAGCTCTGTTCAGGCGCGCTCATGTCCCATCTCCCTCAGTTGGTTTCAAGCGTCTTCAACCAAGCCTTCACGAGGCTCGAGTAGGGTTGGTCCGGCTCCGCCATCGCGCGGATTTCATCGAGGATCTGGTTGATCAGGAGATCGAGCCGCGCGCCCATCGTCTTGTTCTCTTGATCACGGCTGGCAAGCAGTGTCTCCGAGATCTTGCCGATTTCGTCGATCAACCGGCTCAGGAAATCGAGCTGGCGCAGGATCCGGGTTCGCTCCTGGACCAATCCAAGCCGATTCAAGCCATAGACATGGATCGATGTTAGGCCCCGCCGGGAGGGGACGTTGTTCTTGAAGGTTGGAAGGACGAGGCCAAGGGGGGCGCGGCGGTCGATGTGGAACACCAGATGCTCCTCCGGATCGTCCACGCAGGGGTTGATAAGATCGGGCTGCTCGTCGATGCTGGGAAACTCCGCCGTCGCCCTGGCCGCGCCGGCGATTGGAAACAAGTCCTGCTTGCCGAGCGATGCCTTGACCCCTTGCATTTCGGGGGCCGCCAGAAGTTGCGCGAGGCTCTCAGGGAATCTCGGCAAGTCCTGCCAACGCCGGCGATTGCAATCGATGCAGCTTGGCAGCAGGTTGTCCCATAGCATCGCAAGCCACCAGTAGCCGGGATGATTGGCAACGCCGGCGATGCGCCCCTTCGGCCGGTAATGCTCGACATCGACCGGCGCTTGGCTGGCGTACCGGCTTTCGCAATAAGCGCATTTTCCGAAGAACAGCTTATCGAGCGCGTACTTGACAGCCTCATCGGAGTAGGCGCTGAAATCGAACGTCTTTTCCTTCTTCTTCCTAGTTTTCGTGGTTGGAGCCGGAGCGCCGGCAGTGATTGCCGCGGCTTCTGCCTTCGCCTGCGCCTCGAAGAAGACCTTCGCCTTCGACAGTTCCTTGCCGCCGCGGCTCTTATTGCCGACAAGGACCGTCGGCGTCGAAACCAGGGCCCGATCGACGCGCCGCATTAGATGCCCTCCAGGACGGTCAGGATCCGCCGCTTCGTTTCGTCACGGAGGTCCTCGCGTAGCTTGCCGGCAAGGTTGCGGCGTTTAACGAGATAGTCCGCAACGGCCTCCTGCACGAGCCGGGCAGCCTCGCTCATGCCGACCGGAAGGGCATCCACCACCTGTCTTCGGATCGCATCCATCGCCGCCCTAACGGCCTGGTCCGGCGCACTTCCATCCTTTTTCGCGAGGTAATCGCCAAGCCGAGCGAGGCTTGCCTCTGTCTCGGGGTCGTCGGTGGAAAACAGGCTGAACAGGTCCGAAGTCAGGAGTTGCTCGATGGTCAACGCCGACACCTTCGGCAACTGGGTGAGGCTGTCGACCATCACAGGAATCTGGCCATCGACCAGCTGCCTGGCAACCTTGCTTAGCACCACGACCTCTCCATCGCGCATTCCCCTGAGACACAACGGATCATGGGTCGTGACGATGAAGGTCATGGCAGGCAGGGCGGTGCGCAGCCCTTTCATGATTTGGATCTTCCAGCGGGGATGGAGATGAGCCTCCACCTCATCGATCAGCACGATCCCTTCCGCCGTGGTCAGTGTCGTAAAGCTCGGATTGATGTCGCGATCCATCAGCCATCGCATGATGTCGCAGGACAATGCGAGAATGGTGCGAAATCCTGATGAGACGTTCGATAGCGGTGTCCGGCTCTTCTTGCCGGACGCGTCGATCTGCATCTCAACGAAGCAACGGCCCCTGGCTTCATCGCGATAGATGACGTCGATCTCCTCGGCTGCCCCGAAGATCACCCCGAGCGCCTGGACAACGGAACGATAGTCCGTAGGCGATAGCCCTAGAAGCCAGTTCTCCGGATTGCTGAGCAGGCTATCGGTATGGAACAGGCTGAGCACGGGTCGAGACGGTTTCCAGGCATGCAGGTCACGCACATAATGACGGTAGGCTCCGTAACCGAAGACCAGGGGCAGTCGGGTCTCGCCGGTTTGGGAATAGCCCTTGGCGCCGACCGAGAGTGTCGAGACCTGTCTATTGTCGAACTGAAGCCTGACCCTGGCCGATGGCTTCTGTGGCAAGTTCTCCGCACCCATGAAGCTCGGATTCAGCCTCAGGCCACCCGGTTCTTCGACCAGGTCGGGGCGAGCGTCGGCGCCGATGAGTGCAAGCGCGATGGCCTCCAGGATCGAGCTCTTGCCGGCAGCGTTCTCACCAAGAATCAAAATGGCCTGCGCCATGCGTTCGGTCGGATCTGGCGCAGCCGGCAGTTTTATAGACAAGGCCTCGATCGCCTTGAAGTTCGTCAGCCGGATTTCCTGCAGGCGAGGTCGTGCTCCAGCGATGTCGTCTTCCTCGACGATATTCGCAGACGCGGTGATCGCTGCCATCTCTGGGTCGCCGGTATCGGCCTGACGCCTTAGGATCCGCCAGAGGCCGATGAATTCATTGGTGTCGTTCGGTCCATCGCCCTCGAGTTTTGCATAGTCGTCGAAGGCCTGCTTTCTCCTGCTTCTCAATCGCGTCCGATTGAGCCGGAAATGTTTGACCGTTTCTTCGCCCCGAGGACTTGCGGCCTGCAGCGACCCGTCTTCACCCGGGACGAGATGGCGGGCAATATCGTCGGCACAGGGATCAACCAGGAGCGCTGTCTCATCGATCTCAAGCTCCGGCCACGTACCGTCGCCCTTTTCCACGAACCGGGCATATTCTTCCGGCGTAGGAATTTGCATCCTCTGCCCAGCGACAGGGAAGTAGGTGGTTCGTTTCGGCCTGCAGTCCCCGCAGATCGGATAGAGATTGATCCAGGCGTCCGACAGCCAGCCATAATAAAGATGGGCGTCGCGTGTGCGGCCATCCTCCTCGCTTCCGATTGTTGGCTCGGCATCGTTCATCGGCCTGAAGCGGTGCAGAAACATGCTCTTGGGTGCCTGTTCGCAGAATGCGCACTTTCCCAGAAATATGTGCGAGAGATCACGCATGATCTCCCGTGACTCGAACTGCATGATCGGAACACGAGTCTGTTCGCGCTTCATGGAATCAAGTTGCAGGTAGCGGAGAAAGGATTGTCGCCTCTCGCTCGCAAGCGAGCCACCAAGGGCAGCAGACGGACTTGGCGCCCGCTCGACGTATCGCATGATGTCCTCCCATGGATTCATGCTGACCCTTTGCGATAACACACCTGCGTGTGTGCCGACTATCAGCATGCCTTGCCAACTCCCATGCTGAAACATGTATAATTTCGTTCAAAATTGCAACTATAAAGTTAGTTCAAGTATTAAACCGCGCCTTTCTTCCGGAGGATCGTCAACTGCCCGCATAGCTGCCACGAGCAAAGATCGAACATATCAATCGGCAAAGCGCACTCACGCTCAATACGAATGGGTTCCTATGTTATTTGAACCCCAAGATTCGAAGCCCTACTTAGATACCTGTTTTATTCCCTCAGTCGCGAGTTCGACGTCTGACCGCGAGTAGGTGGATCAAGGCCTCCACAAGAGCAGCCAGCGCTAACGGCAAACTGAGTGTCATTCCTCTCAGGGGGGGCGTGTCTCCAAACTGGCCGTTTAGCCATTCGGCGAAGGGGAAAGGCAAGGCTCGATATGAATCGTAGCCAGCCAAGAACGAGCCAAAAATTGCGGCGGCTGTCCCAGAAACGAGGCGAAGTGCGAGGTTGATCGACCCATCAGCGCTTCGTGTTAGAGATCGCAGTGCGCAATAGTTGATCACGATTGCGAAAATTGTGCCCCAGTTTAGGAAACCGCTATGCACTTTGTCGGCTAGGTCCTTCAAAGTGGTCACCGTGTCGCTGGATAGTGTATCCAGATCAAGAGGTTGACCGCCGAATCCCATAAACCAACTCATACCCAGATAAGACACGGGCTCCAAGTTTATTCGAGGTATAGCGGTAACCAAGCAACTCACGGCCGAAAGCAGGAATAGGCGGGACTTAGTCACCGAAACGATGCTGTCCTTAAAACCCAATACAATCATGCCGATTATGCTGGCGTTGAATGCAGCCGATAACGCTTGGACCGCGAAATGATTGGGTGCTCCTCCCAATAGGAGCGGAGTTCCGAAGTTAATCGGCAGTAGAAACAGCAGCAGAATGGACATTGCGAAGAACGCAATTTTTGGCGTCACCACGAGTTCTGGCGTACTAAGTATCGTCAGCCGTTCCCGTTGAGGGATGTGTGAGAACGAAGCTGAGTAAAGCGCGTGACGAAAGGCGCTGCCTGATGTTTTGACCACATTCTCGTTCGACGCGAAGGCTTGCGTAAATTCTTCGAGACCTCCGGTCCAAGCCGCAGCAGTGACATCCGCTCGGATTTCGATCAGCGAAGTAACGAAGGAAATCTGTCGGCGGAAAGCGAGCCATCCGAGCGGCAAGAGCACAAGCACCATAGCCGCTCCGGCAAGAATAATCAGGAGCCGAAGCAAAATTGCGGTTATGCCATCTCCGTTGGCAAGCAACGGAAAAATTTCTTCTGTAACAATGTAGATCAACATTATCAATGCGAAGAGGCCTGTGATCAACATTATTGCTGATAGCGCTGTTACCAGTGCCTGGAGGACCTTCAGAGTCCTTGGATCGTGATGGACGATGTGGGCCATTTCGTGAGCAAGGATCGCTTTGGCAATAGGTTCTCCAGTGGTTGCCGCCCGCCACAGGCCCGCACTTATCTGGATTTCCGGCTGACGATTCCGGCTGAAAGCGTAAGCGGCCACGTCAAGTGCTGGGAACCACCGAACATGAGGTGCTTGCTTATCGCTACCGAGCCCAGCCCAGATTGTGCCGACCATTTCTCGGAGCCTTTCGCCTTGTACGCCGGAGAGCTCTCGCAATTTCAGTGCACTATCCGACGAATGTCTTTCCTTCCAAAGGATTGCTACGGCGCCGATAAGGAGTGTGGTCATACATGCAACAACGAGTGACGCATACTGATTCGAGGTTAGCCATTGGGATAGAAAGCTGTCTGGTGCCTCGCTCGCCAACATCGTTGCACCAACGAGTAAGAGCATCGCCGGAAACAAGATGGTGAGTACCGGCACCAGCACCGCGATCAGAACGAAAAGATGCACGACGATTTCAGTTGATGTTGCGCTGGTGAGCGCGGATTCCTTTTGCGGCCAACCTTGATCCTCAGGCTTGGGCAAGACTCGCCTCGAGCTTGCCTGGAGAGGTTGCAGCGATAAGTGCATCAATATCGGCCGGTTTGAGTTTTCGATCGGTGCCAACTCGGCGGATTTTTTCAGCAAGCGTGGCTGACAGCGCGGCTTTGTCCTCTGCTCGGGCTTCTCCAAAAAAACCAGGCCCTGAGCTGTTCCAGAGTGGCGTTGGCCGCCGCCTTGCCGGCTTTTTCGGCGAACTCTTTTTGGTAGGCGCTCCAAAACTGACGGGCAGCTTCGATCAAAACCGGAATCAAAATTGCACCCACGATTTCCATTCCAAGGGCGCCACCACGTTGCTCTGAGAGACGTGCTTTCTCGACCACACTATCCAATTCGCCAGGCCCGGCGTCGGCGACCATTGCCTCGAGATTTAGAGCATCGATTTCGTTGTCACTAGCCCGCAAAACGCCGGCTGCAAGCCACACGGCAACATCGTCTGAATCGGTCATGGTCTACCCCTGCGCAGCGTTTTGAAGTCGAGAGCCAAGTTGGTGGGAAGTTGAGCAAGAACACGATCCAACCGTCGAACATATTTGCAGTTCATTGAATCATAGTCAAGGATAATCGACTTCAGGTTGCAATGTGGGCGGCGGTAGGCGATAGATAGTGAGTTAGAATCCTGCTATTGTCACATGCGATAGAGGGAACGTGACAGTAGCGGTGAACAATCAAATCTCAAATGGACGGAGTGATCGAAAAAGTCGCTTTCGTTTGCAAGTATCGCGTGTTATTATGCGATGAACATTGCTAAAGCGGGAGTATCGAAATGCTTCGATACATCATTGTCGTATTTGCTGCGCTTATGGCTGTTATGGCCACTAACGCCATTGCTGTTGAAGCTGAATTGGCGAATGACACCAATACTGTAAACCGGAATCAAACCGCTTGGGTTTCAGCGTTCGTTGATAGCAAACGCTCGCAGCTCCCGTCGCATTTATTGCAGCGAGTGGATGATAGCTGCAAGTACGGATACGGATCTTGTGGGCAATGGAGCCCCTCAGACAACGACTATTGTAGTCCAGGTTATCGCCCATGCTTCGAAGAAGGCTACTCATGGTGCAAATCTTTTCCGGAGTGTAATTAATTTCGTGTCGCGTGGATATTGCGCGATGTCTATTGTTGCGACGTTGACCTGCCGCACCAATTCACCTGCACATGCGGGTGCCATGGCCGCGCGAACCCTTCCTTGAGTAGGATCTTGCCGACTTCTCTGCCATCGGAAAGATAAACATTCACGAGCGGCCGGTTTTCTGGTGTTGCGTCTCTGCCCTCGGCAACGATCTTGATGGTTCTGCCGGTGACTAGTGCACTGACTCATACAGACGGTACGGGCAGTTCGTCGAGCATTGCGAAATGTCGTTTGCGGATTTTGTCCAGACGAAGGGTCTGGGTTTTGCATTCTGGCGCTTGATATAATCGCGGATTGTTTTCTGCAGATCGGGCACGGATTTGAACACCCCCCTTCGCAGTGCTCTTCTGGTGAGCGGTACGCGCCATTCTTCGAGAGCTTCCACGATCGGAGGCATGTTGGCAACTCCCTAACGGCTTGTCGCTGGCGGAGGTCTTCCTGGCTCGATGCCAACAGGAACTCCGAATGGGTCAGAGGGCTTCCAAACGTAACTAGGTCGCTTATCAGCCATCGCGCGTCCTGCTCAACGGCATCTGCTGAGATCGATCGGCGTAGGTCTGCTTGTGCTACCCTGAAAGCTGATCTCTTCTCCTGTATATCTGACCCGCCGAGGCGGAGTGCCCGAGCCGCAGCTTCGACTGCTGAAAGTTTTCCGGAGGTGTCACTCCCTTCCACGTAAGTGCGCGCTTGTTCCCTTTCAGCCCAATAATAGTTGAGGAGGTCGTAGGCGAGAATTGATCCGAGGCTGTGTCCCACGACGATGACACGGTCATATTTGTCGTCGCCCTGGCGTTTGTGTAGCGCGCGCAGAAGAGCGAGGCCACGCTCGCGGACCGCCGCTCTTGCCGCGATATTGTCCGGGTCGGCTCTGGTGTATTTCACGACACGACCGAAGGTTGTGGTCCCGAGTTGCTGTGCTCCAAGCCCCAGAATTCCCGCGATCCCGATTGCCAGGCTTTGTGAGAACCAGGACGGAAACCATGCTTTCCAGCAGGCTTCCGGGATGAAACTGAGCATGAACAGTGCGAAAGCAAAAAACGAAAGAAAGCAAAGAACGAGCCATGCCGGGCGGACGGGAGCCGGCACTTTGCTCCAGGGCCTGAAAAGCAGGTAACGAATCCATCCAACGAGTTGGCCGACGGTGGAACCGGCAGTTAGATCCGCCCAATACAATTCGTAAAAGTCGGTTCGCACGCCGTTCGCGAACGCGCCGCCCTTCTTCGATTTCCGAGTTGTGAGCCGCCGCAACTCCAGCGAACCGGTTCTGGGGTCGGGTTTGCTCCAAATCTCCGCAGTCTGGACCCGCCCGTCCTCGTCGATCGACGTCGATAAAGAAGTGACAAAGCCTTTTATTGTGTCCATCGGGATCTGTTCGCCCATCCCATGGACAAGAATGACAGCCTGTCGCGCCGCGGCCCGGCTTTTTGCTTTTGGCCACGCTACAGGATCGACCGACTTCGCTTCTAGCATTTTCCCTCCTCAACTACGCTACCGGCTTTTCAGCGAGTGCTGCGCTCGATCTCCCAGTGACTATTGCAAGCTGTGAAGAGCAATGATGCTAGCCGCATCAGAATTCGAGTGGCTTGGAAACGCCGACGATGATCATCGTCGCCTCGGCGAGCTCGGAATCCTCAGTGTCGAGGTCGAAAGGAGCGATATCCTTTTCGGCCAGCGAGGCTGCGGCGTTTCTTGCGCGCAGGATCTCCTCCATGACTGCGAAGCGGTTCTGCGAGGTCGGCTCGGTCTCTGGTCCGAACGCCGGGGCTTCCACCGTCGCAAATACCGTCAACAGACGCAAACGGCCTGCCTTCGGCCACCCATCGGTCGGAAAACTGAAATATGATCCGGTCTGATCGGTCGCGCGTACCGGCGATGCGAATACCGGCATTTCCGAACGGCGACCCTCGGCATCGGTGATCCACTTGGTTACAACCGCCACCAGCCTGTGGCGCGGTTCGGATCGTTCGCTTCCAGATTTGTCGGGCACGAGTGGCCAGATTTGCACCGCCGAGTGGCTTGATCCGACCGCAGCCGTGAAGCCCGCGCCACCCGTGAACAGCTTGATGCCCATGGCCTCGATCTTTGAGCGGAAAGGCGAGGTGGATCCGACCGCTTGGCAGCGAAAGCGCGAAGTGTCGCTGAAAAACTGCGTCCAGAAGCTTTCCGAAAAAGGACTTGCGGCGAACGGTTTGAGACTGGCCCTCGATGCGAGATCTTGGGTCGTGCCGGGAAAGTCAAAGCGCAGGCTGCCGTTACCCGCTGGCGCCTTGAAACGGGCAAGCATCCCACCTTCCCATAAAGACGTCATCGACGCCCGAGCCGAGACGACGACATCGTAGGTGTCTGGCGCAGCTCCTACATCCAGTGTCTGGGCTGGAGCCGTCGGGGAAACGTCGAGCTGAATTTCAACTTCACCGTCCTGCTGCGCTGCAAGCGACATTGGTGGGAGATGGTTGATGCGCCATCCCCACGGATTCTGGTCAAGCAGCGGTTCCGAGATTGCAAGTCGCACATCAATTGTGTCCCCAATCCTCCGTAACTCCACCACCATCCGACGTGGGTTCTCACCGGACGGGGCGGCGTCTTCGAGCCGCATGAAGACCGGAACCCCATCCTGCAGCGCGGGTGGCTTCCAGTTCACCCTTACGCCCTGGAAGCCAGCCAACTGACCGGCAAAAGGCGCGGTGGGCCGTTCGGCCGGCGGATAGAACCGCCACTGCAGCAGTCTGCGCGGCGCATTCGCTGTTCCCTTTGGAATAGCGCTTTGCCACAAGGCGTACCCCCGCAGCAATTCTGCAGGCAGGTCGACAAGCTCCGGATCGAGAATTCTGCGGTGGGCGAGTTGGAACATTGGCCGCAGGGCAAGCAGATCTCCCGTTTTCTCGTTTGCGGTCGGCTCCAATATAAAACTCGTACGCCTGAAGTCGGTGATCGCGCCTTCGCTTTGCGTCCAGCCAAGCGGGCCGGAAACTGCGAGAGTGACTGCATGAAACTGCGAGGCCGCACCGGTCAAGATCGGATCCGGCCCCCAGCTCTGCCAGAACTTCGGATACTGTTTGGCCGATTTGAATGCTATGTCGTCGCCGAACAGGATACTGAGCTGGTCCTGCGTCCACGATGGGCCTTGGTTGTCCTCGAACATGGTTGGAAGCGGGTGGCGTGTCAAAATGCTGACGACTTGCAGCGCGTCGGCAAAATTGCCGCGCGAATACCATGGCTCGCTGAACATCAAAAGGACCGGGGCGGCAGCCGACGCCTCGCGTAGCTGCTCTGCCAGCGGCAGCCAGATCTCGAAGGCAGGCCGGCGTTGTTCAGGTGGGCGCCCGGGCCCGGTGCCTTCCGCGGCCAATGCACCCTGGACGATGACATGCGCCCAACGGCCCTGCCGTTTTTCTTCGGTGTCCGAAGCGAAACCGCTCAGCGTATGGCGATCGAAGCCAAGCTCGCCTGGATAGCGACCGTGGAACTCTGCCGAAAACCGCCAGAGCATGGGTGAGCCATGATAGCCGAGGTCGCGCTGGGTCAACGGCATTGCTGGCGCCTGGTCAAGACGATCCGCTCTGCGGATTCGCTGCGGCAAAAGCGGGATTGGCTCGCCATACTCGGCATCCTTATCGCTCCGACCGTAAAAGAGGCGCGTAGACCATTTGCCGAACGCCTCCAGCGTGGCGGTGTCCTGCAGCCGAGGGGCGCTCGCGCCGATCCGGCCGCGCCAGCTCCATTGCTGGTCATACACCGTCACTGATGCGAAAAGTCGCAGGATCCTGGCGACCCTTCGATCGCCGGGTGGTGCAAGCATCGGACGGGCCTCGACGCGCTGCAATTGGCCGCTGCCGTCAACGATCGGATGGCCCCAGTCTTGAAACGTGTCGCCCGGACGAGCGGTAAGGCGATTTCTCCACTCCCCCGCAGGGATAACCCTGTCGACCAGGGCCGCATTCGCGGATGCCTCAACCCTCAATCGCAGGGGCGGGCCCAGGATAAATCCGTCCACTCGGCGTCTCCCGCGCGCAAGCGATGATGCAAACCGCGCCTTCGGCCCATCGAAATCCTCCGCGCGGATTGCAGCGTAGGCTCGGACCTCAGCGACATGGCCGGATGCGAGTGTGACGATGACGTCGCGGCCGCTAACCCCGAGATCCGCGACTGGCCTGTCGATATCAAAGGTCACGCTCTTCGCGTGAACAATACGAAGCCTAAACCCTGGTTTTTGATCGCCGGCGGGATCGTCCTCTCCGTAGTCGGGAAGTCTGATCTCATGCAGCGTCGCGCCCGTGCGTGCCCTCGGGAAGAGGGGGACTACCTCGACGAAGAGGGAAACGACGCGAGGATGGTCGACCGCGGCCGTCGTCCCATCGCTCCTTTTCTGCTGGCTGGCTTTGAAGGCAGCGTCGATGCGCCTGTTGAGGGTCGTATCGACCAGCGGCTTATCGCTAAGGAGATGACGAACCCAGGTGGAGAAGGTTGCAGCCGGTGGCCTGATATCGAGGCTTGCTTCGCCCGACCTGCTATCGAGAGCTATGATTTCAGGTTGCTGGCCCGCAGTTTCCGGACACACCTGTCGGTAGGGTCCGGCCCAGACGCGCGGCGGCACAGTTCGAACCGGCCCCTTCTGTGCCGTCATGGCGAGATAAATGTCCCCCGGATCCGTGTTTATCGAGATGCTGGCAACGGTGCCGATTGGTTCAAATGCGTGCACCAGGTCTGGCTCGAGGACCGCCAGCTTCTCGGATGTGCCAGCTTCCATCATCAGATCAGCGCTGAGAACAGCTGCCGACTGCGTCAGCCTGACCAGGAGCCGGAGGTGCCATTCTCCGGCATCAGCGTCGTCGTAGGTATCGCGACGCTCCCTTGGAAGCCGAACCAGGAAATCCCCATCCTTTGTCTCGAGAGCTGGACTGGAATCTGGGCAAATCCTGATATTGATATAGCTGCCGGATGCACCCAGCCGGCCTCGGCGAAGCGAGACGACTGCCTCGCCATCGTCAGCAATCCTCAATCCGTAAACCCTGATCTCCAATGGCGTGGCGGAAGAAAAGGGCAGCAGACCCGAACCGTCCTGATCGGACAAATAGTGGGTGGCCGTCTGCGCCTCCAAAATATCGATGGGTGGCGGAAGATCGGGAAGCTCTGCGGCAAGGGGAAGGCAATCTTCAGGTCGACGACCGGCGGGCGATTTGCCCCATCTTGGTGCCGAGACCGGCGTTCGGCAAAGATAACGGAAAGCCTCACCAAAGCCGTCCTTTTCATCGACCGCTGGCCGGCGAAGCGTCGCCGGATCGCCATTATACCAGAGGTCGGGCGGAAGGGCGCCACCCTGGGAAACGAGAAAGCTTCTGAAGCGATATTTCCAACCGAAGCGCATTTGTGGAACGCGGCGGCCCCAGTCCTCCTCGGCTTTCGCGCTTGAGAACGGCATGATCCGATAGAGGTGCTCTTCCCGCTGATCGAGCTGGTCTATCTCGGAGCTCAAAGGCGCGACGAGAGGGCGGGCGTTATAGGAGAAACTGCGGATATCGGCCCCATCGGGAACACTCGGTCGCGATCCGATGCAAAGTTCCTGGTCGATGTCGCCGCCGGCATATTCCAGGCGCGCGGCGTTCAGCGTGAACGTGTTTGCGTATTTCACTTCTGAGGCCGTGTCGGGCGCGAACGCTCGGCCGTCGGCCTCGACCAGAACTGCGACGCCGGTGGTTTCACCAATGAGGTCGTTGAGGGGGATTGCATCGCCCAAATCGTAGGGTACGACAATCGGATGAGCGTCGGGAAGCGGAAGATTGACGGCTTCGTCGCTGTCGAGCGGCACGATTGCGGTCGACTCTCGCGCATACTCGTCACCATAGGTGCTGTTGAAGCGATCAACGAGTACGGTCTTCAGATGCGTGATACGGACATCGTCTCCTGGCAGGCTCGGAAACGGCAACAGAGGCCAGCATTCGGCTGGGTTCATGCGGGCGTCCAGGAAGGAGCGGTAGGCTTCGCCGACCGAGACCAGCATTCTCTTGCGCAATGAGGTGTTTGGGCTCGGCGATAGACCTGCGCCGCTCGCAAGCTTTCCCGCCAAGGTCGGTGGGCCAAGGATCAACCATCCCTGCGGGTCGAGCTTGGAAAGGCGTTCAGCGAAAGTGCTGGTGAAGAATGGCTCGCGGCCGGCGGCCTCGATTGCAGCCGACCTGCCAAGGAGGTCAGACAATCCAGGAGGTCCAAACCGAACAGAAAGAGGCTGGCGAGCTGTGAGCTCGAGCAAGGGCGGCCCGCTACCAAGGACAGACACATCGGGTGTCACTCCATTCAGTGTCAGCTTCAGCGGATCGTGATTATCGGTGAGCTCGATCATTCCGGTGATACGCAAAGCGCCCGCAGCATCCGGAGAAACCAAATTACCAAACGGACCGGCGATCGATGACCACTGTGCTCCGGCGCCCGTCATGGTCAGAATCAGGTTCGCTTCCTGTCCAGCCGCCGCGCTGGCTGGATCGGCACGCAGGGTCAAAACAAGAAGTTCACCGGGTGCAATCGCTACAGGCGTGATAAGAAAATTGAGGTGAAAAGGCTGCGGCGCAGTCGAACCGCCGGCGAAAGGCGGGATCAGGCTTATCCAGCTTGGCGTCGAAGCACTGGCAGAAATCGCCTGGGCAAGACGCATCTTGTCGTTTGGTTGCAGGACGTATCCGGTTCCTGCCGGCCCTGCCAGTGCATCCTTCCATTGGTGAAGAAGGAAGGCGGCTGTGATGTCTTGACGACCGAGCAATGCGCTGCGGGCGGCAAGCTGGACGGCTGACGGTTTTGCGACAGCGCCGGTCTTTTCCTCAGCCCGGAGAAACGCATCGAAAAGCATTTCCCATCCGGCAGCATCGAACCTCTCCTCATAGGGCGCAAGTGCGGTCAAGATCGCGTCGCGCGCTTCGCTCGAAAGGGATGGTTGGCCGGTCGTGTCCGCAACCATCATGGACGTGAGCAATCGGACAGCCGGTATGGTGCCACCGGTGGTCACCACCGTACCGGTGCCGGATGCGTCACGGGCACAGGCGGTGAGCGCCCGATCAAGGAAATCCTCCCAGTCACGCTGATCGCCGGGGCCGGGATTGGCAGGATTCGGGCGGTGGACTGCGGCGAGTACCGCAGCATCCGTAAGGCGGGATGGTAGGTCGAAAGCCTCGGAAACACGACGCATGAAAGTTGCCGGCCAGTCCCGATCGAAACGCGCCGTCTGGCCGGACGCGCCCGTGAGGGCGACTTGCAGCGTGCCTGCGTTGACGTAGCTAACCGCTGGGGCCGTATGCTTGAGGCTCGGCAGGATTATCGCCCTGACGACCGGAAGTCCGGTAGCCGATGTGTAGGTGACGAGCAAGGCTTCGCGGTTGGTCGGGTCAAGGCCTACTGCTTCGGGGAAGCGGACCCTTTCCCAACTCTGCGGAATAAACTCCGTGCCGTTGCATCGAAAAGCCGGTGCAAAGCCTACCCTGCCTGCGAAGCATTCGAGAACATCGGCGTGGTTCGGACGCAAAAGCGACGCCAGGCTCATCCTGCGCGCCAAGGCCCCCGGCCCGGTCCCGAGCCCTTCGAGCGCAGTCAACCACGTCCTGGCAGCATGCGTGGGCAGCGGCTGGACCTCGATCTCGTCTGGGTCGGGTGCATGCGATGACCTCAGAACCGTGACAGCCGTCGCCTCGCCCGGCAAACCCCGCCGTGCGGAAGTCGAAGGAGGAAAACCGAGCGATTTTTCAGCGGCGGCGGCCGCCGGCTCCTCAAGCCTTTTCCGTTCATGCGCGGAGACGGTTGCTGGGTCCACGAACGTCATGTCCGGTTTCGCCATATGCCATGCGAGCGTTTCCCATCGCCACGGCTGGATGAAGGGCCAGAGAGGATCGCCAGGGAGCAGGTCTGTGGCAGCTTCAACCGCGCATGCCATCCTGACGATGTACAGGTCCTGCGGATCGTGGTCGGGAGCCTCTCCGGAACGGATCTGGCAGCGAAGCAGAATATCGGACATCCGGGTTCCTCAGGCAAAATTATCAGCGTAGCTGCCCCCGCCACCGCCCGAGAGGCGGTATTCAGCGGCGCGCTCGACATGCAATGTGTAGAAGTAAGAAATCGGAATATGCACCGACAGTTGGCCGCTGGCGCTGGCGCCCCCCGACGTATCGTAGCGGGTCTCCAGCCTCAGCGTGATGTTGCAGTTCACCATCCCGAGGATGACAAGGTTGCCGCTGGCAATCACAAAAGCGATGATTGCCCCGCCTACCCCACCGTTTCGTGTCGAGAAGCAGAGTTCGACCTCGATGCCGAATTGGAGGTAGCCGTGTCCACGGGCGACGCCTGCCACATTGAGCGACCGGCCGATGCCTGCCATGACGGCAATTGACATGCGCTGGGTTACCTCACCACGGCTCGGCACGACATGTGTGTTGGCGGTAAGGTATCCGCCTCCAATCATGGTGCCGACCGACAGGGTAAAAGGCGACATCTTCGAATTGACATCGGTACGGACCGAAATCACAAATTCCGGCGACACAATAACCGTGAACTCGCAATTGATCTGGATGCCCGAGACCGAGAAGGCGCCAAATTCCAGATCGCCGATGGACAGAGTAAAGGGCGCGGTCATGCCGACGATGCGGCCATCCCGCTCGATCGGCTTGACCTTTGAGGCCACCTGGCCCCCAAAGGTCTTGAGCAACTGGACGATGCTCTGAAGCGCGTCGGCAAGCCGGATGCGATCGGCCTGTACGTCGAAATCGAACCTGCCCCCGTCATCGAACCGCAGCCCGGTATCGACGAAGGTAACGAGCCGTGTACCGAAAGCAGTGATCTCCCAGTCGCCAGTGATCGCACCCGTGATCTTCTTGGACGTCCCCCGCTCAAGACTTGCGTCGAAGCGCGCATCGGCGCCGAAGTGACCCTTTAAAAGGTCGAGCTGCACCGGCCCGAGGGCGAACAATCGACGCGGCTTGCCAGCGGTTTCCTCAAGCGGGGTGTTGACCTTGCAGGCGAACCAGGCTCGGCCCTCCTCGGGCTTGAAGTCGTGAGAAATCTGAATGGCTTCGCCATATTTCCCGTCGAGGGCGGGAAATTTCTCGCCGCCGAGGAGATCGCGTAGGTCAAGGCCACCCATCTGCGGAAAGATGCGCGAGAGATCGAAATCCTTGAGAGAATCCGGAGTCAGCTTGTTGCCGAGCTCGCGAAATGGGATCCGTAGCCCGAATTCGCTCAGGAGATCGTTGAGGGCTTCAGATGCCTGGCCAACCGCCGCAACGGTGCTTGCAGCCCGATTGACCTGAGCAACGACGGGAGAAAGTCTGACGCCGCGCTGCTCGAGCGCATTGAAGACATAGGCGACGCCCGGACGGTTGAAGTCGAGCATTTCGACTCTCGGCGGATCGCCGACTGCGCGCATAAGCGAGAGGGTGCGGTCGCCCTTCTGAAGAACGCTTTCCGCCTTGCTGGTAGCGCGTTCGGCGGCGCCGATCAGACGGCCAAGTTCGGCACGTTTCGTCTCAACCACATTGGCGAGATTGCCGATCGCGGCATCCGTTGCGGCCTCCATCGCGGCAATTTCCGCTGCAACGCTGCCGGCTGCCGCTTCGATCTTGCCTGCGATTTGTCCAGCAGCACCAGCGATGGCATCAAAAGCTGGACTGTCCAGGAAGTTGACCAGCTCAGTCTTCCAGCCGCCGACGGTACTGGAAAGCTCTGCGCAGATGGCCTCGGCAAGCGCCATCGATCCTGCGGTCAGTTCGGCGGCACCGTTTGTCAGTGTCTGTTCGGCCGCCTGTCGGCGGGCAGCTGCCAAGCTACGTGCGGCGACAAGGAACGTTCGCGCGGTCCTAACCTGCTCGGACGGTAGGTTGGCGCAACGTACCAGGCCTGAGCGTATTTCGGCGCGCAGGCGTTCGAGGCCACTTCGCACGGCGGCAATCGCGTTGGGCCACTTGCTGGCAAGCGCGTCCACGAACGCCGACAGGTTGTCAAGTCGCAGCGCAGCCTCGTGTGCAAGCTCCCCAAGCGCCTTGGTAAAATTGTCCTGCAGCTTTTGCATCTTCTCGTTGGCCTGAATGATTCTGGCCTGGAGTTCGGTCTTTACGGCTTCGATCTGATCCGCCGGCAATGTCGCCCACGTCGTCGCGTTGACTGTGATCCACGACAAGAGAGCGCTATCGGCCACAGCCAGTTGCTCATCGATGAACTGCTGGATGGCCTTTGCACCCAAAACGACGGCAGTAAACTTCTGCCGGACGGCTGGCGGGGTTTCCGGGACGTCCGATGCGCGCGTTTCGGCAGCGCGGATGGCATTGGCCAGGCCAAGCTGAATGGTTGCCCCGTGAGCTCGCAGCGCCTCGGCAGACGCCGCAAGGCTCAGGCATTCACGACTGAAGGCCTCTGCAAGCGAACCGGCCACAGTACCGGCTTGCGCAAGGAGAGCGGTCATCATATCGCACGCGTCAGCCTGTGCGTCCTTCCAACGGTCGAATAGGCCGTACATGCGTGCGACTTCATCACGAACGGTAGCGATGCGGCTGCTGGCCTGCGAGCCGACCTCGAGACCGGCGAATTCGATGCGATCAAGCATTGTCCAGGCGATGGCAAAGGCGCCGTCGATCTCCAAGGACAACTGCTTTGCGGTCTCTTCGAACCCTTGATCGGCATTTGAGAGTTTGGCGTCTGCCTCCTGAATTATAATGTCGAGGCGATCGGCAAACCGGGTGACCTCCTGCTTTGCGGCTTCTAGCCGGCTGTCGATCGCCATACGCAGCAGGCGTTTAACTTCGCTACATCCCTGTTCGACAAGGCTGTGGGCATCGAGACTATCGATGGCGTTTCGCGCGCTCGTCGCGCCTCCGTCGTTAAGTCGCGCTGCCGCCTTCTTCAGACCATCCAGTGTATTTTTGGCCTCGCGGCTTCGACGGGCAAGCTCGCCACGCTGTTGGGCCGTGGCGGTGGCGATGGGCGCCGCCTCCACCTCTCGCTTCAGGTTTGTGACGACCGCGCGGGTGTCGCTGGCAAGCATCCGCAACTCATCGAGCGCCCCTAGGATTTTGGGGGTCGGAGCGGCCTGATCCATCTTCAACGGAGACGCGCGGGAAATCGTCACGGAGTCGATCGCAGCGACCGGCGGTTCGTCATCGTAACCATGGGCGACCGCGACCGGTTCCCCCCTGATCAGCTCCATAACGAACCGGCCGTGCTCGGCTGGGGCGATAACCGGCTTTGCAAGCTTGGTATCGTAGGGCTGCGAGCCAGATCCTCCTTCGGTTGGCACCTCTGGCCAGAGCTCGTCTGCCCAGTCTATACCCTCGGTCACGGCCCAGGCATCGGTGTCGTCCGTCTCACCCAGCCGGGTCGAAGAAAAGAAGACCAGATTTTCCGGGAACCGGATTTCCTGTTGGTGTTCCTGGCCGCTTCGTCCGGCGCACACGAGCGAAATCTGCGGCATCGGATAGATTGCCGCGGGCGAATCCTCGGTGGACACCTTCAGCGTACGGAACACGCTCTTCCAAAGTGGAACCATCCAGCCGGCTCCGGGGACGTCCGATCCCCATCGGGAATCGACGCGGATACGCTGGGAGTGGAAATGGCTTCCAAGAACGAAACCCGTCCGATCGGCGGCATCGGCAAGGTCAGGATAGCTTCGCTGCGGCTGAAGGATTTCGACATATTCCTCCCATTTGCGTACCACTACGCGCCCGGCATGTTCGTCCTGCTGCTTGCCGATCGGATCTTCATTGTAGAATTGACCTGCGGGGACCACCTCACGGCGATAGATGATGACGTGTTTGGCCTTGTTCCACAGTGCCCCGATACGACCAACCCGTTCGAGGGCAAAGAAATGCGTGCGACCGAGAGCGACGGTCGCCTCGATCGCGGTGCGCCGGCTGTCGAAGAGACCTCGGACGTTTCCGTATCCGCCAAGAGGGGTCAGGCTCAGGTCACGCACGCGACCGGCGTTGGACCTCGGTGCGGTAAAAACCGACTCTACGATATTGGGAGATTCGAACCCCCAACCGACACCCCCCGCCAGATGCCCATCGGCAGTCCATTGTTCCGGATCGCCTTCGCGTCGATGCTGCCAGGGCTCCTTTTTGGGCGCTGGAACGTTCGGAATGGGATATTTCAAACGGGCGCTCTTGCGCAGCCGGAAGTCGACGCCGCTGCCTTCGACCTCAAACCCCGCCAGCCGGTCAGTTCGCGAAGCAGAAAGCGTCAACGGCCGGGTGAAGGTGACACGCCGCAGGCTGTTCCATTCGTCGATCCATTCGCCAAGAGCAGCATCCGTGACCGAGGCCGACCGAGACATTCGGCTGGGCGGCACACCATATCGTGCCGCGACATCTGACAACCGCAGCTGGCCGTTCTTAAGTCCCCGATCGTTGAGGGCGCCGGCCATGCCGTAGAAAAGCTCATAAGCTGCCCTCTTCAGCCGCGCCCCGGGCTCGATGACCCCGGGGCGCCCGAAGATGCGATCGAGATTCCAGCTTGGCTCGACAAAGCCTGAATCCAGGGGCGACGGGTCGATTTCCAAGATTGCAGGTGGAGTAAACCGATAAGCGGCCCGCTCGTCGACCCCAATGTCATTGTAGCCATCGCTGGCGCAACCCTTCTCCATGGCTTCGCCAACGCCCTGGGGCCCGAGGATGATGAGCGCTGCTTCCTGCGGGTCGCGAAGCCGCCAGCTTCCGCCGGTTTCCGCTCCGGATGACCAGACTGCGACCTGATAGTCAGTGGGATCTGCCCGTCGGGCCAGTGGTGGCATCTGCAACCGGGCGACCTGCATCGGAATGCGCCCGAAGAGAAGAAAACTCTCCAGCACTGTGGTCATGTCAATCGACCCATTGAGAGCCAATCTCATAGTCAGCTGGGGATCCAGACCCCAGCCAAAACTCTCCGAGATTTTCAGCCATCCTTGGATCCCGATCGAGGAGGCGGTGCTGAGTGGAAGAAGCACCGGAAGGTCGGGAGCATCTTCGAGTTGGGCGGACTGGCTCGCCATGTCCCGATTCACAGGTGGCCTGTCGGTTCGAGCCGGGCGAGCGGCCGCGACCGGAAAGGACCCGACGATCCGCACGCGCAACCCCCTCTGACCGCCAATCAGGGAGATTGCCGGAACCAACGTCAGGAAAACGCATGGATCCCCGGTGGGATAGGGCGCATCGTCCACGAGCCGACGCATCTCCAGATCGAGAGATCCGATACGGAGCGTATCGCTTTCGCGGTCGCTCGCCGTTGCAGTGATCCGCAGAGCGATGCGCTTGGCGAGAAAGCGGCCGGCCGCAGTTGAATCGACCTCACCCAGATCTTCGTCGAGCGAGGTCTGCTCCTCGATAGGGGCACTCAGCCCATTATAGAACTTGCCACCGGCCAATGCATTGCCGCTGTGCGTCGAAAGGGCAGGCCAGATGGCGCGACCGGGAGGACCTGACAGGCGAAATTCTGCCTGCAGATTGTCAAGTGATAGCTCATTGGCTCCGATTGCTCGCGCCCACGGCAAGCTGTCGGTGAGCCTCCATGTGAGAAGAAGGGCGCCGTTGAACCCAGGGGATCCGGAAAACTGTGGTGCGAAACTGAATGGCGGCATGCCGCGCGCAATCGCACGCGCCTGAGCCCGCGTCGCCAGGAGGTCTCGAAGGGCTTCCAGCGGCCGGGCCTCTCCCGATGAGGTGGGGACCCGATCGAGTGCGTCGGCAGCAATTTCCAGGCTCATGTTCCATTGGACCGGTGAGCCTATCGCCAACCAGTCGATCGGGCTCCCCGGTGTAATATTGAGCGACGTGCCGATCGCCCGGAATGGGCGTCTATCTTTCAGGGCAGTCTCTGGTGTGATTGAAAAGCCTGATGGGAGTTTGAGAGCGCGCTTGGCGGAGCCGATTGATCGCGTCTCGATCGGGAAGTCGCCTGAAAGGACGGGTACGAGAGACCGTGGGTAATGCTCGCTTTCGGCAACACGCTGTAGTCCGAAGCCTCGTATCGGCGGCGTGTCGCCGTTTGGACGGATGCCGATCTCATCGACCGCCGGGATTCCACGGCCTGCACGATCTGCCCGCCGCCATGTGACACCGCGCAACATGCCTTCCAGGGTGAACGGACCTCCCATTTTGTCGCCTGCATTGCTGGCCAGGGCAAAAAGGGAGGTCGGCTGAGAACCGCCATGACCTTGCGGCATTCTGATCGAACCCCACGACTGGGCGAGGTCGGCCCTATTTTCTCGATTTCGCTCCGAAACCCCTGCGGCCCAGAAGCCAAGCGCGGGATAGCGCTCGTTGCCGTGCGCGATCCACTGATCGTCGACGTTGGCGTGCCAGGTTTGCAGGGCAGCCGCGCTCATCGAAGGCTCGCTGACCACATCACCGGTCGCATGGGCATTGAGCGGATGGCGCAAGCGATGATCGACTATGATGTGGGTCGGGCGCTTGCGTGTGGTGCCGGGCGCCGGCAAGACGATAATGATACTGCTTCCCGTTGAGGCAGCCGCGGTTTCGGGATTGGCCAGATCGAGCAGGAGCCGCGGCTGTGCGTCCGCCCATGTCGGTCCAATGGGCTGCACAGTCTCGCCGCTGCCATCGACGAAATAAGCAATCCGCGTAATGTCGGGGATATGGATCGTGCGGCCCGAGTTCTCAACGGGAGACGCAAACAGGCCGGCCTGCGACACTCTCGACTGTGGAAGTTCGTACGGCACGTCGAAAAGGCCGGTCTCATCGTTTTTCCTGAAGGACTGAAAAACACAGTTTGGACCATCATTCGGCGTGAGTGGAGCGCCGTCAAGCAACCATTTTTCCAGCGCCGGTCTGTCAAAAAAACCGATGAACTGGCGGCAGGTCCCGCCTCTGAGCCGAGAGCCGACGACGATATGCCGAGGCTCACCAGCCCTTTCGGTGCGCGTCGCAATGAATGCGATGGCAGTCGCTCGCGTCTGACTTGGCATTGCTCCCCCACATGTCAAGCATTGGAATCTGCCACAGCTTTACATTCCCGCCCCAGTATAAACCGAGACGAGCCGACAAAAATCCGAGCAAAAAAACCAATTCGAGACATATCAATACTAGAAATCGACAATTGTCGAGAGGACAAATATTGCGTAGGTTGTATTCTATTCGCTCAAGGGAGGGTTCGGGCATGATGACGGATCAAGAGGGGGCTGCAATTCTGTTTGCCGAGACGCGGGGCTGGCGAGCGGACCAGAATGACCCGGAGCAGGTGCGCTACGCGCGCCGCGCGCTGGCTCAAGGACTAATTGCCAGTGAGGGCAAAGGGTTCGGGTCTGGTTTGCGGCCAACAGCGAACGATTTCGGCGATCCCGAGATCCTGTCCGCCTGGCAGGACTGTTTTGCCGCTGTGCGGAGCGCCAGAACGTCGATGGCTTCCCCCACCCTTGGCTACATCATCAATGAAACGCGCCCGACGGACGACAACAGGCTGCGAACGATGGCGAGGGGACTGACCGCAAGTCCAGTAGGGGACGAGTTCGGCCCGTTTTTCGTCGATGGAGGAGTGACCCCATTCAAGCTCTATGTATACGAAAGCGTACAAGATGTCGGACCGGGACTTTTCCCATCCAAGAGCGGGGCGAGACAGACAGCAAAGACAAACAACTTTCGAAATCCGATCGTGGCGAGCCTGACGGTCGTCGTCTGCCTTGCTCTTTTTCTGCTCGTGTCGCTCTACTCGTTCTGGCAAGGCGCTGCGGCATCGCAAAACTCACTGTCTGCTCAAAGTATGGCTTCGCGCTTGGCCGATAGTATCAAGGCGGTCGACCCCCGTCTTTCGGACGAGGCCAATGCAATTGCCGCACAGATTGTAACCGAGGCGAAACTCAAACCCGACGGACGGCAAGCTTGGTGGCAAGGCCCCAGCACCGGCAACAATGCGAATATCACCAACGGCCCCTCGACAACGGACATCGAGGCGCTTGAGACGAGTGCCCGCCAGGTAACTGGGCAGCGCATCGCAGGTGCGGCTGCGCTAGCAGCGCTTGATGAGGCGGAGCGGACCCCAGTTCGCGATAAAGCCATGAATGCGGTGGCCGCCGCCGTTCGTAACGATCCGGTTTTGGTGCCGACGTTCGTCAATCTTGCGGGCATTTGGTTAGGCGCAGTCTTGCTTTTGACCGTTGTTGCAGGCGTTGTCGGCAAGGGCTTTTACGGGAGTGTCCTTGGCGTGCTGATCGACTCCAGAAACCGCCTGAGCCTTTCGCGCCTCCAGGTTCTTTTCTGGAGCGTTCTGGTCCTGAGCCTTTTTTCAGTGACGAGCATTTTTCTCGTCGGGGCGACGGGGACGGTCGGCGCGTTGCCACAATATCCCTGGGCGATTTGGGCGCTTCTCGGTATTTCGATCGGAACGACGCCGCTCAGCGGTTTGATTCTTCTCAGCAAGAGCACACAGCCGCCTCAGCCGAACGCAGAGCAGAGCATCATGGCTGACCCAAATTCAACAAATGTCGGACGCGTCGAGGTAAATCTCTCTCAGAACGGTTGGAGTTTCCTCGATTTCTTCAGGGGCGAGGAAGTTGCAAATCGCAACGAGATCGACATATCTCGTTTTCAGTATTTCGTAATCACGCTCGTTCTCATGATCATCTTCGTGGGCCTCGTGACAAACGAGCTATGGACGCTCCAGACCGCTCAGGATTGGCTGGCCTGGGCCAAGGACAAGTCCTATCCGCACTTGAACGAGACCTTCATCGGCCTTCTGGCACTGAGCCATGGCAGCTATCTAGGGATGAAGCTGCTTGCCAAGCCGGATGTTTCGCCAAACGGCTAAATGGACACTCCCACCCAATCCAATTCATGAGGAGGATCGAATGTCACTGGAAATTCGCGTGAAGCTCCCCGCAAACCGGAGAAATACCGGCACTCTCGAAATGTTCGACACGATCACTGGCCTGCGCGTGTTTGGTCCGGTTCCCGCCTTGGGACGTGGAGCACGCGAAACGGCAGCCGCACATGGTAATCCAGACGGAATCTCGACCCAACCATTCGGCGATACTCCGACGGGCGGTTACAACCTTCCTATGGTGTTGAAAAGCGGTGCGGGTACAAATCACCCTGCCGATGTTTATGGCTCCGCTGGCGTGATCGTAATGGAGCCGGTAAGTGGTGACGCTCTGACAGCAAGGCAGAACGGGAGGACAGGCCTGCTCATCCATTCCGGCCGACAGGTGGCGTCTCCAACACCTTTGCCAAGCCACTTGCGTCCGACGAATGGCTGCATTCGTGTATTAGAGAGCGACCTTGCCGCGCTGATACAGGCGATGAGGAACAATGCCATCGTCTTCCCAGGTAGGGTGTCGCTGACAGTTGGCCCCGATGGTCCGCAGGGTATCATCGATGAATCTGTCTCGGAGGGCGATCCACCTGCGTTGGACGGGCCGGTCCTTCCCTAAGCTGGCAGCCTTGCTCGAATTTCTCGAAAGGCACTTGGATTGACAAACCTCGCTTTCCTCGCTGCTTCGCCATTGAGGGGCGCGAGGATCCTCTAATCCCCTTATTGATGGAGTGGCGATCATGACTTCGAATAGGGGGCGGCGCTCTTGAAGTTCGCCAAGGATAGCAGTTTCGACACCACCCTTGGCGTTCTTGCAGTCAGGAGATTTTTCTGAGCGCGAACGGTTGGCCAACGCAGCAATAGCGGCCGCTTGCCCCTGCCAGGACATCATGCCTCAGCTGCTGCCTGAACGGCTATTTCGATCAGAACATCGTCGGCTGCGATTCTGCGAAGTGACGTCCTCAAACCTTCTAGTAGTATGGCGTCGAAGACTCGGTTAGGTCGCCTCCAACCGGGGTGTACGTCCAGGATCGCATCAAAGGGAACCAACGCCACGGGGGGAGAAAAGAAGGTAAGCGTTAGCAAGTACATAGCTATTGGGATAGGTGGTTTCCGGTTCGAATCCGTTCAAGGCGGCCAGTGTGTATCGCACCTAACAGAAGCCATTGAGCTTCAGGATTTTATAGGCATCGATCGTCGCCTGCAGAATCTCCTCTGACGCGCGATCTCCATCGTTTGCGTCGGGATGGTGCATCTTAAGCTTCTGCTTGTACCGGCTTCTAATTTCATCCGGCGTTGCGTCCGGTGAGAGAGCGAGCGTTTGGAATGCTTTTGCTTCTAGCACCCTAGGTTTGCGGGATTGAAGGGCAACTCTTGCCGCTTGGCTTTGAGTGGCGTTTTTTCTTGCATTGATCGTCTTCGCGGTCCCGGAGCGAATTGAGGAGGGGAGGGGCGTTCCAGAAGAGTGATTGACTCTAACTCCCCAGCTAGGGCGGCTCCCACTTCCCGCTTCCCTCTGATAGCGGGCCGTGACGGGGTTCGAGAGCTTCGTCACGTAATTGTAGCCTTCGCTATACTCTTTTGCGTGGCTACGGCAAAACAGCAGGTACAGTCCCTCAGCATCCGCTCCCACGGGGGCGCGATGCATGCCTTGTTTGTCGCATCCGTCCCATTGGCATCTCGGGCCACTTGATTCGCGATGTTCAGCCGGTTTGTTTCGCGTCGGTCTCAGGCCGACAAAAATCTTTGAATCAGACGTCATGGCGCGTTATACGACTTTGCTGCCGGACACGACAAGATTGCAGACGCCGATCCTTTGACCATCAGCAGCTCATGCTAGGCACGCAAGTTTAGTCGACTGCGGCAAGTCCGCTCTTCGCACAATCATCCGCATCAAAAAATCAGGAATTTTGCAGAAGCCCTATTTGTCGTTCCAACCGCCTCGCGTGACGATATCGTCGATATCGCACGGTCACTGGCACGGCCGGGCCGGTGAGGCGAGGGATGCCCACGGGTACCACTCAAGCGGAACGGCTTGCCGGGGGCAGTCGGTCCCGGGTTCCGCTCGTTGAGCGGCGCTCCGCTAACTCTCCTGTGGCTGCCCTTTTAACCGGTCAAGCCGTGCGCGAACTGGCGCCGGCGCGGACGCGCCTTCGCCTGGTATGCTCATTGTTTGGAGGTTGCCCTGCCGTGGCCGGCAGGGCGTCGACACGAGAATTCGACCGGCCAGAAGCAGCGCACGATCACCGCTATAGCTGAACACCGCCTCTCGAGGGAGGATCGGCTTGAGCACTCAATGGGATCTTTCGACCGGTATATGCAGGGCAGTTCCCGCCTTTTCGGCGGCTGCTCGCAAGCGCTTGTCTCTTGTCCACGACGTGGCTCGCTGCTCCAGGAGGATCGAAGCCAACAAGTGGGCATCGTGTAGCCGATACCCATGCTGAAAATGCCATGTCGATCGGTTATTGTCATGACTTCGTCATGCGTGGCGACGATCGCTTCGCTCTGGGTCGTAAGCTGCCAAGATCCCCATCCTAAACTCGCTTCCGCTCCGGCCTGGTGCTCGTCTGGCGGACCGAACAGCAGGACACAAGCCCGATTGTCCTGCCTTCTGCTCTGCCGGTCAGCTGTAATTCCTTGGTCGGGTCCGTTTCAAATAGACTACACGTTACGCCGCCAATTGCCGGGCGTTGCGCCAACGACAGTTGCGAAAACCCTTGTGAAGTGGCTTTGATCGGCGAAGCCGCAGGCGATCGCCACTTCGGCGAGCGGAGCATTTGAAGTACGCAGCAGGGTGCGGGCGCGATCTATTCGTTGGCTGAGAAGCCATTGATATGGCGTCATGCCCGTCGTCTCGCGAAAGGCGCGAATGAAATAGCCGCGAGACAGATTGCAGGCCTGCGCCACTTGCTCGATCGAGATGTCCCCGTCAAGGCGTTCGAGAAGCAGAGTTTTCGCCAGATGCTCGTGCGTGCGCGACAGGCTTCGTGATCTGTTGGGGGTTGCAACGGCCCGGCCGCCATAGCGTTGAACCAGGTAGGTCCCGATGGCAGTGGTCATCTGGTCGATGAAAAGCGCGCTTGCCTCCTCCGGTTTTTCGAGTGCCGGGATCACCGCCCGAGCGAGGTTGGCAAGCACGATGTCTTTCGAACCGGTTTCGGCCGCGAGCGAGCTGATGCCGGAAAGTTCAGCACCATCGGCGATCCTGATGAGAGCCGCAGGCGAGATTTCGAACAGGAGAAAATCGAAAGAACCGCTGAGATCTGCCTTGTAGGCCTCGGACAGATCGCGAATGTAGATCGAGTTCTCCGCAAAGTCGTGGGTCGTCACATGATGTTGGTGATGGATGCGCCGCGTGTGACCGCCGATCGATGAGACACCAACGACGAACCCCCGGTCGCTTGCCGTTGTCTTGACCTGATCGAGCCCCAAGACGCTCGTTCCCTTGCGAAAGACCGCAATATCGGAACCGGCCAGCGCCTGGTTGATCGACAACTGTTTTAGTGGACATCCGAAGGTGTCGGTTCCCGTTGTGCCGAGTGATTTCACGTGATTGTCGGAAATAGGAACCAAGACGCTAAGCTTTCGTTTTTTGACCAATCTCGCGGCTCAGCCCTTCAGCGCAGCCTTCTGGAAATTCGCCGAATCTCATCGACGAGGATGCTTTTGTGCAAGATAGATGCTTCGAAGATGTATAGAAACTCGCAAATCGTGGCATCGCAACGGTCGGGCTATACCGTTCCCAGCCCGGAGGATCGAGACACATTTGAGTGAAGCGTTGGCGGTCAGCGACAGGATTGCAGCATGTTTTGGCATCAGTGCTGCGAGGGCCCTGGTTATCAGGCCTCTTCGCGAGGCGAAGCTCTCTGTCGTTCATCTTGACCACGTTTATGAAGGTGCGGGGCATTCCGTCTTCCTCCCGGCCGATGATGCCTTCCTGGTCATGCTTTATCTCGTCGATGTCGATCATCGCGACATCCGTGCGGACCAGACCGTCACACCTTTGAAGACCTATCCAAAGGGTTCCGTCTGTCTCATCAGTCTGAGGCATGGCGCCGCGATCTCGGTTGGTGGTCATTTCGAGGCGCTTGCCTTTCATATCCCGAACTCGCACTTTGCCGAGCTCGCCGAGGAAGCAGGCGAACCGCACGTCGAAGACCTCGCAACCTGCCGAGGGATCGACGATCAGGTGATCCGCAACATTGGTGGAGCACTCATGCCGATGTTTGACATGCCGGACGAAGTCAGGGATCAGTTGCTTCCTCATATAGGGCTGGCGCTGAACGCCCATCTCGCCCATCGTTACGGACGCTCACCCGCGCAGCGACTGTCGACGAGCGGTCGGCTGTCTCCCCTGCAGGAAAAGCGCATCAAGACGTACATGGCCGCAAACCTGTCGGCCAACATGACCGTCGATCAGATTGCCGACGCCACAGGTTTTTCGGTGGATGAGCTCTGTTCCGGCTTCTTGAATGCAACCGGGCAGTCCGTCGCCGGATGGATGTCGGCGTACCGGATGACCAGGGCTAAATCACAGCTGAGCAGGACCGGTGATACCATCGCGCAGGTGGCCGCGACGTGCGGTTTTGCTGATGAGGACACATTCATCGACACCTTCTCGAAGACTGTGGGAGTGGCTCCGGCGGAGTGGCGCTCACGCAATCGGCACTAGGCGAGTTGAAGTTGGAGCGGCGCTGCAACGCGATCTTTTCACTCGACCTCGGTTTCAAGGAAAGTCGCCGATAACATCATGGTGAAAACAGCTTCAGACGCGTTTTGCGCGGTCCGGATGCGGCACTGAAGCCGCACCCGGACTGACCAATCAGGCTTCGACGAATGCCAGAAGATCGGCATTCAGGACATCGGCATGGGTGGTCAACATGCCGTGCGGATAGCCGTTGTAGACTTTCAAAGTCCCATTCTGCAGCAGTTTTGCCGACAGCCGGCCGGCATTATCGATCGGCACGACCTGGTCGTCATCGCCATGCATGACGAGCGTCGGAACGGTGATTGCCTTCAAGTCTTCCGTCTGATCGGTTTCGGAGAAGGCCTTGATCCCATCGTAATGGGCCTTGGCGCTGCCCATCATGCCCTGCCTCCACCAATTCTGGATGACGCCCGGGTAGACCTTCGCGTCGGACCGGTTGAAGCCATAGAACGGACCGGTGGGGAAGTCGATGAACAGCTGCGCGCGGTTTTCGGCGACGCCCTTACGGATGCCGTCGAACACTTCCAACGGGACGCCAGCTGGGTTTGTCTCGGTCTTCAGCATCAGCGGCGGTACGGCGGAAACGAGAACCGCCTTGGCGACGCGCCCGGCCGGCTGGCCGTATTTTGCGACGTAGCGGGCGACTTCTCCCCCGCCGGTCGAATGGCCGATATGAACGGCATTCTTCAGATC
Organism: Rhizobium sp. WYCCWR10014; assembly: GCF_001657485.1. GTDB lineage: Bacteria > Pseudomonadota > Alphaproteobacteria > Rhizobiales > Rhizobiaceae > Rhizobium. Next base: position 89,880 of record NZ_LXFU01000042.1, read on the forward strand.
GAGCGCTTCGACGACAGCGAAGGCGTCGGCGGCATAGTGGTCCATGTCGTGTCCGTCGGAAACCTGTGCCGAACGGCCGTGACCCCGACGGTCATGGGCGACGACGCGGTAACCCTTAGACAGGAAGAACAGCATCTGCGCATCCCAATCGTCCGATGAGAGGGGCCAGCCATGATGAAAGACGATCGGCTGGGCATCCTTCCGCCCCCAATCCTTATAAAAGATCTCGACGCCGTCCTTGGTGGTGATGTAGCCCATTCTCTTGTCTCCTTGATTGAGGTGGGGGTGGAAAATGTTGGTTGCCGATCGCGGGTGAGCAGCTATTTCGCGTCGCCTTCCGGTGTCTCGATCTCGGCGATCAGCGCCAAGAGACCGAGCAGTGGCGGGATCGCAAGGCACCAGATGCCAAGCCACATGAAGGCCGCGGCGGCGACACCGCAGCCGAGGGCGAATGCGCAGACGCTCGTCAGCATCTTGATCATCCGCTTCTTAGCGGCATTTTTCGCTTCCAGGCTTTCGCCGCGAATGACATCAGCCAAATCGATCATGATCTGGGTGGTGTTGCCGGTCATCATCGTCGTCGGTGGTGCCTTCGCCAGATGGATCTTATGGGCGGCGTTCTGGATAGCCATCGCGGCCACGAGCACCATGCCCGTCAGGATCGCCGGCCATCCGTCTCCCTTCGGGAAAGGACCATAGGAAACCGCAAGGACTGCCGCCACGACCAGCAACAGAAGCTTCACCCTCATCATCGTGCTTAAAACCGGGTATTTGCGCCCGGCGAGCCAGAAGCTCGCCAGCCTGGTTACGAGGATGACAGCGCAGAAGACCGGCAGAGCAAGAAGCTTGGCGATGATCCCGGACGTGCCGAGCACGACGGCTGCGCCGAATGTCACGAAATTGCCTGTGACATGCGCCGTGAACAGCCCCTGAAGCGCCAGAAAGCCTGCTGTATCGACATATCCGGCGTCGAAGCTCAAGACTGTTGCGAGAGAGATTTTTTTCATACGTGCTTTTCCTTTGCCGTCCCGCTGCGGGAGAATCTCGGCTTGGCGCCGAGACAGCTTTTTTGTGGCCGCCGGCCTGGCGGGTCGTTGAGCCGACCTCTTAAGGAATGGCCTCGATGGCACCCGCCAGGTTGGTATTGAAGGCGTTGTCTACGCATGCCTCGATGTAAGCGCCCCTCGATGTCCCACCGACATGGACGGCATCCTTGGTCGTCCGCCGCCACACCAGGCCCGAGCGGTCGGTTATTCCGAGACAAGTGGTGCGTGGATCTCGGCGATGTACCCGCCGGGGAACTGAACGATGGCTGCCTGACGCTTGTCTGCCTTGTAAGGCTGGACGAGCACGGTCGCGCCGGAAGCGGTGGCCTTTGCGAGGGTTGCATCGAGCTCCTTCACCGCGTAACCGGTGGTCTCATAGCCATAGGGGTAAGGAAGGTGGCCATCGGTTACGAGGATCGACATGTTGCCGAAGTCCGATGTGATACGGACGCGCCGGTAGGTGTCGCTCTGGCGACCGATCTCGACGCCGGGTGCCCTTCTGTCGTCGGAGACGATCTTGCCCTTCGAGAAGGTCAGGAAATCATCTATGAAGGCGCCGACGGAATCCTTTGAAACATATATTCTGTTTTCAGGGACCGTATCGAACTTGGGATAGTCCGGCGCCTTGGTGTGCCAGTAGAGCTGCATGTTGATGCCGCCCGGCCATTGGATGACGGCATCGCGGCCGATCGGGTCAGGGAAGGCATCGACAATGACTGAGGCTCCGGCATTTCGAGCATCGCGGATCGCCCGGTCCATGTCCGTCACGAGGTATCCTGTCCGTTCCTTGCCGAAGGGATAGGGGATCGGCGTCTTGAAGCCGAACAGCGAGACTGTGCCCGCGGGCGTTTGGATCAGTTGCGAGGTCGTGCTGCTCGGTGTCGGCGTCACCGTGGCGACGATCTGCTTGGTCGATGCACCGCCGAACGTGGCGACGAAGCTCGCCGCAAAGGCATCGACGTCGGTGACCGGAACATAGACATGGGTCGTGTCGTATTGCGCGCCAACCGCCACGTTCTTGCCGGCAGCCCCTCTGGCTGTAGCAGAAGAGGCCATGATCGTGGCTACGGCAACGGCGACGGCGAATTTCAATCCAGCTGATGGAAAACTCATGGATACATCCTCATGGTTAGGTCGGTTCCGGCGGGCATCTGTCTGTGAAGGGATAGTGGTCCAAGCGTCAAAGGTGGACAATTGCAATAATTCCGTCAATTGAATTGCCGTTTTCGTAATAATAGGGCCGCGAAAGTCCGGCCGGGCAAGTACTTTCGATCGCTGGTTACCGGCGATTTCGCGCCGCCATTTTTTTGCGGTCGAGTTCATACTCGAGCTGTCGCATGACGGCCTCGTGGATCTCGCCAGCGCGGTGCGTTTTCAAGATCTCAGCCCGGCTTTGTTGGCCGCAAGGACGGCTCAGCGATGGAGGGATTTGACGTCATCATGGCAGGCATAGGACGATGCGCTCTATTTTCCTCTCGCGCGTTTGCGCAGGTCGACAATAGCAACGAAGACGAAGGCACCGCTAAGACCGACGTGCTCGAAGAAGCCGTTCATGGCTGCCGAATGCTCTGGTCCGGCCGGGATCTCCCAGAACCGCAGGGCAAGGAATGTCGCCATCAATGTGAATATCGCCAGGGCAAGAGCTCCCAGCCAGCGCAAGCGCCCCGAAAGGATGAGGGCGGACATGGCGAGTTCGAAGATCGGCACGCCGACTGCAAAAAGTGGCGCCGGAGCCAGCCCGAAATGGTTCATCTCGGCGACTGCCCCCTGGAAGTCGAAAACCTTCGTCAGCGGACCCTGGATGTAGGCGGCGCAGAGCGCGAGCAATGCCAGGAATTCGGCGACGAAGGCCTTGCCGGCGAAGCTGAAGGTTTCTCGAGCATGTATGGTCGTCATAGGAGTATCCTCAAAACACTTGTGATCGCGCCGACGTTGAAGCGATCACCGGGAGCTTGAATGCTTTCTCTGTCCTTACCAGCGCGACCATGTTGCCGAGAAGGAGCTGACGATCCATCGACCCGACGCCAAAAGGCGAGACCGTCTTGTCGATCGATCATCTGAACGGCTGGCTGAGCCGGTTCAACGAGTGGAATAGCGGACATGATTTCTCCGGGCTGCGGCCATTTCGCCTGGCCTCTTCGTTTGCGGGAAGCCCCTCTCCAGATCGTGCCGGACAGGAGCTTGTATCGATAGGCCGCGTTCTCAGACGGCCCAGCAGGAGCAGCCAAGGGCGCCAAAGAAGCCCTTCAGGTCGGCAATAGGCAGCTTCGATGTCCAGGCACCGGCATGATCGTGGCCATGGACACCGCAATCGCTGGCGCAACTGCAGGAGGTGATCGCCGTACGGCGCAGCGAGTGTTTGCCTGCACCGTCGGGCTCGCCCCAGGCGGCATAACCGCCGAACTTGCGAACCGGTGACCAGTCCGGCATGGCGGGCGGAATGTCGCTTTCATCCAGGGTGGCAAAAGTGCCGGCACCGTAGACGATCTTGCCGCCCACCATGGTGAGGTCCGACGTCAGGAACGAAATCTCGTCCTCGGCGCAGGCGAAGAAGTCCTTGTCCGGGACGACGAGATCGGCAAACTGGCCCTTTTCGATACGTCCCTTCTTGCCCTCCTCGTTGGAGAACCAGGTGACCTTTTCGGTCCACATCCGCAACGCCGTCTCACGGTCGAGACAATTGGCACGCGGGTAGAGCTGCATGCCGCCGACAGTCTTGCCGGTGACCATCCAGGACAGCGAGACCCAGGGGTTATAGGAGGCAACGCGGGTCGCATCCGTGCCGGCCGAGACGTTGACACCCTTGTCGAGCATGCGCCGGATCGGCGGAGTGGCTTCGGCGACACCGTGGCCGTAGCGCTCGACGAAATATTCGCCCTGATAGGCCATGCGATGCTGCGTGGCGATGCCGCCGCCGAGCGCTGCGATACGCTCGATCGAGCGATCGGAAATCGTCTCTGCATGGTCGAAGAACCAGTTCAGGCCCTCGAGCGGGATGTCCTTGTTGACCTTCTCGAACACATCGAGCGATCGGCTGATCGTTTCGTCATAGGTGGCATGAAGCCGCCAGGGCCAGCGGTTTTCGGCGAGGACTCGAACCACGTCCTCAAGTTCGCCTTCCATTTCCGGCGCCATTTCGGGCCGTGGTTGACGGAAATCCTCGAAGTCGGCGGCGGAAAACACCAGCATCTCGCCGGCGCCGTTGTGACGGAAATAGTCGTTGCCCTGCTTATATTTGACCGAGGCCGTCCAGTTGAGGAAATCCTCTTTCTCCTGCTTCGGCTTCTGGGTGAAGAGGTTGTAGGCAAGCCGGACGGTCAGCTGATGTTCGTCCGATAGTTTTTGGATGACTGCATAGTCGTCTGGATAGTTCTGAAATCCGCCGCCCGCATCGATGACGCCGGTGATGCCCAGCCGATTCAGTTCCCGCATGAAATGGCGGGTGGAATTCACCTGGTAATCGAAGGGTAGTTTCGGTCCCTTGGCGAGTGTCGAATAAAGGATGCCGGCGTTCGGCTTGGCCAGAAGCAGGCCGGTGGGATTGCCGTTGACGTCGTGCGTAATCTCGCCACCCGGAGGGTTCGGCGTGTCCTTCGTGTAGCCCACAGCCCTGAGTGCCGCAGCGTTCAGCAAGGCCCGGTCATAGAGATGGAGCAGGAAGACCGGGGTGTCAGGTGCGATCGCGTTGATCTCGTCGATCGTCGGCAGGCGCTTTTCGGCAAACTGATGCTCGGTGAAGCCGCCGACGACACGCACCCATTGCGGAGCCGGGGTGATGGCGACCTGTCGCTTCAACATGTCCATCGCATCGGCAAGCGACCGAACACCGTCCCAGCGGAGTTCCATGTTGAAGTTAAGGCCGCCCCGCACAACGTGGGTGTGGTTGTCGATCAGGCCGGGCAGCACGCGCTTGCCCTTGAGGTCGACGAGCCTTGTATCGGGCCCAGCCAGCGCCATGATGTCGCTGTCGCTGCCGACCTCCAGGAACAGACCGTCCTTGACGGCCACTGCGGTGGCGCTCGGATTTGTGCGATCAAGCGTTGTGATCAAGCCGTTGTGAAGGACGATGTCGGCGTGCATGGCGGCGGCTCCGGTTTTGGTGGGATCGGCGGCATTGGCCGTCGAAAACAGGTTCGAAAAGGCGAGGCTCGATGCTGCGCCCAGGAATGTGCGGCGCGTCGTCATCAGCTTTTCCTCGATGTCGAATCTTGATGGGGCGGGTTCACCGCCACCACGTTTTCGCCGCCCTTCGGGAGGTGCCCGAACATGTGCGGCTTTATCTGGTGAAGCCAGGAGACGGCGGCAGGCTCGCGGGCCCAGATGCTCTTTGCCAGGGGCACGAGCTGCTCGCCGACAAGGATGCCGAGCAGCCCGATGAGCGCGACCACGGGCGGGGCAGGCGAGCGGACATTGAGCAGGCTGTAGATCACGCCCACCAGCAGGCCGGCACCGAGGGACAGGAGATAGATTTTCATCGCGGATAACCTTGCTTGGAGAGAAGCAGTTCACACCGGCAGGCGGCGGCCTGCCGGTGTGATGACGGTTCTACCTCGCGGGATTCGGGCCGATACGCTTGCCATGGCTGACCCGCTCGGCGCCGCCGTGGACGTGGGTGACGGCATAGTCGATGCCCATGCCGTAGGCGCCGGAATGCTCCTTCACCAGCGACGTGACCGCGTCATAGGTTTCCTTGCGGGCCCAGTCGCGCTGCCATTCCAAAAGGACCTGCTGCCAGGTGACCGGAACGACGCCGGCCTGCACCATGCGGTCCATCGCATATTTGTGCGCATCGACGGAGGTGCCGCCGGAGGCATCGGCGACCATGTAGATTTCATAGTCGGTGTCGTTCATGCAGGAGAGCGCGAAAGTCGTGTTGCAAACCTCGGTCCACAGACCCGCGACCACGACCTTTTTGCGGCCGTCGGCGGCATGCTTGGCAAGCGCGTCGCGGACGTTCTGGTCGTCCCAGGAGTTCATCGACGTGCGCTCGAGGATATCGTTCTCAGGAACGACCGCGAGCAGTTCCGGGAAAGTGTTGCCCGAAAAGCTGTCGGTCTCGACGGTGGTGATGGTGGTCGGGATGTTGAAGATCTTGGCCGCTTTGGCAAGACCGACGACGTTGTTCTTCAAGACCTGGCGGTCGATCGACTGAACACCGAAGGCCATCTGCGGCTGCTGGTCGATGAAGATGATCTGACTGTTCTGCGGGGTGAGGACCTGAAGCTTGCTGGACATCTCGTGTCTTCCTTTGACTAGGTTGAAGGTAGGTAATGGGGCAGGGAAGGTGGCACGTCTTGAAAGTTATGCCGCCGTATTGTTGGAAAGCGACCTCAGGCGGCGAGCGGGGTCAGGCCGGCTTCGATCTGGTCACGATAGGGCTCGTAGCGTGCCGGCAGTTTCAAGACCTCGCCAAGATGTGCCGTGTCTTCGTCCCGGTCGAAGCCGGGTTCGTTCGTGGCGATTTCGAAGAGCACGCCGCCGGGTGTGCGGAAGTAGATGGCCCAGAAGTAATCGCGGTCGATGACAGGTGTCACCTGGTATCCAGTATCCATCAGGGCCTTGCGGACTTCGAGCTGCTTTGCGCGGTTCTCGACGGCGAAAGCGATGTGATGCACCGAACCCGCGCCCTGCCTTGCGAAAGGCATTTTCGGAAGAACCTCGAGATCGATCGTATCCGCACCATTGCCGCCGGGGATGACGAAGCGGGTGACATCGCCATCCGTCTCGACACGCTGGTAACCCATGAAACCGAGCAGTTCGGACGTGGCAGCGGCGTCATGCAGGCGGAACTTTGCACCGGTGAAGCCGCGGATGCCGACGCTTTCGTCGATGCCGGCGCCGTCCCACGCCTTGCGACCGTCGTTTTCCGCTTCGACAAGGGCAAACCCTTCGCCATCAGGCCCTTTGAACAGGAGGCGGGCAGCGCCGAAGGCAGTGTCGGTTTGCAGGTTGTCGGCTCCCTTTGCAGACAGTCGATCCTGCCAGAACGAGAGCGAGCCCCTGGGGACTGCGAACTGCGTTTCGCTGACTTCGCCAACGCCTGCGCGGCCGCGCATCACGTCGGGAAAAGGGAAGTAGGTCATGACTGTGCCGGGAGTGCCGTTCTCGTCACCGTAGTAGAGGTGGTATACCGCCGGGTCGTCGAAGTTCACGGTCTTCTTCACACGGCGAAGCCCGAGTGCGTCGGTGAAGAACGCATTATTCTGACGGGCGTCCGAAGCCATCGAGGTGACATGGTGCAGCCCTTTGATATCCTTGATCATGATGTTTTCCTTTCATCGCCGATGTCGTTCGTTGTGCGTGCTTGAAATCTAGTTCGCTTGCCTGCTCTCCGGAATTGCAATAAAGATTTCGAGTGAATTGCTCAGGATGAAATAATAAATGAACGACTATAGGGCGCTTAGGACGTTCTTGATGGCTGCGGAAAAGCGCAATTTCGCGCAAGTCGCGCGGGAGCTCGATATGACGCCGGCGGCGGTCACCAGAGCGATTGCCGCACTCGAGAACGAGTTGGGAGTGCAGCTTTTCGTGCGGACGACACGGCAGGTTTCATTGACGACCGACGGCGCGATCTATGCAGCCCAGATTAAGCCGGCGATGGAGGCGTTGGAGAAGGCACGTGCTGACCTCATGAACACGCACAAGGCTGACCATGGTCGCCTGCGGATCAGTGCACCGACCTGGTTCGGGCAGCAGGCTCTGCCCCCGATCCTGGCCGGTTTCAAAGAGTTGTACCCGAAGATAAGTTTTGAGATTTCACTCGCTGACGGGCTCGTCAACATTATCGACGACGACTACGACCTCGCGATCCGGATCTCTGCGGCGCCGTCCGACAAGTTCACGATCTGGAGGAAAATCAGCGTGGTCCGGCGTATCCTGGTGGCTGCGCCAGGTAGCCGATTTATGGAAATGAAGCATCCGAGCGAGCTGACCCCAGACGACTGCCTAGCATATAGCGGCGAGAGCAGGCGGGAAAACTGGGTGTTGTCGGACGGTAGCGGCAGTGCCAACATCTCAGCGGGGCGGGCGTTCAGCGCCAACAGCGGCGAAGTCCTGGCGAGCATGGCGGCCGACGGGCTCGGTGTCGCCATGCTGCCGAAATTCCATATCGCCGAGCATCTGCGCACCGGGCGGCTGGTTCATATTCTGAAAAACTGGTCGCCGCCGGATCTATGGCTGACCCTCTACTATCCGCCATACCAGTCGCTGCCGCCGCGCATCGCGTCTTTCTCTAAGTTCTTCGAGCAGCAGGTCCCTGCGTTCATGACCACTATGGAATGAGTTGCCGCTAACTCCTGCCGGACTGAACGGCATTCTTCGAAGGCGCCAATCCAGGCAATCGGGACTGAATCAAATCTCACCCTTTTGCGACTGCGACCGCCGGCTTCTCTCCTGGAGAAAGTCGATGAATACCCGAAGAGCCGACGGCACGGTGACCAGTCCGCTAGAACAGCCGCTGGGCTCGGCACCCTCGGCTTCAGGACGGCAACACATGGCGACGTCGACGGAATCGAACTTAAGCTTTCCGACCTGCGCGACGCACGCATCGTCGTCGCCGCGAAGCTTCACGGCTATAGCAAGATCGGGGAGGCGCTTCAGCCGCCGCCACATGTCCATGCTCCCGAGGTGTTTTTAGAGGCACGCGGAAGCGAGCTGATCGCAAAGAGCTCGATCTCGGTCGATCTTCAGGGTGTCGAGCTTCGACTTCTGTTGGAGCGTGTCACCGATCGCCCTCTTCCACGCGATCTCTCAGGCGAGATACCGCTTCCTGGACTTGGATTGAGCCACGGCCGCCAACACCCGCTTTTCCTGACAGCGAGACAGAGGGATCAGTCCCGCATTTGGACGTCACCGCTGTTCATGACAGTTTAAACCGAGCGTAAGCTATAACCAGTTCGGAAGGTGGTGACCGGGGCTCCACTTATTAGGCCGACCCAAACAATGTCGGGCTTCGTTTGGGGCGGGGCATGTCTGCCAATCTTGCGATTGTCACGCCCACCAGACATCAAGCGGGCCGTATCCATGCTGGAACCTCCGGCGACTGCATTGCGCCGGACTGCGGTTTTTACGCCTGTCGATTGGCTGCAGAGAAGCGTACCAAACGATGGGAGCGTGGCGACCGCCCTCGATCATGGCAGTTAGGTCGCCAAACCGCCGGATACCTCGATGAACTGCGCGTTGACCCGGCGATTGTCGTCGGAGAGCAGCGAACCGATCATCGCCCGACATCGTCGCTGCGGAGCGGCGGCATCAGCGAGACGAAACATCCGTCATTCGGTCCCCATTAGCGACCAGAAGCTCTTGCTTTCCTGGGGGCCGAAATACCGCTTTCCCGCTCAAGCTTTTTGCGAGCAAGTTTACGGACACGCCTGATACCCTCGGCCTTCTCACGAGCACGTTTTTCGGAGGGCTTTTCGAAACGCTCCCGAAGTCGGGCCTCCCGGAATACGCCCTCGCGCTGCAACTTCTTTTTCAAAAAACGGAGCGCTTGCTCAACGTTGTTGTCACGTACCAGAACTTGCATTCTAAACTCCTAGGATCACTGACGCGCCTCATTAGATCCACGCGCATTGATGATCAAGGCTTGGAGGACCATTTGCCTAAATTCTCTGTCGTCTCTGTTTCATGAGCACGATCGCGAATGGGGCGAGAGGTAAGTTCTGCCAGCGATTGAAGGGTCCTTTCAAGGCGATGCAATCGCGATCTCGCACAGCCGACACCGTCAAGCTGCTTTCCCGTCCAAGGTGCGGACAATTCATTCAGCCGGTGGATGAATGTTATTCGAATTCAGCCGCTACCGACCTCGGCACCCAAGCCTTAGGTTTTCTCCACCGGATCCGGGAAACACGGATACGCAACCAAGGAGAACGTCAATGATCGATCAGAACGGACCCCACTACTACGTTGTATTCCAGACGCCCGGCCGGAATTGGATCGAGGGCACGCCCTATAACGAACAGCCTGGATTCATGGATCATGTAAACTACGTCAGCACGCTCCACGATGAGGGCAAGGTTATCCTAAGCGGGCCGTTCATGAAGGAGGAGGGCGGTCTGTCTGGGAAGCTCGAAGACGGAGGGTTCACGATTTTCAGGGCCGCGGACCTCGCAGAAGGCACCCGTCTCGGAACGGATGATCCCGGTGTCCGGTCCGGATTGCTTAATGTCGAGATCAGGACGCTTTGGGTACCGTTTCACTAGCCAGAACTCGGCAGCACCAGATGTCCATAAGACCCTGCGGGATCGTCCGCAGGGTTTTTTCATATTCAATTGCCGTTCGGATCTATTCAGCGGGTTGATAACTCATATCCAACTTTGCCGTCTAATTGGAGACCACCACCCTTCGTATCTCTGGAGCACGAGCCGCACTGGCGGCCGTGAAAACCTGAAAGGAACGAATATGGGTAAGCTCGACAACAAGATCGCCCTCGTCACCGGCGGCAGTACGGGAATGGGTCTCGACACCGCCCGCCTCTTTATCAAGGAAGGGGCAAAAGTCGTCATCACCGGCCGCAATCGCTCGACGGTTGAGGCGGCCGCCCGCGAGATCGGTGCAGACTTCGTCCAGGGCGACGTTTCCAAGCTCGAAGACACCATCCGCCTTCGCGATCATCTCAATGATAAGTATGGCCGCGTCGACGTCATCTTTGCCAATGCCGGGGGCGGAAAGCTCGTGCCGCTCGAAGATGTGACCGAGGACGACTTTGACACGACGGTTGACACGAACTTCAAGGGTACGTTCTTCACAGTGCAGAAGCTTCTTCCGCTGGTCCCCAATGGTGGCTCAATCATATTGAACACCTCGATTGCCGGCTCAAAGGGGCTGCCGAACTTCAGCGTTTACTCGGCGACGAAAGCCGCACTTCGTTCGCTGGCCCGGACCTGGACGACCGACCTGAAGGCACGCGGCATCCGCGTCAATGCATTGGCGCCGGGCCATATTGCAACCGATATCCTGCTAAAGTCCGGACTGAGCGCCGAACAGGTCGATGGCATCAACGGCCATGTCATTTCGTTGATCCCGCTCGGTCGGATGGGGACGGGCGAGGAAATTGCGGGGCCGGCTTTGTTCCTGGCTTCGGACGACAGCGCTTATGTGACCGGGATCGAGCTGACGGTCGACGGCGGCTGGGCACAGGTATGATCAGGGCGCTCGCGTCGATGTCATCCGACGCGGGCGCCTCCACTCCTCTGCAGTTGCTTATGTGATGCGGGGAAACTAACGTCCATGTGGATGAGTGACCAACTTGCAGCCTTGAGATTATTTGTCCGCGTTGCGCACGCCGGAAGCTTTTCCCGTGCCGCCAAAGAAATGAAGCTCTCGCAGCCAACGGCGTCGCGTCTGATCTCTGTTCTCGAAGAACAACTCGGTGCGACGCTGCTCGTCCGGACCACGCGATCGGTGACGTTGACGGATGCGGGCAGAGACTATCTCGCAAGCGTGCAGATTGCGCTGGACACATTGGACCAGGCAGAGCACGACGTGCGCGGTAATGGGGAACTGCGCGGCCGCATCAGGGTCGCTTCGTCGTCGATCTTTGCGTCCCGGGTCATCGTGCCGAGCCTTGCGGAGTTCATGGCGCTTCATCCCTCTCTCAAGGTCGAACTGATCATCGAAGACCAGCGGCAGGACCTGATCGCTGAAGGCGTCGATGTTGCGATCCGTTTTGGCAAGCTCGCGGATTCGACGGCCATTGCCCGGTCGCTCGGACGATGGCGGCTCATACTCGCGGCGGCTCCCCGCTACCTCGAAAAACACGGGGCGCCAAACACACCGGACGAGGTGGCTAATCACCGTGCGATTCTTGCTGGGCCAGCCGCGAATTCCGAGTGGACGTTCAACAGGGGAGACGAGCAGGTCACGGTCAGGCCAGCTGGAGACCTGTCGATCACCGGTAGCGAAGTCGGCATCAACGCAAGTCTCGTGGGTCTCGGCATGGTCGTCGCGAGTTACCCCTCTCTTCGCGGTTACATCGGTAATGGAGAGCTCGTTCGACTCCTGCCGGGATGGGAAATGGCTGAGATCGAGAGCCACGCTCTCTTTGCAAGCGGACAGGCTGCAAAGCCCGCTGCGCGAGCGTTCGTCGACTACTTACAGCAGTTGTTAAAGAACTTCTGAAGGGCGCTGGCGTACAAGCGCCTGCGACAATGCTCCGAACCCACCCGGATATTGCAACAGGTTACCCTCTTGGCCGTTCGCGAGCGTGCCAATTCATTCGGCCGGCGAATAAACGTTATCGCATCGTCGCACGTTATGTCGCAGGTCGGCAGCATCTATCTTGGTTATCCGGTGACCGAACAAAGGATGACCTCCATGGCCTATGAATTCTACTGGGTTAGCGGTAGCCCCAATTCCTGGCGGACAATGATCGCGCTCGAGTACAAGAAAATTCCCTATGTCTCCAAACGCCTCGATCCGACAAAGGGCGAAAGCAAGACGCCGGAATATCTTGCACTGAATCCCCGCGGTAAAGTGCCCACCCTTGCGAACGGCGACTTCGTTGTCCACGAGTCCGTCGCCATCATGGCATATCTTGAGCGCGAGTTCCCGGATCCTGCACTGTTCGGGGAAAGCTCTTCGGAAGCAGGCCTAATCTGGCAGCGTATACTTGAATTCATCAATTATGCCCGCGACCCGATGGACGACGGGGTCTCCCGCCCGTTGATCAGGGGACAAGCTGGCACCAACGCAGATGGGATCAGGGCCTCGGCGCTTCAATCGCATGCAGCGTTAAGATGGATGGAGGGCCTCTTGACCGTCCAACCGTTCCTGGCGGGCAACCAGCTGTCTGCCGCGGATTTCACGGCGATCCCATGCGTCCAGTTCCTTGCGCGCGTCGGGAAAAGCGCAGATGCCGTCTCGCTCCAACTCGGACTTGACGATCTTCAATCCTCATATCCCGCAGTTTCGCGATGGATTGCCAGGATCGAACAGCTCCCGTGTTACGAGCGCGCTTATCCTCCGCACTGGCGTAATTCGCGCTAGCCGGAAAACTGACGCCATGCTTGTTCGGACGGACAGTGCTATCGGATAGCAATGATTTGCGAGAGCGGAAAGTCTGGCAAGCCCACGCGATCGCGCCGGTTTGATAGCCCCCCGCGCGCGGGGGGCTATCAATCCCGGTTTCTGTGGAGGCAAACCACGGCGAGACGCTGGGGCAACTCGCAGCCGAGGGCGTAAGTATCACGCCCGTGGGAACCTAGACTGCGGAGGATGCGATCCAATAGGGGTGACTCGTACTTCTCGAGGAGTTCATTCCCGGAGAGGTCGAGGAAATCTATGCGGTGTTCGTCGACGCGCGTCAGGTGCTTTATCGACCACCTCGTTGAACACTCACGCCTGCTCGGCACAGGGCGTCGGTGTGTCCAGACAAAGTACGCGACCGTCCAGAGTTCGAGCCAGTCGGATGAACGTACTGTCTGCCGCCTGCATAGCGTCCCCAAAGACGAGTTTCCTAATTGTCGGGTCGGAGGTTCGATATGGTTCAAGACCACGCTTAGCGCCGCGCTCTGTCAGCCGCTGTCGCCAGCTGTTCGTGCCATCGAACAGTGGCACGTCAACACGAGCATCCATCTCCGGCTGACGCCAAGTAATCAACGACAAAATATTTCCGGCCGAGCCACTACCTTACCGCGAATTTTGCAGTAGGACGCCTCAACTGACCTGCTCGACCTTAGGGTGCTGAAAAGACGCAAAGGTCGATAACCCGCGCGAACCGCTTTAGTTATGTTTCTCTCGTCCGAGTTCTACCCACAGGTCGCCTCCACCTCAAGGCCTGAGGTGGGATCGGTCGCCAAGGTCACGCTTGAGCATATAGAGTGGTTCTCACCCAGGTTAGTCGGTGGGTAGGACGAGACGCCATTGCGGACCGATGTGAGAAAACCTGCAACAGCATCGGCATCGTCGTCATGACCACTTAGTTCTTCCGAGCCGGTGAGCCTTTCGTCACAAGTGTCGCTGCCGGCGGCTGAGCGCGGGCAGGGGACCGGGTATTCCGGTATCGAAGATCCCTCTTCTTCAAGGAGAATACCCGGATGTTCTACGGCGATGCCAAGAAGTCGGTAAGTGGTCTGATTCCTGCGATCCATCAACCTCGGTCTTGCAGCGCAAGTTCGTCGACCATCGAGCCGGCGGGTTTCATGGAGGTGTCGTCTCGGCCCCTGGGCGCCAACTGCGGTCAGAAGCGGGCGGGCCCTGGCCGAGGATTGATCTCTGGCAGACCTTGTCAGCCCATCAACGACCGCTGAAGCGTTGTCTCGCTGCCTCGGTCACGGGTGTATAAAGGGCGACGCGGGTGCCCTCGGGGTCGGAGAACTGGACCGTACGATTTCCCCATGGCAAATCCTTTGGCGCGTGCACCACGTCGACCTGATCCTTAAGCCGTGCAAATTCTGCATCGACGTCTGACACCATGAACTCGAGAATGGCGGTTTTATTGGCGCAGGGCTCCGCACTGCCCTCCTTGAACAGAGCGACCGTCTCCGCGCTCCCTATTGCCAAAGCTGCGCCTGGTGTGACGATCTCGGCGAAGACGGGAGCAAGCCAGTCCGCGCGGTAGCCCGTCACCAGCTCGTAGAAGGCCACGATCCTTTTGATGTCCGAGGCGACGAGGCGGGTGGATGCAAATTTCATAATTTTCTCCTTCAGCCGTAACAATCTCTTTGCCTGCTTTTGTGACACAGTCCTGCTGCCAGCGTTGTGGCAGCAGGAGTCAGCAGTTATGCGAAAAGCGGAACGGCTTTTTCAGATCATCCAGATTCTTCGAAGGTCGAGCCGCCCCGTCACTTCGGCGCAGCTTGCGGATGAACTCGAGGTCGCGCGACGAACCATCTACCGTGACATCGCGCACCTGATAGGCCAGCGCGTCCCCATCGATGGGGAAACTGGGTTTGGTTATGTCCTCGATTCGCGATACGACATGCCGCCGCTGATGCTGACATTGGAGGAAATCGAGGCCGTCCTGCTCGGCGTTCAATTGGTGGAAAAGCTGGGTGACCCGGCCATCACCAATGCCGCCCGGGATGTCATCTCAAAGATCGCATCCGCAATACCGAGCGACCTGCTTCCCTTTATCGCCGAACCTGCAGTCGGCCTGAAACCCGGAGAGATCACCAACGGCTCTACCTTCGACACCCGTCCGCTCAGGCGGGCGATCAGGGAGGGCCGAAAGATGCAGCTCGACTACTGCGCGGTGAATGGCGTGGTAACCCACCGTATCGTTTGGCCCGTGCTTTTGGGCTATGCGGACGCGCACTGTCTCTTGATTGCGTGGTGTGAATCGAAGCAAGCCTTTCGCCATTTTCGCACCGAACGCATCCTCAATCTTGAGGTTCTCCAAGAGACCATCGGCGTTTCCAGAGGCAAGCTGAGACAGCAATGGCTGCAGTGGCGTGAAGCCGAACTTTCCCGTTCACGCCCCGCTCCATGACTGCAATGGGCCAATACCGGACCTTATCGTCAGAAACTTCGATCCGCTTTCGTGTGGGTCGCCATACAAGCGGACAGGCCGCTTAAGGTGGATTGCGGACCATCAGCTTCCAAACGGCTGCATGACAGAAGTGGACACAACGGCTGGGTTGACGGGCTAAGCCCGCTCATTTTCAAGCGCGGCCTACCAAGAAAGGAAAAGGCACCTTCAGGTAGCCCTGACCATCTTTGCAAACTGCAGGCGTGGTTATTCTAAAACCACATCTGCAGTTGTTCCGGCACCTCGAAAATCCATGCATCGTCTGCGCTCGCGCGCATAATGGGCCTACTGCAACAGGAACAGCACGGCGCTCATCACCAAACTGCTGACCACGAGATAGGGCGCGTTCACCATTGTGTAGTAGAACGGTCTGGGGAAATTGGGATTGATCGCGATCGTCATGCACATCGCAAGGAGATAACCGACGCCGATCACCAGTCCGAGCGACAGGGCATCGGTAAGCGAGACAACGCCAATCATGTGCATGATCGCAGCCGTCGTGACGATCATAACGATATTGCACACGAAGGGGCCAAGGATGGTCAGCATGTCGAGCTTGGGGGGCGGCATGGTCTCACGTCCCAGCGCGATTGCGTAATATTGGGGTACCAGAGCGCCAAAATATACGCCCCCGAATACGAAGCCGAACGCGGAAGCCGCGAGAACGCCCCAGAGACTGATCTGGGCAAATGCACTGAAAACCATGGTTCACTCTCTTTCTAAAATATCGTCGCGGGACGCTGATGGCTATGTGAAGTGGATGAAACGGGTATAGATGTACCCAACTGACACTTCACGGCAGTTGGACGATGAGCGGACCCGATAGATTGCTGCGCCTTCTTCAGCTTATGCGCGTCATGGCGCCCCCGATCACGGCGGAACGCCTGGCGGTCGAACGTGGCGTGTCCGTACGATCGATCTACCGCGATATCGAACTGTTGCGGCTCTCGGGCGCCCGAATTGAAGGCGAGCGCGGCTATGGCTATCGATTGATCGAGGACTATGCTCTGCCGCCGCAAACATTCGATCGTCTGGAAATCGAAGCGATTACCGTGGGACTAGGCGAAGTGCGCCAGATGGGCGACCCGGACTTGGCGCGTGCCGCCGAGGCTGTGCTCGCCAAGGTCGCCGCAACCTTGCCGGACGATCGCGAGCAGCAATTGCTGCATTCAATATCCCATGTCTATCGGCCAAGTGGTCGCTACGGCTCGCATCCGCATCTGCAAGCGATACGGCAGGCGTGTTGGGAGGAGCAGGAAATCGAAATCGGCTATCGTGATGAAGCGGACACCCCCAGCCGGCGCATCATTCGCCCCCTTGCCATCATGTACGGCGATCACGTCCTGACGGTTCTGGCCTGGTGTTGCCTGCGTGATGACTTCCGGATGTTTAGGGTCGACCGGGTCGAGAGCCTTTCAAGCAACGGAGGTAGTTTTCGTCCGCGGCGGGCGAGTTTGTTGCGGGATTACCTTGCAAAGCTCAGTGAGAAATAGAGCGAACGACCGGCATCGATAACGGTCGCAAACTCCCGTGCGCTTTGCCAGTGTCCTTTATGGCTCTCGATCAGTTGATACCGGTGATGCCTGCGCGATCCGGAGCGCCGATCGACAGAATGAACACATCTAATGCAGCAGACATAGCTTCTTCGGCCGGGCGTTTGATCCGCCAACCGGGAAATGCCCATCGATCCACATCCGTGCCACGCCGTATATGAACGCCCGCGACGAGAGATCAGATCCTCAGCACTGATACCCATGCATTGGAAATACGGTTGCCGCGGAGATCCCGTTTCGATGGTATGATCTTATCAAAGACCGCATCCTATTTGCTCAGGATAAAATCGCTATCAAAGTTCCATAAATAGGCGTTACACCGCTCCAATGAGATCACGGGTGTGCGGTTCGCATCTGTTCAAGATTCTCCTGCTACAGGCTCTGTCGATGACACGAGGTCGCAATGAGTCGCGGCTCAGCTGTTAAATGGTTCTCTAACAAGTCGGCCCAGGGCGTCCAAAGGATCAAAGTTCAGTATTCTCGCCAGCTCGAGGAACTCTATGACGTCGACGCGACGTTGGCCGCTTTCCAAGCGGGCGACAAACGACTGGTATTCGCCAAGTTTGTCAGCAAGCTCCGTCTGCGTGAGACCTGATGCCTCCCGCTTCTCGACCAGCAGCGCTATCAGCGCTCTATGCCTTTCCGTGCCGAGCGTCTTCGCCACGTTCACCCACCTTGCCTAAGATGGGGTCTTCGATTATATCTGATTTCCAGTTATCTTAAATTCAGATAAATTGCTTAATTCTCACATCGATCGTGGAACCCCTCATGGAACTACGCCAGCTCTCCTATTTCGTCGCGGTGGCCGAGGAACTGCATTTCGGCCGGGCGGCAGCCAAGGTGCGCATCGCCCAGCCGGCACTTTCCAATCATGTGCAGGCGCTGGAGCGGGAACTTGGCTGCCCCCTGTTCATCCGCTCGACCAGACGGGTGGAACTGACCAGGGCAGGGGAGATCTTCCACGAGCGCTGCGTCGGGATCCTGAGCGAGGTCGATCTGAGTGCCGAGATCACCAGGGCGGTGGCCGGTAAGACCATCCGGCAGATCAGGATCGGCACCGTCTATCCGGCGACCACCGGCGTGCTGCCGGCGTTTCTGGCAAAGATCGCCCGCAAGTACCCGGATATCCGCATCCATATATCAAGCGGCAATACCGGCGATATCATCCGTGGCCTGGAAAACGGCCAGATCAATCTCGGTTTCATCAGACCGGTGGAAAACATCGGCTCGTTGCGCTTCTCCTCGATCGCCCATGAGCGTTATCTGCTGGCGGTGGCCAGGACCAATCCACTGGCCGGGCAGTCGGAGATCGCCATCGACGACCTGCGGGGGGAAAAGATCATCGCCTTTAATCGCAAGAACCTCTCGTACACAGAGCGGTACTTCAACGAGAAGTTCGAGGAATACGATCTCACCGGCAACATCGCCTATAGCTGCGACGACACCTATTCGCTGGTGTCGCTGGTCTCGGCAGGTCTCGGCATCGGCTTTGCGCCGGAATGGACCGAGGGCTTGCCGAACCGGGCCTTCGAGCTGAAGGCAGTCAGGGGCATCGATTTCAGGATCGGGCTTGGCGTTGCCTGGAATAAAGAGGACCCAACCGCCTCGCGCGACGACATCGTCGATATCGCAAGGTCGCTGGCGCGGCCGGGCAGGTGAGGTGAGGGCGACACGGGTACCCTTCAAGCGGAACGGCTTGCCGGGGGCAGTCGGTCCCGGGTCCCGCTCGTTGCGAGCGGCGCTTCGCTAACCTCCTGCGGCTGCCCTTTTAACCGGTCAAGCCGTGCGCGAACTGGCGCCGGCGCGGACGCGCCTTCGCCTGGTATGCTCATTTGTTTGGAGGGGCGCCCTTGCCGTGGCCGGCAGGACGTCGACACGAGAATTCGACCGGTCAGGAGCAGCGCATGTCGATCGCTGCCATAGCTGAAACACCGGCTCTCGACGAGGGAGGATCGGCCTGAGTACTCAATGGGATCTGTCGACGGGTATGTGCAGGGAAGCTCCCGCTTTTTCGGCGGCTGCCTGCAATCGCTTGTCTCTTGTCCGCACGCTGCTCGTTGCGCCAGGAGGATCGACGCCAACAAGTGGGCATCAGTGTAGCCAATGCCCATGCTGAAAATGCCATGTCGATCGATCATTGTCATGACTTCGTCATGCGGTGGCGACGATCGCTTTGCGCTGAGCCGTAAGAAGGCTAGGACGTTGCGGCGATCCCGCAGGCTGCCAAGAGCCAGTTCGCCGATGACGCTCGGGTGACAAAGTAGTCGATCGCCTTCGATGACCCAACGCAGCTCGGCATTCATATTGCGGAAATGATCAATCCAAATGAAGGTGTCTGCGAGTACTTAGACGCGGTGCTCCGGCGGCGCGGAGCTGCCTTGGCGTCGGGCATGGTTCCTCCCAGCCAATGAGGCGTTTTCCCGATTCCAAGCGAGCAAGGGTCGCCAACGGCTGGCGGACAAGCGCTGCGGTCTCGAGGCGGCGGGGCGGCCGGCCGAAGCAGGTTGGTTCTGGAGGAATTGTCGACGTCGATTGACACTGGGGCTGCCGGAGGCAACGCAACTCTCATGGCAACCAGCTAGGTAACAAGACGAGGGCGCAGAATGCGTTCGTCCGCATAAGCCGTCCGGGGCACGTATTTCCGAGATTTGCGCTCTGAAATCTCTACCATCGATAAACAACCGCCCACACAGTCCACAGCGGATCTGAATGGCGACATCATGTTTGTAATGATTTCAACGCACTACGACCTAGCCGGCCCGACATTGCGGTGCCGCGATAGGCCATAGCTGAGGTCCATGCGGGGCCGCGTCCCCTACATGGAGAGCCTCGACAGCCAGTGGCCCGACACACCCGTCGCCGACGTTGACTTCGAATAGATCGCGGAGGCGGCGGCTTCACAGCTGCGTCGGAACTTGTCGGTTCCTTCGGAGTTTCGCAGGGACCTCTCACGCGATAGGCTTCCAATGACCGTCCGCTACACCCTAGGCTGCGACCTATCGTACGACGTTAAGTCGCCTACGGTCTTCATCTTCAACCTAGAGGTCGCGAAGCTCATGCGCCACCACGATCTGGTCGAGCAGCTGACTATCACGCCTGGCCACGAACGGCGCGCCCATGTCGTTCCCGACATCCACAACCGGTATTTCAGCCTCTACGCGCAGCCCGGCCCGTTGAACGTCCGATATGAGGCCGACGTCACGCTCGACGTCTTCCGGGCCGATCCGAACACGATCGACGAGGTTCCCTTGAACGCCATCCCGCTCGACATTATGCCATTCCTGCTGCCGTCGCGCTTCGTGCCGTCTGACCGCCTCTCTGCGTTCGCGGAAAAGGAGTTTGGCGCCATGCCCAAAGGACATCGCAGGGTCACGGCGATCTGTAACTGGATCTACGATAACATCGACTATCAGCGAGGCTCTTCGAACGAGCAAACGACTGCCACTGAGAGCCTCATCAAGCGTGCGGGCATTTGCCGCGACTTCTCGCATATCGGCATCGCATTCTGCCGGGCGCTCAACATTCCCGCGCGGTTCGTCTCCTGTTACGCCTATGGCCTCGAGCCACGGGATTTCCACGCGGTCTTCGA
Organism: Rhizobium sp. WYCCWR10014; assembly: GCF_001657485.1. Taxonomy (GTDB): domain Bacteria; phylum Pseudomonadota; class Alphaproteobacteria; order Rhizobiales; family Rhizobiaceae; genus Rhizobium. The sequence continues at coordinate 110,535 of NZ_LXFU01000042.1, forward strand.
GGCATATCTCGATGGACGATGGTGGCTGTTCGATGCCACGCGGCAGGCGAATCTCGACGGTCTCGTACGCATCGGCGTAGGGCGTGACGCAGCGGAGATCGCCTTTGCATCTCCGTTCGGCGAGATGGAGGCCGGTCCGGTTCTCATCACCATCGAACATGCCGACGGATCTCCGGAACTTCCAGGACGGACGACGGACGCCATATCGACTGAGCAACCAGCCCCGAACGCAGGAGCGAAATGACGCAAACCCCGCCTTAGTTAGCAATCCATGTCAGGCTCGCCCGCGCCATGCCCTGGACGGCAAGGGAGGTTCGACAACGTGACCGCCGTCGTCTTCGACGGCACCTCTTTGGTGTTGCCTATGACGGCCATGTCGAGTTCACAGGAATCTATGTATGCCCGCGGACCTTCAATTTGAACAAAAGGTCTGGTCCATTTGTCTGTCTTTGTATCAAGGGATACGGGTAAGCCCTCTCGCAGCAGAGGGAAGGTTAGGTGCTCTGTCCGACTTATATATGCAATCCTCAGGCGCCCCTCACTGCGCAGATGTGTGACAGTATATAGCGCTGCATTGACAACTATTGCAAAGCCGCAAACTGTACGCTCCTCATCTTCAATCCCGGCTGTCAAAGGGGCAACGGAAGCACCATATGTGGCTTATGGATCCTCGAATAACGCCGCGTGAAAAGGAAGTACTAACGCTCATGTGCGAGGGAAAAAGCGCCCAGGAAATTGCAATAATCCTGGGTTGTTCCGTCTATACGGTGCGCACACACATCGGCCGCTTAAAGGACGAGTTCAACGTTTATAAGGACACTGCCTTGATCGCCGCCGCTTTCCGCAACAGGATCATCGACTGAGGAACCAGGCGCCTGGACGTTGGCACTTCTTTCTCTAGGAACACAGACAAAGGGTGCCCTACAGGAAGCCAAGGGCAAGGCCCAAGTTGCAAAGGGCGATGTCAAGGACGCGCTGAAAAAGGTCGTCGATAAGGCATAGCCATATTGGAGCACTCAAGTTCACTTTAAGCCCGCGCTGGTGAACTGACCCCAATAAGTTGGACGGTTTAAAGGCTGGTTAGATTTAAGGGCTGAGTTCTGTATTGCACAGGGCTCAGC
>NZ_LXFU01000043.1 GCF_001657485.1 Rhizobium sp. WYCCWR10014
ATGGAAGCGCTTCTTAAGGACTGAGGTGAGACCGCCGGCACTGCGCCTCCAGCGCCATCCGGCACAACGCATAAGGACGGCAGCCCGTGTGGCTGCCGTCAATTAAAGGACGGCCCAACCGCTGAAGGAAACGTCATGAAGACGATGGGAAAATCAACTGAGAGCAACCGCCTGGAGCAATCAATATTTGGCTGGTTCGAGCAGCGTCTCAATCCCTTTCCGAGCGAAGAGCCCGTCGCCCCTCCTAAAGGTCTTTTTGCCTTCTGCTGGCACTACAGCAAAACGGCTGCGCCTTGGCTCGGCTTGATAGCCGTGCTGACGGCGCTGATCGCGATCGGCGAGGTGGCCCTCTTCCAGTTCCTCGGCGACATCGTCGGCTGGCTGACCAACGCCGACCGTGCCACATTCCTGGAGAGAGAAGGCCACAAGCTTTTCTGGATGGCGGCGCTGGTGCTGGTCGGCCTGCCGCTGACGGCCGCGCTCGAGTCTTTCATCATGCATCAGGTGATGCTCGGCAATTATCAGATGAGCGCACGCTGGCAGATGCACCGCTTCCTGCTGCGCCACAGCATGTCGTTCTTCGTCAACGAGGCGGCCGGGTGCGTCGGGACCAAAGTGATGCAGACCTCGATCGCGGTACGCGAAACGGTGATCAGGATCCTCGATGTCTTCGTCTATGTCATCATCTACTTCCTGACGATGATCGTCATGGTTGCGGCAGCCGACTGGCGGCTGATGATCCCGATCCTTGTCTGGCTCGCGGTCTATATCGGTATCGTTGCCTATTTCGTGCCGCGGCTTCGCAAGATTGCTGCGGCGCAGGCGGATGCGCGCTCAATGATGACGGGACGTGTGGTCGACTGCTATACGAATATCGAGACGATCAAGCTGTTTTCGCATGCGGGCCGCGAGGAGGTCTACGCCAGGGAAAGCATGGGCGAGTTCCTGCAGATCGTGCACAAGCAGTTGCGCAAGGTGGCGCTCTTCCACATCTGCGTCTACCTGAACAACTGCGTGGCGCTCTTCGTCATCTCGGGCCAGTCGATCTGGTTCTGGCTGAGCGGAGCAATCTCGGTCGGCACCATTGCCATCGCAATCGGTCTTGCCACGCGCTTCAACTTCATGTCGCAATGGATCATGCGGGAAGTCACGGCGCTGTTCGAGAATATTGGCACGGTCTATGACGGCATGGAGATGATGAGCAACCAACACGAAATCGTCGACAAGCCGGGCGCACCCACTTTGATGGCAAAGAAGGGTGCGATCCACTATGACCGCATCCGCTTCCACTACGGCAAGAGCGAGAGCATCATCGATGACGTTTCGCTCGACATCAGGGCCGGCGAGAAGATCGGTCTGGTCGGCCGCTCCGGCACCGGCAAGACGACGCTGATGAGGCTGTTGCTGCGTTACTATGATCCCGAGGCCGGCCGCATCACCATCGACGGGCAGGATATCGCCGGCGTTTCGCAGGAAAGCCTACGCTCACAGATCGGCGTGGTCACGCAGGACACTTCGCTGCTGGATCGCTCGATCCGTGACAACATCGCTTATGGTCGTCCCGAAGCAACGGACGACGAGGTGATCGAGGCCGCCAAACGTGCCAATGCCTGGGAGTTCATCGAAGGCCTGGTCGACATGCAGGGCCGCGCGGGACTCGACGCCCACGTCGGCGAACGCGGCGCCACGCTCTCCGGCGGCCAGCGGCAGCGCATCTTGATCGCCCGTGTCTTCCTGAAGGACGCGCCGATCCTGGTGCTCGACGAGGCAACCTCGGCACTCGATTCGGAAGTCGAGGCGGCGATCCAGAAAAACCTCTTCGCCTTGATGGAGGGCAAGACGGTGATCGCGACCGCCCACCGGCTGTCGACGCTGACGGAGATGGATCGGCTGATCGTGCTCGACAAGGGCCGGATCATCGAAGCCGGCTCGCACAGCGAGCTGATCGCAGGAGGCGGCATCTATGCCGATCTTTGGAACCTCCAGTCCGGCGGCACCCTCTCCAATCACCCCGAGGAAGCGGAAGTGGCAGCGGAATAGGAAGAAATGAGGCCCTCCCCATGGAAGCGGGGAGAGCCTCTCGAATTCTTGCCGGACGGTGCTGACGACCGGCGGAGGTTACCTCATTTCATAAGCTGTCGCTTGATCGATCACGCCGTGATGCTCGATGAGTGCTCCTTCTGGCCGATCCAAGTGACAATTGCCTCGGCGACGATCGCGTCGCGCGGCAGGAAGGGCAGGCAACTCAGCGTCAATTTCAGTAGCCTCTTAGGTCGTCGCATTCCCGATGCCCGAACTGCTTGCGTGCAGCGACCACATCGGGATTCAAAATGTCTACCTCCCGGCGAAAGCTCCGGCCATTACGGCGACTGGGGTACCGGGTCGACGTCTGGCACCATGTTCCGGGAGATGTCGCACAGCTTGATCGAATGGCACTCCGATGAATAGGCGCTTTTAGATCGTCTCATGACTGACAGAAATCGGATGCAGCTCCAGGCGCGTCTGGCCGGCAATCTGCTGCGGCGACGAGCCATGCAGGATGCGCTTGATCACTGATTGGCGCAGCTGCGCGAACCAATCAAGTTTGCCCAGCTTGGCACGCCGTTTTCCCGCCATGTCATTGCCATCGTGCACTAGATGTTTGATCCCGGATTTTGATGGTGCAATCTTCTCACAGGCTTGGAGGGATTCGCTGTGGGACAAATTCTGCATGGGAGCGCCACGACGACAGAGGCGATCCGTCGAGCAATACAAAATAGTCAAGCGAGCTTGAGGGTTCTTGCGAAGCGGTATGGGATCAATCAGAAGACGGTCGCCAAATGGAGGAAACGAACGTCGACGACCGATTTGGTGACCGGAAGAACTGAGGTCGACAGTTCTGTCGATCGAGGAGGAAGCGGTGATCGTTGCTTTCCGGCGTTATACGCTGCTGCCCCTCGACGACTGACTCTACGCGCTGCAACCGACCATTCCGCATCTGACACGCTCGTCACTGCATCGTTGTCTGCAGCGCCATGGCATTTCCAAGCTTGTCGATGTCGAAGGCGACAAACCCGTCCGCAAGAAGTTCAAAGCCTATCCGCTCGGCTACCTCCACATCGACATTGCCGAAGTCCGCACCGAGCAAGGCAAGCTCCATATGTTCGTCGCCATCGACCGAACATCGAAGTTCGCCTACGTCGAACTGCGCGAGAAGGCTCCAACGGCCGTCTCCAGAGAGTTTCTGCTCCGTCTGATCACAGCCGCTCCGTACAAAATCCACACTGTTCTCACCGACAATGGCATCCAGTTCACCACGCCCGGGGCGGGCGGCTCAGCTGTTCCGCTTATCAAGGAAGCGATCGAAAATGGCGAGATATTCCGGGCTCATGCTTTCGAATATACCTGCGCCAAGAACGATATCGAACACCGGACCACCAAGCCGAAACATCCCTGGACCAATGGCCAGGTCGAGCGAATGAACCGGACGATCAAGGATGCAACCGTCAAACGCTGTTACTACGAGAGCCATGATCAGCTTCGTCAGCACCTGGCTGACTTCGTCGCCGCCTACAATTTCGGCCGTCGCCTCAAGACCCTCAAAGGTCTCACGCCCTACGAATTCATTTGCAAACAATGGACAAAAGAGCCCGAACGATTCAGACTCGATCCAACCCATCAAATGCCGGGACTAAACATCTAGTAACCCACGAGGTCCGGCATCTCACGACCCTCGAAGGTATTGCGACGCTCACGGAAATGGTTGAGCATGTCGGTGCAGCTTCTCGGCACGTCAATGCGAACAGGGGAATAGCACGATTGCGACTACAACAGCGCTTCTCTTATAGCCCTCACCGCCGCCAGCGCTGTCCGCGTCCGCGTTGTGCTGACAAATTCCGGCCAACTCGACAGGACAACCGCCGCGAAATCCGATACAGGGTCGATGTAGATCAGTTGCCCGAAGACCCCGCGGGCCATATAGACGCCGCGTGAGGTATCCTCGATCCAGAACTGGTTGTGATATGCGCCGGCCGGCAGAACCTCTTGATAGACGCCGGCGAAGAGTCTTGGATCAGCACCGAAGCGTGTCCCGGCAATCCACTCGGTCGGCACGATACGCCGCCCGTCGGTCTCGCCGCCGCGAAGATGCAGCAGGGCGAAACGGGCATAGTCGCGAAGAGTCGCATTGAATCCGCCGTCACCTAGAGCATAGCCGGCAGCGTCCACGGTGAAATAGGCATCTTCCTCCGCCCCCATCGGCGCCCACAATTCACGGCTTACGAGTTCTGCAAGCGGGGTAGCGGCGGCGCGCTCTAGAACGAAGGATAATACATCCGTCTCGATCGAGCGATAGCGGAAGGAGGTACCGTGCGGGCACTCCAGATCCTTTAAAGACAGGACTAGGTCCCAGATATTCGTGTGCCAGTTCGGGTTCTGACCATTCTTCCAGCCGCTGGCGACATCCAGCTGCGCCATGTGGGAGTCGGGCGCAGTGTAAGTCTCGTCGAAGACCACGCCGCTGGTCATGTCGAGTACGTGCTGGACGGTAGCGCCGCGGTAGGCCGTCGCCTCGAGCTCCGGCAGATAATCCGTCAGGGACGCGGCCGGGTCGACCACTCCGCGGCCGATTAGGATGCCCGCAACGGTGCCGACGACAGACTTGGCAACCGATTGCGACAGGTGCTGGGTATGCGAGGTCATGCCGTTCAAGTAGCGCTCGGCGACGATCTTGCCGCCATGGAGAACCAGAAAGCCATCGGCATAGCTCGTCTCGAGAAAACTGCCAATGGTATGGGCCTCCCCCTCCGCCGCGAAGGGAATGGCATCGATATCCCGAAGATCGGCTGGTAATGGGCTTGCCGGCCCCGCTCCGCGCCAGACCTTTGTGGTTGGCAGCAGGTCCCGGACATGTTGGAAGGTCCAGCGATTCCAGGGCGAGCGGTCCCAATCTTGCTTTGGAACGAGAGGATTACCGGGCGCAGTCGGATCACGGAATGGCGAGATACTGGTCATGCATGCTCTCGTTTGCGGTTTGGAATGGATCAATCGTTGCGGCGGAGATAGCTGCCTCCGACGAACTCCCCGAAGAGGGTGCCCATGTCGCTCATCATGGCGAAGTTAGCCTTAGCCTTCGGCCCTAGTTTGATGGCAACGGCGTCGATGAGCAGATTAAGCACGACACTAAGGCTTGCCGTGGAATCCCAGAAGGTTTTCACATGGGTATGCGCCTCAAAGACGAAGCGCGTATACGCAAAAGCCCAGTGGCTGAACTTGTCGGTGACGATGACCAACGGCATGTCCATCGACTTCAGCTTCTCCAGCAGCTTGATGCCGCGCGTCGCGTACGAGGCCGTGTCAACGAGGACGACTGCACTCTGCTTGGGATCTGCATTGATGATCTCGCCAAACGTGCCCGAAGCGTTGTCAATGAAAATCACGTTAGAGCGCGCCCAGAGCAGGCGGCTGGCGAAATCCATGGCCAGCCCCTTGGAGGCCTGGAAGCCGACGACATAGACGGTGCGCGCCTTCACGAGCAGGTATGCGGCCTCGTCCCACGCGTCGGTGGTAGTCAAGGCGTAGGCCTTCACGATAGCCTCGAGTTCCAGCCGCAGGCTTTCCTGCAGCATCTGCTGTCGGCCTTCGCGCATCGGAAAGCGGGCCATGTAGTCGTCGACTTCGCTGTCCTTCTCCGCGACCGCGACGCGCAACCGCTTCTTGAGGTCTCGCAGGTTCTCGAACCCGAGGCCACGAACGAACCGCGTGACGGTCATTTCGCTGACGCCCACCGCCTCAGCTATGCTGCTGCCGGTCTCGAAGGGCAATATCTGGACATTATCCAAGATATAGGCGGCCAGGCTTTGCTCCGAGGGCGACAAATCGGACATGCGGTCGCGCAAGATCGCTTCGATGTCTATCTTCTGCTCAACGTCGCTTGATCCCTTAGCATTTTTGCCGCTTCGTGCTTTCACCACAGTGACATACTCCTAGAAATCGCCGGCGTGAATGGCTGGACGCCCCTGCCCCCAGACGCCGGGAGCTCTGTCCACCTCTTCCTCGATTTGCCGCGCCGCCGCAAGCAGCAGATCCTCCCGTCCGAAACGGGCGACAAGCTGAATCCCGATCGGTAGACCATCCCGGCTGCGTCCAAGTGGCAGGGAAATTGCGGGCTGACCCGTCGCATTGAACAATGCAGTATAGGTCTCCTTCGGCGCAAGATCACTGAATACATCTTCCACATCGATGCCCGCTCGATCGGGATCAAACGTGCCGATTAACTCCGGGAGCATTGCGTTGGTCGGTGTCAGCAGGAGATCATATCCGGCAAGGAAGCGCCCAACCTGCCGCGTCACCCGATCATAGGCGGCAAGCGCGTCGATAAGCTGTGCACCGCTGATGCCAAGCCCCCATCGATAAAGTGTATATACGCTTGTACCAAGCGCTTCCTCGAGCGAGCGGTTCATATGCCGCGCCATCGCTGGCATATGAGCCGCGGCGTCGGCGGCCCAGATGACCTTCTGAGCCTGGAGGAAGCTCGGATAGTCAAAGTCCGGCGACGCCTCCTCGACATGGTGGCCTAGGGACGAAAGCCGCTCCGCCGCCGATCTTGCAGCGGTGACAACCTCCGGGTCGATCTGCACACCGGACCACGAGCGCGTGCACAGAGCGATGCGCAGCCCCTTCGGCCGGCGCTTGGTGGCATCGAGATACGTGCCCATCGGCGGCACGATCTCATAGCCGTCACCGACGTCGGGGCCATGGCACAGGTCGAGCAGGGCTGCTGTATCGCGGACTGAGCGTGTCAGCATAAACGCCGTTGCCAGGCCGAGAAGCGGGGCATTCGCATTCGGTGCGCCCGTAACCCGGCCGCGTGAAGGTTTCAGACCGATCAAGCCGCAGAACGCGGCCGGATTGCGAATTGATCCACCGCCGTCGCTGCCCTGCGCGAAAGGCACGATGCCGGCGGCAACGGCCGCGGCCGCGCCGCCGCTGGAACCGGCAACGCCGCGCTCCGGATTCCAAGGATTGCGCGTTGCGCCGTAGAGGGCGGATTCCGTCACCGCCGGCACGCCGAATTCGGAACTCGTCGTACGGCCGACATTGTTTAAGCCGCCTGCTCTTAACCGCCTCCAGTAGACGGCGTCATGGCCGGCGTGGAAACCTCGTGCGAGTCGGCTGCCGAAGTCGGCCGGGCGGCCCGCCTCGATCGGAAAGTCCTTGGTGAGGGTCGCAATGCCGCCGAAGGGGGTGGCGGACGCCACCTCCGACAGGGTCTCGAGTCTGTCCGGATAGAGTTCGATAACGGCATTCAACGCAGGATTCACGGCCGCGACGGCCCGTTCGACGCACCTGCCGAGCTCCTTCGGTGTGACCTCGCCTTTCGCCAGTAGATGGGCGAGGCCGGTTCCATCATGGGCTGCATATTCATCAAGGCGCATGCGTCACTACCGATTGTGAAGGTGGAACTGTCCCCGCCGCCGGCAGCCGAGCCAGCGAGCCGACCAGCGCCTGTGTATAAGGGTCCTGCGGCGTGGACAGAACCTGCCGTGCCACTCCCTGCTCAACGACGCGACCGGCTTTAAAGACATAGACGCGCTGGCAGATGCTGCTTACTATGGCAAGATCGTGCGAGATATAAAGCAGCGTCAGCGAGCGCTCACGCTGGAGCCGCACGAGCAATTCCAGGATCTGCGCCTGCGTCGTGACATCGAGCGCCGAGGTGATTTCGTCCGCGATGAGAAGCTGCGGTTTCAGCGCCAACGCTCGTGCAAGGCCGACGCGCTGACATTGGCCGCCGGAAAGCTGCTGCGGCTTGCGATCGTGCAGGTTGCCCGGCAATTCAACCATATCCAGTAAGACGGCGGCCTCTTTCCGCGCCGCCTTTCGGTCCGCGATGCCATGCCGCCAGATCGGCTCAGCGACGGCCTCGGAGATGGTAAGACGTGGATTGAGTGAATCGTACGGGTTCTGGAATACCATCTGCACACGGCGACGGAAAGCCGTCAGCGCCTCCCCCGCAAGCGCGCCGACATCCTGCCCGCCCAGACGGATCGCGCCGCCGCTCGGCGTGTTCAGGCGAATGATCGACCGGGCAAGCGTGCTCTTGCCGGAGCCGCTTTCGCCGACGATGCCAACTGTTTCGCCGGTATTGATCTTCAGATCTATGCCGTCGAGAGCGCGGAAGGAATGGCTGCTTCCGAAACTGCCGAGCAAGCTCTTCCCGAAAGGGAACGTCACCGAGAGGTTTTCCACGTGGAGCAGCGGAGTTGCCTGAACTGGATCGGCCGGCATGCCATACTTTTTGCGGCCAGGCTGGGAATCGATCAGTAGCCTTGTATACGGGTGGCGTGGCCGGTTGATAACCTCGTTGATCGGCCCCTGCTCTACCACCTCGCCGTGGCGCATGACCACGACGCGAGAGCACATATCCGCGACGACGCCGAGATCGTGCGAAATCAGGATAATCGCAAGCCCGTTCTTTCGATTGAGCTCCTTGAGCAGTTCAAGGATGCGTGCCTGCACCGTGACGTCGAGAGCGGTCGTCGGTTCGTCGGCGATCAACAGCTTCGGCTGGCAACCGACCGCGGCGGCGATCATCGCCCGTTGTTTCATGCCGCCGGAAAACTCGTGCGGATATGAGCGTGCGCGCTTTTCCGGCTCGCTGATGCCGACGTCCTCCAGCAGCTTGATTGCGCGTTGTAAGCTTTCGCGCTTACCGATCCCGAGGTGCCGGATCATCGGCGCCGCGACCTGCTGACCGATGCGGCGCAATGGATCGAGATGCGATGCCGGGTTCTGGAAGATCATGCCGACGTCGCGCCCGCGAATGGCACACAGATCGTCGTCACCGAGAGTCAGCAGGTTGCGTCCGTCGAGCCTAACCGTGCCGTCGGCGCGTGCCGTAGCCGACAACAGCCGCATCAGGGCGCGGCAGGTTACGGATTTGCCCGAACCGCTTTCGCCAACGATGCCGAGGATTTCTCCCGGCTCGAGCGTGAACGATACGTTCTTCAACGCTGCGAAACCACCGAAGCTGACGCACAGATCCTTAACGTCAAGTAACGGCGGCTTGCCTTTTCCCCGCCCGCTCATGCCGTAACTCCCATCCGCTGTATCTGCCCCAGCCCATCACCGAGCAGAGCAAAACCCAAGCCGAGCGAAATGGCGGCCAATCCTGGAAACAGGCAGATCCACCAGGCCTGCTGCACGAATGCCTGACCATCAGCGATCATCACGCCCCATTCGGCGAGCGGCGGCTGCGCGCCCATGCCGAGAAAGCCGAAGCTTGCGCCGGCGAGCATCACGAGCACCGCGTCGCTGGCTGCGTAGGCGATGACCGGTCCGATGGCGTTCGGCAGCACATGATGGCTGAGGATGGCGACCGGCGTATAGCCAAGGCATTTCGCTGCCTGAATGTACTCGCTTTCGCGGATCGCCAGTACCTGTGCCCGCACCAACCGCGCATAGCTGACCCAGCCGACAAGGGTCAGCGCCACGATGAAGTTGAGAAGCCCCGGCCCGAGTACGCCGACAATGGCCAGCACCAGAACAAAGAAGGGGAATGCGACAGTCAGGTCATAGATGCGCATGAACACGTTATCGACCATACCGCCGAAATAACCACTCAACAACCCGATCGTCGTGCCTATCAAGAGGGGCGGAAGCACCCCGGCCACGCACAGCAGCAGATCGACCCGACTTGCGAAAAGTATCCGCGAAAAGACGTCGCGACCGACTTGGTCCGTGCCAAACAAATGAGCCGCGCTCGGCGGCGAAAGCATATTCATGATGTCGATGGCATCGGGATCATAAGGCGCGATCGCCGGAGCGGCCAGCGCCGTCAACAGCCATCCGCCCAGAACCACGAGTGCAATCACCATGGTAGGGGTAATGTTGGTGACGGGCGGCGCGGTTTGCACCACAATTGGACTATAATCCATGGCAATCTCCTCAAAGCCGAACGCGCGGATCGATGAACGCGCTGAGCAGGTCCACCATCAGCGTGATCAAGACGGTCGAGACCGCGAAGATAAGCGTCAGGCCCTGCACGACATAGTAGTCGCGACCGAGCAGCGCGTTGACCATCAGCGTGCCGAGGCCAGGCACCGCATAGACGGTTTCGACGATCACGGCGCCGCCGATCATGAAGCCTACCATGACGCCGAGCAGGTTGAGTGTCGGCAGCACAGCATTCGGCAACATGGTCTCCCAGAATATCTGCCGCTCTGTGGCGCCCAGCGCCCGCGCGGCTGTGACGAAGTCGGCCGTTGTCTTTTCGATGAGGGCGGCGCGAAGGCTCTGAGTCAGAACCGGCACCAGCCAGATCGCCGTCGACAAGGCCGGCAGGAACAGGTGATGAAGATGACCGGTGAAACCGGTGCCGTAGCCCGAGACGGGAAACCAGCCGAGGCTGACGCCGAAGACGCGCGACATCATGATGCCCAGCCAGAACACCGGGATTGTGAGACCGGCAATCCCAACCAGACGAATGATCTGGTCGGCCATGCCGCCGGGACGGCGGGCGCCGACAATGGCGAGCACGACTGTCGGTGGGATGGCGAAGCACAGTACATAGCCGGTCAGGAACAGCGTCGGCCACATGAACTGTTCGATAAGCTGGCTCACCGGTCGCTGAAAGCGGAGCGACAGTCCGATATCGCCCGAAGTGAGATTGGCGAGATAGGTCAGGAACTGTCGCCAGAGCGGCAAGTCTAGGCCATATTGCGAGCGAATCGCCGCGATGGTTTCAGCACTCGCCCTCTCCCCGGCAAGAAGCCGCGCGGGATCGCCGGGGGCCATGTGCACCAAGAGGAATGTCACGAGGCTGATACCGGCAAGCACACCGATCAATTGCAGCAGGCGCCGCGTAATGAGTCGCAGAAGGGGCAATCCGGTTCTCCTGTTCGAGCTTCAGGGGGCGAAGGCGGCTCACTGGCCGATGGAGGTTTCTTCCAACGTCCACTGTAGCGAGGGCGTCAGCTTGAGACCCTGGAGACGCTTGGAGTAGGCAACCGGGTTTGGCGCATAGTAGAGGGGGATCTGTGCCACCTCCTCTGTTGTGATCTTCTGAATCTCCTTGTAGATTTCCGCGCGCTTGGCCCGATCAGACTCCTTAGTGCCCTGCTCGACGAGTGCGTCCACCTTCGGGTTCGCATAGAAGGTGTTGTAGGAGTTCGAGCCGCAGGATCCGCACACGGCCCAGCGCACCGCAAGGTCTGGATCGGGGGTCTCGTTGTACCACCAGTTGGCTGCGGCGTCGTAATCGCCTTTACCGGTCGCATCCCACCAAGCACCGCTATCGACATTAACAATCACCGGCTTCAACCCGATCGCTTGCCATTGGGCCTGGATCAGCAGCGCCGTCTGCTGGGACGGCGCATCGGCGGCCGCCAGGATCTTTACCTCGCGCCCCAGCATGCCGGATTGGGCCAATAGTTCCTTTGCCTTGGCGGTATCGTGCGGGATGCCCGGATATTCCTTGTTATGGAAATCGAGGCTGCCCGGCAGCGTGGTGTTAGCCGGTACTGCATAGCCACGCGTGATGGCCACGGCCATCGCCTTGTTATCGATTGCCATGCCCGCCGCCTGCCGCGCCTTCAGATTGGAGAATGGCTCACGCTTGTGATTTAGCAGAGTCATGTAAATTGTGGTCGAAGGCTCGAGCCGCATATCCACCGACTCGGCCGCCTTCAGTTCGTCAATCTGCGCCCACGGCACCGCGCGCACCACGTCAATCTCGCCTGCCTTGAGCATGGCGATGCGAGTTTCCGGAGACGTGATCTCGATCAGTTCCACCGTGGCGTTCGACTTCGGATAGCCCTTGCGCCAGTAGTGCGAATTGGGTTGGAGAATGAGCTTCTCGTTCGGCTTCCACTGCTTGACTTCATAGGGTCCGGAGGTAACCGGGACCGTAGCGAAAGCTGCTTCTTCGCCGCGCTTCTCGACATCGCTCTTCGAGACGATGCCCATGTTCCAGATTTCCGCGTTGCCGAGGAACGGCGCGAAGGCCGACTTGAGCGTGACTACCACGGTTTTCGCATCCGCCACTGTCACCGATTCCACGGCCCCCAACGGCGCGGGATAACTCGATTTCTTGTCGCTCCGGATACGGTCGAGGCTGAAGGCCACGTCGGCAGCCGTGATCGGAGAACCGTCCGAGAACTGGGCATCGCGCAGATGGAACGTGTAGGTTTTGCCGTCCGGTGAAATTTCCCATTCCTCGGCGAGCCCCGGCTCCAGCGCACCCGATTCGGAGTTGCGGCGCAGCAGGCGCGAATAAAGTTGGCCGTAGGTTTCGATGTTGCCGGCCGCCGCAGAGCGCATCGGATCGAGCGTCGTTGTCTGGTAAGGCGAAGCGACGCGAATGACATCGTCGGCAAGGGCCGGAACTGCCCAACATAAACCGATAGCGACGAGGGCAGCCCCGTGCAACACAGCGCCCGCACCCTTTGGGCGGAATCCGCTCAAGGAATTCATCTTGTTATCCTCCCGATATTCCTTTTGTGCCTTTCGGCGTGAGCAGAGGTTATGTGGCATTATTAACTTTTGTCAACATGAAAGTTGGAAAGATAACATAATCTCGTTCGTGGATCGCGAGCCCAGCACCTTAGCCAGCGACGGCGACGAAATGCACGAAGAGGAGGGCGACGCATTCTTTGAGAAGCCGAGCAATCGAAAGTGATTCGAGGGCGGCCTTTTAGGCGGTGGTCATGCAGGCGCCGAGCTAGTAGTTGCGCTATCAGCTCTGCCATCCAGCGTTGAAGAGAAGTTCCAGGTGCGCCGCTTCGAGGTGAGCCCAGCAAGATCAACCGCTGAGCCCTCGTCTATGCGCCACTGATCGAAAAACAGATCCAGTCCGGTCGAGGACATTGTTGTCATCCTCGATCTGATTGGGAAACGTCTTTCGCCGACGTGCTGTCGATGACGTCTGCAACGTGGTCGCTCGTCGGGGTGCAAATAGCAACGCGGGAGATTGGCCAACGCGCGACGGAGCTGGAACCGAGTCCGATTGCAAACATGCGCCGATCGGCCGGTTGCAACGAAAAACTTTGCGTGATTACCGGCAAACGGCGTGGCCGGTTAAGCGATGTCGAAATAATCGATCTAAACAATCGTCAACTGCTCACCCCCTTGCCTGAAGGTCGGGACGAGGCCGCCGAACTCCCGTCGTTGAAGCGAATGGTGCGCACGTCTTCCTGGAAGTTGGCGCAGGACTGCCGCCAAACTGACCCCGGCCAGACCAGCTCCACCGAAGCGTCGAACGGCCGGTAGACAGCGGTATATAGCGTGCCGCAGCGACGTCCGTAGTGCGTCTGATAGATGGGAGGGCGCTGGAACCCGGAAAGAACCTCTTTGATACCCCCGTAGGCGGACAGCAATTTTTCCACCGCCGCCTCGCGCTCGACAGAGTTAGTGGTCTCGGCGTACCACGCCCATTCTAAGCCGGGCTGGTGGTTGGTACTGACGCGATGCTCCATCACTTCCGCAGGGCGATCCGGATTTACATAGACGGTCGCGTGGTTTCCCTTACGGTCGATCAGCGCGATGGAATAGGACATGTGCACGGGAATATTCCGGAGCATGGTGACGGCTTCGGCCGTGGTGCTGGCAAACTCCAGCACGTAGCGCAGCACAATCGGCACGCCGAATCCCTCCCCCGCGGCAGTGCGCCCGCCGAAGGCGAGCGAGACCGCCAGCCCATCCTCATTGATGCCATCGAGCACGCCCCACAGGCAATCGACCACCGCAACGACGCGTTTACCGTTGAAGCGCGACGCAAGCCAGGTTCCTTGGAGAAGGCGCGGGCTGTAGTCGTAGTTGCGAATGAGCGACGGCTCCGCACCGGTCAAGATCGCCTGCGAGCATGCGCCCACATAGAAGGGCGGGCACCACATGGAAAGGAAGCGGCCTTCGAGATCCCCGCCGCCGGCCGTCTCCACGATGGCTTCGTAGGAAGGCAGCAGTTTCGGCATATATCTCCGCAATGCCTTGAGGCTCGTGGAATAGGTCGGGCGCGAACGGATACCGTCGCGCACGAACCAGCGGCTGTAGGCAGGCCAATGGCGATGGAACACCCGGCGCCATTTGGAACCGGGCACATCTTCGTTGATGGCTTCGAACTGGAGGTCGATGGCGTCCTGCTGTATCTTCAATGGTTCGGCTCCTGCGCTTCGTCGCACTGGATTTCGGTGACCGGCTCGCTGACGTAGAAGCTCTTCATGCGCTTGATCCAGTTGACGGCGCGCTCATTCAGTCCGTAGTCCGCGTTCATGATCCGGCCGCGCATTAAGAGGGCTCCGAGGTCATGGCCCTTCTTTAGGGGGTCGCCCGGGCCGGTGAAGCGCAGGAAGAGTGCCTCCTCATCGCTCTCTATCGCTTGGCGTCGATAGTCGAAGCGGTCGTAGGACACGCTGCCGTCCAGCGCCATGCGGTAGATACCCGTCGCGGGCGCATGGGTGACGATTTCGTTGGCTTCTTCCGTCGACTTGATGATTAGCTGAGACCAGTGATCGATGGATTCCTCGCGTGCCCAACGATCGTTCAGTTCCTTAACGTCGATTTCGTAGCCGACACCGGAAAATTCCATCATGTGAAACAGGACGAGCGGCGCATCGGCGTAGGCAAAGGCGGCCTGGTTTGTCAGCGGGCTTGCGCCGGATATGCGCGGGTTGAGCTCGCCGAGATAGACTTCGTTGTTCTCATCGATGAGGAAATCGACGTTGAAACAACCGCGATAGCCTCTCTCGTACAACTTGTTGCCGAGGCGCTGAGCCATGTCGCGCGCATCGGCGCGAACCTTTTCGGGAAATGCGCCGGCGAAGATTTCATTGCCAGCCCAGCCGCCCCTCTTGGGAGTCAGCTCCGGCTTTCCGACGACTTCGGTCATAAGTGGGGTGAGGAGTGTGCCGGAGGCCGTGGCGCAGCCCTCCATAGTCGCGCTGCGGCAGTTGATGCGTTTCATGATCTTGACCTCGTTCTCCGCAGCGATTTTTTCGGCCTCCCGGTTGTAGTCATCTTCGCTGGCGATGAAGAAGGTTGTGTCGCCGCTATCACCGTAGGCGGTCTGAACCACGAGGTCGGCGCCGAGGCCGGCCCTTCTCGCCAAAGAAAGAAGTTCCTCATAGGTGCGAGCGGGGCCAATGGTGTTAGGCACCGAGCGCACGCCTGCCTCATTGCCGATGCGCACGGTCTCTATTTTGTCGTCGCAGTGGTGGCGCAACCTGGCCGGAGGATGCCAGATCTCGATGCCGCGTTCCTCGCAGAGTGCTTCGGTCTTCTCGTCAAACATCAGGAAGAGGACAACTGGGCGGACACCGAGCCTGGTTATATGGTCGATCACCTCCGGGTGCTGGAGCAGGTAGTTGGTGATTTCCTCGAAGCTCTTGGGTTCGATACCGGGGATATTGGAGGGAACGAAGACGTTCGGATGCCGCCCGTCGAAGGGATCGATGTAGCTGATGAACGTGAAGTTCCCCACCCATCCCTCGATGCCCATCAGATTGAAAGGCGACGCTGAGATGAAACAGATCGGACGTTTGTTGTGGCGCATGAAGTCGCGAAGCTCGGCGATAGTGCGAATCATTTTCACAATTAGGCCTTGTGGTTCGGGTGTTTCTTGCACTTGATTGCGCTTCTTTTCCTCGTTCTTCATCGACATACCTGCTCCTGATTTGCTAGCGAAATCGCGGACGCGCAGATGTAGATTGGCGCGTGACGGATGAGAGACCCATGTTTTTGAAGAAGCACGCTCACGACTCGCCTCCATGCTCGGGAGTGGACTTTCTTGCGCTCAGAACTTTGCTGAGCGTTTCCTCCCTGAAAATCCACAAACCCAGTTCATGTTCGAAGCCGTGTATTTCGCGAACATCGAGCGCGCGCAGGTATTTGAGGCTCGGAATGTCGATCACCTGACCCGGCACGAGAATGGGCGAGCCCGGCGGATAGGGGACGACGAGGCTAGCAGAAACCACCACGCGACCCCCGGAAATGGCGCGTTCGGCGTCGGCGGGCTGGAGATATTCGCAGTTGTCATCTTCCATGGCCAGGTCGTTCGCCTGGCCCATGTCGCCGTCCTCGGTCTCCATATTCGGGCGGAACGCCGGATGGAAACTTGAAAAGGGTGGCAGGGGCTGTTGCAGCGCCAGCGAGCGAACTTTATCATCGTGAATGCTCCGCTCTATTTTGGAGAAATTGCGCGCTCTTTCTTCGCAGTCGAGCGCGATCTTCCGCAGCACCTGAATGAAATTGGCAACGTCGGAGCGCGTGGTGCCGATAGTGGTCATGGCCAATATGGTATTACGCGTGGTTTTGTTGATTTGGACATCGCACTTATCCATCAGGTGCTTCTTGAGCGTGTCGCCACTCCAGCCGGTCGCGCTGGTTTCCAGAGTGATATGCGTCGGGTCGAGGACGAATTCATCCGTCCGCCAGGACTTTTCGAAATTTCTCCAGCCGGACTTGTCGTCGAAATAGGATTCCGCATTCGACTCGCGATATTCCGCTGGTACGAGATCGCCGACGCCGAGGACCCGGAAATACTTCGAAAGCAGCGGATCGCCTGACACTTGCTGGCGCAGGCTCATGGCGCGTTCCCGCTGGTGCTGGACGCGCTTGTAACCTTCCAGCTCCATCTGTGAGCGGCTGAGGTCGAGCGTTGCCAGGATCTGGTAGTTTGGTGAGGTTGTGGTATGCGTTTTATAGGCATCACCGAAGGCTTTCTCGTTAAAATCCTGATCCCTGATGTGGATCATCGAGCCCTGGCGCAGTGCCGTCAGCTTCTTGTGCGTCGACTGGGTCGCATAGACCCGGAGCCGCGCCTTCGACGGATCTGCCAGGAGCCGCGTGTTCAGGATCCTTTCGTCGTCCGCCCAGGCGTCGGCGCCGAATTCGGCGCTGAAGGCCTTATAGCTGGCGGCATAGTCCGGGTCCTGAAACATCGCTTCAAGCTCGGCGGCGGCTCCCATAGCCGTGCGCTGCCGGTAGGTCGGATTAAAGTAAGCAAAGGCGAACCAGGCCTCATCCCACAAGAAGGCGAGATGCGGCGCGATCGCCAGGCATTCCTTCATCACGCGCTTGGGGTCACAGACGATACCATCGAAGGTGGAGTTGGTGAGGATCAGCAGACGAACGCGAGCGAGCGTGCCGGCGTGCTTGTGGTCGAGAAGTTTCCGCTTCAGTTCCTCCACGGGCACTGCGCCATACATGGAATAATCGTTCAGCGGGTAGGCATCCAGATAGTCCACCCGCGCACCCGCCCGCATCAGCCCACGATGAACTGATGTGTGGTTGTTTCGGTCGGCTATTACCACATCGCCTCGCTTGACAAGGGCCTGCAACACGATGTTGTTAGCCCCCGAAGTGCCGTTGGTGCAAAAGAAGGTGCGCTTGGCACCAAAAGCGCGCGCGGCCTTTTCCTGCGCAATCTTCAGCGGGCCGCGTGGCTCGAGCAGGGAATCCAGGCCGCCCGAGGTAGCAGAGGTCTCCGCCTTGAACAGGGTCGGGCCATAGAACTGCGCACGATCACGGATCCAGTTCGAATTCATGATCGATTTGCCGCGGGAAGCCGTCAAGGCGTGGAAGTTGCTTATCGGCCGTTCAGCGTGACCCTTTACGCCATTGAACCAGTCAGCATTGTAGCGCCGTGCGACGCCGCGCATGATGGAGGGATAGAGTTCGTCGCAGTCTGCCTCAGGGTAGAAGGCACGCTCAAAAGTCTCGCCCATGCGCGCGGCGATGTCTTCGACATTCGAACCGGCGACGAGATGGAGGTCGACCTCTGGCCTAAGCTTCGCAATCTCGCGGCCGAGCAGCGGGCCGCGCTCGGACTCCGAAGTGGCCTCGAAAAGGACGTCCAGCTCGTCGAGAACCGAGTGCAGCGTGTCCAGATGACAATCCTGCGAGCGGAAGGCAAAGTCGTCATGGATAACCGCAGCTTGGATCATGGGGTTGACACTCACTGCGTTCAGAGCATCCTCGCAAGTCTGGACGAAGACAGCGTCGAAGGCGAAATCGCCAATCCCGGTGTTGCGCTTCAGCCAGCGGCGTCGGGCCTTCTCCTCGGAGGTCGACATGTTGCCGACGAACAGCACCTCGGAATAGCGCTCACGGTGGGCCAGGCTAGCGACCTTCTTTCTAAATCTCCGAGCCTGGAGATGCGCCCCGACCAGCTCCTTACTCTGTATCAACCCCTTCAGCTTTGCGAAGGCGCGTGCACCGGGACTAGCGAAGTAGGTCTCTAGAGATGACAGGGTCTCAATTGCGCACGTCACCTGCCGATTAGCTGCAGTGAAATCGGCATGGTCGGCGGAAATAGTCGAAAGCCGCCCCAGATTGTCTTCCAATGATTTCCAATTGTCACAGCGGAGTTCCGAAATGCTGAGACAATTATTTAGCGATGTTTCGGGGGTACTCGTTGCCATCGTCTTCTCCAATTCGCTCTCCGCGGGGTGGATGCCGCGACCTAACGCGGCTGGTCCCGTCCCAGCCCGAGAACAATTTTCAAGCGTCGTGCCAATCGAAGTGATTAATGGGGGCAGAACGAAATGAGCTGCTGTTGCAAACACTTAGTGGGATAAAATACCGGACCGAGGAATCATAAAGCGCTGTCACGAATTCGACAAAGGAGACGACAATGTCGCACATCTGTCGTGATGTTCCGGAAGAGGCCGAGGAGTGTAGGCAGCAAGCACTTCTTGCCCGAATGAGCTGCACTCGATGAAAATGCTGCAATGGAAAGCCGCGCGGTGCTCTAGCGAAATCGTTTGCGGTCAAGAATCTTGCAAGCAGTGTTGCACGCCTGCCAAGCGCGAGCAGCCACCCATGTCGCGAGCCTGACAAAGCTGTTGCATTGTGGACCGCTAGCCAAGCCCGCCCGAAACACGCAATTTACACACCGCATAACCGGCCTGGCACGACGAGTGCTAGGACCGACCGAGACACTCGCCCTCAATCGGTCTGTCGAGAAACGCCTTTACCTTAACGTCGATTTCCTCGCACAGCCGCGACACCTGGCTTTTGGAGATGCCCGACATCCCCATGGCTTTGACCAGATCGTCGACAGAACCTATTGAGATCCCGAGGATATACGCTTCTTGTATGGCTGCCGTCATGGCCTTCTCTGCGATACGTCGCTGTTCAAGAAAGCTCGGGAAATGAGCTTCTTTGCGCAGCTTCGGAATGCGGAGTTAACGGTTCCAGCTCGCGTCCCCAATCGCGGTCACGGTAGCCGTTGCGCTGTGCAAGCCGCAGTGGATTCTTTTCGCCGAATTCAGCACCCTGGCCGACCCCACTTCCAGCTCCATCAGCCGTTCCGCTGCAAAGCCGATCATCTCGCGCAACAAATCTGCATCGGCGCTCTTCTCCACAAGTGGCCACACGCTCATCATGTCATTGGCCATCAGTGATCTTTCCCTGAGGTTGTGTCTGAACAACCCGGCCCTATCGAAAAACACTGATAGCCGCCCGCAAAGCCGATCACCCGCTACAGCGCAACGAGAAGCGCGCGGCACTCAGCTTTGCACCACCTGCGAGGACACGATCGTCACGGGGTCGTGCGGCATTGCTGTTCCTCGGCTCCAACTAGAATGTTTTTGTGTCTCGGTTGGTCTTAGCACCCGCCGTGCCAGGCCGATTGTGCGGTGTGTAACGTGCGGGTTTCGGGCGGGTGGACTTCGACAGTTTGTCGGGTTCGCGCCACGGGTGGCTGCATGCGCTTGGCAGGGGTGCAACACTGCTTGCGAGATTTTTAACCGCAAAAGATTTCGCTAAAGCACCGCGCCGCTTTGCATCGCCGGCATTTGCATCAAGTGCGGCTCATTCGGCCAAGAAGTGCTTGCGCATTGGCGCTTCTATTCCGCGGCCTCTTCCGGAACATCACTACAGATGTGCGACATTGTCGTCAACTTTGTCGGCTTCGTGACACGCTTTAGGACTCTTCGTCCGGGTATTTTATCCCCCTAAGTGTTTGCAGCAGAAGGCACTTTCGTTCTGCCCCATCAATCAGCTCAATTGGCACGACGCTTGAAAATTGTTCTGGTGAAAACCGGTCGCGGCATCACCTCGGTCGGTTCGAATACGGAAAGGAAGAAATAATGACTGCTCTGCATGGGAACTGGGTGTTTGGAAAGGCGGACTACGCCACATGGGGGCCATACCTCGGACAAGTTTACTCCCGGTTTAAGAAAACATCACCTGTACTCCCAGGCCCTAAAAAGGTGTTCAGCCCCGGTGCAAAGAAGGTTAGCGCGCAACGGTCGCCAAAAGCTCATGGGCTGCGAGGCACATGTTGCGACCGACCGAGCGCAGCAGACACCCTTTGTCGCAAATCTGACAAAGCTGTCGCGCTGGGACCCCTGGCGAAAGCGGATTGATCCGAAATCCCTAGGTTAATCAGCGCGCCATCGGCCTGGCACGACGAGTGCTAGGACAACCGAGACAGCAAGAAAGGAAG
>NZ_LXFU01000044.1 GCF_001657485.1 Rhizobium sp. WYCCWR10014
CTTCCTTTCTTGCTGTCTCGGTTGTCCTAGCACTCGTCGTGCCAGGCCGATGGCGCGCTGATTAACCTAGGGATTTCGGATTAATCCGCTTTCGCCAGGGGTCCCAGCGCGACAGCTTTGTCAGATTTGCGACAAAGGGTGTCTGCTGCGCTCGGTAGGTCGCAACATCTGCCTTTTGGTCGTCCCTTAAATCGGGAGTAAACTTGTCCGAGCCCTGGCCCCCATGTGGCGTAGTCCGCCTTTCCCAGCTTCAGGTTCTTGAGACGCAGAGCAGCCATTCTTACTTCCTTTTCGTGTTCGAACCGTCCGAGGTGATGCCGCGACATCGGACGCGGCTGGTTCCGTCGCAGCCCAAGAACAATTTTCAAGCGCCGTGCCAATTGAGCTGATTGATGGGGCAGAACGGAAGTTCGTGCTGCTGCAAACACTTAGAGGGATTAAATACCGGACCGAGGAATCCTAAAGCGTGTCACGAAGCCGACAAAGGAGACGACAATGTCGCACATCTGTCGTGAGGCTCCTGA
Organism: Rhizobium sp. WYCCWR10014; assembly: GCF_001657485.1. Lineage (GTDB taxonomy): Bacteria > Pseudomonadota > Alphaproteobacteria > Rhizobiales > Rhizobiaceae > Rhizobium. Next base: position 525 of record NZ_LXFU01000044.1, read on the forward strand.
AGAAGCCGCGGAATAGAAGCGCCAATGCGCAAGCACTTCTTGGCCGAATGAGCCGCACTTGATGCAAATGCTGGCAATGGAAAGCGGCGCGGTGCTTTAGCGAAATCTTTTGCGGTTAAAAATCTCGCAAGCAGTGTTGCACCCCTGCCAAGCGCATGCAGCCACCTGTGTCGCAAACCCGACAAACTGTCGAACTGTGGACCACTAGCGAAGTCCACCCGCCGCACAATCGGCCTGGCACGGCGAGTGCTAGGACCGAGGTACCAAGACGACGGTGCTCGGAGCCAGGAATCTGGCTGCTGACAGGTAGTCACCTAACGTGTGAAGGAGGAGCTATGGCCTCGTTACTTGAAATTTATTTTACGTCATCCTTATCGACGGCGAGGCTGCTTCTGACGACCTGCGCAAGGAACTCGTTTCCTGGGCACGCAGAGAGATCGGCTCGATCGTCACGGCCCAGTTCGCGCCGGACCTGCCGAAGACAACTTCCGCGAAAATCATCCGCCGCATCCTACGTAAGATCGCCGAGGACAAATGCACCTAGTTCGGTGACGACGCATCACCTGATCGACAATCGGCTGAACCGAAAAGGCTAGCTGCCGATACGACAGATGAGCGCGATTATGCTTGGACAGCTGTCGTGACAGTACCTTTGTGTCTGCGCGTCTACATCCACCTAAGGAGCCCCATGCTTATCGACTCGATTTCTATTGGCAAGAACCCGCCGGACGACGTGAGTGTCATTGTCGAAGTTCCGTTCGGTCAGCCGATTAAGTATAAAAGGAACAAGGCATCCGGTGCACTTGTTGTCCAACGCTTCCTCTCCACGCCAATAACCTATCCGGGCAATTACGGCTTTGTGCCGCACACGCTGTCAGAAGACGGCGATGCGATCGACGTCTTGGTCGAAGACACTCGACCACTCGTTGCGGGCTGCGTCAAAAATGTGCGTCCGATAGGTGTTCTGGTCATGGAAAAGGATGGCGGTAAAGACGAGAAGTTAATCGCGGTGCCGATGGCGAATTTGACGCACCTCTACGACAAGGTTGAGAACTACACCGACCTGTCGGGAAGCTCCCTGCCTCAGATCGAGTACGTTTTCGCGTACTACAACGATCTGAAGCCCAGCACGTGGGTGAAGATAGACGGCTGGCAGGACGTCAATGCGGCAAAGAATATGATTCTTGAGCCGGTAGGCCGCTACAATTCAAAAACATGATCGCCAATCGCGAGACCTGCGAGAGTCGTCGACGGTCGAGTTGGAGCATGCTAAGTCACGGGATTACGGACAACCTATAACCGATTACTGGCCTAAGGTTCCATAAGATAGATTGCGCCGCAAATTTGTGTAGCCGGGTACATTCTATCTCGAACTGCAACAAAGGCGCTAAGCTGCCTGCTTTTCGGGAGCCATGGTTTGATCCGTACCTTTTCGCATTTGAGTTTTGACGAACGCCGATCGATTTCCAGGATGTTGGATCAGAAGTTTAGCCAGTCTGAGATCGCCAGACGCCTCGGCCGGGACCGTGCGACCATCTCCCGGGAGATAAAACGCAACTACTGGCACGATCAGGAATTCCCCGATGCCGAGGGCTACTGGGCGATGACCGCCAACGACATGGCGCGCGACAGGCGCCGGCGGATCGGCAAGCTCTTTCGTCGCGAGGATCTGCGGAACGAAGTGATCGGAAAGTTGGAATCCGGCTGGTCGCCGGAACAGATTGCTGGACGACTGAAGATCGAACCAGCGGCCAAGGCAAGCGTCTGTCACGAGACGATCTACCGGTATGTCTATTCACCAGAAGGACAACGGCAGCAACTCGCGCGGCTTCTCCCGGAACGGCGGAGAAAGCGCCGGCCGCGATATGCTCGCAAGCCGCAGAATCCAGTCTTTCCAGATGAGCGTTCGATCAAACATCGGCCGGAAGCCATCAACGATCGCAAGGAATTCGGTCACTGGGAAGCCGATCTCATGATCTTCGAAAGGGTTCAGGGCAATGCCAATGTGGCAACGGTTGTTGAGCGGACGAGCCGGTTCACCATGCTGTTCAAGAACAACGACCGGCAGTCCAAGCCGATCATGGAGCGGCTCATCGACGTGCTCAGCCCCCTGCCCAGGCATGCCCGGCAAAGTTTGACGTTTGATCGCGGATTTGAATTCGTCTCCTGGCGGCGACTGAAGCAGGGAATGGGAACCGATGCATGGTTCTGCGATCCGTCTGCGCCCTGGCAAAAAGGCTCCGTTGAGAACATGAATCGGCGGATTCGGCGTTACCTGCCGAGGGATACTGCTGTCCTGTCAGTTCCTGATGAATCGATACGATCACTGATCGATCGGTTGAACAGTCGCCGAGAAAATGCCTTGGTTTCCGCACCCCAGCTGAAGTGTTCAGGCGTGAAGTGAACAAATGACGGCAAGCTGGGGCGGAGGACGGATTTTATGAATGATCCTGCGGTGATTGCGCGGCGAGAGAAAGCGTTATTAGGCAGCCAGCGGCAGAATAGAGATCGTCAATGCACGCCGATATCGCTTTGCGTATCCGATCCCAACTGCAGGCAAGCTGCCCAAAGTAGCGTCTTGTGGAAGGATCCATCCTGCAGAAGAGTGAGCCCCTCTCGTGCCTCGTAGAGCAAGCCGAGCCAGCATAAGCGTTGGAAGACGCCATACTGAAGATCGGATTTCAACTCCCAGGCTTCTATGGTCATTTCGGTGTCCGACAAAGGCGCCAGCTCTGGATAGAGGATTTTCACAACGTCCATTGGCGCGCAACCTTTTCTGGCCTTGATATTGAGAAGATTGAGGAACATGCGCCACCAGCGTAACCGCGCTCGGACCTCCTCTTCCCGCTCGGTGGCGTGGACATAGGAATAGAGATAATCCGTGGCGACCAGATCGAAGAAGGCTTGCGGGTTCACCAAAAACTCCCGGCCGCGTCTGGTTGGCAGCAGCACATCCTTTTTCCGACGAAGAAGCTTCAGATGACGGGCCATGTCGCGCACGACCCAAAGCGGCGGCATGTCGCTTTCATTGAGCACCTTGTTCATGCTGTAGAGGTCCTCGGCTGTGAATCCTGGCCAGAGGAAGTGCACAGCGGCCCAATGCACGAACTTGCGGTTCATGGCGCCGGTCGCCGTCAATCCTATGCCACCCTCACCGTCAGCATAGGCAACCGAAAGAAGCATGCCGCGAAGAAGTGGTGACAGCGCGGCGATGTCGACGTCACCTTGCAGGTTGATTTCCGGAAGCATCGTGCGGCTTTGATCCCCAACTGCGCCATGCAAGTCCCAGCGAGTATCGAGCGGTAAAAGAACAATTGCTAGTGAGAAAGCTAAAGCCGAAGGGTGCGTCATCACCCGCCCCCGCTCCGCCCTTTCAACCCGGCCCAGCCGGTCGGATCGAGGGCTGATCTCCTTGCCCTGTAGTAGCCTTTAAGCCCTTGTTGCATTTACATTAGAAGTCACACCGCAAAGTTAAAGTGTCCTGTTTCTGCAAAGTTGGAATGTCACTCTCCCCTTGTTTGATGACCTGGGAGATTGCGGATGGGACTGATTGCGATGAGCAGATCGTGATCTGCAGCGGATCGAGATTCTATCGAAAGTGATCGCCGGCCGGATGACGATGGTGTCGGCGGCACATGTGCTTGATCTGAGTACGCGCCAGGTGCGTCGTCTGCTGGAGCGGATCAACACGGGTGGTGCGGCGTCGATCCGGCACAAGGCGATCGGCCGACCGTCGAACAACCGGATCAGCGACGGTGTTCGGGATTACGCCGTGACGTTGGTTCGCGAACGCTATGCAGACTTCGGACCAACCTTGGCGGCCGAGAAGCTTGCCGAGCGCGATGGGTTGCGGGTGTCGCGCGAGACGTTGCGCGGCTGGATGGTGGATGCGGGCCTGTGGCTCTCGCGCAAGCAGCGGCGGACGTTTCATCAGCCGCGCTTGCGGCGTGAAGCCTATGGCGAGCTGGTGCAGATCGACGGGTCCGAGCATCGCTGGTTCGAGGACCGCGGTGATCCATGCTCGCTGCTGGTGTTCGTCGACGATGCGACGGGCAAGCTGATGCAGTTGCGCTTCGTGCGCTCGGAAAGCGCCTTCAGCTATTTCGAGGCGCTGGCGCTTTACCTGCGCGATCACGGCGCGCCTGTGGCCTTCTACTCCGACAAGCATTCGGTGTTCCGGGTGGCGAAGAAGGAGGCTAAGGGTGGCCAGGGCATGACCCAGTTCGGGCGGGCGCTTTGTGAGCTAAACATCGAGATTCTCTGCGCAAACTCAAGCCAGGCCAAGGGCCGCGTCGAGCGGATGAACCGGACGCTGCAGGATCGGCTGGTCAAGGAATTGCGGCTGGCCGATATCTGCGACATGGAGGCAGGCAATGCGTTCCTGCCTGACTTCATAGAGCATTACAATGCGCGGTTTGCGCTCGCCCCTACCCGGTCCGATAATCTGCATCGGCCGATGAATCTTGCGTCGGACCGGCTGAAGGAGATCCTGTGCAAGCGTGAGCAGCGCTATGTCGGGTCGCAGTTGACGTTTTCGTTTGAGCGCCAGCGGATCATGCTGGAAGAGACCGAGGTGACGCGTGGCCTGGTTGGCCGCTATGTCGAGACCTATGCCTATGCCGATGGCCGGCTGGACGTGCGCTGGAAAGGTCATTCCCTGCCCTACAAGACGTTCGACAAGGACCAGCGGGTGACGCATGCGGCGATCACCGAGAACAAGCGGCTCGGCGATGTCCTGGCCTATATCAAGGAGCGTCAGGACCAACTGCCGGCGCCCAAGGTCAGGACCAACAGCGAGAAGAATGGCTACACGCCGCGGGGCCGCAAGCCGGGTCGGAAGACGGATTTCATGAACGATCCCGCCGTCATTGCCCGACGGCGACAAGCGCTCTCTGACCTCGATGCGGCGGAATGACTGGCTGCTCCAACTGTCAAAGCTAAAGCCGAAGGGAAGCATCTCACCCGCCCCCTCCCTTCCCTTGCAACCCGGTCCAGCCGGTCCGCTCGGGGGCTTGCCTAAGCGCAAGTGGACATGCCGAGTGTCGCATTTCTAAATGGCTGAAGAAGCGCCCAAAGTGACACTTCTACTTTGCACACAAACGGACATTCCAACCCTGCCGCCACAACTATTGTAAGGGGGTACATTCTATTTCCAATTGCGACATGCCAGTAATTTCAACGGCTTCACTTTGGAGATTTTGGCATGTCTCGATGCTATTCGCAGATCACCCTCGCCGATCGCCGACGCCTGCGTCACATGGTGGCGGCAAAAGTTCCGGTAAACGAGATGGCACTTCAGCTTGGCCGCCATCGTTCGACGATCTATCGCGAGATCCGACGCAACGCGTTTCGCGATCGCGAACTACCGGACTATGACGGTTATTACAGCACCGTTGCGAACGACACTGCCAAGGACCGACGTCGCCGGCTGAGAAAGCTGCGGCGCCACTCGACGTTGTGCACAGAGATCATCAACAGTTGGAGGCTCGCTGGTCGCCGGAACAGATTGCCGGGCGCCTGCTGTCGGACGGCCTCAGTCGAATTCGCGTTTGTAAGGAGACAATCTATCGCTTCATCTACAGCAAGGAAGATTATGGGCTTGGTCTCTATCAGTATCTACCTGAGGCACGCCGAAAACGTCGTCCAATGCGCTCCAGGAAGCCGCGTGACGGTGCGTTTCCAGCCACGCACCGCATATCCCAACGGCCCGATTTTGTTGGAGATAGACCGCTCGCATGCTCGAAGTTTCACGTATGTCGGAGGATCCTGTGGGTGAAAGACTCAGTGCCTCTAACCTGACATTCCGAACGAAGCAGCGCCGTCGAGAGATAGCTGTCGAAAGCGAATTTCAGGCTTCCAAAGTGTTCGAAAGTCGCGGGCCGTAGATGACGTTATCTTTGACGTGCGATCGGCCATGCTAGTTCTCCAGGTACTGTTGTGTTTAGATAAGGACAGGCACGGGATTCCCTTGCCCATCCCATCCACTACTCATAGTCGAGCCTTGCTCAGATTGAAGTACCAGTTGTATTCGTTGAACGGTACCCCCTTACCAAAGTCGAAGGTCTCCAGCGTCTGCCGCGCTGCCGGTGTCAAGTCGGACCAACTGACCGCAGGCTGTAACCCGCCGCGAATCTTAGTGTCAACGACTGAAGGGTTGAGCGGGAACGGGTTCCGCTGATAGCCGACCAGCGGATGTGTTCCGTGCATGTGGGGATTTTTCTCGCGGGTGTAATAGCCATGGCTCGAATAGCTGATCGAGATCAACCGCGCCTCGATATCGAAGGCCTCCGTCCAGACGATGATATTCTGCCAACCATGCCGATGCCCCAGATTGCCAGCCCCGTCGACGTTCTGCTCCTTAGGAAAGTACCACGCGTACATTGTTGCACACTGGCCTCTAAATTTTTCCGATCTCACGTAGACCTGCCCGATGCTGCGTGAGCAATGGCCGTCCATCGCTCCCGACGGTTTCAGACCAGCGCCGATGTTGCCTTCGGCATCCACGGCCGGGAAAGGCACACAGCCAGTAAAGACCTTGAGATAAGGCTGGAAAGCCTTGAGGTAGCCCGAGGTGCTGTCGGGAAACCCTTTCACATCATCGTGATCAATGGCACGAGCGTGCGCCGACCGCCATGGCACGCAAAGGGAGAGCAACCCGGCGAGCACCGTCCTGCGATTTGGGTCAATGTGGACCGGCATTTTGTTTCCTTTCTGTTAAAGGGCGAGCGTATTCTGGGATGTAGTGGATTTGCCAATGCCTCCCTTTCCGTAAAACCCGATCTGACGCAGAGCAGTCATAATTACTTCCTTTTCGTGTTCGAACCGACCGGGGCGATGCCGCGACATAGGATGCGACTAGTTCCGTCGCAGCCTGAGAACAATTTTCAAGCGTCGTGCCAGTTGAGCTGTTTGATGGGGCAGAACGAAAGTTGGTGCTGCCGCATACACTTAGAGGGATAAAAATACCGGAACAAAAACTCCATGGCGTGCCACGAAGCCGCCAACGATAACGACAATGTCGCACATATGTCGTGAGGCTCCTGAAAGCGGTAGATGAGCAAGCACTTGGCGCATGTACTTCTGGGTCGAACGGTGCGTGATGCCGCCGCCATCCTGCTCGAACCGCAAAGGGAAAGTCGGGTGTATCGACAGAGAGCGGTTGCTATGGCGACGGCCGGGGGTTCGGGCTAGAAGCCGCGCGGCTCCTTGGTCATACGCCGCGACAGATCGGCTACCCTTTGCGCCAGCACGGAATCGAACGGCCAGTCCTCAAAAGGAGATCTCGGCGCAAAGAGTAACCGATCTGTCGCCGCCAGCAGACGCCCGAAGATTCTAGATCTCGCGACGGACGAAGTCAGCCACAAGTGGCTCTGTCACACTCCAGACCAAGCCCGTAGCAAAGAGGTTCGAAAAGGAACGAAGAAGGGGCATATCCAGCTAAAAAGTGGAGTTTCTCAAACTGGCACCGCTCTTGCTCGAGGAACTGAGCTTTCAAGCGCCATAGGAGTTCGTGATGTCCAGAGGGATGAGTGCGTCACCACCAGCACTGAACCTGAGGGGTAAACCCTTGCTTACACCAGCGCAACCCAGAATAGGTTCTCTTCCGATGAATGTAATTGCAATTCCGGGCTCGCTTCTCACCTCCGCATCCCTCGCCTCCGCTAGTACAATCAGCGGTCACGCGCAAGAGAACTGGGAAAGATTCAATGACGCCTGCGCCTTTGAACGCGCCCTGTACGTTAACATCTTGACGTATGCCGAATACGCCCACTGGCCGGATGAGGCGGTCCTGCTTCTCACCCAGGTGCAGACCGTTATCGTTAGCCTCTGCAAGTATATACCAACGTTCTGGTCTTAGTGTGCACAAGTCTCAGCAATGGCATCGCGACGTTTATAGCTCATCCAGTCGTGGCCGCCGCGCGTCAAGATGCGAATGCGGGTCGGCTCGATAAGGACCGAAAGGCGATAGCCATCCCATTTCACTTCGAAAGCCCATTGCGGCCCTTTGGGCGGCTTTGGCTTCAGAAGCGCCAGACACGGCTCAATGCGATCCGGTATGGGGTCGAGGGGAAGGTTTGGCTGAGCAGGATCTCGCGGCTTGCGTGGCCGGGAACGAACGGGCCGATCAGCATCCCGCAAGAGCGGCTTTGATTTTGGCGGCTTTGTCATGCCTCCATCCCATCAGCAACGTCTTAAAAAGCAATTGACTAAGATTGATGACTCGCATCCGGATGAGAACATAATAAGAACATCCCGGCGAGGCGGCCGCCAATCTGAAAATCTGTACTGAGGAGAAACGACGATGCTGGAGCAATCGGCCGTCAGCGAAGCCGTGCATGATGAAGATGAGATGGACCTTTCCGGTCTCTATTGGACGCCACCGGGCGAAATGCAGCGGGAGGACGCGCATAGGAACTTAGCGGAAGCGATTGCCGGAAGGCGACCGGATCAAGTCAAGCTCTTCAGCGCCAGCGCTTTTGAAATACCTTCGGCCTTCCCGGCTGGCTTCTTTGATGTAGCTATCGACATGGCTACGCATGAAGCGTGTGGTGTTTACAGAGCTTATCGTGACAACAACGACTATGCGACGAAGCCGGAATGGTTCTCCCGCAAACTGAAGGCTTTAGAAGAAGGGATCGGTGCGTGCAGTTGGTTTTGCGACCCAAGTGCGCCTTGGCAAAAAGGGACCGTCGAGAACAGCAACAAGCGCATTCGACGCTTCCTGCCGGGCACCACAGATCTGGCAGTTGTGTCGCAACGCGACCCACCTCACGCGTCATGTCAACGACCGCGCAAATGCCTCGGATACAGGACGCCGACCGAGGTGTTTATGGCGCATTTGCACGAAGATAGGTGATCCCCTACTCTGCAAAACAGGCGTGATGCACTTGGGTTAGCTTCTTCAGGGTTATTTAGTAATGCGACACATAGGCCAGTTAGAGATGCGACAGTCATGGCGCTGACGGTCTCGTCTCGAAGAAGCGCGGCCGTCCGAGCAACCGGCGCCACAGTGAGGGGTTTCGCAAAGCGGCGCTAGACCTGATCCGCGAACGCTATCTCGATTTTGGCCCGACGCTGGCGGCCGAGAAGCTGATCGAACGCCACCGGATTGCCATCAGCGAATCTTCCAACCGCGCGGCCGGCGTGATTGTTTCGGCGAACTCGTTCAGATCAACGGCTCGCTTCATTGGTGGTTCGAGAACCGTGGCCGCAAATGCGCCCTGCTCGTTTATATCGACGATGCCACCGGCAAGCTGTTGCATGTGCGCTTTGCGACTTCAGAGAACACCTTCGACTATCTGCACGCGACGAATGCTTATTTGCAGCAATGGGGCAAGCCGATCGCGTTCTACAGCGACAAGCATGGCATCTTCCGCAGCACGCATGCCTCGATGACGGACCGGACGAGCGGTCTGACACAATTCGGTCGGGTGAATCAGGCGCACCAGTTAGCCTCTATCAGCCTGCAAGTCGCGCTTCGCCATGAATTCACAGTAATGCAAATGGTGCAAGGTAGCTTCGGGCTTCAGCGGATTTCGAGCCTCCGGCTCGAGCAAGAGGGTGCTTCCTTCGATAGAATAGAGTTGATGATGCTTCCTCAAGCCAGACATGGAAGGCTTTGCCTGGATTGGTACGATTAATACGCCATTGAGCAGCGAAGGCGGACCAAGCTCGGTTACGCTCCAACCGGTTGAGACTAAGAGTTGCACGAGCTTCGGGTGCGTTTCGACGATCACCGAGGTTATGCCGGCAACAAGGCAAAATTCCATCACGCCGGTCATCAAGACATGTGACGCCGATACCCCATTTATTAGAATTTGACCCTCCGCGACAATACATCGGGTCCACTCGAATATCTCGGGCGAACGCGGCCATGCTTGCCCTTTCACGATCTGCGGATAAACATCCGATAAGAGATGAGGTTCAGTCGTCGGGAGCAATCGCGTATATCCCACGACAGTGTCTTTGAAGAACAATGCAAGGTGCAGCGCACGGTCGTGATCGAACTGGTCGATTTCCAATCCATCATTTCTACGAAGCGCCTCCCAGCCAAGCCTTTCCACGAATTGCTCGTGCCGAAAGCGCCAAATTTTCTCCATTGCTTGCCCGTGTGATTCGTGGCGACCGACGTAAAATCTTATCATTCTGCCCCCCATCATAGTGCAAGAATGCATTAGATCCCCGGTCGTTTAAATGAGTGAAATTACCTAGTTTTCACGCGTCGCCGGCCAACGCCGTCGTCGATGGTCCTGCCCAGGAGGGCGTTACTTTACCGAAGGATTCCGTAACGAAAACTCTCCGCTATCATCTGCGCCGAATTGACTACATCGAGCTTGCGTTGAACATTGAGTATCTCATTTTGGATGGTTCTATGCGAGCGGCCTAGAATTGCCGCGATCTCCACCGCTGTCTTGCCCGCAGCGCACCACTGAATGATCTCGCGTTCACGCGCAGTTATTCTTAAAAGGCGCCTGTCTTGGGAGCTCACGTTTTTCGTTAACATGCTGCGCACTGTGTTATGGGCGTAAATTGATATGATATGTAGCGCTCCTCTGGCAGCTCGCGACAGATCCACCTTCTCTGACCCGAAAGTGATAATTGCTTGAAAGCCGTCGGCGGTATGCAGGGGCACACTGTAACCATCCTTCATTTTGAACTCTCGGGCCTCCATCATAATCCGGCGCGCATGACGGCCGAGCTCTTGACCCTGCAGTGCTTCCGACCACACAAAGGCACCGTCTTGCATTTTACTCAGATGGATCACGGGATCGGCATGGACGTAATTGCCCGTTGAATAACGTTCAAACCACTCATAGGGCCATGCGTTCAATAAGAAATACGGATCGATGCGCTCCGTAGGCAAGGGTATGCCGGACATTGCAAAACAACTAAAACCAAAGTGGCTCGCTGTTCTGTTCAATGACATCAGGATATCCTCACTGCTCTTCGCTAGTGCAGCGTCTGATATAAAGTCGAACATTACATTTGCCGTTGCCAACGCCTCGCTGTCCACTCTTCCCTCCAGGACATGCTACTCAAGGCAGCATTTTTCATGGTCGCTTCCGGTAGGAGCTAACTCTCCGAGTAGCCACTGTAGACGAAAAACCCAGCGAAGAGGAGCCTTGTCTGTATCTTTGGCAAAGTTGCCCAGACAACGAAACCAGGTCAACAGCTCCGCCTTTGCTTATAACAATGTACTTTGCAAATGGCCCGGACCTGATGTCAGAGCTGGCTTGACCTAGTACAAAGTAGCATCGGGCTTCAGCGGATTTCGAACCTCCGGCTCGAGCAAGAGGGTGTTTCCTTGGATAGAATAGAGTTGATGATGTTTCCTCAAGCCAGACATGGAAGGCTTTGCCTGGATTGGTACGATCTCGGGTGAACGCGGCCATGCTTGCCCTTTCATGATCTGCGGATAAACATCCGATGAGAGATGAGGTTCAGTCGTCGGGAGCAATCGCGTATGCAGCGCACGGTCGTGATCGAACTGGTCGATTTCCAATCCATCATTTCTACGAAGCGCCCCCCAGCCAAGCCTTTCCACGAATTGCTCGTGCCGAAAGCAACAGATTTTCTCCATTGCTTGCCCGTGTGATTCGTGGCGACCGACGTAAAATCTTATCATTCTGCCCCCCATCATAGTGCAAGAATGCATTAGACCCCCGGTCGTTTAAATGAGTGAAATTACCTAGTTTTCACGCGTCGCCGGCCAACGCCGCCGTCGATGGTCCTGCGAAGTGATAAGGAGGGCCTAAAGGTGTCGAGCAAAAGAACGGATTGGTCGTCCGGCGGGGATTGTCGGCTATCATCGCCACGAAGGCGTTGAAGCTGCGGCGACGCTCGCGGACCTATACCGTTCAATGCGTTGGTTCGCAAACTTCTTTAAACCGTCGTTCAAACTCCTGGAAAAGCGGCGTGATGGCGCATTGGTCAAGAAATGGCAGCTACCGATGTAAGTTGGGTTGGCGATTTGCAGTAATTTTATTCACACGGTGTAGCCGTCCTAGCCAGGTGGTATTCCTCGACGTCGTGTTGCGCGGCAATGTGCTGCAAAATGCAATCAACGACATCGGTATCGCGTGTATCTTCATTCTGAGGAACGACAAGCCAACCACGTTCGCAAGCCATCTCCTGCAAGACGGTCTGAATCTTTGTCTGATAGGCGCAGTAAGCGTCGCGCGGATTGCCGCGATAACCGTCCCAACGCCCAATCTCGGTCTCTTTGAAGACCGTGCGCCGGTGCCAAGATACATGCGGCTCTATCTCCAACAGGACGACGAGATCAGGCTCGGCAGCCCGATCGAAATAATCGAGAAGCTGGGCTCTGTCGATCTTCGCTCGGCAATGCGCTTTGGCGACCACTCTGAACTGCGAACCGTCCATAACGGTGATGAGATTGCCAAACCTTGGCTCTCTGCGAAGCATTTGGCCCACGGCAGAAAACCAGGATGCGAGCAAAAACAAATAAAAATGGGTTCCTAGCAGGTCAATCTTCGGTTCGCCCTGTTCAGGCCAAATGATTTCCTTTAGCAGTCGAAGCCGACTATCAGTGAAAGCGTCTCCGAACTCTATGTCGCTCTTATTCAAATAACGGGCCAGATACCCCCCATCACGCAGGTTATGAGCCAACTTTCGGGCAATATGAGTCTTGCCCGCTCCATCAATTCCTTCGATTGCTATAAGCATGCTCCACTACCTCCCGCGAATGGTCTGCGCTTATCGCAGTATTGCCGCCCGTTGATCGGCTCGGATTTTCGGATGTGTACTTCCGCGCCAGTTTATTGTGCAGCAATTGTCTGCACATCATGTAACTCCTCGGCCGCAGTTTCGCGAAGACATGCCGCGATGGAGGCTCCGACATAATGTCCGCTGACAAGGGCGGGGACGAGGCCGCGAAACCGGCCGACGACATCGCCGCAATACCAGATCCGCCCACTATGATTCTGCAGGGCGGCATCAACGGTCGGGAAGGCACCAACACCCTCGACTGATGGGAAAATGCAGACAGTCTCTGGCGTCGCCATGTCCGGAAACTGCGTGATGAGCATACGCGCGCTTTCGGCGAGGATCCTATAGAGTTCGGGATGTAATAGAGCGGCCACGTCGCCCCTGCTGAACTTCTGCCGCGGGAACCAGGGACGATCAGCCTTTCCGAATTCAAGCGCTTGGGATATGGAAGGGCGATCTAGGAATTCGGTGAGTGGCTGCCATGTCGCCGTCGTATCGCTCCCCAACCGCTGTTGCAAATCGGCCCAAATCTGTCGACCTCTGTCGAGATTATTCCCGCCGAAGCGCGCCAGTAAACCGAAATTGGAGTAGCCGGTCGGGGGTCCGTCCGACCGACCGGAAAGAGCAGCAGTGCCACCATAGGGGATCATCCAAACCTCCCCGTCGCGACAAGTGCAAAAGGTTCGCACTTCCGTACACGCCGCATCGAGAATGTATTTCACGTCTGGGCGTTTAACGGCCTTAAGGAACCCAACTCCGTTAGGATGTTCGATACGGATACCAAACTCGTATCGCAGGTCGGTCATGGCGATCGGCGCCGTCATCATGGACCGTAGTGCCTGCGGACCGAAGCGCCCAGTTGCGATCGCAAGATGGGTGAAAAACTCCTCTCTCAGATCGCCGTCCGCTCCACGACTTTGCACGAGGTAGCCTTGTGGCGAGGGAATGATCACTTCCACGCGCGTGTTGGCCAAGATGAGGTTGCTGAACTCATGCATCATGGCGGCTATCAGCGCGTTTCGCTGCGCCAACGAGCCGTAGGTCGACGGATAGTCCTTGCATATCATGGGGTGGCCCGTGCCGAGAAAGCTGGTTTCGGTGTCCGGATCAAAAGGGGGCGCCGGAATGCCCACCTCCGCCAGCTGGCGTTCGATGGCGCCATAGGCATCCTCAAGACGGCAACGGCCCTCTAGCGTGTAAAGATGTGTGCCGGATGGAAAAAAGCTGAACTTGCCGTCGGAGAAAAGGCCGGCACCACCAATTCCGCTTCCTAGATGGTCTGCCACGTCATGCTTACGTTCTGCAAGCGTACGGCCAGCCTCGAACAAGAGGAATTTAATACGCTGTTTGGCAAGAGCCTGGCCAACTGCCAGGCCGGCCGGCCCTCCACCGATTATTGCTACGCGTTCCACCGTTTGCTCCTCATATAAGGATCGGCTTGCCAGGCGGCGACCACCTTTGACCGCTAGCTGCAATAGCTTAGCCATGTTGTAATTGCCGTGCCGCAAGGCCGGCCGCGGGTCCCGCCTCAAGCGAGCTGAAGATCACTGATGACTGTACGCGATAACAGCTTAGGGACAATGTCTCCGAAGTCCGCTTCATCCGGCCGTCCTTGCTGATCTGGCATCAGAAGCGCCAACACCTTCAAAGGAACCGGCGCATCAAAGAGGCGACGAACCTGTTCAAGGACGTAGAAGATTGCAGCTGAAAAGCCGTACTTGCCCGCAACCGCAAGCAACTCGGGCCAGTCGATGTCCTCGGCATGAAGGCGCAACAGCGCGTCGATGTCGCCCAGCATCTGCAATTTCAGGGTGCCATGTTGGTAGGCTTCAAAATAGATGCGGGCAGCGCTGAACCACAGAACGCTAGTCAGCGACAGACAATGCACTTCTCGACCGAGCAACCTGCGGGGACCGGCGCCGCGCCAGACGTCTACCTCCTCCATGCCAGCTCCAAGACTGAAGTGGATGTCGACGAACACCGGCATCCGCACCGAGCCATCGTCTTGGACGAAGGATTTGATCTGCCGCGTTCGCCATTCTGGCGCGATTAGGGTCGTGTCGAACTTCGGCCGAATCTCCTCGACCATAGTGACTGAATGTAGCGCGTACTTATGCTCGAGCGTCTGGTGTGTGATCTTGCGGAACATGTGTGTGAAGACACCATCCGCCGGATTGAATACTCCGTGCTGATAACCCAATCGGTAAAGCTCTTTCTGCACTCGCCAGACATCTGCTTTGCGCACCATAATGTCCAAATCCTGCATCGGGCGCAGTGCCGGGTCGGAATAGAGCAGAGCTGCCAATAGAGGACCCTTGAACAAATAGTGTTCCAGATCGCACGCACGAAAATGTCCTAGAAGTTCACCAAGGCGACGGAATTGTACCTCGCTCCGCGCCTTCGACAACTGCGACCACATATGTATGTAGTGGACGACCCATTCTGGTGTCCGGGGAAGCAAGGCTAGTCTATTGAGGTGGAAACCGCACAACGGCAATGTCTGATAGCTCTCGGCACGCCAAAGGACGAATGACCAATCCAGATCCGAGTCGACAATCCGCTGCAGGCGCACGTCATCGGAGGGCGTCAGGTCCGGTCTACAAGTCAGTAGGAGAAAAGTCTCCTCTCGGGACAGCTGAACCATTGTTGCTCTCCTTCTATCCTCTTAATTTTTGGAGACGACCGTTTTTGTTTTAGCGACATCGGCGGCTTCATTCACGGCAACCGGCGTCTCGTGCCCGCGCCCGTTCGATCCAGCTGGCGATAGCAGAGCCTGATAACGTTCGAGTTGGCGATCGAATTCTCCTAAATCCTTGTCAAAGCCCTGTGCAAAGATGTCGGAGAGCGTGGACTCGCTCTTCTGTCCCTCCTCGACAGCGGCCTGAGAGCTCATCCGGACGGCATGGGATGCAAGCAGGCTATAGGGAAACATCATGGGCAAGCAGGCAGTGCCAGAAGCTTCGGGTTCGATGTTTGCCCCAATATCTTGCATAATCAGAACAGCCAGCTTCCCCGCCAACGTGATGACGAACTTGCCGTCGTTCTCTTCTACCGAATATCCAAAAAGCAACGAGTCGCTCATCTCAGTTATTCCTCCTTAGACCGAAATACAGCCAAAAGACCGTTGTCTCGGGCTGCGCAGAAACAATTGCCGCGGAATGCACTCGCGAGAATACATTCCGCGCCGGAGGGACACACCTAGACGGCGCGATGGATCGCGTAAGACCTGCGCCGGACACTCTGCCCGCGCTTCCAAAGGGACACCTCGTGCCGGGAAAGCGCCAAAGCACTGCGGCCGGCATTCAGCAGGCTCCAATACTTCTTCTTGTTGCCTGCCGCCCTGTGCTGTTTCGCCAATGCGAAGCAGTTCTTGGCTAGACGTAGGTGTTTTCCAGCTGGCGAAGTCCAAAAACCGCGGCTAGGTTTTGTCGACGATGTTGCTGCACGCGATGCTTGAAGAAAGGGATTTCTCGCATAAGCCATTTCCATTCTCCTCTTTTGAAGTCATGCGTCCCGCTATACGCAATCTATAGTTGCCGATAGCCGATCATTCTTTTGGGTGTAGTGGTCGTATAAAGGTACCCTTTTCGTATGTTGTGATAACCACTGTGAGCTAAAAAAGGATTCACTTAAATAGGTACTATTACTTAGCTTTGCCGACGTGCTGAGCAACGACTCACGGCCGCTGATGTCCCGAGCCACTCTCGGAGACGCAGTGCACGCGCGCCTGGGCGAAACTGTTCAGCAGCGCCTGCACGCTGACCTTGCCGCCGTGCATGTTCGGAAAGAGGGCCGCTGCGCCTCGTTTCCTACGCTTCTTGAGCCAAGCAACGAAGGGCTTGCTATGC
Organism: Rhizobium sp. WYCCWR10014; assembly: GCF_001657485.1. Classification (GTDB taxonomy): domain Bacteria; phylum Pseudomonadota; class Alphaproteobacteria; order Rhizobiales; family Rhizobiaceae; genus Rhizobium. Next base: position 17,102 of record NZ_LXFU01000044.1, read on the forward strand.
GTCCTTTGTGAGTGGCGTACCTCGCTCTTTGCGGCCTCTTCCGATGTATTGCACCTATCCACCGCGGCCGAACATTACCGCGTCTCGGTCGAGATCGATGACCTCGGAGAGCCCCGCCACCCCGTTCGCGCGGCCAGCAGTAGAAGAGTGTGATCGCCGCGTTCCAGCCATGTGCTTCGATCCGTACAGTCCAGAATCGCTTCAATCTCGGGCCTGGTGAGAAACTGAAGCCTCCGCTTGTCACATCGCTCGGTAAGCTCCCGGTGGCCGCCTTGCGAGGTTGATGCGAATATCGGAAGTCCTTGTGTAATGGGCGTACTGCGCGCTATTCCCAATACGACTACAATCTCGCGGGAGCTGGTCCCGCTTCCCTCGCAGCATTTATCGTAATGTCTCATGCTCAGTCTTCTCTTTGCCGGCTCAAAATGTCCTCGATCATCACGAGGTATCCATGCCAAACCTTGCTGACCCAGGAGGTAATCTTCAGTGCCGAAAATTGGCCGGTCTTTGATTGGAACGGTGGTCGGGTTCACGTCTGAAATCCGCAACAAGGCCGCTCAATTAAGTAATTTTACTTATTTACTAGCGCCACCAACCCAGGTTCAAGTGAGACGCATTATTAAACCTACGATGGAACGATCCTTCGATCGTCACATCGCTACGGGGAGGGTAAAATGGCAGACGATTATCTCAAATACGGCGATAGATTGCGCATCATCAACGCATACGGAGGAGTCGGGCTTGGCGGCTACCTCGGTGTTGGCGGGGAATCAAAGGTACCCAGTGCCGTGGATAATGTCGGAACATATGCAAGCCTATCAGGTCAAGAACTTGCTACGCAATGGACAATAATGGCGGCGCCGGGCTCCTCTAAAACCCCTGGACAAAACGTTTGCAGCGGTGATCAGATTCGCCTTCAAAGTTACCAAGATGAAAGTTATTTGGCATTATTCAGCAGCAATCCGCCGGGTGATAGCGGTTATCCCGTGGCAACCACCACCACTTTGAATGATGATACGATTGCGGGCGCTTGGTACGTCCTCATTAGTAGCCAAAATAAACGCAATGATCCAAATCTGAGCGACACAAACGACGTATATTTGGTAGCTACCTTTGGTACGCTGGCAGGTGCTTTGGATACCAACGGCGTAGGTGCAGGCGGCTTCAAATACAGCGTCACGGGTGCGCGTCTGCTCAATCGTGACGGCGGAAGCGGCTCTTGGCAGGTAGTGAAAATCAGAAACTGAGCTTCAAATTCATCCATCCAGCGTTGTACCGTTACTGGCCTCGTGTCAAGTTAAGGCGCGAGGTCCCTCAAGCGGCCTACAGATGGGCAAGCTCTCTCCATACGGTAGCTGCCTTAGCTTGGGTCGTGAACCGCCCCGGGTTTGCCGGAGGCTCCAACTTCTGAGAAAGTGGAGCCATGACAAACAAGACAACAAACAAATTTTCACCTGAAGTTCGCGCCCGAGCGGTGCGGATGGTTTTGGATCACGAAGGCGAGTATTCCTCGCGTTGGGCGGCGGTGTCCTCGATAGCGGCCAAGATCGGCTGCACGGCGCAGACGCTCGATGAATGGGTGAAGAAGGCGGAAGTGGATAGCGGCTCACGTCCCGGCATTCCGAGCGACATGGCCGAGAAGATGAAGGCTCTTGAGCGGGAGAACCGTGAGCTTCGTCAGGCCAACGAGATATTGCGCAAAGCCTCTGCTTATTTTGCGATGGCGGAGCTCGACCGCCCACTGAAGCGATGATTTCCTTCATCGATGAACACCGTGGGGTGTTTGGGGTCGAGCCGATCTGCAGGCTGCTGCCGATTGCCCCGTCCACCTATTACGAGAACATCGCCAAGCGTGAAGACGTGGACCGGCTTTCGGTCCGCGCCCGCGGTGACATTGCTTGGAAGATCGAGATACGCCGGGTGCTCAATGAGAACTTCCAGGTCTATGGCGTGCGGAAAGTCTGGCGGCAGTTGCAGCGGGAGGGCTTCGATGTCGCCCGGTGCACCGTTGCTCGTCTCATGAGAACGATGGGGCTTCAGGGCATCATTCGCGGCAAGCCCGTCAAAACCACTGTGGCGGACAAGGCCGCCCCTTGCCCGCTCGACCGGGTCAATCGCCAATTCAAAGCGCCGAGGCCGAACATGTTGCGGCTTTCCAACTTCACCTACGTCGCCACCTGGGCTGGCTTCGTTTACGTGGCGTTCGTCATCGACGCCTTTGCCCGCCGCATTGTCGGCTGGCGAGTAAGCCGGACCCGCCCATGCCGGGTTTGTCCTCGATGCCTTGGAACAAGCTCTTCATGAACGGCGTCCCGTTCGTGGCGGCGGCCTCGTCCATCACAGCGATCGTGGCGTTCAGTACGTCTCGATCAAATATTCCGAGCGACTGGCCGAGGCAGGTATCGAGCCTTCGGTCGGAAGTATCGGTGACAGCTACGACAATGCGCTCGCGGAAACGATCAACGGCCTCTACAAGGCCGAGGTCATTCATCGGAGAGGGCCGTGGCGCAACTTCGAAGCGGTTGAATTCGCCACCCTGGAATGGGTTGACTGGTTCAACCATCGACGGCTTCTTGAGCCCATCGGCAACATCCCGCCTGCCGAAGCCGAGAAGCAGTATTATGCCACCCTGGACGAACCAGCTATGGCCGCATAACTTAAACCAAATGGCCTCCGGCAAACCCGGGGCGGTTCAGTCGAGCATAGGATGCCATGCGGCGGGCGAGAGGGTGATTTCCTGCCACGTATTTATGGCGGCGTTTCGCAGTTTTCGATGTTCAGCAGTGCTCGTTCGGTTGCGGCCAAGATGGAAGAGGTTGTGGATCGGATGTAAGTGATGAGGAACTGCTGGCGTGCGGGACTGATTTGAACCGACTCATATGGTGTTCCCCGCGGTCGGGCTGTTGGCGCGAGACCTCGCAGCGATTGTGAAATTACGGCTCTGTCCAACTGCACGTCGGAATTCTACCTTCGATCTCCGTGCTAAAGAGAGCCGTCTAGAAGGCAAACAGCGAATACGCCGCCGCTGCATGGCTTGCGACACCGATCGATCAAGCATCACCAGCGTCAGCTTGTCGGTCTTGCGCATTAACTCCACCTACAGGTTGATAAATACATGAGATCCAAGGCGTTAAGCCAAAGTCTTCGTTACCCACGCGCTTGAAAGTGCCTGATCCCTTACCCTGACAACCGCGATGATACACTTCCATTGCGTTTCCTATGTTGTTTGATTTTCTCGAAGAAATTCACTCCCGTCGCCATCGGCTCCGAGGTGAGGAACTAATCGAGCCACCTAAAATGTTGGAAGTGTCTAGCAAGACGAGGAACTTATCCGGCTGCTTGAGCGATTGGTAAGCGAACATGGCCAGTTAAAGATTTTGCGACTCGCCAACTGAGAATCGTGTGACCGAACATCCGCAGGTGTTTGATTAATACGTACAGTATTATACGTTTACTTAGTCATCCTCAGAAAGCTAAAATACAAAAACTTGCGCTCGAGCGATAACCCCAAAATATCAAAAAATATATTATCCTTATATATTGATCTGTGGCGAGCCGCCGTCTAGATCTGCTCAACACGCGGCACGGGGGCCTACCCCGGTCAGCGAAGGGAGGCTCAGATGAACCGACGTGACAACATGCACACATACAAAGCCAGAATTGACAGGCCAGAGATGAAGGTCAGCCTTGTAGCTGGAGAACGTGACCGCGACCTCTTGCGCATGGCATTGAACTCAACTGCGAGAGAAAGTGATAAAAGCCAACCGCGGCTGTAATACAGGCCGGCGAATCTCGCTCGGGCCAAAACTCGTGCCGGTATAGGGGGGCCAAAATATTTTCAGCCTTGAATTCGGAACGACGCCCGACATCAACGAATAAGATCCTGTAGAGTCCTTAAAGGACATCGACAGAGGAAAACTATCAAATGCGGTGTTGCAAGAACGCGCCTCCACGTCGCGGGGTCGCTTTAAATTTTGACATTGAACCAGAACCTGCAAAGGCCGATATTGCCTACGATGCTATTCGGCGATTGCTGCACAGTTACGGCCGTGTGCCGGACCAACATCTCAGGGAACAGGATCTGGCGTCTAAGCTCGATATTGGTCGAACCCCAGTACGCGAAGCACTTCAGCGGCTGGCGGCGGAAGGGAAGATCCAATACATCCCTCAGAGAGGTTTTTTCACGAGACCGATGTCAGAAAATACACTGTTGGATTTTTATGTTGTTGGACGCGAGACCCTCATTTCGGCCTTAAATCGAATGCGGCCGCAGGCGCCAGAGAGCTGGAGCGTGTCGGACAAATTGTCCCCTGACGAACTCGCCTTAAGGACAGAAGCGATATTCGCAAAAATCGCCGAGGAAGCGGCCAATTGTGAGGCTTGCAAAATCGTCCACCGATTTTGTTTTTGTACTCACCCTTTACGAATGGAAATAACCGCGTCGGATCTTCGGCCCGCGTTTGTCAAAAGCCTCGGAAGACTAAGTGCCGCAATGTCTGAATTAGGCGTGGCAACGGACCGGGCGCAGTCCGCGTTGATGAACCACCTTGATCTAGAACAGGGTGCCGTCTCAAGGGTCGTACACGAGGTGAACGAACGTGGATTAACAGGGTTTTCTCGGCCGGCGTGAATCTCGTGATATCGCATAACTGAAGCCCTAAGGCTCGAATTCACTCGACGCCGCTCTGCGTTCGAAAGACCTCGCAATGAACGAACCGGCGGAGAGAAAAGCTCACCTGCAATGCTCGCAGAATAAGAGCGTTAGATCCTACGACAGTTCGAGATCATCTTGGCGGGGCCTTCACTGCTTGTGTGGTCCCAATCTTTTTCCCGCTCAATGCACGGCTCCGCACAGCCGTCGACGAGGACCCTATTCGCCTCACAAATAAGCTGCAGCCACAGAGCCGATGCGGGTTTTCCGCGGCCGCGTGTCTTCACCAGATCGGCCATCATCTCTCGCCGGCTGAAGGCGAACATGATCACAGCACCGCCTTGACGTTGAAGGTCACGCCCCACCTGCTCTCCGCCTAAACATAGTCCGAGATGGACCGCGCATCGCTCCATTGGCGACGGCTCGACGTCGTACTTCACGCATGTCCTCTCGCCGGCCTACACCCCCTGACCTGCAGAGATTGCGCAAGCGAGAAAAGCATCTGGGTCGCTCGGCTGCGGCGTGCAGTTCCTCCGAAAAGTGCTGATGTGCATCTTCGTGTTTGTCGTTTCAGCGTAGCTATCAGACTGGCGTCCAAGCCCTTTCACGAATGAAGCAACCCCGCACATAGTGGGAAAACGCTGGCCTAGTTTGACTTGGATCAAGACGCCAGCACCGTCTTCATGACAGTCCTGGCGCAAGTACCAAAAAGCCGGCCGGAAAGCGGCCGTCTGTGCACTGAGGACGATATCATGAATTACACAACGGAAACGATGGTGATTACGGTCGCGGCGTTTCTGGCGCTGCTAGGAGCGGCATTCGCACATGACCACCTCTTTGCAGTCCACATGGGTATTCTCTGCTTCTGCCTGCTCGCGGGTGCTGCCCTGCTGGTCAGGAACGTTGATTTTTCGCCGGCAGGCCAACGGCGGAAAGTCGATATATCAGGCTATTTTGACGAGGTGATACGGTATGGCCTGATCGCCACGGTATTCTGGGGCGTGGTCGGCTTCCTGGTTGGCGTGGTCATCGCGCTGCAACTGGCCTATCCCGACCTCAACATCGCCCCCTATCTCAATTTCGGAAGGCTGCGGCCCGTTCATACATCGGCGGTCATCTTCGCCTTCGGCGGCAATGCGCTGATCATGACGTCGTTCTACGTGGTGCAACGCACCTGTCGCGCACGTCTTTTCGGTGGCAGCCTGGCCTGGTTCGTATTCTGGGGTTACCAGCTTTTCATCGTGATGGCTGCGACCGGATATGTTCTCGGAATCACCCAGGCTCGTGAATATGCCGAACCCGAGTGGTACGTCGACCTCTGGCTTACCATCGTCTGGGTCGCCTATCTCGCCGTGTATCTTGGAACGATCCTGAAGCGCAAAGAGCCGCACATCTACGTGGCAAACTGGTTCTATCTCAGCTTCATCGTCACCATCGCGATGCTGCACGTGGTCAACAACCTGGCGGTTCCCGCCTCGTTCCTTGGCTCCAAGAGCTATTCTGTCTTCTCGGGCGTCCAGGACGCGCTGACCCAATGGTGGTACGGCCACAACGCCGTCGGCTTCTTTCTCACCGCCGGCTTCCTGGGCATGATGTACTACTTCGTGCCGAAGCAGGCCAACCGACCCGTCTATTCATACCGGCTCTCAATCATCCACTTCTGGGCGTTGATCTTCATGTACATCTGGGCCGGCCCGCATCATCTGCATTACACGGCGCTGCCCGACTGGGCCCAGACGCTCGGCATGGTTTTCTCGATAATGCTCTGGATGCCCTCCTGGGGGGGCATGATCAACGGTCTCATGACCCTTTCAGGCGCCTGGGACAAGATCCGCACCGATCCGATCATCCGTATGATGATCGTCGCCATCGCCTTTTACGGGATGTCTACCTTCGAAGGCCCAATGATGTCGGTGAAAACCGTCAATTCGCTCAGCCACTATACCGAATGGACGATCGGCCACGTGCATTCCGGCGCTCTCGGTTGGGTGGGAATGATCACCTTCGGGGCGATCTACTACCTGACGCCGAAGCTATGGGGACGCGAGCGTCTCTACAGCCTGCGGATGGTCAACTGGCACTTCTGGCTCGCAACCCTCGGGATCGTCGTCTACGCCGCCGTGCTTTGGGTTGCTGGCATCCAGCAGGGGCTGATGTGGCGCGAATACAATTCCCAGGGCTTCCTCGTCTACTCCTTCGCGGAGACGGTCGCGGCGATGTTCCCCTACTACGTGCTGCGCGCGGTCGGCGGAACGCTTTACCTGGCGGGCGGTCTCGTCATGGCCTGGAACGTGTTCATGACGATCCGCGGCCATCTGCGCGACGAAGCTGCAATCCCAACCACTTTCGTGCCCCAAGCACAGCCTGCCGAATGAGGTGAGACATGGCATCGATACTAGATAAACATCAGATCCTCGAGAAGAACGCGACGCTTCTTCTCGTCGGCTCGCTGCTCGTCGTGAGCATCGGCGGCATCGTCGAAATCGCACCGCTGTTCTACCTGCAGAACACGATTGAAAAGGTGGAAGGCATGCGGCCGTATACGCCGCTCGAGCTGGCCGGCCGGAACATCTACATCCGCGAAGGCTGCTACCTCTGCCACAGCCAGATGATCAGGCCGTTCCGCGACGAGGTCGAACGCTACGGCCATTACTCGCTCGCGGCCGAGTCGATGTACGATCATCCTTTCCAGTGGGGATCCAAGCGAACCGGGCCGGATCTGGCCCGTGTCGGCGCCCGCTACTCCAACGAATGGCATGTCCAGCATCTCGCGGATCCACGGGCAGTCGTGCCGGAGTCGATCATGCCGAGTTACGCCTTCCTCAAAGAGCAGAGGGTGACGGTCAAGGACGTGGGAATGGACCTGAAGGCCAACGAGGATGTGGGGGTGCCTTATAACGACGACATGCTGGCGAACGCGGAAGCCGACATGAAGGCCCAAGCCGATCCGAACGCAGATACGCCGGCCCTGCTTGCCCGCTATCCTAAGGCGAAGACCGGCGATTTCGACGGCGATCCTGCTGCGCTGACCGAAATGGATGCCTTGGTGTCCTACCTGCAGATGCTCGGAACGTTGGTCGATTTCTCGACCTACGACGACGCGACCGGCTACCGATGAGGTGATCCATGGAAACCTATACTGCAATGAGACACTTCGCCGACAGCTGGGGCCTCCTGGCAATGGCGGCATTCTTCGTCGGCGTCGTTGTCTTCACCCTTCGCCCAGGCAGCAAGCAAACGGCGAAAGAGGCCGCCGATATTCCCTTGAAGGATGATTGAGATGTCGGAAAAACATATCGATGAATTGAGCGGCGTCGAAACGACCGGACATGAATGGGACGGCATCCGCGAACTCAACAATCCGATGCCCCGCTGGTGGGTGTGGACCTTCTATGCCACCATTCTCTGGGCGTTGGGCTATGCGATCGCATATCCCGCGATCCCGATGATGACCGACGCCACGAAGGGCATGCTGGGCTATTCCAGCCGCGCCGAGCTGCAGCAGAACCTCGATCAGGCCAAGGCATCGCAGACGACTCTTCATGATCTGATCGCCGCCAAGACGGTGCACGAGATCGATTCCGATTCTGCCCTTCGCGAATTCGCGGTCGCTGGCGGCGCATCTGCATTCAAGGTGAACTGCGCGCCGTGCCATGGCTCGGGAGCAACCGGCGGCCCGGGATTTCCGAACCTCAACGACGACGATTGGCTTTGGGGCGGAGACCTCGATGCCATCCAGGCGACGATCGCCCATGGGATTCGCTTCGATGGGGATACGGACACTCACGCTTCCGAGATGCCGCCCTTTGCCGATGTTCTGGATCCCCTCCAGACAAGGCAGGTCGCGGCCTACGTCTGGGGACTGACCAACACACCGTCGGACCCCGGTCTCGCAGAGGCCGGAAAACAGGTCTTCGTCGATAACTGTGCAGCATGTCACGGCGACGACGCCAAAGGAAAAGCCGAAATGGGCGCGCCGGATCTCGCCGATGCGATCTGGCTGAAGGCACGCGGCGAGGATGCGATCATCCGTCAGGTAGCCGCTCCCAAGCATGGCGTCATGCCTGCCTGGGCAGGGCGTCTCGGCGATACGACGGTCAAGGAACTTACCATTTTCGTGCATTCGCTTGGCGGCGGGACGTGAGGAGAAAAGCCATGGCAGATCATGACCACAATCCGATCCTCGGCCTCTACGGCACATCACGCACCGCCATCCGATCGCGCATATCGGAACGCGCTAAGACGATGCCCCCATCACCCGAGCAGGACGTTCCGCCAAAGATCGCCAATTCGATCTTAAGTTTGACCGGTGTCAAGGACCACAAGCAGACGGGCCGTTAGTCCTTAGCTCGTCGAGGATGTGCCAGCCGTGCCTCTCCTCGGCGGCTCCTGCAGGCCGCGCCCTTCTGTCCAGGGCGCGGCCTGTTCGTTTTCGGGAAGATCACTTTCCGACGAGATTGCATCTGGGCATTTCTTGATCTGCATCAAGGAACGGATGCGCGGCAGATGGGACAAGGGCGGGTGAACTCGGATAGGGCCCATGAACCTCTACACCGCACCAGATCCCGATAACATCGAGCGGCTGAATGTCGAGCCTGTCAATGCCCGTCGCAACCGGCAGCCTCTCTACGCACCTCGGAAGAAGGTTTTTCCCAAGCGTGCAGAGGGACGATTCCGTCGGTTCAAGTGGATCGTCATGCTGATTACGCTCGGCATCTACTATCTCGCGCCATGGATTCGCTGGGATCGCGGTCCTTACGCACCTGACCAGGCAATCCTCATCGACCTTTCCTCACGGCGCTTCTTCTTTTTCTTCATCGAAATCTGGCCTCAGGAGTTTTATTATGTAGCGGGTCTCCTCGTCATGGCGGGGTTCGGCCTGTTTCTCGTCACTTCCGCGGTTGGCCGCGCATGGTGCGGCTACGCTTGCCCGCAGACCGTCTGGGTTGATCTCTTTCTCGTCGTCGAACGTGCGATCGAAGGCGATCGAAACGCGCGAATGAAGCTTGACGCTGGTCCCATGAGATTTGCCAAGTTGAGGAAGCGTGTGGTCAAACATTCGATCTGGCTGCTGATCGGCGTCGTCACGGGCGGTGCGTGGATCTTTTATTTTGCCGACGCGCCGAGCCTGCTTGTTGCCCTGTTCACCGGCCGCGCGCCTGCAGCCGCCTACACCACCGTCGCCATCCTTACCGCAACGACCTATGTGCTCGGCGGTCTGATGCGAGAGCAGGTGTGCACCTACATGTGCCCGTGGCCACGCATCCAGGGTGCGATGCTCGATGAAAATTCTCTCGTCGTCACCTACAATGACTGGCGGGGCGAGCAGCGGTCGCTTCACGCCAAGAAGGCTCAAGTCAAGGGCCTGCCGGTCGGGGATTGCGTCGATTGCAATGCCTGCGTGGCGGTGTGTCCGATGGGAATCGACATTCGCGATGGACAGCAGATGGAGTGCATCACATGCGCTCTCTGCATCGACGCCTGCGACGGTGTCATGGACAAGCTCGGAAAGCCTCGCGGCCTGATTGCCTATGCAACGCTGAGCGAATACTCGACCAACATGTCGCTCGCCACAGACGAAGGACGAACGGCCATCCAGCCATCCAGGGTTCGAAACGAGGATGGGACCTTCGTTCCGGCGATCCGCCACTTCGACTGGCGTATCATCTTTCGTCCGAGAACCGTCTTTTACGCGGTCGCCTGGGCGTCAGTCGGCATGGCTATGCTCGTCCATCTCGCCTTTCGGGAGCGCCTTGAACTCAACGTCGTTCACGACCGAAACCCCCAATATGTTCTGGAAAGCGACGGCTCTCTGCGGAATGGCTACACGCTTCGTGTCCTGAACATGGTGCCGACGCCGAGGGATGTGAACATAAGCCTGGTCGGGCTGGAGGGGGCGACGATGCGCATTCCCGAGTTCGGCAAGGAAGACGCTCGCGGCTTTACAGTCCACGCCGAACCCGACGCGGCCACGACGCTCAAGGTCTTCGTCACGCGCAAGCCTACCGGAGCCGCGATCAATGAATTTCTGTTCGTTATCGAAGATACCGATCATGCCGATCGGGCAACCTACCGCGCGGCGTTCAATGCACCGGGAGACATCAAATGAAGACCTCCGCTCAAGGTTTTACAGGCCTGCACATGCTGCTTGCGACCTCGGCATTCTTTGGCGTGGTGATCGCGGTAAACGTCACCATGGCCTTCTATGCCTCCTCCAGCTGGAGCGGTCTGGTCGTGGAAAACACCTATGTCGCCAGTCAGGAGTTCAACCGCAAAGCGGCGGCGATGAAGGCAATGGCCGCTTCCGGCATCGAGGGCAACCTCTCCATAAAGGGGCACGAGATCCGCTACGACATTCACGACAAGAGCGGATCGCCTGCGATCGTCGACGACGTCGTTCTGAATTTCAAACGGCCCGTCGGAGACCACGAGGACTTCCACCTTACGCTCAGGAGGACAGCCGCGGGGCGGTTCGAAGCGGAGCATGGCCTAGCCGAAGGTGACTGGATCGTCGAGGCCATCTCGCGAAACGGCGGCGTGGTCGTCATGCATGAGGCAAAACGCATCGATACCGCGGAGTTAGGCCAATGACCTGCTGTACCATGGACGCAGAAAGCGTGCTTGCCCTCAGCACGACATCATCCAGTGCCGAAGAGGTTCGCCTTGTCAGCCAGCCGCTCGGCGAGGGATTGCGTCAGTTGGACCTGAGTGTTCCCGACGTTCACTGCGGCGGCTGCATTTCGACTATCGAAAGGGCGTTGTTGTCGCTTCCCTTCGTCAAGACAGCGCGAGTCAATCTCACAGCTCGAAGGGTGACCTGCGTTTACCAGGAGGAGGTCGAGACGCGTGCAACCGATCCGTCCAAGATCCTCGCAGCGATCAACTCGGCCGGATATCGCGCGCATCTCTTCACGCCCCAAGCTCCCGAGAACGACAAGACCAGAAATCAGCTTCTCCTCGCGATCGGCGTTTCCGGTTTTGCGGCCGCCAACATCATGTTGCTCTCGGTATCGGTCTGGTCGGGCGCGGATGCCGCGACGCGCGACATGTTTCATTGGATCTCGGCGATGATAGCAGCGCCCGCGCTGGTTTATGCGGGGCGCTTCTTCTTCAAATCGGCCCGGAATGCGCTGCGGCACGGGCGCACCAACATGGACGTTCCGATCTCGCTCGCCGTGACGCTCTCCTATGCCGTTTCATTGTGGGAGACCGTCCATCACGGCGAGCATGCATGGTTCGACGCTTCGGTCTCGCTGCTCTTCTTCCTGCTGATCGGCAGAACCCTCGATCATGTCATGCGGGAAAAGGCTCGGGCGGCGATCAACGGACTAGCACGACTGGCCCCGCGCGGAGCATTGCTGATCAATCCGGACGGGTCGCGACATTACATTGCGATAGAAGAGATCGCAGCGGGGGATGAAATCTCGATAGCCGCAGGCGAAAGGGTTCCCGTCGATGGCATAGTCGTCAGCGGAGAAAGCGACGTGGATCTCTCCATCGTCACCGGCGAAAGCAGCCCCGTCGCCGTTGCCAGCAACAGCGAAGTGAGTTCTGGGGCAATGAATCTGACCGGCTCGCTGGTGCTGCGGGCAACGAAAATTGCCAAGAATTCGCTTCTCTCCGAGATCATCGGCCTGATGGAAGCCGCCGAGGGCGGAAGGGCTCGCTATCGCAGGATCGCCGATCGCGCTGCCGCACTCTATTCCCCGGTCGTGCATCTGTTGGCGTTGGTCTCTTTCCTTGGCTGGGGCTTCCTGGGCGGAGACTGGAAACAGGCCATGCTGGTCGCCGTAGCGGTGCTGATCATTACCTGCCCATGTGCGTTGGGTCTTGCCGTGCCCGTTGTCCAGGTCGTCGCTGCGGGGGAGCTTTTCCGGAAAGGCATCATGGTGAAGGATGGTTCAGCACTCGAAAGACTGGCCGAGGCCGACACCGTGGCCTTTGACAAAACGGGCACCTTGACGATGGGCAGTCCGCGCCTTGTCGGAGTGGGCACCATGGACGAGAGCGCCACCGCAATCGCCCGTGGATTGGCCACGCATTCACGGCATCCTCTATCTCGGGCTCTGGTTCGGGAGACCAAAACCGCCCCCATGTCCTTCGACAGCGTCACGGAAATCCCCGGCGGAGGACTGGAGGCCAGGAATGGAGCGGATGTCTATCGTTTGGGCAACACGGCGTTTGCCTGCGGAACCAGCGTCGTGCCCCGGACTGCCGATAGTCCGTTTTCGGAAGTGGTCTTGTCGAAGAATGGCGTCGATTTTGCCCGCTTCTTCTTCGACGACACGCTTCGTCCGGGTGCTTGCGAGGCCATCGACCGGCTCGGTGCAGCCGGCCTTGAAACGCTGATCGTGTCCGGCGACAGGCAGACCGTCGTCGACAACACGGCGCATGCTCTCGGTATCGACAGGGCTTTTGGCTCTCTGACGCCAAAACAGAAGGTCGAGGAATGCCAGAGGCTGAATGGCCGAGGTCGTCGCGTGCTGATGGTTGGCGACGGTATCAACGACGCCCCGGCACTTGCAGCGGCGCATGTCTCGATGGCGCCGGCCACGGCATCCGATATCGGCAGACAGGCCGCCGACCTCGTTTTCTTCAATGATCGCCTTGACGCTGTTCCGGAAGCAATCGCTGTTGCGCGAAGATCCGCCAGCCTCATCCGGCAGAACTTCGCTCTCGCCATCGGTTACAACGTTCTGGCGGTGCCGATCGCCATCGCCGGATTGGCGACACCGCTCATAGCGGCGGTGGCGATGTCGACATCGTCGATCATCGTCGTGACGAACGCCCTGCGTCTGAACGCGTTCGGCAAGCGTCGAGATATGCAAATTCGAGGGGGGATCGGCAGGAGCGCGGAGGTCAAAGCCGCATGAACATGTTGATCTATCTCATACCGATCGCGCTGCTGATGGGAGGAATGGGACTTCTGGCATTCCTTTGGTCGCTGAAGAGCGGCCAGTATGACGACCTTCAAGGCGCCGCCTGGCGAATCCTCGCCGAGGACGAAACCGATCAACGAAAACCCTAACCACACACTGGGTCCAAACACGAAAGGAAGATGGATGCTTGCCAAAAATTCTGTGCTTCTGCAGTCTGAGCTGTTCGCTGGTTTGGATCAGGCGACTGTGGAGCAATTCACGGCAATGGCTGAGCTTCGAAGCTTCGCTGCTGACGAGAAGATCGTAGCCGAGGGCCAGAAGGCGTCGTTCGTCTACTGCGTCATGAACGGGTTTGTCCGACTTTCAAAATCGGAATCCACCGGGCGCGAGGCGGATATCTGCGTGTGCGAGCCGGGCGACACCTTTGGGGAATATCTCCTCTCGGGGGGCGGCTCCTACGCTTATAGCGCGCGGTCCGCCGACGGGGCCGAGGTCGCGCTGTTCGCGCTTGCGGACTTGCAGGCATTCGCCGACCAACATCCGATCGTACACCGGAATGTCATGCGCATCATGGTCAGGCACCTGCTCGGTGCGATGGATTGTATTGCGGGAGACCGATTGCTCACAGCCGCGCAACGGGTGGCAAACTACCTTGTGAGCCGCTGCCCCGCCTCGACGATCACCTCGCGGGTCACGTTCCGCCTTCCTTACCGGAAGAGAATCCTGGCCGGCAAACTGGGACTGGCGCCGGAAGCCCTTTCCCGCGCGTTTGCGGCGCTCGCCCCGTCGGGGGTCGAAGTCAGGGGCAATGTCGTTCTGGTCGATAGCGTCAACCTGCTTCGCAAAGCGTGCTAACCTTAACTAACCGGCACAAGAGATCCGAGATGAGGCTCAAGCAGAAATGTCTCATAAAAATCGGAAGGCTGCTTGATTTCGATCAATCTCGCTTTTGACGCACCTTAGCAATTAAACGATAGATTGGCTCGCGCCAGCAGCAAGACAACCGACCGCAGAAAACGGTAGGAAGATTGTTTTCCCATAATTCATTAGACAATCCTTTGTGAACGCGTTGGTCTTGCCTTAGCGGCTGAGTTTGGTTGTATGGCGGCGCCCCATCTGGCGCAGCATGTCGCCGATTACGTCGGGTAGATCGGTGATGATGAGATTCCTACGATTGACGATCGCCATCTCCGGATCGGTAATCGGGCACGATACCTCCTTGCGCGGTCGACCTAGGATCGGTGTTATGCTCGAAGCAGCATTTGCCAGCGCTGTTGGCAAGCGCTTCTCGGCTCCGAGCCGAGCTGCTTGCAGGCGCTTTTCAGAGAGCAGCCAGTCGAACATCTGGCCGACGGTCAGTCGCTGTTCTTCGAGGGCGACGTCGCCAAACACCTCTTTGAAGTGGTTGAATGGGTATTGTCACGTTAACTGGGTTGCGGTTGCCTGCCTAACGGGTTGCGCATAATTTTCGGCAATGCAGACATCAGATATCAGCTTCAAGCGTCACCGTTTTCCACCGCAGATCATTGCTCACGCGGTCTGGCTTATTTGCGGTTCAACCTTAGTCTGCGTGAAGTTGAGGAAATGCTGCTCGAGCGTGGAATCGACGTGTCATACGAGACAGTCCGCCGCTGGATCGCCAAGTTCGGACCCCAGATCGCACGCAACTTGCGGCGGCGGCAGGCGCGCCCCGGCGATATTTGGTATTTGGACGAAGTCGTCGTGAAATGCGCTGGAGAGAAATCCTGGCTCTGGCGTGCGGTCGATCAACATGGCACCGTTCTCGAAGAGATATTGCAGAAGCGGCGTGATAAAAGGGCAGCAAAGCGCCTGCTGGTGGCGTTAATGAAGCGCTATGGCTTTGCTCCCAAACGGATCATCACCGATAAGCTCCGCTCCTACAGTGCAGCAAAGGCGGAAGTGGCACCCGGCCTTGACCATTGGTCGCACAAGGGCCTCAATAATCGGGCCGAGAACACCCATCTGCCGTTTCGAAAACGGGAACGAACCATGCAAGGCCACCGATCACCAGGCACGTTGCAACGGTTCGTCTCCATGCACTCAGCGACCCGCAATTGCTTTTCAGTTCCGTCCCGTCGCCGCGCCGCGCAAACAATTCGCTACCATCGGCTCGAAGCTTTCGATGCATGGAAAATTGCGGCCTGTGTCGCCTGAATATCCACAAGCCGCTGACCTTTCCAGCCAGAGAAACTTAACGTGACAACACCTTGTCGTGAGCCACCTCCAGAAAAAGAGCCAAGGACAAGGTCACGACCGGCACCGCACCCCTTCAAAGCCCGAAGCGGCTCCACAATGCTCTCTCTTCCGCCGCTTCGACAAGCCCTGTCGCGAGACCGGATGCAGCACCTTCAAGCGAGACCGGCGACACACCTGGAATACGGCGGCCGAACAGGCCGCGGCCGGCGGTGACGAGCTCCAGTTTGGTCTTCTGGCCGTAGCGCCTTTTCAGTTCCTGGCGCATGTCGCCGAGGCCATCGATGAGGCCGAGCTCGAGGCCGCGCGTGCCGCTCCAGAACAGGCCGGAAAACACCGTCGCATCGTCCCTCAGCTTGCCGGCGCGACGTTCGCGCACCATGGAGATGAAGACCTGGTGGATTTCGAGCTGCAGGCTCTTCAGGTACTCGATATCCTTTTCCTTTTCCGGCTGGAAAGGATCGAGGATCACCTTGTTTTCGCCCGCCGTATAGACGCGGCGCTCGACGCCGATTTTCTTCAAGAGCTCGGGAAAACCGAAACCGCCGGAGACGACGCCGATCGAGCCGACGATGGAGGTGGCGTCGGCAATGATCTCATCGCCGGCAAGCGCGATCATGTAACCGCCGGAGGCAGCGACATCCTCGACGAAGACCAGAACCTTCTTCTGCTTCTCGCGGGCAAGCTCGCGAATGCGGGTGAAGATCAGGCGCGACTGGACGGGCGAGCCGCCCGGCGAATTGATGGAGATGGCGACCGCCGGCGCGTCCTTCATGGCGAAGGCTTTTTCCAGAACCGGAGAGACATTGGCAAGGTTGAGGGTCGGCCGGAACTGGCCGCCGCCGCTGATGATCGGCCCCTGCAGCCGGACAACCGGAATGGTGATGCCGTCCTTGCGGAACCGTTTCGGCAGCAGTTTTCTCAAGAATCCGGCCATTTTTCATCCTTCGCTTCGGGTCGCACGATCTTCACCGCAACGAAAGTCCGCATCGTCGGGATGTTAGGTGATGTCATTTAGGCCTTTGTCGCTGCCCGAGGCACGCTCCGGCCGCTCGTGTGCCACATCTAGACGGCACCTTGGCCTAGATCAATACAAAAGAATAATATATTTTATGACATACATGATTGCCGCGCTCCAATGCGATTCTGTATTTTGGTTCTGCAAAATAAACAGAACGGTTATGTTCGTTGAAGTATTAAATACAAGTATGGCGAACTTTCGATCGCAAGATCGGTGGTTGGTCCGTGGGAATGTCTAAAGCGATTATGTTCGCTTACCAACCTGTCAAAGAGCCCGGTGATTTTCCCGCTCTCGCTAACAACCCCAACAAATTAGGTGAACAGATTAGACCCTCACCTCGGAGGTGATGACCAATACCGAAGAACATCAAGACCGCAATGGAAGTGTAGGCGTTGTCATGTGTCTGCGGCTTAGCGGTTGGCGAGATAATTGCGGGGATAAGGACCCGTTCCTTCAGCTAGAAGAACCACCGCTTTCCACCGCAGATCATCACCCGTGCGATCTGGCTGTATTTTCGGTTCCCTTTGAGCCCGCGGATGGTCAGGAAATGCTGTTGGAACCAGCATTGTCGGCCTCATCACGGGATCCTTTCATAGGAGACCATCAAACTCGGGACAGCTTATGCCAGGCAGTTGCGCAGAAAAAACCCGTCGCGTAAGGATATCTGACATCTGGACGAGTGGTGATTTCTATCGGCGGCCGAAAACATCAAAGCTGCCAAGCGATTGCTGGTCAGACTGCTGAAGAAACATGGCCTGGCGCTAAAGCGGTATCATCACCGACAAACTGCGCTCGTATGGCGCTGCAAAACGAGATGCCATGCCCGCTGTCGAACATTAATCCAATAGGGCCCTGAACAATCGTGCGGAGAATTCTCACGTTCACTTCGAAAGCGAGAACGGGTGATGCTTGATCGATCTTTACAGCAATCCGAAATCGCTTCGTTCTCTCGCATTCGAAACGTTCAGCCCTTTCCACTTACAATCATCGGATTGGCGCAATGGAAATCCGTGAACGACGCGACTGCCTGACGTCACAAACAAGCGCCTTATCCAGGCGTCGATGAAACAACGTGATATCGCCGATGAGAGCTTTCGCGAAATGGCAAGTCGCTGAAAAAGAGATGATCGCCGCATCTGAAGTCCATCAATGGGCGGAAAGGCCGAGCACCGACCGTCTGAGCGTTACGAAGGTGACTGTGGCCAAATCAAGGAAGCACATCGACCATCTCGACATGCGAGGAGATGGTACGCGAAAGCACTGCGATGCCGTCGCCGGCCCTATCCCTGAGGCAGCGTTTCTTGCGCTAGTGGATTGATCCCACCTTTGGTGCCCACGTTTGACCGCTGCAATGATCTCGTCTGGATCTGCCCTCCAGATGAAGGGCTTTGGTTTTTGGTTATGCTCTTTGACGAAGCGTTAATGATAGCTCGGAGGTCGACGACGGACTGGAAGACGCCTTACTTCGGACGTCGGCGCGTCAGGTTCGTAAAGAAGCCCTCGATGGCCCTCAGCCATGAACAGGATGTAGGGACGAAGTGGAATGTCCAGCGCGGATCCCTGGCTAGCCAAGCGCGGACCTTCGGCTGTTTATGGGTCGCGTAGTTATCGAGAATGACGTGGACGGCCTTATCCTTTGGCAACTCCCGCCGCTCATGAAGTGCACTTCGTCCAGATTGATCACGGTGCCCATGGCCGACGCGCCGAGAATGCCGCAGGCGCCCATCGGCGCCAGCACCGCGCTGCGGATAACGCTAGAAATCCCCGTCGTATCGAGCGCGAAATTCAACCCGTAGCTTGTGATCGCCCTGATTTCGGCTGTCGCATCCACCTTGCCGGGATTGATCGTGTGAGTGGCGCCGAGCTCGCGCGTCATGGCCAGCCGCATCATTCATGTCCGCCGCGACGATGGTTGTCGCGCCGACGACCTTGGCGGCTCAGGGCGGAGAAGCCGACCGGACCCGAGCCGAATACGGAAGGATTTGCCCACCGAAACCTTGAGCGCGTTCATGACTGCGCCCGCACCGGCCTGGATACCGCAGGCGAGCGGTCCCAGCAATTCGAGCGGCGCCGTATCCGGTACCTTCAGGACATTCAGCTCATGGCAGATGGCGTGAGTGGCGAAGGATGATTGGCCGAAGAAGTTGCCGTGAATACGCTCGCCGCCTGCCGAAAGTGCGCTCGAGCCATCTGTGCGTGCACCAAGGAAATTGCGCAGGAAAAATTCTTGGCAATAGCTGATGTGGTGATCCAGGCAACTCGGGCAGTGGCCGCAGGAATCGAAGGTCATGACGACTTATCCCCGGCCTTCCCCTTCGAGACGGCGCGGCCGACTTTCTCGACAATGCCGGCCCCCCTCATGTCCAAGTCCCACCGGCAGCGGCGTCGGCAGCATGCCATCACGCACGATGATATCGGTATGGCAAGCACCCGTTGCCACGACCTTCACGAGGATTTCGTTATCCCTCGGCTCCTCGATACCGACGGTTTCGAGGCTGAGGCTAGTGCCTTGCGCGCGGGCAATCGCAGCTTCTATCTGCATGGCAATCTCCGACATGAACTGGCAAGCGCGGGGGATGCGGGCCAAGCGCGACCCGATTGGTGGAGGGATCACCGACGTGCAGGTGTGACGCCTTCATAACCAGTTTGGCTGTCAAGACTTCGGCGATCTTTTCATCGGCGAGGATTAGGCCCGTCGCCATGCAAATCTGGCCCTGATGTAGAAAGGCGCCCCAGGCCGAATCGGAAGCAGCGATGTCGAGATCGGCGTCGTCGAGCACGATAAGCGAGTTCTTGCCGCCAAGCTCTAGCTGAATCTTCTTGAAGTGGTTGCCGGCAATCTCGGCGACCTTCGAGCTGGCCCTGGCAGATCCGGTGAAGGAGATCATCGGGCATCGGTGCACATCGCCTCGCCGGTGTCAGCTCCACCGGGCGCCATCTGCAGCACGCCCGTGGGCAGGCCGGCTTCCTCGAAGATGCGGGCGATGATGATGCCGCCCGAAATCGGCGTGCGCGGATCGGGCTTGTGGACCACGGCATTGCCGAATGCTAGCGCTGCGGCAATCGAGCGGAACGAAAGCACGAGCGGGAAATTGAAGGGCGAGATCACGCCGACGATACCGGCGCGGCGCGCACCCTCACCGAACTCACCGAAGGGCGATGTCACGTTGTGTGGGGCTTAACGATTGTGGAATAACGGATTGGGTGAACAGTCCGACCGTAAGCTACAAGAGCCACCGCTTTCCACCGCAGATCATCGCCCGTGCGGTCTGGCTGTATTTTCGATTCCCTTTGAGCCTAAGGATGGTCGAGGAGGTGCTGCTGGAGCGCGGTATGATCCGGAGATGGGGTCGCAATTTGGAACGGCTTATGCCAGGCAGTTGTGCAGAAAGAGGCCCTTGCGAAAGAATATCTGGCATCTGGACGGGGTGGTGATTTCCATAGGCGGCCGCGAACATTGGCTCTGGCGTGCCGTTGACCAGGACGATTACGTTCTCGACGAGATCGTTCAAGCCCACCGCGATACCCAAGCCCCCAGGCGATTGCTGGTCAGACTACTGAAGAGAAGCGAAGCCTGACGCCGAGCGGATCGTCACCGACGAATTGCGCTCATATGGTGCTGCAAGACGTGAGGTGATGCCCGCCATTGAACATCGATCGCGCAAGTGCCTGAACAATCGGGCCGAGAATTCTCACCTGCCGCTTCGAAAACGGAGCGGATAATGCAGGGATTTCGATCCTCGCGGCTTGCAACGGTTCATATCCATCTTTTCGGCACTCCGAAATCTCTTCGTCCTGCGCACCAGAAATACTCAGCCCTCGCCATCCACATCCATCGGATCCGCGCAATGGCGCAGTGGAAAGCCGTGACCGGCGCAACCGCCTGACGTCTCAGACAAGCGCCCTGTTCCGACCTTGATCAAACAACGTGACATCGCCCGGAGCATCAAGCCGAGCGTATCGAGCATGTTGACGCCTAGCCTGCGTCACCGGGAACTCCTAGGCCGCCCACCCTTTTGTCGTGAAAAACGAAAAGAATCGAACAGCAACTGAGGAGTGCCGTCGATCCGACAGACGTCCGTGGGAGGAGGTGGGCCATCTGAATTCGAAGCTCTGCGCACGAGATGGATCGCTTCGATGAAAACCAGGGTACCCATTCCCGTCGCACATGATAGACTTTGCTGCAGCGCAGCTATGCAATGGATGCATAGCGCTTTGTCGAGAAAACCTACATCTCACCGCCGGCGTGTCGGGTGCTGCCGTGTCGGAGGTAGCAACCTTCTTCGAACCATCGTATCCCTCCGCCGAAGGCCGTCTGTGCTGACTTGCTGATTGGCTTTAAGTCCATGGCTTATGTCATGCGTTACAATTATTTCCCCCATTGAGGTGTTGTCCTCCGATGATCTTGGTCACCGGCGGGACTGGTCGGACGCAGAGAAGGTTCGGATCGCCGAGGAAAGCCTGCAAGGTTTTCGGCAGGGCTCAGTGACGGCACGGCGTTATGGATTGTCGCGATCACTGTTGACCCGTTGGCGTCGGGAATACCGAAGCGGGCTTCTGAGCGGTTCCGCATCAACAAGCTTTGTGCCGCTTTCGATTTCGCCACCGACTGCGGCATCTTCTGAGATGATGGCTCCGCTCCAGTCGGGCGGCGAAAAGATGATCGAGATTGGCCTGCCGAATGGCCGGCGGCTGACGATTCCGGCCTCGCTTGATCCGACCTCCTTGCCCGTCTGTTGTCGATCCTGGACGTGTCATGATCGCGTTTCCGGGCGGGGTGAAGGAGTGGATCGCGGGCGGCGTGACGGACATGCGTTGCGGCATGAACAGCCTGGCGCTGAAGGTGCAGGAAGGCCTTGGCCGCGATCCTCATAGCGGCGAGGTTTTCTGCTTCCGCGGCCGCAAGGGTGACCTGATCAAGGTGCTCTGGCATGACGGCGTTGGCATGTCGCTTTACCTGAAGCGGCTGGAAGCTGGAAAGTTCATCTGGCCAGTCAAGCCAGAATGGCTCTGCCGTGCCGGTGTCGGCGGCGCAGCTCGGCTATCTCCTGGAAGGGATCGACTGGCGCAATCCGCGCTGGACGCAAAGGCCTTCCAAGGCGGGTTGATAGGTACATTCCTCTGTTTTTGTTGGGCTTTTGGCATGTTCCATGGTAGCTTTCGGCCATGGATGATGCTGCTTCGGAGATAGGAAGACTGCGCGCCGCGCTTGCGGCATCGGAGGCGCGTGCCGCCTCCGCCGAGGCCGATCTCGCACAGGTGCGCGCCGTCGTGACAACCTCCGAGGCTATGATCAGGCACCTCAAGCTCGAGATCGCCAAGATGCGGCGGGAGCAGTACGGCCAAAGCTCGGAACGCCGCGCCCGGCTGATCGACCAGATGGAATTGCAGCTCGAAGAACTCGAGGCAGACGCCACAGAGGATGAGATCGCGGCAGAACGCGTGGCAGCAAAGATCGCGCAAGTCTCGGCCTTCGAACGCCGTCGTCCGGCCCGCAAGCCGTTTCCCGAGCACCTGCCGCGCGAGGGCCTAATCATTGAAGCTCCTTCGACTTGCACCTGCTGTGGCTCAGCGCGGATCGTGAAGATGGGCGAGGACGTCACCGAGACGCTGGAGGTGATCCCGCGCCAGTGGAAGGTGATCCAGACGGTGCGGGAGAAGTATACCTGTCGGGATTGCGAGAAGATCAGCCAACCACCGGCACCTTTCCATGCGACCCCACGTGGATGGGCGGGACCGAACCTGCTCGCCACGATCCTGTTCGAGAAGTTCGGCCAGCATCAGCCATTGAACCGCCAGGCTGAGTGCTACGCCACGGAGGGTGTCGATCTCAGCCTCTTCACGTTGGCTGACCAGGTCGCGTCTTGCGCGACGGCGCTGCAACCGATCCATGACCTGATCCGCGCCCATGTTCTGGCCGCCGAGCGGCTGCATGGCGACGATACCACCGTGCCGCTTCTGGCGAGGGAAGCAACGAAGCAGGCAAGGTTATGGACCTACGTTCGCGACGACCGCCCCTTCGCGGGCGGCGCGCCTCCCGCAGCCCTCTTCCACTTCTCACCCGATCGCGAGAAGACCCATCCCAATAAGCATCTCGCCGGGTGGTATGGCACTCTGCAGGGCGATGCCTACGGCGGCTACAACGACCTCTATCGTGCCGACCGCAGCCCCGCGCCGGTGATCAGCGCGCTCTGCTGGAGCCATGCGCGGCGCAAATTCTTCGAACTGGCCGACATCGCCGGCAACGTTCGCAAGGGCAAACCCGCCCACGAGATATCACCCGTCGCGCTGGAGGCTGTGGCCCGCATCGACGCGCTCTTCGACATCGAGCGCGGCAAAAACAGAATGCCTGCCGAGGAGCGGCTCGCAGCGAGGCAGCAACATGCTCGTCCACTCGTCGAGGAACTGCACGACTGGCTCATGGCCCAGCGTGCGCAGATGTCGAAGCACAATCCCGTCGCCAAGGCGATCAACTACATGTTCGAGAAGGAGGGTCGCTGGGAAACCTTCACCCGGTTCCTCGACGACGGCAGGCTGTGTCTCACGAACAATGCCGCCGAACGCGCCCTGCGCGGCATTGCTCTCGGAAGAAAGGCATGGTTATTCGCCGGTTCCCAGCGTGGGGGCGAGCGCGCCGCCTTTATGTATTCCCTGATCGTCACGGCCAAGATGAACGATATCGATCCGCAATCCTGGTTGGCGGACGTGCTCGCCCGGCTGCCAAACATTTTCTGTATCCAGGTTGCCGGAACTACTCCCCTGAAACTGGTCCGCCGGAAGCGCCCGGCAGATGACGGCCTGATGGCGCGCCCGACCCATGTCTACACGATCGACTATGTCGCCTCGCTGATAGGCGAGAACCTCGAATTCATCCAGGAAATCGCCAGCAACTCAGACAACATCGACTATGGCGAGATGATCCATGCTTATGACGGAACCGAGGAAGGCATCACCACCTTCACCGAACGCGGCATCGAGAGCTTGAAGGAATTCCTCGCCGATGTCCGCACCTGGGACGGAGGTGTTCGGCAGTTCCTCATAGACGAGCAATGTGATCCGGAAAGGATCGAACGCATCATGGCAGGCGAGCCAAAATCATAAGTCCTGCGGCCTTCGCCGGATGGATACGAACCATCCAGGTCGATCTTGAGATCGATTCCCGACCAGTTTCGGCCGCGCCCGCCTTTAGATCGACCAGCATCGGCGTCTGTGCTCGGACGAATTTCGATCGCGCGGTGCAATCTTGCGTATTTCACGCATGCCGGACGATCGGTGGCGTCTCCGGAACCAAGGTTCAATATGATGCCCCGGGTTCGTTGCCAACGTGACCTGCCACTGAACTTACATCCAGCGGCGGTTAGAGCCTCGGCGGCTTTGAATACGCCAAATGGCGCGGTGTGAGCAACCGGCGGAAACGCGAAGCTTTCATCTTGCGCAGCGTTGGAGCCGGTTGCGGCGATGGTCCCGGCATAGTCTGCCGGGGTCTGATATCCGAGCGATGAGTGCGGCCGGAAATGGTTATAATCCTCAGCCCATTCAGCGATGGCGCTGCGGGCATGATCGAGGCCGAAGAAGAGGCTCTCGTTGAGCAACTCGTCGCGCAGGCGACCGTTGAAACTCTCGACATAGCCGTTCTGCATTGGCTTTCCCGGCGCGATGTAGTGCCACTCGACCTTGTGATCCTTCGACCAGGCAAGAATGGCATTCGAGGTGAATTCGGTGCCGTTGTCGGAGACAATCATGTCAGGCTTGCCGCGTCGTTCGATCAGCGTCGTCAGTTCCCGAGCAACACGGCGACCGGAGATCGACGTGTCGGGGATTGCCGCCAGGCATTCGCGCGTCACATCATCGACAACATTAGCACCCGGAAGCGTCTACCGCCGGCAAACTGGTCGTGGACGAAATCCAGCGACCAGCGGGCATTGGCCTTCGCTTCGACCAGGATCGGCGCACGCGTGCCGACAGCACGCCGACGGGCCTTTCGCTTGCGAACGGAAAGCCCTTCCTCGCGATAAAGACGGTATATGCGATTGACCCCGGACGGCTCTCCGTCTCGCCGAAGCAGGATGAATAGCCGCCGGTAGCCGAAACGCCGTCGCTCATTAGCGAGGTCACGCAGCTTCGCTCGCAGATCGACCTCCGGCGGTCGATTGGACCGATAACGGATCGTCTTGCGGTCGGCGGATACGATCTGGCAGGCCCGCCGTTCCGAAAGACCCATGACGGCCTTCAGATGCGTGACGGCTTCACGCTTGGCGGCAGGCCCTACCATTTTTTTGCAAGAAGCTCGCGGAGCGCGGCTGCATCAAGCATCTGTTCGGCCAACAGCTTCTTCAGCCTGGTATTCTCGTCCTCAAGCGCCTTCAGCCGCTTCGCCTCGGAGACTTCCATGCCGCCATATTTGGCTTTCCAGTTATAAAACGTCGCTTCTGAAATCCCGTGCTTGCGGCAGAGGTCGGCCGCCTTCGCGCCAGCCTCCTGCTCCTTCAGCACACCGATAATCTGCTCTTCCGTAAATCTCTGCTTCTTCATTCGTCCGTCCCGTAATAGGCCGGACTCTAATCCATTCTGGAGGAAATTCTCAGTGGCAGGTCAAACGCGTTCTTAGCGTGTCTTCACGAAGTTGCCACTTGGCGAGCCCGTTTCTCGCGGCGCTGCTGGGGGGGAGGACGAGATGTTCATGGCCCCTCGCTATTTGGCGACCGTGCGGCGGGCGAGATCGATGCCTACCTGGCGATGTCACGTTGTTTGTGGATAAGCTACACCATGCCCATTTTGCAGGGTAGAGGATCACGCCTCATCCTGCAAATGCACCATGTTCAGGCGTCCAAGAAACAACGTGACATCGCCCATCATCCTCAAAGAACTTAATCCCTCCTGGTTGGGATCGATGGACCAACGCCTGTATCAAGTCGAACTCACCGACCAATTATTAAAATTGAAGTTCATCCCCTCGGGGGACGAGGTAATCTCGACGCCATATTGAACGCTGCCGACGTGCATGTCGCCAAAGTAGCCCTTCGACTTGAGCCACTCTAGGATGCTCTTGATGTCCACCGTTCCGCTATCGCTTTTGGATGTGCACAGCAGTGAGATCACGTTGTGACCATTAGAGCCCGTGAACACGTTCCAAGTCGCCCCGCCCACATTGACATTGCGGTAGAGCGGGATCGCTGCGCCCGAGCGGTCGTAACGATATGAGATGGGCTTGACATTGCCGCTTCCCTCTGGACTTGCAGTGTAGTTTGTCCAGAGCATTATCTCATTCTGGTGTGAGCTGTCCCAGATGTCGTAGGCGGTGTCCCAGGCCCCGCCAGCCGGAACATCCTGATTGAAGCTCGAAGTCAGAGTATTAATTGAACTGAGCGGCTTTCCAATATTTAAAGCCTGGTGGGGATAGCTCTTGATGCCATTTGTATTAGGCTGTTTCGACCAAACGCTCCACTGTTTGCCTGCATGAACCGAAATCGTCTGAGGCCCGGCGCCGGTTCCCCATACATCATTATTCCAAGAATAACCGCCGTAGGAAAATTCTTCGAATGGAGAGCTCGAGCTCCAAACCTGGGCGTTTGCAGGAAGAGGCGCGGCAATCGATGATCTGGGTTCAAGTTTATCATCCTGTGCATCCATGTAGCCCGGCAAGGCTGGCGATCCAGCACCGTTGATTCGATTGGGAACAATAAGCTCGCTTTCGGTAACGTGAACACCGCGGAAGCGGGTTTCCACCTTGCCGTCGGGCACCGGCACTTCGTTGGTCGTATAAGAGCCTTCCAGTTCTGCGCAGACAACGCCCCATCCGGCCCGGAGATTGCAACCTACCTGAGCGCCCACCGCTGGGGCGTCATCACTATTGAAAGGGTTGAACTTTGGAGACGCGACACCTCCGTGAAGACCGGCATAAGCCCCGGCCCACGAGAAGGTTCTCGGTGCTTCGTAAGAAGAGACACTCGGATCGCTGTGGTCGGCGTGATCGGCCGCCGACGCGCCGCATGCCATTAAGGTCAAGAAGCCTACGGAGAAGATTTTTCTTTTAACTAGCGACATATGTAACCCCATAACGAGCCGTTTAAACAAGTAACAACTAGGGTTGAGTTTGGTTGATGAACCGATTTTAGGGTTCCTTTCATCGCCGTTGCGATGCACGGGGCAATCTATGGGGGTATTCTGACCTACACTTTGGCCATCAATTATTTCGCGTTCAGCAAACTTATGACATGTTATCACATTTCATATTATACGTTGATACCGACGCGCTCCGATTCCAAGGCCGCGGCGGAGGAGCGGAAGAGTTCGATGGTTCCGTTCAATGGGGATCGATCTCTATATTGGAAGTTTTGCGTTTGGGGTTTCGTAATTTTCACGTTGATGGTCAGCAGTTGCGGCATGGCCGAATCCTCTCAGTTTCATTGTCTCGGTGGGTCCTAGCACTCGTCGTGCCAAGCCAATTGCGCGATGAATAGAATTTCGAGCTGGTCGGCTCGCTAGGGATCCACAGTGCGACGGGCTTGTGAGATTTGCGACATGTCTGTCTGCATGTGCTCGGTAGGTCACAACGCTGCTTTCCAATTGCCAGCATTTGCGTCAAGTGCGGCTCATTCGACGGAGACGTGCTTGCGCAGAGTTACCGTGGCTCTCCGAGAGCCTCACGACATATGTGCGACATTGTCGTCAATTTTGTCGGCTTCGTGACATGACTCAGGATTCTTCGGTCCGGTATTTCATCCCCCTAAGTGTTTGCGGGAGCACCAGTTTCCGTTCTGCCCTATCAATCAACTCAATTGGCACGACGCTTGAAAATTGTTCTTGGGCTGCGACGGAACCAGCCGCGTCCGATGTCGCGGCATCACCTCGGTCGGTTCGAACACGAAAAGGATGTAGTAATGGCTGCTGTGCGTCAAAAGAATACGTTCTTCGTTGAGCCACTTAAGAGTAACAAGCGGAGGTACGGCAAGTCGGATTTCGCCAGGTGGGGAGCCGTTTGCGAGTGCAGACGTAAGCCTACCCGGCACGATTTAGCATCCACGCCTTGCAGATTCGGGGCGGCGCTTGTTCTTCTGTCGATCGGGACCTTTGGCACTGCTGAAGCACAAATTGCGGGTTCGGGTTACCCGGGCTTCGAAAGCTCGCTGCTTAAAAAGCCGAATGACTGGAACGGCGACCTTTTTTCTGCCAATTACGATTTTCCGGACCATGCCGCCGATATGACGGGGCAACCCTGGCTAACACTTAGTCCAAGCAAGCCGAGTGAGCGCGATCGGTATTTCCAAGCGGTTTTGAACTATGGCCTCACTGCCTTCCCGAAGGATATCCGCCACGGCTGTCCCGAGCCTTCCCTAAACTGGTATCATGTTCCGTGGCTGACCTTCTCGTTCGGAAACACGCAGGCTGATCTACAGCAGGGAGTTATTGGGTCTGGGCGAGAGCCGATTTGCGGAATGACTCAGGAGCGTCAAGCACCAGTCGGTTTCCTTCACAAACAGCAGACGCAGGTGGTCCAGACCTGGGCCGTTGGATCGTTCAATGAAACAGGAGGTGTGCTTCTTGGCAAAACCTGGAAGAACCCAAAATCTGCTGATCTGACCAATCTGGCTTTCGATAACGGCAGCTTCATCATAAAATTTCTATTTACAGAGGCGGGCACGGATCAGGTTCCTTATCTGCTGGGATCGCCGGAATGGCATGCGAACATATATCCGAGCGCGAGTGACACGAGTTCGCGGGTCACGAAAACCTTGCGGCTCATCCAGATCGATTTCGGCGTTCGCGATAAGAATTTCGACCATGCGACTGGATGGGTTTACGGCACATTTCTCTATTACAATGGAGACACAACCGTGCCGAGCGACTGGAAGTCCAAGCTCCTCCCGGTGGGAGTCATGTGGGGAAATGATCCAGGTAAAACTGATCCCGCAACATTCGTTCAGCAATATTCGAACCCGAAAGTCATAGATCTGGTCAAGCAGGGCAAGATCTTCGATCTTTCTAAGCGGACGGTTTTCGGATGGCATGGCCGTGTGAACGGGGTCGTGGACAATCCCGTATCATCCTGCCTGTCCTGTCATGGGACGGCACAGGTTCACCCTCAAACAAACATCAAGCAATTCATCACGCCGGCTTTGGTGAACGGGCAGGCTAGCGACGAGAACAAGATGCTCTGGTTTCGAAATATTCAGGCCGGCGAAACATTTACCTTCACGCCAGAAGAGCTGGAGATCGTCCGGCAAGGCGATCCCGGTCTCCTCCGGGCAACATGGACGCAGGACCTCATGCGCGACTTCGTTTCCACAGACTATTCGCTTCAGTTGCGCATGGCGATCGAAAACGAGCGGTTTTACACCGGCATCGAGAAGGCGGTCGTCGATCTCACCAATGCATCCGCGCAAGGGAAGGAACCGATTATCGATGAGGCGACCCGAGGCCGGCTCGTTGACGCGTTCAAAGCTGAGTCGAAAGTCATTGTTCGCGCGGGCGAGTCCGAAGAGTAGGGCTGGGGAAACGATATGGCACTTGCATCGTACACTCCGCCCTTGACCTCTCAAAGCACTATTGGGACGTGTTCTTATGGAGGATGGGTGCGGCCGGTAAACGGTGTGCGAGGGGTGGGCGCAGTCGGCCCCGCCTCCCATTCCTGCCACTTGTTGAGGCTCCTGCAGCTGCGCAACTCCCGCCCGAATGCCTTTCTTAGGGACCCAGACCTTCGACTCATTTGCACTCTCAAAGGAACACCATCATGACTGACTCCGATCGCTTTGTGGCACCTGCCCTGTACCATGCAAAGGAAAGCGATCCACCGAGGGCGAATGTCCAGAGCGGCGCACGCGACGGCGTGCTGAAGCTTCTGCCGGCCGATTCCGTCACCGAACACGTGTCGACAATCGGTGGCCGGAAGATTGCCTATACCGCGACCGCCGGCACGCTGGATCTCTTCGGCCCGGACGGCGCGCAGACCGGCGCGATCTTCTACACCGCCTATGTCGCAAGGGATGGCGGGCCGAACCGGCCTCTGACCTTTGCCTTCAACGGCGGGCCGGGTGCTGCTTCCGCCTTCCTGCATCTCGGGCTGGTCGGGCCGAAGGTACTCGATTTCGGGCCGGACGGACGCGACGGCGCCAATGCGAAACTCGTCGACAACCCGCAAAGCTGGCTCGATTTCACCGATCTCGTGCTGATCGATCCGATCGGCACCGGCTGGAGCCGGACGGCAAAGGCCGACGACGCCTCCAATTATTACAACGTCAGTGCCGACGCCCAGAGCATCGCGAAGGCGATCGCGCTCTATGTCGCGCACAACAACCGTTCCAACTCGCCGAAATATCTTCTCGGCGAAAGTTATGGCGGCTTCCGCGCGGCCAAGGTCGCTTCAGCGCTGCAGCAAAGCCAGGGCATCATCGTCGCCCGCGTAGTGATGCTTTCCCCCTTTCTCGAGGGTCAACTGACGTTCAATGCCGATCAGTTCCCGCTCGGCGCAGCACTAGAGCTGCCGTCGCTAGCCGCCGCCGAACTCGACCGGCACAAGGCCTTTGACGAAGAGAAGCAGAAGGTAGCCGAGACCTTCGCGCTCGGAGACTATCTGACGACGCTCGCCGGGCCGCCGCCGACGGGCGCCGAGGCCGCCGCCTTCTATGGCAGGATCGCTCGCCTGACGGGCATTCCAGAGGATATCGTCACCCGCAACCGCGGCTTCCTCGGCAGTTCCTTCGTCAAACATTCAGATGGAGGCAGCGGCGAGGTGATGAGTTCTTACGACGCCTCCTTTGCAGCACCCGATCCCTATCCGGAATCGGATAGGCCCGGCGACGATCCCTGGAACGGCTTCACATGCGCCTATGGCGGCGCCTTTACCGATTACGCCCGCAACGAGCTCGGCTTCAAGACCGAGATGACCTATTCCATGCTCGCCACCGATATCAACTGGCGCTGGGAATGGGGCGGCGGATCGCCCTTCCAGGCCAGCGCTACCGACGACGTCAGGCAACTGCTCGCCGCGAACCCGGCCTTCCGCCTGCTGATTGCGCATGGCTACAGCGATCTGGTGACGCCTTATAGTGTCAGCCGCTACGTCGTCGACCACCTGCCGCCCTCGCTTGCCGGCGGCCGCGTCGGGCTAAAACTTTATCGCGGCGGGCATATGTTCTATACGAAAGCCGATCAGCGGGCTGCCTTCACGGCGGATGCGAAGGCCTTCTACGCCACACGCCCGGCGGCATCTTAACGGAATGTGGAATTCGATGTGCGATCAAGGTTCATGACAGATCATTTTTTTCCGCTTCACGTATGGCTTGACGTAAGACGCCGGCATCAGCCGAACCTCATGACCCGGCGCTAAGAGGACCCGGGCCCAGTGGTGCACGGTCGCACACGCCTCAATTCCGATTAGGCACGGCGGCAAAGCCTTGAAGAAAGCTGCGACATCGTCACGTCGCAGCTTTCGGCGGACCACTACCGCGCCCACCGCGTCTACGCCATGCCCCTGAAAGACGTGCTTAGCGATATCCAATCCGATTGTGCTAACCTGCTCCATGGTCGGCTCTCCCTCATGTGACTTTCGACTGCCACACTTTGGCACATTGCGATGCCGGGAGCGGAGGCCGTCCACCACATCAGGTCAGACCTGCGGAGCGGTCTGCGCTCCGCCAAGCCGCCGAATAGCGTTTGCTACCAGCTATTGGACGAACCTGGGGGTCTAGCGCCCGACACCGAACGCACTCCCAATTCTGACCTTGGCTTGAGGACGGCCGCTACTGCACTCACCTTTCCAACCCTTTTCGCCGTATTGCGCGATTATTCGTGCTTGCCTGGCAGGACTGAGCTCAACACCTGCCGCACCGTGCCGCGGATGACACCTTCCTGATTTGGATCACCCTTCATCAGCGTGGTTGTGAGTTTCTTCACCTGCGCAAACGTCAGATGCGGCGGCATCGACGGCACTTCCGGGTCGGTTTGACCTCAAGGAGAACAGGGCGATCCGACGCAAGCGCCTCGTCCCAGGCGGGCCCCAGATCTTTGGGGCGATCGACAAACAGACCCTTGAGACCGATGAGCTCGGCAAACCGGTGGTAAGGCAGGTGGGAATGCTTTGCGAGGCCTCGAACTTCGGATCGCCCTCCATCACCCGCTGCTCCCAGGTCACCTGGTTGAGGTCTTCATTGTTGAAGACGCAGATGATGAAGCGGTGGTCGGCCCAGTCTCGCCAGTATTTGGCAACCGAGATCAGTTCGGCCATGTTGTTCATCTGCATGGCACCATCGCCGACCATGCCGATCACCGGGCGGTCCGGGTGGGCATATTTCGCAGCGATTGCGGGGGAACCCTCCAAGGAGTGCGCGTGGCGTCCTCACGGGAGAACGCGAATGACCGTCTTTCCAGCGCGCCGCTCGGTCGAATTGAAGGTGGCGACCGCATCGTCCAGGCTTGAAACCTTGCCGACGTTCGTCCGCAGTCTTCCGTCCCGGACCCGCTGAACGATCTCGGATAGCTGGGCACGATCGGCCTCGACGACGAAGTCAGCCGTCAGGCCCTCCAAAGGCCGAATATCCGTCGGTCCGACGGCTGTCACAAGCGTTCCACCGGCCCGGATCAGCGCTGCGGATCGTTTCTGTATGTCGCCGCCGATAACGTCGAATACCAGATCGACGCCGACGACGTCCTCCAAGATGTCGTTTCCGAGATCGACGAATTCATTTGCACCAAAGTCGAGCGCCTTCTGGCGGTCAGCGGCGCGTCCGGTACCGATGACATAGGCGCCTGCTTCCCGGGCAAGCTGCGTCACGATCGCGCCGACGGCGCCAGCCGCGCCGTGTGCGAGCACGCTCTGCCCCGCTTGAAGGCGGCCATTCTGAAACAGTCCCTGCCATGCAGTCAGGCCAGATATCGGCAGGCTTGCGCCCACCGTGAACTCGACGCTGCCGGGCAGCGGCGCGAGATTGCGGGCCTCCACAGCGACGTACTCAGCGAGTGTGCCGTCGCGATACCAGTCAGTCAGGCCGAACACCCGCTGACCGATCGACAACCCCGTGGTGCCATAGCCCAGCGCGGTGATCACACCGGCCAGCTCATGGCCGAGGATCGATGGCGTCCGGTCACGAAAGGTTCGATCGGTCCAGGTCGAAGGCCAATCCAGTTCGGTGTTGACGAAGCCCGCTGCATGGACCTCAACGAGGACTTCGTTGATCGCTGCCTGTGGCCTGGGTCGTTCCACCAGCTTCATTCCGGCTGTTCCCGCAGCCTGGTCGGTCACTACGATCGCTTTCATGGGAATTGTCTCCTCAGATATTTGTTGGTTGGAAATTGCAGGCGTGGAGGGTTTTTCGATCTCTCGCGCGACATGTGATCGGCTTGACGCCTTCAACTGCGCGGCGGTGGCGGGCGCTTCATCGCCAAAAGTTCCGTCACATCATGCAGATCGTCTGCCGACGAGATGGCAAGCGTCAGCCATTTTCCGTCGATGTATGTTTTGGCTTCATCGCAAAGCTTGACCAGTTGCGGGCGCCAGACATAACGCCGCTCCTCGAACTTCTCTCGCTCGGCTCCGCCCATCACCACGACAGCCGAAAACCGCCGGTATTCCGGCACCAGGGTGGTGAACGCCTTCGTTTTCTTATAGCGCAAAGACCAACCGCGGTTCTTGCCGCCGTAGAGCCAGTCCAGTGCGAAAACTCCCGGATAGAATTCGTCAATCCAGGTCCGCAGTTCGGTCCAATGGCCGAACGTGTCTGCTCCGATCCATTCGCGGACGGCGCTGTCATCAGGCGGTGCTGATTTGCCGGTGATCCTGTCGCCGATTTGGGGAAACGTATTGGTAGGTAAAATCATAACGAGACCTCATGTTCACGGTCCGGCGGCGGCCGGAGGTTAAGGTGCGGGCGTGCCAAGAACCTGCGGCGCGCGGTCAGAATGCTGTTGGCGACGCTCTCCTGAGCTAAGGGGATCGCGAAACGGTCTGCCAGCGCTCGTAAGCACCGCAGGACGATCGTGGAATTCTCGAAAATGCTCAGCGGCGGTCAGGTCGAGAGCGGCGAGGGCTTTGTCCCTCGCTAATGGCGCCTGGCTCCGATCCAGGAAGGCGGTCCCTTGAAGCGGAAGAAATTGTTGCGTTTTCAGTCCAATGGAGCTGAGTGCCAGCGACATATAGGGTGTGAGAAAATCCGGCTGGTTGGCGCGCTCACCGGTGAAGAAGCCGCCGGAAGCCACGCCGATATAGACCGGTCGGTCCCGGAGCATTCCCACCTTCCCTGATGGCGTCGACTTAATTGTGCGGCCGACACGCAGGATCTGATCGATCCACGCCTTGAGGACCGAGGGTATCGTCAAATTGTGCATCGGCGTTCCGATGACAATCACGTCGGCCGCTTCGACTTCCCGAATAAGCGCTTCGGAAAGATCGAGAGAACCCATCGGCGGGGCGGCCAACGTCGCCGGCGACGCCAACGCGACGGCGTAGAGGGCTTCGGTTTGCGGCAGGGGTTCAGCCCCCAGGTCACGTCGAATGATGCTCGCGCCGGGCGCAACCTCAAGAAGCTTTTCGATGATCGCCGCCGAAAGCTGACGGCTGTGCGATCCCTGCCTCGGGCTGCTATCGATATGGAGAATATTCATGTCAATGATCCCAAAGCTTCAAAAGGTTGCGCAGTCGAAGGCTCAGATCGAGCCAGCCGGAGTGACGAAAGGGAAGTCCTTTTCGGGATCGAAGACGTTGTTGAAGAAGTTCGTCAGCGAATACATCGCCACCAGTGCGATGATCTCGATGATGTTGGCGTCGGTGTAGCCGACATCCTGGACCTCTTTCAGGTCAGCGTCGCTGACTTGCCCGCGGGTCTCGACGACCTTGCGTGCAAACTGGACGGCGGCGTCCCGCTTCGGGTCGGTAGCATGACCCTTGCGCGCGAGAATGATGTCATCGGCCAGCAGTTTAGCCATATGTTCAGCGGTGAAGCTGTGAACAGTCAAGCAGTAATTACACCCGTTCACCTCCGAGACGGCAAGGCCGATGCTGTCGCGTGTCTTTACGTCGAGCGCCTTGCTCAGGGAGCCGAGCAGGGTGGCCCAGGCGTTGAACGCAATGGGGCTCTGCGCGAAAGCCGCCATCATGTTGGGCGTGAACCCGATGTTCCTGGTGAACGTGTCGAGCGTCTGTTTCGATTCAGCCGGCACCTGTTCCGGCGTCAGAACAACGGTTCTGGACATTGTAATCTCCCATTTCTTGATTGGATTGGTAATCAGGCGAAGGACAGGACCTCGGCCACCGGCATGCGCGGCTTCTGCGGCCAGTTGCCGGCCCGCTCCGGCCCGACGGTCAGCAGCATCACCGGGATTTCGTCTTCGGCCAGGCCGAATTCGCGATGCACGGCCTCTGCGTCGAAGCCTATCATCGGTGTCGAACCCAGGCCGAAGGAGCGGGCGGCATAGATGATTGCGGCGGTGCCAAAGGTAGCGGAGCGCACCGCCTCGTCGCGCTGACGCTGCGGCTGGTCGTCATACAGGCCGCGGGCGGGGATTTCCCATTCCGGCACCAGATGGGCCGGCATGATGCCGGCTTCCACGACCGGTGCCAGGCGCGCGGGGACCGTGCTGGCATCGGCCAACTGGCCGACGATGATGAAAGTAACGGCGGCGTCGAGGATCGCGGGCTGCTTCCAGGCGATCGGATGGAGCAGTGCCTTGGCGTCAGGCGTACGGACGGCGATAAACCGCCAGTTCTGCAGGTGGAACGATGTCGGTGCGGAGGTGCCGATCCGCACCAGGTCGCGGATCTCATCGTCGCTCAGTGTGGCGGCGCGGTCATAGTACTTGGCAGCACTACGGCTCAGGATGGTTTCGATGACGGCGTTCGTCGGCGTCAGTTCGTTGGCTGCGTTGCTGATGTAGTTCATTGGGTGGCTCCTTCATCAAGTGATTACGGAGCCCAATTTACGGCCGTCAGTGAGAATATCGAGACTGGATTACCTCAATATAATGTGCGAAAGGATCAATCCTATGGAGCACTCCTAGTCAGCGCCCGCACGGCCAGTATGCGCTTGCCTGCGCCATTCCCCGGGCGTCATCCCCATTCTCTCGGTAAACACACGGCGGAATGCGGAAACGGATTGATAACCGACCGTTTCGGCCACAGCCTCGGTGCTGATCGTCGGCTTCTTCAACTCGTTGGCTGCCAGGCTCATACGGAGATCGGTCAACAAATCGAGGGCGGAGCAACCCAGCCTGTCTTGAAAGTGCCGCATGAACGTAGCGCGAGACATGCCACACAGGTCCGCCAGATCAGGCAGTTTCCATGGCTGGGCGGGATCGGCGAGCATGGCGGCAATTGCCGGAGCCAATCGCGGGTGGCCGGCCAGGGCCAACAAGCCTTCGGGGGCTTTGTCGGATTCGCTCGCCGCTCGCAGCACCAGCGTGAAGAGGGCCGAAGAAAGCGCGTTGAGAACGGCGCGTCCTCCCGCGCGATCGCCGGCGGACTCCATTCGCATCAGCCCCACCAAACTGGCCAGTTGATCGGTAGCAGATCCGATACCGTCTTTTCCGACGTCGTTTCCCGTTCGCGCCACAAGGTTCGTAGGCAGGTAATTGCGGATCAGCCGATCGTGGGGCGGTGAAATGAAAAATCGCCCACACAACAAATCGAGTTGCTCGCCCTGACTGTCGTTCTCGCTCAACATCCATCCGGCAGAGCCCTTGCGCTGCTGGGTGGGGATTGGCGTTTTTCCGCTACCGTCGTGAAGCACGTGCGCCGCACCGTGAGGAAGCAACACGATATCCCCGCTCACCAGCTCCCTCGCCGTTCGCGTCTCCGGATCCTCGAAGATGGCCCGGCCCTTGACGATGACGTGGTAGGGAATTTCGTTCGCCGCCGCCCGGCTCCACGTCAGACGCCACGGCGCGCCATAGGCACAGCGCACCTCGAGCTGACCGGTTACCGTGACGATTTGCAGGAGATGGCTTAACCAATCGACTTCAGACATTGGACCTCAAGAACCGGAAACGAAACATCTTACCGCAATTGTGCGCTCGTTCCACTTACCGGCATGCCTTGGTCAGCCGATCACAGCTTTCAGGCAAGGCGAGAGTGATGTCACGGCTCAACGAGGATCAGAGCCTTCGTTCGGCACTGTTTCAGCCGCTGCGAAAACCAGCGATGCACGCCTTGAAAGGAAACGAACCTTCAACCCGTGTGCCTGTCGATTTTGCCGTAGCGCATAACGACGCAGTTCTTTAATCATCAGATTTCAGGAGGTCAGCGCATCTCTGCTTTCCTTCTAAGCGTCACCCGCAGTCAAATCTTAGACCAACTCTCCGGCATGAGGCCGAGATCCGGATAGAGCCTGTCCACGGCAACAATGTCGTCATTGAGCTCTGCGATCATCCAGTCACGAACCTGCATGACGATGTCGCGCGCCGGCTTGTCCCGAAGACGGACGAGATGGCATTGGCGGCCTGTTGTCATCAGATGCTCGCGCGCCGGCACGAGTGTCTGGGTTCGCAGCCAATGTGCAACCACGTTCAGCCAGCCGAGTGCCACACCCTGCCCCAGAAGCGCTGCCTGCACCACAATGGCATAGTCGGAAAAGATCATCGAATTGACCGCATCGCCCTCGTTTGCCGGAGAAAAGAGGGTGGACCAGTTCGGCTGGGCGTCGCTGAGATTGATCGTGGTGTCGGGGGTTCGCTTGACTTCGCCGCCATCCTGTCCATGACTTTCCCGATAGGACGGGCTGCAGATCGGGATGAGGATTTCCGGCATGATAAAAGCAGCCTCGTGCCGCTCGTCCGAACCATTCACGAAGCGCATGCCAAGATCGACATCGTTGACCGGCCCCGCCAGCGCACCCATCACCAATTGGAAGCGCAAATCCACTGTCGGAAACTGCTTCTTGAAATCCGGCATGCGCGGCATCATCCAGTGCGTGGTAAAGCCGGTTGAAACCGAGAGGGAGACTGTCTGGATCCCGATGCGCCGGTCGTCAATCTCTCGCAGGGCATTTTCGATTCCCGAAAAGCCACGGGCAATCGCGTCGAACAACAGCCTGCCGGATTCCGTCAAGCCTACGCCCCCAGACTGCCGAACAAACAGCACCGTATCGAGATGCTCCTCCAGTCGTGCGATCATGCGGCTGACGGCAGCGGGCGTCACATTGAGTTCGTCTGCTGCCTTGGAAAAATTTCCGCAGCGTGCAGCAGCCTCGAACGTAAACAACCCATTCATCGATGGCAAAGAGCGGCGCAAATTGTTCATTACATGATGTAACAGCCTTCTGAACTTTTTTTCAATTGCGGGTTCGTCTTTTGTTTGGTCTGCTGCCAATCACAGAAGGCAAAAGATCTTCGATGAAAACGGGGAACAGAACATATAAAGCCTTAGGGCAAGCGAAGCCCAAGCGCGACAGATATGTTCAGGTTTCTGCTCAACAGGAAATGCGGCGCCGGTCATCCGAACCTTTGCGCGCATTAATTTTGCAGTGGGATCAGATGGTTGTTTTGAAAAAATCAGAACGCGTGGGCGTTTCTATCCGCTCGGCACACAAGAGCTATGGGGCTTTTCAGGCCCTGGACGATGTTAGCTTGGAAGTCGCGGCGGGAGAATTCGTCTCCATTCTAGGGCCATCGGGTTCGGGCAAGACAACCTTCTTGGGAATCCTCGGCGGCTTCGTCCAACCGACGTCGGGCTCCATCTGGCTCGGCGAACGGGATATTACATTCGAGCCGCCACACAAACGCGATATCGGAATCGTCTTTCAGAACTACGCGCTCTTCCCGCATATGAGCGTCGCCGAGAACATCACATTTCCGCTGCGGGCGCGCCGCCTACCGAAATCGAGCTGGCCCGAAATGCTACGCGAAGCCCTCGACATGGTCGAGTTGGCCGGATACGAGCAGCGCCGTATCCACGAGCTTTCCGGGGGGCAGCGCCAGCGGGTTGCCCTTGCCCGGGCTATGATCTTCGAGCCGGGACTGATCCTGATGGACGAGCCGCTGTCAGCGCTCGACAAGCAATTACGCGAGTCCATGCAGATCGAACTCAAGCGGCTTCACCGGAAGCTTGGCGCGACCATCATCTACGTCACCCACGACCAGCGAGAGGCTTTGACGATGAGCGACCGCGTCGCCATAATGAACAAAGGCCGCTTTGT
This sequence comes from Rhizobium sp. WYCCWR10014, assembly GCF_001657485.1. Taxonomy (GTDB): domain Bacteria; phylum Pseudomonadota; class Alphaproteobacteria; order Rhizobiales; family Rhizobiaceae; genus Rhizobium. The sequence continues at coordinate 55,985 of NZ_LXFU01000044.1, forward strand.
CCAAGTCGATACGCCGGAGCAACTTCACGACCACCCCGCCGATTCCTTTGTTGCCCGTTTCATCGGCGAAGCAACACTGTTGTCGGTCGAGCGCGCCAGCGACGACACCGTGCGGCTCGGCGATATCGTCCTGCGCACGTCGCACGCCGTCCCCCAGAACACCCGTCTGCATCTTGCGGTCCACTCCGAAAAGCTCGTCGTCGCCGATGGCAGCGAAGTGGCCGGCGTCAATCGACTTACCGGAACCGTGACTGAGACACTCTATCAGGGAGAAAGCATCCGGGTTTTTCTGAAGCTCTCGTCCGGTGACGACCTCAGCCTCAGGCTTGCCAGCAACCATGCCGGCCGATTGCAACTTAAAAAGCCCGGCGAAGCCATAACCGTGGCGTTGCATCCCGAAGACACGATCGTGGTGCCGGAAGCATCCTAAAACTTGCCGTTCCAACCTTACAGTCAACAAGGAAAGAAGACTATGAACCTCACCCACTTCAAGGTCATGACCTTCGATGTCGTCGGTACTTTGATCGATTTCGAAACGGGCGTGCTGAATGCCGTTCGGGCACTGGGCGGCGAAAAGGCCGCCAGCGCTTCTGACGATGCTATCTTCGAACCTTACAAGCGCGGCCGCGACAAGTTCTACGGTCGTTCCTCCTTCGCCATGAAGGATGTTTACCTGTCGCTGGCAACAGAACTCGACCTGACGCGGGACGATGCGACGGCTGAGGCCTTCCAACTCGCCGTTTTGCGCTGGCCGGCGTTTTCCGACTCGGTCGAGGCCCTGGCCCGTCTGCGCAAGAACTTCCGGCTGGTTGCGATGACCAATGCAGACCGTACTGCCTTCTCGGCCTATTCGGCGACGCTTGGTAATCCCTTCCATGACAGCGTTACCTGCGATGAGGCCGGATGCGCTAAACCCAACCCGCAGTTCTTCGCTTTCAACAAGGGCCGCCAATCGGCCTGCGGCTACAAACAGTCGGAAATCCTGCATGTTGCCCAGAGCCAGCATCACGATATCGGCGTTGCAAAAGAACTGGGCTACACGACTTGCTGGATCGAACGGCGCCAAGGCCAACAGGGCTTTGGCGGCACGCCAGAACCCAAGGTGCTGACCAAGCCGGATTTCCATTTTTCTTCGCTAAAGGAGCTTGCTGACGCGGTCGATGCCGAATTGGCCGCAGGCATCCAGAACGCAAGCGCAGCCTGATCACGGAACCCAGAAATGATGACCGCCCATCCTCCCTTTCCTGACATTGCCTCGCTCTGGCAGGAGACAGCTGCCGACCGCCCGGTCTTCGATGCGCTGTCGGGCGGTCGTCACTACGACGTTGCCATTATCGGCGGCGGTTACACTGGGTTGTCGACGGCACGCTACCTTGCTCGCCGCGGCCTGTCGGCCGTTGTACTTGAAGCAAGCCGCATCGGCTGGGGCGCAAGCGGACGCAACGGCGGCGTGGTCTCGGGCAAGTTCCGGCTTGCCTTTTCCGAGATTGCCGCACGTTACGGCATCGACACGGCCCGACGTATGCATGATCTCGGCATAGAGGCCATCGATCATGTCGGCGAGCTTGTCGAGGATTACGGCATTGCCGCGGCCGATTATCAGCCGACCGGGTCGTTACGCTGCGCGCACAATGCAGTATCGCTCACTTCGCTGAAGAAGGAATTCGAATGGCTGCATCAGGCGCTCGGTGATCGCGCCTGCTCCATTTTGTCGGCGGCTGAAATGGAGGCGGAGACCGGCTCGCGAGATTTCCTGGGCGGCATGCTCAACACCCATGGCGGCATCATCCATCCGCTCAATTTCGTGTTCGGCATCGCTGCCGGACTAAAAAAGTCTGGCCTCGATATCTTCGAAAACACCCCGGTGACGGGTCTTCGCCGCGAAGGATCCGGCGTAGTCCTAGAGACAGCGGGAGGCACAGTCACGGCCCGGCAGGTGGTGATTGCCACCAATTCATATTCGGACCTGACCCCCGCCACCTCAGCGGTACGCAAGGCCATCATCCCGTTCCGCTCGGCAATGATCGCCACAGCGCCGCTTTCGGGGCTGTCGGGCAGAAAGCTGCTGGCGTACGGCCGCAGCTACACCGAAACCCGTCGGATGATGCGCTGGTTCCGCAAGGCAGGCGACCGCCTGCTCTACGGCGGTCGCGGAGCCTTCGGCAAGAACGATTCGGAGAGCGCCTTTGCGGCCTTGCATCGGGCGATGGTGCGCCAGTTTCCCGAGCTTGCGGGCGTTGCCGTCACGCATCGCTGGTCCGGCCTCGTCGCTATGACGATGGACAGCATACCGCATGCCGGACGACTGGATGACCGCATCGTCTACGCGGTTGGTTACAATGGCACCGGCGTGGCACTGGCCTCAACCATGGGAAAGCACGTCGCGGCTATCGTCACTGGTGAAAGTCCCGATCTAGGGCTTCTGACTTCAAAACGGCTCAAACCCGTTCCTTTCTATCCCATCCGGGAACCCGCCGTCCGGCTTGTCGCCGGCTGGTACCAGTTCCTCGATGCAATTGGGCGCTAAGACCCGACATTCAACCATCAAAACGGGGTTCGAAGCCCCGCCACAAGAGGAGAACGGACATGATACTGAAATTTTCCACGCTCGTGCTTTCTGCTTCAGCCTTCGCTCTTTCTGCCGGTCTCGCGTCGGCTGAACAGATAACTTTCGTTTCGCAGGGTGGCGCCTACCAGGAGGCCCAGACCAAGGCCATTCTCGATCCGGTCGCCAAACTGCTCGGCATCACCGTCAATCAGGACAGCGCGCCCGACGCCTGGCCTGTCATCAAGACCCAGACCGCGACGGGAAAACCAATCTGGGATGTCATCGATACGCCGACGCAAGACTGCATTCGCGGCGGCCAGCAGGGTATGATCGAGCCTCTTGATTTCTCCAAGATCCCCAATGCCGAGAAAATGCCCGCCGAGTATAAGAGTGCCTATTCCGTTGCCTATGAGTTCTATTCCAGCGTGCTTGCCTATAACAAGGACAAGTTCGGCGAAAAGCCGCCCCAGACCTGGGCGGATTTCTGGGACGTCAAGAAGTTTCCGGGTACACGCGCCTTGCGCAACCACCCGCTGGCAACGCTTGAGGCAGCGCTTCTCGCCGACGGCGTCCCGGCCGACAAGCTCTATCCGCTGGATGTCGACCGCGCCTTCAAGAAGCTCGAAGAAATCAAGCCCTACGTTACCGTCTGGTGGACGTCGGGCGCCCAGTCGGCGCAGCTTCTCGCCGATGGCGAGGTCGATATGGAAATGGCCTGGAACGGTCGTGTGACCGCCGTCGCCAAGGAAGGCGCTCCGATCAGCTACACCTTCAACCAGGGCTTCCTGCAATATACCTCGCTCTGTATCCTCAAGGGCGCGCCCAATCTCGAAACGGCGGTCAAGTTCGTCAATGCGGCCATGACACCGGAGATCCAGGCAAACTTCCCTGCCTATATCGATTACGGTCCGGGCAACCCCGAAGCCTATAAGACCGGCAAGATCTCGGCGGAACGCGCAGCAGAAATGCCAAGCTCGCCCGAAAACGCCGCCAAGCAGGTGCTGGTGTCGGACGAATGGTGGAGCTCGCCAGCTGGCGAGGAAGCACAGAAGCGCTGGGCGTCCTTCATCCAGCAGTAACCACCGGCCAACCGAGGCCAGTGAATTGAGGAGCGTCATTGATGACCACATCGACAAGCAATCCATCGATGCAGCATGATCGCAGGGAGCAGAGGCTGATGCTGTTGCTTCTGGCGCCGGCGCTCCTCGTCATCGTCTCATTGCTGATCGTGCCGCTTGTCTGGCTCGCCTGGCAATCGATCTGGCAGGATGGCGGGTTTACGGTCATCAACTACCAAAGGTTCCTGACCGATTCCGTCTACTGGATGACATTCCTGCAGACCTTCCGCATCGCAGTCGTCGTGACCCTGGTGACGCTACTGCTCGGCTATCCCGTCGCCTATGCGGCGGCGGCTCTGCCCCAACGCTGGAGCGTGCTTGTTCTGGCAATGGTGCTGCTGCCCTTCTGGACCAGCGTCCTTGTCCGGGCCTATGCCTGGCTCATTTTGTTGCAGAGAACCGGCATCGTTAATTCCGCCCTTAAAAATGCCGGCCTGATCGATACGCCATTGCTGCTCATCAACAACGAGTTCGGTACGGTCATGGCGACGATCCATATCCTACTGCCATTCATGGTGTTGCCGCTCTACGCCACGATGAAGAAGATTCCACCCGAACTGACCATGGCCGGCGCCAGCCTTGGCGGCTCGCCAAGTCATGTCTTTACCCGCATCTTTCTCCCGTTGTCGCTGCCAGGAATGATCGCAGGAATGGTGCTGGTCTTCGTGCTCACCCTCGGCTTCTACATCACGCCAGAACTACTGGGCGGCGGGCGGACCTACATGGTTTCGATGCTCGTGTCCCGCAATATCCAGGTTTACAACGAATGGGGTGCGGCATCATCGATCAGCGTAGTGCTGATGCTCTGCGTCTTCCTGATCTTCCGACTGGCAAGCTTGCTTATTCCGTTTGAACGCATCATGGGAACGAGGTGACATATGCGCACATCCAACCTTCTTCTTTACGGCTTCGTCGCTCTCGTTCTCGCGTGGCTGATCATCCCGATCATCATTATCGTGCCGATGTCGTTTTCGAGCGCCCGCTTCCTGACATTTCCGCCGCCATCCTGGTCGCTGCGCTGGTATGAGGCCTATCTCGGCAACGCCGCGTGGATGCAGGCCACGCGGGTCAGCCTGATCGTTTCGGTTTCGAGTGCGATCCTGGCAACTGTTCTCGGCACGGCGGCGGCCTATGCGCTGAACATGACATCCTCCCGGCTGGTGCGCAGCCTGCAGATGCTGTTGCTGCTGCCGCTGGTCGTGCCGATCGTCATCACCGCCGTCGGCGTCTTCCTCGTCTATGCCCAGGTCGGTCTCCTCGCCAGCATGACCGGGCTGATTCTCGCCAACATGATGCTTGGCCTTCCCTATGTGGTTATCTCCGTTCTGGTAGGCCTAAGGAAGTTCGATGCGACGCAAGAGATGGTGTCACGCAGCCTTGGCATGAACCGGCTGCGCACCTTCTTCGTGGTCACCCTGCCGCAGATCCGCCCGAGCGTGATTTCCGGCATGCTGTTTGCCTTCATCTCGGCCATCGACGAAACCGTCGTATCGCTGTTCATTTCTGGCGGCGAATACCAGACCCTTACCAAGCGCATGTTCACTGCACTGCGCGACGAGATCGATCCCACGATCGCCGCAATCAGTTCGCTGCTGACGGCGACTTCCTTCATTCTGGTGATGCTGGTGGCGCTCAACGCTCGCAGCGCCGATCGCAAGCAAGGCAAGGTGGCATGATCGCCGATCATCTGATCCTCGGCGGCGGCTCTGCAGGCTGCGTGCTGGCGGCGCGGCTGTCGGAAGATCAGAACCGGACTGTTGTGCTGGTCGAGGCCGGCCGCAACATCGCCGCCGGCGACATTCCCGACGCGGTGCGCAGCCGCTATCCCGGCCGCGCCTATCTCGACACACGTAACATCTGGGCTTCCCTGACCTCGCTAATGGGCTATTCAGGATCGAACAGCGCGCCCCGGACAGCCCGCCGCTACGAGCAGGCAAAAATCCTCGGCGGTGGCTCGGCCATCAACGCGCTGATGGCCAATCGCGGCGCGCCCTCCGACTATGCCGAATGGCAAGCGTTAGGCGCCGACGGCTGGAGCTGGGAAGATTGCCTGCCCTATTTCCGCAAGATCGAGACCGACCGCGATTTCAGCGGTCCGCTTCACGGAACCGACGGGCCGCTGACGATACGGCGGATCACAGGCGAGAAGATATCGCCGTTTGTCGATCGCGTCATGCAGACGTTGGAGGCGCGCGGTCACCCGATCCGTCCCGATCAGAACGGCCCCTGGCAGGACGGCACTTTTCGCGGCGCGGTTGCCGTCAGTGATGCCGGCGAACGCCTGCCGACCTCGATAGCCTACCTGACGCCGGACGTCCGCCGCCGTCCAAATCTTCGCGTTATCACCGATAGTACGGCGACCCGCATTCTCTTCGACGGCGTGACGGCGATTGGAGCCGAGATCGCCGGCACCGTGTCCCAAACGATCATGGCGCAGGAGGTCATCGTCGCATCGGGCGCTATCCATTCGCCGGCTTTGCTGCTGCGCTCCGGCATCGGCCCCGGCGCCGATCTGGCGGCACTCGGCATTCCTGTCATTTCTTCGCGTTCCGGCATCGGCCGCAACCTGATGGAGCACCCTTCTATAGCGGTCGCCGCTTACCTGCCGCCATCCATGCGGGTGCGCGACCGGGCAGAACACCATGAACAGGCAATCTGGCGCTTTTCGTCGGACCTGCCGGGCACACCCCAGGGCGACATGCACGCTGCCATCCTGTCGCGCTCCGGCTGGCATTCGGTCGGTCTGCGGATGGGCAGCTTGTTCTTTTGGGTCAACAAGTCCTACTCGCGTGGGTTCCTCAAACTTGCCTCCGCTGACCCGCTTGTCGAGCCCGAAGTGGATTTCCGGATGCTGAGCGACGTGCGGGATCTGGAACGGCTGAAGATGGCCCTGCGCATGGGCGCGCAAACCCTGCGCGACCCGCATATGAACTCCTATCGGGGCGTGGTGTTTCCTTCCAGCTACTCCCCCCGCGTTGCAAAAGTCGCCGTCCCCGGCGCCTGGAATGCGTTGCAGCGCGGTGTGCTGTCGGCCATGCTCGATCTTGCTGGGCCGCTGCGCGCCGCACTGGTCCACTCCGCCGTCACGCTCGGAACCACTCTCGATGATCTGCTTGCTGACGATGCGGCGTTGACCGAATTCGTTCGTCGGCATGTCGGCGGCACGTGGCATCCCTCCGGCACGTGCCGCATGGGCGCACCCGCCGATCCGATGGCCGTCACCTCGCCGTCCGGCCGGGTCTATGGCGTCGAGGGACTACGGGTCTGCGACGCATCGCTGATGCCGTCCATTCCCTGCGCCAATACCAACATACCGACAATCATGATCGCCGAGCGGATCGCCGATTTCATCCGCAACGGGCAGTAAGCGGCGATGGAGACAGCAATGAACAATGCACAGAAATTCTACATCAATGGCGAATGGGTCGAGCCGATCGGCCGACGGACGCTGGATGTCATCGATCCGGCCACCGAACAGCCTTTTGCAACAATTGCCATGGGAACCGTCGCCGATGCGGAGAGGGCGGTTGCCGCCGCCAGATCAGCCTTTGCCTCTTTCTCCGAAACCTCGAAAACCGAGCGCCTTGAACTGCTCAATCGCATCCTCGTCATTCTCAAACGCCGCAACGACGAGATCGGCGATATCATCTCAAAGGAAATGGGCGCGCCTGTTTGCATGGCCCGCAGCCAACAGGCCGGCATAGGACTTTCGCATTTCGCCGAAACGATCAAGGCGATGGAGGCGTTCGAATTCGACTATATGCAAGGCACGACACAGATCGTTCACGAACCCGTCGGCGTCGTCGGCATGATCACGCCCTGGAACTGGCCGATCAACCAGATCGCCTGCAAGGTTGCCCCCGCCCTTGCCACCGGTTGCACCATGGTGCTGAAACCGTCGGAAATCGCGCCGCTAAACGCCATTCTCTTCGCAGAGATCCTGCATGAGGCAGGCGTCCCCAAGGGCGTCTTCAACCTCGTCAACGGCGACGGGCCGACCGTCGGCACTGTCCTTGCAAGCCATCCGGACATTGACATGGTCTCGTTCACCGGCTCCACCCGGGCCGGGATCTCCGTGGCGCAAGCCGCAGCGCCTACCGTCAAGCGGGTGCACCAGGAACTCGGCGGTAAATCCCCCAATATCGTGCTCCGTAGCGCCGATATGGAGACTGCCGTCAGTGCCGGCGTGCGTCGATGCGTCGACAATTCCGGCCAGTCCTGCAATGCCCCTACCCGTTTGCTGGTGCCGATGGAACGGATGGACGAGGCCATTGGCATCGCCCGCAGGACTGCCGATGCCATCACCGTCGGCGCGCCTGCCGATCCCGCTACCGATATCGGCCCGGTGGTCAACCAGCCGCAATTCGAAAAGATACAGGAATTGATCGGCAAGGGAATCGTGGAAGGCGCCGAACTCGTTGCCGGCGGCCCGGGTCGTCCGGCTCATCTGAATGCCGGCTATTACGTCCGCCCGACCGTGTTTGCGCGCGTCACCAGCGACATGACCATCGCGCGCGAAGAAATCTTCGGGCCTGTACTGGCCATTCTCGGCTACGAGAGCGAGGACGACGCCATTGCCATCGCAAACGACACACCCTATGGGCTCGCCGCCTACATCCAAGGCGATCTCGCCGAGGCGCGCGCCCTGTCGCGCAAGTTGCGCGCCGGCATCGTGCGGATCAACAACTCCGCTTGGGATGGTGCCGCGCCTTTCGGCGGCTACAAGCAATCGGGCAACGGCCGCGAATACGGCAAGTTCGGCCTGCACGAATTCACCGAAATCAAGGGTGTTGTCGGCTACGCCGACAATGAAGCGATTTCTTAACATGAGCAGCCGAGAGACGAGGCAGCGTGCAAAACGGCATCCGCTTGGTCGACGGAAGACTGGACCATTGAGGAAGACGATATGCTGAATTTGAAAGATCCCACCCTGTTCGTCGAAAAGGCGCTGATCGGTGGCGCATGGCTATCGGCAGGGTCCGGCGCCACCGTCGCCGTCGATAATCCTGCCAGCGGAGACGTCATCGGCCAGATTCCCGATTGCGATGCCACCGACACACAGGCCGCCATCGCCGCTGCGGCGGAGTCCCTGCGGACATGGCGTCAGACCACGCCTACCGAACGGTCCCGCCTTCTGGAACGCTGGCACGCTTTGATGCTGGAACATGCCGACGATTTGGCGGCAATCATGACGGCGGAGCAGGGCAAGCCGCTGGCTGAAGCGCGTGGCGAGGTTCTCTACGGTGCGTCCTTTATCAAATGGTTCGCCGAGGAAGCGCGCCGCACCTACGGTATGACATTGCCAGCTCCGTCGGCCGATCGCCGTATTCTGCTGACCAAAGAGCCGGTCGGTGTCGCCGCCATCATCACCCCCTGGAATTTCCCCAATGCCATGATCACCCGCAAATGCGGCCCGGCATTGGCGGCCGGCTGCACCGTCATCATCAAGCCTTCGGAATTTACCCCCTATTCCGCCCTGGCGCTCGGCGTGCTGGCGCAGCGAGCCGGCATTCCGGCCGGCGTCATCAACATCGTCACCGGCCTGCCCAAGGCGATCGGCGCCACGCTGATGGCGAGCCCGGATGTGCGAAAGGTGTCCTTCACCGGTTCCACAGGCGTTGGTTCGATGCTGATGGCGCAAAGCGCGCCGACCGTCAAACGCCTCAGCCTGGAACTGGGTGGCAACGCCCCTTTTATCGTGTTCGACGATGCCGATCTCGATGTCGCTGTCGAGGCGGCGATCGCCTCGAAATTCCGCAATGGCGGCCAGACCTGCGTCTGCGCCAACCGTCTGCTGGTGCAGGACGGCATTTATGATGCCTTCGCCGAAAGGCTGGCGGCGCGGGTCAACGCCATGCAAATCGGCCCGGGCACCACGACTGGCACCGATATCGGGCCGATGATCAACGATGCCGCCGTCGCCAAGATTCGCGCCCATGTCGCCGATGCCCTGGCACTCGGAGCCGAAAATATTACCCCTCGAGAAACCCTGCCTGAAGGTAGCCGCTATGTTGCGCCGATGGTGTTGAAAGGCGCCACCACCGCCATGCGCCTCGCCAGCGAGGAAACATTCGGGCCGGTGGCGCCGCTGTTCCGGTTTCACGATGAGGCCGAAGCGATCGCCATCGCCAATGCCACGCCATTCGGATTGGCCGCCTATTTCTTCACCGAGAACCTGCACCGTTCGTGGCGCGTGGGCGAGGCGTTGGAGTTCGGCATGGTTGGTCTCAATACCGGCAGCGTGTCGATGGAGATCGCCCCGTTCGGCGGCATCAAGCAATCCGGCCTTGGCCGCGAAGGCGGTCCGACCGGAATCGAGGAATATCTCGAAACCAAGGCCTTCCATATGGGCGGCTTGAAAACACGCGCGCAATAAGTCTGCGATTGCCGAGAGGGAGAAAACCATTGGCCGAGAGAACCTACGATATTGCCGTGATCGCCGGCGACGGCATCGGCAAGGAAGTGATGCCCGAAGGTATCCGCGTGCTGGAGGCGGCGACCCGCCGCTACGGCTTCACGCTCAAGCAGAAATGGCATGAGTTCGCCAATTGCGACTACTACGCCCGGCATGGCCGCATGATGCCTGAAAACTGGAAGGAAGAAATAGGCAGGCCCGCGGCGATCTTCTTCGGCGCCGTCGGCTGGCCGGACATCGTACCCGACCACATCTCCCTCTGGGGCTCATTGCTGCAGTTACGTCGTGAATACGACCAATATGTCAACCTTAGGCCCGTGCGCCTTATGGAAGGCGTGCCCTGCCCGCTCGCTGGCCGCAAGCCGGGCGACATCGACTTCTGGGTGGTGCGGGAGAATACCGAAGGGGAATATTCCTCGGTCGGCGGGCGTATGTTCGAGGGCACAGACCGCGAAATGGTGCTGCAGGAAACGATCATGACCCGTAAGGGCGTCGATCGCATCCTGAAATTCGCTTTCGAGCTGGCGCAGAAGCGGCCGCGCAAGCTGCTGAGCTCGGCGACTAAATCCAACGGCATCGCAATTACCATGCCCTACTGGGACGAGCGCGTCGAAGCGATGGCGAAAGCCTATCCGGATGTCGGCTGGAACAAGTTCCACATCGATATTCTGACCGCCAATTTCGTGCTGAAGCCTCAGATTTTCGACGTCGTTGTCGGCTCCAACCTGTTCGGGGATATACTTTCCGACCTTGGCCCTGCCTGCACCGGCACGATTGGCATTGCCCCATCGGGCAACATCAATCCTGGCGGTGAGCACCCTTCGCTGTTCGAGCCTGTGCACGGCTCTGCGCCTGATATCGCCGGCAAAAACGTCGCCAACCCGATTGGCCAGATCTGGTCGGCAGCGATGATGCTCGAATATCTCGGCGAGACGGAAGCCGCAGCCGGCATCATGACGGCGGTTGAGACGGTGCTGAAGCAACCCGCGCTGCGCACCCGCGATCTTGGCGGATCCGCCAGCACGCAGGCCTGCGGAAAATCGATCGCGGACGCGCTTTCGTGATACAATCGGAGACCAATGAAATGTCGAACATGATCGTCTTCGATCTGAAGAATCCCGGTATCGCTCGGGAAAGCCAAGCCCTTCCCGAACGCCTCGTCGAGGGCAACCCGTCCTACAAGACCTGGGAAAAGGACAATGTGGGAAACGGTCGAATTCGTTCCGGCATTTGGGAGGCGACGCCCGGCGCGACCCGCTCGATCAAGGGCGAGACTTGGGAATATTGCACCATCTTGTCAGGCGTCATCGAGCTTGTCGAAGACGACAAGGTACCGCGCCACCTGGTTGCTGGCGATACGTTCATCCTGCGTCCCGGTTTCACCGGAACGTGGCGAACAATCGAAACGGTGCGCAAACTCTGGGTGATCGTGTCACCATAATCTGGCGCGAGCCAGATCGCTACAGAGCACTGAACGCGTTAACCGTTTGCCTGGCGTCCTTTATAAAGAAGTTGCGGCGTGGCACCCTGATGGTTCTTGCAGGTCGGAGCCTGGCGAGCGCGTGACCAAGACAGGTCGGCTCGGAAGACACCCTGTGTCTGTGATGGTCTGTCCGCCGGATATCAAGATAAACGACCCTTGTTTCGATAAAAATGTTCGTCTGCAACAAACGTCGTGGTCGCCTTGAACGAATTCGAACCCACGACCATGTAGATCCCAGCTACCACAGGTCATTGAAAATCTTAGCCTTTAAAGGCGCGCCCTCAAGTTAGTATTCGCTTTTTCAGGTAGCTTTTCTTGCCACTGTCAGACAGACAATAATGCCCACCTCTTGATCCGATACAGAATTTCCCAGACCTGCATGAGCAGTCCCCGGATGGGGTCGGCGTCATATTTTCCGGGGCTGCACCCAAGAGTGCTGCTGTTCCCATGGCGGCGGTGCATGACTTTTTGCTCGCACTAACGGAGCCATCTCTGCAGATGAAAGTTTCTCCCTGGCAACGATTGATCCCACCCTTACTTCCACTACAGGGCGTGTTGGCCGCTTCTGATGCCGTAGATATAGCGAGGCCCGCAATGACAAACGCCGTGCGGAACCATCCTTGTTGGACGAAGGGTTTAATTTCCGGGGTTCGCATGAATGTGGCCTTCCTTCTCGAGGAAACCTTTTGCAGCAGCAATCGCTTCATTCAGACGGGCACGACTACTGGCCGCTAGACGTTCAAGGCCTAGCAATCGCGCAAACACGAGCGCCGGATCTGGCTCATCCAGGGCCAAAGGATACTGACGCACAAAGCCAATCAATTCCGGCAGAGAGATGTCTGTCACTGGACGGCGGTCGCTCTCTGTCTCAGCGGGACGATAATCCACGACCGTCGTTACGCTACCTTTCAGCCAGATGAATCGACCCGCACTGTCTTCCGTGACGTCAAAAGCACCGAGGTGACGCTCAATCTTCTCGCGGATGCGATTTCCCGTCCGCAACCAGCCATGAGCCCTTGCAATCCTTTGCGCCAGGACGTCGTCGCGGACCGGCGCCTCGGCACCCACGACGGCAGCAAGCATTTCCTCGACAACCGAGCGGTAGCTGAAGTCAAAAAAGGCGTCCGGCTCCGCTTTAAATATCGAAAGGTCGGCTCGCCGGAACTTGGCATGCGCCTCAGCATCATTTGCTGAAACCGGCATTGACATGGGAGTGTTGATTTCCTGAACGAACGGGATTTCATCCCTGTCAGTGGCGACAATCGAGACATCCACGGCGGTCTGCTGAACCGCCGCGCTGTCGTCTGCCGACAGTAATTCCGGGGCTGTCGCAAACATTTCTGCGGCTCGCAATTATCCCATGAACGGCGTCATTTTCATGCTTTGTTAACTTTTTGAAGTCCGAAGAGGCGCGCAAGCAGATCATTCTGATCGTTGACGGTCCAGCCGCCAGAAAAGCCTAAGCCCTTCCTCAACCACAGTATCGCCTCGAAACCTGCGATCGTTCGCCGGGCTGAATTGAATGATCGAAACCCACCGATTTTCGGCATGTTCTTTTTCACCCGAAAATGGTCGCTTTCAATGCCTTGCTGCAGGTGCTTGGTGACATAATGCACGGGATCAGGATGGAGCAGCCCCTCTTCGACCGAGGTTTTGATCGTTGAAGGAAAGGTATTGGCACCATCTGTGCCGATTTTGCCGGGTGAAAGCAAAGGCTCATCCTTCAGCATCTTGCGAAAGAAACGCTTGGCAGCGTCGAGGTCACGCTTTGCGGTGAGCAGGAAATCCACCGGATTGCCGTGTTTATCGATAGCCCGGTACAGATAGCGCCATTGACCCCGAATTTTCACGTATGTTTCATCGACCCGGATCGAACCACAATGCGGTCTCCGGAACTGGCGCAACCGCTTCTCAATCATCGGCGCATAGGCCAACACCCAACGATTGACGCTGCTGTGATCCACCTCGAAGCCGCGTTCCTTGAACATTTCCTCGAGATCGCGATACCGGCCTTTGAAATCGTCCTTCGACTGGCGTTTAAGTTTTTCGGCAATCGCATTCAGAATCATGAAACCGCGCTCCAACAAATCGGAGCGCCGTTTCACCATCCAAATCTCAAATCCGCGTTAACAGAAAACTTTGCGACACGCCCACCCGCCGACTATGCAGGCAAGTTCTCGGCAAAAATGACGTCAAATGGCAAGGTCCGGTTTGGCGCGGCCGCCCGTATGCCTATGATTGAGGAAACCATCTCGTCAATGACCGCACGCGCAAATGCCTCGATTGGTAAGCAGAGGAAACAACTGATAACGCCGTCAATCAGCGCGGGTCGCGTCGCGTCAGTAAGATCGTTGCAAACGACGACCGGCCGCTGGCCGCTACTATGAGCTCGAATTGCCTGAACAATCCCGTCCTGTCCGCCACCCGCATCGTATATGGCAGCGAGATCGGCGTGGCTATCAAGGAGGCGCGTTGTGACTTCACGAGCCACCTCTGGATCGTCGAAATTGACAATTGTTTCAAGCAACCGGGGCTCTTCTCCTATTTCACGGAAATAGGATCGAAACCCCATCTCACTGAGATCTTGCCCCAGGTATCCATGACTTCCCACGAGTGTGGCAATTTTGCCTTTCGCTCCGGCCATCTTGGAGATGATGAAAGCGCCGGTGCGGCCGACCTTGCGGCTATCTAAACCGATATACCCGGTGACCCCGCTCGCCGAAATTCCCGACAGTAAAGTGAAGACGGGCTTCTTTCGGAGATTGAGTTCATCAACGGCTAACACGACAAGCTGATGGTCGATCGCTACGAACGCGACCGCGTCCGTCCTCGATCCGACCTCCAGGATTTTCTTCCCCAGCGACTCCGCGCTGATGTCATCCACGAAAACGATGTCGGGCTTTCCCTTAACGTCAAGTCTGGATGAAAGCTCTTTTCTAAGGCCAGTAGCGACATTCTGATAGAATGGATCCGTCCCTTTCTGAAGTACGAAGCCAAGTCGGACGTTCCTTACGTTCCTTGCGTTCGTCCGGTGTCTTATGAGGGGCACCGCATGATAGCCGATAGCTTCGGCCGCCTCTCTGACGCGATCGGCCGTTTCCTTTCTCACAGGGGCTCTGCCGTTGAGAACCCTATCGACCGTTGCCACGCCAACGTCCGCACGCCTTGCGACGTCGGCCGCTGTCGGTCTTGATTTTGCCGCCATTTTTCACCTCTTCGTAAGTAAACCCGGTCGGCACTAGGATTTCGCAATCTCGTGGAATTAGCAAGCCGCATTCGTGATGAAATCATCATGGGATTCCGCAAGACCATGATGAGTTTGATAGAAACTTTCATGCTCGCGTTGAGCTGCGGGTAAGTCTCGCGTATATGCTCTTCACAAGAGAAGCAGCCGACGATGCATTTGCTAGGCCTCAACAACCACATCGTTGATTCTCAACGCCAGGATAAAAAATGTTTCACAAAAGCGATCTCCAAGCCGACCCCGATGTCCATTTCGGGACGCTCGCCAACGGCATGCGGTTTGCAATTATGCGTAATGTCACTCCGGCCGGACAGGCAGCGATCCGTTTGCACATCGCCTCCGGCTCGCTCCAGGAAAACGGCAACCAACAGGGTCTGGCGCATTTTCTCGAGCACATGGCCTTCAAGGGTTCAACACATGTCGCCGACGGGGAGATGATCCCTATCCTGCAGCGCAAGGGCCTGGCCTTTGGGCCGGACATCAACGCCCATACCTCTTATGACGAGACTGTCTATGAACTCAATCTGCCCAAGGTCGATGCCGACACGGTTTCGACGGGCCTGATGTTGATGCGCGAGACGGCGAGCGAGCTGACCCTCGATGCCAGCGCCTTCGATCGCGAACGCGGCGTCATCCTGTCGGAAGAGGGGTCGCGTGACACGCCGCAGTACCGCGCGGCGCTCGAAATCAGGAATTCGCTGCTCGCCGGCAAGCGCGTGACCATGCGCGCCCCGATCGGTAAAACCGACATCATCAGCAATGCCCCCGTGGAGCTTCTCCGTGAATATTACTGGGCCAACTACCGGCCCGAGCGGGCGACGCTGATAGTGGTTGGCGATATCGACCCCGCCGCCATGGAAATCGAAATCCGCCAGCGCTTCGGCGACTGGAAGGCCGTGGGTCCGCCGCCTGCAGAACCGGATCCTGGCACATTGGAGACGAAAGGCGAAAGCGCCGACGTCTTCGTCGTTCCCGGCGGCATGACCAGCGTACGGATCGCCTGGACGCGTCCCTATGACGCCGCGCCCGACACGTTCGCCAAGCGCCGTACCAAGCTTATCGAAGATCTCGGCCTGAGGGTGCTCGAGACAGGCTGCAACGAGCCGCTCTTTATCCTCTTGAGACCAGCGCCGTCGGCGCTCGACAGACGTGATCACTTCAA
>NZ_LXFU01000045.1 GCF_001657485.1 Rhizobium sp. WYCCWR10014
GGTCTTCCATCCGCCACCGCAAGAGGCATTACAGCGCCAAGAGCGGGTAAAGGGAAGTTACAAAGGTGGCGGCAGCCGGATAAGGGGCCGGCATCGGCGATCTCCTAGGCCGAGGCGATGCGATATCAGCGACGGCCAGCAAGGATGACCTCTTCGGCGTCTTCGAAGCTCATTTCGAAGACTTTCCTGCCGATGTCGAAGTTGAAGCCGTTGCGGGCGAAAGCCGAAAGCTCCTTCGCCTTTCGCTTTTCGTCGAGCTCGACCCGGCGGAAGGGGCCGAAGGCGCGTTTGCGGGCAAAAATCGCTGCGGCATAGAGATCGTCAGCCTCCTCAAGTGCCGCCTCGACCTTGTCGCTGGAGACGCCCTTGGCAGCAAGCTTCTGGGCGATCGCGCGCTTCGATTTACCGCCGCGCACGGCAGAGCGCGTGCTGACCTCCGCATAGGCGTGATCGTCGAGCACCTTGTTGTCATAGGCAAATTTGACGGCGAAATCGGCAACGGCCTTGAGTTGTGCCGCGCTGATATCCTCGAATTTCTCCTTCGCCTTGCGGGTGATTGCGTCAAACAGCTGCTTTTCCGTCATCATCCGCCGCTCGAGGCGGTAGACGGTGGAGTTGCGCGCCCAGCTCAGCATGCGTGATGTCGGAATGTCGGATGGAACGGTCTCGTCGGTCATCGGCAGTGATCAGGCTTCCAGACCCTTGAGGACATTGGCAACGTTGAGGCCGATCTCCGGCACGCCGTAGCCGCCCTCCATGCAGGCGAGCACCGGCAGGCCGGCGGAAGCGATCATCGCGCCCATGCGGGTGAAATCGTCGGAGGTGAGGCTGAAGAAGGAGATCGGGTCGCGCTCGAAGGTATCGACGCCGAGTGCCACGACGATCGCCTCGGCGCCGAAGGCCTTGATGCGGGCCAGCGCATCGGCAAGGGCCGAAGACCAGACATCCCAAGGCGTGCCCGGCGGCATCGGATAGTTGCGGTTGGCGCCCGTGCCCTGCCCCTCGCCTTCCTCGTCGGCATGCCCGAGAAAATAGGGAAAGGCATGCATGGGATCGCCATGCAGCGAGGCGGTGAAGACATCGCCTCTGTGATAGAAGAGATCCTGCGTGCCGTTGCCATGGTGGAAATCGACATCCAGGACCGCGACTTTCCTCGCACCATGGTCGAGCAGCCGCTGCGCGGCGACACCTGAATTGTTGATGAAGCAATAGCCGCCGAAGAGATCGATTCCGGCATGGTGGCCGGGCGGGCGGCAGAGCGCGAAGGCGAAACGATTGCCGGCATTCAACCAGTCGGCACCTGATATCGCGCAGCGCATCGAGGCGATTGCCGCCTCGTAGGAGCCCTTGGTGATCGAGGTGTCGGCGGCATTGGCGTAGTGGCCGATCGCGCCGACGATATTGTCGGGCACGCGCTGGCTGGTGCGGCGAACGGCGAAGGAATTGGCGATCGCCTCGCCGGTGAAACCGGCCGCCACCCAGCGGTCCCAGACCGTGGCGAGAAAATCCAGATAAGCGGGATCATGCACTTTTCGAGCCGTTTCCAATCCGTGCGGATCGGGCGCCACGACATCGGCAAAGCCCGCCTGCTTGACCGCCGCCAGGATCCATTCGGCGCGAAACGGCGCCTCGAAAGGCGTCACCAGCTGGCCGGCGTGCAGCTCGGTCCTGGCATCGCGCAGCTTGTGATCTTCGGAATAGATGACGCGCATTTCAGATCCTGCCCTTGATTGACAATGGAGATTTACACGGCTCGGCCGCGACAAAAAAGTGGCGCCACGTCTTGAACGTCCAGGCGGATGACGCCACCTTCGCCGGTGTTTTGAGAACGAGGAAATTTTCTGCATGAAAGTGCTGATGGTCGATGTCGACGGCGTACTCATTCATGGCCGTCCGGCCGATGGCCTGCCTCTCTTCACCTATCTGGAGCGCGATCTCGGCCTGCGCCCCGACCTGCTGCAGCAGGAATTCTTCCAAACTCACTGGCGCGATATCATCATCGGCCGCGCGGCGCTGGAACCGCGGCTTGCCAGCGTTCTCGCAAAGATCGCGCCCCACCTCAGCGCCGAAACACTGATCGACTACTGGTTCGAAAACGATTCCCGTCTCGACCGCAATCTGCTCGAAGACCTTGCCGCTCTCAGGCAAAGCGGCATCACTCTCCTGCTGGCGACCAACCAGGAGCATAGGCGGGCACGCTACCTGATGGAGCAAATCGGCCTTAACGCGCATTTCGAAGACATCATCTATTCCGCAGCACTCGGGCACAGCAAGCCTTCTCCCGATTTCTTCCGGCTGGCGACCGATCGGGCCGGCGTGCTGCCCGGCGAAATCGCCTTCATCGACGATATGGCGGTGAATATCGAAGCGGCGCGACAGTTCGGCTGGAATGCCGCGCAATGGACGGCGGGCACGACGCTTGGCGGCGCGCTTCCGGTCTTCGCCAGGCCGGCATGAGCGGCGCCGGCGCAATCAGATAAGCCGCTTGTAGAACAGGGTGGTGGCGCAGAAACCGCCTTCCGGCCACAGCGCATAATCGGGGATGACACCGACGCGCTGCCAGCCCAGGCGCGGATAGATCGCCTCGGCATCGCTGCCGGTTGCCGTGTCGAGCACGAGCAGGGTCTTGCCGCCGCTTGCCGCCTCGCGCTCGGCGGCATCCATCAGCAGCCGGGCGAGCCCCTTGCCGCGGGCGGAGCGGTGCACCAGCAGCTTCTTCAGGTCGCCGCGATGCGGCTGGTTCGGCATCTGCGCGGCCCCCACCTGGACGGTGCCGACGATCCTGCCGTCGAGTTCGGCGACCAGGAGCAGATTGCCGCCGGTGGCAACGGCATCGGCGACATCACGCCAATAGGGCTCGGCGTCCTCGGGCCCATAGGGCTGCATGAAGCCGACGGAGGCGCCGCCCGCGACGCAATCGACAAGCACTTGCGAAAGGGCCGGAATGGCGGCGCGAGCCTCCTCGGCGGAAAGGGTGCGAATAGCAGGCATGCTGTTCTCCTGAATTGAATGCTTCTATCGGCCGCCGCGATCGAGCACGACGCAATAGCGTGCCGGCGCGTTGCCCGGATTGTGGAAGACGTGACCCTCGCCAACCGGCATGAAGAGGCAATCGCCCGGGCGCAGCCGGTAGACGATCTCAGCCGCCGTCATTTCGAGCTCGCCGTCGAACAGCCAGATATGCTGTGTCATGCCATGGGCGCTCGCATGCGGGGGGAAACTGACGCGGGCGCCGGCCGGGAATTCGACCTCGACGATATCGACATCGGAAGCCGTGCCCGGGGGTGAAACAGACCGCCTGATATAACCGGTCTCCGGATCGCGCCAGACCTGTTGCTCCTGCCTGCGGGCGAGCGGCGAGGCCTGCCCTTTTTCCGCAAAGAAGGCCGACAGCGACAGGCCAAGTGCTGCGCAGATCCTTGCCAATAGCGAGGCGGTCGGGCTCGCCTCCGCCCGCTCGATGCGCGAGATCATCGCCCGGCTGACGCCGGAGGCCGCAGCAAGATCATCGAGCGTCAGAGCCTTTTCCTGCCGCAGCGTGCGGATGCGGATGCCGATCGCCTGTTCGAGTTCCTGTTCCATTTTTAGTCCCGTGATTCCACTATAAGAGAAATACATTATCCGATGATGGAATCAAGTGCCTACGAAAAGCGGCCAGACGCGCCTTGCTTTCGCCGCTGCCCCGTCCATATATGGCGGCGTAATCCGAGGAGAGAGTAATGGACGCCAGCACGCAGAGCACGGAACCGACAGGAAGCTTTACGGCTGCCGCTTGGGACAGGATCGCGCCGATCATGGCTGAAATCGAGGCCTTGCCGCTGCTGCAGCGCCTTTCGGACGGCACGCTGCCGCCGGAGGTTTTCCGGCACTACATTCTGCAGGATGCGCTTTACCTCAAGCATTATGCGCGCTGCCTTGCGATCGTCGCGGCCAAAGCGCCCGACAATGCGCAGGTCCTGCGTTTCCTCGGTTCGGCGCAGAAGGCGATCACCGTCGAGCAGGGCCTGCATGCCGGCTTTCTCACCCAGTTCGGCATCACGTCTGCGGACGTCACATCAGCCGAGCCCTCGCCTGCCGGCTTTGCCTATACGAACTTCCTGCTTGCCACCGCCTATCACAGCTCCTACGCGGTGGCGCTGTCCTCCATCCTTCCCTGCTTCTGGATCTACTGGCACGTCGGCGAAGCGATCAAGAACCGGCCTGCTATCGAGGGCAATGCCTTCCAGGCCTGGATCAACACCTATGGCGATCCGCAATTTGCCGCCGGTGCCCGCGAGGTGATCGCGCTGACCGACATCGCCGCCCGCGCCGCATCGCCGGTGGAACGGGCGCAAATGACCGATGTCTTCGTGCGTGCCTCACAATATGAATGGATGTTCTGGGATTCGGCCTGGCGGCTGGAGACGTGGCCGGTCTGATACGCGCCCGACACAGGACGAAATAGCGTAAACAGCAGGATAATTACCGCTTTGCGGCAGGGGGCGGCGCTGCTATATGGCGCGCATGAGCACCAATTCCACCACTCCGCTGTCCCATATCCGCAACTTTTCGATCGTGGCCCATATCGACCACGGCAAATCGACGCTGGCCGACCGCCTGATCCAGACGACGGGCGGCCTTGCCGAGCGCGAAATGTCCGAGCAGGTGCTCGACAATATGGATATCGAGCGCGAGCGCGGCATCACCATCAAGGCCCAGACCGTGCGCCTGCATTACCAGGCGAACAACGGCGAGAAATACATTCTCAACCTGATCGACACGCCCGGCCACGTCGACTTCGCCTATGAAGTCTCTCGGTCGCTGTCGGCCTGCGAGGGTTCGCTGCTTGTCGTCGACGCCAGCCAGGGCGTCGAAGCGCAGACGCTCGCCAACGTCTATCAGGCGATCGACAACAATCACGAGATCGTCACCGTCCTCAACAAGATCGACCTGCCGGCGGCCGAACCCGACCGCATCAAGGAACAGATCGAGGAAGTGATCGGCATCGACGCTTCGGAGGCGGTGCTGATTTCGGCAAAGACCGGCCTCGGCATTCCCGATGTGCTGGAAGCGATCGTCCACAAGCTGCCGGCGCCGAAGAGCCCCGGCGGCGAAAAGGCGCCGCTAAAGGCGCTGCTCGTCGACAGCTGGTACGACGCCTATCTCGGCGTCATGGTTCTGGTCCGCGTCATCGACGGCGTGCTGACCAAGGGCCAGACGGTGCGGATGATGGGCACCGATGCGAAATACCAGGTGGAGCGCGTCGGCGTGCTGACGCCGAAGATGGTCAATATCGACCGCCTCGGCCCAGGCGAGATCGGCTTCATCACTGCTTCGATCAAGGAAGTGGCCGATACCCGCGTCGGCGATACGATCACCGAGGACAAGCGGCCGACGGCCCAGGCGCTGCCGGGCTTCAAGCCGGCCCAGCCGGTAGTGTTCTGTGGCCTCTTCCCGGTCGATGCCGCCGATTTCGAGGATCTGCGCGCCGCCATGGGCAAGCTTCGCCTCAACGACGCCTCCTTCTCCTTCGAAATGGAATCATCTGCGGCACTCGGCTTCGGCTTCCGCTGCGGCTTCCTCGGCCTGCTGCATCTCGAAATCATCCAGGAACGGCTGGAGCGCGAGTTCGACCTCGACCTCATCGCCACCGCACCCTCGGTCGTCTACAAGATGTACATGACCGACGGCACGGAGCGCGAGCTGCACAATCCGGCCGACATGCCCGATGTCGTCAAGATCTCGGAAATCCATGAGCCGTGGATCCGCGCGACGATCCTGACGCCCGACGATTATCTCGGCAGCATCCTGAAGCTCTGCCAGGACCGGCGCGGCATCCAGATCGAACTCACCTATGTCGGCACGCGTGCGATGCTGACCTACGACCTGCCGCTCAACGAAGTCGTGTTCGATTTCTACGACCGGCTGAAGTCGATCTCGAAGGGTTATGCCTCTTTCGACTACACGCTGACCGACCACCGCGAGGGCAACCTCGTGAAGATGTCGATCCTCGTCAACGGCGAGCCGGTCGACGCGCTGTCGATGATGGTGCACCGGACGGCTGCCGAAAAACGCGGCCGCGACATGTGCGAGAAGCTCAAGGAGCTGATCCCGAAGCACATGTTCAAGATCCCGATCCAGGCGGCGATCGGCGGCAACGTCATTGCCCGCGAGACGATCTCGGCGCTGCGCAAGGACGTGACCGCGAAATGCTACGGCGGCGACGCCACCCGCAAGCGCAAGCTGCTCGACAAGCAGAAGGCCGGCAAGAAGCGCATGCGCCAGTTCGGCAAGGTGGAGATCCCGCAGGAAGCGTTTATTGCAGCGTTGAAGATGGGTGACGAATAACGCTTCTCAACGTCATCTTATGCGCATACAATGTGCGCATAAGACTGAGGAGATCGTTATGGCCCAGCAGCCAAGAAAAGCAGCGAACCTGTCTCTTGACGAAGGTCTCGTCTCCCAGGCGCGCGAGCTCCAGATCAACATTTCCCGGGCGGCGGAAGATGGCATCGCAAAGGCCATAAAGGCGGAGCGCGAGCGGCTTTGGCGTATCGAGAACGCCGAGGCCATCCGTCTGGAAAACGAATATGTTGAAAAGCACGGCTTGCCCTTCGCCAAATACCGTCAGTTTTAATGGCACGCTTTCAAGTTTATCGCCTTAAGAGCGGGAATGTCTTAGCAATCGATCTTCAAACCAATCTGCTTGACGATCTGCCTACGCGCGTCATGGTTCCGCTGCATCCGGTGGAAGAACTGAGCTGGTCAATCTCGCGATTGAATCCACGCTTTACCATTGAGGGTGAAACCTATGTCATGGCCACTCAGCGCATGGCATCGGTCCCGACCACGGAAATAGGAAAAGCGGTCGGAGATTTATCGGGCAAAAGCGATGCCATCATCGGCGCCATGGATTTTCTCTTCCAGGGTTTCTGAGCCCTCATCCCCTGCCCATATACTCCTTCACCAGCCCCTCATAGGCGTCCATTTCAGGCAGCGCCTCGTAGCTGTGGACCGCGCCAGTCTCGGCGAATGACAGCTTCTCGCTTGTCCACGTCTCGATGAAGGGCGTGAACCAGCTCGGATCGTCGAGCATGGTCGCGCGCAGATTGACGAACCAGTCCATGCCTTCCGGCCGAGTGAACATCCAGCTCATGCAATGCGGGCAGAAATAATGCTTCGTGACGCCATGCAGGCCGCCGATCACCGGCTCGCCTTGCGTCACCTCGAAGCCGTCGCTCGGGATGGCCGCACTCAGCGAATAGGCGCTCGATGTCATCTTCTGGCACCCCGTGCAATGGCAGGCCATGGTGAGCAGCGGCGGGGCGCTGATCTTCAATCGCACCCGGCCGCAACGGCAGCCGCCCTCCATCGGTAAATTCAGTTCGCTCATGCTTCCCTCCCCTTTTGCCCTCTCATCTAGCGGAATGATCGCCGCTGTCGAGATGGCGAGGGGCCATCACGGGATAGGAGCCGGCGTTAACGCATGCGGGCTGGATTGCCGACCACGGTTGCGCCGGCCGGCACATCCCTGGTCACCACCGCACCGGCCCCGACAATCGCACCGTCGCCGATGGTGATGCCGCCGAGGATGATGGCGCTGCCGCCGATCCAGACGTCGTTGCCGATGGTGACCGGCCGGGCGATCTCGATGCCCGTGCTGCGAAGTGCCGGCTCCTTGTGATGCTCGGCGCAATAGATCTGCACGCCGGGGCCGAACATGCTGCGATCGCCGATCGTCACCCGGCCGGAATCGAGGATGGTGCAGCCGGCATTGAAATAGACGCGTTCGCCGAGAGTGATATTGATGCCGTAGGAGCAGTGAAACGGCGCCTCGATGAAGACATTGAGTGCTGCCTGCGCAAAGAGCGCCCTCAGGGCCGGCGCCATGGCACCGCGCTCATCCGGCGGCAGCGTGTTATGCGCATGGACGGCTAAGCGCGCCTGCCGGCGCAGGAGATCGAGCTCGTCATCGAGGCAGCAATACCATTCGCCCGCCGCCATCTTGTCGCGTTCGCTTGCCGCCATCGTATCACCCCTCACGCCGAGGCCTGCGACAGCATTTCGACCTCTTCCCGTTCGATCAGGCTGACCCAGGCGCGCGCAATGGCAAGGCCCGCGGCATCGGCGGCGCCGGCATGCCTTGCCGCCAGCTCAGCATGGTTCTCCAGCCAGCCCGGCGCAATACGCGCGATCGTATCGGGGAATTCGGCCTTCCATTGCTCGACGACCGCTGCATTGGCCTCGAAATGGAACTGGGTGCCATAAACGGCGCGACCGATGCGGAAGGCCTGGTTCTCGGCGACGGGGCTCGAGGCGAGACGCACCGCGCCCTCAGGCAGGGAAAACGTGTCAGCATGCCATTCGAAGATGGTGAACTCGCCGCCAAGCGCCGACAGCAGCGGATCGGCCCGGCCCTCGGCGGTGATGCCGATCCCGTGCCAGCCGAATTCGCGGGCGATTCCTAAATGATTGTCGGCGCCATAGGCGCGGGCGAGGATCTGGCTGCCGAGGCAGATGCCGAGCACGGCTTTGCCGGCATCGCCGAAGCGGCGCGTGAGCCGGACGAGCTCCGGCAGATAGGGATGCGTCTCGTCGTCCAGCGCGCTCTGCTCGCCGCCGAGAACGACCAGCGCGTCATGGCCGGATATGTCTAACGGCAGGACGCCGTCCTTCCACACCCGGAACCACTCGATCTCCGCGCCGGCCTCGTCGAGCGCTGCGGCTAGCGCGCCGAGGCCGGTATTTCGCATATTTTCGATGACTGCGACGCGCATAGGCTCTTCCTGATATGGCCGACCACGGGAAGAGACCATGCCGGAGGACGGCGCGCAAGACGCCAGAACAGGATTCGGGATTCAGGCTTCAGGCCAGTTCGGCCCAGAATCTCAATCCTGTTCTTAATTAAATAGTTAGAGCATGATGTCGCCCGAAAACCGCTCACACCTTTCGGCATCATGCTCCAGCAAGCCGATTGCGCCGGCACGCAACAGGGCTTAAATCTCAGCAAACGAAAGGACATCGCCATGACCGAGAAAGCCCGCGTCACGATCCTCTACTGCACCCAGTGTAACTGGCTGCTGCGCGCCAGCTGGATGGCGCAGGAGCTGCTGCATACCTTTTCCGACAGTCTTGGCGAAGTAGCGCTGATTCCCGCCACCGGCGGCAATTTCGAGATCCGCGTCAATGGCGATCTGATCTGGGAGCGCAAGCGCGACGGCGGCTTTCCTGGGCCGAAGGAGCTGAAGCAGCGGGTCCGCGACATCGTCGAGCCCGGCCGCGATCTCGGCCATGTCGACCGCGCCTCGCTCGAAAGCTGACGGGCTCAGCGATAGGGCGAGCGGCAGGTCTTGTAGATGCCCTCGTAGGTGAGGAACCGATCCGTCCTCGGATTGTAGGAGCGGTATTCGTTGCTGCACCAGGCGGCATGGCTGTTCATGTCGCGCGCCTTCGGCTGCACCCTTTGCACCGGCGGCGGATCATAGGTCAGCTGCGGCGGCCCGGCAGCGCCCGGCCGGTAATAGGTCGGCCCCGCGCCGCGCGGGCGGTAGTTCGGCTGGACATAGGCGGGGCGATGCCATTGCTGCGGACCGAAACCGAAGCAGCCGCGAAAATCGCAAAGCGTCGAGCCTGTGTTCAGCGGCCCAACCCCCGGCTTGCCGAGCTTCAGCGAATCGGCCCCGGCGATTGCGGGCGTGAGAATGGCGAGAAGGCCGGCGAGCAGAAGCGTGCGAGGAGCAAGCATGAGGCATTCCTTTCGGTATTTCCCTTATATAGGGCGTGACCGCCGGAGCGCTATGCCCACCCTTCGGCGCTCCCGCCCATGTGATCGGCTGCTTTTTCACTAACTGTCAGAAAAACTTCAAAAACCCAGTTGACAGTCAGGGGCCACCCCCTTACATCGCTCTCCGTCGCCCAGATGGCGGAATTGGTAGACGCGCCAGCTTCAGGTGCTGGTACCCGAAAGGGTGTGGAGGTTCGAGTCCTCTTCTGGGCACCATTCCCATTATAAGTTATTGTTTCCTTGGACCATCAAGGAATTTCGGCTGCTCACTGGGTCACAGGAGCGAGGCAAACTGTGCCTCGATCATTCAGATACCTCTGTCGCTTTCTTCGCTGCCGAGCGCCTGATACGCTCGCCTTGTTCAGCCCGACCTTCGCCATGATCTCACGGTTCATCAGCCCGGCATAGTTCCCTAACCCTAGTGTGCAAGGCTCTCGATATCCGCCAGCAAGCTAGACGTAATGGGGCCTGTATAGCCGTGACGACAAGGAGGTCGTGTAGGGCTTTTGTTGTAGCCACGCCGCGTTCAAGCAATGGTCGGCGCTCAAAGGGTCACAATCGTGGATGGCGTAGGCTGCGAAGATGAGCTCGGTGATAAGGCATGTGGTTTGGTCATTGTGGATCATGTACTAAATTACTTGCAGTTGAACCCTTAGTTACGTTCTATCCGCAGTCATGGAGCATCGACCTTCGATAAGAACCGCAAGGAGCGCGTCTAAGTAACATGGCCAAACCAAATGTATTCATCGGCTCGTCTGTGGAACACAAGAAGGTCGCGGAATTGGTGCAGTCACTCCTTGATTATGACGTGAACCCGATCCCTTGGACGCAGGATACCTTTGAGCCTACGCAGTATCCGCTTGAATCTCTTGAAGGTCGGTTGAAGCGGTCCGATTTTGCCGTGCTCGTATGCGCTCCAGAAATGCAGGACCGGACTGTGATTCGAGGCAAAGAACTCAATGCCGTACGGGATAACATAGTGTTCGAGCTTGGCCTAGCGATAGGCCGTCTTGGCCGCGAACGCACATTCTTGATTAGCCCGCGAGACGTTGACCTTCACTTACCTTCCGACCTTTCTGGCATCTACCCGGAGACCTACGATGCTTCCCTGCTGTCAACTAGCCCCGAGGCGGCGTTGGGGCCGGCTTGCGGAAGAATCAAAAGGGCAATCTCGAAGCTTGGTATCCTCTCACGTCCTGAAGTTAGTGAAGCCACAGGGGAAGAGGCCGTACCAGAAATACCGCATTCGACAATCGATGTGCTGGAAAACTTGCCGGCTACGACAGATTGGAGCGCCGATGATTTCCGATGGAACTGCACATTCGCCACGTTAACAAAAAACGACGCCTTAGCCACACACGTGAGCGAGCAGTTTTTCCAATCGAAGTTTTCTGCTTCCGATGAGGAGGTTGCTCATTGGGAGTCTAGCAAACAATACGCGGAGCTTGCGTACGGCGCGTCGAGAGACATTGGTCCCATACGGACCAACAGTGAAAAATATCCAAGAAACGCAGCTCTGAAAGAACTACTCGCGCGAACACTGTTACGCTACGGAGCCAGCGAAGAAGCCGATAGTCTTCTCTCGGAAGCCCTCTCCGACGCCAAAGAGATGGCGTTAGCCAGCTTAATAGTCACACGTGCTGTCAAGAGCGATAGCAGCGCGGACCCACATGTGCGAGCACCGGACCTTCTTCTCAAGCTTAATGCGATCCCAAGGAATGGCCATCGTGACGAACTTGAATACCTTCAAGCAGTAAACGCGATAGCCCATTACGGTGGTTTCCAAGAAATCTCCAAATCTATCTCAGAGATTCTGATCGCGAAGCAGCCGGAAGATGACAACGCAAGATTCAGATTGGCCTATGAATATTCTGAGGCGAGCCAAAACCAACTCGCAATGCTCCATTACGATGCCATACCGAAGTCTGAACGAAGCGGAGTCGCATGGAATAACTTGGGCGTCGCATACTCACGCCTTCAGTTGAAGGGCATGTCGGTCGCAGCCTATCAAGAGGGGTCTGCGAAAGGTGAGACGCTATCCGACGGGAATTTAGCACAGGTGCTAATTAGTGCTGGCTTCTTTGTCGAAGCGAAACAGCAGGCTGAGGCGGCGATAGCCAAAGAGGACCACGACCAGAGTGTGATCGGTGCCTTGAGTACGCTGCAAGCGGCAAAGACGGAAGAAGCCTCAGACTGGTCGGCAGCAATGAAAATCGGGCGGGCCAGGCAGAAGCTTAGGAAAGCAATCGGAGTCGCGGCGGTCTCTTTTGATGGTCCCGATCTTGCTGGCGAATGGCTAACACCCGATGGTCCACTTCGCTTAGAAAATGATCACAATGGGGGGTATCAAGGAACCATTGAGTTCATGAAGGATGTGGTTCGAAAAGGCCTTATTGGGGAAACGAAGGTCAAGGAACGGATACAGATAACCGTAACCCTTAGGAGGTTCGGAGCGGCGCTTGAGGGCCATTTAAAGCGGGAGGGGAATGAGACCTCGAATTCTCTGCTCGGATCTATTGGGTCTGAGCGAAAAGTACTGCTTCATATTTCTCAGAATGGGGAAGCGCTCCAAGGATTTCAATATGGTCTCGACGAGACGCCCGTTCAATGGAATAGAGCCCACCAATCCTAGCTAGGGAATTCAATTCCAACGAGCGACGAAGCAGGTAACGGAGACCTGCAGCAATAGTTGTCCCCCGCCCGAGAGGCGCAAAAGCGAACTTAATTCCAGTTGGCCAAGGGCGTCACAGCGCGCTTTATCGAAGGCTGCCATGGATGCTCAGCCCCTCAACTCCAACAGTAATTCCCTCACGAAACAGTTATCTCCTCAGGATGGGCGCTTGGGCCGAATCAGTCACGCTAGCTGAATTTTAGATCCACGATCGTCCCCCCCCTCTTGATAGCTGGCCTCCATTGACTCCCTCACTCCCAAGTGCGAACATAAAGCGAACAAAATGGAGTCTTGCGATGATCCGATACGCCACGTCCGCAGCCAGCAACCCCGCGCCTATAAAGGCCCGCGAGGTGTCAGCTGCCAAGCCGGCCAATGAAATGCCACCCCCGAAGCCGGTCATTGAGGTAGTCGCTGCGGCGCCTGCGGCCGGCCTGCTGCTGCCCAGCGCCGGGGCAGACGAGCTCGGCTCCGACACTCAACCGAAAACCACCAAGCCAGCACGCCGTGCGGCAACAAAACGTAAGTCCAAGGTCGTCGAGGCAGACGACACTTCCCTCCAGCTTAGTCTAGAGGCTTAGACGCAACGATCCGGCCAAGGTATGGCGGCGCGTAGAGAACTCCCACCATAATCTATATAGCACTTCGGAATCCCGAAATTGGTTGCGGGCCTGAAATCATTGGATGTTTCTCCACAATGACAGCCCGCGAAAGGCGGCGAATTTCGGGATCCCGAAGCGGGGGAATTTCGGGATTCCGAAGTGGGATTTTTTTCTTCGGGCCGACGCGCCGGGCCTTTGCCGGGACAATCGGCAGGTGGTTTCTGACGTTTTCCTATCAGGATCGGCAGCTTCTGGCCGGATCGATTGCGCCCGCTTGGCGCTCCTCGTAAAACTCGAAGGACGTGCCTTCGGCCAAGGGGATTCCCGAACGGCGAGCCTGTTCCATTGCTCAAACGCACGGCCTTCGAAACGCACGGCTGCCCGTTCCGATAGCCCCGCAAGCCTCGCACAAGAACGAAATCGGATACCGAGGCAAGGATGAACATACGGCCGTTCCGCCTGTAAAGAGCCGGGCGGCTCTGAGGGTGGTCGGGAAACCTGACTACACACTCTGGAGTTCGCTTGGGATGAAAGTCGTAATTCTCGCCGGTGGCCTTGGCTCTCGTCTTGCCGAGGAAACCAGTATCCGACCCAAGCCTCTGGTCGAAATCGGCGGCATGCCGATCCTCTGGCACATCATGAGCATCTACGCCCATCACGGGCTCAATGATTTCATCATCTGCGCCGGCTATAAGGGCTATTTGATCAAGGAATATTTCGTAAACCTTGTCCTGCACCACAACGACATCACCGTCGACCTCGCCTCCAACAGCATCAACTACCACGGCGGCACACGACCGAACTGGCGCGTGACCGTGGTCGATACCGGCATGTATTCGATGACAGGCGGCCGTCTCGGGCGCATTCGAGACCATCTTACGCCAGGCGAACCCTTCTGCATGACCTATGGCGACGGCGTCGGCGACATCGATATCGCCGCCGAGGTCGCGTTCCATCGCAGCCATGGCCTCAAGGCGACGATGTGCGCGGTCACTCCGCCCGGACGTTACGGCGCCACGAATATCGAGGGGCAGTTCATCACTTCCTTCGTCGAGAAACCGAGAGGCGACGGCCAGCGCATCAACGGCGGCTTCTTCGTGCTCGACCCTTCGGTGGTCGATCTCATCCCCAGCGACGACACGATCTGGGAAGCCGGACCGCTGGAATGGCTCGCCGCCAACAACCAGCTCGCCGCCTTCAAGCATGACGGCTTCTGGCAGCCGATGGATACGCTGCGCGAGCGCAACCAGCTCGAGGAGCTCTGGAGTTCCGGAAAGGCGCCGTGGAAGCTATGGGCCTGACGGACTTCTGGAATGGCAGGCGCGTGTTCCTGACGGGACACACTGGGTTCAAGGGATCCTGGCTGTCGTTGTGGCTGGAAAAGCTCGGTGCGGAAGTGACGGCGGTCTCGCTCGAACCCGAGACCAATCCCTCGCTCTACGGGCGGCTTGCGCCCTGGAATGGACAGGGCCATCACATTGCCGACATCCGCGAAGCGGCGACGTTCAAGCAGCATTTCATCGATTTCGAGCCTGAGATCGTCATACACATGGCAGCGCAGGCGCTGGTGCGGCGCTCCTACGAAAATCCGACCGAAACCTTCGCGACCAATGTGATGGGAACGGCAAACGTGCTTGACGCGGTGCGGGAAACGCCCTCGGTCAAGACGGCTCTCGTCGTCACCTCCGACAAGGTCTATGCCAATAACGGCAGCGGCGTTCCCTTCGTCGAGACGGATATGCTGGGCGGCAAGGACCCCTACTCCAACTCCAAGGCCTGCACCGAACTTGTCGTCCAGAGCTACCGCGACAGCTTCTTCAAGGGGCGCGATATCAGGCTTGCGACGGTACGTGCCGGCAATGTCATTGGCGGCGGCGACTGGTCGAAAGACCGGTTGATCCCGGACTTCATCCGCGCCTTCGAAAGCAGCCAGCCGATCCTACTGCGCTATCCCGAAGCGATCCGCCCCTGGCAGCATGTGCTGGAGCCGCTCGGCGGCTATCTCGCCTTCGCCGAGGCCTTGACACTTGCCGGCGAACAGGAGCTGCCCGAAGCGCTCAATTTCGGCCCGGACCCGCAGAGCTTCGCGACAGTCTCCGAACTTGCCGAGGCGCTTGGCCTTGCTCATGGCGTGAACGACGTCTGGAAGCCGGCGCCGGGAAAACATCTTCCGGAAGCGCCTGCCCTTACCTTGAGTTCGGCTCTGGCGCTCGACACCATCGGCTGGTGCCCGCGGCTCAGCCTGCAACAGACAATCGACTGGACAGCCGCCTGGTACAAGGCCAACCGCGAGGGCGCCGACATGCGCGCCTTCTCGCTCGCCCAGATCGCGGCCTATGAGGAAACAGTATCATGACAGCGCATAATTGCCGGTTCTGCAACGCTCCGCTGAAACATCGTTTCGTCGATCTGGGCTCGACGCCGCTCGCCAATGCCTATCTGACGGAGGAGCAGCTCAACAAGCCGGAGCCCTCCTATCCGCTGCGCGCCTTCGTCTGCTCTGAATGCTGGCTGGTGCAGGCCGATGCCTTCGTTCCGCCGGAGGATATCTTCAGCCACTATGCCTATTTCTCCTCCTACAGCGACGGCTGGGTGGAGCATGCCCGCCAGTTTACGATCATGGCGCGCAAGCGCTTCGGCCTCGGTGAGGCATCACAGGTGATCGAGGTTGCGAGCAATGACGGCTACCTCCTCAAGCATTTCGTCGAAGCCGGCGTGCCGGTGCTCGGCATCGAGCCGGCTGAAAACGTTGCGGAAGTGGCGCGGCAGATCGGCGTTCCCACGGAAGCGCGCTTCTTCGGCAAGGAAACCGCTGCCGACCTCGTCTCCCGCGGCCTTGCCGCCGACATTGTCATCGGCAACAACGTGCTGGCGCATGTGCCCGACATCAACGATTTCGTCGGCGGGCTTTCGGCCGTGCTGAAGCCGGACGGCGTCGTCAGCGTCGAATTCCCGCATCTGCTGCGGCTGATGGAAAACATCCAGTTCGACACTGTCTACCACGAGCATTTCTATTATCTGTCGTTGCTCGCCGTTGAAAAGGTGTTCGCGGCGCACGGCCTCAAGGTCTTCGACGTGGAGGAACTGCCGACCCATGGCGGGAGTCTCCGCGTGCTTGCCTGCCGCGCAACATCCACGGCTCATGCAACGGGCCGCGGCCTTGCCAAGGTGCGCTCCGACGAGGCAGCCGCCGGTTTCGACAAGGTCGAGACCTACGAGGCCTTCCAGAGCCGCGTGGCGCCGATCAAGGATGGCCTGCTCGCCTTCCTCGAACAAGCCAAAAGCAGCGGCAAGAAGGTCGCCGCCTATGGCGCTGCCGCCAAGGGCAACACGCTGCTGAATTTTTGCGGCGTCGGCACCGATCTCATCGAATATGTCGTCGACCGCAATCCGCACAAGCAGGGGCATTTCCTGCCGGGCAGCAAGCTGCCGATCTACGCGCCGGAGAAGATGGACGAGACGCAGCCGGATTACGTGCTCATCCTGCCCTGGAACATCAAGAACGAGGTCGTTGCGGCCAACAGCAGGATCGGCGCCTGGGGCGGACGCTTCGCCGTTGCCGTGCCGGAACTGACGGTGCTCGGATGAAATTCCTTCCGACCGCGGTTTCGGGTGCCCTTGTCGTGGAAGTCGACGCACGCTCCGACGACCGGGGAATGTTCGCACGAACCTTCGACGCGCAGACCTTCGCGGCGCAAGGTCTCATGCCCGTCTACCCGCAGTGCAATGTCTCGCAGAACCACAAGCGCGGGACGCTGCGCGGCATGCATTACCAGGCCGAGCCGCGGCCGGAGATCAAGCTGGTGCGCGCCACGCGCGGCAGGGTCTTCGACGTGGCGGTCGATCTGAGACCGGATTCGCCGAGCTATCTCAAATGGGCCTCCGTCGAGCTCGATGCTATCAGTCACAACGCCTTCTACATACCTGCAGGATGCGCACACGGCTTCCTGACGCTCGAGGATGATTGCGAACTCTTTTACCAGATGTCGGAAACCTACGTGCCGGAACTTGCCCGTGGCGTCCGCTGGGACGACCCCGCCTTTTCCATCGCCTGGCCGTTCACGCCGAGCATCATCAGCGAGCGCGACGCCGCGCTTGACAGCTATGGCCGGGAGACAAGCCTTTGAGCGGTATCAAACTCAGCATCTGCATCCCGACCTACAACCGCGAAGCCAATCTCAGAAACGCGCTGACCTACTGCGAGAACGACTACAAGTTCGACTTTCCCTTCGAAATCGTCATCTGCGACAATGCCTCCACGGACGGCACGCAGCAGGTGGTCGAGGAATTCATCGGTCGCGGGATGCCGATCCGCTACTACAAGCGTGAAACCAATGCCGGCGCCGCGGCAAACGTCACGAGCGCTCTGCGCCTCGGCAAGGGCGAATACCTCATCTACCTCGCCGACGACGACATCCTGATCGCCGATGCGGTGGCGGACACCATCAAATATCTCGACAACAATCAGGAGGTGACCTGCGCCCATGCGCCGTGGTTTCTCTACGACGAAGTCGCCAAAACCGACATCGCGAAGTTCTACAATGTCGTGGAGGATCGGAAGTTTCCGCAGGGAAGTTTCGGCGACGTCTTCCAGTATATCTGCGAAGGCCACATCTTTCCGGAAATCGCGATCTACCGCTCGTCAGCCCTGCGGTCGGCCTGGATCCCGCGGGAATTCTGCTTCTACCCGTTCCCGTTCCTTGCACATTTCCTCGATCAGGGCGCGGTCTCGTTCCTGCACCGGCCGTTCTACCGCTCCATCGTCAATTCGGCGATCGCCCGCGACCGCCCGCAAGAAGGCACCAACGACGTCATGACGAGCTGGGATCGCTATCGCGGCGGGCTTGAATATTTTCTCTATACCGGCGTCAGGCGCGGGGCGCTGCCACTCACGCCCGAGACGCGTCTCAAATATGACGAGATGTGCAAGGTCTTCACGCTCAATCGGATGGCGGTCGCCTTCCGCTTCTGGGCGGAGCGCAAGAACTTCATCAAGGCCTATGAGCTCTATACCCGCATCATGTGGGGCGGGATGCTCGACCACCCGGAAATCCGCAATTTCCGCGAAAGGCTGCCCCTGATGGTCGCCATACAGACGCTGGTGAGCGAAGTAAATTCGGCAATCGGCATCGATACGCTGCTTCTCGACGGTTTCCCGGAAATCACCGCGCTCGAAGGCCTGATGCGCGAACTCGGCCTCAACGAAAAGGTGAAGGTGACGGTGAAACTCAGCGACAGCCCGCTGGAAAGCACCGCCGTCTTCATCAGCGCCGACAGCGACCGGGACTATTTCGTAGCAGTCGGCTACCTGCCCAATCTCGTGTTCCACCAGCACGATGTCGCCCGGCACATCATCATGTGAGCCTCGCGCCAGCTTCAAAAACTAGCGTCGTGGCGGGCGCCTGCGTCTTGATTTCAATTCAACAGAAATTAGCGGCATGACAAACAGGATCTTCTACACCAAGCCTTCGATCACCCAGCTCGAAACGGATTATGCGGCCGATGCCGCCGCCACCGGCTGGGGCGCGCGCTGCTACGACTATCTCAACCGCTTCGAACGCGACTTCAAAACCTATCTCGGCAGCGGCTTTGCGATCGCGACCTCGAGCTGCACCGGCGCCATGCACATGGGGCTTGCAGCGCTCGGCGTCGGCGCCGGCGATGAAGTGATCCTTGCCGACACGAACTGGGTCGCCACCGTCTCGCCGATCGTCCACCTCGGCGCAAGACCCGTTTTTGTCGACGTGCTTGCCGATACGTGGTGCATTGATCCCGAACAGGTCGAGCGCCATATCACGCCGAAGACCAAGGCCATTATCGCCACGCATCTCTACGGCAATCTCTGCGACATGGACGCGCTGCTGGAGATCGGCAAGCGGACAGGCATTCCGGTGATCGAAGACGCGGCCGAAGCGGTCGGCTCCGTCTGGCACGGCCGCCGCGCCGGCTCGATGGGCGCATTCGGCACCTTCTCCTTCCACGGCACCAAGACGCTGACGACAGGTGAAGGCGGCATGTTCGTCACCAATGATGCGGCACTCTACGAAAAGGTGTTGACGCTTAGCAATCACGGCCGGGCTCGCGGACAGACGAAGCAGTTCTGGCCGGATGCGATCGGCTTCAAATACAAGATGTCCAACATCCAGGCGGCCATCGGATGCGCCCAACTCGAGCGCATCGAGGAACTCGTCGACCGCAAGCGCGAAATTCTGGCTTCCTACATGATCCGGCTTTCGACCCTGCCCGGCATCACGATGAACCCGGAATACACCGGCACGATCAACGGCGCTTGGATGCCGACCGCAGTCTTTCATCCGTCGACGGGCATTACCCGCGAGATGATGCAGCAGACCTTCGAGACCGCCAATATCGACGCGCGCGTCTTCTTTTATCCCCTCTCCAGCCTCTCCATGTTCGAAGATCGGCCCGAGAACGTCAACGCCTGGAGCATTCCGGGCCGCGCGATCAACCTGCCCAGCTATCACGACATGAGCGAGGCCGATATCGACCGGGTAGCGGCAACGCTGCACGATATGGCGGCCGGGCGGATCTACCACAACAGCACGGCATTGCGGCAGTCGGTCTAAGACAGCCCTACAGCGAAGGACAAAGAACAGTCATGACAACGAAGGACGATCGTCTCGAATTCGAAGCCCACAAGCGGGAAATGTCGCTTGCACTCGGCAAGGACGAGGCAAGTTTCCAACAATCGCTGAACACGCTGATCGGGCTCGACAAGTTCGACTATTTCTATCTCTGGTCATGGATGGGCGTGCCGATCATCCAACTTCCGGTCGATATCCTGGCGACCCAGGAAGTCATCTGGGCGACAAAGCCCGATGTTATCATCGAAACCGGCATTGCGCGCGGCGGCTCGCTGATCTTCATGGCGTCGATCCTCGCCGCCATGGGCAACGACAAGGCCAAGGTCGTCGGCGTCGACATCGACATCCGCGCCCATAATCGCGAGTCGATCGAATCCCATCCGATGTCGAACCGGATCAAGATGATCCAGGGCGGTTCCGTCGACGACGACGTGCTCGTCGCCGTGAAGGCGGAGATCCCGCCGGGCGCCCGCGTGATGGTGGTGCTCGACAGCGACCATTCCTACGAGCATGTCCTGGCGGAATGCCGCGCCTACGGTCCGCTGGTGACGGAAGGCTGCTACCTCGTCGTCGCCGACACGCTCATCGGCCACCTGACGGAGGAACAGGCTTTCACAAAACGCTCCAAGGTCTGGCTGCGCGGCAACGAGCCGTTGAAGGCAATCACCGATTATCTGGCGGAAACCGACCGCTTCGAAGTCGATCCGGTTCTGAACGGCAAGCTCGTGCTGTCGTCCTCGCCGGGCGGCTACTGCATCTGCCGCAAGGCGTGAGCGGTCAAGCGGGGATCGTCGTTCATGACGCAGGTCGATATCGTCAGCCTCAAGGACAATGCGGATCCGGCCAGACGGCTCCGACTTCCGATCAAGGACGATAGCGGCAGGCACGTCGGCGACCTGCAATGCATCGACAGGTCGATGCTTGCCGATCCCGGCCTGATCGACGACCTGACGACGTGGCGCAACCAGTCGATGCCGTTTTTCCTCACCCAGTTTAGCGCCACCCAGGAACGCACGCGGCGGTGGCTCGAAACCATCTCGCTGCCTGCCGCCGACCGAATCCTGTTCGTCATTTGCGATCCAGGCGGAAACCGGTTCGGCAATTTCGGCATCTGCAACATCCGGCCCGGCTCGGCCGAATTCGACAACGTCATCCGCGGCCGGGCGAGCGACACGCGCAACCTGATGTTCCATTGCGGCAGGGCACTGCTGGAGTGGATGTTTTACGGGCTTGGGGTCGAAACCGCCGAGCTGCATGTCTTCTCCCATAATGAAAAAGCGATCGGCCTTTACAAGCGGCTAGGCTTTGCGGTGGCCGAAAACCTGCCGCTGCGGCGCACCGAGGAAGAAGGCGTGGTCAAATATTCGATCGTCGATCCATCGGAAGCAAATGCCGGCTTTGACTATCTGAGGATGGAGCTTCCGATCGAACGTTTCCGGCAGGCGCATCCATCGGCTTTGCTGACCGCCTGAAGCCCTCACCGCACCGGCTGATAGTGGCCGCGGAGCGGAACCTTGTCGTCCATCGAGATGAAGCCGTCGCGTTCGCAGACATACATCAGCGTCGGCATGCCACCCGAACGGAAGATCTCGTCATAACGGCGGCGGACCTGAACGGTTTGCGTGCGGCAATTGTAGGATTCCTCTTCCTTCTTGTCCGGCTGCCCCTTGACGCCGGGAAGACCCTTATAGGGATAGAGGGGTTGAACGCCCGAATCGACCGATTTCGTCCAGTCGACGGCGGAGGCGGACGCGGGCCCTAGGCCGGACATGGCAACGAGCAATATCGGAAGCATCATTACAAGCCGCATAGCAACTCTCCTGCCGGCGTTGGTGGCCGCTCTTCCGATGTAGGAGAACCGACGACCATCATCAAGCGGCCGCGGCGGGCGACTTCCTGAAATAACTTCTGATGACGGGATGGCCGAAGAGGCCGGCGAGGATCGCAAACCCGGCGCCGACGACGAAACCGGCCAGAAAACCGCCGATGACGCCGGCGACCAGCAGGATTTTCTTTCCCGGGCCATCGGCCTTGACCGGCGGCTCGGCCGGCGAGATGACGCGAATGTTACTCTGGTTGAGGTTCTGCTCCTCGCTCGTCTGGCTGGAGCGTTTCAGCACCGTCTCGTAAATATCGCGCGCCGCAGTCGCCTTGCGCTGCAATTCGTTCAATTCCACCTGCTTGTCCGACGAACTCGCCTGCAGCGCCTTCTGCACGGCGAGCTCCTTGGCGATGCTGTCCTCGGCCGCCTTGGACTGCTCGTATTCGCCCCTTGCCGAGGTGGCGAGACGCTGCAACTCGCCCTTGATTTCGCCTGATATGCTCTGCAGCGACGAGCGGGCCGCCTGCAGGCGCGGATGACGCGTGCCCATTTGGCTTTCGAGGCTGCCGACGGCGGCGGCCTGGGTGGCATATTGCTGACGCAGGCTGACGAGCGGCGAGGTGACGCCGCCCTCCGTCTGGTTGCCGGCGACGATGTCCTCGACGCGGAGATTGGCAACGGCATCGGCGCGCGCCTTGGCCTGGATGGTCTTTTCCTGCGCCGTCACCAGCATCGTGTTCAGCGAGACGAGCCGCTGGTCGGAGATCAGGTTGCCTTCGGTCGCGGCCATGTCGTTGTCGGCGCGGAAGGTTTCGACAGCCTGCTCGGCCTCCAGCACCTTCTGGCGCAGGTCGTTGAGGCGTCCGTCGAGCGTCGAGGAGGTGTTTTCATAAATGCCGTTCGAGGCATTGTTCTCTTCCTCGGTGAAGGAGGTGACGACCTGATTGGCAAGCCTGGCTGATTTTTCGGGATCGTTGGTCGTGGCGGCAAGCGAGACGACATAGGTGCTGGCCTCACGGGTGATGACCAGCGCCTTCTGCAGAGTGCCGATCACGGCGGCGCTATCCGTCCGGCCGCCGGTGAATTCGGGATCCTGGTCGAGCTTCATGGCTTCGGCGACGCGGCGCAACACATTGCCCGAGGTGAGGATCTGCACCTGGCTGTCGATCAACGCCGAGATCATTTCCGGCGACGGACCCGACGTTTGCGCGCCGGCATCGGCAAGGCCGATCTGGCGCGGATCGAAATAGAGGCTGCTGACGGCGGTGAATTTCTGGGCGATGAGCGGCGCCACCGCCCCGCCGGCGAGGGCTCCGAGAAGCGCCAGGCCAAACACGATCAGCCGCCGGCTCCAGATCGCGGCGATACTCGAGCGGAGGTCGAGAAGCGGTGCGGCAGGCGCGGATGTAGCGTTCGGCGGCGCGTCCGCGACAGGCTGTTTTTCAGGCGAAGGCGCCGGGCGCTCATATTGGCGGGTTTCCGCAATGCTCGCCGGCGGCACGAAGGGGGGTGGGGCAGGTTCGGGCGATGGCTGGACGAAATCATCCGGGCGGATGACAGGACTGCGCATGCGTACGCCTTCCGGCGCAGTCTGAGACGGCTCAAAACTGCGCCAGCCAGGGAGCCGGCTTACCCTGTTCCTGTCATACTGGTTCATACGCGCACTCGTGTCCTGCCCAGCGTGAAAGACTGAAGCCGAGGTGCCGATACTTTAGAAATTCTTAGCTAACGGACCGTTAAAATAACCGCAGCGACACAGATGTTGCGATTTGCCGCGATAGCGAGGATGGCCATGAAGACGACACGACATCTGACAGCGCTGCTGCTTGCGGCTGCTCTCATCCCGTCGCCGGCCCTTGCGACTGAGGCGCCCTGCTATCGCGGCGTCAATTTGTCCGGCGGCGAATATGGCGAGCGCGGCGGCATCTACGGCACCAACTACACCTATCCGAGCGAAGAGACGATTGGCTATTTCGCCGAAAAAGGCATGACGATCATCCGGCTGCCCTTCCGCTGGGAACGGCTGCAGCCCGCACTCGGCGGGCGGCTCGACGAGGATGAGCTCAAGCGGATCAAAGATACGATCGGCCTGATCCGCAAACATGGCATGGCGGTTCTGCTCGACCCGCATAATTTCGGCTACTACGACAAAACCCAGGTCGGCACGGCGCCGGCGACGGATGCCGCCTTCGGTGACTTCTGGGCAAGGCTCGCCGTCGAATTCGCCAATCAGGACGGCGTTCTCTTCGGCCTGATGAACGAGCCGCACGACATCAAGGCGACGGACTGGCTGGATGCCGCCAATGCCGCGATCCGCAGCATCCGCGCCGTCGGCGCCCGCAACCTCATCCTGGTGCCGGGCACGGCATGGAGCGGCGCGGGCAGCTGGGAAAAGGATGTGATCGGCGGCGCCAACGGCACGGTGATGCTCGGCGTGCGAGACCCGCTCGACTTCTACGCCTATGAGGTCCACCAGTATCTCGACGCCGATACCTCCGGAACCCATCCGACCTGCGAAGGTGCCGGCGCCGCAGTCGCGGCGATCAACGGCGTTACCGCATGGCTGAAGCAGAACCACAAGCGCGGCTTTCTCGGCGAATTCGGCGCCTCCGCCGACAAGGACTGCATGAGCGGGCTGACGGAAATCTACGCCACCATGTCTGACAATAGCGACGTCTGGCTCGGCTGGTCCTATTGGGCGGCCGGCGATTGGTGGCCGGCAACCGAGCCGTTCAACGTCCAGCCGCGCAAGGGTCCTGAGCGGCCGCAGATGCAGCTTCTTGCCGAGGTGGCAAAACCCGGTGCCGGCACTTGCTCCGCCGTCAAGCCTGCGGGGAAATGAGCATGGCAGCCGTCGAGCACAGGGCAGCAAGATTCACTGTAGCCGGCACCGTCGCCGGCAACCGGCTGGATGCCGTCCACGCGGCATCGCGCACCGATCATGTGGTGCTCTGGCTCGGCCTGCTCTCCGTGCTCTACAACGGCATTCTCGCCTTCATCAACCACAACATCGTGCCGCTTTCGATGACGCACGTCGCCGCCAGCGAAGGCCTGATCATGGCGAGCGCCATCATCTACATCCTGCACAAGGGGATCTACGAGACCGATCTTCCGGCCTTCCTGTTCCTGCTGTTCACGCTCGTCGTGACCATTTATGTCAGCGTGCTCAACCGCATGCTGTTCATCGATCACTTCCGCAATGTGCTGATCATCTTTTGCTTCACCGGGCTCGGGGGCTGGAGCAATGAGAAAACGATGAAGCTCGCCTTTCGCTGGGCAAGCCTTACAGTCATGATCTTCCTGATCTTCGAGATCGTCAGCGTGCCGTTCTACGTCAGCATCGTCCATCCGTCCGATTATTTCGCCAATACGCGCGGGCTGCTGCCGCTAAGCTACAACACGACGGGCCTCTTCCAGAACGCGCTCGGCTTTCCCGAGCGCTTCTCCTTCGGCATCATCGACCACCGTTCCTCCTCGATCTTCCTCGAGCAGGTGTCGCTTGCCAATTTCTGCGGCGTGATCGCCGTCTACCTGATTTCGATGTGGGAAAGGCTCAGCCGCTGGGACCGGCTGCTGATGATCGGTACAGCCGTGCTGATCCTGGTGACGAACGACACGCGCACGATGCTGATCTTCTGTTTTGCCTGCATCGTCGGTTATTTCGTCTTTCCGAAGATCCCGAAGAATTTCAATCTGGCGCTGATGCCGCTGATCGTCGCCGCCGGCTTCCTCGTCTACGTCCTGAAACCCAACGCGACCGGCGACAACTTCACCGGCCGCATCAACCTGACGATGAAGAAGATCATGGAGCTCGATCCGCTCGCCATCCTTGGGCTCTCGGTCGACAGGGTCGCCGAATTCGCCGACAGCGGCTATGTCTACCTGATCTACGCGGCGACAATCTTCGGCGTCATCGCTCTATGGCTGTTCGTCTGCCTCTTTCCCGCCGGGCGCACGGCGGCGCAGCGGCGCTGCGCCCATTCACTTTCTCTTTTCATTTTTCTGAATATGATGATCGGGGGCACCGCGGTCTTCTCGATGAAGATTGCCGGTCTCCTGTGGTTCGTCGTCGGATATATGCGTTTCCACGACAGCCCGCGCATCCGGCAGGATCGTCCGGCAGATGTACTGAGTTGATCGCAGCGGCGCCTCGCCGCGCGAGCCCGAGGAGCGCTCGATGCTTGTCCAGCTTCAATATCTGCGCGCCATCGCGGCGCTGATGGTCGTCTATTTCCACGCGGTTTTGCAGCTTGCCAAGGTCAATCCAGCAGTCGACGCCTCCGCCTTCGTCTATGGCGAAACCGGCGTCGACATCTTCTTCGTCTTGAGCGGCTTCGTGATGTGGCTGACGACGAGCGGACGCCCGATGAGCCCGGTGGATTTCGCCCGCCGACGGATCAAGAGGATCGTGCCGCTCTACTGGCTGGCGACGCTGTTTTCGGCGACGGTGGC
Organism: Rhizobium sp. WYCCWR10014; assembly: GCF_001657485.1. Classification (GTDB taxonomy): domain Bacteria; phylum Pseudomonadota; class Alphaproteobacteria; order Rhizobiales; family Rhizobiaceae; genus Rhizobium. The sequence goes on from NZ_LXFU01000045.1 coordinate 25,916, forward strand.
GCTGGTGGCCCCGTCATTGCTGAAATCGACGGTGTTCGACCTGCCGCATCTCATTGCCTCTCTGTTCTTCCTGCCATGGGCCAATCCCGCCGATCCCAGCACGATCACGCCGGTGGTCGTTCCCGGCTGGACGCTGAATTACGAAATGTTCTTCTACTTCGTCTTCGCGCTGCTATTGCCGCTACAGGAAGTTCGGCGCATCCCGGCGATGTTTGCCGTCTTTGCGGTCATCCTGATCGCCTGCCGGCTGCTGCCGGAAACGACTATGACCCGGTTCTACCGCGAGCCGATCATGCTGGAATTCCTCGCCGGTGTCGTGCTCGGCTGGCTCTACGGGCAGAAGGTGCTTCTGCCGAACCGCTGGGCTTGGGCGGCTGTTGCCATAGGCTTTGCGTTTCTCTTCATCAACGAGGCGCTGATGCCGCCAGAAAGCCGGTTCTATGCCTGGGGAATCCCGGCGATCTTCATCGTCTACGGCGCGATCTCCATCGACTTTTCCAAGTTGCCGGTTGTGGGATGGCTGAACTATCTCGGCGACTGCTCCTACAGCATCTACATCACCCATGCCTTCACCCTGGCTTTTCTGAGAGTCGCCGCCGACCGCCTGCCGATCGGCATCCTGCAGCAGCCGGTGCTCTTCGTCATTCTCTCGCTGGTGCTCTCGTCGATCGGCGGTGCGATCATCCATGAGATCACCTCGCCGCGCCGCCGGAAGGTTGTGGTGGCGAGCCGGCCGCCGGCCTGAAGCGCGTCGATTCTTTCAGATTCTCTTGTCTCGCTTCAGCTCATTGTTTCCGCATGTCATGATCGCAAAATCGCTGCATAGTTTTGCGCGACATGCCTAACTTCAGCGCCGAGGGCGAGAATACGCATCCAAGCGGCGCTGACGGTACAGTTTTTCGCGCAACTTCTCCTAAGCTTCAGACTGAGCAATGACAGAACTTGCACAAACGTGATGGTTTATCTTGCAATTTGTCGCATGAATGAAAGTGCGCCGGCCTATTCGCGGCCCGGGCTTTGATCTAAGCACGGCGGCGGCCTTGGAGAGGGAAAGACATGACAAGTTACGTATTGACGGTATCCTGCAAATCGACGCGCGGCATCGTCGCGGCGATTTCGAGCTATCTGGCAGACAAGGGCTGCAACATCGTCGATAGTTCCCAGTTCGACGATCTCGATACCGGCAAGTTCTTCACGCGGGTAAGCTTCATCTCCGAGGAAGGCGTGCCGCTTGCCGAACTCAAGGAAGGCTTCGAGCCGATCTCCAAGCGGTTCGCCATGGATGCCGAGATCCATGACGGCAATGCACGCATGAAGGTGCTCTTGATGGTGTCGCGCTTCGGCCATTGTCTCAACGACCTGCTTTATCGCTGGAAGATCGGCGCGCTGCCGATCGACATCGTCGGCGTCGTCTCCAACCATTTCGATTACCAGAAGGTCGTGGTCAACCATGACATTCCCTTCCACCACATCAAGGTGACGAAGGAGAACAAGCTGCAGGCCGAAGGCCAGATCATGGATATCGTCGAACAGACGGGTACGGAGCTGATCGTTCTCGCGCGTTACATGCAGGTGCTTTCGGATGCGATGTGCCAGAAAATGTCTGGCCGGATCATCAACATCCATCATTCCTTCCTGCCGAGCTTCAAGGGCGCCAACCCCTACAAGCAGGCCTATGGCCGCGGCGTGAAGCTGATCGGAGCGACGGCGCATTACGTCACCGCCGATCTCGACGAGGGCCCCATCATCGAGCAGGACACGGCGCGCATCACCCATGCGCAGTCGCCTGACGATTACGTCTCGATCGGCCGCGACGTCGAAAGCCAGGTGCTGGCGCGTGCCATCCACGCCCATATCCACCACCGCACCTTCCTGAACGGCAACCGCACCGTGGTCTTTCCGGCAAGCCCCGGCGGCTACGCCTCCGAACGCATGGGTTGAGCGCCGCCTAGACCCTGCATCTCTTTTGCTGGCGAATGACAATCTCCCGTTGCCTGCTGGCTGCAAGTACTTGATTATCTCGTTCAATAGGTAATCGAATCATGCTGCGGAGGGGTGTCATGACCGACGAGGCGCTTGTTGATCGCATGGCGCTGCCGCGTCCCGACGTCACCGCTAGCGACGCGGAAGAGATACTCCTTGCTCATTACAGCCTATCCGGCACGCTTACCGAACTCGGCAGCCAGGAAGATCGAAACTATCGCGTCGATAGCGGCAGGGGTCGTTACGTCCTGAAGATCTGCCATGCCGCCTACGAGATCCGCGAGCTCGAAGCACAGAATGCGGCGATCCACCACCTCAAAAGCAGGCAAGGTGCGCCGCGCGTTCCGAAGGTGATCCCCACCAATGAGGGGCGGGAGATCGTCGTCCTTACCGTGCGTGGGCAGGGCTATCAGGTCCGGCTGCTGGAATATCTGGAAGGCCATGGGCTGACGGAGCTGACCTATCTGGCGCCGGCTTCCGTGGCAGCCGTCGGCGCGCTCTGCGCCAGGCTGGCGCAGGCGCTTGCCGATTTCGACCATCCCGGTCTCGACCGCAGCCTGCAATGGGACCTCAGACGGGCAGGTCCCGTTGCCGTGCAGCTGCTTTCGGCCATCACCGACAGTGCGGCGCGCGACCGGATCGCCAAGACCATGGTGATGGCCGTTCGCCGCATCCAGCCATTGGCGCCATCGCTTCGGCTGCAGGCCGTGCATCACGACGTCACCGGTGACAATGTCGTCGGCCACCGTAACGCCCGTGGCCATATCATCCCCGACGGGGTAATCGATTTCGGCGACATCATCCGTGGCTGGCTGGTCGGCGACCTCGCCGTCACCTGCGCTTCGCTGCTGCATCAGGCAGATGGCGACCCTTTTCATGTCCTGCCCGCCGTCACCGCCTATCAGGCGATCTATCCGCTGATCGACGAGGAACTGAAGGCGCTCTGGCCGTTGGTCGTCGCACGCGCGGTCATTCTCGTCGCCAGCGGCGAGCAACAGATTTCGGTCGATCCCGATAATGACTATGTCCGCGACAATCTCGACCGCGAGCGGGCGATCTTCGATACGGCGATGTCGGTTCCCTTCGAACTCATGGAAGCCGCGATCCTCAAGGCAGCCGGCGCAGATGTCGCCGCGCCGGAAACATCGGGATGGCTGCCGCTGCTGCCCGACATCGATCCCGCCGGGATCGCCTATGTCGATCTTGGGGTGCGGAGCCTGCATTTTTCCGCCGGCAACTGGCTGAATGCCGACATGGACTGGCGGCTGCTTGCCCGCATGGCAACCGAAAACGGTACGGCAGCGACACGCTACGGCGAATATCGGCTTTCCCGTGCGGGAACCGCGAAGGGACAGGCGACCTGCGCCCTGCATGTCGACATATGCCTTGCCGCAGGCAGCGCGATTGCCGCGCCCTTTGCCGGCCGCATCGGCTGGAAGGACCAGCATCTGACAATCGCCGGCGACAAGATGACCCTGCATCTCGATGGGCTCGACCTCTCGGTCGAGGATGGAGCCGAGATTGCCGCCGGCGATTCGCTCGGCACGGTTTTCGGAGAGGCGTCGTCGCTCGGCGGGCTGCGCGTCCAGCTTTGCAGCGTCGCCGGTCTCGAACCACCGCTCTTTGCCTCACCGCGCGCGGCGGCGGCCTGGTCGGTGCTCTGCCCTTCGCCTTCGCTGCTTCTCAGCCCGCAAGCAGATGCGCCGCAACCTGAAACCGCCGCGCTCTTCGCCAGGCGGCGGGCGCATCTCGCAAGGCCGCAGAAGAATTATTATGCGGCGCCGCCGCAGATCGAGCGCGGCTGGAAGGAACATTTGTTCGATGTCGAGGGCCGCGCCTATCTCGACATGGTCAACAACGTCACCATTCTCGGCCATGGCCATCCCAGGTTCGGGGCAGCGATCCACGCCCAATGGCTGCGGCTCAACACCAATTCGCGCTTCCACTATGCCGCGATCACGGAATTTTCCGAACGCCTCGCCGCCCTGTCGCCGGACGGGCTCGACGCGGTCTTCCTGGTCAACAGTGGCTCGGAGGCGAACGATCTGGCTCTTCGGCTGGCGAAGGCGCATAGCGGTGCGCGCCACATGCTCTGCCTGCTCGAAGCCTATCACGGCTGGTCAGCGGCGAGCGACGCCGTCTCCACCTCGATCGCCGACAATCCGCAGGCGCTGACAACCCGGCCGGACTGGGTGCACACCGTCGTTTCGCCGAACACCTATCGCGGCGACTTCCGTGGTCCCGATACGGCAGCGGATTATCTCGGCATGGCGACGCCGGTGCTGGAGGCAATTGATGCTGCGGGCGAAGGCCTTGCGGGCTTCATCGCCGAATCGGTCTACGGCAATGCCGGCGGCATTCCATTGCCGGAAGGCTATCTTAAAGAGCTCTATGCGCAGGTACGTGCTCGCGGCGGCCTCTGCATCGCCGACGAAGTGCAGGTCGGCTATGCCAGGCTCGGGCATTATTTCTGGGGCTTCGAGCAGCAGGGCGTCGTGCCTGATATCATCACCGTCGCCAAGGGCATGGGCAACGGCCATCCGCTCGGCGCCGTCATCACCACGCGGGAGATTGCGCAATCGCTGGAGAAGGAGGGCACTTTCTTTTCCTCCACGGGCGGCAGCCCCGTCAGCTGCATCGCCGGCATGGCGGTGCTCGACATCATGGCCGATGAAAAGCTGCAGGAAAATGCCCGGACGGTCGGCGATCATCTGAAGGCGCGGCTCGCCGCGCTGATCGACCGCCATCCGATTGCGGGCGCCGTGCACGGCATGGGCCTCTATCTCGGTCTCGAATTCGTCCGCGACAGAACGACGCTGGAGCCGGCGACGGAAGAGACGGCTGCAATCTGCGACCGGCTTCTCGAACTTGGCGTCATCATGCAGCCGACCGGCGATCACCAAAATGTGCTGAAGATCAAACCGCCACTCTGCCTCAGCATCGACAGCGCCGATTTTTTCACGGACATGCTGGAGAAGGTGCTCGAAGAAGGCTGGTGACACAGGGCTTCCATCATTAACCAAATCGGTCATTTCGAGGCATGTCGAATTTTAATGAGACGGGCCATTGCCTGATACAGCAAGGCTTCCTATGTCTGCCGCGGTGATCGATCGAAGTTCGATTCTGTCATGCGAATTTAACGAAGAGCTGATATGTTTCTTTCTGTAAGTTCGGGCTATGACGGAATGAATTTTTTCGGATCGTCGATATTTTGACACGTTTCGGAATATGTTTCTGACAGGCTATCGGGTAATCTCTACCAAGTTAGTGGATTATAGAAGACAGCCTTCACCGGCCCCGGGCTCTACCGGGACCACTCAAGTGCAACGCCAACACAAGGAACGAGCATGATAGACATCGATATTCTCGCCGATCTCCTTGGGCGATCTGTGCTTGGCAATGACCGTCCGGGCGCCCTCTCCCGCCCGAACTGTCGAATGTGACGTTCGTCCTCCTTTCAACGGTACCAGACAAGTCAATTCGCCATGGCTGCGCATATCGCGCGGCAGGAGTTCTATCTATGAAGAAGCAAGTTATCGAATATGCAGGCGTTCCCGTCGGGATCGTCATTCCCGATGAAGACCGGCTGAAGTTCATCGCCGTGAAATTTCATGTCCACGACCTCGACGAGCAGCGTTTCGGCTCGCCGGACGAGGTGCGGCTGGCCATCCATGACCTGATGACCCGCCGTCATCCGAAGCCGCTTCATGCCTGAGGGCATGAGGCCGCGATCAGAATTCACGGCTTTTCCCGATGTCCGACCGGTCCCGCCAAATGGGGCCGGTCTTGTTTTTTGAGGACAATTGCAGTCCTATCGGCGGCCTTTGCGTCTAGAGCATTTCCGTTTTTCTTCGAGTGAAAATGCTCTATCTCTTTGTTTTCACGCAATTCCGAACGCAAAACAGCTGCACGCTTTTGCTGGAATTGCTCTAAGGATCCGCCCTTGCCCGATCTTCTGAACCTCATCACCGACATCGAAGGCGTTTCCGTCGGCCATGCGACCGACCTTGCGCTCGGTTCCGGCGTCACGGTCATCGTCTTCGACGAACCGGCCGTCGCATCCGGCACGGTGCTCGGCGGTGCGCCCGGCGGGCGCGACACCGGCCTGCTCGATCCGTCGATGACCGTCAATGCCGTGGATGCCTTCGTGCTTTCCGGCGGCTCGGCCTTCGGGCTGGATGCCGCCGGCGGCGTGCAGGCGGGCCTGCGCGAGCTCGGCCGCGGTTTTGCCGTCGGGTCGGTGCGCATTCCGATCGTGCCGCAGGCGATCCTGATGGACCTGCTGAACGGCGGCGACAAGGATTGGGGCCTTCACTCGCCCTATCGCGACATGGGTTACACGGCACTCCAGGCTGCGGCCAAGGGCACATTCGCGCTCGGCACGACAGGTGCCGGGACAGGAGCGACGACGGCCACCGTCAAGGGCGGGCTCGGCTCGGCCAGCGCCGTCAGCAGCGCCGGGTATCGCGTCGCGGCGATCGTCGCCGTGAATGCGCTCGGTTCGGCAACGATCGGCGACGGGCCGCATTTCTGGGCGGCGCCTTTTGAAAAAGATGCGGAATTCGGCGGGCTCGGCATGCCTGCGGTGGCCGACCACCGGATGCGGCTCAAGGGCATGAACACGCCGGCAACGACGATCGGCGCTGTTGTGACCGATGCGCAACTGACGAAGGCCGAGGCGCACCGGCTTTCGCTCGCCGGCCATGACGGGTTTGCCCGAGCACTGCTGCCGGCGCACCTGCCGCTCGACGGCGACACCGTCTTTGCCGCTTCGACGGCCAAGCATCGAAGAGACGACATGGCGAGCCTGATGGAGCTGTGCCACCTCGCGACCATCGTCATGGCCCGGGCGATCGCCCGTGGCGTCTACGCCGCGACCGCCCTTCCGGTCGAGGGCGCGCAAAAGGCCTGGCGCGACTGCTACCCGAATGGTCGTTGATTGAGATCTTTGTTTTTATGCATGTCGTTGTCCCAAAACCGCTGCGCACTTTTGGGCGACATGCATTAGGGTCGGAACCGGAACCCACAACGTGCCGAATGGCGGAGAGACGTGAATGCAGATCCGGGCGCTGATGTATTTCGACGAACTGGTCAGGACCAATTCGATGCGCCAGGCAGCCGAGAACCTCAATGTCGCGCCGACGGCGATCAGCCGGCAGATCGAGAACCTCGAATATCATTTCGGCGCGCCGCTCGTCGAACGCAGCGCTCGCGGCGTCAAGCTGACGGCCGCCGGCGAACTGCTCGCCGCCCGCGCTGGCCGGACGCTGCGCGAACTCGATCACGTGCAGCAGCTGATCGAGGACCTGAAGGGCCTGCAGCGCGGCCGTGTCAGCATCTATGCCAATGGGGCGACCGTCGCCAATCTGCTGGCGCCGGCGCTTGCCGAATTCAGCCTGAAATATCCGAAGCTGCGTTTTACCGTGACGATCACCAGCGCGCGGCAGGCGGTCGATGCCGTCAACAGCGCCGAGGCGGATATTGCGGTGACGCTGTTTGCGCCTCCGATGTCCGGCACCAAGGTGCGGCTGCGCTCCGAGATCGCCTATGATCTCATCGCCACGCCGCAGCACCCGGCAGCCGCACATGACGAGATCCCGCTGAGGAAGCTTGCCGACTATGCATTGGCGCTGCCGGATCAATCCTTCGGCTTCCGCCAGGCCTTCGACGCGCTGTTCGAGAAAGAGGGGTTGAGCCTCGATCCCGTCTTCGTCACCAGCTCGCTCGAAATGCTGAAGGAACTTGTGCTCAGCGGGGCTGCCGCCACGCTGCTGCCGGCGCTGACTGTCCGCCGCGAGATCGAAGCGGGTCAGCTCCTTGCCATTCCGCTGGCCGGCAAGACCGGCATCCGCACCCATGTCGATCTCTGCGTCGCGCCGGACCGGCAGCTGTCCTTCGCCGCGACGAAACTGCTCGACTTCATCGAGAGGTTCATGCGCGAGCGCACGAACCGCCGGGCCGAGACGAAAGACTGACGCTTCGCGCTTGCATTGCCCGCAGATTTGCGGTGTAGCTTTTTCGGCTACACTGAGCACACAAAATCGTCATTGTGTGTGCACCGGCATAGTGTCACTCTCCTCGCAAAAGGTCTTCGTCATCGACGCGCGGCCAGACAAGGGAACATGATGATCAAGCTTTCGTTTGCGCCTTCAGCGCGTTTCGCCCGGCGGCTTTCGCTCGGTGCCGCGCTCTCGGCCGGCCTGGTGATGACGGCGATGACGCCGGCCGAGGCGGCGAAGACCACGCTCAATCTCGGCATGAGCGTCGAGCCGACCGGTCTCGACCCGACGATCGCAGCACCGGTCGCAATCGGCCAGGTGACCTGGCAGAACGTGTTCGAAGGGCTGGTGACGATCGACCACGCCGGCAAGATCCAGCCGCAGCTGGCAAAAAGCTGGGAGATCTCTCCCGATGGCCTGACCTATACCTTCAAGCTGCAGACCGGCGTCAAATTCCATGACGGCGAGGCCTTCGATGCCACTGCCGCCAAGTTTTCGCTCGACCGCGCCCGTGGCGCCGATTCGGTCAATCCGCAGAAGCGCTTCTTCGCTTCGATCGCATCGATCGATACGCCCGATGCCGAAACGCTGGTGCTGCATCTCTCGGCACCGACCGGCAGCCTGATCTACTGGCTCGGCTGGCCAGCCTCGGTGATGGTCGCACCGAAGACGGCTGCCGACGACAAGACGACGCCGGTGGGCACCGGTCCGTTCAAATTCGCCAGCTGGGCGAAGGGCGACAAGGTCGAACTCGCCAGGAATGCCGATTATTGGAACAAGGATGCGGCCGCCAAGCTCGACAAGGTGACCTTCCGCTTTATCGCCGATCCGCAGGCGCAGGCGGCTGCATTGAAATCCGGCGATCTCGATGCCTTTCCGGAATTTGCAGCACCCGAACTGATGAGTTCCTTCGACGGCGATGCGAGGCTCGTCACCAGGATCGGCAATACCGAGCTCAAGGTCGTTGCCGGCATGAACAATGCCAAGAAGCCTTTCGACGACAAACGCGTCCGCCAGGCGCTGATGATGGCGATCGACCGCAAGACGGTAATCGACGGCGCATGGTCCGGCCTCGGCACACCGATCGGCAGCCACTACACGCCGAACGATCCGGGCTATCAGGACATGACCAATGTGCTGCCCTATGACGTCGAGAAGGCGAAGGCGCTGCTGGCCGAAGCCGGCTACCCCAACGGTTTCACCTTCACGATCAAATCGCCGCAAATGGCCTATGCGCCGCGTAGTGCCCAGGTGATGCAGGCGATGTTTGCCGAGATCGGCGTGACGATGAATATCGAGCCGACGGAATTTCCGGCGAAATGGGTCCAGGACATCATGAAGGACCGCAACTTCGACATGACGATCGTTGCCCATGCCGAACCGCTCGACATCGACATCTATGCCCGCGATCCCTATTATTTCAATTATAAGAACCCCGCTTTCAACGCGCTGATGAAGAAGGTCCAAGAGACGGCCGATCCTGCCGCGCAGAATGCGATCTATGGCGACGCGCAGAAGATCCTCGCCGAGGACGTGCCGGCGCTCTACCTTTTCGTCATGCCGAAACTCGGCGTCTGGGACAAGAAGCTGAAGGGCCTGTGGGAGAACGAGCCGATCCCTTCCAACGTGCTGTCAGGTGTTTCCTGGGACGATTGAGAGCGGCAGGCTGGGGTGGGATGAGTCTAGGAGACATCCGACATGCATTTGGCCGATATCGCGCGCAGCCGTCTCCCTTCCTCACCACGTCGGTTCAGCTCGGGTTCGCTGGCGAATGACATTCCTGACGCAAGCGCTTGTGCCGTGAATGGCTCCTTCCCGCTCCGCCCTCCGTCATGCTCGGCCTTGAGCCGAGCATCCACACCGCATCCACCAGCAGCCTTGGCATGGATCCTCGGCTCAAGGCCGAGGAGGACGGAGAGTGGGGTTGGCGTTCTCGCCAAACTCGCCGCCGATGCGCCGGGGAGCCGCCGTTCCACATCGAAAGTGTGGCACGCATGATCTCACTCCTCGCCCGCCGCTTCGCCGCTCTTCTCGTCACGCTGGTCATCGTCTCACTGCTGATCTTTGCCGTCATGGACCTTCTGCCCGGCGATCCCGCCTCGATCATGCTCGGCACCTCGGCAACACCGGAAACGCTTGCAGCGCTCCGTCACAGTCTCGGCCTCGACCAGCCGCTGCTGCTGCGTTACGGGCAATGGTTGACCGGCGTGCTCTCCGGCGATCTCGGCAGTTCCCTGACCTATGGCGTACCGGTCGCGGGGTTGATCGTCGAGCGGCTGGCGGTAACGCTGCCGCTGGCGCTGATGGCGATCGTGCTTTCGGTGGCGATTGCCCTGCCGCTCGGCGTGGTGGCCGCGTCGCGCCGCGGCGGTGTCTTCGACATCATCGCAACGCTGTTTTCGCAGATCAGCATCGCCGTTCCCGCCTTCTGGGTGGCGCTGCTGTTGATCATCCTGTTTTCGACGATGCTCGGGCTGATGCCGGCCGGCGGTTTCCCGGGCTGGAGCGCCGGCCTGCTGCCGGCATTGCAGGCGCTGGTTATGCCCGCCGTCGCGCTGGCGATGCCGCAGGCGGGAGTGTTGACGCGGGTGGCACGCTCGGCGGTGCTCGATACGATGCATGAGGACTTTGCCCGCACCGCCGTTGCCAAGGGACTGTCACGTAGTGCCGTGCTTTGGCGGCATATCGTGCCGAATGCACTGATCCCGATCCTCACCATGATCGGGCTGCAATTCACCTTTCTCGTCGCCGGCGCGGTGCTGGTGGAAAACGTGTTCAACCTTCCCGGCCTCGGGCGGCTCGCGCTGCAGGCGCTCTCCCAGCGTGACATCATCGTCATGCAGGATGTCGTGCTGTTCTTCGCAGGCCTGGTCATCGTGATGAATTTCATCGTCGATCTCTCCTATCTGGCGATTGATCCCAGGATGAGAAAGGCGGCCTGACGCATGGCACCGATCGTATCCAACGCCATCATCAGCCGCCGCCGGGTCTTTAGATTTAGCCGGCGAATGAACCTGATTGCAGGGTCTGTCATCATCGGCCTGCTGGTCGCCGTTGCGCTGCTGTCGCTCGTCTGGACACCGCTGCCGCCGGCGAAAATGCAGATCATCCACAAGCTGCAGCCGCCGCTTGCATTCGGCCTGCTCGGCACGGACCAGTTCGGCCGCGATGTGCTTTCGATGCTGATGGCGGGATGCTGGAATTCACTGTCGATCGCCATCACTGCGGTTGCGATCGGCGGGACGCTCGGCTCGATATCAGGCATTTCGGCGGCGGCAATCCGCGGTCCCTTCGAGGCGTTGCTGATGCGGATCTGCGACGTCATCTTCGCGCTTCCGCCGATCCTGTCGGCCATGGTGCTCGGCGCCTTTCTCGGGCCAGGGCGGTTCACCGCGATCACCGCGATCGCCGTCTTCATGATCCCGGTTTTTGCCCGCGTCACACTCGCGACCTCGCTGCAGGCCTGGAGCCGCGACTATGTGACGGCGGCGCGCGCGATCGGCAATACACGCCTGACCATTTCGCTGCGCCATGTACTGCCGAATATCATCAGCCAGATCATCGTGCATGGTGCGATCCAGCTGGGGCTGGCGATCCTGACCGAAGCGGGTCTCAGCTTCCTCGGGCTCGGCATGGCGCCGCCGGCGCCGACCTGGGGTCGGATGCTTGCCGATGCGCAAACCTATCTGGCGCTCGCCCCCTGGCTGGCGATCCTGCCCGGCCTTGCCATCGCGCTCACCGTCTTCGGCTTCAACATGCTCGGCGACGGTTTGCGCGATCTGCTCGACCCGCGCGAGGCGAGCCGCTGATGTCCTCCCAAGACGAAAAGCCCGAAAGACCATGCCATGACCGAAACCGACCTCACCATCCGCGAACTCAGGCAGCGTTTCACCGATAAGAGCCTTTCCCCTCTCGAATACTGGCTCGCCCTCGAAGACCATATCGCCGCCTGGGAGCCGTCGATTTCGGCGCTCTACCTCTACGATCCGGAATCGGCGCGCGCCCAGGCGAAAGCATCGACGGAGCGCTGGGCGAAGGCAGAAACGCTAGGTCCCCTCGACGGCATCCCGGTGACGCTGAAGGAACTGATCGCCACGAAGGGCCAACCGGTGCCATCAGGCACAAGGGCAGTGGAACTCAAACCGGCAGAGGCCGACGCGCCGGCCGCGGCCCGGCTGCGGGAAGACGGCGCGGTGATCTTCGCCAAGACCACCTGCCCCGATTACGGCATGCTTTCCTCCGGGCTTTCGAGCTTTCATCCTCTCAGCCGCAATCCCTGGAACACCACGCAGAATCCCGGCGGATCGAGCGCCGGGGCTTCCGCAGCGGCAGCGGCCGGTTACGGACCGCTGCATATCGGGACCGATATCGGCGGCTCGGTGCGCCTTCCCGCCGGCTGGACCGGCATCTTCGGCTTCAAGCCAAGCCATGGCCGCATTCCGGCCGATCCCTATTATGTCGGGCGCTGCGTCGGGCCGATGGCGCGCACAGTCGAGGATGCGGCCTTTTCGATGGCGACGCTGTCACGGCCGGACTGGCGCGACGGCACCAGCCTGCCGCCGAACGATTTCAACTGGATGGATCTCGACATCGACCTGTCGGGCATGACGATCGGGTTGATGCTCGATGCCGGCTGCGGGCTTGCGGTGGACGACGAGATCAGGGGGGCGGTCGAAACGGCGGCGAAACAGTTCGAGGCGGCCGGCGCGACCATTCTATCGGTCCAGCCAGTGCTGACACGCGCAATGCTGGATGGGCTCGACAATTTCTGGCGATCCCGGCTCTGGGGCGATATTGCCGATCTCGACGAGGAGCGGCGCGACAGCATCTTGCCCTATATCAGGGATTGGGCGAAGGGTGGCGCCGACATCCGCGGCGTCGATGCGGTCAGAGGCTTCAACCAGACGATCGAGATGCGCAAGAGCTGCGGACGGCTCTTCACCGAGGTCGACGCCCTGCTTTCGCCGACCAATCCGATCATCTCCTATCCGGCCGAATGGGCATCTCCGACCAATGATCCGGCCCTGCCGTTCGAACATATCGCTTTCACGGTGCCGTGGAACATGTCGGAGCAGCCGGCCGCCTCGATCAATTGCGGTTTCTCCCGCTCAGGCATGCCGATCGGGTTGCAGATCGTCGGGCCACGCTTCGACGACATGCGGGTGCTCAGACTGTCGAAAGCCTTCGAGGATTGGACGGGCACATTGAGATCCTGGCCGCAGCCTCCGATCGGCTGATCAGCTGATCGGGCGGCGATAGCCGGTCGGTTGCTCGTAGAGCCAGCCGATGCGCTCGACCGCGGCCTCGAAATTCTCGCGCGCCACCGTCATGCTATGGCCGTTGGCGTGCAGAATGGTTTCCGGATCTTCGAAGACGGCGACATGACCATTCCAGAATACCAGGTCGCCACGACGGATTTCGGAGCGATCGATCGGCTGGCCGAGGCCCGCCGCCTGCATATCGGTATCGCGTGGCACAGCTCTGCCCGTCATCAGCATCGCCAGCTGGACGAGGCCGGAGCAATCGATGCCGAGGCCGGAACGTCCGCCCCAGAGATAGGGCGTTTCCAGGAAACGGGCGACGACCTCCACGTAATCGGCGCCATCGAGGGCGCCGATCGGCTGGACATGCTTGGCGAAGATCGCCGTTCCGTCCTCGAGCACGACATAGCGATTGCCGCGCGCTTCCGCCACGCCGGCGACATGAACGCGGCTTCCCATCGACAGGATCGCCTGGTGGGGCTTACGCAGTTCCGGTTCGGGATAGACGAAGGAGCGTTGCACGGTGACGATATGGGTCGGCGCCGGCCGGCCTTCCAGGAGCGCGTCCGCCGCGACATAACCGACATAACCGTCCGAGGCGGCTTTCACCCAGCACCAGCCACCGGCGCGATCGAAAACCGTCACGTCCTCGCCGAGAAGCAGTTCGGTATCGATGCCGCGGGCAAGGTCCGGTTCGGGACGCAGGGCCACGACCGGGACGGCAACGCGGGCGGGCGCGCCTTCAGTAAAACGCGAAGCCTCGACCTTGCCTTCGAGCCCCGCTTCCGCGAGATCAGACCTGTAGGCATGCAGGCGGCGGTCGAGTATCGTCATTCGCATTCCTTTCAGATCGGCAACCGGCGGGCCTGATCTCGGATGAGATCGCCGAGCTTTTCCAGATAGAGCGCGCCGTCGACAGTGCGCTTGATAAGCACGTTGCGCCGGTCGGCATCGTCGCGCACGCGGTCGACCAGACCCATCCCGCCCATCGTGTCCAAGGCGCGGGTGATGACCGGCTTGGTGACATCTAGCGTGGCGGCAAGCCCGCGCACCGTGTGCGGCGGCGGCACCAGATAAATATGCAGCAGGATCGCCATCTGGCGCAACGTCAAATCGCGGTCGTCGTGGCGGACCTGATCGAGCGCCGCGCCATGCCAGAGCCCCAGCGCCTGGGAGGCGGTCAGTTCGATCGGCACGGCCCCTCCGGAAGATCGTTACGCTAACGTTCCATTTTCCGGCAGTTGCCCTGCATATGCAAGGGCTGCCGGGAATTGCCGCCCGGTAAGGTGAATAAAATTTTAACGATCGGCAGCGGGGCGCAACGCGTGAACACGCGGCGCGCCTCAACCTTTTTTGCGTATGGGGTCAACGCAGCTTTCGCGGATATGGTGAAAGAGCGCGCGGATCGCCTGTGCCTCGCCGCCGCCCGGCGAATGCGGCCGTTCGGACGGAGCCCAGCCGTAAATGTCGAAATGCACCCAGCTCTTCGCCTTGCTGACGAAACGCTTGAGGAAGAGGGCCGCAGTGATCGCACCCGCCATGCCGCCGGCCGGTGCATTGGTGAGGTCGGCGAACTTGGTGCGGATATCCTTTTCGTAGCCGGAATAGAGCGGCAGGCGCCACAGCGGATCGTCGGTTTCCAGGCTCGATTCGGTCAGGTCATGCGCCAGATTGGCGTCATCGGTGAAGAAGGGTGGGAGATCCGGACCGAGGGCAACGCGGGCAGCACCGGTCAGCGTCGCCATGTCGATCAAGAGCTCGGGCTCTTCCTCGTCGGCATAGGCAAGCGCGTCGGCAAGGATCAAACGGCCTTCGGCGTCGGTATTGTCTATCTGGACGGTTAGGCCCTTGCGGCTGCGGTAGATGTCGCCGGGCCGGAAGGCATTGGACGAGATCGCGTTTTCGACGACGGGGACAATGACGCGCAGGTCGACCTTCAGCTTGGCGTCCATGATCATCAAGGCAAGCCCCATGACATTTGCCGCGCCACCCATGTCCTTCTTCATCAGCAGCATGGAGGCGGCAGGCTTGATGTCGAGACCGCCGGTATCGAAGCAGACGCCCTTGCCGACGAGCGTCACCTTGCGATGGCCCTTCTTGCCCCAGCGCAGCTCGAGAAGGCGCGGCGCGTCGGCGCTGGCGCGGCCGACAGTATGGACCAGCGGGAAGTTCTGCTTGAGCAGGTCGTCGCCCGATATAACCGATATCTCCGCCTTGTAATGTTCGGCCAGGCCACGGAAAACGGCCTCGAGCTGGTTCGGCCCCATATCGTTCGTCGGCGTATTGATGAGGTCGCGGGCGAGAAAGACGCCGGCGAGCTGGCGCTTGATGTCGGCGGCGTCGGCATCGCGGGGGATCATCAGCGTCGCCGCCGGCGATTTTTCGGATTTGTAGCGGTCGAAACGGTAGCTGCCGAGCCCGAAGCCGAGGGCCAGGCGATTTGCCGTCAGCGGCGCGGTCTCGATGTGCCAGTCGCCGGCCGGCAGCGCACGGGCGAGCCTGCCGGTGATATAAGGCTGCTCGGATGGATTGGTGCCGAGGCCGTAAAGCGCGCCGCCTAGATGGCCTTCGGCCGTCGGGATCAGCAGCAGCGACCCGCTTTCAGCCTTGTAGCCTGCCCTGCGCGCCCAATCGAGCGCGATCGGATCGATCGTGCCGGTTTCGATATGGGCAGGCGTGACGGCAAAGATCGGCAGCGTCGAGCCGCCCTTCGCGTTGAAAGGGGTCGGTCTCTCGATGAACTGATAGGGGGCCATGATTGTCCTTCGGCGGTCGTAAGGAATCGTTCCTTAACGGTCTGTTAGGGTTAACAGACTATTGCTGGAGCGAAGATTACGCGTCAAACCTTTCCCTGTTCCGCTTCGAGGTCAGGCGCCGATTTCGGAATCCAGGAACGCGTCATGCCTACCTCGCTCACCACTACATTTACGAATCGTATCCTGCAGGGCGCTGCGGCAACGTTGCTCGTCTTGGCACTTGCCGGTTGCTCGACGACCAAGGACCGGATGACAACGGGCTCGGTGCCGAAACTCACCAAGCCGGTCGAAGAGATGGACGCGACCGAACTGCGCTCGGCGACGGGCCGGCTCGGCCAGGCCTATGAAAAGAACCCGCGCGATCCGGTCACCGGCGTCAACTACGCCAATCTGCTGCGCATGAACGGCCGCGACACGCAGGCGCTCGCCGTCATGCAGCAGGTGGCGATCGCCAATCCCGGCGACCGCAACGTGCTGGCCGCCTACGGCAAGGCGCAGGCGGCGGCCGGCCAGTTTCAGCAGGCGCTCGACACGATCGGGCGCGCCCAGACACCGGACCGTCCGGACTGGAAGCTGATCTCGGCCCAAGGCGCGATCCTCGACCAGATGGGCCGGGCAAGCGATGCCCGGCAGCGCTACCGCGACGCGCTCGACATCCAGCCGAACGAGCCCTCCATCCTTTCCAACCTCGGCATGTCCTATGTGCTGACCGGCGATCTGCGCACGGCCGAAACCTACCTGCGCTCCGCCGCCGGCCAGCCCACAGCCGACAGCCGCGTCAGGCAGAACCTTGCCTTGGTCGTCGGTCTGCAGGGGCGTTTCCCGGAAGCCGAGCAGATCGCCCGGCGCGAACTTTCGCCGCAACAGGCCGATGCCAATGTCGCCTATCTCAGAGGAATGCTCTCGCAGCAGAATTCCTGGCAGAAACTCGCCGCCAAGGACAAGACGCCTGGCGCAGCGGACGGCAGCAATACCAACTGACCGGATCTCCTCTGAGCATGAGAGCGTCCGAAGTCACTCGCGCGCCAGCCTATCGATCACTTACGCCCGCGAGAATGAGCCGGAGGCCGAGGCCGGCCATGACGGCACCCGCGGTGCGGTCGATCCAGCTCTTGGCGGCAAGATAGATCCGCCGCGGGTGGCGGGCCGAAAAGGCGAAGGCCACGATCGAATACCACCCGGCCTCCACGACGAACACGCCGAGCGGCAGCGCGACGATGAGATCGAGCGGCACCGTTCTCGGCAGAAGTGCCGCAAAGAGGCTGGCATAGACAATGATGGTTTTCGGGTTGCTGAGTTGGGTCAGCAGCGCAGTCGTGAAGCTCAATCTCAGCGCGCGGTTGCCATTGACGGCGTCAGAGACTTCGAGCGGCTGACCGGCGCTCCTCCAGATATTGACGGCGATATAGACGAGATAGGCGCCGCCTGCGACCTTCAGCAGGATATAGAGCCATTCAAACTGAGACAGCAGCGCCGTCAGCCCGGCAAGCGCCAGCACGGCAAAAACGACACCGCCGACGCCCATGCCGAGTGCGGCCGCAAGGCCATCCAGCCTGGAACGCGAGATGGCAATCCTGGAGACGACGACGAAGCTCGGGCCGGGGCTCATCGCGCCGACCGCCAAGGCTGCAATGATGCTGATGAAAATACCGGTAGAAGACATCGGAGACCTCTCTTTTGGATTGAACGAGCGCCAGGGGCACTGTGGCTGCATCCGCGCGCTTGCCAATGGTCGTCCATCGCATTTACCAGCTATGCCGGCGGCGGTCACGCGTGTTCGAAGGCCGCGATCGGCCGACGGCCTTTGAAGGCAACAGCGTCTCTGCCGAAAGCGGCATCCGCTTTTCGGGGCCGGCGCAATCGTCAGAACTTGTCCGCCACCTGAATGCCGGCCGGACCGAGAATGACGGCGATCAGCACCGGCAGGAAGAACAGGATCATCGGCACAGTCAGTTTCGGCGGCAGCGCGGCCGCCTTCTTTTCCGCTTCGTTCATGCGCTCGTCGCGCCCTTCCTGGGCGAGAACGCGCAGCGCCTGCGCGACCGGCGTGCCGTAGCGATCGGCCTGGATCAGCGCCTGAGTCACCGAACGCACCAGCTCGATCTGAGTGCGCGTGGCAAGATTTTCGAGCGCCACGCGACGATCGGGCAGGAATGAGAGTTCGGCCGTGGTCAGCACCATCTCCTCGGCGAGAGCCGGCGACTGCTCGCCGAGTTCTTCAGACACACGGCGCATCGCGGCCTCGATCGAGATGCCGGATTCGACGCAGATCAGCATCAGGTCCAGCGCATCCGGCCAAGCGCGCTTGATCGAGTGCTGGCGCTTACCCATGAGGTTGGAGATATAAATGTTCGGTGCGTAGAAGCCGAGATAACCGACGCCGATGACGGCGAAGAGGCGGATCGGCGTGCCCTTTTCGGCGAGATTGCCGAGGCCGAAGACCCAGAAGGCAGCTAGCGCCAGGAAAAGGAAAGGCAGCAGGAAACGAGCTACCAGGAAGGTATTCAGCGCATTCTCCGAACGAAACCCGGCGGCACGCAGCTTGTTGACCGTGTTTTCGTCGACCAGCGCCTTACGCAGGTTGAAGCGCTCGACGATCTGACGGACCGAGCGGTTGTTCTGGCTCCTGAGCGAGGCCTTGCCGGCGCCGGTTTCCGTGTTCATGCGGGCGCGTTCGCGAGCACGGATCTGCTCGCGCTCGGTGGAAACAGCCTTCATGCGCTTGTTCAGATCGCCGCGCTCGAAGAAGGGAACGGCAATCGTGTAAAAAGTGGCGAAGACGGCGATCGCGACGAGAAGGGCGATCAGCATGCTCGGATTGGTCAGCGTTGCGGCAAGATCCTGCGACATGGTGCTTCCTTCCGGCTAGATGTCAAAATTGACCATGTTGCGCATGACGAAGATGCCGATCGACATCCAGATCGCCGAGACACCCATAATGAAATGGCCGCGCGGATCGGTGAAAAGGATCATCATGTAGTTCGGCGACGTCATGTAGACGAGGGTCGCGACGATGAAGGGCAGAGCCCCGATGATGACGGCCGACGCCTTGGCTTCCATCGAGAGCGCCTGGACCTTGGCCTTCATCTTCCTGCGCTCGCGCAGCACCTTGGAGAGGTTGCCGATCGCTTCCGACAGATTTCCGCCGGCCTGCGACTGGATGGCGATGACGATGGCGAAGAAGTTGACTTCCTGGAGCGGCATGTGGATCGTCATGCGGGCGCAGGCGTCGGGAATGCTGAGGCCCACCTGCTGCGCCTCGATCACCCGCAGGAACTCACTCTTGACAGGCTCGGTGCCTTCGGTCGCGATAAGGCGGATCGCATCGTTGAGCGGCAGGCCTGATTTGATCGAGCGCGTGATGACGTCAAGCGCATTGGGGAACTCGTTCAAAAATTTGGTCTGGCGGCGTTTGATCAGGAAGCCGACGACCCAACGCGGCAGACCGAGACCGGCAACGACGGCGATACCGACCATGACCATCAACGATGCGCCGACGACCAAAGCGACAAGCAGCAGCACGGAGGCGAAGACGGCGCTGATGAGATAGAATTTCGCCGCCGTGATCGTCAAGCCGGCCTGCATCAGCCGCGATTTCATCGACACGGTCTTCTTGGTCTTTTCGTGCTGGCGCTTTTCCAGATCCTTCAGATTGTCCTGCACCGATTTACGGCGCTTCGACAGCTCTTGCACCCGGTCACGGGCGGCCTTGACCTTGATCCGGTCGCTTTCGGCCGATTTGACGCGATTGATGCGGCTTGCCGATTTCTTGTCGGCCTCGATCTTCGAAAACAACAGCGCATAGGCGACCGCCGCCGCGGAGACGGCGGCGAGGACGACGATTGCCAACACTATCGGATCGAACCCGAACATCTCGCCTATTCCTTCGTTTTCGCTTCCATCGCATCGAGGGCGGCGGCAAGACGCTTTTCCTCGTTGAAGTAGCGGGCGCGATCCCAGAAATGCGGCTTGCCGACGCCGGTCGACATGTGCCGGCCGATCAGGCGGCCGTTCGCATCCTCGCCTTCGATCTCGTAACGCATCAGGTCCTGGGTGATGATGACGTCGCCTTCCATGCCGATCACCTCGGTGATCTGGGTGATGCGGCGTGAACCATCACGAAGGCGTGCCGCCTGAATGACGACGTCGACCGAGCTTGAAATGATCTCGCGCACCGTCTTTGCCGGCAGGGTGAAGCCGCCCATGGCGATCATCGATTCGATACGGCTCAGGCATTCGCGGGGCGTGTTGGCGTGGATGGTGCCCATCGAGCCGTCGTGACCGGTATTCATCGCCTGCAGCAGGTCAAACACCTCCGGTCCGCGCACTTCGCCGACGATGATGCGCTCGGGACGCATGCGCAGGCAGTTCTTGACCAGATCGCGCATGGTGATCTCGCCCTCGCCTTCGATATTCGGCGGGCGCGTTTCGAGACGGACGACATGCGGCTGCTGCAGCTGCAGTTCGGCGGTATCCTCGCAGGTGATGACGCGTTCGTCCCTGTCGATATAGTTGGTGAGGCAGTTCAGAAGCGTGGTTTTGCCCGAGCCGGTGCCGCCTGAAATGACGACATTGCAGCGCACGCGCCCGATGATCTGCAGCACGGTTGCGCCTTCCGGGGTGATCGCGCCGAAACGGACGAGCTGATCGAGCGTCAGCTTGTCCTTCTTGAACTTGCGGATGGTGAGCGCCGGCCCGTCGATCGACAGCGGCGGCGCGATGACGTTGACGCGCGAACCATCCGGTAGGCGGGCGTCGCAGATCGGGCTCGATTCGTCGACACGGCGGCCGACCTGGCTGACGATGCGCTGGCAGATCGAGAGAAGCTGCGCATTGTCGCGGAAGCGGATCTCCGATTCGATCGTCTTGCCGCCGACTTCGATGAAAGTCTGGCCGGCGCCGTTGACCATGATGTCGGCGATATCGTCGCGCGCGAGCAACGGCTCCAACGGGCCGTAACCGAGGACGTCGTTGCAGATATCCTCGAGCAGTTCTTCCTGCTCGGAGATCGACATCGCAAAGTTCTTGATGGTGATGATGTCGTTGACGATGTCGCGGATTTCCTCGCGCGCACTTTCGCCGTCGAGCTTGGAGAGCTGCGAGAGATCGATCGTGTCGATCAGCGCTGAAAAGACCTGCGCCTTGGTGTCGTAATATTCATCAGTGCGGGCCGGGCGCTTGCGCTGCGGCGTCTGCATCGGCGGTGGCGTCACCTGCTGGCGTGCGGAGTCGCGCGAGGGTTCGACCAGAATGGAGGGGGAAGAGGCCGCAGGGGCGGCGGCCGGAACCGGCGGCGGCGGAGCAATCGCCCCTCCGACCTTTCCGGAACCTTCGTTTCCGCGTTTTCCAAACATGCCACTCGATCCAATCTGCTCGTTCTAGAGCATTTCCCGATCTCTCCGAGTCACGGAAATGCTCTGTCTTTTTGCTTTCACGCAATTCCGGACGCAAAACCGCTGCACAGTTTTGCTGGAATTGCTCATCGTCTACTTGCGCTTCAGGAGGCCCAGCAGACCGCCCTTCTTCGCCTTCTTGATCGCGACACGGCCGGTGACGATATGCGATATCTGCGAAAAGGTTTCCGCCGTCGGCGACTTCGGGTCGACTTCGGAAATCATCCGGCCGCTATTGGCGGCGTTGCCGAAAAGATTGATGTCGAAGGGGATGATCGCGATCGGATCGATCTCCAGCGGCTCACAGAAATCCGACGGCGAGATCTCCGGCCGTTTCGGCATGCCGACCTGATTGAGGATGAGATGCGGCGGCCTGTCGTTCGGCCGCATCTTGCGCAGCGCGTCCAGCATGTTCTTGGCGTTGCGCAGATTGGCGAGATCGGGAACCGCCGCGATGACCACCTCGTCGACGCTCGACAGCACCGAGCGCGTCCATTCCGACCATGTATGCGGAACATCGAGCACGGTGACGGGCGCGCTGCGCTGCAGGACATCGAGCACCGGCTGGAACGCCTGGCCGTCAAAATCATAGGCACGGTCGAGCAGCGAGGGTGCGGCAAGCAGCGACAGATGCTCGGAGCATTTCGTCAGCAGGCGGTCGAGGAAGACCTCGTCGAGACGATCGGGTGCGAAGACCGCTTCGGCGATGCCCTGGGCCGGATCCTGGTCGAAGTCGATGTTCGCCGTGCCATAGGGCAGGTCGAGATCGGCGAGGATCGTCTCGGTGGAGAAGAGATTGGAAATGCCGAAGGCGCAATTATGCGCAATGGTCGAAGCGCCGGTGCCGCCCTTCGAGCCGATGAAGGCGATGCTGCGGCCGAGCGGCTCGGCGTCTGGATCGACAAAGATCGAGGCCATCGCCGTAAGGATATCAGGCATGGCGACGGGCTGGACCATATATTCGGAAATCCCGTTGCGGATGAGCTCGCGATAAAGCCCGATATCGTTGTAATAGCCGATAATGACGACCTTGGTCGTCGGATCGCAGACGGCGGCGAGTGGCGCGAGTTCGCCGAGCAAGTTCGCGGCATTCGCCTTGGTCTCAAGGATGATGAGGTTCGGCGTCGGGGCGCCGGAAAACATATTGGCGGCAGCGGCGATGCCGCCGCTGGTGATGCGCATGCTGACTTTCGCGACGCGCCGATCATTGGCGCAGCGTTCCATGACATGCTGCAGGGCCTCGCTCTCGCAGAAGGCATGCACGGAGATGCGCGGCAGCGGCCGCATGTTTTCCAGATCCGCCATGCGCACCGCCTCCTCGGCATTGCGAAGCTCGCTGGGATTCCTGATTTCGTATTCGATCGCGCTCATCGTTCCGTTCCGCCTCAGAATCCGCTGTCGCTGGCATCTTCGATCGTCGTCGTCGTCGTCCGGTATTCCTGGATCGCATTGTTGCGCCGCTGCGCATCGATCGGGGTCATGCCGCGGGGCGCCACCAGATCCTCCGGATTGGCGATCTGGGCGGCAAGGTTGTTCTGCGAGGCGCAGCCGAAATTATAGTAGTTCTGGTTGGTCAAATCGTTCGATATGTCCTTCGGCCACTGACCGCATTGCGTGGTGACCGCGGTGGTGCCGGTAAAGCTCAGCCGGATCGGCGCCGCATCGCCGGGACCGACCGCGGCATAGGAGGTGTTGACGATTTTCGAGCTTGCGATCCCCCTCGATGTCAGCTCGGCACGGACCTGATTGCGCAGCTGATAGGCTGCCGCCGAATTGGGCGAGCCTTGCGGCGACAGCACGTAGACCGGGCCCGAGGCGCGCGAGATGTAGTTTGCGGCAAAGCCGCGGATGAGGTCGCGCTGGGCGATGGTCAGGCGGCGATCGGTGGAGGCGACGGGTATATCCACCGTCTGCTCCGCTTCCGTGACGATGATCGGGTGGCGGGCACGGTAATCGTCCGGAATGCCGCCGGTCGTCAGCTGGTCATGCGGGCCGGCGCATCCGGAAAGTATCGCCACCGAAATCGCGACCGTGGCAAAAAGCGCCTTCAAGATTCCAAGGCAGGGTGTCGTCGCATTCATATGGGCCATCGCCTGATCTCTGTTTTCTGCCATTGCTGCCGATCGTGCCCCGCTCATTTGTAGATAAACCCGATCGAGCCGTGGAACTGTGCGTCGGCGACGGGCGCCTCGCGGCGGCCATAGACCTTGTTGACGCGGTTGAGGAAGAAGGTTGCACCGTCATTCTCAGGGCTGAAATTGTCGTCCGGCCGGTTGAGCTGGTTGCGCGCCACCGGACGCACCAGATAGGGCGTTGCGATGATGACGAGCTCGGTTTCCTGACGCTCAAAACCTTTCTGGCGGAAGAGCGTCCCGAGCAGCGGGATCTTCGAGACGCCGGGCGTGCCGCCCATCGTCTGGGAAACATTGTCGCGGATGAGGCCGGCCAGCGCAATCGAACCGCCTGAAGGCAGTTCCACTGAGGTCTCCGCCGAACGGCGCTGATAGGTGGCGTTGCCGCTGCCGGCCACCGGTTCGGAGACATTGGTCTTGATCTGCAGGCTGATGCGTCCCGATGACAGCACGACCGGCTTGAAGGCGAGGTTGATACCGTAGTTGAACGGCACGACGGTGACGTTGCCGTCGTTGTCGGTCGTCGAATAAAGCTGCTGGCCACCGGAATTGAAGGTCGCGGCCTGGCCCGATATCGCCGTCAGCGTCGGCTCGGCGAGCGTCTTGACGACCTTGGCCTGTTCCAGCGCGTTGAGGTAGGTGGAGATGTCGTATTTGCCGATCGAGCTCTTGAAGAGCGCCGCCAAGCCGCCGCCGACCGTCGCTGTCGCGCTGTCGGCGTTCGGACTGCCGAGCTGGGCGACCGTCATGCCGGAGGAATTGGAAACCAGATTGTCGAAGCCGAGCTGCTTCAGCACCTCGCGGCGAACCTCGGCGATCGTTACCTTGAGGGTGACCTGGTCCTCGCCCTCGATCTGCAGAAGGTTGACGACCTGCGAGCTCTGGCGACCTTCGGCAAAGAGCGCCACCGAGCTGTCACCGCCGGTGCCGGATGCCGTTTCGGTTCTGGTCGTCGCCTCGCCGCCCTTCAGGAAGACCTGCGCCAGATCGGCGGCCTGTGTGGCATCCTGCGGCGTGCGCACGGTGCCAGTCAGCACGATGTTGTCGGAGACGATTTCGACGTTGATGTTGGAGTCGCGAATGAAGCGGCGGAGATTGACTTCGAGGCCGGAGACGTCGCGCTCGATCTCGATGTCGAGATTGACGATTTCCTGTCCACCGGCGCCGAAGACGAAAATATTGGTCTGGCCGACCTTCTTGCCGAACAGGTAGATGCGCCGCGACGTGCGGGTCACGGCATCGGCCATGGTCGGATCGGAGACGAGGATATCGTGCGCATCCTCCGGCAGATCGACGACGACGGCCTTGTTTAGCCCGAGCTTCAGCCGGCGATGAGCATTGGAGCCGGTCTGCGAGATCCGGACCAGGCTATCGGAATCGGCGTGCGCCTCGCCTGCTCCGAAAAGTGGGGCGAAAGGGGCCGGCACCATACCGGAGACGCCGATTGCCAGCGAAAGGCAACCTGTCAAGAGAGGTCCGGCGCGCCGCGTTGAATTGCCCATTTGCACGTCCCTTACTCCGCCTTCGGCGCGGCGCCGCCATCCGTGACGATGGCGCCCGATTTGATAACCTGGATGATCGCACTGCCGTTGTCGCCGCTCAGCAAATAGTCGGCGGCGCTGGTATCCTGCTCCTGCGCATCGGCGACTGAGCGAAGCGCGAGCGACAGCCGGTCCGCCATCTGCTGGGCGACCGCGAGAACCTTCGTTTGATCAGGGGTGAGCTCGAGCGTCGCGGTCGTGCCGACCACAGATTTCGAGCCATCATCCTTTTCCTGGATCTGCTGGTCTATGGCGAGGACGCGGACATTGCTCAGCACCGTTTCGGTGATGAGCTTGTCGGCCTCAGCGCCCTTGCGGACCATGATGACGTCGACGCGATCATTCGGCAGGATGAAACCGCCCGCACCGGTTGCCACCGATATCTCGGTCGCGACGGCGCGCTTGCCGGCCGGCAGCAACGAGGAGAGGATGCGGCTGCTGGAATCGGCGATCTTTTCCGGCCGGATCGGTTCGCCTTCGAAGATCGGGAGACGCACGACGGCGCCCTGCAGATCCTTGATCGCATCGGGCTTGTCGGCTTCGGTGATGAGGCCGGGAACGACGCCGCCCTGCGGCCAGGCCATCCAATGCACCGACTGATCGCTCACCCTTTCGCCAACCGCCAGATTGGCGCTTGAGACGAGGACGTTGACAGTCGGTTCCTTCTCGACGACCGAGCGGACCTGGGTAACGACACCGCCACTGCCCGCCATTTGCATTGCCAGGAGGCCGGCAAGGCCGGCTGCCACCACGGCGACAGCTAGGATTATAAGGCGGGCCGGTTTCATCGATCATTCCTCAAGGCACGACATGTTCGCCCTGTAGAATGCTCAGCAATTGGTATAATTATGGTTAATGGAATGCTTACATTTTAAGTTAACGGGCATTTAAAATGCCGTTATTTCAGGCTTTCCAGCGCCGCGAGGAACAGCGGCGAGGAAGGAAAGGCCATGAAGCCGCCGATGGCGATGGCGATGCCGTAGGGGATCTTCTTGGCGAGCAGAACCGAGTTCGGTACCGGTAGCCCGATGGCGAGGATGGTATTGGACTGCGTTCTCACCAGCAGGATGAGCAAGGTGATAAGACCGCCGATCGCGGCGACATCGGTCATCAGCAAAAGCAGCGATTCATTCAGACCGAACCAGAGCGCGGTGGCGCTCAACAGCTTGGCATCGCCGCCGCCCATCACATTGAAGGCGAAAAGAGCAAAGCAGGCGCTGAAGACGATGGCGGCGCCGGCAAGATGCATGCCGATCATTTCCAGTCCCAAGCCGGAGAATGGCGCAAGGACGAGGAAAGAGGCGATCAGGATCACGGAAATGCGGTTCGGGATCGTCATGGTGAACAGATCCGAGAAAGCCGCCATGGCAAGGCAGAGTGGCAGTATCACAAAGACTGCAGCTGCGATCATGCGTATACCCGATCGTGACTTGATGCGAAAAGGCTCACGGCCGTTCAGCCTGTGAGCCCGCTCTATAGATCGGCCAGATTAAATCCGACCAGCATTAAGCAGACGCCGCGTCGGCGCCTATCGTTACTTGGCCGCAGTGGCCGCGGTGCTCATCTTGCCGCTCAGGTTGGTGAATGTGTTGCCGATATTGTTGCCGAGTGCCGTTGCACCGGTGATGAGCGCTACGGAAATGAGGGCGGCGATCAGGCCGTATTCGATTGCGGTCGCGCCGGATTCGTCCTTCAGAAAACGGCTAAAAAGCTTGGTCATGGTTACTCCTAACTCCAGTTGATGTTCAGCACGTCCGCCAACTGTTTGCCGTTGATCGGATGACTGCAACCTAGCGAATGGCCGTTTCCATCGGCTTAAGGAAAAGAGTTAACGCCATGTGAACGAGACAACAGGCCTTTGTAGAGTCAGTATTTTCTTACGCGCTTACCTCAATATTTAACAATATTCCGGGAATAATCGCTGCATTCATCCGGAAATAGCACAAATTCCGCTTCCAGCCGAGGCGTGCGCCGTCCAGGGAGCGTGTCAAATCGGAGCATTACGCTTCATCCTGAAACAGCACGGTAGGCTTAAGGCTTCGTTCACCATTTTTTTCCATTCTATGCGCATATTGCGCTGTGATCGTGAAAGAGGACCCAATGTCATCGAGCGGCAAAACCATTTTCTTTGCCGGCATGATCGCCGTTTTCGGTATTTCGGGAGTGTCCGCGGCCGCAGACGATGACATGTTGCGCGTCTACATGGATCACGCGCGCGTCCTGAAGCTCGATCGCCCTGTCAGCAAGGTGATTGTTGGCAATGCCGCAGTCGCCGATGCGACCGTGGCCGATGCCAAGACCATCGTGCTCACGGGACGCAGCTTCGGCACCACCAATCTGGTCCTCCTCGATGCCGACGGCAACGCGATCCTCGACGAACGCATCCTGGTGTCGATCGACGAGGGCAATACGGTGCGCGTCTACCGGCAGACCCAGCGCTCCGTGCTATCCTGCACGCCGAACTGCGAGCAGCATGCGCAGCAAGCGACCGCCGGCTCACCCTAACGCTCTCTTTTCAAATTCCTCGACCATTCGTTAAAATCGTCGTGTCAGGTTGAAACGGAAAATCAACGAACGGACCTTAGTCTGACGACTGGAAAATGTCGCTCGGGTCCAGGCAATGACGGTAATTGATCAGAAGACGGATAAGGGGCGCGCTTTTGCGCCGTTCCGTTTCTTACGGTTTCCCGCTCTCGCCCGCTCACGCGAGGGTGCTGCGGCGATCGAATTCGCGCTGCTTGCCATTCCCTATTTCTTGGTGATTTTCGCAATCCTGGAAACTTTCGTCGCCTTCGCCGCCGAGGAACTCGTCTCCAATGCCGTCGATACGATGAGCCGCCGGATGCGAACCGGGCAGATCACCTATAATCTCGGCCGCACGACCGACATGAACCAGGCGCAATTCCGCCAGGCTTTCTGCGATGAGATCTCGATCCTGATCCGCTGCTCGGCGACCGAAGTCGCCACGCCGAGCAAGCTTTACCTGGATGTGCAGACGTTCAGCACATTTTCGGCCATTCCGACCACGATCCCCAAGGTTTCCACCGACAAATATGCCGACATCAACACGGCGGCCTTCAAATATGCGCCGGGCGGCGCCGGCATGATCAACATGCTGCGCGCTTACTATCGCTGGGAAATCACCGCGGACCTGGTCCGGCCTTACATCACCACCATACGTCCCACCGACGCTTCGATGCCGAGGCAATATCTGATCGTCGCGACTGCGGCCTTCCAGAACGAGCAGTATCCATAATGGCGTTGCGCAACCCGTTCACCAGATTGGTCCTGACGCTGCGGCGGCTGGCCCGCGACCGCAAGGGCGCCGGAGCGATCGAATTCGCGATCCTCTTTCCCGTGCTCGTCATGCTCTATATCGGCGCTTTCGAGATTACGGTCGGCCTTAGCGTCAGCAAGCGGGTGACACGCGCCGCAGGAACGGTGGCCGACCTCGTCACCCAGCAGCAATCCGTCACCAAGAGTGCGCTTGCGCAAATGCCATCGGTCGCAAACGCAATCTTCCTGCCCTACAACACGACGTCGCTGACGATGAAGATCACCGGGATTAGCATCGACGCTGGCGCCAATGCGAAAGTGCTCTGGTCCTGGGCTCAAGATGGGACGGTGCCCTATGCCAAGAACGCCGCGGTGAGCGACGTGCCGTCCGACATGAAGACCGCGAACAGCTTCCTGGTCCGTACCGAGCTCAGCATCCCCTATACGATGTTCCTGTTCGCGCCGAACTTCATGCCGGACGGCATGCGCACGATCACCATCAGCCGCAATTATTTCTACCGCCAGCGGCAAGGCGACTCGATCCCCTGCGGCGACTGCTGACGGCACTTCCCGCTCTTCTACATAACTCCCTTAATCCAAATCGATTGGGGAGTTATGCGGAAATTCAAAGTGTTACAGCGTCCTTTGCGCGTCTGAAAAAGACGCACGGCGCTGTAAATTTGCCAAGCCGGCCGCAGCATTATATGGCTGGATCTCAGCCGCCTCCGACTTTGCAGAGGCCGGCGATCGGCTCTCTCGGGTGTAAAATGGCGCGTGCCTTTCTTTTCGTTCTGGATTCCTTCGGTGTCGGCGGAGCGCCGGATGCGGCGGCTTATGGCGACGAGGGCGCCGATACGCTCGGCCATATCGCCGAGTTCTGCGCAGCCGGAGCCGCAGACCGCGCCGGGTTGCGCGAAGGGCCGCTTTCCCTGCCCAACATGTCGGAACTCGGGCTGATGCACATCGCCCGGTCCGTCTCCGGCCGGTTTCCGGCCGGCATGCCCGTCCCGGAAAAGGTCTACGGTATTTATGGCGCCGCCACCGAAATCTCCCGCGGCAAGGATACGCCGTCGGGCCATTGGGAGATCGCGGGAACACCTGTCAGTTTCGATTGGGGTTACTTCCCGACAGAGGGCGACGCCTTTCCTGCCGAATTCATCGAGACGCTATGCAGGGAGGCTGACGTGCCCGGCATCCTCGGCAATTGCCATGCTTCGGGAACGGAGATCATCGCCCGGCTCGGCGAGGAACATATCCGCACCGGCAAGCCGATCTGCTATACCTCCTCGGATTCGGTCTTCCAGGTCGCAGCGCATGAGGTGCATTTCGGCCTCGATCGTCTGCTCGCCTTCTGCGGTTTGGCCCGGGGGCTGCTCGATTCCTACAATATCGGCCGCGTCATCGCCCGACCCTTTATTGGCCAGTCCGCCTCGACTTTCCAGCGCACCGGAAACCGGCGCGACTTTTCCGTGCTGCCGCCGGAGCCGACGCTGCTCGATCGGCTGATCGAGCACGGCCGACACGTGCATGCTGTCGGAAAGATCGGCGACATCTTCGCGCATCAGGGCATTTCCAGGGTCATCAAGGCGAATGGCAACGAGGCGCTGATGGATACCTCGCTCTCGGCGATCGACGAGGCTGAAGACGGCGATCTCGTCTTCACCAATTTCGTCGATTTCGACATGATCTACGGTCATCGCCGCGACGTGCCGGGTTATGCCGCAGCACTCGAAGCCTTCGATGCGCGCTTGCCCGAAGTCCACAAGAAACTGAAGCCCGGCGATCTCGTCGTGCTCACCGCCGATCATGGCTGCGATCCGACCTGGCGCGGCACGGACCATACGCGCGAGCGCGTGCCTGTCATCGCTTATGGCCCCGGCATCCGGTCGCGTTCGATCGGCGTGCGCCGCAGCTATGCCGATATCGGCGAGAGCATCGCCCGGCATCTCGGCATCCCGGCCGGACCGCACGGAAGGAGTTTTCTGTGACATCGCATTTGAAGAAGGTCGAACTGCACTGCCATCTGGAGGGTGCGGCACCGCCGGCGCTGACCGCGGCGCAGGCACGGAAATACGGCGTCGACATCAGCGCTGAGCTTCGCGACGGCGCCTATGTCTGGCATGATTTCGCAAGCTTCCTCGAATGTTACGACAAGGTTTCCGAAGTCTACAAAACCGAGGAGGACTATGCACTTCTGACCGAAACCTACCTCGACGAACTCGCCGGCATCGATACGATCTACAGCGAGCTCATCGTTTCGCCCGACCACGGCAAGCGCATCGGGCTAGGCGCCGATGCCTATATATCGGGTATCTGCGAAGGCATCCGGCGGGCCAAGGAAAAGAGCGGCATCGAGGCCCGGCTGATCGTCACCGGCGAGCGGCATTTCGGTCCGGAGAGCGTGATTGGTGCTGCCGAATATGCGGCAAAGGCCGGTAACCCTCTGATTACCGGGTTCAACCTTGCCGGCGAAGAGCGCATGGGCCGTGTGGCCGACTATGCCCGCGCCTTCGATATCGCCCGCGATGCCGGCCTCGGGCTCACCATCCATGCCGGCGAGGTCTGCGGCGCCTTCAGCGTCGCCGACGCGCTCGATGCGGTGCGCCCCTCGCGCATCGGCCATGGCGTGCGCGCCGTCGAGGATCCCGATCTGGTGAAGCGGCTTGCCGATCTCGGCACCGTGCTCGAGATCTGCCCGGGCTCCAATATCGCGCTCGGGGTCTTTCCCGATTTCACGTCCCATCCGCTGCGCCGGCTGAAAGACGCAGGCGTGCGGGTGACGATCAGCTCGGACGATCCGCCTTTCTTTCATACTTCGCTCAAGCGGGAATACGAACTTGCGGCCGGGACCTTCGGCTTCAGCAACGCCGAGATCGATGCCATGACGCGCACGGCGATCGAGGCCGCCTTCGTCGACGATGAGACACGAATGACTTTGCTCGCCCGCCTTTAAAAGACTCCGGAGATTGGGGATGATCGGCACAAATTGACCGCCACTCTTGCGGTCGGGCCGATTTCCGTGAAAGAAACATTCGATAGAAAGAATGAAAGGCTTCCCCATGGACGGCGTCACAGTCATCGATCATCCGCTTGTGCAGCACAAGCTCACCATCATGCGGCGCAAGGAGACATCGACGGGAAGTTTCCGGCGCCTGCTGCGCGAAATCTCGACGCTGCTCTGCTACGAGGTGACCCGCGATCTCGAACTGACAATGGAAACGATCGAGACGCCGCTGCAAACGATGGAATCGCCGATCCTAGAGGGCAAGAAGCTGGTCTTCGCCTCGATCCTGCGCGCCGGCAACGGGCTGCTCGAAGGCATGCTCGATCTCGTGCCGTCCGCCCGCGTCTCGCATATCGGCGTCTACCGCGACCACGAGACGCTGCAGCCGGTCGAATATTACTTCAAGGCGCCGGAGGACGTGGCCGAACGGCTGATCATCGTCGTCGACCCGATGCTTGCGACCGGCAACTCCTCGATCGCAGCGATCGACAAGCTCAAGGAACGCGGCGCCCACAATATCCGCTTCCTCTGCCTGCTTGCCGCCCCGGAAGGCATCCGCAACTTCCGCGCCGCGCATCCCGATGTTCCGGTCTTCACCGCATCGATCGATAGTCATCTCAATGAGAAGGGCTATATCATGCCCGGCCTCGGCGATGCTGGCGACCGCATGTACGGCACCAAGTAATTTCAGCCTTCCTTTACCAAATCGAAGGACTTTACGGCCCGGAGGTTCATTCCGGGCCTTTTGGCGTCGACATTAGCAACTTATCAGGACTTGAGGTTTAGCAAGCTTGGAGCATGAGGCCCTGCATGAAGCCGGGTTTATACAGGAAGGATTTCTGTTTCATGCTCGTGCGTACCGTCCTATTCGCCAGCATCGCCGCGGTGCTCGCCACACAGGTGCCTTCCTTCTTCGGAGGCACCAGCCAGCTGCCTGCTGACGCTCTCTCCGCCAATTACGTATCGACCGAAACCGAGCAGCCGGTCGCACCGGAGCCGATCTACAGCAGCAATACGATCCGCCTGCAGGCCGATGCACAGGGCCACTATACCGGCAGCTTCAAGATCAACGGCAAGCCGGTGCAGGGCCTGATCGATACCGGCGCCACCTATGTGGCCCTCAACGAGACGCTCGCCCGCCGGCTGGGCTTCACGGCCAACCAGCTCGATTTCCGCTATGGGGTGAACACCGCGAACGGCCAGACGAAGGCAGCGCATGTGACGCTCGATCGCGTCGAGATCGGCGGTATTCGCGTACGTGAGGTCGAAGCCTTCGTCCTGAAGGACGATGCGCTGACGACGACGCTGGTGGGCATGAGCTTCCTGCAGAAGCTCGCCTCCTATTCCGTCGCCGATGGTTCGCTCAGCCTCAAGCAGTAAACTGCATCAGATCAGGCCCGCAATCACCGGTGTCAGCTCCGGCTTTTCCTCGCTAATGCGGTAGTGCGCGGCAATTGCCGCAGCCGCCCTCTCCGCCGCCGCTTCGTCGGCGGCGTGAACCAGCGCGATCGGTTCGCCGGCATTGACGCGGGTGCCGAGCGGCAGGAGTTCGGAAAAGCCGACGCGATGGTCGATCCGGTCGGCTGGATGGCGTCTTCCGCCGCCGAGATCGATGACGCTGACGCCGATACCACGCGCATCGCAGGCGGCAAGCCAGCCGGACCGGACGGCCGGAACAGGCTTTGCGACCGGCGCCCTGGCCAGGTATCGGTCGGGGTTTTCGATGAGATCGGCCGGGCCGCCGAGCATCGACACCATCCGCGCGAAGACCTCGGCCGCCTTTCCCGATGACAGGGCCTGACGCGCCATCTTCTCGGCTTCATCAGAGGAAGCGGCAACGCCGGATTTCACCAGCATCTCGGCAGCGAAGGCGAAAACGACGATATCAAGCCGCGTGTCTCTTTTCCTGCCTGTCAGAAAATCCAGGCAGTTGCGCATCTCGACGGCATTGCCGGCACTATCGGCAAGCGGCTGGTTCATGTCGGTGATCAGGGCCGAGGTCTTCACGCCTGCTCCATTGGCCACCTCGACCAGCGACCGCGCCAGGATCTCCGCCTGGCCGCGATCGGCCATGAAGGCGCCGTTGCCAACCTTGACGTCGAGCACCAGCGTCTCGAGCCCGGCCGCAAGTTTCTTCGAGAGGATAGAGGCGGTGATGAGGGGAATGGAATCGACGGTGGCGGTCACATCGCGCACGGCATAGAGCCTGCCGTCGGCGGGCGCCAAGGTGCCGGTCTGACCGATGATGGCGCATCCCGCCTCCTTCACGACCTTGTGGAACAGGTCCGCATCCGGGGTGATCCTATAGCCGGGAATGGATTCGAGCTTATCCAGCGTGCCGCCGGTATGGCCGAGGCCGCGCCCGGAGATCATCGGAACGGCGAGGCCGCAAGCTGCGGCGATCGGCGCCAGCATCAGCGAAACATTGTCGCCGACGCCGCCGGTCGAATGTTTGTCGACGATCGGGCGGTCGATATCGGCCCATTGCAGCCTGTCGCCGGAATCGGCCATCGCCAGCGTCAAAGCCACGGTCTCGGCCCGCGACATGCCCTTGAACCAGACAGCCATGGCGAATGCGCCGATCTGGCCTTCCGACAATCGACCGGCAGCGAGTGCCGCAATGAAGGACCTGATATCGGCGGCGTCGAGTTCGTCGCCATCGCGCTTACGCCGAATGATCTCCTGCGGAATCATTTCAGTAGCTCGACGCCGCAGCCGGCGCCGACTGTGTTCCGCTCAGAACAGACAGGATATCGTCGAGCAGGTCGGAAGCGCCGAAGCGGAACGTCGACGGCATCGCCCAGTCCGGTGTCATGATGGTTTCGGCAAGGCTCAGATAGAGTGCGGCATCTGCCACCGAGCCGATACCGCCGGCCGGCTTGAAGCCGACCTTGCGGCCGCTTTCGCGGATAGCGCGGATCATGATGTCGGCGGCCTCGAGCGTCGCGTTGACGGCGACCTTGCCGGTGGAGGTCTTGATGAAATCGGCGCCGGCTTCGATGGCGAGTTCGGAGGCACGGCGGATCAATGCGGCATCCTTCAGCTCGCCAGTCTCGATGATGACCTTCAGCAGGACGGGGCCGGTGCATTCGGCGCGCACGGCCTTGACCATGTCGGTCACCGCCTTCTCATTGCCGGCGAGCAGCTTGCGGTAGGGGATGACCAGATCGATCTCATCGGCGCCATCGGCAATCGCCTCGCGGGCTTCAGCGGCGACATCGGCGACTTCCATATCGCCAGAGGGAAGGTTGACGACGGTCGCGATACGCACGGCGTGCGCGGTGCCAAGGATATTGCGGGCCTGAGCGACGAACCGCGGCCAGATGCAGATTGCAGCGCTGCTGCCGTAGGGCGTCTGCGCACGGGCGCAGAGCGCGTCGATCTGCGCCTCGGTGCAATCATCCCTCAAATTGGTAAGATCGAGAAGAGAAAGGGCGACAGCCGCCGTCTCCCGGTTGGAATGGCTATTCATCTTCGCTTCCTCTCGAGCATGATGCCGAAAAGTGTGAGCGGTTTTCGGACGACATCACGCTCTAACTATTTAATTGCGAACCGGATTCAGATTTTAGGCCGAACCGGCCTAAAATCATGCTGCTCCAGCCGCAATCATGTCTTTCAAAATGGCGGCGAGACGGGCGCCGCCGATGGGCGCCATGTCCTTGGTTTCTTCATGGCTGAGCTCATTGCCGGTCATGCCTGCCCCATAGTTGGTGATAACGGAGGCGGCTGCAACCCTTAGACCCAGCATTCTTGCGACGATGACCTCGGGCACCGTCGACATGCCGACGGCATCGGCGCCAAGGATGCGCGCCATGCGGATTTCGGCCGGCGTTTCGAAGCTTGGACCGGAGAACCACATATAGACACCCTGCGCCAGCTCGATTTTAAGCTTTGCCGCTGCCCTCTGCATCGCCGCGGCAAGCCCCGCATCATAGGCATTGGTCATGCCGACGAAACGGTGATCGCTTTCCTCGCCGATCAGCGGGTTCATGCCGGAATAGTTGATGTGATCGGTGATCTGCATCACCGAACCGGGCGGCATGTCGTCGCGTAGCGATCCCGCCGAATTGGTCAGGATCAGCGCCTCGACGCCGAGCGCCTTCAGCACCTCGATCGGCAGGCGCATGGCGTTGGCATCGCCCTTCTCGTAATAATGCACGCGGCCGGAGAGCATGACGACAGGCACGCCGCCGAGGCGGCCGGCGACGACTTCGCCTGCATGGCCCGAGACGGCGCTGACGGGAAAGCCCGGCAGGTCGCGATAGGGAACACGCACGGCGCCTTCCAGCTCTCCGACGAGGGAACCGAGACCGGAGCCGAGCACGATGCCGTGGCGCGGGTTGATGCCGCCGAGCAATGCGGCGAGCAGGCTGACCGTCGCCTTCATCCGAGTTCGGTCTCAAAGCTGAAGGGAAGAAGCTCTTCCATCGTCATGGTCTTCTTCACGCCGGCCTCATCGCAGAGGTAGATCTTCGTCTCCTTGGAGGCGAATTCGGAGATCTTCTGACGGCAGCCGCCGCAGGGTGGGCAGAGCGGCAGCTTCTCGGCAATGACCGCCATTTCGACGATCTTCTTCGCGCCGCCCATGATCATGGCGCTGATCGCCGTCGGCTCGGCGCACCATCCTTGCGGAAAGGAGAGGTTTTCGATGTTGGCGCCGGTATAGACCTTGCCGTCCTCGGCGCGGATCGCGGCGCCAACCGGGAATTTCGAATAGGGCGCGTGGGCAAAGGCCATGGCGCCACGGGCGGCTTCGAACAGATCGTGAGACATATCAACGCTCCTTCGTATAGGGCACGCCACCAGCTTTCGGCGGGGTCGCGACGCCGATAAAGCCGGCAAGCAGGACGCAGGTCAGGACATAGGGCAGTGCCTGGAAGACCTGAACCGGCACTTCGCCGATCAGCGGCACCTGCTTACCCTGCATGAAATTTGCCAGCGCATCGAGGAAGCCGAAGAGCAGGCAGGCAAACATGACAGGCACCGGCTTCCACTTGGCGAAGACGAGAGCTGCGAGCGCGATATAGCCCTTGCCGGCCGACATGTCTTTGATGAAGGCGGCGGACTGGGCGATGGCCAGATAGGTGCCGGCAAAGCCGCAGAGGATGCCGGCGCACATGACGGCGCGGTAACGCAGCCAGGCGACCGAAATACCGGCCGTATCAACCGCGCCCGGATTTTCGCCAACGGCGCGCAGCCGCAGCCCGAAGCGCGTGCGGTAAAGCACCCACCAGGAAAACGGCACGGCGAGGAAGGCGAGGTAGGTGAGGATATTGTTGCCGGATATGACATTGGCATAAAGCGGGCCGATGATCGGTATGTCGCGGGCGGCATCGGCGCCCGGCAGGATGATCGGCGCGAAGCGCGAATCCGGCGCCAGCTGCGGCGTGCGCCCGCCCTGGCCGAACCAGGCCTGACCGAGCACGATGGTGATGCCGGCGATGAAGAAGTTGATGGCCACACCTGACACAATCTGGTTGCCGCGGTTGGTGATCGAGGCGAAACCGTGCACCAGGCTCAGCGCCACCGAGCAGAGGATGCCGGCACCAAGTCCGAGCCAGGCTGAATCGGTGAGGTAGGCAACGCAGGCGGCGGCAAAGGCCGAGCCCAGCATCTTCCCCTCGAGGCCGATATCGAAGATACCGGCGCGTTCCGAAAACAGACCGGCAAGGGCGGTGAAGATCAGCGGGATCGACAGGCGGATGGTCGAACTCAGAACGCTGATGAAGATGTCATAATAATCCATCGCCCGCTCCTTAACCGCGCTTGAACTGTTGGTAGAGGCGCACCATTGCCGGCCGGAACATATATTCCAGCGCGCCGGCAAAGAGGATCACCAGACCCTGGATGACGAGGATCATCTCGCGGGTGATATTCGGCATTTCGAAGGAGATCCAGTCGCCGCCCTGGTAGAGGATACCGAAGAGGATCGCCGCCACGATGATGCCGAGCGGATGGTTGCGGCCCATCAGCGAGACGGCGATGCCGACGAAGCCGGCACCACCGACGAATTCCACCTGCAGACGGGCCGAAGAGCCCATGACGGGGTTCAGCGCCATCATGCCGGCGAGTGCGCCGGAGAGCAGCATGGCGATGATCACGGTGCGGGCATAGGGAATACCGGCATAGGCCGCCGCCGTCGGGCTGACGCCCAGCGTGCGCATCTCGAAACCGAGCTTGGTGCGCCAGACGAGCAGCCAGACGAGGTAGCTGACGACGAGCGCAATGATGAAGGAGACGTTGAACGGGGCAGCCCCCAGCTTGGCGCCGAACAGCTGCATGACCCAGCCGAGCTTCGGCAATTGGCCGCCTTCGAGGAAGGTGCGGGTTTCCGGCGCCATTTTGCCCGGCACGATCAGCACATGCACCAGGAGGTACACCATCAGTGCTGCGCCGATATAATTGAACATGATCGTCGTGATGACGATGTGGCTGCCGCGTTTTGCCTGCAGGAAGGCCGGGATGAAGGCCCAGGCCGCGCCGAACAGGCCGGCGCCGACCACCGCGATCGGCATCGTTACATACCACGGCACGTAACGATCGAGCGCCAGCGCCACCAGCGCGCAGCCGAGGCCGCCGACATAGGCCTGGCCTTCGGAACCAATGTTGAAGAGGCCGGCATGGATCGCCACCGCGACGGAGAGCCCGGTGAAGATGAAGCTCGTCGCATAATACAGCGTGAAGCCGATGCCTTCGCCATTGCCGAGCGCGCCCTGGATCAGCAGCGACAGCGCATCGAGCGGGCTCTCGCCGATCAGCCAGACGACGAAGCCGGAGATCAGGAAGGCGACGGTGAGGTTCAAAAGCGGGATGAGGCCGTAGTTGATCCAGTTTGGTAGTGGAACGGAAGCAGTGCTCATAAAGGCCTCACGCGGCAATGCCGGCCATCATCAGGCCGAGGGTCTGTTCACCGGCATCGGGCGTCTTCTCGCCGACGACATGGCCGGCAAACATGACAAGGATACGGTCTGAAAGGGAGCGGATTTCATCGAGTTCGACGGAGACGAGCAGGATCGCCTTGCCCGCGTCGCGCATTTCGATGATCCGGCGATGGATGAATTCGATGGCGCCGATATCGACGCCGCGTGTCGGCTGGCCGATGATCAGCATCTTCGGATCGCGTTCGATCTCGCGGGCGACGACGATCTTCTGCTGGTTGCCGCCGGAAAAATTCGCCGTCTTCAGACGCGGGTTCGGCGGGCGGATATCGTATTTCTCGATCTTCTCCATCGCATCCTTGCGGATCGCTTCGAGATCGAGCAGCGGGCCTTTGCTGTAGGCCGGGCGGCGATGATAACCGAGCACGGAATTTTCATATTCCTCGAATTTCAGCACCAGGCCCATATGGTGACGATCCTCGGGAATATGCGCGAGGCCGAGATCACGCAGGCGGGCGGGATCGGCCTTGTCGATCGTCTGGCCGTCGAGCAGGATTTCGCCGGAGGTCGGCTTGCGGATACCGGCAATCGCCTCCAGCAATTCGGACTGGCCATTGCCGGCGACACCGGCGATGCCGACGATCTCACCGGCGCGCACGTCGAAGGAGACGTTATCGACCATGGTGACGCCGCGATTGTCCTTGACCGTGAGGTTGCGGACGGACAGCACGGCAGATCCTGGGTTGGCCTCGCCCTTCTGCACGCGCAGCAGCACGCGGCGGCCGACCATCAGCTCGGCGAGTTCCTCCACCGTCGTCTCCGACGTCTTGCGGGTCGCGACCATTTCGCCGCGGCGCATGACCGAGACCGTATCGGTGATCGCCATGATCTCGCGCAGCTTGTGGGTGATGAGGATGATCGTCTTGCCCTGATCGCGCAGCACCTTGAGAATGCGGAAGAGATGATCGGCTTCCGCCGGCGTCAGCACGCCGGTGGGCTCGTCGAGGATCAGGATCTCGGCGCCGCGATACATGGCTTTCAGGATCTCGACACGCTGCTGCAGGCCGACCGGGAGCTCCTCGATCAGCGCATCGGGATCGACCTCCAGGCCATATTCCGTTTCCAGCCGCTTGAGCTCGGCGCGGGCCGAGGCAACGCCCCTGGCCAGCAGCATGCCGCCTTCGGCGCCAAGCATGATGTTTTCAAGCACCGTAAAATTATCGACCAGCATGAAATGCTGGTGCACCATGCCGATGCCGGTGGCGATCGCCGCCTGGCTGTCGCGGATGGTGACGGGATTGCCGTTGACCCGGATCTCGCCGCTATCGGCATGGTAGAAACCATAAATGATCGACATCAGGGTCGATTTGCCGGCGCCGTTTTCGCCGATGATGCCGTGGATCGTCCCCTTGGCAACGGTGAGGTTGATGTCCTTGTTGGCGTGGACGGCACCGAACTTCTTGTCGATGCCGACAAGCTCGATAGCGGGCTTATCTGTCACTGCAGGCTCCAAATAAGAAAAGGGCGTATGGCGAAAATCCCCTCCGCCATACGCCCGATCTCAATCGTCGATCACATTCGGGCGCGGATCACTTCGGGCAAGCGTTGTCCGAGGTGTAATCGTGAACCTTGACGGTTCCCGCGATGATGTCGGCCTTGGCCTTGTCGACGGCAGCCTGCATTTCCGGCGTGATCAGCGACTTGTTATGCTCGTCGATCGCGGCACCAACACCGTCTTCCTTGACGCCGAGCGCCTGGACGCCGCCGGTGAACTTGTCGTTCTTGGTGTCGTTGTAGGCATTGTAGACGGCGAGGTCGACGCGCTTGACCATCGAGGTCAGGACCGAGCCCGGATGCAGGTAGTTCTGGTTGGAGTCGACGCCGATCGACAGCTTCTTGTTGTCGGCGGCCGTCTGCAGAACGCCGAGACCGGTGGCACCGGCTGCCGCATAAACGACGTCGGCACCCTGGTCGATCTGGTTCTTGGTGAGCTCGCCGCCGCGGACGGGGTCGTTCCAGGCAGCGCCCGTGGTGCCAGTCATATTCTGGAAGACTTCGATATCGGCCTTGACGGAGCGTGCGCCCTGCTCGTAGCCGCATTCGAACTTGCGGATCAGCGGAATGTCCATGCCGCCGACGAAGCCGACCTTGCCGGTCTTGGAGGCCATGCCGGCGAGAACGCCGACGAGGTAGGAACCTTCTTCTTCCTTGTAGACAACCGAGCGGACATTCGGCTTGTCGACGACGGAGTCAACGATGATGAACTTGGTATCCGGGAATTCGGCTGCAACCTTCTCGATGGCCGAGGTCCAGGCGAAGGAAACAGCAACCACCGGATTGAAACCGCGGCTTGCGAAGTTGCGGATGGCCTGTTCGCCCTGGGTGTCGCCCGTCGGCTCGAAGTCGCGATAGGCAATGCCGGTCTCGGTCTTGAACTTCTCGGCGCCGTTATAGGCCGCCTCGTTGAAGGACTTATCGAACTTCCCGCCGGTGCCGTAAACCAGCGCCGGCTTGACATCGGCAGCAAGCGCCGTCGTCGACATGGCAGCCACGGCAAAGAGAGTGAGAAGGGATTTTTTCATTGTGCAGCCCTGTTGTTGCTATTCGTTAGGGGTCCTCCCGCAAGCCCTTTCCGGGCATGTCTGCGGAACCACCGACCTCCCCCCGGAGGCCTGGCTGCGTGCATCCTTGCATGGCTCACGGAAAAATTCACCAGAAATTTTTCAGCTGGTAAAGATTTGCAACAATTGCCGAAAATCAGCTCTTCGGGGCTGATTTTTGGACATTCTTTGCGTCAGGGTGCGGATTTTCTAGCCAATCCGGCGGCAAATACAGAGGTAGAAGAGCGGGCGATGCCCACCCGGATTTCTCACCGGACCGTGCCGGCAAAACCATCTTTGCTATGCGGTGAAGCGACCGGCCACCGGCGGCTTCTTGTAGCCGATCATCCACAGAAGCAGCGCGATCACCAGGAAAACGGCAAAGGCCGGCTGGAGCATCAGCCACTGGAAGATCAAGGTGTAGAAACGCGGGTGGATATAATAGGAAAGGGAGGATTGCAGCGACGTCAGCGTCGTCGGGCTCACATCCTGCCAGGCATCCGAGATCGGCGTCATCACCACGGAGGACGCCGCAACCGATTGGATCGAATCGATGGTTCCGGCAATAACGGCAGCCGCAAGCGCGACAAGACTCGCCAGACGCAACAGGAAACGCATCAATTCCTCCGACGCTCGATATGCCGGACAATTCCGGCCGGCCGCGCCATTCTCCACCGTAGAGAATTACATAGTCGTCGATGAGGTGAAGCACAATGGAGTGGCCGAGGCGAGTTTTATCGGAAGAAGTCAAAAAACTGTTAGATTTCGGTTGATCGACAAAAATTCATCGGTATATATCGCGCCGTTCCGACGATTTGCTCCTATCCGGGCGCGAACGCCAAAAAAGGACAGGTGGCCGAGTGGTTTAAGGCGCACGCCTGGAACGCGTGTGTACGTGAAAGCGTACCGTGGGTTCGAATCCCACCCTGTCCGCCATATCCCTCGTTTTTCAATATTGATTCAAACCGTATCGAGAGCGGGACGCGGAAGCGTTTTTGGCGGCACGCTTCGATAGAACAAGCTGGTCGTCCGCATATTCTCAAACTCGCTGCAGCAGGGCGCGTCCAATCGGCTTCGGATTCTCGCCGCGCAACACCAGAGATGTCGTCACGGCTCCAAAACGCGCGATGGTGTCAACAATCGTTTCCAATTCTCCCGGCGACGGAACCAGCACCTTCAAAAGAAAACAGTCCTCTCCGGTGAGGCGCAATACTTCCATGACCTGCGGCATCTCCGCGAACTGTTTCAGACAGGCCTTGATATGCTCATGCGTCGTGCGCAGGCGAAGCACCGCCATCATTCCGATTCCCAAAGCGGTGGGGTCGATACGGGCGGAGTAACCGACAATGATGCCGCGGTCTTCCAGCCGCTTGACCCGTTCTGATGCTGCAGGCTGAGAGAGCCCGACCCGCCGACCGAGTTCGGAAATCGCGATGCGTCCATTTTCCTGCATCGCTTCGATAATGGCGATATCGGTTGGATCGAGCAGTACCCGATTGTTTTCCTGAAAAGCCATGGGATCACCTTGAAATCATCGGAGAGGGAAGCGGTTTTCCGATGATCATTCATTCCGAAGCAAATGAAAATGCATCATTTTCACCGGCGCGGATGATCAGAGGAAAAGACATGAAGGACATCATCATATTACCGGGAATTGGCGGTTCGGGCGAGGCTCATTGGCAAACACGCTGGGAACGGTCGAACCCGGAAATGCGACGTTTTCAGCCAGCCGATTGGGAAAAACCCGAGCTGGCGGACTGGATTTCAGCCCTGGAGCGCGCCGTTAGCGCATCGACAACCCCTCCCCTGCTGGTCGCCCACAGCCTTGCCTGTCTGCTGGTCGCTCATTGGCAGCAGGTTTCGTCGCTTGCCGTTGCCGGAGCATTTCTTGTGGCGGTCCCCGACCCGCAGTCCGCGCCATTCCCCGAGGAGGCGGCCGAATTCGCCGATCCGCCATCGCAAAAGATGCGCTTCCCCACTCTGATCATCGCAAGCGCCGATGATCCCTTCGGCACGCTCGACCATGCCCATGCGCGAGCCGATCTGTGGGGCAGCGGTCTTGTCGCGATCGGTCCTTTCGGCCATATCAACGGGCAAAGCGGCCTTGAGGACTGGGGCCAGGGAAAGGCCTTGCTGACGGCGTTTTCCGCCGGATTGGCAAAAACTGATCGGGCTTGATCTTGTTTTCGGGTTCACGATCGAATGGACGAAACACGCCTTTGCGAGTGCTGGATCCGTGCGAGACGGAACAACGAAATGGCCCGCCCGCCTGCGTATCTTCGAGGCCGTCGCTCCGATGGCGCCGCGAGATTTAGGCGTTCAAAGATTCCTGAATTTTTACCATGCGGCTTCACCGCCTCTTTGCACGTTTGGGTTTACCGTCTGCCAAAATCAAGAACAGAGGTAAAACAGGTGGAAGAACTTTCGGTAAAGTCGAAGATCATCAAATCCGTCTATTTCAGCCAGGAAGACGGGCGGCTCAGGATTTGTTTCAAGAATGGCGAGGAACGTCTGTTCGAAGGCGTTCCCTCTTCGGAAGCGCATGCGATGACGGTGGCGCCGTCTCCCGGCCATTATTATCTCGACCGGATCAGAACCCGGTTTCGCAGATTGGCAGCCTGAAAACCCGAGCCGATACCGCCAGCGCGCATTGCAGGATTGTGCGAGATCGGGACAAGGCCGGTGGATATTAACCGGCTGTTAGCCCTTAATATCATCCGGGTTGGATCGCCGCTGTCGGAAAGCGGCAACTTGTCGGCGCTGCCGGCCTATTCAAGGCCGGCCAGCCGGGAGGCTCGGCGGCGGACCCCAGCCAGGAAGTCGAGCCTCCCCGTCACAGGTGCTAGTGGACCTTGATTGCGAAAGGCATGGGCCGCTCTCGGACGCCGCGATACTGCTTGTCTGGAGATGACCGGGCCGGTTGCGACGATCCCGAACTAGCGAATTGGGGCTAATCCTGTGAAAAACCCGAATTGTCGAATCCAGACTCGACAATGCTTTATTAGAATGATT
The DNA here is from genome assembly GCF_001657485.1 of Rhizobium sp. WYCCWR10014. GTDB lineage: Bacteria > Pseudomonadota > Alphaproteobacteria > Rhizobiales > Rhizobiaceae > Rhizobium. The sequence continues at coordinate 69,751 of NZ_LXFU01000045.1, forward strand.
GCATAAATCTATCGGATAAAGATCGGGGGACGATGATGTTCGAGAATCTGCTTGAGATGCAGGAACGTGGCGCACGGGATCGTGCGCGTGGCCGCAGCCTGGCCGACAATCCGATGTCGAAGCCGGATATCCTGCCGATTGCCGATTTTCAGGAGTGGTACTCGATGTTCGACGCCTGGCGTTTCGGTTGGTCGATCGAGGATGCGATGGCGGGGCACATCAATATGCCCCGGGATAGCGGCGCATTGGCCCAAACCTACACCAGAACGGTCTGATCGATCCTGTCCTCGGCGCCGAAGAATTTCAGGTAGCGTTCGACCTCGGCCGGGTCGCCGGTCGCCTTCTGAGGGTTGTCGGAGAGCTTCACCGCCGGACGGCCGTTGGCGTCGCTGACCTTGCAGACGACGGAGATCGGATTGAGGCCGGAGATCTCGATCGGCGCGCAGCCGGAAAAATCGTTCGTCAGGTTCGTGCCCCAGCCGAAGCTCATGCGGACACGGCCTTCGAAATGCCGGTAGGTATCGATGATGGCGTCGACATCCAGACCGTCGGAGAAGATCAGCAGCTTCTGGCGCGGATCGCGGCCCATCTTCTTCCACCAGTCGATAATCTTCTCGCCGCCCTCGATCGGCGGGGCACTATCCGGGCGGAAACCGGTCCAGTCGGCGACCCACTCCGGTGCGTCGCGCAGGAAAGCAGCGGTGCCGAAGGCATCCGGCAGGACGATCAGAAGGTTGCCGCCATAGAGCTTGTTCCAGTCGCGCAGGATCTTGTAAGGCGCGTTGCGCAACTGCTCGTCGGTTTCAGCCAGGGCGGCAGCCACCATCGGCAGCTCGTGAGCATTGGTGCCGACGGCCTCGAGATCGGAATCCATCGCCAGCAATACGTTGCTGGTACCGGCAAAGGCCGGGCCAATGCCTTCCTTCAGCGCCTCGACGCACCAACGCTGCCAGAGGAAACTGTGGCGGCGGCGGGTGCCGAAATCGGAGATACGCAGGCCCGGCAATTCCTTCAGCCGTTCGACCTTCGACCACATCTTCGCCTTGGCGCGAGCATAGAGCACATCGAGGGTGAACGGACCGAGCGCCTTCATCGCCGAGCGCGAGCGCAGCTCGTTGACGATGGCGAGCGCCGGAATTTCCCACATGGTGGTTTCCTTCCACGATCCGTGGAAATCCAGCACATATTGCCCGTCCTTCTTCGACAACTCGTATTCGGGAAGCTGGAAGTTGGAAAGCCAGGCGAGGAATTCCGGCTCGAAGATCTGGGCACGGCCGTAGAAGCTGTTACCCGCAAGCCAGATCATCTCCTTCTTGGAAAGTCTCAGCGTGCGGGCATGATCGAGCTGCTCGCGCAACTCGCCTTCATCGAGTTCCTCGGCCAGACGCACCCGCTTGGTGCGGTTGATGAGGGTGAAAGACGCGTTCACATCCGGATAAAGCTTCCAGATCATCTGCAGCATCAAAAGCTTGTAGAAGTCGGTATCGATCAGACTGCGGATGATCGGATCGAGTTTCCAGGCGTGATTGTAGACGCGTCTTGCGATATCGGTCCTGGCCATCAAACTCCCGCCCCTGTCCACTCCGGTCAGGTGCTGCCAAATTCCCGGGTACTGCCAAGTTCCCAGCCGGCGCACAAAACCGGCTCGTGCGCCTTCTTATCGAAAAATCAGCAGACAAAGTCCAGACAAAACAATAAACGTCCCGCCGCAGTGTCGCGGCGGGACGTGAACATGGTTTCTCTCACGATTACTGGGCCGGCGTTGCGGGCGCCACGTTCGGGGCAGCCGGCGTGGTGTTCGGCGTTTCGGTTGGGACGGCAGTACCGTTCTGTAGCGCCGGCGCGGGGGCCGGAGCAGGCTGCTGCGACTGAAGCTGCTGGCCTGGCTGCTGCGGCGCCACCTCGATTGCCTCGCGGTTGCCCCAAATCTCGACCGGTATCCAGACCACGAAGGCAAGCACCAGCGCGACGATCAGCACCGTCAGGATGCGATAACCCGTGCGTCCCTGCCTTGCCTTCACCGGCGGGATCAGCTCTTCCTTGTGAAGCTTGCCATCGGACTTTTCCCAGCGTGTTTCCGTCTGATGCGCCATCATCGTCTCCTTCCGCTGTCTTAACCGGCCTCGCCGGCAAGAATTTCCGCAGAAGAAACGGGTGGCTGTCTGGAAGGTTCCGAAAGCTCAATAGCCGGCGGCGCGGTCGACGACGAACTGCAGCGGCTCGCCGCGCTCGAAGCGGGCGATCTGCGTCTCGACATGACGGAACAGCGCGTTTTCTTCGGAGACCGCGGCGTCGTGCGGCGTGAGGAAGACGTTCTGCAAGTCCCACAACGGGTTGTCTGATGCAAGCGGCTCCGCCTCGAAGACATCGAGGGAAGCGCCGCCGAGGGTGCCGTCACGGATGGCAGAAACGATATCGGCCTCGACCTGGCTCTTGCCGCGGCCGGCATTGATGAAGACCGGTTGCCCGAGCGCACCGTTGCGGCGCAGCTTCGCAAACAGCCCGGCGTCATAGAAGCCTGCTGTTTCAGGCGTCAGCGGCAGCAGGCCGACGAGGATGTCGGTCCTGGCCAGGAAGCTGTCCAACTCACTGGCATCGAAGGTTTCGACGCCGTCAATCTGCTTACGGGTGCGCGACCAGCCGATGACGTTGAACCCCATCACTCTCAGCTTGGCGACCGCATCCCGCCCGAGAATGCCAAGACCCATGACGCCGACCGTCACTTCCGCCGCCTCCGGCGCGATCAGCTTGGCCCACTCACGCTGCCGCTGATGGCTGTCATGGGCGTATTGCCCGCGCAGATGCATCAGGCATTGCATGACCACCCATTCGCTCATGCGCGTCGTCAGGCTGCGGTCGACGAAGCGAACGATCGGGATCTCGGGCAGGCCGGCCATGCCAATGATGTGGTCGACGCCGGCACCACCCGAGAAGATCACTTTCAGGTTCGGCGCCCGCGCGAAAAGGTCGGCATCCGGCTTCCAGAGAAGCGCGTATTCGACCTCGCGGAGATCGCGTGCCCGATCGGCCGGGTTGGCGAGATTGATGCTGCCGCGGTCGGCAAAGGCGGTCTTCAGCACGCGGGCAACGCCTTCGGGATTGAACTTGATGTCGACGAGAACGGGAGGAGTTGCGGGCATGGTCTTCTTTATTGCTGTACGGCGGGTGTCGGCACCGCCTCGATGTTGAAAGCGGCGGCCATCAGCGCCCGGGTATAATCATCCTTCGGCGCACGGAAGATTTCCGCTGACGGGCCCTGCTCCACCACCTTGCCGAAACGCATGACGATGACGTCATTCGCGAGCGCCTTCACCACCTTCAGGTCGTGGCTGATGAAGAGGTAGGCGAGATCATGCTTCTTCTGCAGATCGCGCAGGAGATCGACGACCTGCGCCTGCACGCTCATGTCGAGCGCGGAGGTCGGCTCGTCGAGCATGACGAAGCGCGGTTTCAGCACCATGGCCCGGGCGATGGCGATGCGCTGGCGCTGGCCGCCGGAGAATTCGTGCGGATAACGCCAGCGGGTCAGGGGATCGAGACCCACCTCCTCCAGCGCCCAGCAGACGCGCTGGTCGCGCTCTTCTGATGTCAGCGAGCGCTCATGCACCTTCAGCCCTTCGGCGACGATATCACCGACAGACATGCGGGGGCTGAGCGATCCATAGGGATCCTGGAAGACGACCTGCAGTTGATTGCGCAGCGGCCGCATCTCATTGAATGAATAGCCGGCTATGTCCTTGCCGACAAAGGCGATCCGCCCTTCTGAGGAGATCAGCCGGGTGAGCGCCAGGCCGAGCGTGGTCTTGCCCGAGCCGGACTCGCCGACGACGCCGAGGGTCTGGCCGGCGCGCAGCGAAAGATCGATGCCATCGACCGCCTTCACGTGATCGACAACGCGGCGCATTAGCCCTGATTTGATCGGGAACCAGACGCGGATGTCCGAACCTTCCATCACCAATGGTTTCGACGGATCGGACAGCGGCGGCTCGCCGCGCGGCTCGGAGGCGAGAAGGTGCCGGGTATATTCATGCTTCGGATTGGCGAAGACCTCCTCAACCGTTCCGGTTTCGACGATCCTGCCCTTGGTCATGACGCAGACGCGATCGGCGAATTTGCGCACGATGCCGAGGTCATGGGTGATGAACAGCATCGACATGCCGTGGACCGCCTTCAATTGCCGGAGCAATTCTAGGATCTGCGCCTGCACGGTGACGTCGAGCGCGGTGGTCGGCTCGTCGGCAATCAGCAATTCCGGCCGGTTGGCGAGCGCCATGGCGATCATGACACGCTGGCGCTGGCCGCCTGACAGTTCGTGCGGATAGGCCTTCAACCGCTTTTCCGGTTCACGGATGCCGACCTGGTTCAGCAATTCCAGCACGCGCTGACGCGCCGGCTGGCCGGTAAGGCCCTGGTGCAGAGCCAGGATCTCGGCGATCTGCTTCTCGATCGTGTGAAGCGGATTGAGCGAGGTCATCGGCTCCTGGAAAATCATGGTGATGTCGTTGCCGCGCACCTCACGCAGTTCCCGCTCCGACGCCTTCAAGAGGTCCTTGCCCTTGAACAGGACTTCGCCGGAGGGGTGGCTTGCGGAAGGATAAGGCAAAAGCCGTAGGATCGAATTGGCCGAGACCGACTTGCCGGAGCCGGATTCGCCGACGAGCGCGACGACCTCGCCCTTGGCGATATCGAAAGAGATGTGATCGACGGCGAGCGAGGTTTCACCGCCCTGATGAAAGGCAACCGAGAGATCGCGGACGGAAAGAAGCGGTTCTGTCATGTCACTCATTGAAACGTCTTCCTCGGATCGAAGGCATCGCGCACTGCTTCGCCGATGAAGATCAGCAGGGAAAGCATGATCGACATGGCGAAGAAGGCCGTCAGCCCGAGCCATGGCGCCTGCAGATTGGTCTTGCCCTGGGCGATCATTTCGCCGAGCGAGGGGGAGCCTGGCGGCATGCCGAAGCCGAGGAAATCGAGCGAGGTCAGCGTCGTGATCGAGCCGGAGAGGATGAAGGGCAGGAAAGTCAGCGTCGCGACCATGGCGTTCGGCAGCAGATGGCGCCACATGATGGTGCGATTGTTGACACCAAGCGCGCGGGCGGCGCGGACATATTCGAAATTGCGGGCGCGCAGGAATTCGGCGCGCACGATGCCAACAAAGCCGACCCAGGAGAAGAGCAGCATGATGCCGAGCAGCACGAAGAAGCCGGGCGGCAGGAGTGCGGCGATGATCAGCAGGATGTAGAGCACCGGCATCGACGACCAGATCTCGATGAAGCGCTGCAACAGCAGATCTGTCCAACCGCCGAAATAACCCTGCACCGCACCGGCCGTCACGCCGATGACCGCCGAGCAGATGGTCAGCACTAGGCCGAAGAGCACCGATATGCGAAAGCCGTAGATGACGCGCGCCAAGACGTCGCGCGCCTGGTCGTCAGTGCCGAGCCAGTTCAGATTGCCGAGGGTGCAATCCGGATCGTTCACCCCTTGCGGGTAGCCGGCGCAGCGCTCCTCCTTCGTCATCAGCCAGAAGGGAGCGGTGGGCGCCGAATGCGGAATGTTGGAATTGACCGAGCGGTAGGAATAGCGGATCGGCGGCCAGATCATCCAGCCATTGGCATTGATCTCGTCGGCAATCACTGAGGACCGATAGTCGGTTTCGGCCAGGAAGCCGCCGAACTTCTCCTCGGGATAGTCGATGAGGACAGGGAACAGGATCTCGCCCTTGTAGGAGGCGATGATCGGCCGGTCGTTGGCGAGGAACTCGGCAAACAGGCTGAGGATAAACAAGACCATGAACAGCCACAGCGACCAGTAACCGCGGCCGTTCGCCCGGAAATTTTGCCAGCGGCGGATGTTGGTCGGCGACAGCAGGCCCTTGCGCGGCGGCTTGACGGGTGTTGCGACAGCGGGATTTGCGGCGGCGTCCATCAGACATCCCTCCGCTCGAAATCGATGCGCGGATCGATCCAGGTGTAGATCAGGTCGGAAACCAGACTGACGACGAGGCCGAGCAGCGAGAAGATGTAGAGGGTGGCGAAGACGATCGGGTAATCCCGGTTGATGACCGAGAGATAGCCGAGGCGCCCGAGGCCATCCAGCGAGAAGATGTTCTCGATCAACAGCGAGCCGGTGAAGAAAGCGGAAATGAAGGCGCCGGGGAAACCGGCGATGATGATCAGCATGGCGTTGCGGAAGATATGGCCGTAGAGCACCTGCCGCTGGTTCAGGCCTTTGGCGCGGGCGGTGACGACATATTGCTTCTTGATCTCTTCGATGAAGGAATTCTTGGTCAAGAGCGTCGTCGTCGCGAAGGCGGACAGGGAAAGCGAGATCAGCGGCAAGGTCAGGTGCCAGAAATAGTCGAGCGGCTTCTGCCACCAGGCAAGCTGGTCGAAATTATCGGAGACCAGGCCGCGCAGCGGAAACCAGTCGTAGAAGGAGCCACCGGCGAAAAGCACGATCAGCAGAATGCCGAAGAGGAAGCTCGGGACGGCGTAGCCGACGACGATGACCCCCGAAGTCCAGACGTCGAAGGTCGATCCGTCCTTGACCGCCTTGCGGATGCCGAGCGGGATGGAAATGGCATAGGAGAAGATCAAGATCCAGATGCCGAGCGAGATCGATACCGGAAGCTTCTCCTTGATGAGTTCGAGCACGGAGGTGTTGCGGAAGAAACTCTCGCCGAAATCGAAGCGGATGTAATTCCACATCATCTCGCCGAAACGCGTCAGCGGCGGCTTGTCGAAGCCGAACTGTTTTTCAAGCTTGGCAATCAGTTCCGGATCGAGCCCCTGGGCGCCGCGATATCTGGAGCCTTCGTCCCCTCCTCCGTCACCCATCAGGTCACCGCCACCGGACAGGCGCTGATCGGCGCCATCGGCCTGGCCGGTCAGCTGGGCGATCACCTGCTCGACCGGGCCACCCGGTGCGAATTGAATGACGATGAAGGAAATCGCCATGATGCCGACGATGGTCGGGATCATCAGAAGCAGGCGGCGAAGAATATAGGCGCCCATCAGCCTTCAGCCCCCGGAAATCTTCTTCTTGTCTGCCTGCCGTCCAGTCCGATGCTGTTCAATCCGCCAGCCTTCCCTTGCCGGCCGTACCGGCTTGTCGTGATTCGCTTGCGCCATTTGGAGCCGAGGCCGCCTTCAATGCAAGCCCGCTCATTTCGCCGAGGTCGACCACCAGGCATCGGGGAAGCCTAGGCTATAGGCCGGGAATTCTGCGGGATGGGTGATCGTGTTCCAATAGACGATGTTCTGGGTACCGCGGTAGAACAGCGGGATCACGTAATGGTTTGCAAGCAGTACCCTGTCCATCGCCTTGATCGCCGCGACCTGTTCATCGCGGTTCGGCGCGAAGATGATCATGCGGATGAGCTCATCGACGGCCGGATTGGCGATGCCTGCGTAATTTTGAGACCCCTGCTGATTGACCGAACCGGATCCCCAATAGTCGGCTTGCTCGTTGCCAGGGTTCATCGACTGCGCCCAGACATTCCAGATCATGTCGTAATCGAAGCTGCGTTCACGATTGACGGCTTGCGAGGCATCGACCGTCCGCACGCGCGCATCTATGCCAATTTTCTTCAGATTGCTGGCGTAAGGCACCGCCCAGCGCTCCAGCATCGGGCTCGACAACAGGATCTCGAAGCTCATCGGCTGGCCGGTCTTGGTATTGACCATCCGATTGCCCTTGATCTCCCAGTTGGCTTCTTTGAGAAGAGCAATTGCCTTGCGGAGGTTATCGCGGCTCTTCTGCGGATCGCCACCGACCGGATTGGCATAGGGCGTGGTGAAGATTTCTGCCGGCACCTTATCCTTTATGCCCTGCAGAATTTCCAGCTCTCTGCCCTGCGGAAGGCCGGAGGAGGCGAGTTCGGTGTTCCAGAAATAGCTGTCGATGCGCTTGTAGCTGTTGAAGGCAACCGTGCGGTTCAGCTCCTCAAAATCCAGACCATAGTTCAGCGCCTCGCGGACCCTGATGTCCTTGAAGAGGTCACGTCGCATGTTGGGTACGAGAGCCTGCATGATAGCGGTGGCTCGCAGCGGGTTTGCAACCTCCTCTTTCTTGACACGTCCTTCCTTCACTGCCGGAAAATCATATCCCGTCGCCCAGCGGGCAGCCGTGGTTTCCTGCCAGTAGTCGCTGTTCCCGGCGCGAAAGGCCTCGAACTCGACATCCCGATCCCCGAAATACGTGTAGTTGACGTTGCGGAAATTGTTCTGGCCGACATTCACATTGAGGTCCTTGCCCCAATAGTCGTCACGTAGTTCATAGCGGATTGTCGCGCCTGGCGAGAAGGAAGCAATCTTGTAGGGTCCCGAACCCATCACGGGCTCGAGCGTCGTCTTTGAAATATCGCGTGGCTTGCCGCCCGGCCCCTGCCCCTCCCACCAATGTTTCGGCACGACCACCAACTGGCCGAGAATATTCGGGAGCTCCCGGTTGTTCTTCTCGTCGAAGGTGAAGGTGACGTCGCGATCGCCGGTCTTTTCGGCCTTCGCGACGTGGCGGTAATAGTTCGCCGTGAGGGGATTTAATTCCTTCGTCTTATCCAGACTGAAGATGACATCCTCGGGCGTTACCGGCTGACCATCCGCCCATTTCGCTTCCTTGCGCAGGCGGAAGGTCGCGCTCGAGACGTCGGTGGGAAAAGACAATCCCTCGGCAAGCAGACCGTAGGAGACGAGCAGCTCGTCGTCGGCGGGCTTCATCAGCGTGTCGTAAACGAGCGTCAAGCCCACTGCCGCCTGGCCTTTGGCGAGCAGCGGGTTGAAGGTGTCGAAGGCGCCGCTTGCGGAGAGGCGCAGGTCTCCGCCTTTCGGTGCATCGGGATTGACGTAGTCGAAGTGCGCAAAGCCCGGCTTGTACTTCATCTCGCTGATGACCGAGCTTCCGATCAGAAACGGCTGGTTCTGAGCCGTTGCCGTCATTGGCGCCAAGGCACCCGCAAGCGATAGAAACAAACCGATCTTCGACCACAGAGCCGCCATTCACGCTTTCCCCTGATTATTGATGGGTTCGACAATACGAAAAATACGGGCGAAAAACAGGAGAGAGTTTGGTTTTTGCCGGGCGCGCGAAATTTTGAGCCACCGGCTCGCTTGAAGGCGTCACCTCTTCGAGCCGCCTTCGCAACATGCGGCGCAACTCTGCGGCGATCCGTCACCGCCGCTTCCCATCGGCAGCCAAAACATCGATTCACCAAAATTGCTTTTCACGATAGATTCGATCGCAAATCACTTCGGCAGCGGCTCAAGGGAACAGTATGGCTTTCGGCTTCGCTCAGGCTTTCAGGACATTCGGCAAACTGACGCTTGCCGGCGCAATCGGCGCAAGCCTTGCCGCCGGCGACGTCGGCGCCCAGCAGAAGACGCCGAGCCCGGGCAGCGCCAAAGGGCAATTCGGCGCCGTCGGCCTGCCGACGCAGGGACCGGCACAGCCGATCGGCTTTTACGCAAAGGGCTGCATGACGGGTGCGGTGGCGCTGCCGACCGACGGGCCGACCTGGCAGGCGATGCGGCTTTCGCGCAACCGCCGCTGGGGCAATCCGGCGATGATCGCGCTGCTCGAACGTCTTTCGCAGGACGGGGTCAAATATGCCGGCTGGCCGGGCATTCTCGTCGGCGACATTGCGCAGCCGCGTGGCGGACCGATGCTGAACGGCCATGCCTCGCACCAGATCGGTCTTGATGCCGACATCTGGTTTACGCCGATGCCGGCGCGCCGCATGACGGCCGAGGAGCGCCAGGATCTGCCCTTCACCACCATGCTGCAGAAGGGCAAGTTCCTGACCGTCGACCCCAGGGTGTGGACGCAAGCGCACGCGCGGCTGCTGATGCTGGCGGCAAGCTATCCCGAGGTGGAGCGTATCTTCGTCAATCCGGCGATCAAGAAGAAGATGTGCGATACCTGGACCGGCGACCGCACCAATCTCGGCAAGCTCCGGCCGGAATACGGCCATGACTCGCATTTCCACATCCGCATCAAATGCCCTCCCGGTGCCAAGGGATGCAAGCCGCAGGCCCCAGTCGTTGCCGGCGACGGCTGCGACAAGTCGCTCGCCTGGTGGTTCACGCCGGCGCCCTGGGCACCGCCGAAACCGCCGAAGCCCGGCGCCAAGCCGCCGAAGCCGCCGCGCGAGATGATGGTCTCCGACCTGCCAAAGGCCTGTGCCGCCGTGCTCGATGCTGCTTCCGTCGCCTCGATGCAGGCCGCCACCTATGGCGGACCTTCCGCCGCAAGCGCGCTCACCTCTGCTCCGGCCGCAGCGCCTGCCGCCGACGCCGATGGAGCACTGCCCGATGTCGGCCCGGTTCCGAATGACAAGCCGGCGATACAATGATCGAGGCCCTGGGACCGGGGCCGGGATCCGCTGTCTTTCAAATCGCAAATTCTTGGTATAAAGCGGTCAAATCGATTGAATTTCTCGGGCGGAGGGGTTGATGGCCGGCGGCAAATGCCTTGCATTGATTGCGCATGACCAGAAGAAGGACGACATGGCGGATTTCGCCCGCGCCAACAGGGACATTCTCTCCCATTGGAAGATCGTCGCCACCGGCACCACCGGTGGGCGCGTGCTCGACGCTGCCCCCGACCTCAACGTTACGAGGCTGAAAAGCGGGCCGCTCGGCGGCGACCAGCAGATCGGCGCGCTGATTTCGACCGGCGAGGTCGATGCCCTGATCTTCTTTGTCGATCCCTTGACGCCGATGCCGCACGATGTCGACGTGAAGGCGCTGATGCGGCTGGCGATCGTCTATGATATCCCGATGGCGCTCAACCACGCGACCGCTATAAAACTCCTTCCCACACTCGAAGCCTGATCAGCACGGAACCGGCCATGCCAAAACCGAACAACAGCACCGCTCCGATGCCTTTCCCGATCCTGATCGGCGATATTGGCGGCACGAATGCCCGCTTTTCCATCCTGAGCGATGCCTATGCCGAGCCGAAGCAGTTTCCGAACGTGCGCACGGCGGATTTCGCCACGATCGACGAAGCGATCCAGCAAGGTGTACTCGACAAGACTGCCGTGCAGCCGCGCTCGGCGATCCTCGCCGTCGCCGGCCCGATTAACGACGACGAGATCCCGCTGACCAATTGCGACTGGGTGGTGCGGCCGAAGACGATGATCGAGGGCCTCGGCATGGAGGATGTGCTCGTCGTCAACGATTTCGAGGCGCAGGCGCTGGCAATCGCCGCGCTTTCAGATGAGAACCGCGAACGGATCGGCGACGCCACCGGCGACATGATTGCCTCCCGCGTCGTGCTCGGACCCGGCACCGGCCTCGGCGTCGGCGGGCTCGTGCATGCCCAGCACAGCTGGATCCCGGTTCCCGGCGAAGGCGGCCATGTCGATCTCGGGCCGCGCAGCAAGCGCGATTACGAACTCTTTCCCCATATCGAGACGATCGAAGGCCGCGTTTCGGCTGAGCAGATCCTCTGCGGCCGCGGTCTCGTCAACCTCTACCACGCCATCTGCGTGGTCGACGGCATCGAGCCGACGATGAAGGATCCCGCCGACATCACCTCGCACGCGCTTGCCGGCAGCGACAAGGAAGCCATAGAGACCGTCTCGTTGTTTGCCACCTATCTCGGCCGCGTGGCGGGCGACATGGCGATGGTGTTCATGGCGCGCGGCGGCGTCTATCTCTCCGGCGGGATCTCGCAGAAGATCATCCCGGCGCTGAAGAAGCCGGAATTCCGCATCGCCTTCGAGGACAAGGCGCCGCATACGGCGCTGCTTCGCACCATCCCGACCTATGTGGTGACACATCCGCTGGCGGCGCTTGCCGGGCTTTCCTCCTATGCGCGCATGCCGGCGAATTTCGGCGTCTCGACGGAAGGCCGCCGCTGGCGGCGCTAGGCCCGGCACGCAAAGCAATAGAGCGTCGCTGGCGTGCCCTATGCGGGCGCGTGGCGCTCTAGCCAAACCGGTCCCAACTCTTTATAGACCCCGGCAAAAGTGCGTGTCGCCCTCGCGGGGCGCTTGGTCCGAGACAGGAAACCCTATTTGGAAGCGGCGGAAAGCAGAACGCAGAGCGTCAGCAGCGATACCGTAACCGGCATCCTGAAGCGCATCATCGCTGAAAACGGCCGCGACCATCTGTGGGGCTATGTCTTTGCGATTGCCTGCCTCATCGTGGTGGCGCTTTCGACGGCGTTTACCGCCTGGATCATGCGGGCGATCATCGACGAGGCCTTCGCCAATCGGCGCGCCGACGTCGTCTGGATCATCTGTCTTTCGATCTTCATCGCCTTCGTGCTGCGCGGTTTTGCGAGCTATGGCCAGGCAGTGGCGCTGTCCAGGGTCGGCAACGATATCGTTGCCCGTTACCAGCGCCGGCTCTATGCGCATCTGATGACGCTTTCGGTCGGTTTCTTCAGCGAGGCGCGCTCGGCCCATATCGCCGCGCAGGTGAGCCAGAATGTCAGCGGCATCCGCGACGTGCTCAACCTGACGATCACCTCGACGGTGCGCGACCTGCTGACCTTCGTTTCGCTGCTCGCCGTGATGATCATCCAGGATCCGCTGCTCAGCCTTGCCGTGTTCATCATGGCGCCGCCGCTGCTTTATGCACTGCGCTATGTTTCCAAGCGGCTGCGCTCGGCGACCCGCGAGGCCGTGCATCTGAACAGCCACGTTCTCGGCGCCATGCAGGAGACGATCCAAGGCATCGCCATCGTGAAAGCCTTCACGATGGAAGAAGAACTGGAGCGCAAGGTCAACAAACTCATCAAGGGCGCCGAAAGCCGAGCCAACCGGATTGCCCGGCTTTCCGAACGCACGTCTCCTCTGACGGAGAGTTTCGCGGGCTTTGCCGTCGCCAGCGTGCTTGCCTATGCCGCCTACCGCTCGATCTACTTTAATGTGCCACCCGGCGCCTTCTTCTCCTTCGTCACGGCGCTGCTGCTTGCCTATGACCCTGCCCGCCGGCTTGCCCGCCTGCAGGTTCAGATGGAGCGCGCCGTCGTCAATGCGCGGATGATCTACGAGTTGCTCGACATGGAACCGCGTCAGCGCGACCTGCCGGATGCCCGGCCGCTGACGGTGACGCAGGCGAGGATCGAATTCCGCAATGTTTCCTTCGCCTATGGCAATGAGAGCGTGCTCAGCGGCGTGAGCTTCATCGCCGAGGGCGGCGCGACCACAGCGCTGGTCGGCCCCTCGGGCGCCGGCAAATCCACCGTCATCAGCCTCATTCCGCGCTTCTACGATCCGCGCGAAGGCGAAATCCTGATCGACGGACAGGACATCGCCCACATCACCAAGAAGTCGCTGCGCCAGCAGCTCGCCTATGTCTCGCAGCAGCCCTATCTGTTCGAGGGCACGATCCGGGACAATATCCGCTATGGCCGGCCGGAAGCGACCGATGCCGAGGTTGAAGAGGCGGCGCGGCTTGCCTATGCGCATGACTTCATCTCAGCACAGCCGCAGGGTTACGAGACGCCGGTCGGCGAAAACGGCGTGACGCTTTCGGGCGGCCAGCGCCAGCGGCTGTCGATCGCGCGCGCCCTGGTGCGCAATGCGCCGATCCTGCTTCTCGACGAGGCGACCTCGGCCCTCGACACCGAATCCGAAGCCGCCGTGCAGAAGGCGCTCGACGAAGCGATGAGCGGACGCACCGTCGTCGTCATCGCCCACCGGCTTTCGACCGTGGTGCGTGCCGACAAGATCGTCGTGATGCAGCAGGGTCGCGTCGTCGAAGAAGGCAATCACGAGACGCTTGCGAAGGTCAGCGACGGTCTTTACGCTCGCCTCAACAACCTGCAGAGGCCTTCGGCCTCCGATTCAAACTGATCTGGCGAGACTGACATGAGCGATGCTGCGATGAAACTGGTGGTGGTTGGCGCAGCAGGACGCATGGGGCAGACGCTGATCCGGCTCATCCATTCGATCGAGGGCGTGAACCTGCATGCCGCGGTCGAGCGCGCCGGCTCGCCCTTCGTCGGCAAGGATGCCGGCGAAATCGCCGGTCTCGGCCCGACCGGTGTCGTCATCGGCGACGATCCGCTCAACGCTTTTCTCGATGCCGAAGGCGTGCTCGACTTCACCTCGCCTGCTGCAACAGTGGAATTCTCAGGCCTAGCCGCGCAGGCCCGCATCGTCCATATCGTCGGCACGACGGGCTGTTTACCCGACGACAATGCCAAGATCGCCGCGGCGGCCCGCCATGCCCGCATCGTCAAGTCTGGCAATATGAGCCTTGGGGTCAATCTGCTCAGCGTGCTCGCAGAGCAGGCAGCGCGTGCGCTCGATCCTGATGACTGGGATATCGAGATCCTGGAAATGCACCACAAGCACAAGGTGGATGCGCCTTCCGGCACCGCCCTTCTTTTCGGCGAGGCCGCGGCAAAGGGGCGCGGAATCGATCTGGCCTCGAAGTCGGTCCGGGTGCGCGACGGCCATACCGGCGCCCGCCAGGCGGGCACCATCGGTTTTGCGACGCTGCGCGGCGGCTCCATCATCGGCGAGCATTCCGTGCTTTTTGCCGGAGAAGGTGAAATCGTCACCCTGTCGCACAGTGCGGCCGACCGCTCGATCTTTGCGCGTGGCGCCATCAAGGCGGCCCTTTGGGCACGCGACAAGAAGCCGGGTCTCTATTCCATGCTCGACGTGCTCGGGCTTTCTTCCTCTTAACGATACTACGGAGGCATATTCATGAGCGGTACCCTCGTCCTCGTTCGCCACGGCCAGAGTGACTGGAACCTGAAGAATCTCTTCACCGGCTGGAAGGATCCCGATCTGACCGAGCTCGGCGTCCAGGAAGCCAATGCAGGCGGAGCGGCGCTTGCCGAATACGGGATCAAATTCGATGTCGCCTACACCTCGGTACTGGTGCGTGCGCAGCACACGCTGAAGCTCATCCTCGACAAGGTCGGCCAGCCCGATCTCCTGACGATCCGCGACCAGGCGCTGAACGAGCGCGACTATGGCGATCTCTCCGGCCTCAACAAGGACGATGCCCGCGCCAAATGGGGCGAGGAACAGGTGCATATCTGGCGCCGCTCCTATGACGTGCCGCCTCCCGGCGGTGAAAGCCTGCGTGACACCGGCGCTCGCGTCTGGCCCTACTACCTCACCGAGATCCTGCCGCGCGTGCTCAGGGGCGAGAAGGTGCTGGTCGCCGCACACGGCAATTCGCTGCGCTCGCTGGTGATGGTGCTCGACAAGCTGAGCAAAGAAGGCGTTCTCGCCCTCAACCTCGCGACCGGCGTGCCGATGGTCTACAAGCTGAAGGCGGATTCCACCGTCGCTTCCAAGGAAGTGCTCGGCGATATGTCGGGCGCACATTGATCTCAGTTGATCTTTCCCCGCTTCGGCGGGGAAAGGCGCTCAATTCTCGATCGTGAACTGCACCCGGTCAGCCGCGAAGCGGCTGATCGAATATTGCACAGGTACACCCTCAAGATCGGTATTCATCGCCTTGGCGATCAGAAGGATCGCGCCGGGGGTGAGTTCGAGATCGGCCATATCGGCCGCACTTGCATGGGCGGCCGTCACCTCGGTCGTGGCGCGGACATAATCCGGCAGGCCGAGTTCGGCGAAAGCCTTGGTGATCGATTCCCCCGTCCGATAAGCTTCGCCGATACCGGCGAAGCGTTCGGCGGGAAACCAGCTCGTCGCCCTTGAAACCGGCCGCTTGTCTGCCTGGCGCAATGTTTCCAGGCGGATCACCTGTTCTCCCGGCTTCAAGCCCAGCCAGCGGGCGATCTCGGCACTCGCTTCTTCCTTGGCCTCATCGAGCAGCAGGCCGCGCATTTCACGCGCCTGATCGCCGATGCCGGCGGTGAAGCGCGTGCGCCTGGTGATCGGGAAATTCAGCCGCTCCTTGCGCTCGATCAGCGTGCCGCGACCTTGTACCGCACGGACGATACCTTCCTGCGCCAGCGCCGCCAGCGCGCTGCGCACCGTATGCCGGTTGACGCCGAATTGCAGCGCCAGCACGGTTTCCGGCGGCACCATTCCCGTTTCGTCATAGGCTCCGCTGCTGATTGCCTCGCGAATCCGATCGGCGATCTGGCGCCAGAGCGCTACGCCGGTTTGCCTTTGCACCTGCTTCAATCCCGCCATTTCACCCCTGCCCTGCCATTTCACGCCTCCTTTGCGCGTCTTAAAAGACGCGCGGCGCTGTCGGATGTCACACGCTTGTCACGACATCGATTTAGAGCTAAGTATATCTTGTATGGTTGTCTATATCAATAGACATTTTGAGGGAAGCGGCGATGATATCAGCGGACAGGAAAGACGCTGCGTTACAGACGGCATCTGGGCGCAAACGCGCCGCCGATCTGCTGGCGCGTGCGGAGCGCAGCGAACTCTCAGCGGTCTTCGATGCGCTGCCGGAAAAGCCTGTGGCCCATCAGGTGCGCGGACCCGAGACCGGGCTGGTGATGGTTCGTGGACGCATCGGCGGCGGCGGCGCTCCCTTCAATCTCGGCGAAGTGACCATGACGCGGGCCACGGTCCGGCTCGACTCCGGCTCGGTCGGCCATGCACAGGCGCTCGGCACCGACCGTGAGAAGGCCAGGCTTGCGGCAATCTTCGACGCGCTCTGGCAGGAGGACGCGACGAAGGATTTCGTCGAACAGGCACTGCTTTTACCGATCGCCGAGCGGATCGCCGATGCCGAACGCCGCAAGGCGGACGAGACGGCGGCAACCCGCGTCGATTTCTTCACCATGGTGCGGGGAGACAACTGATGGGCCTGAAGACAGAAGCTCTGACCGGCGGCTTTGCCGAGCCGGTCTTCCATGCCCAAAGCGTCTTCAAGATGCTGATGGACGGCATGGCCCGCCCCGGCACGATCCAGACCGTTCAGCCCGACGTCGCTCCGCCGGCACCGCTCGGCATCGCCGCCGGCACGATCGCGCTGACGCTTTGCGACCACGACACGCCCGCTTGGCTTTCCCAGGGACTGGTGAGATCCGCCGTGCCGGAGTGGCTCGGCTTCCATACCGGCGCGCCGTTGACCACCGAAAAGGCCGAGGCGCGCTTTGCCTTCACCGAGGCCGGCACCGCACTTTCCTCCTTCGGCCTTTTTGCATCAGGCACGCAGGAATATCCCGACCGCTCGACGACTGTTGTCATCGAACTCGCAGAACTCGAGGGCGGCCGCAGGCTGGCGCTGATGGGTCCCGGCATCCAGAGCGTGGCGGAGATGGCGCCCATCGGCCTGCCGGAGACCTTCATGCGGCTCTGGACCGAGAACCGTGCGCTCTTTCCGCGCGGCGTCGACATCGTGCTGACGGCGGGCAAGCGTTTCCTCTGCCTGCCGCGCACCACCAAGATCACAGCAACGGAGATCTGAGCTCATGTATGTTGCCGTCAAGGGTGGCGAGGCCGCCATCACCAATGCCCACCGCCTGCTGGCCGACCGCCGCCGCGGCGACCGTTCGCTGCCGGCAATCGGTATCGAACAGATCGTCGCGCAACTGGCGCTCGCCGTCGACCGCGTCATGGCCGAGGCATCGCTTTTCGACCGCACGCTCGCAGCCCTCGCCATCCGCCAATCGCGCGGCGATATGATCGAGGCGATCTTCCTGCTGCGCGCCTACCGCACGACGCTGCCGCGTTTCGGCTATTCGAAGCCACTCGACACGGCTGATATGACGATCGAGCGCCGCATCTCGGCGACCTACAAGGACCTGCCGGGCGGCCAGCTTCTTGGGCCCACCTTCGACTATACCCACCGGCTGCTCGACCCCTCGCTGCTTTCTGACGAGGCGGTCGAGACGCCCACTCAGCGCGCAGCCGAGACCGGCCGTGTCATGCGCGTCTCCGAGATCCTCGGCGATGAGGGCCTGATCGAGGCCGACGGCGACATGCCTGAAGATCATGAGATCGGCGACCTGACCCGCGAGCCGATGGAATTCCCGATGACCCGGGATCTCCGCCTGCAGGCGCTTGCCCGCGGCGACGAGGGCTTCCTGCTGGCCCTCGGTTATTCCACCCAGCGCGGCTATGGCCGCAACCACCCCTTCACCGGCGAAATCCGCATCGGCGACGTCGAGGTGGAATTCGATGTGCCGGAACTCGGTTTCGCCGTCTCGCTCGGCACGATCCAGATCACCGAATGCCAGATGGTCAACCAGTTCAAGGGTTCGGCCAAGGCGCCGCCGCAATTCACCCGCGGCTACGGCCTGGTCTTCGGCCAGAGCGAGCGCAAGGCGATGGCGATGTCGCTGGTCGACCGGGCGCTTCGCGCCGAAGAGCTCGGCGAGGATATCACCGCGCCGGCACAGGACGAGGAATTCGTCATCTCGCACTCCGACAACGTCCAGGCGACGGGCTTCGTCGAGCACCTGAAGCTTCCGCATTATGTGGACTTCCAGGCCGAACTCGATCTCGTCCGCCGCATGCGCCGCGAATTCGAAGCCGCCCGCAATGGTGGCGAAGACATGAAGGAAGCCGCCGAATGACCGATCTGGCCAGCTACAACTTCGCCTATCTCGACGAACAGACCAAGCGGATGATCCGCCGCGCCATCCTGAAAGCGATCGCCATTCCCGGCTATCAGGTGCCCTTCGCCTCGCGCGAAATGCCGATGCCCTATGGCTGGGGCACCGGCGGTGTGCAGGTGACGGCCTCGATCATCGGACCTGATGACGTGCTGAAGGTTATCGACCAGGGTGCCGACGACACGACCAACGCCGTTTCCATCCGCGCTTTCTTCCAGAAGGTCGCCAACGTCGCGGTGACGACGCATACCAAGGATGCGACGATCATCCAGACGCGCCACCGCATTCCCGAGGAAAAGCTCGGGGTCGGGCAGGTGCTCGTCTACCAGGTGCCGATCCCCGAGCCGCTGCGCTTCCTCGAGCCGCGCGAGACCGAGACGCGCAAGATGCACGCTCTCGAAGAATACGGCCTCATGCACGTGAAGCTCTACGAGGATATCGCCCATAACGGCCGCATCTCGCGGACTTACGCCTATCCGGTGAAGGTCCACGGCCGCTATGTCATGGACCCGTCGCCGACGCCGAAATTCGACAATCCGAAGATGCATATGTCGGACGCACTGCAGCTCTTCGGCGCCGGACGCGAAAAGCGCATCTATGCGGTGCCGCCCTATACCGACGTCGTCAGCCTGGATTTCGAGGATTATCCCTTCGATATCCAGCGTTTCGATAGGCCCTGCGCCCTTTGCGGCGCCGAGGATGTCTATCTCGACGAAGTGGTTCTCGACGACAAGGGCGGGCGAATGTTCGTCTGCTCCGACACCGATCATTGCGAAGACCGCCGCGCGCACGGACATGCCGGCGAGATGCTGGCCCGGGAGGCTGCAGAATGAGCGATACGCCCCTCCTCAAAGTCCATGACGTTTCGAAATTCTACGGCAACCGCATCGGCTGCCGCGACGTCTCCTTCGAGCTCTGGCCCGGCGAAGTGCTCGCCATTGTCGGTGAATCCGGCTCCGGCAAGACGACGCTGCTCAACTGCCTCTCCACCCGGCTGCTGCCGAGCACCGGCAGCGTCGAATATCATATGCGCGACGGCAGCTACCGCGACCTCTATCGGATGAACGAGGCCGAGCGGCGTTTCCTGATGCGCACCGACTGGGGCTTCGTGCATCAGAACCCGGCCGACGGCCTGCGCATGACCGTCTCTGCCGGCGCCAATGTCGGCGAACGGCTGATGGCGATCGGCGACCGGCACTATGGCAAGATCCGCGCTTCGGCGATCGACTGGCTGGAGCGCGTCGAGATCGACGCCGACCGCATCGACGACCAGCCGCGCGCCTTTTCCGGCGGCATGCGCCAGCGATTGCAGATCGCCCGCAACCTCGTCACCGGTCCGCGCCTCGTCTTCATGGACGAGCCGACCGGCGGCCTCGACGTCTCGGTGCAGGCGCGCCTGCTCGATCTCGTGCGCGGCCTCGTCAACGATCTCGGTCTTTCGGCCATCATCGTCACCCACGATCTCGCCGTCGCCCGCCTGCTCTCGCACCGGATGATGGTGATGAAGGACGGCTACGTCATCGAACACGGGCTCACCGACCGCGTGCTCGACGACCCGCGCGAACCCTATACGCAGCTGCTCGTCTCCTCGATCCTGCAGGTCTGAGGGAAGCGCAGAACCGCTCCAACCTTTTGTTTTTACGCAATTCCGGACGGAAAACCGCTTCACACTTTTCCTGGAATTGCTCTAGAAAGAAGAAATCATGGCAACGCCCCTCGTCGTTTCCGAAGTCTCGAAGAGCTTCACCATGCATCTGCGCGACGGCATCAAGCTACCTGTCGTCTCCGATGTCGCCTTCTCCGTCGCATCGGGCGAATGCGTCGTGCTCGGTGGCCCATCGGGCATCGGCAAGAGCTCGCTGCTCAAGATGATCTACGGCAATTATGCCGTCGACACCGGCCAGATCCTCATTCGCCACGACGGACGCATCGTCGATCTCGCTTCCACTGATCCGCGTACCGTGCTCAACGTCCGCCGGAATACGCTCGGTTATGTCAGCCAGTTCCTGCGCACCGTGCCGCGCGTCGCGGCGATCGACGTGGTTGCCGAACCGCTGGTGGCACGCGGCGAGGACGCCGTCACGGCGCGGGAAAAGGCGGGCGCCCTGCTTGCCAGGCTCAACCTGCCGGAAACGCTCTGGCAGCTTCCGCCCGCCACCTTCTCCGGCGGCGAGCAGCAACGCGTCAACATCGCACGCGGCTTCATCACCGAGCACACGATTTTGCTTCTCGATGAGCCCACGGCCTCGCTCGATGCCAGGAACCGTGCCGTCGTCGTCGGCATGATCGCAGAAAAGAAGAAGGCGGGTGTGGCCCTTCTCGGCATTTTCCACGACGAAGAAGTGCGCGAAGCTGTCGCCGACCGTATCCTCGACGTCCAGCAGTTTTCACCCAGAAAGATCGCTGCATGAGCCGCAAGCTGGGTATCGAGCCCTATTTTCATGAGACGGCATCCGTCAGCGATTCCACCTTCGGGCGCTATACGGAGGTCTCGGAACGCTGCCGCATCAGCGAGGCCAGCTTCGGCGACTATTCCTACATCATGCAGGACGGCTCCGTCTGGTGTGCGACGATCGGCAAATTCGTCAATATCGCCGCCGCCGTGCGCATCAACGCCACCAACCATCCGACCTGGCGCGCGACGCTGCATCATTTCACCTATCGCGCCGCCGACTACTGGCCGGACGGCGACATGGAAACGGACTTCTTCGCCTGGCGGCGCGCAAACCGCGTGACGATCGGCAACGACGTCTGGATCGGCCACGGGGCGACGATCCTGCCCGGCGTCAACGTCGGCAACGGCGCGGTGATCGGGGCCGGCGCCGTCGTCTCGAAGGACGTCGCGGCCTATGCGATCGTCGGCGGCGTACCGGCCAAGCTCATCCGCGAGCGCTTTCCAAGAGAGGTCGGCGAACGGATGGACAGGCTTTGCTGGTGGGACTGGGAGCACGACCGGCTGCGCCAGGCGCTCCAGGATTTTCGCAACCTGGACGCGGAAGATTTCCTGTCCCGCTACGGCGGTTAAAACCCCCGATATAGGGGCGAAGAATTGTGACAGGACTTACACAAATATGACATGCGAGGTTCATCAAGCGGGACTAATGCGATGCTGACCAAGGCCTGGATCGCAAGGGAAGAGCATGATGTTCGAGCTGAAGAATGTCACACGTCGTTTCGGAAAAAAGCTCGCTGTCGATTCCGTCACGCTGGCCATTCCCCAAGGCCAGATGGTCGGCATCATCGGCCGCTCCGGTGCCGGCAAGTCGACGCTGCTGCGCATGATCAACCGCCTTCAGGAGCCGAGCTCCGGCTCCGTTCATTTTGCCGGCGTCGAGGTCTCCGGGCTTCGCGGCCAGGCGTTGCGCAACTGGCAGCGCGACTGCGCGATGATTTTCCAGCAGTTCAACCTGGTGCCGCGCCTCGACGTCCTCACCAATGTCATGCTCGGCCGCCTCAATCATCGATCGACGCTTATGAGCCTGCTCAATATCTTCACCCGCGAGGAACGCGTGCATGCCATCGCGGCACTCGAACGCCTCGGCATCGAGCAGACGGCGCTGCAGGCAGCCGGGACGCTTTCCGGCGGCCAGCAGCAGCGCGTGGCGATCGCCCGCGCGCTGATGCAGAACCCGAAAATGGTTCTCGCCGACGAGCCGATCGCCTCGCTCGATCCGCTGAACGCCAAGATCGTCATGGATGCGTTGCGCGACATCAACGAGCGCGAGGGCATCACCGTCATCACCAACCTTCACACGCTCGACACCGCCCGCAACTATTGTGAGCGCATCGTCGGCATGGCCGGCGGCCGTGTCGTCTTCGACGGCAAGCCCTCGGAGCTGACCGCCGAAGCGGTGAAGGAAATCTACGGGACGGACAAGGACGGCGCCGGCATCGACGAAACGGTGACCTCGACCTCAATCAATATCGCCCCCGAGCGGGCAGACAATCAATCCGCCGGCACCCAACCGCTGGCGCTGGCCGGTCTCTGAGAGAGCCGGCTGCGATCGAGAGCCCGCGTCAAGGGCACACTTCTTCGTAACGGGAAGGCCGGGGACACCGGTCAATAGGAGAGAACATGTTGAAGAAAGCACTCTTTGCGGCAACGGCGCTCTTCGCGCTCGCCGGCGCTGCCCATGCTGCAGACCTCAAGGAATTCCGCATCGGCATCCTCGGCGGCGAAAACGAAACCGACCGGCTGCGCAACTATGCCTGCCTTGCCGACCACCTGAAGCAGGAATTCGGCTTCGAGAAGGTTTCGCTCTTCCCGGCCGCCGACTATGACGGCGTGATCCAGGGCCTGCTCGGCGGCACGCTCGACTTCGCCGAACTCGGCGCCTCCGGCTACGCCGCCGTCTACATCAAGGATCCGAAGGCTGTGACGCCGATCCTGACGACGCAGCAGAAGGACGGCTCGACGGGCTATTACTCGATCGGCCTCGCTCTGAAGTCCTCCGGCATCAAGTCCATCAAGGACGCCAAGGGCAAGAAGCTCGGCTACGCCGATCCGGATTCCACCTCCGGCTACCTCGTTCCGCTGACGCAGATCCCGAAGGACACGGGCATGCCGAACGACAAGTTCTTCGCCTCGACGCAGTTCAACGGCGGCCACGAGAACAACCTTCTCGCTGCCTATGACGGCAAGGTCGACATCGCCGTCGACGATAGCTCGGGCATCGGCGATTTCAAGGACGGCTACACCTCCGGCACCTTCCGCAAGGAAGTCGACAAGGGCGCCGTCGATCCGAACAAGCTGGTTGAAGTATGGCGTTCGCCGCTGATCCCGAACGGCCCGCTCGTCGTTCGCAACGCTCTCGGCGAAGAGTGGCAGACGAAGCTTGCAGCCTTCTTCACAGCTCTGCCGGCGAAGGATCAAAAGTGCTTCACGGCTGTCGAAGGCGGCGATTACCAGGGCTACGCCCCCGTCAAGCACGACTTCTACAACGCCGTTGTCGACGTCCGCAAGGCAGCCATCGGCGGCTGATCGGCCTTTCGAATGCGGGGCGGCTGGAAACGGCCGCCCTTTATCTTGCGACTATAGCGCCGGGCGTCTTTTCGAGAGCCGCAAAGGACGCTGAAGCACTTGAATTATGCAGTAGGCGAGGCGTTGATGACTATTGCCGATACACAGCCGCACATGCAGAGCATGCAAGAGATCGGCACCGCCTGGGACCGGATGGTCGCCAAGCGCCGCCTCTACACCGTTCTCGGCCTGGTTATCCTGATTGCGGCTTTCGTCAGCTCCGTGCGCTTCGCCGACGAGAGCAATGCCGGCCATTTCTTCGACCGCCTGCCGCATCTCTTCGACTTCCTGAGCTGGCTCATTCCCAAGGATTGGCACGACGTCTGGCGCGCGCTGTTCGACATAGCGAGCGTCAACGACAAGGGCGGCGAGGAATTTAATTTCGACAGGGGCCGCGTCTACGTCTGGGGCGCCTTCTACATTCCCGAATATTTCGAGCTGATGATCGTGACGATCAATGTGGCGCTGATTTCGACGATCATCGCCTTCGTCTTTGCGGTTCCCTTGAGCTTCTTTGCCGCGCGCAACCTGACGAATTCATGGCCGTTGCGCATCTTCACCAAGCGGCTGATGGAATTCCTGCGTGCCTTCCCGGAGATCGTCATTGCCGGTCTGTTTTCGGCGATCCTGTCGATCGGGCCGGTCGCCGCCATCATCGCCATCACCCTGCACACGATCGGCGCGCTCGGCAAACTCTTCTACGAAGTGGCCGAGAATATCGACATGAAGCCGCATGAGGGCATGAAAGCCGTCGGCGCCAACTGGTGGGAGCGCATCCGCTTTGCCGCCCTGCCGCAGGTGCTGCCCAATTTCACCTCCTATGCGCTGCTGCGCCTCGAGATCAACGTGCGCGCCTCGACCATCATCGGCGCCGTCGGCGGCGGCGGCATCGGCGAGGAGCTGAAGCTTTCGATTTCGCGCGGCTTCGGCGCCAAGACGGTTGCGCTCGTTCTCCTGCTGTTCGTGACGATCGTCGCCGTCGACCAGTTCTCCGCATGGCTGCGCCGCCGCCTGGTCGGCGAGCACGCCTTCCTCCTGCAACATTGAGGCCGCCATGACGGTGATCGACGCAAACCGCATGCACGAGATAGAAGCGCGCTATCCGGAATATTTCCACCGGTCGTTCCGTCAGCGCTTCGGCGGGCTGATGATCCTCATCGCGACGCTGCTCTACAGCCTCTATGCCGTCTGGTTCTTCGACCTGCCCAAACTCTTCGCCGAAGCCCATTGGGAGCGCGTCGGCATCTATCTCAGCCAATGGGTGAGCTACGACGTTCAGCCGGAATTCCGCATCGAGGATGACGGCTCGATCGACATCCGTTATCCGCGCTTCTCGCCGCTCGGCGACAATCCGCATCCAGATTGGCTGGTCAACAACCCGGATGGCAGCATCACCGTTTCGATCAGCGGCACCAGCCGCAGCGTCACCGTCTCGAAGAGCGAGACGATCGTGACCGCGCATGGCGTCAGCGTCCCGGTCGAAGTTTCGAGCGGTGCGCCGAAGGTGATTGGGCCGGTGCCCGGCTGGATGACTGTTTATGACGACAACGTGCTGGCCGATCTCGGCTTTGCCGGCAATGTCAGCATTTCCGTCGACCGGGTGAAGATCCGAAAGCGTTTCATCGGCTGGGCGAATTTCATCTTCGACACGCAATCGTCCTTCTTCGACAAGCCGGTCGGCGAGGTCGTCAGCCTCATCGTCTCCGGTCCGCGCATCAAGCCCGACCAGTCCAACCTGTCGCTCGCCTTCGACGATATATGGAACAACAGCGAATGGCAGCACGGCGACGTCTGGACCAAGCTTTTCCAGACGATCGTCATGGCATTCCTCGGAACGCTGCTTGGCGCGCTTACTGCCTTTCCGCTCGCCTTCCTGGCAGCGCGCAACATCACGCCGAACCGCCTGCTCAACCAGATCCTGAAGCGCTTCTTCGATTTCCTGCGCTCGGTCGACATGCTGATCTGGGCGCTGTTCCTGACACGCGCTTTCGGGCCCGGCCCGCTTGCCGGCAGCGGCGCGATCTTCCTCACCGAGACCGGCACGCTCGGCAAGCTCTATTCCGAAGGCCTGGAGAATATCGATGACAAGCCACGCGAAGGCATCAAATCAACAGGCGCTCAGACCGTGCTCGTTCACCGTTACGGCATTATGCCGCAGATCGTTCCCGTCTTCGTCAGCCAGACGCTCTACCAATGGGAATCGAACGTGCGCGGCGCCACCATCATCGGCGCCGTCGGCGCCGGCGGTATCGGCCTGAAACTGTGGGAGGCGATGCGCACCAATGCCAATTGGGAAAACGTCGCCTACATGGTCATTCTGATCCTGATCGTCGTCTTCATTTTCGACACCGCCTCGAACGCGTTGCGCCACCGGCTGATGGGCACGAAGGCCCACTGACATATCGATCAAAGGCGGTGGCGCTGGCGCCGCCATCATCATTCTGTCACGGAAATCTTTTAGCCGGGAGCCTGCTTGCGGTTCGCCGCCAAATCACTGCACAGTGCGCTCCCCCGTTTGGACGATCTCCAGGATAAAAGCCTTGCGCTACGCTCTCTATTTCTCGCCGCCGAAGGATGATCCCCTGACCGGCGCGGCCTCGCTCTGGCTCGGCCGCAATGCTTTCACCGGCGAGACCTATCCGGCACCAGAACACGAGCAGCTGGGTGCTGCAGAACAGTTCGAGCTGACCGCCGACCCCCGCCGCTACGGCTTTCACGCCACGATCAAGGCGCCGTTTTCGCTCGCCTCCTCCGTCACCGAGAAAGATCTCATGACCGTTGCCGAGGATTTTGCCCAGCGCACGCAAGCCTTTGAGATTCCTGAACTCGTGCTTGGCCAGCTCGGCCGTTTTTTTG
Organism: Rhizobium sp. WYCCWR10014; assembly: GCF_001657485.1. Lineage (GTDB taxonomy): Bacteria > Pseudomonadota > Alphaproteobacteria > Rhizobiales > Rhizobiaceae > Rhizobium. The sequence goes on from NZ_LXFU01000045.1 coordinate 96,101, forward strand.
CCCTCGTTCCCGGTTCTCTTCATCAACCTCTTCAGGATTTCGCCGCGAAGGTGGTAAGGTCATTCGAACCGTTCCGCGCAGCGCTTTCCGAGGCCGATATGGCGCGGCGCAACCCGGAGAAGCTCAGCGACGGCCAGCGTGCCCATCTGCAGCGCTGGGGTTATCCTTACGTCATGGAGGATTTCGGCTTTCACATGACGTTGAGCGGCCAAGTGCCCGAGACACGCGCCGAGGTAATGAAAGCGATCCTGACCGAGCGGTTTGCCGATTTTACCGGCCGGCCGCTTTCGATTTCCGGCCTTGCCGTCTTCATCGAGGAGACGCGCGGCGCGCCGTTCAAAGTTCATTCCTGGCTGCCGCTTGCCGGCGCCAAAAGCTGAAAGACCTGACGACATGAGCAAAGAGACCGTGTTTTCCAACGCCCGCATCGTTCTCGAGGACGACATCCTCTCGGGCTCGATCCTCATTCGCGACGGGAAGATCGCCGATATCTCCGAGGGCAACTCGGTAGCCGGCGAAGATTTCGAGGGCGACTATGTCATTCCAGGCCTCGTCGAGCTGCACACAGATCATCTCGAAGGCCATTATCAGCCGCGCCCCGGCATTCGTTGGAACAAGACCGCTGCGGTCCAGGCGCATGACGCCCAGATCGTCACATCAGGCATCACCACGGTGTTCGACTGCCTGCGCATGGGGGCAGACGAGGACGGCGGCTTCGAACATGGCGAGATGCGCGAGATGGCCGATGCCATCCAGTCGGCGGAGACGGAAGGCAGGCTGCGCGCCGAGCACCTGATCCACCTGCGCTGCGAGGTCTCGGCCGACAACGTGCTCGAACATTTCGCCGATTTCGAAAACGACCGGCATGTGCGGCTCGTCTCGCTGATGGATCATGCGCCCGGTCAGCGTCAGTTCCAGACGATGGATCAATATATTTTCTACTACCAGAAGAAGCGGGGCCTGAGCGACGAGGCCTTCGCCCGTTTCGTCGCCAAGCGCCAGGCAGAATCGGCGCGCAATTCGACGCCGCACCGCAACGCCATCGCCAAGGTCTGCGCCGAGCGCGGCATCACCGTGGCAAGCCATGACGACGCAACGCTCTCGCATGTCGACGAGGCGATCGACAACGGCGTGCGCCTGGCCGAATTCCCGACCAGCTTCGACGCCGCACGGGCCTCGCACGGACATGGCATGAGCGTGCTGATGGGCGCGCCGAATATCGTGCGCGGCAAGTCCCATTCCGGCAACATCGCCGCCCGCGACCTTGCCGAGATGGGGGTGCTCGACGTACTTTCCTCCGACTACGTGCCGCTCAGCCTGCTGCATGCGCCTTTCATCCTCGCCGATGAGGTCGAAAGCATCAGCCTGCCGAAGGCGATCGCCATGGTGACGTCGACGCCCGCCCGTACCGTCAGCCTCGACGATCGCGGCCGGATCGCGACGGGGCTACGCGCCGATCTCGTGCGCGTCCACCGTTCGCATGGCGTGCCGGTGACACGCTCGGTTTGGCGCCAAGGACGCCGTGTCGCATGATGTCGCACGAACCCCACCCCGGAGCCGGAGCCGAGCGCGGCATCATGGTCGTCGTCGTCGGACCGAGCGGTGCTGGCAAGGACACGCTGATGAACCTCGCGGCCCGGCGTTTCAAGGGCCGCGACGAGGTGCATTTCGTCCGCCGCGTCATCACCCGTCACCGTGACGCCGGCGGCGAAGACCATCTTTCCGTCTCCCTCGAAGGTTTTGCCTCCATGGAGCAGTCAGGCTCCTTCGCCGTCTGGTGGGAAGCGCATGGCCTGAAATACGGCATTCCGGCCGAGGTTTCGGTGGCGCTTTCGCGAGGCCACATTGTCGTCGCTAACGGCTCGCGCTCGGCGCTTCACCGCTTCCAGGCCGCCTTCCCGCGGCTGAAAGTCATCAACGTCACCGCCCGCCCCGAGGTGCTCGCCGGCAGGCTGGAGGCGCGCGGACGCGAGACGCATGAAGATATCATGGCCCGGCTTGCCCGCGGACCGCTGACGGTGCGCGGCGAATATGACGTGGTGGAGCTCGACAATAGCGGCTCGCTCGAAGAGGCCGAGCAGAAGATGATCGAGATCCTCGACGGATTGCTGACCAAGGCGCCGTGAACAGATCGAGAGGAAGGGCATGCGCGCCATCAAGGTGGTCGACTACGATCCTTCCTGGCCGCGGCTGTTTGCCGAGATCAACACCGAGGTCTCCGCCTTGCTCGGCGACCGCCTGCTTTCCATCGATCATATCGGCAGCACGTCGGTGCCTGGCCTGCCGGCCAAGCCGAAGATCGACCTTGCGGCCGTGATGATATCAGACGCCTTCCTGCCAGCAGCGATCGAGATCATGCTCGCTGCCGACTTCGTCGTCCATGGCGATACTGGAGAGCAACGATGGGCCTTCACCCGCGATCATGACGGTTATGGGTTCAGGCTCTATCTTTGCGGGCCTAATAATCGCGCGCATCGGGACCGCATTCTGTTTCGCGATTATCTCAGGGATCACCCCGAGAGGGCCAGGGCCTATGCCGATCTGAAACGCCGGCTGGCTGCGGAGGCAGACGGCGATTGGGATTTTTATACCGGCGGAAAGACCGAGTTTGTCAGCGAGACGGTTCGGCTGGCTGCCTTGAGGCTGTAAAACAGGAATCCATCAGACGCCCTGGCCGGCGGCGATTACTCGCCGTCGCCCCGTCCCGATACGATCTCGCGCTTGCCGACGTGATTGGCCGGGCCGACGAGGCCTTCCTTTTCCATGCGTTCCACCAATGAGGCGGCGCGGTTGTAGCCGATGCCGAGGCGGCGCTGGATATAGGAGGTCGAGCATTTCTTGTCGCGCATGACGACCTTGACCGCCTGCTCGTAGAGCTCGTTGCCATCCTCGGAGGCCATGGCGCTCTTGTCGAAGACGGCGCCGGCTTCTTCCTCTTCCGTCTCTTCCTCCTCGTCGGCGGTGACGGTGTCGAGATATTCGGGGCGGCCCTGGGTCTTCAGATGGGCGACGACCTTTTCGACTTCGACATCCGAGACGAAAGGACCGTGGACGCGGGAAATCCGCCCGCCCCCCTGCATATGCAGCATATCGCCCTGACCGAGCAGCTGCTCGGCGCCCTGTTCGCCGAGAATGGTGCGGCTGTCGATCTTCGAGGTCACCTGGAAGGAGATGCGGGTTGGGAAGTTTGCCTTGATGGTGCCGGTGATGACATCGACCGACGGACGCTGTGTCGCCATGATCAGATGGATGCCGGCGGCGCGCGCCATCTGGGCGAGGCGTTGGATCGCCCCTTCGATGTCCTTGCCGGCGACCATCATCAGGTCGGCCATCTCGTCGACGATGACGACGATATAAGGCATCGGCGTCAGGTCCAGCGCCTGGCTTTCCTCGATCGGAGTGCCGGTGCCCTTGTCGAAGCCGACCTGGACCATGACGTGGATGGTCTCGCCCTTTTCGCGGGCCTGGGCGACGCGGTCGTTGTAACCGTCGATGTTGCGGACGCCGAGGCGCGACATCTTGCGATAGCGCTCCTCCATTTCGCGCACGGCCCATTTCAGCGCCATCACCGCCTTCTTCGGATCGGTGACGACGGGCGTCAGCAGATGCGGGATGCCGTCATAGACTGACAGTTCGAGCATCTTCGGGTCGACCATGATCAGGCGGCACTGTTCCGGCGTCATGCGGTAGAGCAGCGACAGGATCATCGTGTTGATGGCGACCGACTTGCCGGAACCGGTGGTGCCGGCGACGAGCAGATGCGGCATCTTGGCGAGCTCGGCAATGACAGGCTCACCACCGATGGTCTTGCCGAGGCCGAGCGCTAGCTTGTAGCCGCTCTTCTCGAAATCCTGGCTTTCGATCATCTCGCGGAAATAGACGGTTTCACGCGTGACATTCGGCAATTCGATGCCGATGACGTTGCGGCCGGGCACCACGGCAACGCGGGCGGAGAGCGCCGACATCGAGCGGGCGATATCATCGGCAAGGCCGATGACGCGCGAGGATTTCACGCCCGGCGCCGGCTCGAATTCATAGAGGGTGACGACAGGACCGGGACGGACATGGATGATTTCGCCCTTGATACCGAAATCTTCCAGTACGCTTTCCAGAAGCCCGGCATTCTGTTCCAGCGTCTCCTGCGACATGATCTCGCCGAGACGTTCCGGCGGTTCCTGCAGCAGGGCACGCGGTGGGAATTCATAGCCGGACGCGTCGATCCTTTCGGGCCTCGCGGCCAAACGCGGCGACGGCAGGACCGCGGCAACGGGCGGCGTACGCTGCGGCACTAGCGCGGCCTGAGGTGCTGATGCAATTTGAGGGGCCGGCGCAGCCTGGGGGGCCGGCGCGAGTGGTGCCTCGACAGGAATACGCCTGGGCTTTTCGAGGGATATTGCGGCCGCAGGGCGGACGGCAACCTTCGCCGAGACCGCGGCGGGCTGCGGGGCCGGGCGGGAGACGACGGGAGCGGGGGCCGGCCGGCCGGGGCGCCATTCCATAATCCGGAACAGCGACGTGATCGATTCGGGCGAGGTCTCGGTCTTCGGGAACGATATCAAGGGCGGTGCGCGAACCGGCTCGGCCTCTTCGAAGGCCATGACTTCCCAGAAGGCGAAATCCGAAATGGAGGAAAGCTCGGCGCTGGCGCGGAAAGCCGGCGCGCTGGCCTCATCAAGCAAAGGTGACTGCTGCAGTTCGATCCTGTGCGGTGCTGCGGAAATGTCGTCCGGCTCCGGCAGATAGATATCGAAGGGCACGTCGACGGCAACCGGCTCTATCCGTATCGCCTGCTGTCCAATCTGCGAATCATCGCGAACCGGATCATTCGGCGCGCGCCGCCTGCTGATCAGCGTTTCCGGCGTGCGGGTGAAACGGACATTCGGCGCGAGGGAAAAGTTGCTCTGCCAGATGGGTGCCGCCGGCTTCTCCCCTGGGTTTTCCTCCGGAAGGTCCGTTTCAATCTCGCTGGAAAAATCTCCGGCATCCGTCAAATTGGTTCTGGGAAAACGCATGCGTCCGCTACTCACTCATGCTTTGCAAATTACGACCCTACCGGGATAGAAAAGGAAGGTTAATAAGTTCCTTCCTGCCGTATCGTTCCGATACGACCCGTGGGGATAAATCGCTGCACTTTCAATGAGTTCTGGCAGTGAGAAAAATCTTTGCCAATTTTGGGGAGGCGCTCTAAAGCGCGTCGTAATCTTTCAGATCGCTCCTCGCGCTTTAGGCTTTATTTCCACGCATGTCGTTGTCGCAAGACCGCTGCACAGTTTTGCGCGACATGCTTTAGTGCGCCTCGTCCCAATTGGTAGCGGCGCGGGCATCGACCCTCAGCGGCACGCGCATTTCCAGCGCCGGCATGGTGGCGTTTTCCATCACCGAGACGATTGTTGGCATCGCCTTTTCGACATCCTCGTCCTCGACTTCGAAGATGAGTTCGTCATGCACCTGCAGCAGCATGCGGACGCGATCGGCAAGGCCGACTTCAACAAGGGCCGGCTCGATCTTGATCATCGCCCGGCGGATGACGTCGGCAGCCGAGCCCTGGATCGGCGCGTTGATCGCCGCACGCTCGTTGAAGGCACGCACGGATGGATTGGACGAGCGGATTTCGGGATAGTTGATGCGGCGGCCGAAGATCGTTTCGACATAACCCTTGTCGCGCGCCATGGCCTTTCGGCTTTCCATATAGTCGCGGATGCCGGGGAAACGCTCGAAATACTTCTTGATGTAGTCGCCGGCTTCCGAACGCTCGATCGAAAGCTGATTGGCAAGCCCGAAGGCCGAGATGCCGTAGATGATGCCGAAATTGATCGCCTTGGCGCGGCGGCGCACCTCGCCCGGCATGCCTTCCACCGGCACGCCGAACATTTCCGACGCCGTCATGGCGTGGATGTCGACGCCATCTTCGAAGGCCTTGGTCAATTGCGGGATCTCGGCCACATGGGCAAGCACGCGCAGTTCGATCTGGCTGTAGTCGGCGGAGATCAGCTTGTGGCCAGGCGTCGAGATGAAGGCGGTGCGGATCTTGCGGCCTTCTGCGGTGCGCACCGGAATGTTCTGCAAGTTCGGCTCGGACGAGGACAGGCGCCCCGTGGTCGTCGATGCCAGCGAGTAGGAGGTATGGACCCGCTTGGTCTCGGGGTGAACGTAACCCGGAAGCGCGTCGGTATAGGTGGATTTCAGCTTGGTGACCTGGCGCCAGTCGACGATCTTGCGCGGCAATTCGAAACCGGCGGCGGCCAGATCCTCGAGCACCTGGGCGGAGGTGGACCATTGGCCTGTCTTCGTCTTGCTGCCGCCGGCAAGGCCCATCTTGCCGAACAGGATATCGCCCAGCTGCTTCGGCGAGCCGATGTTGAAACGTTCGCCGGCCAGCACGTAGATCTCGTCCTCCAGCCTTGCTGCACTCTGGGCCAGCTCGCCGGAGAGCCGCGACAGGATCTGCCGGTCGACGGTGATGCCGCGCGCTTCCATGCGCGCCAGCACCGGCAATAGCGGCCGCTCCAGCCGTTCATAGACACTGGTCAGCCCTGCCGCCGCCAGCCGCGGCTTCAGCACCAGCCAGAGGCGCAGCGTGACGTCGGCATCTTCGGCGGCATAGTGGGTGGCGCGGTCGATATCGACCAGATCGAAGGTGACGTTCGCCTTGCCGCTGCCCGCCACGTCCTTGTAGGGAATCGGGGTATGGCCGAGGAATTTTTCCGAGAGCGGGTCCATGCCATGCGCGCCGGTGCCGGCGTCGAGCACGTAGGAGATCAGCATCGTGTCGTCGAAACTCCTCGTCTCGATGCCGTAGCGCTTCATCAGCAGGTAATCGTATTTCAGGTTCTGGGCGACCTTGAGAACCGATTCGTCTTCCAGCAATGCCTTCAGCCGTGGCAGGGCATCGCCCATCGGGATCTGGTTTTCGGCAAGGCCGCCGCCGAGCAGATCGCCGACGCCGTTCTTGTGGACGAGCGGCACATAGGCGGCGCGGATCTTCGTGCCGGTGGGATCGGCCGTATTGTCGGCGATCGCCAGCGAAAAGCCGACAAGTTCGGCCTGCATCGCATCCAGCGACGTGGTCTCGGTATCGAAAGCAACGAGGCCGGTGGCGCGCGCATCGGCGATCCAGCGGTCGAGCGTCGCCAGGTCGCGGATCGTGACATAGGCCGAATGATCGAAGGGCAGCGTCGCAAAGGCCTCGGCCCGCGCCTTGGCAAGATCGGCGGGCGAAAAGGCGCCTTCGACGGCGGTCTTCGCCTTCGCACGCGGCGGCACCGGCACGGATTCGCAGGAAACGTCGGGGATGCCGCCGGCGACGGGCTCGGGCTCGGCCGCATCGAGATCCGGGCCGCGGGCCGTCTCACCCCATTCGATGCGGACGATCGCCGGTTCGATGGCGCCGGCATCGCAATCGCAGGCCTCGGCGACGCGGCGCGTCAGCGTGGTGAATTCCATCGTCTTCAGGAAGCCAATCAGCTTCGGGCCGTTCTGCGGTTCCAGCACCAGTGCGTCGAGATCTAGATCGAGCGGCACATCGGTGCGCAACCGCACGAGGTCGCGCGAGAGCCTGGCCATGTCGATATTGGCGAGGATCGTTTCACGGCGCTTGACCTGCTTGATCTCGGTGGCCCGTTCGAGCAGCGTATCGAGATCGCCGTATTCGTCGAGGAGCTGGGCGGCGGTTTTCGGGCCGATGCCAGGAATGCCCGGAACATTGTCGACCGAATCGCCGGTCATCGCCTGCAGGTCGATCATCTTTTCCGGCGGCACGCCCCATTTCTCGATGACATCGGGAATGCCGATTTGCTTGTCCTTCATGCTGTCATACATATGGACATTGGGGCTGACGAGCTGCATCAGATCCTTGTCGGAGGAGACGATGGTGACATCGGCGCCGGTCGCTTCGGCCTGGCGGGCATAGGTGGCGATGATGTCGTCGGCCTCGAAGCCTTCGGTCTCGATGCAGGGCAGATTGAAGGCGCGGGTCGCCTCTCTTATAAGGCCGAATTGCGGGATGAGCTCTTCCGGCGGGGCGGAACGGTTCGCCTTGTAGGCGTCGTAGAGATCCTTGCGAAACGTCTTGGCGGAATAATCGAAGATGACGGCAAGATGTGTCGGCGTCACGCCGACATCGGTATTGCGCGCGTCCCTCAGCAGCTTCCACAGCATGTTGCAGAAACCGGACACTGCGCCGATCGGCAGGCCGTCGGTCTTGCGGGTCAGCGGCGGCAATGCATGAAACGCCCGGAAGATGAATCCGGAACCATCGACTAGGAAGAGGTGATCGCCTTTTTTCATGCGTGCATGGATAGCGCGGGCATGGGACGAGGTCCATATGGAGTTCGGCATAAATTCGGCGCGCGAAAAGGATTATGGGGTTCGGAGCGTCACACAGCGCCGCGCCTCTTTTCGGACGCGCAAAGGACGCTGAGCACTTGGCGTTGCTGCATAATTTTATCCGCCCGTCGATTCCGATCTCAGGATTTGTGCGGCACGGATTCCGGCTCACCAAACTGTTACCGATTTGTAACGATGGCCCTCCCTTGAAAAACCACATTCTGAGCCACAAATCCATGTCACCGGCGCTTGATCGCGTCGCGGGTCTGATTACCGGCTTGTCCCCCGCCGCGTCAGGCTTGGACAAAGGCCTTATCCCCCTCTCCGGGCCTTTGTCCCCACTTTAAAGTCGCCATGGCCAACCTCCAGGCCATGGCGACTTTTGTTTTTTCGAGGCACTCGAAATTCTGCTCGCCGCTTGCATGTTTAGGAGCATCGTATGCGATTTGCTGCATTGTCTCCGGCATGGTTTTGAGCCTAACTTGCAATCATGGGATTTAACCGCATGGATTCGGGAGCCTACCTTGCCAGCCAGCTGGCGAAGGGTTTTGCCCGCTCGCTGCACCAGCGCGCGGTCGGGCTCGGTTTTTCTCCAGGGCAGTTCCCCATTCTGCTGGAACTCTGGGCCGAGGACGGGCTGACCCAGAAACAGCTTCTCGAGCGGGTCGATATCGAGCAGGCGACCATGGCCAATACGCTTTCGCGCATGGTCCGCGACGGGCTGATCGAGCGCCGGCCGCATCCGTCCGACAAGCGGGCGCAACTGCTCTTCTTGACGTCGAGGGCGCGCGCCATGGAGGCTGAGGCGATCGAGACCGCGCGGGAGGCCGACCTTGCGCTGTTTAAAGGTTTTCGGGTTTTCGAGCGCGAGCTGACGCTCGAATATATCCGTCGGCTTCTGGAAAACGCCAAGGCGCTCTGACCACTGCATATCTCCTTAAATCGGAATCGATTTGAGGATAAATTATGCAGCAGTTCAAAGTGTTACAGCGTCCTTTGCGCGTCTGAAAAGACGCGCGGCGCTGTAAGATCACTCGCCGGCACGCTGTGCGCATCGCAAGGGGGACAGGCCGGTTTCGATCTGCACAATCAGGACGTTTTCGTCGGCGGCAAGCTTGATGCTCGGCTCGATATCCGGCTTGCCGAGTAAAAGGCCCTGCACTTGCGCGCAGCCTTCCTCGACGACGATCCGGCGCTGCATCTCGGTTTCCACGCCCTCCGTCACCACAGGCATGCCAAGGCTATGACCAAGGCCGATGATGGCGCGCACGATCGAGCGTGCCGAAGCATCATGTTCCAGCACGCCGGTGAAACTGCGGTCGACCTTGATCTTGTCGAAAGGGAATGAACGCAGGTTGGAAAGCGAGGAAAAACCGGTGCCGAAATCATCCATGACGATGTGCACGCCGAGCTTGTGCAGCCGCAACAGCGTCGTCATCACCCGGTCGCGATCGCGAATGAGGGCCGCCTCGGTGATCTCGAGCTCCAGCCGGCTGGGCGCAAGCCCGGTTTCGGCGAGGATCGCCTCGATCCGCTCGCAGAGGTTCGGCAGCATGAATTGCACCGGCGAAAGATTGACGGCGATCATCAGCGGCAGCGGCCAGCGCACGGCCTCCCTGCAGGCCTGCTGCAACACCCATTCGCCGAGCTGGACGATCGAACCACTTTCCTCGGCGATCGGGATGAAGATATCGGGCTCGGTCAACCCGTGACCCGGCCGGTTCCAGCGCATCAGGGCCTCGTAGCCGCCGATCTCGCCGCTCAGCGCATCGAGGATCGGCTGATAGCTGACATGGATCTGGTTGCGGATGATCGCATGACGCAGTTCGCTTTCGATCTGGCGGCGGTTCCGTGCCGCCTTATCCATTTCCGCGTCGAAGAAACAGACCTTGCCGCGACCGTCATGCTTGACGCGGTAGAGTGCAGTATCGGCATTGTTGCAGAGTTCTTCAGCAGCAGCCCCATCCGCGGGATAGAGTGCGATGCCGACGCTGACGCCGACGGCGGTCGGGTCGCGCGCCGTGTCCATCTCGGCGGCGAATTCGTCGAGGATATCAGCCGCAAGCTTTTGCGCCGCCGCCGGCTGCTGCCCGGCGGGCTGAATGATGGCGAATTCATCGCCGCCGAGGCGGGCTATCGTATCGCTCTCATCGGCCACGCGGCGCAGGATCGAGGCGACCTTGCGGAGAATGCGGTCGCCTTCGGCATGACCGAAGATATCGTTGACGGCCTTGAAGCGATCGAGGTCGAGATAGAAGAGGGCAACCTCGCTGTTCTTTCGTTCGGCCATCTGCAGCGCCTGCCGGATGCGGGTATCGAACAGCGACCTGTTCGGCAGATCGGTGAGAACGTCGTGGTGTGCGAGATGCTCGATCATCTCCTCGGCCTGCCTGCGTTCGGTGAGATCACGCACCGCCAGCACCTCGCAATTGTGCCCACGATAGACGATCCTGCTCGCGGTCACTTCGACGGCGATCTCCCTGCCGTTCCTGGTGTTGAGCAGCGTCTCACTGGGTCTGTTCTGCCCAGTCCCCTGAACAGCGGACAAAACAGCCGAGGGCGCCTTGCCGGCAAGATCGGCAAGCTTCCAGCCGGAAAGCCCCTGGAAGCGTTCATTGGCATCGATGATCCGGCCTTCCCGCAGGATCAGCAGCCCTTCCTGCGAGGCATTCGCGAGCCCCCTCAGATCCGTCAGGTGGCTTTCGACAAAGACCACGGCGAGCGCAATGAGAATGAGCATCGTCGCCGCCACCACGACGATCGCAGCAAGCAGGCTGGCGTCGAGCACCGTTGCCGGAACTTGCTTGCCGGGATCCGGCACGAGCGTGATGCTAGCCATCGAGATGAAATGGAGCGCGCAGATCGCAAGGACGAAAGTGATTGACGAGGCGAGGAGCCGCCGCAGTCCCTTCAATTGGAAAAAGGTGTGGAAGGCGGCGCTCGACAACAGCGCTCCTGCGAGAATCGCACTCAGCGTCATGAATGGATCATAAAGGATGACCGCCTGCGTTTCGATCGCCTGCATGCCGGTCAGGTGCATGGAGGCGATGCCGAGCGCCATCAGGACGCCGCCGCGGATGCGAGAAAACCTGCCGCGGCTTTCCGAAGCGACCAGGATCGCCGCCCACGAACCGACAACCGACAGGAGGAAAGAAAGCGTCGTCAGGCCCAGTTGGTAGCCGATCGGCATGCCGCCGTCATAGGCCAGCATGGCGATGAAGTGCGTTGCCCATACGCCGGTGCCAAAAGCGAAAGCCGAGGCGCCGATCCAGAGCTTGCGCCGCCCGGCGTCGCATTCCTGGGCAGGGGAGAGCAGCAGCATAGCCGCCATAGCGCCGACCAGGCATACCGCGGCCGCCGCAAGCACCAGCCGCCAATCGTGGTTGTCCCGAATACATGTGATGACCGAAAACATCCGAACCTCGCGCAGCTGAATTCGGTCAGGCTATTTAGGTTATGCTAAATAACGGTAAATTGAATTAGAATTCCCTTCTATATTATCCAGCAAATCTTCTTGATATTCGTCTATGCCCCGCCGGTCTTTCCCGCCGCCGTTTTTTTGTTTTTCCGCCTCGCCTGCCTATCTGGTTTGGTCTATCGTCCGGCCGAATTTCAAAAAGGAGTCGAAAATGACCGATGTACGTCAAGTGCTTGCGCACGCGGATCAGAACCTTTCTTCGAGCCTCGACAAGCTGTTCGAGCTTCTGCGCATTCAGTCGATATCCACCGATCCCGCTTACAAAGCCGAATGCCGAAAGGCCGCCGAATGGCTCGTCGCCTATCTCGGGACGCTCGGCTTTACGGCCTCGGTGCGCGATACACCAGGTCATCCAATGGTGGTCGCCCATCATGCCGGTGCGTCCGCCGATGCACCGCATGTTCTCTTCTACGGCCATTACGACGTTCAGCCGGTCGATCCGATCGAGCTTTGGGAAAACGACCCGTTCGAGCCATCGATTAAGGATGTCGGCGAGGGTCGCAAGATCCTGACCGGCCGTGGCACCTCCGACGACAAGGGCCAGTTGATGACCTTCGTCGAGGCTTGCCGCGCCTATAAGGAGATCAACGGCGCGCTTCCCTGCCGCATCACCATCCTCTTCGAAGGCGAGGAGGAATCCGGCTCGCCGTCCCTGAAGCCCTTCCTCGAAGCCAATGCCGCCGAGCTCAAGGCCGACTATGCGCTGGTCTGCGATACCGGCATGTGGGACCGCGACACGCCGGCGATCGCCGCAGCATTGCGCGGCCTCGTCGGCGAGGAAGTGATCGTGACGGCCGCCGACCGCGACCTGCATTCCGGTCTCTTCGGCGGCGCGGCGGCCAATCCGATCCATATTCTCGTCGAGGCTCTTGCCGGCTTGCATGACGAGACCGGCCGCATCACGCTTGACGGCTTTTATGACGGCGTCGAGGAAACGCCTGATAACATCAAGGCGTCATGGGAGACGCTGGGCAAGACCGCGGAGAGCTTCCTCGGCGAAGTCGGCCTTTCCATTCCATCCGGCGAGAAGGGCCGTTCGGTGCTGGAACTCACTTGGGCGCGGCCGACCGCCGAAATCAACGGCATCTGGGGCGGATATACCGGCGAAGGCTTCAAGACGGTGATCGCCGCTAAGGCTTCGGCCAAGGTTTCGTTCCGCTTGGTCGGCACGCAGGATCCGGCGGCCATTCGCGAGGCCTTCCGCAGCTATATCAGCGCGAAGATTCCCGCCGATTGCTCGGTCGAGTTCCATCCGCATGGCGGCTCGCCGGCGATTCATCTTTCCTATGATTCGCCTGTTCTGACCAAGGCGAAGAACGCGCTTTCCGACGAGTGGCCGAAACCCGCCATCGTCATCGGCATGGGTGGGTCGATCCCGATCGTCGGAGATTTCCAGAAGATGCTCGGCATGGAATCGCTGCTCGTCGGCTTCGGTCTCAGCGATGATCGCATCCACTCGCCGAACGAGAAATACGAGCTTATCTCCTACCACAAGGGCATCCGCTCCTGGGTACGGATCCTTCAGGCGCTCGCCGCCTGACGGAAAGGACGCGCCTTCAAACAGGATGCGCCATGCGAAAATCGCGAGAAACAAAAAGGCCGGTTCGACCCGGCCTTTCGTCATCCGCTCACCTCAGTGCCAGTTCATCCGTGGTCAAGGAGCAAGCGGGTATTGCACTGAGACTGCCGCCGAAAGGTTAACGGGCCGTTAACGGCGCTTGCACAGGCGGATCGTAGTGCCGAAGCGGTCAAGTCCCAGGCATTCGCGATTTCATGCGGCATATCGAGAACGCTACATTGCGTCACAAGATTCCCCCCGTTCAAGCTGCGTTCATCGTGACCTGGGTATAAGCCTTTGAAAGACAAGGAAAATGGTAGCGCCTAACAAATGTGGGCGATCGCTCTATCTTTTCTTCCAGATGGCATATGCCAAGAAAACGCAGCCAAGCGCTGCCTGAAAAACGCGCCAATGAGGAGTGAGAAGCGTGAAAAGTCTCATTGTTAAAATCACCGCGGCCGCCATGTTTGTGCTGGCTCCGGCGATAGTACAGGCCGCCGAGGGCTACTCGACGGCCAATGTCAACATGCGTGCGGGTCCAAGCACCCGATACCCTGCTGTCGCGGTCGTGCCCGCCGGTTCTTCCGTCGAGATCCGTGGATGCCTTTCCGAAGTCAACTGGTGCGACGTCGAATTCTATGGCGGCCGCGGTTGGGTTTCCGGCCAATATGTGCAGGCCGTCTACCAGCAACGCCGCGTCTATGTCGGTCCGCAATATTACCGTCCGCTGGGTATTCCCATGATCGGCTTCAGTGTCGGCAATTATTGGGACCGCAACTACCGCGGCCGCGATTTCTACCGCGACCGCGACCGCTGGAGCCGCGGCCCCGACTATTACTACCGTAACCGGGATCGAGATCGGGATCGCGACTACGGGGATCGTAATCGGGATCGCGACAGGGACTGGCGCGGCGACAATCGAAGGGATGACCGCAGAGACGATGATCGTAGGGACGATAATCGCAGGTCCGACCGTCGGGAGAATGACAACAGAGGCAACACCAGGAGTTCGGATTTCCGTGACCTGCCACAGTTCAGGGGCGGGAAAGCCGACACCTATAATCGCCCGGACCCCAGGGCATCGCCCTTCGTCTGCCGCCCGGGCGATCCGTCCTGCGACTGAGATTTTGGGGCGGCGGCAATGCCGCCCTCTTCTCAAGGGCGGGTCCGTCTTAAAACCGGGGCCTGCCGCATAATTCAAGTATTACAGCGTCCTTTGCGCGTCTGGAAGATGGGCGGCGCTGTAAGAAAAAGCCCGGCGCTCCCTTGGGAGGGATGCACCGGGCCTGATGTCGATCGGCACGCGTTGAGGGGAGACGGCCGATCATTCGCGGGACGTGAGGGGCTGTCCCGCTTCTTCATAAACAATCGCGAAGCCTATTGGTTCCGCCTGCCGCATAATTCCTTGAAACGGACTCGATTTGAGGAAACACTATGCGGCAATTCAATGTGTTACAGCCTTTTTTATGCCTTTCGAAAAGACGCGCGGCACTGAAAAATGCGCCGTATCGCCGGTGATTCACGTGACGCACTTCAGGTCTTTTTTCACGAAGCGTGCAGCTTGGCCGGTGAGCGCAAAATAAGCGCCGCGGGGGAAGCATCGATCCTCGAATACGCTCACCGACAATTTGATGTGAAGCCATCGCGAGGCTCTTGTTTTGCGGGATTGTTTAATGCAGTTTTGTGAAGTTGCGGATTGATTTTAATCCGTTCGAGGCTGGACCCTGATGACGCAAGACTACCTGGCTTTCTTCGGGCTTTTCGCCCCTCGGGCAGCCGCCGCAGATGTTACCGTTTGGCATAAACACAACCCCATCCTGCCTGTACGCCTTACCGATGGGGCGAACCTCAACCCTTCCGGCCAGATCTGGCGCCGCTTTCATCTGGGCGAGTGGGAATATAAGCAGGACCCGGAAACGCTCGACGATTACGAAGCGCGCCAGTTTTGAAGACAAGCGGCGCGACCTGCTTTGCTTTCCATTATTAACACCCCGTTAAATCGCCGCATTTACAGTTCAGTCGGGTGATCACGGCGGCACTCAAAGTGCTCCAACGTCCTTTGCGCGTCTGAAAAGACGCGCGGCGCTGGAGAAGAGCACCGTTATGCGAAGCTGGCTTCGCGATCGAACATGGGGTGTGACCGGTCCGCGATGGCAGGCAGAGGCAGATCAAGCGACAGAATAGAACCGTCTTTCAGCGGCCGCCCGGCACGCGACGATGACGAATTCTCGCTCGATGCCGACGACCGCATCGCCGGAGGCCGATCTCAGCGCCGCGGCGGCTCGAAACCCCCGCCGCAGCGCCCCGCCCCTCGGAGGCGGCGGGAGCCGCCGGAGCGTGAGGGCGGCGGCTTTTTCGGATTCCTGCGCCGCGCGATCTACTGGTGCGTCGTGCTTTTCATCTGGGCCGGCATCGGCGTTGCCGGGCTCGTGGTCTATTATGGCTCGCGCATGCCGAGCGCCAGTACATGGGCGATCCCTGAACGGCCGCCGAATGTGAAGATTACCGCCGTCGACGGCAGCATCATCGCCAATCGCGGCGCGACCGGCGGCGAGGCGCTGTCGCTCGAAAACATGTCGCCCTATATTCCGGAAGCCGTCATCGCCATCGAGGATCGGCGTTTCTATTCGCATTTCGGCGTCGATCCGCTCGGCCTCGGCCGGGCGATCGTGACCAATCTCACCGCTGGTCACATGGTCCAGGGTGGCTCGACGCTGACGCAGCAGCTTGCCAAGAACCTCTTTCTCTCCCCTGAGAGGACGCTGGAACGCAAGGTACAGGAAGTGCTGCTCTCGCTCTGGCTGGAGCAGAAATACACCAAGGACCAAATCCTTGCCATGTATCTCAACCGGGTGTTCTTCGGATCGAATGCCTATGGCGTCGAGGCAGCCTCGCGCCGCTACTTCAACAAATCGGCGCGTGACGTAAACCTCGGCGAGGCCGCGGTGCTGGCCGGCCTACTCAAGGCGCCGTCGCGGCTTTCGCCGGCCCGCGATGCGGAAGCTGCGAATGCACGCGCCCAGCTTGTGCTCGCGGCGATGCGCGAACAGGGTTTCATCACCGATTCCGAGGTCAAGACCGCGATGTCGCAGACCCCGGCTTCGGCCAAGAGCTACTGGTCCGGCGCCGGGCACTATGTTGCCGACATGGTGATGGACGAGCTGCCGGGGCTGATCGGCGACGTCAAGGAAGACGTCATCGTCGATACGACCATCGACAAGTCGCTGGAAAGGAAGGCCGAGCAATCGCTGGTCGACGTGCTCGACAAGGAGGGCGGCAAGCTCGACGCGTCGCAGGCGGCCCTCGTCTCGATCGACGGCACCGGCGCGATCCGAGCGCTCGTCGGCGGCAGGGACTATGCGACGAGCCAGTTCAACCGCGCCGTCAAGGCCAAACGCCAGCCGGGTTCCTCATTCAAGCCCTTCGTCTATGCCGCAGCACTCGAGAAGGGGCTGACGCCCTATTCGGTGTTCAACGACGCGCCGATCCGGATCGGCGANACGAGAAGAAATACAATGGCGAAGTGACGCTGGCGACCGCGCTGGCCAAGTCGCTGAACACCGTGGCCGCCCAGCTGGTGATGTATGACGGGCCGGATCAGGT
This sequence comes from Rhizobium sp. WYCCWR10014, assembly GCF_001657485.1. GTDB lineage: Bacteria > Pseudomonadota > Alphaproteobacteria > Rhizobiales > Rhizobiaceae > Rhizobium. The sequence goes on from NZ_LXFU01000045.1 coordinate 113,065, forward strand.
GATCAAGCTTGCCCACCGGCTCGGCATCGAAAGCGAGCTGCAGCCGAACGCCTCGATCGCGCTCGGCACGTCGGAGGTGTCGCTGATGGAGCTCACCGCCTCCTATGCCGCCTTCATGAACGGCGGCTACAAGGCGACGCCGCACGTCATCCGCCGGGTCACGACGGCTGAGGGCAAGGTTCTCTACGAAAATACCTATGACAGCCCACCGCGCGTGCTCTCCGAGCAGATCGTCGCCCAGATGGATGCGATGATGATGGGCGTCATCGACAATGGCACCGGCAAGAGCGCCAAGATCCCTGGCTGGCAGGCGGCGGGAAAGACCGGCACGACGCAGAATTCGCGCGACGCGCTCTTCGTCGGCTTCACCAGCAACCTCACCACCGGGGTCTGGTTCGGCAATGACGACGGCAAGCCGATGAAGAAGGTGACCGGTGGCGGCTTGCCCGCCAAGGCCTGGAAGGAATTCATGATCGCTGCCCACAAGGGTCTTTCGCCGGCACCGCTCTTCGGCAACGGCCAGTTGATCGCCGATCCGAACAATGGTCAGCCGATGGCTGAGGCAGCCCCTGGTGATGGACAAGCGGGCGATGGGCAGTTGGGCAGCGGGCAACCGATGACGGCCGAGGCGCCGCCTTCGACGATCGGCGGCATCATTTCCGGCGTCTTCGGCGGCGACGACAATGCAAACCGCTATCCGCAAGCGCCTGTCCGGCAGCGGGCGACAAGCTCCGGCAATGGCCCGGTTCCGCCCGCCGACATTGCCGAAGGCGGCGGTTCGAACTATGAGGGCGTGGTGCCACCCGGGGATGTCGGGGGGGCGCAGACAACCTCTTCCGTCCAGCCGCGGCGCACGACGCTGCTCGATCTGATCATGGGCCAGTGAGACCTTTGCTGCATGTCCAACACAAGCCCGATGCTCTAAAGCGCATCGAGATCTTTCAGAGCAGCGCCTCGCGCTTTAGGTCTTCGTTTTACGCATGTCGTCGTCGCAAAACCGCTTCACAGTTTTGCGCGACATGCTCTAAAAATCGGCCGCTTTCCGGACATGGGGCGACCTCTTTCCCGGCTACTGTAAAAATTGAACGCAACACATTCGTTTTGCTGGATTCCGGGGCATTTCTCGCCTTGCAGTCCAGAAAACCGCTCCTTATATACGCCGCATCACCGCAATCACGATTGCGTAATCTCAAGTAGACCCATCCCGTAAGGGGCTGTCAGGGAAATGCCTTCTCGGGGTTCCGACAGCTTGCTTCAAGGAGAGAATGACATGGCAAAAGTAATTGGTATCGACCTTGGAACGACGAATTCCTGCGTCGCAGTCATGGACGGCAAAGACGCGAAGGTTATCGAGAATGCGGAAGGTGCGCGTACGACCCCTTCCATGGTGGCATTTTCCGATGATGGCGAACGCCTTGTCGGCCAGCCGGCCAAGCGCCAGGCAGTCACCAACCCGACGAATACGCTCTTTGCAGTCAAGCGCCTGATCGGCCGCCGCTACGAAGATCCGACCGTCGAGAAGGACAAGCACCTCGTTCCCTTCACCATCGTCAAGGGCGACAATGGCGACGCCTGGGTCGAAGCTAATGGCAAGGGCTACTCGCCCGCACAGATTTCCGCAATGATCCTTCAGAAGATGAAGGAAACCGCCGAATCCTATCTCGGCGAAAAGGTCGAGAAAGCCGTCATCACCGTTCCCGCCTACTTTAACGACGCGCAGCGCCAGGCGACCAAGGATGCCGGCCGCATCGCCGGTCTTGAAGTTCTGCGCATCATCAACGAGCCGACCGCCGCAGCGCTGGCCTACGGTCTCGACAAGAAAGAAGGCAAGACGATTGCCGTCTACGACCTTGGCGGCGGCACTTTCGATATTTCGATCCTCGAGATCGGTGACGGCGTCTTCGAAGTGAAGTCCACCAACGGCGATACCTTCCTCGGCGGTGAAGACTTCGACATGCGTCTCGTCGAATATCTCGTCGGCGAGTTCAAGAGGGACAATGGCATCGACCTGAAGAACGACAAGCTTGCCCTGCAGCGCCTCAAGGAAGCTGCGGAAAAGGCAAAGATCGAGCTTTCGTCCTCGCAGCAGACCGAAATCAACCTGCCGTTTATCACGGCCGACGCCTCCGGCCCGAAGCATCTGACCCTGAAGCTGACCCGCGCCAAGCTCGAAAGCCTGGTCGACGATCTCGTCCAGCGCACGATCGCGCCGTGCAAGGCAGCGCTCAAGGATGCCGGCGTCACGGCTGCCGAAATCGACGAAGTGGTTCTCGTCGGCGGCATGAGCCGCATGCCGAAGGTACAGGAAGTCGTCAAGCAGCTGTTCGGCAAGGAGCCGCACAAGGGCGTCAACCCCGATGAGGTGGTCGCCCTCGGCGCCGCCATCCAGGCCGGCGTTCTGCAGGGCGACGTCAAGGACGTCCTGCTCCTCGACGTGACCCCGCTGTCGCTCGGCATCGAGACCCTTGGTGGTGTTTTCACCCGCCTGATCGAACGCAACACGACGATCCCGACGAAGAAGAGCCAGACCTTCTCGACCGCCGAAGACAACCAGCAGGCCGTGACCATCCGCGTTTCGCAGGGCGAGCGTGAAATGGCTGCCGACAACAAGCTGCTCGGCCAGTTCGACCTCGTCGGTCTGCCGCCGTCGCCGCGCGGCATGCCGCAGATCGAAGTCACCTTCGATATCGACGCCAACGGCATCGTCCAGGTTTCGGCCAAGGACAAGGGCACCGGCAAGGAACAGCAGATCCGTATCCAGGCTTCCGGCGGTCTTTCCGACGCCGACATCGAGAAGATGGTAAAGGATGCCGAAGCCCATGCCAGCGAAGACAAGAAGCGCCGTGAGGCCGTCGAAGCCCGGAACCAGGCTGAAAGCCTGATCCATTCCTCGGAAAAGTCGCTGAAGGATTACGGTGACAAGGTTTCCGAGGCCGACCGCACCGCGATCTCGGATGCGATCGCTGCATTGAAGACGGCGTCGGAAGCGTCCGAACCCGATGCCGACGACATCAAGGCCAAGACCCAGACGCTGATGGAAGTGTCGATGAAGCTCGGCCAGGCGATCTATGAAGCACAGCAGGCTGAAGGCGGCGCTGCCGGTGATGCCTCTGCGGAAAGCGGCGACAATGTCGTCGATGCCGACTACGAGGAAATCAAGGACGACGACCGCAAGAAGTCCGCGTAATCCGCGACGGCGTGGTTATGCTTCAACATCTGATCCGGCTGCTCACCATGGCAGCCGGAAAATCCATTTCCGGGGTTTAATCCTTAATGGCAAAAGCGGACTTTTACGAAACTCTGGGTGTAGCCAAGTCGGCGGACGAGAAAGAGCTGAAAAGCGCCTTTCGCAAATTGGCGATGAAATACCATCCGGACAAGAACCCGGATGACAAGGACGCCGAACGGAAGTTCAAGGAAATCAACGAAGCCTACGAGATGCTCAAGGACCCGCAGAAGCGGGCGGCCTATGATCGCTATGGTCATGCGGCCTTCGAGCATGGCGGCATGGGCGGCGGCGGCGGCGGATTTGCCGGCGGCGGTTTCTCCGACATTTTCGAGGATATCTTCGGCGAGATGATGGGTGGAGGGCGCGCGCGCCAGCGCTCGTCGGGCGGCCGCGAACGCGGCGCCGATCTTCGCTACAACATGGAAATAACGCTGGAAGAGTCTTTCTCCGGCAAGACGGCGCAGATCCGCGTTCCGACGTCGATCACTTGCGACGTCTGTTCGGGTTCAGGCGCCAAGCCCGGCACGCAGCCGAAGAACTGCGGCACCTGCCAGGGAACGGGGCGCGTGCGCGCGGCACAGGGCTTCTTCTCGATCGAACGGACCTGCCCGACCTGCCACGGCCGCGGCCAGATCATTCCCGATCCGTGCCCGAAGTGCCACGGCCAGGGCCGGGTGACGGAAGAGCGTTCGCTCTCGGTCAATATTCCCGCCGGCATCGAGGACGGCACCCGCATCCGCCTGCAGGGCGAAGGCGAGGCCGGCGCCCGCGGCGGACCGGCAGGCGACCTCTATATCTTCCTCTCCGTCAAACCGCATGAATTCTACCAGCGCGACGGAGCCGATCTCTATTGCGCCGTTCCGATCTCGATGACGACGGCCGCGCTCGGCGGAACCTTCGACGTAGCGACGCTCGACGGCACCAAGTCGCGCGTCACCGTGCCCGAGGGCACCCAGGTCGGCAAACAGTTCCGCCTCAAGGGCAAGGGCATGCCGGTGCTGCGTTCGGTGCAGACGGGCGACCTCTACATCCAGATCCAGATCGAGACGCCGCAAAAGCTCACCAAGCGCCAGCGCGAACTGCTTCAGGAATTCGAGCAGCTTTCCTCCAAGGAGAACAATCCCGAATCGACGGGCTTCTTTGCCCGCATGAAGGAATTCTTCGAAGGCTGAGCTGCGATCGACACGCCTATTGGGAAAGCCGGGGACGGAAACGTCTCCGGTTTTTTTGTTCCCGGAATCCTAAAGCGCGGCGCGATCTTTCAGATTCGTCCCTTGCGCTTTAAGTCTTTGTTTTTACGCATGTCGTTATCGCAAAACCGCTGCACACTTTTGCGCGACATGCCTCAATTTGCGACATCCGCCGTCCATGCCGGCGAATCTGTCCCGGATCGATACGGCCGCGGGCGGGACGACGACTTGCGTTAACGCAGCCAGATGATGCTGCTTGCAAGTTTTCCAAATGAATTCAGTCTCTGTCGTCAGTGCATGGCCCCGGGAATCGGAATCGAATTCGGGGTCATGAACCAAATCAAGTGATAGAGCGTCCTTAGCGCTAGCGGGAACAAACAAACCAAGGGTATCAGCCATGGCGCCAGCCTTTTCATCTCAGTCCGAAGACGTCGACGTTCTCGCCGGCGCCATCTACACTTGGTGCGCCGAGCGCAACATCAAGCTTCGCAGCCAGCAGGGCCTTTCCATCGCCAACATCGCGATCGATCTCTATCATGCCGGCCACCAGACGCAGGACGATCTGCTGATGGCGCTGCACGAATGCGAGATTCACTGAAGCGCGCCATCGAACCTCAATCAGGCGGGCCGCTTCCGGTCTTTGCCCTGGTGCACGTCATCCCCCCAATATTGCTGCACACCCGCATGTGTCCGGAAATCGTCCAGACCTTGAATAGGTCGTGCTTTCCGTGGGAGCCGTGATTGCTGCGGTGGAATCAGGCGGCGGTTTCGGCCGCTTCGCCCGTCATGAGGGTGACGATGGTCTTGACCGCTTCCTTGCCTGCCGGTGAGTTCAGCTTGTCGTAGCTCAGCGCAAGCGCATAGGCGTCGGGGCTGAGTTCGACACGGCTGCCGAATGGCGACATGCCGGCACCCTCGAAGAGCGCAGAGATCTCGACCTCGAGAAAAACCGCGATCTGGTGCAGCTTGCTGGCGGAAACGCGGTTCGTCCCCTTTTCGTATTTCTGGATCTGCTGGAAAGTCAGTCCGAGTGCTTCTCCAAGCTCGAGCTGGGAAACACGGCGAAGGGCGCGAAACTGTCTGACGTTGCGACCGACGATAATATCAACCGGATCTGGCACTTCATCACTCTCTTATACATAAACGTTCCGTTTACCATATCGTCTGCATCGGATAACTCAACCCTACAGTTGCAAAATTCAACCAACTTTTTTTGGGCTTTACGTTACGTCAGTAGCGTTAGAGGATGGCGGCAAACCCTGAATATCCGAAGCTGGAAGACATTGGCAATGACTGTCGACGGTATCGGTTTGGCGATGTCAGGGCATCTGCGATGGTTGTATTTTTAACCGAATTTCGAAAGTGTCATGGCTGCCGTTACACTTGGACGATGTCGGACATCAGGACTTCGGTCACGGGATCATCTGGAATATAGGTCCAGCGTGGCGCCAGCCGCCGCGTCCTGACGTCCGGCAGCATCAGCGGTACACGATCCACGGCCAAAAAGCTCCCAGCCTTGCCATCAGCGCCGCTTCGGCTTAGCTGTCACGCTTTATGATTCCGGACATTCGATGCCGCACAAGGTTTCTCTTTCCCGTCTGAAGCTGACAGACTTCCGCAACTATGTGGCGGCGGCCCTTACTCTTGATGGTCGGCATGCCGTGCTGACGGGAGACAATGGCGCCGGCAAGACCAATCTCATGGAGGCCGTCTCGCTGCTTTCGCCTGGCCGCGGTCTGCGTCGCGCAGCTTATGGCGATATCACCCGGGTCGGCGCGGCGGGCGGCTTTTCGATCTTCGCCGCGCTCGACGGCATGGAGGGCGACGTCGAGATCGGCACCGGTATCGAAACGGGCGAGGAGACCATCGCCCGCAGGCTGCGCATCAATGGCACGACGGCAAAGACTGCCGACGAACTGACCGACCATCTGCGCCTTCTCTGGCTGACACCGGCGATGGATGGTCTCTTTACCGGCGCCTCTTCCGACCGCCGCCGCTTTCTCGACCGGCTGGTGCTGTCGCTCGATCCCGCCCATGGCCGCCGCGCCAGCGATTTCGAGCGCGCCATGCGCAGCCGCAACAAATTGCTAGATGAAGGGCGTTTCGATCCCTCCTGGCTTGCCGGCATCGAGGAGCAGATGGCAAGCCTCGGCATCGCCATGGCGCTCGCCCGGCAGGAGATGCTCGGGCTGCTGACCCGGCTGATCGAGGAAAGCCGCGAAAGCTCGCCCTTCCCTTCGGCGTCGCTGCAGCTCTCGGGCTTCCTGGACGGTCAGTTCTCGCGCCCCTCGGTCGACCTTGAGGACGACTACGCGGCGATGCTGGCGGAGAGCCGCTACCGCGATGCCGGCGCAGGGCGCACGCTTGAGGGACCGCACCGGGCCGATCTGATCGTGCATCACCGCGAAAAGGCGATGGAGGCGGAGCGTTGCTCCACCGGCGAGCAGAAAGCGCTGCTTGTCGGCCTGGTGCTTGCGCATGCGCGGCTCGTCGGCAATCTCACCGGCCATGCGCCGATCCTGCTGCTCGACGAGATTGCGGCACATCTCGACGAGGGTCGCCGCGCCGCGCTGTTCGACCTTATCGACGGGCTCGGCGGCCAGGCCTTCATGACCGGAACGGATCGCGCGATGTTTTCAGCACTCGGCGACAGGGCACAGTTTTTCACGGTGGCCGACGGAAGGGTGTTCGAATGACGGAGGCGGCTTTTCCCGGCGTCGGGCGTCATGATAACATCGGCGCCATGGAACCGCTCAGCCCGGAAGAAATCGCGCGCTATCACCGCCACATCCTGCTGCCCGAGATCGGCGGCGCCGGCCAGCAGAAACTGAAAGCCGCCCGCGTGCTGGTGATCGGCGCCGGTGGCCTCGGTGCGCCGGTCCTGCAATATCTGGCCGCAGCCGGCATCGGCACGCTCGGGATCGTCGACGACGACCGGGTGTCGCTGTCGAACCTGCAGCGCCAGGTGATCCATGATTCCGGCACGATCGGCGAACTGAAGACGGAGAGTGCCGCCTTCGCCATCGCCAGGCTCAATCCGCATGTCCGACTGATACGCTTCGAGGAACGCTTCTCCCCGGAGGCCGCCCGCCGTCAGCTCTCGGGCTTCGATCTGCTGATCGATGGCTCCGACAATTTCGACACCCGTTATGCCGCCGCCGATGCGGCTGATGAAGCGCGCATTCCGCTCGTCACCGGCGCCGTCGGGCGGTTCGACGGCTCACTGACGGTTCTCAAGCCCTATGAAACGGCTGAGGACGGAACGCCCAACCCTAGATATCGTGACCTGTTTCCGGAAGCGCCGCCGGCCGGATTGATTCCCGCGTGCGCCGAGGCCGGCATCATCGGCGCGCTGACCGGCGTCATCGGCACGATGATGGCGATGGAGGCGATCAAGCTCGTCACCGGCACCGGTGAACCGCTGGTTGGACGGTTGCTGCTCTACGACGCACTCTCGGCCCGGTTCGACACCATCCGCTACAAACGACGCCGTACCACGCAGAGACAGGCGGGATGAGGATTGTTCCGCTTGATCAGGCTTTTACGCGCTGGGATGAACTGCTGGCGCTCATCCTTTCCGCCTTCGCCTCCATGAATGGCAGGATCGACCCGCCATCGTCGGCGCTCAAGCTGACGACGGCGTCGCTGGCCGAAAAGGCCGGGACCGAGATCGGCCATGTCGCTATCGACGGCGAAAAACTGATCGGTTGTCTCTTCCTGCGGCCGGAAACCGATTGTCTCTATGTCGGCAAGCTCGCCGTTCTGCCGGAAGCGCAGGGCAAGGGCCTCGGCAAGCGGCTGCTGACAATAGCCGAAGAGACGGCGGCAGCGCTCGGCCTTCCCGCTTTGCGGCTGGAAACGCGCATCGAACTCACCGACAACCACGCCGTCTTTGCCGCCTGGGGATTTTCCAGAACCGCCGAAAAGGCGCATCCCGGCTTTGCCAGGACGACATTCGTCGAGATGCGCAAGGTCCTTGCGCCTCCAATCTGCGTCGCCTGATTTACAGATTTCTTCAACGACCCGGCAGCACCCGATTCGGCGGCCTGTGACCGTCGATGAAGGTGCGGATATTGATGATGACCTTGTCGCCCATGTCGATGCGGCCTTCGATCGTCGCCGAACTCATATGCGGTAGCAGCACGACCTTACCCTCATTGGCGAGCTTGATGAGCTTCGGGTTGACGGCGGGCTCGTTTTCGAAGACGTCAAGGCCGGCGCCGGCAATCCGGCCCTCCCTCAGGCATTTGATCAGCGCCGCTTCATCGACCACGTCGCCGCGCGCGGTGTTGACGAGATAGGCCGTCGGCTGCAACAGCGCCAGACGGCGGGCCGAGATCAGGTGGAAGGTCGCCGGCGTCGACGGGCAATTGACCGAAACGATGTCGACGCGGGCAAGCATCTGGTCGAGGCTTTCCCAATAGGTCGCCTCCAGCTCGTCCTCGACGGCCGGATTGACGCGCTTGCGGTTGTGATAGTGGATCGACAGGCCGAAAGCTTTGGCGCGGCGGGCCACCGCCGTGCCGATGCGGCCCATGCCGACGATGCCGATCCGCTTGCCGTGAATGCGCCGGCCGAGCATCCAGGTGGGAGACCAGCCTGCCCATTCACCCGGCTTGTCGGTCAGCACGCGCGCACCTTCGCCGAGCCTTCTCGGAACAGCGAGAATCAGCGCCATGGTCATATCGGCGGTGTCCTCGGTCAGGACGTTCGGCGTGTTGGTGACGGTAATGCCCTTGCGCGCGGCCGCCTCGACGTCGATGTGATCGGTGCCGTTGGAGAAGCTCGCAATCAGCTTCATCTGCGGTCCCGCCTGCTCGATCAGCGCCGCGTCGATACGATCGGTGACGGTCGGCACCAGCACATCGGCGGTCTTGACCGCAGCGATCAGCTCGGGAACGGAGCGCGGCGCGTCGTCGATGTTCAGCTCGGCGTCGAAGAGTTCGCGCATGCGGGTTTCGACGGCATCCGGCAGCTTGCGGGTGATGTAGACCTTCGGTTTTTTCTTCGCTGTCATGGCTGCCTGTGGTGCCTTGTTCAGAGGTCTTTAACCAAGAGGGGTGATAATTTTCCCATTCCGGGCATTTTCTACCAGACCCGCACGCGAAGACAAACAAAACTCGTGGTGCAGCCGGGGAATGTCAGAGCCCGGACCGCGAGCAGGCCGGGCCTGCCCGCGAATTCGAGCAAACGGAAACTTCCATGCGCAGCAAAGTCCTGAAGTCCTGCCTCGCCCTTGCCATCGCTCTGGCTGCATCCATGGGAAGCGTCGAGTTCGCCCATGCGCAGGCGGCCAAGGGGCCAAGCGGACTGCCATTGCCGCGTTTCGTCACGCTGAAATCCAAGCGCGTCAACCTGCGCATCGGTCCGGGAACGGATTACGCCGTGTCGTGGATGTACCTGAAATCCGGCCTGCCGGTGGAGATCATCCAGGAATACGACAACTGGCGCCGCATCCGCGATGCCGACGGCACCGAAGGCTGGGTCAACCAGTCGCTGTTGTCCGGCCAACGCGCGGCGATTGCCGCCCCGTGGATGAAGACCAAGGGCAAAGGCATTTATGTCAATCTGCGCCGCGAGGCGCAGCCCTCCGCCTCGATCGTCGCCAAGCTGGAACCCGGCGTGATGATCACCATTGGCGAATGCAACGGCGACTGGTGCCGCGCCGAAACCGACGGCGCCTCGGGCTGGGTGGCGCAGTCGGAGATCTGGGGCGCCTATCCCGGCGAAGCCTTCAAATAAGCCCTGCCCGTTTGGCGGCCTCGGAAAGCGAGGTCATCGGGCGCGGGCCGATCTGCTGGATGACGATGCCGGCGGCCAGGCAACCGAGCTTGCCGCAATCCTCGAGAGACCGTCCCTGCGTGTAGCCATAGAGGAAGCCGGAGGCGAACAAATCGCCGGCACCCGTCGTATCCACAACTTCCTTGATTCGGATGGCATCGACGTAAAAACGCTCACGGCCCTTCAGGATGACGGCACCATTCTCGCTCATCGTCACGGCGGCGATCTTGCAATCGGCGGCGATCCTGTTCAGCGCCTCCTCGAAATCATCGGTCTCGTAGAGCGACAGCGCTTCCTGGCGATTGGCGAAGACGATATCGACCTTGCCGGAGCGCATCAGATCGAGGAATTCGCCGCGATAGCGGTCGACGCAGAAGCTGTCGGACAGCGTCATCGACACTTCGCGGCCATTTTCATGGGCGATGCGGGCACAATCGAGGATGGCTTCCTTGGCGCGCGGCGGATCCCAGAGATAACCTTCGAAATAGGTGACCTTGGCGTCGGCCACGACGTCGGTCTCGACATCTTCCGGGCCGAGCTCGACGCAAGCGCCGAGATAGGTGTTCATCGAGCGCTCGCCATCCTCGGTGACGAAGATCATCGAACGTGCCGTCGGCGGGAAGGTGCCCTTGGGTCGGGTCTGGTAGTGAACGCCCTGGGCGCGGATGTCGTGCGCGAAGATGTCACCGAGCTGATCTTGGGCGACATTGCCGAAATAGGCAGCCTTGCCGCCGAGGCTCGCCACGCCCGCCGCCGTGTTGCCGGCGCTGCCGCCGGAAGCTTCGAGCGCCGGTCCCATGCGCGAATACAAGAGTTCGGCACGTTCGGCATCGATGAGGTTCATCGCCGCCTTGGTGATCTTGTTGTCAATGAGGAACTGGTCGTCGCAGCGGGCAATGATATCCACGATTGCGTTGCCGACTGTCAGAACATCGAATCTTGTCATGAAATGGGGGGTCCCGGAATTTGTGATAGCCGGGGTTTGGTCTTAGCGAAATTTCCGCGGTTTGGAAGGATAAATGGTGGATGGCCTATCTATTTCTTCGCAAAAGTGCCGCCTATTCGTCATGTCCCTGTCATTTTCAATATCTAGAAATACTCGCAAGAAGACCGGCATGAGCAGCTTTCAGTTGCAGCCGGGCGCACGAGGGATGATCCCTTCGATCTTACCGGCGCGATGCTGACCACGGATGAACTGGCAGCTTCGTGATCCGGGGTTCCGGCAAGACCGGAGCGGAAAAGCGGGCTATGCCCGCTTTTTTTGTTTTGCCGATGCGGTTGATTGGACGGCGATTGGCTTTTCAATCCAAGCCGTTTGCTGCTACTGCATAATTCCTTAAATCGTAATCGATTTAAGGAATTATGCAGCAATTCAAAGTGCTACAGCGTCCTTTGCGCGTCTGAAAAGACGCGCGGCGCTGTAGTCGTCGAATACTCCCCGCGCAGAGCAGCCTCCCCTATGTCAGCCATCATTTTCGACGTCCTTCCCATCTTCATCCTGATTCTCATCGGCTGGGTGATCGTTCGTAGCGGATTGATGGCGTCGAATGTCGGCGAAGCGCTCAGCGAATTCGTCTTCAAGATCGCCGTGCCGCTTCTGCTTTTCCGCACCATCGCCGAGGCGGATTTTCACGGCGCCTCGCCCTTCCGTCTCTGGATCGTCTATTTTTCCGGCGTCGCCATCACCTGGACGGCCGGCCATATCGCCGCCACACGCCTCTTCGGCCGCGACGAACGGATCGGCGTGCTGGCCGGTGTTTCCTCGGCCTTCGCCAACAATATCTTCATCGGCCTGCCGCTCGTCGAACGCACCGTCGGCGACGAAGGGCTGGTGGCGCTGTCGATCCTGCTTGCCGTGCATCTGCCCGTGATGATGGTCGCCGGCACGGTGCTGATGGAGCATGCCGAGCGCAAGATCGCCGGCAAAAGCGATCGCAGCATGGTGCTCGTGCTTCGCCAGATCGCAGTCAACCTCGTGCGCAACCCGCTGGTGATCGGCCTTGCGGCCGGCATGGCCATGCACCTTTCCGGTCTCACCATGCCGACAACGCTGGCAACGGTCGTCGGGCAGATCGCCGGCATTGCCGGCCCGGCGGCGCTGATCTCGCTCGGCATGGCGCTGGAGAGATACGGCGTTTCCGGCAATCTCGGCATCGCCAGCGTCACCTCGAGCCTGAAGCTGCTGCTGCTGCCCGGCTGCGTGTGGGCGGCGAGCCGTCTCCTCGGTCTCAGCCCCGAATGGACGGCCGCGATCGTGCTGACCTCCTCCGTCCCAACAGGCGTCAACGCCTGGCTGATCGCCAATCGCTTCGGCGTCGGTCACAGCCTTGCCGCCTCGACGATCACCGTGACGACGGCGCTCGGCGCCATCACGGTCTCGCTCTGGGCCTATTTCCTCGGCGCCTGAGCTGATATCCGCACAAAGAAAAGCCCGGCTTGCGGGCCGGGCTTCGATGTCATGCGATTGTCTGCCGCATTACTGCGTCGCGGCGTTCGGATCCGGCAGCGGGCCGGGCGAATCGGCAAGCGTGTGCAGGTAGAGGATGACGTTGGCGCGCTCCTGATCCTTCGCCAGACCGGCGAAGCCCATGGCGGTGCCCGGAACGTCCTTCTTCGGCGCCAGCAGGAACTTGTTGAGATATTCGAAGGTCCACTTCTCGCTGCCACCCTTGGAGAAATCCTTCATGGGAGCGGAATAGGCGAAGCCTGCATGCGAGGCGATCGGGCGATCTACGACACCAAAGAGGTTGGGACCGACCTTGTTCGGTCCCCCTTTGGTGCCGTCATGACAGGCCTGACACTTCTTGAAGACAGTTTCACCGGCCTTGGCATCTGCAGAAGCGAGCAATTGCGCGATCGGAACGGCAACGGCAGGCGCAGCCTCACCGCCAGCAGCGGGCGCCTCTTCGGCAACGATCGCGAAACCTTCCTTTTCCGGTGCTTCGGAATGGAAGATCCCTTCGGACGCGATGGAGACAGACATCAGAACGAAAATCGTTCCAAGCAGCGCCCCGACGGCCGTATTGACGTATGAATTCATCTGCAATGCTCCCCTTGCAGCCGGCAGATCATAAACCGGACCATCTTGAAATCGCGCGGAACCTATGTCTTTTGGCTGTTCGTTGCAACTGTCTAAATGGTCTTGCGCATGAGACTTTTTGACACTTTTCAGCCCGGAATAGAAGGCCCGAACAATGAGTGATTCAAATTTAGACGGCGTGCTCGTATTGATCCCGGCGCGCATGGCCTCCACCCGCCTTCCGGGCAAGCCGCTGGCCGATATTTGCGGTCTGCCGATGATCGTCCAGGTGGCGATGCGCGCCAGGGAGGCCGCCATCGGCCGCGTCGTCGTCGCCGTCGACGACACCCGAGTGTTCGATGCCGTGGCCGCCGCCGGCTTCGAAGTCGTCATGACCCGTGAAGATCATCAATCGGGTTCCGATCGGATCTTTGAGGCGCTGACGAAAGTCGATCCGGACGGAAAGGCGAAGATCATCGTCAACGTCCAGGGCGATCTGCCGACGATCGATCCGGAAACGGTGCGTGCGGCCTTGTGCCCACTCGAGAACGAGGCGGTCGATATCGGAACGCTGACGACCGAAATCGACAATGAGGAGGACAAGACCGCGCCTCACATCGTCAAGATCGTCGGCTCACCGATTTCCGACGCCCGGCTGCACGCGCTCTACTTCACGCGCGCAACCGCCCCTTACGGCAAAGGGCCGCTCTACCATCATATCGGCCTTTATGCCTATCGGCGCACGGCGCTCGAACGATTCGTCTCGCTCGGTCCCTCGACACTCGAAAAGCGCGAATCGCTGGAGCAACTGCGGGCGCTGGAAGCCGGCATGCGCATCGACGCCGAGATCGTTGACACGGTTCCGCTCGGTGTCGATACTCCCGCCGACCTCGAAAAAGCGCGGCGCATCCTCTCCGCAAAGTCGAACTGACGGAACCATCATGAACATCAAGACCAACAGGATCGCCTTCCAGGGCGAATTCGGCGCCAATTCCGACATGGCCAGCCGCGACATGTTTCCGACCATGGAGCCGCTGCCCTGCCAGACCTTCGAGGATGCATTCACGGCGGTCGACAACGGCGATGCCGATATCGGGATGATCCCGATCGAAAACACGATCGCCGGGCGCGTCGCCGATATCCACCATCTGCTGCCGGAGTCGCGGCTGCACATCATCGGCGAATATTTCATGCCGATCCGCTTCCAGCTGATGGTGCTGCCCGGTGTTACCAAGGACGAGATCCGCACGGTGCACAGCCATATCCACGCGCTCGGCCAGTGCCGCAAGATCGTTCGCGCCAATGGCTGGAAGCCGGTGATCGCCGGCGATACCGCAGGGGCGGCGAAACTCGTGCAGGAAACCGGCGACCGCTCGATGGCCGCCTTGGCGCCCCGCCTTGCCGCCGATCTCTATGGGCTCGAGATTATCGCCGAAAATGTCGAGGATACGGAAAACAATGTGACCCGTTTCGTCATCCTGTCCCGCGACGAGGAATGGGCGCAGCGGAATTCGGCGGAAGAAAAGGTCGTCACCACCTTCGTCTTCAACGTCCGCAACATCCCGGCCGCGCTCTACAAGGCGCTCGGCGGCTTTGCCACCAACAACATCAACATGACAAAGCTGGAAAGCTACCAGCTCGGCGGAAAATTCGTGGCGACGCAGTTTTACGCCGATATCGAAGGCCATCCGAACGATCCGAACGTACGCCGGGCGTTGGAGGAACTGCGGTTCTTTTCTGAGAAAGTGCGCATCCTCGGCGTCTACAAGGGGCATGCGATGCGAGGCCTGCTTTAGAACAGGAAGAAGTCATCCTGTTCTAAATTAAATAGTTAGAGCATGATGTTGTCCGAAAACCGCTGACACTTTTCGGCATCATGCTCCAAGGCAAGCCCCGCAAGTCGCCTGAATTATTTATCCGGCTCACAGACACGCAACCGATGCCCATCCGGATCGAGCACGACGAAGGTCGGGCCGAAATCCAGTTCGGTTAGTTCCTGGGCGATCGGCAGACCGCGCTGGCGCCAGTCTTCATAATGTCTGGCGACGGCATTTTCTCCTTCGACCATGAAGGCCACTTCGCCGCGGTTGCCGATGGCGGAGGGCTGCGGCTCGACCTTGCTGCGCCGCCAGAGGCCGAGCGTGAAGCCGCCCTCAAGCGGAAAAGCGACGAAATTCGGCGCTTCCACGGCCGGTTCGCGGTTCAGTAGATTCCGGTAGAAGCTGGCGCTTTCACCGGGGTCCTTGACGTAAAGAATGATGAGATTAGGGCTGGTCATTTCGGTTCTCCCGTTGTTTAAGAATGGCGCCGCGAGAGATCTCGTCTGCTGACAAATCATGGCAGCAGACTACCGAGGGCGTTGCGATCGCAACGCCCCGCTCTCGTCGGGCAGAATGTTGATAAGGATGGGCGGCCTAAAGCGGTCGCGCATGTCGTTGTCGCAAAACCGCTGCACACTTTTGCGCGATATGCTTTAGAGCGGAAAACGGTCCTCGCAGCGCGGGTCGCGTCCGTCGATGAAGCCGAGGTCGCGCTTCAGGTAATCCGGTGTAGCTTCAAGATCGAGGCCGGTGCGGTCTCCTCTGCGAAATCGGAAAATGTTCATGACCAGGTGCAGCAGGCCGGACGGCGCTGACTGGCGGACATCGGCAAAAGTCTCGGCCGAAATGACATCGGCAAAGGACTCGGCCGCAAAACGGTCGTTGGTGAAATGAATGGCTGGAGGCGTTACCATGATCAGTACTCCTTCCTGGTGGATTGGCACTGATAATAACCCCATCTGCTGACAGTTTATGGCAGCAGCGTTCAGTTCTCCATCGGCACGTCCTGCGTCTCGCGCCATTCCTTGAGCAGCACCGTGCGGCGGCGCGGATAACGCACCTCGTGCAAGGCCATGTCGATGATGCGATCGGTGCGGAAATGGCGGAAATCCTGGCGCAGTTCGCACCAGGCCATGAGGACCCGCACATGCTCGTAATAGCCTAGCCCGAAAGGCCAGACGCGACGGCGCGAGATACGGCCCTGCTCGTCGCCATAGTGCAGTTCGAGGATACGCTCCAGGCGGATAGCCCTGCGGATGGCCGAGACGTCAGCCTTGTCCTCGTCCCTGCGTTTGGGACCGACGAAAAGTGCTGCCGAATCGATCATCTCGCGCATATCGGCCGGCAGCACGGCGGCAATCTTGGCCAGTGCATCGGCGCCGGCGCCGGCAAGGCGCGGCTCGGCGGCGCGGGCCACCCAGCGCGAGCCGAGGACCAAAGCCTCCAGCTCTTCTTCGGAAAACATCATCGGCGGCAGCATGAAGCCGGGCTTCAGCACATAACCGATGCCGGCTTCGCCTTCGATCATCGCGCCCTGGGCCTGCAGGCTGGCAATATCGCGATAGAGCGTGCGCAGACTGACCCCGGTCTCTTGTGCCAGCACCGTGCCAGTCACCGGCCGCCGGTAACGCCGGAGCGTCTGGAGCAGCGTCAGCAGCCGTTCCGAGCGGGCGACCGGCATGGCGCTACCGCTTCCACTCCACCCAATCGCGCATCAGGCGGTGGGCGATCGCCCCTTTCGGCGGCGAGGCCCTGCCTGTCGCGCTTGGGCGTTCCAGCATCTCGATCGTTTCCTCGCGGGTGAACCAGCGGCAATCCTCCAGCTCGGTCTCGTCGCGGCTGATTTCGGTGGATTTCGCCTCGGCGTAACAGCCGATCATCAGTGAATGCGGCATCGGCCAGGGCTGCGAGGCGTGGTAGCGGATGCGGCCGGTACGGATGCCCGATTCCTCCAGCGTTTCGCGGCGCACGGCGTTCTCGATCGTCTCGCCGGGTTCGAGGAAGCCGGCAAGGCAGGAATACATGCCGGGCGCGAAATGCGGGCTGCGGCCGAGCAGGCAGAGGTCGCGCTGCTCGTCAACCGTCAGCATGATGACGACGGGGTCGGTGCGGGGGAAGATCATGTGCTCGCAGGCGGCGCAGACACGCTTGTAGCCGCCGATGTGGATTTCCATCGCCGAGCCGCAGCGGCCGCAGAAGCGGTTGTCGCCATTCCAGCGGATGAGGCTTGCGGCCTGGGCGAATTCGCCGAGCAACACCTCGTCGATCAGCATTTCGCGAAATAGCGTGCGGCCGTCGGCGGGCTTGTACTGGCTGGTGAGGTCGTCGACGTCGATGCCGACGGGAACGGCAAGGCGCGGCTCGCCGCTCTTGCGGTAGCCGAGAAGTATGGTCTCGTCCCAATTCGGCTGCAATTCCTGCAGCTCGTAGCGGGCAAAGAGCGGATCGAGCACCTGGCCGTCATGCTTCAGCACCAGCTTATCTCCCGCGAAGGCGAAGATATGGGTGCCTTCCTTGGCCAGCGCCTTTTCGACGGACTGCTCGTCGCGATGCTCGGAATCGCGGTTGAGATCGTTAGCGGCAAAGGCCGTGAGATTGCTGGGTTCCGGATGCGGCACATCCGAATCGAAAAGCGAATGACTCATGATGAAAGGGCTTCCCGCAGCTTCGCTATAAATTCGTCTCTCTTTCCGTCCTCGTAGGGCTCAGCGCGCCCGAAGCCCCAGACGGGACCCGGCCAGTTGGCATCGCCTTCGAAGCGGGCAATGATATGAACATGAAGCTGGCGGACGATATTGCCAAGAGCCCCGACATTGATTTTTGTCGCTCCGGTGATCTCCTTCAGCGCTTTAGCGACCAGCTCTGTTTCGAAGGCAAGCAGGACCTGGTCGAGCGGTGTCAGCTCGAAGATTTCGGTGATACCAGCCCGGCGCGGCACGAGAATGAGCCAGGGCCAGCGGGCATCCCTCGACAATCTCAGATCGCAGAGGCCGGTGACCATGATGCTGACGCTGTCGTTTTCCAGCCGAGGGTCGAGCGCGAAACCTTTCAAAGGGCATTCCTCCTGTCTTTTCCTACGACTAGCAGTTTTTTTGCATGTTGGCTTGCTTTTGATGACGATATTGCCGATATGTGCATCCGGGAGGTTGGTGGTGGACGAGCCACTCGCCAACCGGGTCAGGTCCGGAAGGAAGCAGCCCTAACGAGCCCGGCACGGGTCATCGTGCCAGCCTCCCACCTTCTCTCCACGAAGTGCCCGACAGTCCGGGCGACAAGCAGGGCGATGAGCGACACCGAGCGACAATCAAAAGATGCCGCCTCGACGGGCACCGGATACCGAGTGCTGGCTCGCAAATACCGCCCCAAGGATTTCACGGACCTGATGGTCGGCCAGGAGCCGATGGTCCGCACCCTCACCAACGCCTTCGAGACCGGTCGCATCGCGCAAGCCTACATGCTGACCGGCGTGCGCGGCGTCGGCAAGACGACGACGGCGCGCATCCTGGCGCGGGCGCTGAACTACAAGACATCAGAAATCGACAAGCCGACGATCGACCTTCGCACGCCCGGCGAGCACTGCCAGGCGATCATGGAAGGCCGGCATGTCGACGTGATCGAGATGGATGCCGCCTCCCATACCGGTATCGACGATATCCGCGAGATCATCGAGCAGGTGCGCTACCGGCCGGTTTCGGCGCGCTACAAGGTCTATATCATCGACGAAGTTCACATGCTGTCGACGCAGGCGTTCAACGGTCTGTTGAAGACGCTGGAAGAGCCGCCGGAGCATGTGAAGTTCATCTTCGCCACCACCGAAATCCGCAAGGTGCCGATCACCGTGCTGTCGCGCTGCCAGCGCTTCGACCTGCGCCGCATCAGTGCCTCCGATCTCGTCGGGCTGTTCACGACGATCGCTGCCAAGGAAGGCATCGAGGCGGAAGCCGACGCGCTGGCGATGATCGCGCGTGCTGCCGAAGGCTCGGCGCGCGACGGCCTGTCGCTGCTCGACCAGGCGATCGCCCATGGCGCAGGCGTCGTGCAGGCGGAAGCCGTGCGCGGCATGCTCGGCCTTGCCGACCGCGCCCGGATCGTCGATCTCTTCCAGCACATCGTCAAAGGCGATGTGGCCGCAGCACTCGGCGAGTTCCAGAACCAATACGAAGCCGGCGCCAATCCGGTGGTAGTGCTGACCGATCTTGCCGATTTCACCCATCTGGTGACGCGGCTGAAATATGTGCCGGATGCGGCAAACGATCCTTCGCTCAGCGAGGTCGAGCGCACCAAGGCGGCGGAATTTGCGAAGGGCGTTGCGGTGACGACGCTGTCGCGCATCTGGCAGATGCTGCTCAAGGGCATTCCGGAAACGGAAGGCTCGTCGCGGACGGCAGGGGCAGCCGAGATGGTGCTGATCCGGCTTGCGCATGCCGCACATTTGCCGGCGCCCGAGGATGCGGCGCGGCGGCTTGCCGAATTTTCCGGCGACAATGCCGGGACACGGCCCTCCTCTCCGCCGTCCGGCAATGGCGGCGGCAACGGAACACGGGTTCCCTATCAAAGCAGTGTCGCAGCGCGTGCCGCGGAAACCGCGCCGAGCCAGCCGCCGTCTTCCGCGCCGGTGGCGATGCTGCGTGCCGTGCCGAGCAGCCAGCCGGAGACAATGGCTGTCGGGCGGATCGAGCCAAAACCGGCGGAAGCCCTGAAGCCGCTCGTCCCGGTCAATTCGGTCACTGATATCGTCAACCTCGCCACCGAGAAACGCGATCCGAAGCTGAAGGCGATGGTGCGCACCTTCCTGCGCCCCGTCCGGATCGAAGCTGGCCGGCTCGACGTCAGCCTGGCTCCCGGTGCGCCGACGACGCTGCTCAACGAGCTTGCCGTCAAGCTGAAGGAATGGACCGGCATCCACTGGATCGTCAGCCTCAGCCGCGACGAGGGCCTGCCGACGCTTGTCGAAGCGGAGGCCAGGACCCGGGAACAGCATGTGATCGACGCGCGCCAGGACCCTGACGTGGCGGCAATCCTTGCGCATTTTCCGGGTGCCAAGATCATCGACGTGCGCGTCCGGGCGCCCGAACCGGAGGAGGAAGGCGAGGCGACGCCGCCCGCCGCCGCCGAATCCGAGGAAGGTGACATCCTGCCCGGCGACGACATAGAATTCTAAAGTTTCAACAAGGAGCGAGACGATGCGCGACATCATGGGCATGATGGGCAAAGTCAAGGAAATGCAGGCCAAGATGGAGCAGATGCAGGCGGAGATCGCCGAGCTCACGGCCGAAGGCAAGGCGGGCGGCGGTCTCGTCGCCGTCGTCATATCAGGCAAGGGCGAGCTGAAGAGCCTGAAGATCGATCCGTCGCTGTTCAAGGAAGACGATGTCGAGATCCTCGAGGACCTGATCGTCGCCGCCCACAAGGACGCCAAGGACAAGGCCGAGGCACTCGCCGCCGAAAAGACCAAGGCGCTGACGGCAGGCCTGCCGATCCCGCCAGGCTTCAAGCTGCCGTTCTGAGGCGGCCCACATATCAAGGTGTGTGATCTAGTGCGCTTCGTCGGCTTGGGATTCCAGCATGGCCCGAAGCTTGTAGTGAATTGGGGCCGCTAGATATCGCGCCCGGTGTGCGCCCTGAAGCCTTCGGCCGAAGGTCTCCATTAGCTCGGGCATCGTAATCTTGTCTCCCGAAAAAGACGTGTATTCCATCGGCATCCCGGGCTCGACCACGCCGCCCCGGATGACGCGGCAATAGATGCCCGGACGGGCGGCGGCGGTGTAGCGTTTGACGAATTTCGGATCGGCCATCCTGGCGGCGAAGGTGGCGCAGGGCATACGGCATGCCGTGACCTCGAGGATGAGATCGCCGGCGGCGAAGCGGTCACCGACGGCGACGTCGCGATTGTCCAGATCCGATATCACCATGTTCTCGCCGAAAGTACCGGCCTCGTAGGGTCGGCCTAGTTGCTGCGCCCACCAGTCGAGCGTCAGCGATCCCTCGACATAGACCGCCTGGTCGACGCCGCCATGGTGTTTGCGGTTGCAGATCGCATCGCCGACAAGACCTTCGGCGTCGATCATCACCGCGCCGTTGACGGCGTGTTTGAAGATGCCGGTCTTGTAGCTCTTGCCCGGCAGTCTTTCTGGATTGCCGGTGCACAAGGCCAGGATTTTCATGGGATGGGCGATCCTTCAGCGATTCCGTTTTCGTTCCATATCAGTTAAGAACGGCGCATGGCAAAACGAGTCACCGGACCCGAAATCGAAAAACTCATCCAGCTTCTGGCGAAGGTGCCGGGCCTCGGGCCGCGCTCAGCGCGCCGGGCGGCACTGCATCTGATCAAGAAGAAGGACCAGCTGCTCGGCCCGCTGTCGAATGCGATGGGCGAGGCCTATGACAAGGTGAAGATCTGCTCGCGCTGCGGCAATGTCGATACGGTCGATCCCTGCATTGTCTGCACCGACACGCAACGCGATCAATCCGTCATCATCGTCGTCGAGGACGTATCGGATCTCTGGGCGCTGGAACGGGCAGGCGCGATGAACGCCGCCTATCACGTGCTCGGCGGCACGCTGTCGCCGCTCGACGGGGTCGGTCCTGACGATCTCAACATTCGCGGCCTGATCGACCGGGTCGGCGAAGGCGGCATCCGGGAACTGATCATCGCGGTCAATGCCACCGTCGAGGGACAGACGACGGCGCATTACATCACCGACCAGCTGCAGGGGCTCGACGTGAAGATCACGCGGCTGGCGCATGGCGTGCCCGTCGGCGGCGAGCTCGACTATCTCGACGAGGGCACGCTTGCGGCCGCGCTTCGAGCGCGGACGGCGATATGAGAGGTTTTCATATGCTGAAAGATGGTCCACGGCGGCTGCGGACATTCGCACTCGCTTTAACGGCAGCTCTCCTGCCCCTCTCCTGTTACGCGGCCCCTTCAAAAGCCGAGGTCGAGGTGCAGTTCGAAAAATGGGTGCAGGCCGACCTCTGGCCGGAGGCGAAGGCGAACGGCATTTCGGAGAAGGTCTTTCAAGCCGCTTTCTCCGGCATCACGCTGAACTGGAACTTGCCCGATCTTGCGCCGCCCGGTTTCCCGCCGCCGAAGGAGCAGAAGCAGACGCAGGCCGAATTTTCCTCGCCCGCTCCCTATTTCAACGAGGAGCAGTTGAAGAAGCTTGCCGCAACGGGACGCGGCTTTGCCGCCCAATACGGCTCGACGCTGAAGCGGATCGAAAAGACCTATGGTGTGCCGGGCTCGATCGTGCTGGCCATCTGGGGCCGGGAGACGGGCTTCGGTGCGGCGAAGATCCCGAATTCGGCGATCGAGGTGCTGGCGACCAAAGCCTTCATGTCGACGCGCAAGGAGATGTTCCGCACCGAGCTGGTGGCCGCACTCCATATTCTCGACGGCGGCGACGTCACACCGGCCAACTTCAAGGGTTCGTGGGCGGGCGCACTCGGCCAGCCGCAATTCATGCCGACCAGCTATCTAAAATATGCCGTGGATTTCGATGGCGACGGTCACCGCAATATCTGGACCTCGGTGCCCGATACGCTCGCCTCGATCGCCAATTACCTGGTCAAGAAAGGCTGGCAACGCGACCGCGACTGGGGCTTCGAGGTGTCGATACCCGAAGCGGTCTCCTGCGCGCAGGAAGGACCCGATCTGGCAAAACCGCTGTCGCACTGGGCCTCGCTCGGCATCGACCGCATCTCCGGCAAGGGCTTTCCCTCCGGCGAGATGAAGGCTGAGGGCATGATGCTGGTTCCGGCGGGCCGCGACGGACCGGAATTCATCGTCACCCCGAATTTCTACATCATCAAGGAATACAATAATTCCGATCTCTACGCGCTCTATATCGGCAACCTCGCCGACCGGATCGCCTATAATGGCGGCGCCTTCCAGGGCAGATGGGGCGATGTCGGCAAGATGCTGCGCTCGGACGTCGCCGCCATGCAGAAGGCGCTGGAACGGCAAGGCTATGATGTCGGCGGCTCCGACGGTCTGCCGGGCTACAAGACGCGGCGTTCGATCGGCCAGTGGCAGGCAAAGAACGGCATGAAGCCGACATGTTTTCCCGAGGCGACGATGAAGGGCAAGCTGAAGTAGGCGGCTTTAGAGACTGCGTTTCAAACCTTCATGGCTGGCGACGAAACCGAGCTTCTCGTAGAAGCGGATCGCATCCCCCCGCGTCTTGTCCGATGTCAGCTGCACGAGGCCGCAGCCGCGCTCGGCGCATTGGGCGATCGCCCATTCGATGAAGTGCGCGCCGAGGCCGGAGCCGCGAAGATCGCTTGCGACACGCACGCTTTCGATCTGGCCGCGACATGCCCGTCCTCGAAAGGCCGGGAACAAAACTCAGCTGCAGACAGCCGACGACCCGATCGGCCGCATCGGTTGCGACGGCCAGAAGCTGATTGGCGTCCGCCTCGATCGCGGCAAAGGCCGAGAGGTAACGCGCGTCGACGGGATCCGAAACGATCTCCCTGCTGCCGCCAAGATCGTCATCGGCCAGAAGCCGGACGATGGCAGAAAGATCGGATTGGCGGGCGAGCCTCAATCTATACATGCCTGATCTCTGCATATGGTCTCAATGATGCAGATCGATCGGCGCCTTGTGGAAGACGTCGTCGCCCGGCGGAATGGCCTGGCGTTCGATCATGCGGTGGACATGCAGCGGACCTTCGCCGCGGTGAAGCGCACGCAGCCTGTCGGTATTTTCGGCATCGGCCTGCGTGCGCCGCTGGTTGTGTCTAATGTATTCGACCCAGGTCGGCGTATGGTAGGTTTCCGTCCAAAGGCTGGGATTTTCGAGATCACGCATCAGAGCCCAGTTGCGGGCGCCGTCGCGGATGCGGATACGGCGGCGTTCGCCCATCAATTCCATGAACTCGGCAAGGTCCTCATCTCCGATCTCGTAATCGACCTGGATGACGATCGGGCCGCTGCGCGGCGTGATGTCGAGACTGAGGGCCGGTTCGGTGAAGCGGTTCAGCGGGTCGAGATTGAGCGAGGCGAAGGCCGGCATCGAAAAGCGCAGGCCGATCGCGATGCCGAGCAGCATGACGACGGATGACATCAGCAGCGCATCGGCAACGCCATAGCGATCGGCGGCAACACCCCACAGCCAGCTGCCGCCGGCGATGCCGCCGAAGGTGACGGTCTGATAAAGCGACAGCGCCCGGCCGACCACCCAGCGCGGCGTCGAAAGCTGGACGATGGTGTTGAACAGCGAAAGTGCGGAGACCCAGCAGGCGCCGGAAACGAGCAGCCCGGCTGAGGTGAGGACGGCACTCGGGCTGAAGGCGGCGATAACAGCACTCAGTGCAAAGCCGGCAAAGGAGAGACGGATGATCATCTCGCTGGAAAGCACCTGGCGAAGCCTGGCATTCAGCACCGCGCCGCCGATCGCGCCGATGCCGAAGGCACCGAGCATGAAACCATAGGTTAACGGCCCGCCGGCAACGAGATCGATCGCAACGACCGGCAGCAGCGCCAGGATCGAGCTGGCGCCGATGCCGAAGAGCAGCCCTCTGACGAGGACCTTTTCGAGATTGGGCGACATCGAGACATAGCGCAGGCCGGCAAAGATGGCGCTGCCGAGCGCCTCGCGCGGCAGGGTCGAGACGGGCGCGGCTGGCCGCCAGCGCAGCAGGGCATAGATCAAGGCGAAGTAACTCAGCGTATTCACTGCGAAGGCCGCGGCCGCGCCGGCAGCCGCGACGATGACGCCGCCGATTGCCGGGCCGACGCTGCGGGTGATGTTGAAACCCATGCTGTTCAACGTGACCGCGGCCGGCAGATCGGCGCGCGGCACCATGTCGCCGACCGAGGCCTGCCAGGAGGGATTGTTGAGCGCGGTGCCGCAGCCGATCAGGAAGGTGAAGAAGAGCAGCAGCCAGGGCGTGATCCAGCCGAGAAGGGCTGAGGCCGTCAGCAGCGCCGAGACGGTGAGCATCATGCACTGCGCCGTCAGCATGACCCGGCGGCGGTCATAATTGTCGGCCAGCGCACCCGATATCAGCGAAAACAGCATGATCGGCAGCGCCGTCGAGGTCTGCACCAGTGCGACCATGTCCTCCGATGCGGTGATCGTCGTCATCATCCAGGCAGCGCCGACCGCCTGGATCAGGCCGCCGAAATTCGAAGAAAGGCTCGCAAACCAGATGGTGCGGTAGGTATCATGCCGCAAAGGCGCCAATGTCGACGAAGTGTAGGCCACGATTTCTCCCGCTTTTGTTATTGCGCGCCAACGGCAATATATGCGCAAGACCGGCGCTGGCCATAGGCCTCATCACGTCGCCGGAAGCGAATTGGCCGAATCGGTCGCAGACCTTGCAATTTCGGAAAAACCCGACTATATGCCTCTCAAATTCTTGATCGCTTGATGAAGAGTGGGCCGCAAGGACCCGCTCTTTTTTATTAGCGCGATCGCCGAAAAAGCATGAAATTGCGAGGAGCGCACCGCTTGTCGGATCTGACAAACGCAGACAATGAACGTGAGCCGCGGCTGATTACCGAAACCGGGCTCGACCAGCGTCTTGCCGATATCATCGAACCCGTTCTCGTCGACCTGGGCTTCCGCCTTATCCGCGTCCGCATGATGAACCAGAACGGTGCGACGATGCAGGTCATGGCCGAACGCAACGACGGCACGATGACGGTCCAGGATTGCGAAGAAGTCTCGATGGCGATTTCTCCCGTCCTCGATGTGGAAGATCCGGTCGATAAAGAGTATCATCTGGAAGTGTCTTCGCCCGGCATCGACCGTCCGATGGTGCGGAAATCCGATTTCGTCCGCTGGCAGGGCCACCTTGTGAAATGCGAGACGTCGATCTTGATCGACAATCGCAAGCGCTTCCGCGGCAAGATCGTCGAAGCAGGCACAGATGGTTTCACGCTCGAGCGTGACCAGATCGCCTATGGGGAAGAGCAGAAGGTCACCATTCCCTTCACGGCGCTTAGCGATGCGAAGCTCATTCTGACCGACGACCTGATCCGCGACGCATTGCGCGCCGACAAGCTGGCGAAAGCCCAGGCCGCCAACCAGAACGAAGCGGACGACGAAGAATAACCGATCAACAGACCGCTCCAGGGACGGGAACCCTGGAGTAAAGACGGAGAAACAAGACAATGGCAGTCAGTGCGAACCGGCTCGAACTTCTGCAGATCGCAGATGCAGTGGCGCGCGAAAAAGTCATCGACCGCGAGATCGTGCTGGCCGCAATGGCCGATGCCATCCAGAAGGCGGCACGCTCCCGTTACGGCACCGAGTCCAACATCCGAGCCGACATCAATCCGAAGACCGGCGAAATCCGTCTGCAGCGCCTGCTTGAAGTCGTGGAGAAGGCCGAGGATTATTCGACGCAGATCCCGCTGGAGCTTGCCCGCGACCGCAACCCGGACGCCGCACTCGGCGACTTCATCGCCGATCCGTTGCCGCCGATGGATTTCGGCCGTATCGCCGCACAGTCGGCCAAGCAGGTAATCGTGCAGAAGGTGCGTGAAGCCGAGCGCGACCGTCAGTTCGACGAATTCAAGGATCGCGTCGGCGAAATCGTCAACGGTACCGTCAAGCGCGTCGAATACGGCAACGTCATCGTCGATCTCGGCCGTGGAGAAGGCATCATTCGCCGCGACGAAATGATCCCGCGCGAAAACGTCCGCTATGGCGATCGCGTCCGTGCCTATGTTTATGATGTCCGTCGCGAGCAACGCGGTCCGCAGATCTTCCTATCGCGCACGCATCCGCAGTTCATGGTGAAGCTGTTCACCATGGAAGTGCCGGAGATTTACGACGGCATCATCCAGGTGAAGTCGGTCGCCCGCGACCCGGGTTCGCGCGCCAAGATCGCGGTGATCTCGAACGACAGCTCGATTGATCCGGTCGGCGCCTGCGTCGGTATGCGCGGCTCACGCGTTCAGGCCGTCGTCGGCGAACTCCAGGGCGAAAAGATCGACATCATTCCGTGGAGCCAGGACCCGGCGACCTTCGTCGTCAACGCCCTGCAGCCGGCTGAGGTCGCCAAGGTCGTTCTCGACGAGGATGCCGAGCGTATCGAAGTCGTCGTTCCCGACGAGCAGCTGTCGCTTGCCATCGGCCGCCGCGGCCAGAACGTGCGCCTCGCTTCGCAGCTGACCGGCTGGGATATCGACATCATGACGGAGGCCGAGGAATCGGAACGCCGCCAGAAGGAATTCAACGAGCGCACCAACCTGTTCATGGATTCGCTCGACGTCGACGAGATGGTCGGCCAGGTTCTGGCTTCGGAAGGTTTTGCCGCGGTCGAGGAACTGGCTTATGTCGATCTCGACGAAATCTCTTCGATCGACGGTTTCGACGAGGAGACGGCGCAGGAAATCCAGCAGCGCGCCCGCGAATTCCTCGAGCGTCTCGAAGCCGAGATGGACGAGAAGCGCAAGGCGCTCGGTGTTCAGGACGAACTGCGGGAAATCAACGGCATGACCGCCCAGATGATGGTGGCGCTCGGCGAAGACGGCATCAAGACGATCGAGGACTTTGCCGGCTGCGCTGCCGACGATCTCGTCGGCTGGTCGGAGCGCAAGAACGGCGAAACGAAGAAGTTCGAGGGTCTGTTCTCGAAGTTCGACGTGTCGCGCGTCGAAGCAGAACAGATGATCGTCCAGGCCCGCCTTTCGGCTGGCTGGATCACGCAAGAGGACCTGGATAAGGGGACCGAAGAAGAGGTCACCGAAGCCGAACAAGAAGCATGATGACCGCGCATGAACCGGACGCTCCTCTCGAGGACGACGATCTTGCAGGGTATGACGTGAACGGACGCATGTGCATCGTGACGCGCGAAAGCGGATCGCCGGAAGAGCTGATCCGCTTCGTCGCCGCTCCCGATGGAACAGTTGTCGCCGACCTGAAGCGCGAGCTTCCGGGACGCGGATGCTGGGTGAAGATCGACCGGTCGCTGGTCGACAGGGCAGTGGCGAAGAAGCTCTTCGCCCGCGCGCTGAAGACGGATGTAAAGGCGGCGGACGATCTCGGCGCGAGTGTCGATCGGCTGCTCGCGGCGCAATTGATGCAGATGATGAACATGGCGCGGAAAGCCGGCCAGTTCGTCAGCGGGTCCTCGAAAGTGGATGCCGCAGTCAGAAGCGGAGCAGCCCTTGCGGTGTTCCACGCGACTGGCGCAGCGGACGACGGCGTCCGGAAAATCGACCAGGCCCGCAAGGCCTGGCACCTCGGAATGGAGACCGAGGAGGAGATACCTTCCTTCCGTCTCTTCTCGGAGAGCGAAATGGAAGGCCTGATGGGCCAGAATGCTTTTATCCATGCCGCAGTGCTTGCAGGGCAGGCGGGTGAAGGTGTAGTGAAGCGCGCAAAGATGCTCGAACAGTACCGTATTGGCGGTCAGTCCCGGGCAGCGGGCGGCGCTGGCCGGCAAAAACAATGAGGCGGTCACCGGCATCGGCCGGTCCCATCCTCATTGATCGACAGTATTGAACGACAGGGTCTGATCTAGTCATCGCTCCCTGTCCGAAGGAACGGGAACGAATGACCGATAGTAACGACGACAAGACAATCAGCGTAGCGGGCAAAAAGACACTCACCCTGAAACCATCGGGGATGAGCCAGGGCACCGTTCGCCAGGATATGGGTCGAGGTCGCACCAAGGCGGTCGTCGTCGAGACCCGTAAGCGGCGCCCGATGCGCCCCGAAGATGAAAAGCCGATCACACCCGTCGCTCCGGCGGCCCCTGTCCGCGCAGCCGAACCGGCGCCCGCACCCGTCGTGCAGGCGCGTCCGCAGCAGCCGACGCCGGCACCGCGGGTTCAGCAGGGCAACAACAACCAGACGAACCAGCGTCCGCCGCAGCAGTCTCACCAGCCGCCGCGCCAGAACGATCGCCCGCGCCCGGTGGTGCTGAACCACCTGTCGCCGGAAGAGATGGACGCCCGCCGCCGCGCACTCGCCGACTCCCAGGCGCGTGACGCCCAGGATGCGATCCGCCGCGCCGAGGAAGAAAAGCGCCGTGCCGCCGAAGAGGTGATCCGCAAGGCCGCCGAAGCGGAAGAAGCTGCCCGCAGGGCCACTGAAGAGGCTATCCGGCAGGCTGAAGCTCCCGCTGTTGCTGAACCCGCAGTCGCAGAACCGGCTCCGACCGAAGCACGCTCCGACGCGCCACGGCCGCCGCAGCCTGCATCGCCGGCACCGGCCGCACGCCGGCCCGATGCAGCTGGAGCACCCGCTGCCCGTCCGGCGCCCGGCGCTGCCGTCCCCGGCGCCGTTCGCGGCCGTCGCGAGGAAAAGGAAGACGACGATCGTGGCGCAGCGCGCGGCGGTCCTGTCCGTGGCCGCGTTGTTCGCCCGGAACCCGCAAAGCCGGTCACCACGCGTCCGAAGACGGATGAAGAGCGCCGTCGCGGCAAGTTGACGATCACCACTGCCAACGTCGACGGCGAGGACAATGCCCGCGGTCGTTCGCTCTCGGCGATGCGTCGCCGGCAGGAAAAGTTCCGCCGCGGTCAGATGCAGGAAACCCGCGAGAAGATCTCCCGCGAGGTGGTTCTGCCCGAGACCATCACCATTCAGGAACTGTCGCAGCGCATGTCCGAACGCGCTGTCGACGTCATCAAGTACCTGATGAAGGAAGGCCAGATGATGAAGCCGGGCGACGTCATCGACGCCGACCTTGCCGAACTCATCGCCGGCGAATTCGGCCATACGGTCAGGCGCGTGTCTGAATCCGACGTCGAACTCGGCATCTTCAACGTGTCCGACGACGATGGCGAACTGGTTTCGCGCCCACCCGTCGTTACCATCATGGGCCATGTCGACCACGGCAAGACCTCGCTGCTCGACGCCATCCGCCACGCCAACGTGGTCTCCGGCGAAGCCGGTGGCATCACGCAGCATATCGGCGCCTATCAGGTGGAGCAGAACGGTCAGAAGATCACCTTCATCGATACGCCCGGCCACGCCGCCTTCACGGCAATGCGTGCCCGCGGTGCGCAGGCGACCGATATCGCGATCCTGGTCGTCGCAGCCGACGACAGCGTGATGCCGCAGACGATCGAATCGATCAACCACGCCAAGGCGGCCGGTGTTCCGATCATCGTGGCGATCAACAAGGTCGACAAGCACGAGGCTGATCCGCAGAAGGTCCGCAACCAGCTGCTGCAGCACGAAGTCTTCGTGGAATCCATGGGCGGTGAAGTGCTTGACGTCGAGGTTTCGGCCAAGACCGGCAAGAACCTCGACAAGCTGCTCGAGGCGATCCTGCTGCAGGCGGAAATTCTCGATCTCAAGGCCAATGCGAACCGGACCGCTGAAGGCACTGTCATCGAAGCCCAGCTCGATCGTGGCCGTGGTTCGGTCGCGACCGTGCTCGTCCAGAAGGGCACGCTGCGTCCCGGCCAGATCATCGTCGCCGGCGACGTCTGGGGCCGCGTGCGTGCTCTCGTCACCGACAAGGGCGACCATGTTAAGGAAGCCGGCCCGGCAACGCCGGTCGAGGTTCTCGGTCTTTCCGGTACGCCGCAGGCGGGCGACAAGTTCGCCGTCGTCGAAAGCGAAAGCCGCGCCCGCGAAATCTCGGAATATCGTCAGCGTCTGGCCCGCGACAAGGCGGCTGCCCGCCAGTCGGGACAGCGCGGTTCGCTGGAACAGATGATGATGCAGCGCCAGAGCGTTGGCATCAAGGAGTTCCCGCTGGTCATCAAGGGCGACGTGCAGGGCTCGATCGAAGCGATTGCCGGCGCGCTGGAGAAGCTCGGCACCGACGAAGTCCGCGCCCGCATCGTCCATTCGGGCGCCGGCGGCATCACCGAGTCGGATATCTCGCTCGCCGAAGCCTCGAACGCGGCCATTATCGGCTTCAACGTTCGTGCGAATACGCAGGCACGCCAGTTCGCCGAGCGCGAAGGCATCGAAATCCGCTACTACAACATCATCTACGACCTCGTGGATGACGTGAAGGCAGCGATGTCGGGCCTCTTGTCTCCGGAGCGGCGCGAAACCTTCATCGGCAATGCCGAGATCCTCGAGGTGTTCAACATCACCAAGGTCGGCAAGGTCGCAGGTTGCCGCGTCGTCGAAGGCAAGGTCGAACGTGGTGCGGGCGTCCGCCTCATCCGCAACGACGTCGTCGTTCACGAAGGCAAACTCAAGACGCTCAAGCGCTTCAAGGACGAAGTGTCCGAAGTGCCGATGGGTCAGGAATGCGGCATGGCCTTCGAAAACTACGAGGACATGCGCGCCGGCGACGTCATCGAGTGCTTCCGCGTCGAGCATATCACGCGCACGCTCTAAGCTGCTGCGCCTGAACTTTTCCGAAAGCCATCCGCCAGCCGGCGGATGGCTTTCGGGCATCTGCCGACTTGACCTTTTGGACCAAAAGAGTCATGGACGCTCTCCTTTGACGGGTTCGATTCCCAGCCGCATCGGCAAATAGAGATAACAATGACCAGACCAACTTCTTCCGCGCCTTCGCAGCGCATGCTGCGCATTGGCGAACAGGTTCGCGCCGCTATCACCCAGGTGCTGCAGCGCGGCGAAGTGCGTGACGACGTCATCGAGGCGACCGTGATCTCGATCTCGGAAGTGCGCATGTCGCCGGACCTCAAGATCGCCACCGCCTATGTGACGCCGCTCGGCGTTTCCGACCACAGCGTCGTCATTGAAGCCCTGAACCGCCATACGAGGTTCATCCGCGGCCGGCTCGGGCCGCAGCTTCGGCAGATGAAATACATGCCGGAGGTGCGCTTCCGCGATGATACCAGCTTCGACAACTACAAGAAGATCGACGAGCTGCTGCGTTCGCCCGAGGTGAGCCGCGACCTCGACGGCGATAATGACGAACAATAAACAGAAGAGACGCATGTCCAAACCACGCAAACCCAAGGGCCGGCCGATTTCCGGCTGGCTGATCCTCGACAAGCCGGTGGATTTCGGCTCGACGGAAGCCGTTTCCAAGATCAAGTGGCTCTATAAGGCTGAGAAGGCCGGTCATGCCGGCACGCTCGATCCGCTCGCCTCCGGCATGCTGCCGATCGCGCTCGGTGACGCGACAAAGACCGTTCCCTACGTGATGGACGGCCGCAAGATCTATGAATTCACGGTGAGCTGGGGCGAGGAGCGCGCGACCGACGACCTCGAGGGCGAGGTAACCAAGAGTTCGGACAAACGCCCGAGCGAACAGCAGATTCGCGATATCCTGCCTGGATATATCGGCACTATCAGCCAGGTGCCGCCGCAGTTTTCCGCTATCAAGATCGCAGGTGAACGCGCCTATGATCTGGCACGCGAAGGCGAAACCGTCGAAATCCCCTCGCGTGAGGTCGATATCTTCCGGCTGACTTTGCTTGCCTGCCCGGACGCCGACAGCGCACATTTTGAAGTGGAATGCGGCAAGGGCACCTATGTCAGGGCGCTGGCGCGCGATTTCGGCCGCGAGCTCGGCTGCTACGGCCATGTGTCCGGGCTGCGGCGCACCTTCGTCGCGCCTTTCGCGGAAGAGGCCATGGTGCCGCTCGCGGATCTCGTGGCACTGGAAGCGATCGAGGATCTGGACGAGCGCCTGGCGGCCCTCGACGCGCTGCTGATCGACACCTGCGAAGCGCTATCCTCCCTGCCCCATCTCGTCATCAACGACGACCAGGCGCACCGGTTGAAGATGGGCAACCCGATCCTGGTGCGTGGCCGCGATGCGCCGGTTGCCGAAAGCGAAGCCTATGCGACGGCCCGCGGCAAGCTGATCGCGATCGGCGAGATCGGCCAGGGCGAGTTCCGCCCGAAGCGGGTTTTCGCCTGAGCCTATCTGGCTTTCTGACAACGACAGCGATTGTCAGCCGGTAGAGATGCGATATCTTCCCTGTCGGGCCATAGCGGCCCGAGGGGCCATGGGGGCCCGACAGAGGGAAAGATCATGCGCGGAACTGCAATCGGAATCCTGACGTTCTTTTCGATGTTTCTCGCCGTCTCCGGCGCTCGATCCGCCGAACGCTGGGCCGAGCTCCCGGCCTTTCCTTCGATGCCGGCGGCAAAGACGAGCGGCATGGCCGAGGTGAACGACATCAAGATGTATTACGCCGAATACGGCGAAGGCGACCCCATCCTGTTCATTCATGGCGGTCTTGGAAATGCCGAGGTCTGGGGTCACCAGGTCGCCGATTTTGCCAAAGATCATCTGGTCATCGTTGCCGACAGCCGCGGCCATGGGCGCTCGACGCGCAGCCAGCAACCCTTCGGTTACGATCTGATGACATCGGATTATGTGGCACTTCTCGACTATCTGAAGATCGACAAGGTGACGCTTGTCGGATGGTCGGACGGCGGCATCATCGGCATCGACATGGCAATGAAAAATCCGGAAAAGCTGACGCGCGTCATTGCCCAGGCAGCCAACGTCACGACCGACGGCGTCAAAGCTGACGTCATGGACAATAAGACCTTCAACGACTACATCAACGTCGCCGGCGAGCAGTACCGGAAGCTTTCGCCGACGCCGAACGAATACGACGCCTTCGTCAAGCAGATCTCCGAAATGTGGGCAACCCAGCCGGCCTGGACGGCCGCCGATCTTGGCAAGATCACGGTGCCGGTCACACTTGCCATCGGCGATCATGATGAAGCCGTAAAACTCGACCATACGGAAATGATGGCAAAACAGATTCCGGGCGCTAAACTCGTCATCCTGAAAGATGTGAGCCATTTCGCCATGCTGCAGGATCCTTCAGCCTATGACGGGATGATCCGGGGCGCCATGGCGGGCCGTTGAAGCCGCCAAGGATGACCCCTCTTTCCATCGATCCATATTTGGTTTATAGGCAGCGCCAGCATCGGGTACGCCCGTTTGCATTCACGGCCAAAGCTGGACGACATCCCGGCTTTTGGCGACTCTATCTCCTCCTCTTAGAAAGGATCACCCGATGTCGATCACTGCTGAGCGCAAGTCTGCGCTGATCAAGGAATATGCGACCGTTGAAGGCGATACCGGTTCTCCGGAAGTCCAGGTCGCGATCCTGACCGAACGCATCAACAACCTGACCGAACACTTCAAGGACCACAAGAAGGATAACCATTCCCGCCGTGGCCTGTTGACGATGGTTTCGAGCCGCCGCTCGCTTCTTGACTACCTCAAGAAGAAGGATGAAGGCCGCTATTCCAAGCTGATCACCAGCCTGGGTATCCGCCGCTAAGATTGTCCGGCGGGCGCTTTCCGAGCGCCCGCCGGATGTGTTTCGGGGCACGGTTCCCGATGAAATGTTCCAGCCGCGCCCTATCTTTTAGCGGTGGAAAGACCGGCAGACCCGGATGGGCCGGTTCTGCCAAACCAACCGTTGACCTGTCATGGGGCAGGATTGCCGGATGCTTTCGGCCAAGGCTTGTCAATGAGCTTTGGCCCGGTTTCTCAGGAACGCCTGAGGAAACCGAGGATGAAAAGCCTCCCGTTGTCTTGCCCGTGATACGTCACATTGATTGCGGTCGACTGTGCGCTGCGCCTTGATATCGGCGATGGCGCGTGCTCCCGCATTGAAGGACAAGAGATGTTTGATACACACACAGTGGAAATCGAGTGGGCCGGCCGCCCGCTGAAGCTCGAAACCGGCAAGATCGCCCGTCAGGCCGACGGCGCGGTTCTCGCCACCTACGGCGAAACCGTCGTTCTCGCCACCGTCGTCTCGGCCAAGGCGCCGAAGGCCGGCCAGGACTTCTTTCCGCTCACCGTCAACTACCAGGAAAAGACCTACGCGGCCGGCAAGATCCCCGGCGGCTATTTCAAGCGTGAAGGCCGTCCGAGCGAGAACGAGACCCTCGTTTCCCGCCTGATCGACCGCCCGATCCGCCCGCTCTTCCCGGAAGGCTACAAGAACGACACGCAGATCGTCGTCACCGTCATCCAGCACGACCTGGAAAACAATCCCGACGTGCTGTCGATGGTTGCCACCTCGGCAGCGCTGACGCTGTCCGGCGTTCCCTTCATGGGCCCGGTCGGCGGTGCGCGCGTCGGCTACATCAACGGCGAATACGTTCTCAACCCGCATCTCGACGAGATGGACGAATCGAGCCTCGATCTCGTCGTCGCCGGCACCTACGACGCCGTGCTGATGGTGGAATCCGAAGCCAAGGAACTCAACGAAGACGTCATGCTCGGCGCCGTCATGTTCGGCCACAAGGGCTTCCAGCCGGTTCTCGACGCGATCATCAAGCTCGCCGAAGTGGCCGCCAAGGAGCCGCGCGACTTCCAGCCGGCAGACTACTCCGCTCTCGAAACCGAGATGCTCGGCCTTGCCGAAGGTGAACTTCGCGAAGCCTACAAGATCACCCAGAAGGCCGACCGTTACGCCGCCGTCGACGCCGTCAAGGCGAAGGTGAAGGCCCACTTCCTCCCCGAGGAAGGCGAAGCCAGGTACACGGCCGAGGAAGTCGGCGCGATCTTCAAGCATCTGCAGGCAAAGATCGTCCGCTGGAACATCCTCGACACCAAGAGCCGCATCGACGGCCGCGATCTCGCAACCGTTCGTCCGATCGTTTCGGAAGTCGGTCTTCTGCCGCGCACCCATGGTTCGGCGCTGTTCACCCGCGGTGAAACGCAGGCGATCGTCGTTGCCACCCTCGGCACCGGCGAAGACGAGCAGTATGTCGACAGCCTGACGGGCATGTACAAGGAGCGCTTCCTGCTCCATTACAACTTCCCTCCCTATTCGGTTGGCGAGACCGGCCGCATGGGCTCCCCGGGTCGCCGCGAAATCGGCCATGGCAAGCTCGCATGGCGCGCGATCCGTCCGATGCTGCCGACGCCTGAGCAGTTCCCCTACACGCTGCGCGTCGTCTCCGAGATCACCGAGTCGAATGGCTCGTCCTCGATGGCGACCGTTTGCGGTACCTCGCTCGCGCTGATGGACGCCGGCGTTCCGCTGGCAAAGCCGGTTGCCGGTATCGCCATGGGTCTGATCCTGGAAGGTGATCGCTTCGCTGTTCTGTCCGACATTCTCGGTGACGAAGACCACCTCGGCGACATGGACTTCAAGGTCGCCGGTACCGCCGACGGCATCACCTCGCTGCAGATGGACATTAAGATCGCCGGTATCACCGAAGAGATCATGAAGGTCGCCCTTGGCCAGGCCCAAGGCGGTCGCGCCCACATCCTCGGCGAAATGTCCAAGGCCATCACCGAAAGCCGCGGCCAGCTCGGCGAATTTGCTCCGCGCATCGAAGTCATGAACATCCCGGTCGACAAGATCCGTGAAGTCATCGGCTCCGGCGGCAAGGTCATTCGCGAAATCGTCGAAAAGACCGGCGCGAAGATCAACATCGAGGATGACGGCACCGTCAAGATCGCCTCTTCCTCCGGCAAGGAGATCGAAGCGGCCCGCAAGTGGATCCACTCGATCGTTGCCGAACCTGAGATCGGCCAGGTCTACGAAGGCACGGTCGTCAAGACCGCCGACTTCGGCGCCTTCGTCAACTTTTTCGGCGCCCGTGACGGCCTCGTCCACATCTCGCAGCTCGCTTCCGAGCGTGTTGCCAAGACGCAGGACGTCGTCAAGGAAGGCGACAAGGTCTGGGTCAAGCTGCTCGGCTTCGATGAACGCGGCAAGGTTCGCCTGTCGATGAAGGTCGTCGACCAGGCCACCGGCCAGGAAATCCCGAACGAGAAGAAGAAGGAAGAAGCGGCCGAATAAGCCGCCTTCCAGGTTCAATACCGGGCGCGGGAATGCTTCCGCGCCCTTTTTGTATCCTAAAGCGCGGCGCGATCTTTCAGATCGTTAGCGCATAACCCCGAAAGTCGGAATGGATTTTCGGAAAGGGTTATGCGCAGATTCTAAAGTGATAGAGCGTCTTTAGCGTGTCTGAAAAGACGCGCGGCGCTCTAGCCGCACTTCAGGTCTTTGGTTTTGCGCATGTCGTGCTCGCAAAACCGCTGAACACTTTTGCACGACACGCTTTAAGACGAGACGAGACCATGAGCAGCGAGACGCTGAAGACCCTGTTCCATCCCTTTGCCAGCGGCACAGTCGCAGCGCCCGGCGAGGGCGAGCGCGTGCTCTTCCTCGGCGCCGAGGCAGGCTTTGCGCTGCCGGAAGGCTTTGCCGCCTCGCTCAGCGCCGTCCAGGGCTTCCGGCCGCTCTATCGGCAGCTGATGGCCCAGCGGATCGAAGCGAAGCCGGAGATCGACGGCGAGGACTACGATGCGGCTCTGGTGCTCTGCACCAAGCACAAGGGTGAGAACGAGGCCAATCTTGCCGCTGCTATCGCCCGTACGCGGCTCGGCGGCCTGATCGTCGTTGCCGGCGCCAAGGAAGATGGCATCCAGCCGCTACGCAAGCGGATGGAAGGTTTCAATCTCGCGGTCGACCACATGCCGAAATATCACGGCGTCGCCTTCTGGTTCGGCCGGCCGGCGGATGCAGACGAGATTATCTCCAAGATGGCAAAGGCGCCGGTGCGCGTCGACGGCCGTTTCAATGCGACCGCCGGCATGTTCTCGCATGACCGCATCGATGCCGGATCGGAACTGCTCGCCTCGCGCCTGCCTGAGGATTTCACCGGCGACGTTGCGGATTTCGGTGCCGGATGGGGCTATCTCTCCGTCGAGATGGCGCGGAAGTCGCGTGGACTGACGCGCCTCGACCTCTACGAGGCCGATCACGCGGCTCTGGAGGCTGCCAGGGATAATCTGGCTGAGAATTGCCCGAACGCGCCTGCGCGCTTCTTCTGGCACGATCTGGCGGGTGAGCCGGTCAAGGATAAATACGATCTCGTCATCATGAACCCGCCCTTCCATGAGGGACACGCGGCCGAGCCGGCGCTCGGCCAGGCAATGATCAAGACTGCCGCATCCGCCCTTCGCGGCGGCGGACGCCTGATGCTCGTCGCCAATCGCGGCCTGCCTTACGAGCCGGTTCTGGCGGCGAATTTCAGGGAAAGCGGCGAAACCTGCCGCAACGCCCGGTTCAAGGTTCTCTGGGCGAAGAAATAGGCTCAAGCGGCCTCGATACGATCTATCGACAGAAAAAGGCCGTGCGCATCATCTGCGTACGGCCTTTGAGTTTCAATCGATAGTGTTTATTCGACGTCCGCTTTGCGCAGCGTTTCCAGCGTCGGCATGGAGGTGACGTTGAAGCCGGCGTCTACGAAGTGGATTTCGCCGGTGACGCCGGAGGAAAGGTCGGAGAGCAGGTAGAGAGCCGAGCTGCCGACCTGATCGATGGTCACGGTCTTACGCAGCGGCGCATTGCGCTGGTTCCAGGAGAGGATCGCGCGGGCATCGGAGATGCCGGCGCCGGCAAGCGTGCGGATCGGGCCGGC
The DNA here is from genome assembly GCF_001657485.1 of Rhizobium sp. WYCCWR10014. Classification (GTDB taxonomy): domain Bacteria; phylum Pseudomonadota; class Alphaproteobacteria; order Rhizobiales; family Rhizobiaceae; genus Rhizobium. The sequence goes on from NZ_LXFU01000045.1 coordinate 151,377, forward strand.
GGAAATGGCATTGACGCGGATGCCGCGCGGGCCGTAATCGGCGGCGAGATAGCGCACCGAAGCCTCGAGCGCTGCCTTGGCGACGCCCATGACGTTGTAATTCGGGATGACGCGCGTCGAGCCATTATAGGTCAGCGTCAGCATGGCACCACCATCTTCCATCAACGGAGCGCAGCGCTTGGCGATCTCGGTGAAGGAGAAACAGGAAATGACCATGGTGCGGCTGAAATTCTCGCGCGTCGTATCGGCGTAGAGACCCTTCAGCTCGTTCTTGTCGGAAAAGCCAATGGCATGGACGATGAAATCGAGCTTGCCCCAGCGCTCGCTTATCGCGTCGACGACGGCATCGACCGAGGCGACGTCCTCGACGTCGCAGGGCAGCACGAAATCCGAGCCGACCTCGGCAGCAAGCGGCTTGACGCGCTTGCCGAGCGCATCGCCTTGATAGGTGAAGGCGAGTTCCGCACCCTGTGCGGCGAGAGCTTTTGAGATCCCCCAGGCGATCGAGTGGTTGTTGGCGACGCCCATGACGAGCCCGCGCTTACCCTGCATGATTCCCGTCATATTATTATTTATCCGTTATAGCGCTGGAAGACGAGCGTGGCGTTGGTTCCGCCGAAGCCGAAGGAATTGGAGAGGGCAATGTCGATCTTGGCGTCGTCGATACGCTTGCGCACGATCGGCACGCCTTCGAATTCCGGATCGAGCTCGGTGATATGGGCGCTTTCGCCGATGAAGCCTTGCTGCATCATCAGCAGGGAATAGATCGATTCCTGCACACCGGCAGCGCCAAGCGAATGGCCGGTCAGCGACTTGGTCGACTGGATGTGCGGGATCTTCGAGCCGAAGACTTCGCGGATGGCGCCGATTTCCTTGCTGTCGCCGACCGGCGTCGATGTGCCGTGCGTGTTGACGTAGTCGACATCGCCTTTGACGGTGGCGAGCGCCTGGCGCATGCAGCGGATAGCGCCTTCGCCTGAGGGCGCGACCATGTCGTAGCCGTCCGAGGTTGCGCCGTAGCCGACGATTTCGGCGTAGATCTTAGCACCGCGGGCCTTGGCGCGCTCCAGCTCCTCGAGCACCAGCACACCGGCGCCGCCGGCGATGACGAAACCATCGCGGTTGACGTCATAGGCGCGCGAGGCGCTGTCCGGCGTGTCGTTATATTTGGAGGACATGGCGCCCATGGCGTCGAAGAGGTTGGACATCGTCCAATCGAGATCCTCGTGGCCGCCGGCGAACATCACGTCCTGCTTGCCCCACTGGATCATCTCGGCGGCGTTGCCGATGCAATGTGCCGAGGTCGAGCAAGCCGACGAAATCGAATAATTGACACCGTGGATCTTGAACCAGGTGGCGAGTGTGGCCGATGCGGTCGAGGACATCGCCTTCGGCACGGCGAAGGGGCCGATGCGCTTCGGGCTGTTGTTCTTAATGGTGATTTCGGCGGCTTCGATCAGGGTGCGGGTGGACGGACCGCCGGAGCCCATGATGATGCCGGTACGCTCGTTCTGAGCGTAGTCTTTCTCTTCCAGGCCGGAATCGGCAAGTGCCTGCTTCATGGCCACATGGTTCCAGGCGCCGCCCTGCGACAGGAAGCGCATGGCGCGGCGGTCGACCAGTTCGGCAAGTTCCGCCGAACCGAGCTTCGGACTGCCCCAGACCTGGCACTTGAACCCATGTTCGGCGAAATCGCTCGAAAAGGAGATACCCGACTTTGCCTGCCGCAAGGATTCGGTGACTTCGGCTGCGTCGTTTCCGATCGAGGACACGACACCCAGACCTGTGACAACTACCCGTCTCATCTGATCAAACCTTTGTTGTTTTCGTCAGCCGCTCGAAATGCGGTTTCAGGCCGTCTTGTCTTTCGATAGACCGACGCGAAGGTCGGCCGCCTGATATATGGTCTCGCCGTCCGCCTTTAGCCAGCCGTCGGCGGTGCCGAGGACCAGACGGCCGCGCATGACACGTTTGAAGTCGATGCCATATTCGATCAGCTTCGTCTGTGGCCGGACCATGCCCTTGAATTTCACTTCGCCGGTAGAAAGCGCCATGCCGCGACCTTCTTCGCCGAGCCAACCCAGAAAGAAACCGGTCAGCTGCCACATGCCGTCGAGACCGAGGCAGCCCGGCATGATCGGATTGCCTTCGAAATGGCAGGGAAAATACCAATCGTCGGGACGAACGTCGTATTCGGCCCTGAGGTAGCCCTTATCGAAGGTGCCGCCCGTTTCGGAAATCTCCGTGATGCGGTGAACCATCAGCATAGGCGGCAGGGGCAGCTGCGCATTGCCGGGGCCGAACAGCTCGCCATGTGCGCAAGCGATGAGTTCTTCATACGAGAAGCTGGACTGTCTGGTCGTCATAAAGTTTCTGTTTCCCCCCGCGTCAAGCCGATGGATGTGAACGTGTAGTCCAAGTTCTTCAGAAAATGAAGCACAAGCAAGGCAGCTTCATTCATCTCCCCGGACCAGGCTTGCGCCATTATTTGGTGGTCGCATACAGGAAGGCTAGGGCTGGGACCAGACCTATTTGCGTCAAAAGCCCGTTTTTGCCGCGTTTATCAGGCTCCCGTCCCCATTGAACTATTGAAAGGCTCCGATGCAAAAGTTATACCCCTTAAAGAAACATGATTGCTTTATGCCAGAATAACCGGAGTTGGTTTTGATGACGGGTGCATTCCCGATCGCAATAGAGGTAAGGCTGCGCGGTGCAGGCCTGCGCCCCACCCGCCAGCGCGTCGCGCTCGGCGACCTCCTGTTTGCCAAGGGCGACCGGCATTTGACCGTCGAGGAACTGCATGAGGAGGCGGTTGCCGCCGGCGTGCCGGTGTCCTTGGCAACCGTCTACAACACGCTGCATCAGTTCACGGAAGCTGGTCTCATCCGCGTTCTCGCCGTCGAGAGCGCCAAGACCTATTTCGACACCAATATTTCCGACCATCACCATTTCTTCGTCGAAGGCGATAACGAGGTGCTCGACATTCCCGTCAGCAACCTGACGATCGCCAATCTGCCGGAACCGCCTGAGGGCATGGAGATTGCCCATGTCGACGTGGTGATCCGCCTGCGGGCGAAGCAGGGCTGACGACACCTCTAAAGCGCGTCATGCGACGCCCTTTAGATCTTTATTTTTGCATGTCGCTTCACATGACATCGTCTGGATGCCGGCCGGGCTTGTGCCTGTAGGTCGGGAAAGTCCAGCCGAACCACAGGGCTCCACCGCGCACGGCAAAGGCCGCCACGACGCCGCAGGCAGACGCCAGATAGAGCTGCATTCCGAGCGCATTGGCGAGCGTGAAGACGCCGGCACCGATGAGGGCTGCGGTCACGTAGATTTCCGGCCGCAACAGCACCGAAGGCTCGTTTGCCATCAGATCGCGCAGGATGCCGCCGAAGGTCGCCGTCAGCGTGCCGGTAACGATCGCGATGGTCGGCGAGCCGGTGGCGGCGAGGCCCTTGGCGGCGCCGATCACGCAATAAGCGGCAAGGCCGATCGCATCCAGCCAGATCAGCAGGCGATAGCGCGATTCCAGCAGATGGGCGGTGAAGAAAACGATGACGCCCACGATGCAGCAGACGAGGATATAGGCGGGGTTCAGCACCCAGAAGACCGGCACGCGGCCGAGCACGATATCGCGCACGGTGCCGCCGCCCGTTCCCGTCACCATGGCGAAAAACAAAAATCCGATCAGGTCCAGTTGCTTGCGCGAGGCCGCGAGCGCGCCTGTCGCGGCAAACAGCGCAATGCCGGCATAATCGAGATAGACGAGCAAGGACATGCGAACCTCGGAACCGGCAGAAGTTTCAGAGCATGATGCCGAAAAGTGTGAGCGGTTTTCGGACGACATCATGCTCTACCTGTTCTCGGGAAAGAACCACGGCGGCAAGGGCGGCGCAAGGCGGCGGCGTCATAAAGCGAAGGTCTTTATTCGATGCATGTCGTTGTCCCAAAACCGCTGCACACTTTTGGACGATATGCATGAGGCTACAGAGCCTTTACCCAAAAGAGGAAAGCCGTGAAAACGCTGGTGCTCGCCGTTCTGAATATCGTCCTGCTGCTTGTCATGCCGGCTGTCGCCCTCAGTCAGCAATCGCTGATTTCCGATCCTGAGATCTACGAGAAGAAACATTTCCAGGAGCAGTGCAAGACGGCCGAATTTGCCGACGGCTTCATCATCCGGCAGGACATCAACAATGATGGCCTGATCGACGCGGTGGTCAACGAAGGCCAGCTGACCTGCGACGGGCAGAAGGGGCCGCAATGCAACGACGACGGCTGCACCTATAATTTCTATCTGCAGGTTGCCGAGGGCGGTTATTTCATGATCGCGACGGCACAGATCTATGGCTACGATTTCGTCCAGCGCTTCGGCAACATGGTGCTGGCGATGAAGATGCATCCGCGTTTCTGCGACCGCACCGAAGGTGATCCCTGCATCGTGACGGCACGCGTCCGCGGCACGAAATTCGTCACCATCTCGAAAAAATAGCTTTCAGCCTGGATAGAGCTCCGACGTGCGGCCGGCGAGATAGTAGCCGACCAGGCCGTACCATTCGCGGATCGCCGTCGCCAGGTTCTGTGCATTGAGGTTCGGCTGAGTGAAATCGAGCCCGAGCCTCACCTGGCCGTCGGTGCGATAATCGGTCGGCCAGGGCACGATATCGATGCCGAGCTTGCGGAAGATGCCGACGGAGCGTGGCATGTGAAAACCCGATGTGATCAGCAGGCAGTTGGAAAGCCCCTGGCTTGCCAGGAATTCCTTAGTGTTAACGGCATTTTCAAAGGTCGTGCGCGATTGCCTCTCCTCGATCAGGCGATCCCTGCCAACGCCGAAGAGCGGGAAGAAACGCTCGGATACCGCCGCATCGCCTTCGTAGATGCCCGAAATGGAGCCGTCGCCGCCCGAAACCAGAATGCGCGACTGCGGAAATTTCTGCGCCAGCCGCAGGGCTTCGATGAAGCGATCGGCTCCAGCATTGAATTCTATGCCGTGGCGCGCCGTGTTCACCTCGTTTTCGAAGGCGCCGCCGAGCACGATCATGCATTGCAGGCTATCTGGATCGGTCGGCTTTGCGAAGCGCTGTTCGAGACCCTGCATGAGCAGGTTGCCGGCCGTGGTGTAGAGCGTGACGAAGAGGATGAGGGCTGAACCCGCTGCGCCGAGGATACTTAAAATACGCCAGCGCAGAAGGCCAGCAAGCAGGGCAAAGAAGACGAGGAAGAATGCCAGCGACAGCGGCTGAGCGAAAATCCAGACAAGCTTCGAAATCAGGAACAAGACCCACTCCTTCGGGATTGGCGGCGGTCCTTCCTATCCGATTCGACGGTGACAGGAATGCGACGGTTCTAAAGCGCGGCGCGATCTTTCAGATTCGCTTACCAGGCTTTAGGTCTTTGGCTTTGCGCATGTCGTTGTCGCAAAACCGCTGCACACTTTTGCGCGACATGCTTTATTTCGCGCGCTTGATAGCCGATCCCCTCGGCGCGATCTTCTGGTTGAAGCGGCGCTGAAGCGGCCGTGGGATAAGCATGGCGGCAAGCGCAAGCATCGTGGCGAAGAGGGAGACGAGCCAAAGCGCGTGCGCACCTGTCAGCCGCGTCAGGACGGCTCCGGCGATCGCGCCGAGCACCATGCCGCCCCAGGGCACGATCTGGATCGTCCATTCGACACGACGATCGCCGATGATCCAGCGGCCGATGCCGCGGCCGAAACGCGACAGGGCGCCGGTCACATAGGTCAGCCCGATCGGCAGGCCGTCGATATGCTCGACGGCGGCGTTCACCATGCCCATGGAAAAAACAATCATGTAGAACCGCGCGAGCAGCATGTTCTGCGCCGTCATCATCGAGGCGAGCGCCAGCATGGCACCGACGCAGCCGAGCACCACGAAAATGCGGCGTTGCGAAACATGAGAGATGACGATGCCTGCCGCATTGCCAAGCACGAAAACGACGATGGCGGAGATCAGGACCGCCGCATGATAAAGATTGCCCTCACTCAAGGCCAGTGCCGCCCGCGTGGTGTTTCCCGTCATGAACGAGACGAAATCGCCGGTCAGCAGAAGACCGGTGGCATCGGTCATACCGGCCAGAAACGAAATCGAGCCGACGAGGGCGAGCCCGGTCAGGGTTCGTCGGGTACGGATGATGCGGCGGCGTCTTGCTCTGGTCATTGGCTGAGGGTCCTGGAGCCGAATCGCTGAGATACCAGCAACGAACATACATCCTCTCATTGAGGAATTGGCAAAGGCGATCGGAAGCGGATGGGGGCGGACTTGAACGGCGGGACCTTTTCGGCGATAGAGATGGCGTTGCTTCAGATCGAAGCCCCGTAAGCGTTTACGTCAATCAAAGCGCAACCCGCCGATCGGCGCTGCGCAATTGTCTGATCGGCACCTTACGCAGATCAAAATGCCCAAAGGCAAACTCCCCAAACGCTACAATACGATCGTCATGCCGCTCATCCTCTCGCTGCTGATGACATAAGTCGTCTCGGCGATCAGCATCGTGAGAGCACAAGGCCTGACCGCGCCTGCCCTTGCCATGTGGCCCTCCGCATGGGCGCTCTCCTGGGCCATCGCCTTTCCCGTCCTGCTATTGGTGCTGCCGGTGGTCAACCGGGTGACGGCTGTTATTGTCGAGATGTGAAGTGCGAGGCACCGGCGGGCTGTGAGAGCGGCCTGCCGGAGTTGACGTGGGGCGATCAGCGGCTTTTCTTTGCGAATGCTCTGCCCGAGCCCGACTTCAGATATTTCCCGAAACCAAAGGCCTGCGCTTCATCGGAAAAAGCGAGATAGGTCTTGAGAGACCAAGGGGCGTATTTCGAGGTATGCAAAACCTTCTAGGCGTTGTGTTTTGCCAGGCGTGATTTCACGTCACTCGTCCCGCCAACCTCGCCCAGACAAGCCTACCCCAGGCCTTAGATCGTATACTCCGGTTCAGACAGGGTCTGGTCCATCGTAATGCCCGGAAGATTAAAGTGGCGCTTGCCTACCTGCCTCGCCGGAATGCCGGCGACCGATGTGTAGGCTGTAACGGCATTTACGACCACGCTGCCTGCACCCACCTTGGCGCCGACGCCAATTTCGATGTTGCCGAGAATCTTGGCTCCCGCTCCGATAAGAGCGCCGCGCCGCACCTTGGGGTGCCGGTCGCCGGTCTCCTTGCCCGTCCCTCCCAATGTAACATTCTGGAGTATGGAGACGTCGTCTTCGACGACCGCTGTCTCGCCAATGACCAGGCCGCTCCCGTGATCGAGCATGATGCTCCTGCCCATCTTTGCGGCGGGATGAATGTCGACGCCGAAAACTTCCGAAATTCGGCTCTGAATGTGGCGCGCCAAATGGAGGCGGTCATGATGCCAAAGCCAGTGGGCGACGCGTTGTCCCTGCAAAGCCACAAAGCCCTTGAAGTAAAGGAATGGCGTCAGGATTTCCGTGTTCGACGGATCGCGTTCCTTGATTGCGGTCAGGTCGGCGGCGGCATCGGCGACAATATTGCGATTGCCGACAAACGCCTGCGCAATCACCGCCAGCAGCTCTTCATGGTCGAGGTCGTGATTGGCCAGTTTGATCGCGACCCGCTGAGCGAGCGCCTGAGCGAAACTCGCATGATAAAGCACTGCGGAATTCATGGCGCGCGTGAGTGCTGCATCCTTGGCCGAAGCATTCACGGCCTCCGCGCAAAGAGCTTCCCATATCGCGGCGACCTGAGGCGAAGGGGATGGCTCCGTCGACAGATTGCTCAAGCTAACCAGTGGAACCGTCATGCTAGCTCCCTTCTGCATGCAGACGTTAAGTTAATCTGGCCCGCGATAGATGGTCTAAAATTACGGGAATCTTTGCCGCCGCTGCGGAATACCGTGTCCGGTGAGATAGAAAAATCCGAGTGTTCGGCTGACGTCGCGAAGCTCCGCCAGCGCTTGCTCTCGTCCCGGATGAGCGGATGCAAAACGCCCGAGATCGAGTATCGGAAGCGTTCTTGCTGCAGCAGTCACGGCATTATCCTTTTTGCTGAACTCACTCGAGCAAGGTGGGAAGATGAGCACTATGCCTTGCCCTTGCGGACAACGTCGGCAATCGTCACCTCCTTGGGAATGAGCTTGAGTTTGAAAAAGGTGTCGGCGATGCTCTGCTGCTGTGCGACGACGGTGTCGTCCAGGCTCTTGATCCCATAGGACTGGCGCTCGAGCGCCTTGACGAGGACAGGTTCAGGGATGCCGACCGATGGTGATAGCTCCGCAGCCGCAGCCGCGGTGTCGGACTTGGTCCATTCGTCAATCTCGGAAATGGCGTCAATCAAGACATCGATGGCCTCGGCGTGGCCGTCGACCAGCGCCTTGGTGCCGAGATAGAACTGATGATTGGGAACGATGCCTTCGCCATTTCTGAGTTCTCGCGCTTCGACCGCGACTTCCGCAGCTGCCTGGAAGGGATCCCAGATAACCCACGCATCGACCGCGCCCTTTTCGAAGGCTGCGCGGCCGTCGGCCGGGGCGAGGAAGGATGGTTCGACGTCCTCATAGGTCAAGCCGGCTTCTTCGAGCGCCTTGACGAGCAGGTAATGGACGTTTGAGCCCTTGTTGAAGGCGACCTTCTTGCCTTTCAGCTCCGCGACGGACTTTATGGGACTGTCCTTCGGAACAAGTATGGCTTCGCCGCGCGGGGCGGGCGGCTCGTGTGCGATATAGACAAGCGGAGCGTTTGCGGCCTGGGCGAAGATCGGCGGCGTTTCGCCGGTCGAACCGAAATCGACAGCGCCAGCGTTCAGGGCCTCGAGCAGCTGGGGACCGCCCGGGAACTCGGTCCATTCAACCGTATAGCCGATGGGTTCCAGTTTCTTCTCCAGCGTGCCTTTGCCCTTGAGAAGCACCAGCGTTCCATATTTCTGGTAGCCGATACGCACGACCTTGTCAGCGGCGCCGGCCAGCCGAACATGCGTCAAAGGTGTCGCGATGGCGCCCGCCACCACTGCAGTAAAAGCTCGCCTTGTGATCTTCATCATACCCTCCGGAATAAGACGAGACCAAATTAAAGCGTCTCTATATTTTTCATAGAATATACGTGCTCCGGTGTGCGCTTCTTCGGGATTCGCTTTTTTGTTCTGTTTCTACCGTGAGCAAAAAGAACTGCGCCGGGAAATCGACAACGCCAAGGCTGTGTTCAGGGCGCGACGCGCACGATCAGCTTTCCGAAATTTTTCCCTTCCAGGAGGCCAAGGAAAGCCTCTGGAGCGTTTTCAAGTCCGTCAACGATATCTTCCTTGTACTTGAGCCGCCCTTCGGAGATCCACGCTCCGGCCTGATGGGAGAAGTCGGCACGCTGGTCGGCAAATTCGCGCTGTATGAAGCCTCGTATGGTGAGGCTTTTCCGCAGGGTGGCACGCATCACCGCAGGAAGCTGATCACGTCCGCTCGAGACAGAGGATGTTTCGTTGTAATGCGCGATGAGCCCACAGACCGGTATGCGTGCGAAGTCGTTCAGCAATGGAAACACCGCGCTCCAGACGTGGCCACCAACATTCTCGAAATAGACATCGATTCCGTTCGGACAAGCGGCTGCGATTTGTGCCGGAAAATCGCTCGAATGATGATCTATCGCGACATCGAAGCCGAGCTCCTGGCGTAAGTGCTCACATTTCTTGGACCCGCCTGCGATTCCGACAACACGCGCACCGTAAATCTTTGCTATCTGCCCAACTGCCGAGCCAACCGCGCCGCTCGCTGCGGCGACCACAAGTGTTTCCCCGGCTTTGGGTTTGCCGATATTGCGAAGTCCGGCATAAGCCGTGAAGCCGGGCATTCCGAGAATGCCGAGTGCTGTCGTGATCGGTGCGGTTTCCGGATCGAGCTTCTGCAAGCCTGTACCATCGGAAATCGAATAGCTCTGCCAGCCGGAATGCGAGAGGACGATATCCCCCGCCTTGAACGCCGTGTTGCGGCTGCGCGCGACCTGCGCAACCGTGCCCCCTTCCATCACACCGCCGATTTCGACCGGCTTGGCATAGGACTTGGCGTCGTCCATGCGGCCCCGCATGTAGGGGTCAAGGGAAAGATAAAGCGTCTTGAGAAGAACCTCGCCCTCGGCGAGATCGCGAACCGTCTCCCGCTCGAGCCAGAAATTCGCAGCCACCGGCTTTCCGGATGGGCGCGATGCAAGGACGATGCGGGTGGTAACGGGTTGACCAGCCATGGGTGTGCTCCTCTTCGGACTTTTCCTTGGTGTATCAGGAATTTGCTTCTAGCCAACTGAGCGTTCGCTATCTGGACCGTCCCGGCGCACCCCCTGGTTGCGTCGCTGGCGCCCGTTCACAACCAGCATGGCTGGAAATGTGACCGCGCTCAGTTCGCCGTTTCTGACGCGCGTTCGCCGATCGAGTAGCGCGGTAAGCACCGCGCGATATGAAGCTTCATGGTGGTTTTTAGTCCGGCCGCGCTCACGCGGCCTTTGCTTTCGGCTTGGCGGCCTTGACGTGGGTTACGCTGCGGCGGCCGTCGACGCTGACGGGGACGTCGCCGTCGACGGTGGCGCGGCGCACGACCCGGTGCTGGTCGCCGTAGTCGTTGACAGCGTAGTGCTGGGTCGCGCGATTATCCCAGATTGCGACGTCGCCGGCTCTCCAGTGCCAGCGCACGGTATTTTCCGGGGCGGTAACGTAGGACTGGAAGACCTCGTAGAGTTTCGTGGAGTCGCTCTTCGACAAGCCGACGAGGCGCTGAACGAAATTGCCGAGCAGCAGCGATCTTTCGCCGGTTTCGGGATGGACACGCACGACTGGATGCTCGGTCTCGTAGATGGTCGAAGTGAAAACTTCCTCGAAATGCTTCTTCTCGTCAGCAGTGGCGCGAGGGCGCACGGCTGCGTAATCATAGGCATTGCTGTGAATGGCCCACAAATTGTCCGCCAGCAATTTGAGCGATGCTGGCAGACTTTCGTATGCGGCATGGGTGTTGGACCAGATCGTATCCCCTCCAGCCGCCGGAATGACGACGCCGCGAAGGACCGAGAATTTAGGATAGGCATCCACGAAGGTGACATCGGTGTGCCACTGGTCCGCCCTGCCGCCACCGCGGCTGGAATCGAGATTGAGGATGGAAGCCGTGCCGGCCACCGGGCCCTGAGTTGGATGAGGCACAAGGTCGCCCAAGCGGCGCGCGAAGGCTTCCTGTTCGGAATCGCCAAGATGGTCCTGATCGCGGAAAAAGATGACTTTGTGTTTCAGCAGAAGCTGGTTGATGGCTGCGACCGTCGCGTCCGAAAGGTCTCCGCCGAGGCGAATACCCCTGATTTCGGCTCCGACGCGGCCGGTCAGCGGCACGACATCGGACTCGGGAATGATCTGATTGACGAGAACTGGATTGCTCATGGATATCTCCTGTTTGATCTTGGAAGAAGACGGCAAGTCACATGCGCCCAACGACGCATCCGCCGGGCGTTCGAAAATCTCAATGTTGAAATCGACAGGGCTATGGGACGCTATAATCCATAAAATCAATAGACAAAATATTCTAATTTTGCCTGTTTACCCGAAACAGCCGCCTTCGATATTTTCTTATTGCCGGTGAATTCTCACTTGGGGCTTTCAGCGATGCATCTTTCCATCGCCAAGCGGCTTGCGCGTGGGTGCCTTGCGAGGGCTCTCATTCATTCAGCATCGTGAGAGCACAAGGCCTGAGCGCGCCTGCCCTTGCCATGTGGCCCTCCGCATGGGCGCGCGCTCCTGGGCCATCGCTTTTCCCGTTCTGCTATTGGTGCTGGCGGTGGTGAAGCGTTTGACGGCTGTTTTTTTTGTCAAGATGTGAAGAGCGCGAGGCGCCGGCGGGCTACGCAAGCGGCCTCCCGGAGTTGGCGTGGGCGGTTAGAGTCTTTTCTTTGCGAATGCTCTGCCCGACGCCGACTTCAGATATTTCTCGAAAGCAAAGGCCTGCGCTTCATTGGAGAAAGCGAGATAGGTCTTGAGAGACCAAGGGACGTATTTCGAGGTATGAGAGACCTCCCCGGCGTTGTGCTTCGCTAGGCGCGACTTCAGGTCACTCGTCACGCCAACGTAATAACGATCCGGAAATTCGACACTCTGGAGAATGTAGACATACTTCATGGAAGGATCATAGCCCGCCTATGTTGCTTCGCAACTTCGGCGCGGCAGCCTCCGCTTCCTTCTCGCGCTCGTCCGGTCAAGCCTTTCGGCTTGCCGAGCCGAAGCTCGAAGAGCGTAGGCTGGTGGAGCTAAGCGGGATCGAAGATTTCAACCGCCAACCCCTTGAAGCAACTGGAATATAAGGGTAATTACCGGTCATCATTGGTCAGAATGATTGGTCAGAATGGCAGGGAAAAGCAATAAGGGGTCCAAGCGACTGCTTGATCTAAAGGGGCAGACTTGGTGGTTTCGAATAGCCATCCCCCAGGCGTGTCGAAGCTATTTCAACGGCACGACGATGTACCTTCAGAGCTTGGAGACTGGGGACATCAAGGTAGCGATCGCGAGGCGAGATAAGCTTGAGCCAGAGGTTCGGGCGCTGTTTGCCCGCGTCAAGACGGGAGAGGTCATCAGCACCAGCGAGGAGCTGGCAGAGCTTAGAGGAGAGCTGTCCAAGGCGGCTATCGCCGAGGCACTAACCGAGGGCGGAGAGGCAGCCGAGGATGCGGTATGGGCCGCAGAGGCCGAAGCCGACAGCTTGCGAGGAAAAGCCCGCGAACGCTTCACAAGAGCCGTTGCTGGCGACCACCCCGTGGACCACTACCTTGATGCCTACCTATCAGCAATCAAGCTTGCCCCTAAGACAACCAACGAGCGGCGGGGCCTAATCAATCGCTTTGCTCGCTGGTGCATGGGGGAGAAGTACCGGCTTCCCGATATCACCCGCAAGGCTGCCGGTCGTTATGTGACCGAGATCGTCGAGCCAATGGACAGAAGCACCGCCAAGAAGCACATGACAGCTCTTCGCGGCTATTGGGAATACCTGATCAAGCGCGGCCACGTGGCGGGGACTGCTGAAGATAACCCCTGGCTCGGGCAGGAAGTGGCTAGCGGGCGTAGAAGGGTCGAGCGGGGGGACAATGAAGGCGAGCGGCCCTTCACTGAAGCCGAGCTGAAGACCCTGCTTTACTCGGAGTATCCCCATGGCATGGACAATGACCACCAACAACAGATTGCTGACGCGCTGCGTATCTCCTGCTTGTCTGGGATGAGGATGGCAGAAGTGCTGACGCTTTGGGTTGAGGAAGTCCACGATGACATCTTCGACATTCAGCAAGGGAAGACCCGCTCAGCAGCCCGAAAGGTGCCGATTCATCCTGACCTATTAGAGATCATCGCCCGCCGCACGAGAGATAAGCAGCCGAAGGAATGGCTGTTTCACGAGCTGAGCGAAGAGCGCGACCCCGGTGACACATTCGGGAAGCGTTTCAATCGCTACCGAAAACACCTGAAGGTCGATGACGTGCGGCCGGGTAAGCGGAGAAGCCTCGTCAACTTCCATTCAGCGCGCCGCTGGTTCATCACTCAGGCCCGACATGCAGGGCAGACAGTGGAGACGGTGAAGGATGTCGTCGGCCACGTCTCGGACAAGAAGAAGGACATCACCTTCGGCGTCTATACGCAGGGAGCCTCAGAGAAGCAGATGAGGGATTGTGTCGGGGCCGTGGTGCTGCCACGGAGTTGCTGATCTCAAATGCCACCCGCGCCTCTTCCGCAGCAATCCACAGATGCAGCCTGAACAGGAACCTTGCAGCTTTGCTTGGGCACGACTAGCGTCCCTTTGCGTTCATTCCTAGTGAGCCGTAAGGAGCCTCACCGCCCCTTCGCTAGAGGGTGAGAACGGGGGTCGCAGTGATCGACGCTGCGGCCTCCTCCGTGCTCACCATGTCCAGCCGTGCTTCAAACACGACAATGGCGCTTCGACAAACCGGAGGCCCGCAAGATGGCGGTTACATCCTCGGTGAGGAAAAGGTGAAAGCCGGTGGGATGGATGAAGCGATCAAGACTTATAGCTGACCCCACGCCTCGCTGGCCCATCGACACCAACCGCCCTGACTGCATTACTCAATGGAGAGACTGGAGACTGAACTGTCGTCCGCTTCTCAAGTTCAAGCCATTCTTTATCGGTGAGCAACTCACGCTGCGCTTTCGAAAAGCGCTCGGGTGGCTTTCTGGTGTGCTTATTCTTTCCCATTCGTCTGTCCTTTTTCGTGGCAACAGTGTCTTTTCTCCGTCCGCGATGCAAGTGAACGCGCACCTAAGGTGGTTTAGCCTCTGGACACCCCCCATGCATACTTCGTGCAGCGGTCTACACACTTCCTGAAATGGCGCCATCCCGACTTCGAGATTGCGCGGGAAGTGGTCACAGGCGGGGGCAAGAACCTCTTCGCGTTTCCTCGCTACTCTGGACCTGTGGGGCCAAACACGGCCTCTCAGTCCCTGATGAAGTGGCTGCGCAAGTCAGCATCGACCCCCTCCACGCGGTTCACTCCCTGTGCCACAACATGGCCGATAGATGCGACCTTGCCGGCGTTCATCCTACGGACAAGGCAGCCATACTCGGGCACCTCAACACGGGGGCGAGCGAGAAGCACTACGGTTTAGACGCGGTGAAGCGCGTCAGATTGAAGCGGGCGATGGAGAAAGCAATCGGGATGGACCTGACGCCGGGGGAGACGTGCGGCCTGCGGCTGAGGAATAGTCCACGTCAGTCTCTTCCACAGCGATCCACAAACGCAATCCTTACAGTTTTGTTTAGGTACGCCTAGCGTCGCCGTGCAGCTCATTTCCCAGTGAACTGTAAGGAGCTCACCGCCCCTTCGCTAGAGGGTGAGAACGGGGGTTGCAGTCATTGACACTGCGGCCCCTTCTCTTTGTGGCCGCGGGCTGCCATAATCTGCTCACAGTGTGGACGAAAGGCCCCTTGCCCAGCCTTTATCTTGAAGCTCGACTTAGTCCCCGCTATCACCGTCGCTCCCACGGTGCCTTAGGCTTGCGTATGCAGTTTCTCCAAACCAATCACGTTCCATGCTGACAACAATATTCGATGGTGATGGCAATTCGTTCAATGCTAAGGTCGAGGTGGAGGACTACGCCATCACGGTCCATAGTCGCGGCGGAGCATTCGGTAAGCCCAACCTTCGAAACCCTGACTACAGACGGGCACTCCGGACGATCCTCGAGCGCCTTATGGCTGGCAATGCGACGGTTTCCGGGGTTTGGCTGGACAGCACCGTTGCTCAGAACTGGCCGGAACTTGACCGTCAACTGTTGGACGCGGCGGAATTCACCCTCCCGGTTGACGAACTCGTCACACTGATTGGCCAGCGCGGAGCGGCAAAGGGTCGCCCGATCGGGACCAAGGGGCACGGCAACAGCACTAAGCGTGTCCGCATTGGCGTATCGGGCGCATCAGCGGGAGAGTTGGTGAAGCTCCTCAATTCGGATGTGCGTACACGTTCCTCACGCCTCCCCGCGGAGACGCTGAGGCGTGTCGAGCCTTGGATGATTGACGAGGCGATTGAGGCCTTCAAGTCCGGTGTGCAGCACGGCTTCCAAGATTCAACCGACTACGACGTCCTCTTGCCGACGGGCGAGCGTTTTCCACCGAAGGCAGTTTTCGGGATAGCTCTAACGGGGGTGATCGGCCACCCCGCTATGCCGAGCGATTTCTCGGGGGGCGTGGGGACGCCTTGCTTCGAAATCATCGAGGATGCGGGTTACCCAATCATCCCCAAGGACGAGGAAACGTCATCGCCCCACTCGGAGTTCGATGATGAGCGGTCTTGGGCCGAGGGTTCGCTTGTCCGCGTCCAGCACCTCCGCCGTGAGCGCGCACCGGGCCTCGCGCGAATGAAAAAGCGACGCTTCATCGAGAAACACGGACACCTCTTCTGCGAGCGCTGCGGTTTAATTCCATCGAGAAGCCTTGGGCCTTATGGTGACGCCTGTATCGAAGTTCACCACGACATGGTGGCAGTTGCCAAAATGGAAGGTAAAACGCACACCCGTCTGGAAGACCTAAAGTGCCTTTGTGCGAACTGCCACCGCATCATCCATGGTGAGGTCATGTAGTTTCCGCCCCGTCACTCTCAGGCAAACGCCCCGCGGCTGGCGGCCACTTTACGACCGAGACTGACAATGCCGGAAATGAACAATGCGAAGAAGTTGCGCGGGTGGAGTCTGCGCGATGCGGCCGACGCCTGAAAAAGAACCCTCTTGGAGATGGGTTGATGCATTACAGGAGCGGGCCGCACAGAGTATCGAAGTGCATGGCTGTTCTAATACACACCTCCGCACGGCCCAACGGTATTACGATCGGCGGCGTCTTTTTGTTCCCTCTTCGGCGGGGCTCCCACGTTTGTGTCTCTGTTAGCTCTCTACCTCGTCTGGACGAGGGCGGTGCAATTGCGGGCCACTAGGAGACGAGCCAGTCCGGCCGCCGGCACGCATGAAAGCCGAGCCGAGAGCGGGCCGCTCAGCATAAAACTGAACGACCCGCGGTGCAGGAATTGTATCGAGCGGCCAATCGCTATGACCCAACATACTTAGCGGCCTAGTCGTCTGTTCTCAGACGCTGACCCATTCTCATCACGGCAAGTAGATGGCTATTATATCCCTCGCGCTCCAATGGCGCCTATCCTGTTCCCAGCCAGTCCTACTTGGAACTTGTCATGCTGCCGCTGACGGCTCCCACACCTGTTGGTGCCCCGCTAAAACTCCACGGCTAAAACTCTAATTCCCCACGAGTTCCGGCGCGCGGTAGCTTCCGCCCTTGGTGAGCAACGCCCATATTGCTCTCGCAGTTTTATTGGCGAGCGCGATTGCGACCACTTTGAATGGGCGCCTGTCCATAAGCCTCCGCAGCCATCCAGAGCGTGTTCCGAACCGGCGAGCCGCGCTAAGTACACCCCTAGCGCCAATATAAAGAAGGGAGCGCAGATCACCGTTTCCCATCTTCGAGATTTTTCCCAATCGCAGCTTTTCGCCGCTCGAATTCTGCTTTGGCGTCAGACCGAGCCACGCCGAAAAGTGGCGAGCGGATTTGAAGCAGCCAGGATCAGGCACGTGCGCTAGAATAGCGGATGCTGTCAGTGTTCCAACGCCAGGAATAGCCGTCAGCCGGCAATGATCCTCGTCCTGCTTTGCATGGGCTGCGATCTGGTCGTCGAGCCGGTGAATTCGCACCGTAAGTGTCTCAATCTCCGCTAGGATTTCATCGAGCATGAGACGCGCCGCCGGAGGAATGCGAGCGTCGCCTCGCTCTGGAAGTGCAGCGACAAGTTTGCCGATATTCGTAATACCGCGATTTGCGACGAGGCCGAACTCAGCCATATGACCGCGCAGTGCGTTGATCGCATTTGTTCTTTGACGGACAAAGAAGGTTCGCGTGCGCAGAACCATGGTAGCCGCTTGCTGAGCTGCGGTCTTCACCGGCACGGACCGGATATCAGATCGTTTCATCGCTTGGCTTATGGCTAGGGCGTCGGCCGCGTCGGTCTTTCCACGGGTGACAAACGGCTTCACATACTGCGCCGGCAATATTCGTACCTCATGCCCCAACGCGCTGATCTCGCGCCCCCAGTAGTGGGCGCTTCCGCAGGCTTCCATTGCCACGATACAAGGGGAATGTTTCTCGAAGAACCGCCGAACCTCGCTGCGTCGTAATTTCCGATTGAATAACGTAGCGCC
This sequence comes from Rhizobium sp. WYCCWR10014, assembly GCF_001657485.1. Lineage (GTDB taxonomy): Bacteria > Pseudomonadota > Alphaproteobacteria > Rhizobiales > Rhizobiaceae > Rhizobium. The sequence continues at coordinate 169,047 of NZ_LXFU01000045.1, forward strand.
CTGCGCGTCCGCGCCGTGGACCTGAAATACCTGCTTGGCTATGTCCAACCCGATTGTCGCAATCTTGTCCATGCTCCGATCCTCTTGTTGAAGTTGCGGGAGCAATCTTTTGCTCGGAACGTGTAAGCTGTGTGACCGGGGGGCGATCAGGAGCTTTTGTGATGAAGGGTTGGTCGCCAATGCTGTAAATGCTGTAATTGCTGTAAATGCTGTGTTCAGATCTAACCTCGCTGGCGGCTTAGCACGAACTGGAGATTTTGATGCCTTCCCGACCGTCTCAACCAAGCAGTGAGTATGTTCGCGAGAAAATCAGTGTTGACAAACCGCGGCAACGTTTGCGCGACCTTCTGCTTGAAGGCGCTTCGTCCGACAGGACCGGGCCGGTTGGCGCCAGCTATTTCGACAGCTTGCGTGACCGTGCGTTGAAAGCCTCCAGATGACGCAAAGGTTTGTCGTTTCCACCAGCTGAGGGTGAAGTCAAGGGCCCACTCGTAGCTGCCATAAAGTGGCGGTCCGCCGCTCAAATGGAAATTACGACCCGTCTGCTGCAGAATTGCGCTCAATAGCCGCCGACCGGGATAGCTGTCCCCTTGGCAGTCTACGCAGACAGGCCAAGGTGATTGAAGAACCTGCGCACTCTCTGTATCCGGCTCTGAGCAGCTCCAGCGCCTCCAAGTCCTCGGGCATGACCATCTCAAGGGCGGCTGGATCAGAAATCTCGATGGGTACGCCACCATTCGTCTGCCGGCCGATACCGAAGAGCTTGCACCAGGTCCGAAGGCACAAGAATTTTTCTAATCAATCAATTCACCGACGATTTCACTAATGCCTTGATATCCATCCGCTTCCGCGCCGACCAATTCACCGGTGGATAAGTAATTGAAAATAAATGGATTTATTGCTCTTGACGCGAATCTTGAGTGAGAGTCTAACGGTGTTGTTCCGGCCGGGACAAACTTCAACTGGGGCATAGTTCAACACCATGAGAATGCGAATCTTCAAACGGACATCGTGGTTCGAGGCATACTTCGAGATCGAGGAGCGGCGCATCCTCGACCGCTTTTATGACCGCCTTAGCGAGGGCAATGATCACCAATTCTGGATTGGTCGGTGCTACTTGGCCTTCCACGTCTATCGCGAAGCGCAGGCCAGCGACACTGACGCGGCCACCGCCTGACCGCAGAAGCCTCACCGCCAGCCCCGTAGAGCTTCTGCGGGGCGGCACTACTGGCTCCCGCACTGCGGCGTCACCTTGCCCAAGCCTTAGGCAACGCTCCCTGGTCGCTCTGCCCAGCGTGGCTACCGTGATTGCCGCCGGCCACAAGCAGAGACGTGTCGATGAGCTAATGCCGTGGAACTACTCCTCGTGAACACCACCATACTTTGGCTAAATCGTGGGAGCAATAATTCAGCTCACCGGAGACCCGCCTTATGCTTCGCAACCTGATTTTACTCTGCGCGGCCTTAGGCTTTAACGGAGGCGGCGCTCTCGCCGAGGAGTCCGTACCCACTAGAATGTTTCGGTACGCTATCCTCATCGACCAACAAGAGCCAATTTATGGCGAGGTGGCTTGCGCGGAGTACCCGTGCCAATTGGCTAACCAAAAGCTACCTGACATCAATCTTTCACTACACCGCTACGACGACGACTCAGTTCGTCCGATTGTCTCCTGCGGGATGAAGCACTGTTTCATCTCATATCGCCCATCGAACATTAACTTGAGCCAGACGGGGAAGCTTTTAAAGTTCAACTTGGCCGAGGGTGCAGAGCCGGGCCATCACGCAGTCCTTTTAAGGAGCAGACAGGTAGGTGAAATCATTATCTCGTTCTGACATTGATACCGACTTCGGGCTCATTTCTGTGGTCTAGATGACAACCGTGCGTCGGCAACGGTTCTTGTTCAACGTCTAGGAAAACAGCGCTTACACTTAAGGAGAACCCCCAGAGGGAAATCACATATCCAATTACCACCCACTTAAGGAGAACTCCGGAAGGGGAAGACCAAGAATAAAGGATGAGGAGAGGGGACTGATGAAAAAGAGGTTTCTCTCCGAATGATCTTTATGAAGCATGGAAGTGGATAGAACCCTCATCCACCTAATACCTGTCCCCAAGGAAGACCTTAAGGTGAACCTATAAGGGGCGCCTAAACCTCTCGACGACCACGCGCACAGTCCATCAAATGGACCCTCGACACCTGAGAGTGCGCTGACCCATGGCTGAATTCATTGCCGTGGCCCCTCGTTCTTGTGGCTGTGGTGGCCATCGGTCCTCTTGTCGCATTGTCCTGCCGACGAGAGGGCCGGTCTTCCCCAATGCCGCGCTGATCGCACACCACCACCACCACAAACCCACAAGAGCTTAACATGCACAACGAACCGTCCGCGAATAGCGGCCACGGCACGACCCTGCCGTTGAACAATATCCATACCCTGTTTTATCAATCCACCCCGATACGCTTTGCCCTTCTTGACGGTCAGCCTTGGTTTGTCGCCGTCGACGTCTGCCGAGCGGTCGGCGTCTTCAATCCTCGACATGGTGCCGCCAAGTACGTGAGGGCGCTTACAGACAGCCAGAAGGCGCTGGGCAGGCTACCTAGCGTTCTCTGTGGGGCGCCTGCGGTCCTGATCGTCTCGGAGAGCGGTCTTGATAAGCTTCTCTGGCTGGCGCTGCACAGCGTCCGTGAGGCTTGGCCTGTTTTCTCGTCACTCAATGCTCAGGCGTCTCTGATCGCAAAAGAGGCGACTGATGTGTGATCCCCTATCCATGCTGGGCTTCACTGTCGGGGCGCTACAGCAGGGCCTCAGCTATCAGGCTGAGAAGACAGCCGCCGAGCAGCAGAACCAGCTCTACAAAGAGAACGCCGCCAGGGCGAACCAGAATGCCCGTGACCAGATGTTCCAGACCCAGCAGCGCATGCTGCAGGAGCAGGAGAAGGGCGCGGCTGAGAAGATGGACACGGTACGCGAGGCGCGCGAGGCCAAGGCGACCGCTACGGTGGCTGCCGGCGAGGCTGGTGTCTCGGGCCTGTCGGTCGACGCCCTCCTGGCTGAGTTCGATGGCCGAGCTGCGGCAGCCAACGACCGCACCGATCAGAACACCGAATGGACGCTCTCCCAGCTCAATAACGAGATGAAGGGGATCAGGGCCAACGCTGAGGACCGCATCAACTCGGTCCAGCGGGCAGCCGCTCCGTCCTTCTTCAACACCGGCCTGAAGATCGCTGGCGTTGGTCTCGATTCTTACAACGGCTTCCAGGTCCGTGAGGCTGAGGCCCAGCGCCGTCGATAACTATTGCCTCGCCGCAAGCGGGGGTTCCCGTACCACCACCACAGCCAACGAGTAAGCACATGAACTTTCCCCGTATCAAGACCGTCACGGTCGACTCCCACGACGAAACCATTCCAGCGGTCCGTTTCCGCCTCGTCGAGATCGGCGGGATGAATTACCACCTCGCCCGAGACATAGGCCACCATCTCGGCCTCAAGGCTGATGAGGACGGCGATTACCGGTCTGCCCTCACTGAGGCACGCATTCCGTATAATGATCTTGCCATCTTCGACCGTGATCAGCCGCTAGGGTCTCATGCCCTGCTGACTGAGGCAGCTTTCAATCAAGCGCGGCTGGTGAAGCGTGGGTGACGTCACCTCAATTATTACCGATGTCAGAAAGCGCTGCGGCATCAACACACACTCCTATTGTTCATCGTCCTTTGTAGTTGGGGGTAGGTGGAGGCAGAAATATCTGCAGCGAAAATTTCTGAGGTCAAATCAGATATAGAGAACCGGCCGTTCCCCCCGGCCGCCTCTGTCCACACATATCCACAGATCTAGCCACAACCACGAGAAACAAATTCTTTCTAGATTCCAAGAGGTTATTGCCACCAGTTCTCTGCCTCGCTACGATTCCGTTTGGGCATCAACTGGTATCGCTGACAAAGAAAGCGATGTCTTCACCAATAGGAAAGGCGAGATGACGACCACCAGCACTTATCCGAAAGACAACTGGCGCGGCTTGTTCAAGGCCTTCCAGCTCATTGAGTTGTTTCGCGAACGATACCCAGACATCCCGATGCAGACCGTCTCAGTCTTCCTCATCATTGCCATGAGAACCGGCGTCTATCAGCGAGAGTTGCTGAAGCTTTTGGGCCTCAGTCAGTCATCGGTCTCGCGGAACGTTATGGCGCTCAGCGATGTGAACCGCAGAGGCGACCCTGGTCTCGGGCTGATAACGCAGCAGCGCGACCCTCTCGACGCGCGGCAAGTTCGACTGCGACTGACCCCTGCTGGCATTGAGCTGGCCAATAGAGTAGCGGCAATGGGTCAGACTCGGGATGCTGGTTCCAATTGAGTGTACCTTGATCGAACTGCATTTGCCGTGGTTCGATATATCGCCATTGACAAGTCAAAACGAACCACCGATAAGCGAACCACCCAAAACGAACTCAGGTGGTTTCCATGCATATTCGAGCTTACCTTCGCGCCAGCACCAAAGGCCAAGACGCCAACCGTGCGCGGGACGACCTCCTCGCGTTCGCTGAAGAACGTGGACTGAAAATCGCAGCCACCTACATCGAGAACGAGAGCGGGGCCTCACTGAAGCGCCCCGAGCTTTTCCGTCTTCTCCATGACTGCCACCCGGGCGATGTTCTCCTGATCGAACAGGTGGACCGCCTCAGCCGATTGAACGCTGAAGACTGGGAACTCCTGAAGACAGAGATACAGCGCCGTAGGGTGAAGGTCGTAGCGCTCGACCTGCCGACCTCTTGGATGATGGCCACCGCAGACAAGGACGACATTCACAGCCGTATGATGGACGCCATCAATGGGATGATGCTCGACATGCTCGCTGCTATCGCCCGCAAGGATTACGAGGACCGCAGACGGCGACAGGCGCAAGGCATCGTAAAGGCCAAGGCCGATGGCCGCTACAAGGGCCGGCCTGAAGACGAGAAACGCAACGAGGGCATCATCAAGATGCTCGAAGCCGGAATGAGCTGGAACAGCATTGTGGCCGGAACGGGCTGCTCTCGGTCCACGCTGGCCCGCCTGGCAAAGCGTGTCTCGGGTGAGATCACGTCCTAATTCGCAGGCGTTCGTTTCTCTTACCCTGATTATGTTTGTTTTCGACTTCAGCCGTTCCTGAGATTTCGGGGGCGGCATTTTTGTTGATCGTCCCTCTAATTGGGTGGCAGTTCGAGACAGGATAGGTCCCTATCTGGTCAGGATCGGGGAAGCAGATGAATAGCACGGGATAAGTTGTGAAACGCGCCCTAGCCGCTCGCAGCACATGGTATACTTCGGGGGTTTCATCGCGAGTCGCCCATGACCGGTTTGATCAACAGCCAGAAGTACCTGCTGAAGCTCCAGCGCTTCGACCTCGCTTACCTCATATCGATGGCAGTACTGTCAGTGCGGTCTAGCAGAGGGCCGTGGGATTTGGATCAAGATACACTCGTGCTGACCGCTCCACGGCCCTTTTCTGACGCCATACGAGCATTGCCCGACTATGACCGCAAGCGGCTTGCGGAAGCCCTCTGTGCGAACGAGGCAGCGTTTCAACTGAACTATGGTCTCGATCCTGACGATATCCACGCTGAACCGAGCAACGTGGATCAGGTCGAGGGCTCGGAAGCCGCGCTGCCGAACCTCATCTTGCAGAAAGAGATGATGATCAGCGTGGCAACGGGCGGTCAACGCATACAGGACGTCAACGATTACTACCGGGCGCGGCACGTGGACCTCAAATCTTCTGTGCCCGCGCTTGGTCTGTCGTACAGCAACCCTCATGATGATCTGTGGTCTTGGTACCACTATTGGCGGGCTCACCTGCCTCAATACGCCGACCGTCGCCAGTATGTCAGAGAACTGTTCGACCCTCTCATCGCTGCTGCGTCAAATCGAACGAGCATCGCTGTCGTCGAGCGAGAACCCACAGGATGGGAGCGGGTGGATAGAGCGCTTAGCAAGGCGCAAGCTCAACTCGCTGGAGCGACGAACGAGGAGGACTTCCAGACGGTGGGCATGCTCTGCAGAGAGGTGCTCATTTCGGTTGGACAGGCGGTCTACGATGGGGAGCGGCACGTGACGCTTGACGGCGTGAAGCCCAGTTCGACAGATGCGAAGAGGATGCTCGAAGCCTTCCTTCACAGCGTCTTTCCCGGGGACAGCTTCAAGGAGGTTCGTGGCCATGCGAGGGCTTCAGTGGACTTAGGCTTGAACTTGCACCATCGACGGACGGCAACTAGGCAGCTCGCTGAACTCTGCCTCGAAGCTACCGCGTCCACCTCGGCAGTCATGAAAATCTTGTCGCAGAACGCCCAGGCTATGTGACGATTTCGCGTCTTGGCGACACCGTGTGGCGCGACAATCCACCGTTTCGGCTACTTCTCCATCAAGCGAAACCAATCTCGAACGGTAATCCGCAAGCGAAGCTCCTCGTCTTCGGCTAATGGGCAGCAGTGAGCGATGGGATTGCGGAGCGCATTTAGGCTGGCAATGACCTTCTCAAGGCCCTTCCGGCTGTTGAATAGCGAGCCAAATAGTGACCAATGAGAATTGATTATATCGTACAACTCGCCAAACGTTGTGTAGTCCAAGGCATCTTGAGAACGCCTGCTGACGCCAGCATCAAGCTCCTTCTGGACACGCTTGATAACCTCATCCTTGATAGCTTGCGGTATCTTTGAGCCGTTCCACCAGTCCTCACTCTGTGTCTCGGTTATTAGCGTGTCTCGAACCAATGCCCTAATTGAGCGTTCGAGCGAATAAAAAACCTCATAGTGGCGAGCCATCATAGCGCCTTCCGCCCGCACTGCTGCGTCGAGCTGAGGATAATAGTCGCTTTCCACCGTCTCGCTCTGCCCGCGAATGTGGCCCAGTTCGATGTTATATCGCCGTTCGATGGCGCTGATGTCCTCGGCAAATCATCTGGTTTGTCATGCCGAAGGATTTGATTTTCTCCACCAGCGCCCTACTCACCATTCAGCAGATGCTCCCTCAAGCTGCGAAAGATCGCGTTGAACACAGCCTGATCTGATGTAGCCGGCAGGTTGAGATTGATGGTGTACGAGAGGTTTAGTCCGAGACTTTCTTGGTTGTTCGTGGGTGCTCGATACGTCGGCGTGGTAGGCGTGACCACCTCCTCGGACATGGTATCGACCGTCTTTGACTTTGCATCGAAGTCAGCAAATGCCTTGAGGTTCTTGAATGTTGCGATGGTTAGCTCTGCCGTACGGCTAGCAGCAGAGGCACCAGTCGCTTGGCACACTAGTGACAGCAAGTCTTTGTCGTTGAGCGCGTAGCAATATTCGTTGATATCAAACAGCTCCCGATAGCCGATCCGAATTGCTTCTGCGATTGACGCGCCCGAAGTCTGGGTGTTGCGAAATCTCTTATAGAGATCGGTCGGACTGGCGTCCGAGTTCACCAAACCGATCTTCTTGAGATAAGCGGCGATGCTGGCACCCGTCCCACCTTTGATGGCGAGCTTCGTTTGAATGAAGTCAGTTGTCACTCGATCTGGCGTCGCCGCATCACGTATGCGTTCAAGCGCGGTGCGTATTGAGCCCGGTGTAGGGAGATATGGAAGAGTGTCAGCCATCTAAGGTCCATTGATGAGGAGAGCCGAACGTCGACACCACCACATTTATGGATTGAGTCGGGTTGAGTTTCAACGAGTCGCCGCAATCTGAAATACCTACCGATCCAAATCGATCCTAAAACCGGATCATTGGTCAGAATGGTTGGTCAGAATAAATATGAAAAAACGCTGTAATGCCTTGTTTTCAATCAATAAATCTATGGGTAATGAGGAATGGTGGAGCTAAGCGGGATCGAACCGCTGACCTCTTGCATGCCATGCAACGGGCCACCGTTTCCGCGTGTTTCCGGTAGTTGCTAGGCATTGCCTTAACCCCTTCCATTCAAAGCAATTTCTGGTACTGTATATCCAGATGTTTCCGCTATTTTCATACTTGGCACTTCCCTGGTGCTTCCCGGACCCTTTAGATGGCAAAAAAAGATGCTGCTCCGATCAATTCATCGACCTCGGCAGAGATTACCCTCAACCTGATCAAACGCATTGAGCCGGGCGACAAAGAATTCTTTGTTTCAGATACGGTCGTCACAGGGTTCGCGATCCGTGTCCGTACGTCAGGCTCTATGACCTATCTTGTCATCTACCGCTTCGGGTCTGGCCGCGAAGCTCCGACGCGACGTTACACCATCGGCAGCACGAAGAAGGTCACCCCGGATGAAGCTCGACGCGTAGCCAAGACCGTACTCGCTCAGGTCGTCCAGGGTGGTGATCCAGCGAAAGAAAAGAGCGCCGATCGGGCGTCGCCGACCTTTGACGCTCTAAAGGATGATTACCTGCGGACCGTCGACGCGAAGCAGAAGAGTGCGACATACAATCTTTACGCCCGCTGGCTGAATATCGCTTCCGAGACACTGGGGCGGAAGAAGGCAAAGGATGTCGCCACCGGTGAGATCGAGAAGCTGCACGTTTCCTTGAAGGACAAGCCCGTTACGGCAAACCGGGTCCTGTCCACTGTCAGCTCCATGTACACCTGGGGGATGGATACAAAAGCCATCCCGAAGATTGAGAACCCCGCGAGCGGCATCAAAAAGTACCCAGAGGACAATCGCGAACGATATTTGACAGGCGAAGAGCTGGCCCGCCTTGGCGACGCCATTCGAGAAGCGGAAACTGACGGCATCCCCTGGGACCCGGACCCCGACAAAAAGGTCAAGCACGCGCCGAAAGCGGAGAATCGTCGGATTAAGATTGATCAGTTCTCTGCCGCTGCTATTCGCCTGTTCATCCTGACTGGCGCCCGCCGCGGTGAAATCCTAAAACTGAAGTGGTCGAACGTCGATTTGCAGCGCGGGCTGCTCTTTCTTGACGACAGCAAGACCAGGAAGAAAACCATCATCTTGAATGGGCCGGCGCAGCTAATTCTGACGGAGCTGTCGAAAGTCGGCCCTTACGTCATTCCAGGCGAGCCGAAGGTCCACGGCGATGGCAAGATCGAGCATCGTCCTCGATCGGACCTCAAACGGCCTTGGCACCATATTCGGAAGCGGGCCGGGCTTGATGCCGCGGCCGACGATCCAAAGCTTCGGGTTCGCATACATGACCTGCGCCATACTCATGCCTCGGTCGGCGTCGAAGCGAACCTAAGCCTCCAGATCATCGGGAAGCTGCTCGGGCATACGCAGATGAAGACGACCGAGCGTTACGCGCATCTCGCAGACGATCCGAAACGCCGCGCCTCCGACTTGATCGGATCGAAAATCGTCGACGCCATGGGGGACCGCCCGCGGCGAGAGAATGTGCATCCATTGCGACCAGGAAAAAGCTGATCGCGAAGCTACTGCAGGGATAGGACGGCCATCCGAAAAGCCGGGCAGCACCCCCGGTTTCCCTGCGGCACTTTCGGTGCAATGCGAGGTGCTGCATTGAATGATTCAATTAAGTTTTGGGCCGATCGGAGTCGGTGGCCGGACGACGCCATGGGATATATTTTCCTTGGCAATGCAGTGGATCGCGTTGGGAGGTTCTTGTTTCCCGATAGTTGGGACGGAACAGAGAACGTCACGCCTGATCTGTTTGCGCTGGCGTCGACGATCAATGGTGTTGATTATCCGCTTTCGAGCTTGGACGCCAGGCCGCGCGAAAGGCGAATCATACATGAGCTCGTCGCATTGAGGAGGCCGGAATTCCGGCGCGAATATACCATCCGCTATGGCCAGGCCGGTGAAGTGATCCCCAAACTCTCAAGCCAGGAATGGACAGCAGGGCTCCAAGAAGCAGGCAAAATCGATGCCGAACGAAGGCCCAAACTTCAGCGTCGTGAAGCCTGTCGGCGTTTCATAAAGAAAGCCATTCTCGACGGCCGCTTGACCTTCGTCTTACGGCCAAAGCGGGGCGGCGCCTTTTCGCGGCCGCAGGATCGAAAGTGGTGGAATGTGGAAGACCATGATCGCATTTTCTATTGGTGCCAAATGGATCCGCAAAACGCGACGGGTAATGCAGTCGGCGGCGACAGGTTCCAATATGTTTTCGTTGATGAAACTGAACTCAACGCTATCGCGCCGTCGCCTGAACAACTTAATGCATCAGCTGGAGAAGATGGGCTGTCGGGCAGCTTACAACGAGCCCCCTCGTTAGATACTTCGGCGGTCGCCGACCAAGTCAGCCTTAAGGCTACCGAAAATACATCCGCAAGGCCTGAAGGAGCTAGCGTCACTATCTCTCAAGATGGTGGGTTCGAGTTCACCGCTACTGAGCGAGACATTCATGCTGCAATCCAACAAATCTGGCAGGGTGGACCGACGCCGAGTGCGAAAGGACAGCTCCAGGCTGCCGTCGATAAATACCTCAAATCTACTCTTCAATATACGAAGACTCCCGATCCGAGGACATACCAACGATACTTCAAGAAAATAGGCGCGACATTTTTGGACAAATAACGACAGCGGGCGACAGACGGCGACCTGTCGCAGAATGTCGCTAACGCATTGAAATCAAAGGTGAGACCTTCCTCTCAGCGGACACATCGGGTGTCTGCACCAATGATGAGGAAACCACTTTGCTCGACATCTCGCCCAATCAGCGACGCATGCTCCGTACCGACGACGCCGCCACTTACACGGGGGTATCGGCTTCCACGCTGAACAAGCTGCGCCTCACCGGGGGCGGCCCGGAATACATCAAGCTTGGCAAGTCCGTCGTCTACGATCCCGCGGATCTGGACGCATGGCTGTCCTCCAAACGCCGCCGTTCCACGTCGGTCGCAGCCTAGGGGGAGGCCATGATCAAAATGCAAAACCCGGCGGCGCGTGCAGGCGCCAACCGGGGTCTGAAAGTCAAAGCTTTTTCCAGCAGCGTCGACTTCCAGGACCCTACAGAAATCCACCCTGAAATTCAATCCGAATTGCTGGCGGTTCGCTCCGTCATGCGTCGCTTCAGCGTGACCTATTGGCACGCGAAAACGATCTGCCGGCTCTCTGGCCTTGGAGGGTACGCAGCATGACAAAGCGCCTTATCATAACCGCCCGGATTCTCCCCGACGGCGCGCCTACCAAAGTCGTCGGGCGGGACGCCTGGGCGCTTCAGAACCTCGTCACGGCCGGCGAAGGTGGTTGCACTCCGATCGATCATCCCGGCCCGCGGTGGAGTCACTATGTGTTCAAGCTGCGGCGTTTCGGCTTCACCATACAAACGCTCGACGAAACCCACGGCGGCCCGTTTCCTGGTTCGCACGCTCGATACGTCCTGCGCTCGGAAGTCGAAATTCTGGACAACGGAAGGGAGGCGGCATGAGCGATCCCCAAACACATAACCAACGGGTTATTGCAGCCGCCCAATGGCTCGCTGACGAGAAGGAGCCACCCGCAAGGGTGGTTCCAACCATCCGCGCGATGTTCTCCCTGAGCGCGCTTGAGGCGGCGCAAGCCTGTGGCTTGGCGCAGAAGTTCCGGACCTTGCGGAGGGCATTCGGATGACGGTGGAAGCGGCGAGCGCAACATGGAAATTCGACTTCCTGGACACCGTAAACGCGGATCCGCAATGCACTCCGGCATGCCTCAAGGTCATTAAGGCCTATCTGCATTTTGCGTCAGAAGCCTCGCCAGTTGCGTTCATGGCGAAGAGCGAGCTAGTGGCGCGCACCGATCTGGGCGAGGCCACCATCAAACGAACAAGGAAACTCCTGTCGAGACTCGGTTATCTACAGCCAATCGGAAAGACCGCCGAGGGAGCGATTCAATATCGCCTGCGCAATGCTCGGAAGCAGGAGATTGATGAACACATCATTCTCGTGCGTGAGAAACTCGCGGAAGACCGCCGCGAGGGAAAGAAGCTTCTCCGCACCCGAGCTGCGAAAAGGGGAGATCAAAATGAGCCCCCTAAAAATGACATGGGGGGATCAAAAGGAACCCCCCGTTCGGATCAAAATGAGCCCCAAATCCCTAGACTAATCCCTAGAGGTATATTCTCTGAAGGGAGAGATATCTTAATAGCAAGCAGCGAATTCACAGGCGGCACGCAGGAAAAGCAGCCGAGAGAGCAAATCGGCCTCTCTGAGACCGCCGGGTATGAGGAGATGTCCCGCGGAGACGATCCCGACGAGCCTATTCCTGTGCCAAGCGATCAAGACGAAGCTCAAGCGATGATGGAGGCCATTTGCGACGGCCGGGCTGTGCCTGACATCGTCCGGGGCCGGCTGCAGAGCATGCTGCAGGCAGGTGTCCTAACTCCTCGGATGGCTTCGAATATCCTGGCCCCTGTGGAGGATGCAGCATGAGCGAGCAGCTTGACTTGCTGGAATGGGCAGCCAGTCGGCAGACTGATGGTAGTGGTCGCGTGACGTCACGCGATGTAACGTTACATGGTCGTTACCGTAACGCCCCCTGCGGCGACCCTCCCACCGGCGCCCAGATCCTTGACGGGCGCCAACGGTTCGAGCGAAAGGCCGCGGCTTTCTTCGGCGCCCTGGTCCGCGGCTACACGCCACCGTTTCGCGACACCTTGGTGATCCGGCTTGCTGATAGGCGCGAAAGCAGCAGGAGCGCTGCATGATGAACGCACCTATAGAGAATTCTGAAAGCCTTCCTGAAGTGGCGGCCGGCGCGTGGCCTATCCTCATGCAGCGGAGCGATATCATAACTCTGAAGGAAGCAGTTCACCGCACTGGCAAGACGGACAGGACACTGCGGACTTGGTGCAAGCTCTTCGGTATCAGCCGGCAGACGAATAGCGGCGCGCCGATCGAGATTTCCGCTCCGGCGCTTGAGATGGTAATGCATGGAGACATGGAAGCCCTGGAGTTGCTCAGAGGCGGAAACAGGCACCATCCGAGAGTACGCAGGTTCTTCGATCACCTTGGCCTATCGGTGTAGGCTCCGGAGTACGCTGCCGGCGGTCTTGACTTCATCGCACTCCATGTCACGTTCGGCGCCATGAGCACCACGGACAGTGCCGCCCTTCTCGAAGACGCCGCCGACCGGATCGCAGATATCTCGCGACCGGACCTGCAGATCTTGCTTCGCCGCGCGGCGCTGCGGCTGCGCAACGCCGCGGCCGTCTCGATGGAGGATGACGTCGAGGACGCCTTGCGAGACCTGGCCGGCGAGTTCGGCAAGACGCGCAATGATACGATCAGGTTTATCGTCCGGGAGTGGATGGAGAAGAACACCTATTTGCCGGTGCACGACCTCGACGAAGACGGCGATGTGGATGGGAATGCCTGAGCCGCCCTATCCTGATGGCACCAGCGACCCGCGGGCACTTGGCGTCACCCCAACTGACGGAAACGACAAACCTTGGCCTCATCTTGAGGCTTTCAATGCGCGGTCACGCAAGCAGTCGAAATAACTGGCGCCAACCGGCGCGGTCCTGTCGGACGAAGCGCCACGGTCGCAACTAGTAGGTCGCCCTCGCCTGCGCCGAGAGCGCCGCCCCGCATAGGAAGAACAGCGTATAGTTCAGCACGATTCCGCCCGATAAAAACGCTGCGCCGAACACCAGCAGATACATGCCGCCGATCGAAATCGCGCCGTCAGAGGTTTCCTGATCCTTGAGAACGCGCCAGAGCGGAAACACAAGCACCAGACCCAGCAGAAGGACCGCGATGGCGCCGCCTTCATAGCCCGCCTCGAGTATCCAGTTGTGCGGATAGATCTCGCCCTCGCGCGGCGCAGGCAGCCATCCAGGATAGACACCCGTCAGATCGAGTGAGTAAGATCCGAGACCGTGGCCGAAGGCGATGGCGGTCGGGCTTGAAACCCAGCCTTTAAAGGCGAAGCCGAAAAGCGTCTGTCGCGACCAGGTGCGATGGTCGTTGCCGTCTCCGGTATCGAATGCGCCAGCGGTATCATAGGGATTATGATCGTCCGTTTTCGGACGGAAGATTGCTCCCTGCTCGTATCGCTCCGTCTCCCCTTCCATGCGCTGGACGACGGCGAGATTGCGCGCGATCGGCGCATAGAAGACACCAACCAGGAGCGCAGCCGACAGGCCGAAGAACACGGCGGCATGCGCCAAGCCCTTAAGGCGGAACACGAGCGCCGTAAACACGACTGGCAGCAGCAGGAAGATAGTTCGCGACCCGAGCTCGGCAAGCAACAGCGTGACCGCCAGGCCGGCCACCAGCGCGATCGGAGCACGCGCCCTCGTCAGAAGCCAAACGAAGATCGGGATAGCGCCAAGCGCAATGCCATAGGCGACTAGCTGGTAATAGCTGTAATAGGGCGTCCTGCCAGGAATTTGCGGGATTCCCAGAATGTTGCGGAAGTCATCGCCTTGCCACAAGGAGCCGAAACGGATCCACGCGACGGGCAAAGCGAGCGTCAACGCGCCGCCAGCGATCAGCGCCACTGCGACGACCCCCGCCGGCCTTTGTCCCGCCAGGATGCCGGCAGCGAAGAAGGGCAGCGCGGTAAGCAGGAACTGGACGAGATAGTGAATGTCGAATTCAGGCGCACGGAACACGAAGTAACCGGCCACGGTATAACAACAGTAGAGGCCAAGAATTGCCGCCGGCAACAGTAGGCGCTGGTAGCCCCTGAAGGCCATCAGCGCGAGCGGCGCTGAAATGATGATCAATGCAATCACCCAGAAGCGACTTCCGGAAAGCTGATACCATTTCAAAAAATAGAGATAGTTGAAAAAAACCAGTGTCGTTGCAGAAAGCGAGAACAATAATCCCGCCCTCATTCTAATGCCGTGCATGTCTCGTCCCTCAGTTGCGGAACTAATCGCGCAACGTCGAGGCCTTGTCACCCCTAAATGAGCGAGCATTACATATTTTTTCAACTTGAACTTTAGAAGTCTGAAATATACCGCCGATCTGCTGATGAGCGCAGAACACCGGCGGTCAAAATGAAGAGTGCGATGATTTTGCAGCTCATCCCGTCCGTCTCCGCTAACTAGAGGCATGTTCACTACAAGCCATCGCGTGAATCATCGGTTACCACAGCGAATTTACACGAAAGTGTGCCCTTCCAACCGATGGCACCTGTATAGAAACTCGTAATTAAGGTGTCCGGATTGTGGGATTTCTGGCAATCGTGTACGCACGTCGCGAACAGCTAGCTCTCTGGAACTGCAATGAATTTCATTTCGCTTGAATACGCGACGCTATTTTGTATCGTGTTCGTGCTCTACTACCTATTTCCCCGGCTGCAGATCGCAATCCTTCTTTCAGCTAGCCTCTTCTTTTACGGCTGGTCACAACCAGTTGAGTTGCCGCTGCTGCTGGTCGTTTCAATGGCGTCAAGCACGGTCACGTATCTCATTCTTAAAGATAGATATGAGTCGCAGCGCCTGATGGCCTATGGCATCACCTTGAACCTCCTCGTGTTGGGGTTCTTCAAATACAAGTTCCTGTTCATCGAACCACTAACCACCCGCGCTCCGGCCGGCTTGATGGAGAACTTGCTTTACGTCCCGCTCCCGATCGGGATCTCCTTCTATACCTTTCATTGCATAAGCTTGATTGGGGATGCCTACAGGCAGCAATTCACAAAAGACGACCTCTCCGGAGGTTTGAACTTTTCGCGCTTCCTCCGCAACGGCCTCCTTTATCTGATCTTCTTTCCGCAGATCGTGGCGGGGCCCATCGTGAAAGCGCATCAGTTCATGCCTCAGATTGGCAAAAAGACGATCCAAGATGTGCCATTCGCAGAGGCAGTGAAGTGGATTATTTGGGGCCTCTTTTTCAAATCATTCGTAGCCGACAATCTTGCCCAATTCACTGTTTGGATGGATCAACCAGCAACGTTCCAGGGGCTTGGCCGGTACGACCTTCTCGCGCTGCTCTTCTGCTACAGTTATCAAATCTTCGCGGACTTCGCCGGCTATTCCGCTATCGCGATCGGATCTGCGGCATTGTTAGGCTATAGGCTGCCGATAAACTTCAATCGGCCGTACACAGCGCGTTCTTTTTCCGACTTCTGGCGAAGGTGGCACATCAGCCTGTCGAGTTTCTTGCGCGAATACCTCTATATTCCGCTCGGCGGAAATAGACGCGGCCCGATCCGAACATACGTCAACCTGTTTGTCACGATGGCACTTGGCGGCCTCTGGCATGGCGCAGCAATCTCATTCCTTCTCTGGGGCGTAGCTCATGGTTTGGCGTTGTGCGTCGAGCGGGCCTTTGCCCCGCTGGCTCGGAATCTTCCGTCGAAGGGTGTCGCGGCCGTTGCGTTGCAGATAGGGTACTCGGGGCTGATTTTCGCATTGGTCTCTTGGCTGTGGCTTTTTTTTAAGCTGCAGAACTTCGATCATGCCTGGCTCTACATCGACACAATAATCAATGCGTCAAGAGACCTCACGTTCGACGGGGATCAATATGCTCTAATTGCGATTTATGCCGCGCCCGTCATGTTCGCCCATCTCATACCAAAGCGGATAAGCGAGAAGAACAGCATGCTCATGGCAACTTGCTACGCCGCCATGCTGACGTTATCGATCTTCGACAAAGGCCCAACGGATGCCTTCATCTACTTCCAATTCTGAGGCGGCCGCCGCGCGCCGCCGGCAATACGATGAGCGTCTAATCTCGATGGAGCGCAGCCCACGTGATTGGAAATTCCTCACTGTAATCGGCGCAACCGCCTTGGCTCTCTTCGGGCTGTGGAACGTGGCGATACCCCATCTCCCGAGACACCCTCCAACTCTCAATCAGTCCGAAGACAACCGGCATATCATTTTAGACTTCGCACGAGACAAAACGTCTTCGTTGACGCTCGCCGGCACCTCCCTCATTTACAGATTGGCGCCTTCCCTATTCAATGAGGAAATAGCCAATATAGCTCTTCCTGGGCAATCGCCTGTGTCCAGTGCCAACATCGCCTTGCAAAAACAGCCCACGACATTGGTCATTGAGGTCAATATCCTAGATCGGCCGCGTGACCTTGCAATTGAGCAAGTTGCCCAACGAGCAATTTCACCGCCACTTGGTCTTGCGGCGTTGAGTTTTGCTAATACTCCTGCTCGTGCAACTGTATCCAGCCTATACCGCCTCGACGCAAAAGCGGATAAACGAGACGCGGCGTCAGCCAATGCGGCACGAAAACTTCTCAGTCAATCACCGGAGCCCTTGAGGTACACGGAAACAGTCTCCTCCGCCGCTAAAGCGTTGGATGCTCGGCCCGTTACCGGCACCATCAGTCAATCCGCACAAGAACTGCGTGCGATTGCAGATCAGGTGGAAGCCAAAGGCGGTAGAGCCTACTATCTGTATATGCCGATGCACCCCCTGCTCGCCGCGACTGATTATGAAGCGCGAAGCAGGCGCGCGATGACCGTGGCGGATCCAAAATTTGGGAGCCGACTGCTCAGCATTGATTGGAATGACGAAATCCGATGGGAGCCGGACGGTGGCCATTTGGACGCAAGGTCAGCTTTGATTGTCGCGCGACAACTTGAAGAAGCTATTGCGACGAAAAGCCAATAACTTGGCTATTTCCAAGCAGTCTCGCTCGCGTGGGCAACGATAGCGCTGCCGAACATTGCCGAGCATTTCCAATTCCGCCCCCCGGGAACTGTGAGATACTTCATTGCAAAATATGGAGCTTCTCATGAGCAGCAAAGAGTCGCGGAATTCGCGAGAGACAAAGGCCTTCATCATGCTTCGCGGCGCGATGGTGATGATCAGCTTTCGAGAAAGCCTCTTCGACGCAGCGAACCGCGCAGGAATGACGCCGAATGAGTTTTGCCTTCAGGCAGCGGCGGAAAAGCTCAGAGCATCGGGTCGACAGTTTGCCGGCGTCTTTGCCCCTGGCGACACAGACATGCATAGAGGCGGGGCAAACTAAGATGGCAAGAAACACATTCCTGTCTTGGTCAACAACCGCTGCCGCGAACACCGATGTCGGCGGCGTCTTTATCGGCGAGGGATGCCCGCCGAGCAACATGAACGACTCTGACCGCACCATAATGGCCATTCTGCGCCGCGACCTCGACAACGGCCTAGTCTACTCGGCGAAGGCTGGTGCATATACGGCTGTAGCGGACGACAATAACGGCGCCATTCGCTTCACAGCCACTGCAACGCTATCCCTGACTGCTGCCGCCACGCTTGGCGCCGATTGGCACGTTACCGTCATTGCCAGTGGTGGAGATGTAACGATCGACCCGAACGGCGCAGAAACGATCGACGGGGCGGCGACTCTCGTGATTCCGGATGGCGGCTCGGCGGAAGTGTTTTGCGGTGGCTCGGCATTCTATACGGATGGCCTCGCACAACTTCGCGCTCTTGTTACGCTAATGAGCGATGGATGGGGCGCTTTCCCTATCGGTGTTCCTGTTCCCGTAATGACACATAAGGGCGTTTCTTCTCCGCCCACGAATAAAAGCTACCGATACGTCAAACTCACCGCCGCGGACGCCTACAATACCGGCTTCATCACAAGCGAAAGCGTCTCAGGAACCGCCCCGTTGCTGATCGCAACAGGCATCGTTTCGCTGGCCGGAAGCCCGCTTGACGGACAGACGATCAATCTTTGGAACTCGGAAGGCCGGATTCCGCGCGCTGGTTCAAGCGCCGGCACCCTTCAGAATGATGCTTTCCAGGACCATGGGCATCCTATCGTTGGCTCCGATGGGACGGGCGGCGGCGTGGCAGTCATCAATGGCGCCGGCGGCGGGTTCTCACCGAACAACAAGACGAGCGCCGCCACGACGGCCACGACGGGCGGCACGCCCCGCACCGCCAACGAAACGCGGATGAAGAATGAAGCGGTTACCTACTATATGAGGATCAAGTAAAATGCCTTACGCGGTTGGCTTGGATTGTGTTGGCACTGATAACCCCATCATTGTCGAGGGCGTCCCGGTAGAGGGCGATTACCTCGAAATCTCGTGGGACGATTATACGGCCGCCATTAACTGCCTAGTGAACGGTCTTCACGTCTGTGTGGTCAACGGCGTGTTCGTTCTCGATTATGAAATACCGCCCGAGGATAGCCCGTGACGCTGCGCTACCTCTCATATTGGCCGGCAAACCTGACCCTCGTGCTGCTCTCATGGCTTCTTTCGCCTCTGCTGGCTGCGCTCTCGCTGCTTACCGGGCCGAAGCTTCCCGGCTTCCTGCAATGGTTCTCGACCACGGATGCAGATCTTGACGGCGGTATTACCCAGAACGTGGCGGGCTACAAGGCTGGCCTGAAAGCGTGGCGGCTCTGGTGGCAGCGTACGTGCTGGATCTGCCGCAACCCCGCTCACGGCTGGCAATCCGAACTGTTGGGCATGCCTGCGGCTGGCAGCATCATCGTCCGCCAGGCGATCAGCGAGACCCCTAAAAATCAGTGGTACGTCATGGAGACGGCGAGGGGTGTCCGGTTCTTCTGCTTCAAGCGCGATCAACCGCTGTTCGGCGGCTTTTACCTCAAGATATGGCTCGGCTGGGTCAACAAGGCCTATGACGACCGGAATCATCACTACGCATTTCAGATCGCCCCCAAGCGGGCATAACTTCAGAGGCATTCGTCCATGGGGAAATCCTTGAGCAACGTGACGCCCCTAAAGCCGGCAGAGACGATGCCAGCAGAGAGCGCCAAAGCGCCTTCGGACGTCTTGGAGGCAGAACTTCGACAGATCGGCAAGCGCGGCGCCGTGAAGCACGATCAGGGCGTGCTCACTATCGAGCATCCCACATGGATGAAGTCGGTAGGGACCGACTACGTCCGCTTATCGGAGGTCATTGCCGAACAACTGGTCATCCTGGCGGCGTCAAGTCAAGGCAAGGTCGACCAGAGCGAGCTTACGCTGCTCACCGAGATGGTTATGGGGATGGCGCCGAAAGACCACGTGGAGATGATGCTTGCGACGCAAATGGCCGCTGTTCATCTGATGTCGATGCAGATGGCCACAAGGCTGCGCCGGGAAACCGTCATTCAAAAATATGACCTGTACGCTCGCCAAACCAACCAGCTCATGCGCACGTTCGCAGCGCAGGCGGAGTGCCTGAAGCGGTATCGTACCGGCGGGAAGCAGGTGGTTAAGGTCAAGCACGTGCACGTTCACGAGGGCGCCCAAGCCATCGTCGGCAACGTCACCAAGGGGGGTGGGGGTGAGTAAAGAAACCGACGCAATGACATGTACCCACTCGCGCACCGATCGGCTCAATGCGGCTCCTCGCTGCCATGCCAAATCCAAGCGCTCGGGCTTCCAATGCCAGGCGCCGGCCGTCCGCGGTAAGAAGGTCTGCCGGATACACGGTGCGCGCGCCGGGGCTCCTACGGGCGAGCGCAATGGCAATTACCGTCACGGCGCGAACACGAACGAGGCGCGGGCCTTAGCTGCACAGGCTCGCATCCTGAAGGGGATTTCTCGAGACTTCTTATCGGTGCTCTCGGATGCGATGGCCGCCGATTGATAACGGTCGATAACGGCTCTGTCTGCCTGATATTACAGGCAAGTGGGCTTCAGAGAGCAACGCAGGAGAGTGGCGCCTGTATGCGGTTAACATGGAATAAAGCGACTACGGATGAATGACTGAACACTTGCCTCCTCCGACAAGTGGCGTGTTCTTGCCGCTTTGGTCATCTTCGATGTAGCCATGAGAATAAATTTCCACGTAGCGAAGTTTTTCAAGATCAATAACCATTCCCCACGCCGGGCCTCCACAATACAGCCTCGATATTGCCTGACCGCTCGCGAGCTTATATCGCTCGCAAGTGAACATCTCAAAAGACTTTCCGAGTTCTTTTACTACGTATTTGTTAGGCTCTTGTGCTGTCGACGTAATTGCATATTGTGAGCCACCTGGATTGCTGAATTGTATCCCTCGCCAGCTCCCGTCAAGGAATTTTAGCCCACCTGCGACCTCTTGGACACAAAGTAGGGTTTCAGCATTCGCCGGGGAGTTGATGGCGACGCACAGGCTAAGCGCCAAGGCGATCGGCGCCCCGCAGGATAACAATGCCCTTCTCATAAATCTTCTCCATGTCCAATGAAAGCTAGAAGCTGCGAGTCGCGACATCGCGTCTTCATTCAGCTCAAACTAGGGTCGATGCGGATTACCCATTCAAAGCCGTTACCCACCACTCGCGCGCCGATTGAAGGCCTCTACTGCGCCATTATAGTCTGACGTGGCACTTTGATTGTCGTTGCGCGCCTTTTCCAGCGCCTCTTCCGCTTCATCGCTGTTGCAACGCATGAAACGCTCGACATCGTCCTTAAACGATTCCATTTCTCGTTTGCAGCGAGTGAAATCCCACTCGTCATCAAATCCGCCATACCCACTTGCGCAGGATGGCGCACTAGGCTCGGAACAGTAGGCAGATGCGTCGGACGATGAGAATGCAATGAGCATTCCAAGTAAGGCGGCTGACGCGACATTGGGAAAATTTCGCATTACCAACCTCCCGGGCGAGACATCGCGCTTCGGTTCCCGCAAAGGCTGCCATCCGCCGCGCGGTCGTAATAGGAATAGCAGTTCCCGGGATAGCGACGAGAAGGCGCGTAGCCGCCCCCACAGTTGTTGTTGGCGCAGACCGCCACTGCCGTACCAACAAGCGCTATCGCAGCGAGCGCTACGGCCGCCTGATTTTGTTGCTGGACCATCTGGTAGCACTCCTGCGGAGCGATTCCCCGTCGGGCTACCTCCCCCAACAGGCCCTGGTAGAAGGCCGGATCTTGCGTCTCCACCAGAGCACGGCACAACGCAGCTTTGCTGACGGCCTCCGGCTTCTTGTAAAAGTCCGCTTGCGTTGTCGTGCAGCTCGCAAGCACGAGCGAAATCGCCACGGCGCCGAAGCGCCGAGCCATAAGGTACATTTTCACAGATAACCCCTCAGTTGCCCAAGGGAAGCATCGCAGAATTCTGCACCACGTCAAATTGTATATTAATGTATCATTAACGCAGCTTTAGGATGTACGCCTCAAAGAGGCCGCGTTGGCAAACAGATAAGCCGTTTTCCACTGTTTGCGCCATTGCTGATCACCCTCTTGTGGATCTTAGGCATCACGAAACTCTTCGAAGAGGCCGGCTTCGGAATCCCGATCGTTGTTCGCTACCAGAGTGGCTTCATAAGCGCGACCCGCTCGAAACCACTCCAGGAGATGAAAATTGACAGCAAATGCACACGCGAAAGAAGATGCAGCTTCGACCCACGTTCTAGCGCAACTCGCGTCCCTATTGCGCAGCGGCGACGTTCAGGCAGCGCTCGCCTTGACCGAGGCAGCATCCGCAAACAGCGCGACGCCCGATGCGGCGGCACCTGAATACGCAGAGGCCGATGTGGTCGGGAGGATTGCCAGCCTACCCGTGGATACGCTTTCGTTTATCGAGAGGTGCCAGAGCGGGGGAGGCTACAACTATTGGGCCAATGTTCCGGCGGCTTCGTCCTACGCCGACGATTGCGAGATTGGCGGGCGTTTAGCGGAAGAATTCCTCACCTTCATCGGGAAATACCACAACAACGGCAATGGGGCGCTCCTCGGTCCAATCGTGATCGACATGGACAAGAATGGCGCCAGTCGCGGCCACAAGATCGGCTTCATGAATACGATCAACAAGTACGCGATGGGCGCTGCCTACCTGCTTCACGCGGAAAACCATGCGCCTGAGCACCCTTGGAATAAATGCCGCCGGTTGGGCCGCGAACCGGCTGAAGCGCTAGAATCTACGGGAGAGCAGCAATTCGCCTACATCGCGCCCAAAGGCTCGGGGACGCCAACGTTATTGTTTGGCCATCTCGACTACCATCCTTCAACAGAGACCACGAATGCGACCTCGGGCGCGGCGGAAGAGGGGCAGGATTTCAGTGAGCTTTTTTACGAGCTGATCAACCTCGCTGAACTCGCGGAGGCAACCTTAGATATCCTGCGCGAGATGGACTATACGAATGGCGATGGAAGCCGTAACGCCGAACTCGATCGGGTGGCCGCTCTTCAGCGGGTATTGTGCACCAACCTCGGTCGGCTGCGTGAGTCCGCCGAGGTTCTGGATGGGCCAAAAACGTGGGTGCCCGCATCAAACGCTTGAGGCGCTCTTTCCATCAGTTGCTGGATGCTCGATCAGGCGGCTCTCCGATCTGGCGGCCTCAACTAGCCGGTCTTCGTTCCGGCCAGTCTCCTGGCTTCTTCGAAAAGCAAATCTCTCACCCAGTCACTTAAGCTCGCTGCGCCGGCGGCCCTGGCCGCGTCGGACAAGTTCTCCGTCTCTGTTTCCGTCAGCATGACAACAAGTCGTCTGTCGCGCTTTAGATGCGTCGGAACTGGGGGCCTTCCCATAGATATCTCCATCAGGTTTCCTCTCCCGTATAAGGCCTGCCGGTATTTATTGCAATAAAAACTACAGTAGCTATTGACGTAGCTAACTACTGTAGTTAATATGCACATAGAAACTCGGATTGAGGGAAAGCCAGATGCCGAACGCACCGATTCCGGCCACCGCCGAAGGCATGCCCAAGTTCAACCGGGCCGCCATCATGACTCTGGCTTGGAAGCTCTACCGTCGCGATTGGGTGAACAGCCGTCCCGCTAGTGCCGAAGCCCGCCGCAAGTCCTTCTCCCGCTGCCTCAAGTCCGCATGGATGACCGCGAAGTTTGAAGCTGAGACGGCGCGCAAGACGATCAAGCAGCGGGCTGCAGATCGCGTCGAGGAACTAACGCGTGAACTGATGCGGATCGACGCCCGCCCCTGGAAGATGACAACCGTTGCTGATCGTCGCGCAATACAAGCCGAGATCCAAGCGCTCTGCATAACGACACTGCAATAATCAGACCCAACATCGAGGAGATCAAAATGAAACCGATCAACCAATCGGCCGGCGAAGCTCTGGCCATTGAATTGCCGTCCAT
The DNA here is from genome assembly GCF_001657485.1 of Rhizobium sp. WYCCWR10014. Taxonomy (GTDB): domain Bacteria; phylum Pseudomonadota; class Alphaproteobacteria; order Rhizobiales; family Rhizobiaceae; genus Rhizobium. Next base: position 192,865 of record NZ_LXFU01000045.1, read on the forward strand.
GTCGCGCCGCAAGCTCTTGCTTGGCATGGGGGCCGCCTCGGCGGCGGCTGCGGTTGCCATCGCACCGGATGCGCACGGCGCCGCTGTAGGCAAGGCGATCGGCTTTTCCGGCGATCAGGCAGAAAACCCCGAACTGATCGTTGCATACCAAAAGTTCAATGATGCCTGCGCCCAGCTGGAAGAGGCTCGAAACTCGATGGAGTGGCTGGCGGATGAGTGGCGGCATCAGTGGCCGTTGGCACCCGAGGAACTGCTGCATGGTGCGAACGCCCAAGATGGCCGAAGCACTATGCCAGCCGAGCGCGACATTGTCGGCCGCTATCTCATCAGGGACACAAGCGAACTTACAAAGAGGCTGGCGCCGGAATTCCGTCGAGAAACCCGGAACACGTGCTTCGCCATTCGCACGGCCAACGAAGAGAGAAAGCTCCTCGAAAGGTGGAAGCGGTCCACGCCAACGGGGCGAACCGAAAAGGCTCTCGCGCGAAACCGCGCCTATAGGATCAAGGCTATCAGGGAGTGCGAACTGCGCATCCAGTTGGCGGAACAATACGAGGCCGAGACCATGCGTCTCCGGCAGCTTTCCGGTGCTGATGCAGCTCGCCTGCGGGTAAGGGACGCTGACCTTCTTCTTCACAAGACTGCCGACGAAGTCTCTAAATGCCAGGCTTGCACTGTAGCCGGCTTGGCAATGAAAGCTGATGCTCTCACCGTGACGGCAGGCGCGCTTATGAAAATCACGAAGTCTGACGAAAGCCCGCTCGGCCAGATCGCCCGGTTCATCGAGTCCGTGGCAGAAGTCGCCGGGAGGGCCTCAGCATGAGCAACTTGGTTCATGAGCTGCGCCGCGAAACCATTGAAGCTTACGTAGAGCAGCTGATTGCGCTTCTGGATCTCCTAGACGGGGATCCAGACCTGGAAGACAACGGAGACTTTGAGCCATCGATCGGCAGCACACCCCAATGCTTCGGCGACGAACGCTTTGACGATCTGGAAATGGACACGGCGGATGATGAAGACTGCGGCGACGACGAACCGGCGATGGGATGGTCGAACCCGGAGGGCTTGCGCGTCCACATACCAGAGGAAGCCGCGCAAACCACCGATTTCGATTATGACGATGGGCCACTCAGATTCGATGGATCTGGTAACACCATCGGAAGGATGGCGCTCCGACAGATTGCCCATGCCGTATGATCAATTGGGAGGTTAGCCGCCTGCGAACCGTCGGTGCTGAGGGTTAAGGGGGGATTCCCGAAAACGAGTTTGAAAAGGGTGCTCCGGATCAGGGGCAGACACCCTTTTCGTGCTGAGTTTTGCAGTCTCAGCGGAACGGAAATTAGCAGAGAGATTGCTGTCCACCATCGGACCGAAGTCCGACTCACCCTCAATAATTAGTGGTTTTCGGAAGTTAGAAGTGCGCGGCTCGACCCGCAAATGTGGAAACGATAGAATGTTTTATGCTCTTCGACGCCGCGTTGGATCCGACAGACAGACTCTCGTCGAGTTGGTGAGGAAACGCGCCCTAAAGACGGCCACTGCATCGGGAGAAAATGTCTTCTCGATCATCCGTGCCGGCGTCGCTCATGAATGGGTCCGTCGTGGCAACGAGCACGAGACGGGCCTGTATATGGACGACGGTAAGATACGACATGCCAAGCCGCGCCAATGAATGTGCGCTCTATTTCGCGGCTACCGATGTGCTTCGAGCTCGACCCTCAAAGATTTTTAGGTGATTTGCCGCCGTAATATCCTGGGCATACATGCAATGGAGCAGCCACAGGCGCTTCCAAAGTTCGTCATCATCAGCGAGGTAACTGACCGCAAGGCCCAAGGCTTTTGCTTCGCGATGATCGACAACAGAACCATGAGAATGAAACACGTTCTTGGTTGAGAGCGCTTCCACCACATTGCTGACATCTTGATCGGTCTTGCCAGCGAGCATTCCATTTTTGAGAAGTGACGTCGCTAGTTTCTTTGTCTGCATAATGGCGTACATCGCCAACCGATGGAGCGCATAATTCTGCTGCGCAACCGCGGGCTCTATGCCGATAGAGGCAGGCATTCCTCCGACCGATGGATCGATAGGGCCGAGCTCCGACGTCGACCCCATAAGAATTTCGCGCGCCGCCAGACAAATGACGGTGCCGTTACTTTTGGCAGCGTTCGGTACGATTACCCGAAGATCAGGCGCCGTGCTTTGGAGAAGGGAAACAATTGCCTCGGTAGCATCGGTCTCTCCCCCACCGGTCTCCAGAAGAAGATCAGCCGGCGCACCATTCAGATCGCCGAGCAGTTCCGCCATATAGGGGATATCACCAGCGTTTATGAACGTGTCGTTCCGAAACCTGTTTGCAAAGTAGACGACAAGCCGCCTCCCCGTCATCTCCTCAATGTCAGCGATCAGGATCTGGCGAAGGTATCGGTCCTTCTGCTGCACCCAGAACAGCGGGGATTGAGATGGTAGCGATTTACCCCTCGGAAATTTCGCCTCAATCGTCGAATTATTCTGCTTCCGTGGTTTGCGCATGGTCCCCTGGCTGTTTTTGCTCGACGCTGTCGCCATGCAGCATGCGGCGCATCTTGTCGTAATCCGGAGTCGGCTCTGCTGGTGCCTTCACAACGCGGGTATCGACCATCCGCCCGGAGGATTTCGGACGCGTGATGTCGGAAATGTCTGCCATTGCGACGGATTGATAGACGTTCATGACGTTCTCCATTGAGCGATTTAACGCTCGCTTCATCATAGAAGCTGGTCGTTGCGCGAGGCTAGCGGCGCATCTGACCCAAGAGAATCAGTCGCATCGCCTGCCGTCAAGGCGTTTCTCGTGTGGGTAACGTTCCCAGCGAGGTTTTATCGCATAGAAAAGGTAAGAAAATCGAAATCGATAGTTCTCGCGCTTCCCAGGTGCTTCCCCAAGGTCTTTCCACTTGGCCGGCAAACCACGGGACCAACACAAGCGTTTGATTTTACGAAACATTTTGGTGGAGCTAAGCGGGATCGAACCGCTGACCTCTTGCATGCCATGCAAGCGCTCTCCCAGCTGAGCTATAGCCCCATCAAGGTGGTCCGGCTCGAGGCCGGTCCTGGGATACTCCTCAGGGCGTGCCCTGCGGAGTGGCGGCTTATTACTTCCGGTTTCCGGAGATAGCAAGCCTAAAAAATCCAGCCCGGAGAATTTTTTCCTCGCCGGGCCGAAATGCAGTCGTCAGACTTCGTCGTCGTCGCCGGTCACGCCGATGATGTCGCTCATATCGTCATCATCGTCGTCTTCGTCCGGTGTGAGGAAGGTATCGTCGTCGTCGTCGCCTTCGATTTCAACATCGTCATCACCGATATCGGGAATGTCGTCGCCGCCGGCGGCTTCATCGGCATCTTCCAGCGAAACCAGTTCAACTTCGGTGTTTTCAGTATCGACTTCCGCGACCTCGTCTTCCTCGGCAACTTCGGCGATGGCCGAGGTTTCTTCGAAGAAGGACAGAGGATAGGACTTGCCGGTATAAGGAGAAACAATCGGATCCCGGTTCAGATCATAAAACTTCTTGCCGGTTTCCGGATCGGTACGCTTGGTTCCAAGTTCCGCTTTCGCCACTATAAGCCTCGTGTGAATGACCGAATAAGAGATTCGGCAAATGCCGATCAAGCCGGCGTTCCATCGGAATTTATAAGCCGGTCCCCTTAATCGCTGTGGCTTCCCATGTCAAAGCCAAACTTTGCGATCGGAGCCCGGGGTTTTTGGCAAGCCGACGGATGACCGCCCGGCACGTTTATGTTAACGAGCCGCAACAGCTGCAGAAGGGGACGGGAATTGCGACCGGCCAAGCCTGTCTTGCGGCAAAAATAGACTGCATTTGCAAAGGATTGCGCCATGCTGAACGGCTCTGCGCCCCGGCCCGCCACCGCCCGCAAATCCGCCGGCCTTACGGGCAGCGTCCGTATTCCGGGCGACAAATCGATCTCGCATCGTTCCTTCATGTTCGGCGGGCTTGCTTCCGGGCAAACGCGGATCACCGGCCTGCTCGAAGGCGAGGACGTGATCAATACCGGTCGGGCGATGCAGGCGATGGGCGCCAGGATTCGCAAAGAAGGCGCGCAATGGGTGATCGACGGCACCGGCAACGGTGCGCTGTTCGCGCCTGACGCGCCGCTCGACTTCGGCAATGCCGGCACTGGCGTGCGGCTGACCATGGGCCTCGTCGGCACCTATGACTTTCGCTCCACCTTCATCGGCGACGCCTCTCTTTCGAAACGGCCGATGGGCCGCGTGCTCAATCCGCTGCGCGAAATGGGCGTGCAGATCAGCGCCTCCGAGGGCGACAGGCTGCCGGTGACGCTCAAAGGCCCGGGAACGCCGAGCCCGATCCGCTATCGGGTGCCGATGGCATCCGCCCAGGTGAAATCGGCCGTCCTGCTTGCCGGTCTCAATACGCCGGGTGTCACCACCGTCATCGAGCCGGTAATGACGCGCGACCATACCGAAAAGATGCTGCAGGGTTTTGGCGCCGCCCTTTCCGTCGAAACGGACAGCGAGGGTGTGCGCACAATCCGGCTCGAAGGGCGCGGCAGGCTGACGGGCCAGGTGATCGACGTTCCAGGCGATCCCTCCTCCACCGCCTTCCCGCTGGTTGCGGCGCTGCTTGTCCCCGGCTCCGACATCACCATCGTCAACGTGCTGATGAACCCGACCCGCACCGGGCTGATCCTGACGCTGCAGGAGATGGGGGCCGATATCGAGGTGCTGAACACGCGTCTTGCCGGCGGCGAAGACGTGGCGGATCTGCGCGTGCGCCATTCCGAGCTCAAGGGCGTGATCGTTCCCGAAGATCGCGCGCCGTCGATGATCGACGAGTATCCTATCCTCGCCGTCGCTGCCTGTTTCGCCGAGGGCGCGACTATCATGAAGGGGCTGGAGGAACTGCGCGTCAAGGAGTCCGACCGCCTTTCCGCCGTTGCCGATGGCCTGAAACTCAATGGCGTCGACTGCGACGAAGGCGAGGATTTTCTCATCGTGCGCGGCCGGCCAGACGGCAAGGGCCTCGGCACCGCTGTCGACGGCAGGGTCAGCACACATCTCGACCATCGCATCGCCATGAGCTTTCTTGTCATGGGGCTTGCCTCGGAGCATCCTGTGACGATCGACGACGCGGCGATGATCGCGACCAGCTTTCCCGAATTCATGCAGCTGATGACCGGCCTTGGAGCAAAGATCGAGGAGGTGCCGGAATGATCTATCCGCCGCGGCAATTCCGCGAAGACAAACTCATTTTCCGTTTCGGCGCGCTGCCGCAGGATTGATCGCATGACGAACGAGACCTTCACCATCGCCATCGATGGCCCGGCGGCGGCCGGCAAAGGCACGCTCTCGCGCCGCATCGCAGAGCGCTACGGATATCACCATCTTGATACCGGCCTGACCTATCGCGCCACGGCCAAGGCGCTGCTCGATGCCGGCCTGCCGCTCGACGACGAGGCGGTGGCGGAAAAGATCGCAAGAGAGGTTGAACTCGCTGGATTGGATCGCGATATACTTTCCAAACATGAGATCGGCGAGGCCGCCTCGAAGATTGCGGTCATGCCGGCGGTGCGCCGGGCGCTGGTTGAGGCGCAGCGGCGGTTTTCGACGAAAGTGCCGGGAACGGTGCTCGATGGGCGCGATATCGGCACGGTCGTCTGCCCGGATGCACCGGTGAAATTCTATGTGACGGCGTCGCCGGAAGTCCGCGCAAGACGCCGTTATGACGAGATCCTCGGCAAAGGCCTGACGGCAGATTTCGATGCGATCTTCGAGGACGTCAAGCGGCGCGACGAACGCGACATGGGACGGGCCGACAGCCCTTTGAAACCAGCTGATGATGCGCACTTGCTTGATACGTCGGAAATGAGTATAGAGGCCGCGTTTCAAGCTGCTCAATCGATCATCGATGCGGTCTTGAGCCGAAATGCCTAAATTCAAGCGATTTTGCGTGCTCTGAGCATGGATCGCTTCTAATACAGCAAGCCTGAAATTCCGTCCAAGCGCCGGATTGCCTTCGTAAGAGAGGGCGGACTGGGTTCAGGCCCGTTCAACGCAAACCAACCGGCGCATACGTGTCCGCTTCCTTATTCAGGACACGCAGGAGATTTTATGTCAGTAGCTACCCCCTCCCGCGAGGATTTCGCGGCTCTTCTCGAAGAGTCCTTTGCCAAGAACGACCTGGCTGAAGGCTATGTCACCAAGGGCATCGTCACGGGCATCGAGAAGGACGTCGCCGTTGTCGACGTCGGCCTGAAGGTTGAAGGCCGCATCGCGCTCAAGGAATTCGGCGCGCGCGCCAAGGACGGCCTGTTGAAGGTCGGCGACGAAGTCGAAGTTTACGTCGAGCGTATCGAAAACGCGCTTGGCGAAGCCGTTCTGTCGCGCGAGAAGGCTCGCCGCGAAGAAAGCTGGGTCAAGCTCGAAGCCAAGTTCGAAGCTGGCGAGCGCGTCGAAGGCGTGATCTTCAACCAGGTCAAGGGCGGCTTCACGGTCGACCTCGACGGTGCGATCGCCTTCCTGCCGCGTTCTCAGGTCGATATTCGCCCGATCCGCGACGTGACCCCGCTGATGCACAATCCGCAGCCCTTCGAAATCCTCAAGATGGACAAGCGCCGCGGCAACATCGTGGTTTCGCGCCGTACGGTTCTGGAAGAATCCCGTGCCGAGCAGCGTTCTGAAATCGTTCAGAACCTCGAAGAAGGCCAGGTTGTTGACGGCGTCGTCAAGAACATCACCGATTACGGTGCGTTCGTTGACCTCGGCGGCATCGACGGCCTGCTGCACGTCACCGACATGGCATGGCGCCGTGTGAACCATCCGTCGGAAATCCTGAACATCGGCCAGCAGGTCAAGGTTCAGATCATCCGCATCAACCAGGAAACCCACCGTATCTCGCTCGGCATGAAGCAGCTCGAGAGCGATCCGTGGGATGGCATCCAGGCGAAGTATCCGGAAGGCAAGAAGATTTCCGGTACCGTCACGAACATCACCGACTATGGTGCGTTCGTCGAACTGGAGCCGGGCATCGAAGGCCTGATCCACATCTCGGAAATGTCCTGGACGAAGAAGAACGTTCACCCCGGCAAGATCCTGTCCACGAGCCAGGAAGTCGAAGTCGTCGTTCTCGAAGTCGACCCGTCCAAGCGCCGTATTTCGCTCGGCCTCAAGCAGACGCTGGAAAATCCGTGGGCAGCATTCGCCCGCAGCCATCCGGCCGGCACTGAAGTCGAAGGCGAAGTCAAGAACAAGACCGAATTCGGCCTGTTCATCGGCCTCGACGGCGATGTCGACGGCATGGTGCACCTCTCCGACCTCGACTGGAACCGTCCGGGCGAACAGGTCATCGAGGAGTTCAACAAGGGTGACGTCGTCAAGGCCGTCGTTCTCGACGTCGATGTCGAGAAGGAACGCATCTCGCTCGGCATCAAGCAGCTCGGCAAGGATGCAGTCGGCGACGCCGCTGCTTCTGGCGACCTGCGCAAGAATGCAGTCGTTTCCTGCGAAGTGATCGCGGTCAACGACGGCGGTGTCGAAGTGAAGCTCGTCAACCACGAAGACATCACTTCCTTCATCCGTCGCGCCGACCTCGCTCGCGACCGCGACGAACAGCGCCCTGAGCGCTTCTCGGTCGGCCAGGTCTTCGACGCCCGCGTCACCAACTTCTCCAAGAAGGACCGTAAGATCATGCTGTCCATCAAGGCTCTGGAGATTGCGGAAGAGAAGGAAGCCGTTGCCCAGTTCGGTTCGTCCGACAGCGGCGCTTCGCTCGGCGACATCCTGGGCGCAGCCCTGAAGAACCGCGGCGGCGAATAAGCCTCGCATCCGCCTTTGAATTGAAGAACCCGCCGGAGCGATCCGGCGGGTTCTTCATTTTCAGGCGATGGAGAAGCGCAGAACCGCTCTATCCTCTTGTTTTTACGCAATCCCTGGCAAAGCGCTTCGCACTTTTCCTGGAATTGCTCTATTCCCAGCCGACCATGCGCTGATAGAGCGCATAGACCGGGTCGGCTGCCGCGCCTGGCTGATAAGCCGACGGTTCGGCATCAATCATCCTCGGCGTCCTGCGCTCGGGTGCGGCGGCGGTTTCTTCAGCGTCGGGCTCGGCGTCTTCGCCGCCGGACTGCGCCTGCTGCTGATCCTCGGACGTATCGTCGCCGTGGTGCTGATGCTGGTGGTGCGTTTCGCCTGCCTTCTCATTCGACGGCGTATCCTTGGCGAACTGGTAAGGCAGCTGGCTATAGGCAAATCCCTCCGGCATCCTTGCCGCCAGCGGCACATAGGAAGCTTCGGCTGTCGCGGGAACCGGCATCGTCTGCGGTTGCGCGGAGATTTCTTTCGGCTGACGAACGGCCACGGGCTCGATATCCATCTGCGGTGGGCGAAGTGCTGCGGATTGGCGAGGATCGGGTGCGGGGAATTCGGCTGGTTGCCTGGTCAAGGTTTCGGTCGCGTCGCTGATGACGGCGTCGTCGAGGATCGTATCGATCTCCACGGCCGCCTCGACGGGAACATCCTCCAGCACGGTTTCGATGTCCTGCTCGCGGATGATGGTGGCGATCATCTCGGAGACCTCTTCGGTCATGGAGGCGACAATTCCTGCCCAGTTCCTGGGAATGACAGGATCAACCTTTTCCGACATCGCGCGGGGTTGAATGGCAGCCGGCTCCGGCGTTTCCGGCGTATCGTCGGCCGCTGTGGCTTCCGTCGGCAACGGTTGCTCGACTTCGATCTCCTGCGGCGCAGATTTTTCCGGGGCGACCTCCCTCGTGGTCGCCGGGGCGGATTGAGCCCGGTTCTCAGCCTTCGGCGCTTCCGGATCGGCAGCTTCCACGGCTTCGGCGATGACCGCTTCTTCGACGGCCGCCAAAGCTGCGGCCTCGATCAGCGAATCGGCTGACGCGGGCGCCGTGTCTGCCGGCTGACGCATGGCGGCGGGCAGCCTGTCCTCATGCAGTCTTATCTCGGGGCGAGCTTCGGCGCGCATCGGCGAAGCGTCATTCTGGCCATAGGAGCGGACGACGGCGCGGGCGGCGAGGTCGCGATCCTTATAGCGGACAATCTCCAGATAGGCGACGATGCGAGCGGCTTCAGGGCCTGTCGGGTTCTTCAGGGCCTCGGCGATCGTCCGGAGCGGCACGCTATGCCCATTCTCGGTGAGCTGGCGCTCGACCTCGTCGATCCTGGCGGTTGGCAGCCGCCGGATGGCATCGGCAAGCCGGGAGGCGAAGGCAAGATTGCTCTCGTCCTCGCCACGATCCAGCGAGATCGAGCGGCCTGCCGCATCGATGACATCGAAAAGGGCTTCGACCATGCGCTCGCGCGCCGCAAGGAGCAGAATATTGAGCTTGCCTGCAATGGCGGAATTGAGGTCTGCGGCTTCGACGGCGTTGACAGGCGGGGGCGCAATTACGGAGTGGCCGAGACCACTTGCGACGATCGCCGCTGTCTGACCCTGGGACGAAAAGCTTGCATTGGACGCTGCACGAACGGGAGTCAACATGGCATGCTCCTTTCGTAAAGTGACGATGAAAGCAGGCTCTAGAAAAGAACCGCGCTCATCCGGTCCCCTTGCATCCCAGCAGATCCTCCTGTCCGCATGACGCAGTTCCGGCGTCATCGAAATGCATAAAAATTAATAGGAATATTAATAAACAGGCGTTAATGAATCGCTAACGGCTGCGGACAAGCCTGCCGCACGGCTATCAGCAAACGCAGAATGAAGGCAATTCGCTCAGCTATGAGCGAAGATATCGGCCTCTTCCCAGCCGAGCAGGTCGAGCTTGGCGCGGGTCGGCAGGAATTCGAAGCAGGCCGTCGCATGATCATGGCGGCCGTCGCGGATCAGGCGTTCCGTCAGCTTATCGCGCAACGCATGCAGATAAAGCACGTCGGAGGCGGCATATTCGAGCTGGGCCGGAGATAGCCTCTCGGCCGCCCAATCGGAAGATTGCTGCGCCTTGGAGACATCGACATCGAGCATCTCCTTGAGATTATCCTTGAGGCCGTGACGATCCGTATAGGTCCGGATCAGGCGCGAGGCGATCTTGGTGCAGAAAACCGGGGTCGTCGTGACGCCGAAAGTATGGAAGAGCACGGCAATATCGAAGCGGCCGTAATGAAAGATCTTCTGATGGGTGGGGTCTTCGAGCAGGGCGACGAGATTGGGCGCCTCTTTCTGGCCGGCGGCGATGCGGATGATATCGGCGGTGCCGTCCCCCGGCGAAAGCTGGACGACGCAGAGCCGGTCACGGCGCGGCACCAGGCCAAGCGTTTCGGTGTCGATCGCAATCGCGCCGGTGTAGCGGGCGGCATCGGCCGCGGAAATATCGCCTTCGTGGTAACGTATGGTGGCCGCCATGAGACTGTCTTTCGTACGAATGCATCTCTTTGGGCTATAGCGCAAAGGCGCAGAGTGCGAAACCGCTTTGCTACGGTAGAGCGCAATGTGTCCTCTGGACGCACAAAGGACGCTCTACCTTTTTTAATCTCTGCATCGCGCTTTCCGGAAATCGATTTCGATTTTTTCGGGCCGACGCGCCGCGGTTCAGAATGTCGGCGGCGTATTGATCCAGAGCAACACGGTTTCGCCATCGTGGCGGTTGCGCCAGGAATGATCGCGGCGGCTTTCGAAATAGAGTGAATCGCCGGGCCCGAGATCGAAGAACTGATCGCCGTCGAGCACCAGTTCGAGCCGGCCGGACAGAACATGCATGAATTCCTCGCCCTCGTGGCGATAGGCGCCCTCGCTGGCAGCGCCCGGCGCCAACACGAAACGATGGCAGTCCATCATCCTGCGGCCTTCGGCGAGGAGTTGCACCGCAACACCCGGCGTCGTTTCCGGCCACCTGCGCCATTCACCGGCGCGCACTAGCGCCGGTACCTCCCCGCTTTCCTCACCCGAGAGGCGCGAGACGGTGGTGCCGTAATACTCGGCCAGATCGTGCAGCGTCTTGAAGCTGACGCCCTGCGAGGTGCGTTCCAGCGTCGAGAGCGTCGACGAGGTGACGCCGATGTCGCCGGCCACCTGATCGAGGGTCTTGCCGCTCGCATGGCGCAGGCTGCGCAGCTTGCGGCCGAGGCCGGTATCCTGGCTTGCCTCGGCGCCATCGGCGGAAGGTTCTTCGCTCTCCAACGCCTCGCGGATTGCCGCGGGATTGAGCCCACGCTCGACACGATACCAGGAGATGCGCTTCAGCCGCGCCACATCGTCGGCGCTGTATTGCCGATGGCCGGTTTCGGAACGACCGGGAACCACCAGACCCTGACTTTCCCAGAGACGCAGCGTCGAGGCCGAAACGCCCGCCAGCCGCGCGGCTTCCGCCACCTTGTAGCGTACAGGCCCATTATCATTCATCCGAAACTGTCCCCGATTCCAATCGCCCCAGAACCTCCATCAAAAAGCGTGATGTTTGAAGCAAAAAATGCCGCTTGATTTCTTGCAGGAAAAATGTAGGAACTTTCTACACATCTTGCAGAACTTATGCAAGATAGTTCTGAAGCCCCTTTTCAGCGCAGGAGCCATCGATGACCGCGACCAGCCTTACCGACCGGAAGAACGCCGCTATTTCACGCGGCGTCGGCATGACCACTCAGATCTATGCCGATCGTGCAGAGAATGCGGAGATCTGGGACAAGGAAGGCCGCCGCTACATCGATTTCGCCGCCGGCATCGCCGTTCTCAATACCGGCCACCGCCATCCCCGGGTCATCGCAGCGGTCAAGGATCAGCTCGACCGCTTCACCCATACCTGCCATCAGGTGGTTCCCTACGAAAGCTACGTGCACCTTGCCGAACGGCTGAACGCGCTGCTGCCTGGTGATTTCGAGAAGAAGACGATTTTCGTCACGACGGGCGCCGAAGCGGTCGAGAACGCCGTCAAGATCGCGCGCGCCGCAACCGGCCGCTCGGCCGTCATCGCCTTTGGCGGCGGCTTCCATGGCCGCACCTTCATGGGCATGGCACTGACCGGCAAGGTCGTGCCCTACAAGGTCGGCTTCGGCGCGATGCCGGGCGACGTGTTCCATATTCCGTTCCCGGTCGAGCTGCACGGCGTCACCGCCGATCAGTCGCTGGCGGCGTTGAAGAAGCTCTTCGCCGCCGATGTCGATCCGCAGCGCGTCGCCGCCATCATCATCGAGCCGGTGCAGGGCGAAGGCGGCTTCTATGCGGCCCCCGCCGCCTTCATGAAGGCGCTGCGCGAGCTCTGCGACCAGCACGGCATCCTGCTGATCGCCGACGAGGTGCAGACTGGTTTTGCCCGCACTGGCAGGATGTTCGCAATGGATCACCACGAGGTGGCGCCTGACCTGACGACGATGGCAAAGAGCCTGGCCGGCGGCTTTCCGCTCGCCGCCGTCACCGGCCGCGCCGAAATCATGGATGCGCCGGGACCGGGCGGGCTCGGCGGCACCTATGGCGGCAATCCGCTGGGTATCGCGGCCGCCCATGCCGTGCTCGACGTCATTGTCGACGAGGATCTCTGCAACCGGGCCAACCAGCTCGGCGGGCGGCTGAAGCAGCGGCTGGAATCGTTGCGCGAGACGGTGCCGGAGATCGTCGATATCCGCGGGCCGGGCTTCATGAACGCCGTCGAATTCAACGACCGGACGACGGGACTGCCGAGCGCGGAATTCGCCAACCGGGTGCGGCTGATCGCGCTCGACAAGGGCCTGATCCTGCTCACCTGCGGCGTCCACGGAAACGTCATCCGCTTCCTCGCGCCGATCACCATTCAGGACGAAATCCTCGGCGAAGCGCTCGATATTCTCGAAGCCTCAATGCTGGAGGCGAGCGCGGGCAAGTGACCGCACCGGAACCGGATTTCAATGGCTGCCGGCAACCGGCAGCCGCACTCCCAAGGAGGATATGACATGGCTTTCACCACCGCACTGACCAAGCACGTTCCCTTCTCCTCGCCGTTTCTGCGCGATGCCGGCTATATCGACGGGGTCTGGACATCAGGCGATGCCACGAGGACTTTCGACGTGCTGAACCCGGCAACCGGCGAACTGCTCGCCTCGCTGCCCGATATGGGTGCGGCCGAGACCCGGGCAGCGATCGATGCGGCCCACGCAGCCCAGCCGGGCTGGGCTGCCCGTCCGGCCAAGGAGCGCAGCGCGATCCTGCGCAAATGGTTCGACCTGATGGTTGCCAATGCCGAAGAACTCGCGGCGATCCTGACCGCCGAAATGGGCAAGCCGTTCCCGGAAGCGCGCGGCGAGATCCTTTATGCCGCGGCCTATATCGAATGGTATGCGGAAGAAGCCAAGCGCATCTACGGCGAGACGATCCCCGCGCCTTCCGACGATAAACGGATGATCGTCATCCGGCAGCCGGTCGGCGTCGTCGGCACGATCACGCCGTGGAATTTCCCGGCGGCGATGATCACCCGCAAGATCGCCCCGGCGCTTGCCGTCGGCTGCACCGTGGTCTCGAAGCCCGCCGAACAGACGCCGCTGACGGCGATCGCGCTTGCCGTACTCGCCGAGCAGGCCGGCATTCCGGCTGGCGTCTTCAACGTCATCGTCGGGGTCGACGGCCCGGCAATCGGCCGCGAGCTCTGCTGCAATGAAAAGGTGCGCAAGATCAGCTTCACCGGTTCGACGGAGGTCGGCCGTATCCTGATGCGGCAGTGCGCCGACCAGATCAAGAAGGTGAGCCTGGAGCTCGGCGGCAACGCACCCTTCATCGTCTTCGACGATGCCGATCTCGACGCTGCCGTCGAGGGCGCGATCGCCTCCAAATACCGCAATGCCGGCCAGACCTGCGTCTGTGCCAACCGCCTCTATGTCCAGTCGAACGTCTATGACGCCTTTGCGGCCAAGCTTGCCGCCAAGGTCGCCGAGATGTCGGTCGGCGACGGCTTCAAGCCGGGTGTCGTGATCGGGCCGCTGATCGATGCGCAAGGCCTCGCCAAGGTGGAAGATCATGTCAGCGACGCGCTTTCCAAGGGCGCCAAGGTGCTGACCGGCGGCAAGCGCATCGACGGCGCCGGCACCTTCTTCACGCCGACGGTGCTGACAGGCGTTGCGCGCGGCATGAAGGTGGCGCGGGAGGAGACCTTCGGGCCGGTGGCGCCGCTCTTTCGCTTCGACACGGTCGAGGATGTCATTCAACAGGCCAACGACACGGAGTTCGGTCTCGCCGCCTATTTCTATGCAGGTGATCTGAAGAAGGTCTGGCGGGTGGCGGAAGCGCTGGAATACGGCATGATCGGCATCAATACCGGCCTGATGTCATCCGAGACCGCGCCCTTCGGCGGCATCAAGCAATCCGGCCTCGGCCGCGAAGGCTCGCGGCACGGCGCCGACGACTATCTGGAAATGAAATATCTCTGCATTGGCGGCGTCTGATCCGTCACATCACGGTGCAAAAAGCACCCCGGGCACGCGGCATTGCGCCGCGTGTCGTCAATAGTGCGGCGGGCGGGTGATCGCTGGCGCGTCAAGCGACTGCTCCTCCAGCGACAGGAAGCGTTCGGTCAGCCGGTCGAGCTTGGTGCGCATCTGCTCGACGGTCTTCCATTGCTCGGCGAGCTGATCGGAAAGCTCTTCGATCGTCTTTGCCTGGTGGGCCAGCATTTCTTCCAGCCGGGTAATTTGGTTCGTCTCGTCCGACATCGATCCTCCTTTGCCGAAACCGGCAGAACAGATGGTTCTGCAAAGCGGAAATAGGCCGCCTCGTCAATGCTTTCCATGCCCGGTGCAGCCATGCGCAAAACTGTACCGTTTGGTTACTAAAAGACCTTGCCGCGCCTGATGTTGTGGGGTAGGCCGTTATCCATCAGGGAGGAATACTGATGGATGCAGGAAACGGCTTTCTTCATCCGGACCGGCTTTTTCCGGCTGATCCGGCAACACGGACCATCGCGCGAGACCTCTACGAGACGGTGCGCAATCTTCCGATCGTCAGCCCGCACGGGCATACCGAACCCTCCTGGTTCGCCGACGACAAGCCCTTCGAAGATGCAGCCTCGCTGCTGGTCATTCCCGATCACTATCTCTTCCGCATGCTGCACAGCGTCGGCGTCACCTTGGACGAGCTCGGCGTGCCGCGTCTCGACGGCAAGCCGGTGGAAACGGGACGGGCGATCTGGCGGACATTTGCCGCACATTATCATCTCTTCCGCGGAACGCCTTCGAGCCTCTGGGTCGACCACGCCATGTCGGCCGTGCTTGGCTGCACCGAGCCGCTGACATCAGACAATGCCGATGCGCTCTACGACCATATCAATGCCCAGCTTGCCCTTCCCGAATTCCGCCCGCGCGCGCTGCACCAGCGATTCGGCATCGAAACGATCGCGACGACGGATGGCGCGCTCGATCCTCTGGCGCATCACCAGAAGATGGTGGCCGACGGATGGATCGGCAAGGTGCGCACGACCTACAGGCCGGACAGTGTCACCGATCCCGACGCCGTCGGCTTCCGCGACAATCTCATCAAGTTCGGAGAGATCACCGGCACCGACGTGACGCGCTGGGACGGTCTTATCGAGGCACATCGGCGCCGACGCGCCTATTTCCGCCAGTTCGGCGCCACCGCAACCGATCACGGCGTGCCCACAGCCTTTACATCAGATCTGCCGCTTGCGGAAAAGCAGGCGTTGCTCGAGAAGGCGCTGAAGGGTCCGCTTTCGGCCGGGGAGGCCGAGCTCTTCCGTGGCCAGATGATGACCGAGATGGCCGGGCTTTCGGCTGAGGACGGCATGGTGATGCAGATCCATGCCGGCTCCAGACGCAACACCGACCGCGGACTTTTCTCGACCCGAGGCCCCAATATGGGCGCCGATATCCCGACAAGCACGGATTGGGTCGGCGGCTTGAATGCCCTGCTGTCAAAATATGGCCACGCACCGGGTTTGCGTGTGCTGCTCTTCACGCTCGACGAGACGACCTATGCACGAGAGCTGGCGCCCATGGTCGGCCATTGGCCCTGCCTGATGATCGGCCCGCCCTGGTGGTTCTACGATAGCCCGAACGGCATTCGGCGCTACCTCGACCAAGTCGTCGAGACGGCGGGCTTTGCCAATATGGCGGGTTTCAACGACGATACGCGCGCGCTGCTTTCGATCCCCGCGCGGCATGACGTCTGGCGCCGCGAGGTCTGCCGCTTCCTGGCCCAGCTTGCTGCCGAGCATCGGATTTCCAAGCGGGAAGCCGAGATCGTCGCGGGCGAGCTCTCCTATGGTAATGCAAAGAAGGCCTACAAGCTGTGAGCGAACGACTGCAGACCCTTTCCGGCCTCGCCCCGACGGCGAAGCTCCCCGCCTATGACCGCAACCAGCTGAAAAGCGGCATCCTGCATCTTGGGCCGGGCGCCTTTTTCCGCGCACATTTCGCGCCGTTTACCGATGCATCACTTGCCGCAGAGGGCGGAGACTGGGGTATCGAGGTGGCGAGCCTGCGCACTGCCGATGTCGCCGATCACCTCAACGAGCAGAACGGCCTCTATACGATGCTGATCCGCGATACGTCGGGCACGACAGCGCAGGTGATCGGTCCCATTCGGCGGGCGCATGTGGCGACACGCGATCCGGCAGGACTGCTCGATCGGCTGGAAGACCCCGCGATCCGCATCGTCAGCCTGACGGTGACGGAAAAAGCCTATGGCATGGACACCGCGACGGGAGGGCTCGACCTCAACCATGCCGATGTGGCGGCCGACCTTGCCAACCGCCATGCGCCGCGCGGTGTCATCGGCTATCTGGTCGAGGGACTTTCCCGGCGCCGGGAGAAGGGCATCGCCCCCTTCACACCGCTCAGCTGCGACAATCTTCCGAGCAACGGTGCCGTTCTGAAACGGCTGGTTCTCGATTTTGCCGAACGTGTCGACCCCTCGCTTCGTCAATGGATCGAGGCAAATGTGCCCTTCCCCTCGACCATGGTCGACCGCATCACGCCGGCCAGCACCGAGGCGACCTACCAGGATGCCGAACGGCTGACCGGACGGCAGGATCTGGCGGCGATCGAGACCGAACCCTTCACGCAATGGGTGATCGAGGATCATTTCGCCAATGGCCGGCCGGCCTGGGACAAGGCCGGCGCGCTGATGGTCACCGATGTTTCGGCTTACGAGAAGATGAAGCTCCGTATGCTGAATGGCGCGCACTCGCTGCTCGCCTATCTCGGTTACATCGGCGGCTATGAATTCATCCGCGACGTGATGGACGATGCAGCCCTGGCAGCACTTGCCTACCGCCATATGCATGCGGCCGCGCGTACGCTCGATCCGGTTCCCGGCATCGACCTCGATGACTATGCCAGCGAATTGATAGCGCGCTTTGCAAACAAGGCGATCGCACATCGCACCTATCAGATCGCCATGGACGGCACGCAGAAGCTGCCGCAGCGGCTGCTGGAACCGGCAAGCGAGGCTCTGGCACATGGCGACAGGGCAGAGACCTATGCGATCGCCGTTGCGGCATGGATGCGCTATGCGATCGGCGAGCATGGCAATGGCGAGCGCTACGAGCTGCGCGATCCTCGTGCTGGCGAAATCGCCGCCCTCATCGCCGATGTCCCGCGCACCGGCCTGGCGATTTCAGCGGCTCTCTTCACCCTTCCCGGACTTTTCCCGACGGCTTTGACAGGCCACCGGGCCTGGACGCAGGATGTGGCTGACAAGCTGGAGATCCTGATCCAGGACGACCGGTTGCCGCTATTTTGAGATTTGGAGCTTGCTGGCAAAGAGGGGGGTACCAAACGGCACGCCCTCTCCCGGGTTACCTGTATTGTCAGGCCTTCACCCGCGCCATATCGGGATCGTAGAGCGGCGATAGCGATACCTTGCAGGGGATGCGTTCCCTGGCGACATCGAGCTCATAGGTGCCGGAGAGGACGAAATCCTCGGTCACGCCGTCGGGCTTGCGAACGTAGCCATAGCCGATCGGCTTGCCGAGTGTATAACCGAAGCCGCCGCTCGACAGCCAGCCGACGCGCTTGCCGTCGCGATAGATCGTTTCGCGGCCGAGCAGCACGGCATCGGCATCCTCCGGAATGAAGCAGGCGAGGCGCTTCTTGACGCCTCCCGAAAGCTGCCGCTCGATCGCCTCACGGCCGCGGAAGGCAATATTCTTCCGCATTTTCACCGCCCAGACGAGACCGGCTTCAACAGGCGTATGGTCGGGACCGATATCCGAGCCCCAGGCGCGATAACCCTTTTCCAGGCGGCAGCTCTCAATGGCGCGGTAACCGGCATTGACGAGGCCGAGTTCACCGCCTGCGGCCATCAGCACGTCATAGACCGTGGTCGCATACTCGACGGGAACATGCAGTTCGTAGCCAAGCTCCCCGACATAGGTGATGCGCAACGCCCGCACCGGGCAGCCTGCAATGCCGATGGTCCTGACCTTGCCGAAGGGGAAGGCCGCATTCGAGACGTCGCTGGCCGTCACCTTTTCCAGCACGGCGCGGGAATTCGGTCCCATCAGCGACAGCACGGAATAGGTGGATGTGACGTCGACCAGCTCGGCCTGCATCGCCGCCGGGATATTGCGTGCGATCCAGTCGAAGTCATGGGTGGCGAAGCCGGTACCGGTGACGATGTAATATTCGTTCTCGGCGATGCGGGCGACCGTCACGTCGCATTCGATGCCGCCCTTGTCGTTCAGCATCTGCGTGTAGACAAGCGATCCCACAGGCCTTGCGACATCATTGGCGGCGATCCAGGACAGCGCCGCCTCGGCATCCCTGCCCTTCAGCACGAATTTGGCAAAGGAGGTCTGGTCGAAGATGACGGCCGCTTCGCGCACGGCCTTGTGCTCGCGGCCGACGGCGTCGAACCAGTTCTGCCTGGTGTAGCTGTAGATATCCTTCGGCTCCTCGTTGGCGAAGAGATCGGCAAACCAGTTCGGCCGCTCCCAGCCGAGCTTTTCACCGAAACAGGCGCCCTGCGCCTTCAGCCGGTCATAGAGCGGCGATTTGCGGCAGGGGCGACCGCTCGAATGTTCCTCGAACGGCCAGGCCATGGTGTAATGTTTGCCATAGGCTTCGAGCGTGCGTGTCCGCACCCAGTCGGTATCGAAATGCGGCCGGCCGAAACGGCGGATATCGACCGGCCAGAGATCATAAGGCGGTTCGCCCTTCGTCACCCATTCGGCAAGCGCCATGCCGGCGCCGCCGGCAGAGGCTATACCGAAGGCGTTGAAACCGGCGCCGACGAAGAAATTCTTCAGCTCCGGGGCTTCGCCTAGAATGAAGTTGCCATCCGGCGTGAAGCTTTCCGGGCCGTTCAGCAGCTGCTTGACGCCGACATTTTCCAGCGCCGGAACGCGGCCGAGCGCCTGTTCCATGATCTGTTCGAAATGGTCGAAATTGCTGTCCAGCAGCGTGTAGTGGAAACCTTCGGGGATGCCGTTCTTCGCCCAGGGAATGGGGTTCGGCTCGTAGCCGCCCATGACGATGCCGCCGACCTCTTCCTTATAGTAGGTCAGGCGATCGGGATCGCGCAGCGTCGGCAGGTTGGAGGGCACGCCGAAAGATTCTGTGATGATGTATTGATGCTCGACGGAGACAAGCGGCACGTTGACGCCGAAGCGGGCGGCGAAGGCGCGCGTCCATTGGCCGGCGCAGACGACGACGCGCTCGCATTCGATGCGCCCTTGCGCCGTGACGACGGCACGAATCCTCCCCTTGTCGACTTCAAGGTCGAGGACTTCGGTATCCTCGAAGATCGAAACGCCCGACATGCGGGCGCCCTTTGCCAGCGCCTGGGTAATGTCGGAGGGATTGGCCTGGCCGTCGGTCGGGAGGAAGGCGGCGCCGACGAGATCGTCCACCGTCATCAGCGGCCAGAGATCGAAGGCTTCCTGCGGGGTCAGCAATTGCATTTCGAGGCCGAAGGACTGGGCGGTGGTCGCCTGGCGCCTGACCTCGGTCCAGCGTTCCTCGTTGCAGGCAAGGCGCAGGCCGCCATTCATCTTCCAGCCGGTGCCGAGACCCGTTTCCTCTTCCAGCCGCTTGTAGAGATCGACGGAATAGCCAAGAAGCTGGGTGATGTTGGCGCTGGTGCGCAGCTGGCCGACGAGGCCGGCGGCATGGAAGGTGGTGCCCGAGGTAAGCTTCTTGCGCTCCAGCAGCACGGTATCGGTCCAGCCGAGCTTGCCCAGATGATAGGCCGTCGAACAGCCGATGATGCCGCCGCCGATGACCACGGCTTTCGCCGTCTTCGGTAATTCCTTCGTCATTTACTGGTCCTGTTCAAAGGCTTGATAGGCGCGCTCAAAGCGCGAGAGATTTTCGGCCGTATAGCCGGCGTAATCGAAATCGATGGTGGAATGAATTTCCGAAATCATGCTCCAGAGCGTCTCGCGCAGCAGCGAGGCGCATTTCATCGCGGCATAGCGCCGGCTGAGATCATCGGTCAGCGGCCGGTCGAAATAGATCTCCAGCATCGTGCGCTCGGCCACTTCCGAGAGGTCGTTGTTGGAGGCCAATCCGCCAAGATCGAAAAGCGGTGTGTTGAAACCGGCATAGTCCCAGTCGATCAGCCAGAGCCGTTTGCCGTCATCGAGAAAGTTGGCGGCCAGCAGGTCGTTGTGGCCGAAGGCGATCTCGAAAGGCCCCGCCGCTTCTTCTAGCGTCTCAGCCCTGCCGACGAGCCCCGGCAACAGAGGAAGATAGCTGCTCTCCGACGCCTTCAGATTGGCGGCGTAATCGCGGATGACATGGAAAACCCAGAAGATCATCGCCTGGCCGCGAAAATGCCGGGCGATGTCGCGGTGGCAGGCGCGCACCAGCGGCAAGACCCGGGCCAGCATTTGTGGCGCCCTGATATCCTCCGGCGAAAGCGCCCGCGCCTCGATATATTCGAGCACCAGCACGCCCGGCGAATGGTGGATGACCGCTGGCGAAATGCCGGCCGCATGGGCCGCAAGGCTTGCGGCAAGCTCGTTCTGCCTGTTGATGTGATGGATCGGGATATCGGTGCCGAGTCTCACCACGCAACGCGCGACGGCATCGCTGACCAGATAGTTCCGATTGGTGATGCCGCCTGCTATGGGCGAAATGTCGATCGGGCCCTGCCAGATGCCGAGCGCATGAATCCTATCTTCAGGCGTCATGCTATCCCCCTTGCCCTCTGGAAATGATGGGGCAGAGGGGGATCGGCTGTCAAGCAGCGGGATTAGATCGTCTTGCCGGACGCGTCAAAGACGTGACAGCGGGCCGGATCGAAGGAAGCCTTCACATTGGCGCCGCGCTCCACCTTCTGCTGGCCGTCGAGCGCAACAGTCAGGAGCTGGTTATCCGGCGTCGTGGTGTAGAGCATGGTGGCGCCGCCGAGATTTTCAACGAGATCGACGTTGACGGTCGAGAGCGCGATTGCACCTTCGGCCAGCGAAAGATGCTCGGGACGGATGCCGAAGGTGACGTCCTCTCCCGCCCCGCCGTTCAGGCGGCGCGGCAGGCGGACGGAATTGCCGCAGACATGGATGCTGGTTTCGGTCTCGCCGACCTGCTCGATGCGGGCCTTCAGGAAATTCATCTTCGGGCTGCCGATGAACCCGGCGACGAAACGGTTGGCCGGGTTGTTGTAGAGATCGAGCGGCGCGCCGACCTGCTCGATACGGCCGGAATTCAGCACCACGATCTTGTCCGCCATCGTCATGGCTTCGACCTGGTCATGGGTGACATAGATCATCGTATTGCCGAGGCTGCGGTGCAGGCGGGAAATCTCGACGCGCATCTGCACGCGCAATTCGGCATCGAGGTTCGACAGCGGCTCGTCGAACAGGAAGATACGCGGCTCACGCACGATGGCCCGGCCGATGGCGACACGCTGGCGCTGGCCGCCGGAGAGCGCCTTCGGCTTGCGCTCCAACAGCTTCTCGATCTGCAGGATTTCGGCGGCGCGCTTCACCTTCGGCTGGATCTCGGCCTTCTTGTAACCCGCCGTCTCCAGGCCGAAGGCGAGGTTCTTGTAAACCGACATATGCGGATAGAGCGCGTAGGACTGGAAAACCATGGCGATGCCGCGCTTGGCCGGCGCCACCTCATTCATGCGCTCGCTGTCGAGCAGCAGCGCTCCGCCCGAAATCTCCTCGAGGCCGGCAATCATGCGCAGAAGGGTCGATTTTCCGCAGCCGGAGGGGCCGACAAAAACGACGAATTCGCCGGGATCGATCGTCAGGTCGATGCCATGGATCACATCCATCGCGCCGTAGCGCTTCTCGACCTTCTGAAGAACGACACTGGTTGCCATCTTCTCAAAACCCTCTCTTTTTATTTTGTCGGTTACTTCGTTCTTGCGCGCCAATCGGCGTATTTCGGACTATCGGGACCGACCGGCAGCGGCACGTCAGCGCCGCTGTCGGAAGACTGGTAGATGGCGGTGACGAGTTCCAGCGCACGGCGGGCATCCACCGTCGTCACCGGCAGCGGCGCATGGCCGCTGAGGAAGGCGTGGAACTGGCCCATCTGGGTGGTGAAACGCGGCGCGACTGGCTGCCAGTCGCCAACCACCTTGTCAATCTGCTCCCGCACATCGTCATTCGCGGCGATGATCTTCCAGGGGTCCTTGCCGGGCGTATAGGGCTCGTGGCTGCTCTCGAAAGTGACATTCTCGAAGTGCAGCCTGAGCCGGCTCAACTGTTCCTGCGAACCAAGCGTGCAGGAAAGCGAGACAAAGGCGCCGCTTTCCATCAGCAGGCTGGCAGAGGCACAATCCTCGACCTCGATATCGTTGACGCGGGTGGCGACGCGGCCGAAGACCCTTGCCGCAGGCCCCATCAGATGCATCAGCATGTCGTGCAGATGCAGGGCATGGGTGACGAGAACGCCGCCGAGCTCCGTCGCCCATTTGCCGCGCCAGGGCACAGCGTAATATTCCGGCTTGCGCAGCCAGAAGGTTTCGACCGAAGCGGTATAGGGCTTGCCGGCAATGCCGGCGTCGATGATGCGCTTGGCCTTCTGGATGCCGTCGCCGTAACGGTACTGGAAGATCGGCATCAGCACGCCTTTGGCGGTCTTTTCCGCTGCCATGATGGTATCGACGGCGGCAAGCGAGCCCGTCAGCGGCTTTTCGCAGACGACATGTTTACCGGCAGCAAGTGCTGCGACCACCTGTTCCAGATGGATGCCGGGAGGAGTGCAGATATCGATGATGTCGATCGTGTCGTCGGCCAGCAGCTCCGCAAAGGAAGTGGTACGTCGTTCGATACCGAACTCGTCGCCGACGGTTGCCATGCGCTGTTCGTTCAGGTCGCAGATCGCCACGACCTTGAACTTGTCGGAATGCGGCAGGTAACCCTCGACGATATGGGAGCGGCCGATACCGCAGCCGACGATCGCGACCGTCCTGATGCTCATGTCGCTCTTTCCTGTCATCGCCATCAACGCTTCATGCCTGTCGTGGCGATGCCCTCGATCAGCAGGCGCTGGAAGAACAGGAAGAAGAAGAACACCGGCACGAGCGTCAGGGTCGACATGGCGAACAAACCGCCCCAATCCGATGCGCTGGTCGAGTCGACGAAGGTGCGCAGGCCGAGCTGAATGGTATAGGTGTTCATGTCGTTCAGGTAGATCAGCGGACCGAAGAAATCGTCCCAGGTCCAGATGAAGGAGAAGATGGCGGCCGTTGCCAGCACCGGCAGCGACAGCGGCAGCATGATCTTCCAGTAGATGCGCCAAGCGCTGCAGCCGTCCATCATCGCCGCCTCGTCCAATTCGCGCGGAATGCCGCGGAAGAACTGCACCATCAGGAAGATGAAGAAGGCATCGCTTGCGAGAAACTTCGGCACGACAAGCGGCAGGATGGTGTTGACCCAGCCGAGATCGAGAAAGAGCACATATTGCGGGATCAGCGTCACGTGATAGGGGATCATCAACGTGCCGAGCATGATCGCGAACCAGAAATTCCGGCCGGCAAAACGCAGCCGCGCAAAGGCGAAAGCCGTCAGCGAACAGGCGATGACATTGCCCGTCACCACCAGCACCGAGATGACCAGCGAATTCCAGAAGAACCGGCCGAAGCTGACATCGAGGCCGACCCAACCGCGCGCATAGGAGGAGAAATCGATCGACGACGGGATGAGCGAGGTCGACGAGAAGATCTCGGTCTCCGGCCTGACCGATGCCGAAACCATCCATAACAGCGGATAAAGCATCAGGAGCGAAGCGGCGATCAGCAGGGCATGGATGATGAGCGACGCCGGCAGGCTGCGTTTGGTGATGTCGGATGGCGGCCTGGCCGCAGTGACGGAAGCGGTCATCTCAGTCATCGTAGTGCACCCAATAACGCGAGGTCAGGAAGGAGAAGGCGGTGAAGATCGCGATGATCAACACCAGGATCCAGGCGAGCGCCGAGGCATAGCCCATGCGGAAATTGCCGAAGGCTTCCTGATAGAGGTAGAGCGTGTAGAACAGCGTCGAGTTGATCGGACCGCCGGTGCCGCCGGAAATGATGAAAGCCGGCGTGAAGGCCTTGAAGGCATCAATGGTCTGGACGACGGCATTGAAAAAGATCACCGGCGTCAGAAGCGGCAGCGTGATCTTGTAGAATTGCCGGAACTTGGAGGCGCCGTCGAGGCTCGCGGCCTCATACATATCCTGCGGGATCTGACGCAGGCCGGCCAGGAAAATAATCATCGGCGAGCCGAACTGCCAGACGGACAGCGCCACCAGCGTATAGATCGAATAGTTCGGATGCGAGATCCAGCTCGGACCTTCGATACCGAAATACGAAAGCGCGGCATTGACGAGGCCATCGCTGGCGAAAAGCTGGCGCCAGAGCACGGCGATCGCCACGCTGCCGCCCAGCAGTGACGGCAGATAGAAGATGGCACGATAGACCGACAGGCCGCGCAGGCCGCGGTTCAGCGCCATGGCGACCAGCAATGCGAAAGTCAGCTTGAACGGCACCGAGAAGACAACATAGGTCAGGGTGACATACATGGCGGCCGAGAATTTCGGATCCGCCGTGGCGATGCGCACGTAATTCGCCATTCCCACCCACCGCGGCGACTGAAGCATGTCGAAGTCGGTGAAGGAAAGGTAGAGCGAAATCAGGGCCGGCCCGAGCGTCAGCCCGAAAAAGCCGATGAGCCATGGAAGAAGGAAGAGATAGCCGGGAGCATTGGCATTCCAGAGACGCCTGAGGCGTCCTTCGGCCACGGCCCCCTGATATCTTTCCACATTGATGGCCCCTGCGGGCGTGCGCATCGCATTGCTCATACGGGATCAGCCTCGTGCGAGAATCTGCGTGATTTCAGCGACAAGCTGTTTGCCACCGTCGGAGGGAGACAGCTGTCCGAAGCCGACCTGTTCGGCGATGTTGCGTAACATCAGCTCACCTTCACCGGCGCCGGCCGGCGGCGGCGGCGGCAATTTGCCGGCGAGATCGCCGAGGCCGCTGACATAGGCCAATGCAACCTTGCCATTCTCATCAAGCTTCGCCGCGACGACCTCGCGCATGGCGCTCGATTCCGGAATGCCGCGTTCGACATCCAGAAGCAGCGCTGCCTCGGGGTTCTTGACGAAGAAATTGACGTAGTCCACGGCAAGGTCCACGGCTTTGGACTGGGCGGAGACCGAGAAGAACATCGAAGGCTTGCGATAGTGGCCGCCCTTCGATTCCGGCTTGATGCGCATGTAGTTGGTCAGCGCCAGCTTGTCCTTGTTCATTGCCTGATAGGCGACGAACTGGTTGGAATGGGCAAAACCGGCGGCCGACTTGCCGAGCGAAACCGTGTTGGTGTCGATATCGTTCTTGTCGAGAGCCTGGACATCGGCAGGAACACAGGCGCCGGCCTCCCGGAACTTGGCCCACATGTCGTACCATTCGGAGGCATCGTCCACGTCGAAGGCGATCTTGCCGTCGGCGGTATAAAGCGCCTTGCCGCGCTGACGCAGCCAGTTTTCGAACAGCGGTTCGCCGCCGCTGCCGTCGGCCAAGCCGAACATGCCCTTGCGTTTGCCGGACTTGGTGATCTCCGCACCCATGCGGGCGAACTCTTCCCAGGTGGTCGCCTGGGTCGGCAGATCGACGCCGGCCTCCTTGAAGGCGGTGGTGTTCAGGACCGTGGCGGCCGAATTCGCGCCCAGGCTGACGCCGTAGAGATGGCCGTCGACGCTGCCGCCTTCGATCTGCGCCTTGTCGAAATCGTCGAGGTTGAGTTTGGCCGGCATATAGGATTCGAGCGGGGCGAGCGCGCCGCGCCGCGCATACTGGACGATATAGCGATAATCCATCTGGATGACGTCGGGCGCGTTGCGGCCGGCGACCTGGGTCGCAAGGCGCGGCCAGTAGTCGCCCCAGCCGAGGAATTCGCCGGTGACCGAGGTGCCCGAATTCTTCGATTGATAGAGCTGCGACACCTTGTTGGTGCGGTCGGCGCGCGGCTGCGAGCCCCACCACAGGAGACGCAAGCGCTTTTCCTGTGCCAAAGCGCTGGTTCCCAGCGCCGAGAGCGAAAGGAGCGTGGCGCCTCCCGCAACGAAATTACGTCTGCTTACACGGAATGTCATTTCTTTTCCTCCTCCAAAGGGAAGCGCCTCCACACGCTTCCGAACATAGTTACCCTTGCATAAATAACTAATTGGTTACAAGCTACGGGCAAAGCGGCGAGCGTGTCAAGCGGTGTCGCTCGCGGGGCTTTCAAATTCGGTTTTTACAATTTCGCACCGAAGGCTTATGAGCGCAACATGTGAGACGGAGGTGGAGAAATGAACGACAGCGGGGGGAATGGGGAAAAGAAAAGGTCTCGGCGCCCATCTGCCGAACGGACGGCCCAACGCGATCCGGAGCGGACACGCGCTGCTATCCTTGACGCGGCAACCCGGGAATTTGCCGAAAACGGCATGGGCGGGGCTCGCGTCGATGCGATCGCCGAGCGCGCCGGCACCAACAAGCGCATGCTCTATCATTATTTCGGCGACAAGGAGCAGCTCTACCTCAAAGTGCTCGAAGAAGCCTATGTCGGCATCCGCACCGCCGAGCGCGCGCTGCATATCGGCGACCGCAGCCCGGAGGAAGGCATCGGCGAACTTGCACTCTTCACCTGGCGTTATTTTCTCCAGCATCCGGAATTCCTGAGCTTGCTCGGCACGGAAAATCTGCATCGCGCCCGCTGGCTGCGCCAATCCGTCCGGCTCAAGGAACTGCATTCGCATCTGATCGGCGAGCTTTCGGACGTGCTCGAGCAGGGAAAGAAGCAGGGGGTCTTCATCGAGACCGCCGATCCCCTGCATGTCTACCTGACGATCGCCTCGCTCGGTTATTTCTATCTGTCCAACCAGTACACGCTTTCGACGATCTTTGGCCGCGACCTGATCGAGCCGACCCATCTCAATGCCTGGGAAAGGCATATCGTCCACGTCACGCTCGCCTCGATTAAGCGCTGAATTTCTAAAATCGGATTTGACTATTGACAGCCGCGCCGCTCTTCTGCCATCAAGTAACTGTTTAGTTACCGGCTCGGGAGGACCGGACGAGGATGCCCGCTCCCGCCGCAAAAATCTGCTGGGAGGAAAAAATGGCACGCTTGGGGATCATCTTGCACGGCGTCACCGGCCGCATGGGTTACAATCAGCACCTGGTGCGCTCGATTCTCGCCTTCCGCGATCAGGGCGGCATCACGCTGAAATCGGGTGAGAAACTCGAGATCGACCCGATCATCGTCGGCCGCAACGGCGCCAAGATGGAAGAGCTGGCGAAGAAGCATAACATCAAGCGCTGGTCGACCGATCTCGATGTCGCGCTCGCCAATCCCGACGACACGATCTTCTTCGATGCCGGCACGACGCTGATGCGCGCCGAACTTCTGTCCAAGGCGCTCGATGCCGGCAAGCATGTCTATTGCGAAAAGCCGATCTCCGACGATCTGCAGGTGGCACTCGACCTTGCCCGCAAGGCGCGCGGCTCCGGCCTCAAACACGGCGTCGTGCAAGACAAGCTCTTCCTGCCCGGCCTGCGCAAGCTGGCGCTGCTCAGGGATTCCGGCTTCTTCGGCAAGATCCTCTCGGTGCGCGGCGAATTCGGCTACTGGGTTTTCGAAGGCGATTGGGGCGTGCCGGCCCAGCGCCCCTCCTGGAACTACCGCAAGGGCGACGGCGGCGGCATCATCCTCGACATGCTTTGCCACTGGCGCTATGTGCTCGACAATCTGTTCGGCGAAGTCAAAGCCGTATCCTGCCTCGGTGCTACGCATATTCCGCGCCGCATCGACGAGCAGGGCAAGCCCTATGACTGCGACACCGACGATGCGGCCTATGCGACCTTCGAGCTCGAAGGCGGTGCGATCGCGCAGGTCAATTCCTCCTGGGCCGTCCGCGTCCGCCGCGACGACCTCGTCACCTTCCAGGTCGACGGCACGCATGGTTCGGCCGTCGCCGGTCTGACGAAATGCTGGAGCCAGCACCGCGTCAACACGCCGAAGCCGGTCTGGAACCCGGACCAGCCGCAGACGATCGACTTCTACAAGACCTGGGACGAGGTTCCCGATACGCAGGCCTTCGACAACGGCTTCAAGGCGCAGTGGGAAATGTTCATCCGCCATGTCGTCGAAGACGCGCCGTGGCCCTATGGCCTGGAAGCCGGCGCCAAGGGCGTGCAGCTTGCTGAACTCGGCCTGAAATCCTGGGCCGAGCGTCGCTGGCTCGACGTTCCCGCGCTGGAGTTCTGAGCCGTGACGACGATCAATCTTCCTCTCGACGGCAAGATCGCCCCCTACACGCTGACCGGCACGCCGATCGCGCTCGCCAAGCGTGACGCCAAGGCCTTTCCGCGCATCGCCTTTGCCGCCGCCCATGTCGTCGCCGATCCGCTCGCCGACAACGATCCGTGGCTGACGCCGGCGATCGATTGGGAGCGAACCCTCGCCTTCCGCCACCGGCTCTGGGATCTCGGCCTCGGGGTTGCCGAAGCGATGGATACGGCGCAGCGCGGCATGGGCCTCGGCTGGCCGGAAGCGCGCGACCTCATCCGCCGGGCGCTCAGTGAGGCGGCCGGCCGCAAGGACGCGCTGATCGCCTGCGGCGCCGGCACCGACCATTTGACGCCGGGACCCGACGTGACCGTCGACACGATCCTGAGGGCCTATGAGGAGCAGATCGAAACCGTGGAGGCGGCCGGCGGCCGCATCATCCTGATGGCAAGCCGGGCGCTTGCCGCTGCCGCCAAAGGCCCGGACGACTATATCCGCGTCTATGACCGCATCCTTCGCCAGGTCAAGGAACCCGTCATCATCCATTGGCTCGGCGAAATGTTCGATCCGGCGCTCGAAGGTTACTGGGGCAACAGTGATCATATCCAAGCCATGTCCACCTGCCTCGAGGTGATCGAGGCCCATGCCGACAAAGTCGATGGCATCAAGATCTCGCTGCTCTCCAAGGAGAAGGAAGTGGCGATGCG
Organism: Rhizobium sp. WYCCWR10014; assembly: GCF_001657485.1. GTDB lineage: Bacteria > Pseudomonadota > Alphaproteobacteria > Rhizobiales > Rhizobiaceae > Rhizobium. The sequence goes on from NZ_LXFU01000045.1 coordinate 222,226, forward strand.
CCGCCGGCTGCCGAAAGGCGTGCGCATGTATACCGGCGACGATTTCAACTATGCCGAACTGATCGCCGGCGATGAAGAGGGCCATTCCGACGCACTGCTCGGCATTTTCGATGCGATCGCGCCGGCTGCCTCGGCAGCCCTCGAAGCGCTCGGTCGCAAGAGCAACCATGAATTCTTCGATCTGCTGGAGCCGACCGTGCCGCTATCGCGCCACATCTTCAAGGCGCCGACCCGCTTCTACAAGACCGGCGTCGTCTTCCTCGCCTATCTCAACGGCCTGCAGGACCATTTCGTCATGGTCGGCGGCCAGCACAGCACCCGCTCGCTGACGCATCTGGCCGAACTCTTCCGCCTGGCCGACAAGGCACGGGTTCTGGCCGATCCCGAACTTGCCGCAAGCCGCATGCGCCAAGTGCTCGCCGTCCACGGCGTCAACTGAAGCGCTGAGGTGATGGGAGGAGAATGATATGCAGGTCGAAGGACTTTCGATCAACCTGGCGACGATCCGGGAGCAATGCGGTTTTGCGCAGGCCGTCGATATCTGCCTGAAACACGGTATCACCGCGATCGCCCCCTGGCGCGACCAGGTCGCCAAGGTCGGTCTCGACGAGGCGGTGCGTATCGTCAAATCGAACGGCATCAAGCTGAGCGGTCTTTGCCGCGGCGGCTTCTTCCCGGCGGCGAACGATGCCGACTGGCAGAAAAACCTCGACGACAACAGGCGGGCCATCGATGAGGCGGCAGCGTTTTCCGCCGATTGCCTCGTGCTCGTCGTCGGCGGTCTGCCTGATAGTTCGAAGGACATCGTCGCCGCGCGCCGAATGGTGTTCGACGGCATTGCCGCCGTTTTGCCGCATGCGCAGGCTGCCGGCGTGAAGCTCGCCATCGAACCGCTGCATCCAATGTATGCCGCCGACCGTGCCTGCGTGAACACGCTCGGTCAGGCGCTCGATATGTGCGAACAACTCGGGGAGGAGGTCGGCGTTGCGGTCGATGTCTACCATGTCTGGTGGGACCCCGATCTTGCCAACCAGATCGCCCGCGCCGGCCGCATGAAACGCATCTTTGCCCATCACATCTGCGACTGGCTGGTGCCGACAAAGGACATGCTCCTCGACCGCGGCATGATGGGCGATGGTGTGATCGACCTCAAAGGCATAAGACGGATGGTGGAGGCCGCCGGTTTCTTCGGCGCTCAGGAGGTGGAGATCTTTTCGGCCGAAAACTGGTGGAAACGCCCGGCCGACGAAGTGATCGCCACCTGCGTCGAGCGCTTCAGGAGCTGCTGCTAAAGCATGTCGCGCAAAACTGTGCAGCGGTTTTGCGCGACATGCGACGACCCAAAGACCTAAAGCGGGGCCAAGCGAATCTGAAAGATCGCGACGCGCTTTAGGCCTGATTTCAGTATTTGTTTCATCACGCATGCAGGAGGATCATTCGATGGAGAAACGCCGTTTTGCCCTGATCGGTACGGGAAACCGCGGCACCACCATGTGGGGCAAGGATCTGCTTGCCGGCTGGCGCGAACATGTCGACCTGACCGCGATCGTCGAGAAGAATTCGCTGCGCGGCGAGCGCGCCCGCAACATGATCGGCAGCAATGCGCCGCTCTACGAAAACATCGATTCGATGCTTGCCGAGCAGAAGCCGGATCTCGTCATCGTCTGCACACCCGACCATACGCATGACGATATCGTCGTGCGGGCGCTGGAGTCCGGCATCGACGTCATTACCGAAAAACCAATGACGACCTCGGTCGAAAAGATTCGCCGGATTCTGGATGCCGAAAAGCGCACTGGTCGCCGGGTCGACGTGTCCTTCAACTATCGCTATGCGCCGACGGCTGCGAAGATCAAGGAATTGCTGAATGCCGGCGAGATCGGCCGGGTCACCTCGGTCGATTTTCATTGGTATCTGAACACCAAGCACGGTGCCGACTACTTCCGCCGCTGGCATGCCTATACCGAAAATTCCGGCAGCCTGTTCGTCCACAAGGCGACGCATCATTTCGATCTGCTGAACTGGTATCTCGACAGCGATCCCGAGTCCGTCACCTCCTTCGCCGACCTGCAGAATTACGGCCGCAAGGGCCCGTTCCGCGGTCCGCGCTGCAAGCTCTGTCCGCATACGCATGAATGCGACTACTATCTCGATATCGAGGCCGATCCCTTCCTCGATTCGCTTTACGAGGATCCCTCTAAGATCGACGGCTATTTCCGTGACGGTTGCGTCTTCCGCGAGGACATCGACATTCCCGATACGATGGTGGTGTCGCTCCGTTACCGCAACAACGTCCATGTCTCCTATTCGCTGAACACCTTCCAGCCGATCGAAGGCCATCACCTTGCCTTCAACGGCACCAAAGGGCGAATCGAGCTTCGTCAATATGAGGCCCAGCCCTGGGAAGAGCCGAAGGAGGACACGATCCTCCTCATCCGCAATTTCCCGAACGGCAAGGAGGCTGTGGAGCGCATCGTCGTTCCGCATTTCACAGGCGGCCATTACGGCGGCGACGACCGAATGCGCAACATGATCTTCAAGCCCGAAATGGAAGACAAGCTTGCGCAACGCGCCGGCACGCGGGCGGGCGCCATGTCGGTGCTCTGCGGCATTGCGGCGCTGACAAGCTCGCGCACCGGCAAGGTGGTCGATATTGCCGATCTCATGCCTGAACTTGCCAATGACGGTTCGCCAAATTCGCTGAGAACGTCGCGCTGATACCCTTCGCCTGGGCCCCTTGACGCGCCTCAGGCGATGTTTTCGAGATTTGCCTGATGGATCTGGTAGAGCAGCGGCTGGCCGGTCACGAAGCGCTCTATCTCATCCACCGCCATCTCGCCGAGGCGCGCCCGTTCCAGCCCGATGGCGCCGGCGATATGCGGCGTCAGAAAGACGTTCGGCAGATCGTAGAAAGCAGAACCTGCCTCCGGGATTTCCGGATCGGTGACATCGAGGACCGCGTCGATACGGCCGGTCTTCAGCACCGAAAGCAGGGCGGCCTCATCGATGAGAATGCCGCGCGCCGTGTTGACGAGCGTCGCGCCGTCCTTCATCAGCGACAGCCTTCGCGCATCGATCATATGCTGCGTCGAGGGCAGCGACGGCGCATGCAGGGAAACGATATCCGCTTGCCGCATCAATTCGTCGAGATCGACCTTTTCCGTTCCCAGGTCGGCTGCCTCGGCGGCATCAAGCGTCGGATCGGAGAGCAGCAGTCTATAGTCAAAGGGTTTCAAGAGCTCGATCACGCGCCGGCCGATGCGCGAAGCGCCGACGATGCCGACAGTGCGGCGGTAGTTTCCGATCGCTTCGCGCTGCATCAAATGTGTGCGGTTGCGGTTTCGGTCGGCAACATAGAGATCGCGGAAACGGAAAACACGCTTGCCGGCGAAAATGATCGCCGCCAGCGTGAATTCGGCCACCGGCACGGCGTTGGCCTCGGCCGAATGGCTGACCGGGATACCGGCTTCGAAGATGGCGTCGTCGATGACGCCCTTTACCGTGCCTGCCGCATGAACGATGAACTTGAGATGCGGCGCCGCGGCGGGGATTTCAGGCCCGACATAGGGTCCGCCCCAGCCGGTGATCAGGATTTCCGCCTCGGCCAGCAGACGTTTCGCACGCTCGTCGTCGAAGCGCTGCAGCGGCTTGGAATCCAGCAGCCGACCGATGCCGCTCAGCCGGCGCAGGACCTCATCCGGCAGCACATGCTGCGTGCGCGACGGTTGCATGGCAAGGATAATGGCCGGCTGGCTCATGGCATTTGTCCGGGCGCTTCGATGGCGCTGACTGTCACGCCCTTTTCCCTCACCAGGGCCTCCAGCGTTGCAATGTCAGGCGCTTTCGGCGGTCTCGTCCAGGCAGATGAGAGGGCCGCGGGATCGTCAAGCGCCAGCACTGCCGTCACCAGGATGGTTTCACCGGCCGGAATCTGCCCGCGCAGCTGCGGCACCAGGGTTTTCGCGACGATCACATTGGTGTTGGGCATTGCCTTCTGGACGAGGCCCGAACGTTTGACCGAGGAGCCGAGGTCGAGAATGCCGGTGAAATCGGCTTCGCCGACCGCATAGGCAATCCCACCCGAAGCGAACAGCGTATCGAGCTCGAAGTCCCGGCGGCCGATGGCAAATCCGCCTTCTGCAATCCGCAGCGGTCGGCTTGTCCTGATCCGGTGGAGGCGGATATGCCACGGTGCGGCGGGCACGAGCCAGGTTTCGACGTCGACATCGGCAAAAGGCGACCATTTCGCAAACAGCACCTCGCCTGCGATCTTGGCTTCCTCATTCGTTTCGCGCACGCGGTAGTGCAGGCCGTCATCGCTGAAGGCAAGCGCTGAATCGAAGGCGGCAAGCGCAAAGGCACGCTCATCGGCCTCGACGCTGAAGCCGTAGCGGGCGGAATAGGCGAACTTCGCGTATTTTTCCGTGCCGCACCGCATCTGCAGGTTTTCCTGGCCGGAAGACAGCGCCACGACATCGCCGCCCGCCCGCATGATCACCATGCCGGGATGGCGCTGGGAGACGATGTCAGGTGCTTGCTCCGGCACTTTCTCCTTCGCGGTCCAGAATGGGTGATCCTCAGCGATCGCCAGCGGCAGGAAGGCCTTGAAGGCCCAGTAGGGCGAGCCGGCGGAATTATAACTCTCCGACATCAGCAGGTTCGGATAGCCGAAACCGATCGACAGCACGCCGTCACGATCGGCAATCGGCTTGTCCTTCCACCAGCGCAGATGCTGCAGGCAGAGATGCTTGACCTCCCCCCAGGGCAGAGCCTCGACATCGGCAAAGGCGAGCGCCGACCAGAAACCGGCGCAGGCAAAGCGATAGGTCAGGCTGCGGCCGAAGGGGATCGTCGCCCCGTCGGCGGCAAACCAATGCCGGAAATCCCGGGCGAAGAGGACCGCGCGTTCGCGGTAACGCTTCGCATAATCGTCGTCGACGAGCTTCGAATAGATCAGGCCGTAGAAATGCATGGCGAAGGGAATGTAGTGATCGATGCGGCGGACGTTTCCGTCGCGATACCAGCCGTCGCCGATATAGAAGCCTTCGAGTTCTTCCAGATATTTCCGTGTCAGGCTGCGGTCGAAATCGGCGCCGAGACGATCGAGCGCGATATCGACGAAGATCCGGAAGAATTTCCAATTGTTGTCGGCATAGTCGAACTGCCTGGCATGCTTGAGATAGGCGATGACATTGCTGCGGGCGCGCGCATCGAGCGGCTCCCAGATCTTTTCCGGCACCAGCGCCAGGGCAAAACCGAGAGCGGCAAGCTCGACCATCCGCTGATCGCGGCCATTGACCGTTCCCCAATATTCCGGATGGGCGGGATCGGTGCCGTTTGCGAGACCTTCGGCGAAACGATGCCAGTGGGCGAAGTCGCCGTTGCCGGCGCCAAACGGCGCCAATCCCCAGAGGGGGCGGGCGAACCCTTCCAGATCGGCCGCCGCCCGGTCGAAATGGGCGCCGCCGCCATTGAGCGTGACGCGGGCATTGCCGTTCGAGAAACAGGCAAGCAGCGGATCGAAGAGCGCAAGCAGGGCGCGGCTCATATCGGCGCGGGTTTCCAGCGGATTGCCTGCGAGCGGGTTGGCGCTGGCGGGATCATAGGTCATCGGTATCACTCACGGGTTCTAGAGAATGATGCCGAAAAGTGTGAGCGGTTTTCGGACGACATCATGCTCTAACTATTTAAATTAGAACAGGATTCAGATTTTAGGCCGACTCAGCCTAAATCATCCTGTTCTAGATGTTCGGAACGGTCCCTCCCGGAATGGGAACGACCGCCTGGCAGATGTGACGCGCAGAGGCCGTCCTGTTGCGGAAACGGGACAGCATCAGCGAAACGGCTTCGCGCCCGAGGGCGGCGCGGTCGACACGCATGGTGGACAGCGCCGGATTGGTCATCAGCGCGCAGGGCAGATCGTCGAAGCCGACAATCGCGAAATCCTCCGGCACACGCAGCCCGGCCTCGGTGACGGCCTCGAGCACGCCGACGGCGATGAAATCATTCATGCAGAAGGCGGCGGTAAAACCGGCATTCTCGGCAAGTGCTTCTGCCGTGCGTTCATGCGCCTCTCGGCTGGCGCTGCCTTGTAGGGCCAGGGACACGAGGCGGCCCTCGGCGCCGGCGACGGCGTTAATCGCCGCCTCGAAACCGCGGACGCGCTCCCGAATCGTATGGCGGTGAGAGCCGCTCAGATGCAGGATGCGGCGATGGCCGGCCTTTATCAGCCGGCTGGTCGCCTCATAGGCGCCAAAGAAATTAGCCGGCGAAACGCCATCGAACTGCATCCTGGGATCGGTGCCGTTGACAAGAACGGTGGGCGTCATGCTGGCTTGCAGCCAGTCGCGCAACATCTCGTTCGGATCGATACCAACGAGAAAGAGACCTTCAGCGCCTGCGGTCTGCATATAGTCGCGCACTGCATCCGGCGTAGTTCGATCCTCGCGGACCAGCCGGACTTCGAAGGGCATGCCCGCTTCGGCAGCGCCGGCGCGCAGGCCGTCGACGATGGCTTCATAAAAGACGCTGAGGGTGCCGGTGACGCCGTCGCTGGCAATCAGCGCCAGCCCGCCCGCAACGGCTTCGGAAGCAGGCTTGACGGGATAACCGTTCTCGGCTGCCACCTTCAATATCTGCCGGCGCACGCTTTCGCTTATACCAGGTTCGTTGGCGAGCACGCGTGACACCGTGGAGACCGAGACGCCGGCCAATATGGCTATATCGGCCTGACGCGGCCGTCTGATTTTTTGGTCGTTCATGGGGCAAACATTATGCAAATAATGCAAATTTGCAAGAAAATGATTGGTTCTTGCAATAAAAATTTTTTTGCGTACTCTATTTGCTGAAATGCCCTGACAAAGCCATTGGAGGATGGCAGCGGGCATAGTGGAACAAGGAGGATATCATGCAGGTCAATCGCCGTTCATTCCTGATGGGTTCAGCCGGTGCGGCCGCCGGCATCGCCTTCGGCGCCGGAAGCGCCATTCCGGCCCTTGCCGAAGACGCACAGCTGCGCGCCATGTGGTGGGGGTCCAACGACCGCGCCAAGCGCACGCTCGAGGTCGCCAAGCTCTATCAGTCGAAATCGCCTGGTGTCACTGTCGTCGGTGAATCGCTTTCGGGCGACGGCTACTGGACAAAGCTCGCAACGCAGATGGCCGGCCGCTCGATCGCCGACATCTTCCAACTCGAGCCGGGAACAATCTCGGACTATTCGAAGCGCGGCGCCTGCCTGCCACTCGATGAATTCGTCCCCTCCGCACTGGACGTCCAGTCCTTCGGCGCCGACATGCTGAAACTGACCACCATCGACGGCAAGCTCTATGGTGTCGGCCTCGGCCTCAACTCCTTCTCGATGTTCTTCGACACAGTCGAATTCGAGAAGGCGGGCATCCCTCTGCCGACCCCCGACCTCACCTGGGATGAGTATGCCAAGCTCGCCGTAGAACTCTCCAAGTCCTCCGGCAAGAGCGGCGGCCCCTATGCGGCACGCTACGCCTATGTGTTCGATGCCTGGCTGCGCCAGCGTGGCAAGAGTCTTTTTGCCAAGGAAAGCGTTGGGCTCGGCTTCACGGCCGACGATGCCAGGGAATGGTTCGACTACTGGGAGAAGCTGCGCAAAGCGGGTGGCACTGTTGCTGCCGACGTGCAGACGCTCGATCAGAACACGATCGACACCAATAGCCTTGGTCTCGGCAAATCGGTGATCGGCATGGCCTATTCAAACCAGATGATCGGCTATCAGCTGATCATCAAGAACAAGCTCGGCATCACCATGCTGCCGCGTGAAAAGAAGGGCGGTCCATCCGGCCATTATTACCGTCCGGCATTGATCTGGAGTGTGGGGGCGACGACCAAGCACGGCGAAGCTGCCGCGAAGTTCATCAGCTTCTTTGTCAACGATCCCGAAGCCGGCAAGATTCTCGGTGTGGAACGCGGCGTGCCAATGTCGCCTACCGTGCGCGAAGCCATCCTGCCGCAGCTTAACCCGACGGAGCAGGAGACGATCAAATATGTGAACCTGCTCAAGGATCAGGTCGGCGAATATCCGCCGCCGGTGCCGATGGGCGCAACCCAATTCGACCAGCGTGTGCTGCGTCCGATTTGTGACGAACTCGCCTTCGAACGGGTCTCGCCCGCCGATGCGGCAACCCGGCTCATCGAAGAGGGTAAGGCAACGATCAAGGGATGATCGGTCGCCGGACGTGAGAGGAAAGGCCCGCAACACCCCGGCGGGCCTTTCTGTTTTCTGGCTATCAGTTAGCCAGACTTTCGACCACGCGCCAGTTCGGCCGGCCGAGATCGAAGGGCCAGGCGTGCACATCCCGATCGTTGAAATAGACCACCTCCTGCAGATTCGGGAAGGCGCTCTGCTTCAACGTAACCGTTTCGATCCACGGCTTCATATAGGCGTCGCCGCCTTCATAGCCGAGCTCCGCCACCCAGATGGGCTTTCCGTAGCCGGCGACGAGATCATATCCCTGCTTCAGCGCTTCCGAGAAGGTCCGGTGCTCATTGTAGGCAAGCTCGTCGTAGCGCTGCAGGCCGAAGACCGAGAGCCCGACGAGGTCGACATAGTCGTCGCCGGGATAATAGGCCTCGAGGCCAGGCTCTCCCTTCGGCGACCACATGAGCTCGGTGCCGGGCGCCTCCTGGCGGACAATGTCCATCATCCGCTTGTAGGCCGTGATATAGTCCTGCGGGCTCCAGCCGGACCATGAAAACCGCCCCGACTTGTCTTCCATCTCCTGCCCCCAGCGGACGATCACCGGGCTTTTCAGCTCAGAAATCATCTGCGCGATCGCACGCATGTTGACATCATAATCACCGCGCAGAACCTTTGCGCGAAGCTCCGCAGAGCTCAGCCGCCAATCGACGTCCCAGGACCATGGCTCCACGGTGATCAGCAGATTGCGGCCTCTGGCCTGCGCATAGGCATCGGCGACGCGCAACGTCTCGAGATCGACGTCCTCCCATGGCAGGAACAGGGCTTCGGTCGCGACATTCGCCTGGGCGCCGAAATCGCCGTGCGGATCGTAAGCCCCGAACTTGATGCCGTCGGCATGAAGGACGGGGCGCTTGTCGATGATCGTCCGCACGGCCGCCGCCGGGTTCGGGGCAATGCCGGCATATTGCACTTCGCTTCGGCCCGGCAGATCCGCGACACACAGCAACAGCAGCGCTATCGCGGCGGTCGAGAGGTGGTTTTTCATCAGCTTCTTCATGGCTCACCCTCCTTTTCGGGCTACTTCCTGGCTCAGCAGGATCTGCTTCAGTTCGCTTGCCTTCGCGCTCACGGTATCCGCGGGAACAAGCTTCTGGAACTCATCGCCCTGACGCACCGATGCGTGGCGAAAGACGTACCACTCGCCGCTCGGCTGGCGCCGCTGATAGATCGTGTTGCCGATCTTGCGATGGCCGAAACAGGTGCTGGCGCGGGCCGCGCCCTCGGCATTCGTCCAGGTGGCCCGCATGCAGAGCTGACCGAGATCGTCGACCACCCATCTGCCTTCGGCAAAGGACGGCTTGCCCTTATCGTCGCTCCAGGCGACGAACCGCCGGCCGTCATCGAAGAAGCGGCCACCGCCGGTGTTCCAGGTCCAGGTCTTGTCGCCGTAGATCCGATAGAGCTCATAGGCGCTGAGCGGCGTCGGCGCGTCCTTTTTGGCAACCTCGGCGCCGTGCGCTGCCACCGGCAGGCACAGGCTGAGAGCAAGCGCTGCTCCCCATAGTCTCGATCCGATACTCATTACATCCTCCATACTCGACACTTGCCGGTTCCGCCGGCTACGCACCCTGTTCGTCTCGGCCGGTTCTGCCGAAACCATTCCATTTCAGGTGGAATTTCACGATCCTGGTCTTGCCGCCGCCGAGGCCGGCGCCGGCCACGGCAAATTGCGTTTCGGTGAAACTGACGAACGACTGGCCGTGCGAAAGAGCTTCGAGGCCGCGCAGGCCGTGGCTCCCCACCTGCGTGCCGCCGGCGACGAAAATCGCAAGCCCGGTGGCTGTCGCAAGCCACAGCCCGCGCGATTGCGGCAGCAGCGGCAGATCGTTTTCGACCGCATGGCGAACGACGATCAGCACCGTCAGCGACAGGTAGACCGAGAGGTTCATCATGGCGAAAACATAAAAACCCTGGGCGGCCGCGTCATCGGTCGCAAACATCATTGCGGCGGCGGAAAGGCCGGCGAGCCCGATATAGGGCGCGATCACGCGCAGCGGCAAAGACCGCTGCTGCTGCCTTCCCTTCGGCGTGATGCGGAAATCGACGAAGGAGTCGCAGATATAGTCGCGAACAGCGGCAAGGCTGCCGGCCAGCGACCACGGCCAGCGCAGAAAGATGAAGGCAAGCCCTTCCCAGCCGAGCAGTTTCGCATCGTGCGGCCTGAAGGTCGCCGTTGCCCGCCAGAAGAAGGCAAACAGCGTCAGCACGATCGACATCGGCACGAAATGCAGCAGGAAATCCGGATAGGTGACATTAACGAAGACACGGCCCGTCAGCAACGCAGCAACCGGCAGCAGGAACATCATGGCCATGAAGACGGAAAAGAGCGGGTACCAGAGCTGCGAGAACACGAACTGGAACCTCAGCCGCCAGGGCAGGTGCATGATGTGATGGCGGGAATGTTGCAACAGAATGGTGACCAGGCTGCGCGACCACTGGAATTCCTGGACGACGAGGTCGGTGAAATTCGCCGGTCCGTCGCCATGCGCGATCGCATCGACGGCATGCACGCCACGCCAGCCGCCGGCATTCATCATCAGCGTCGTCGAATGGTCTTCTGCAAGTTCCGGGCCGAGGCCGCCGATCTGACGAAGGGCGGCGGTACGAACCGCATAATGGGAACCGATGCAAAGTGGCGCCCAGCCATTATTGTAACCCGTCTGCAGCGAACCGTGCAGGCTTGCCTCCGCATAGAGCCTGCCACGCGCCGCCCAGCTTGTCCTGGCATTGGCATCGCAAATGCTCGGAGCGGAGACATAGCCGATCCCGGGATCGGCGAAGGGGCGCAGAACTTCACGGAGGTAGGTCGGCGTCGGCACATGGTCGGCATCGAACTGGGCGACGAAATCGTAGCGCGCATAGCCGAAATGGTCGTAGAAATAGGCGAGGTTGCCTTCCTTGCAACGCGTCCGGCGCGGCCAGGTGGTGCGATGATACTCCGCCACACCTTTTCGGGTGGAGATCAGCACACCGTGCGCCGCACACCAGCGCCTGGTTTCCTCCGAAGGGTCCTCGTCGGCGAGCCAGACATCGAAATCGACGCCGACCTGGTCGAGCATCGCCTGCAGCGTGGTGCGGACGACGGCAAAGGGCTCGGACGGCGCCTTAGTGACGACCATCGCCACCCGCCCTTCCGGCAGCAGTGCGCGAGGGCTGACCGTCCTCGCATCGAGGAAGATCAGGATGAAATAGGCCGGCACAAGCGTGATCCAGGCAAGCACGAGGGTGACGAGCACGAAGGTGGCCCAGGAAATGATATGGGCGGACTGGCACCACCAGATCCAGAAATAGCCGAGTGCCGTCAGCCAGCAGAGAATGCCGAAGCCATAGGCGACACGGTTCCAGCCGGTGAAAACAGGATCGAATGCATCAGCAGCGACGGTTTTGGCCGTCCTGACGCCATGGCCGATTTGCGAAACGTTGCTCATGCCCTCATCTCCAGCCCGAAGGTGGGGCCGGCGGTGCGGATGATCGTATCGATATCCGAGAAAGCCGGCGAGAAGCCGAGTTCCGCTTTCGCTTTTGCGGTATTGGCAAAGAGGATCGGCGGATCGCCGACGCGGCGGGAGCGATAACGTACGGGGACTTCGCGGCCGCTGGCGCGATGGATCGCCTCGAGAATCTCACGCACCGAGGTGCCCCGGCCGGAGCCGAGATTGACGCTGAGCGAGCCGCCATCCGCCAACAGATGATTGACGGCGGCGAGATGCGCCTGCGCGAGATCGCTGACATGAATATAGTCGCGAACACAGGTTCCGTCCTCGGTCGCATAATCGGTGCCGAAGATATCGAGCCGCTCCAGCCTGCCGGCGGCGGCGAGAAGGGCGCGCGGGATGAGATGGGTCTCGGGTTGATGGCGCTCGGCGAGCTCGCCGTCTGGATCTGCTCCGGCCGCATTGAAATAACGCAGTGCGGCAAAGCGGATGCCGTAGGCAGCGGCAAAATCCTCAAGCGCCATTTCGAAGATCAGCTTGGTGCGCCCATAGGGATTGACCGGGTGCTGCGGGCTTTCCTCCCGTATCGGCAGCGAGGCGGGAACGCCATAGGTGGCGCAACTGCTTGAAAAGACGATCCGGTCGATATCCTGGTCGAGGCAGGCCTCAAGCAGTGTCAGACTGCCGACGACGTTGTTCCGGTAGTATTTCCTGGGCATGTCGACGGATTCGCCGACATAGGCATTGGCACCACAATGGATGACGCAATCGGGCGAAAACTCCGCAAGGGTCCGGCGCAGCGTGGCTACGTCGGCAAGTTCCGCCCGGATGAGCGGTCCCCAGCGGACACTGTCGGCATGTCCGGTCGAGAGATTATCGTAGGTAACCGGGATCATGCCGGCGCGCGACAGCGCTTTGCAGATATGACTGCCTATGAAACCGGCGCCGCCGGTGACGAGAATGTAGCGGGGCATCTCATACGACCTCCGCCTTCTCTGTGCCGGCAAGCAGCCCGTCGAAATAGTCGACGGTGCGAGCCAAGCCGGTTTCGAGCCCGATGAGGGGCTGCCAGCCCAGCTCGGCCATGGCCCGGGAAATATCCGGCCGCCGCTGACGGGGGTCGTCGGTGACCGCCGGCAGGTGGACGATCCGGGAACGCGAGTTCGTCAGGTCCCGGATGATTTCCGCCAGGCGTCGAACGGTCATTTCGGTTGGATTGCCGAGGTTGATCGGGCCGTTGCAGGCGCTGCCGGCGGCCGAAAAACGCAGGAAACCCTCGATGAGATCGTCGACATAGCAAAAAGAACGGGTCTGCTGGCCATCGCCATAGATCGTCAGATCCGCGTTGCGCAGGGCCTGCACGATGAAATTGGAAACCACCCGCCCGTCGTCCAGGCGCATGCGTGGTCCGTAGGTATTGAAGATGCGGCCGACCTTGATGTCGATGCCATAAGTCCTGTGATAGTCGAAAAACAGGGTTTCGGCGCTGCGCTTGCCCTCGTCGTAGCAGCCGCGCGGTCCGATCTGGTTGACATTGCCGCAATAGGATTCGTGCTGCGGGCTGTGGATCGGGTCGCCATAAACCTCCGACGTCGACGACTGGACGACGATCGCACCGGTCTTTCGCGCGCAATCCAAGGTGTTGACGGCGCCGAGCACGTTGGTGAGCAGCGTTCCCACAGGATCCCGCTGATAGTCGGGCGGAGAGGCCGGAGAGGCGAAATTGAAGATGAGTGACGCGTCGATGTCGAAGGGCTGGCGAACATCGTGCTCGACGATGTGGAAGCGAGTGTTCGACGCAAGGTGATCGACATTCGCACGGCGGCCGGTGGAAAAATTATCCAGGCATATGACACGGTGGCCGCGCTGCAGAAGCCTTTCGCAGAGATGTGAACCGAGGAAACCTCCCCCGCCATTCACAAGAACGGGGCGCAACGCTTGCGCCACCGGTACGCCTGACACTTCAGAAAAGCTTTCGTTGGGAACGAAACTACGCATTACAAACTCCTTCCCATGTATTTAGTCTTTTTGATTTATTGATGCGCCTCAAGTCTTCCTATCCGTCTGGATGTTCGTGAACCTCCTATCAAGACATGAATAACTTTGTAGTTATTCTTCGCATAACTGATTTACTACTCAAATGATAAGACGATTAGCGTGAAGGTCAACTTTAAAAAGTTCTAGTATCCAAAATAATTACAGAAGTATTCTTCAATGTAACGAATGATTAATCACACTTAACCATTCTCCGCCACAATGCTTTCATCTGCCGCTCAAGCTTCACTCAATGCAGCTAATATAAAAGGGAAGGCGGGAGATTGGCCGAGCTCAACTGCTCCGCCGGTCTTGCATCCGGAAGCGCCATATGCGAGGGGTTTTGGCATGTTGAAAAAACAAGATGCAGCGCAGCTGAAAGGCCGGTGTATCCGCTCGGCGATGTTCGCCTGGGGAATGGCGCTTCTTGCGATCGGACCGACGGCCTGCACGGTCGTCAGCGACGATATCGCGGTCGTCGCGAAGAAGAATATCGTCGAGGTCGAGGCGCCGCGCGTTTCCAAGGCGTATGCCTATCCGGCAAATCGGGCCGAGCACCCGACGGGGGCAACGGTTCGCACCGTAGCTTATCATGGCTCGGCGCCCTATATCTGCTCTCCAAGCGGCTTCGGACAGAAGTCACGCTGCTTTGCACGCCCCCCGATCTGAAGCAAAAGCGTCAGATCAATTGCGCCACCGGCCGGACATATCGTCTTCACCGGCGGGATGCTCGTTGAAGAAACGGGATGCAGCTTCCGTGCGGTTTCGGACGTTCATCTTCTTGTAGATGTTGCGGACGTGAACCTTCACAGTATTTTCGGAAAGATGCAGCTTGTCGGCGATGATCTTGTTCTGCGTGCCCTTGCATATGAGATCCAGGATCTGAACCTCCCGGGTGGTCAAAGCTGAGATGCTGTCGCGCCTCAGCTTGAGCGCATTGCTGCGGGCCGCATCGACCGATTTTGTCTGATAGAGCGAAGGCTCCAGCTGAACGTTTTTGTTGGTGAGGCGATTGAGAAGTGCCGACGGAAAATGTTCGCCGCCCTTCATCAGCAGATCCACTGCAGCCATGAAGACATCGAGCCGCAGGTTGAGTGGCAGGACGCCATCGATGATCCGCGCTTCTACCAGCCGGCTGACATAGGGCTCAAGCATATCGATAGCTTCGACGACGAGTCCGATCGAGGTTTGAGGGTGGTTTTCGCGGGCGGCCTGCAGCGCTTCATGAAGCTCCGGGCCGGGTATATGATAGAATAAAACGAGTTTCATATCGCTGGCATCTTTTTCCAGCATCGGCTTTGTACTCGTTATGCTTGTCACTTCACAGTTCGGAAATTTCTTTGCCAGTGCTTCTACCATGCATTCGGAAAACAGATCCGCCTTGGCCACCACTAGTATAGTATCTCCGGACGAACCCAACTTCCTCCCCTGGTCCGCATTCTCCATTCCTGAGCCTGTCATGAACATTTACGCCTCCCCTAGCGTTACACTTTACTCAACTTGGCGCGATGGCGGGTATTAGATAGTAAGAAATGCCGACCCCAAATGTCATCGCTTTATTTTTTAGACATTTCTTAATTATGTTAATACGGATTGAGAAGGAAGGAAATGGCCCAAAGTGATTAGTTTTAGCGGACTAAAAACGATACGATACCAAGCATTGGTTGCAATCTTACTGCGATATATACTTGCAGGCTATATTTGCGCTCACTATAGATGAGAGCCGAATGTAATATTTCAGTACAGATTGTTATATTTCGTCATGCATGAAGTGTTGGATATGAGACCGGCAGACGTCGAAAGCAGCTCCTCAGCCCAGCGGCGAATGCCGGAAGTCCTGGGTTCTCGCAGCTTAGCGACGCCCCGGCCGAAGAAGTCTCAACGCTCCAACGACAGGGGCTAGCCGGACGTGGCAAATCGGCCTTAGCCCGAATTGGTATCTATCCGATCCACATTCTTTCCAGCATTCTGTGATCGTCGTCCAAGTGGCGACATGGAAAAGCCAGGTATTGTCATGCGTTTTTGATACACGGCCTCCATTATAGGGCAACTCAACGAAAAGAAAACCTGACCACTCCTTATCCTTTCAGGATTCGGAGCCGGATATGTGCGGCCTTGTACTGAGTACGTACGTTCCCAATACCAACGGTTTGATCAACAAATCGCGATGAAGCTGCAGATGACCTAGTATCGAACACATCTGCCGATGTTAACCGCATCGGAGCGAGCGCGAGTAAAATCCCATTTGAGATGAGAGGGATTTCGAAAAGCTGCTCCGGTTTTTTCTGGAGAATGCAATGTCTGACGAAATTGAAATCACCAAGGTCGGGGCACTTGCCGACGGCTTTGCCAACAGCGCTGTCAATTCCACCGAAGTCGATGACGGCTCGACCGGTTATGTCGGCGGCGTCGCCAATGGCGACAATCGCGATAATACCGACAACAGCGTTGACGTGGACGTCAAGGCGGAAATCGATGTCGCCGCCAACAATGGCGACAACCGCGACAACGAATATGACTGGAGCTACAAGTCCGACGACGATACGAGCACCAAGACCACGACGATCACCGATACCGACACCAAGACCGACTACGACTGGAGCTATGACAGCAAGACGTACAGCGACAACGACACCGACACCAAGACGATCACGGACACCGATACGAAGACCGTGACCGACACCGATATCAAGACCGTTACGGAGACGGATACGGATACGAAGACGGTTACCGACAGCAACAACACCTCCGACAGCTTCAACAAGACGGACACAGACTTCGCCGTCATCGAGGACGTCAAGGACTCCAATCTCGGCGTTGCCGGACACGACCTCACCTTCAACCTCGGGGACGACTTCTCCTTCACTCTCGACGTCGACAGCATCCTGAACAATTCGCTGACCGGCGCAGGCAATGACAGCGGCTTCAGCGCCGTCCAGGCGAACCATCTTGCCGACCAGGATAGCGCCTGGAACGTCAAGATGGATAACGAAGGCGCCCAGAACCACCTGAATGCCAATGGCGGCACCGCCAATAGTGCAGACGGCTTGGACATGGACGGCAAAGGCTGGGATCTCAAGGCTGGCGACGACGCCACTGGCTCGAGCGCGGCCGATGCTTCGGCAATCCTTGCCAATTCCGGCTTCCACCTCGAGTTCGTTCAGGGTGCGAACCTGCTCAGCAATACGGTCGACTCCAGCGTCATCGGCGGCAATTCTCATGTCTCCGACGTCGGCGAGGATACCAGCACCTGACACTGACCTCCAGCGACCAAGACGAACTGCACCGGCTCAAGCCGGTGCAGTTTGATTGCTTGAAAACGATTTGACGACCACACACGGCTCCCGGGCGGGCGCCTCCAAGGCCGATCGTCATCTCGAATGGGAGGGCCGAACCATGCATATCGAGAAGATTTCGGAAATTATTGCGCACTTCATCGGTCTCTTCGAGATGACGACCGACGAGATGAGGTTGCGTACCAACTATGCCGAAGGCGCAGGACCGGGCGCGGATGGACCGGCTCTGCCGGATCAGGATGCCTTTACCGCCGCCTTCTCTTCCGATTTCCAGCTCAAGGATTACGATCCGGGCATCAATTACAAAAGCGGCAGTTACGAAATCGAATTTGGCCCGGCGCGCCATTTCGGCCGCGTCTTCGAAGAGAGCCTCGAGAAGCTGGCGGCGATTGCCGGAAAGGACATCCCGTTACCACATTTCGGCGATCCCAAGGATATGGTGCTCACGGATGAGCCGGAACTGACAGTCTTTGCCGGGCCTGGTTCGGCGATCAGTCATGTCCTCCAGGTCAACGCCCTCTACGACGACGACTATCTCGATATGACGGATGGCGTCCATGCGCCTCGAGACACGAGTTTCGTCGTCGAGCGGCTCGCGGATTTCAGCGCCAAGGCCGAGGTCTTCACGCCTTTTGCGAGCCTCCACCGCACCGATACCTATGATGGCGCCCTGAGGATCGCCGAGGATCTCAAAAGCTATATCCAGAATGCCCAGAATACCGAGGATAGCGGCGCAACCTCGCTCGGCACCGACGCGACGCATGATTTTGTCCGCCTCGACCCCGAGGTCAACGACACCGTCTACATCAACGGCAAGGCCGAGACCGATATACCGGTCCTCGACGACTTCCTGCCCGACCGCGGTCTCGCCAAGCTCCCGGAAGAACTCGACGACAGCAATACATCCGTCGAGCAGACCGAGCCCAGCGGCAACAGCCTTGAGGTGACCGCCGGTGCGAACGTCGTCGTCAACGTCGCCTCCGTGATCCACACCGGTGTCATTACATCGGTCACCGCCGTCATGGGCAACTATCATCAGATCGACGCGGTCTCCCAGGCCTTCGTATACAGCGACAATGACGAGATTGCTTCGGCGCTGCGCTCATCCGGTCATTCGGCCGAGGAAGCCGGAACGATCGCCAAGAACATCGCCGTCTTCGAACAAAGCACCTTCGAAGCATCGAGCCATGCCGAACCCGATTCTGCCGATCCGACGTTCCCCAACAACTGGCGCGTCAGCGTCATCGACGGTGACGTCTCCTTCGTCCAGTGGATCGAGCAGTATCAGTTCGTCACCGACAACGACACGATGACGGTCACCACCTCAGGGTCCGAAGCCACGGTTCTGACGGGCGGCAATACCTCGATCAATTTCTCCTCTTTTTTCCAGATGGGCCTGCAATATGATCTGGTGATCATCGGCGGCAATGTGCTCGATATCAACAGCATCACGCAGGTCTCGCTGCTCTACGATAATGACTGGGTGCGGGCAGAGGGCGACCTCGATCCCGGCGCCGACATACAAACGGGCAACAACCTGATCTGGAATTTCGCCTCGATCCACAATGTCGGGACGGGCGGTCCATTCGAGGCCATGCCCGACTACATGATCGACGCGCAGAAGGCGATCGAAGATCGCGATCCCAATATGCCGGAGGGGCTGTCGTTCGATGCGAATTTCCAAGGATATGCCGGGCTGAATGTACTCTACATCACCGGCAATCTCTACGACATGACAATCATAAAGCAGATCAGCATCCTCGGCGATTCCGACGACGTGACCCAGGCGGCATCGACCATCCTCGAAAACAATCCCGACGCAACGGTTACGATCGACACGGGCAGCAATGCGGTCGTCAACATCGCCGAGATCGTCGACTACGACAGTTTCGGCCAGACGACCTATCTGGCAGGCCAGCTCTATTCAGACGCCATCCTCATTCAGGGCGGGCTGGTGGAGCATGACACGACACAGCCACAGCCAGCCGACGACAGGCTGGCCAACGAAGTCATCGCTTTTCTCGACAATGACGATCCGGCGGGCGGCGATTGCGCTGACGGCGTCATCAATGCCGGGCATGATTATTCATGGTCGTCGACGCACCCCGCCGACGTAATGCAAGCCATGGTCGCCTGACCTTGAGTATTGCGAAGGAACCACGATGAACCAGATTTCGAAACAAGTCTTTGCGGCAGGGAGCGCTCTCGATCTGAGGTCGGGCACTATTCCCTCCGCTGCCCCCTCGGAAGCGACGATGACCGATGTGTGCATCTCCGCGATCGACGAGGCGGTCGAGAACCTTCGCAGGCTGAGCGGCGCCGCTGCTTCGTCTCCCAATGGCCGCAAGGAGACGTCTGAGGTTGCGGCAAACGAGGCTGCCGATATCGGACACGCAAGCGCAACGCAGGCGCCCCTTCCGGAAAAGACGGCGGTGCCGGAAGCTAAAGTGGGAACGGCACCTCCTGTTGCGGTGGCGCAGGGCCTGGCGACAGCAAAACCGGCGGAAGCGCCGGCCCAGCCGCAGATCGAAGCACGCGTGGCCCCCGAACTGCCGAAAGAGAAGACCGAGCTTAAATCGAGCCCGACGATGCCCTTCGGCAAGACCATCGAAGGAGAAAGCGGTCCGATCAGCGAGAACGACAGGCGGCTGCGCACCGGCGGCGGCGGAAACGGTAAGGATTCCGATCCCGGGGGCGGCGGGGGCGGGGGCGGGGGAAGCGGCGGCGGTTTTCACAAGCGCAGTGAGCCTGTGAATTTCGCCGCCAGCCTCTCGCGCGGCATGGCGGCGGTACGGCACAATATGGTCGTCGTCATGATGTTCACGATCGCCATCAACGTCCTCCTGCTGGCGATACCGCTTTATCTCTTCCAGATATCCGACCGGGTGCTGACAAGCCGCTCCATCGATACGCTCGTCATGCTCTCGATCGCCGTGCTTGGCGCCGTGCTGCTGCAGGCCTTCATGGATTCGGTGCGTCGCTTTATCCTGATGCGCACCGCGGTGGAGCTCGAAGTACAGCTCGGTGCGCCGATCCTCAGCGCTGCAGCGAGGGCATCGCTGCATGGCAGCGGCAAGGACTATCAGACGCTGCAGGATCTGCAGCTGCTGCGCGGCTTCCTGACATCAGGCACGCTGATCGCATTTCTCGATGCGCCGCTGATGCCATTCTTCGTGGTCGTCGTCTATTTCGTGCATCCGCATCTCGGCATCATCATCATGGTCTGCTGCGCGGTGCTTTTTGTCATCGCCTATCTGAACCAGAAATTCACCGCCCGGCAATTCGCCGAATCCAACGGCTATCTCAGCCGGGCGAATTTCCATCTCGATTCCATGTCGCGCAATTCGCAGATCATCAACGCAATGGCGATGATCCCCGAGGCCGTGAAGATGTGGGGCCGGGAGACGGCTGGTTCGCTGAAATCGCAAGTCGAGGCACAGGACCGCAACATCATCTTCTCCGGCATATCGAAGGCCTGCCGCATGGTCACCCAGGTCACCCTGCTCGGCTGGGGCGCGCATCTGTCGCTCTCCGGCGAGCTGACGGGCGGCATGGTGATTGCGGCCTCGATCATCTCGGGACGCGCGCTGGCACCAATCGAAGGCGCCATCGAAGGCTGGAACCAGTTCAACCGGTCGGCAGCCGCCTATGGCAGGATCAAGGGACTGCTCTTGAATTCCCCATTGAACTTCCCGCGCCTGCGTCTCCCCAATCCCGAAGGCCGGCTCGATGTCGAACGCATTCTCTTCGTGCCGCCACCGCAAAAGAAGGTCATTCTCAACGGCATCTCCTTCTCGCTCAGAAAAGGGGAATCGCTTGCGATCATCGGCAATTCCGGGTCCGGCAAGACGACGCTCGGCAAGATGCTCGTCGGCTCGATCGTTCCGACATCGGGAAATGTGCGCCTCGACCTGATGGATCTGCGCAACTGGGACCAGCGCCAGTTCGGCGAAAGCATCGGCTATCTGCCGCAGGATGTGCAGCTCTTTCCCGGCACGATCAAGGCCAATATCTGCCGCATGCGCGACGACGTCGACGATCACCAGATCTACGAGGCCGCGGTGCTGGCCGACGTGCACGAACTCATCGCGGGCTTCCCGCAGGGCTACGAAACCATCGTGGCAGCCGATGGCGCTCCGCTTTCGGGCGGCCAGAAGCAGCGCATCGCGCTGGCCCGCGCCTTCTTCGGCAATCCCAAATTCGTGGTCCTCGACGAGCCGAATTCGAATCTCGATACCCAGGGCGAGGCAGCCCTTGCCAAGGCGCTGATCCACGCCAAGAAGCAGGGCATTACCACCGTCACGATTACCCAGCGCCCGGCTCTCCTCCAATGCGTCGACAAAATCCTCGTGCTCAAGGAGGGCACTGTCGCCATGTTCGGGGAAAGGATCGAGGTGCTGCAGGCGCTTTCCAAGAACAACGGCAATAACGGTCAACAAGCACCGCGCATTGAGGGATGAACGACATGGGACGGAAAAAGCAGGAGACATCAGGCCCGGTGCAGCTCGAATGGTATAGCGACGTGCCGCGCTCGATCCGTATGCACAGCATCGTCGGCCTGACGGTTCTCTTCACCTCCTTTGGCGGGTTCGGCTTCTGGGCGGCGACGGCACCGCTTGCTTCGGCTGTCATCGCGCAGGGAAGCTTTGTCGCGACCGGCAACAACAAGATCGTTCAGCATCTGGAAGGCGGCATCATCAAGGAGATGCACGTCAGCGAGGGCGATACGGTCAAGGAAGGCGATATCCTGCTGACCCTCGATCCCACAGCATCCCGCTCAAACGAGCGGATGCTGCAGCTTCGCCGCCTGCGCCTGGAAGCTGTCGTCGCAAGGCTCCGCGCCGAAGCGCAGGGCCTGCGCGAATTCCAACTTCCCGACATCGTGATGAAAGAGGCAAGCGACCCCGACATCAACGCGATCATCCAGAGCCAGAACGTCGTCTTCCACAGCAAGCAGATCAAGCTCGAAGAGCAGCTCAATCTGATCGAGAAGAACATCAAGTCGCTCGAATACCGGTTCGCCGGCTATAGGGGCCAACGAGAATCCTTTGAAAGGCAATTGTCGCTGCTGAGCGAGGAACGCGATTCCAAGGCCCGACTGGTCAAGGTCGGCTATATGCGCAAGACGGATCTGCTGGCAATCGAGCGGGCGATCGCCGATGCGATGGGCGACATTGCTCGGCTGAACGGCGAACTCAACGAGAGCGAGGCGGAGATCGCCAAATTCCGCCAGGAAGCCGTCATCGCCGTCAACTCCAACAAGCAGGCGGCACTCGATGCGCTCGAGACCGCCGAAACCGATCTGGACAGCGTGCGAGAACAGATGCGCGAGGCCGCCGGCGTGCTCGACCGCACCACTATCCGTTCACCGGTGTCGGGCACGGTGGTGCGCTCCTATTTTCACACAGCCGGCGGTGTTATCACGACAGGAAAGCCGATTATGGAGATCCTGCCGTCACATGTGCCGCTGATCCTGGAAGCGCAGGTGCTGCGCACCTCGATCGATCAGCTGCATGAGGGAGAAACGGCCTCGATCCGCCTCACGGCGCTCAACCGGCGCACGACCCCTGTTCTGCAGGGCAAGGTCTTCTACGTCTCAGCCGATTCGATCGAGGAAAATTCGGGAGCTTCGGTCAAGGACGTCTATATCGTCCGCGTCGGAATACCCGATTCCGAGATTGCGCGGGTGCACAATTTCCATCCCGTTCCCGGCATGCCGGCTGAAGTTCTGATTCAGACGTCGGAACGCACCTTCTTCGAATATCTGAGCAAACCGATCACCGACAGCATGTCCCGGGCTTTCAAGGAGCGCTGATCGCTCACGATCCGGCACGGGCGGTCCGGTAAATATGACGGACTTGCCCGTTGTTCTGATGTAGTGTCCACATGTCATCCCTTGAGGGATGGATCCCCTCCGGGGAGAAAGGGTCAAGCATGGCGGCGATGTCCGATGTCCTGCTGCGGGTCGGCCGCCTGAATTATGTCTGGACGAACACCGAAAGCCTGCTGATCTACATCATCGCCCATCTTCTCCGGGTCGAAAAGGATGCAGCAATCGTCGTGTTCCTGACGCTCAACACCACGCGCGCCCGGATCGATCTCATCGAACGGCTGTCCAAGCTCGCTTCGACCTCTCCTTCCGACCGGAAGACGATCCTTTCAGCCATGTCGCGGCTGAAGAAGGAATCCAAGACCCGCAACAAGTACAATCACTGCATCTATTCCTTCGACGAAAAGGGAGAGATCTCGAGTACCCAGCTGATGCGGCTCGTCGAGGACGACAAGGAGATCCGCTACGGCAAGATCGAACAGATGGACGCGCGCGAGCTCGACCTTCTCGAAAAGTCGATCGCCGAGATCGTCGCCATCAGCCGGACGCTCTGGGCCTTCATCCATGCGAGCCCGCAGATCTCCGGCGAGCTCTGATCTAATCC
The DNA here is from genome assembly GCF_001657485.1 of Rhizobium sp. WYCCWR10014. Taxonomy (GTDB): domain Bacteria; phylum Pseudomonadota; class Alphaproteobacteria; order Rhizobiales; family Rhizobiaceae; genus Rhizobium. The sequence goes on from NZ_LXFU01000045.1 coordinate 245,654, forward strand.
TTATGTACGCATGTTCTCAAAACCGCTGCACACTTTCGGGCGATGTCCGTTGAAGCGCAGCTTCCTTCAGGACGCGTTGCGCTTTATCGCTTTGAATCTGTGCATCATTTTCACCAAAAATCGATCGCGATTTTGGCTTATGCGCCGGCTCAGGACTAATCCCATTTAGGTCCCGCAAATCATCCGGACGGTTTATTTGAAGATCGGTGTTTCCCATTAGAATGAAACCTCCCGAGTGACGTATGGGGTATTGGGGGCGGACATGCGCATAGATATCATCGACACCATTGCGGGGTTCGAGGCGGCACGTGAGAACTGGGATCAGGTCTTCCTGGAAGATCCCGACGCGCAACATTTCCTCTCCTGGATATGGCTGAAGAACTATCTCTCCCGCCGCCGCCGCTGGTTCATCCTCGCCCTTCGCGAACGCGATCCCGAAGCACCCTATGTCGCCTTCTTTCCGCTGCGCCTCATCACGCATCTGGACGAGAAGACCGGGCTCTTCTACGACGAGATCATCATGGCCGGGAATTTTGCGGCCGATTATACCGGCTTCATCGTCAGACCGGATTACGAGCATCACGCCATTGCCGGCTTTACTTCGTTTCTCAAACATCAGAACTGGACGGACCTGAAGCTCGAATATTTCAGCGGTCCCGCCGGCCGGCGCGAGAAGATGATCGAGGCGCTGCAGGGGCCGGAGGTGATGTTTCGCGACAGCTCGCCCAAGAACAGCGAGAATATCGACAATACGATCTGCCCGATCGTCCCCCTGCCGGCGAGCTTCGACGACTATCTCGAACAGCGCATGAGTAGCCAGACGCGCCAGAAGCTCCGGCGCTTCCTGCGCAAGGTCGAAGGCGATGATATTTACCGGATCACGATGGCAACTCCCGAGACCATCGATCGGGACTTGGACATCCTCTTCAATCTCTGGCGGATCAAGTGGAGTGCCCGCAAAGGCACGGAGCGGACCGAGCGGCTGATCATCACCACACGCGAAATGCTGATGGACAGCTTCAACTGCGGCAATCTCGAGGTACCGGTGTTTTGGCACGGCGATCAGCCGCTCGGCGCGCTGGCGAATATCGTCGACCGGCAGAAGAAGGCGATCCTCTTTTATATCACCGGCCGCGACGAAAACTGGAAGACGCCGTCTCCCGGTCTTATCCTACACGGCTACTGCATCCGCCGGGCGATCGAGCACGGGTTCAAGACTTATGATTTCCTGCGCGGAAACGAACCCTACAAGTACATGTTCGGGGCGGAGGAAAGGCGGATCAGCTGTACCTTGTTCCGCACCCGCAACGGCCAGAATCTGCATGGCGTGCTCAACCCGCGCAGCATTCGTTTCGTCTATGAACAGGCGCTCGACATGTACCGGAACGGAGCCCGGAGCAAGGCGGAGATCGCCTTCAACCAGGTCCTGCAATCGGCTCCCGGCCATACCGGCGCGGAATTCGGGCTCGCCAATCTGCTGTTCGACCGCGGCAAACTGACGGAGGCACTGGCTGCCTACAAGACTCTCGTCGAGCAAGCGCCCGATCCGACACCGATCCAAATGCGGCTTGGCGACACGCAGCTTGCGCTACATCAATATGAGCAGGCCGCAGAGACTTTCCGCCGAGTTGGCGAGATCGGGCCGCATCTCATCCAGGCGCATTACAAGCGCGGTATCGCCCTTGCAGCCAGCAAACGGCTGGCCGAGGCGGAGACCGTCTTCGCCGCGATCCAGCAGGTGCATTCGGACGATCCGGCCGCCCTCGACTATGCCGCCAAGGCGGGTGTTGCCCTTGAGCGGATCCGCATGAGTGCCGAGGCCGCCGTTGGCAAGACGGACGTCGTGCCGGAGACCATCGCCCGCTGGAACCGGGGACGGCAACTCAGCGAGCGACGCCGACCACGCCTGCATTGATGTGGTTTGCCATGGCGCGGAAATGCGGTCCGGCGGCTCCGGGACGCGCAGTCACCATCGTCTTTGATTTTGAGCTGCGATCGTTGTTAAAAGAAGCGCGAGCCTATTTTGCAACTCCTCAGTGAGAAGTCATGCAGACAAATGCAGACGGCGCCGAAAGGGAACGGCTTCTGGCCATTCTCGATTTCTGGCACAAAATCGAGTTCTTCATTCCTTACGATCTCTCCAGTCGCATCGTCTCCGGTGAAGGCCGAAGTGTTTTCTGGTTGCATGCGAAAACGCTCGGGGATGACGGTGCCGCACTCAGCCGTCCAGCGATCCCCGAGGAGAAGCAGATCACGGGTTTTACCCTGTTCCTCGGCGTTTTCAGCAAATCTGAAATTTCCGATATCCGCAGACACTTCGATGGCGTTGCGTCCGATATCGCCGAATATGACGATGCCGAACGCAGCGACCTCGATGGCGATACCTGCTTTGCTAGCCTGCAACTCTCTCCCTTGGGACAGCCGATGTTTGAAACATTTTCGGTTTCCACGCTGCCATGGGCTCTGGGACGGGTGCGGAAATCCGGCCTCTCCTCGCTCGGCTACGAGGCATTTGCCGACAGCAAACGGCAGCTCTCGGAATTGCTCCAAAATTTTCGGGCACAGCGGCATCTGATATCTTCATCCTCCGAGGACACGGTCGATCAGCCGATCGATGCCACCGAAATCCTGACGCTGCATGAATTGCTCTGCGATTGGGCCGGCTTTGCCTCGAAGCAGGAAAAGCCCATCGCCGCCGTTGAAATACGCTATCGAGACCGGCTGGAAAAACCTGAGCTCATCTCCTTGCCGCCACCGCCGGAAAGCAATGCGCTCGATGCCGACGACGAGGAGGACGAAAGTGCAAGCGTTGAAGACGACATCGGCATCCTGAACAGCTTCTTCATCGAGGATATCGAGCGCGCGATGATGGGGGTCAAACACGGCGATATCCCCAAGCCGCTCAGGCAATATCTCACTCCGCTCGCGCAGGAGAAGCGGATCGACCTCTACACCGAGGATGGACGCAAGGCGATCGCTCGAGCCTTGCATCCTGGCAATCTCAATCGCGGACGTTGGCTCAGCGAAGGCCACCAGGCGATGAGCCTCATGCAGCAGTTTGCGATCAATTCGGCGATTCGCGACCTTTCGGAGACGGGACTGTTCTCGGTCAACGGCCCGCCAGGGACGGGAAAGACGACCCTGCTTCGCGACATGTTCGCAGATAATATCGTCCGGCGCGCCCGCGTCCTGGCCTCCTTGAAGACGGCGCGCGATGCCTTTGACGGTTCGGCGCGCCGCCTCACTTTCGCGGACCGGAGCACAAGTTCGATATCGGCGCTGATCCCGGCCCTTGCTGGTTTCGAAATGGTCGTCGCCTCCTCCAACAACGCTGCCGTGGAGAATATCTCGCGCGACCTTCCCAAGCGAAGCTCGATCGCGGGCACGTCTTCATTCCAATATCTGCAGACGGTGGCACACAAGATCGCCTGCCAGAAGGACAATGGGGCGGTCGTCAAGCTCTCCGACGGCGACCGCCCATGGGGGCTGATCGCCTGTGCGCTCGGCAACTCCCGGAACCGTCGAGCCTTCAAGGAACGTTTCGCCTTCATGGAAATCACAGAAAGGCCGAAGCCCGGCTGGTCGGGTGCCGACAAGCCACAGACCATCTGGGAATGGCTGAAGGGTTATAGGGGACCAACCTTCGCCGAAGCATCGGCGGCATTTCATGCCGCCGACAGGGTGGTTCGCGACAAGATCGGCGAATATGCACGCTATGCCGATCTCCATGACGAAATCGCCCTAGTTTCCCGGGATGCATTCTGCCGCGAGGCGCTTGAACAGGTCAGAGCAGCTGCGGCCGAACTTCGGCAAGCGCAGGAGCGTTGCGACGTGGTTGCGGCCGACATGCTCCGTATCAGGGAAGGGTTGTCTCCTCTGAGGGAGGAGGAACTGTTGCTCGATCGCAGCGCTCCTGCGTGGTGGGAGAAAGTGCTATCGACCAACCCTGCACGGCAGCATCGGCAAAATGTCGCCGCCAATGCGCGCCAACAGCTGGAACTGCGCAAGGCGCTGGCGGAATGCGAACATCAACTTGCGAAAAACCCTTGGACCTACGTTCGAAAAGTCCTTGCGGAGACATCAACGTGCCGAACAGGCACTACGGTCGCAACGAGAAATCTGGTCCAGGAAAAGGGAGGAATTTGGCCGCCTGGGGGAAATTCTCAACCATCCCACCCTACCCACGCGCCTCGCCGATCTCGAGACCGATCGGTACCAGATTGACGGTCTGTGGCATCAGAACGAATTGGCAGGTCTGCGCTCGGCATTGCTGGAAGCAGCGTTGGTACTGCATCAAGCGTGGCTGGTGGATGTCGGCAGGAAAGGTGGAGGTTTTGGAGGAAACATCGTCGCCATCAACAAACTGCTTTCCAACAACGGTCCCGTCGATGGCAAGCATGTTGCGTCGATCTGGCAGAGCCTTTTCATGATCGTTCCGATCGTGTCGACGACATTTGCCTCCTTTGCGCGGCAGTTCCGTGGTCTCGACACTGGCTCGATCGGTTGGGTCTTCATCGATGAAGCCGGCCAGGCGGTGCCGCAAGCAGCCGTCGGCGCCCTGTTGCGGGCGCGCCGCGTCATGGTGATCGGCGATCCCCAGCAGATCGAACCGGTTTTTACGCTGCCCAGCGCGTTGATCACCGCCACCTCGGCTCTCTCGCCGCATACGGCGACAGGACAATATTCGCCGAACAGGGCATCGGTGCAGATGCTGGCCGATGCCGCCAACCGCTATGGAACGATGCTCTCGGGCGAGGAGGCGGACGGGCTCTGGATCGGCAGCCCTCTCAGGGTACATCGGCGCTGCATCGATCCGATGTTCAGCCTTGCCAACCAGATCGCCTATCGGAACAAGATGGTCTTCGGGCTGGAAGAGCGCCGGCCGGCCAGCGACGCTCCACCGTTTTATGGCGACAGCGCCTGGATCGATATCAAGGGTAGGGTATCGGGCAAGCAGGTCGTTGGAGAACAGACGGGTTTCATCGCCGACGTCCTCACCGCCACCTATCGCCGGGACGGCATATTGCCAGATCTCTACATCATCTCGCCTTTCAAGGAGGTCAAGAATCAGCTGAGGCAGGCTCTGGCCCATGCAGCATGGATCGATCCGGACGGAAATATGCGCGCGTCTCCACCGAAGTTGTCGAGGTGGCTGAAGGAAAGGATCGGCACGGTGCATAGTTTCCAGGGCAAGGAAGAAGACATCGTTTTCATGGTGCTCGGCGCCGATGCCGCTCATAGCGGAGCAGCAGCCTGGGCCGCAGCGAAGCCGAACCTTTTGAACGTTGCCCTGACACGTGCAAAACGCCGATTCTATATCGTCGGCGATCGTACCCTCTGGGGAACCTTGCCTTACTTCAGGGAGACAGCGAGCGCCTTGGAGACAATACAGGCAGCCGAATTCCTGGCTCGGAATGAATTGAACTGAAGGATCCGGATCCGATTGCTGCCGGCGGATGCCTGCCACGATCACATTTGGAAACGCAAAAAGCCCGCACGAGGCGGGCTTTTGCATATTGTCTATTTGGGAAGATTGGTTGCGGGGGCAGGATTTGAACCGTCCTTCGGACCCTTCAGGTT
>NZ_LXFU01000046.1 GCF_001657485.1 Rhizobium sp. WYCCWR10014
GGCCGACCGCAGCGCATCCGCGCGGCCCGCAGGCAGCAGCACCGCAGCCTCTTGGGCCGCAGGCCGCCACGCCGCGGCGTGCGGCTTCGGCCGTCGCCGGAACCAGAAGGGGTGCACAGACCATCATCAGCACGGCAAGTGTCGAAAGCATGTGCGATAGGATGACCAGGATCTTCATTTCATTTCCTCCCATTGCTCGTGTCTTGTTTATGGCCTGAAGGGTTTCGGCCTTCAGGCCGGGTTTGCGGCTGCGGCCGCGTTGTGTGCTGCGAGCGTCTGCTGGGCAGCGGCTGCAACAGCGTCGTCCTTGCCGCCCGAGACCTGGACGGTCGGCACGGCGAGCTTGATGCCGTTTTCGTTGAACGCCTCATGGATCATCCGCAGAGCCCGACGCTTCAGCGTGAACTGCTGGCCGGGAAGCGTCATGACCTTCATGCGTAGCAGCAGGCCGGAATCGCCGAGGCTGTCGATCCCCTGCATCTTCAGCGGCTCGATCGTCGTCGGCTTGAACTCCGGATCCTCGAACAGCTCCAGGCCGATCTTCTTGATGATCTTGCGGGCCTTCTCGATGTCGGAATCGTAGGTGATGGTGATCGTCATCTTCTCGATCACCCAGTCGCGGCTCATATTCTGCACGGCGCCGAGCTCGCTGAAGGGCACGATATAGACCGCGCCGCGGTGATGTCTGAGCTTGATGGATCGCAAGCTGAAGGATTCGACCGTACCCTTGTAGCTGCCGCTCTGGATATACTCGCCAACCCGGAAGGCGTCGTCGAGCAGGTAGAACATCCCGCTGATCACGTCCTTGACCACCGTCTGTGCGCCGAAACCGATCGCAACACCGACCACGCCGGCGCCGGCGATCAACGGGCCGATCTCCACGCCGAGCGACGACAGTGCCATCATGATCGCGATGGCGACGAAGAGGATCATGAGGAAATTGCGAAGGATTGGCAGCAGGGTTCTGAGACGTGTACGCCGCCGCTCCCGTTCACTGCCGATTTCGAGGACGGCTTCGGTGTCGCCGAGCTTGCGATCGATCAGCACTTTCACGACACTCCAGGCGAGATCGACGACGAGCAGAATGATCCCGGCGCTGAGGAGGCCGCGAACGAGGCGCAGAAGCGGCGAATCCTGCATGGTCATCTGCGTCAGCCTGACGTCCAGAGCGTCCGCAAGCAGAACGATGGCGCCGACGATCAGCGCTGCCCTGATGCCACGCTCGACGATCACCGAGACAACGGTGCCTTTCTTGTGTCCGTCCTCTTCGGCAGCGGAAGACCGCAGAATATTGTTGACCGACGCCTTGGTGAGGGCGATTGCACCGGGCAGGGCGGCACAGACCACCGCGATCCAGAACAGCTTCATGGCTCCCACCACCCACAGCAGCCAGACGGCGACGAAGTAGACCGTCCAGAGCCAGTTCCGCGCCCGCAGGCCTATCCGGCTGGCCTGGCCGCCAGACAATCCGGACGGACGCCTCCAGACGGCTTCGATGCCGATGACGAGGAGCACGAGGCCGAGGGAATAGGCGACGAGTTGCCGGGCCGGGTCGGAAAAACCGAGGGTGCCGAGCAGGCGGATTGTCACCCAGCCAAAGGCATACCAGCCGACGAGATAACCCAGGCGTTTCGCCCAGTGGCCGGCGGCATCCTTGGTGATCGGGACGACACGGAACCGACCCTCTTCCTCTGCTCGCGGTGCCAGAAGCACGTCGAAAAGCGCGCTCGCCAGACGGAAGACGACGATCGCGAACAGGTATCCGACGACGATCTCCCTGATAACAGGCGGCCACTGGAACAGCAGGAAGAAGCCGATGCTGCCGAGGCCGAACGAAAGGACGTAACATGCCGCCCACAGAAGCCTCGCAGCCAGTGCCATCAACCTGTCGCGAACCGTGGCAAAGGGCGCGCGCGCCATCCATGAGCGCCAGCCGGCGCTGATCCACCAGAACAGCCATTGTGCGGCCAGTCCGACGGCGACGAAGGCGGCGACCAGGAAGATCGGCCGCGTCCCGCCGTTCGCCTGAATGTCCCGTTCGAGCACGGCCCCACCGCGCATCGTCTCCAGGGGAAAGGACTGGATGGCCCCGAGAAGACCGGAGGCGTGGGCACGGAATCGCATCGCGAATTCCGAGAATGAAGGGTCGGCGTTCGTGGTTTCCAAGGGCGGCTCCGCCGCGGTCTTGGCTGCTTGCGACTGCTGCTGCAGGAAACGTTGGACATCAGGATCCGAGAGCATCCCGATAAAGCGCTGGACGCTTTCCGGCTGTGGGCTCGCTGGCGTCACGCTCTGTGCCACAGCAATCGAGGCACAAAGGAGAACGGAAGCCACGGCGGCCCCCGTGAAAAGCGGTCTAAATATGCGGATCTTGGAAAGTAAGAGCATCGTCTATCCTGATCTTTATGAACCTGTCAGCTTGCCGATTCCTGGGTTATTGCCTGCATGACTCCTTCGATCGGCCTGCGGCAGTGCAGTCGGGCGCTCGTGGCTGCGTACCCACAGGACCCGTGAGGCCGCTCACCTGGCCGGCGTAATTATCTCTGGTGTCGGCATCGACGACCGCGACCGGGGCGGCAAGGATCAGGCCGGCGGCGCTGCCCGCGGCGGCCGCCGTGCTCGTCGTTGCGGCAAGGATCTTGTCCCCGAGCCCGACCTTGCTGTCGGTCAGCGTCTGGCCGTCGGAAATCCGCGCGCCGATGAGCTGGACGACTTCGGGTGATTCCGCGAATTTTCCGTGGTTCAGCCTGTCGCCCGCCTTGACCTTGGTGAGGTCGATTACCGTGATCTGGCTATCGGCAAGTTCCTTCTTGAAGGGGGCCTGCTCGGGATCGATGGCACCGAGTCTGGCGACGTCGCCCCATACCCTGCGGGATACCGCGAGCGCGCGATCGTCTCGGGAAACGAACAAGGTGAACTTCGGATGCTGCTTGCCCATGTCGACGATCTGCTGACGGAAGACATCGACATCCACGTCGGGCGAGGCCAGCATGACATTCTCGAACTTGGCAGGGAGGCGGCCGTTGCGGATCGCCATCTGACGAAGCGCTTCCAGCGCCAGCCAGTTCCCCATGGAATGCGCAAGGATCGAGACTTCCTTCACCTCCGGGTCCTTGGCGAGATACTGGAAGAGCGTCTCCAAGGCGTTGCGTGTGTAGTTGGTGCTCTCCCTGTCATAGCCATATGCGAGCAGACTGCCCCGCGACGGCCATGTCACCAACACGGGCGCGCTATGCACGCCGGAATCCTTGACGATCTGAGCGAAGCGATAGACGGAATCTTCGAAACGGTTGTTGAAGCCGTGAATGAACACCAGCACGCTGCGGTCGCGGCTCTTCCTGACAGAGGCGCTCAGCCATTTCTTGGCTTCGTCGCGTGTGATCTCCTCGGCTTTCAAGGTTGCGAAGTCCGTTGCCGGATTGGATGGAAGCCTCCTCGGCCAGGCGACTTCGCCGACCTTGCGGACGTTCGCTGGGGGAATGGAGACGGTGATGTCGGCAAAGGCAGGGGCGAGTGCGCGCTCGCCTGTGAACATTTCGCCTTGGATCGTGGAGCGGCTGCGCGTCGTGGTCACGAGCATGTCGACCTTGGTGGCGTTCGGCGCGCTATCGGCAACGGGGATGAGCACATTCTTCGGGTGGCCGCCACATCCGGCTAATGCGCAGAGCAGCAGCAGAGCCGAGATCCATTTCAGACCTGGGGAAGGGCTTGGTCGAATTCGGCCATCGCGACATTTTGTGCTCACTGCTGTTCCTCATAGTCCTGTCAAGGTCGGGCAGGCCTCGACGCCGCACGCCGCGGCGGTCGAAGTCGGCACTGGGCGAGACTATGTGAAGATGAGATGGCTTACCCGTATGATCGGGTATGTTACGGTCGGGGAGACAGGATTAGCGGGGTTGCAGATCCGAGGTGGCGGCGGTCGACGCGATTGCATCGGGATCGGGCACCGTCATCCCCGCCTTGCGAAGTCCTTCGATCAGGCGGTCGCGATCTTCAGGCTGCATGTTGCGCATTGCGAGTTCCGTTACAAGGTTCGGCAGGAAGTCAGGTCGCATGCTGACGAACACCTGGCCTTCCCGGCGGGCGTCCTCCATCATGCCAGCCTCCGCGTAGATGATGGCGGCGACAACATGGAAGAGAGGGAATTTCTGCATGTTCGCCTGCCGGATCTCCAGCACGGCGGTGTGGTTGTCGTGGAGCATGTAGGCGGCCAGGGCTCGCGTCCCGTGGTAAAAGCCGCCGCTGCCCGGATTGAGGGCGATGGCTTGGTCCAGGAGGGTTGCTCCGCGCTGCCACTGTCCGCCGATCGCCAGCCGGGTTCCGAACTCGCCCATCAGTTCGGTGTCGTTGGGGTTGGTGGCGAGCGCCTGCTCGCCCACACGAAGTGATTCAGCGAGCTGCCTGTCGAAGAACAGCGCCGTCATCAGCGCTTGAAGTCCGCGCGTATTGCTTGGATCGATCTGGGTTGCGCGCCTGGCGGCATCGAGCGCCCGCTGTATGGCTGAATCCTTGCCTGGTGTCGGATTGAACTTGTAGCGGTCCTCATCGAGATAGACGATCGACAGCATTGCCCAGGCGGTCGCGTAGCTCGGAAACCGTGCGACCGCAGCCTCGAGGCAATCCCGGACGCGCGCATGCGCTTCGGGGCTCAGTTCCGAACGATAGGCATAGAAGCGCAACGTGCATTCGTACGCGCCGAGGTCGTCCGGCGGCGGACCGGCGGAGTCGATCTGTGCCATGATCCCGTAGGGCTGGGCAATGGCAGTCGCGACCTTTCTGGCGACATCCGTCTGGATCGCAAACAGGTCTCCCGATGCGAGATCATTGTCATAGTTCTCCGACCAGAGGATTTCGCCGTCCGACGTATCCAGCAACCTGGCCGTCACACGAAGACGCTTGCCCGACGTGCGTACGCCGCCGGCAAGGAGATAGCGTGCACCGAATTCGGCCCGGATCTCCGATGCGCCCACATCCGCGGGGAGGGACTTGGACGTTTCGCGGCCGAAGACCTTGATCTCCTTGAATCGGGGCAGAATGGTCATCAGTTCCTCGGTCAGGCCAGCTGTATAGAGCTGTGCCTCTGGCCCTTCGCCGAGGTTGGCAAAGGGAGCCACCACGAGGGCAGGCCGATCGGGCGACAGGCTTGCAACGCGTTCGGCAGACGGATCGGGAGACCGCGCTCCGATCCAGTATAGCGAAGTTACCACTGCAGCAAGCGCAGCAGCCCCCGGCAACAAGACCCGCTTTGCGCGCCACCAGCGTCCGGGGCGAACCTCAGAGGGCGATGTTTCGCCAGCGTCATCGTCTCCAATGTCGACTGACGCCGGACAGGACCAGGCGAAGGTTGGAATATATCCGCCTTTGGGAATGTCGATCCTGACGGAGTCATGCTGCCCGGCGACGAGATAATAGCGCTCGAGTGATCGCCGCAGCCGTCCGGCCTCGATCCTGACCACCGGATCGTCCTGGGTGAAGCCAGGGTCCCGGCCGAATACCTCGATCGCGATCGAATAGGCTTTGATCCGGTTGCCCCGACCCTCGAGGGTTTCCGAGACGACATAGCGGAGAAACGCAGCCGCGCGACCGACCCCTGGAAATTCAGGGCTGGAGATGACACGTTCCAGTTGCTCGCTGATATCGTCGGCTTGCGGCGCCGGCCTTGAAGAAATGGGTGCGGCAGACCCCTCTGCCGGTATCGATGTCTGCATGTCTGTCCCCAATCCCCCGTGGAGTCATGTCACTGCCAGACCGTATGTTACGGTAACATACTCCACGAACCGATCGTCGTCCATGAAGATCGGGATCTGGCACACGTTGCAGTGGCGACGTCTCGAATGCCGGTAAGGAGTGGACCATGGACGAAGGCGTGACCGCAGTCCGTCGGCAGTTTCCAGCCAGGATCAAGGCGATCGACGATCTCACTGCCCGCAGTGAAGACTTTCGGGAAATCTGCAGGGACTTTGCAGACGCTCAATCGGCGCTGCAGAAATGGAACGTCTCAACCGATCCGAAACGCGACGAGCGCGTCGTCGAATACCAGGAGCTGATCGCCGAACTCTCCAAGGAGATAGAGGGCGCGCTTGACGCGTCGGTACCGCCAATCGCTCGCTGATAGGTGCGGCTAAAGCGCGTCGCAACCCTTCAGGTTCGCTCTTCGCGCTTTAGGTCTTTATTTCTACGCATGTCGTTATCGCAAAACCGCTGCACACTTTTGCGCGACATGCTTTAGCCCAGCGGCAAGCCGTCGCGAGGCGTATGTTACGGTTACCTACTTGCCTTCCATCGCCCGGTACCGACCATCGCGACAGACGTCCGGCGCTGAAACTTGCGCTTCCACGAAACGAAACGCCTCCGAAGGATATTGCCGTGGTTTCCGAAAACTTGGACGAGCCTGCCATTTCCCCAACGCCTCGGAATCCCCTCCGCAGGATAGCGCTGATCGTCCTCCTTCTGGCGCTCGTCCTGTTCGGCCTCTCCATCTTCATGGAGCGGCGGACGCCATCGACCTCGCAGGCTCAGGTCCAGGCCTATATCGTCGGTATCGCACCCGAAGTCACCGGCCGGGTGGTGGAAGTCGGCGTCGCCGACAACTCGCGCGTCGAGGCCAATCAGATTCTCTTTCGTATCGATCCCGAGCGCTACGAGCTGGCGGTCAGTGAGGCCGAGGCGAGCCTTGCAAGTGTCGGCCAGTCAATGGGCGCGTCAACGGCTGCTGTCGATGCGGCGCAGGCAAAACTCGTAACGGCGCAGGTCGATCGGGACAATCTTCGTGAACAATCTGCGCGCGCCGCAGAGCTGGAAAAGAGGGGCGTGTATTCCAAAGCGCGGGCTGAATCAACTAGGTCGGCTTTCGGTCAGTCAGAGGCGGCCGTCACCGGTGCTGAAGCTGAGCTGGCCAAGGCCAAGGAGCAGCTCGGGCCGAGCGGAAATGACAATCCGCAGCTACGGGCGGCTCTGGCAGCGCTCGAAAAGGCACGACTCGATCTGCTGCGGACCACCGTTCAGGCACCTTCGGCCGGGGTCGTGACCAACCTCCAACTTACAACCGGTAAGGTCGTGTCGGCTGGACAGTCTGCCATGACCTTTATCGATGTCGGAACGATCTGGATCACCGCCGCATTCAAGGAGAATAGCCTCGAGAAGGTCGCAGTCGGCAACCGGGCGGAAGTCCTCTTCGACGCGCTTCCCGGTCGGTTGTTTCCGGCGCAAGTCGAGAGCGTTGGTTTCGGCGTGTCGCAGGGCAGCACGGACCCGAACACCGGATTGCCGACGATCCGGAGCGATAGTGGCTGGGTCCAGGAGCCGCAGCGGTTTCCAGTCCGCCTCATCATCGAGGAGGCGCAGCGGCCCAAGGGCGGCGTACGCTACGGCTCGCAGGCGACCGTCGTCATCTATACCGGCGACAACCCAGTCACCAATGCCTGGGGGTCGCTCTGGATCCGCATCATGTCGGTGCTGACCTATGTCCGCTGAGAGGAGCCCTGCGGTCGAAGAGCAGAAACGCAAGGGGCTTCGGGTTGCGTTCGCGGTCTCCCTCGGCTTCACGCTCGCCGTCCATGCAGGGGCTATCGTGCCCTTCCTCGGTCCGCTCTTTGCCGCTCAGTTTCTGCTCGGCAGTTCGCGGCCGATGCCGCTCGGCAAGACCCTCGGCGCGGCGATGGTCATCCTGATCGCCGGGATGGCGATGATGGTTCTGACCAACGTGCTCGGCGACCGTCCGGCACCTTTCCTTCTGATTTTGGGGCTGACCTATTTCGCGTGCTTCGCCGCACAGTCCACTGGAAAGGGAGGAGCGGCGGTCTTTCTCGTGCTCGTCGTTTCGATCATCGTGCCTCTGCTCGGCATCCTGAACAAGGAACTCGCCAATTCCATCCTGTCCATCCTGGTCACCGGGGTATTGTCGGGCACGGTTCTGATGTGGTTCGCCCATGCGGTCTTTCCCGAGCCGTTCTCCCCGGAGCTCGAGGCGGTGGCGATCGACGAGCGGCCGCCGTCCCTGCTTCGGGCGTTGGCAAACACGGTCATCCTTCTGGCGTCCGTCGTGATCTGCCTGACGAGCGACGATCTGAACGCTGCGGCGGTCATTCCCATCACCGTGGCGTCGTTGCTCGGGCAGCTCGACGTTACCGCGAGCGCGCGGACGGCGATCGGGCTCGTGCTCGTCAATCTGTTCGGCGGCGTGCTCGCCTCCGTTGCCTATGCCGCGCTCTCGCTGCGCCCCAATCTCCTCTCCATCTTTCTCATCGTTCTCGTCGTCGTCCTCTTCATCGGAGGGCGCGCGGCTGCTCGCTCGAAGGACGCCCCGGTTTTTGCCGGCGCCCTGACGACATTCCTGATCCTCTTCGGCCTCGGGGTCTCGCCTCTACCGGGCAGCGCTGCAGAATCCTTCGCCACCCGCATTGTCTATGTCGCAGCGGCCTTGATCTACGCGCTGCTGTTTGCCGCCATCCTGTGGCCGCGGACAAGGGAAACGAAGAGGATATCAGCATGAGCCGTCCGTTCGCCGCGACAGATCGACCGATTGGCAATCTCGCCTCCCTGGGTGCCTGAAGGAATGGCGCTCCGGATCGGCCATGCTTGATGGAAAGGCTGGCGCAGGAGCGACACGAGTGACGTTTTTGCTGTCATTTCCTCGCCACTGGCGAGAATGTAAGTATATGTGAATATACTAAAGCCGGCAGTCTACACCATGTCTGACCGCAAGGAGGATTTGAGATGGCTAGACCTCACGCATTGTTACTCGCCACGGGCCTCTTCCTGCCTTTTGCAGGGTTCCCGTTTTCGCCACATCTGACACTGACTGCCACAGCGCAGGAGCCTGCCGCCTCCAGTCCCGTCGCGGTGGAAGACGACACGCCGGCGCCGCTGAGCGAGGACGAGCTCGAAATCCTGGTGGCGCGGATTGCGCTATATCCGGACGAACTGGTTGCGCTTGTCACGTCGGCCTCGCTCTATCCGCTGCAGGTGGTGGAAGCAGCCCGGTTTCTCGAAACCTTGAAGAAGCAACCCGGGCTCAAGCCGAAGACGACGTGGGACGGCAGCATCGTATCGCTACTGAATTATCCTCAGATCGTGACGATGATGAGCGAGGATCTGGACTGGACGCAGTCTCTCGGAGAGGCGCTCTCCTATCAGCAGAAGGACGTTCTGATCGCCATACAGCAACTGCGCGACAAAGCGGTCGCCGATGGCATCATCAAGACCGACGACAAGATCAAGGTCAGTCAGGAGAACGACAACGTGGTGATCGTCTCCGCCAGTCCTGACAAGATCTATGTTCCGCAGTATGCGCCGGAGATGCTGTATGAACCGAACTATGTGGCCGCGCCGATCGGCTACTATTCCGAGCCGTATCCGAACTACTACTATCCGACCGCCACCTTTTTCGCGGGCGTGGTGACGGGAGCGGTGTGGGCCGCTGCCGTTGACTGGAACCGCTGGGGCGTGTGGGGCGGGCGCTGGAACGGCAACGTCGATATTGATTGCAACAACTGTTTGAACAACATCAACGGCAAGGTGAATATCAACGACGTCGACTGGAAAAACGTCGACCGCAGCAAGATCAGGTTCGACAGCGCGCAGTTCAACAAGATCGACCGCAGTTCTTTCCGGACCAGTATCGAGGCGAATGCCGGTAACAAGGTCGGAGCAAGAGGCAACGATCGTGCGAACACGATCCGCAACCAGCCAGGCACAGTCAGTGTCAACGATGTCCGCAAGAGCAAGATCGATGCGGACAGGGTAAATGCCGGCCGCAACCAGGCAGGCAATACCGGAGCGGCTCTTGGGGGCGGGAAGGGAGTGCAGGCTGCGCAGAACCGCAGGCCTGAGGCAAGGACGCCGAACAGGGCTGCCGAAAACGCAAGGCCCGAGGTCAACGCCAAACGTCCGGTCGCAAAGCCGAAGCCTGCGGCACGGGTCGACAGCCGGCCCAGAAAGCCTTCGGCACTCGGTCAGGTGGACAGCGGCAGGCGCGCTCAGATGCAGTCCAGCCGCGGCAGACAGGCCATGGCCGGAGGCAACCGCGGTGGTGGCGGTGGAGAAATGCGCCGCGGCGGTGGCGGCGGCCGCCGTCGATAACCGGAAGAAGGAGGAAAGTCATGACGAAGTCAGTCAGAAACATGCTTCTGGGTTCGGTGTTCGCTTTTGCGGCTCTCGCCACCAATCCGGTTCCAGCATCTGCAGCAGAGCCATCCGATGCGACCGTCATCTCGGGATTCGCTTCGCAGAGTGATCCGCCCGTATTCGAGATGCCGGAACAGGCCGTTGACGCCTTCAAGGCGGCGCTGGCGGCCGATGATTTCGACAAGTTCGCGGCGCTGCTCGGTATCGATGCAGCGAAAGCAAAGGCAGGTGAAGGGGTGATGGACACTTATGCACAAATCCGGGAGGGCACTCAGAAGAAGATCGTCGTGAAGGATGTCGATGGCGGCAAGATCATCGAGATCGGCGACAGATTATGGCCTTTGCCATTTCCGATCGTGAAGGGCGACGATGGCAAATGGGGTTTCGACACCTATGCCGGATTCGAGGAGATCATCAATCGTCGCGTCGGCGAGAACGAATTGCAGACCATCGACACGATGCAGGCCTATGTCGACGCCCAAAAGGAATATTCTTCAGCCGACCACGACGATGACGGCGTTCTCGAATATGCCCAGAAACTGATCAGCAGCGACGGCAAAACCGACGGTCTCTATTGGTCGCCTGAGTTGGGCGAGGGGGATAGCCCGGCGGGCAACGCTCTCGAAGACAATGCCGCGCTTGATAAGGCCAAGGCCGGGGAAGGTTATTACGGCTATCGCTACAGGATCATCGACGGCCAGGGACCGAACATCGCGGGCGGAGAGTTCGACTATGTGATCAACGGCAACATGATCGCAGGATTCGCCCTTATCGCCTGGCCGATCCGATATGGCGAAACCGGCGTGCACACATTTGTCGTGAACGCGAACGGCACGGTCTACCAAGCCGATCTCGGCCGGGAAACCGAAAAAATAGCTGCTGGCGTCAGGACCTTCAACCCGGGTGACAATTGGGATGTGACTCCTGATTGAACGGGGTCTCGTGTGTTGGGAACCAAGTTTGCTCCACCTCGTTGCCGCTTCGTACCTGACAAAGATGCAAAGGAGGAAACGATGATTTCCGCAGATCAGATCCGTGAGCATATGGAAGTGCGGGCTGCCGACGGCACCCATGTCGGCTCAGTCGATCATCTCGACGGCCCGACGCGCATCAAGCTGACCAAACTCGACTCGGAGGACGGCAAGCACCACTTGATCCCGATCGATTGGGTCGATCACGTGGATGCTCACGTCCATCTGTCGAAAAACGCCCGGGATGTCCGGATGCAATGGGCTACCATCAACTGATAGCCGATCGGCTGCGGCTTCCGGCCGCAGCCTTCTTCGAACAGGATGATCGGAGCATGATGCCGTCCGGAAACCGCTCACACTTTTCGGCATCATGCTTTTAAAGGAGCCGGGAATGTCGAAGCAATTAAAGAAGGGCGATGAGGTCAGCTGGAATACCAGCCAGGGAAAGACCGAGGGCAGGGTAGTCAAGAAGCAGAGCGGTCCGACGAAGATCAAAGGCCACAGCGTGAAGGCATCGAAGGCCGAGCCGCAATATATCGTCCAGAGCGACAAGTCGGGAAAGCGCGCTGCACACAAGCCCGACGAACTCAAAAAGCTTTGACGCCGGCGGCCGTTCTGTTCGAGCAAAAGGAGATCGATATGCCAGCCAAGTCCAAGGCCCAGCAGAAAGCGGCAGGCGCCGCACTTTCGGCAAAGCGTGGCGAGACGCCGAAGAGCGAACTCAAAGGCGCCTCGAAACAGATGGTGGAATCCATGAGCGAGAAACAGCTCGAGGAATTTGCCTCAACCAAGAGGAAAGGCAAACCTCAGCACGTCTCGAAATGAGAGATGTCGAACCGCCATGTATGCCGGACGTTCCCGCCGCTTAACAGCAACGGGCCGTGAACTTGAAAGCGTGCCTCTGCCACCGGCGGCGGCTGCCTGTGAAGCAAGATTGGCGGTTCGTTCACGGTCGGTGTATGGATTTGACAATCGCTTCGAGGCAATTGCCCCTCAGCTAGAAGAGCGCATCGCGCTAAAACGGAGTCCGAGATTGGCCGTCGCTTTTACCAAGGAAGAGAGTTTCGAAACCGCTTCAGAAACCCTGCTGCCCGATCGTCCGATTTCGGCGCATCCGAACCTTGTTACGGAAGCAGGACTGAAGGCTCTCGAGCTGCGCTTCAAAGAGGCTCGCGAGGCCTATGATGGCGCGAGCACCATCGAAGACGTGAACGAACGGCGGCGGCAGACAGCCAATCCCTTGCGTGATCTTCGTTACTTAGCCGCAAGACTTCGCACCGCCCAGCTCGTGCCTTACCCCACGTCAATCGACACCGTCGCCTTCGGCAGCACAGTGACTTTCCGCCGTGACGACGGGCGCGTGCAGACCTATCGTATCGTCGGAGAGGATGAAGCCGATCCCAAGGCCGGATCGATTTCCTACGTTTCCCCGGTGGCGCGGTTGCTTATGGGCAAGGCTGTCGGCGATGTGGTGGAGACAGGCGGCCAGGAACTGGAAATCATTGCCATCGCATAGGAGAGTGCTATTCGCGTAACTCTCATTATTTTGGTACCGTTTGGTACTTTATTTATCGAACCTTTACCATCCGTGGCTAAAACGATGGCACTCCATCATCGAAAGTCATGCTCATGGTCAGCGCAATTTCCAGTTCTGCATCCACCATTTTGAGTTCAGCCGCTACAACATCGTCTTCCAGTTCGTCGGATCAGCTTGCCTCTCTCGAGGCACAGCTTGCCGAAAAGAAGGCAGCCCTGTCGGAAACGCAGGACGAGCAGGAGAAGGCCACGATCGAAAAATCCATCGATACGCTGGAAGCGAAGATTGCCAAGCTCGAAGCGAGCGAGAGCAGCCAACCTCAGGCGTCTGCTGCATCGAAGCCTGCCGGTGACGCTCCGAAAGAACTTTCCGGCGAAAGCGAGCGTATCGGCACGACGAATTTTGACGAGACCAGCGAGTTCGGCAGCCGCACGGCTTACGTCTGATAAAAGCGACCCGGTCACCGGGATGATGCTGCATTTTTGAGGGATGCATCAAAGACGGCGCTTGGCCACGGTGACGACTTCGCGTGTCAGATCCGCCAGGCGGTCGGCGGCGAGGCGATTTATCTGCCAGTAGAGCGGGACGTCGAGCGGCGTGTCGGGCACCAGCTCGACCAGCCGTCCGGATGCGAGGTGCTCGCAAGTCAGCTGGGTCGGGTTCATTCCCCAGCACATGCCCGAAAGGCTGGCCTCGACGAAGCTCTGCGGTGAAGGCAGCCAGTGGGTGGGATAATCGAGATCGCGTCCGAATGTTCGCCTGATCCAGCTGCTCTGCAGCCTGTCCTTTTGATTGAAGGTCAGCGCCGGAGCGTTGCTGATCGCCTCTGATGTCACGCCCTGCGGAAAATAGCGTGCGACGAAGTCGGGGGTTGCCGTTGCATGGTAACGCAGAACGCCGAGGGCAAAACGCCGGCATCCGCGGACCGGTTTTTCCAGGCTGGTGACGGCGGCGATCACCCGTCCGCGCTGGAGCCATTCGGCAGTATGGTCCTGGTCGTCGACGGCGACGTTCAGCAGATAGGAAGAGCTTTTGGCAAAATTCGAGATGGCTTCGACGAACCATGTCCCGAGGCTGTCGGCGTTCGTCGCGATTTGAAGCGTGACCCTTTGGCGTGGTTCGTCGGGATCGACGAGGGCCGGCAGTTGCCCGAAGAGTTCTGCTTCGAGCATGCCGACATTCTCCATATGGCGGCAGAGCCATTCTCCCTTTTCCGTCGCCGTGCACGGCGTGCCTCTGACGATGAGGACGACGCCGAGACGCTCTTCGAGCTGCTTCACGCGCTGCGAAATGGCCGAAGGAGTCACGTTCAAGGCGGTCGCAGCTCTTTCGAAGCTGCCTGTCTGGACAATAGTTGCGACGGCGCGAAGAGCGGGATAGTCGAGCATCGATTAGTTTCACTTAATCTGGGTAAGCTGGATTAATTAGCCTAATTCTCGAAATAGCGATAGCGCAACCTCACCGAAATGAGGGGCGTTGGCCGAAGCGATGAATTTTTCGATCTATGGAACCGGCCTGATGATGGGCCTCAGCCTGATCGTCGCCATCGGCGCGCAGAACGCCTTCATCCTCCGCCAGGGCTTGCGCAACGAACATGTCTTCGCAGTCTGCCTCGCCTGCGCGGTCTCGGATGCCGCGCTGATCGTGCTGGGCGTGACCAGCCTCCATCAGATCGCCAGGTTCATGCCCTGGCTTGATCCCGTCATGCGTTACGGCGGAGCAATATTTCTGGTCTCGTATGGGGCAAAAAGCCTCTATTCCGCCTTGCGGTCGTCCGCCGCACTAACTGCCGGGGAGGCCAAAACATCGAGCTTTCGGCAGACGCTGGCGACCTGCCTCGCACTCACCTGGCTCAATCCGCATGTTTATCTCGACACCGTGGTGCTGCTCGGCACGATATCGACACGATATCCGGGAGAGCAGGCTTCTTTTGCAGCAGGGGCAGTGACCGGTTCCTTCCTGTTCTTCTTTTCGCTCGGATATGGCGCGAAGCGGCTGCGGCCGATCTTCTCGAAACCCTCATCCTGGCGCATGCTGGAAACGCTCGTCGCTTTGACGATGTGGATCATAGCGTTCAAGCTGCTGGGCGGGTTGTGACCGCCGATCCGCTCACGGCGTTTCGGTGGCAGGCTCCTCGTTCGACGAGACGAATCTCAGGAATTGTTCCTGTGCGCGCGTCGGCATCCAATTGATGCGCAGGGTAAGGCCGATCGGCCGCGCGGTGTGGCTGAGGTCGAGCGGCAATGCCTTGAGGAGGCCGCGTGACAATTCCGCCTGGGCCTGCAGGTAGGAAATGCAGCCGAGATGCTCCGTTCCGTTCAGCAGTTCGCGCATCAGGATGAGCGAGCTCGACTCGACGATGCTTGTTGGCGGGTGGTCCAGGCCTTCGAACAGGGTGTCGAAATGCTGCCGGATCGGCGTGCCGCGCTGGCCGACGATCCATGGATAGGCCGCGAGTTCCTCGACCGAGAGCTCGGAGCGTGCCGTCAGCGGATGGTTGCTGCCGGCGACGACGACCAGCGTATCGTTGAACAGGAAGCGTTGCTCGACGTCACCGATCGGTGCAGGATCGCGCAACGCGCCGATCAGGAAATCGATCTCACCGCGCCTCAGGCCGGCAAGCAGATCGGCATAGGGACCTTCCAGAATGTGGATCGGCGTGTTTGGACGGAACTTCCGGAACTCGGCGATGGCTCTCGGAAGCACGAAGGAGCGCGAAAGCGGCATCGCACCGACGACGATCCGGCCCGCTTCCTCTGAAAGCGTTTCGGCGAGATCCACCTCCGCCTGCGCCAGTTCGGCGAAGGCGAGGCGTGCGGCCTGGGCGAGCGTTCCGGCGGCGCGGGTGGCGACGATGCCGTAGGAGGTCCGCTCGAACAGCGGGCGGGCGGCTTCCTCCTCGAGCTGCGTCACCGCCCGGTGAACGGTCGGTTGGGCCAGGCCGAGCCTGCGAGCGGCAAGCGTGAAGTTCTCGGCCTCGCGAACGGCAATGAGAGCCTGTAGTTGAGAGGACGTCGCGACCATGCGAAGGCGTGGGCTGAGTTCATTGAGGGCCGGATCGAGGAAGCCGAAGGCTCTTCGCACGCGCTTTGCCAGGACATCCCCTTGTGCGTTGGCGAACAGTCCTTGCGAGGTCCTGGTAAAAAGGGTTGTTCGCAGGGCGCGCTCGATCTTGGAGACTGCCTGCGTGACGGCAGGCTGTGAGAGATGGCAGACATCTGCCGCCCTGGTGACGGAATTGGTGTCGACCACTGCCAGGAAAACCCGGAGGTGGCGGAGGTTGTGCTGGACTTGCGATGCCTGAGATGCTGTCAGATTCAAGTCAAATTGCGCTCCAGAATGGCATCCGCCCGCGCTTCCAGAGAATTCTCCTCCGTGCGGATGTCCAATTCACCGATCTGCCGCTGCCAGTCGGTCGTTGCCGAGGCCATGCGGTCGGGCAGGCCGAGTTCCCTCAGTGTCGCGGCGACTTCCTGCATCTCCGCCGCCCGCCGCTTCCCATGGGCCATCATGCGTTCAAGGTTGTAAGCTGCGCGCGCGGTCCAGTCCATCCCCGGATCAGAAGCCTGGAGAGAGGCGAGCACTGCCTTCTCGACCCCGGCGCGGCGCGCGGCAAGCAGGCATTCCGCAGTCAGCGCTTCGAAACCCTTGATCATCACCGATCGGAGCATCTTGATCGAGGAGGCTTGCCCGACCTCGTCTCCCGCCGTCTCGACCTTCATGCCGAGGTCGAGGAGCACGCGTTGCGCGCGGTCTGCCTGCGATCCGGAGATCAGCAGCGGCGTTCGATGACGGGCGGGGTGGACGGGCGACATCACGGCGACGTCGACATAGATGGCGCCGGCGGCTTCGACGAGCTTGGCGGCGGCCGCCTTCGTCGCGGGGGAGCAGGAATTGCAGTCGAGATACAAGGTGTCCGTGTCGAGGAATTCGGCGACCCGGGTTGCCGCTTCCAGGGCACGGTCTGCGGTAACCAGGCTGAAGACGGCGCCGGCGTCCGTCAATGCCTGTTCCGGAATTTCGGCGCAGTCGACGCCGAGATCCGAACAGGCCTGGAGCAAATCGCCACGCAGGGATGGATCCTCCACCTTTATATCGAATGTGGAGATCCTAGCGGGGGACGCAGCGCCATTCTCGGATTTCCAGCCCGACACAAAGGCCTGCGCTGCTTCGCCGAATCCGATCGTTGCAATCGCCGACATCGGTTTTTCCCTTTCCCTATGCTGCCAGGCAGCTCGTTCCTCGACGTTAAATTGGGCAGGCAGGCGCGGTCCCGGCCGCGTCTGCCGCACGGCGACGTCTACCTTGTCGGCGGAGGCGTCGATATGTGATGCCTCGACATGAGTCTTCGAGCCCTGATCGTAACCTTAGGCTGTCCGGATGTGAGGGAAATGCCCATTTCAAAATGATCGGCGACATATAAGAAAAAGCTATAGTTCGCCGCCCGAGGGGATCAACTGAGGCTATCCTATAGCGAAAACTTATGAGATCGGCGCAATTCCAAATTGGCAAACGGCAGGCTGAGGCATGAAATCTCGTCAACTAGGAACGCGATATTCATGTCGGAAAAAAAAGGCGGCGCTCGTCATCAGCGTCCATGTTGCGGATTTCGTCTGGCGCTGCGGCGGCGCGATCGCGCTGCACGCCAAAGGAGTTACGACGTCACAGGCGCCTGTCCTTCGGAGAGTGCGGAAGTCCGGCGGTCGCGCCGCCAAATATGCGGAGGGTTTTCAATCGGTTTTCCCGCGCACGGTCGATGAGCTCTAATCGCCATGCGGAGAGATCGGAGGAGGAGATAGATGGAACCTTGTTTCGACATTGCCCACTTGGCGCATGTCGAGATGTATTCGGACAAGTTCGAAGAAAGTCTCGACTTTTTTCTGCGGGTCTACGGCCTGAGCCTTGCCGGCCAGGACGAGAATTCCGCCTATCTGAGGGCATGGGACGACTACGAGTTCCATACGCTGAAGCTGACGCGCCACCACACGACCGGCGTCGGGCACATCGCCTACCGGGCCTCTTCGCCTGAGGCGCTCGCGCGGCGGGTGAAAGCGATCGAGGCCAGCGGCTACAAGGTTCTGGGATGGGTCGACGGCGATCTCGGCCATAACAGCGCCTTCCGCTTCGAGGATCCGTTCGGGCATGTGTTCGAAATCTATTACGACACGGTCCGATACCGACCGCCCGACGGTGAAAAGCCGGCTCTGAAGAATATCGCACAGCGCTATCACGGTCGGGGATGCCACCCCCGGCGTCTCGACCATCTCAATCTTCTGGCGTCGGATGTTTCCGAGTTCAGGCGGTTCATGGAGACCTGCCTGGGGTCCCGGGTGACCGAGATGATCCAGCTCAATAACGGGCGTGTGGGCGGCTGCTGGTTCACCATCAACAACAAGGGCTACGACCTTGCATGTACCGAGGAGCATGGCCGCGGCAACGCCCGTCTTCACCACGTCACCTATGCGACGGACACGCGAGACGACATTCTGCGGGCGGCCGACATCTTTCTCGAAAACGGCGTCCACATCGAGACCGGCCCGCACAAGCACGCCATCCAGGGCACGTTCTTCCTCTACGTCTGGGAGCCGGCCGGCAATCGCGTCGAGCTTGCCAATGCCGGCGCGCGTCTCATCCTGGCGCCAGATTGGGAGCCGATCGTCTGGACCGAGGCCGATCGGAAAAAGGGGCAGGCCTGGGGGCTGAAGACGATCGAAACATTCCACACCCACGGCACGCCGCCGGCGGACAAGAACGGAGCATAAGCATGGGCATCGTCGTAGAGAACATACCGCGGGCGGAAGCTGATGTGATCGACAGGCTTGCCAAAGCCGGCGTCGCGACGGTCCACGAAGCCCAGGGGCGCAAAGGCATGCTCGCCAGCCATATGAGGCCGATCTATTCGGGTGCGCAGATCGCCGGCTCCGCCGTCACGATCTCAGCGCCGCCCGGTGACAACTGGATGATCCATGTGGCGATCGAGCAGATCCAGGCCGGCGACATCCTGGTGCTTTCGCCGACCTCGCCTTGCGACAACGGCTATTTCGGCGACCTTCTCGCCACCTCGGCGCGGGCGCGAGGTTGCCGCGGCCTCGTCATCGACGCTGGTGTCCGCGATATCAGGGATCTGACCCAGATGCAGTTTCCGGTGTGGTCCAAGGCCGTGTCCGCGCAGGGGACCGTCAAGGAAACGCTCGGTTCGGTCAACGTTCCGATCGTCTGCGCTGGCGCCTTCATCGAAGCCGGTGACATCATCGTCGCCGATGACGACGGGGTATGCGTGGTGAAGCTCAACGAGGCCGAGGAGGTTCTGACTGCTGCCGAGAAGCGGGTGGCGAACGAGGATGCCAAGCGCCGACGCCTCGCCGCCGGCGAACTCGGGCTCGATATCTATGACATGCGGCCGAAGCTCCAGGAGAAGGGGCTTAAATATGTATGAGAACGGCATTCCCTGCCTCTGGATGCGAGGCGGAACGTCGAAAGGCGCCTATTTCCTGGCCGGGGACCTGCCTGGGGATCCCGGTGAACGGGACGCCCTGCTGCTTGCCATCATGGGCTCACCGGACCCGCGGCAGATCGACGGGATCGGCGGAGCAGACCCGCTGACCTCCAAAGTCGCGGTGATCTCCGCCTCCTCCCGTGAGGATGCCGACGTTGACTATCTCTTCCTACAGGTGTTCGTCGACAAGGCGCTTGTGAGCGACGCGCAGGGGTGCGGAAACATCCTTGCCGGCGTCGGTCCGGCCGCCATCGAGCGGGGACTCGTCGAGGTGTCGGGCGCGGTCACGCCGGTCCGTATCCATATGGTGAATTCCGGCGAGGTGGCGGTCAGCAGGATCGAGACGCCGAACGGTAAGGTCAACTACCAGGGCGAGGCCGAAATCGCCGGCGTGCCGGGAAGCCATGCTGCCATACCACTGCTCTTCGTCAATATTGCCGGCTCGATGTGCGGCGCCCTTCTTCCGACAGGAAACGAGGTCGATGTCATCGACGGCATCGAGGTGACGCTGATCGACAACGGCATGCCCTGCGTGATCATGCGGGCCTCAGACTTCGGGCTTTCTGGCGAAGAAAGCCGCGACGCCCTGGAAGCAAATGAGGGCCTCAAGCAGCGTATCGAAGCCATTCGCCTCAAGGCCGGCCCGATGATGAACCTCGGCGACGTCAGTGCTGTGTCCGTTCCCAAAATGACCCTGGTGTCGGAGCCCCGAACCGGCGGATCGATCGGCACGCGCAGCTTCATCCCGCACAGGGTTCACGCCTCGGTCGGCGTGCTCGCCGCCGTCACCATTGCGACGGCGACGCGGCTCGGCCGTTCTCCGGCGCATGCGCTGGCGCATGCTTCCACAGACGGCCGTTACCGGATTGAGCATCCCACAGGTGATATGGAGGTGTTCCTTGATCTTGCCGCAGACGGCTCGGTCCAGGGAGCGGGGACGATCAGAACGGCGCGCAAGCTGTTCGACGGAAGGGTGTTTCCCAATTTGCCGGCCCGCCCGAGCCTTGGTCAAAACCGTCTCGACTGACTGGCCGTGGCGTGTCCATCTCGCGCAGACAATCTGCCAGCAGATGTGGCGGAAAGCGCCTTAGCTCCCGGAGCGCGTGCTCATGGTTCGCATCCCTGCGCCTCTGCGACTTGAATGCGGAAAGGGCCTGTACGATATTCCAGATGCTTGTTTGAGACATGTCGGGCCTCCTTTGCTGCATTTAGCTGCCGACGCGTGAAATATGAGGCTCAATTGACATTCAATCAAACAAAATGATATGGGGTTATAAATCAGAAAAATTGAAAGATGCGACGATGAGCATTCCATTTCGCCGTCCCATTCCGCTGCTTGACAACGAAGTGCTGCGTACCTTCGTGGCGATCGCCGAGACCGGCAATTTTTCGACCGCCGCAGAGGCGGTCTTCCGCACGCCATCGGCAGTGTCGATGCAGATCAAGAAGCTTGAAGAACAGCTTGGGGCAACGCTCTTTCTGCGCGACGCCCGCTCGGTATCGCTGACGCGCCACGGCGAGATGTTGCTGTCCTATGCGCGCAACATCCTGGCGCTGTCGAACGAGGCGGTGTCGCGCTTCATCATGCCGGAGCTCAGCGGCGTCGTGCGGCTCGGCGCGCCGGAGGATATCGGCGAACGGCTGCTGCCGAGCATCCTGAAGAGTTTTGCCGAAAGCTATCCCGGCATCATGGTCGACGTGACCATCGATATGAGCATCGGCCTGAAGAAGCGCATGGAGGAGCAGCGGCTCGACCTGGCCTTGATCAATTGTGCGACACGGCCGTTCCCGACGGGCGGTGAGGTGGTGTTCCGCGAGCGGCTGGTCTGGGCCGGAGCCAAGTGCGGCTCGGCGCATCGGCGCGATCCGCTGCCGATCTCGATCTGGGAAGACGGCTGCATCTGGCGCCAGGAAGCACTTTCCCAGCTTGAACGCAATAAGCGGCATTATCGCGTCGCCTATCTCAGCGGCCACACGATGGCGCAGCGCGCCGCTGTGCTTTCCGATCTCGCCATCGCGCCGTTGCCGCTGTCCTATGTCAACGAGGACATGGCGATCCTCGGGCCTCAGGAAGGGCTGCCGGAGCTCGGCGCCTTCGATATCCGCCTGCTGACCGCCTCGCAGGTATCGGGGCCGATCGAGACGGTGGCCGACAGCATTCGCGGCGCCTTTGCCGAGAGAGCGAAGGCGGTCGCCGCCTAGCTGCATCGGACAGGATTATGCGCCGATCGAAAGTGATGGCGCGTCCTATCGGACGCGGGGCTGTAGCGGTATCCTTATAGCTAGTGAACCTTTTGGTTTGTCGTGCGTTATTGGCGCGGGACGGCAATTGTCGCCGTTCGGGGTTGATTTCAAACAAGGATATCCGAGATGACGACAACGGCCAAAATTGCCGCAGCTTTTATGGTTCTTCTTGCCCTTTCCTCCTGCGGCAATACGATCCGCGGCATAGGAAAGGATACGGCAAACACCGTGAACGCCACGCAGGATGCCGGCCGCTCAGTCGACCGCGCCGCGAAGAAGTAACGACCGTTCAGGATCGCTGCTAGAATCGCCGGATCAGATGCTGACCCGGGGATCAAGTATTGGCCGGGTCCGGATCATCCTAACGAATGACCGGGGGGTATACCCTTTCCAGCCCGCCGGATCGGCTGAGGCCGGTCCGGAAGGCCTGGTAGGCGGGGTGCTGGCTGGAGCG
Source organism: Rhizobium sp. WYCCWR10014 (assembly GCF_001657485.1). Classification (GTDB taxonomy): domain Bacteria; phylum Pseudomonadota; class Alphaproteobacteria; order Rhizobiales; family Rhizobiaceae; genus Rhizobium. The sequence continues at coordinate 21,828 of NZ_LXFU01000046.1, forward strand.
AGCGGTTTCCGTCAGCCGGATCTGTAACCGGTCCGGCGCATGGCTTCCGAGCCAGGTTCCCAGATTTTCAAGCTTCAGCGAGTTCAGGAAACGCGATTCGGCGGCAAGATCGAGATGGCGGCGCAGGCCGTCGAGCAGGTTGTCGTCCTGGGCGGCGTTTTCCATGAGCAGCGCCAAGTAGGACTTGTCGGTCTCCGACAGCCCGGCGAGCTTTTCCGCAACGGTATCGCGGTCGGGAAAGGGAACATTGCCTGTCATCGAATCGTCCATGCTTGATCGTGTTTTGGCCGTTATAAGCTCGCCTTGACCTTCTCGGCTACATCGACTGGCACCCATTTCGTCCACAGACTTTCGTAATTGCGAAGGAAATAGATCGCGGCATCCTCGTTGCTTTCGCGGTTTTCGTCCTGCCAGGCGAGCACCTGGTTGATGGTCGCATTGTCCCATTTGCGGGTCTTGAGATAGGTTGTGACAGGTACGGCGCGGCTGGCGAAGGACCTGGTCATCAGCGTGAAGGCGCGCGAGACCGGGTAGGAGTTGAGCTCGGGCCTGACGCAGCCGGCAACCGCGGTACAGCGGTCCCATTCATTCTTGTTGTGGCCGACGCCGAAGCTCAGGCGCGTCATGTCGTATTTGCCGAGGATGGCTGTCGGGGCCCAGTAATAACCGAGCCAGCCGATCTTGTTGTCGAAGGCGCGGGCAATCGACGCATCGAGCCGTTCTGGACTGCCGGTCTCGACGAGCTCGAAGCCCTTCTTGTCGGCGGCAAGCGCCTTGAACAGGTTGGTGGTCGATATCTGGCAGCTCCAGTCGGCGGGGCAGTTGTAAACTGCGCCTTTCGATGGGTCGTCCTCGGCGGGGAAGAGTTCGGGATGTTTCAGCGCGTCCTCGACCGAGCGGATGTCGGGGTGGGCGTCGGCGATAAATTTCGGAATCCACCAACCCTCGACGGCGCCGTCGGCCAGGATTTCGGCCCCCTGTACCAGCCGGCCGCTGTTGACGGCCTGATCGAGCAGGGACCTGACGGAATTGATCCAGTATTCCGAGGCGATGTCGGGGATGCCTTTCTCATTCATCGAGGCGAAGGTCGGCAGGGTGTCGCCATCGACGATGGTGACGGAGCAGCCGTAGCCCTTTTCCAGGATGATCTTGTCGAAACTCGCCGCAATGCCTGCCGAGGCCCATTTCATTTCGGCGATCGAAACGCTGCCGCATTCGGCGGCTTCGGCCGGCGCGGCGGTAGAAAGAGCCGCGGCAAAGACGGCCGGAATCAGAAACGTCTTCATCGTCATTCCCCGAATTCTTCTTAGGCGGACGTGCAGCAGGCTCTGAAATTCACCGACAAATCTCTCCGGCACCCGAAGGGAAAATGCCTGCCGGGCGATACCGCAACAGGCTTTCCGGTTCATGGGCAGGCCATGTTCAACAATGGCGCGTTATGACGGAGCCTACGCGTTCGCTCGCAGAAATCAACCATCTTCTGCTCATGGTTGCGTGACTAAATTATTGAATTCGAAGAATTTATGTCAGCATTCCGAAATTGGCGCCCTCGGACGAAAAGCACGCTCTTGGCGATCGGCGGCGGATCTTCGGCAGAAATTTCGGCCAGAATGTCAAAAAAGATCAAAATTAACATTTGCGTAAGCCTTCAATAACTCTCCGGTAAGAATGTGCCGTTATCAGTTGGGTCGTGGCAGCAATGACCGCCGCTTCTCCGGTTCAGGTAGTGCGTACCGGAGAAAGCGAGCTTCGTCGTGTAAGGGCGAAGACGCCTGAGTTTTCGGCAAACCGCGCAGAGGCAAGGCCATGCGCGGTTTTCGCGTTTACGTGGGACCGTGACTGGGGCCAAGTCTTGACCTGGGCAAAGTCTTGACCGGGCCAAGTCTTGACCCGGGATTACCGCCCATTGTAGGCCTCGCCTGAACGAGAGGCGAATGCGGGCCACCATGGCAAGAGCGATCATGCTGCAGGGAACCGGCTCCGATGTCGGCAAGACGGTTCTGGTCGCAGGGCTCTGCCGGCTGGCGGCCAATCGCGGGCTGACGGTCCGGCCGTTCAAGCCGCAGAACATGTCGAACAATGCGGCGGTCGCCGATGACGGCGGCGAGATTGGCCGGGCGCAGTGGCTGCAGTCGCTGGCCGCGCGCACGCCATCCTCGGTGCACATGAACCCGGTGCTGCTTAAGCCGCAATCGGAAAATGGCAGCCAGATCATCGTCCAGGGCAGGGTGTTTGGCCAGGCGAAGGGGCGCGACTACCAGCGGCTGAAGCCTGAGCTGCTCGGCGCCGTGCTCGAAAGTTTCGAAAAGGTGGCTGCGGGGGCCGACCTCGTTATCGTCGAGGGTGCGGGATCGCCGGCCGAGATCAATCTCAGGCCCGGCGATATCGCCAATATGGGCTTTGCGACGCGGGCCGACGTGCCCGTCGTGCTCGTCGGCGATATCGACCGCGGTGGCGTCATCGCTTCACTTGTGGGCACGCATGCGATCCTCGACGAGGGCGACCGCGCAATGATCTCGGGCTATATCATCAACAAGTTCCGCGGCGATGTCTCGCTATTTGACGACGGAATCCGCGCCATCGAGGGCTTTACCGGCTGGCCGTGCTTCGGCGTCGTGCCGTGGCTGCCGGGTGCGGGACGCCTGCCGGCCGAAGATTCGGTCGTGCTCGAGCGGCTGGCGAGGGGCGGGACGGGCGCCCTGAAAATCGCCGTGCCGGTGCTGCCGCGTATCGCCAATTTCGACGATCTCGATCCGCTGAGGACCGAGCCGGATGTCGAGCTGGTGTTCGTGCGATCAGGCGAGCGGATGCCTGCCGATGCGAGCCTCGTTGTGCTTCCCGGCTCGAAATCGACGATATCGGATCTCGCCGACTTCAGGGCTGAAGGCTGGGACCGCGATCTCCAGGCGCATGTCAGGCGCGGCGGCCGGGTGATCGGCATCTGCGGCGGCTACCAGATGCTCGGCCGGACGGTGCACGATCCGCTCGGCATCGAGGGCGGGACGCTCGATACGCCGGGGCTTGGGCTGCTCGACATCGAGACCGAGATGGCGCCGGAGAAGACCGTGCGCAACAGCCAGGCTCGCTCGACCGAATATGACGCGCCGCTTGCCGGCTACCAGATCCATCTTGGCATCACCCGCGGCCCGGATTGCGATCGGCCTTCGGCGATCATCGACGGCGCGCCCGACGGCGCGCTTTCGGCCAACGGCCGGATTATGGGCACCTATCTGCACGGCCTCTTCGGCAGCGACATCTACCGCGCCCGGCTGCTTCAAAGCTTCGGCCTATCAGGCGAGCGGAGGAATTACCGCGAGAGCGTCGAGCAGGCGCTCGACGAGATCGCCGGGGAATTGGAACGTCATCTCGATCCGCGCTGGCTGGCCGGGCTGCTCGGTTAGGTATTCGACTATTGCCAAATTAGTTGACTGAGTCCATTAGTTGTCGCGGCGGACCCGGTTGAGAGCGACGAAAACTATGAGCGTATTGGACAGATTTTCACTGGTAGGTCAGGTGGCGCTGGTGACCGGCGGTGGCCGTGGTCTGGGCTTCGAGATGGCCCGCGCCCTGGCCGAGGCCGGCGCGCATGTCATTGTCAACGGACGCACGGCGGCGACGCTGGAAGGCGCCGTCAGGACCATCCGGGCCGCGGGTGGCACGGCGGAGGCCGCCGCATTCGATATCGCCGACCGCGACGCACAGCGTGCTGCGATGGCCGATATCGGCAAAATCCATGGCCGTCTCGATATTCTGATCAACAATGTCGGCGCCCGCGACAGGCGGCCGCTGGCCGAATTCGACGATGATGCGATCATCGAGCTGCTGCGCACCGACCTGGCGGCGGCCATGACTCTGTCGCGGGACGCTGCCGTGTTGATGAAGCGACGCAATCACGGCCGCCTGATCGCGGTGACCTCGATCAGCGGCCATGTCGTCATGCCCGGGGACTGCGTCTATCCGGCAGCAAAGCAGGGCCTGACCGGACTGATGCGCGGCATGGCGGTCGAATTCGGCCCGCATGGGATCACCAGCAATGCGATTGCGCCCGGCTGGTTTGCCACCGAGACGAACGCGGCGATGGCTGCGAACGAGGAATTGATGCCCTTCGTGCGCCAGCGCATCCCTGTTCAGCGCTGGGGACGCCCCGAGGAGATCGCCGGCGCGGCGCTCTTTCTTGCAAGCGACGCCGCTTCGTTCGTCAACGGTCACGTGCTGACGGTGGACGGCGGCATGACAGTCAGGATGTGAGATATCCGCAAGCGCTGCGGCACCGTCTTTCATTTCTGCGGCACCCTCCAGTGCTTCTCGTCGGAGCCGAATGACGGTATCGGCAGCTATCATTTGCTCTCAGCCTGCCTTGTGGTCGTCGTTGCTGGAGTCCATGGCTAGAAATATCTACGTGACTCGACTATTGGTTGATTTGGCAACGCCCCGGTTGGTCATCGCCGTCCATTGCCCGATTTCCGACCATAAACTGCGTCGGTCATTTGGAGGTTCGGAAATTAACAATCATATTCAGTGGCTTATAGAACATGGAATCACAGCTGAGCATATCGCCGAGCTGATAGCCGGATTGTGTGATCGGTTGATCGCGGATGGCTTTCCGATCTGGCGGGGAAGCATTTCAATGCCGTCTATTCATCCCATGTATGGCGGCGTCTCGGCCAATTTCGTGCGCGGCGGTGCGACCACGATCGAGAATGCCGAATATGGCACTGCGGGAGTGCTGAATTTCGAGAAGACCCCGATCTATTTTCTTTTGGGCCGGGGCGAAACGTCAGGTCGCTGGAACATCGCTAACGGTGAGGGTGTCGATGACTACCCGCAGCTTGCGGAATTCGCGCATGGCGGCGGCACGGATCACCTGGTCAGCCTGCTGGAATTCCCGAAGGAGGCTGCACTGCGCGGGGTCAGTCTGTCTCTCACAAGCGACAGGCCGGGCGGATTTTCTGATGATCAACTGGCGATCGTCGCGAGGCTCTTCCCAGCGCTGGGGCTGGCTTGCTACCGCATCGCGGCGTCGAAAACCGCTGCGGATATCCTCGCCGTCTACACGGGCGCCAAAACAAGCGTACGGATCCTTGCAGGCGATATCCAGAGAGGAAAGGGTGGCTCCATCAATGCTGCGATCCTGCTTGCGGACCTGAGAAACTTCACGGCGTTGACCGAAGTCTATCAGCCAGGCGAAATCGCCGGGTTTCTGGACGAACATTTCGAGCTGATCGGCCGGCATGTCGAGGAGAATTCCGGCGAGATCCTCAAGTTCATGGGCGACAGCGTGCTGGCGATCTTTCCGACCGATGCCGAAGACCCGCAAAAGGCGTGCATGGCCGCACTGGCTTCGGCAAGGAATATTCTGGAAGCCAACAAGGTGCTGAACGGTGAGCGGAGGAGCGCTGGAGGTCCTGACATCGGCGTCGATGTCGTGCTGCATCTCGGCGAGGTCTTCTATGGAAATATCGGCGCGCGCGGCAGGCTTGATTTCACGGTGATCGGCAGCGCCGTCAACGAGGCCTCACGGCTTGAAAAGCTCTGCGGCACGCTTGAGCAAGAGCTGCTGATGTCGGAGAGCTTCGCGACCACCTGCGCCGTGGCCTGCGAGTATCTGGGTTCGTTTGAATTGCGTGGCGTTTCGAAGCGGGCCGACGTGTTCAAGCTCGCCAACACCGTATCTTGAAGCGCCGATCCGGCGGCGCGACGGCGCTCAGATCTCGCCTGAGACCTCGCGGCGGCGGCGGTCGAGTTCTTCGCTGTAGCGGCGTAGCGTATAGCTTTCGCTGAGCTGGCCGATCACCTTGCGTTCGATCAGGTTGTTGACGACGGCGAGCGCTTCGCTTTCGCTCTTGTCGAAGATCGCCGCCGCCTGCCTGGCATTCATCTGCGGCTGCAGGAAGTCGTTGCGGTAGTGGATGAAATCGGAAAGCGTCTTGCCCTCGTCCTGGGCGTCGGTCGGGTTGGCGTAGATCTCCGGCACCAGCACAAGGCCTGCATATTTGTCGCTCTCCTCGACGAGGATGACGCGCTGGGTCGAGCCAATCGGGAAGGCCTGCTTGAATTCCTCTAGAGAGATGCCCGCCCTTGCCGTCTTGACGTCGGCGCGCATCAGCTTGTCGACCGTCAGGTTGCGGATCCAGCCGACATCATGGGCGCTGCGGATGCTTTCGCCGCGCAGGTGGAAGCGCCATGTGGCGAAGGAGTAACCGAAGGTCGAACGGACGACGAGCGAGGAGGTGATGACGGCGGCAAGCACCAGCGCGGTGATCGGAAAATCGCCGGTGATTTCGAGCGCCAGGAACGTCATGGTCAGCGGTCCGCCGATGACGGCGACGGCGAGCGAACTCATGCCGACCACGGCATAGATGACGGGCGTCAGCGTCGCATCGGCGAAATAGGGGCCGCAATAGGCAAAGAGTTTGCCGAGCAGGGCGCCCATGAACAGCGAGGCGAAGAACAGCCCACCTCTGAAGCCGGAGCCGATCGAGATCGCCGAGGCGACGGATTTCAAGAGGAAGAGGCCGATCAGCGTCGGGATCGCCACCTCATGGGAAAGGTTGAGATGCAGCGCGCCGTGGCCGGCCGAGAGCACCTGCGGCGAGATCATCGCCAACAGCCCGACGATGATGCCGCCGAGCGCCGGGCGGAAGGGTGGGGCGATTGAACTCTTGCGCGCCAGCTCCTCGACAAAGGCGACGCCCTGCATGATCAGGATGCCGACACCGGCGCAGAAAGCACCGAGCAGCAGCGCCGGGATATAATCGGCCGGCACGACCGAGCCGAAGCTACCGATATCGATGGTGAAATCGCTGCCGGCGAGCAGCCGTGCGATCAGGGTGGAGACAAGGGCGGAGACGACGACCGGGGTCAGCGACACGATCGTATAGGTGCCGATGATCAGCTCGAAGGCATAGAAGGCACCAGTCAACGGTGCGTTGAAGGCGGCGGCGATGGCGCCGGCCGCGCCGCAGCCAACGAGGGTGCGCAGGTCCGACCGGCGAAGCTGCAGCTTCAGGCCGAATTTCGAGGCGAGGCCGGCGGCAAGCTGGGTATAGCCGGCCTCCAGGCCGACGGAGGCGCCGAAACCGTTGGAGATCAGGTTTTGCACGGCAACGATGATGCTGTCGGTCAAGGACAGGCGGCCGCCATGCAGCGCATTGGCCTCGATCGGGTCGACCATCGGCTTCTTGCGTCGTTTCGCCAGCACGAAAAGCAGCAGACCGAGCAGGGCGCCGCCGATGACCGGGGCGGTGAGCAGCAGCAGCTTGTTCTCGATCTCGGAGGAGCTCAACCGTTCGCTGTCGGCGATGCCGAAGACCAGCTGATGCAGCTCGTTGGAGACGTAGCTCATGCCGGTGACGGCGAGACCCGAGATGATGCCGACGACGGCGCCCGCCAGCGACAGGCCGACCTCGCTACGGCGGGTCAGCGCCCGCAGGCGTCCCGGATCGAAGAAAACACGCAGCGCACGAAAACGGCGCCGATCCAATTTCATAAGCATGGCTAGACAACTAGGCGGGGAGAGGGCCGGTCAAGGGCAGAGATGGTCGCGCAGTCCGCATGCGACGCAATTGCGGCGAAAAGCCGGCGGCGGGGATAAATTTTTATGACGTAAGTCTATGATAAATGACGATATTTTAGGTAGAGTAAGTCGTGTTGGCGGAATTGGTTCCTCTGGCCGGCCATTGCCCCGTCGCCAAGGCCGGTTGACTTCACCTCTGAGCTTGCCTAACCATCCCTCAACGGATGGTCGCCCGACCATCCTGACATAACGGATGGTTCCGGATCGGTGTTACGCCCTTCCGGATGAAAAGGGAATGTGACGGGGCGGACCCAAGCCGGGCGCCTTCATCACAGCCGACCCCGCGACTGTAGAGCGGTCAGGGTCGTCCATCCGGCGTGAAGCCTTTTCTGCCGACAGCCTGCAATCCTGCAGGCGGGTGGGGCGGACGACATGCCGGAAAAGCCACTGGATATGCATGGTGATCAACCGGGGTCGGACGCCTCTCAAGTCTACGAATCGTCCACCTTTTCACTGATGCAGCCGGGAAGGCGAGGATGATCCGCTGGCACGATCAGGGCGACCGGTTTCCGGTCTGCCCCGATCGCGGCCGATAACCGCGAGCCAGGAGACCTGCCATGCGTGCCGGGCGAGAAGCCCACACCTGGGCACTATGCCCGTTGCCAGCACGGAGGTTGTCTTGGCTGAACGATTGAATTCAGCGCGGCCTGGTGCGGCGCACGCCACGCCTCCAAGCAGCTCTGCAAGAGGAGTGCTTTCGGCCGCTTATGTCGAATGCTGGGTACCCCCCTCTGTCCTGCCGGACATCTCCCCCACAAGGAGGGAGATCCGCAAGCAGCACGACCGTCGTTCTACATCAATTGTTTGGAGAAAAGCTCTCGGCGATTCAATCTCCCCCCTTGTGGGGGAGATGTCCGGCAGGACAGAGGGGGGTGTCCCATCAGTAGCCGAGAAAGGTGCACTCGGAACAGGCCACGGCTACGCACTCTCCCTGAGGGGCGTTTGAGTATGACCGCCACCTTCATCCTCGGCGGCGGACGTTCCGGCAAATCCCGGTTCGCCGAAGACCTCGTGACGGCGACGGGCCTAGACCGCCACTATCTCGCGACCGGGCGGGCATGGGACGAGGAGATGCAGGCGCGCATCACGCAACACAAGGCCGATCGCGGTCCGTTCTGGACGACGCATGAGGAGCCGCTCGATCTGGTCGGCAAGCTTACCGCCATCGACGGCGAAGGGCGCATCGTGCTGATCGATTGCCTGACGCTGTGGGTCACCAATCTGATGATGGAGAAGCGTGAGATGGCGGCGGAATTTGCCGCACTTGCCGATTTCCTGCCCGCCGCGAAGGCGCGGCTCGTTTTCGTTTCCAACGAGGTCGGTTTCGGCATTGTGCCGGATAATCGTATGGCGCGGGATTTTCGCGATCATGCCGGCCGGCTGCACCAATCGATCGCAGCGAAGGCCGCCGAAGTCTATTTTATCGCGGCAGGCCTGCCGCTGAAAATGAAGGGTTAAGTCCATGAACCAGCAGAAGATTCCCGCAACCGTCATCACCGGCTTCCTCGGTGCCGGCAAAACGACGATGATCCGAAACCTGCTGACCAATGCCGGCGGCAAGAAGATTGCGCTGATTATCAACGAATTCGGCGATCTCGGCGTCGACGGGGACGTGCTGAAGGGCTGCGGTGCAGACAACTGCACCGAGGACGACATTATCGAGCTCACCAATGGCTGCATCTGCTGCACGGTCGCGGACGACTTCATCCCGACGATGACGAAGCTGCTCGAACGCGAACAGCGGCCCGACCATATCGTCATCGAAACCTCGGGCCTTGCTTTGCCGCAACCGCTGGTCGCCGCCTTCAACTGGCCCGACATTCGCACCCAGGTGACTGTCGACGGTGTCATCACGGTGGTCGATAGTGCTGCCGTTGCCGCCGGCCGTTTCGCCGACGACCATGATGCGGTCGATGCGCGCCGTGCCGAGGATGAATCGCTCGATCACGAAAGCCCGATCGAGGAGCTGTTCGAGGACCAGCTGACCTGCGCCGACCTGATCGTGCTCAACAAGACCGACTTGATCGACGCTGCCGGCCTTATCAGGGTGCGCGACGAAGTCGCCTCCCGCACGGTACGCAAGCCGGTGATGATCGAGGCGCGGAATGGCGAGGTCTCGGCTGGCATCCTGCTCGGCCTTGGCATCGGCACGGAGGACGATGTCGCCAATCGCAAGTCGCATCACGAGCTGGAGCATGAAGACGGTGCGCCGCACGACCATGACGAATTCGACAGCTTCGTCGTCGATCTCGGACCCATTGAGGATCCCGCCGGCTTCGTCGAAGCGCTGAAGGGCATCATTGCCGCCCATGACGTGCTGCGCCTCAAGGGTTTCGTCGATGTCTCGGGCAAGCCGATGCGCCTCCAGATCCAGGCCGTCGGCAGCCGCATCGACCATTATTTCGACCGCGCCTGGGGCGTGAGCGAAAAGCGCGCCACGCGCCTTGTCGTCATCGGCCTGCACGAAATGGATCAGGACGCGGTGAGGGCGGCGATCGAAGCGCTGGCGTAACCCGATGCATCTGCTTCTGGCCCAGCAGGGAACGATCAGCGATGGCGAGGAGGCAATCGACCTCGGGCAGACGCCGGGCGATATCCTGTTCCTGTCGGCGGCCGACAGCGAGCTTGCCGCGATCGCAACCGCCCATCGCGAGCGCGGGGCGGCACCTTCGCTGAGGCTCGCCAGCTTGATGAGCCTCAAGCATCCGATGTCGGTCGACACCTATGTCGAGCGCACGGCGCGGCATGCCAAGCTGATCATCGTCCGCGCACTCGGCGGCGCCAGCTACTTTCATTATGCGCTGGAGGCGCTGCATGCGGCTGCGGCCCGCGCAGGGGCACTGATTGCGGTGCTGCCTGGTGACGCCAGGCCGGATGCGGGGCTGGTTCCTTTTTCCAATGTTGATCTCGACGATCTCAACGCGCTCTGGGCCTATCTGATCGAGGGCGGCGATGCTAATGCGCGGGCGTTTCTCGATTATGCCGGGGCCATGCTGTCGGGCACAGAGAAGCCGGCGCCGGCGGTGCCTTTGATGAAAGCGGGGATCTGGTGGCCGGGGCGGGGACTGATCGGAGTTGAGGAGTGGCGGCGGGTTGTTGCTGCGGAGATGTCTTCGCGTGTGGCTGCCCCTTCGTCCGTCGCGCTAGGAATACCCCCCTCTGTCCTGCCGGACATCTCCCCCACAAGCGGGGAGATCGGCAAGTCGCTTGGGCTTCCCATGAGAGAAACGTTTGAAGATGCCGCACCTTCTGCCGAGGAAATGGAACGAGGCCTCTCATCCCTGATCTCCCCCCTTGTGGGGGAGATGTCCGGCAGGACAGAGGGGGGTACTGCGAACTCGACGCAACAGGCATCTCCGACAGTCGCCATCAGCTTCTACCGCGCCCTCGTTCAAAGCGGCGAGACCGGGCCGATCGAAGCTCTGATCGAAGCGCTGATGGCACTCGGCCTCCGCCCGCTGCCGGTCTTTGCCTATAGCCTCAAGGATTCCATCTCCACAGGCATTCTCGAAAGCGTGTTTTCGACGCTGAAACCTGATGTCGTCATCAATACGACCGGCTTTGCCGTCTCCGCACCGGGTGCAAACCGGCAGCCGACGGTGCTGGAGGCGCATGAGGCGATCGTGCTGCAGGCGATCCTGTCGGCCTCGTCGAGGGAGGCATGGCTCTCTTCCTCACAAGGCCTGTCGGCGCGCGATCTCGGCATGAACGTGGCGCTGCCTGAAGTCGATGGCCGGGTGCTGGCGCGGGCGGTCTCCTTCAAGACGGCGGCGCGCTACGATGCTGCCGTCGAGATGAATATTGTCGCCAGCGAACCGGATGCTGGCCGGGTACGTTACACCGCGAAGCTTGCCGCCAATTGGGCGCGGCTGCGGAAGACTTCCGCCGGCGACCGGCGCATTGCGCTCGTCATGGCGAACTATCCGAACCGCGACGGTCGGCTCGGCAACGGCGTCGGTTTGGATACGCCGGCCGGCACCATCGAGGTGTTGAAGGCTATGCGGGCGGCGGGGTATCCCCTGGCCGAGATTCCCACCGACGGCGATGCGCTGATCCGCTACCTGATGGAAGGGCCGACCAATTCCGGTTCCGACGGAAAGATCATCCGCGAGACGCTTTCCCTGAGTCGCTACAACAGCTTCCTGGAATCTCTTCCGAATAAGATTCAGGATGAGGTGAGAGCCCGCTGGGGCAATCCCGAAGACGATCCGTATTTTCGCGAGGGCGTCTTCGCCCTATCTTTTGCGCGCTTCGGCGAGGTGCTCGTCGGCATCCAGCCGGCGCGCGGCTATAATATCGATCCGAAAGAAAGTTATCATTCGCCGGATCTGGTGCCGCCGCACGGTTATCTCGCTTTCTATGCTTGCCTGCGCTGCGAGTTCGGCGCCCATGCGATCATCCACATGGGCAAACACGGCAATCTTGAATGGCTGCCGGGCAAGGCGCTGGCGCTGTCGGAGACATGTTATCCGGAAGCGATTCTCGGGCCGCTGCCGCATCTCTATCCCTTCATCGTCAACGATCCGGGCGAGGGCACGCAAGCCAAGCGCCGAAGTGCGGCCGTCATCATCGACCACCTGACGCCGCCTTTGACGCGGGCCGAGAGCTACGGGCCGCTGAAGGATCTGGAGGCGCTGGTCGACGAATATTACGAGGCCTCCGGCGGCGATCCCCGCCGCATTCGTCTGCTCAGCCGTCAGATCCTCGATCTCGTGACCGATATCGGCCTCGACAGGGATGCAGGCATCGCCAAGGGCGAAAGCGAGGGCGAGGCGTTGAAAAAGCTCGACGCCTATCTCTGCGACCTCAAGGAAATGCAGATCCGCGACGGGCTGCATGTTTTCGGCGTGTCGCCCGAGGGGCGGTTGCTGACGGACCTGACCGTGGCTTTGGCGCGGGTGCCGCGCGGGCTGGGTGAGGGTGGGGATGCGAGCTTGCAGCGGGCGATTGCGGTGGATACGTTCGTAAACCCCTCCCCAACCCCTCCCCACAAGGGGGAGGGACTTGCTGGGCGCACCATCTCAACATCAGCTTTGGTCGCAGAGGTTGCCGCAAGCGCAGCGGTAAGCCCCTCCCACCTGTGGGGAGGGGTTGGGGAGGGGTCTTCTTTCGATCCCCTCGACACCGACATGGCAGCCGTTTGGACCGGTCCACGTCCTCATATCCTCGCAGATATTCTCGATGCCCCATGGCGAACGAACGGCGACACCGTCGAGCGCATCGAACTGCTCGCCGCAAAATTGGTTTCCGGCGAGATCGACTGCCCAGCGGACTGGAAGGCAACGCACGCGGTACTCTTCGAGATCCAAACCCGCCTCAAACCCTCCATCCTCGCCTGCGGCCCCGCTGAGATCGCGGGTCTGCTCGCTGGCCTCGACGGTCGCTTCGTCGCACCCGGACCCTCCGGTGCACCAACACGCGGGCGGCCCGATGTGCTGCCCACCGGCCGCAATTTCTATTCGGTCGACAGCCGCGCCGTGCCGACGCCGGCCGCCTACGAACTCGGAAAAAAATCGGCGGAACTGCTGGTGCGCCGCTATGTGCAGGATCATGGCGAGTGGCCTGTCTCCTTCGGGTTGACGGCCTGGGGCACGTCAAACATGCGCACCGGCGGCGACGATATCGCCCAGGCGCTGGCGCTGATCGGCGTCAAGCCGCTCTGGGACATGAGCTCGCGCCGTGTCACCGGCTACGAGATCATTCCGCCGGCGATGCTCGGGCGGCCGCGCGTCGACGTGACGCTCCGCATTTCCGGCTTCTTCCGCGATGCCTTTCCCGAGCAGATCGCGCTATTCGACAAGGCGATCCGTGCCGTCGGCGCGCTTGAAGAGGACGAGGCCGACAATCCGATCGCAACGCGCATGTGCGGCGAGGCGGCAAGGCTTGGCGCCGCCGGCCTCGACGAAGTCTCGGCAAAGCGCCGGGCGGGCTATCGCGTCTTCGGTTCGAAGCCTGGTGCCTATGGTGCCGGGCTGCAGGCGCTGATCGACGAAAAGGGCTGGGAGCGGCGCGCCGATCTCGCCGAGGCCTATCTCGTTTGGGGCAGCTATGCCTATGGCGCCGGGGAGGAGGGCAGGGCCGAACGCAGCCTGTTCGAGGAGCGGCTGCGCTCGGTGCAGGCTGTGATCCAGAACCAGGACAATCGCGAGCACGATCTGCTCGACAGCGACGACTACTACCAGTTCGAGGGCGGCATGACCGCCGCTGCCGAGCAACTCACTGGTGCGCGTCCTTCGATCTATCATAACGACCATTCCAGGCCGGAAAAGCCGGTGATCCGCTCGCTGGAGGAGGAGATCGGCCGGGTTGTGCGCGGCCGCGTCGTCAATCCGAAATGGATCGCGGGCGTCATGCGCCACGGCTACAAGGGCGCCGCCGAGATCGCCGCCACCGTCGATTATCTCTTCGCCTTTTCGGCGACGACGGGCGCAGTTGGCGAACATCATTTCGAGGCGGTCTACCAAGCCTTCGTCGTCGATCCCAGTGTCGCCGGCTTCATGGTCGAGAAGAACCCGGCGGCATTCGACGAGATGAGAGAGCGGCTGCTTGAGGCGATCGACCGCAGCCTCTGGACGCCGCGCAGCAATTCGGCCCGATTCGAGCTTAATCAAAGAACGAGAGCATGATGTCGTCCGAAAAGCGCTTACACTTTTCGGCATCATTCTCTAGCCGCCAGACAACAGAATGAGGTGAACCAATGAGCGACGAGACCACGAACAGCGAGATCGGAGAAGCCGGGAGCGGCAAGGACGATGCGCGCCACGCCGAGAAGATGGCGAAGAAGAAGGCCGCGCGCGACAAAATCATGGCGACCAAGACCGATGGCAAAGGCCTGATCATCGTCCACACCGGCAAGGGCAAGGGGAAGTCGTCGGCCGCCTTCGGCATGATCTTCCGCCACATCGCCCACGGCAAGCCCTCGGCTGTCGTGCAGTTCATCAAGGGTGCGATGTGGACCGGCGAACGCGACCTGATCGAGAAGCATTTCTCCGACCTCTGCCAGTTCCACACGATGGGCGAGGGTTTCACCTGGGAAACGCAGGACCGCGCCCGCGATGTCGCCGCAGCCTCTGCCGCCTGGGAAAAGGCCAAGGAGCTGATCCGCGATGAAAGCAACTCCATGGTGCTGCTCGACGAGATCAACATCGCGCTGCGCTATGACTATCTCGACATTAACGATGTCGTCGCTTTCCTGAAGAGCGAGAAGCCCGCCATGACCCATGTCGTGCTGACCGGGCGCAACGCCAAGGAAGAACTGATCGAAATCGCCGATCTGGTGACTGAGATGGAGCTCGTCAAGCATCCCTTCCGCTCCGGCATCAAGGGCCAGCCGGGCGTGGAGTTCTGAGAGGGTCAGTTGAGCGCGAGGCTGCGCAGGATGGCAGCCGTTTCCTCATCCGCCGGAAAGAAAGATTCGACTGCGAGTTCCGACAAAGTGATGTCGACGGGCGTGCCGAAGATCGTCGTTGTCGAGATTAGGGAAAGCAAGCCGGCCTTGGTCCCAAGCTGAAGGGGAACGGCGATGCCGGCATAGTCGGTGTGGACCTCGTCAGCGGTTTTAGGCGCTGGATAGGACAACAACTCCTTTAAAAGCTTGTCCAACATTGGATCGCCCGAAGCCGAGAACTGTTGGCGCAGCCTGCCGATAAGGTGGGCGCGCCACTCGGAAAGGTTTTTGATATGGGGGGCCAATCCTTGTGGATGCAGGCTGAGGCGCAGTACGTTGACGGGTGCCGTGAGCAGAGACTGGTCGGCAACGGCTGAGAGCAACGGAGCGATGGCCGCATTGGCCGCGATGAGTGTCCAATGTCGGTCGACGGCGATTGCTGGGAAGGGCTCGTGCCCTTTCAGCACGATGTCGATGGCGCGACGGGCCGGTTCCATTGCGGGATCGTCGAGCGCGCGTTCGGCAAAAACAGGAGCGAAACCCGCCGCGAGCAGCAGCGGGTTCCGATCGCGAAGGGGCACATCGAGCCGTTCGGCAAGATGCAGCAGCATGTCGCGGCTCGGTGTCGAGCGCCCGCTCTCGATGAAGCTCAGATGCCGCTGCGAGATCTCCGCCTCCAGCGCGAGCTCGAGCTGGCTCATGCGGCGGCGCTGTCGCCATTCGCGCAGATGGTCTCCAAGCGAGCGGGCGGTCGGCGTCATCAGGCGGCTTCCGGCAGCAAATCTATGAACCCGCGGACGGATTTCAGCTTGCCGCCCTCGAGCTCAGCGAAATCCGTGCCCTTGATCAACGCTTCGCCTTCTTCCGGACCAAGGCCCCAGGAGAAGCGCAGGTTGTCGCCGTAGCCGTCGGCCGCCCCGATCAGGGCGAAGCGGAAGCCGGGGAAGCGGCTTTGCACGGCCTCGACCAGCGAATTGATCTGCTCATGGCCCTCGCCGCGCATCAGTGGGTCGATATAGGTCGCGGCTTCGCTCCAGCTCTCGGCGATGAGAGCGCGGCGGCGAGCGGCATCCGTCTCATTCCAGATGGCGAGATAGCGCTCTGCGTTGGTGTTTGCTTCGTTCATCGGGTCATCTCCTTCTGATCGCCCATCAGTTCCAGGCAGCCCGATCATGCGGGAAGGCGGTGCACCTTATCAATTACGCCAGAGGTAATGGAAGATGGTCGAGGGTTTGGGTCAGACGCCGAGCCACAGGCGCAGCGGATTTGCCGGGTCGGCGAGCAGCTTTACCGCAAGGGCGACGCAGACGATCACAAGCAGCGGCTGATGGGCTTTGCGCCGATGCGTATGGCAAGCCGCGAGCCCAGTTGAGCGCCGAGGAATTGGCAGACACCCATCAACAGGCCGATCTTCCAGAGTATCGCGCGATATCGGGCAAGGTGGTATTCCGGGCAGGGATTTCGGACGGCCTTGTTGCATTTGCCGTCCCAAGCTGCAATGGCTGCAAGGACATGGGCAGGGCGTATTTGACGGTTTCCATGAGCGATATCTCTTTCGATACGGCGAGGCGCCATGTGCTCGGCCTCGGCTGCGAGCGCGGGATGTCGCCTGCCGAGATGCTGGCGCTTGCGATCGAGGCGCTCGACTTAGCAGATATCGGCGCGGCGGAACTCGCAGCCATTGCCTCGATCGACAGCCGAAGACTGGAGCCGGCGATCCTTGCGATTGCCGCGCATTTTTCCGTGCCTGCCGTCTTCTTCGACGCGCTGCGGCTGGAAGCGGAGACGCCGCGGCTCGCGAATCCCTCTGCAATCGTCTTTGCCCGCGTTGGCTGCCATGGCGTCGCCGAGGCCGCTGCGCTGGCGGCTGCGGGGCCGGATGCCGAGCTTGCTGTCGCCAAGATCAAATCTGCGCATGCGACGGCGGCAGTCGCCCGCATCCTGTTGCAGAATGGCTGATGGGCGTTATGGTGGCGGCATTTCGTAGCGCGGTGCGGCGCCATCGCGAAGACAGCATATAAAGGAACATTCATGCATAAGGTCATCTATGACACCGACCCTGGCGTCGACGACGCCATGGCGCTTCTCTTCCTGCATCGTCATCCCGAGATCGACCTTCTCGGTATCACCACGGTCTTCGGTAACGCCTCGGTCGAGACGACGACGCGCAATGCGCTCTTCCTCAAGCGCGAATGGAATATTCCGGCACCCGTTTCCAAAGGCGCCAGCGTTACCATCGATTCCTCGCGCGCGGAGCGGCCATGGCCGGCCATGGTGCATGGCGAGAACGGCCTCGGCGATATCGACGTGCCCGAGACGATCGACCTGCCGCTCGATCCGCGCCCGGCGCATCGCTTTATCATCGACACGGTGCGCGCCCATCCGGGCGAAGTGCGACTCGTCGCCGTTGGCCGAATGACCAATCTGGCGCTGGCGCTGAAGGAAGACCCCGAGATTGCGACGCTGGCCAAGGACGTCGTCATCATGGGCGGCAATTTTTATGTGCCGGGCAATGTCTCGCCGGTCGCCGAGGCCAATATCCACGGTGATCCTGAGGCTGCCGACATCGTCATGACCGCGCCCTGGAAGGTGGCAGTGATCGGCCTCGACGTCACCGCGGTCACCACGATGAGCCGCAGCTATCTCGGCGAGATGGCGGCTAGGGGTGACAAGGCGGTCAAGCAGCTCGATGCACTCTCGCAGTCCTACATCGATTTCTACAAGCACGCGGTTGAAGACGGCATGATGGTGCATGACAGCTGCGCCTGCGTCTATGTCGTGGTGCCGGAGCTCTTCTCGTCAATATCGGGTGCGGTGCGTGTCGTCTGCGGCGGCATCGCCGATGGCCAGACGATCGTCAGGCCAGATGGGCGGCGTTTTCCGCCTGATGGCGCTTGGGATGGCTTACCGAGCCAGGTGGTCTGCACCGGGATTGAGTCGGAGAGGGTCCTGGACCTCATCCGCAATACGCTGCTTGTGGCCTGACACGCTTGAAGGCCGGCAGCATCGCGGCCGGCCTTCTGGATATATTGCAATATATTCATCGCGTTGTGCGGGTTCTCCGAGGATTTGAATCCGGCACTTCACAAAGTGAGTCATGGTCATCTCAGCAACTTCAAGTGAGGTGATAGGCGCGGCGTTGACCTTGCCCTTTGCGGGGCCTAGATCAGCAGGATGATCGATGCCGCATTCTCCCATCTTCCGGCGCTTGAGCCGGGCAGTGTCTGGCTCGTCGGCGCCGGTCCCGGCGATCCCGGGCTTTTGACACTGCTCGCCGCCAAGGGGCTTTCCGAGGCCGACGTCATCGTCCACGACGCGCTGGTCAACGAGGAATGCCTGGCGCTGGCGCGGCCGGAAACGCTGGTGGAATATGCCGGTAAACGCGGCGGCAAGCCTTCGGCGAAGCAGCGCGACATTTCGTTGCGGCTGGTGGAGCTTGCGCGCACCGGCAAGCGAGTGCTGCGGCTGAAGGGCGGTGATCCCTTCGTCTTCGGCCGCGGCGGCGAGGAGGCGCTGACGCTGGTCGAGCACAATATTCCCTTCCGCATCGTGCCCGGCATCACCGCCGGTATCGGGGGGCTCGCCTATGCCGGCATCCCGGTGACGCATCGCGACATCAACCATGCCGTGACCTTCCTCACCGGCCATGATTCCTCCGGCATCGTGCCTGATCGGATCAACTGGGATGCGATCGGCCGGGGCTCGCCCGTCATCGTTATGTACATGGCGATGAAGCATATCGCCGAGATCAGCGCCCGGCTGATCGCCGCGGGACGGCTGGCGGCGGAACCCGTCGCCTTCGTCTGCAATGCGGCCACTGGCCGGCAACAGGTGCTGGAAACGACGCTCGGGGAGGCGACCGAGGCCGTCGCTGTCTCCGGGCTGGAGCCGCCGGCGGTGGTCGTCGTCGGTGAGGTGGTCCGGCTCCGAGCCTCGCTCGACTGGCTTGGTGCGCTGGCGGGGCGGCGCCTGGAACCCGATCCATTCCGCCGGTCCGGCAAGGTGCTGATATGAGCGGCCTCCTGATCGCAGCCCCTTCCTCCGGCGCCGGCAAGACGACGGTAACGCTCGGGCTGCTCCGAGCGCTTCGCCGGCGCGGCATCGCGGTCGCGCCCGGCAAGGCCGGCCCTGACTATATCGATCCCGCCTTCCATGCGGCAGCGAGCGGCACGCTCTGTCTGAATTTCGATCCCTGGGCGATGCGCCCGGAACTGATCTCGGCCAATGCGGCCCTTCACCGCTCCGGTGACCGCATCCTCGTCATCGAGGCGATGATGGGGCTTTTCGACGGGGCGGCCGACGGAAGGGGAACGGCGGCCGATCTTGCCGCCCAGCTGGGGCTTTCCGTGGTGTTGGTCGTCGATGCCTCGCGCATGTCGCAGTCGGTGGCGGCGCTGGTTACTGGTTTTGCTGGTTTCCGTGCCGATGTGCGCGTCGCCGGCGTCATCCTCAACAAGGTCGGCAGCGACCGGCACGAGGCGATGCTGCGGCAGGCGCTCGAAGCTATCCGTATGCCTGTCATCGCCGTCATCAGCAGCGACAAGGCGCTTTCCCTGCCGGAGCGGCATCTCGGCCTCGTCCAGGCCGGCGAACACGCAACCCTCGACAATTTCATCGACCATGCGGCGGATGCCGTGTCGGAGGAATGTAATTTTGAATTCCTGCTGCGCATCGCCAGGCAGGGGCTCAACCGGCCGTCGGCCGCTAATATCGACCGGTTGCCGCCGTTGGGTGCCCGCATCGCCGTGGCGCGCGATGTCGCCTTTGCCTTTTCCTACGAGCATATGCTGCTCGGCTGGCGCCGCCGGGGTGCTGCGATTTCCTTTTTCTCGCCGCTCGCCGACGAGGCGCCGGCTGGTGATGCCGATGCGATCTATCTGCCCGGCGGTTATCCCGAGCTGCATGCCGGGCGGTTGGCAGAGGCGCAGAATTTCCGCGCCGGCATGCTCGATGCGGCAGCGCGCGACATCCGGATCTATGGCGAATGCGGCGGCTACATGGTCCTTGGCGAGGGTCTGATCGATGCGAAGGGGCATCGCCACGAAATGCTCGGCCTGCTGCCCGTCGTCACCACCTATGCCGAGCGAAAGCGCCATCTCGGCTATCGCCGTGTTGTGCCGCTCGACGGCGCCTTCTTTGCGCGGATGATGACGGCCCATGAATTCCACTATTCCAGCGTCGTCTCCGAGGGCGAGGGCAAGCGGCTTTTTCAGGTGCAGGATGCGCTCGGAACCGATCTGGGTGCCGCCGGTCTCAGGCGCGACCAGGTGGCAGGCTCCTACATGCACCTGATCGATCTTGCCGGAGCCGCCGCATGAGCGCACCGATTGTCCACGGCGGCGGCATCACCGCGGCTGCCGCTGCCTTCGGCGGTAGCCCGGAAGATTGGCTCGATCTTTCCACGGGCATCAATCCGTGCCCCATCGCCCTGCCTGACATTCCGGCAATGGCCTGGCATCGCTTGCCGGACCGGCATCTCATCGATGAGGCAAGGCGTGCGGCGCGCGACTACTATGGCAGCGGTGAGATCCTGCCGCTGCCGGTGCCAGGTACGCAGTCGGTCATCCAGCTTCTGCCGCGCCTCGTCGAGGCGGGTAGGCTGGTTGGCGGCACGGACAACAGGATCGCGGTGACGGACAACAGGGTTGCCGTGACGGACGACAGGGTCGCCGTGACGGACAACAGGGTTGCCGTGGTGTCGCCGACCTATGGCGAGTATGCGCGCGCCTTCGCCTCGGCCGGTCTTGGCGTCGATGCGGTCGACGATATTGCCGTGATCGGAGCCGGACATCGGCTGGCTGTCGTCGTCAATCCGAACAATCCTGATGGGTTGATATGGCCGGCCGAAACGCTGATTGCCCTGCACGACAGGATGAAGGCTGCAGGCGAGTTTCTCGTCGTCGACGAAGCCTTTGGCGATACCGATCCGGCGCTCAGCCTTGCATCCCGTGCGCCGCAGCTTTCCAACCTCATCATCTTCCGCTCCTTCGGCAAGTTCTTCGGGCTTGCCGGCTTGCGGCTCGGTTTTGTGATTGCGCGCAGCGATATTCTCGCGCGTCTCGAGGACTGGCTCGGCCCCTGGGCAGTCTCCGGCCCGGCCCTTTCGATTGCAGATTCGCTGCTGCGCTCGGACGTTTCTCCGATCCGCGGCCGCATCGATGAGCGCAGCACCGGCCTGCATGCGGTGCTGAAGGGCGCCGGGTTGCAGATTTCCGGAGGGACGGCACTCTTCACCCTTGTCGCCGATGCGAGAGCCGGCGACATTTACACGCATCTCTGCCGCCATCATATTCTCGTCCGCAAGTTCGACTATGCGCCGGAGTGGCTGCGTTTCGGGCTGCCGCCCGATCCGGCGGCAGACAGGCGGCTTGGCGAAGCCCTTCAGAGATTTGAACGATGACGATCGACGAAAACCTTCTCGTGCTGCTTCTGGCACTGCTGCTCGACCGGATCGCCGGCGATCCGCAATGGCTGTGGACACGGGTGCCGCATCCCGTCGTCATGTTCGGCGCGGCGATCTCCTATGCCGACCGGCAGCTCAACCCGGCGAGCCTCACGGGATCGCAACGCCGAATGAACGGTATCGCCGCTATCCTGGCGCTGCTTCTTTTGGCGGTGGCCGCAGGCTTCGTGTTCAATCGTTTCTTCGCGCTGTTCGGCCTTGTTGGCATCTTGCTGGAGACCGGGCTGGTGGCGATCTTCCTGGCGCAGAAAAGCCTTGCCGATCACGTCGCGGCCGTCGCCGTCGCCTTACGAGACGAGGGGCTTGCCGGCGGGCGGAGCGCCGTTTCCCGCATCGTCGGACGCGATCCCGAGACGCTGGACGAGCCAGCCGTCTGCCGCGCGGCGATCGAAAGCCTTGCCGAGAATTTCTCCGACGGTGTCGTGGCGCCGGCGCTCTGGTATGTCGTCTTAGGCCTGCCGGGGCTCTTCGCCTACAAGATGCTGAACACGGCGGATTCGATGATCGGCCATAAGTCGGAAAAATACATCGACTTCGGCTGGGCGGCCGCCCGGCTCGACGATGTCGCCAACTGGCCGGCCGCGCGCCTCTCCATCCTGCTGATTGCCGCCGGAGCCTGGATCCGGCGGGGAACAAGCGCCGGCCGTGAGGCGATCCGCGTGGCGATGCGCGACGGGGCCTTGCACCGCTCGCCGAATTCCGGCCGGCCGGAGGCGGCCATGGCGGGCGCGCTGAACGTCCAGCTCGCCGGGCCACGCATCTATGGCGGCGTCATCGTGCGTGAACCGATGATCAACGACACCGGCCGCGACGTGGCGACCTCGGGCGACATCGAGGACGGCGTATCGGTATTTTATGCCAGCTGCATGGTGCTCGCCGGTGTTACGTTCGGGCTGTTTTTGTGTTTTCTGTAGGGTTGTGCCGTGTATGCCCCCAGTGGACAGGCCAGGCTCAAACGTTTATTCCGACCGCCTCATATCTCCATCAGACCGGAAGCAGAGCGATGACAGTTCAGGTTGAATTACCGTGCCCGAAGTGCAAGAGCACCAAGATGAAGTTCGAGCGGCCCGAGATCCGGGAGACCGACATCATCACCTGTGCGGCCTGCGGGCATAATCTCGGCACGATGGCCTCGATCCGCGAGAAGATGAACAAGGCCTACCAAACGCTCAATCAGGCTGGGGCGAAGCGCAAGCTTCAATAAGCCTGTGGCGCACCCGCTTGCTGCCATGCCGTTAAAATTGTGATTACCATTCGGATTAAAGCAATCTAATAAGTATTGCCGTAGTCTCTCTTTCGTGAGGGCGCAATTAAGCTGCGCGAGTTCGAAGAGGGGTTATGATGAAGACGATTTTGGCGGCTGCGGCCGCAAGTTTATTGCTGCAGTTTTCTCCCGTTGCCGCTCACGCAGCAACGCTGGTCGCCAATATCAGCATCGGCAAGCAGACAATGACTGTTTCCGAGAACGGCTTCGTCAAGTATCGCTGGAAGGTTTCGACCGCGCGCAACGGCTATGTCACGCCGACCGGTTCGTGGAGCGCCAAGTGGCTGTCGCGCGATCATCGCTCGCGCAAATACGACAATGCGCCGATGCCGTACGCCGTGTTCTTCAACGGCGGTTATGCCGTTCACGCCACCTTCGACCTGAAACGCCTGGGTCGGCCGGCCTCGCATGGCTGTGTTCGCCTGCACCCCGACAATGCCGCGCAGTTCTTCTCGCTGGCGCGACAGGCCGGCCTTGCCAATACCCGCGTGGTCATTACGCGCTAATCTAGGATCAGCAAATCGACAGCTGATCCCTTTTATGCGCTGATCATCCGCTCCAGCTCATCCATGTCGGGGACGATGATATGCCGGAAGTTCTCGATGCGAATGACGCCGCTCTTGCGCAGTCTGGTCATCTGGCGGCTGACGGTTTCGATCGTCAGACCGAGGAAATCGGCGATCTCGGCGCGGGATAACGGCAGGTCGAAGGCGGTGCTTGTGGCCGTTTGCGGTTCGGCATGGGTGGCGATGAGGTGGAGTAAGCTTGCGACCTTCTCCTCGGCGGTGCGCCGGCCGAGCGTCAGCATCCATTCGCGCGCGGCATCCAGCTCCTTCAGCGCCTGATCGTGCAGGCTGCGCTGCAGTTCCGGCGTCTCCGATATCATGCGGTCGAGCAGGTTGCGGGGGAAGACGCAGATTTCGGCATCGGTCGCAGCCTCGGCCGACAGCGTGCTTTCGCGCACGAAAGGCCTGCCGACGAAATCGGGAGCGAATTGCAGACCGACGATCTGCTGGCGCCCGTCCGGCATCACCTTGCAGAGTTTCACGACCCCGCGCATGATGTTCGAATAGTAAGAGTTTTCCGACCCTTGTGCGATGATCTCGCTGCCAGCATCGACCTTGCGGCGCAGCGAGTGGCGGCCGAGGTCCTTCAACTGACCGCTCGATAGAACGCCGCAGACGACGCCGTGCCGTGCCTGGCAGGAACGGCACGCGACGGGGATGCCAACCTCAAGAACCCCACTATGTGCGACGTCCATATCCTGATCCCTTCGAAATCCGCGTGTGCCGGGCGTAGCTGCGCATGCCGGGCATGCCCGGGCATACCGTAGACGATTACGCCGCGATTGCGGGTTCGGCTATCCCGATTTCTTCCAGCGCGGCTTGATGATTATCAATTTTGGCCGGATAGCGATTTGATCCAGATCAAAGTTTGCGTGCCCTGGCTGTTTGGACGTGCGGCGTCGAGACGAGGCCGTCTGCGGGTTTGATTCGGACGGCTTCTTCGCCCTCGCCGGCGAGACGGGTTTTCTGCAGCGGCGACGTCACGCGCCTTGGGTGAGGGCAAAGGCCGGCATTCCATTGCTGTTTAGGCAACACCCAGCCGGCAAATTGCCGCAACGCCGGGACGAAAGCATTGGCTTTTGAAATGGATTTGCCTATGAGGGGGTTTAAATCGTCATTTCATGAGGTACAGCGCGTGACCGCTACATTCGATAAAGTTGCCGACATTATTGCAGAAACCAGTGAGATCGACCGCGCGACGATCACTCCGGAGAGCCATACGATCGACGACCTCGGTATCGACAGCCTCGATTTCCTCGACATCGTCTTTGCGATCGACAAGGAATTCGGCATCAAGATCCCGCTCGAAAAGTGGACGCAGGAAGTCAACGAAGGCAAGGTTTCCACCGAAGAATACTTCGTGCTGAAGAACCTCTGCGCCAAGATCGACGAGCTCAAAGCAGCCAAGGCCTGAGCGATATAACAGTCTTTTTTGAACGCCCTGCCGCCCTGAATATGGCGGCCGGGCGGTTTCGTTCCTAACTAGTGCGTGCCGCCCAAAAGTGCGCAGCGGTTTTGGGCGGCACGCATAAAAACAAAGACCTAAAGTGCGAACCAGATGCGCTTTAGGCGTCACCGGCGGGCGGATCTGGCCTGTCGGGCCGGAGGATCCGAATGCTGCTGGAATATTTCCAGATGATTGACCGCGTCGAAGCGGTGGACCTGAAGAAGGGCACGCTTAAGGCGCGATCCGTCGTACCGGCGAAGAGCCCTGTCTTCGAGGGTCATTTTCCCGGCATGCCGCTCGTTCCCGGCGTGCTCTTGATCGAGACCATGGCGCAGGCCTCCGGCATGTTGGTGCTTGCCGTCACCAATTTTGCCGCCATGCCCTTCCTGATGACAGTCGACGGCGCCAAGATGCGCACCTTCGTCGAACCGGAAGCCGTGCTCGACATCGAGGCGGTGCTCGAGCATGACGGTTCGGGTTTCGCGGTCACCAAGGCTAAAATCACCAGCGGTGGTAAGAAGGTCTGCGATGCGCAGCTGAAATTGCGCACCATGCCGTTTTCCGAGGTGCCGCTCGGCGATATCGTGAAGAAACGTGCCGGCGAGATCGGGCTTCTCGAAGCGATCGCGGCGCAGGGAGTGATTGGATGAGCAAGGCTGCAAACGACGTCGTCATCTCGGGCATCGGCATAGTCACCTGTCAGGGCGTCGGCAAGGATGCGCATATCGCGCTGCTTTCGGCCGCCAGTGCGCCGAAAGCGATCGTCGAGACCGAGAAGTTCAAGCCCTATCCGGTGCACCCGCTGCCCGAGATCGACTGGTCGCAGCAGATCGCCAAACGCGGTGATCAGCGCCAGATGGAGAACTGGCAGCGCATCGGCGTCTTCGCCGCTGGCCTTGCGCTCGATGATGCCGGTTTCAAGGATGATATCGAAGCCTGCGGCACAATGGACATGATCGTCGCGGCCGGCGGCGGCGAGCGCGACATCAATGTCGACACACTGATCGTCGACGAAGCGCTGAGGCGTAATGACCGCGAGCTGCTGCTCAACGAGAAGCTGACGACCGAGTTGAGGCCAACGCTGTTCCTCGCCCAGCTTTCCAACCTGCTCGCCGGCAATATCTCGATCGTGCACAAGGTCACCGGTTCGTCGCGCACCTTCATGGGCGAGGAGGCGGCCGGCATCTCTGCCGTCGAGACCGCCTTCTACCGCATCAAATCAGGCGAATCCTCGCATGCGCTCGTTGGAGGCGCCTTTGCCGCCGAGCGGCCCGATATGATTCTGCTCACCGAAGCGATCGGCGCCCATGCGCGCGGCGACTGGGTGCCGCTCTGGTCGCGCAGGCCCAGTGACGGTGGCGGCATGATCACCGGTTCGGCAGGCGCCTTCCTGGTGCTGGAATCGCGCAAGCATGCTAGAGCCCGCGGCGCCCATATCTATGCGGTCATCGACGCGGTCGAGGGTGACCGCGGCAACCGCAATTCCGGCAATCTCGAAGTCCGGCTGGAGCGGCTTTTGGCGCCGGCCGCCGGGCTTGCGGCCGAAAGCACGGCGATCTTTTCCGGATCGACCGGCATGCATGATTTGGCCGCCCGTGAGCGGGCGGTGCTCGAACATCAATTGCCGGACGTTGCGATCCGCGGCTTCGGCGGTGTCACCGGCCATACGATCGAGACGCAGTTCACGCTGGGTCTTGCGCTCGCAGCCCTTGCCGTCGACGGCAAGGCCAAGGTTCCGCCCTTCGATGCCGCTCATGAGGCGCCGATGCGGTCAGGCACTACCGCCGCCGTCGTGACCACGGTCGGACACCAGCGCGGCGAGGGCGTCGCCGTTCTTTCCGCAGATGCGTGAGGAGTGAGAGATATGACAGCTTCCGCTTACCAGGATCATCTCGGCCGTCCGATCGTCGCCGTAACCGGCATGGGCATCATCACTTCGCTCGGCCAGGGCCTCAGTGACAACTGGGCAGCCCTTACTTCCGGCACCTCGGGCATCCACGAGATCAACCGCTTCCCGACCGAGGGCCTGTCGACGCGGATCGCCGGCACCGTCGATTTCATCGGCATCCCGGTGCCGAACGCCGTCGAACGCTCCTATGCCTTCGCCCGCGAAACGACGATCGAGGCGCTTGCCGATGCCGGCCTTTCCGGCGATTTCAATGGCCCGCTCTTCCTCGCCGCCCCGCCGATTGAGCCGGAATGGAGCGCGCGCTTCGAGCTTGCCGACCGTTCGCCGGCCTCCGACCATCCGGGTGATGCCTATGAGCGCTTCCTGACGGCGCTGCGCCAGCGTCCGGACCCAGCCTTCCATGAGGCGGCCCTGTTCGGCGCGATTTCCGAGCGCCTTGCCGACCGGTTCGGCACGCGCGGCCTTCCCGTGACGCTGTCGACAGCCTGTGCCTCCGGCGTCACGGCGATCCAGCTAGGCATCGAGGCAATCCGCCAGGGCCGCACGGATCGCGCGCTGACGGTCGCGACCGACGGATCGCTGAGTGCCGAAGCGCTGATCCGCTTCTCGTTGCTGTCAGCTCTTTCGACACAGAACGATCCGCCGACCAAGGCTTCCAAGCCGTTCAGCAAGGATCGCGACGGCTTCGTCATCGCCGAAGGTGCAGCGACGCTGGTGCTGGAATCGCTGGAATCAGCAGTCGCTCGCGGCGCCAAGGTGCTCGGCATCATGAAAGGTGCCGGCGACAAGGCTGACAGCTTCCACCGCACCCGGTCGTCGCCGGATGGCGGCCCGGCAATTGCGACGATCCGCGCGGCCCTTGCCGATGCCGGCATCGACGAGAGCGGCATCGGCTACATCAATGCGCACGGCACCTCGACGCCTGAGAACGACAAGATGGAGTATGGCGCGATGTCGGCTGTGTTCGGCGAGCGGCTCATCGGCGGCATCCCGGTGTCGTCGAACAAGTCGATGATCGGCCATACGCTGACGGCGGCGGGAGCCGTCGAGGCGGTGTTCTCGCTGCAGACGATGTTGACCGGGACGCTGCCGCCGACCATCAACTACAACAATCCCGATCCGTCGATTGTTCTTGATGTCGTCCCGAACAAGAAGCGGGAAGCCCAGGTTTCGGCCGTGCTTTCCAACTCCTTCGGCTTCGGCGGGCAGAATGCCAGCCTTGTCATGGCGCTCGAACCGGCTTAAGCGGTTCCCGACAATTTCAAGACAAGAAAAACGCCTTCCAGGCGAGGGATTTTGCCATGCGCGCTTTGCAACTGATCGACGACCGCAAGCTTGAGATCACCGATCTGCCGGAACCGGACGCTCCTAGTGCCGGCGAGGTGACGCTGCGCGTCAAGGCGGTGGCGCTCAACCATATCGATGTCTGGGGCTGGCGCGGCATGGCATTCGCCAAGCGCAAGATGCCGTTGGTTATCGGTGCGGAAGCCTCGGGCGTCGTCGAGGCGATCGGGCCGGGCGTCGCCAACGTGCTGCCGGGCCAGCTCGTTTCCATCTACGGCGCGCGCACCTGCGGCCTCTGCCGCCCCTGCCGCGAAGGCCGCGACAATCTCTGCGAACATGTCTCCGGCGTGCACGGCTTCCATCTCGACGGCTTCGCGCAGGAGAAGGTCAACCTGCCGGCGCGCCTGCTGGTGCCGGCCCCTCCCGGCGTCGACGCGATCGGCGCGGCGCTTGCTCCGGTCACCTTCGGCACGGTCGAGCACATGCTGTTCGACAATGCCAAGCTCGAACCCGGCGAGACGATCCTCGTCCATGCCGGCGGCTCCGGCATCGGCACGGCGGCGATCCAGCTCGCCAAGAAGATCGGCTGCACCGTCATCACCACGGTCGGTTCGGACGACAAGATCGAGAAGGCCAAGGCGCTCGGCGCCGATCACGTCATCAACTACCGCACCGACCGCTTCGAAGGCGTGGTGCGCAAGCTCACCAAGAAGAAGGGCGTCGACGTCGTCTTCGAACATGTGGGCAAGGATACCTGGGCCGGTTCGATGCTCTGCATGAAGCGCGGCGGGCGGCTCGTCACCTGCGGCTCGACCTCGGGTGTTTCCACAGAGATGAACCTGATGATGCTGTTCCAGCAGCAGCTGAAGCTCTTCGGCTCCTTCGGCTGCCGCATGGAGAATATGGCCAATGCGATGCAGAAGATGGGCCGCGGGCTCGTCCACCCCGTCATCGATACCGAGGTCAGCTTCAGCGATATCGACCGGGCACTGGAGCGGATGGAATCGCGCCAGATCTTTGGCAAGATCATCCTGAAGATGGATTGACCGCGTGAAGCTGTTCATCACCCGGATCGTTCTGGCGCTCAGGCACTTCCAGCAGTGGCTGGTGGCGCAGGTGATGTTCGGCTTCCTGAATTTCCTGAAGCTGTTTCCGGCCGATGGCGCGATCCGCTTTGCCGACAGGATGATGCGCCGCCTCGGCCGGCTGACCAGCCGCCATAGACTGATGCTGACCAATCTGCGCAACGCCTTTCCTGAGAAGAGCGAGGCCGAAATCGAGGAGATTGCGCTCGCCAGTTGGGGCAATATGGGCCGGCTTGCTGCGGAATACGTCTTCCTCGACCAGCTGTTCGACTATGATCCCGAAAAGTCGGAGCCGGGCAGGGTGGAGGTGTCGGGCGTCCCGATCTTCCTCGACCTGCGCGACAATCCGCGCCCCTTCATCGTCTTTACCGGCCATACCGCCAACTTCGAGCTGCTGCCGGTGGCGGGCGCCGCCTTCGGGCTCGACGTCACCGTGCTCTTTCGGCCGCCGAACAATCCTTATGTCGCCAAGATGGTGTTCGACTTCCGGAGCGCCCGCATGGGCAAGCTGGTGCCCTCGCATGCAGGCTCGTCCTTCGCGCTCGCCCGTCAGCTGGAAGCAGGCCAGGGGGTGGGCGTGCTGGTGGACCAGAAATTCCGCAAGGGGCTGAAGGGCACTTTCTTCGGGCGCGACGTCAAGACCAATCCGCTGCTGCCGAAGCTGGTGCGCCAGTTCGACTGCGAAGTCTATCCGGCGCGCTGCATCCGTCTGCCCGGAAATCGCTACCGGCTGGAAATCGAGCCGCGGCTGGACATGCCGCGCGACGCCAAGGGCAATCTCGACCTGCCGGCGGCCGCCCAGCTGCTCAACGACAAGGTGGAAAGCTGGGTGCGGGAATATCCGGAACAGTGGCTCTGGTATCACGACCGCTGGCAGATCAAGCAGACGCTCGCGCCATAGAATAGGATGCTCCAGAATAATAGTTGGAGCATGATGTCGCCCGAAAACCGCTCACACTTTTCGGCATCATACTCTAAAAAAGGTCCACCCCCATTTATCAGCGGTGAAAAGCGGCAGGTGCTCTCGGATTGAAACTGAGGGCACTTCATGTTACCCGTCACCACCAAGACGCGAATAATGTCTACCGGAAGGCGCATTTTTGGGAAATGCAGCCATGTGAGGTTTCGGGCTCGTCTCTTGGGACAATGGGAGTGGGAGGCGTCTTGCTGGAGCTTTTTCGAGCTTTTTCTTTGCGTTGCGTGCAAATCGAGGAAGCCATACGCCTGGGCGACGACCAGCGCGTCACGGCGCTCGACCGTCACGTCGAGCCGCTGGTCGAGGCAATCCTCGCCTGCCGGGCAGCCAATCTGCTCGAAGTCTACATGCAGCTGCAGTTCGTGAGCCACCTGATCAGCCAGGATGCCGACGACAGCGCCAGTGTCACGGAGCACACGTCGGTGCTTTCCTATCTGCTCGACCGCTATTTCGGCGCGCATGGGCCGGACTGGCGCGTGCCTTTGCCGCAGGATGTGCGCATCGAGCCGCCGCCGGCCTATGTGCCGGATACCGACAATGGCCAGTTCCTCAACGCGGTGATCCTCGAAAGCCTGCCGGACCGCGTGGCGGTGCTGACAAGGGACTATCGTTATCTCTATTCCAATCCAGCCAACAGCGCCCATCTCAACAGGAAGCCGATGGAACTCATCGGCCGCCACCTTTCCGAATTCATCGGCGAGGAGCGGTTTGCCGAATGCGCCAAGCATAAGCTCGACGCCTGTTTTGCCGGCGAACAGATCGACTATTCCTATGAGCGCTCGGCCGGCAGCGGCGAATCGCGGCAGGTGCGCTGTCGCATGTCGCCGCTGCGCGATGCGGGCGGTGCGGTGATCGGCGCCCTGCTCGTCATGGAAGATCTCGATCGGCGTCGCAAGCTGCCTGATCCCGGTCGGCAGCCTTAGGCAGCCTGACCAACTCGGCTGCCTTGGGTCGTCTGGCTAAGCCGCCGCCCAGACGGCGAGCTCGTAACCATCGCGGTCGAGGAAGTGGAAGCGACGGCCGCCGGGAAAATCGGTGATCGGCCGGCAGATCGTGCCGCCGGCTCTTTCGACTGAGGTCAGCACTTCTTCCAGATCACTGGCATAGACGACGACCAGCGGGCCGCCGCCCGGCCGCACCGGTCCGAAATCGGAAAAGCCGCCCTTCAGCCGGCCATCGTCGAATTCGCAATAATTGGGGCCGTAATCGGTGAAGCGCCAGCCGAAGGCGGAGCCGTAAAAGGCTTTGGCGGCGGCAATGTCGGCGACGTTGAATTCGACATAGTCGATGCGGCGATCGTGGTTTTCTGTCTTCTCGACCATCTATCTCTCCATCAGGGCTTTCAGCATGGCGAGATCCTTCTCGACATGGGCGGCATCGGCGGAAAACTGCGCGTCGGTCATGCCGGGCAGACGCAGCAGCGTGAACATGACCTCGCAGCCATCGCCGTTCGGCACGATGCGCAGGGCATTATAGACCCTGAGGCCGGATTCGATCGTCACCGTATGGTCGATCACGCCGAATTCATTGGCAGGCACGAAGCTCACCCTGATTTTTCCGAGAGCGCCATCGGCGATCCAGTCGGCACCGTCCGGATCGAGCCCGGTCGCAAGGCCGGAGGCCCAGAGCGGCATGTTCTCCGGCTTGCCGGCGAATTCATAGACGTCGCGCCAATCGCGCTCGATCGACCGGTGGATAATTTTCGCGGGCATTGTCGTCATGACTTGCAGATCCCTGTCATTTGGTTTCGTCAAAATAACAAACCGGCCGGCAGCGTCTTGAACAAAACGGTCAGTCGTCTCTCGTCCCTATACTGAGCTGGTCGAATATGATGGCGGGCGTCAGCGTCGAAAGCTCGCCGACCTCGCGTGTCATGTGGGGCTGGTCGGCAAAGCCCGCTTCGAGCGCAAGGCGGGCAAGCGGCATCGTACCCGACTTGCGGCAGAGGTCGAGGAAACGCTGGAACCGGCGAATCCGTTCCAGCGTCTTTGCGCCGTAGCCGAAATGGTGGTGACAGCGACGGCGCAGCTGCCTTTCGCTCATGCCGAGGTGCTCGAGCAGGCCGGATGCCGGGCGACCGCCGTCGGCGGCGGCGAAGATCATGGCGGCGTCGCGGGCGGGCTCCTCCGCATCGCGCGCGGTCTCTTCGAGCAGGCGGCCAAACAGCGCCGCCGCGTCCGAGGGGTCGGGACAATTCGCAAGCCGCGCTTCGAATTCGGCGGTATCCTTCCGGCCGATGTCGGCAAGGGGTATCGAGCAGCCGACCAGCGCCGAAAGCGGCGTCTTCAGCCAGGGTGCTGCAGCGCCAGGCGCAAAACGTGCGCCGATGACAGTCGCGCCCGGTCGGATGACGGGAAAGGCCGCCGTCCTGTCGGGACCGGCGACAACCAGCCGACCGTCGATCCAGAGGAGATCGCAATAACCGTCAGGCACGATCGCCACCATTGCCGGCGGTCCGTCATGAAGCGCATGCGACCAGAGGCGGCTGAAATGGCGTCGCAGCGTCGGCGCCGGTACATATTCGCGGTAGCGACCGGCGCGGGCCGGCAGGAGAGCCATCTCTTTTCGTCTTCCCGATGCCAATGCGATATCTCCCGAGGTACTGATGATAACATGAGATAGGGCGTCGCGGGCGGGGCGCACGAAAAACCTAGGGCTTCCGGAATGTGTGCCAGCCGGCGGGTTGTCGGACAAGCGGGGATATTGCAGGCCTCATTTCATTGGCTTTTGCGAACCGATTAGACCCTTGCGAGACTTGCCGTTTGACCGAGACAGTGCCACAACACCGATCCAAATGACACATCGGAGGTTTGTCGTGGAAAAGGCAGAAATCGGACTGATCGGCCTTGCGGTCATGGGCTCCAATCTGGCGCTCAACATCGCGGAGAAAGGCAATAAAATCGCGGTCTTCAACCGCACGCCGGAGAAAACCGACGAATTCTACGAAAGCGCCGGCGATCTGAAGAAGCAGATCATTCCCTGCAAGACCATCGAGGAATTCGTCGATGCGATCCGGCCGCCGCGCCCGATCATCATCATGATCAAGGCGGGCGATCCCGTCGACCAGCAGATGGAGCTGCTGCGCCGGCATCTCTCCAAGGGCGACATCATGATCGATGCCGGTAACGCCAATTTCCGCGACACCGTCGCCCGCTTCGACCGGCTGAAGAATACCGATCTGACCTTCATCGGCATGGGTGTTTCCGGCGGCGAGGAAGGTGCGCGCCATGGCCCGTCGATCATGGTCGGCGGCACCGAAGAATCCTGGAAGCGCGTCGAGAAGGTGCTGACATCGATTGCCGCCCGCTACAATGACGAGCCCTGCGTCGCCTGGCTCGGCAATGACGGTGCCGGCCATTTCGTCAAGACCATCCACAACGGCATTGAATATGCCGACATGCAGATGATCGCCGAAATCTACGGCATCCTGCGCGATGGTCTCGGCAAGAGCGCCTCCGAAATCTCCGGCATCTTCGGCGAATGGAACAAGGGCCGGCTGAACTCCTACCTGATCGAAATCTCCGAGAAGGTGCTTGCGGCCACTGATCCGGTTTCCGGCGGGCCGATGGTCGACATGATCCTCGACAAGGCAGGCCAAAAAGGTACCGGCAAGTGGTCGGCGATAGAGGCGCAGAACATGGGCATTCCGGCAACAGCGATCGAAGCCGCGGTCGCCGCCCGCAGCCTCTCTTCGATGAAGTCGCAGCGCGAAGCCGCTGAAAAGATCTTCGGCACGCAGGCTGTGTCCTTCCCGATCGCTTACGGCCCCGAGCTCAACAAGGATCTCGAACTAGCGCTGTTTGCCGCCAAGATCGGTGCCTATGCGCAGGGCTTCGCGGTGATGGCGGAAGCATCGCGCGAGTTCAACTGGTCGCTGCCGATGCCGACGATTGCCAGGATCTGGCGTGCCGGCTGCATCATCCGCTCGCAGTTCCTCGACGAGATCACCTCGGCCTTCACCAAGGCGCCGGATGCTGCAAACCTGATCGTCACGCCGGCCTTCTCCGACATGGTCAAGGAATCGATCCCGGCGCTTCGCCGCGTCGTCGGTGCTGCGATTGCCGCCGGCCTGCCGGTTCCGGCACTGACCTCGGCGCTGACCTATTTCGACGCCTACCGCCAGGGCAGGGGAACGGCAAATCTCATCCAGGCACAGCGCGACTTCTTCGGCGCCCACGGCTTCGACCGTCTGGACGGCAAGGATTTCCACCACGGCCCCTGGGGGAGCGGTGCCTCGACCTTCTGAGGTTTTCCGATTTTCAAGGAGAGGCCCGGCCACAGTGCCGGGTCTTTTGCTGAGATGCCGCGGCCGAGAACCCGGAGATCCAAGTGACGAGCATTCGGATAGCCGCCGCGCAGACTGCGGAATTTCGGGAGAATGTTGGGGCGGCCTTGGATTATGCGGTTAGGGTCGCGGCGCTCGCCGAGGCTGATGGCGTGGCCCTGCTGGTCTTTCCAGAAGGTTTTCTGCAGGGCTACCTGACCGATGAACGATCGGCGCGGCGTGTTGCCCTCGATCTCGCATCGGCCGAGTTCGCGGCGGTCCTGGATCGGTTGCCGAAGTCGGGACCGGTGCTGGTCATGGGGCTGATCGAGATCGATGATGGGCGATTGTTCAACACCGCCGTCGTCGTCGCGCGCGGTGTTCTCCTCGGTCGTTACAGGAAAGCCCACCTGCTGCACGGCGAAGGGGCTTTCGAGGCTGGAAAGGACAGCCCGCTCTTTGCGATCGGTGCCCTGCGCTTCGGGATCAACATCTGCTACGACACCAATTTTCCGGAGGCAGCCGCAAAGGTCGCCGCGTCTGGCGCATCGCTGATCCTATGCCTGTCCAACAACATGATGCCACGGGAGAAGGCGGAAATATTCAAGCCGCTGCATAATGCCGTTCGCGGCGAAAGATGCCGTGAGACAGGCTTGTGGCTGATATCGTCCGACGTAACGGGTGAGCGCGACGGGCGCATCGCCTGGGGACCGACGGCCGTGCTGAACCGGCAAGGGCAGGTCGTGGCGCAGCTCCCGCTGGAGGAGCCCGGCTTGCTGGTCTTCGATTTTCCCTGCGGTGAACAAGACGCAGGGGCTCGACCAAATGACGAGCACTGCGGAATTCGGTAATTCGCGAAAGTTGGATGGGGAGAGTATCCCCACCCACTTCTCATGGCTGGCCTAGATCGGTTGGCCAACGTCAATACGGTTGCCGTCGGGGTCTTCGAACACGAAGGCGCGCAATCCGTAGTCCTTGTCCTGAAGGCTCTTGATAATTCTCAGCCCATATTGCTGGCAAACCGCGTGCAGGGCATCGACATTGTCGACCATCAG
The DNA here is from genome assembly GCF_001657485.1 of Rhizobium sp. WYCCWR10014. Classification (GTDB taxonomy): domain Bacteria; phylum Pseudomonadota; class Alphaproteobacteria; order Rhizobiales; family Rhizobiaceae; genus Rhizobium. Next base: position 57,104 of record NZ_LXFU01000046.1, read on the forward strand.
GTGGGCAACATTGAAGTGCGCGGCCTTGTGGTTCGGCTGCAAGGTGAGATGCACTTCGCCCTGATCGCGCTTCCGGATCATGAAGCCGACAGGATTGCCGTTCTCGAATATTTTCTTGAAGCCGAGGACATTGGCGTAAAAATCATAGGCCTTGGTCATGTCCTTGACCGGCAGCATGGCGGCAATTCGTCCGAAACGAACACCGTGATCGGCGATATCATTCATCGCAGAACCTCTGATTGCGGAGATGCAAACACCCTCGGACGGTGCCGACAGGGAGAGTGCGCTCCGATGTTTCGATCAGCAGGACGGTGCCCACACCCCTCAGTCTATAGCTTCGGAAAATCCTCGGAGGAAGAGGGGCAACGGATTCCCGCGAGATTCGCGTGGGATCTACGACACTTCGTTTCAATAGGATAAGACACTGTTTGTACGGGCAGCCCTGACGACAACACGCTTGAGGAACTGACAGAGATGCTCATCCGATACGAAACGCTTGTTGATCTCGATGCGATCCATGATCTGACCTCGACCGCCTTCAAGCCGATGCCTTACAGCGACGGTACGGAAGCGGAGATTGTCCGAAGACTTCGCGCGGCGGGCGATCTTAAGATATCGCTGGTGGCCGAGCAGGACGGCGAGATTGTCGGGCATGTCGCGTTTTCGCCGGTGACGATCGACGGCGCGCATGATGGCTGGTTCGGGCTGGGGCCGATATCGGTTAAGCCGGAGAGGCAGCGGCAGGGCATCGGCAAGGCACTGATTGCAAGGGGTCTCGAACTGCTGAAAGAGCGCGGCGCGAGCGGATGCGCCCTGATCGGCAATCCCGAGATCTACAGCCGTGTCGGTTTCAGCAGCGACGGACAACTGAAGTATCTCGACCTCGATACGCGGCTTGTGCAGCGGATTGTCTTTCGCGGACCTCCGCCAAGCGGGATGTTGCAATTCGCCCCGGCATTTGAAAGCTAGAATATTTCGTTCAACGGCCGAAACTACAAACCTAACTGACAGAGAAGGCGACGAGATGTCCGAAACGGGCGCGATGACCATTCGAACCGAGCGTCTTAGGCTCCGGATGCCGGAGATCGGCGATTTCGCCGCCTATGCGGAGATCATGGCGTCGCCGCGATCGGTCGGAATGGGCGGCCCGTTCGATCTGCGCGCGGCATGGGGGATGTTCTGTCACGATGTGGCTCTCTGGCAGCTTTTCGGGCACGGAGCGCTGATGATCGAGCTTGGCGAAACCGGCGAATGCGTCGGTCAGGTGGGGATCAATCACGGACCGCTGTTTCCTGAGAAGGAACTCGGCTGGTTCGTCTATGAAGAATATGAGGGCAAAGGCTATGCTACCGAAGCGGCCTTGGCGTTGCGCGACTGGGCCTTCGCAACGCTCAAGCTGCCATCGCTCGTCAGCTATATCGCTCCCGGCAATGCTGCTTCCGTTGCCGTTGCGGAACGGCTGGGCGCACGCCTCGATCCCGCAGCACCCCGAAGTGATCCTAAGGATCTGGTCTATCGTCACTTCGCTCCCTGAACGGAGAACTTGGTCCTGGGCGCACTGCGACTGGTTGAAGAGGTCTCAGTCTCTACATGTTGATCAGTTAGGGAATCGGGCTCTGCAAGAGATGGGGATATCGGATGACAGGCGAGAAGCGGGAACACTGGGACAAGGTCTACCGCACGAAAGCTGCCGACAGCGTCAGCTGGTATCAGCCGATGCCCGGGCCTTCCTTGCGGGCGCTTGACGAGTTGCAACTGCCGGTCACGGACTCGCTGATCGATGTGGGTGGCGGCGCATCAAACCTTGTCGATCGTCTTGTCGAGCGCGGATGGTCCGACCTCACCGTCCTCGACATCGCCGCGCCGGCGCTCGAGGTCGCCAAGGCGCGGCTGCGGGATGAAGCCGTCCGCATCGCCTGGGTGGTTGCCGACGTCACTTTATGGCAGCCCGACCGCCATTACGATGTGTGGCACGACCGCGCCGTTTTTCACTTCCTCACCGAGCCCGAGCAGCGGCTGGCCTATCGCCGCGCGCTCGAAACCGGCACGGCGCCGGGCAGCGTCGTGGTCATCGCGACCTTTGCGCCGGACGGGCCGGAGCGGTGCAGCGGCTTGCCGGTCCAGCGTTACGACGCGGTGGCGCTTGCGAGTGAATTCTCGTCCACCTTCGCGCTTCAGCGCGAGTGGCGCGAGGAGCACGCAACACCCGCTGGTGGCCGGCAGTCGTTTCAGTGGTGCGTCTTTCGCAGGCGCTGAGGCCTCTGAGACGGCGGCGAGAGGCACGACCCTAATGATTTCGTCTACGGCAGCCTCGTTTCCCGAGAGAGGCAGTCGAGGATGAAATCCGCCCGGTCGGCGACCGTGATTTTCGGCAGCATGACGACGTCGTCGCCGAGCGTCGGATAGACGGCGGCAAGTCGATCATATTCGGCGACCGCCTCGTCGAAGCCATGGCGCCGCTCGGGGTCGGTCGTGTAGATTTCGGGCCATGGCGGCGTGAGAAAAACCCTCGGGTGATAGCGGTGAGCGGCGCTCAATTTTTCCAGGACCGGTTCTCCGGTCAGGTACTGCAGCGCTGCCGTCGCATCGATCAGCCCGCGATCGAAAAACGTCCAGCCCGGCTGTTCACGCGCTGCCGAATGGTCGGCGGTCGCCATCTCGATCGCGCGACGAGCGAAGGCCACCATGTCGACCCAGGGCAGGGCTGCGCCATCGCCCTCGAGCTCTTGGCTGACGATCCGCCGGCCGGGCTCTTCGACGATGGCATAACCGCGGGCGGCAAGCTCTCGAAGCAGCGTCGATTTTCCGCCGCCGGAACATCCCGAAATCAAGACCGACCTGTTCATGTTCGAGCTCCCGCCTAGGCAGCCCGGCGGGCGCGCGCCAAGCCGTGGTCCACCAGGCGGTCGATGATTTCGGCGTAGGTGACGCCGCTTGCCGCCATGGCCTTGGAATACATGCTGATATCGGTGAAGCCGGGGATGGTATTGATTTCATTGACGAGGAACCGCATATCATCCGTCAGGAAGAAGTCGATGCGGGCCATGCCGTCGCAACCGACGGCTCTGAAGGCTTTTGCGGCCACGTCGCGCATGGCGGTCTCGATCTCCTGCGGCAGTTCGGCCGGCACTTTCAGCGTCGCACCTTGCTCGTCGATATATTTGGCATCGTAACTGTAGAAGCCGTGGCTTTCCGCCGGCACGATCTCGCCCGGCCGGGAGACGAAGAGTCCTCCTGCCGCATCCTCCAGCACGCTGAATTCGATCTCACGGCCGCGCACGAATTCCTCGGCGAGCAGCGTGCGATCGTGGCGGAAGGCCTCGGTAAGGGCGAGCGCGAATTCCTGGCTGGCATGGACCTTGGCGACACCGACCGACGATCCCTGCCGCGCCGGCTTGATGAAGAGCGGCAGGCCGAGCTCACCTTCCAAGGCTGCCAGTGAAGGGGCAGCACCCTCATGGAGCGTCACCGCGCGCGCCACCGGCAGGCCCGCCGCCTTCAGCAGGCGCTTGGCGATGTCCTTGTCGAGCGCTGCGGCCGAACCGAGGATGCCGCAACCGGCGAGTGGAACGCGAGCCACCTCTGCAGCGCCCTGTACTGATCCGTCCTCGCCATGCGGGCCGTGCAGCACGGGAAACAGGATGTCGATCCGCGCCAGCTCATAGGGCGCGCCATGAGTTGGGATCGCCAGCACGCGGCCGCGCCCACCCGACACCAGGCAGATTTCCGTGCCCGATGAAGGTGTCGCCAGCACGCCATCCTCAAAACTGCTTAGCAGCCATTGTCCGTCGCGGGTGATGAACACAGGGACGGCGTCGTATTTCTCGGGCTTGAGCGCGCCCATGACATTCGTTGCCGAGAGCACGGAAACCTCATGCTCGGCCGAGCGGCCGCCGAAGAGCACGGCAATGCGTAGCCTGTTTGGGGATGGGGTCATGAAAGCCTCCAAGAGGATTTAAAAAGGGGATCAGCCGTCGACCGATATGCCGCGGTTGGCGAAGAAGCGGTCGAAGACGGCAATCGGTAGCGTCACATCGGCCTGGCTCGCTGCGTCATGGCCGGACGGGTTGTGAAAACGGATCGTCTCATCGCTGGCTGCCGTCACCAGCACCAGGTGTCCGCCTCTCGACGGCGGCTCGCGCTCCGGCCAGCGGATGCCCGAGTTCACCGAGGCGATGAAGAACCGGCGCTTCGCGAGATGCTCCGGAAGGGCCGATGTCTCGGCATCGGTAACCGTCTCCGCGCTAAGCGCGAAACGGTCGGCGGCGAAGCGGACGAAGGGTGCGTAGATCAGCCCTTTGATCGTGGCGTCGATCTCGTTGACGACATAACCGCCATAGGCGGTGCAAGCGCGGGCAAGCTCGAGTGTCGGATGGATCTCGCCGCGCGCGGCAAGGATCATCTTCAGGCAGGCCATGCCGCAGACATTGACCGCCCAGCGCGCATATTCTTCGATCGTCGCGGCCCCAGAATGGCGCCAGAGCGGATCGCTGAGCAAGGCCTTTGATCCCTCGGCAAGCACCGGCAATGTCATGCCGGGTGTTTCCCATTGGCTGAAATAAGGCACGCCGCTCTGCTGCATCCTGTCGATATCCCCGTGACTCGTCTCTTGAGATGGCGGGCAATCTTGGCTTTTTTCGAACCGATGGCCGGCTTGCGAATCCAAGGCTAAGGTGCAGTTTTCTTCAGGTCCACTTAATTAAAATAAGCATATAGGTTAGAAATTATGGCCGATTGATCTACCGGAGAAACGGGCTTGGATTTCTTCCGATTGCGCACACTTCGCGAGCTCTCTCGCCGCGAGACGATGGCGGCGGTCGCCGACGGGTTGGGCATTTCGTCATCGGCCGTTTCTCAGCAGATCGCCCAACTGGAGGACGAAGTTGGAATCCCGCTCGTCGAGCGGCGCGGGCGAGGGGTGACGCTGACACCGGCCGGCCAGCGGCTCGTTGTGCATGCCGACCGGATATTCGGCATTGTCGAGGAAGCCAAGACCGATCTTGCCGAGCTACAGAACATCGTCGCCGGGGACCTGAGGATCGCCGCCCAACCGTCCGCGGCGTCCTCGTTCATTCCCGCCGCAATGCGCCAACTGGCCACCGAACATCCGCATCTCAATATCGTCATGACGACTATGGGACCAGCCGAAGGCGTGGCAGCGCTCCGGGCCTGGCAGGCCGATATCGTCGTTGCCGACGACATATCGTTCGATCCGCACACGCTGGAGGGTGCGGCCGATACGCTGTTCCTCTGCCGCGACCAGCTCTTCGTGCTTCTTCCCGCAGGCCACAGGCTGGAGAGCGAGCCCGTCATCGAACTCGCACAACTGAGAGATGAACATTGGGCGCTCGACGTCGCCTCAAGCGCCTATTGCAGGGCCATCCGCCAGGCTTGCCTCGGCATCGGTTTCGAGCCCGTCATCAACGGTTTCAGCGACAGTTTCGAAGTCGTGTTCGCGCTTGTCGAAGCCGGATGTTCGATTTCGGTGATGCCTGGACTGGCGCTTCGAGATTTTGGCGAAAGCCTGACCGTCAAGCCGCTGGCGCCATCCACCTACCGGAGCATCTATGCGATTGGCCGGCGGGGCGAGGTGCGTAGCCCGAAGGTCGCGGCGGTGCTCGAACAACTGGTAAAGAGCGCGCCGCGAGATTTGAACAGATCCTGATTTTCGCGCGAATGCACTCTTGGCAGGAGCGATCATATCGGGCACTCTTGGTTCATGATTATGGCAACTCAAGCAGCAGACGTTCGCGCACGCGACACACGACTTACCACCACGGCCTCCTGATCGGGGCCGGGTTAACACTGTCGTTTGCTTTCTCCTTATTTGCCTTGAGCCACGTCCATGGACACCAGATCGTTTCCAAAGCCACATCGCGCTTTTTTCGTCCGGAGCGTCGCGCAGACGGCCTATGCCACAACTCCGCACGCGTTTCGACTTAGCTACGGCTGCCGGACGTCACCGGAGCCCCGGCAGCCGTAGCTGCTCCTGAACCAAAGAACGCCTCCATTTTTCAGGAAACGCCGCCGCCAGAGCCGGTTGGCGCCAGGAGTGATGCATGCCTTATGATCCCAAGACGATCGAACCGAAGTGGCAGGCTTATTGGGCCGATCACCGTATTTTTCGAGCGGAAATCGATCCGGCCAGACCGAAATTCTACGCACTCGACATGTTCCCATATCCTTCGGGTGCGGGCCTGCATGTCGGCCATCCCCTCGGCTATACTGCCACGGACATAATGTGCCGCTACAAACGCATGCGCGGCTTCAACGTCCTGCATCCGATGGGATGGGACAGTTTCGGCCTGCCGGCGGAGCGCCACGCGATGCGGACTGGTGTGCATCCCGATATCACGACGAAGCGCAATATCGAGACGTTTCGCGGGCAGGTGCAGAGGCTGGGTTTCTCATATGACTGGAGTCGCGAGTTTGCCACGACCGACCCCGCCTATGTGCGCTGGACGCAGTGGATCTTCCTGAAGCTGTTCGAGAAGGGCCTCGCCTATCAGGCGGAGATCGCGGTCAACTGGTGCCCGGCCCAGAACGCGGTGCTTGCCGACGAGGAGGTCAAGGACGGGCGGTATGTCGAGACCGGCGATCCCGTCATTCGCCGCAGGATGCGCCAGTGGATGCTGCGCATCACGGCCTATGCCGATCGGCTGCTGCAGGGACTGGACGGCCTCGACTGGCCCGAAAACCTGAAAACCATGCAGCGCAACTGGATCGGACGCTCCGAGGGCGCCGAAATCCGGTTTCTGCACGAGCACGGCAAAGAGGTCATGACCGTCTTCACGACGCGCCCCGAGACCCTGTTCGGAGCAAGCTATATCGTGCTCGCGCCGGAGCATCCTGCAGTTGCCGTCATCGTCCAGCCGGAAATGCGCGAGGCGGTGGCTGCCTATGTTGCCGCAGCCGAAGGATTGGAAGAGACGGTGCGGGCCGATGCCGGGCGCAAGAAGACAGGCGTCTTCACCGGCGCCTATGCGATCAACCCTGCCAACGGAGCCCGGCTGCCGGTTTGGGTGGCCGATTACGTGCTGGCTGGCTACGGCACCGGCGCCCTGATGGCGGTGCCGGCTCATGACGCGCGCGACCACGCTTTTGCCCATGCGCACGAGCTGCCGATCATTCGCGTGATCGACAGCGAGGACGATATCGAAAAGGCGGCTTATGAGGGCGAGGGGGCTATGGTCAACTCTGGCTTCCTTGATGGCCTGGGCTCACCAGGGGCGAGATCCGTCACCATCGCCTGGCTGCAGGCGAACGGCGCGGGCTGGCCGAAGGTCATGTACCGCCTACGCGACTGGCTGTTTTCCCGCCAGCGCTACTGGGGTGAGCCGATCCCGGTGCTGCATCTGGCGGATGGCTCGGTGATGCCGCTGCCTGAGGAATGCCTGCCGCTGCTGCCGCCTGAACTGGACGACTACGCTCCGACGCCGGATGGCGAACCGCCGCTTGCTCGTGCGCAGTCCTGGGTCGAAACAATCGTGCCGGGCACCGACATTGCTGCACGGCGGGAGACCAACACGATGCCGCAATGGGCGGGCTCCTGCTGGTATTATCTCAGATTCCTCGATCCGGAGAACACCAGCGAACCCGTCGGGCGCGAGGCCGAGCGCTATTGGATGCCGGTCGATCTCTATGTCGGCGGCGCCGAGCACGCGGTCTTGCATCTGCTCTATGCCCGCTTCTGGCATAAGGTGCTCTACGACATCGGCGTCGTTTCGACGGAAGAGCCGTTCCAGCGGTTGTTCAACCAAGGCATGATCCTTGCTCATTCCTACCGTGATACGGCGGGCCGGTATTACGTGCCTTCTTCCATCGTCGAAGAGGAGGGCAGATGGTTCGCTGGGTCGGTCGAAGTGCAGCGCGCCGTCGAGAAGATGTCAAAGTCGCGGTTGAACGTCGTCAATCCCGACGATGTCGTCGATCAGTTCGGGGCCGACGCCTTGCGCCTGTACGAAATGTTCATGGGACCTCTGGATGCGGCAAAACCCTGGCAAACCGCTGGCGTGATCGGTGTGCGCCGGTTTCTGGAGCGCGCCTGGCGTATTGTTTGCGACGAGAGCTACGGGCTCTCTTCAGCGGTGCGGGAGGCGGCCCCAAGCCCACAGCTTCTGTGCCTGCGCCACCAGACGGTGAAGACCGTGACGGCGGATATCGAAGCAAAGCGGTTCAACACCGCGGTTTCCCGACTGATGGAACTGGCCAATGCACTGACGGTGGAAGCTGCGCGTCCGCGCGAAGTGGTGGAGACATTCGTGCTGTTGCTTGCACCCTTTGCGCCTCACATCGCGGAGGAGTTATGGAGCAAGCTTGGTCACGGGGAAACACTGACATGGGTTTCCTGGCCCACCTTCGACCCTGCGATGATCGACATGGAGACCCGCGAATATGTCGTGCAGATCAACGGCAAGGTTCGCCACCGCTTCGAAGCCGCCGCCGACCTCGGCGAGGCGCTGCTGGCAGCGGCGCGATCCGAACCCTCCGTCATCGCCTTGCTCGACGGCAGAATGGTGGTCAAGGAAGTTCTGGTCCCGGGGCGACTGGTGAATTTCGTCGTCGAAGATCTGTGAAGAACCAAAGCTGATCGTCGGGATTTGAGCCCGTCGATCCGTTCCCTCAACCAACGGCTTACCTGCCACTCTCCGGCCAGGTCGGCTGGCTTACGCTTTGCAGCAGTTCCGGTTCGACGCCGTCGATGCGGGCGATGACGGCTTTGGCCATTTCGCGGCCGGCCTGGCGCACGTCTTCCTGGGCGGTGATGATCTCGGGGCGGATCCAGTTCAGGATCGGTACCGATTGTTTGGAAACCATGTCGAGATCACGGCCGAGCGCTTTGCCGGCCGCCTCGATGCCGGCATTGACGGCGATCGCCGCGCTACCGGCCGAACAGACGATGCCGTCAGGGGCATTCGCCGAGCGCATCATCACCTCGACGGCGTCGCGGATATCGGCAAGCGGTGCATCGATGTTGACACGCAGTGGCACTTCCTCGGCGCCGTAGTCATGCAGGCCGGTCTGGAAGCCGATGCGGGTGTGGGCGTAATAGGTGAGCTTGCTCGGCGGCTGCAGCAGGGCGATGCGGCGCCGGCCGCGCTTGACGAGCTTTTCCACCGCCTGATGCGCGAAGGCCTCGTTGTCGAAATCGTGGAACGGGTGCGTGAGACCCGCATCGGTGCGTCCATGCGTGGCGAAGGGCATGCCGCGCTCCGTCAGCAGCCGCACGCGCGGATCATCCGGCTCGATGCGGGAGATAATGACGCCGTCCGCCGAGCCAGTATCAAGGATATAGCGCACCGGCAGCATCGGGTCCTTGCTGTGGGAATGCGGCGTGATGACGATATGATAGGGCGTGCCGGATAGCACCTCGGAGATGCCGAAGACCATCTGGCTCGAGAAGCCCATGATCTCCTCGTCGATGCTGAGGACGAGGGCAATGACATTTGTCTTGCCGGTGCGCAGGCGCACGCCGGCCCTGTTCGGCTGGTAGCCGAGTTGGCGGGCGACCATGCGCACCCGCTCCTTGGTTTCCGCCCCGATATCCGGTGCATCCTTCAGCGCGCGCGACACCGTCGTCACGCCAAGGCCGGTCATGAAGGCGATTGTCTTCAACGTCGGACGCTCGCGCGCTGCCGGCGTCAATGCCGCGGTCCCGAATTTTCCCTTGTTTTCCATCCCTTTAGGCCTGCCTCGCGCGAATTGGTGTCGCTTATAGAGGCTTTTTCCAGCGCCGTAAGCCCGCCGCCTGCCAAAATCGCGCCTCCCTGAGGAAAGCAATCTGTAACGATACAGTAGAAATGTCGAGTGCTTTTTGTTGTGTGCATTGCAGCATCATACGCATAGGTTGAATCGGCGATTTGTGCGCTGTTTTTTTGCGATTGCGAAGAGGCTGAATCGTGCGGCTAAATTTAGCATGTAAAATTACTATTTTTATTCAAACAGATAAAGTGAAAACGCATGTGCGAGAACGGCCGACTGAATACCGCTTCAAGGGATGCGACGCTTCTGATGGAAACAGGCAGAAGTAGCAATTCCCGTTATCGCGGAAAAATTTGCCTGCGGGCAGTTGCGTGGAGAAATCGATTGATCTAAGTTTTTCCGGCAACGTTTCAGTGAGGGAGGAGAACTCATGAAAATCCGTATAATGGCGGCCGTGCTTGCCGCTTCGGTCGCGCTTCCGTTCAGCGCCGCCAACGCCACCGATCTCGAAGTCACGCACTGGTGGACTTCGGGCGGCGAATCCGCTGCCGTCGCCGAGCTGGCAAAGGCATTCGACGCCACCGGCAACCACTGGGTCGACGGTGCTATCGCCGGTTCCGGCGGCACTGCCCGTCCGATCATGATCAGCCGCATCACCGGCGGCGATCCGATGGGCGCCACTCAGTTCAACCATGGCCGCCAGGCCGAGGAACTCGTTCAGGCCGGCCTGATGCGCGACCTGACCGATGTGGCGACCGCCGAGCACTGGAAGGACATCGTTCGTCCATCGAGCCTGCTCGATTCCTGCACCATCGACGGCAAGATCTACTGCGCTCCCGTCAACATCCACTCCTGGCAGTGGCTGTGGCTTTCGAACGCCGCCTTCAAGAAGGCCGGCGTTGAAGTTCCGAAGAACTGGGATGAGTTCGTCGCTGCGGCTCCGGCTCTCGAAAAGGCCGGCATTATTCCGCTCGCAGTCGGCGGTCAGCCGTGGCAGGCGACTGGCGCCTTCGACGTGCTGATGGTTGCGGTCGCCGGCAAGGATACCTTCAACAAGGTCTTCAAGGACAAGGATGCGGAAGTTGCCGCCGGTCCCGAAATCGCCAAGGTGTTCAAGGCGGCCGACGACGCTCGGCGCATGGCCAAAGGCAGCAACGTCCAGGATTGGAACCAGGCCACCAACCTTGTCATCACAGGCAAGGCCGGCGGGCAGATCATGGGCGACTGGGCGCAGGGTGAGTTCGCTCTCGCCGGTCAGAAGGCCGGTACCGACTATACCTGCCTGCCGGGCCTCGGCGTGAACGAGATCATCTCGACGGGCGGCGACGCCTTCTACTTCCCGCTGCTGAAGGACGAGGAAAAGTCCAAGGCGCAGGCCGTGCTTGCCAAGACCCTGCTCGATCCCAAGACCCAGGTTGCCTTTAACCTGAAGAAGGGTTCGCTGCCGGTTCGCGGCGACGTCGATCTCGCCGCCGCCAACGATTGCATGAAGAAGGGTCTCGAAATCCTCGCCAAGGGCAACGTGATCCAAGGCACCGACCAGCTGCTTTCGGCCGACAGCCAGAAGCAGAAGGAAGACCTCTTCTCCGAATTCTTCGCCAACCCATCGATGACGCCAGAAGACGCTCAGAAGCGTTTCGCCGGGATCATCGCTTCTGCTGACTGATCTGCAGACTTGCTGCCTTGCGGTCCGGCTCCCATAGGGGCCGGATCGGTACGGACGGTCGGTGATGGTCCGGCGGGTGGCGGCGTCCCTCCGGTATCTTCGACGGGTTCGGAGGTGGGGACGACAGGCGGCGCCTTGCCGTTTTGTTACTTGTCGCAATTGCGATTGAGGAGAAGTGTTTATGACGGGTCAAGCGCGAGCAGGCCGGCCAAACAAGTTACTGCGCAATCTGAATGCCAAGATTGCGTCCATTCCGATGATCCTGACAGCGCTGGTGATCTTTGTCGGCGGGACGTTGTGGACGGTCTTTTATTCCTTCACCAATTCCAAGCTCCTTCCGCGGTTGAGCTTTGTCGGCTTCGATCAGTACGAGCGCCTCTGGGCTGCGCCGCGATGGGTGACGGCGATCGAGAATCTGGCTGTCTACGGCATCCTCTCGCTGATCTTCAGCCTGGTCATCGGTTTCATGCTCGCCGCGCTGATGGACCAGAAGATCCGTTTTGAAAACACTTTCCGCACCATCTTTCTCTATCCCTTCGCGCTGTCCTTCATCGTGACGGGCCTCGTCTGGCAATGGGTTCTGAACCCCGATTTCGGCATTCAGGCGGTGGTGCGCTCGATGGGGTGGACGAGCTTCACCTTCAATCCGCTCTATACGCCTGAAATCGTCATTTACGGCATTCTGATCGCGGCGCTGTGGCAGGGGACGGGTCTCGTCATGTGCCTGATGCTTGCCGGCCTGCGTGGGATCGACGAGGACATCTGGAAAGCGGCGCGTGTGGACGGCATTCCGATGTGGAGGACCTATCTCTTCATCGTCATCCCGATGATGCGGCCGGTCTTCATCACGACGATCGTCATCATCGCCTCCGGCATCGTCAAGGTCTACGACCTCGTGGTCGCGCAGACATCGGGCGGACCGGGCATTTCCTCGGAAGTCCCGGCGAAATATGTCTACGACTACATGTTCCAGGCGCAAAACCTGGGGCAGGGCTTTGCTGCCTCGACCATGATGCTCGTCACAGTCGCGATCATTATCGTTCCGTGGGCCTATCTGGAATTCGGCGGAGGGCGCAAGCGTGGCTGATGTAGGAACTCTCAACACCACGGCTGCGGGCATCGACGCCGTCGCGCCGAAACTCGGCGAAGGCCCCAGCGGCCCCCGGCCGCGCCCGGCGGTGTCGGCGCGCAACATCATGCTCTATGGCACACTGACGATCGCAGCGCTCTACTATCTGCTGCCGCTCTATGTGATGGTCGTGACGTCGCTGAAGGGCATGCCGGAAATCCGTCTCGGCAACATCTTTTCGCCGCCGATGGAGATCACCTTCGAACCCTGGGTGAAAGCCTGGGCGCAGGCCTGCACCGGGCTTAACTGCGATGGCCTATCGCGCGGCTTCTGGAATTCGGTGCGCATCACAGTGCCGTCGGTGATCATCTCGATCGCGATTGCGTCGGTGAACGGTTATGCGCTGGCAAACTGGCGCTTCAGAGGATCCGAGCTTTTCTTCTCGATCCTCATCGTCGGCGCATTCATTCCCTATCAGGTGATGATCTATCCGATCGTCATCATCCTTCGCGAAATCGGCATCTACGGCACGCTGACCGGCCTCGTTGCCGTGCATTCGATCTTCGGCATGCCGATCCTGACGCTGCTCTTCCGCAACTATTTCGTGTCGCTGCCGGAGGAACTGTTCAAGGCGGCGCGTGTCGATGGGGCGGGCTTCTGGCAGATCTTCCTGCGGATCATGCTGCCGATGTCGCTGCCGATCTTCGTCGTCGCGATGATCCTGCAGGTGACCGGCATCTGGAACGACTTCCTGTTCGGCGTGGTCTTCACCCGGCCGGATACCTATCCGATGACCGTGCAGCTCAACAACATCGTCAATTCCGTCCAGGGCGTGAAGGAATACAACGTCAACATGGCAGCAACGATCCTCACCGGTCTCGTGCCGCTCATCGTCTACTTCGTGTCGGGACGGCTGTTCGTCCGCGGCATCGCCGCCGGCGCAGTGAAGGGTTGATCTCATGAATATGAATGCAAGCGTTTCCATCAAGGATCTGTCCCTGAACTTCGGTGCGGTGAGCGTGCTGAAGGATCTCAATCTCGACATCAACGACGGCGAATTCCTGGTGCTGCTCGGCTCCTCCGGCTGCGGCAAGTCGACCTTGCTGAATTGCATCGCCGGCCTGCTCGACGCCTCGGAAGGGCAGATCTTCATCAAGGGCAAGAATGTTACCTGGGAAGAGCCGAAGGACCGCGGCATCGGCATGGTGTTCCAATCCTACGCGCTCTATCCGCAGATGACCGTCGAGAAGAACCTGTCCTTCGGTCTTCGCGTCGCCAAGGTGCCGCAGGCCGAGATCGACAAGCGGGTGGCGCGTGCCTCCGAAATCCTGCAGATACAGCCGCTCCTGAAGCGCAAGCCGGCCGAGCTCTCCGGCGGCCAGCGCCAGCGCGTGGCGATCGGCCGGGCACTGGTGCGCGATGTCGACGTCTTCCTGTTCGATGAGCCGCTGTCCAACCTCGACGCCAAACTCCGCTCGGAGCTGCGCGTCGAGATCAAGCGCCTGCACCAGTCGCTGAAGAATACGATGATCTACGTCACCCACGACCAGATCGAGGCGCTGACGCTCGCCGACCGCATCGCCATCATGAAGAGCGGCATCATCCAGCAGCTCGATGATCCGACGACGATCTACAACAGGCCGCGCAATCTGTTCGTTGCCGGCTTCATTGGCTCGCCGTCGATGAATTTCCTGCACGGCGAGCTGGTCAAATCAGGCGACGGCATTGCCTTTTTGGCCAACGGCGTCATTTTCTCGCTCGCTGCCTACGACGCTAGCGAGACGCTGCAGCCCGGCCGCAAAGTGGTGCTCGGCGTCCGCCCAGAACACATCAAAGTCAACGAGAATACCGGCGGCGAAGAACATGACGCCACCGTCGATATCGAGGAGCCGATGGGCGCGGACAATCTGCTGTGGCTGAAACATGCCGGTCACACGATGTCGGTACGTGTCAACGGCGCACGCCGCTTCAACGTCGGAGCGAAGGTGAAGCTCAGCTTCGACATGACGGTCGCCTCGGTCTTCGATGCCGAAAGCGAGCTGCGTCTCTAGAAGGTTCTGTGGGCTGGGCGAATTCGGCGAGAGGGCCAACCCCACCCTCCGTCATCCTCGGCCTTGTGCCGAGGATCCATGCCCGTGGCTGCTGGTGGATGCGGTGTGGATCCTCGGGTCAAGCCCGAGGATGACGAGAGCGAGGCGGGCAGAAGGAGCCCTGACGAACGACAACGACCGGACGACGACCAAACGCCGTCTCTTTCAAAATCATAAATCGGAAACGATATCGTGACGCATCGATCAACTACTCCCAACATCGACCTTTCCGGTTCGTGGCAGCTTGCCTCCGTCGATGGCGAGATCCGCACCGCGATCATCTTGCCGGGCGACGTGCACACCGCGCTCCACCGCGCAAGCCTGATCCCAGATCCCTATTTCGGCCGCAACGAGGAAAAGGTGCAGTGGGTCGCCGAACGCGAATGGGCGGTCGAGCGCAGCTTCACGCTTCAGGAGGTCGAGGGCGACTGGTATCTCGATATCGATTATCTCGACACGGTCGCCAGCGTCCACGTCAACGGCTTTCTGGCGCTCGAAGCCGACAACAGCTTCCGCCGCTACCGGCCTGATGTCTCCAGCATGCTGAAATCAGGCGACAACAGCATCCGCATCGTCTTTGCCTCCAACGTCGCCGTCGGCGCTGCGCGACAGAAGCAACAGCCCTTCTACATCCCCTACAGCACCGGCAATTCGCCGATCCCCGACGGCAACATGTTGCGCAAGCCGCAATGCCATTTCGGCTGGGACTGGAACATCGCCATTGCGCCGCTCGGCCTTTACGGGACGATCGCGCTGAAAAAGCTCGAAACTGCGCGCATCGAACACGTCGTCACCCGCCAGACCCACAATAATGACGGCTCGGTCGATCTCAAAGTGACGGCGACGCTGTTTTCCAAAGGGCAAGACATTGCCCAGGTCTATTTTGACCTCGACGGCGAGCGCGTGCGCCTGGATGTTGGCGTCAATGGCGAGACCCATGTCAACCACCTGTTCCATATCGACAATCCGCGCCTCTGGTGGCCGTCTGGCAGCGGCGAGCAGGCGCTCTATAGGCTTTCTGTCGAATTGCCGACGGATGAGGTGTCCAAGCAGATCGGTCTTCGCACCGTCGAGCTGATCACCACGCCGGATGCGGCCGGCAGCCGCTTTGCCTTCAAGGTCAACGGCCGCGAGATCTTCTGCCGCGGCGCCAACTGGATCCCGGCCGACGCACTGTTTTCGCTGTCTTCGCCAGAGAAGACCGAAGACCTGCTGCAATCGGCCAAAGCCGCCAACATGAACATGATCCGCGTCTGGGGCGGCGGCTTCTATGAGCAGGATCATTTCTATGATCTCTGCGACCGGCTGGGCCTCATGGTCTGGCAGGACTTCATGTTCGCCTGCAATCTCTACCCCTCGACCGAGGACTTTCTCGACAATGTGACGATCGAGGTCGATTACCAAGTGCGCCGGCTGTCCTCGCATGCCTCGATCGTGCTCTGGTGCGGCGACAATGAGCTGGTTGGGGCGCTCACCTGGTTCGAGGAATCGAGGAAGGACCGCGACCGCTATCTCGTCTCCTATGATCGCCTCAACCGTACCATCGAGCAGGCGGTGAAGAACGCGCTGCCCGGCGCGCTCTGGTGGCCGTCGAGCCCGGCGTCCGGTTATCTCGATTTTGGCGATGCCTGGCATGCGGACGGATCGGGCGACATGCATTACTGGTCGGTCTGGCACGAGAACAAGTCGTTCGACAATTACCGTTCGGTGCGTCCACGCTTCTGCTCGGAATTCGGCTTCCAGTCCTACACCTCGCTGCCCGTGATCAGGACCTATGCCGAGGAGAAGGACATGAACGTCGCTTCCCCCGTCATGGAGCTGCACCAGAAGAATGCCGGCGGCAACGAGCGCATCGCCGGCACGATGTTCCGTTATTTCCGCTTCCCCAAGGATTTTCCGAACTTCGTCTATCTCTCCCAGATCCAGCAGGGGCTGGCGATCAAGACGGCGGTGGAATACTGGCGGTCGCTCAAACCCCATTGCATGGGCACGATCTACTGGCAGCTCAACGACACCTGGCCGGTGGCCTCCTGGTCGAGCCTCGACTATGGCGGCCGCTGGAAGGCTATGCACTACCTCGTCAAGCGCTTCTTCCAGCCGGTCGCGGTCGCTGCCATTCCTTCCGATGACGGAAAGACGATCCGCTTCTCGCTGGTCAACGACACGCTTGCCGATGTCAGCGTTGATCTTGCCGTCTCGATCCTGACGGTAAAGGGCGAACGCCGGCACCTGAAGGACGTGCAGGCCGTGTGTTCGCCGGATGCGGCCGTCACTGCCACGAGCATCGACGTCTCCGATATTCCCGAGGGAACGCTGCTTGCCTGGCGCTTCACCGCGTCGAACGGCACGGGCGGTGCGGGGCATTACGTCAACGGCACCTACAAGGCGCTGGAGCTGGAGCCCGCGGGGCTTGCTGTCACCCACGAATATGTCGAGGAGAATGGCTCTGTCGACATCAATGTCACCGCGAAGGGACTTGCGCTTTTCGTGATGATCGAGACGGAGACGGACGGCAAATATTCCGACAACGCCTTCGATCTTGCGGCCGGCGAGAGCCGCCGCATCACCTTTACCCCGGCACGGCCGCTTGATCGCGGCGCGCTTCCGGAGTTCCGGTTCTACGACCTCTATTCCTGCCAGTCGGCGGATTGATCCTGCAAGAATGGGCACGAGGCCCAAGGAGAACATGATGACGAAACTTAGCTACCAGCTCTATAGCGCCCGCAACTTCCAGCCCTATTCGGCGATCTTCGAAAAGCTTGGCAAGGCTGGCTATGCCGAAGTCGAGGGCTTCGGCGGCATCTATGCCGATCTCGATGATGCCGGGCTGAAGAGCCTTCGCGCTGAGCTCGACAAGAATGGCCTGGTTATGGCGAGCGGCCATTTCAGCCCCGATTTCCTCGAGAAGGAGGTCGAGAAGTCGCTGAACATTGCCAAGATCCTCGGCATGGATTCGATTTATGCGCCGCATCTGGCGGCCGAGGAACGCCCGTCCGACGCTGCCGGCTGGGCTGCCTTCGGCAAGCGCCTGCAGGAGATCAGCAAGCCCTACAAGGCTGCCGGCTACGAATTCGGCTGGCACAATCATGATTTCGAATTCTTCAAGCTGCAGGATGGCTCGCGGCCGATCGAGCACATCTTCGAAGGCGCGCCCGACATTTCCTGGGAAGCCGATATCGCCTGGGTTATCCGCGGCGGCGCCGATCCCTTCGCCTGGATCGAGAAGCTCGGACCGCGCATCACCGCTGTCCATGTCAAGGACATCGCACCGGCCGGCGAGGCGACGGATGAGAGCGGCTGGGCCGATGTCGGCCACGGCAAGGTCGAGTGGGCCAGGCTGATGACGGCGCTGCGCGCCACTAAGGCCAAGCACTACGTCGTCGAACACGACAACCCGAATGACATCGACCGCAATATCAGCCGCTCGATCGCATCCTTCCAGACCTACTGAGGCTTCATCATGACCAGGGAACTTGGCGTCGGCATCATCGGATGCGGCAACATCTCCACCACTTACTTCTCACTGGCACCGCTCTTCAAGGGGCTGAAGGTGCTGGCCTGCGCCGATATCAACGCGCAGGCGGCCGAGGCGCGCGCCAAGGAATATGGCGTCAAAGCGCAGACGATCGACGAGCTTCTCGTCAATGACGAGATCGACGTCGTCGTCAACCTGACGATCCCGGATGCGCATTTCCGGGTATCGAAGGCGATCCTCGAGGCCGGAAAACACGTCTATTCCGAAAAGCCGCTGGTGCTTTCACTTGAAGAGGGCGAGGAGCTTCGCCGCATCGCCAAGCAGAAGAACCTTGCCGTCGGCTGCGCGCCGGATACCTTCCTCGGCGGCGCGCATCAGCTTGCCCGCAAGTTCATCGATGATGGCGGCGTCGGCCGGGTGACTTCGGGCGCCTGCTACGTGATGAGCCCCGGCATGGAGATGTGGCATCCCAACCCGGATTTCTTCTTCCTGCCGGGCGGCGGCCCGATCCTCGATCTCGGCCCTTATTACATCGCCAACCTGATCAACCTGATCGGCCCGGTCAAACGTGTCGGCGGCATGACCTCGATGGCGTCGCCGACCCGCACCATCACCAGCCAGCCGCGCAACGGTGAGATCATTCCGGTCAAGACGCCAACGACCATCCAGGCGCTGCTCGAATTCGTCAACGGCGCCACGGTGACGCTGACGGCGAGCTGGGATGTGTGGTCGCACCGCCATGCCAATATGGAGCTCTACGGCACCGACGGTTCGCTCTACGTGCCGGATCCGAACTTCTTCGGCGGCACCGTCGAGGCAAGCGGCCGCGACAAGGACATCAAGCCGCTCGATGCCTGGGAGCATCCATTCGGCAAGATCAACCAGGAAAGCCCGAACGGGTCGCGCGCCAATTACCGCACCGCCGGGCTTGCCGACATGGCGATGTCGCTGATCGAGGGCCGCGATGCGCGCTGCTCGCTCGACCGCACGCTGCACGGCGTCGACGTCATGACCTCGATCCTGAAGTCGGGCGAAGAGGGCCGTTTCATCGACCTGACCACGACCTGCACGCAGCCGGCCGCCCTCGGCATCGAAGAAGCGCAGGCGCTTTTGAAGTGATAAGAAGATGCCCGGGATCCCACTGGATCGCTAGGCATCCCGCCAGAACCGTCATCCTCGGCCTTGTGCCGAGGATCTGCAAACAGGATGGCAGATGCCCGGCACAGGGCCGAGCATGACGACTAGACAGATATTTTTATCAAGGAGAGTCTCATGAGCTGGCAACCGGCCGCAGACCGTTATTCGAAAATGAAATATAACCGCACGGGCCGTTCCGGCCTGAAGCTGCCGGCTGTCTCGCTCGGCCTTTGGCACAATTTCGGCGGCGACACGCCGCATGACCGCAAAATCGATATGTGCCGCACGGCCTTCGACCTCGGCATCACCCATTTCGACCTCGCCAACAATTACGGCCCGCCTCCCGGCAGTGCCGAGACCGCCTTCGGCGAAATCATGCGCACCGAATTCGTCGGGCTTCGCGGCGAGCTGATCATTTCCTCCAAGGCCGGCTACGACATGTGGCCCGGCCCTTACGGCGAATGGGGCAGCCGCAAGTATCTGATCGCCTCCTGCGACCAGAGCCTGAAGCGCATGGGCCTCGACTATGTCGACATCTTCTATTCACACCGCTTCGACCCGGAAACACCGCTGGAAGAGACCTGCGGCGCGCTCGATCATATCGTCCGTTCCGGCCGGGCGCTCTATGTCGGCATTTCCTCCTATAATTCGCAGCGCTCGCGCGAAGCAGCCGCGATCCTCAAGGAGCTCGGTACGCCGTGCCTGATCCACCAGCCGAGCTATTCGATGCTCAACCGCTGGGTTGAGGACGACAGGCTGCTCGATACGCTGGATGAGGTCGGCATGGGCTCGATCGTGTTCTCGCCGCTTGCCCAGGGTATGCTGACGACGAAATATCTCGGTGGCATTCCCGAAGACAGCCGCGCGGCGCAGAACCACTTTCTCAAGCGCGACTACATCCGCCCCTCGATCATCGACAATATCCGCAAGCTCAACGAGATCGCCGAAAGGCGCGGCCAGACGCTGGCGCAGATGGCGATCGCCTGGGTACTGCGCGGCGGCCGCGTGACCTCGGCGCTGATCGGCGCCAGCCGCTCGTCGCAGATCGTCGATTGCGTCAAGGCGCTCGACAATCTCGAATTCAGTGCCGAGGAACTCGCCGAGATCGACGTCTATGCCCGCGAGGCCGACATCAACCTCTGGGCCAAGTCCGCCGAACGCGAATAGTCATGTCAGGCCCGGAGGCAAGTCTTCCGGGCCTTTTTCTGCTATAATCTGATGTACGTACAGCAAAAAGCACGCCGGTCGGAGGAGACCCTGTCATGATCCGCAATCCCATTCTACCGGGGTTCAACCCCGATCCGTCGATCTGCCGCGTCGGCGCGGATTATTACATCGCCACCTCGACCTTCGAATGGTATCCCGGCGTGCAGATTCATCATTCGCGCGACCTGGTGAACTGGACGCTGGTACGCCGGCCGCTGGAGCGGAGGTCGCAGCTCGACATGCGCGGCAATCCTGATAGTTGCGGCATCTGGGCGCCGTGCCTGTCCTATGCCGACGGGCAGTTCTGGCTGGTCTATACCGACGTCAAGCGCTACGACGGCAATTTCAAGGATGCGCCGAACTACATCGTCACGGCACCCACGATCGAGGCCGAATGGTCCGAGCCGGTCTATGTCAATTCCTCCGGCTTCGATCCTTCGCTCTTCCACGACGATGACGGCCGTAAGTGGTTCGTCAACATGCAGTGGAACCACCGGACCGAAAGTTATGGCGGCTCGCCGAAATCGCCGGCCTTCGACGGCATCCTGCTGCAGGAATGGGATCCGGCGGCAAAGGCGTTGAGGGGGCCGATCAAGAACATCTTCGCAGGCAGCCCGCTCGGCCTCGTCGAAGGCCCGCATCTCTTCAAGCGCAATGGCTGGTATTATCTGACCACCGCCGAGGGCGGCACCGGCTACGACCATGCCGTCACCATGGCGCGGTCGCGAAAGATCGACGGACCCTATGAGATGCATCCGAACATGCATCTCATCACCTCCAAGGATCATCCGGGCGCGGTGCTGCAGCGGGCAGGGCATGGCCAATATGTCGAAACGCCGGAAGGCGAGGCCTATCACACCCATCTTTGCGGCCGGCCGCTGCCGCCAAAGCGCCGCTGCACGCTGGGCCGCGAGACATCCTTACAGAAATGCGTCTGGCGCGACGATGACTGGCTCTATCTTGAAAACGGCACCTCAGTGCCGGATGTCGATGTGCCGGGCCTCTTTGGCGCGGTGCCGGTGGAAAAGCCGATGCGCAGCGAATACAACTTCGACGGCGGCACATTGCCCGCCGATTTCCAATGGCTGCGCACGCCCGAGCCCGAGCGCATCTTCAACCTGACGGATCGTGCGGGCCATTTGCGCCTGATTGCGCGCGAAAGCATTGGCTCCTGGTTTGAGCAGTCGCTGGTCGCCCGCCGCCAGGAACATCACAGTTTCCGCGCCGAAACCGTGATCGAGTTCTCGCCCGACACCTATCAGCAGGTGGCGGGGCTGACGCATTATTACAACCGCCACAAGTTCCACGCGGTTGCCGTAACGCTGCACGAAACACTCGGCCGCTGCGTGACGATCCTCTCCTGCAACGGCGACTACCCGAACGGACGCCTCAGCTTTCCCGCCGAAAGCGGCGTGGCGATCGCCGCGGAGGGCCGCGTCCAGCTCGCCATGGAAATCCGCGAGAACGACCTGCAATTCTTCTGGCAGACAGAAGGCAAGGGCGCCTGGCAGCCGATCGGCCCGGTGCTCGATGCCGGTGTGATTTCCGACGAGGGCGGACGCGGCGAACACGGCTCCTTCACCGGCGCTTTTGCCGGCGTGTTTGCCTTCGATACATCGGGCCGGGCAAAGGCCGCGGATTTCGACTGGTTCAACTACGACGAGCTGTAGGGGGGCACCCTGGTCCTTTTCATCCCTACGGGCGGAAAGAGCCAAGGTGCGGAAGGAACGCAAAAAAGAAAGCCGGCACAGGGCCGGCTAAGACGAACGCGGCTGAACAGGGGATACTGGCCGGTTCCAAGCACTTCGTGACTGAACAATAACTTTCACTACATGCCGAGGCAGCAAAAATGGGGCGCAACGAGAACACCCGAGACGGCTCCGCAAAGGGGTGGGCGGCGGGGCGGATGCCGGTGCTGGCCTCGGTTCTCTTATCGGGCACGAATATCACCGGATGATGACATCTGAAACCAGCTGCCGCCTTTCTTTTCGCCGGCGAGGTCGGCTTCCTCGCGAAGTCCCGATGCCGGCTATCTCACCTGCGCCAGGGGGCGCCTAAGCCAGCGGGCCAACTGTGTTAGCAGTACGCGAATGCAGTGTTCATGCGCTTAAGGATGTTAAAGCGTTACAAAGGGACTATATAGCGGGCCGAAGTAACTTCCAAGAATCCGCAAGAGTACCGCATGGCCCCCATCATTTCCGTTCAGAACCTCACCAAGACCTACTCCAATGGGTTCGAGGCCCTGAAGGGCATCAATCTCGACGTCGAAAAGGGTGAGATCCTGGCGTTGCTCGGGCCGAACGGCGCCGGCAAGACGACGCTGATTTCGATCATCTGCGGCATCGCAAATCCGAGCGGCGGCCGGGTACTGGTCGCAGGCCACGACGTCGTGAAGGATTTCCGCGCCACCCGCGGGATGATCGGGCTGGTGCCGCAGGAGCTCACCACCGATCAGTTCGAGACGGTGTTCAATACAGTGAGCTTTTCGCGCGGGCTGCACGGCAAGAAAGCCAATCCTGCGCATATCGAGAAGGTGCTGCGCGCGCTGTCGCTCTGGGACAAGAAGGACAATATGCTGCGCCAGCTCTCCGGCGGGATGAAGCGACGGGTGCTGATAGCAAAGGCGCTCTCCCATGAGCCGGATATCCTTTTCCTCGACGAGCCGACCGCCGGCGTCGATGTGACGTTGCGCAAGGACATGTGGCATGTCGTCGAAGAGCTTCGAGCCTCCGGCGTCACCATCATCCTGACCACCCATTATATCGAAGAGGCCGAGGAAATCGCCGACCGCGTCGGTGTCATCAACGGCGGCAAGTTGCTGCTCGTCGAGGACAAGGCAGCGCTGATGGCCAAACTCGGCCGCAAGCAGCTCATCCTCGATCTCACCGAACCGCTGAGCCGCCTGCCGGATTGTTTTGCCGGCAATGGACTGACGCTCGAAGCGGACGGCAACCGGCTGACCTATGATTTCGACACTGGCAACGAGCAGGAAAGCATTGCGGCACTGCTGACCCGGCTCGGCGAGAACAATATCCATTTCAAGGATCTCTCGACGCGGCAAAGCTCGCTCGAGGACATCTTTGTGGCGCTGGTGGGAGCGGAAAAATGAACATCGAGGCCGTCAAATCGATCTACTTCTTCGAAATGGCGCGCACGCGCCGCACGCTGCTGCAGAGCGTCATCTCGCCCGTGATCTCGACCTCGCTCTATTTCATCGTCTTCGGCGCCGCTGTGGGATCACGCATTCAGGAGGTGGAGGGCGTGTCCTACGGCGCCTTCATCACGCCCGGCCTGATCATGCTGACGCTGCTTGGCCAGTGCATCAGCAATGGCTCCTTCGGCATCTATTTCCCGAAATTCACCGGCACGATCTACGAGGTGCTTTCGGCGCCGGTGGCGATGACGGAGATCCTGCTCGGTTATGTCGGAGCGGCGGCGACCAAGGGGATGCTCATTGGCTTCATCATCCTCCTGACCGCCAATCTCTTCGTCGACGTCAGGATCGAGCACCCCTTCATGATGATCCTGTTCTTCCTGCTGACGGCGATCACCTTCAGCCTCTTCGGCTTCATGATCGGCATCTGGGCCGGCAATTTCGAACAGCTGAACCTCATTCCCATGCTGGTCGTGCCGCCGCTGACCTTCCTCGGCGGAAGCTTCTATTCGGTCAGTATGCTGCCTCCCTTCTGGCAGGCGGTTAGTCACCTCAACCCGGTGCTCTATCTCGTCAGCGGATTCCGCTGGAGTTTTTACGGGATCGCCGACGTTAATCCGGCGATCAGCCTGGCGATGATCACGGTGTTTCTGGTGCTCTGCCTGGGAACGCTCGCCTGGATCTTCAAGACCGGCTACCGGCTGCGGAACTGATCAATCACCCGAACGCGCGCCATCGGAAAACCCGATGACACTATCGGTTTCTTCCGTTTTTCTTCCGCTCCGGCCCGAGGCATCTGCTGCGTCAACCAAGAAGGAGACGGCAGATGACGGATATCAGGATCGAAGGCGCGAAGATCATTATTTTTGGAGGCAGTTCCGGAATGGGGCTGGCGCTGGCGAGGCGCTTGCTCGGCGAAGGGGCGGCGGTGACGATCGCAGGACGCAGCGAAGATAAGCTTGCGGCGGCTCGCCGCGATCTCGGCGAGCATCCTGGATTGGCGACGGTTGCCGTCGATATATCGCGCGAGGAAGAGGTCGCGGCGCTGTTCCGCAATAGCGGGCCGGTCGATCACATCGTCAGCACGGCGGCCGATATCGAAGGCGCCTATCAGCTGCTGCCTAAGATCGAACTTACGGCGGCGCAAAGGGTGGTCGAAAGCAAGTTCTACGGGCCGCTGCTGCTGGCAAAATATGGTGCCGCCCGTTTGCCACCGTCAGGATCGATCACCTATACGTCAGGTGTCGCGGCCTACCGGCCGGCGGCGCGTGGATCGGTGGTCGCAGCCGTCAATGCGGCGCTCGAAGGCATGGTCAGGGCGCTTGCTGTTGAACTGGCGCCGATCCGGATCAACGCGGTGTCGCCCGGATGGGTGGACACGCCGATCTGGAGCTTCGTCGCCGGCGACGCCAAGCAGGCAACGCTTGATGCGATGGCACAGCGCCTGCCGGCCGGACGCGTTGGACGGCCCGATGATATTGCCGATGCGATCCGCTTCCTGATCGGCAATGGCTTCACGACAGGCACTATCCTGCATGTCGAAGGCGGGCATCGGCTGGTCTGAACGGCGAGAGTTCTTCGCTTGCCGATTGCAGCAGGAGGGTAAGCGCCGGCGGCTGCACGCGCCTGCGCCGCCACATCATCACCAGTGAAGCGGCAGGTGGATTGCCCGGCCACGGCAGTTCGACGACGTCGCCCAGGATTGCGGCCTGGCCGAGCGCAAGGCGTGGCACAAGGCCATAACCGGTGCCGGATGCAACGAGTCGGATGACGTCGCGATGCTGTCGGCTTCCGTGACGATTGATGGTGCTGCAATGCGCGCTTCGGAAAAGGCCGTGTCGAATAGGTGCCGGTAGACGCAGCCGGTTTCGGTGGTGACGAAGGGCGCGGTGCTCAGTGCTGCGAGGCTTGCGGGTGGTCGGGCTTGAGAATCGCTGCCGGCAATCAGCACCAGTGGTTCGCAGCAGATTCGGCGCGTCAGCAAGCGTTCATCTTGCTGTCCGCGATCGAAGGTGAAGGCGATATCGATCGAGCCCTGTTGCAGTTGCGCAAGCAATTCGCCGCTGCCGCCGACCTTGAGCTTGAGGCCGACGTCTGGGTTCTTCTTGCGAAAGAGTGATAGCCACGGCGCCAGCCTTTCGGCGGCGATGGTTTCGAGCGTACCCAAGGTGATGGACTGTTCGGCGCTGCCGGCTGCAGCACTGACGGCGGCCTTCGCCTCGTCGTTCAGCGCCAGTATCTCTTCGGCATAGGCCTTGAGAACCGCGCCTGCCGATGTCGGGACCACGCCCTGCCGGGAACGGTGGAAGAGCTCTGCGCCCAGTTCCTCTTCCAGCGCCTGTATCTGGTCGCTGAGGCTCGACTGAGCGAGATTGACCTCGGCAGCGGCGCGCGTGAGATTTTCGTGCCGGATCACCGCAAGGAATGTCTTCAATTGTCGTGGGTTCATGTCGGGCTCCGGTACGGCGCGCAGCGGCGCCTTGACCCAGGATATCAACAAAGCAGAACGCGCTGCAACGCAGGAGCATGGGGCGGCGAACTGCTCATCTTGTGCTGTTGCATATTGGACCGGTTTCCCGTCAGGCGCTGCTGACGAGAAGGGCGCCCGAGATGATGAGGAGGGTGCCGGCGACGAGCTTCATTGTGTCGAGCTCGGAGGCTTCGCCGAGAAAGACGGCGCCGATTGCCAGCGTCACCAGCACGTTGCAGCTCCAGATTGGGGCGAGTTTCGAGACCGGGACACCATAAGTGAAAAGCGCAAAGCTGATGAGGCCGGTGCCGACGGCAAAGCAGCCACCGGCGGCGGCAGCAAAACCGAGACCTTCGGCGGTCCATGGGGCAGGGCGCCAGATCAGCGCTGCGATCACGCCGGCAAGCGCGCAGGCAGCGCCGAAGGCGATCAGATAGACGGCGGAGCCGGTGGAGGATGTGGCGCTCTGCTTCTGGAAGATGGCGGTGATGCCCCAGAACAGGGCGGGCAGAATGCCGCCGATGACGATCGGCCAGAGTGAATTCATTGCGAAACTCCTGTCGCACCCATGGGTCAAGGCCTCGCCTGAGGCGAAGGCCGGTCAAACATGCGGTGCCACCAGACTAGGAGTTTCTTTTTGCTCTTTGTGGTCTTGTTGTTCTTGCCGCTCAAGCTGGCAGATCCGGTCGCCGCCGTAAAGCGGCGGGGCCGCAATTAGTCGCGCATGCGGAGTTCGTCGGTCTGCATCTGCAGCGAGCCCAGCGTTTCGAGAAAGCTCATGCCGAGCAGGCTCTGGTCGAGCCGCCCGTCCTCGGAGACGCTGGCTGCGACATTGTTGCGGACGATCGGGCCGATCGCCACCTGGTGGAGCGTGACCGGTGCTGCGCGGCCGCGGCCGTTGGCGGTCATGACAGTCATGGAATAGGTGAGGCGGGAGAGGTCGATGCCGATCCGTTCGGCATCTTCGCGTGACAGCGCCACCATGCTGGCGCCGGTATCGACGAGCATTTCGACCGTCTGGCCGTTGACCGCGACATCGGCTTCGAAATGGCCGTTCAGCAGTTTGTGCAGAATGATCTCCTGGCCGCCCTCACTTGTGGTGACGACGACGGCGCGGCCGGGAACGAGGCCGGCGAGCAGCCTGTTGCCGACGCCGAGCGCTTCCTGGCGATAGAGGTAGACGGTTACGAGCGCCAGGATGATGACCAGCCAGATCATCATCTGGCGCATCGTTTCGCCAACACTGCGCCGGCTCGCCCAGATGCCGGCAGACAGCATCAGTGCGATCGGCAGCAGATAGACGACGCGGCCGAAGTCATCGCTCTGCAGGCCAAGGATGCGGCTGCTGTCATTGTTGACGATCAGCACGGCAAGGCCGATGCCGATTGCGACGAGGAAGACGGTCAAACGAATCATAGAGGCCGCTCCGGCCCGGCGACGAGGCTTGATTTCATATGGTTCGGCACCGTGGCGGAACCTGCAAGCCTTGCCGGCAGCAGCGCCATGATCCGCCTTCGCTCAGTGTCGGAATAGCTCGTCCAGCTGCCGATTTCCTGAAGAGTCCGGCCGCAGCCGGCGCAAAATCCGGTGGCTGAAACCAGGGAGCAGAGGTGAATGCAGGGTGTTTGCATGAAGGATATATCGGAGTTTCAAAGAGCCGTGGCAAGGGCGCAAAGAGTGGCGATCTCGCAAATTTGCTGCGTCGCGCCCAACGTATCGCCGGTGTGGCCGGCAAGCTTGCGGCGGATGAAAGCGGTGAAGGCAAACCCTGCGATGCCGGTGGCGAGCAGGCTTGCGACCAGCGGCCGCAGGCCGAATGCCGGCCAGATCAGAAGCGCTGCGACGAGGCCGGCTGAGGCGAGCGCAAACTGCATCGCCGCCTCGTCCGGCTGGCCGGTCGAGGCGGCCACGCCATCGGCCTTTGCCGGCGCCAGCCGCTGCCAGTGCCAGGCGATGGCGCCGCGGCTGAGAGCCGCGACGGCGGGAATGGCGAGGGCTGCAGTGAGCGGCGCGGAATGGCGGGCGATCACAGCAAGCGCGGCTGCGCGGATCGCGAAGGAGAGGATCAGTGCTATCGCGCCATAGGTGCCGATCCGGCTGTCTTTCATGATGAGGAGGCTCTGTTCGCGGCTCTTGCCGCCGCCGATGCCGTCAGCCGTATCGGCCAGACCGTCCTCGTGCAGCGCGCCGGTGACGAGGACCTGGATGGAAAGCGCGATCAGGGCTGCCACCAGCGGGTCCGCACGCAGCCCCAAAAGGAGGAGGAGGGCGAGTGCGGGAATGAAGCCGATGACGATGCCGGCGAAGGGAAAGGCGCGCACCAGCCGGCCGAGCCTGCCGTCATAGCCTTTGAACAGCGATTGCGGCATAGGAATGCGGCTGAGGAAGGCGACGGCGCGGGCGGTATCGACCGCATGGTCCTTGATCTTCATTCTGCTTCGTTCTGCCAGAGGTTTCGGCTTGTGGTCTCGGCTTATGGTCGCGGCGGCGCTTTTGGAGTTGTTCGCCTCGTCCGCCCGCTTTAAGAGAGTTGCCATCCGCAAAGAAGCTGATTTGCGGGGAAAAAACAAGAATACCCGGATTTATAGGAAAACCGCACAGATGAGCGTTTCAGGCCTGCCGTTCGACGATTTCCGTACCCTTCTCCGCGATCTGCCGGGGCCGGATGCCCGCGCGCTGGTGGCCGCGCGCGAACGCGACGCGCAGCTGACCAAGCCGCCGGGCGCGCTCGGACGGCTCGAGGAAATCGCCTTTTGGCTTGCTGCCTGGACCGGCCGCACACCTGCCGTCAACCGGCCGCTGGTGGCGATCTTTGCCGGCAATCACGGCGTCACCAGGCAAGGCATCACGCCCTTTCCGCCCGCGGTGACGCAACAGATGGTCGAGAACTTTGCAGCCGGCGGTGCGGCGATCAACCAGATCTGTGTCGCCTATGATCTCGGACTGAAAGTCTTCGATCTGGCGCTCGACTATCCCACCGGCGACATCACCGAGGAGGCAGCGCTTTCCGAGCGCGATTGCGCCGCGACCATGGCTTTCGGTATGGAGGCGATCGCCGGCGGCACCGACCTGCTTTGCATCGGCGAGATGGGCATCGGCAATACGACGATTGCGGCGGCGATCAATTATGCGCTCTACGGCGGTTCGGCGCGCGACTGGGTTGGACCCGGCACCGGTTCGGAAGGCGAGATGCTGGAGCGTAAGATCGCGGCGGTGGAAAAGGCGGTGGCCCTGCATGGCGACCATCTCGACGATCCGCTCGAGATCATGCGTCGGCTCGGCGGCCGCGAGATCGCAGCGATGGCCGGCGCCATCCTTGCTGCGCGCATGGAACGCATCCCGGTGCTGATTGACGGTTATGTCGCGACCGCCGCGGCAGCGATCCTGAAAGCCGCCAATCCATCCGCGCTCGATCACTGCCTGATCGGCCATGTTTCCGGCGAGCCTGGACATCTTCGCGCAATCGAGATGCTCGACAAGACGCCGCTTCTGGCGCTCGGCATGCGGCTCGGCGAAGGCACCGGCGCTGCGCTAGCGGCCGGTATCGTCAAGGCGGCTGCCGCCTGTCATTCCGGCATGGCGACCTTTGCCCAGGCAGGTGTGTCGAATAAGCATTAAGGCCGCAGTGGGCGCCGTCGATCCGCACGCGTTCGCTTGCACGGCTCAAGTGGATTCGGTATTTGCGTACTCGCTCATCAAAGAGGAGACGGCAAAGCCTCTCCGGGTCTGTGATGCAACGGGAAGAGGAGAGGGCATCTTGACGAAGCCTGCGGTGACGAAAGAGACCGGACTTCGGCATTTCATCGCCGCCGCCAGCTATTCCTGGGCGGGCTTTCTGCGGGTGCTGAAAGAGGCGGCCTTCCGCCAGGAACTCGGTTTCTTCGTCGTTTCGATCGCGGCGCTGGCGCTCGTCGGTGCTAGTATCGGCGAGATCGTCGTCGCGGTGCTTCTGTTTCTCGGGCTCTTTTCGATGGAGGCGATGAATACCGCTGTCGAAGAGGTGATCGACCGGATTTCGCCGGAGATTTCAATCGTCGGCAAACATGCCAAGGATCTCGGCTCCTTCGCGGTGACCTGCATGATCGCCGCCTGCTGCCTCTATCTCGGCTTCATTTTTAGCAAACACCTGTTTTTTAGCTGAATCAGGCAAAACTCTTGCGTTTGCGCGCGACGGCCTGAGCCTCCTCGACGGCCGGCAGGCTCTGGAGCACGCGCTTGGCAGGCAGGATGGCGATGACCTCGGTGCCCTCGCGCAGCTTCGATTTCAGTAGGAACTGCCCGTCATGTTTGGCAAGGATCGCCTGGACGATCGGCAGGCCGAGGCCGGTGCCCTGTTCGGCACTCTTGATGGCGATCGAGCCTTGGCCGAAGGCCGACAGGACGACGGGAATCTCTTCTTCCGGAATGCCGGGGCCGTTGTCCTTGATCGATATGTACTGACCGCCGCCGGCCGTCCAGCCGACCTTGACGTGGATTTCGCCGCCCTGCGGCGTGAACTTGACGGCATTGGAGAGAAGGTTGAGCACCACCTGGCGCATCGACTTTTCGTCGGCCCAGATGGCCGGCAGCTGCCGCTCGAACTGGTCCGAAATGGCAATGTTCTTGGCGCGGGCGCGCAGCTGGACCATGCCGATGCAATCTTCGGTGATATCGAGAAGCGAGATCGCCTCCTCGCTCAGTTCGTATTTGCCGGCCTCGATGCGCGACAGGTCGAGGATCTCGTTGATGAGGTCGAGCAGATGCTGGCCGGAGCGGTGGATATCGCCGGCATATTCCTTGTAGGTCGGATTGGCGAGCGGCCCCATGACTTCGGCCGACATCACCTCGGAAAAGCCGAGGATGGCGTTGAGCGGGGTTCTGAGTTCGTGCGACATGGAGGCAAGGAAGCGCGACTTGGCGAGGTTTGCCTCTTCGGCGCGGCGGCGAGCCTCGTCCGACATCGATTTCGCCACTTCCAGCTCGGCGATCAGGTCGTCCTTCTCCGATTGGTAGGAAAGGATCCTGAGGTTCGACTTGAAGAGCCGGTCGCTGATATAATTGAAGAAGACGAGGGTGGTGGTGAAGAGCCCCGTCAGGCTGATTTCGAGGAGGTCGCGCGACAGACCGCTCTTGGCGGCAAGCGCCAGGACCGCCGGCGAGAAGGCGGCGAGCACGGCGGGCGTCAGCATGAAGTTCGACATCGCCGTGACGGAGAGCGCGATCAGGAGCGTGGCGCCCTTATAAAGAATGAAGTTCGACGGCTCGCAGGTGTCGCAACCCTGCAGCGCGAAGACGGCCCAGCAACAGCCAATCAGGAACTGGCCGGAGAGCAGCAGGCGGCGCCATTTGCGGGCGCTCTCGGAGGTGATCTCCTGCCGGCGCGCGCGCCTTGCAAGCAGGATATTGCCGGCGTGACAGGTGAGTGTCAGCAGCGCCCAGAAGATCAATTGCGTATTCTGGGTGAAATAGACGCCAAGCGCGGTGATGATGACCACGAAGAGCGGCATGATCGTCGCGCCCTGCAGCACCGACGCCACATACATGTCGAGCACGTCACGATCGAAGGAGGAATTGGACGCATGACCGGACTGAAGACGTTCGCGCGTCTGCCGCACGGCCTTGGATACGGCCTTGTTGCGGTGGCTGCGCGACCTGTCGACGATGATCTTGTCGGTCGATGTGCTTACGCCGGTACTCATGTGCACGTTGAAACTTCATCCCAGGGTGGATAAGAGCTTAACCGGCAATTCTTAAGAAGATGTTTGCCATCTTTGCCAAGGATTTGTTTTTTAAGGAGGCAAAAGCGTGACACGGGGCCTGCGCCTGATTCGCGACGGCGTGATTGCTTTTGCCCTGCTGGCGCTCGTGGCGCTGATCGCCGCCAAGCTCAACGATGCAGCAAAAATCGAGCATGCGGGCGCCTTCCATGCTGCCGACGGCGACAGCCTGGTATTGGGAG
Organism: Rhizobium sp. WYCCWR10014; assembly: GCF_001657485.1. GTDB lineage: Bacteria > Pseudomonadota > Alphaproteobacteria > Rhizobiales > Rhizobiaceae > Rhizobium. Next base: position 89,011 of record NZ_LXFU01000046.1, read on the forward strand.
ACGAACGTTTGCGCCTCGAAGGCATCGATGCGCCGGAACTCAACCAGAGCTGCGAGCGGGCGGGGAAAGCCTGGGCCTGCGGGCGCGCGGCACGCGAGGCGCTGCAGGACATGGTGCTGGCATTGGGAACGCTTTGTCAGGGCAGCCGGCGTGATCGCTACGACAGGCTACTCGTCGTCTGCCGGAGCGGGGCGGGCGGCGACATCAATGCCGCCATGGTGCGCCGGGGCATGGCGATTTCCTATGGCGATTATGTCAAGGAGGAGGCCGAGGCGAAGGCTCAGAAGGCCGGTCTCTGGGCCGGGACGTTCGAGCGGCCGCGCGATGTGCGCGATCATGCGCGCCAGAGTTCCAGCTTTGATGGCGCCCTGCGCTTCATCGGGCAGATCGTCGGATGGGAATAAAGCCATGAGCGACCAAGCCATGCTGGAGGCGCTGCGGCGGGAGATCGCCTGCTGTCGCATCTGTCGCGACGCACCGGCGAAAGGCCTCGAATACCGGCTGCCGCACGAGCCGCGGCCGGTGGCGGTGATCTCATCCAGCGCGCGCATCCTGATCGCCGGGCAGGCGCCCGGGCTTCGGGTGCATGAGAGCGGCCTGCCGTTCGACGATGCATCGGGCGACCGGCTGCGCTCATGGCTCGGCGTTGACAGGGCAAGCTTCTACGACCGCGACCGATTCGCCATCGTGCCGATGGGCTTCTGCTTTCCCGGCTACGACGACAAGGGCGCGGATCTGCCGCCGCGGCGCGAATGCGCGCCGTTCTGGCGGCTAAGAGTGATCTCGGCCATGCCGCAGATCGAACTGGTGCTGGTCATCGGCCAATATGCGCAGGCTTGGCATATGGCCGGCGAAAGGCGGGACAATATGACCGAGACGGTGCGAGCGTGGCGCGACAGTCTTCTGTCCGACCGATCGCCGGCGGTGCTGCCGCTGCCGCATCCGAGTTGGCGCAACAGCGGCTGGCTGAAGCGCAATCCCTGGTTCGAGAAAGAATTGCTCCCGGTCTTGCAGGATCGGACGAAAATGCTGCTTTCCTGAAACAAAATTCTTTTAGTTGTGCGGAATCGCGTTATACAAAGAAAATAATTCGAAAGGACTGTTGTGCGCATGGATCGCCTCGACCGAAAAATACTGCGTCTTCTGCAAGAAGATTCGACGCTTGCCGTTGCCGATCTCGCCAAGAAAGTGGGGCTTTCGACCACGCCATGCTGGCGGCGCATCCAGAAGATGGAAGAAGACGGCGTCATTAAGCGTCGAGTCGCCATCCTCGATCCAGAGAAGGTCAACACCAAAGTCACCGTCTTCGTGTCGATTCGCACAGCCACCCATTCAATCGAGTGGCTACGCCGCTTTTCCGAGGTGGTGGCCGAATTCCCCGAAGTGGTCGAATTCTACCGGATGAGCGGCGATGTCGACTATCTCCTGCGAGTCGTCGTCCCCGATATCGCCGCCTATGACGCTTTTTATAAGCGGATGATCGCCAAGATCGAGATTCGCGACGTTTCCTCAGCCTTTGCGATGGAGCAGATCAAGTATTCGACGCAACTGCCGCTCGACTACATGATTCTCGACAATGCCAAATCCAACGAGGATTGAGGTCAAGCGTGCGGCGATGACCGCACGCGATCATGCAAAATCCAACGAGGGACTGGGACCATGTGTGAGTCTGGTCGGGGATATGCCCGTTGGAGGCGAGGTGTGATACTATGGCCGCACGCGGGAATGCCGGTTCGGCAAGGCCAAGTTTTGGGATGTGCGGTCGGCGACTGCAAAAAAGCCTCAAAAATAGCGAAAAAACGCTCAAATCGCCCTTAATTTCTGAAAAAGTGAATAGCCTGGTAAGGATTCCCGGGTTATGGTCGATGAAACCAGTGGGCGATATGTCATAATTTTGTCTCATTGGTATCGAATTCAGGACACCATGTTCTAAACCGCCACCTTGTTTGTGCTTGTTAGCCGGCGGTAGAGTTTATGCGCTTCACCGGTATGTTCGACGGGGGTCGGACGGTGGAGAATTTGACAAAGGGGTGTAGCGTTTGCGGCTTGCGATGGAAGATTTCCGTCGCGGAGCCGTTTGGCATGTCTTTCGTCTAAATATCTGTAATTGTTGTATAAAAATCACGTTGTCGGGGAAAGTATCCCGTGAGAACCCATCCGACGTGTATCGAGAATTGCTTGATAGGTCCTTGTATGTGATGACGGTTTGGCGGTTCGATCGATCCGCACGCCGAGATGGCTGTTCAAACTGGGCCGGCTTCAAATCGACTACCCGATCTGAAGCCAGCCCCGATCGACAAAGGAATGGATTGGTAAATGAACATCAGAATGGTTTTGCTTGCATCAGCAGCAGCATTTGCTGCATCGACGCCGGTTCTTGCAGCTGACGCTATTGTTGCTGCTGAGCCGGAACCGGTTGAGTATGTTCGCGTCTGCGACGCCTACGGCACCGGCTACTTCTACATCCCGGGCACCGAAACCTGCCTCAAGATCGAAGGCTACATCCGTTTCCAGGTTGATGTTGGTGATCAGCCGCTCAACGGTTCGGACAGCAACGACTCGGACTGGGATGCAAGAACTCGCGGTCAGGTTCAGTTCACGGCCAAGAGCGACACCGAGTATGGTCCGCTGACCGGCGTCATCGTCATGCAGTTCAATGCTGACAATGCCACGGATCAGGACGCTATCCTCGACTCTGCTTATCTCGACATCGCGGGCTTCCGCGCTGGTCTGTTCTACAGCTGGTGGGACGATGGTCTTTCGGGTGAAACCGACGACATCGGCTCGATCGTAACGCTGCACAATTCGCTGCGTTATCAGTACGAAAGCGGCACCTTCTACGCTGGCATCAGCGTCGACGAGCTGGAAGACGGCTTCTACAAGACGGGCGAAGAGCCGAACAACGTCGGCGTTGCCTTCGGCGTCGGCGGCACTGCCGGTGCATTCAGCTATCAGGTCACCGGTGGCTGGGACTTCGACAACGAAGACGGTGCTGTCCGTGCAATGGGTACGGTTGACATCGGTCCCGGTACGCTCGGCCTCGCCGCCGTATACTCTTCCGGCCCGAACTCCTACTACTCCGCAGCTGAATGGGCTGTCGCTGCCGAATACGCTATCAAGGCAACCGACAAGCTCAAGATCACTCCTGGCGTCCAGTACTACGGCGACTACTACGTCGCCGGCGACGACTTCAGCGATGGTGATGCCTGGAAGGTTGGTCTGACGGTTGATTACCAGATCGTCGACAACTTCTACGCAAAGGCTTCGGTTCAGTACCTCGATCCTGAAGATGCAGACGACTCCACTTCGGGCTACTTCCGCCTGCAGCGTTCGTTCTAATCGACTAATGAATGCTCCCGGTCTTCTGACCGGGAGCACTTAAATCAGTTTCTGATCCGAGTGACCTCCGATCAGCTACGGGGACGGGTCCGGTCTTCCCTGCCGGACCGTCCTTGCAGCGTTTTTGAAGCGCAATCTTCAAGGCAGTCTTTCAGGATCGCCTTTTCAGGTGAGGCGAACCGGTACGTTGCATAACGCACGTCGGCATGTGCCAGCCTTGTTTCTTGAGGCACCCCGTTTTTCAATTTTTCAAATCCACCGATAGAATTGTCGTGCGGACGGCTGTTTGTCCGTCTCCTCTTCGGCATCGGTTTGTTTTGTCACAAGTCGCGAAAAGAAAATCCAATGCCGACAATGTGATCACAGCTTTTTGGGAGAGAGGATACAACCCTTGCTGGGGGCCGGCATTCATTCCTACTCTCGGATAGCTTGTTCTTATGGACGATCTCAACGACTACTATTATTTCGCCGCTGTCGTCTCCAGCGGCGGTTTCGCTTCTGCAAGTCGCGATCTCAAAATACCACGTTCGAAACTCAGCAGGCGAGTCAGCCGGCTTGAGGAAGGGCTTGGCGCGAGGCTCATAGAACGCTCGACCCGTCACTTCCGGGTGACTGAAATCGGCCAGGCTTTCTACGAAAGATGCCAGACCATCCTGCAGGAGGCCGATCGCGCCAAATCGATCGTCAGCGAGGCTCAGTCCGATCCGCAAGGTGTGGTGCGGATGGGCTGTCCGCTCGGTCTCGTCGACATCTCTGTCGGGGGGATTCTGCCCGAATTTCTGGAACGTTATCCGAAGATCAAGCTGCAGATCATCGGCTCCGACCGGCGCGCCGATCTCATCAACGAACGGATCGACCTCGAGGTGAGGGCGACCAACGAGCCGGAGACGCAGACGAGCTTGACGATGCGCAAGCTCGACCGTATCAGGCGTATCCTGGTCGCAAGTCCGGCGCTGGTCGAGCGTACCGGCAACTTGAATTGCGTGGACGAGCTCGCCGACCTGCCGACGCTGGCAATGACGTCATGGGTGTCGTTCCACACCTGGGAACTGGTCGGTCCGAATGACGCCAAGCAGGTGATTCGGCATCAGCCGCGACTCACCTGCCGCAGTATGACCGCCATCCTCGACGCAGCTCGTGCCGGGCTCGGCTTCGGGCTTCTGCTCGAAAGTGCCTGCGAGGCCGATCTCAAGGCCGGCAAGCTGGTGCGGGTGCTGCCGGACTGGCAGTCGGAGGAGAGCCAGTTCTACATCGTCTTCACGACAGCCAAGGGCATGCCGCCGGCGGTGCGGGTGCTGATTGATTTCCTGGTCGAAAAGTCCAGGCAGCATTGATTTAGTTATTCGAGCCGGCATCTCGCCTTATCTCAACCGTGCCAACAGCTTTTCGCCGGCCAGTTCCCTGGCGGCATCCTTGCCGATCCAGCGGGTGGTTTTGTCGGGGCTTTCCGCCAGGATCCTTGCGAGTGCCAGGGCCGGCGCATGGCAGGCGAGGTTGCGCTTGCCGATATTGCGAAGCGCCCAATTCACCGCCTTGCGCACGAAGTTTCGGGGGTCGCCGGCATGGGCCTCGATCAGCGGCAGCCAAGCGAGGATGGTCGCATCAGGTTCCTTCTTCAAGTGAACGGCGGCACCGGCAATCATGGCGAAGGCGGTGCGCCTGATAAATTCGCGCTCGTCGGCGGCGAAGTCTGAGATGAGCTCGTCCAGCCGGGCTTCAACGAAGAGATCGGCGGCGCAATCGACGATCTCCCACGAGTTGAAATCATTGGTCCAACTTCGAGCCTCTTCCATGGTCAACCGCTTCGGCTCGGCGGTGTAGAGGGCGAGCAGGCGGGCCTCGCGGATATCGCTTCGCCAGAGCTGCATTGCCCTGGCGTGATCCTTCTTCGCCAGTCCGGCGACCGCCCTGATATCGGGATTGGAGATACCGAGGGCGCGATCGGTGACGATGCCAAAGCGCGCCATGCCGGCAACATCCTCCTCCGAGCGCAGCGTTTCGAGATGCGCGATCAATTCGGCCGCATCGGAGGAGGGGCCGATCATTTTTCGAGGCGGGCGAGCAGCGAGGATGTGTCCCAGCGATTGCCGCCCATTGCCTGCACGTCGCCATAGAACTGGTCGACGACGGCGGTGACCGGCAGCTTGGCGCCGTTGCGGCGGGCTTCGGTGAGCACGATGCCGAGATCCTTGCGCATCCAGTCGACCGCGAAGCCGAAATCATACTTGCCTGCGTTCATGGTCTTGTGGCGGTTTTCCATCTGCCAGGAGCCGGCTGCCCCCTTGGAGATCACCTCGACCACCTTTTCGATATCGAGGCCAGCACGCTTGCCGAAATGCAGCGCTTCGGCAAGTCCCTGGACGAGGCCGGCAATGCAGATCTGGTTGACCATCTTGGTCAACTGGCCCGAGCCTGCCGGTCCCATCAAACCAACCATGCGGGCATAGGCGTCGATGACAGGTCTGGCGCGTTCGAAGACGGCCTCGTCGCCGCCGCACATGACGGTCAGGACACCGTTTTCAGCACCGGCCTGGCCGCCGGAGACAGGAGCGTCGATGAAATCGACACCTTTTTCCTTTGCCGCGGCATAAAGTTCGCGGGCGACTTCAGCGCTGGCGGTGGTGTTGTCGATCAGCACCGAACCTGGCTTCATGCCGTGCACGGCGCCGTTCTCGCCCAATGTCACCGACCGGAGATCTTCGTCATTGCCGACGCAGACGAAGACGAAATCGGCACCGGCGGCGGCCTCGGCCGGGGTGGAGGCAGATTTGCCGGAGAATTTCTCGGCCCAGGCGGCGGCTTTTTCGGCGGTACGGTTGTAGACGGTAACATCGTGGCCGCCCTTCGTCTTCAGATGGCCCGCCATGGGGAAACCCATGACGCCGAGACCGATGAACGCGACTTTAGCCATATGTCCTATCCTTTTCCTCAAGTGCGGGTCCGAGGATTAACCGAAACGGCGGGAGCAGAAAAGCCCGTGAAGACGGACTTCCTTCCGATTGACGCATATGAGGCTGGCCACCGTTCGGGGCAGCCCTAGATCGGGGAGAGGGCACAATGTTTCCGGAGGGTGACATGAGCGAAATTCCGACGATCAAGCCGCGGCGCAAAGGCCGCAGCGGAATACAGGCTATGCTCATTCCATCGCTGCAGATGGTCGCAGAGCAGATTCGATCAGCACCGGAAGGTGTGCTTACCGACGTCGGCGTTCTCCGCCGTCGTCTCGCTGACCAATATCGGGCGGATGCCTGTTGCCCGGTAACCGTGCAGCGGCATTTGCGCGCGATCGCCGAACTGTCCTTCGGCGCATTGGAGAAGAGTGAGCCGGTTTCGACGGTCACGCCCTATTGGCGCATCGTCGATCCCGCAAGCCTGCTTGCGAACCGTCTTGCCGGCGGCCCCACCTTTATCCGGGAGCGTCTGGCCGCCGAAGGTTGGGAAGGAAGCGGAATAGTAGCCGGCATAGCGGACGCGCGAAAAAAATCCGCTTAAGGGCGATTTCCGGGCCGCAAAATTTCAGCAAAGGCCGAATCTCGCAAATAAAATTGTCGATATAAATTATAGATTTCATCATCATGGCATTCATCACTGACAGGTCGACCAGCCGAACAGGCTTGGCACCATGAAAAAGGGGAAAGTCATGATTTCACGTCGACAAACGCTCGGGCTTTTCGCAGCGACCGCGGCTACGGCAATCCTGCCGGCTGTCAGGCCGGCACGCGCTGCTGCCAGCGAGTTCCGTATCGGTTGGCAGAAGAACGGCGTGCTGGCGCTCGCCAAACGTCGCAGCGCACTTGAGAAGCGGCTTGCCGATCGCGGCATTACCGTCAGCTGGTCGGAATTCACCTCCGGCCCGCCGCTTCTCGAAGCATTGGGCGCCGGCGCTCTCGATTTCGGCGCGACCGGCGATGTGCCGCCGCTCTTTGCCCAGGCGGCCGGCGGGCAGCTCTATTATGTCGGTCTCTACAAGGGTAGCCCGGCAGCCTCGGCCATCCTTGTGCGCAAGGATTCGCCCATCAAGACGCTTGAAGACCTCAAAGGTAAAAAGGTCGCTTTCAAGCGCGGCTCCAGCGCGCATAATGTAACCGTCAAGGTTCTGCGCAAGGCAGGCCTGAAGCCCGAAGATGTCGAGCAGCTCGATCTTTCGCCGCCGGATGCCGCCGCTGCGTTCAAGAATGGCAGCATCGACGCCTGGTCGATCTGGGATCCTTATCTGGCGATTGCCGAAACCGATCCGGAAACACGTATCCTGACGACCGCCGAAGGCATCGTCGACTCCTACAGTTTCTTCCTCGCCAATCGCGATTTCACCGATGCCAATGGGCAAGTGGTCGTCGACGTGATCGATGAGCTCGGCAAGGTCGGCACGTCTGCCCAGAGCAATCTCGACGAGACGGTGAAGGAACTTTCCGAGATCACCGGCGTGCCGGTTGACGTGACGCGCGTAACATTGACGCGAAAGGGCGCCGATCTCGGCAGCGTCTCGACCATCACCGATGCCGCCGCCGCCTATCAGCAGGCGCTCGCCGACGAGTTCTACGGGCTCGGTATCCTGCCGAAGAAGCTCGTGACCGGCGATATCGTCTGGCGTCCCAAGGCGAGCTGATTTTCCGGCCAGGACCAAGATTTCCACGAGGCGGCATGGAGAGGGTCTTCATGCCGCCGAACCGGAAAAATATTCTCCAAATCGGAATATAATAGCAAATTGATATTGTCGATCTAATTGGTGGTCTATGTCAGTATCCTGACGATCGACGCGGACACCGAAAGGCGTCGGCCAGCCACCATCCGATCGACAGGGATATTTCAGTTGCTCACGCATAGATGGACAGCCGGCCTTATTACAGCCTCCGCCACCACCGCGATCCTCCCAAGCATTCGCGCGGCGGCGGCGCGGAGTGGGCAGACAGTCTGCGTGTCGCCGCTTGCCAGCGGCCATCTCGACCGCGCGAGTTGATTTTCGAATTCCGCAGCTAAAGGACCGTCTTCCAATGACCACCATCTCCCATACAGGCACATCCGAGCCCATCAATTTCCTCTGGTTCATCCCGACATCGGGTGATGGCACCTATCTCGGCTCCTCCGATCTCAACCGCGCGCCCGAGATCGGTTATCTCACGCAGATCGCCCAGGCCGTCGATAGGCTCGGCTATTCCGGCGTGCTGCTGCCGACCGGGGTTGCCTGCGAAGAATCCTTCGTGACCGCCGCAGCCCTTGCCGCCAAGACCGAGAAGCTGCAGTTCCTGGTGGCGATCCGCCCCGGCACGGCATCGCCCGCCTATTACGCGCGTCTGGCGACGACGCTCGACCGCATCTCCAACGGCCGCCTGCTGCTCAATATCGTCGTCGGCGGCAGCCCGGCGGAGCTTGCCGGTGATGGCATCCATCTTGAGCATGACGAGCGCTACGCCCATGCCGAGGAGTTCTTCACCGTTTTCGAGGAGCTGCTGGAAAAGGGAACGGCAAGCTTCGACGGCAAATACATAAAGGCGACCAATGCGCGCCTCGGCTTCCCCTCGGTGCAGAACCCGCGCCCGCCGCTCTATTTCGGCGGCTCGTCGGATGCCGGTATCGATTTCTCCGTCGGCCGTGTCGACAAGTACCTGACCTGGGGCGAGCCGCCGGCACAGGTTGCCGAGAAGATCACCAAGGTGCGCAAGGCTGCCGGCGAACGCGGCCGCGAGGTGAGCTTCGGCATTCGTCTGCACTTCATCGTGCGCGAAACCGATGATGAAGCATGGGAGGCGGCCGAGCGGCTGATCCGTCATCTCGACGACGATACGATCCGCGAGGCGCAGGAGCGATTCGTCCACGAGTCCGACTCGGTTGGCCAGAAGCGCATGGCCGCCCTCCATGGCGGGCGCCGCGACAAGCTCGAAGTCTCCCCGAACCTCTGGGCCGGCGTCGGCCTGGTGCGCGCCGGCGCGGGCACGGCGCTGGTCGGCTCGGCGAAGACGGTGGCAGCGCGCCTTCGCGAGTATCAGGAGATCGGCATCGATACGGTGATCGGCTCCGGTTATCCGCATCTCGAAGAGGCCTATCGCGTCGCCGAACTGCTTTTCCCCGAACTCGGCATTACCCGCGAGCAGCAGCGCCTGGGCTTCAACAACGAGTTCGGCCGCAAGCAGGTCTTCGCAGGCGGCAGCCATGGCGGCAATCTGAAAGTCGTTTCCGGCTCCTGAGCTCGAACAGAGCGTGACACCGTCGCAAGCCGTTCAAGGCTTGCGGCATCCTGCTTTCGATAAGTGCGAGGACAATGCATGTCGACTTTCGATACTCCGTTTGTACGGTCTGTCGCTTCCGAAAAGGCCGGGAAGGCGGGTCTGCGCCTGCCGTTGCCCGGCCTGGAGAAGCTGACGCCTTACTTAGTGCCGGTGGCGATCGTGGCATTCTGGCAGCTTGCCTCCTCTGTCGGCTGGATCTCGTCGCGCATCATGCCGTCGCCGGCCGATGTCGGCCTTGCCTTCTGGTCGACGACGGTTTCCGGCCAGTTGCCGAATGACGTGCTGGTCAGCGCCGGCCGCGCCTTTGCCGGCCTTCTCGTCGGCGGCTCGATCGGCTTCCTGCTCGGTATCGCCAATGGCGTGTCGCGTATGTCCGAGCAGCTGACGGATACGACGCTGCAGATGCTGCGCACCATTCCGCATCTGGCGATGATCCCGCTCGTCATCCTGTGGTTCGGGATCGGCGAGGAATCGAAGCTGTTTCTGACCTCGCTCGGCGTGCTCTTCCCGGTTTATCTCAACACCTATCATGGGGTGCGCAATGTCGATCGCGATCTGATCGAGATGGGCAAGGTCTATGGCATGGGCAATTGGACGCTGTTCCGCAAGGTGATCTTTCCCGGCGCGCTGCCATCGATCTTCGTCGGCCTCAGGTATGCGCTGGGCATCATGTGGCTGACGCTGATCGTATCGGAATCGATCGCCGCATCCTCAGGCATCGGCCACATGGCCAACAATGCCCGCGAATTCATGATGACTGACGTCGTCGTGCTCGCCCTCGTCATCTATGCCGTGCTCGGCAAGCTTGCGGATGTCATCGCCCGGGTGCTGGAGCGGCGGCTGCTCGCCTGGAACCCGGTCTATCAGAAATAGGAGAGACGCCATGACATCGATCGCACATGAGCGTTTTCACGCCGTCGTCGAAGAGCCAGCTTATGCGCGCGAAAACGCGCCGGCAGTGGGCCGTAGTGCGCCCGCGGCGATCAGCCTGACGGGGCTTGAAAAGAGTTTTGGGGCCAACCGCGTGCTGCGCGGCATCAATCTGCATATTCCGGCCGGCCAGTTCGTCGCCGTGATCGGCAAGAGCGGCTGCGGCAAGAGCACGCTGCTGCGCATCCTGATGGGCCTCGACGAGCCGAGCGCCGGCGAGCTGCATTTCGAGGATGCCGACGGCGCGCGGGCGAGCCCGAACGCGCGCATCGTCTTTCAGGAGCCGCGGCTGCTGCCCTGGCTCAGTGTCGCAGACAATGTCGTCGTCGGGCTCGGCGACGGCATCGACAGCCGGGCGGCGGCAAAGGCGGCCGATGCCGTGCTTGCCGAAGTCCAGCTTGGCGAAAAGACCGGGGAATGGCCGGCGCGGCTTTCCGGCGGGCAACGGCAGCGCGTGGCGCTGGCGCGGGCGCTGGTCAGCCGGCCAGGCGTGCTGGCGCTCGACGAACCGCTCGGCGCCCTCGATGCGCTGACGCGAATCAGCATGCAGGAACTCATCAACCGTGTCTGGCGCGAACTCGGCTTCACCGCCGTGCTCGTCACCCATGACGTCAGCGAGGCGGTGCATCTCGCCGACCGGGTCATCGTGCTCGACGAGGGTCGGATCGCACTCGATCTTGCCATTCCCTATCCGCGTCCGCGCCGGCACGGCCATCCTGGCCTCGCCGAGCTGGAAGGCCGGCTGCTTGCCGCGATTCTCGGCACCGACGGCGGCCATTGATCCCAGGGCTAATCGCGACGCTGCATGACCTCGGCATGGGCGAGGCGTGTCGATGGGGGCATGCATGCCCAATGGCGAAAATGCATAGCCGCTTGGGTATGTGAAATTCAGCCGCTTCTCCGCGCTGCCACACGCGCTAAATCAAACAATATTCTCTCGAGTTGTTTTACGTCCAGCTTGACTCACTCATACCTCCATGGCTATACGTCAATCCATAGCCAACGGGGTATGGATTGTAGATGTCGGACACCCAAGACGTGCTCTTCAGAACGCTCGCCGATCCGACCCGGAGGGCTCTTTTCGAACGGCTGTGCCGCGAAGGAGAGAAGACGGTCGGGGCTCTGACGGCTCGGGCCGGGGTCTCGCAACCAGTCGTCTCGAAACATCTCGGAATCCTGAAGCAGGCCGGATTGGTCCGCGACCGCCATGAAGGTCGCCAGACCCACTATAGCGCCCAGCTCGGTGCGCTGGCGCCGCTGGTCGACTGGACAAGTGAGATGGCGGGCTTCTGGCAAAATCGGTTCGACCAGCTGGAAGATCTACTGAAAAGGATGGACCAATGAACGAAACCCGTTCCGTCATCGTCGAACGAGAGATCCCTTTTCCGCCGGAAAAGATCTGGCGCGCGCTCACCCAACCGCATCTGATCGCGGACTGGCTGATGAAGAACGATTTCGTGCCGGTCGTGGATCACCGTTTCAAGCTGAGCGCAGATTGGGGCTCCGTCGACTGCCAGGTCCTGGAAGTCGAGCCGAACAAAACCCTGTCTTATACCTGGGCTGCCTATGATCTCGTGAGCATCGTCACCTGGACTCTCACGCCCACGGGCGCGGGCACGCAACTGCGTATGGAGCAATCGGGCTTCCGACCGGATCAGCGTCAGGCCTACGGGGGCGCCAGGAGCGGGTGGGAGCGGTTCTTTGCAAATCTCGAGCAGGTCCTGGCGCGGATAGAGTGAGACCGCTGCCAAAACGGATCACGTCATCGGCTTCGGCTCGTTTTCGCAGGAGGTTCCCTTGAATTGGAATAACTGGCTTCGGCAAATCCACCGCTGGCTGTCCATTGCCTTTACGCTGGCCGTCATAATTAATATCATCGCGATGGTGCAGGAGAAATCATCGGTCTGGGCGGGCCTCATGGCGCTGCTGCCGCTGACCTTGCTGCTGCTCACCGGTCTCTACTTGTTCGCGCTGCCATATGCCACCAGGTGGCGCGGCGCAGGACGCAGCGGAGGGTAGGAGTGAAGGCAATGTCCGGGAAGACATCCAAGACCGCAGCAAAGGTCACAAAGAAGACAGCCGCCAAGCCTGATACCGCGGAGCCGGTCCTTCTCTCGGGCGGCAACCCTCAGATCGCCAAGGGTTACGGCGACGCTCCCGTGCAAGCCTATATCGCCGCCATGCCCGGCTGGAAGAGTGACGTCGGGCATCGCCTCGATGCGCTCATCACCCGCACGGTGCCCGGGGTGTATAAGGCTGTGAAATGGAACTCGCCCCTCTACGGCATCGAAGGGCAGGGCTGGTTCCTCGGTGTCCATTGCTTCGCGAAATATATCAAGGTTGCTTTCTTCCGCGGCACGTCGCTCAGCCCCATCCCGCCCGGCGAGTCCAAACAAAAGGAAGTGCGTTACTTCCACATCCATGAAGAAGACCAACTCGACGAGGCTCAGCTCGCCGCCTGGGTGGAACAGGCCAGCCAATTGCCCGGCGAACGAATGTGAACGGACACTAGCACGATGCGTAGATTCAAAGCGTTTGAGCGTCCTTGTGCGTCCGAAAGGACGTACGCGCTCTAGGCCATCAGCACTTAAGGGATGGAGGGGAGATATCGATGAGGAAAGCCATGGCAACCCTCAAGAAGAGCGGCTCCAGCGAAGAGAAGGACGGAGACTCTCCTTCTCGTTTGATCGATGCGAGAATCGAGGAGTTGAGCGATTGGCGCGGCAAGACGCTCGCTCGGGTCCGAACTCTCATCAGGCAGGCCGAGCCCGACGTGGTCGAGGAATGGAAGTGGAGAGGCGTTCCGGTGTGGGAGCACGCCGGGATCATCTGCACCGGCGAGGCCTACAAAAGCGTGGTGAAACTGACCTTCGCCAAGGGCGCCTCGCTGGAGGACCCTTCAGGTCTTTTCAACTCCAGCCTTGACGGCAATACCAGGCGCGCCATCGATTTCCACGAAGGCGACGAGATCGACGAGGAGGCGTTGAAGGCGCTCATTCGCGGTGCTGTCGCACTCAACACTTCAAAGCGGGCCGCCGCACGTTCTGCCGGCTCGCGGAAGAAACCAAGCAGCGCTTGAGGCTTGGCTTATTTCGCCTGAAACGCGTCGCGTCAAACTTGTCATGCGAGGCGATTTGGTTTTGCGCGACATGCGATCAGTGGATCGGGCTTTCCTCGCGCTCGAGGAAGAGTTCCAGAGTGTCCAGGCCGATCTCGGTGCCCTGGAGGCGGGCGCCGTTATCGGCGTAGCCGTCGAGGAAGACCACCTGTTCGGTAAAGACCATTTTCGTGCCGCCGGGTGCGGCTTCGAAGGCAACGGTTGCGAGCGACACGGAGATGCGGCTTTCCCCAAGCTTCATCTCATAGGCATAGATGATGCGGGCATCGGGCACGATATCGATGTAATGGGCGTCATAGGCGTGGAGAAGGCCGTCAGTATCGGCGACGTAGTTCCTTTCCGCGCCACCGGGGCGGAAATCGAGCCCGTAGTCCAGCGGCACCCACTCGCCATGGCAGGCGAACCATTGCCGTTTGGATTCCGGTGTTGACCAGGCGCGGAAGGCGCGGGAAATCGGCGCCTTGAGATGGCGTTCGATGACGAGAGTGACGTGTTCGGCGGATCGTGTCGTCATTCGGGAAGGGTCTCCGTTTCATTGGCGAGAAAGTGGTCCAGCCTGTCGAAGGTGGTCGTCCATTGGATCTTCCGCTGTTCCACCCAGCGCTCGACGGCGGCAAGCGCGTCCTGCTGCAAGCGGTAGGTTCGCACCCGGCCGGATTTTTCGGAGAGCACGAGGCCGCTCTCCTCCAGCACCTGCAGATGTTTCATCACCGTCGGCAAGGCAACCGCGAGCGGTGCGGCCAGCTCGGTGACGGAGGCCGGGCCGCGGCCGAGGCGATCGATCATGCCGCGGCGACTGCGATCGGAAAGCGCATGGAACATGCGGTCGAGATTCGCCTGGCTTTCGATCATCCCGCCGCATCCCGGAAGCGGGCCGGCAGCCTCTCTTTGTAGGGATAGAACTTGAAGTAGGGGCGGGCCTCTTCCAGCGCCCTTGCAAAGGACGGGCGCGCCAGCAGCCGATCGTAATATGCGCGAAGGTTCGGCCGTTCCGGAGTGAAGGGGATCAGCGTCTCGGCATAGAAAAGCGCGGGGGCGGCGGCGCAATCGGCCATGGTGAAGCCGTCACCTGATATCCATTGCTTGTCGGCGAGCTGCTTTTCGATCATCGCATAGGCGGTTGCGAGCGTCGCCTTCGCGGCGGCCACCTCGATTTCGTCCGCCGTGCCCTCGGGGCGTCGGCGATTGCTGACGATGGTCTGCATCGGCGCCTGGACATAGTGGTCGAAAAAGCGGTCCCAGAGGCGAACCTGCAGCGCTCGGTCGATCTCCAGCGGCAGCAGGCGAACGGGGCCGGGATAATACTGCTCGAGATATTCGATGATGATCGATGTCTCGGGAATGGTGCTCTCGCGCGCCTCGTCCCGCAGCAGCGGCATCTTGCCGATCGGCCAGAAGCGAAAGAGATCGGCGCGCGAGCTTTCGTCGGAAAGATCGACGATGCGATTCTCGAAGGGAGTGCCGTTTTCATAAAGCGCGATCAGCACTTTGTGGCAGAAAGAGGCGAGCGGATGCCCATAGAGCACGAGCGACATGCGGCGACCTTTCTATCGTTGCGGTAAACTTTACCGATCGACTAACTATCAGGTCGTGACGCATCACGCAATAAATACTTCGCCAACCGTGCAAGTATTCCGCCAGCCAATATATCAGGTGTTGGCGTCAGCCATCATACCGGGCGATCACCAGATGGCCTGGTGTCGGCTGGCCGTTTTCCATGCGCACGTTGATATCCGATATCTCGATGAGTTCGAAGCCGGTGGCCGTCAGGCGTTCTCTGACATAGGCGTCGGCATGGGCGAAGCGCTGGTGTGGGCCGACCATGTAGGCGCGGCCGGCGAGTATTTCCTCGGGCAGGGTTTCAGAGGAGAAGATGAACAGGCCGCCCAGCGTCAGGTTCTCGGCGGCGCCGAAGAACAGCGGTTCGAGCGCGCCGAGATAGGGCAGCACGTCGGTGGCGGCGATGATGTCGAAGGCTTCCTCGTCGTTGTCGTCTAGGAAATCCTCGACCTCGGCGACGAAGAGCGTCTCGTAAAGATCCTTCTCATGGGCAATCTCGACCATCTTCTCCGATATATCGATGCCGGTCATATCAGCGCAGAGGTCGCGCAGCGCGCCGCCGGTGAGGCCCGTGCCGCAGCCGAGATCGAGCAGCCGCTTGAACGGTCCGAGCTTCAGCGCCTGCAGGCGTTGGCGCACCAGCATCGGCACGTGATAGCCAAGCTGCTCGACGAGCACGTCCTCGAAAACCTCGGCATGCTGGTCGAACAAGGTCTCGACATAGGCGTCGGGCGCCTTGACCGGCGTTTCGCCGCGGCCCATCGCGGCAATGCGCACGGCCGCACCGCCGTGATCGTCGGGATCGAGTGCCAAGACTTCCTCATAGGCTGCAACGGCGGCGTCGACATCGCCGGCCTTTTCCAGCGCCAGCGCGCGGTTATAGGCCTCGCCAAGAGCTTCTTCGTCGATCTTCTTTGCCATCGCAGTCCATCGTCCTTTTGTTTCAGGCATGCGTCTAAGGCGGCTTTCGATGTTTTGCAATGGCGCGATTACGGGCGCAGAATGGCCGAAAAGAAGACCAAGGGAGGAAAGGCCATGAAAACGGAGCCAGAGAGGACATCATCGGCGAGGGAAGGAGAGACCGGCCGGGCATATCTGCTACCTACGACACCAAATGAGGTCACCAACACGCTCAGCCATTATTACCGCGGTGAACTCGGGCGGATGACGAGCTGGCGCGACCGCATCGACCGAACGTCCAACTGGGCGATCACCGTGGTCGCCGCACTCCTCTCGGTGTCGCTGTCGACGCCGACCTCGCATCACGGAGTGCTGCTGTTCGGGATGATGCTGGTGACGCTGCTTCTGATGATCGAGGCGCGGCGCTACCGCTTCTTCGATATCTATCGCGCTCGCATTCGCCAGATCGAGCGCTGCTATTTTGCGCAAATCCTGGCACCCGACGCCAATGCCGGCAGCGAATGGGCGGTGGTGGTCGCCAGAAGCCTGCGCAAGCCGCGCTTCCTGCTCAGCTATCAAGAGGCGATGCACCGCCGGCTCAAACGCAATTACGGCTGGATGTACTTCATCCTGTTGCTCGCCTGGTGCCTGAAGATCTCGACGCCGAAGCTGCAGACGGAGGGCATGCCGGCGCTGCAGGCGCAGTCATGGGCCTATGTCATCGACAATGCCGTGCTCGGGCCGATTCCCGGCCTTGCGGTCATTGCAGTCGTCATCGCCTTCTATCTCGGCATGCTTGGTTTCGCCTTGCGCCCGGATCGCGACGAAGGCGAATTCGGCCATGGAGAGGCGCATGTCTGATGCGGCCTACGGCGCCCCGTCTTTTCAGACGCGCCAAGGACGCTGTAGCACTTCGAGTTGCTGCATGATGTCTCGCGAAAACCGCTCACGGCTTGCGGTATCGTGCTCAGAGCCGCTCAGTGCAGGATGAACTCGCCCTTCAGTGCCCGCCACTCGGTTGCCGAGATCAGCTTGCGGTGGATGTAGCGCACCGAATGCAGTGGCCCGTCCAGCTTCTCTTCCCAGAATTTCAGGAAGCCGCGCATTTCAGGAAAGTCGGGGGCGAGGTCGTAATCCTGCCAGACATAGGTCTGTAGGATCACCGGGTGGTCCGGCAGACGGTAGAGGATCTGGGCGGTCGTCAGACCATAGCCCTTCAGTTGTTTTTCCATGTCCTTGTGCATCGTATTCCGCTTCTTCTTGTTCCCACTCGCGCGCTTATTAGCGCTGCATGATATGGAAACATGCGAGTGGTTAACGGAAGCTTTACAGATACTTCGTAAAAGGACAATTTATTTTTGATATCAATGGTTTGGCAGCATCGTCCCAAGAGTGCTGCCAAATTGGTTTTTGTTTGATGAATGCCATTATCCCAAAGCCCCGACACAGTTTTTGGCGTCACGCATCAGCGCTTGAGGTGCCGGGTCAAGCGGGCCTCGAACCAGGCCCAGAGATGGCGCAAGGCCTCAACGATGGTGAGGTAGAAGATCGCCGCCCAGAGATAGGTCTGGTAGTCGAAGGTGCGGGAGAAGGCGTAGCGGGTTTCGCCCATCAGGTCGAGCACGGTGATGATGGCGACGACCGCCGAGCCCTTGATCAGCAGGATGATCTCGTTGCCATAAGGTCGAAGTGCGACGATGAGAGCCTGCGGCATGATGATCTTGCGGAAGGCGATGAACTTGTGGATGCCCAGAGCATTCGCCGCCTCGTGCTGGCCATGCGGCACGCTTTCGATGGCGCCGCGCAGGATTTCCGCCTGGTAGGCCGCGGTATTTATGGTCATGGCAAAGAGGCCGCAATACCAGGCATCGCGGAAGAACCACCAGATGCCGACGGCCTCAAGCTGCGGTCGGAATATGCCGAGGCCGTAATAGACCAGGAACAGTTGGGCGAGCAGCGGCGTGCCGCGGAAGAAATAGATGTAGCCGTAAGCCAGCGCATTCAGCAGCCGGTTCTTTGACATGCGCGCCACGGCAAGCGGCAGCGATAGGATGGCGCCGCAGATGACGGAAATGAAAACGAGGCTCAACGTTATCCAGAGACCATGTAGGTAACGCGGCCCGTAGCGGGCGAATTTTTCGGGATCCCAGCCGTTGACGACGGAGATCACCAGCAGCGCGCCCAATACAACCCAGACGCCGACGAGAATATAGCCGACTACGCGCGCCGGCGTCATCGGCTTCATCACCTCGCGGGGTGCTGGCTGCGGCGGGATCAGCGTTTCGGCGTAGCTCATCGACGGATCTCCGATCGCTTGGCCCAACGCTCGACATAGACGAGCAGAAAGGAGGAGAGGATGGCGAGCACCAGATAGAGGCAACAGGCCAGACCATAGAAAAAGAAGGGTTCCTTGGTCACCCGCACGGCGACGCTCGTCTGCCGCAGGATATCGGCAAGGCTGATGATCGAGACGTAGGAGGTGTCCTTCAGCAGCACCATCCAGAGATTTGTCAGGCCCGGCAGCGCGATGCGCACGAGTTGCGGCAGGATGATCAGGCGTAGCGTGCGGCCGCTATGCAGCCCAAGCGCGTCGCCTGCCTCATATTGCCCCTTGGGAATGGCGCGGAAGGCCGAGAGCAGCACTTCCGAACAGTAGGCGGAGAAGACGACCGAAAGCGCGATGACACCGGCGAAGAAGGCGTTGATCTCGACCGGTGGTCCGTCATAACCGACGAAGGTCAGCATCGACTGGATCAGCATCTGCATGCCGTAATAGATGATGAAGAGCGTCAGAAGCTCCGGCAGGCCGCGAAAGATCGTCGTGTAGATACCTGCCGCCAGCCGCAGCGGCTTTTCCTCCGACTGCTGGCCGAGCGCCACCAGGAAGCCGATGGCGAGCCCGATCGGCAGGGTGACGATCGCCACCGAAACGGTGACCTGCAGGCCAAGCGCGATCTCGTCGCCCCAGCCGGTATCACCGCAGGCAAGGATCGTCGACTGACCTAACCAGGTAAAGATGCCAACGGGTCCGCACAGCGGATCGAAAATGTGCACAATCCAGCTCCAGAAGGAGCCCAGCGCGGAAAATAATCCGCCCATGCGAGAATTCCCCTCACGGCTTTTGCCGTTTTAATCTTGCCATCTTTGTCAAACAAAAATGGCGGAAGAGCAAGCCTCCCGCCATTACCTTCATCGGCCGGATAGCGAATTTCTTATTCGCCGTAAACGTCGAAGTCGAAGTACTTGTCCTGGATCTTCTTGTACTCACCGCTGGCGCGGATCGCAGCGATCGCCGTGTTCAGCTTTTCCCTGAGCGGATCGCCCTGGCGGATAGCAATGCCTGCGCCGTTTCCGTTGATTTCCTTGTCGACCGGCAGGGTCGTCAGGATCTTGCAGCAAGCGCCGGCGTCGGACTTCACCCATTCGGAGAGAACGACGACGTCGTCGATGACGGCGTCGACACGGCCGCTGGCAACGTCGAGCTTGTATTCGTCGGCGGTCGGATAGAGCTTCAGCTCGGTGTCGGCGAGATGCTTCTCAGCATAGTTGGCGTGCGTCGTGGAGGTCTGCGCGCCGATCACCTTGCCCTTGAGGCCGGCGACGTCGGAGATGGTCGAATCCTTCGGCACGGCAATGGCCGGCGGGGTGTTGTAGTATTTGTTTGAGAAATCGACGAGCTTCAGACGCTCCGGGGTGATCGACATGGAGGAAACGATCATGTCGAACTTCTTGGCATTCAGAGCCGGGATGATGCCATCCCAGTCGGTGCTGACGAAGGTGCATTCGGCCTTCATTTCAGCGCAGAGCGCCTTGGTAATGTCGATGTCGAAGCCCTGGATTGTGCCACTGGCATCGACGAATTCGAAGGGCGGATAGGTCGAATCGGTGCCGATCACATATTTCTCGCCATCGGCCAAGGCCGAGCCGGCAAAAAGGGACATCGCCGCGATCGAGGCTGCCGCGAAAATACGGGTAGAGTTAAGCATGAGGATCCTCTCTGTTGGTAGCCGTCGCTCCTTTTTCTGTTGGGCTGACGGCCGCAGTTCAACGGTACTGAGACCGCCTTGCGGCGATAATCAGACTTTTTTTCATGGAATTGCAACACAAATCCCACCGCAATTGTGCGGTGCAAATAGCAGGCGAGATGAACGCCGGCAGACTGCAACATTCACGCGAGGTTAATCCCCACCTTCCTAGAACCGGAACAAATCGGCGGCTCGGCAATTGCCATTCCGCCGTTTCGCCTCAATGCGAAGCTAGGGGCGGAACCAGGGCCTTGCGGCCTCAAGAAGCTCAAACAGGATCGAGGAAACCCGATGGGCATGAAATCAAGATTGTTCGCGAGCGCGGCTTTTCCGTTGCTTTCTCTTTCGCTGGCTCTACAGCCGGCAACGGCGATGGCGGCCGTGCGCGACGTCACGACGCAGGCTTCGGCCGTGCGGCAAGCCGAGCAGGGCAGCTTCGAGGTGGCGCAGGATGCGCCTTCCGAAGAGGAGTTGCTGAAGAAGAAGCGCAAGCAGCAGGAGGAAGCCCCGGCCGAACAGGCGCCGGCCGCCGAGAAGCCGGCGCAGCAGGAAGCGCCGGCCGAAAAGCCGAAGGCTGAGCGCAAGGAAGCTCCGGCGCCCGAACCCAAGGCAGCGCCGGAGGCGCCCAAGGCCGAAGCAGCGCCGAAAGAGGAGCCTGCTCCGCAGCCGGAAAGCAAGCCCGCGCGGAAAGCCAAATCGGAAGCCCGGCCCGAGGCAAAGCCGGAGGCCGAGCAGCCGGTAACCCAGGAAAAGCCGAAAAAGCCGAAAAAGCAGGAAACGCAGCAGGCCGAGCCCGAACAGCAGCCGGCAGCAAAGGAAGCTCAGCCGGAAGCCGAGCAGGCGCAGCCCGAAGCCAAACCGGAAGGCGGTAAGCGGGAGAAAGGGCAGGACAAGGCCCAGGGCCGGGATAAAGGCAAGGGCAAGGCCGAGAAAGAAGCTCAGCCTGCCGCTCCCGAGGCCGTGACGCCGACTGCGGAACAGGCCAAGCCCGAAGCCACGCCTGAGGCAAAACCCGCCGCCGAGGCGCCGGCCGAGAAAAAGCCGGCAAAGGGTGAGACTGCAGCCCCTGCAGAAAAGGCACCCACAGACAAAGCAATCGAAGGCAAGGCAACCGAAGGCAAGGCGACCGAGGACAAGGCGGCGGCACCGGAAGCCGTGCCCGCCGAAAAGCCCAAGGATGGCACGGCAGCAAAGCCTGCCGGTGAACAGCCCGCCGGCGCACAGCCAACCGCTCCCGCAACTGACACTGCCCAGCCACTGCCGGATGCCAGCGGCGGCCAGCAGGTTGAGCAGGCTATTCCGGCACCGGAAAAGGCTTCGCCCGAGGAGCTGGAGCGCCGCAAGAAGATCGCCGCAGATCCGGCCAAGAGCAGCGAGACCGTCGTGCTGCCCGTGGAGAACGGTGCGGCCGTGCTCGACAGCGACAAGGATGCGGACCGCAGCAAGGGCCGGGAAGGCCGCCGCGACCGCGACAGGCAGCGCGCCGACAGTCAGGAGGTGAAGGTGCCGACCTCGGATGCCGATGCACAGGCCGCCACCGGCGGAAAGGCGCCGGCGCCGGTCAAGCTTGAGGCTGTGACGCGCGAGAAGGGCAGGAAGCTCGACGAGCGGCCGCAATTCGTCCGTCCGGACGGCGCGCGCTTCGACGACCGTGGGAGCGACGACAGCCGTGTGATCATCCAGTACGACAACAGGACGATCGTGCGCGGCGACGACGACAGACGTTTCCTGCGCGACGGCGAACGGCCGAGCTACGAAGAGCTGTCCGGCGACCGCTACCGCGAGACGATCACGCGGCCGGAAGGCTATCGCATCGTGACGATCCGCAACCGTTACGGCGACATCATCCAGCGGTCGCGCGTCGATGCCCGCGGACGCGAGAGCGTGCTCTATTATTCGCAGGATCTCTATGACGATCCCGACCGCGACTATTTCGAGGATCCGGGCGCCGACCTGCCGCCGATGCGGCTGCGCGTACCGCTCAGCGACTACATCATCGACACCCGCAGCGACCCGAACCGGGACTATTACGAGTTCCTGAGCGAGCCGCCCGTCGAGCCGGTCGAGCGCGTCTATTCGCTGGATGAGGTGAAGTATTCGGCCCGTATCCGCGACAAGGTGCGTCGCATCGACCTCGACACGATCACCTTCGCGACCGGCAGCGCCGATATCCCGATGACCCAGGCGCGCACCTTGCGCAAGGTCGCCGACGCGATCAGCCAGGTGCTCGAGAAGGATCCGAGTGAAACCTTCCTGATCGAGGGTCATACCGATGCTGTCGGCTCAGACCAGAGCAACCTGATCCTGTCCGACCAGCGGGCGGAATCGGTCGCCAACGTGCTCTCCGACGTCTACGGCATCGCGCCGGAGAACCTGGCGACGCAGGGCTATGGTGAGAGCTACCTGAAGGTCAACACGTCGGCCCCTGAGCAGGAAAACCGCCGCGTCACCATTCGCCGCGTCACGGCACTGGTCCGCCCGGTCGCTGCCAACAAGTAACGATGTTGCCCCTCCCCATTTCCGGGGAGGGGCATTTCGGTCTTGCTTCTTCTTTCCAAGTGGCTTGAAGGATGGTTGAGAAGTGCGGCTCGCTCTTCTCCCCGGCGGGGCGGTGCCGGCAGGAGAGCGGATTGTCGTCGATCATCGAGGCATCGCGACGCCTTTAGCGCCTATGCGGGGCTGCCGACGCCACCTATCTTTGAATTCATACTGCCGTATAAGTTCACGATGCTTCTCAGCCCACCGTGTCTCCGGTACTTTTAAGGAAAAAGTGCATTTTTTGGGTATCAATTGGAACGCTAATTCTGTCATCCGGGCCAACGCGCGATGACGCGTCGATTTGGGCAGTAAAGGCCGCTGACCCGACCTTGCCGATCGCCAGTGTATATGGACCGAGGGGCTCGATATCGGCGACCTGAAGGCTCACCGTTGAAACGTTGGGATCCCTAACCATAGTATGCTCCGGTCGGATTCCGAGAACCACCGATTGTCCCACTGCCGCCGAAAGGCGCTCGGCTTTTTGCGTAGGAACTGCGATGTCGACGTCACCTTCAGCTTGGAAGGCAATTCCACCGGAGTTTTGCACAAGTCGCCCCTCGATGAAATTCATGCTTGGCGAGCCGATGAAGGCAGCGACAAACAGATTCTTCGGGGATTCATAAAGGGTGATCGGATCAGCGGCCTGCTCGATCCGCCCTTGATTCATAACCACGACCCGATCTGCCATCGTCATCGCCTCTACCTGATCGTGTGTAACGTACACGATCGTGGTTTTGAGCCTGCGGTGTAACAGCTTGATTTCTGTTCGCATTTCAATGCGCAATTTAGCGTCGAGGTTGGACAGTGGTTCGTCGAACAGGAACACATCCGGCTGACGAACGATCGCCCGGCCAATCGCCACACGTTGGCGTTGGCCACCTGAGAGCGCATTCGGCTTGCGTTTCAAATAGGCACCGAGATTGAGAATGCGCGCCGCATTTGCAACGGCGGCATCGATGTCCTGCTTCGGCGTTCCGCGCACCTTCATGCCGTAGCCGATGTTTTCGGCGACTGTCATATGCGGATAGAGCGCGTAATTCTGAAACACCATCGAGCAGTTGCGCAAACCCGGGCGCAGCGTAGTTACGTCCCGCTCGCCGATACGGATTTCCCCTGATGTCGTCTGTTCCAGACCCGCGATCATCCGCAGGGTGGTTGTCTTCCCGCAGCCGGAAGGCCCGACAAGAACCACGAATTCCTTGTCGGCAATTGCCAAATCGAGCGGAGGAATGACCTCAACGCTACCAAAGGATTTGGTGACCTGATCCAAACGCACCTGGGACATGCTGTAACCTTTTCATGAGAATTCCATCGCCTGGCCCAGCGCATCGGCCCGAAAATCGGAATCGAATTTTCGGAAAACACGATGCGTAGATTCAAAGTGTTAGAGCGTCCTTTGTGCGTCCGAAAGGATGCATGGCGCTCTAAGCGGCGATGGTTTGCTTCTTCTTCGAACGATGTCTAATCCCATCCCGGCACCGCCGGGATGGGATGTTGAGGACAGGTTTACTTCGCAGGCAAACCCATCGACGAACGATAGGCTGCCAGTTGCTTGTCGCGGCCGAACTCGTCCGTCAGCTTGTTCCATCCGGCAGCCACGGTATCCAGCGCCTGCTGCGGCGTCACCTCTCCAGCCAATGCCTTGGAAAGCTCGATTTCGAGAATTTCCGTATAGGAGAAATAGCCCGGCAGGCGCATGTCGAGCGCCGTGTTCTTGGCGGTCACCGCGTCCTTCTGGCTTCCAAGATATTCCTTGGCCTCACGCTCGGAAAAGATCTTCGACCACAACGCTGTATTTGTCGTATGCGAAAGACGATAAGGATTGACGCCTGTGCCGCCGGTGATCGCCGCCTGACCGGAAACCGCCGGGCTGGTCAGGAACTGGATATAGTTCCAGGCCGCCTCCTGGTTCTTGGAAGACGACGGAACAGCCGCCTGCCAACCGCCGAAGGCCATGAAGGAAGTCTGGACGACCTCGGGCTGCTTGTCCCATTTTTTGGTCTTGTAGTTCCAGATCTCATCCGAGCCCGGCAGCGATGCCGAACCGACATTGCCGGCGACCTTGGACTGCTTCGGGTCGGCAGCGATGACGCCGGTATCGCCCCAGCCGATCGATTCCGCGACCTGGCCACCGGCAAAGGCCGCGTTCACTTCGCCGAACGAGAAGTTCAGCGCATTTGGCGGTGCGAGCTTGGAGGCGCGGATATATTCCTCAAGGCCGCGCACCCAGCCCGGATTGTTGACCTGCGCATCCATCGTATCCGGATCGAAGAACATGCCGCCCGGATTGTCGGGATGGCTGGTGTAGCCGGCAACATGGCTGAACAGGAACCAGAATTGCTGGCCACCACGGCGGAAGGCTTCCGCCGTGCCCCAGAGGCCCTTGTCCGGCTGCTGGAAGAATTCAGCGATGTCGAGATACTGCTTCCATGTCTTCGGCGGGGCCAGATCGTAGCCATACTTCGCCTTGAAGGCGCTCTGGTTTTCCGCGTTTTCAAACAGATCAATGCGGTAGGTATAGGTGTGGGCATCACCGTCCATGGTCTGCGACAGGACCTTGCCGTTCCAGACCATCAGTTGCTCGCGGTAAACCGGGGCGATGTCCTCCCAGTCGGCACCCGATTGCATATTCTTCGGCATTTCCGAAAGAAAGTCGGTGAAGTCCGGTGCCCAGGCTGGTGCGAAGGCGACCACGTCGAACGTGTCTTCGCCCGAGGTCAGCGAGGTTACGATCTTGGGATAGAGTTCCGACCACGGAAATTCCACCACATTCACCTTGCCGCAGGTCTTTTCCTCCCAGCCCTTGGCCGCGAGTTGCAGCGCAGAAGCGATGTAAGGCCCCGTCTGCGTCGTGGCAGTGAGCGTGACACCGGTGTAATCAGGTTCGCACGCGAGCGCCGATGTGACGCCCGCCGCAGCAAGCAGTCCTGCGGCCGTTGAACTCAATAGCAATCTTCTCATGTTTTCCTCCCCGGAATTGAACAATGACTAGGCTTGTCGAACGGTCACTTTATTGCTCCTAAAAGCAGGCCAGACCGCATCAGCCTGCTCAAAATGCCCGCCATGACGACCATGGGTATGATCGCGACCAGGGCGGCTGCCGATATCGACCACCACTCGTCGCCGCGCTGGCTGTTTTGGCCTGCGACGAGAATGGGAAGGGTCTGCCATTTGGAACTGGTCAGGAAGAGTGCGAACAGGAACTCGTTCCAGACGAAGGCGAGCGTGATCATGAATGTCGCGATCAAGCCCGGCTTGGACATGGGCAGGACGATACCGAAGAAAATTCTCCACGACGGCACATTGTCGACCATCGCCGCCTCTTCGACTTCAACCGGCAGTGCCGCAAAGAAATCGCGCATCAGCCAGATCACGATCGGCAGCGAGAAGGCGACATAGGCGAAGGTGAGGCCTGTATAGGTGTCAACCAGCTTGAACCCCAACTTGCCCATTTCCGAATACATCAGGAACAAGGCAAAGGCGGCGACGATCGGCGGAAACATGCGCTGGCTCACAAACCAGAATACGATATCGTCATTGCCGAGGAGTGGCCCTGGAAGCTTCATTCGGCTGGAGCCGATGGCGAGCGCAAGCGCTGCAACAAAGGCAAAGATCAGCGAAATAGCCTGCCCGTAGCCCAGCACATGACGGCCGAGCAGATATCCGCCGAAGGCAACAACGACGAAAATCACACCGGACAGCAACTTGACCTCGAAGGTGAAGCGCACCAGCGCATAGGCTGCCATGGATCCAATGAAGGTGGCCAGCACCGATGCGGAAAGCCCGATGATCGTCGAGGCGATGAAGGTGTTGTAGAACTGGCCGCGCGCGCCCGACAGAAGCTCGCTCCAGGCTGTCAGCGTCGGGTCGAAGTCGACAAATGGAATATAGGTCGGCCCGCCGACGACCCCAAGCGGCGACTTGAACGAGGTGATCGCGACCCAGTAAAGCGGAAAGAAGGTGAAGGCCAGCCAGAGCAGGCAGCCTGCGAGCGCCCACCAGCGGCCGGATCCTTTGAGGTCACGCACGCTCATTTGTGCTTCTCCAGATAGGGCTTCAGGATGGCGAGATAGACGAGCCCGATCACGGTGATGACGATCAAGAACAGGAAGGATAGGGCGGAGGTGTAGCCAAGGTTGAACTTCTTGAAGCCCTCCTGATACGCGAACAAGGTGAGCGTTTCGGTCGAAATGCCAGGCCCTCCGCCTGTCATGACGAACACCGTGTCGATGATCTTGTAGCTCTCGATGAGGCGGATGAAGACCACAGCCACCGAAATCGGAAGCATCATCGGGAAAGTGATCCCCCAGAACTGCTGCCAGGGGCTGGCATTTTCAAGCGCGGCAGCCTCGTAGACGTCCTCCGGCAGGGTTTGCAGCCCGGCAAGGAGCATCAGGATGACGAAGGGTGTCCACTGCCACACTTCGACAGAAATGATGGCGCCGATAGCCCATCTGGTCTGCGTCAGAAACGGCAGATTGGGAAAGCCGAAGGCGGTCATCAACTCATTGAGCGGGCCCATCGTCGGATTGAGGATCTGGCGGGCAATAAGTGCAACGGCCACGGGCGCCACTAGCATTGGCACCAGGAAGCTGACCCGGAACAAACCTTCGCCGGGCACCCGACGGCTGAGCGCCAGCGCCACGGAAAAACCGATGACATACTGCAGCGTCACTGCGACAAAAGCGATGATCGTCGTCGTCCAGGTGACACTCCAGAAGCGCGGATTCTGAAGCAATTCCGTATAGTTGCCGAAGCCGACGAAATGCGCGGGGATCGGCGGGACGAGCCGCAGGCTCATGAAGCTGGTGGTCAGCGAATAGATCAGCGGGAAGATCGAGATCACCAGCACGATCAGCAAGGCCGGCCAGATGAAGAAATGTTTGATCGGATCGTTGCGGGTCATGCCGCGCCTCCTTTCTGCAGAAGCGCCTCGATTTCCTCGATCTTCGGCATTGCGGGCGCGGTACCCCGCCGCGTCACCGCAATACCGGCGGTGGCGCAGCCGAAACGTACCGCCTCGACCGGACTAGCGCCCCGCGAGAGCGCTGCCGAGAAGCCACCGACAAATGCGTCGCCGGCGCCGGTGGTATCGATGACCGCTCCCGACGAGACCGCCGGAACATGAACCGATTGCCCGGCCGTATGATAGAGCACACCGCGACCACCCAGTGTGATCAGCGCGGCTTTCACGCCCTTGGCAAGAAAGGCGTCGCCAGCCCGTCTGGCGTCGTCAAGCGTGTCGAGCGGAAAACCGACGATGGCCGCCGCTTCGGTCTCATTTGGCACGATATAGTCGCAGAGCGGATAGATCGTCTCCGGAAACGGCTCGGCCGGCGCTGGATTGAAAACAGTGGTGACGCCGGCCGCATGGGCGATTTCGAGGGCGCGCTGCGCCGCTTCAGCCGGTTGCTCGAGCTGGGTCACGAAAACGGCCGATTGCTCGATGGTTTCGCGTGCCGCCTCAACATCACCAACCCCGATGGTGCCTGCGGCACCTGGATAGACGATAATCGCATTGTCGCCATTACCGTCATTGACGTAAATGAAGGCGGCGCCGGTCGGCATATCGTCCATCTGTACAACCTTCGGCGTCACGCCTGCTTCCGCATAGGTCTTCAGCGCCATGTCGCCGAACGTGTCGCGGCCGATCTTCGAGATGAAGGAGACTGTTCCACCGGCGCGGGCAGCAGCGACAGCCTGGTTGGATCCCTTGCCGCCCGGGCCCACTGCAAAACCGGTCCCGGTGATGGTCTCGCCAACGTTTGGCATGCGCTTGGCCAGATAGGCCGTGTCGGCGACGAAAATCCCGAGGATCGAAACACCCACCTTCATTTCGTTTCCCCTCAAACGGTTTCCGGCGGAATCACGCCTTTGGTGAACAGGAAGCAGCCGTAAAAGCGGTTTTCGCCGGTGGTGATGACGCAATAGGCCTTTTTGGCCTCCTCATAGAAGGCGAAACGCTCGATGCCATACAGCGGCGCCGGCTTGCCCTCGGCGCCGTCGACAACGGCCTGGACTTCCTGCTGCACGGGAGGGATCTCGTCCGGCGCGCCCATGATTTCCATTCGCCCGGCAGACGGCTGCAGCGGCGTATCCAGCGGCATTACCGAAAGAATAGCTTCGATGGCGCGGGCAGAGGACACATTGTCGATCCGCAACAGCTTGCCGAGCACCGTTTGCCGGGCAATCGAATCCGAAGGAAAATTGGTGTCGGAAACGACGACCGTGTCGCCATGTCCCATGGACCGGAGCGCGTGCAGCACATCCGCATTCAGCGCCGGATCGATATTCTTCAGCATGGAAATCCTCCCTTAGTTGCACCATTTCACAGCACCTCGTGCCGCAAAACAGAGCCCGATAACCGCAGCTCCGTTACAGCTCTGCGATTCCCTCAAATTCCGTTGTTCTCGCCTGCCGGTGCGGTTCTCCTCCCGCCCGGATGACCAGAGTTGGAGCCCTTATTCTCCGTAGGGGATCCAGATATTCTTCACATCCACAGCGCGGCGAAGGTATAGCGCGCCTTCGCCAGCGGCTCTGTCCATCCAGTCCGTCGCCTTGCCATTGTCCACGAAGGTTCGCTTGAGATTGCCCGAAGACAGCTTCTCCACCGTCGTCGAAAGTTCCGTCGAGCCAAAGGCCCACAACGCATCAACATCATTGTGCGCGGCAAGGATCTTTGCCAGTTCGATCGCCGACCCGGTGACGATATTGACGACACCGGCAGGCAGATCCGACGTTTCAAGGACGGAATAGAAATCCGTGGCCGAAAGCGGGAAGGGCTCACTCGGCACCACGACGACACGATTGCCGGTGGCAATCAACGGCGCAGCCATACTGATAAAGCCGAGCAGCGGCGCTTCCGGCGGGCAAATGACGCCAACAACGCCGATGGCTTCCGGCATGGCCAGGGCAACGCCGCGAAGCGGCGGCTGGTGAATGCCGCCTTCATACTTGTCCGCCCAGGCTGCGTAGGTGAAGAGACGGGAAATCGCGGCGTCGACCTCGGCATTTGCATTGGCTGCGGAAGCTCCGGTCATCGCTGTTATCCGCGAGGCGAACTCGTCGGCGCGGCCACTGAGGTTTTCGGCGATGTAATAGAGAATCTGGGCGCGGTTATGCGTGGTCGCATTCGACCAGGCGGAGGCCGCCTGTGCGGCAACCACAGCATTGCGGATGTCCTTGCGGTTGCCTTCGCCGACCTCGCCGATCGCCTTGCCCTTGGGTGAGGCGATGACACGGGAATAATTGCCGTCCGGGCGCGCCTGCTTGCCGCCGATGAAGAGCTTTGCCGTCCGGTCGATGCTTGGCAGGGCAAAATCGCCGGCAACCGGCTTTACTTGCGAAAATGCGGGCATTGCTGCGCGCGCCTTGCGACCGACCCAAGCCTTCGGTTTCAGATATTCGTAGCAACCTTCGCGTCCGCCTTCGCGGCCGAATCCGGATTCGCGCTTGCCGCCAAAACCGACGGCGGCGTCGAAGAGATTGGTGGCATTCACCCAGACCACGCCGGCTGCGAGCTTTGCCGCAACGTTCAGCGCCAAGCCGATCGTCTCGCTCCAGACGCTGGCGGCGAGGCCGTAGCGGGTGTGATTGGCAAGCTGGATAGCTTCTTCCGGTGTGCGGAAAGTCATGGAGACCGCAACCGGCCCGAAGATTTCCTCGGTCGCGACGATCGATGTCGGCTGCACGCCGCTGAGAAGCGTCGGCGGGTAGAAGCTGCCGCCCTTCGGCAGGTCGATCTTGGCCTGATGCAGTGTCGCGCCTTCTGAAACTCCCTTTTTCACCAGCGCTTCGATACGCGTCAACTGCACGGGCGCGATGATCGCACCCATATCGATGCACTTGTCCAAAGGCTGACCGACCCGCAATGTCTCCATCCGGCGCTTCAGCCGCTCGTGGAAAAGATCGGCAATGCCTTCCTGGACCAGAAGCCGCGAACCGGCGCAGCAGACCTGTCCCTGGTTGAACCAGATCGCGTCGACCACGCCTTCCACGGCGCCGTCGATATCGGCGTCGTCAAAAACCACGAAAGGTGACTTGCCGCCGAGTTCCAGCGTCAACGATTTGCCGCTACCTGCGGTACGCTCGCGAATAACGCGTCCGACTTCGGTCGATCCGGTAAAGGCAATTTTGTCGATATCCTCATGCCCGACGAGCAGTGCGCCTGTTTCGCCTTCTCCCGTCACGATATTGAGCACGCCCGGCGGAAGGCCCGCCGCGGATGCCAGTTCGGCAAAGAGAAGCGCCGTCAGCGAGGTGAATTCGGCAGGCTTCAGGATGACGGTGTTGCCGAGCGCCAAAGCCGGCGCCACTTTCCAGGCCAGCATCAGGAAGGGGAAATTCCACGGGATGATCTGGCCGACGACGCCGACCGGCACATGATCGGCAAATTCCGTGTCCTGGATTTGCGCCCATCCGGCGTGATGATAGAAATGACGGGCCGCCAGTGGCACGTCGAGATCGCGGGTTTCGCGAATCGGCTTGCCGTTGTCGATAGCCTCGACCACTGCAATCAGACGCGCATGGCGCTGGATCATCCGGGCAAGCGCATAGAGATGGCGCGCCCGCGCGTGGCCCGGCAGTCGCGCCCATGACGCCTGTGCCTTGCGGGCCGCAGCAACTGCGTTGTCCACATCCGCCGCGCCGCCGTTCGCGAGCTTCGCCAGGACCTTGCCTGTGGCCGGCTCGAACGTGTCGAAGTGCTTTCCCGACGCGGAGGGCACGAATGCGCCATTGATGAAGTGGCCGAAACCGGAAGCGTGGCGCGCCAGCCAGTCGCGAGCTTCGATATCGGATTCAGGGGCAGGGCCGTAGGACATTTCGTCGAAATACTTTGCAACAGTCATCTGGATCATCCAATCGGGTGTCTGGTGAGGGCCGAATAGGCACCGGTGACGTGATGCTCCAACTGCCGCTCGATATCCGCAAGCAAGCTTGATGCACCGATGCGGAAGAGATCGGACTCCAGCCACTCGCGCCCCAGTTCGTCTTTCATCAGGAACTGGTAGTTCAACACATCCTTCGCCGCGGAAATGCCACCGGCCGGCTTGTAGCCGATCTTGACACCGGTGCGCTCCTGATAGGCGCGGATCGCCCGCAGCATGGTCAATGTCACGGCCAGCGTCGCATTGACCCCCTCCTTGCCGGTCGAGGTCTTGATGAAGTCGGCTCCCGCCATCATGCAGACCAGCGAGGCCCTGGTGACATTGCGGAGCGTCTTCAGGTCGCCGGTCGCCAGAATGGCTTTGACATGCGCATCACCGCAGGCGGCGCGATATTCTTTCATTTCCTCGTAGAGTGCTGTCCAGTTGCCGGTCAGCACATGCTCGCGGGTAATGACGATGTCGATTTCCTTCGCGCCATCGGCAACCGACGCCTCGATTTCCTTGACCTTGAGGTGGTGCGGGCTGAGGCCGGCGGGGAAACCGGTCGAAACCGCGGCGACCGGAATGCCGGAATCCCCGAGCGCCTCGACGGCCGTTGCAACAAAACGATGATAGACGCAGATGGCGCCGGTGGTGATCGAACGGCCGCTCATGCCAAGCGAATCCAGAATGTCGGCGCGTATCGGATTCATCGCCTTCGCGCATAACCGCTTGACGCGCTCGGGAGTATCGTCGCCGTTCAGCGTGGTCAGGTCGATGCAGGTCACCGCCTTCAGGAGCCAAGCCGCCTGTGCGTCTTTCTTGACAGTCCGGCGTCCGGGAAGCGAGGCTACGCGGCGCTCGGTGGCAGAGAGGTTGACCCGGGTGTCAAGCACCCACGACAGATCGAGTTCCATACCGGTATTGCGCGGCCGGTTATGGGTGCCGTCCGGCAATCGCGAAGGGCCTCCATGATGCGCCGCGTTTGCCGCATTGTGAACAGCAACGGTTTCCAAATAGAATCCTCCCGGTCAGAGAGTGAAGGTCCTTTTGCACGCAACAGAAGGTTCACTACTGGCTCAATGTGATTTTTTTTTCATTGTTTGTGAGGTTTGCATCACTGTGCAGCCGCGTCAAGTTTAGATTTCGACAGACGGAGAAAAAAGCGGTTTTCTCAGTCAAAATCGTTCATACCGTTTTCGGTGATGACCACATCGAACGACTTCATGTCGCTGAAAAAGGCTGGCTTCAGCTTGCCGATTTTGCTGGTGTCGGCGAGAAGAATATTCTTTCGTGCGCGGGACATTGCCTTTTTCTTGATCTCCGCTTCGTGAAAATGCGCGCAGGTCGCGCCACGCCGGGCATCGACACCGGCTGCAGAAAGAAATGCCACGTTGATCACAAGCTGATCGAGCATTTCCAACCCCGAGGCACCGGAAAAGCTCGCCGATGCCGGGTGGTAAAGACCACCGAGCATAACAAGGCGAACGTTGGGTTTTCGCGTCAGACGATCGGCGACATTCATGGCGTAACAGATCGCCGTTATGTGAATCTGGTCTGGGAGAAGATCGACCAGATAGGGCAAGGTGGTGCCGCAATCGAAAAACACCGTATCGTCATGATGAATGTAATCAATGGCTTGTGTGCAAACTTGCCGTTTTGCAGCGGCATGACTGTCGGCTGCCTTGGAAATTTCATAGGGATCGTTTTCCGCTTCGACAGCCGCAACGATGTGGCCGCCGAGAAATGCGAACTGGCCTGCATTGGCGCTGACATCACGCCGAACCGTCATCTCCGAGACGCCCAGGATCTCGGCAGCATTCTTGATATGCAGAATGCGATGTTGTGAAAGGGCCTCGGATAAGACTGCGATGCGCCGGCCCCTGCGACTATCCATATCGCATGTCTCCCTTATCGTTCACACTGGAATAGTGTTCTGATGAAAATTTAACAAGGGACTGCCTTTCCCATCCAGTTTGTCCCTCGAACTACGAGTCGGCATTTGCGCCGAGCTACAGATTCTGCACCAGGCGGTTGCGCGCAACATGGCATATCGTCTCAATTTTATCGAGAAACCCCACAATTTGAAATGAGAATTTGTGATTGATTTTCCATTTTCTGATGGAATAGTCACAAAACAGTATAGATGGTGCCCGACTTCGGCTGCGGGGAAGCGGGGGACGACGAGGTCGACAGCGGCCGGCAGGGGCGACTTGGTAACGCCTCTGGTCGGGTGGCCTTCCGACCAGAGGCTTCATCCTCGCGACTGGCTGCGCGCGTTATTCGCCGGCTTTCCTTGCCGCCGTTTCGATTGCATCGGCAACCTTTTCCGGTTGGGAGGCGAAGACGGCGTGGCTGGCCTTGATCTCGGTCACTTCGCTTCCGGCGCGTTTTGCCATGTCACGCTCCAGTTCGGGGTTGATGGAGCGATCCTCAGTAGCGACGATCGACCAGCTTTTCTTCGTCCGCCATGCCGGCTGAGTGATCTTGGCGGAGAATGCCTGCTTCGAGGCGAAGACCTGTGATTTTGCCATGAAGTCGGCTTCAGCTTGCGGAAGGTCGGCTGCGAAATCCGCGGCGAAGGCGCCTGGATCGAGATAGAGATATTTGCCGTCCTTCGTTTCCTTTATATCCATGCTGCCGGCGGGCATCGAGCTGGCGAGGCTGAGCAGGCTTTCGCCCTTGTCGGGCTGGAATGCCGCGACATAGACCAGGCCCGCGACCGCGGGATCGTTGCCGGCTTCGGTGATGACCATGCCGCCGTAGCTGTGGCCGACGAGCAGGACCGGGCCGTCCTGAAGGTCGAGAACGCGCTTGGTCGCCGCCACATCGTCGTCGAGCGAGGTGATGGGCTGCTGGACGATGGTGACGTTGAACCCGCGCTTCTCGAGAATGTCCGTCGCCTTTCGCCATCCCGAGCCGTCGGCCAGCGCGCCGTGGACGATCACGATGTTCCTGACCGCGGCAGCCTCTGCTGCGAATGCGATGGCGGTGGTGGCAAATGCAAGTGCTGCAGTGAAAAGAAGACGTTTGTTCATGACTATCACTCCTTTGGTCGTTGTTGATGATCGGGATATTGATGCGTTTCAGGTTCAGCCGAATGTGAAGGCGTAAGCCTGCACGCCGGGATCTAGGAAGCGGATCTCGAAGTTGCGGGCGGCGACCGTGCCAGACTGGCGGACGAGTTGATAAAGCCTAGTCGCGGTGACCGTGCCATTGCCATCGGCATCGATGTCGGAGCCG
Source organism: Rhizobium sp. WYCCWR10014 (assembly GCF_001657485.1). Taxonomy (GTDB): domain Bacteria; phylum Pseudomonadota; class Alphaproteobacteria; order Rhizobiales; family Rhizobiaceae; genus Rhizobium. The sequence goes on from NZ_LXFU01000046.1 coordinate 123,755, forward strand.
TGGTCAGGCCCCGGCGCCTTGCCGTCGATCTTCACCTGGAAGCGGATCGGCTTGCCTGTGGCACCAGGCCCAAGAACGAGATGCAGATCGCGGGCGCTGAAGCGATAGGTGATGCCGCCGTCCGGCTGATCAAGCGTCGCCTGATCCCGGCCGACGATCCAGGTCCCGGACAGACCCCATCCATTGAGACCGGGTTCGGCGATCGAATAGTTGCGCGCCGTGTCGGCCTGCAGCCCTTCGGGGGAGGCGAAGTTTGCCGCCTGTTCGTAGCCGAGATAGGTTTCGCCGGAGCGGATATTGCCGAGATCAGGACCTGCTTCCACGCCCTTGGCATCCGGCACGACCGGCGCACTTTCCGTCGTTTGGCTGCCGGCTTCGCGCAGCAGGTCCTGAATGGCCTTTTCGGTCCTGTTGTAATTGCCTTCGCCAAAATGGTGGTAGCGGATCTGGCCTTTGGCATCGATCAGATAGGCGGCAGGCCAGTAGCTGTTTTCGAAGGCGCGCCAGATGCTGTAATCATTGTCGATCGCAACGGGATAGCCGATCTGGAAGTCGCCGACCGCCTTCTTGACGTTGTCGATCTTCTTCTCGAAGGCAAATTCCGGGGCGTGGACGCCGATGACGACCAGACCCTGGTCCGCATATTTTTCGGCCCAGGCCCTGACATAGGGGATGGTACGAATGCAGTTGATGCAGGAATAGGTCCAGAAGTCGACAAGCACGACCTTGCCTCGCAGCTGTTCTGTGGTGAGAGGCTTAGAGTTCAGCCATTCTACCGCGCCGTCGAGCGAAGGGGCGCGGCCTTCGACGGGCAAGTCGCTGCGGAAGGGTTTCTTCGCATCAGCTGCGGCGATCATCACCTCGTTGCTCACCAACTCGGAAGATGAGCCGCCCGAGGGCCTCGCATGCAGCCTGTCAAGTACGGCCTGTTCCAGGGACGCGGTGCTGGCATAGGAAATCCGCGCCAGCAGGCTGGTATCCAGTCCAAGCGCGATGACGGCGACACCCGCCAACACGGCAGCGCCGAGCACCTGGCGAATCCGATCGCCAAACCCGAGCGAACGCTTCATGGCGGCGAAGATCTTTCCGCCGACAAGCAGGGCGACGGCAAGCGAACTCGCAGCACCCGCGGCATAGGCGACCAGCAGGAAGGTCGTCTGCAGATTGGCGCCCTGCAATGCAGCCCCCGTCAGAACGAGGCCGAGGATCGGCCCGGCGCAGGGTGCCCAGAGCAGGCCCGTGGCGACGCCGAGAAGAAGCGCGCTCCTCACTGTCGTGGTGCCGCGCCCGCCGCCGGAGGCGTTCAGGAGATTGTTGCCGAGGTCGACGACCGGCCGGGCAAGCGTGCTTGCGATGCGCGGCGAAAGCAGGCTTGCGCCGAACATTGCAAGCAGCACGATCGCTGCAAGGCGGCCATATTCATTGGCGCGAATGGCCCAGCTGCCGCCGACTGCGGCAAGTGTGGCGACCAGCGCGAAGGTGGCGGCCATGCCCGCCAGCATCGGCAGCGTGCTTCTGACGAAGGGCTGTCCGGCGCGGGCGAAGACGAAGGGGAGGATGGGCAGGATACACGGACTGAGGATCGTCAGCGCGCCTCCGAGATAGGCAATGATCAGAAGTGTCATCATCGTTTCCTTTGAAACCGATTGATCGGGCTCTGGGCGGCGATGGGGCCTGAACCAGCAACGGCGGGGATATGGCCGGTGTGAAGTATCCCCGATGTGTCCGGCTTTGCGGGAAAATGTACCGAAGTGTCGGGGTAGGGCGGCGGCGATACAAAGCGATACAAACTGCCGCAGTGGCGAGGAAACGGCTGCGGCCAATGCGACCACTTGCTGAGGCAGCGCGATTGTATCGGAATGTATCCAGGCAGCCGGAAGCTACATCCGCATTCAAAAAACGGTTGCTTACGACATATCGGGGATACAAGTAGGGCGCCTTTTCGCGACCGTGATCCATTCGACAGGAGAGACCGATGTCAGAGCAAATCAACCATAACCGCCGCCGTTTCTTCGGCATGACGGCAATCGCCCTTGCGGCCGTCGAATTCGGCGTGGCCGGCACGGCCGCCGCCCAGTCGTCTGCGACTGCCGCATCGGTGCCAGCTATAAAGCCCGGAACCAACACGTCTTTCGAGGCGCTGAAGCAGGTCAAGGCAGGCGTGCTCGACATCGGTTATGCCGAAGCGGGAAAGGCGGATGCCCCCGTTGTATTGCTGCTACACGGCTGGCCCTATGACATCTATAGTTTCGTCGATGTCGCGCCGCTGCTTGCCGCGGCGGGTTACAGGGTGATTGTGCCTTATCTACGTGGTTACGGGACGACCCGCTTCCTGGATGACCAGACGCCTCGCAACGGCCAGCCGTCAGCGCTCGCCGCCGATATGATCGCGCTGCTCGATGCGCTGGATATCGAGGAGGCCGTCATTGCCGGCTACGACTGGGGCGGGCGGACCGCCAATATCATGGCGGCGCTCTGGCCCGAGCGCTGCAAGGCGATGGTCTCTGTAAGCGGCTACCTGATCGGTAGCCAGGAGGCCAACAAGAAGCCGCTTCCACCGAAAGCCGAACTCGCCTGGTGGTACCAGTTCTATTTCGCCACTGAACGCGGTCGTCAGGGATACGAGAGCAACACGCATGATTTCGCAAAGCTTATCTGGCAGACGGCGTCTCCGAAGTGGAACTTCGACGATGCGACATTCGACAGATCGGCCGCTGCCTTCGACAATCCTGACCATGTCGCGATCGTCATTCACAATTATCGCTGGCGCCTGGGGCTTGTCGAAGGCGAGGCCAAGTACGATGCCTATGAGACGACTCTCGCCGCAACGCCTGTCATTTCGGTGCCGACCATCACCATGGAAGGTGATGCAAACGGTGCGCCGCATCCACAGCCTTCCGCTTACGCCGGAAAATTCTCCGGCAAATACGAGCATCGGACGATCGGTGGCGGCATTGGCCACAACCTGCCTCAGGAAGCGCCGCAGGCTTTTGCGCAGGCGGTCATAGACGTCGATCGTTTCTAGGTCGACGATGCCGGTTGCAGCGCCTCGTTGCTCCGGCCAGCGGAATGTGCGTAGGTCGCGTCTGTCGCTTCGGTCAGGAACGAAGCGACAGACGCGACCGCTTCTATCGATAAGGAACAGGGAAATATGGATCATGTCGATCACATCCTGATCGTCGATGACGATCGCGAAATCCGCGAGCTGGTATCGGGCTATCTGCAAAAGAACGGCTTGCGCACGAGCGTTGCTGCCGACGGGCGCCAGATGCGCAGCTTTGTCGAAGCCAATGCCGTCGACCTGATCGTGCTTGATGTGATGATGCCTGGTGACGACGGGCTGGTGCTCTGCCGCGAACTGCGCGCCGGCCGGCATAAGGCGATCCCGATCCTGATGCTGACGGCCCGCACCGACGAGATGGACAGGATCCTCGGGCTGGAGATGGGTGCCGACGACTATCTTCCCAAGCCCTTCGCTGCGCGGGAACTGCTCGCCCGCATCAAGGCGGTGCTGCGGCGGACGCGGATGTTGCCGCCCAACCTGCAGATCAGCGAGGCGGGACAATTGCTGACCTTCGGCGACTGGCGGCTCGATACGGTGGCCCGGCACCTTCTCGACAAGGAGGGGACCGCGATTGCGCTCAGCGGCGCCGAATACCGCCTGCTTCGCGTGTTCATCGACCATTCGCAGCGGGTGCTCAATCGCGACCAGCTTTTGAGCCTGACACAGGGGCGCGACGCCGATCTTTTCGATCGCTCGATCGATCTTCTGGTCAGCCGCCTTCGCCAGCGGTTGGGCGACGATGCGCGCGAACCGACCTATATCAAGACGGTGCGCAGCGAAGGCTATGTGTTTTCGGTTCCGGTCGAGATATCGGAGGCGCGCCAATGAAGGCGGCAATCCCCTTGCGTTCGGGCCTGACGTGGCCGAGCACGTTGCGGTCGCGGATCTTCCTGATCCTGCTGATCGGACTGGCCTTCGCCTACGGTCTGTCCTTCAGTGTGCTCTATATGGAGCGGTACATGTCGGCCAAGGCCGTGATGCTCGGCACGCTGGAAAACGACGTTGCAACGTCGATTGCCGTTCTCGATCGGCTTCCGCCAGGCGAACGCGGCGATCTGCTCGACCGGCTGAGCCGCGGCAACTATCGTTTCGTGCTCGGGCCTGGCCTTCCCGGCGTGTCTGACACGTCAAGCAAAGGGGCGGAAATCTCAGGAAAGATCGAGGAGGCCATCGGGCACCGCTTTCCGATCCGGATCGAACGGATTCCTGGCGATGTGAACCGGCTGCAGGCGCATCTGACGCTCAGCGACGGAAGCCCGTTGACGATCGACGTCACGCCGAAAGGCGTCATGCCGATTGCCGCATGGCTGCCTTATGTCTTCGTCATCCAGATGGCGCTGCTCATCCTCTGTACCTGGTTTGCGGTTCGCCAGGCGATCCGCCCGCTCGGCGAGCTTGCTGCCGCCGCCGATGCTCTTGACCCGAACAAGGACGGCCCGGCTTTGAGCGAGGCGGGGCCAAGGGAGGTCGCGCATGCGGCACGGGCGTTCAATGCGATGCGGGAGAGGATTGCCCATTATCTCGAAGAGCGCGTCCAGATACTGGCGGCCATCTCGCATGACCTGCAGACGCCGATCACCCGCATGCGGCTGCGTGCCGACATGGCGGAGGATTCGCCGGAGAAAGACAAGCTCGTGCATGATCTCGGCGAGATCCAGCGTCTCGTTCAGGACGGCATTGCCTACGCACGCAGCGCGCATGGCAATGGCGAGAAGAACGCCCGCATTGATCTCGCCTCGTTCATCGACAGCATAGCCTACGACTATCAGGACATTGGAAAGGCCGTCACCGTCGTCGGCCTGGTTCAGGGTGCCGCCTTTACCAAGCCGCATGCTCTTCGTCGCATCCTGTCGAATTTCATCGACAATGCGCTGAAGTTTGCCGGCGCCGCCGAGATCAATGTCGAGCGAAGCGCCGAGAACGGTATCGTCATTTCAGTCATGGACCGCGGGCCTGGAATTCCCGACGATATGCTCGAGGCTGCCATGCAGCCTTTCTTCCGGCTGGAGCAATCCCGCAACCGGGAGACCGGCGGCACCGGTCTCGGTCTCGCGATCGCCCAGCAGCTGACGGCCAAGATCGGCGGATCACTCCGGCTCTACAATCGCGCCGGCGGTGGTCTGGCGGCAGAAGTCACCATTCGTTGACGTCGGCAGCCACCGCAAAATTTCGAGATGTTTGTATGTAAAGATGTCTTCGATATCGGATGCTACGTTTTGTGACATTTTGGGCGATTTCGGAAACATGGCGGATATATCAGTCGGTCAAACCACACTCCGTCAACCCGGCCGCGCAGCGGCCAGTCGCTTGCAGCGACGCAACACAAGGAGTGTTCCATGACAAAGATCGACAAGGTTCTCTATACCGGCAAGACCCACACGACGGGTGGGCGCGACGGCGCGTCGCACAGCGACGACGGCCAGCTTGATATCAAGCTTTCGCCTCCGGGCAGCAACCGCGCCGGCACCAATCCCGAACAGCTTTTCGCTGCCGGCTGGTCTGCCTGCTTCATCGGCGCGATCGGCATTGCTGCCGGCAAGCTGAAAGTCAGGCTTCCTGCAGATGCCGCCGTCAACGCCGAGGTCGATCTCGGGGCGACGGACGGCGACTATTTCCTCCAGGCTCGCCTCAAGGTCAGCCTGCCGGGCATCGAAGTGGATCTGGCAAGGGCGCTCGTGGATGAAGCGCACCGGACCTGCCCCTATTCGAAGGCAACCCGCGGCAATATCAACGTCGAATTGAGCATTGCCTGACGGATGGGATCGATCGCGAAAAGGAAACATGACGAGGCCGATCGGGCCTCGTCGATGGGAGGAGCCAATGAGACTGATGATGATCTGCATTCTGGGGGCGACGATTTTCGCAGCGCCCTGCATCTACGATGTAAGCTCACAGGAGCCGTCGCCGCTTGTGGGCCTCGTGACGGCGGCATCCGCAGCTTCATCCTCAGGGGAGCGGCCACCGCTCCAGCCGCTCTTTTAGTTCACCAAAGGAGAAAGACCGTGAAGCTCTATCAGAATGAAATTTCCTCGGCGACATCTCGCGTCCGCATCGCGCTCGCCTTGAAGGGGCTGACGGCCGAAGCGCTGCCGGTCACCATCCTCGGCGAAGATTCCGAGAGCCGCCAGGCCGGATATCGCAGCGTCAATCCGCAGGGGCTCGTGCCCGCCTTGCTGACGGATAGCGGCGTTCTCCTCACCCAGTCACTGGCGATCGTCGAATATCTCGATGAGCTTCAGCCTGAACCGCAATTGCTACCTGACACGGCAGAAGATAGGGCGCAGGCGCGGTCGATCGCGCTTGCGATCGCAGCCGAGATCCATGCGCTGCTGCCGCCGCGGATCGGCCTGCATCTCGGCAAGGTCTTCCAGGCGGATGCCGATGCCGTTACTGCCTGGAATCGTCATTGGGTCGGCGAGGGAATGGCCGCGGTCGAGACGATGATCGCCGGCCGCCGGCAAGGGGCCTTCGCCGTCGGCGATCGCCCGAGCATTGCCGATATCTTCCTCTTCCCGCAGTCGATCGGCGCCCGTCGCCTCGGCTTCGATCTCACCCGATGGCCCAATATCGCTGAGATTGTCGCCCGGCTGGAGGCCATACCGGCTTTCCGGGATAACGCGCCCGCACCGAGACGATAATTCGATCGATGAAGAAACGGCCGCAGGTGACTGTGGCCGCTTCACTTCTCCTGTTCGGACCAGGCATCGCCTTGACCGCCCGTCGGCCGCTTTCAGCGATTGACCCTTGCCTGCAGATGCGCGGGATAGCGATCGCCTTCCACCTTGATCGTGGCGAGCGCGCTTTCGATGCTATGGAGGTCCTCGGCCGTTAGTTCAACCTCGGCGGCCTGGATGTTCTCCTCGAGGCGATGCAGCTTGGTGGTGCCGGGGATCGGCACGATCCAGGGCTTCTGCGCCAGCAGCCATGCGAGAGCCACCTGGGCGGAGGTTGCCTTCTTACGGGCGGCGATTTCTCCGAGACGATCGACGAGCGCCTGATTGGCCTTTCGCGCCTCCTGAGAAAAGCGCGGCACGACGTTGCGGAAATCCTTGCTGTCGAAGGTGGTCGTTTCGCTGATCGCGCCCGTCAGGAAGCCCTTACCAAGCGGGCTGAAGGGCACGAAACCGATGCCGAGCTCTTCCAGCGTCGGCAGGATTTCCTGCTCGGGTTCACGCCACCACAGCGAATATTCGCTCTGCAATACCGCCACTGGCTGGACGGCATTGGCGCGGCGGATCGTCTGGGCGCCCGCTTCCGAGAGGCCGAAATGCCTGACCTTGCCTTCCGCGATCAACGCCTTGACCGTGCCGGCGACATCCTCGATCGGAACATCGGGATCGACGCGATGCTGGTAGAAGAGATCGATGACATCAGTCTTCAAACGCTTCAGCGCCTGGTCGGCCACCGCGCGGATCTGTTCCGGCCGGCTGTTCATGCCGCTCTGGCCACCATTGGCATCGAAGTTGAAACCGAATTTCGTGGCGATCACCACCTCGTCGCGAAAGGGGGCGAGCGCCTCTCCCAGAAGCTCTTCGTTCTTATACGGGCCATAGGCCTCGGCCGTGTCGAAGAAGGTCACGCCGCGTTCGAATGCCCGCCGGATCAGTGCGGTCGCTTCCTGAAGATCTGTTGCCGGGCCATAACCGTAACTCAGCCCCATGCAGCCGAGACCGATGGCCGAGACATGAAGTCCGCTCTTTCCAAGCTCACGTTTCCGCATAGAAGTTTCCTTTTCTAACCTTGGTATTGCGTATCTGTGACATGCTCCAGCCAGTCGACGACCTTGCCGTCGAGCTGTTCCTGGATGGCGATATGGGTCATCGCCGTCGTCGGCGATGCGCCGTGCCAATGGCGTTCACCCGGTGCGAACCAGACGACGTCGCCGGCGCGGATCTCCTCGACGGGGCCGCCCTCGCGCTGCACGCGACCGCAGCCTGACGTGACGATCAGCGTCTGGCCGAGCGGATGGGTGTGCCATGCGGTGCGGGCTCCGGGCTCGAAGGTGACGCAGGCGCCGGCCGCGCGTGCGGGGCTGGTCACGGCAAACAGCGGGTCGACACGCACGCTGCCGGCAAACCAATCGGCTGGTCCCTTGGCCGAAGGTTGCGAACCGCTTCGCTTGATATCCATCCTTGTCTTCCTTTCGATGTCGGGCTTTCGATGTCGGGGTGGACATGTCCACTCGAGTGACACGGTATTTAGGGCGTGCGCCTGGTCGCGATTAGATGGTATAAACGGCAAGAACCCATGAGAAAGTTTCATAAATGCCGCGCCCCGCCGTCAACGACCTCATCGCTTTCCTCGCCGTTGCACGCGCACAGAGCTTCACAAAGGCGGCGGGTAAGCTGGGTGTGTCGCAATCGGCACTCAGCCACACCATCCGCGGGCTCGAGGAGCGACTTGGACTGCGATTGCTGACCCGCACGACCCGCAGCGTCGCGCCGACAGAGGCCGGCGAACGCCTGCTCGTCTCCATCGGACCGCGGCTCGACGAGATCGAGAGCGAGCTGGCCGCCTTGAGCGCGTTCCGGGAGAAGCCGGCAGGCACCATTCGCATCAATGCCGGCGAGCATGCGGCCGATGCCATCCTCTGGCCAGCCTTGGAAAAGCTCCTGCCTGATTATCCCGATATCAATGTCGAGATCATTGTCGACTACGGTCTGACGGACATCGTCGCCGAACGTTACGATGCGGGGGTGCGGCTTGGAGAACAGGTGGCGAAGGACATGATTGCGGTGCGCATCGGCCCCGACATGCGCATGGCCGTGGTCGGCGCTCCCGCCTATTTCGACAACAGGCCGAAGCCGCTGACGCCGCAGGATCTTACGGATCACAATTGCATCAATCTGCGCCTGCCGACCTATGGCAGCGTTTATGCATGGGAGTTCGAAAAGGACGGGCGCGAGCTCAGAGTTCGGGTCGAAGGGCAATTGGTTTTCAACAATATAGCGCTGCGGCTGAACGCAGTACTGGCTGGTCTGGGGCTGGCATACATGCCGGAGAACTTGGTCGAGGCGCATCTAGCCGATGGACGACTGGTGCGCGTCCTCGAGGATTGGTGCCTGCCGTTTTCCGGCTACCATCTCTACTATCCGAGCCGCCGGCATACGTCGCCGGCATTTGCCCTCGTCGTCGATGCACTTCGCTATCGAGCATAAGCGCTCGCCGTTTCGCACCGCCCGGACAGGCATATATCCGAACCACTGGTGATCGGCTCTTGCCGGAAGCGAAATCATGCCTGCCAGTGATTTGACATTCCTTCGTTCGCCGCTAATTCACACTTGAAATTGAAGGAAACAGTGAATGAATACTGCGGCACCTGCCACGAAAGCCCGGACCGGGGTGTCCGGTTTGGATACAGTTCTGGCCGGGGGCCTTTCGCCGGGGCACGTTTTCCTCCTGGAGGGAAATCCGGGAGCTGGCAAAACGACGATTGCGCTGCAGTTCCTGATCGAAGGTGCACGGCTCGGCGAGCAGGGGCTCTACATCACCCTTTCGGAAACCGAGAGCGAACTTCGGGCCGGTGCCGCATCTCACGGCATGGTGATCGATGGCAATATCGAGGTCTTCGAGGTCGTGCCTCCGGAAAGCCTGCTGGATGCCGACCAGCAGCAGAGCCTGCTTTATTCGTCGGATCTTGAACTCGGAGAGACGACAAAGGAAATCTTTGCCGCTTTCGAGCGGATCAAGCCGCGTCGCGTGGTTCTCGACAGTCTGTCGGAGATAAGGCTGCTCGCGCAAAGTTCGCTGCGCTACCGCCGGCAGATCCTGGCGCTCAAACATTATTTTGCCCGACAAGGAGCGACAGTGCTTCTGCTCGATGATCTGACGTCCGAGGTGCTCGACAAGACGGTGCACAGCGTCGTGCACGGTGTCATCCATCTCGAAGAGATGGCGCCGAGCTACGGCTCCGAGCGCCGACGTCTGAGAGTCATAAAATATCGCGGGCAGGCCTTCCGCGGCGGCTATCACGATTTCATCATCCAGACTGGTGGCGTGATCGTCTTTCCGCGACTCGTCGCCGCCGAACACAGGTCGAGTTACGCCCGTGATCAGATTTCCTGCAATATTCCAGAACTGGACCTTCTTTTAGGAGGTGGCCTTGAGCGAGGTTCCAGTACGCTCATCCTTGGTCCTGCCGGCACCGGCAAAAGCACGTTTTCGTTTCAATTCCTGATGGCTGCGGTTGCGCGCGGCGAGAAAGTGGCGGCCTTCATTTTTGACGAGGAGCTGGGCCTTCTCTTCACGCGGCTGAAGGCGCTCGGAATGGATCTCGAGGCCATGCGAAACGCGGGTGATATTCACATCGAACAGCTCGATGCCGCCGAACTGTCGCCGGGCGAATTCGCCCACCGCGTGCGCAACTTCGTCGACAAGTCGGATGCGAAAACCGTCATCATCGACAGCATCAACGGTTATCAGGCTTCCATGCCGGATGAGAATTCTTTGATTCTTCATATGCATGAGTTGCTGCAATATTTGAACAGGCAAGGCGCCAACACCTTCCTCACCGTTGCCCAGCACGGGCTGGTCGGTGACATGAAGGCGCCTGTCGACGTCACCTATCTCGCCGACACCGTCATTCTGCTGCGCTACTTCGAGGCTGCGGGAAAGGTGCGGCGTGCAGTCTCGGTGATCAAGAAGAGGACCGGCTTTCACGAGGATACCATCCGGGAGTATCGTATCGACGGTTCCGGCTTGAAGTTCGGCGATCCTCTCGTCGGGTTCCAGGGCGTGCTTCGCGGCGTTCCCGAATTTGTCACGACCTCAGCGCCGCTCCTCGCGACCGATGGCGGGGATAGCGGCAATTCTTAATTCCGGCAAACCGAAAGCATTGATCTACACGCCTGCCGGTCGCGATGCCTGGGTGGCGAGATCGTTGGTCGATGAGGCCGGATTGGCATCTATTGCTGCCACCGACCTGCCTATGTTCGCGTCATCGCTCGGCGATGACATTGCGCTTGGCGTCCTGACGGAAGAGGCCGTTCGCTCGAGCGATCTCAAGCCGATTGCCGCCTGGGTTTCGGCCCAGCCGAGCTGGTCTGACCTGCCGTTCATCGTCCTCACCCAACGCGGCGGAGGACCTGAGCGAAATCCCGCCGCTGCCAGGCTTTCCGAGGTTCTTGGCAACGTCACATTCCTGGAAAGGCCGTTCCATGCGACCTCCTTCATCAGCGTTGCCCGGACCGCATTAAAGGGGCGTCTGCGCCAATATGAAGCGCGAGCCCGGCTCGAGGCTCTGGGCGAGGGAGAGCGACGGTTGCAGACGGCGCTTGCCGCCGGTCGTCTCGGGGCGTGGGAGCTGGAGCTGTCCTCGATGGCCCTGTCTGCCTCGGCGACCTGCAAAGCGGTCTTCGGCCGAGGGCCGGATGACGATGTCACGCGCGACGATCTGATCGCAAGCATCCACCCCGACGACCGGGATAGTGTGCTGGCACGCCTGCGCGAGACGATCGATACTGGACGCGACTATTCGATCGAGCACAGGACGATCTGGCCGGATGGATCGCTGCATTGGACCGAGGTCCACGCGCAGCTCTATTCCGACAGATATGGTTCCGCCAGGAAACTCGTCGGCGTCTGCTCCGATACCACCGTCCGCAAGACCATCGAGGAAAATCTGAGACGGCTCAACGAGAACCTCGAAGAGCGTGTGAGAGAACGGACCAAAGAGGTCAACGCCGCTCACCAGACCCTGCTCGAGGAAGTCGCCCAGCGTGAAAGAGCCGAGGAGCAGCTTCGTCAATCGCAGAAGATGGAGGCGATTGGCCAACTGACCGGCGGCGTCGCCCACGATTTCAACAATCTGCTGATGGTCGTTCTCGGAAATCTGGAGCTGCTTGGTAAGCACGTTGTCGGAGATGCCAAGGCGACGCGTCTGGTCGACGGGGCGATTCAGGGCGCGCGGCGCGGGGCGGCGCTGACGCAGCGGCTGCTGGCTTTTGCCAGACAGCAGGATCTGCAGGTCAAGCCCGTCGATCTGGCCGAGCTGGTCTCCGGCATGAACGACCTGTTGCGGCGTTCGGTCGGATCGTCGATCAGCATCGAAACCAGCCTGCCGGCGACGCTGCCGCCGGCGCTGGTCGATGCGAACCAGCTCGAATTGGCGCTGCTCAACCTTGCGGTCAATGCCCGCGATGCGATGCCGGATGGCGGGACGCTGTCCATATCGCTGCGTGATGCGCAGGTGGCCGGCGATGACGGCACTCTCGACAAGGGCGCCTATCTTGTGTTGGCGGTGGCCGACAGCGGCACTGGCATGGACGCGGAGACGTTGAAGAAGGCAATAGATCCGTTTTTCTCGACCAAGGAACTCGGAAAGGGCACGGGCCTCGGCTTATCGATGATCCACGGACTTGCCGTTCAGCTCAATGGCGCACTTCGTCTGACAAGCGAACGGGGGGTCGGGACGACCGCTGAATTGTGGCTTCCGGCGACCGAACGGCGCCCCGAGCGGGCGATCGAAGCGGAACTGCCCGTTCCCCAAGCTGCATCCAGACTGAAGATCCTGCTCGTCGATGACGATGCCTTGATCGCCATGAGTTCGGTCGACATGCTTGAAGATCTCGGCCACGATGTCGTCGAAGCAAACTCCGGCGCGCAGGCGCTGGAATTGATCAGCAGCGGTCAGCATTTCGACCTTGTCATAACCGACTATTCGATGCCCGGTATGACCGGCGCCCAGCTTGCCCGGGCCGCACGGGACATTCATCCGGCATTGCCGATCGTGCTGGCGACAGGTTACGCCGATCTTCCTGCCGGCACCGATATCGGTCTTCCGAGATTGGCAAAGCCCTATGACCAGGCTCAGCTCGCCAAGGAAATCGCCAAGGCGATGGCAAGCGAAACGGCTCCGTTTCTTAGATCCGGCGGCGACGCAGGTGGTTCAAAGCTTCGCCTGTCCAAGGTCAACGATGTCAAGGATGAAATCGGCGATGGCGCCTGTATCGTCTAGATCGAAGACCGGCAGGGCCGTATCCGTGACCGCATGATCGGCGGCGATGGCGCAGATATGGGGATCGCTCGGCGCCAACGGTTCACGATTCGCCGCTTCCAGGCGGCGGGCCTCGATCTTCGGGATCGGCTCGCGTTTGTAGCCTTCGATCAGCACGAGGTCGCAGGGGGCGAGGCGGGCGAGGATCTCCTCGAACTCGGGTTCCGGCGCACCGCGTAGCTCGTGCATGATGGCGTAGCGGGTGCCGGAAACGATGGTGACCTCATGGGCGCCAGCCTGGCGGTGGCGGTAGCTGTCGGCCCCGACTTTGTCGATATCGAAATCATGATGGGCGTGCTTGATCGTCGAGATCCTGTAGCCACGGCGGGTGAACTCCGTCACCAGTCGGACGGCGAGACCCGTCTTGCCCGAGTTTTTCCAGCCGGCGATGCCGAAGATTTTCGGTGCAGTCATCCGCGAAGGGCCTCCAGCCAGCGTTCCGCCTCGACGAGATCGTCTGGCGTGTTGATGTTGAAGAAGGGATCGAGCAGGCTGGCACGGGTCGGATGCAGCGGGAACGCCACTTGCGTGACGTCATGCCGTAACAGGAAGTCGCGCACACGGCGCTTCTCGTCGGTGGCGATCCAGGCTTCGAGATCGGCGGCCAGCGCCACCGGCCAGAGCCCGAAGACGGGATGGCTGCGGCCCTCGGAGGCGGCAATGGCGATCTGCGACGGGTGCTCGATCGCTGCCGCCAGCCGGGCGACAAGATCGGCCGGGAAGAACGGGCAATCCACCGAGACGGTGACGACATGGGTGATCGAGGGCAGGCCGGCGGCATAGACCATGGCTGCATGGATGCCGGCCATCGGCCCGGCCTTGCCGCGAAAACGGTCGGGAACGACAGGCACGCTCTCGGCGGCGGCATCGGCATTGACGGCAACAAGCGGGGCCTGCTGCGAGAGGCGGCTCAGCACATGGCGGAGCAGGCTCTCGGCCCCAAGCATTACGCCTGCCTTGTCGCGGCCCATGCGCTGCGAGCGGCCGCCGGCCAATACGACGCCTGCTACGTGAGATTTATCCAACGAGAATTCAGCCATCAGCCTTACTCAGCCATCATCTTGCTTCAGACGGGCGCGCGCGGCGCGGATTCCTGCGCGATCGGCGACGCGCGGCGCTTCGCCTCACGATAGAACGTATAGAGGCCGGAGGCGATGACGATCGCAGCTCCTACGAGCGTCCAGCTGTCAGGCACTTCGGCGAAGAAGAGGAAGCCGAGTAGGGAGGAAAAGATCAGGCTGGTATAACGGAACGGCGCGACGAAGGAGATTTCGCCGGTACGCATGGCGAGGATGACCGACTGGTAGCCGACGAGCACCAGCACCGAGGCGAGTGCGAGATGCCCAAGGGCGGTGGCGCTGACCGGCTGCCAGCCGCCGAGCACCGGAATGAGCAGCGCACCGAAGAAGGAGGCTGAGATGGCGGTTATGACGGTTATCATCAGCGAGGGAATTTCCGGGCTGATGCTCCGGGTGGCGAGATCGCGGCCGGCCGTCGTCAGCACCGCGGCGACGCAGAGCAGGGCGGCGGCGGTGAATCCTTCCGGGCCGGGGCGGATGATGATCATCACGCCGACGAGGCCGACGAGGATCGCCGACCAGCGCCGCCACCCGACCGGCTCACTGAAGAACAGCGCGGCCCCGAAGGTGACGACCAAGGGCAGCGACTGCAGGATCGCCGAGGCATTGGCGATCGGCATCATGCCGAGCGCGGTAATATAGGTGACGGCGGAGAGCGTCTCGCAGATGATCCTGAAGATGATCATCGGCTGCAGCATGACGCGCCAGGAACGCAGCGCGCCCATTTTCCAGGCGATCAGATAGACCAGCAGGCTGGTGAAGAGGCCGCGCAGGAACATGATCTCGCCGGCGTTCATATAGGCGATCACCGATTTGGATAGGGCGTCGCTTGCAGAAAAGCCGGCCATCGCCATGCTCATATAGATGGCGCCCTCAGTATTGCGTGACCGCGGCATGAAGAGATTCCCGTTACCTGTGCGCCCCTTTTAGTCGCGAAGATGCATGAAGGGAATCGGATGAATGTCACACCAGCCATAAATCGATGACGCGGTGCACAATGGCAATGAGCCAATGCAGGCGTGTGTCGAAAGTCTCGGCAAATCCCCGTTTTATAAAGTGAATTCCGATGGTTCCGACGCTGTCATCAAGGCGTCGACGGGAAACGCCGTCGCGCCTGCCGGTTCGGCATCGGCGTTTTTCTCGTGCTGCGCGGGAAACGGGTGGCTGCATCGCCTGATGTTTGAGCAACTGAAATCTCGCAACAACCCAGGAGAGACCGACATGACACTTCTCAACGACAAGATCGCAATCATCACCGGCGCAAACTCCGGCATCGGCCGCGCGGCGGCGAAACTCTTTGCGCGGGAAGGCGCCAAGCTCGTGGTCACCGGCCGGCGGCAGGACGCGCTCGATGCCGTCATCGCGGAAATCGAGGCGGAGGGTGGTCAGGCCGTCGCCATATCCGGCGATGTCAGGGACGAGGCTCTGCAGGTAAGGCTCGTCGAGACGGCAGTCTCGCGTTTCGGCCGGCTCGACATCGCCTTCAACAATGCCGGCATCATCGGTGAGATGGGGCCGGTTGCCGGGCTGTCGCTGGAGGGCTGGCGCGAGACGATCGAGACCAATCTCACCGCCGCCTTTCTCGGCGCCAAACACCAGTCGGCGGCGATGGGAAAAGGCGGTGGATCGCTGATTTTCACCTCGACTTTCGTCGGCCACACCGTCGGCATGCCTGGCATGGCCGCCTATGCGGCGAGCAAGGCGGGGTTGATCGGCTTCGTGCAGGTCCTCGCCGCTGAACTCGGAGCGCAGCAGATCCGCGTCAACGCACTGCTTCCCGGCGGCACCGACACGCCCGCCAGCATCACCAACGCTCCTGATGCCACGCCGGAGGTGCTCGCCTTCGTGGAGGGGCTGCATGCGCTGAAACGCATGGCGCAACCCGAAGAGATCGCCAATGCGGCGCTTTTCCTGGCCTCCGACATGTCGAGCTTCGTCACCGGCACGGCGATGCTGGCGGATGGTGGGGTTTCGATCAGCCGGACATAGGGCGGGTCAGGGAGGTGCCGTCAGGATGTCACTGCGGCACGTTCTTTGTTGCGGCGGGCTATGCCGCCGCAACAAAGGCATCGATCAGGCGACTTCGCGTATGTCTTTTGCTGCTTGGTGGTCGAGATAGGCGACCAAGTCCTCGATGGTGACGAGGGGCAGGTTGTGGCGTTCGGCGAAGACCGTGAGTTCGGGCAGGCGGGACATGGTGCCGTCGTCATTGGCGACTTCGCAGATGACGCCGGCGGGGATCCTTCCGGCGAGGCGGGCGAGATCAACGGCGGCTTCGGTGTGGCCGGGGCGGCCGAGCACGCCGCGGGGGTTGGCGCGCAGCGGAAAGATGTGGCCGGGGCGAGCGAAGTCGGCGGGCTTTGCGCGATCGTCGACCAGTGCGCTGACGGTGGCGGCACGGTCCGCCGCAGAAATGCCTGTCGTCGTGCCCTTGAGATAATCGACCGAGACCGTGAAGGCAGTTTTGTGCGATTCCGTGTTGTTGGGCACCATCAGCGGAATATCGAGCGCATCGAGGCGCTCGCCTTCCATGGCGATGCAGACAAGGCCGCGGGCGTGGGTCATCATGAAGGCGATTGCCTCAGGGGTGACGGCATCGGCCGCGACCACGATATCGCCTTCGTTTTCCCGGTTCTGGTCGTCGACGACGACGACCATCTGACCGTTGGCAATGGCTGATATGGCATTTTCAATTGTTGCAATAGTCATGCTGTCTGGCCTTTCAAGGGTTATGTCAGCGGGCTGACATGGTCTGCTCGGCTCAATCTGTGAGCGAGCCTTCTGCCCTTGGGCGAACAAACGTCAGCCGACTCCGGGATGGAGTGCGACTGCCCGTGTTGTCCTCTTCCATCCGGACTATACCGTCGGCTCCGGCATCTCACCGGATCTGCTGACCTTCCAGCAATTCAAAGTGCTACAGCGTCCCTTGCGCGTCTAAAAAGACGCGCGGCGCTGTAGTGCCGGAAGCGCTCGCGGGCTCCAGGATAGCTCCTGATACCGCCGGTGGGGAATTACACCCCGCCCTGAGAACATTTCAAAGATAGGATCAAAAACAGGGGGATGGCAAGGTCACTCGACCCGGCAAAAATGCAAAGCTGCCCTGCCTGAGATAAACACACTGTTCACACGAGGCGACGACCGTGTCGCCTTCCGTGCCTCGTTGGTGGTTTGATCATTCCATGCATGTCGTTGTCCCAAAACCGCTGTGCACTTTTGGGCGACATGCATCAGGACATGATCAGGCCGCCGTCGACATTGATCGTCTGGCCGGTGATATAGGCGGCGTCATCGCTGGCGAGGAAGGTCACTAGGCCGGCGACGTCTTCGCCGGAACCGGCCCGTTTCATCGGGATGCCCTCGACCCATTCCTTCATCAATTCGCCGGGGGCGTAGTTGCCGAGCAGCTTGCCCCAGGCCTGGTCGTTATAGGCCCACATGTCGGTCTCGATGATGCCGGGGCAGAAGGCGTTGACGGTGATCTTCTCGGTCGCGACTTCCTTGGCCAGGCTCTGGGTGATGCCGACGACGCCCATTTTCGAGGCGGCGTAGTGCGGCGTGTAGATGAAGCCGTCGCGGGCCTGGCCGGAGGCGGTGTTGATGATGCGGCCGCCGCGCTTGTGCTTGCGCATTCTTGATATCGCCTCCTGGGCGCAGAGGAAGACGCCCTTGGTGTTGACGGCCATGACCTTGTCCCACTCGTTTTCAGTCAGATCCTCGACGCGGGCGATGGTGATGACGCCGGCATTCTGGATCGAGACGTCGACCGCGCCGAATTCCTTCTCGGCGGCATCGTAGAGGGCGGTGACGCTCGCCTTGTCAGTGACGTCGCCGATGAAGGAGACGGCCTTGCCGCCTTCGGCCCGGATCTGTTCGGCAACGCCGTGAACCAGGTCCTCGTTGGCCGAGACGACGAGATTGGCGCCTTCGCGCGCAAAGCGCCTGGCGATGGCAGCGCCGATGCCGCGGCTGCCTCCCGTGATCACGACCGTCTTATCTTCGAAGCGTTTCATGCTCTTTCCTTCCCGGTATCCGTCGGTAAACAGCAAATCTGGGCGTAACCTACCCTGCGATCATTATTGGAGCTCGAGCGGTTGCCGAGATAATCTTGGCGAATTCAGGCAGTCTTGGGCGCCGTCGGTTGGACAGCCCGTTCGATCGGCGCGAAGGGCGGGCAGACGACGATATCGCACGCCGTCTTGCCCGTTATTCCCTTCAGCGCCTCGATCTCAGCTAGGGAGGAAGCGAGACCGTTCATTATCCAGTTGCCGGCAATGAGCTTCGCTGCGCCATCACCAGCAGCAGAAACCGCCGTCGACGAGAAGATCGACGCCGGTCACGAAGCTTGCCGCATTGGACAGCAAGAACACTGCCGGGCCGACCATCTCGTCCACCGCTGCCATTCGCTGCATTGGCGTTTGCTCTTCGAAGAGCTTGGTCTGATGGACCATCTCGGGACGGGTGTTCATAGGCGTTGCCGTGTATCCGGGGGAGATGGTGTTGACGCGAATGCCGCGGTCGACCCATTCCATCGCCATAGACTTCGACATATGGATCACGCCCGCCTTGGAGGCGTTATAATGCGCTTGGCTCAGCCCCCGGTTTACGATCACACCCGACATGGAAGCGATGTTGACGATGGAGCCGCGTCCATTCTTCAGCATGGCGCGAGCCTCGGCCTGGCAGGAAAGAAAGACGCCTTTGAGGTTGATATCCATCAACGTCTGATATTGGTCCTCCTCCATCTCTTCCGCCGGGTTCGCGTTGGCGATGCCCGCCGCGTTGACTGCAAGCGTCAGCGTGCCGAGATCCGCTTCGGTACGTGCTACGGCATCTCCCAGGGAAGGTTTGCTCGTGACGTCCGCCGCGATCTGGATCGAACGGCGGCCAGCGGCGCGAATGTGTTCAGCCGTCCTGGCCAGCCCGTCGTCGGTTCGACGGTCGAGCAGCGCCACGTCGGCGCCGCATTGCGCAAGGCCGATGGCAATGCGCTGCCCAATGCCGCTGCCGGCTCCGGTAACGATGGCAACCTGGCCGCTGAGATCGAAAAGCTTCGGGGCGTTCAGAGTGATGTCGGACACCGCTCTTCCTTTCTCTGTCTGTTTAGATGGTGGCTAGCTCCATGACCGAAACGTCATTTGCCTCGTCACGATTGAGAATGCCTGCCTGTTTGCCTTGTGCAAGCACGAGAATGCGATTGGAGACTCCGAGAACTTCCTCGAGGTCCGAGCTTACGACGATGACCGCCACGCCCCGTTTGGCAAGATTGACGATGATGTCGTAGATGCCGGCTCGGGCGCCGACGTCGATGCCTCTCGTCGGTTCGTCGAGCACGACGACCTTAGGATCGCGCATCAGCCATTTCGCGATGACCACCTTCTGCTGGTTGCCGCCGGACAGGTCCGAGGCATATTGCTCCGCACGGCCCTTCACGCCGAACTTGGCAACTGCCTTCTCCGCAAACGAGCGCTTGACGCTCGGCGTAATCCAACGCCCGCCCAGCTTGTCGAGATTAGCGTAGATAATGTTCTCGCCGATCCGGTGCCCGACAACCAGGCCTTGCTCCTTGCGGTCTTCCGGAACCATCACGATGCCCTTGGCGATCGCGTCCGCCGGATCGCGCAGCCTGAGTTCTTTGCCTTCGAGTTTGATCGAACCTGCACTGATTGGGTCCGCGCCCGAAATGGCGCGGACAAGTTCGGTGCGGCCGGCGCCGACCAGTCCGGCGATTCCCAGAATTTCCCCGGCGCGCACATCGAAGGTAACGTCACGGAATGAGTTGTCCGGCGAGCTCAGCCCCGACACCTGGAGTACTGGATGGTCTGTCGGAACCGGCAGGGCAGGGAACAAGCGGTCAAGCGGGCGTCCGACCATGCTCTCGACGATCGTTCGCACCGGTGTCGCGCTGTCGGAGAATTCCTGCACGCGCTCGCCATCGCGAAGAACGACGATCCGGTCGGTTATTCGCTTGATCTCTTCCATGCGGTGGGAAATGTAGACGATGCCGACTCCCTCCGACCGAAGCTTTCTAACCTGTTCGAAAAGAGCTTCCGTCTCCGCGCCGCCAAGGGCGGCTGTCGGCTCATCGAGGATCAGGAGCTTGGCGTTGAGAGCCAGCGCCTTGGCGATCTCGATAAGTTGCTGATTTGCCGTGGAAAGGCCGGCGACCGTCCGCGTTGCGGGGATGTGAAGGTTCAAGCGAGCGAGCTGGTCCTGGGCCCGGCGAACCATCTGGGCGCGGTCGACGACGCCGTTCTTCATCGGCCAGCGTCCGATGAAGACGTTTTCCGCGATCGACAGCTGCGGCAAAAGCTGCAGTTCCTGATGGATCAGCACAACGCCCTTGTCGATCGCTTCCCTTGGGGTGGCCGGGGCATAAGGCTGCCCCAGCCAGGTCATTGATCCTTCGGACGGTGTGCGGGACCCGGCGATGATGCCCGATAGCGTTGACTTGCCCGCTCCGTTTTCACCGAGAAGTGCAACCACTTCGCCCGAATAGACGTCCAAGCTGACATTCTTCAGAACCTGGAGCGGCCCATACCACTTGGATATGCCCCTCAGGGAAAGAACTGGATCAGTCATCGCACACCTCCTCAAGACCTCGACTTCATTACGGATGGTTGGCGATGAAGCCTGCGACATTTTCCTTGGTTGTCAGCGTGGCATCCAGGAGCTGGACCGGCGGCACCTTTTCTCCGGCGACAAGCTTGGCAGCGTTTTCAACCGCGTCGCGGCCCATCTTCTGCGTCTGCTGGGTCGCCGTTACGTTGAAGACGCCCTTGCTGAGTGCTTCGAGAGCTGCGGTGTCACCATCGAAGCCGCCAACCACGATCTTCTGGGAAGGATTGGCGACCTTGATCGCCTGCGCGGCGCCAAGTGCGAGGCCGTCGGCCTGGGCGAACACGATCGAAACGTCCGGATTTGCCTGCAGCATATTCTGCATGATCTGAAAGCCTTCGTCCTGGCTCCAGATGTTCGAGAACTGTTCGGCGACAACCTTGACATCAGGATATGCCTTGAGAGATTCAGCGCAGCCCTTCGAACGATCGACTTCCGGCGTCGTGCCCTTCTGGCCGTGGATGATGACCATCTTCCCCTTGCCGCCGGCTTCCTTCAGGATGTAGTCGCACACGGCCTTGGCAGACGCGACGGAATCCGTTGCAAGGAAGGTATCGCCGGGTGCTCCCTCGGCGTTGCGGTCGACGTTCACGACCGGAATACCAGCGCTCTTCGCGAGTTTGACCGGAACGGTCGCAGCCGCCGCACCTGCCGGAATGTAGATCAGCGCGTCGATCTTCTGGGTCAGAAGATCCTGGATCTGGTTGACCTGCGTCGGCCCGTCGCCCTTCGCGTCGACCGTGATGACTTCGATGCCGCGCTTCTTGGCTTCGGCCTCGACGGATTGTTTGATCTGGTTGAAGAAGTTTGCCTGAAGGTTGGCAACGGCCAAGCCGAGCTTCTTCAGTTCCGCCGCATGTACGGGGCCGAGCATGAGACCGAGCAGTGCAGCAGACGCGAGCATGGTGCGCGCTATTTTCATTGTATTTCCTCCGTTGTTAGATGGAACCCTCGGGTATGTCCTCCCCCTCGGGGTATTGATCCGCCCCAAATTTTTGGGGCGGAATTCCAGGCCCGCCAACGCGGCGGACCGCGCTCGTCAGGCGCGACGCCGACGAATGGTCTCCGCGCCGACCGCGAGCACGATGACGATGCCGATGATCACCTGCTGCAGGAACGGCGAGACGTTGAGAAGGTTGAGACCGTTGCGAAGGACGCCGATGATGAGAACACCGATAAGTGTTCCTCCGATACCGCCCGCGCCCCCCGAGAGCGAAGTCCCGCCGATGACCACCGCGGCAATGGTGTCCAACTCATAGCCCAGACCGCTGGACGGCTGGACGGAATCCAGCCGGGCGGCGAGTACGATGCCCGCGAGCCCCGCAAGGACTGAACTCGCGACGTAGACGCCAATCGTCACGAGCGGGACGTTGATGCCGGCCAGCCGCGCGACTTCCGGATTTCCTCCCACCGCGTAGAGCATGCGACCTTCGGACCGGAAGTGCAGGAAAAGCCACGCCGCAAGAACAACCGCAAGCATGAGAAACACAGTGGCTGTCAACACGCCGAAATGGCGATCGATTGCCAGCATCATGAACCAGTCGGGGAATCCGACGATCTGCTGGCCGTCCGTGATCATATTTGCAACGCCGCGAGCCGCGGACATCATCGCAAGAGTGGCAATAAACGCTGGAACCCTGAACTGCGTTACCAGAAGTCCGACGATCAGCCCCGAAACGCCCGATGCGACCAGAGCAAACGCGATCCCGACCGGCAGCGGTAGGCCGGCGACATTCGCAGTCCAGCCCATGACCATCATCGC
The DNA here is from genome assembly GCF_001657485.1 of Rhizobium sp. WYCCWR10014. Lineage (GTDB taxonomy): Bacteria > Pseudomonadota > Alphaproteobacteria > Rhizobiales > Rhizobiaceae > Rhizobium. The sequence continues at coordinate 146,269 of NZ_LXFU01000046.1, forward strand.
GAGAGCGAGTGCCGAGCCGACGGAGAGATCGATGCCGCCGATCAGAATGACAAAGGTCATACCGACGGCCATGATGCCGAGGACAGTGATCTGATCGAGGATGTTGAGGCCGTTCCGAACCGAAAGAAACGTGTCGGTGCTAAGGCTCAGAAAGACGCAAAGCGCGAGCAGCCCCACGAGTGGGCCGGTGGCGCCCTTGAGCTTGCTCAACCAGGCGCCGGACGAAAGCCCGTGTTCATTGATATCGAGCGCCACCATTGTTCCTCCCTATGCCTAGGCTATTCGCTAATTCACTGGACGAATAAATATTCACTGATGCTGGAAAATTCATTAACAAGTTGCCTCCGAGCTGTCAATAGGATTTGATAGACTTGCAACTGCCGACGCATTGCTTAAAGGGCTTGACTAATCGGCGTCTTGTGCAAAAATATTGATAACTGAATATTTATGCATGAGAGGAATCCATGAATACGACAGAACTCGAGCGGGTCGCTCGCGAGATCCGATTGCGCGATCTCCAGGCGGTCTTTGAAGCGGGCGCCGGCCATATTGGCGGGGAGATGTCGGTCATCGACATTTTGACTGCCCTCTATTTTCGTGTGCTGAATGTTTGGCCCGATCAGCCGAAGCACCCCGACCGCGACAGGTTCGTTCTTTCGAAGGGACATACTGCATGCGCTCTGTATGTGACGCTCGCAAAACGCGGCTTCATCCCGGAGGAAGAGATTTCCACCTTCTTGCAGCCGCATTCGAGGCTGAACGGGCATCCAAATTGCAACAAGGTTCCTGGCGTCGAAACGAATACCGGGCCGCTCGGCCACGGTCTTCCAGTCGCAATAGGAATGGCAAAAGCCGCCAAGCTCTCTGGCGCGAAATATCACACCTATGTCGTCACCGGCGACGGTGAGATGCAGGAGGGCTCAAACTGGGAAGCGATCATGGCGGCCGCGCAGTTCAAGCTCGACAACTTGACGCTGGTCATCGACCACAACAGGTTCCAGCAGGGCGCCGCCCTGGCGGAAACCAACGATCTCGCCCCGCTTCGTCCGAAGCTTGAAGCTTTCGATTGGGAAGTCACCGAGATCAACGGGAACGATATGAGCGAAGTCGTTTCAGCCCTCGAATACCGGGGATCGAGACCGCATTGCATCGTGGCCCACACCAACAAGGGGCATGGAATCTCGTTCATGCAAGACCGAGTCGACTGGCACCACAAGGTGCCGAGCAAGGAACAATACGAAATCGCATTGGCAGAATTGTCGGAGGCACTGTAATGAACGCGCCAATAAACGCACCCAAGCTCTACGATTGCCGCGACGCATTCGCCTCTACGCTTGAGCGGCTGGCAGCCGAAAACGAAACGATCGTTGCCGTCTGCAACGACTCCGTGGGTTCCTCCAAGCTCGGCGGCTTCAAGGCGAAGTTTGGAGAGCGCCTCGTCAATGTCGGTATCGCCGAACAGAACATGGTGGGGGTTGGAGCAGGCCTCGCCAATGGCGGACGCCTTCCGTTCGTGTGCGCCGCCGCTCCGTTTCTAACGGGACGGTCGCTGGAGCAGATCAAGGCAGATATTTCGTATTCGAATGCCAACGTCAAGCTGGTCGGCATTTCTTCTGGAATGGCGTATGGCGAACTCGGCCCGACCCATCACTCGATCGAGGACTTCGCCTGGACGCGGGTTCTGCCCAATCTTCCGGTCATTGCGCCTTGTGACCGCATCGAAACAGCTGCTGCGGTTGAATGGGCCGCGGCCTATAACGGCCCCTGTTTCCTGCGGCTGTCTCGCGTCGGTGTGCCTGATCTCCTTCCGGAGGGTCACAAGTTCGAACTTGGCAAGGCAAACCTCCTTCGCCAGGGTTCCGACCTCACCCTTATCGCAAACGGCACTTTGACTCATCGAATCCTAAAGGCTGCCGAGATTCTCGCAGAACGCGGCATCAACGCCAGAGTGCTCAACCTTGCAACGGTTCGTCCGATCGACGAGGACGCCATCATCGCCGCGGCGAAGGAAACCGGAGCGATCGTCACAGCCGAAGAGCATTCGATTTTTGGCGGGCTCGGTTCCGCGGTCGCCGAAGTGGTGGTCGACAATGCTCCAGTCCCGATGAAACGTCTCGGCGTTCCCGGCGTCTACGCTCCGACCGGTTCGGCAGAGTTCCTGCTCGACGAATTCGGGATGGCGCCGTCCGCAATCGCCGACGCGGCGCAGTCGCTGATCAGGCGCAAGTAACTGGGATCACGTGTTCAGCCCGGACGTTTTTTGTCGTCCCGGCTGCCGTCTGATCTGGGGAGGATAGAATGCGGGCAATTCTGGCAATTGACCAGGGCACGACCAATTCAAAGGCAGTTCTGGTTTCCGAAAAGGGAGAAATTGTTGGCAGAGGTTCGGCTCCGGTCGGCGTCACCTATCCGAAACCAGGCTGGGTCGAACAAGACCCACGCCGGCTCTACGCATCCGTCTGCGAGGCGATCGACGCCTGCCTGAAGGCCGCCCCCGACGTCATTGTCGAGGCCGTGGCGATTTCCAATCAGCGCGAGTCAGTCACTGCTTGGGATGCCGAAACGGGAGAGGCACTTGGACCGGTGGTAAGCTGGCAGTGCCGTCGAACGGCACAGGATTGCGAACGTCTCATTGCTGAAGGCCACCTTGACCGTGTGCAGGCGCTCACAGGCCTGCCACTGGATCCGATGTTCCCGGGTTCGAAATTCCGATGGCTGCTCGACCGTATTCCGGCCGGGCGATCGGTGCGGCTGGGAACGGTCGACAGTTGGCTCGTCCACTGCCTGACAGGCGGGCGCCGGCATGCCTGCGATGCTTCCAATGCCGCCAGGAGTCAGTTGTTCGATCTCCAGGAGCAGAGATGGAGCGGGGAACTTGGCGAGATTTTCGGGGTGGATATCGCGCTTCTCCCCGAGGTGCTCGACAGCTCTGCCGACTTCGGCAGGACGCAAGGGTTGCCAGGCGTGCCGGATGGAACTCCGATAATGGCCGTGATCGGAGACAGTCATGCTGCGCTGTTCGGTCATGGAGCATTCAAGCCGGGTGATGGCAAGGTAACCTTCGGAACCGGCTCGTCGGTGATGACGACGCTTCCGCGATTTATTCCCCCACGCAACGGCGTCACGACGACCGTCGCATGGCGTCTCAAAGGAAAGCCGACTTTCGCTTTCGAAGGCAATATTTTGGTTTGCGCCGCCAGTCTCCCCTGGATGGCAGGCATTCTCGGCCTTTCGGACGTGGCGGCCCTTGTCGAACTTGCGGCGAGCGCCGAACCGGGCGGACCGGGCTTCGTGCCAGCATTCGTGGGACTGGGCGCACCCTATTGGAACTCCGACGCCCGTGCCCTGTTCTCCCAGATCAACTTCAATACGACGCGTGCGCAAATGGCGCGGTCGGTCACCGACTCGATCGCCTTCCAGGTGCACGACGTGATCGCCGCCATGCGAGCACAAAGCGGCGGCGAGCTCGGGGCGCTCTATGTAGACGGCGGACCGAGCCAGAACCGCTTTCTGATGCAGTGTGTCTCGAACCTTATCGAACATCCCGTGATCCAATGCGAAGCACCCGAGGCGTCGGCTTTGGGGGCCGCATATCTCGCGGGTCTCTCACTTGGCCTGTGGAGCGATCTTCAGGTTATCGCAGAGCTGCCTCGAAACTCGCATATCATTGACCCGGAACCCGTGGATCGAGCGGTGCTTCTGGATACCTGGAATGATGCACTTGCCCGCTCGACGGCACGCGAAACAACGGCTAATGATGAATAAAAATTCACTCTAGGATTAGCGATGACTCGCCTCAATGAACTCCGCCTCATCTCGAGGGTCGCCCAGATGTACCACTTGGAGGGACGGCGACAGGCGGAGATCGCACAGCACCTTCGCCTGTCGCAGGCGACGGTGTCGCGCATGCTCAAGCGTGCCGAGGCGGAAGATATTGTGCGAACCAGCGTGACCCCCCCGGTTGGCACCTACAGCGAGCTTGAGAGCGCGCTTCGCGAGAAATATGATTTGCCAGAGGCGATCGTCGTTGAGTGTACGGAAGATCGGGACGGAGCCATCATGGCCCGTATCGGCGAGGCAGCGGCTCATCTCTTGGAGGTGACGCTTGCGCCAGGGGAGATCATCGGCGTTTCGAGTTGGAGCCAGACCATCTCCAAGATGGTCGAGAACATTCATCCGCTGAAGAGCGCTCAGGCGAAATACGTCGTCCAAACCCTCGGAGGCATGGGCGATCCTTCAGTGCAGACGCATGCGACGCAGCTCACCACGCGGCTTGCTCGGCTGACCGGCGCTGAGCCAAAACTGCTCGCTGTGCAGGGCGTTACGACGTCCAGAGAGGCAAAATTTCTTATGCAGGCCGATCCATACGTTCGGGAGACGATGGACTTGTTCGGCAGCATAACGCTTGCGATTGTCGGAATCGGAGCAGTCGAACCGTCCGAACTTCTCGCACGGTCAGGCAACATCTTTTCGTCTCGCGAACTGTCTGATCTCGCGGAAGCGGGAGCCGTCGGCGATATCTCGCTTCGCTTCTTCGATAAAAACGGCAAGCCGGTCAAGACACCCCTGGACGACCGGGTCATAGGGCTTCCACTCGAGGATCTCGAACGGGTGGACCGGGTCATTGCTCTTGCCGGCGGGTCCAAAAAGACCGACGCAATCGCAGGGGCGCTCCGCGTGGGGGTCATCCACATGCTTGTTACGGACAAGTTTACCGCGCAGCGACTGATCGACTGACGAAGCAGACTGTTGCCAACCTCAATGCGCCGTCCCATCCACGATCACATGATCGTGGTCCAGCGAGCATTTCTCCACCCGGGCCTCGACCCTGTAGATCTCCCGCAGCATTTCGGCGGTGACGACGTCGCGGGGGGTGCCGCAGGCGTGCATGCGGCCGTTGGCGATGACGAGGACCTTGTCGGCGAAGCGAAGGGCCTGGTTGAGGTCGTGGATGGCGATCAGCACGATCATGCCCTTAGCGCGGGCCTGGCGACGCATGAAGTCGAGAACCTCGACCTGGCGGTGCAGGTCGAGAGCGCTTGTTGGTTCGTCCATCAGCATGATCTCGGGCTCGCGGACAAGCGCCTGGGCGATCGAGACGAGTTGGCGCTGGCCGCCGGAAAGCGCGCCGAGATCGCGGAAGGCGATGGCGGTGATATCAAGGGCCTTCATGATCTCGTCGATGAAGCGCAGGTCGCTGTCGCCGACGGCCCAGGACTGGCCCTGCTTGCGGGCAAGCAGGATGGATTCGTAGACCGTCAGCACCGCGTTGGCCGAGGTATCCTGCGGCATGTAGCTGATGGCGTTTTTGGTCTTCGAGCCTTCGACGACGACATGGCCCGGCCCTTTGAGGAGGCCGGTGATGCGCTTGAAGAGGGTCGACTTACCGGCGGCGTTTGGGCCGATCACCGCCACGACCTCGCCTGATTTCATCACCGGCGTCGTCACGTCTTCGACGAAAAGCTTACGGCCGTGATAGGCGCCGACCGACTGCAACTGAAGCGCTACCACGACCGGCTCCTGTTCGAGAGGATGAGCGAGAAGAAGAAGGGCACCCCGACCAGCGCGGTGATGATGCCGATCGGAAAGACGACACCCGGAATGATCGACTTCGAGACGATCGAGGTCAGCGACAAGAGCAGCGCGCCCGACAGGACCGAGCCCGGCAGGAAGAAGCGCTGATCCTCGCCGAGGATCATGCGCGCGATATGTGGCCCGACGAGGCCCACGAAACCGATCGTACCGACAAAGCTGACGGGGACTGCGGCAAGCAGCGAGACCACAAGCATGGTCTCCAGCCGGATGCGGCGGACATTGACGCCGAAGCTTGCAGCCTTGTCCTCGCCGAGGCGGATGGCCGTCAGCGCCCAGGCGTTGCGGGCAAAGAGCGGCAGGGCGATCAGGAGAACGGCGAGCGTCACCCAGATCTTCGGCCACGTGGCCTTGGTGAGGCTGCCCATCGTCCAGAAGACGACAGCCGAAAGCGCCTGTTCGGAGGCGAGATATTGCAGGAAGGCGAGCAAGGCATTGAAGGTGAAGACCAGCGCGATGCCGAGCAACACCACGGTCTGCACCGAGACGCCGCGAGCCTGCGAGACGAAATGGATGAAGAGCGTGGCGATCAGCGCCATGATGAAGGCATTGACCGGCACCAGCAGCCCGGCTGCAACCGGCAGAAGCGGAACGCTGGTGACGATCGCCAGTGCGGCGCCAAAACTTGCCGCCGCCGAAATGCCGAGCGTGAAGGGGCTGGCGAGCGGATTGGCGAGGATCGTCTGCATCTGCGCGCCGGCAACGGAGAGCGAGGCGCCGACCACGATCGCCATCACCGCAACCGGCATGCGGATGCCCCAGACGACGGCCCGCACCTGGTCGGAGACGGAGGAGGGGTCGAGAAGAGCGGAGACGACCTCGGTAAGACTGTAGCGGGCCGGCCCCCAGGCGAGATCGACGGCAAAGGACAGGCAGAGCGCCGCCGTCATGGCGGCGAGGATCAGCAGCTTGCGCCGGGCGAGGGCGCGGTAGCGCTCCCTCCCGGCTTCGGCATCAATCGATATGGCGGCGATCTCGGCCATTTTGGATTACTGGCCCGCCTTGGCGTCGACCCAGTAACCCGGCTGATAGGCGACCGGCAGGAATTTTTCGTGGAATTCCTTGAAGGTGGCGTCGGGATCGAGATCGGCAAAGAGGTTCGGATGGAACCACTTGGCCAGTTGCTGGACGGCGACGAACTGGTAGGGGCTGGTATAGAACTGGTGCCAGATCGCGTGGACATGGCCGCCGGCAACCGCCCTGGAGCCGGTGAAGGCAGGGTTTTCCATCAGCGTGGTCAGCGCCTTGCGGCTGTCGTCGAAGGTGGCGGCGGCATTCGGGCCGACATTCACAAAGTCCTTGGCGTTCTTGGTCTGGCTCCAGTTGGAGCCGGTGACGACGATGACGTCAGGATTGGAGGCGACGACCTGCTCGGCATTGATCGAGCCGGTATAGCCCGGCAGGAAATCGGAGCCGAGATTGTGGCCGCCCGCCCAATCGACCATCAGGCCGAAATTGTCGGGACCGAAAGTGCCGCAGCATTCGACCAGGCCTGCGGCGCGGTACATGAAGACATTTGGCTTCGGAGGATTGGCGGCCTTCAGCTTGTCGGTGACTCGGGCCATCTGCTCGTTCCAGAAGCTGGCGACGGCTTCGGCGCGGTCTTCATGGCCCAAGATCTGGCCGAGGATCTTCAGGCTCGGCTCGGTGTTGGCGAGGATATGCTCGCGGAAATCGATATAAACGATCTTCACGCCGATGCCGTTCAGCATGTCTTCGAGCTTCACCTCGTCAGCGGCCGCCTTGTTGCCGATCGGCAGCAGCAGCACATCGGGATGAAGCCTGACGACCGTCTCGGTCTGCAGCGTGCCATCGGTCAGGTTGCCCAGGAAGGGCAGGTCCTTGCCCTTCGGAAACTTCTCGACATAGGCGTTGAAGCCGTCCTTGTCGGTGGTCCAGAGATCGTTACGCCAGCCGACGATCTTGGCGAAGGGATCTTCCTTCTCGATCGGTGCGACGGCATAGAGCATGCGGCCTTCCCCAAGGATCACACGTTCGACCGGTTTGTCGAAGGTCACTTCGCGGCCCGCGACATCCTTGACGGTGAAGGATTGCGCCCAGGCCGAAAGCGGCATCAAGCTCGCAAGCGCAGTAGCGGAGACTGCGAGCATTTTCACGAAATTCATCTGGAAATTCCCCCGGTGTCTGAATAATGTCCGCAGGCATAAGAAATATGACTTTGTGAATCAAGTTATATGTTTTAGAGCGTTTCCAGACTGATCCGATGCCGGGGTGCCTCAGATGAATTCCATGAACACGAACTACTCGATCCGCGACGAAATTCGCGACTTCTGGTCGGAACGGGCGGCGACTTTCGACCAGAGCGTCGGCCATGAAATCTTTTCGGAAGCGGAGCGCAAAGGCTGGCAGCGGCTGATCAGAAAACATCTGGGCGAGGGCCAAGGGCGCGCGGCGCTCGATCTCGCCTGTGGCACCGCCGTCATCTCGCACCTGATGCATGGCGCCGGCTTTGCAGTCACCGGCCTCGACTGGTCGGATGCGATGCTGGCGCAGGCGCGCGCCAAGGCGAAGAAGCGCGGCACCGATATCCGTTTCGTTTCCGGCGACGCCGAAAACACCATGGAGCCCAAGAACAGCTACGACGTCATCACCAACCGCCATCTCGTCTGGACGCTGGTCGACCCGGCTTCGGCGTTTAAGGAATGGTTCTCGGTATTGAAGCCGGGTGGCAAGGTGCTGATCCTCGACGGCAATATGGGCAAGGAAACCTGGGTCAAGGGCCTGCAGAAGCTCTGGGCGAAGGTAACAGGCAAACCGCCGGCGAGCCACATGTCGCCGGAGATGATGGCACGGCACCAGAAGATCCGCTCACGCGTGCATTTCTCCAGCCAGATGCCGGCCGAAGCAGTGGTCGATCTTCTACGCCAAGCCGGTTTTACGGACATCGTCGTCGACCGCAAACTCGCTGACATCCATTGGGCGCAGGCCCGCAAGATGCCGTTCCTGCGCGGGCTTGAGCGGATGGTGCAGGAGCGGTTTGCGATCTGTGCGCGCAAGCCTGGGTGATGGGGTTTCCCCTTCTCCCCAGCGGGGAGAAGGTGGCCCGCAGGGTCGGATGAGGGGGCCACACGGCACATCATTCATTGCCCTTCGCTTGCCCTCAGGGCATTCGCGGCTTTGCCGCTCACCCCCTCATCGCCTCGCTATCGCTCCGGCACTTCTCCCCGCTGGGGAGAAGAGGTATGCGGCGGCGCCGCGGTTCCTTTCCTTCCAGATGCCTGAGGATGATGCCCTCTTGGGGGTTGGTGCGGCCGCTGTGTTTAGGGAGTCTGCCGCACCGTATCCCGGCCCTTCGCGGGGCTCAGGGCGTTCGGCGCTGCGATCGATTCACTGGATCGATCGCTCCCGCTTTGCGGGACCGCGCCTCACCCTCCGGTGACACTCATATGCCGCGCGACTGCTGGGCGATTATGCGTGCGGTCGATGATGAAGTCGTGGCCTTTTGGTTTGCGGGTTATGGCCTCGTCGATGGCGGCGTGGAGGAGGGCGTCGTCTTCGGTGGCGCGGAGTGCGGCGCGGAGATCGGCTGCGTCGTTCTGGCCGAGGCACATGTAGAGCGTGCCGGTGCAGGTGAGGCGCACGCGGTTGCAGCTCTCGCAGAAATTATGCGTCATCGGTGTGATGAAGCCGAGGCGGCCGCCGGTTTCTTCGACCCTGACGTAACGCGCCGGGCCGCCGGTCTGGTAATCGATGTCCGCAAGCGTGAACTGCTCTTCGAGATCGGCGCGCAGCTTTGAAAGCGGCAGATACTGGTCGGTGCGGTCTTCTTCGATCTCGCCCATCGGCATGGTTTCGATGACGGTCAAATCCATGCCGCGGCCATGGGCGAAGCGCAGAAGGTCCGGCATCTCGGCATCGTTGAAATCCTTCAGCGCCACGGCGTTGAGCTTGATCTTCAGACCGGCTTTCTGAGCGGCGTCGATGCCTTGCATGACTTTGGCGAAATCACCCCAGCGGGTGATCTTGCGGAATTTGTCGGGATCGAGCGTATCCAGCGAGACGTTGATCCGGCGCACGCCGCAATCATAGAGCTCCTCGACATGGCGCGAAAGTTGCGAGCCGTTGGTGGTCAGCGTCAACTCGTCGAGGCCGGAACCGATCTTCTGGCCGAGCTGGCGCACCAGATACATGATGTTCTTGCGCACCAAGGGCTCGCCGCCGGTCAGCCTGATCTTGCTGACACCCTTGGCGATGAAGGCGGAACAGAGCCGGTCGAGCTCTTCCAGCGTCAAGAGATCCTTCTTTGGCAGGAAGGTCATATTCTCCGCCATGCAATAGGTGCAGCGGAAATCGCAGCGGTCGGTGACGGAGACGCGGAGATAGGTCACCGCCCGCCCGAAGGGGTCGATCATCGGATGTGCATCCGCTACCAGCGGCGATGCATTGCCTATCGTTCCAACTCTGGTGTTCACCTGTGTCTCCGTACCTCTCATCAATGTGGGCATATGCTATTGTCGCGTCAAGGGAAACAGCCGCGCGAGCATGCCAATTTCAGCTTGCGCTGAAAAAGATCAACGCCTACTCCTCGCATGAGAAGAGGACAAAATGATGAGCGATATCTGGCCGAGCGAACTTCGCGTTTCGAAAGACAGGCAGCGGCTGGCGGTGACTTTCAATGACGGCCAGAGCTTCGATCTGTCGGCCGAGCTCTTGCGCGTGATGTCGCCCTCGGCCGAGGTCCAAGGCCATGGGCCGGGCCAGAAGGTGACGGTGCCGGGCAAACGCAATGTCGCGATCATCTCGATGATGCCGACCGGCAATTACGCAGTCCGGATCGGCTTCGACGACATGCACGATACCGGCATTTACACCTGGACCTATCTGCGCGAGCTCGGCGAACGGGGCGCGGAGCTGTTTTCGACCTACGAGAACGAGCTCAGCGAAAAGGGCATGAACCGCGATACGGCGGAGAAGCCGCGCTGACGCTCACGAGAGCGCCGCTATCAGTTTCAACAGACTCATAATTCCAGCCATCGGGGGGCCATATGGCGAAAACGAACGGAAAGAACTGGCTGCGCGCCAAGGGCAGCGCCAGCGGCAACAAGGTGACCTTCCTCGAACTGTTCTTCGACCTGGTCTTCGTCTTTTCGATCTCGCAGCTCTCGCATGCGCTCGCCGCCCACTACACGCCACTCGGTGCGGCCGAAGCGGCGCTGATGACCTTCGCCGTCTGGTGGGTGTGGATCTTCACCGCCTGGGTGACGAACTGGCTCGATCCGGACAAGATGCCGGTGCGCGGGATGCTGGTGGCACTGATGATGCTCGGGCTGCTGCTGTCTGCCTCCATCCCCGAGGCTTTCGGCGACAAGGGGCTGCTGTTTGCCGGCGCTTATGTGGCGATGCAGGTCGGGCGCTCGCTGTTTACGACCTATGCGATGACGCGCGTCGACCGCGCCAATACGCTGAATTTCGTCCGCATCACCGCCTGGCTTGTGGCCGCCGGGGTCTTCTGGATCGCTGGCGGGCTGCTCGAGCATGAAGCCCGGCTGATCGCCTGGGTGATAGCGCTTGCGATCGAATATGCCGGGCCGGCCGCGGGCTTTGCCGTGCCGGGGCTCGGCCGCTCGACGGCGCGGGACTGGGACGTTTCCGGCGCGCACATGGCGGAGCGCTGTGCACTCTTCGTCATCATCTGCCTCGGCGAAGCGATCCTCGTTTCCGGCCGCACCTTTGCGGAGCTGCCGTTCTCAGGACTGACCAGCGTCGTCTTCGTCACCGCCTTCATCGGCACGGTCGCCATGTGGTGGCTCTATTTCCGCTTCGGACACGGTCGCGCCGCCCACCGCATCGAGCATGAAGAGACGCCGGGGAGCTTGGCGCGGCAGGCCTTCACCTATGGGCATATCCCTATCCTCGCCGGCATCATCGTCCATGCGGTCGCGGTCGAATTCATGTTCTCGCATCCGCACGAGACCGGCGATCTCGGTATTGCCGCGGCCGTGCTCGGCGGCTCCGGCCTGTTTTTGATCGGCAATCTCTGGTTCAAGGGCGCGACCAGCGGCCGGATGCCGCTGTCGCATCTCGCCGGCCTGGTGTTTTTGATCCTGCTTGCCTTTGTCGCGCCCTTCATCGAGGTCTATCTGATGGGCATTCTGGCGACGCTGGTGCTGATCGTCGTTGCCGCCTGGGAATACCGCTCGCTGACCGGTACGTAGGCGGCGCCGACGCTGCATTGAACATCAGTCCTCGTCGCGCAGATCTTTCAGCAGCATGGTGATGATCCGCTCCATCGAATCGGCGGTCGCCATGCATTGCTCTATCGGCTCGTCCGACAGCACGCGATCGATGAGGCCGGTCTGGATGACCATGGCTTCCTCACTCAGCTTTCGACCCTCTGGCGTCAAATAGAGGCGCAGCACGCGCTTGTCGCGCTCGTCATCGCGGCGAAGGATCAGACCGCGCTTTTCCATCTGCGGCAGCAGCATGCTCATATTGGAGCGGCCGACCAGCAGTTTGCGCGCCAGTTCCTGCTGCGAGATGCCTTCGAATCGATAGAGATTGACCAGGATATCGAGGTGCGGCGGCTTGATGTCGAGATCGGCAAGCGAGCGGGACAGGGATTGTTGCATGAGCTGGCAGGCGCGAGCCACCGCGATCCAGCTGCGAAAACGCGGATGATCCCAGGGAAGGGATTGATTTTTGTTCATCGTTGTACTTTATTGTTCAGTGTTGAACAGTCTTTTGGAATCCCACTATGGCAAACTTTGCGCTTAACGTCACCCGCCTCGGGTTTTCGGCTCTACAGGCCGTTTCTCCTGATCTGGCGGCCAAAGCGGCGTTCCAGCTGTTCTGCCGGACGCCATCAGCAAGACCCAAGGGCACAAAGTCGAAGCTGGCGCATGCGGCGGGTGCGGCCCGGCTTGCCGGTGCCGAACGCTTCACCCTCCGGCTCGCCGGCGGGCGCCAAGCGCATGCCTATCGGCTGAACGGCGGGGCGAGGGGCAAACGCAAGCGCTATCTGGTGACGCATGGCTGGGGATCGAGCGCGGCATATATGGCCGAACTCGTCTCGATGCTTGCGGCAACGGGCGCGGAGGTCGTGGCACTCGATTTTCCCGGCCACGGCCGTTCCGGCGGGCGCTTCCTGCATATGGGGCTTGCGGTCGAGACGATCGCGGCGGCCGAGGCGCGCTTCGGCGCATTCGATGCGGCGATCGGCCATTCCTTTGGCGGCGCGGCGCTGATGGTCTCGGCGGCGGGCCTGCTGCCCGGCGTGGCGCCTGTTGGCGGCGACCGCCTGGTCCTGATCGGCGCGCCGAGCGAGATGGGCTGGCTGTTTACCGATTTCGGCCGGATGGTCGGTCTTCGCCCTGCGGCGCAAGCGGCACTGGAGAATGAGGTCCATCGCGTCACCGGGCGGAGACTTGAGGATTTCGACGCCGGCGCGGCGGCGGGCGAGATCGGCCGGCCGGTGCTCGTCATCCACGCCGAAGATGACAAGGAGGTGTCGTCTCTCCATGCTAAGCGTTATGGCGCGGCGGGAAAGGGCGTTCGGCTGTTCTGGGCGAACGGCTTCGGGCATCGGCGCATCATTGGCGCCGCGCCGGTTCTTGCCGCGATCGCCGCGTTTCTCGACGGCGATCGGGGCGTGGGTGAAGCGCCTGATGAAAGCATCAAAAAAGATGCGGAGATCATTCCGTTTTTTGAGCTTCCGGCAAAGCGCGCGGCATTGTAGCGTCCGTCGCGAAGATCAAGCCGCGGCGGGACGCCTCATGAAAATCATCAGCAGCATCGAAGAGCTCAACACGATATATGGCGCCGGGCTTTCGCCGGCCTCCGTCACCAAGGTGACGAAGCAATTGACCCCGCTCTATCGTGAGATGATCGAGATCTCACCGTTTGCGGCGCTTGCGACCGTCGGGCCGGAAGGGCTCGACTGTTCGCCGCGCGGCGATCTTGGCGGCGTGGTGCGCGTCGCCGACGACGAGACGCTGCATCTGCCGGATTGGCGTGGCAACAACCGGGTCGATTCGCTCTCCAACATTGTGCGCGATCCGAGGCTGGCGCTGATGTTCCTGATCCCCGGCTCGAGCACGACGATGCGTATCAACGGCCGAGGTGTCGTCTCCAACGATGAGGCGCTGCTTTCGAGCTTCGAGATGGACGGCAAACATCCGCGCACCGTCGTCGTCATTTCGATCGACGAGGTCTATTTCCAATGCGCGCGCGCCGTGATGCGGGCCGAGCTCTGGAACGCCGAGCACTTCACCGATCCGGCAAGCTTGCCGACGCCGGGGCAGATGCTGAAGGCCGCAACCGGCGATTTCGAACAGGAAACCTACGACCGGGAATGGCCGGGGCGGGCGGCGAAGACGATGTGGTAGGGTGTGCTGCCGAGAAGCGGACACCCACCTCTCCTCTTTCATGCAAGTCAGTTCAGCCGGTGGCCGGCATTGCGGTTTCACCGGCGGACTAACCCAACACTCCGTCATGCTCGGCCTTGAGCCGAGCATCCACGTGGCATCCACCAGCAGCCTGGGCATGGATCCCAGGCTCGAGGCCTGGGATGACGGAGAGTGGGGTTGGCGTTCTAGCCAAACTCGCCGCCGGCGCGGCACTACACTCACGTCTTATAAATCAGCCAGCTCTTGGTGAAATCCTTTTGCATGCCGTCCTGATAGAGGATGGTGCAGTTGCGGCCGGCATTCTTGGCGCCGTAAAGGGCGATGTCGGTTTTGCTGTAGAGTTCGCCGGCATCCCCGGCGCTGGAGGCCATGCAGATGCCGATCGAGACAGTGACCGGACCGTAATTCACCCGCGTACGGGAGTTCTTGAACGGCGTCGTCTCCAGCGTGCGACGAATGCGCTCGGCGATCGCGGTCACTTCCTCGGGCGTGTTGCCATCGACGATGAGGGCGAACTCCTCGCCGCCGGTGCGGGCAACGAAGATGTCACGGCGGACATTGCTGCGGATGACGGAGGCAACTGTTGCGAGCACCTTGTCGCCGACCGGATGGCCGTAAGTGTCGTTGATCTTCTTGAAATTGTCGATGTCGCAGAGCAGCAGCGCCGTCACCGGCCGCATGCTCGAATTGTCGAAAATGGCGGCGAGGCGGTCGTCGAAGGCGCGGCGGTTGGAAAGGCGCGTCAGCGAGTCGGTGTTGGCGATGCGCTTGTATTCGTCGAGTTCCTTGCGGACCTGATCCATCTCCTGCGAGCGCTGGACGACATCCTCGACCGTACGTTCGCCATGCGCCATGGTGTCGCCGGTCGCCTGGCTCAGCAGATCGATGGCGTTTTCGATCAGTTCGACGCTGGCATTGCTCTTCGAGGTGATCCGCTTGTGGGTCTCGCCGAGCAGTCTGGTGTAACTTTCCAGCGAACTCTGCTCCTGTCTGAGAATGCGCAGCAGGCCATCGAGCTCGCCGGCAATGCGCGTATGGGCATCGTCGAAGACACGGGCCGGGCTGTGGGTGAAGTGCTGCGCGCCGAGCGCATCGAGTTCGGCCTGGGTCACCTGGCCGCCGAGGGCCGCGAGCTCGCGGGTGAGGGCTGGATTGGAGCCGATATAGGCCTCGTAGAAGAGTTGGTAATTGCGCGGTATCGGCGCGACGCCCATGGAGCGCATGGCATAGGTGATCTGACCCGCAACGTCGGGAACCGGCACCTTGGGCGCGACAGCCGTATTCATCCGGCAAACTCCTCATATATTCAAAGGCAATATTCTATTTGTTAGCTTAAATTTCTTGGGAAAAGATTAAAGCGATATATACCAAAGATTACATACGACAAATGCCCCACGGGGTAATACTTCGATCAGGCCTATGATTCTCCATGGAAAAACGTATCTTTAGTGAGACAGTGCATACTCGCTGGGCGGGTACAGTGTCTGAAAAACTTACAGTTCTTCTCTGCCGGAGACCGTATTCATCTTGTCGACAGCTGGTTTTGGCCGTTTCGTATTGCAGTTCCGGTATTTCGGCGTGATATTTCTTGGTCGCAAAACCGATCGTAGCCTGCAAGCCAGGGCGTGAGATCGTGGAAACCTCCCGTCATATTTCTTTCACCATCCTCGCCTTCACCGTCCTCGCCGCCGGCACCTTGCTGCTGGAGCACACTGGATTCTTCGCCGGCGCTTTCCGCACGGAGATCCTGGCAAGGGTCGATGTCGGGGATGTGGTGAGCGTGGGCGAGGCGGTCACGGCACAGAACACAAGCGCCTCGGATAAGGCTTCGCCGCGGTAGAGCTGGCGGCAACGCAGCCCGCCCACTCACCCCAAATTCAGTTCCTGGAAAAAATCATTCCCCTTGTCGTCGATGACGATAAAGGCCGGGAAGTCTTCGACTTCGATCTTCCAGACCGCTTCCATGCCGAGTTCGGGATATTCGAAGACCTCGACCTTGCGGATACAGTCCTGGGCAAGACGGGCGGCGGGGCCGCCGATCGAGCCGAGATAGAAGCCGCCGTGCTTCTTGCAGGCCTCGCGCACGGCGCGCGAGCGGTTGCCCTTGGCGAGCATCACCATCGAGCCGCCGAAGGACTGGAATTGGTCGACGTAACTGTCCATGCGCCCGGCCGTCGTCGGGCCGAAGGAGCCGGAGGCGTAGCCGACCGGCGTCTTGGCCGGGCCGGCGTAATAGACCGGGTGGTTTTTCAGGTAATCGGGCATGCCTTCGCCCTTTTCCAGCCGTTCGCGGATCTTGGCGTGCGCCAGGTCGCGGGCAACGATGATGGTGCCGGTCAAGGACAGCCGCGTCTTGACGGGGTGCCTGGACAGTTCGGCCAGCACCTCGGCCATCGGCCGGTTGAGATCAATGCGCACCGTCGATTCCGACAGTTTCGCCTCATCGATTTCGGGCATGTATTTCGACGGATCGGTTTCGAGCTGTTCGACGAAGATGCCGTCGCGGGTGATGCGGCCCTTGGCCTGGCGGTCGGCGGAACAGGAGACGCCGAGGCCGATCGGCAGCGAGGCGCCGTGGCGGGGCAGGCGGATGACACGCACGTCATGACAGAAATACTTGCCGCCGAACTGAGCGCCGACGCCCATCTGCTGCGTCAGTTTGTGGATTTCCTTCTCCATCTCGATGTCGCGAAAAGCGTGGCCGCTCTCGGAACCTTCGGTCGGCAGTTCGTCGAGATAGCGGGTGGAGGCGAGCTTGACGGTTTTCAGGTTCATCTCGGCCGAGGTGCCGCCGATGACGATCGCCAGATGGTAGGGAGGACAGGCTGCCGTCCCTAACGTCAGGATCTTCTCCTTAAGGAAGTCGATCATCCGATCATGGGTCAAGAGCGAGGGGGTACCCTGGTAAAGGAAGGTCTTGTTGGCCGAGCCGCCGCCTTTGGCGACGAAGAGGAATTCGTAGGCGTCGGTACCTTCCTCGTAAATGTCGATCTGGGCCGGCAGGTTGTTTCTGGTATTCTTCTCCTCGAACATTTTGACCGGCGCGAGCTGCGAGTAACGCAGGTTCTTCTTCTCGTAGGCATCCATGACGCCGCGGGCGAGCGCCGCCGTATCCTCGCCCTCGGTCCAGACCCTGCGGCCCTTCTTGCCCATGATGATTGCCGTGCCGGTGTCCTGGCACATGGGCAACACGCCGCCGGCGGCGATATTGGCGTTCTTCAAGAGATCATAGGCAACGAAACGATCATTGTCCGTCGCCTCGGGGTCATCGAGGATCGAGGCGAGCTGCTTCAGATGGCCGGGGCGCAGCAGGTGGTTGATATCGGCAAAGGCGGTTTCGGCCAGCAGGCGAATGCCTTCCGGCTCGACGGTGAGGATCTCCTGGCCCTTGAAAGTGTCGACCGAGACATGGTCGCCACTGAGCTTGCGATAGGGGGTGGTATCCTTGCCGAGGGGGAAGAGATCGTCAGCCATCGAAGTGACCTTTCTGGTAGGGCGTCGCTAGATTGGAACCGGTCTAAATCCGCAGCGGGGCAAAAGCAATCAGGACCACGCGCGGCGGATGAGGCGAACCGTCGAAATCGGTCCGACAAAAAGACGACTTCAAGTTGCCTTCTGTTCGAGGCCAGTACATATTCCCGGCAGCGTTAACCTGCCGGGGCTTCAAATGACAAATGCAAAGCCAACTGCTGTCGACGACCTTCTCGTTTTTTTCGAAGACAATTGGATCCGCGGGAATCTGCTCCGCCTCTCCAGCGATCCCGAGGGAGCGGACATGTATGTTCGCTTCGTCAATGGCGTGCGCATCGACGCCAAACATGGGCCTGACCACGAAACGATCATAAGGGGCGAATACGGAACCTTCAGACTGAAACCTGACGGTCACTTCGAGTACGAGTTGGACTACACACTCGACGTCGTGAAAAATTTAACGAAATACGATCAGCTCATCGAGAAGTTGAGCTTCAAGATGTCCGATGGCTCAGGGGGCACGGACCTCGGCGTGCTGACGCTCGCGATCGACGGCGTCAACGAAGGCGACAAATACCACGAGGTCCTGAATTTCGACGATTTGGGCGTCTTGTCGAGGGCCGATAATTTCTCTTTGCCTGACTATCGCAACTTTGCGCTCTCGGTGAATGGCAGCCACGAGGTGACGCTTCTGAACGGCATCGTCTACGATACGATCCCGGGCGTCAACGCCATCACCGAGGACGGTTTCAGCGATACCGTTCTATCGCCGGGTTCTGCGCCCGTAAGCCTGAAAATGCTCGATGGCGGGGAATTCACCTTTCAGAGCGTTTCGATTGCCGAATTGTCGGCAGCGCCCTTTCACCTGACGCTCACCGCGCTGAACGACGGCCAGATCGTCTATCAGCAGGAGCTCGAGGTCACCGGCCCCACTCTCGAGGTCAATCTCGAAGACATCGAAGAAATCCGTTTCGACTTCATGGGCAATTCTGTCGTGATGGACAATTTTTCGGTGTTTGCCTTGCTATAGGCTGGGGAGTGTCGAGGCGTTGCGGCATATCACCTTCTCCCCGCGAGCGGGGGGGCGAAGGACGGGTCGAGACCCGTGGCTCGACCCCGGTTGGTGGCGGCAGCCGGATGGGGCTGTGCCTACGCGACCTTCCTACTTCGGCCCGATCATCGTTTCCGGGCGCACGATCTCGTCGTACTCTTCCGATGTCACCAAGCCGCTGGCGAGGGCCTCTTCCTTTAGCGTCGTGCCGTTCTTATGCGCTGTTTTGGCGATCTTGGCGGCTGCGTCGTAGCCGATCTTCGGGGCAAGCGCGGTGACCAGCATCAGCGAGCGTTCGAGGCCGGCCTTGATATTGTCCTCGCGCGCCTCGATGCCGACCACGCAATTGTCCGTGAAGGAGACGGCGGCGTCGGCGAGCAGCTGCACCGACTGCAGGAAATTATAGGCCATCATCGGATTGTAGACGTTGAGTTCGAAATGGCCCTGGCTGTCGGCGAAGGTCAGAGCCGCGTTGTTGCCGAAGATATGGATGCAGACCTGCGTCAGCGCCTCGCACTGGGTCGGATTGACCTTGCCGGGCATGATCGAAGAGCCGGGCTCGTTTTCCGGCAGCGCCAGCTCGCCGAGGCCGGCGCGTGGGCCGGAACCGAGCAGACGGATGTCGTTGGCGATCTTGAAGAGCGCTGCAGCGGCGGCATTGATGGCGCCATGGCTGAAAACCATGCTGTCATGCGAGGCCAGCGCCTCGAACTTGTTCGGCGCAGTGACGAAAGGCATGCCTGTGATGGCGGCGATCTCTTCGGCGACCTTTTCAGCAAAGCCCAGCGGCGCGTTGAGGCCGGTGCCGACGGCGGTGCCACCCTGGGCGAGCTCGCAAAGGCCGGGCAGGGTCATTTCAATGCGCTTGATGGCGGAGCCGACCTGGGCGGCGTAACCCGAAAATTCCTGGCCGAGCGTCAGCGGCGTCGCATCCTGGGTGTGGGTGCGGCCGATCTTGATGATGTGACTGAATTCGGTGACCTTCATGTCGAGGGCGGCATGCAGGTGCTTCAGGGCCGGCAGCAGGTGATGGGCGATCTGCTCGGCGCAGGCGATGTGCATGGCCGTCGGATAGGTGTCGTTCGACGACTGGCTCATGTTGACGTGATCGTTCGGATGCACCGGCTTCTTGGAACCCATGACGCCGCCGAGCATTTCTATCGCACGATTGGAGATCACTTCATTGGCGTTCATGTTCGACTGTGTGCCAGAACCGGTCTGCCAGACCACAAGCGGAAAATGGTCGTTCAACTTGCCGTCGATCACTTCCTGGGCAGCCTCGACGATCGCCTTGCCGAGGGCCGGGTCGAGCTGGTCGAGCGCCATGTTGGCGCGGGCGGCGGCCTGCTTGACGATGCCGAGCGCGCGCACGATCGACAGCGGCTGCTTTTCCCAGCCGATCTTGAAATTGCCGAGCGAACGCTCGGCCTGGGCGCCCCAATATCGGTCGGCAGCGACCTCGATCGGGCCAAAAGTATCGGTTTCGGTGCGGGTTGCGGTCATCAGCCTTGCCTTCCCTTTAGATGCTGTTTTCGGGCATTTTCGAAAGATGAGGTCTTATAGGTTGGAAAGTCCGACAAGAAAACTGGACGCCGCGCGAAATATTGAAATCGGCAGTCATGTTTGCGCGGGCTTTTCGGCGTGCCTTTTAAGCCACTTTGGAAATTTTATGCGTCCGGGCGTTTTCGCCGGACTGGTCTGGCGGCGAAAATTCGGTAAAAAATTAACTAATAATTTCATAATTTTGTGTGAACTGCTGGGCGGCGCCGTGCAGGATCTCCGTCACACAAAATTGAATCCGCCGGCGCTGGCGGCGCAGGCCTGTTTCTGATCAATGAGGCCCTACGCTGCTTGAGTTTCGCGGGATTTGAGCTTGAGCCTTGCGCTCGTGACAAGAACAGCATGACACCGGGACTGGAAGATATATGACGTTCGTTTTGAAAAGCGCGGCATCCGCATTGGCACTTTCCTGCGGCGTGGCAGTGATGAGTGCCGCACCCGCGCATGCTTATACACTGATGGACATGCTGCGCGGCGACAGGCAGCGGACCCAGAGCACCATCTTCATGGACCAGATGCCGCCCGGCCGTGTGGGCCAGCGCGGCGGCGCCGGTGGCTCGCTCGGCGGGCTCGATCCGGAAGCGCCGCTGCCGAAGGTGAGCGGTCCGCGTTATTATACCTACAAAACCGAGACGCTGCAGTTCGTCGATACCGGCAGGTTTGCCGATCCCGTCGTCACCGGCGCGGTCGCCGATGTTTCGGGCAGTGGTGATGCCAGCGCCGAGCCTGCCGTGCAGCGCCGCTTCCTGGCGCAGGCCAAGGTGCGCGCCAATGCTGACGTCGCGAAGGCGCTCGAAGCCTATTACGGCGACAGCCGCAATCCGCTCGTCTGGGTCGAGGGCAACCAGATCAACGACCGCGCCAAGTCGGCGATGCTGGTCCTTGCCGATGCGGCCGTCGTTGGCCTCGACCCGGCGGATTACGCTGTCCAGACGCCTGATATCGATCCGGCCAATCCCGATCCCGCCTTCCGTGACCGGGCGCTGACACAGTTCGAGCTCGATCTCTCCGCCAAGGTGCTCGCTTTCGTGCAGGACACGGTGCGCGGCCGCGTCGATCCGAACAAGATCTCCGGCTATCACGATTTCCAGCGTAAGGTGGTCAATCTGGCCCCGGTGCTGAAGCTTGCCCGCCTGAGCCCCGATGTCGGCGCATATATCGGCAGCCGCTCGCCTGATAGTCCGCAATTCCAGGCGCTGAAGGCGGAGCTTGCCAAGCTTCGCGCCGCCGACGGCGGCAACGAAGAGCGAATCGTCGTTTCGCTCGACAAGCTGCTGAGACCTGGCGAGAGCTCGCCCGAGATCGCCAATATCGTCAAGGCAATCGGCAAGCACGGTTCCGAAACGCTGAGGACCGATCATGCGGCAACGCTTGCTGCTTACGCCGGCAGCATCGACTATTCGCCCGACATCGTTTCGCTGGTCGAGGATTTTCAGAAAGAGCGGGGGCTGAAGCCCGATGGCGTCATCGGCCAGGCGACGGTGCGCGCCATGACCGGCGGCGATACCAATGCCTCGAAGATCGACAAGCTCGTCGTCGCCATGGAGCAGGCGCGCTGGCTGCCGGAGGATCTCGGTTCCCGCTACGTCATGATCAACCAGCCGGCCTACATGGTCTACTACCACAATGACGGCAAGGAGCAGCTGTCGATGCGCGTGGTGGTCGGCGGCAAGAACAACCAGACCTATTTCTTCGACGACGAAATCGAGACGGTCGAGTTCAACCCTTTCTGGGGCGTGCCGCAGTCGATCATCATCAACGAGATGCTGCCGAAGCTGCGCTCGGATCCGAACTATCTCGACCAGCTCGGTTATGAGGTCGAAGTGAACGGCCACGCCGTCGCCTCGTCGAGTGTCGACTGGTACGGCTCGACCAATAATGTTTCGGTGCGCCAGCCGCCGAGCAGCGACAATGCGCTCGGCGAACTGAAGATCCTGTTCCCGAACAGCCACGCGATCTACATGCACGACACGCCGTCGAAGAGCTTCTTCAAACGCGACATGCGGGCGCTGAGTCACGGTTGCGTGCGCCTTGCCAATCCGCGGGCGATGGCGGCCGCCGTACTCGGCACGACGGTCGACGACGTCGCCAAGCAGATCGCCAGCGGGCAAAACCATGCGGTGCGCGTGCCGCAGAAGATCCCGGTCTACGTCTCCTACTTCACCGCCTGGCCGAACAAGGACGGCGTGGTGGAATATTTCGACGACGTCTACGGCCGCGACGCCTATGTCGATAAGGCTTTCGACGCGACGACCAAGGCGCGTGGGGCGCAGATCTGATACTGGGATCTGATTAGTGATGCTGGCGGGCGGTCTTTGGGCCGCCCGGTTTGTTTTGGGGTGTCTGCGTGCAAGAAATAAGAGGAGAGGACGCGCCGTATGGCCCCCTCATCCGCCTGCCGGCACCTTTGTAACTTCCCTTTATCCGCTCCTGGCGCTGTAATGCCTCTTGCGGTGGCGGATGGAAGACCGATGCACCTTTGGGACACCAAGCCCGTGGGAGAGCCTGGGTC
>NZ_LXFU01000047.1 GCF_001657485.1 Rhizobium sp. WYCCWR10014
GAAAACTCCCCACGGTCTAATCCAGCCAGTTCCACCCGCTGCTTGATGATCGCGTTGACCGACTGCGGATCGATCGCCCGTCGCGAAACAGTCCCCCATCGCCCGATCGCCCGAAACACACTGCCATTGTCGATCTTCGCAGCCTGCAGCCAGGCGATGAGCGCCTCTACCGGCCGACCGGTCAGATAGACGATATCGTCCTGCTCGCCGGTGGTCGTCTTGGTGCGGCCAAGGTGAATGGCGAGAGAGGGGAGGGGAGGCCCGTCCGGCATCTCGATCGGAGTCTCAGGGCTCAGCTGCTCAACACGAAGGCCGGCAATCTCGCTGCGCCGGCGGCCACCTGAGGCAAAGGCGACCATCAGCATCGCCCGGTCCCGCAGATCGCGCAGACTGTCGCTCGCGCAGGTCGCCAGCAGTCTTGCCAGCACGTCACCAGTCACCGCCTTGGCACTCTTGCGACCCCGCGTCCGGGGGACGGCGCGAACCGCAAGGCGGATGGCCGACTTGAGGGCAGGGGAGGCGAAGGCGCCGTCAAAACCGCGCCATTTGCTCAGCGTCGACCAGTTCGCCAGCCGCCGGCGCACGGTGGCTGGCGCGTGCGGGCCGACGGACTTGAGAAACCCCTGGCTTCGAAGGTTGTCGTCGACATTTACAGGCATTCCATGATCAGGGTCGGTTTCCCGGTGCTGCGGATCCCAAAGATGATGCGCGACGAACTTCAGCAGCAACGCTTCGGGCGCCGGCCAGGGCAGCGATCGTCCGGTCGCTGCCAGTCCCCAGGCTTCAAGATAGGCGAGATCAGAGGTCAGGGCGCGAAGGGTGTTGTCGCCCATGCCCTGGTTGACGAGATGGCGCAGCGTCTCGACGTCGTGGTCGGTGAGCAGCTCGGCGAGTTCGTCGCNCGAGGTCAGGGCCCGCAATGTGTTGTCGCCCATGCCCTGGTTGACGAGATGGCGCAGCGTCTCGACGTCGTGGTCGGTGAGCAGCTCGGCGAGTTCGTCGCGGCGTTCCAGCGGCAGCACGGCGGCGATCGTGTCGAGCTCCTCGGCGCGACGCTTGACGGCGGTCAGTGATGTCTTGGGTTTTGCCACGGAGGCTCCACAATAGCGGGTTTCAGCGGTCTCCAGGACCGTGATCTGCTGCGATTCTCGCTGTGTCGATCAGCTTGATTCAGCGGAATCAATTTTCTTGTAGAGATACGGTTTATTACCTGCCAGGATCAGTGGAATCTTTCAGATTGACCGGAATGCGCCTTCAGTGCGGCCATAGTCTGACTTGTCGCGAGCGGTCGTGTCTCGATCCCATCGAGCATTATTGCTAGGCTCTACAGCGTCTTCCGAAGACCGGCATTCGCCCCTATGGTGGAATAACGAGTTTAGGAGGTGCAAAATGATCGTCGCGCAGGTTTCCGATATTCACGCTGCGCCGGGCAACGACAACATGTCGCGTCTCGCTCGCGCGGTGTCATGGCTTGCCGAAGTCAAGCCTGATGCTATCGTGGTTTCCGGAGACCTTATCGATGAGGGATGGATCGAGGGATATGCTGAAATCGGGAGTCGCCTTAATGAGCTGAATTGTCCTGTTTTGGTGGTGCCAGGAAATTCAGACAATCGGCATGCGCTTAGCTCGGCGTTCACCAACCGTCACGGTCAGGTCGACAACTGCGAAGCAGTTCATTTCAGAGCCGAGTTTGGCACAATTCGGTTGGTGGGATTAGACACCAGCCTGTCTGGATCGGCGGCTGGTGACGTCGCCCAACATCTGGACTGGCTGAAACAAGCTTTGGATTTGCCAGGAGCACAATCAACGCTCATCTTTACGCACCACCACGTCGTGCCATGCGGGATTCCACCGATGGACGCGGTGATCGCGCAGGGACGAGAGGAGCTAAGTGCAATGTTGACCCAGCGCTCCCTTAGACCACTGGCAATCTCGTCCGGTCACGTACACCGACCTATGAGCGCGGCACTGGCGGCAATTCCTACTCACATTTGCGGGTCGATCTGCGCCGCAAACCCACTTTGGTTTGGAGGCCCTAGCGTTCCTGCCGTGAATGATCCACCGATGATTATGGTTCATCGGTTCGCAGCTGATGGACTGGTCAGCAGTCACGTAGGCGTCTGAACCGCTTAGGGCCGAACTCGGACCCCATTCCGAGACGTTTGGATGTCGGCTCTCGCCCTACGGCACCCCAACATCGGACAGTCCCCTCACGGCCACAAGCAGCCGTTCTTTGTAGAATGCCTTTCAATTCCTGGCGTCGTCCAACTGTCATTTTTGGGGAGCATTCTAAGATCAGCAGCGATTGATCGAGCTGGACCGGGTGCGCGGCCAGGAGGTCTCAATGGCGCAGACGCCTGACAGAATGCTCATCAGCGAGACAGCTTGGCAAAAGGCTTTGGCCCGCGAAGCCGTCATTCGGCCCATCGCTTTCATAAAGAACCTGACCGGCCCTGAGAGATTCGCCGCGTGCAGGGAGTTAGGCCTCAAGCCAACTAGGTTCTATCAGTTACTCGCCCAGTTCCGGCGAAAGCCGGTTACCAGCTCACTGCTGGATGAGACGCCCGGTCCAGAGAAGGGGAGGCGGCTCCTATCTCGGGAACAGGAGGATGCTGTTGCCTTCGCCATAGAGGAAACCTACTGCCGCCGCGAGCGGCCGACAGTCACCGCCGTCCACGACCATGTTCGATTGGTTTGCCGCGAGCGAAACCTGCCGGCCCCCTCCTGGAAGGCAGTGAAGGTTCGCATCGATCAGGTCGACCGGCAAAAGCTGACCAAAATCCGGGAGGGTGCACCGGCCGCACGCCAGCGCTTCACCGCCGTCGTCGGTGAATATTCGGCACAGCACGCGATGGAGATTGTGCAGATCGATCACACGCTGGTCGATCTTTTCGTCGTCGATGCTGTAAACCGCCAACCGCTACAGCGTCCCTGGCTGACCTTGGCAATCGACATCGCCAGCCGCATGGTGGCCGGCTTTTATCTGAGCCTCGAACATCCATCGTCAACATCCGTGGCCTTAGCCATCCAGCACATGGTTTTACCGAAGACGCCGTGGCTTGCTGAGCGAAATGTGATCGGCGACTGGCCGGTCTACGGCCTACCCACTGCCATTCATCTGGATAATGCTCGGGAGTTCCGGGGAAGGGCCCTCGCATGGGGCGTGGCTGAGCATGGCATCAATCTCATCCACCGGCCGGTTGCCCGACCACATTACGGCGGTCACATCGAGCGGCTTATCGGAACTATGATGGGAGCAGTTCATTTCCTGCCCGGCTCAACGTCGGGTGATATCGCCTCTCGCGGCGATTACGATCCACAAAAGCATGCGGTCATGACCTTTGACGAGTTGGAGCGATGGTTGGCCCTCGAAATCGTCGGACGCTATCACGTCGCGATTCACCGCGCGCTGAAGACGCCGCCTCGTCTGGCTTGGGAGGATGCCGTTCTCGCACGGCATGAACGTTTGCGGCTCCCCTACGACGAACACCGTTTCGTCCTCGATTTCCTTCCCTTCGAGGAGCGCGCCATCCGCCGAGACGGATTGCATCTTTTCGGCCTTAAATATTGGGACGATGTCCTAAGCCCCTGGACTGGTGCCCCGGAAAAAATGCGGGTTCGCTACGATCCCCGGGATATTTCATGCGTGTTCGTCGATCGGCCAAACGGCGAAAGCTGGCCGGTTCGGTTTGCAAACCTCGGCCGACCCAGGATCACTCTCGGAGAACATCAACAGGCGGTTGCCGCTTTGAGAGCTCGTGGACTGCTATCGGTCGACGAAAGCCTGATTTTCGAGACCATCATAGCCCAGCGGCAGATTGTCGAAATGGCCGGCCGTCAGACACGCAGCATGCGTCGAGGAGTGGAGAGGCAGGCGCGAGCGTTGGCCGCCACCGAGCGACATACGATCGGAACGACGGATGATGACGACGAGAGCGAATACCTCGATTTGTCGCCGTTATCGGTAGAGGAGTGGTCATGACGGAATACCGCCATCTGCAGCCGATGTATCAACAATATGCTCACTTGGGGATCGAAGAACGGGTCGCCTGGATCCGGGCGGATCGTTGGTTGGAAACGGCCGATGCGAGGGCAGCGTTGGCGCGGCTTGAGGATTTGCTGTCCTATCCGCCGCGGGACCGAATGCCATGTCTGCTTCTCTACGGCGACACCGGGATGGGAAAGACCAAAATCATCCGAAAGTTTCTTCGCGATCACCAACCCTCTTTCGATCGCGGGACCGGGGTGACGACCATGCCGGTCGTGGCAATGCAGATGCCTGCCGAACCCGTTGAGCGCGACATATATGGTGAGCTTCTCAATGCGATGGGCGCGCCTGGTCCGGCGGGAGATGCAACGTTCCGTCTGAAGAACACTTGCCGCACCTTGATGCGCAAGATGGGGGTGCGAATGCTGATCATCGATGAGATCCACGCCATGCTGACTGGGACCTATCGGCAGCAACGGATCTTCCTCAATGTCATTCGCTTTCTCGCAAATGACCTCAAAGTCCCGCTGATTTGCTCCGGCACGGATCTGGCGCGTCAGGCATTATTGACGGATCCGCAGCTTGCGGAGCGGTTCGAGGCCTTTCATCTCAAGCGCTGGTCCAATACACAGCAGCTTGCTCAACTGCTTGCAAGCCTTGGGAGTATCCTCCCTTTGCGCGAGCCGTCGCAGCTTGGCTCTGCGGCGGTGCGGCGCAAGGTGCTGGACATGACCGACGGCGTCACGGTCCGGATTTTTCGGCTCATCGAGACCGTTGCAGTTGAAGCGGTCCGGACTGGGGCGGAGGCAATCAAACTGGACAGTTTCGATGGTGACAACCTCGTGCTGCCACTGGTCGCCATGGCACGACGATCGGAACGCCGCCTACAGCGGCAGGCAAGCTAATGAGACAGGTGCGGCTCCTTCCCGTCGCACCTCGTCCCCTTGACGATGAACTTCTCAGTTGTTGGCAATGGCGGGTCGCAAGTCATTATTTCACCTCGCCACAGCGCATTGAAAGTTGGATATCCGGGACGCCTGGCGGCCGAAACCAAGACTTCTTCAGCAGCGACTTCCATCCCGATCAATCTGCAATTCGGCTTTGGGCACGCGCCTGTCGCATCCGCGAAGGCGATCTGGACCGACTGTCACTGCAAGGCGCCGGGCGGCCCAAGAGCTCTTTTGTGGGTGATCCCTTGGATAGAGGCGTCTGCCCGGTCTGCCTTGATGAGGATGCCGAAGAGGGGAGGGATCATTATTGTCGGCGATCGTGGGTAAGCGTCGAAGCAGTGGTCTGTCCTCGGCATGGAACTGGCCTCGAGAATAACTGTGGCCGGTGTTTTCGCAGCGGTTTGTTTCAGTTTCGGCAGACACCCGCCGGTGTTGTCAGGCTGTTTTGCCGTTATTGTGGGGCAGTCGTCTCAGCGCGGGGTTTTCAGCGACGCTATCAAGCTGAGATAGCCAAGGTAGGCAAGGTAATCCGCGACGCTATCGCCAAAGGCGGACCGGAGCTTGATCTTGTCACCAAGGCAAGTCGCTTCTTCTGGGCGCCGACTTCTGACGGACCCCCCTACATCACAGCGCTGGGTCTGCCCCTACCCTATGGCCGACCTCCGTCGGCGTTCACGGGCATTGCGCCGCTGATGAGCCTCTCACCGGCATGGCGGGCAGTGACGATTGCAGCGATCACAGAACTGCTCTTTGGGCTGGTCGCCGAAACGCCACGACTTCCGTCTTCCGCGCGCAAGGCCTTTCGGCAGTTCGAGCTCGAGCCCACCGCCCCAGATCTCCAAGCCCCTTTACCAACGCAGGTGGCTTCAACCGTGGAACTCCGTCCTGAACACGAATACGGGAAGCTCGCCACCGACATCATCCAGAGCGACTGCTGGAAATCTCTGCCGCCAAAAGCGGGGCGGGCGAGAAGTCGCGCAATCGGCAGGTTGATGCTCCGGGCTCTCAATGGCGGATAAGGCCGAACCGATGCGCCTCATCTAACAGGTTGCGAACGGATGATGGCTGCCATTTGCGTCCACCGCGCGCCGGTCGCTCTCCCATCTGATCAAGCTGGCTGGCAATGTCGCGCAGCGACAGGCCGGGATCTGCAATGGCAATCGCTGCGACGAGCTTCATCAGGTGATCTTCCGGCGCGCGACGGGGAGCGCGCGCCAGTAGCTCAGGCTCGGCCAGCTTCTCGCGGACCATGCGATGCACGGCGCGACGTAGCCTTTCCACCGTCCAGTCATGGCCTCGGCGATTGAGTACCCGCACGACATTATCCCAGCTGTGTTTTGGGCGAAGTTGCCGAACAGTCGGGAGCCAAGTCTGGGCAGTGGAGATCAGCTCGTCGATATAGAGTTTTTCCCGGGCCTTCGACACTGCCTTGATTGCTTCGGGCCGCCGCTCACGAAGTCCAGGGTTTCCCGGTAGCTTGCCGCGGGCTTTTGCCGCCTTGATGCCGGCTTTGGTTCGTTCGGCGATCAGCGCTCGTTCGAGTTGCGCGACGGCACCAAGGACCTGCAGGGAAAACATGCCCTGTGGCGTTGACGTATCGATCGGATCGCGGATCGAACGAAAATGGACACCCCGCTCTTCGAGATCTTCGATCACTTGCAGAAGGTGGCTCACAGACCGGGCAAGGCGATCCAGTCGGACGACGACAAGCACATCGCCGGCAGTAAGATCACCGAGTAGTCTCGTCAGAACCGGGCGCGCCCGTGACGCGCCAGATCCATGCTCCTGAAAGATCCTCTCACAGCCGGCGGCACGCAGCTCGTCCATCTGTGCGTCATGGACCTGATCTTCGGTCGAGACGCGGGCGTAGCCTATAAGACGTTTTGGGGCCGGCGATGGATTGGCGACTTGCCGTTTTGCCATGGTTTTCTCGCGCGCTTTTCGGGTGCTTTGTACAGATAAGGAATGCGTGAGAAAATGACCAGTTGCAAGCGTGTTTTATGGGGTAAATGCAGCCCCACCAGACTCGAAATGCGACCTCGAACGGGCATCCGGCCGTAACCAGCGTGAAACGCGCCCTGGCGGCCATCTGTGGCGGAAGTGCCTGAAAATAAGGAGATCGGAGGAGGAGAGGGGCAAGAAGGGTCGGCTGAGCAGAGCAATGATGAGGGAAGCCGCATCATAGCCGAATGCCAGGACCGCTGTGAGCGGCCCGCGGAGCAGCTACCGTTCCACCGATCCTAGCCGAAATCTGCCAAAACGGCCGGAAACCCAGGGATTTCCGGTCATCCAGGGCGACCGACA
>NZ_LXFU01000048.1 GCF_001657485.1 Rhizobium sp. WYCCWR10014
AACAGAAAGCTTAAAAGCCAGGCTGTGATTGGACATGCAAAACCCCCGAAGGTGGATGTCCAACTTTCGGGGGTCAGTTCAATCGCTCCGGCGGGTTTTTTACTGCAGCCATTCAAAGTGTTACAGCGTCCTTTGCGCGTCTCGAAAGACGCGCGGCGCTGTAATGGTCTCTGCTTGGCCGTGAAGTGTACCAGCCAAGCCGGCGGCGTTGATTATCCGGCGAGAACGGCGAGTAGCAGAAGGGCCACGATATTGGTGATCTTGATCGCCGGGTTGACTGCGGGGCCAGCCGTATCCTTGTAGGGATCGCCGACAGTATCACCGGTGACGGAGGCCTTGTGCGCGTCCGAACCCTTCATGTGACGCACGCCGTCCTTGTCGACGAAACCGTCTTCGAAGCTCTTCTTGGCATTGTCCCAGGCGCCGCCGCCCGATGTCATCGAGATAGCGACGAAGAGGCCGTTGATGATGACGCCGAGCAGCGATGCGCCGAGGGCGGCAAAGGCGGAGGCCTTGGAGCCGGAGATGAGAAGCACGCCGAAATAGACGACGATCGGCGCCAGCACCGGCAGCAGCGACGGCACGATCATCTCGCGGATGGCAGCCTTGGTCAGAATGTCGACCGCCCTGCCGTAATCCGGCTTTTCCGTGCCCTGCATGATGCCGGGCTTTTCCTTGAACTGACGGCGGACTTCCTCGACGATCGCGCCGGCCGCACGGCCGACGGCGGTCATCGCGATGCCGCCGAAGAGGTAGGGAATGAGACCGCCAAAGATCAATCCCGCCACCACGTAAGGGTTGGAAAGATCGAAGGAAATTTCACCGATGCCGGCGAAATAAGGGAACTTGTCGCCATTCGCCGCAAAATATTTGAGGTCGTAGGAGTAGGCCGCGAAGAGAACCAGGGCGCCGAGACCGGCGGAGCCGATGGCATAACCCTTGGTGACTGCCTTGGTCGTATTGCCGACGGCATCGAGCGCATCAGTGGATTTGCGCACCTCCGGCGGCAAATGCGCCATTTCGGCGATACCGCCGGCATTGTCCGTCACCGGTCCGAACGCGTCGAGCGCGACGATCATTCCGGCGATGCCGAGCATCGCCGTGACCGCAATGCCGGTGCCGAACAGGCCGCCGAGCTGGTAGGTGGCTAGAATGCCGCCAACGATGACGATCGCCGGCAATGCCGTCGATTCCAGTGAGACGGCTAGGCCCTGGATGACGTTGGTGCCGTGACCGGTGACCGAGGCCTGGGCGATCGAGACGACCGGGCGCTTGCCCGTGCCGGTATAATATTCAGTGATCACCACGATCAACGCGGTGACGACCAGGCCGATAATGCCGCAGAAGAAGAGGTTCGCGCCTGATATGTCGGCACCTCCGACGGCGCCGATCGATCCCCAGCCGATGGTGAGCGACGTGGCAGCGCCAAGACCGACGATCGACAGCAGGCCGGTGACGATGAGGCCCTTGTAAAGCGCGCCCATGATCGAGCCGTTCGAGCCGAGCTTGACGAAAAAGGTGCCGATGATCGAGGTGATGATGCAGGCGCCGCAGATCGCCAGCGGATAGACCATCGCAGACTGGAGGATCGGCGCGCCGGCAAAGAAGATCGCGGCGAGAACCATAGTGGCGACGACCGACACCGCATAGGTCTCGAAAAGGTCGGCAGCCATGCCGGCGCAGTCGCCGACATTGTCGCCGACGTTATCGGCGATCGTTGCCGGGTTGCGCGGATCGTCTTCGGGAATGCCGGCTTCCACCTTGCCGACCAGATCGCCGCCGACATCGGCGCCCTTGGTGAAGATGCCGCCGCCGAGACGGGCGAAGATCGAGATCAGCGACGCCCCGAAGCCGAGCGCCACCAGCGCATCGATGACTTCGCGCGAGCCGCTCTCATGGCCGAGCCCGACGGTCAAGACCGTATAGTAGATGGAGACGCCGAGCAGCGCCAGGCCAGCCACCAGCATGCCGGTGATCGCACCCGACTTGAAGGCGATGTCGAGGCCGGCGGAAAGGCTGACGGAAGCCGCCTGAGCGGTGCGCACGTTGGCGCGGACGGAGACGTGCATGCCGATGAAACCGGCAGCACCGGAAAGCACGGCGCCAATCAGGAAGCCGATCGCGGCCTCGGCGGAAAGAAGAAGCCAGGCTAAAATGAAAACAACAACGCCGACAATGGCAATGGTTCTGTACTGGCGCGTCAGATAGGCTTGCGCACCTTCGCGGATATAGCCCGCGATCTCCTGCATACGGCTATTGCCCTGATCGGCGGCAAGCACCGACCGGGTTGCCCAGGCGGCATAAACCACCGAGAGCAGACCGCATGCGATTACGCATAAAAGAATCGTCATTTCGCTCTTTCCTCCCATAGGCCGGAGATCACTCCTTCTCCGGCAGATACGCCGCCGAATCGCCTTCCTCTCCACAGAAATGCCACAGCTAAGCGGTGCGGAGATTGCGTGGTCGATCACGTGGCGTCAAGACCGCAACGGGCGAAAACCATTGCGGTACGAAGAAAGACGTAGGGGGATTGTTTGGCGGCTAAAGACTTATTTCTTCGCCTCGCCGCGGACCTGCTTTGCGATGCGGTCGAGCACGGCGTTGACGAGCTTCGGCTCGTCGTCATCGAAGAACGCCTGGGCGATCTCGACATATTCAGTGACGATGACCGCCACCGGAACGTCCTTCCGGTCGGTGATCTCGAAAACGCCGGCGCGCAGGATGGCGCGCACGGTGCTGTCGAGGCGCGACAAGGCCCAATCATCCTGCAGGGCTGCGGCAATCAGCGGATCGAGGCGGACCTGATCGCGAACGACACCGGAGACGATGGAACGGAACCAGGCGGCATCGGCTTTCAGATAAGTCGCGCCATCGATTTCCTGACCAAGACGGTGCGCCTCGTATTCAGCCACGATCTCCAGAACGCCCGTGCCGCCGACGTCCATCTGATACAGTGCCTGAACGGCAGCAAGACGAGCAGCGCCCCGCTGGTTCGCAGTCTTGACCGGCCGTTCCGTCTTGTCGTCGTTCATTCGTTATGCACCCAGTTTCTGCTTCAGCTCGATCATGGTCAGAGCTGCACGAGCGGCAAATCCGCCCTTGTCCTTTTCCGAGCGGCGCACGCGCGCCCAGGCCTGTTCGTCGTTTTCGACGGTCAGGATACCATTGCCGATGGCAAGGGACTCGCTGACCGCAAGATCCATCAAGGCACGCGAGGATTCGTTCGACACGATATCGAAGTGATAGGTCTCGCCGCGAATGACCATGCCAAGGGCGACATAGCCGTCATAATGCGTTCCGCCATTGTCGTCTCCATCGAGCGACATGGCAATCGCCGCCGGAATTTCCAGTGCGCCGGGAACGGTGACGACCTCGAAAGTGGCGCCGGCCTCCGTCAATGCGAAGGTCGCGCCTTCGAGCAGGGCGTCGGCCATGTCGTCGTAGAAGCGGGCCTCAACGATCAAAATATGGGGAGCGGTCTCTCTCGACATGGTTCACCTTCGGTTGGCGGGACATTTACCCACTCGGCAGCCCGCGGTCAAAACATGCCTTCGTCCGAATGGCAAGCAATTTCGCCCGATGCCGCAATGGGAAAGAGGAAATATCTGCAAGGGGATAGCTGCGCCCTGCATGCACAGCTGGGCACCCCTCTGAAATCAACTTTTCCGGACGCCTGGAACGCGGCAATTCGAAGGCAGTTTTCATGAACAATTCTTAATGGCTTTTCAGTGGCTTAACCCATTGAATCGCGGATGGGAGAACGCCAATTCCATGTCGTGACGCAGACGATCCCCTGCAACGACAGCCGACCGTCTAAGCAGATGAAAGGATACAAATCATGCACCGCGTTCTCACCATCACCCTCGCTGCCGCCCTCTCCTCCCTCGCCTTTGCCGGCGTCAGCCGGGCCGAAAGCCTCGGAATGAACACCCCTCAAGGCATCGAACAGACGCTCAGGGGCTTCCAGGGCAATGATTTCAATGTCCAGGAGGTTTACAACTGGCGCAACTTCGACGACGAGACGAGCGGGCCACACTCGGCACCACAGCGCTCCGGCGAGGCTATCCGTGGCATCCAGGCGTCGATCGACGCCAACAGGTCGCTTGCCCACCGTCTCAACAATGAAGGTGTCAACATTCGCAATGTGGTCAACGCCGAGCAGGCGGCCGATGGAAGCATAACCTTCTACGTCCGCTGACGCTCCAGCGCATACCCCCGAAAATCGCAACGATCTTCGGGGGTATGCGTGGGTTGAAGTGATAGGGCGTCCTTCACGCGTCCTATTCGACGCGCGGCGCTCAAAGCATGGGCGGCGGTCTCCTCTCCGCCCATGCTGGGGATATCCGAGATAAGCATTGAATTTTCCCGGGATGACGGCTTCTCTTGCCGAAACAGGAGGACGTCATGGCAACGGAACCGAAGGCGGTGATCAATACCGCCGATCTCAAGCTCGAGCACTGGACACAGGGCGAGCTCTATGAGAGCACCGACAAATCGTTCGGCACGCTTCTCGGCCTGACCGGTCTGGGCGTCAGCTACAACGAGGTACCGCCCGGCAAATCCGGCTGCCCCTTCCACAACCACCACGTCGAAGACGAGCTTTTCTATGTAATCGCGGGCGCCGGCGAATACCGCTTCGGCGATGCGCGCCATGCGATCAAGGCGGGCGACGTGCTCGGCGCGCCGGCCGGCGGACCGGAAACGGCGCACCAGATCATCAATACCGGCACGGCCACACTCGTCTATCTCGGCATTTCGACGATGGCGAAGACCGAGATCGTCGAATATCCCGATTCCGGAAAGTTCCTTGCCAAGACGAATAGAGACGGTACAAAAACCGGGCGCTTCCGTCATATCGGACGGCCGGAAGGCGATCTCGACTATTGGGACGGCGAGCCCGGCGCCTGAGCATGTCGCGTAAAAATGTGCAGCGGTTTTGCGATAACGACATGCGCAAAACAAGGATCTTAAGCGCGAGGAGCGAATCTGAAAGATCGCGACGTGCTTTAGAGCGCGCGATTTCCATAAGGACCCGATGTGACCGATATTCCATCCCTCGAAACGGCGCGGCTGACGCTTCGCCCTCATCGCCTCGACGATTTCGATGCGCATGCAGCGCTGTGGGCGGACGAGGACGTCGTGCGATTCATCACCGGCGTGCCGTCAACGCGTGAGCAGAGCTGGAGCCGCATGCTGCGCGTTGCCGGCATGTGGCACCATATGGGCTTCGGCTTTCTGGCGATCGTGGAAAAGGAGAGCGGCCGGTTCATCGGGGAAGCGGGATTCCTGGAAGCCCGCCGCGACATGGAACCCTCGATCGAGGGGACGATGGAGGTCGGCTGGGCGCTGATGCCTTCGGCGCACGGCCGCGGTTATGCCACCGAGGCGCTGACCGTCCTGATCGGTTGGGCGGAAATGCATTTCCCTGGAAAACCGATGAGCTGCATCATCAGCCCCGAGAACCAGGCCTCACTGCGGGTCGCAGCCAAGCTCGGTTTCCGCGAGACAGCGCGCACGCAGTATAACGGCGAGATCATTCAGTTTTCGCGTTAGGGAATTCCACCAAGCGGGCAACGTAGCGCGCGCCGTTGCGGGCTTGCTGACACTTGCCGATATCGCCAACGGCAACAGCAAGTTTAAGCAAAAGGATATCGACGACCTCAGCTTGCGGCACCCGACTTAATCCCCGGATGGGTCCGGACTTCGCACCTGCTACGCGCAAGGAACGCGCTTTAGAGTCGCTGACAAGAGGCAGAAACGCTTGGAATACTGACGTCCGCCACCTTGACACAACTAAGCATTGACGGGCGAGCCGCGTGGTAATTGCAGCCGGCAGAAACTCCCCATCCATAAGAGGCTGATCACAAATATGACCATTTTCATTGTTTGCCACAAGGATTTGCCGAGCTACCCTCCTCCCGAGGGCGCGAAAATCATATGGCTCAATTCTAAACCTCCTTTGGACAACAAGGGAATGGAGGTCATTACCGGCTATGATTTTTTCAGCGAGCCGGAGGAGATTCACGCGAAATTGTCAGGATCGCTGGGAACGATCGTAATCGCGAAAGTCGTTTCCGAAGAAGCAGCAAAGCCTCGCAACATTACTATCTGGCAGTATCGTAAATTTTTAACACGACTAAAAATAGGAACACCAAATCCCGAATATCCCGGGATGAATACAACGACTTCAGAAGAAGTCGGAATCACAAAACCGGAGAATCCGGCGCTTTTTACAGAAAATTTCTTCCTGCCTCGGCCATTAAATCTTCATAACATATCTCAACACTATGCACGTTTTCACAATATTGTTGACTTCCTGAGATATACAGCGTTTTCAATCGAAGCAAACACTTTAACGCAAGCCGAAGCTTTGCATTTTTTCAATTCCAGCACTTTCGTTCCTGGAGGCATTGAACTCGGCACGTATCCGACGGACTGGTGGCTCGATACTTTTGTGCGCCTTGTGGCGCCGTCTTTTGAATTTGCGAAACGATATCAACCGTTTCAAGCCGAAGACCCCGTGCAGAAACGTGCGATCTCATTTTGCCAAGAGCGTCTGGGAAGCTATCTTCTCATCAAACGGATAGCCGAACTCTATGGCAATAACCTACCTGGGTCCCTGTTCGGAGAAATAGCTACCGTATCGAATGATGGGGTCTATAAAAGCGGTGAATAAACCGAGGCGGCCAATTCCAAACGCATCGCAACTCTTTGCGGATACTGGCAGCAGAAGTGGCTGAGCCAATAAGGCTGGCTAGAGAAAACTGAGCACGGATAGTCGAGCTCCCACACCCCCTCCGGCTGACCAGCGAAAGTTCTGCGAACAGTGTGGCGCAAGCTTCACCTCAAATAGTAGGCACCAAACAGGCTCGAATTGCCATTCTGCGGATTTCCAATGCAGACGGCAGCCCTTTGCGAAGGACAATACCTTGACGATCAATCAGCCCACTTCTTCGTTGCCGGCCGGTCTTCCTGATCTGGCGCTTCTCACGGAGAAGGCTGCCGGCACGGGATCCGTCATTATCTATCAGCCTTATCTCGATCCTTCGCAGCGCAGCCAGCTCGATGCGGCTGCCATGCCGCTCGACATCTCGTTCAATACGCAGGCTACGACCCGCGAATATGAACTCTTCCTCACCCTGCATCAGCATCACGAGGCGATCGGCCTCGGTGACGACGTGTTTTGGGGGCTGCTATCCAGTAAATTCGAGATGAAGTCGGTGACGAGCTTTCCGTCTTTTGTCACGGAGGCGGAAAAGGCCAGGGTAGAAGGTGCGGACGCCTATCTTTACAACCCGCTGATCGGCCACGCGGCGATCTACAGCAACGTCTGGGAACATTCGCTGCTTGGCGGTCACCCCGGCATGGAGCCGATCTTTCTACATATCCAGGAGCTGGGCTATCCGATCGCGCCGCCGCAGGACAAGACTGCCTTCATGTTCTGCAATTATTTCTGCGGCAACCGGAAATTCTGGTCCGGGTATTTCGCCTTTTGCGAACGCATTCTCGAATCGCTGGAAAACCAAGCGCGCGCCGGCACCGCGGCGGGCGCCGCCTATGCCGGTTCGGCTCACTATTCACGCGATGCCAGCGCGAAGATGCGCCCCTTCGTTATCGAGCGTCTGCTCGGACTTTATATCCAGCAGGCTATCGCCTCCGGACTGAAGATCGCCGCCTTCGTACCAACCGTTGCCGATTTCGAATGGAAGTTCGGTGTCCGCCTCGGCCGGATGCTGCATAGCCTCTTCGCCGCCAAGGAAGCTTTTCTGCGGAGCCGTGACGAGGCTCTCCTGACCGCGTGGCAGCAAGGCCGCCAGCCGCTCATCAAGCAGCCGCACCTGATCTGGGGGGCTGACGATCCGCCCGGCTGGATGCCGCGCGGCCAATTTATCGGCGGCCGCGAATTGATGCGCGCCTATGCCCAGCAGGCGTCAGGCGCCTCCCCGGTACCGCAGCAGCCGGTGCGGACGGAAAGGCCCGCTATACCAGCCGCACCGAAGATCGAGCAGCCGCTGCGCGACCTGTTGCAGCCCTTTGCTGGCGGATGGCAGGAACACAGGGACCGTCATTGCATCTGGATCGTGACGCCCGACAACTACAATCACAGCCACGCCTTCGACGAAGTCGCGCTTGGCCTACAGGGCGCCTTCGAGGAACTCGGCGGCTCGGCACCGATCACCCGGGACGTGAACGCATTCGCCGGCCGTGCGCCGATCATCTACGGCGGCAATCTTCTCTCCGCCGAAATCGTCAGCCATCTGCCGAAGGACAGCGTCGTCGTCAATCTCGAGCAGGTGTCCGAAGAAAGCATCTGGATCAATTCGCGCTACACCTCGATCCTGAAGTCGTTTCCGGTTCTCGACTACAGCCCGCGCAACCGGGAAAATCTCGCCGCCAAGGGCATTGATCACGCCGGCGTGCTCGAAATCGGCTATAGCCGCTGCCTCAGCCAGATACAGCACGCCGCCGTCAAAGATATCGACGTGCTCTTCTACGGCTCGATGAACGAACGCCGTCACCATATCCTGAAGACGCTGAAGGACGGCGGGCTCAAGGTCGTGCATCTTTTCAACATCTACGGTGCGGAACGCGACGCGGCGATTGCCCGCGCCAAGATCGTGATCAACATCCATCATTATGCGAGCGGCGTCTTCGAGATCGTGCGCATTTCCTATCTGCTCGCCAATCGCGTTTGCGTGCTGACGGAAGGCAACATCCGCGATCCAGACCTTCAGCCCTTCATCGGCGGCTTGGCAATTGAGCCCTATGACGACATGATCGAGCGCTGCTACAAGCTGATCGCAGATGCCGACGAGCGCGATACCATTGCCGCGACGGGTCTTGCGGCCATGCGGAGCCGGTCGCAGGCGGACATGCTGATGAGCGTCATGAGGGCCGGCGCTTGATGAAGATCGCAGAAAAGGTACGTCATGCGCATTGAGACCGCGGCTATCGAGGGCATCGTTGCAATCACGCCGCCACGCTTCGGCGATCACCGCGGCTACTTCTCCGAGGTATTCAAGGATGCCTGGTTCCGGGAAAATGTGGCCGACGTCACGTTCATCCAGGACAATGAATCGCTTTCGGCGCAGGCCGGAACCGTCCGGGGGCTGCATTTCCAGATACCGCCATTCGCACAGGGCAAGCTGGTGCGCTGCCTTGCCGGCCGGATCATGGATGTCGTCGTCGATATCCGCGAGGGATCACCGAGCTTCGGCAAATGGCTCTCTCAGGAGCTCTCGCCGGAAACCGGGAAGCAGCTCTGGATACCGGCCGGTTTCGCACACGGATTCGCAACGATCGAGCCGAACAGCGTCATCAGCTACAAGGTAACCGCACCCTACAGCCCGCAGCATGATCGGGGCATCGCGTGGAACGATCCGATGATCGGCATTCGCTGGCCCTTCAATGAGAGAGACATGGTATCGTCCGACAAGGACAAGATGCTGCCGCGGCTCGCCGATCTGCCAGGCCATTTTTCCTGTTCAACACAGTAACCAAGGATGGATCGACGATGCGCATCCTGGTCACGGGCGGAGCGGGCTTCATCGGATCGGCATTGGTGCGTCATCTCATCAGCGAGATCGGCGCCGAGGTGCTGAATGTCGACACGCTGACCTATGCCGGCAATCTGGCGTCACTAAAATCCGTCGAATCGGCGCCGAACTATCAATTTCTGCGCGCCGACATCTGCGACCGCGCCGGGATGCAGGAAGCATTCGCGTCCTTCCGCCCTGATATCGTCATGCATCTCGCGGCCGAGAGCCATGTCGACCGCTCGATCTTGGGCGCGGCCGATTTCATTCAGACCAACATCGTCGGCACATTCAGCCTGCTGGATACCGCACGGCACTATTGGGATGGACTTGACGCTCGCCGCAAGAGCACCTTCCGCTTTCTGCATGTCTCGACGGACGAGGTCTACGGCTCGCTCGGCGACGAGGGCCTCTTCGAGGAGACGACGCCTTACGATCCGTCCTCGCCCTACTCTGCCTCGAAGGCCGCCAGCGACCATCTGGCGATCGCCTGGCACCGAACCTACGGCCTGCCCGTCGTCGTCTCCAATTGCTCCAACAACTACGGCCCGTTCCATTTCCCCGAAAAGCTCATTCCGCTAATGATCCTGAATGCACTGGAGGGCAAGCCTCTTCCGGTTTACGGCAATGGCGCGAATGTCCGCGACTGGCTCTATGTCGAAGACCACGCCCGCGCGCTCTTCACGATCGCATCCAGAGGGCGCCCCGGCGAAAAATACAATGTGGGCGGCCGCAATGAGCGCAAGAACATCGATGTCGTTCATCGCATCTGCGCTATTCTCGACGGCGTCTACAGTGACAAGGGACCGCATGCACGTCTGATCACCAACGTCACGGACCGCCCCGGACACGACGCACGCTATGCGATCGATGCCTCCAAACTGGAAAGCGAACTCGGTTGGAAGGCGCAAGAGACCTTCGAAACCGGCATCGAGAAGACCGTGCATTGGTACTTGGAAAACGAATGGTGGTGGAGGCCGCTGCGCGAAAACGTCTACTCCGGCGAACGCCTCGGCGTTTTCAAGGGACGATAAACGATGCGCATTGCCGTCACCGGCAAACAGGGCCAGGTCATTCAGTCGCTGCTCAGACGTGGCGCCGAAATGGGCGTCGAAATCAGCGCGGTCGGGCGCCCGGAAATGGACCTCGCGGATCCTGCAAGCATCGCAGCCGCCTTCTCGGCTCTGCGGCCGGATGTGATCGTCTCCGCCGCCGGCTATACGGCGGTCGACAAAGCCGAGAGCGAACCCGAGCTTGCTTTTTCCGTCAACGCAGCAGGCGCCGGGGCGGTTGCCGAGGCTGCCGCGCGGATCGGGGCTCCGGTTATCCACATTTCGACCGACTATGTCTTCAGCGGCGACAAGGCCTCCGCGTATTGCGAAGAGGATGCGACGGCGCCGATCTCCGTCTACGGGCGTTCGAAGCTCGCGGGCGAGAAGGCCGTCGCGGCGGCGAACCCGAACCACGTCATCTTGCGCACAGCCTGGGTCTATTCGCCGTTTGGCGCCAATTTCCTGAAAACGATGCTGCGTCTTTCCGAGACGCGCGATCATCTTCGCGTTGTCGCCGATCAGACAGGATGCCCGACCTCGGCACTCGACATCGCCGACGCGATTCTCGCGATCGCATCCCGTATCGTAGCGGACCCTGAGCCATCGCTCCGCGGCACTTTTCACCTGACCGGCAGCGGCGAAGCAAGCTGGGCGGACTTCGCCGAAGAGATATTCGCGGAGCTTGCTAAGTCCGGCGGCAGAAACGTCGGCGTCGAGCGCATCCCGACGGCGGACTATCCGACACCGGCGAAGCGTCCCGCCAATTCACGTCTCAACGGCGACAAGCTCGCCAGAACATATGGAATCCGGCTGCCGGAGTGGAAGCAGTCTATGAAGATTGTCATGCGAGACCTTTTGAATAAAGGTCTTTAGGGAGATAGGCATGAAGGGGATTATTCTCGCCGGCGGCACGGGCACGCGTCTGCATCCGATTACGCAGGCCGTCTCGAAACAGTTGATGCCGGTCTACGACAAGCCGATGATCTACTATCCGCTAACGACGCTCATGCTCGCCGGCATCAGGGAGTTGCTGATCATCACCACGCCTCACGACGTCGAAGCCTTCAAGCGCCTTCTCGGCGACGGCTCGCAATGGGGAATTTCGCTGACCTATGCCGTACAGCCAAGCCCCGACGGCCTCGCCCAGGCCTTCATCATCGGCGCCGACTTCCTGCACGGCGACAGCTCGGCACTCGTCCTCGGCGACAACATTTTCTACGGGCACGGACTGCCGGAAATCATGAAATCCGGCACGAGCAGGCAGAAAGGCGCGACGGTGTTCGCCTATCACGTCACCGATCCGGAACGCTATGGCGTTGTCGGCTTTGACAAAAAGATGAATGCGCTGTCGATCGAGGAGAAGCCGAAGAAGCCGAAATCGAACTGGGCGGTGACCGGCCTCTATTTCTACGACCAGCAGGTGGTCGATATCGCCGCCAACCTGAAGCCATCACCGCGCGGTGAATTGGAAATCACCGATGTCAACCGCACCTATCTCGAGCGCGGCCAGCTTTTCGTGGAGTTGATGGGCCGCGGCTATGCCTGGCTCGACACCGGCACGCCGGACAGCCTGCTCGATGCCGCAGGTTTCGTCAGCACGCTGGAGAAACGCCAGGGCTTCAAGATCGCCTGCCCCGAAGAAGTCGCCTGGCGCATGGGTTACATCTCGCAGAACGACCTCGCCAAGCTCGCGGAGAAGCTCGGCAAGAGCGCCTACGGCCAGTATCTGACGAAGCTGTCCCCGGATTGGTGAGCTATCGGACCGGCGCCGCGTCGCAGACGTGCAGTTGCATGCGTCGACGAGCGCCTGATGTTGTTCCGTGCCCGGCATGCCAGTCGTGGTGTGACCGTGGAAACCGTTACAGGTTTTTGATTCAGGTGCTCGGGAATTCCGCCAGCCGGGCGGCGTAACGCGCCATGGTGTCGACTTCGAAATTGACGAA
Organism: Rhizobium sp. WYCCWR10014; assembly: GCF_001657485.1. Classification (GTDB taxonomy): domain Bacteria; phylum Pseudomonadota; class Alphaproteobacteria; order Rhizobiales; family Rhizobiaceae; genus Rhizobium. Next base: position 12,532 of record NZ_LXFU01000048.1, read on the forward strand.
ATCGCCGGCCCTGCGATCGCCCCAGGTGGTGACCTCGAGGGTGTGGCGGATGAGCAGCACGTCGAAATCCGTGCCGTCGACCGCATTGACCGTCAGCGAGGTCCCGTCGAGCGCGATCGAACCCTTGGGGGCGACGAATTTCGCCAGATGTTCGGGCGCGCGCAGCCGGTAGCGCATGGCGTCACCCTCTGCTGTCACCGAGAGGATTTCCGCCTTGCCGTCGACATGGCCGGAAACGATGTGGCCGCCGAGTTCATCACCGATCTTCAACGACCGTTCGAGATTGATGCGGCTGCCCTCCTGCCAGGCGCCGATCGTCGTCAGCCGCAGCGCCTCTTCCCAGGCCTCGACCTCGAACCAGCGACCGTTGCTGCCTTCCTGCGGCAGGCCGGTCACGGTGAGGCAGATGCCGGAGTGAGAGATGGATGCGCCCATATCGATGGTTGCCGGGTCGTAACTCGTCGCAACGCGGAGCTTGATGCCCTCCTTCAGCGGCGAAACGGATTCGATCGTACCGATATCGGTGACTATTCCGGTGAACATCAAAGCCCTCTTTCGTATTCGTCCAGGCGATCTTCGCCGAACATCAGCGTGCCCGTATGGGCAAAACCCGATGGTATGTCGGTTGCATCAAGCGGGGATTCAATACCGCCCTCGCCGATCACAACAGGCGCCTGATAAAGCTGGATGCGGTCGACGAGGCCAGCCTCGAGGAAAAGCCGCGCCGTCTTTGCGCCACCCTCGACCAGGAGCGAGGAAATACCGCGCGTCGCGAGTGCCGGCAACAGGACTTCCGGATGATAGGGACTGCAATAGACGACCTCGACGCCGGCGGCTTCCAGGGCTGCGCGGCGGGAGTCCATGTCGGTGGTTGAGGCACCCCCCTCTGCCCTGCCGGGCATCTCCCCCACAAGGGGGGAGATCGGATCGGGGTTAGCCCCTTGCCCCACATCTTGCCTGGAGGCGAAACCATCATCATCGGAAGCTAGGGAACGCGGAGCAGGCTCCTTGCCGATCTCCCCCCTTGTGGGGGCGATGTCCGGCAGGACAGAGGGGGGTAGCCCCTCCGCATCCGCCGACAAGGGCCAAACTTCCTCGCTCGCCACCACGATGACCGGCACTTCCCGCGCCGTCGCGACGAGCTTGCTGGTCAGCGGCAATGCCAGCAAGGGATCGAGCACGATGCGGATCGGCGATTGCGATTCGAGACCTGGCGTCCGCATCGTCAGCAGCGGATCATCCGCAATCGCGGTGCCGATACCGACGAGGATCGCATCGGTTTCGGCGCGCAGCGCCTGCACCTGGGCGCGGGCCTCCGGGCCCGTTATCGCCACCTGCCCTGCCCCCTCGCGACCGATCATGCCATCGGCGGAAACGGCAAGTTTGAGAGTCACATAGGGTCGGTTCTTCGTCTGGCGGGTGAGATAAGCGGCAAGCGAGTGCCGGCCCTCCACCTCCAGCACGCCGGCATCCACCTCTATGCCGGCTTCGCGCAGCATGGCGATGCCGCGGCCGGAGACCCGCGGATCGGGATCGGTGACGCTGATGACGACGCGGGCAACGCCATAAGCGATCAGCGCCTCGGAACAGGGCGGCGTCTTGCCGTGATGCGAGCAGGGTTCGAGCGTCACATAGGCGGTGGCGCCGCGGGCGAGCGCGCCGGCCTCAGCGAGCGCCTGCGTCTCGGCATGCGGGCGGCCACTGAGCGCCGTCACCGCACGGCCGACGATGACGCCATCCTTGACGATCAGGCAGCCGACGGAGGGGTTGGTGGCGGTGCGGCCGAGATGCCAGCGCGACAGGCGGATCGCCGCCGCCATGAAACGTTCGTCATGCGGCGTGATGCTCATGGCTCACCTGTCCAGCGGGTCGCGGGCGATCTTGGCGTTGATTTCGGAAATGACCTTCTCGAAATCCTCGGCAAGCGAGAAATCCCGATAGACCGAGGCGTAGCGCACGAAGCCGACATCATCGAGGCTCTTCATGGCTTCCAGCACCTGCAGGCCGATCTGCTCGGAGGAGATTTCGGTCTCGCCGGAGCTTTCAAGACGCCGAACGATGCCGGAGACGGCGCGCTCGATGCGGTCCCGCTCGACCGGGCGTTTGCGCAGCGCCACTTCGAAGGAGCGCACCAGCTTGTCGCGATCGAAGGGCACCTTGCGGCCGGTCTTCTTGATGACCATCAGCTCGCGCAGCTGCACACGCTCGAACGTGGTGAAGCGGCCGCCGCAATCCGGGCAGATGCGCCGCCGGCGGATGGACGTGTTATCCTCCGCCGGGCGCGAATCCTTGACCTGGGTATCTTCCGAACCGCAATAGGGGCAGCGCATCCCTACTCCTTATCCCATGTAGCCGTACATGGGGAAGCGGTCGGTGAGGCTGACCACCTTGCCGCGCACAGCGGCTTCGACAGCGGCGTTGCCTTCATCGGAATTGGCGACCTTCAGACCGTCGAGAACTTCGACGATCAGATTGCCGATCTCGCGAAATTCCGCTTCCTTGAAGCCGCGGGTCGTACCAGCAGGTGCGCCGAGGCGCACGCCCGAGGTGACGAAGGGCTTTTCCGGATCGAAGGGAATGCCATTCTTGTTGCAGGTGACGTAGGCACGGCCAAGCGCTGCCTCGGCGCGCTTGCCGGTGGCATTCTTCTTGCGCAGGTCGACCAGCATCAGGTGGTTGTCGGTGCCGCCGGAGACGACGTCGAGGCCGCCCGATATCAGCGTTTCGGCAAGCGCCTTGGCGTTCTTGACGACCTGGGCGGCATAATCCTTGAATTCCGGCTGCAGCGCCTCGCCGAAGGCCACTGCCTTGGCGGCGATGATGTGCATCAGCGGACCGCCCTGCAGACCGGGGAAAACGGCCGAATTGAACTTCTTCGCCAGATCCTCGTCATTGGTGAGGATGACGCCGCCGCGCGGGCCGCGCAACGACTTGTGGGTCGTCGTCGTCGCGACATGGCAATGCGGGAACGGTGACGGATGAACGCCGCCGGCGACAAGGCCGGCGATGTGGGCCATGTCGACCATCAGATAGGCGCCGACGCTGTCGGCGATCTCGCGGAAGCGCTTCCAGTCCCAGATGCGGGAATAGGCAGTGCCGCCGGCGATGATGAGCTTCGGCTTGGTTTCCTCGGCCTTGCGGGCGACTTCATCCATGTCGAGCAGGTTGTCGCCTTCGCGAACGCCGTAGGAGACGACGTTGAACCACTTGCCGGACATGTTGACCGGCGAACCATGCGTGAGGTGGCCGCCCGAATTCAGGTCGAGACCCATGAAGGTATCGCCGGGCTGCAACAGCGCCAGGAATACGGCCTGGTTCATCTGCGAACCGGAATTCGGCTGGACGTTGGCGAAATTGACGCCGAACAGCTTCTTGGCGCGCTCGATCGCCAGTTCCTCGGCGATATCGACGAACTGGCAGCCGCCGTAATAGCGCTTGCCGGGATAACCCTCGGCATATTTGTTGGTCATGATGGAGCCCTGGGCTTCCAGCACGGCGCGGGAGACGATGTTCTCAGAAGCGATCAGTTCGATCTCGTGCCGTTGGCGACCGAGTTCCTTTCCGATCGCGGCGAAAATGTCCGGATCGACGTCCGCAAGCGAGCGATTGAAGAAGGATTCGGTGGAAGCATTGGTCATGGGCGGGCTCCTCAACTGGAATGCGCTGAGGTATTAGCCTTCCGCCGTGGCGAGGGCAATACGAAGAACGACATTTGCTGAGCAAAGCGCGCGCTTGCGCTCTTTTGCGGTCGCACGACACCGAAGCCTGACGCCGTACCAGGCAGCGCCTCACCGGACATAAAAAAACCGCGCCGGAAAGCGCGGTTTTCAATCACGATGCAAAGGTCGCCGCTTATTACTGGACCGGCTGTTCCATGCCGGCCGTGGTGTCGAGCGCCAGCTCGGCATTGCCGTCCATCTGATAGATGTCGTCGCGGAACTGGACAATGCCGTCGGGCATGCCCCAGGCGGAGATGTAGACAAAATAAACCGGAACTTCCGTGGCGAGCTTGACCGGCGTGTTGACGCCGGTTGCGATCACCTGCTCCATCTGCTGGCGGTTCCAGCCGGGGGTCTCGCGCAGCAGCCAGTTCGACAAGTCGCGCACGTTCTGGACGCGGACGCAGCCCGACGATTCAAAGCGCATCAGCTTGTTGAATAGGCCCTGCTGCGGCGTGTCGTGCATATACTCGCCGTTTTTGTTGTAGAAGTTGATCTTCGTCGACGCCATGGCGTTGGTCTTGCCGGGATCCTGACGGAACATCAGGTTCGGCGCCTCGCCATTCCAGTCGATGGTCTCGGGGGCGACTTCATTGCCCTTGCCGTCGAGCAGACGAATGGCATTCTTTTCGAGATAAGTCGGATCCTTGCGCATCAGCGGCATGATGTCTTTCTCGACGATCGAGCGCGGCGCCGTCCAGTAGGGATTGAGGATGACCTCGTAGATCTTGGAATTGACGAGATGCGTCGGGCGGCTTAAGCGGCCGACAACCGCGGTGTGACGCGTCGCGACACTGCCGTCTTCAACAGCCTCCACATAGGCGGCCGGGATGTTGACCATCAGGTGACGGCGGCCCAAGTCTTCAGGGAAGGTCTGCAGACGGACGACATTGGTGTTCAGCTGCTGCAGGCGGACATCGGCGGGGATGTTCATCGCCTTCAGCGTGAATTCGCCGAGAACGCCATCGGCCGGCAGGCCGTGACGCGCCTGGAAGCGCTTGACGGCGCCATCGACGTAGGAATCGAAGGCGTTGGACAGGCCGGCCTCGCGCGGCAGATCGCCGGTGATCGCGAGACGCTGGCGCAGCGCCTGGACGGCGGGAGAGCTGACGCCGAGTTGCAGACGCTGGTCTCCGGGATTGACCTCAGGCCAGCCGCCGGCTGCGGCGATCTGCTGATACTGCATGATCGCCTGCTGGGCGCTCGCGACCGATTGGGGCCCGAGAATCGGCGTGTTGGAAACCATGGCGGTCGCAGTGCGCGAAGCCGCCTTGGCGTCAAATTGGTCGTCCCAGTTGCCGCGGCGCGGCGCATTGATCAGCGTATCGAGCGCCGATTGCGCGAAAGCCGGCGCGGCAAGCGCGCCGGCGCCAACCGTTGCCGCGGACGCAAGGAAAGCGCGGCGCGAGAGTGCTTCAATTCCGTTTTTCTTCGACATAGTCCCAACCACTGACTGCGGCGATAAAGAGATGCCGCGGGCTCTTTGCGATATCACTGCGCTTTAACGCAGATCCCAGTCCATTCGTTGTCCCGGCGCATCAAAAAATTCCGCTTGCCCCATCACAAGATTGCGATGCGGCAGCCTGAACATTCCTGATCGGTCAATTGAAAGCGCCGGTTGTTAAGCCTTCCGCTGCCACACCAATATGGCCAATTCGTGTTGCCGGGCCGAAAGACGGACTTGCCGACTGCCGGAAACACGACGCAACGAACCATATGACGGGTAAAGCGTGCCGGTTAATAACGGCTAAAAAGCGGCTTGAATACCGGGCTTTGCGCTTGCCTGCCATGCGTTGCAAAGATGCCACGCGGATCAAACGGCAAAACCGGACGCGCAGGGACGCATCCGGTTTTGGTCAACCCTGGAAGGAGGTCAGGGGTCTTAGAGGCGATACAGGATCTGGTCGTTCCAGAAACGGTCCAGACGCTGGAGCAGCTTGTTCATCTGCGTGAACTCATCGGTGCCGATGCCGCCGACCTTGTCGATCGAGGCGATGTGGCGTTCGTAGAGCTTGGCCACCGTTTCGGCGATGTCCTGGCCGGTTTCGGTCAGGCTGATGCGGACCGAGCGGCGGTCGATGCGCGAGCGCTGGTGGTTGATGAAGCCGAGATCGACCAGCTTCTTGACGTTGTAGGAGACGTTGGAGCCGAGATAGTAGCCGCGCGAGCGCAGCTCGCCGGCGGTCAGCTCGGAATTGCCGATGTTGAAAAGGAGCAGCGCCTGGATGGCGTTGACGTCGCTGCGACCCTGACGGTCGAATTCGTCCTTGATGACGTCGAGAAGACGACGGTGCAGACGTTCAACGAGATGAAGGGATTCCATGTAAAGATCACGGATGTCGTGGTCCTGCTGGTCACGGAAGGTCGATACCGCCTGCGGCTTGATTTTCGTGTTCATGTTAACTGCCTCACTGTTTGTTTGGCGGTGTGTTTTCTTCCCGCCTTGAGTGAGACCCTATCGAATACATATAAAATTCGACTTAAACCGCAGGCTTAACGGAGCCTTACCGGTAACTCCACGTTGTCTCAGGGTAAATCAACACTTACCTGGCGGCGATGCCGGCGCTTTTCCAGCCAGAGCAGCAGGCGGAAAATCAAGTAGACCACGGCGACGATGACATGCAGCAGGATGATCAGCTGGTTGGGGCCGAAAATATTCGGCAGCAGGCCATACATGAGGATTTGTCCGCCAGCGGCCAGCACCCAGATGACCGGCCCCCAGGAGACGGTGAGCCAGAGGCCGAGGGAGGCGACGGGGAAGAGCACGGCGAGGCTGGTGCTCGCCACCTTCCACGGCAGGCTCAAAAGATCGAAGCGGCCGGCGCCGACCAGCGAATAGCCGACGAGCATCGCCCAGTATTGCAGGCCGAACCAGAAGCAGGATAGCGCAACCAGTCTCAGGAAGAGAATGAAGAGGATATCCGCCAGTGTGCGTTTCGGTATCGTCGGGGATTCGGTTTCCATAGCGCAGACATCGGTTTGGGGTTGCATCTTCATAAAGAACGCCGCGTGTCTGACAAGACGCGCTGGAGAACGCTTTATCACTTTGAGTTTGCGCATACCCCCGAAAAATCGATTCCGATTATCGGCATCATGCGCCAGAGGTTCTTCCGCCGCGGCCAATCGTCCGGTTTGGATTTTCCAGGCGCCATGATAATGAGCGCTCCGATAAATGGAATGGGCCAGGGACAGATATCATGCAGGACAGGACGCATCTCGTCGACGACATCACCGGCCATCGCCGCATGCGGCGCAACCGCAAGGCGGATTGGACACGCCGGCTGGTGCAGGAGAACCGGCTGACGGTCGACGACCTGATCTGGCCGATCTTCATCGTGCCGGGTTCCGGCATCGTCGATCCGATCCCGGCCATGCCCGGCGTCAACCGCATGAGCATCGACAAGGCCGTTGAAGCCGCACGCGAAGCGGCCGGCCTCGGTATTCCCGCACTCGCCACCTTTCCGAATATCGAGATGGAACTGCGCGACGAGACCGGCTCGAACAGCCTCGAGGCCAACAACCTGATCAATCAGGCGACGGCGGCGATCAAGAAGGCGGTGCCTAATATCGGCATCATCACCGATGTTGCGCTCGATCCTTTCACCAGCCACGGCCATGACGGCATCCTCAGAGGCGGCGAGATCGTCAACGACGAGACGGTCGACCAGGTGGCTCGCGCCGCCGTGATGCAGGCGGATGCGGGCGCCGATATCATCGCGCCGTCGGAGATGATGGACGGACGCATTGGCGCGATCCGCATGGCGCTCGATGCGGCCGGTCACCAGAGCGTCGGTATCATGAGCTATGCGACGAAATTCGCCTCCGCCTTCTACGGTCCCTATCGCGAGGCTATCTCGACGGGCGGGCTGCTGAAAGGTGACAAGAACACCTATTACATCGACCCCGCCAACGGCACCGAGGCGATCCGCGACGCGGCCCTCGACGTCGAGGAAGGCGCCGACATGCTGATGGTCAAGCCCGGGCTGCCCTATCTCGATATATGCTGGCGGATGAAGGAGGCTTTTGGCCTGCCGACCTTCGCCTACCAGGTTTCCGGCGAATATACGCAGATCAAGGCGGCGGCGATGAATGGCTGGATCGATGGCGAGCGGGCGATGCTCGAAACGCTGCTGTCGTTCAAGCGGGCGGGATGCGACGGTGTCCTCACCTATTTCGCGGTCGAAGTGGCGAAAATTCTCGCAAAGCGGTGATCGGAGCAAGTGTCCGGGGTTTTCGGACGACATCATGCTCCATTTCCTTGGTTTAGGTGCGGATGGCTTTGGGCCGATCCGGCCCAAAGCCATCCGCATCTGGGGCAGATTATTGCATTTCGCCCTGCCGATACCATATCAGCGGCATCGCTTTTCCTGAGGAGATTGAGATGAGCTACAACCCCAATCCGCTTTATGCCGCACCGGAGGACTGGCGCGCCTATAGCGGCGTGTTGAGCCGCCGGGTCTTCGCCTTCATCCTCGACTACGTCATCGTGGCGCTGCTCTGCATTCCCGCGGCGATCGTGCTGTTCTTCCTGTCGATCGTCACGCTGGGGCTCGGCTTCTTTCTCTACCCTGCCCTCTTCGTCATCGTCGCCGGCATTTACTTCGGCCTGACGGTGGGTGGGCCGAGCCAGGCCTCGCTCGGCATGCGCGCCATGGGGATCGCGATCGTGCGCGTCGATGGACGGCCGATGGATTTCATGACGGCGATCGTGCATCTGGCGCTGTTCTGGATCCTCAACTCGGTGCTGACGCCGCTCATTCTGCTTGCCGGCCTGTTTATCGAACGCAGCCGTCTCGTTCATGACCTGCTGGTGGGCACGGCGACGGTGCGCACGGCCTGAGACTTTGGCTGAGACTTTTGGCTCAAAGTCTAACTGCGATCCCGGGGCGGAGACGAAATAAAGTCTCCGCCTTATCTTTGCCGGCGGGCGCCGGCGCTCCATATCTAAAATTAGAAGACTGATATGAAGGGCGAAGAGCGCCCCGCTGTTGACGTTTTTTATTCTTAGGTCATGCTGTCAGGAAACGGCACGGTCTCGACAAGGAAATTTCCGCGACAAATGAATACGCAGACGACGCCATCACCGCAGTTTTATCTGACGGCTCCGGCTGCGTGTCCGTACCTGCCGCATGAGATGGAGCGAAAGGTGTTCACCCATCTGGTCGGCCCGCGCGCCGCCGAGATGAACGACATCCTGACGCAGGGCGGTTTCCGCCGCTCGCAGAACATCGCTTATCGCCCGGCCTGCGAATCCTGTCGCGCCTGCGTTTCCGTGCGAATTCTCGCCCAGGAATTCGAGCCGACCAAATCGATGAAGCGGGTGCTTGGCGCCAACTCCGATGTCATCGCCACCGAATTCGCAGCCCAGCCTTCCAGCGAGCAATATTCGCTCTTCCGACGCTATCTCGATTTTCGCCACCAGCAAGGCGGCATGTCCGACATGACCGTGCTCGACTATGCAATCATGGTGGAAGACACGCATGTGAATACGAGAATCATCGAATACCGCCGGCGCGAGGAAGGCTCGGGACTGGAGCAGCGTCCGAAGGGCGAGCTGCTTGCCGCTGCCCTCACCGACACGATGAGCGACGGGTTGTCGATGGTCTATTCCTATTTCAATCCGGCGCTCGAGCGGCGTTCGCTCGGCACTTTCATGATTCTCGATCATGTCAGGCGCACGAAGGCGCTGGGATTGCCGCATGTCTACCTCGGCTACTGGGTTCAAGGGTCGCGGAAAATGGACTACAAGACGCGCTTCCAGCCGCAGGAGCATCTGACCCCGCGCGGCTGGGAACGCTTCGATCCCTCGTCCATGCCCGAGAGCACCCACGACTGAATGTTCCCCACCGCTCTTTCCGACCATCGGAAGGGCCTGCTGCTGACGGCGATCGGCGGGCTGGCGCTTTCCGTGGATATCCCGCTCATGAGGCTCGCTAACGGCGAGATGTGGTCGATTTTGGCCGCGAGAAGCATCGCGACCCTTGGCGTGACGCTTCTGGTAGCCACAGTGCTCAGGATCGCCAACGGGCGATGGCCAGTGCTCGTGCCGGGGTGGCCGGGCCTCGTCACCGGCCTGCTCTACGGGCTGACGACGGTGGTCTTCCTTCTTGCCGTTTTCAACACGTCGACGGCCAATGTCGTTTTCATCGTCGCCTTCAATCCGATGTTCGCCGCCCTTCTTTCGTGGATTTTCCTCAAGGAGCGGCCGGCGCTCGCAACGCTGATCGCCATGGCAGCGATGATCTTCGGCGTCGGCCTGATCGTGCGGGACGGGCTTTCGGGCGACCATCTCTTCGGCGACAGCATGGCGCTGCTTACCGCCTTCATCATTGCCGCCGCCATCACCATCAGCCGCGCCTCGCGCCGGGAGATGGGCTTCGTCTCCCTGCTTTCGACGGTGCTGCCGGCGGCGGTCGGCCTGATCTCGGTCATGCCGGCAGGCGGTTTTTCGATCGAGCATCCCGCCTGGATCCTCTTCAACGGTGCGGTGATGATGCCGCTTGCCCTCTGGTGCCTGGCGACCGGGCCGCGTTACCTCTCCGCACCGGAGGTCGGCATGTTCTACCTGCTCGAAACCGTGCTCGCACCGATCTGGGTCTGGCTGATCTTTGCCGAAACGCCGACGACCATGACACTGGTCGGCGGCGGTATCCTGGTGGCGGCGATCGCGGCGCATTCCGCCTGGATGGTGCGGAGGAAAAGCATCGCTCAAATGGCAAGTTAGGACGTTGTCGCCTGCTCCGCCTCATGTTATAACTCCGTTACCACACAGAGGATGAAGCGATGAACGTCACGATCCGCAAGATCGGCAATTCCGAGGGTATTATCATCCCTAAAGAGGTGCTGCAGCGGTTGGGCCTGAGCAACGGCGACAGCCTCGAACTGCGAGAGGTCGAGGGTAATATTCAGCTTGTACCGGAATCCGCCGACCTTGCCGAGCAAATGCGGGCAGCCCGCATCGGCATGGAAAAATATCGGGTGGCGCTCCGCGAACTCGCAAAATGATACGGCTTAAATGGCTAAGCCGCCAGGCGATTGAAAATATGCATGACGAGCAGATCGCCGAGCATGGCGGTCTGTCTGGCCTGCGGGATGCCAATGCATTGGAAACCAGTTTGGCACGCCCGCTCAACAAAGCTGCATACGGCGAAACCGATATCTTCGTATTCGCTGCAGCCTATCTTTACGCCATTGTTAGAAACCACCCATTCGTGGATGGAAACAAACGGACCGGTTATCTCGCGGCGTTTGCGTTTCTCTACATCAACCGCTACGTCATCAATGCCGATAACGCGCAGGTCATTGCATTTGTGCTCGACGTCGCCGCCGGCGAGATCGACGAGGAAGGCGCTACCCGCTTCCTGCGGGATTTCACCATACCGCTCAGCCCGTAGCCTTGAACTGCTGCTGCTCCAATTCCCTGCCAAGACCTTCGACCACATGCGCCCAACCTTGCCGGGTCTTTTCCTCGTGTTCGGCCCATTCGGCGCACATTTCATGGGTCAGCGTCAAACGGCTGCCGCCGCCGAGAGGCTCGATGTTGATCTCGACGCGGTCGCAATTGTGATCGTGCTCCTCGACGGAGAAGCTGAAGACCATGCGCTGCGGGCGCTTCAATTCCAGGAAGACGCCCTGATGAAAGGCGTCGCCGGTCGGGCGGCGGTCGACGACGAAGAAACGGCCGCCGACTCGCGGATCGATATCGGCGCGGATGACATGACCGTCATCGGTCGCAAACAGGAAGCGGCGGGCGATTTCAGGGTTGAGCCAGGCGTCGTAGACGACGGCGGGCGGCACCCTATAGGTGTGGCTTACATGCAGTTTGATGGTGCTGGCGGGCATCGATTTTCCTCCGGTAACGCCGCGCACACTCCTCCCGTGCACGGCCTGCGGCCATTCCGTCCGCCTCCGGAGCCGGCCTGCTCATATTTTTGCTAACAGGATTGAGATAGGGGAATTGTCGCGCCCGCCAAGAGTCGGGCGCGGAATTTACTGCATCTAAGTTTTACAATGCCCCTTGCGCGTGTGAAAAGACGCGCGGCGCTGTCGTACCCTAGAGCATGATGCCGAAAAGTGTGAGCGGTTTTCGGACGACATCATGCTCTAACTATTTAATGTAGAACAGGATTCAGATTTTAGGCCGACCCGGCCTAAAATCATCCTGTTCTAGCCGGCGAATTTGCCGCTGCGCGGGAAGCCCTTCGGCACGGTGCGGCCAGCGGTGGCGCGGTCGGCCAGCCATTCGGCCAGTTCGTCCTTGTTCTTCGTGAAGGTGCGGCCGGCGCTGTCTTCCCAGACGAGACCATCTGATATCGCGAAGCAGCGGACATCGGAAATGCCGCCATCCTTGTAACGCTGCAGTCGCACGCCCTTGCCGCGCGACATTTCCGGCACCTGCGCCAGCGGGAAGACCAGCAGCTTTCGGTTTTCGCCGACGACGGCGACGTGGTCGCCGCTGACGGGCACGAGCAGCTGCGTTTCCTCGGGCAGCCCGACGTTCATGATCTGCTTGCCCTTGCGCGTATTGGCGACCAGCTCGGCCTCCGGAACGACGAAGCCGTTGCCGGCGGTAGAGACAATCAGCTGCTTGCGCGAGGGATCATGGACGAAAGCGGTCAGCACCGCCTGGTCGTTATCCATATCGACGATGATGCGCAGCGGCTCGCCGTGACCGCGGCCGCCCGGCAGTTTGTCGCCGCCGAGCGTGAAGGCCTTGCCGCCTGTCGTAACGATCAGGATCTTGTCCGTGGTCTGCGCCGGGAAGGCGATCTTCAAGCCGTCGCCTTCCTTGAAGGTCAGCGTCGCCGTGTCGGCGATATGGCCCTTCAACGCGCGGATCCAGCCCTTTTCGGAAATGACGACGGTGATTGGTTCCTTCTCGATCATCGCCTGCTGGATTGCTTCCTCGTCGGTCTCGGGCGCATCGGCAAACTGGGTGCGGCGGCGGCCGACCTCGGTCGCTTTGGCGAATTTCTTCTTCACTTCGCCGATTTCCCAGGCGACCGTCTGCCACTGCTTGTCGTCGGAGGAAAGCAGCGTTTCGATCTCGCCCTTTTCCTTGGTGAGCTCGTCGAATTCCTTGCGGATCTCGAACTCTTCCAGCTTGCGCAATGCGCGCAACCGCATATTGAGGATCGCCTCGACCTGATTGTCGGTGAGATCCCAGCGCGCCATCATGACCGGCTTCGGCTCGTCCTCCTCGCGGATGATGCGGATAACCTCATCGATGTTGAGGTAGGCGATCAGCAGGCCGCTGAGGATTTCAAGGCGTCTGTCGATTGCTGCCAAGCGGAAGCGCGAGCGGCGCTGCAGAACCTCGCGGCGGTGGTCCAGCCACTCCTTCAACACCTCGTTCAGCGCCATGACCCGCGGGATGCGGCCCATGGAGAGCACGTTCATGTTGAGCGGGAAGCGACTTTCGAGCTCCGTCAGCTTGAACATCGATTCCATCAGGATCGTCGGATCGACGCTGCGGGTCTTCGGCACCAGCACGACACGAATGTCTTCGGCCGATTCGTCGCGGATATCTTCCAGCAGCGGCAGCCTGCGGGCGATCAGCAGCTCGGCGATCTTTTCGATCAAGCGCGATTTCTGCACCTGGAAGGGAATTTCGGTGATGACGATCTGGTAGCCGCCGCGGCCGAGATCTTCCGTCTGCCATTTCGCCCGCACGCGGAAACCGCCGCGGCCGGTGCGGTAGCTCTCGATGATGCTGTCGCGGTTGTCGATGATGATGCCGCCCGTGGGGAAATCCGGGCCGGGAATGAATTCGACCAGCTTTTCGACGGTCGCATCGGGATGTTTGATCAGATGCAGGGCGGCGTCGCAAAGCTCGTGCGCATTGTGCGACGGGATGGAGGTCGCCATACCGACGGCAATGCCGGATGAGCCGTTGGCGAGCAGGTTCGGGAAGGCGCCGGGAAGGACGACCGGCTCGGAATTGGATTCGTCGTAAGTGTCGCGGAAATCGACGGCATCCTGGTCGATGCCTTCGAGCAGCAGTTCGGAGACCGCCGTCATCTTCGATTCGGTGTAACGCATGGCGGCAGGGCTATCGCCGTCAATATTGCCGAAATTGCCCTGGCCGTTGACCAGCGTGTATCGCTGCGAGAAATCCTGGGCGAGACGGGCAAGCGCATCGTAGATCGACTGGTCGCCGTGCGGATGATAGTTACCCATCACCTCGCCGACGATCTTGGCGCATTTCCTGAAGGCCGAGTTCGGCCTCAGCCCCATCTCGTTCATCGCATAGACGATGCGGCGGTGAACGGGCTTCAGCCCGTCGCGCACGTCTGGCAGGGCGCGGTGCATGATCGTCGACAGCGCATAGGCAAGGTAACGCTGCTCGAGCGCCGCCTTGAGGTCGACCGGTTGGATATGATCGTCGTCTCCGCCTGAAGGCGGCAAAATCTCTTGTCCCATAGGTTCTGACTAGCTCAGAAGAGGCCGGCGGGCAAGGAATCGGGGCCATTGCAGCTGTGGATGAAGTCTTGGGAGTGACATCAAAGGATGAGACAAACGCGCCGCCGCAATTTGGACTTCGTTTGCCGTTCCTCTCAACAAAAATTTAGAGGTCCGCAAATATAAAGCAGGCCCAATCCGTAGTAGCGTCACTGCAGATTTCCAACCGCCACCACGCCACCAGAGGAATCACCCCATGAACTTTTACCGGACAACGCGGCTGATGCTGTCGAGCGCAGCCTTTTTCTCGCTCGCCGGCTCGGCTTTCGCTCTCGACGGCGCCGATCTGCTGAAGAAGCTCAATGCCGCCTATGCCGCACAAGGCGGAACGATTTCGGCTGACAGCGTCGATATCGACGGCACGACCGCGACGCTGAAGAATGTCAGCGTCAAATCGGCCGGCGGCGAAAGCCTGGCCGTCGGCGAAGTCACCCTTTCCGGCGTCGAAGAAGACGAGGATGGCGGCTATTACATCGAAGAGGCCGCCTTCCCCGATATCAACACCACGAAAGACGGCGTCACGGTAACGGCGCAGGAGCTGACGCTCGGCGGCATCTCGATCCCGGCAACGCCGGGCGGCGACACGCTCGATACCATGATGCTCTACGAAACTGCCCATACCGGCCCACTGAAGGTGGTCAAGGATGGGGCGGAATTGTTCTCGGTGCTCGAAAGCGACGTCAACCTGACGCTGCGCGAAGACGAATCCGGCTTCGATTTCGACGGCGCCTTCAAAAGCATGAAGGCCGATCTCAGCAAGGCTGAGGATCCGCAGAGCAAGGACGCGATCGAGAAGCTCGCCCTGCAGCACATCCAGGGCGACATCACCATGAAGGGCGCCTGGGAACTGGCCCCCGGCACGATCGACATTTCAGAATTCGCCTTCGACTTCACCAACATCGGCAAGCTGAACCTTGGCTTCAAGATCTCGGGCTACACGATGCCCTTCGTGAAGTCGCTGCAGGATGCGATGAAGCAATCCGAAGCCAACCCGAACAAGGAAGAATCGCAGCAGGCTCTCGGTCTTGCCATGCTCGGCCTTATGCAGCAGTTGTCCTTCGAAGCCGCGCAGGTGCGTTTCGAAGATGCCTCGATCACCAAGCGCGCGCTCGATTATGCCGGTGCACAGCAGAACATTTCCGGCAAGCAGATGGCGGATTCGCTGAAGGCGATGACGCCGATCATGCTGGCGCAGCTCAATATCCCGGAACTGCAGAACGCCGTTTCGGCAGCGGTCAACACCTTCCTCGACGACCCCAAGAGCCTCACTGTCAAGGCCGCTCCCGAAAAGCCGGTGCCGTTCCCGACGATCGTGGGCGCCGCCATGGGCGCTCCGAACACGCTGCCGCAGGTGCTTGGCGTCAAGGTTACCGCCAACGACTGATTGCTTCGATCTTGCGATCAAGGCCCGGCAGTCGTGAACTGCTGGGCCTTTTCGTTTTCAGGCGCGGTGGCGGCCGACCTCGGCGATGGCGAGGGCTGCGAGATCAAGCAGTTCCTCTAGCGATGCACCGTCCCTCGCCTGCACCGACATGCCCTGGATGATGGCGCCAAGAAACCGCGCCAGCGCGCGGGGATTCGTTTCTGCCTTCATGTCGCCTTCGCGGATGCCACGCTCGATCCTTGCCGTGAAAGCGTCCAGCGACCGACGACGCATCGCCGCAACATGGTCGGCGATCACGGCGTTCTCGCTGGCGCAGTTCAGCACAGCCGTCGAGATCATGCAGCCTTTCGGATGCTCCGGAGCCGAGAAAATCGCGGCCGAGCCCCGCAATATGCGCTCGAAGGCGGAGACGGTGTCGATCGGCTCGCCGAGCGCGGAAAACGTATCGGCGCCCAGCCCTCGGTATTGCTCCAGTGCGGCGCGATAGAGATCTGCCTTCGAGTTGAAGGCGGCATAGAGGCTTTGCGGCGTGATGCCCATGGCGGCGGTGAGATCGGCGATCGAGGCGCCCTCGTATCCATGCGCCCAGAAGGTCTCGCGCGCCGCCGACAGCACGGTCTCGCGGTCGAAAGCCGGCGGGCGGCCGCGGCGGCGAGCGGTAGAATTTTTCACGTCAGTACTATTTTTCACAACGATCACTCTAGAAATTCAAGGCGGCTTTCTATATTCAGGAACGGTCATTGTGATTATAGAAGGTTTAATCTGATGAGTCTTCCCCTCGAAATGGCAGACGCCGACAGGAATTCATCGCTGGGAGCAGCGGTCGATGCGGCCATCACAAGCGCGCTCGACGACAAACGGCTTGTGGGAACGGTGGTATTCGTCGCCCGCGACGGAGAGATTGTCCATCGCCGCGCCGCCGGCTTCGCCGACCGCGAGAACGGTCTGACAATGCACGAGAACACCATCTTCAGGCTTGCCTCCATCACCAAGCCGATCGTCACCATCACCGCGATGCGGCTCGTCGAGCAGGGAAGAATCGGGCTCGACGACCCGGTGACGAGATGGCTGCCGGAATTCCGGCCGAGGCTGCCTGACGGCGGCGAACCAACGATCCGCATCCGCCACCTGCTGACCCATACGTCCGGCCTCGGCTATAGTTTCTCCGAAGAGGACGGCGGTCCCTATGGCCGCGCCGGCGTTTCCGACGGCCTCGCCGAGCCCGGACTGCCGCTCGCCGAGAACCTGCGGCGGATCGCCAGCGCACCGCTGCGCTTCGCACCGGGCAGCGACTGGCAATATTCCGTCGCCATGGATGTTCTGGGCGGCGTCATCGAGGCGGAAACGGGAGTGCCGCTGGGCGAGGCCGTCGCTGATCTGGTGACGAAACCACTCGGCCTTGCCGATACCGCGTTTTCGGTGCGCGACCGCAGCCGGCTGGCAGCGGCCTATATGAACGCTTCACCGGAGCCGGCGCTGATGGGCGAAAATGCGGTGGTGATGTCGCTGATGGGTCCGATCCGCTTCGCGCCGAACCGCATCTTCGACCCCGCCTCCTATCATTCCGGCGGCGCCGGCATGGCGGGAACGGCGGGTGACGTGCTCGCCATACTCGATACCATCCGCAGAGGAGGCGCACCGCTGCTCTCGACCGAAACCGTAGGGATGATGATAACGGATCAGGCAGCTGGCCTCCGCCAGCAGCACGAGCCCGGCTCCGGCTTTGGTTTCGGCTGGTCAGTCATCACCAATCCGGCCGAGGCAGGCGTTCCCTTCCCCAAGGGCACGCTGAAATGGGGCGGCGTCTACGGCCATAGCTGGTTCATCGACCCGGTCAATGGCCTGACGGTCGTTGCGCTGACCAACACGACGCTGGAGGGCATGTGGGGCAAGTTCACGGTCGATCTTCGCGAGGCGATCTACGCGGCATTGTGAGCGACCGAACCAAACGAAAAGCCCGGCGATTTGCCGGGCTTTTGCATTCGGGATCAGACGATCTCAGTCTTTCTTGACCGGCGGGATCGGCCGGATCGAGAGTTCGCGCAGCTGTGTCGGGCTTGCCGGGCTCGGCGCGCCCATCAGAAGGTCTTGGGCCTGCTGGTTCATCGGGAAGAGCGAGATTTCGCGCAGGTTCTTCGCGCCGACAAGCAGCATGACGATACGGTCGATACCGAAGGCAGCGCCGCCATGCGGGGGCGCGCCGTACTGGAAGGCGCGGTACAGGCCGCCGAAACGATCCTCAACGTCCTGCTGGCTGAGACCGACCTTCTCGAAGGCGGCGACCATGGTTTCCGGCGACTGGTTACGGATCGAGCCCGAGGCAATTTCGAAGCCGTTGCAGACGGCGTCATACTGGAACGCCTTGATGGTCAGCGGATCCTGGTTCTGAAGCGCTTCGAGGCCGCCCTGCGGCATGGAGAACGGGTTGTGCGCGAAATCGACCTTCTTTTCTTCCTCGCTCCATTCGAAGAACGGGAAGTCGACGATCCAGCAGAGTTCGAAACGGTCGCGATCGACAAGGTTCAGCTCTTCGCCGGCCTTGGTGCGGGCTTCACCGGCAAACTTGTAGAACTTCGCCGGATCACCGGCAACGAAGAAGCAGGCGTCACCGTCATCGAGGCCGAGCTGGGTGCGGATCGCGTCGGTGCGCTCCTCGCCGATGTTCTTTGCAAGCGGGCCGGCGCCCTCGAGCTTGTCACCTTCCTTGCGCCAGAAGATGTAGCCGAGGCCAGGCTGGCCGGTCGACTGCGCCCAGGCATTCATGCGGTCGCAGAACGCTCTGGAACCGCCGGTCTTGGCCGGAATAGCCCAGATCTCGACCTTCGGGTTGGAGGCGATCATGCCTGCGAAAACCTTGAAGCCGGAGCCGGCAAAATGCTCGGTCACGGCCTGCATGACGATCGGATTGCGCAGATCGGGCTTGTCGGAGCCATATTTGCGGATCGCTTCGTCATAGGGAATGCGCGGCCATTCCTTGGTAACCGGCTTGCCTTCGGCGAATTCCTCGAAGATCGAGGTCATCAGCGGGCCCATGGTGTTCCAGACGTCTTCCTGCTCGACGAAGCTCATTTCGAGGTCGAGCTGGTAGAATTCGCCGGGCAGGCGATCGGCGCGCGGGTCTTCGTCGCGGAAGCACGGCGCGATCTGGAAGTAGCGGTCGAAGCCCGCCACCATCAGCAGCTGCTTGTACTGCTGCGGCGCCTGCGGCAAGGCATAAAAGGTGCCGGGATGGATGCGGGAGGGCACGAGGAAGTCGCGCGCGCCTTCCGGCGAGGAGGCCGTCAGGATCGGCGTCGTATATTCGGTAAAGCCGACATTGCCCATTTCGCGGCGCATGGCCGAAATGACCTGGGTGCGCTTGACGATGTTCTTGTGCAGCGTTTCGCGGCGAAGATCGAGGAAACGATACTTCAGGCGGACGTCTTCGGGATAGTCCGGCTCGCCGAAGATCGGCAGCGGCAGTTCCTTGGCGGCGGAGAGGACTTCGATCTCCTGCGCGTAAAGCTCGATCTCGCCGGTCGCCATCGTCTTGTTGACGGTGTCGTCGGTACGCGCCTTGACGAGGCCGTCGATGCGGATGACCCATTCTCCACGCACGGTCTCAGCCATCTTGAAGGCCGGGCTATCAGGGTCGGCGACGACCTGGGTGATGCCGTAATGGTCGCGAAGGTCGATGAAGAGAACGCCGCCATGGTCGCGAACGCGGTGAACCCAGCCGGAGATACGGACGGTCGAGCCGACATCCGACTTGCGGAGGGCGGCGCATGTGTGGCTGCGATAGCGATGCATGATCTTAAATCCTGGCATGTGGCTTAAGACGGCAGCAAGGGTTCCAAGACCCTCAAGCGCCGACAAGAAAATCGGGCGGAAAAGCGCATGGACGCTCCGATTTGTCAAGGCTTGGCGCACGCGCCCGAGCGTTTGACACGCGTTTATGGCGAGGCTGCGACCGGTATGCTGCGGCAGTTTGGCCGCGCTTCCTGTATTGATGAAGATGCCGGTCAACTTTAAAAGGATCGGCATTCTCACCGTGGAGCATCCGCATGCCTCTCCTTAGCCGCCGCAACCTTCTCAAGGCATCCGCTGTGGCGGGCGCCTATGGCGTCGGCATCGGCATTGCCGGTAAATTCGGATTTGCCGAGGCGGCTCCCGAGCCGCAGCTGCTGACGGCGGTGAAGACCGAGGCCATGCTGACCGAGGTGGGACCGACCAGGGATATCATGAGCTGGGGCCATGACGGCATGCCGCCGGTTCTGAGAATGACAAAGGGGCGACCCTATGCGGCGCGGCTGAAAAACGGGCTCGACGAGCCGACGACGATCCACTGGCACGGGCTTCGCATCGACAACCGCATGGACGGCGTGCCGTTCATGACGCAGCCCTATGTCTATACCGGCGACAGCTTCGACTATGCCTTCACGCCGCCCGATGCCGGCACCTTCTGGTACCATCCGCATTGCAACACGCTGACGCAGATGGGCCACGGCATGACCGGCGTCATCGTCGTCGAAGATCCGGCCGATCCGGAATTCGATGCCGAGGTGGTGCTGAACCTGCGTGACTGGCGGCTCGGCGGCAACGGACAATTCATCGCCCCCTTCCGGCCGCGCGACGCTGCCAAGACCGGCACCTACGGCACGGTGCGCACCGCCAACTGGCACCAGGAACCGCGATATGACGCGCCGGCCGGCGGGCTGGTGCGGCTGCGCATTGCCGTGACCGACGTGACGCGGATCTTCTCACTGAAGATGGAAGGCGCCGACGCCGCCGTCATCGCGATCGACGGCAATCCGGTGCCGAAGCGTTTTTCCCTCGACCTCCTGCAGATCGGACCGGGTCAACGGCTCGATCTTGCCGTGCGCATGCCGGATGGTGAAGGTGCGGTCGCGACGCTCGAAGATATCCGCGGCACGGCGCCGAAGACGATCGCCAGCCTGCGCGCGGTCGGATCATCCTTGAAGCGCGCCATCGGCGATCTCGGGCCGCTTGTCGACAATCCCGTCCCGAAGGCCGATCTAACCGCTGCCGAGCAGATCCCGCTGATACTGAGCGCCACCGCCGAGAATTCCGCCGTCGAAAGCATCTGTGGCACGCTGGGCTACAGTTTCTGGGCCATCAACAAGGTGCCGTGGCCGGGCGATACGCCCGATCCGACGGCTCCGCTTGCGGAATTGAAGCTCGGCAAGAGCTATGTCTTCAATCTGGAAAATACCACGCCGCATGCCCATCCGATCCATCTGCACGGGATGAGCTTCACGGTGATCTCCTCCTCGACGCGGGAGGTGATGCCGCTCACCTCCGATACCTATCTCATCCAGCCGGACGAGAAGGTGCAGCTTGCCTTCGTCGCCGACAATCCCGGCGACTGGCTGCTGCATTGCCATATCATCGAGCATCAGAAGACGGGGATGACGAGTTATCTCAGGGTAAGCTGAGGCAGTGCGCTTTCGCCGTGGTTGCGGCTGTGCTTCGCGCCGGCGTTCGCGCCTTGCCTCAGTTTGGACGTGATTCTTCGCCAGCAATGCTCGAAGCGTATGCTGTTGTATTGACATATCGAACCGAAAGGAGAAGGAAGGTTTAACCGACCTTTTCCTTGCGAATGAAATGATATGATCGAAACCACCGCCGATTTGGCGGCCGCCTGCAAAGAGCTGGCCAAGTCCGACTTCATCACCATCGACACCGAATTCCTGCGTGAAACGACCTTCTGGCCGGAGCTCTGCCTGATTCAGATGGCAAGCCCGACGACGGAAGTTCTCGTCGATCCGCTGGCCAAGGGCATCGATCTCGCCCCCTTCTTCGAGCTGATGGCCGATACGAAGGTGCTGAAGGTCTTTCATGCGGCGCGCCAGGACATCGAAATCATCTTCAATCGCGGCAATCTCATACCGCATCCGATCTTCGACACGCAGGTCGCGGCCATGGTCTGCGGCTTCGGCGACAGCGTCTCCTATGACCAGTTGGTCAGCCGCATCAAAAACGTCCATATCGACAAGTCGTCGCGCTTCACCGACTGGAGCCGCCGGCCGCTCTCGGACAAACAGCTGGATTATGCGCTGGCCGACGTCACCCACCTGCGCGACGTCTACCTGTCGCTGAAGGCGGAACTCGATCGCGAAGGCCGCACTTCTTGGCTCTCCGAGGAAATGGACATTCTCGAGTCGCGCGAAACCTACGACATGCATCCCGACGATGCCTGGCAGCGGCTGAAGATGCGCCTGCGCAAGCCGCAGGAGCTGGCGATCCTGAAATATGTCGCCGCCTGGCGCGAACGCGAGGCGCGAGCCCGCAACGTGCCGCGTTCGCGGGTGCTGAAGGATGATGCGATCTACGAGGTCGCCCAGCAGCAGCCCAAGGACACCGAGGCTCTCGGCCGCCTGCGCACCATTCCGAAGGGTTGGGAGCGCTCGACTTCCGGCGCCGCGGTCATCGAGGCCGTCAACACCGCTCTTGCTCTTCCGAAGGCCGATATGCCGCATGTGCCACGCCAGGCGCAGGCGCCCGAAGGTGCCGCTGCTGCCGTCGAATTGTTAAAGGTGCTGCTGAAGCTGATTTCGGAAAAACACGGCGTGGCGCCGAAGGTGATCGCCAATAGCGAAGATCTCGACAAGATCGCCGCCGAGGGCGAGAAGGCCGAAGTCGCTGCCCTACACGGCTGGCGGCGCGATCTTTTCGGCGAGCCGGCACTGCAACTGATCCAGGGTGCGATCGCTCTGCGCTTCGTCGACCGCAAGGTCGAAACCGTCAGCCTCTGAGGCGACTGCATTACGCCTTAAATCGGCATCGATTTAAGGATAAAATTATGCAGTCATTCACATGCTACAGCGCCGCACGTCTGAAAAAGATGCGCGGCGCTGTAATTTCGAATTCGCTTGACGGTTTTTTCCGGCCTGAAACAATGGCGGGAAGAAACATCACGGCGCAGAGGCGGCATGCGGGAAATATCTCCGACACAGAATTGGATCCTGATCACGATCGTCCTAGCAGCCAGCGGCGTCGTCTATGATCTGATGTTCTACTCCAATCAAACGCCGATCATCGGGGCGATCTTCGCGCTCTTCATCGGCATGCCGATCCTCGCCTTCGAGCGCAAGGTGCTGTTTCGAGCACTTTACAGGCGCATCCAGAAGCTGCCGACCTTCGCCTTCATCATCACCGAGCTCCTGATCTACGAAATCCTGATGAGCATCGGCTTTGCCTGCGCCGGCCTGCTGCTCTGGTCGCTCGGCATGGTGAAGCCGGTGTCGCTCCTCGACCTCGTCATCATGCCGTTCGAAGTCTTCCTCTATGCGCTGGCGGTCTGCACGATGCTGATCTTCGTCTTGCGTGTGCGAGAACTGCTTGGTCGTGAAGTTTTCCTCAGCATGCTCATCAGCCGCTACCGCAATCCAGTCCGGGAAGAGCGCGTTTTCCTGTTCATCGACCTCGTCGATTCGACGGCTTTTGCCGAAAAGCACGGCGACCTCAGGGCGCAACAGCTGCTGAGCTCGCTGTTTGCGACCTTTGCCGAGCCGGTCAGGCGCCACAAGGGCATGATCAACGACTATGTCGGCGATGCAGCGATCATCACCTGGCCACTTGCCCGCGGCGTCAAGAATGCGCGCTGCGTGCGCTGCATCTTCGATATCCTTGCCGATATCGAAGCCAATGCCGCCGGCTGGCGGAAAAATTATGGACAGGTGCCGAAGCTCCGCGTCGCTCTTCACGGCGGCGAGATCATCACCGCCGAAATCGGTGTCGATCATCATAAGATCAGCTATTTCGGCGATACAGTGAACACAACCGCCCGGCTGGAGGCGCTCTGCCGCAGTCTAAACCGATCGGTACTGATCTCCACCGAGCTTGCCCGGCGCATAAATTTTCCCGACGACATATCCTGCGAGGATCTCGGCACCCATGCCGTGAAGGGCCGCGGCCAGGCGCTCGGCGTCATGGCGCTTTCCTCGCGCGCGGTCACCGTGCTGAACACGCCGGCGGTCATTCTGCACGGCTGAGCAACGACTCTACCGGACGTCACCAAAGCTTCACCCAACCGTCAATTCGCTGACATTAAAGCCCTGCTAAGCGGAAGGCCTTTGCAATCCGCTTCACGGGGATATTATGAAGAACATCCTTTTTGCTTCCGTATCGCTTTTCATCTTGCTCGCGGGCTCCGCTTCGGCCGACCAGCAGCAGTTTCCGGCCAAGCTCGCCGGCCAGGCGATCCTGCCTGCCAACACCATGGTTCCGGCGCCGGCCGATGCCCCCGAATTCCTCAAGCATTCTGGCAAGTTTACGACGCCGGACCGCAAGCGCACCGAGGCGCTCGGCACCGTTCCCGGTAAGGATGGCGCCCGCGTTACCGATCTGAAGCTTCCTTTCGACGGCCAGCCGATCCAGGGCTTCTCCGGCGTCAAGACGATGGCCGACGGCACCTTCTGGACGCTCTCCGACAACGGCTTCGGCTCGAAGTCCACCTCGTCGGACTCCATGCTCTTCCTACACCAGATGAAGTTCGACTGGGCCGGCAACAAGGCTGAAGTCGTCAAGAACCTCTTTCTCTCCGATCCGAACAAGATCGCTCCGTTCCCGATCGTTCTCGAAGGCACCGACACGCGTTATCTCACCGGCGCCGACTTCGACATCGAATCGATCCAGCCGGTTGCCGACGGCTTCTGGCTCGGCGACGAATTCGGTCCCTACATCCTGAAGTTCGACACTTCAGGCCGCCTCACCGACGTCATTCCGACGACGCTCGACGGCAAGCCGGTGCTTTCGCCCGACAATCCGCTTCTCTCGGTTCCGGCCAACCCGGCCGCGAAGATGCCGGTCTTCAACCTGAAGCGCTCCGGCGGCTTCGAGGGCCTTGCCATGTCGAAGGACGGCGCCAAGCTCTACGGCCTGCTCGAAGGCGCCATCTACAAGGAAGACGGCACGGTGGAAACGGTCGACGGCCACACCGCCATCCGCGTCATCGAGTTCGATGTCGCTTCGAAGAAGTGGACCGGCCGCAGCTGGCTCTATCCGTTCGAGGACAAGGGGGTGTCGATCGGCGACTTCAACATGCTCGACGACACCACCGCTCTCGTCATCGAGCGCGATAACGGCGCCGGCACGACGGACAAGGCCTGCGCCGACCCGAAGCAACCGAAGCCGGATTGCTTCGAAGCTCCGGCCGTGCTGAAGCGCGTCTACAAGATCGAGTTTAACGATGCCAATGCCGGCAAGGCGGTCCGCAAGATCGGCTATATCGACCTCCTGAACATTCAGGACACCGACAACAAGAAGAAGGCCGGCAGCAAGGACGGCGTCTACGATATGCCGTTCGTGACGATCGAAAACGTCGACCGCGTCGACGCCACGCACATCATCATCGGCAACGACAACAACCTGCCCTTCTCGGCCGGCCGCGCCGTCGACAAGGCCGACAATAACGAGTTCAGCCTGCTCGAGGTTGGCGAGTTTTTGAACGCGAAGTAGGTTCGGGGTTCTGGTGTGAAATGCGGAAGGGCGGCGCGAAGGTGTCGCCTTTTTTGGTTTTGGGGGTGGTTAGATATTTGGCGGTGTGCCAGACCAGCCCCCCTCTGCCCTGCCGGGCATCTCCCCCACAGGTGGGGAGATCACAAGCGGCGAAATCTTCCCGCCATGTCAACGTCTCGCCGAGCTGCAATGGATATTTGGTTGGGAGAGCCAGCGCGCCCAGCCGATCTCCCCACCTGTGGGGGAGATGCCCGGCAGGGCAGAGGGGGGCTGGTAGGGCACAACGGCCCGCAAACCAGACCTATTCGAACCGAAACGCCAACCGCTTGTTCGTCAACTTCGAAAGCTGCTGCAGGCGGCCGTCCAGGCGTTCGCCGGCGAAATCGCGGTATTCGGGGGGCACGACGAATTCGAGGTCTAGGTCCGGGCTCGAGGATTTGCGGAAGGTCAGGTTCTTGACGATGCCGGGCATCGAGGCCGAGAAGAGGTAGACGACGCGCAGCATGCCGCCGAGCAGCTTGGCGCGCTCGATGAGCTGTGGCGTGGCGATCTGCGCCAGCGGGCCGGTGGCGCCGTCGTCATGCAGGCCTTCGAAACGGTAATAGTTGGAAAGCGCGATGAAAGCGCGGCCGGGATGACTGATTCCGACGAAGGAAGAGTGGGCGATGACGTTCAGCGCCTGCAGGCCGCGATAGTCAGGATGAGCGCGCCAGCTGATATCGGCCAGCAGACAGGCGGCCTGACGGTAGCGGCTTTCCTCGTCGGTTTCCTGGATGCCGAAAAGGGGCATCATGCGACCAGTCCATTCCGCCAGCTCGCGGGCATGCTCCGGCGAACGGGCACGCAGGATCGCCAGTTCGCCGGCGGCGGCCAGCAGCGGATCGGCGCGGCGCTCGGCCTCCGACAGCAGCGAATAGAGATATCCCTCGCGCACACCCTGCGCCGAGAACGAAATCAGCGACGGCTTCATCGCGCTCAGCACTTCCTTCATGGCGATGGCGCCGAAAGGCAGCAGCGAACGGCGGTGCTTGGAAACGGCCTGCAGCGCCGGCTCCTTGGAATCGCGCGCGCTCACCACCTGGTCGAGGAACAGCATCATCGCTTCGAGCGACACCTCATAGCCCTGCATCATGTGCAGCGGATATTGGGTGATTTCCATGTGCAACTTGGCAATGTTTCGCCAGGTGCCACCGACGGCGTAGAAGGTGCGCCCCTCGCCTTTCGACAACAGCTTTGCCGTTTTCAGCTGCTTGCGGGCAAAAGTCTGGGCCTTGGAAAGCGAGCCGCCGGCATATTCCGACAGGCGCAGACCACCAAGCGGCAACGTGATGCCCTTGCCGAACTCCTTACCCTTGATATCGATCAGCTCCAGCGAGCCGCCGCCGAGATCGCCGGCAATGCCGTCAGGATTATAGAAACCGCTGATGATACCGAGCGAGGCGAATTTCGCCTCCTCCTCGCCCGAGAGCACGCGGACTTTGCGGTTGAGGATAGTTTCGGCCTGGTGGATAAAATCAGGACCGTTGCTCGCCTCGCGCGCGGCCGCCGTCGCCAGCACATACATGGTGGCGGCGCGCGCCTGGTCGGACAGAGCCTTGAAACGGTGCAGCGCCGCCAGAGCCCGCGCGACGCTGTCTTCATCCATCTTGCCGGTGAGGGCGACGCCCTTGCCGAGGCCGCAGAGGACCTTTTCATTGAAGAGGACTGTCGGCGAACGGGACATACCTTCGTAGACGACAAGACGAATGGAATTCGATCCAATATCGACGACGGAGACCGGGGCGATCCCCGGAAGGCGCCCCTGGGCTTCAGATTCAACCATTTAGGTCCAGTATTACTTGTTGTTGCGGCCTTCGAGCAGGCCGGCGATCAGCTTCGGCGCACTGGACTTCAGAGCTTCACCACGGCCTGACAGGCTCGGATTGGTCATGAAATACTGCTGCGCATTGAACGGTTCTTCGCCCCTGCGCACTTCCATGCGACGCGACGTACCGTCGGGCAATATCTCGTAGCTTTGTTGATTGTCAATCACGTTGCCAAGCATAATCTGTGACAAGACCTGCTCGTGAACGGTGGGATTCGTCAGCGGAACCATGGTTTCGACACGGCGATCGAGGTTTCTCGGCATCATATCGGCCGAGCCGATGTAAACCAGCGCCTTGTCGGACGGCAGACCGTGGCCGTTGCCGAAGCAGAAGATGCGGCTGTGTTCGAGGAAGCGGCCGACGATCGACTTGACGCGGATCTTTTCCGAAAGGCCGGCCACCTGCGGACGCAGGCAGCAGATGCCGCGCACGACGAGATCGATCTCGACGCCGGCATGGCTGGCGCGATAGAGCGCGTCGATGATGTCGGGATCGACAAGCGAATTCATCTTCATCCAGATCGCCGCCGGCGCGCCGTTCCTGGCATGCTGGACCTCTTCCTCGATGTGACGCAGGATGCGCGAGCGCATCGTATAGGGCGAGATCGCGAGCTGCATGCCCTGTTCCGGCTCGCCGTAACCGGTGATGAAGTTGAAGATGTTCGCCATGTCGTGGGCGATGACGGGATTACAGGTGAAGTAGGAGAGATCGGTGTAGATCTTCGCGGTGATCGGGTGATAGTTGCCGGTGCCGAGATGGCAATAGGTGCGAAGTTTGCCATCCTCGCGACGGACGACCAGCGACATCTTGGCGTGCGTCTTGAGCTCGATGAAGCCGAAGACGACCTGGACGCCCGCGCGCTCGAGGTCGCGTGCCCAGCGGATGTTCGCCTCTTCGTCGAAGCGAGCCTTGAGCTCGACCAGCGCCGTCACCGACTTGCCGGCTTCGGCGGCATCGATCAGCGCGCGAACGATCGGGCTGTCGTTGGAGGTGCGGTAAAGCGTCTGCTTTATCGCCAGGACGTCGGGATCGCGCGCAGCCTGGAGAAGAAACTGGACCACCACGTCGAAAGATTCGTAGGGGTGATGGACGACCATGTCCTTTTCGCGGATGGCGGCGAAGCAATCGCCGGCATGTTCGCGGACGCGCTCGGGAAATCGCGCATTGTAGGGAAGAAACCTGAGATCGTCGCGCGGCGCCTTGGTGATCTCTGACAGGGTGTTCAGCGCCAAAAGGCCCGGCAGAACGGCGACGCGATTGTCGGGGATATTGAGCGCGTGAACGACGAACTGACGGAGCGAGGCCGGCATTTCCGAATCGGTCTCGATACGGATGACCTTGCCGCGGCGGCGGCGCTTCAGCGCCGTTTCGAAGAAGCGGACGAGATCCTCGGCCTCTTCCTCGACTTCGATATCGCTGTCGCGGATGACGCGGAAGGTACCGGAGCCCTGCACCTCGTAACCCGGGTAGAGCCGATGGATGAAGATGTTGGCGACATCTTCCAGCGTGATGTAGCGGATTGTGTTTCCATCATCCGGCAGGCGGACGAAGCGATCGAGCGCCACCGGCAAACGCAGCAGCGCCGTCATCGGCTCGCGGCCGTTCTTGCTGACGAGCTGCAGACCGATCGAAAAGCCGAGATTCGGAATGAAGGGGAACGGATGGGCCGGATCAATCGACAGCGGCGTCAGCACCGGGAAGATCGCCTGTTCGAATTCGGCGGCCAGCCACTGGCGGTCACCCTCGCTCAGGGCGCCGGGGCGCACGATCAGGATGTCTTCCTTGGCGAGATATTGTTGCAGCACCGCGAGCGAGGCCTGCTGCTCCATCTGCAGATGGTCGATCTCCTGCAGGATCGAGTCGAGCTGCTCGGCCGGCGTCTTGCCGTCGGGGCTTCGGATGGCGATATTCTGGCGTACCTGGCCCTCGAGGCCGGCGACACGCACCATGAAGAATTCATCGAGGTTGGCGGCCGAGATCGACAGGAAGCGGACACGCTCGAGCAGCGGATGCTCGGTATTCAAAGTTTCTTCCAGGACACGGCGGTTGAACTGCAGCCAGGAGAATTCTCGGTTGATGAAGCGCTCGGGGCTCTTGAGCAGCTCTTCCAGCGGGGGGGTGTTGTCGTTGATTTCCGGAGTGAGTTCCTGATGTTCTGCGACTGCGCTATCCATGGTCCGCTTACCCCGTTTTCAATCGCCAAAGGCAATTATATCAGTTTGACGACGGAACTGTGACAGTCAATCGGCCGGTTCCGAATTTCCCAATTCATTCAATACTTCGGCAGCAAGAGACCGGGTAATTTTCGTGCCCCGCGACAGGGCCAGCCGGTCAAGCCTTTCGACGATTGTCTGGGCCGCGTTCAGCGACCGCTCCATCCGGTTCACGATATAGAGCACGAGTTTGTCATCTATATAAAGCTGCCGGTCGGCGAAGAGCTTAACGATCACCTGCGACAACAGCGCCTCATCGGGTTCGCCGATCTCGACGACGGTTGCCGCTTTCAGGCGCGAGCGCAGATCGGGCAGCAAAACCGGCCACGACATTGGCCAGAGACGGCTGGTGATCAACAGGCTGGTGCCGTTTTCGCGCACGCTGTTGATGACGTGGAAGAGCGCGTTGTCATCGAAGCCGAGGCGGTCGGCGTCCTCGAACAGCACCGGGCCGGCGGCAGCGGCAACCGCCGCGTCCGAGCCAAGCTCGGGATGGATGTCGACGGCACTACTCAATTCCCGCCAGATGCGGGCGAGATGCGATTTTCCCGAGCCGACGGGGCCGGCGAGCACGACGACCGGCGATGGCCATGCCGGCCAGGCATCGACTATCGAAACGGCGGCGGCCAGACGCTCCGAGATCAGGAGGTCGTCGCGCCCGCTTGCGGCATCGTGCGAAAAGACCAGCGGCAGCTGCTCTCCGGCCTTGCGCTTCGGATCAGCGTTCTTCACGTCATTCATTGGGAACTGATTTCGTCTTCCGGGCGCGGCCACTGGGCGACCCGCCAAAATAAAGATCGCTCTGAAGGTAGCGTGAAAGCGCGAAACGGACAAGGACGCCGACGGCGGCTGCCGCCGGCACGGCGACCAGCAGCCCGACGAAACCGAAGAGCGCGCCGAAGGCAAAGAGCGCAAACATCAGCCAGACCGGATGCAGGCCGACGCTGGAGCCGACGAGCTTCGGCTGCAGAATGTTGCCTTCCAGGAACTGGCCGCTGAAGAAGACGACGAGCACCAGCCCGATCCAGGGATAATCGGGCCAGAACTGCACAAGCGCCACGCCGACGGCGAGCACGAGGCCGACCATCGAACCGACATAGGGAATGAAACTGATCATGCCGGCGAAGAGGCCGATCAGCAGGCCGAAATTCAGCCCGACGAGAGAGAGGCCGGCGGCATAATAGATGCCGAGGATGAGGCAGAGCGAGCCCTGGCCACGGATGAAGCCGGCAATCGCCTGGTCGATCTCCTTGGCGATCTGGCGAACATCGCTGACATAATCGCGCGGGATCCACTGATCGACTTTGGCGACCATGCGATCCCAATCGAGCAGGATATAGAAGGCGACGACGGGGGTGACGACGAGCAGCGATATGACGTCGACGATCGCCTTGCCGGAATTCCAGATCTGCGCAAAGAGCCCGGTTAGGAACCCCATGCCCTCCGACAGGATGCCCGAGAGATTGTCCTTGATCGTGCCCATCTGGTTTTCGACCCAGTCCGGCAGCAGCGAATTCTGCGCCTGCGCGATGAACTGCTGTAATTGGCTGATATAACCCGGCAGACGTTGAGCGAAATCGTTGAACTGGCTAATCAGCACCGGAATGAGGATCATCAGCGCCAGCGCGAAGACGATGACGAAGGCAACGAGAATGCCGATGGTCGCCATCATGCGGCTCAGACCCAGGCGTTCCAGCCGGTCGGCCACCGGATCGAGGAAATAGGCGATCGCCATGCCGGCGATGAAGGGCAGCAGGATCGAGCTGAAGACATAAAGAAAGACGATGAAAAAGACGAGCACCGCCAGCCAGAAGAAGATCTGACGCTTGAGAGTGTTCCCACTGACTTGCTGTGGCATTGCCTTCCCCGCTGATCGTCGCCGTCGCCGAACGCCGCCTGCGATCCGAAGCGGCTATTCAGCACATAGGATGCAGGCGCAAAGATGGTCAACCCTGTCGCGCCAATTCCCGGAAAGGCTCGGGAAAGACGCGGGAAATTGGGGGCTTTTGCCATGCAGCGCTTGCATAAAAGCCCCTGTCATGCAATTGCGACCGGCAGATGACGCGGCACGTTTGCCGCCTGAAATAGCCATCGGAGACCAGCATGAGCCAGTCTGGGAAAAACGGCCTGACATATAGCGATGCGGGCGTCGACATCGATGCCGGCAACCTCCTCGTCGAGAAGATCAAGCCGGCGGTGCGCTCGACGCGCCGTCCTGGCGCCGACGGCGAGATCGGCGGCTTCGGCGGGCTTTTCGATCTCAAGGCGGCTGGCTTTACCGATCCGGTTCTCGTCGCCGCCAATGACGGCGTCGGCACCAAGCTGAAGATCGCGATCGATGCCGACTATCACGACACCGTCGGCATCGACCTCGTCGCCATGTGCGTCAACGATCTCGTGGTGCAAGGCGCCGAGCCGCTGTTCTTTCTCGATTACTTCGCGACCGGCAAGCTCGACCCCGACCAGGGCGCGGCCATCGTCGGCGGCATTGCCGCCGGCTGCCGCGAGGCCGGCTGCGCGCTGATCGGCGGCGAGACGGCCGAAATGCCGGGCATGTATTCCTCCGGCGACTACGATCTCGCGGGCTTTGCCGTCGGTGCTGCCGAACGCGGCAAGCTTCTGCCATCCGGCGATATCGCCGAGGGTGACGTAATCCTCGGCCTTGCCTCCTCCGGCGTTCACTCCAACGGCTTCTCGCTGGTGCGCAAGATCGTCGAATTGTCCGGCCTCGATTGGGATGCGCCGGCACCGTTCACCGAAGACAAGAAGCTTGGCGAAGCCTTGCTCGAGCCGACGCGTATTTATGTGAAGCCGCTTTTGAAGGCGATCCGCGAGACCGGCGCCATCAAGGCGCTGGCGCACATCACCGGCGGCGGCTTCCCGGAAAATATTCCGCGCGTGCTGCCGAAGCATCTGGCGGCCGAGATCGATCTTGCCGCCGTCAAGGTGCCGCCGGTGTTTTCATGGCTCGCCAAGACGGGCGGCGTCGAATCCAAGGAAATGCTGCGCACCTTCAACTGCGGCGTCGGCATGATCGCCGTCGTCGCCGGTGAGAATGTCGCGGCGGTTTCCGCCGCACTCGAAGCCGAAGGCGAGACTGTTATCACGCTCGGCCGCATGATCGCCCGCGACGAGGGCGCTGCCGGCACGGTCTACAAGGGCACGCTTGCCATATGAGCTCGCCGCGCAAACGCGCCGTCGTCTTCATATCAGGCAGCGGCTCCAACATGATGGCGCTGGTTGCGGCGGCAAAGGCAGCCGACTACCCGGCCGAGATTGTCGGGGTGATCTCCGACAAGGTGGATGCCGGCGGGCTTGCGAAGGCGGCAGCCGAGGGCATCGCCACCTTCGCCTTTCCCCGCAAGGACTACGCCAGCAAGGATGCGCATGAGGCAGCGATCTTTTCGGCGCTCGACGAGCTTAAACCCGATATTCTCTGCCTGGCAGGCTACATGCGGCTGCTGACGGCGACATTCATCCAGCGCTATGAAGGCCGGATGCTCAACATCCACCCTTCCCTGCTGCCGCTGTTTCCCGGCCTGCATACGCATCAGCGCGCGATCGACGCCGGCATGCGGATCGCCGGCTGCACGGTGCATTTCGTCACCGAAGGTATGGACGAGGGGCCGGTGATCGGCCAGGCTGCCGTGCCGGTTCTTTCCGGCGACACGGCCGAAAGCCTTGCCGCACGTGTGCTCACCATCGAACACCAGATCTATCCGCAAGCGCTGCGGCTGTTTGCCGAAGGCCGTGTGACGATGAAAGACGGCAAGGCCGTCGGCGCCGAGGCTTCGGTCGCCGTCCCCAAGGCACAGCTGATTTCGCTGATCGGCGACCGCGCTTAAGCCGCCAGCGCCCGCAACGGATGCAGCGTGCCGTCGCTGTAGACGAAGCGGCCGGCGCGGAAGGTGGCGCGGATGCGGTTGATATCACCCGGCTCGACCACGACCAGATCGGCGCGCTGACCGATGGCGATCTCGCCACGATCCGACAGGCCGGCCGAGCGGGCCGCATTGCCGGTCGCCATGGCAACGGCTGCCGGCAGGCCGCCTTCCACCATCTCGGCAAGCTTGAAGATGCCGGGCACGAAGGCAGCCGGATGATAATCGGCGGCGATGACGCTGAGCAGTCCCGCCTTGGCGGCATCGAGCGCGCTGAGATTACCCGACATCGACTGGCCGCGCAGCGCGTTCGGCGCGCCCATCAACGTCCAGAGGCCACGGCGGCGGGCCTCTTCGGCGGCAGGTGCGGTGACCGGAAACTCGCTGATTGTGACGCCGAGATCGTGCATCTCGGCGACTTTTTCGACGCTGTCATCGTCATGCGAGGCAAGCGACAGCTTGTGCTTCAGCGACAGCGCGACGATCTCCCTCAGCTTGGCTTCGATATCAGGATTGCTGCGCATGGCGATGCGCTTGGCAACGATCTCCGCCGCCATGTCCTCGGAGATGGCGCGGCGCTCGGAAATGCTGAGGACGTAGCTCTGCAGGTTGTTGTACTGGCCCTGGCCCGGCGTGTGGTCGGTGAGCGAAACCATGTCGATCTGATCGGCATTCAGCAGGCGCTCGAGGGCGGGGGCTGCGCCGACATTGGTGATTTCGTAGCGGGCGTGGACGCGGTGGTCGATCAGCAGATCGTCGCGCAGGCGATTGATGCCTTCGATCACCGCTGATGTCGTCTCCAGCGAACGGACGTGGCCGTAGACGCTTTCGGTTGCAAAGGAGACGGCGGCATACGCCGTGGTGACACCGGCGGCGGCAAGCTTCTTGTCGAGCTCGTGGATGCCGAAATCGATCGGCATCGTCGCGTTCGGCCGCGGGGCGATCTCGCGCTCGATCATGTCGCCGTGCAGATCGACGAAGCCCGGCATCAGCAGCCGCCCGCCGCCATCGATGGCAGCACCGGCGACCGGCTCCGGCCTGATCTCGGCGATGGCGCCATCCTCAACACGCACGGAACCTTCACTCACCACCTCGTTTGGGAGAACGAGGGTGAAATTGCTGAGCCACATGGGCTTTCTCCTGACCGCATCCGATGATTGATAACCGCAGCGCATAGAGCTGCTTCGTGACAACTGCATGAAGAACTTCCAAACTTCCTACTCTTCCCGTTCTTGCTTTGCCATACTTGACCAATCAGTTGACCAAGTTTTGGCGCGACATTACATTGGAGATAAATTGGACGGTGGCTATGACGATCAAAGTGAAAGTGGCAGAGGCAAAAACGCATCTCTCGGAGCTTCTGACAAAGGTGGAAGCAGGCGAAGATGTGGTGATATCACGCGGCAACAACGCGGTCGCCCGCATGATCAAGATCGATGACCGTCGCCAGAGGCTCGACGCCATCCGTGCACTCCGCAGCGAACGGACAGAACGCGCCGGAGCGACCGCGGCTGAAATTCAAGCCTGGCGGCGCGAAGGCCAGCGCTGATGCCGTTCGTGGTCGATGCTTCGGTTGCGGCGGCTTGGTTGCTTGCCGATGAGGAAAGCCGGACTGCCGAAGAAGCCTTGTCGTTTCTCGAAACGGAAGATGCCTTGGTGCCCGATCTCTTCTGGCATGAGATGCGTAACATCCTGTTGACCGCGGAACGGCGGAAACGCATCTCCAACGAGGATGTGCTCGCTTGTCTCATGCGACTCAGCAGCTTGCCGCTGCGCACTGTCTCAAGCGAAGACCATCTTCCGATCTTGCGACTTGCCGGAAAATATCAGCTATCGGCCTATGACGCCGCTTATCTGGCGCTTGCGGTCGCAGAAAACGTATCGCTTGCAACGCTGGACGCCAGACTGGAACGTGCCGCGTCAGCGGAAAATCTTGCCTTCGCCCGAGGTTAGGAAAGCGTTCCCCTGTTCAACTGCGCCCATTGCAGAAGCACGATCGTCTTGACGTCGAAGATTTCGCCGGTTTCGATCATCGCCGCAGCCTCGTCGAGCGGGATTTCGAGGACTTCGATATCCTCGTGTTCCTCGTCGAGGCCACCGCCTTCGGCCACGCGATCGGCGGTGTCGATGAGGGCTGCGAAGAAATGCACGACCTCGGTGACGGCACCCGGCGAAGTATAGGATTTGAAGAGGAAGCGCGCATCGCGCAGGCGATAGCCGGTCTCCTCCATCGCCTCGCGACGGATCGCCGCTTCGGGATGATCGCCATCGACAAGGCCGGCCGGCACCTCGATCATCCAGGCGGGATCGCCGTTGAGATGGACGGCGAGGCGGAACTGGCGGACGAGAACGACGAGGTCGCGCTTGGGATCATAAAGCAGGATGCAGGCGGCCGGCGTGCGGTGGTAGACCTCCCGCTTCAATCGTTGGGTTGCGCCCTTGCGGTCGATATAGTCGAGGAGGTAGCTGCTCAGCCGCGTCCACCCATTCGACAATGTTTCTTCGCCGACGATCTTCACCCGTGATTTCGGCTGCATCATGCTGCGTCCCTGCGAAGCCAGACCTTGTTGTCGTGCACGGCCGCCCCGCCATAGGGCGCGACGGGGTCGGCGCCGGTCAAGACGTTGATGCCCTCGCCGTCGACATGCGCCTTGTTCGGCCAGAGGCCTTCGGCGATCAGCACGCCGGATTTCACTTCGGTGGTGACGCGGGCGTGGATGCGCAGATCGCCGCGGCTATTGCCGATTCGGACAAGATCGCCATGAGCGATGCCGTTGGCCTCGGCATCGGCCGGATTGACCATCACCTCGGGGCAGCCCTCCTTCTGGCGAGAGGTCTTGGTCTCGGAGAAGCTCGAATTCAGGAAGTTGCGCGCCGGTGACGTGGCGAGCCGGAAGGGATGCTCGGGATCGGCGACTTCGATGACATCGACCTGATCGGGGAAGGCCGGAAGCGCGGCGTGCGGCCCGAGCGCACCGATCGCCGCCGGTGGCTTGTTCGGCGCCGGCTGATTGATCCAGTCCGGGCGGAAATGGAACTTGCCATCCGGATGGGCAAAGCCGTTCAGGTAATGCGCTTCCTCGAAAGCAGGCTGGCGATCGAACCATTTGTGTTCGAGGAAATGGTCGTAATCCGGCAGGCCGCTCGATTCGAGGATGCGGTCGACCATCTCGCGGGCGGTGAAGCCGAAGCCGGGACGATCGGCGACGCCGAGGCGTTTGGCCAGTTCCTCGATGACGAAGAGATTGGTGCGCACGGTGGGCGGTGGCTCGACCAGCTTCGGCCCCAGCAGGATATGGTTCTGGCCGCCGGCGCGGTAGATGTCGTCATGCTCGACGAACATCGTCGCCGGGATGACGATATCGGCGATCTCGGCCGTTTCGGTCATGAACTGCTCGTGCACGGCAACGAAGAGGTCCTCACGGGCAAAGCCACGTCTGACGAGGCGCTGCTCGGGGGCGATGTTTGCGGGATTGGTGTTCTGGATCAGCATTGCCGTCACCGGGCCGCGATGGCGCAGCGCCACGGGATCGCCGGTCAGGACGCGGCCGATCTGCGACTGATCGAGCATGCGGATATCGGCATCCTTCATCGACCGGCCAGTCAGTTCGGCGCTGTTCATGCGGAAGATGTCGCTGTTCGAATGGAAGGCACCGCCGCCCTCATATTGCCAGGAGCCGAGAACAGTGGCGATCGAGGCGGCCGCATGCATGGCGACAGCGCCGTTGCGCTGGCGAGTAAAGCCGTAGCCCAGGCGGAAGAAGGTTTTATTCGTCGTGCCGACGAGGCTAGCGAAGTCCTCGATCTCTTCGACCGAAAGGCCGGTGATGGCAGCGGCCCATTGCGGCGTCTTGGTTTTGAGATGCGCTTCGAGACCCTCGGGATCATCGGCATATCTCGCCATGTAGGCGCGGTCGGCATGGCCGTCGCGGAAGGCGATGTGCATGACGGCGCAAGCGAGCGCTGCGTCGGTACCCGGCCTGACGATCAACGCCATATCGGCCTGCTTCATCGTCGGATTGTCGTAGATGTCGATGACGACGATCTTCGCGCCGCGCTCCTTGCGCGACTTGATGGCGTGGGTCATCACATTGACCTGGGTCGACACCGCGTTGGTGCCCCAGATGACGACGCAATCGGTGCGGCCCATCTCGCGCGGATCGGGGCCGCGCAGCGTGCCGGTCGCCATGGTGAAGCCGGTCCAGGCGGGGTTGGTGCAGATCGAGGAGAAGAAGCCGGAGTAACGCTTGGCATGACGCAGGCGATCGATCGAATCGCGCTGCACCCAGCCCATGGTGCCGGCGTAGAAATAGGGCCAGATCGCCTCGCTGCCGTCCCTTGCCTCTGCCTTCACAAAGGCTTCGGCGATCTCATCGAGCGCATCGTCCCAGGAAATCTGCTGCCACTGCCCTGCCCCCTTGGCGCCGGTGCGGCGCAACGGATGCATGAGGCGGTCGGGATGGTAGAGCCGCTCGGCGTAACGGGCGACCTTGGCGCAAATGACGCCCGACGTGTAGGAATGGTCATTGGCGCCGCGCACACGGCCGATGCGGCCATCTTCCGATATCTCGACCTCCAGCGCGCAGGTGGAGGGACAGTCATGCGGACAGGCGGTGTGGCCCACCCTATTGTCCGGCTTTTCTGATTTGGCGTGGATGGGGGTCGCAATGTTCATGGCATTTGTATATTCCAAGGCTTGCACGGCCAAAAGCCACAAAAATTCCCCATGACGCGAATTCATACGGACATCAGCAAAAATGAACTACCGCCACATCTATCACGCGGGCAACTTTGCCGATGTGCTGAAACATGCCGTGCTGACGCGGCTGATCCGCTACATGCAGAAGAAGGATGGCGGATTCCGCGTGCTCGACACGCATGCCGGCATCGGGCTCTACGACCTCTCCTCCGAAGAAGCGCAGAAAACCGGCGAATGGGTCGATGGCATCGGCAAGCTGATGGAGGCAGACCTCGGCCCTCAGGTTTCCGAACTGCTGGAGCCCTACCTCTCGGCAATCCGCGAACTCAACCCTGAGGGCGGCATCCGCTTCTATCCCGGATCGCCGAAACTTGCGCGCATGCTGTTCCGGCCGCAGGACCGGCTGTCGGCGATGGAACTGCATCCCGAGGACTACGTCAGGCTGCACCGGCTTTTCGAGGGCGATCACCACGCCCGCATCACCGAGCTTGATGGCTGGCTGGCGCTCGGCGCGCATCTGCCGCCGAAGGAGAAGCGCGGCATCGTGCTGGTCGATCCGCCCTTCGAGGAAGAGGACGAATATCAGCGCCTGGCCGAGGGCCTGGAAAAGGCCTATCGGCGCTTTCCCGGCGGTACCTATTGCCTGTGGTATCCGCTGAAGAAGGGCGCGCCGATCAAGGAATTCCACGAGACACTGCAGGCGCTCGACATCCCGAAGATGCTTTGCGCCGAACTTGCCGTTCGCAGCGACCGCGGCATTACCGGACTGACCGGCTCAGGCCTCGTCATCGTCAACCCGCCTTTCACGCTGAAGGACGAGTTGCACCAATTGCTGCCCGCGTTGAAGGACCATCTGGCGCAAGACCGTTTCGCCTCGCACCGTGCCTTCTGGCTGCGCGGCGAGAACAAGGCGGTGAAGGACGATTGACCAGCTATTCGCCTTCAGGAATAGTCCGCGCGCAGTCCAATTCTCATCAGGTGTCCCATGAAGCTCCTTTGTTCGCCCGCCTCGCCCTATTCCAACAAGGTGCGGATGGCCGCGCATTTTCTGGGCCTGGAGTTGAACGCCATCCGGGTCGACACCAATACCGGACCGGCGATCCTGGTGGACAACAATCCGCTCGGCAAGATCCCGACGCTTCTGACCGATGACGAGGTCTCGATATACGACAGCGTGGCGATCATGCATTATTTCGACCGGCTGACGAAGGGCGGGCTCTACCCTTCCAAGAAGGGCAAGCGCACGGATGCGGAAATCCTCGAGGCGCTCTGTGACGGCATCTGCGACTGCCTGCTGGCGATCGTCTACGAGCGGCGCTTCCGCGACGAGGAAAAGGTTCACCAGCCGTGGATAGATAGGCAGTGGAAGAAGGCGACGAGCGGGCTCGCTCATCTCGGCGCCAATCCGCCGAAGCTCAGCAAAAAGCTCAATGGCGGACATTTCGCGTTGGCCGCGACGCTCGATTATCTCGAGCTGCGCTTCAAGGACCAGTGGGAAGCCGATCATGCGCCGCTCTTCGACTGGCTGCGGCAGTTCGACAAGAAATTCCCGGCCCATAGCGAGCTCAAGTCTGAGGGCTGAACGACGGGAAACAAAAAGCGGGCAGCAAAAAGCCGGGCGACGTGCCCGGCTTCTTTATGTCAGTATGTTCAGTCGGCTTAGAACTTGACGCCGATACCGAGCTTGACGCTGTTCTCGTCGTAACCGCGCGAGAAGCTGCCGGAGTCGAGGTCGTAGTCCTTGCTCTGGTAGTCGGTGTAGCGATATTCGAGGCGCGTCGTGATGTTGTTGGTCACGAAGGCTTCGACACCGGCGCCGACCGTATAACCGAAGTTCGTCTTGCTTTCGTCCGAGGTGTCGTCGGAAACCTTGACGTCGCCGATGGCAAGACCGGCCGTGCCGTAGAGCAGGAAGGGGTTCATGTCGTAGCCGACGCGGCCACGGACGGAGCCGTTCCAACCATACTTGTTCTTGACGCCGCCTGAGGAAACGTCGTCGCCGCTGTAGCCGAGATCGGATTCAACGCCGTAGACGATCTGGCCCGCCTGCCAGTTGTAGCCGGTGAAGACCTGGCCACCGAAGCCATAGGTGTGACGGTCGGAACCGAAGTCACCCATGTTGTAGGTGCCGGCGCCGCCGAGGTAAAAGCCTTCCCAGTTGCCTGCCGGCTTGACTGGAGCGTCCTGGGCGACCGGTGCTTCCGGAACCTGGTCGACGGCATCAGCCGCCTGAGCTGCCGAGACGCCCGCAATTGCAAAAACGGAGGCCATGAGGCCAGCAATGAGTACACGCATACTTAGTCTCCTTTCAGTCCCGCGCCGCTTGTCATCTGTCTATCAGTGAAGCATTGGCGGGATATTGCCAGATGTCCCTTCCGGATCGAGACTGAAATTGGAACTCAAATGCGGATTTGAAAGAGCCAAATTGTGATATCATTGTGGCTGCCGCATGGCTGAAATTCGATGTTGCTTTAACGCAACATACATTTCATTAACCCTACTGAAGTGTTAAACCGACAATACTTATTTTAGGAAATCGCATTCTTAAATAATACATAGAATATCCAGTTCCCGGCCGCAACCGCAACGGCCTATTTATATAATCTCCGTCGGCGCCTATATAGTCTGCAGACAGACTCGCGGGATCAGAAGGCAAGATTTTGAAGCACAAAAGACTTCGCTCGGCCCTTATAACAGGGGCTGCTAAAAGAATAGGCCGGGCAATTGCCGAAGACCTTGCTGCAAATGGCTTTTCCGTTGCGATCCACGCGAATGGCTCCATCGGCGAGGCCGAAGAGCTGGTGGCGGAATTGCGGCGGAAGGGGTATCGGGCGATCGCCCTGCAGGCAGACCTCACCGATATCGGCGAAACGGGCGAGCTCATTACAAGGGCGTCGGAAGCGCTCGGGCCGCTCGATCTGCTCGTCAATAATGCGTCGGTCTTCCAGCATGATTCAGCGCGTAGTTTCAATGCCGCCACCTGGGCATTGCACTTCGACCTGCATGTCCGTGCGCCCTCTATCCTTGCGGCGGCCTTCGCGCAGCAGATGCCCGCTGAGGCGGCTGGGCTGATCGTCAATATCATCGACCAGCGGGTTTGGGCGCTGAG
Source organism: Rhizobium sp. WYCCWR10014 (assembly GCF_001657485.1). Taxonomy (GTDB): domain Bacteria; phylum Pseudomonadota; class Alphaproteobacteria; order Rhizobiales; family Rhizobiaceae; genus Rhizobium. Next base: position 53,322 of record NZ_LXFU01000048.1, read on the forward strand.
GCCCAGCTTCTACTCCTATACCCTCTCCAAATCCGCGCTGTGGACGGCGACGCAGACGCTTGCACAGGCATTGGCGCCACGCATCCGCGTCAATGCCATCGGCCCCGGCCCGTCGATGCCGAGCGAGCGGCAGGCGATGGAGGACTTCCAAGCGCAGGTCTCAGCCCTTATCTTGCAGCAAGGGCCGGCGCTGAAGGAATTCGGACAAACGATTCGCTTCCTTTACGACACGCCCTCGATCACCGGCCAGATGATTGCCCTCGACGGCGGCCAGCACCTCGCCTGGCAAACGCCCGATGTGGCGGAGATTACGGAATGAACGGACGAAAGCTGCCGGATGGCGGCGTTCTCTACGACGAGACGGATGAAAGCGAAGACGATATCGAGGTGGAAGGCGACGCTTCCGTCGCCGCGCCGCTTGCGGCGACGGTCGACTGGAATGCGGGCAGCCTCAATGAAACCGGGCTTCTCGGCGCGGACCTGATCGGCGAATTCGTCAAGCGGCTGCCGAACAGCCCCGGCGTCTACCGCATGTTCAATGCCGAGGGCGACGTGCTCTATGTCGGCAAGGCGCGCAGCCTGAAGAAACGTGTCAACAATTACGCCGTCGGTCGAGTGCATTCCAACCGCATCGCCCAGATGGTGCGTCAGACGGCGAATATGGAGTTCGTGACGACTCGCACGGAAACTGAAGCGCTGCTGCTGGAAGCGAATCTGATCAAGCGCTTGCGGCCGCGCTTTAACGTGCTTTTGCGCGACGACAAGTCCTTTCCCTATATCCTCATTACCGGCGACCACCGGGCGCCGGCGATCTTCAAGCATCGCGGTGCGAGAGCGCGAAAGGGCGACTATTTCGGCCCCTTCGCTTCGGCCGGCGCGGTCGGGCGCACGATCAATTCGCTGCAGCGCGCCTTCCTGATCCGCACCTGCACCGACAGCGTCTTCGAAACGCGCACGCGGCCCTGCCTGCTCTACCAGATCAAGCGCTGTTCCGGGCCGTGCACCCACGAGGTGAGCGATGGGGGGTACGGCGAACTGGTGCAGGAGGCGAAGGACTTTCTGTCCGGCAAGAGCCAGAAGGTGAAGTCGCATATGGCCGAGGCCATGAACCAGGCGGCCGAGGACCTCGACTTCGAGCGGGCTGCGATCTATCGTGATCGCCTGGCAGCACTGTCGCATGTGCAGAGCCACCAGGGCATCAATCCTGTTGGAGTCGAGGAGGCTGACGTTTTCGCCATCCATCATGAGGGTGGCATCTCCTGCATCCAGGTGTTCTTCTTCCGCACCGGCCAGAACTGGGGCAACCGCGCCTATTTCCCGAAGGCCGATCCGCAGCTTTCGAGCGCCGAAGTGCTGAATTCCTTTCTCGCGCAGTTCTACGACGACAAGCCGGTGCCGAAGCAGATCATGCTGTCGCAAACGGTCGAGGAGCTGGAACTGCTTGCCGCAGCACTCAGCGAAAAGGCCGGCCACAAGGTTTCCATCCTGGTGCCGCAGCGCGGCGAGAAGCGGGATCTGGTCGACCATGTCGTCGGCAATGCACGCGAGGCGCATGGGCGAAAGCTTGCCGAGACGGCGTCGCAGTCGCGGCTGCTCGAAGGTTTCAAGGAGACATTCGGACTTACCTATGCACCGCAGCGCATCGAGATCTACGACAACTCGCATATCATGGGCACCAATGCCGTCGGCGGCATGGTGGTCGCGGGGCCGGAAGGTTTCGTCAAGAACCAGTACCGCAAGTTCAACATCAAATCGACCGACATCACGCCCGGCGACGACTTCGGCATGATGAAGGAGGTGATGACGCGGCGGTTCTCGCGGCTGATCAAGGAGGAAGGCATTCCTGACCGGACGGCGCAGGTGGCCACGCCCGATGCAGCCGACATGCCCTTCCCAACCTGGCCCGACGTGATCCTCATCGACGGCGGCCAGGGGCAGATGACGGCGGTGCGCGCCATCCTTGCCGAACTCGGCATCACCGACAGCGTGACGGCGATCGGCATCGCCAAGGGTGTCGACCGCGATGCCGGGCGCGAACGCTTCTTCCCGCCGGGACGCGAGAGTTTTACGCTGCCGCCGCGCGATCCGGTGCTCTACTTCATCCAGCGCATGCGCGACGAGGCGCACCGTTTCGCGATCGGCTCGCACCGGGCACGGCGCAAGAAGGAAATGATCAAAAACCCGCTCGACGAGATCGGCGGCATCGGCCCGTCGCGCAAACGCGCGCTGCTCCAGCATTTTGGCACAGCGAAGGCGGTTTCGCGCGCCGCCCTGTCCGACCTGATGACGGTGGAAGGCATATCGGAAGCGGTCGCCAGGCAGGTCTATAATCATTTTCACGACGACGCCGCGAAATAACCGGCGTCCGTCGCAAATTCCACGCAAAGGCGGTGAAAAGACAGAAAGAATATTGACGGTCCGCAGCCAAAGCCGTCATCTACCGCATCGGCCCGAGCATGATGCGGAGGTTCTAGAGTGTTACAGCGTCCTTTGCGCATCTAAAAGACGTGCGGCGCTGTAGCAGCGCCTCAATTCAGAGAAACGATCCCATGGCATCGCGTGCGTACAGCATTCCCAATCTCCTGACCTACGGCCGCATCCTCGCCGTACCGCTGATCGTTCTCTGCTTCTTCATCGAGGGCAGGCTGTCGATCAGCAATACGGCGCGTTGGGTGGCGCTGTGGATCTTCGTCATCGCCTCGCTCACCGATTTCCTCGACGGTTATCTCGCGCGCATCTGGAACCAGACGTCGAATATCGGCCGCATGCTCGATCCAATCGCCGACAAGCTGCTGGTCGCCTCGATCCTTCTCCTGGTCGCGGCCGACCAGACCATCGCGGGCTGGTCGATCTGGGCGGCGATCACCATTCTCTGCCGCGAGATCCTGGTGTCGGGACTACGCGAATATCTGGCGGCGCTGAAGGTCAGCGTGCCGGTGACGCGGATCGCCAAATGGAAGACGACGCTTCAGCTCGTCGCCATCGCCTTCCTGCTCGCCGGCCCGGCCGGCGACGAGATTTTCCCTTATACGACGCAGACTGGAATCGCGTTGCTGTGGATCGCGGCACTGCTGACCATCTATACCGGCTATGACTATTTCCGCGCCGGGGTGAAACATATCGTGGATGACGAGGAATGACGCGGCTTGTCTATTTCGCCTGGGTGCGCGAGCGCATCGGCAAGGGCGAGGAGGAGATCGACCTCCCCTCCTCCGTCGTCACCGTCACCGATCTCCTGAATCATTTGAAGACGATGGGTGAAGAATATGAGACCGCACTTCAATATCCCGAGGTGATCCGCGTGGCGCTCGACATGGAGCATGTCGAGCATGACGAACCGATATCGGGCGCCCGGGAAATCGGGATATTTCCGCCGATGACGGGGGGATGAGGCGGTGATGGTGGTGCCGTGTCGCTACCCCCCTCTGTCCTGCCGGACATCTCCCCCACAAGAAGGGAGATTGGCTGGAAGCACGAACGTCCCCAAGCAATCCACGTCGCAGCCCGGCAAAACTGTAGATGGGCACGATGGTCAAGCCACGCGTAATCTGCCTCCTTGGGGAGATGCCCGGCAGGGCAGAGGGCGGGTGGCACGGCACGCCCTCTCCATAGGCTCCGCTACGACATCAAAGCAGTTGGGGATGTTATCATGACCGTCACCCCCACCATCCGCGTCCAGCGCGAAGACTTCGACCTGCAAGCCGAGGTCGATCGCCTCTCCAAGGGCAAAGCCGGCATCGGCGCCGTCGTCACTTTTTCCGGCCTCTGCCGCGATGAAGGCGGCACGCTCGCGGCACTCGAACTAGAGCATTATCCCGGCATGGCCGAAGCGGAGATGCAGCGCATCGGCGATCTTGCCATCGGGCGTTTCGGACTTCTCGGCCTCACCGCCATCCACCGCTACGGAAAGATCGCCGCCGGCGAGAATATCGTGCTCGTCGTCGCAGCCGCGCCGCACCGGCAGGCGGCGTTCGACGGCGCCAATTTCGTCATGGATTTCCTGAAGACTGCAGCCCCCTTCTGGAAGAAGGAGCATGCCAGGGATGGCGCCACCGGCGACTGGGTCGCGGCGAAAGACGCGGACGACACGGCGCGCGACAAGTGGAAGTAAATTGGTAAATTAGAGCACCACTCGCTCCCTGCGGCTCATCACCAAGAGCAGGACGAGCAGCGAGAAGACGACCAGATCCCGCCAGACGAAGGGGCCGTAGGCGCCCCACATGGTTTCGACGACGGCAAGCCCGGCGGCACCGCCTGCCGAGCGCAGCGGATCGGAATAGCCGCCAACGGCTGCGATCAGCAGCACCTTCAGCCCGAACATCAGGCCGGCGCCGAAATCCATCGAACCGTAATAGAAGGTGGCGAGGATGCCGCAGATCGTGGCGACGAGGGCTGCGGCCCCGTAGGCGACAAGGAAGACGCGGTTGGCGCTGGTGCCGCAGAGCTCGGCGGCCAGCGGATCATCGGTGACGGCGCGCCAGACGCGACCCCAGGCCGTGCGCCTCAGGATCAGCGTACCCACCGCGACGATGGCGCACATCAGTGCGGTGTTGATCAGCTGGATATGGGTGAGCGTCACCTTGAACGGGCCGTCGTTCCAGAAGACGACCGTGTCGTTCAGGAACGGCGGCAGCCAGATGGCGCGGGTATCGGCGGCAAGCCGGGCGGTCTCCATCAGGACGATCATGATGCCGAGGGCCGCGACGATGACCGTATTCGGCGATTTGCTGACCAGCGGCAGCATGATTGAACGGCCGATCCATAGGCCCGCCGCCAGCGAATAGACGATGGAAGCGCAGGCACCGACGACAAGGGCCGCCGGCAGCACCAGCCAAAACCTGACATAGGCGAGTTCGGTGAAGAGCAGCAGGATCTGGCCCGCGAAGGCAAAGATCGCCCCATAGGTGATGTCAGCCCGCTTCGTCACGCCGAAGGCGACGGCATAACCGAAGGCAAGCGCGGCATAGAGGGCGGCCAGCGGAACCGCATTCGCCAGTTGCTGCAGAAGATAGGCGGCCATTCGAGACACTCCGCGTCACCAAAATTATAACTGGCAAAACCTATTTCACCAGTTATAATTTCATCATGAGCTTTTCCTGGACCCCTCACCGCTTTGCCGGCGGCGCACTGGCGCTCGATGTCGTCAACAGCGTCGTTTTGCGCCACGATGCAACGCGGCGGATCGACCGCTTCGCCGTCAGCGACCAGATGCGGAGTTTTCCAAGAGCCGCGGCCGAATTCTGCGCCGAGCGCGCCCTCTTCGGCGACATCGTACCGGTGGCGGCGGAAAACGAAGCGGATTTCATCACGCTGCGGGAAACGATCGACCTCTATTTCCGCGAGCGTATACTGAATGGCGGCGACGACCAATTGCTGGCCAGGCTGCTGGAAGGATTGGCGAAGGCGTTGCGCGAAGCGGGCTCCGACAACCTGGCCGCGGCGACCGCCCATTCGGCACTGCGGCTGATCGCCATGCCCGATCCGGAACGCATGAAGATCTGCGGCAACTGCGGCTGGCTGTTCATCGACCGCAGCAAGAACAGAAGCCGGGCCTGGTGCGACATGGCGGTCTGCGGCAACCGCGCCAAGGCGAACCGTCACTATCGCCGCAAGAAGGAGGAGACGCCATGAGAAATCATTGGATCGTGATGGCGGCGGTGGCCGGGCTGATGCTGTCGGCCTGCCAGCGAGAGGCTGAAAACCTGGTCGAGGTCACCGGCCATCTCTTCGTCTTCAACTATCGGGTGGCGAGCGCCACCTATCTGCTGACGCTGAAGAAGACGGGGCCTATCCCTGACGGCTCCGTCATCATCGCCGAATTCGAAAATCCGCAAGGAGGCGATCCGCTGGTAGTGAACCAGAAGATCTATCCGATCGACGACAAGATCGCGCTGCAGAGCGAAAAACTGCACTGCGTGCGCAAGGACCGCCCCTATTCCGTGAGTGTCCGATTGGTCGACAAGGACGGCAAGGTGCTGCAGGAATTGAAGACGCAGTTCCGGTCCGACCTCGACCAGACCGTCCTGCCGAGCAAGCCGCTCGTCGTCGGCGCGCTTTATGAAAAGAACCCGGAGGTCTTCAAGCCTGACGGCAGCGTCGATTTCTCGAACACCGACAAATGCCCGGCGTAGAGAAATGCATGGAAAGCCGGGGCAAGGCCCCGGCTTTCGAGAGTCAATTCAAGGCATTGCCGGCGAATGCCGAAGCGTGGCCTCAGCCGACGATTTCGGTATCTGAAAACCAGTACTTGATTTCCTGGGCAGCCGTTTCAGGAGCATCCGAGCCGTGAACGGAATTTTCGCCGATCGACAGAGCATGAACCTTGCGGATCGTGCCTTCGTCAGCGTTTGCCGGGTTGGTCGCGCCCATGATCTCGCGGTTCTTGAGGATCGCGCCTTCGCCTTCCAGCACCTGGACGATGGTCGGGCCGGAGGTCATGCCTTCGACCAGTTCGCCGAAGAAGGGACGGTCCTTGTGAACGGCATAGAAGCCTTCGGCTTCTCGACGGCTCATCCAGACGCGCTTGGAAGCAACGACACGCAGGCCGGCATCTTCGAGCATCTTGGTGATGGCGCCCGTCAGGTTGCGCTTGGTCGCGTCCGGCTTGATCATCGAGAAGGTGCGTTCAATCGCCATAGTCAAATCCTCTGTTTTCTCGGGAAAAGTGGGCGGTCTTTACCCGCCCCAACGCCTGAAAACAAGAGGTAGGCGGCAATTTCACGCCGCTGTCACAGTCCTGCCGCGGCTTTGGTGAAGATCGAGGCAGCGTTCGAACCAGGCCATGACAGGATCGTCGGCGGCCAGCATGGCAAGGCCGGCCGAGACACGCAGCCATTGCAGCGCGCCGAAGACGATATAGTCGGCAAAGAGCGGTGTCTGCCCGCCGATGAAGGGCTGGAACTTCAGCATATGCCGGAGCGGCTCCAGCTTGGCGCCGAAGGCTGCCTTCTCCGCCTCGCTGTCGGCGGCAACCACCTCCAGCGGCTTGCCGAGCCGAGTCTCCCGGCTTTGACGGAAATATGCCTTGTCTTCCTCGTCGAGGTTCGCATGGATGTCGAGAAGGGCGATACGCATGATCGCCGGATGGATGATCATCTGCGAATAGCCTTCCACCATCCGCGACAGCGCCTTGCCGCCCTCGCCGTTGAATAGCGACGGCCGCTCGGGATAGGCCTCCTCCAGATAAAGGGCGATGTCGAAACTGTCGGGGATCAGCCTGCCATTATCATCGAGAACGGGCACGATCGACGAGACGCCGCCACCGATCGCGCGGATGCGGGCATATGTGGTCGGAATCTCCTCGAAATCGAGCCCCTTATGCGCCAGCGCCATCACCGCCTTCCAGCAATGGGGCGAAAAGAAGCGCCGCTCGTCGGCGCCGCACAGGGAATAGAGGGCTCTGGTCATAACGTTCCTTTCGAGATCGCAGCTCCATGCATTCGACGACAGAAAGCACCTGCGATCAAATCAGGAAATTTCATGGGCACATCACTGCGATTTCCGGGAAAACGGGCTAGACTGCCGCGACCAATCCGGGAGGGACGGAATGCTCAGACATTACAGGATGTTCGCCGCCTATAATCGCTGGGCCAACACGCAAGTCTATGCGGCTGCGGCCGAACTCAGCGATTCAGAGTTCCGCAGTGATTGCGGCGCCTTCTTCGGCTCGCTGCATCGCACGCTCAATCATCTGATCGTCGCCGACCGCATATGGATGAAGCGCTTCACCGGCACCGGCGAAGCGCCGACGACACTCGATGCCGTGCTCTTCGAAGATCGGGATGCGCTTGCTGTCGCCCGCAAAGCAGAGGACGAGCGGATCATTGCCTGGACAGGCATGCTGGACGAGAGAAGCCTCGCCGCCAACTTCTCCTATGTAACGGTGGTACAGCCGGCCGAGATCACCCAGCCTCTGTCGGCAGCGCTCGCGCATTTCTTCAACCACCAGACCCATCATCGCGGCCAGTGCCATATGACGCTGACGGTGCTCGGCAAACCGAGCCTCGTGCTGGATCTCATCTACTTCCTGCGCAGCGAGGGCCGCGAGTGGATGTGAGGTTTTCGCCATCAACACTGAATTAACCGCCTTTGCCGGTTCCGCCGCTGATCCAGGGCTCCCCGGTTGAAAATTCAACCTCTCTTAAAAGCTTGCGGGCATAGCGTGATGTGAGAAATGAGGCCGGGTCGCGAGGGATCGTCATGCAGAATGCAATCGCAAACGCACTGGTGCCGCGCGAGGCTGGGCGCTCCGCACCGATGGCCGATATTCAGAAGATCGCCCAGCATATGGCGCGCCTCAACGTCGCGGCGCTGCCGCGCAATTACGAACTCTTTCACGAGGCGATCATCGGGCTCAATGCCGGCCTTGCGCAGGATATCGCCGCACTCGGGTCCCAGCCACAACAGCCGATGCTCGACGAACTCGGCCTGAAATACCGCCTCGTCGGCCATTGCGGGCTGGCGGACGAGACATCGCGTAACGAGGCGAGCCGGATGCTGCGCGACGTGGCGGAAAGGCTTGCCGAAGGGCTGAAGCACAAGAACGCTTTTGCGCGCGCCTGCGGCACGATCCTGAAATCCGTTTCCGGCCATGACGATCAGAGCCTTGCCGCCTTCCTCAGCGAGGTCGATTATCTCACTGCCTCGCTTTCGACCGTTCTTGCAGCGGAGATGGAAATCGGCGCGAAGCTGCAGGACGATATCAAGACACTGGAAACGCTGGAGCGCGGTATTTCGGCGATGCAATCGGCTGCGATCGCCGACAGGATCACCGGACTTCCGAACCGCATCGCGCTGAATCGGACGATCGCCGATCTCTACAAGCGCGAAGAAGGTGCCGCCGGCAGCGCGCTGATCATGGTCGATATCGACAATTTCACCGATCTCAACGAAAAATACGGCACCCAGGCCGGCAACAAGCTCCTGAGGAAGCTCGCCGGCCTATTCAGCAAGTCGATCAAGAAGAACGATTTCGTCGCCCGCACAGAGGCTGACGAATTCGCCTTGTTGTTTTCCAATGTCGGCATGCAGGATGCGATGACGATTGCCGAACGGCTGCGCGCCTCCGTCGCGGACAATCTGGTCTTTGCGACATCCGACAAGGCCGACCCCGGCAGGCTCACCATCTCGATCGGCGTTGCGCTCAGCACCGATGCGGCAACGCCTGGACAATTGCAGGCCAATGCCCGCGTGGCGCTTCTCGCCGCGCAGTCCAACCCTCGACTGCCGGTGCAGGCTTTCGGCCGCTAAGGCGGCGGACAAGCAAGCTTGCCAGCGCACAAGCAAGCTTGGCGCGGACAAGCAAGCTTGCCGCGGGAATAAGCGCTCTTGCCTTGGCGAGCGCTTTCGGCCAAAACGCCGGCCATGATCACGCTCACCGACATTTCTGCCCGCATCGCCGGGCGCCTGCTTCTCGACAATGCCAGCGTCTCGCTGCCTTCAGGCACGAAGGCAGGGCTCGTCGGGCGCAACGGCGCCGGCAAGTCCACGCTTTTTCGCGTCATCACCGGCGATCTCGGTGCGGAAACCGGATCGGTGTCGATCCCGAAGGCCGCACGTATCGGCCAGGTGGCGCAGGAAGCGCCGGCGACCGAGGATGCCCTGATCGAGATCGTGCTTGCCGCGGACAAGGAACGCACCGCCCTCGTTGCCGAGGCGGAAACGGCGACCGATCCCCACCGCATCGCCGAAATCCAGATGCGCCTTGTCGATATCGACGCGCATTCGGCCGAAGCACGCGCGGCGAGCATTCTTGCCGGACTCGGCTTCGACAAGGCGGCGCAAGCCCGCCCCGCCTCCTCCTTCTCCGGCGGCTGGCGCATGCGCGTCGCCCTTGCCGCCGTGCTGTTTTCCGAGCCGGATCTGCTTCTGCTCGACGAGCCGACCAACTATCTCGACCTCGAAGGCACGCTGTGGCTGGAAGACTATGTCAGGCGCTATCCGCACACCGTCATCATCATCAGCCACGATCGCGACCTCTTGAACAATGCTGTCAATGCGATCGTCCATCTCGACCAGAAGAAGCTCACCTTCTATCGCGGCGGCTACGACCAGTTCGAGCGGCAGAAGGCGGAAGCCGACGAGTTGCAGACGAAAGCCAAGGCCAAGAACGACGCGGCACGCAAACATCTGCAGGGCTTCATCGATCGCTTCAAGGCCAAGGCTTCCAAGGCCCGGCAGGCACAATCGCGCGTCAAGGCGCTGGAGCGCATGGGAACGGTCGCCGCGGTGATCGAGGACCACGTACAGCCGATCACTTTTCCCGAGCCGGAAAAGCAGCCGGCTTCGCCGATCGTCGCGATCCAGAGCGGCGCCGTCGGCTACGAGCCCGGCAATCCGATCCTGAAAAACCTCAATCTGCGCATCGACAATGACGACCGCATCGCCCTGCTCGGCTCGAACGGCAACGGCAAATCGACCTTCGCCAAATTCATTTCCGGCCGGCTGGCGCCGGAAAGTGGCGAAGTGAAGATCGCGCCGAGCCTGAAGATCGGCTTCTTCGCGCAGCACCAGCTCGACGACCTCATTCCCGAGCAATCGCCGGTGGAGCATGTGCGCCGGCTGATGCCGGGTGCGCCGGAAGCCAAGGTGCGCGCCCGCGTCGCCCAGATGGGGCTCGCGACCGAGAAGATGGCGACGGCCGCCAAGGATCTTTCCGGCGGCGAAAAAGCCCGATTGCTGATGGGGCTTGCCGCCTTCAATGCACCCAATCTGCTGATCCTCGACGAGCCGACCAACCACCTCGACATCGACAGCCGCCGCGCGCTGATCGAGGCGCTGAACGACTACGAGGGCGCCGTCATCCTGATCTCGCACGATCGCCATCTGATCGAGGCGACGGTCGATCGGCTGTGGCTGGTCAATGGCGGCACGGTGACGACCTTCGAAGGCGATATGGACGAATACCGCGACCTCATCGTCACATCCGGTAAAAAAAAAGAAGAAAAGCCGCAGCTAACTGAAGACGCTACGTCGAAGGCCGACCAGCGCAAGCTCAATGCCGAACGTCGCGCGTCGCTGACGCCGCTCAGGAAAAAGATCAACGAAATCGAATCCTTGACGGCGAAGCTGGAGAAACAGATTCAGGCGCTTGATGCGGAACTTGCGGATCCGGCCCTTTACGAGAAGACGCCCGCCAAAGCCGCCGAGAAGGTGAAGCAACGCGGCGAGGCCGCGGCAAAACTCGCTGCCGCCGAGGAAGACTGGCTGATGCTGTCTGCCGAATATGAAGAAGCGATGGCGGGATAGCCACAGGCCCTAGAACAGGATTTCGCCCGAAAACCGCTCACACTTTTCGGCATCATGCCTTAGCGAAAGCGTGGCGAAGTGCCGCGTATCAACGCAATTTCGGCCATTATCAACCGATCGTTAACCATAATCCGAAAGGTTGTCTCAACATTCGTTACCGATTTGTTGAGCCCTTTCCATGTATCGTTTTTTCGTTTTGTCCTGCATGGCCCTCACGGCCGCCCTCTCCGCCTGCAGCACCACCAGACAAACCGCTCCGGATACTTCGATCAAGACCTCATCGGTGATCGCGCCCGAGGGACGGGCGCTTGCCTATGCCGGCGACGATGCGACGCCGCACCTTGCCGGCCCGCATCATCTCGCCGGGCGGACGCTGGAGGTTTCCTCGCTTTCCGATCTCAAGCTGCAGGACAAGGAAGTGATCCTGAGCTTCGACGATGGCCCGATCCCCGGCCGGACGGACAAGGTGCTGGCAATCCTCGACCAGTTCGGCGTCAAGGGCGCCTTCATGATGGTCGGCGAAATGGCCGAGATGCATCCGGCGCTCGCCCGTAAGGTCGCCCAGGACGGCAACACGATCGGCAGCCACACTTATGACCACGCCAATTTGAGTTCGCTGAGTTTCGACGCGGCAATGGCCGAGGTGATCAGGGGTGAATTGGCGGTGACCAAGGCGACGGGAACCGATGTCTGCTTCTTCCGCTTCCCCTATCTTGCCGAGAGCCACAGGCTGCGCGCCGCGATCGCCATGCGCGACATGGTGGTCATGGATGTCGACATCGACAGCAAGGACTATTTCACCACGACGCGGGTCTCCGCGACGCAGCGGACGATGAACCTCCTGCACAAGCGCGGCCGCGGCATCATCCTGATGCACGACATCCACAAACGCACGGTGGCGATGCTGCCGAGCCTGCTCTCGCGGCTCGAAGCCGAAGGCTACAAGGTGGTGACGTTGAAATTCAAGAAGCGTGAGGTGCCGAACACCGTCGTCGCCACGGCCGATTTCGTGACGATCCGTTAAGGCGGGTTGCCAAGTCGGGACCGGCTGCCTAGATCTTGGCGACGTCAACGAAAGCCGGCAGGTCGGATATGAACCTTCATCTCGAAACGGACGACGATCCGCGCACCCGCCAGTTCATCGACGAGCACAACCGGGTTTCCGACGCGGCACTGAGAACACCTGAATTCGTGAGGGATCGCGATGCGATCAAGGCGCTGATCGAGCGGCAGGACAGACTGATCGTTCCGATGCGCCGAGGCGAGTGGCTGTTCGATTTCCGGCAGAGCAAGGACAATCCTCTCGGCATCTGGCTCCGCCTGCCGGCAAATCAGGAGCCACTGCCGGACGCCGCCTGGGAGCCGGTCTTCGATCTCGACGCCTTCTGCGCCAGCGAAGGCAAGCGCTGGAATTGGCGCGGCGCCGTCACCTGCCCATGGGAGCCGACGCGGGTGCTGCTTACGCTTTCGGACGGCGGCTCCGACCTTCTCCGGCTGCTCGAATTCGACGCCGAGCGGAAACAGGTCGTCGAGGGCGGCTTCGATACACCGGCCGCACGATCGCATGCCACTTGGCTGAGCCGCGACGAAATCTGCTATTTCGGTTCCATCGACCAATTTTCGGCGACCCGCTCGGGATGGCCGCGCGTCGGACGGCGATTGAAGCGCGGGCAGCGACCGGAAGATGCCGCCGTCATGTTCGAAGCCGCCAACGAGGACGTCTACGGCTTCAATCTCGTCATCGACCCTGCCCTATCAGGCGCTTCGGCGGATCGCGGATTGATCGATATTTTCGTCGCCGCCCACGAGATCGGCGTCGCGAGCGCTTTCCTGATCGCCAACGACGGCACACAGCGGCGCATCGATCTGCCTAAGGAAGCCGATTTCCAGTTCAATCATGATCATTGCCTTTGGCGGGCAAAGACCGATGAACGCGTTGCAACCGGCAGCCTGGTGCTGCAACGCTTCGATCCCGCCTCGGAGACCGCCCTGCTCGGGCCGGAGCGCATCCTGTTTCAGCCTGGCGAGGGCCAATCCATCGCGCAGATGATGCTGATGCAAGAATGGTGCGTTTTCATCATCTCCGATCGGCTGCGTCCGCGTCTCATGGTGCTGGACCTGACAAGGCCCGATGCCGAACAGCGCGAGATCGCACTGCCGGCGGATATGCAGACGGCTCACTTCAGGCCGCTCCATGCGGATCTGCATCTTGGCGACGATACTCTCCACATCGTCGGCCAGGGCTTCCTGCAGCCTCCCGTCTGTTACCGCCTCGAGCTGTCGGATCGCAGCAAGCAGGCCGAGCCGATTTTCGTCGCAGCGGCGCCGAGCTATTTCGATGCGACCGATATGTCATCCGAACTGCTGGAGGCTGTTTCCGAGGACGGAACGAGGGTTACCTATCGGCTGGTCCTGCCGAAGCAGTGGACCAAGGGCGCGCTGCCGGTGCTGCTTTATGGCTATGGCGGCTTCGATGTCTCGTTGTCGCCAAGCTATTCCGGCGTGACGGGACGCTGGCTGGAACAAGGCGGCGCCTATGTGCAGGCCTATATTCGCGGCGGCGGCGAATTCGGGCCCGACTGGTATCGCAGCGCCAAGCGGCAGGGGCGAGACCGGGCGTTTGCCGACTTCGTCGCCATCGCTCGCGATCTCGTCGCCCGCGGCTATACCGTGCCGTCGCGGATCGCCTGCCAGGGCGGCAGCAATGGCGGCCTGCTGACCGGCGTGATGCTGACGCGCTATCCCGATGATTTCGGCGCCGTCTGGTGCCAGGTGCCTGTCCTCGACATGACACGCTTCCACCTGTTCAGCGCAGGGCAAGCCTGGATGGACGAATATGGCGACCCGGAGACGCCGGTGGACCGGGATTTCATGCTCGGTTATTCGCCGCTTCACAATGTCGGGCCGGCGACCAAGGTCAGCTATCCGCCGATCTACATCGAAAGCTCCGCCAATGACGACCGCGTGCATCCCTCGCATGCGCGCCGCTTTGCCGCGCGGCTGGAGGAAGAAGGACACCGGCCGCTGTTCCATGAATTCGGCTCTGGCGGGCATGGCGGCGACGGCAATTCCGAAGAGCGCGCCGCCCGCGCGGCGATGGGCTACAGCTTCCTTCGCCAAACCATCATGCGCTACGAACCATCATGCGCTAGGATGCGATAGAATGGAGGAGCAGAGCTTGTCGGCGCGCCTCTTTCTGATACAAACACGTCAATAAATCATACTTTTCATACAGGCTCGAGCGAAACACCATGTCACCTATCAACCTCGCCATCGTCGGCGTCGGCAAGATCGTCCGCGACCAGCACCTTCCCTCCATCGCCAAGAACCCGGATTTCGAACTCGTCGCCACGGCAAGCCGCCACGGCACGGTCGAAGGCGTCAAGAGCTATACGTCGATCGAAGCGATGCTCGATGCCGAGCCCTCGATCGATGCCGTTTCGCTCTGCATGCCGCCGCAATATCGCTACGAGGCGGCCTATAAGGCGCTCGTCGCCGGCAAGCACGTCTTCCTGGAAAAGCCGCCAGGCGCGACGCTCAGCGAAGTGGCCGATCTCGAAGCGCTGGCGAACAAGCAGGGTGCGTCGCTTTTTGCCAGCTGGCATTCTCGCTATGCGCCAGGTGTCGAGGCCGCCAAGGCGTTTCTTGCCTCGACGACGATTGAAAGCGTGCATGTGATCTGGAAGGAGGATGTCCGCCACTGGCATCCGAACCAGGAATGGATCTGGCAGGCCGGCGGCCTCGGCGTTTTCGATCCCGGCATCAACGCGCTGTCGATCGTCACCCATATCCTGCCGCGGCCGATCTTCATCACCGAGGCCGTGCTCGAATTTCCCGAGAATCGCGATGCGCCGATCGCGGCCGACATTCACTTCCGCAATGCTGACGGCCTGCCGGTTCACGCCGAATTCGACTGGCGCCAGACCGGCAAGCAGAGCTGGGACATCGTCGCGGAGACGGCAGCCGGCCAGATGGTGCTTGCCGAGGGCGGCGCCAAGCTTTTGATCGACGGCACGCTGAGATTCGCCGAGCCGGAGCAGGAATATCCCTCGCTCTACCGTCGCTTTGCCGAAATCATCAAGGCCGGCAAATCGGATGTCGATCTCGCGCCGCTGCGCCACGTCGCCGATGCCTTCATGCTTGGCAAGCGGAAATTCGTCGACGCCTTCCACGACTGAGCGTCGCAATAACGTCATAGAAACCGGCAAGATTTGCCGGCCTATGGCAACAATGTTCGGGGGCAGCCGCTCATGAGCAACAAAATTGGCCGCAAGGGCCGATTTTTCCGCGTGTTGAAAATTGGCATCCTTGTGGTGCCGCTTCTCGGCCTTGCAGCATGTTCGGGCGAAGAGGTCGTCATGCCGCCTGACCCACCGGGCATTTCCCGATCCGAGGAATATTCCTTCGGATCGGCGACCCAGGCCCAGGATTGGCAGGCCACCCGCAAGGTGCTGGGCCAACTGGAAGGGCGGTTCGGAGAGAAGTCCATGCGTATCCTGGCACGCAACCTCGCCAGCACCACCGACCCGCAGACCATCAAGGTCTATTATGCCGAACGCCTTGTCCACCAAGCCGGCTGGGCGGAAATGCCGGTCAGCACCTTTGCCGACAAGGCGTGGGCATTCGCTTTGGTCAGTCCGAATGGAAAGCATGTTTTGGCAGTCGAGGCGCTCGACGCGTCGGAAAGTGCTGGCGGGATCGTACCCCTCAATATCCTGACGAACCTCGACGAGGACAAGGGTTCGAAACGGTAGCGGCGTTCGCTGGCCGGGAGGCGAAGTTGGGCGGCTTCATGCAGCAATTCAAAGTGTTACTGCGTCCTTTGCGGCCCTCGAAAAGACGCGCGGCGAAACGCTCAGGCCTTCTTCTCCCATCGCCCTTCCGGTGTCTGCTGCCAATAGGTGAGGTTATGTCCCTCGCCTTTCAGCTTCTTCCACTGCGCACGGGCGGTGTCCAGTTGCTCCTGGTCGTGACCGTCGAACATGAAGACGATGCGCTCATAGGCATCTGCCGGCGGCGGCTCGGCGCCGTCGACGATGAAACGCACGGTCGCCGCATTGGTATTGCCTGATGTCACCGTCAAAAGCACCGGCTGGCTTTCGGCAAAATCCGCCTCGTCGGTGCCGTGCGGCAGGAAGCTCTCCTCGCGGAAAGTCCAAAGATGCTGATCGAGTGCATCACGCCGCGCCGGCTCGCGCGTCTGGACGGCAACGCGCCAGCCGCGCTCGACGCTTTTGTCGATGAGCGGCGGAAGCGCGTCCTCCAGCCTGGATTCGGTCAAATGATAGAAGAGAACGTCCGTCATCAGGATTCATAATGGGCGCGAACGAGCTCGTCGAGCAGGCGCACGCCGAAGCCGGACCCCCAGGACTGGTTGATCTCGTCTTGCGGTGAGCCCATCGCCGTGCCCGCGATATCGAGATGCGCCCAAGGCGTGTCCTGCACGAAGCGCTTGAGGAAATGCGCGGCCGTGATCGAGCCGGCCTGTCGGCCACCGGTGTTCTTCATATCGGCGAACTTGCTGTCGATCAGCTTGTCGTAATCCCTGCCGAGCGGCATGCGCCAGAGTTTTTCGTTGCTCGAAAGACCGGCTGCCGTCAGTTGGGTGGAAAGCTGGTCGTCATTGGAGAACAACCCGGCATGCACATTGCCGAGCGCCACGATGATCGCCCCGGTCAGCGTTGCGAGATTGATCATGAACTGCGGCTTAAAGCGGTCGTTGCAGTACCAGAGCGCATCGCAGAGCACGAGGCGGCCCTCGGCATCGGTGTTGATCACCTCGATCGTCTGGCCGGACATCGATGTGACGATGTCGCCCGGACGCTGGGCGTTACCATCAGGCATGTTCTCGACCAGGCCGATGATCCCGACCGCGTTGACGGCTGCCTTGCGGGAGGCGAGCACATGCATGAGGCCGGTAACGGCTGCCGCACCGCCCATATCGCCCTTCATATCTTCCATGCCGGCGGCCGGCTTGATCGAAATCCCGCCGGTATCGAAGACGACACCCTTGCCGATGAAGGCGACGGGGCGATCCTTGCCCTTGCCGCCCTTCCACTGCATGACCGCCAGGCGCGGCGGGCGCACGGAGCCCTGGGCGACGCCGAGAAGGGCGCCCATACCGAGGCGGCGCATTTCGCGCTCCGTCAGGATTTCCACTTCGACGCCGAGCTTTTCCAGCTCCTTCGCCTTGGCGGCGAACTCGACGGGTCCAAGTACGTTCGGCGGTTCGTTGACGAGGTCGCGGGCAAGATTGACGCCGCCGGCGATCGCCTCGGAATCTGAAAACGCCTTCTTGGCACCAGCCGGATCGGCGGTGACGATCGTCACCTTGACGGATTTCGCCGGTTTTTCTTCCTCGTCGCTCTTCTTCGTCTTGTAGGTATCGAAGCTATAGGCGCGCAGCAGCATGCCGAGCGCGAAATCGGCGGCTGCCCGCGCGCTGGTCTCGAGGCCAGGCACGTCGATGAAGACAGCGGCCTTGTCGGTATTCTTGATTCTCGATGCCGCAGCACCGCCGGCCTTCAGCCAGTCATGGTCGGTGATTTCGGCGGCCTTGCCAAGCCCGATGACGACGATGCGGTCGACGGGCGCGCCTTCGGGGGCGACAATATCGAGCCCGCTCATGGATTTCGCGGAGAATCGCGCGATCCTCGCAGCCTTGGCGATCACACCTGCCGGGTCGACTGTTTCAGCGCCGGCAGCGCTGTCGGCCTCCGCGGTCTTCAACAGGATCGCCAAGCCGCCACTGAGCTTTGCCGACTTCGAGAATGAAATTTCCAACTTTACTGACATGTCTTCTCCGCTGGGATTCTTTGAAATCCGTCCCTGGCGGATAATTTCGCGTTTGGCGGGTCTGTCAATGGCTTGCGACAATTGTTATGGTCGCCCGCGGCCATCACGGCCCTCATGTTTTCGTCAGTTTCGTAGATATTCGCGTTGACAGTTTTTTCGAAAAATCGATGGCGGGGCCTGGCAACCCGCCTGCCGAAAACGACTTTCGGCGCATTCATGCTGCTGTTTTGGACGTGGTGGGCGCTGCTTGCCGTCTTCCGCGCCTTTCCCGGAATAGACATCTATTTTTCCCAGCTTTTTTTCGTGGGCGCAGATTGCGACACGACTGCTGCTGCCGGAAGCATCTGCGGCGGCTTTCCCTATCGCGACGTCGCGACCTTCGACCTGTTGCGCACTCTCTTCTTCCGCCTGCCCTATGTGGTGGCGATCGTGATGCTGTGGAAACTCGTCGAATGCTACCAGCAGCATGGCGCGACCTTCAACGCCCGGCGCGCGCAAAAGCTCAAAGTCGCGCTCGGAACGCTGCTGATCGGGCCGGTGCTGCTCGTCAATGTCGTCCTGAAGGAACATTGGGGCCGGCCGCGGCCGATACAGACGGACATTTTCGGCGGTACGCTGCATTTCGTCGAGGCAGGTTCGCTTGCCGGAAAATGCGTTTCGAACTGCTCGTTCGTCTCCGGCGAGGCAGCGAGTGCCGGCTGGCTCTTCTGCCTTCTGCTCTTCGTTCCAAAATCGCTGCGTTATGCGGTGGCGGCGCCCCTGGCGGCGATCTCGATCCTCACCCCGGCGATGCGGCTATCCTTCGGCGCACACTATCTATCCGACGTCGTTCTTGGATGGCTTTCGTCGCTTGTCGTCTTCGCTGCATTGCTGGCGTTAACTGAGTCGCAACAGCATCAAAAAAATTCTGAAATTTGAATGAATTTTTGACACCAGCTTGTCGCAAAAGCGCGACAAAGAGCGTAGAGGGATTCTCCTGCAAAGCCGTTTGGGCGTGCAGGTGCTTTCAAGGGCAGGCATGAAACTACTCGAGACATACATATTGCGGCGCGTCGGCCAGATGTTTCTCGTGGCGCTCCTGCCCGTTCTGGCGATCATTTGGACGACTCAGGTTCTGCAGCGCATCAATCTGGTCACCGACAGCGGCCAGTCGATCGGCTCGTTCGCCAAGCTGGCGACGATGATTCTGCCGTCGATCATTCCTGTCGTGCTGCCCTTCGCTCTCGTTATCGCGATCACCCAGACGCTGACGACGATGAACAATGATTCCGAGCTCACCGTCATCGACGCGGCGGGCGCGCGGCGCAGCGTGCTGATCCGCCCGATCCTGCTGCTTGCCGCCGTCATCAGCGTCTTTTCCTTCTTCGTCGACAACGTCGTCGAGCCGCGCGCAAAGACCGTCGTGCGCCAGATGATCGCCGAGACCTATGCTGACCTCCTCTCTTCGGTGATCGAGGAAAAGACCTTCCGCAAGCTCGATGAAGGCCTCTATGTACAGATCTCGCAACGGATGGCGGGCCGCATGCTGAAGGGCCTTTTCGTCGCCGACGAGCGCGACCCGGCCTATGAACTGATCTATTATGCGAAGGAAGGCGCCGTCGACGACACGGGCACGACGCTGATCATGCATGAAGGCGAAGTGCACCGCAAAACGCCCGATGGCAACGTCTCGGTCATCAATTTCGATTCCTATTCCTTCGACCTCTCGGACATGACGGAGAATCGCGGTCAGGCGACGTTGCGCGCCAGCGACCGTGACCTGTGGTTCCTGTTCAATCCGGATCCGGCCGACAAGGACTATACGATCCGGCCGCAAAGCTACCGCGCCGAACTGCATCGGCGGCTGACCGACTGGATCCTGCCTGTCGTCTTTGCCCTGTTTTCACTGGCGATCGCTGGCGATGCCCGCTCGCACCGCGAAGCGCGGCTGCATCCGATGGTGAGCGCTCTCGCCTATGCCTTCGCGATGCGATGGGCGGCCTTCTACGCGGCCAATCAGATCGATACCGATCCTGAATATATCGCCGTCCTCTACGCCGTCCCGATCGTCAGCAGCATCGTCTCGATCGTCTTCCTCGGCCTGCACAAACGACTGGTCATGCCTTCGTTCATCCGCGACCGGATTTCGTCTTTCTGGAGACGGATGCAGGAAAGGCTGCTTGCCGCAACCGGCCGGACCGGCGGGGGCACTGCCCAATGATGTTCGGGACATTGTCGCGTTATTTCTTTCGCCGCTATCTGGTGACGACGGGCTGGTTCCTGATCGGCGTCTCGGCGATTTCTTTCCTCCTCGATTTCAGCGAGACGGCGGGCCGCATGTCCGGCCTTCCCGGCTACACGATCGGCGGCGGCGTGTTGATGACCGCGGTGCGCTTGCCACTCATCCTGCAGCAGACAGTGCCGTTCATCGCGCTGTTCGTCGGCATGACGGTGCTGATCGGCCTCAACAGGAAATATGAACTCGTCGTCACGCGCGCCGCCGGCATTTCGGTCTGGCAGTTCATGTTCCCCTTCATCGCCGGCTCGCTGGCGCTCGGCCTGCTGACGATGGCGGCGCTGAACCCGCTTGCCGCCTGGGGACAGCGCCAGGCGCTGCTGGTCGAATCCGACTGGCGCGGCGAGAACGCAGTTCTGCGCAAGGCGCCGCAGATTCCGTGGCTGCGCCAGATCAGTGGCCGGGACGATGTCATCATCGGCGCCCAGACGGTCCAGGAGAACGGAACCAAGCTGATCGACGCGGTGCTGATCCATTTCGATTCAAGCGGTCAGGTCATTCTGAGACAGGACGCCGCCACGGCAAAATTGGAAGATGGTTACTGGCAACTTAACACGGTTGTCGAGCGCAAGCCTGGCGAAATCCCCGTGCGTAAAGCTTCGGTTCAACTTCGCACCAATCTGAAACAGGACTTCGTCCAGGAGCGGCTTACAGCGCCGGAAACAATTGGTTTCTTTGACCTTTCCAACCGGATTGCGGCGGCCAAATCCTTCGGCATCTCGACCAAGGCGCTGGAGACGCAATTCAACTCCCTGTTGTCCCAGCCATTGCTGCTGGTGGCCATGACTTTCATAGCCGCAACAGTGTCCCTAAAATTTAGCCGGTTCAACCAATCCCGCTCCGTGATTCTGGGTGGCATCCTTTCGGGCTTCATGCTTTATGTCATCACCGTGCTTGTAAAGGCATTCGGAAGCAGTGGAGTTGTGCCCCCCTTCGTGGCGACGTGGATACCGGTGGTCGTCGCGCTGGCGTTAGGTGCGACTATTCTGCTTCATCAGGAGGACGGCTAGTGGCGGCAGGCGACCGCAAGTATTTTAGTAAACAGCTGGTTGCCCTGCTTGTCAGTGCGGCTTTATGTTCCTATTTCGGCAGCGCCCCGGCCTCTTTCGGCCAGGCCAGCGCGCCCGAAC
Source organism: Rhizobium sp. WYCCWR10014 (assembly GCF_001657485.1). GTDB lineage: Bacteria > Pseudomonadota > Alphaproteobacteria > Rhizobiales > Rhizobiaceae > Rhizobium. The sequence goes on from NZ_LXFU01000048.1 coordinate 74,769, forward strand.
AAAATATAGAGAAGAAGATTCCCGAAGGGGCCAAGCTTCTGCTTTCGGCCAATGAACTGGTCTATAACCGTGACGCCGATCTGGTGTCGGCGGTCGGCGGCGTGCAGATCAACTATGGCGGCTATAAAATGGTCGCGCAGAAGGTCGAGTACAATCAGAAGACCGGCCGGATGATGGCGCTCGGGAATGTCGAGTTGGTCAGCCCGGACGGCAACCGTATCTATGCCGACAACCTTGATGTGACCGACAATTTTGCCGACGGGTTCCTGAACTCGTTGCGCATCGAGACCGCCGACAATACCCGCATCGTCGCCGAAAGCGGCGAGCGCGTCGGCGGCACGATGATGATTCTCAACAAGGGCGTCTACACGGCCTGCCTTCCCTGCGCCGAAGATCCGAAGCGCGCGCCCTTCTGGCAGGTCAAGGCCCAGCGGGTGATCCAGAACGGCGAGACGCATACGATCCGTCTGGAGAGGGCGCGCTTCGAGCTGCTCGGCCATCCGATCGCCTTCCTGCCGTTCATCGAAGTTCCCGACAATACGGTGAAACGTAAGTCCGGCTTTCTGTTTCCGACGATGAGCCTGTCGCAGAATCTCGGCTTCGGTCTTTCCGTTCCTTATTACTATGTGATCTCGCCGAGCATGGACGCGACGGTCACCGCCACGGGCTACACCGCCCAGGGCTTCCTCATCGAAGGCGAATTTCGCCAACGCTTCGAAAATGGCACGCATATTCTGCGCGTCGCCGGCATCGACCAGGCAAAGCCGGGCAACTTCAGCTCCGGCACCAGCGATGCCGAAGCCGAGCAGCGTGGCATGGTGGCTTCGAAGGCCGAATTCCGCATCAATCCGCGCTGGACGTTCGGCTGGGACGTCATGATGCAGAGCGACAACAATTTCTCGAAAACGTACAAGCTGCGGGGCCTGACCGGTACGGATCGTACCAACCAGATTTACCTGACAGGGCTCGGGAAACGCAATTATTTCGACATGCGGGCGTTCTATTTCGACGTCCAGGATGCCGATCGGACGAATACCGCTGAAAAGCAGCAGGCGATCGTCTATCCGTCGCTCGACTATCACTATGTGGCGCCGCAACCGCTTGCCGGCGGCGAACTTTCGGCGGATGTCAATCTGACGAATATTTCGCGCACACATGACGATTTTTATACCGTCGACGGCTTCGACCGTTTCCGCGGCTTGAGGGGCCAGACTTCGCGGCTGACTGCCGAGCTGCAATGGAAGCGCACCTACGTCACGCCGACCGGCCTGGTGATCACGCCGCTTCTGGCCGCGCGCGGCGATGCCTTCGCGCTGAACATGGATGATCCCACCGGCTACACCGGCAACTACGTCGATGGCAATTCCGCCACCCGCTCGATGTTCACAGCCGGGCTGGAAATGCGTTATCCGATCTTGATGACGACGGACAATAGCACCCATATCCTCGAGCCGATCGCACAGATCTATGCCCGCCCCGACGAGCAGCTCGCCGGCCGCCTGCCGAACGAGGATGCGCAAAGCTTCGTCTTCGACGCCACCTCGCTGTTCGACCGCGACAAGTTCTCGGGCTACGACCGCGTCGAAGGCGGTACTCGCGCCAATATCGGCGTTCAGTACACCGGTACATTCGACAGCGGCTACAAGCTGCACGGCATCTTCGGCCAATCCTATCAGATCGCCGGCCAGAACTCGTTTGCGACCGATGACCTCGTCAACGTCGGCGCGGAATCGGGCCTTCAAACCGACCGCTCCGATTATGTCGGCCTTGGCGGCGTCGAAACACCGTACGGCGTTTCCGTCGCAGCCTCCTACCGGCTCGACGAAAAAGATTTCGAATTCCGTCGCGGCGACCTGACGACGGCCTACCAGAACGACACCTTCTCGACGCAGCTGACCTACACCCATCTCAGCGCCCAGCCGGCATATGGCTTCGCCGAGGACAATGACGAGATCCAGACCAACAGCAGCGTCAAGTTCAAGGATTACTGGTCGATTTTCGGCGGCATAGCCTGGGATTTGAACAATGATGTGATCAGCCGGCGGACGATCGGCCTCTCTTATGACGACGAATGCACGATTTTCACGATCGCCTATACGGACAGCAGAGATTCCGCCGACGAGTCGGGAAGCGACTGGACAATCGGCGCACGGCTGACCTTCCGCACGCTCGGCGACATCAAGATCGGTACCGACACCCTCGAATGACGGGCGATCGGCGCAAACATGGCCTGAAGCCATTCTTTCGCCGTAAGCCTGTGCAGGACATTGCCGCCAGTCGGTATCTGAGGCATAGGGGTTTCGCGCCGTGATGGAAGCGATTTCAGCGTGTCTCGCACTGTGGTAAGAACGCCGCGAACAACGTCTCGCGGCGCTATCGGGAGGTCAACAGATGATTGACGCGAAAAAAGCCATAACTAAGTTCCTCGCCGGGGCGGCGCTTGCATTGCTGACAGGCCTTGCCGGTCCAGCGCTTGCGGTCAGTGAAGTCAAGGCCGTGGTGAACGGCACCGCCATCACCAGCGGCGATGTCGCAAAGCGCCAGGCCTTCCTGCGCCTGCAGCATACGAAGGCCGATGCCAAGACCGCCCAGGAGCAATTGATCGACGAGACGCTCAAGCGGCAGGAAGTCGCCCGAGTGCGTATGTCGGTTTCGCAGCAGGACGTCGATGCGTCTTTCGCGCGCTTTTCGAGCGGCAACAAGCTTTCCCCGGAGCAGATGTCGCAGATCCTCGATCGCGCCGGCGTTGGCGTCGATCATTTCAAGGGTTTCATCGCCGTGCAGATGAGCTGGCCGCGTGTCGTCAACGCCCGCTACGGCTCGACCTCGCGGCTGTCGAACTATGATCTCGTCTCGCGCATGATGCAGAACAACAAGCAGAAGCCGGTGACGACGGAATATATGCTGCAGCAGATCATCTTCGTCATTCCGCAGGCCAAGCGCGGCGCCATCACCGGCAAGCGCAAGGGCGAGGCCGAGGCGTCGCGCTCCAAATTTCCGGGCTGCGATCAGGCAAAGGTGTTTGCTGCGACGATGCGCGACGTTTCGGTGCGCGATCTCGGCCGCCTGCTCGCCCCCGAGATTCCGCCGGATTGGAAGCCGCTGGTCGAGCAGGCCAAGGGCAACACGACGGGGACCCGCGTCACCGACAAGGGCGTCGAATATCTGGCAATCTGCAGCCAGCGGCAGGTCTCTGACGACCAGGCCGCTGAAATGGTCTTCCGCCAGGAAGATCTCGACAAGTCCAAGGGTGGCAAGGATGCCAGCCCGGAGAACGAAAACAGCAAGAAATACCTGGATGAGCTGCGCAAAAAGGCGCAGATCGCCTATCGCTGACCGACAATGGCGATATCGTTTTCGCGACCGCTTGCGCTGAGCCAGGGCGACCCCGCCGGCATCGGGCCGGATATTACTCTGATGGCCTGGCTCCGGCGGCGTGAACTCGGACTGCCGCCTTTCTTCCTGATCGGCGACCCCGATGTTCTGGCGCTGAGAGCCCGCCAGCTCAATCTGGCGATTTCGATTCGCGAGACCGATGAAGCCAGCGAAGCCGCCGGGATTTTTGTCGACGCCCTGCCCGTCATGACCATACCTGCTGGTATCGAGGTCGTGGCCGGCGAACCGCATGCGGCAACGGCGAAAGGCACGATCGCGTCGATCGAGAAAGCCGTGTCGCTTGTCTTCAGCGGCGAGGCGCTCGCGGTCGTCACCAATCCGATCGCCAAGGCCGTGCTTTACGAGGCGGGTTTCCGGTTTCCCGGCCATACCGAATTTCTCGCCGATCTCGCCGCCAGGGCGACCGGCCGGCCGGTGACACCTGTCATGATGCTGTCCGGACCGAAGCTCCGAGCCATTCCCGTCACCATCCATATTCCGGTCCGCGACGTGCCGCAGGCGCTGACGGGCGAACTGATCACGGAAACCTGCAGGATCGCCCATGAAGATCTGAAGCAGCGCTTCGGCATCGAGGCGCCGCGGCTCGCCGTTGCCGGTCTCAACCCGCATGCGGGCGAAGGCGGGGCGATCGGCACGGAGGACGAAGACGTCATCCGTCCGGCGATCGAGCGCCTGCGCGACGAGGGCATCGATGCGATCGGCCCCCTGCCCGCCGATACGATGTTTCATGACGAGACGCGGTCGCGATACGACGTCGCCATCTGCATGTATCACGATCAGGCGCTGATCCCGGTCAAGGCACTTGGTTTCGACGACAGCGTCAACGTAACGCTCGGGCTTCCCTTCGTGCGCACCTCGCCGGATCACGGCACCGCTTTCGGCATTGCCGGCAGGGGACTGGCGCGCGAGCACAGCCTCGTTGCGGCGCTGAAGCTCGCCGCCCAGCTCGGCCGCAGCGCGGAAAGCCGCCGCTGATGGCAGCACTCGATGGCCTGCCGCCACTTCGCGACGTCATCCAGCGTCACGGCCTCGATGCACGCAAGGCGCTCGGGCAGAACTTCCTGCTCGACCTCAACCTCACGCAGAAGATCGCCCGCACGGCGGGAGCGCTCGAAGATGCGACCGTTTTCGAGGTCGGCCCCGGCCCCGGGGGGCTGACGCGCGCGATCCTGGCGCTCGGCGCCAGGAAAGTTATCGCCATCGAGCGGGATACACGCTGCCTGCCGGCGCTTGCCGAGATCGCCGATCATTATCCTGGCCGGCTGGAGGTGATCGAAGGCGATGCGCTGAAGACGGATTTCGAGACATTGGCGCCGCAAGGCCCGATCAAGATCATTGCCAACCTGCCCTACAATGTCGGCACGCAGTTGCTGGTCAACTGGCTGCTGCCGAAAGCCTGGCCGCCGTTCTGGCAGTCGCTGACGCTGATGTTTCAGAAGGAAGTCGGCGAGCGTATCGTCGCCAACGAAGACGACGACCATTACGGCCGTCTCGGCGTGCTCTGCGGCTGGCGGACGGAGGCACGCATGGCCTTCGACGTGCCGCCGCAGGCCTTCACGCCGCCGCCGAAGGTGACGTCGACGGTCGTGCAACTGACTCCCCGCGAAAACCCGATTCCCTGCGCTGTCGCCAATCTGGAAAAGGTGACGCAGGCGGCCTTCGGCCAGCGCCGCAAGATGCTGCGCCAAAGCCTGAAACCGCTCGGCGGCGAGAGCCTGCTCGTCAAGGCCGGGATCGATCCGGCGCGGCGGGCTGAAACCTTGTCCGTCGAGGAATTCTGCCTGTTGGCAAACAGTCTTTAAATCCGGGATGGCGTCATCCGAAAACTGTGCACAGTTTTCGGCATCACGCTTTAAAGTGACGGCGTCTCTTCCAGCAACTCGCGGACGAAGTCGAACATGCCATGGCGGCGGTCGCGGCGCAGGCGTTCGGCCTTGACGATCGACTGGACGGCGTCGAGGGCGGCGTTGAGATCGTCGTTGACGATGACATAGTCGTATTCGCGCCAGTGGGCGATCTCGGCGCGGCTGTTGGCGAGACGCGTCTGAATGACCTCCTCGGAATCCTCGGCACGGCGGTGCAGCCGCGACTGGAGTTCGGTCATGGTTGGCGGCAGCACGAAGATCGAGACGACGTCGGCCGACATCTTCTCCTGCAATTGCTGGGCGCCCTGCCAATCGATGTCGAAGAGCATGTCGCGGCCTTCGGCCATCGCCTGCTCGACCGGCTCACGCGGCGTGCCGTAGAAATTGCCATGCACCTCGGCCCATTCGAGCAGCGCGTCGCTATCGCGCAGCCGTTCGAACTCGCGCACACTCTTGAAGTGGTAATGCACATCCTCGACTTCGCTCGGGCGGCGCTGGCGCGTGGTGACGCTGACGGACAGGCCGATTTGCCTGTCGGTCTCCAGTAGCGTGCGCGCGATGGTGGATTTGCCGGCGCCTGATGGCGACGAGATGACAAGCATCAGACCGCGGCGGGCGATCTGCACGGGCGAGGATTTCGCCGGTTTCATGTCTTACTCCAAATTCTGGACCTGCTCGCGGAACTGGTCGATCACGACTTTCAGCTCGATGCCGGCAGCGGTGACCGCCGAGGCATTCGACTTCGAGCAGATGGTATTCGATTCGCGGTTAAATTCCTGTGCAAGGAAGTCCAGCCGGCGCCCGGCAGGGCCACCTTTCACCAGGAGATCGCGCGCTGCGGCGATATGAGCCTTCAGACGATCGATTTCCTCGCGCAGATCCGCCTTGGTCGCCAACAGCGCGGCTTCGGCATGCAGCCTGTCGCGGTCGAGCGCGGCCATGCCGTCCATCAACAATGCGACCTGCGCGGCAAGCCGCGCGGCGATCTCCTGCGGCGAGCGCGATGGATCGGCCTCAATCGTCCGCGTCAGGCCCTCGATCGTCGTGACGTGGTCGTGAAGAATGCGGGCCAGCGCCGACCCTTCCTGTTCGCGCATAGCTCTCAGATCGGCAAGAGCGACCAGCAGGCCGGCAGCGATATCGGCGTCACGGGCGGCAAGCGCCTCCTCGCCATCCTCGCTTTCGCGGAATTCGACGATACCGCGCACCAGAAGCAGCGTATCGAGCTTCAGCGGCGCCGGATCGATGACACCGTCCAACTGCTCGCGCATGGCCAGCACGGCGGCAAGAGCCTCCTTGTTCAGCACCGCCTCGAAACGGTTTTCGTCGGCGCTGACGGATAGGGATGCCTGCAGGTTGCCGCGGCTGAAGCTTTCGCCGGCGAGGCGCCGGACCTCTGCCTCCATGCGTTCGAGGCCGGGCGGCAGGCGCAGGCGCAGGTCGAAGCCCTTGCCGTTGACCGAGCGCAGTTCCCATGCCCAGCGCCAGCGGCCACTCGTTCCCTCGCGCCGCGCAAAACCGGTCATGGACTGCAAAGCCATGCGTGCCTCCCGAAAGCCTCAGTTGATCTTCTTTTTCTTCGGTGGCGCGACGGTCGCGCCATTATCCGCCGGCTGCTCTTCCGGCTGGCCGTCGACTGCGATGTTCGGGTCCGAACCCTTGTCGGCTTCGAGCTTGCGCCAGCGCTTGACGTTGGCATTGTGCTCCTCGAGCGTCGCAGAGAAAACATGGCCACCGGTGCCGTCGGCGACGAAATAGAGATCCTGCGTCTTCCAGGGATTGGCGACGGCTTCCAGCGCATCCTTGCCGGGATTGGCGATCGGCGTCGGCGGCAGACCCTTGATTACATAGGTGTTGTAAGGTGTGTCCCGCTTGAGATCCGATTGGTAGATCGGCCGATCTGCGGGTTTGCCCTCACCGCCGAAAAGGCCGTAGATGATCGTCGGGTCGGATTGCAGGCGCATGCCCTTGCCGAGCCGGTTCAGGAAAACGGAGGCGACATGGGCTCGCTCGTCGGGAACGCCGGTTTCCTTTTCGACGATCGAGGCGAGTGTCACGAACTCTTCCTTGGATCGCAGAGGCAGCGACGAGTCGCGCTTGTCCCAGATCTGATCGACGAGCTTCTGCTGCGCAGCCGCCATCTGTTCGATGATTTCCGAGCGCTTGGTGCCGCGCGAGAATTTGTAGGTATCCGGACGCAGGCTGCCCTCGGTCGGCAGTGCCGCCGGCAAGTCGCCTTCCAGCACGGTATCCTGCAGCATGCGGTCGAACATCTGGCGGACCGTCAGTCCCTCGGGGAAGGAAACGGAATAGAGAATGGACTTGCCCGATTTCAGCAGCTCCATGATATCCCTCATGGAGGCCCTCGCCTTGATCTCGTATTCACCCGCCTTCAGGCTCTCACCGGCAGAAAGATGCGTTGCCGTCAGATAGCGGAAGATGCGGGCATCGCTGATGATCGCGTTGCGCTCGAGGTTCGAGGCGATTTCGGTCAGACCAGCGCCGCTGCGGACGATGAAATTGGTGTTGGTCTGCAGCGGACCCGGGTTCCGATAGGTCGATGTGGCGTAGTAGAAGCCGATGATGGCGACCACGCAGACCAGAACTGCCATCGTCATGATGAAGTTCAAGAAAAGAACGACCTGGCCGCGGGCTTTCTTGGACCGCTTGGGCGGCTCCGGAACGCGCTCCGGACGCAGGGCTTCGCTCGGCGACTTCGGGATAATCGGTCCCTTCTGCGCCTGGGTATCGTTGCTCTGGTTCGTCGTATCGCTCACCGGCAATCCTCTAAAACTTGACCCTCACTTCGCTATTTCGCGAAGCAATGCGGCAAAAGCAGGTTCTGCCGCCGTTCAACGACGCCGCTGCCGGTCGTTATGCTTTCGCACGCCCCCTCACGCAACGTAGAGGACGGGCGGTCTGCTGTGCAAGGGAGACCCTTCACACCGCTTGCAGGACTCTTATTGCGCGTAACGGCGCAGTACGAGCGACGCGTTCGTGCCACCGAATCCGAACGAGTTGGACAGCGCCACATTGATGTCTCGCTCACGCGCCTTGTGCGGAACAAGATCAATCGCCGTCTCCCGTTCGGGATTGTCGAGATTGAGCGTCGGCGGCGCGATATTGTCGCGAATGGCGAGCGTGGTGAAGATCGCCTCGATGGCGCCGGCAGCACCGAGAAGGTGTCCTGTCGCCGACTTGGTCGAGGACATGGAGATCTTCGACGCCGCATTGCCGACCAGCCGCTCGACGGCGCCGAGTTCGATCGTGTCGGCCATGGTCGAGGTACCGTGGGCATTGATGTAGTCGATATCGGCCGGCGTCAGCCCGGCGCGCTTCAGCGCCATTGCCATGCAGCGGCCGGCGCCCTCGCCGTCTTCGGATGGCGCGGTGATGTGATAGGCATCGCCCGACAGGCCGTAGCCGACGATTTCGGCGTAAATCCTGGCGCCGCGCGCCTTGGCGTGTTCCAGCTCCTCGAGCACGACGATGCCGGCGCCTTCGCCCATGACGAAGCCGTCGCGGTCGCGATCATAGGGACGCGACGCCTTCTGCGGATCGTCGTTGTGCTGGGTCGAGAGCGCCTTGCAGGCGGCAAAGCCTGCAAGCGAAATGCGGCTGACGGGGGATTCCGTGCCGCCGGCGACCATGACGTCGGCATCACCCAGCGCAATCAACCGCGCAGCATCGCCGATCGCATGCGCACCCGTCGAGCAGGCGGTGACGACCGAATGATTGGGTCCGCGCAGCTTGTGGCGGATCGAGACCTGGCCGGAGACTAGGTTGATCAGGCGGCCGGGAATGAAGAAAGGGGAGATGCGGCGCGGGCCTTTGTCGCGCAGGGTGTAACCCGCCTCGACGATGCCTTCGATGCCGCCGATGCCGGAGCCGATCAGCACGCCGGTGGCGATCTGGTCTTCATCGGTTTCAGGATGCCAGCCGGCATCGGCAAGCGCCATGTCGGCGGCGGCCATGCCGTAGATGATGAAGGGATCGACCTTGCGCTGCTCCTTCGGCTCCATCCACTGATCGACATTGAAGGTGCCGTCGGTGCCGTCACCGATAGGAATACGGCAGGCGATCTTGGCGGGAAGGTCGTCGACCTCGAATTCGGTGACGAGGCGGGCGCCGTTCTGACCGGCAAGCAGCCGGGACCACGTCACCTCGGTTCCGCATCCCAAGGGTGATACCATGCCGGTACCAGTGATGACGACACGTCTCATCGCGTGCTTCCCCCCGTCTCTTATGTTCTATGGAGAAATATGCCGAAAAGAAAAGGGCGGACTCCAGGCCCGCCCTTTCTCAAATTCACAGGATCAGGCCTGGGCCTTCTCAATAAACTTCACTGCATCGCCGACCGTCAGGATCGAGTCGGCAGCGTCGTCAGGAATTTCAACGCCGAATTCTTCTTCGAAAGCCATGACAAGTTCGACCGTGTCGAGCGAGTCAGCGCCCAGATCGTCGATAAAGCTGGCGCTCTCGACGACCTTGTCGGCATCAACGCCAAGATGATCAATAACAATTTTCTTTACGCGTTCTGCGATATCGCTCATGTCGGTTTCCTCGACCTTATGTCCTGATCGGAATGCCATCACGGCACCCCTACCCTGTTTCAGCCTGCGATGTTTTCAGACATCCCCGGCAAACTCGTTTACCCGGCTTCAGAGATGTCCCAGGCTTGCAAAAAGCCCGCCGGTCCGTCTGCTTTCTCGGGACGACTGTTCACAGTCATGGCCCGCTTAACATGCTTTATGTCTGCCGCAAAGCCAGAAAATCAACGGTTCGTGATTGCTCAACATGCTATTGGCAGAATTATTCCCATGCCAACAGTTTGTCGTTTCAGATCATCGCCATGCCGCCGTTTACGTGCAGCGTCTGGCCCGTCATATAGGCAGCCTCGGAGGACGCAAGGTAAGCAACCGCCGAAGCGACCTCGCCACCCGTACCCATGCGCTTCATCGGGATCGCCCCCATGATCGCTTCCTTCTGCTTGTCGTTCAGCTTGCCGGTCATGGCGCTCTCGATGAAACCGGGTGCGACGCAGTTGACCGTCACGTTGCGGGTGGCAATTTCCTGCGCCAAGGACTTGGTGAAGCCGATCATGCCGGCCTTGGAGGCGCAGTAATTGGCCTGGCCCGGATTACCGGTGACGCCGACGACGGAGGTGATGTTGATGATGCGGCCATAGCGGCGGCGCATCATCGGATGCGTCAATTCGCGCGTCAGGCGGAAGGTCGATGTCAGGTTTACTTCGAGGACGGCGTCCCAGTCCTCGTCGCTCATGCGCACGAAGAGGCCGTCGCGGGTGATGCCGGCATTGTTGACGAGGATGTCGACGCCTTCGAGGTCGGCTTCGGCCTTCTGGCCAAGCGCCTTGACCTCATCACGGTCAGAGAGGTTCGCCGGGAAGATCTTGACGCGCTCGCCGAGATCGGCGGCCAGCGCTTCCAGTTTCTCGACGCGGGTACCGTGCAGGCCGACGATGGCGCCCTGCTTATGAAGAAGGCGGGCGATTTCCTCGCCGATACCGCCCGATGCGCCTGTGACGAGAGCCTTGCGGCCGGAGAGATCGAGCATGGAAACGTTCCTTATAACAGGGACACCAAATCCGGTGTCCGGAGATACCAATCAGGCCATGAGGGCGGCGACGGCCGCGTCGATATCCGCCGGACCGTTGACGGAGATGCCGTTGATCGTCTTGTCGATGCGGCGGGCAAGGCCGGTCAGCACCTTGCCGGAGCCGAGTTCATAAAGCGTCGTCACGCCATTTCCGGCGAACCATTCCACCGTCTCGCGCCAGCGGACCTGACCGGTTACCTGCTCGACCAGCAGGCTGGCGATCTCGTTAGCGCCGGTCACCGGGGCGGCACGGACATTGGCGATGACAGGCACGACGGGGTCGGACTTGGCGACTTTTGCCAGCGCTTCGCGCATGGCGTCGGCGGCCGGCGCCATCAGCGTCGAATGGAATGGAGCAGAGACCGGCAGCAGAATGGCGCGCTTGGCGCCCTTGTCGGTCGCAAGACCGGCCGCCTTTTCGACGGCTGCCTTCTCGCCCGAGATGACAATCTGGCCGCCGCCATTGTCGTTGGCAATCTGGCAGGCGCCGATAGCGGCCGCTGCCTCACAGACGGCAATGACGTCGGCATGTTCGAGGCCGATGATCGCGGCCATGGCGCCGACGCCGACGGGGACGGCGGCCTGCATGGCATTGCCGCGGATGCGCAACAGCCGCGCGGTGTCGGCGAGCGAAAAGGTGCCGGCGGCGCAAAGTGCCGAATATTCGCCGAGTGAGTGGCCGGCGACGTAGGCGACCTTGGACTTCAGATCCAGCCCTTTGGCCTCCAGAACGCGGACGACGGCGATCGAGACGGCCATCAGCGCCGGCTGTGCGTTCGCCGTCAAAGTCAACGTATCCTCGGGACCGTTGAACATGACGTCCGATAGCTTTTCACCGAGCGCCTCATCGACCTCTTGGAAAACGGCGCGGGCCTCCGTGAAATTCTCGGCGAGATCCTTGCCCATGCCGACGGCTTGACTGCCCTGACCGGGAAAAGTGAAAGCAATGGTCATTCTCATGTTCCCTGGCTCATGCCACTGAATACGCCCCTTGAGGCTGTTTTGCCTCCAATTGACATTCTTTCCGGCAGAGTCAAGTGGCGGCTCATTCTCCGCAAAGCCTTTCGCGCTGGCGCAAAAGCCCGGTTTTTGCTCTTGCGCTCCGCCAAATCCAGCCTAGATTTGCGCGGACCTCCCCAAGGCTTTCACCTCTCTCCCAAGGTTTTTCCATGAAGTATAATTCACTAGGCCGCACCGAGATTTCCGTTTCAGAGATTTGCCTTGGCACCATGACCTGGGGTTCGCAGAACAGCGAAGCCGATGCGCATGCACAGATGGATTACGCCGTCGAAAAGGGCGTCAATTTCTTCGATACGGCCGAGCTTTATCCGACCACCCCGATTTCGGCCGCGACGCAGGGCCGGACGGAAGACTATATCGGCAGCTGGTTCAAGAAGACCAGCAAGCGCGGCGATATCGTGCTCGCCACCAAGGTCGCTGGCCGCGGCCGCGACTATATACGCGGCGGCGAAGGTGCCGATGCGAAGAATATCCGCCTGGCGCTCGAGGCCAGCCTGACGCGGCTGAAGACCGATTACATCGACCTCTACCAGATCCACTGGCCGAACCGCGGCCATTTCCATTTCCGCCAGAACTGGAGCTACAATCCCTTCAATCAGGATCGCAACAAGACCGTCGCCAATATGCTCGACATCCTGGAAACCCTCGGCGCGCTGGTGAAGGAAGGCAAGATCCGCGCGATCGGCCTTTCCAACGAAACCACCTGGGGCATACAGAAATATCTGACGCTCTCCGAACAGAAGAGCCTGCCGCGGGTCGCCAGCGTCCAGAACGAATACAACCTGCTCTACCGCCATTTCGATCTCGATCTCGCCGAACTCTCGCATCATGAGGATGTCGGGCTGCTCGCCTATTCGCCGCTCGCCGGTGGCATCCTCTCCGGCAAATATATCGACGGCGGCAGGCCGAAGGGTTCGCGCGGTTCGATCAACCACGATATCGGCGGCCGCCTGCAGCCGCTGCAGGAGCCGGCGACCAAAGCCTATCTGGAGATCGCCGCAACATACGGCCTCGACCCGGCCGCAATGGCGCTCGCCTTCTGCCTGTCACGTCCCTTCATGGCCTCGGTCATCATCGGCGCGACCTCGATGGAGCAGTTGAAAATCGATATCGGCGCGGCCGACATTACGCTTTCGAACGAGATCCTGGCGGAAATCGCCAAGGTGCACCGGCAGTATCCGCTGACGCTTTGATCCTATTTGTTTGGCGCCTTCCCGATGCCGACCATTGGCCGGCATCGGGTTCGGGTGTCCGATTGCGCTTGCCTTTGCCCAAAAAATCCGTATAAGCCGCCCTGTTCGTTAACCCGGTCTTCTGGCTGGTGGCTGAACGGAGGGCCGGTTTCCTCTCGAAATCGTTCGGAACGGAAGCGTTCCAGCCTCCCGTGTCTCCGCTCTCGACCGTCTCGGAAACGCTTTCTTGCCTGGGTTCGCCCAATCAGGAGCAGTCGTTGAGGCTTAGCCGCCGAATATCGGGTTGAACCAAACGCAAGAAAGGCAAAGCTGTCATGGCTCTTTATGAACATGTATTCCTTGCCCGGCAGGATATTTCCGCTCAGCAGGTCGATGCCCTCGTAGAACAGTACAAGGGTGTGATCGAAGCGAATGGCGGTAAGGTCGGGCGTATCGAGAACTGGGGCCTCAAGTCCCTCACCTACCGCATCAAGAAGAACCGCAAGGCGCACTACGCCCTGATGGACATCGATGCACCGGCTGCTGCCGTCCAGGAAATGGAACGTCAGATGCGCATCAGCGAAGACGTTCTTCGCTACATGACGATCGCCGTCGAGAAGCATGAAGAAGGTCCGTCTGCCATGATGCAGAAGCGCGACCGTGACGACCGTCCGCGCGAAGGCGGCCGTGGCCCGCGTGAAGGCGGCTTCGGCGATCGCGACCGCGGCCCGCGTCCGCCACGTGAAGGTGGCTTTGGCGACCGCGACGACCGTCCGCGCCGTCCGCGCGAAGACCGTGTATAAGGGAGATCTGAGATATGTCTGAAACTTCCTCCGCTCCGGTCCGCCGCCCGTTCCATCGCCGCCGCAAGACCTGCCCGTTCTCCGGCGCCAACGCGCCGCGGATCGACTACAAGGACGTACGCCTGCTGCAGCGCTACATTTCCGAGCGCGGCAAGATCGTTCCGTCCCGCATCACGGCCGTTTCCCAGAAGAAGCAGCGCGAACTCGCCCAGGCGATCAAGCGCGCCCGTTTCCTCGGCCTGCTGCCCTACGTCGTCGCCTGATCATCGGCCGACGCACACACCCTTGAGGGAAGGCATTCGTGCCTTCCCTTCTCCCTTCCGCGATGGGCGCGGATCGGAATTCTTAAAACCCATGTTGAGACGTTTCTGAATTCGATTCAGCAACATCCTCTAACTGCTTGATGAAGCAGGACAGCGACCTTGAAACGACCGAACATTAAAACGCTGCTGATCGGCGCACTCGCCGGATTGACCGCCGCCCTGCTGGTGCTGGGCGCGAGCATGCAGCCGTCGTTTTTCAGCGCGCTTCTCTACACGGCCTCGGCTCTGCCGATCCTCATCGTCGGGCTCGGCTGGGGCAATACCGCCGCGGTCTCGGCCGTCGTCAGCGCCGCGGCACTCGGCGCGATCTTGATCTCGCCTTCCTTCGCGCTGATCATGACGATGGTGACGCTGCTGCCGGCCGGTTGGCTCAGCCATCTCGCCAATCTGGCGCGTCCGGCCGCCGAACTTGGCGGCCCCGACCATCTGCTTGCCTGGTATCCGCTCTCCGATATCCTGCTGCATCTCTGCGGTCTGGTGACGCTCGCCGTCATCGTCATCGGCGTGATCATCGGCTACGGACCTGAGATCACCGATCCGATCGTCGATCTGCTGATCACCTCGCTCAAGCAGCAGCAGCCGGAATTCATGCCCGATCCGGCAGCGACCGCGCAGACCAAGTCGCTGATCCTGCTGATGCTGCCGGCATTGCAGGGCGGCATGTGGGTCGCCATGCTGTTTGCCGCCTATTACTTCGCCGTGCGCATCGTTGCAGCGTCCGGCCGCGGCCTTCGTCCGCGCGAGGATATTCCCTCGTCGCTGCGCATGAACCGCAACTCGATCTTCATCTTCCTGGCCGGGCTTGCCGCCTGCTTCTTCGGCGGCGTTCCGGCACTGGTCGGTGCGACGGTGATCGGCGCCTTCGGCGCCGGCTTCATGCTTTCCGGTTTCGCCTCGCTGCATTTCCGCACGCGCGGCAAGGACTGGCGCATACCAGCCCTCATCCTCTGCTATCTGGCCTCGATGCTCATGCTGCTGCCAGCTCTCCTCATCCTCGTCCTCGGTCTCAGCGATACCCGCAAGGCGATCGCACTGACCCCGACGAAAGATGCCGATGCCCCCAAACAATCCGATACGAAAATCTGAGACACAAGAAAGGAAAAAGAAAATGGAAGTCATCCTTCTCGAACGCATCTCCAAGCTCGGCCAGATGGGCGAAACCGTAAAGGTTCGCGACGGCTTTGCCCGTAACTACCTGCTGCCGCTCGGCAAGGCGCTGCGCGCCAATGCCGCCAACAAGACCCGCTTCGAAGCCGAGCGCGCGACGCTCGAAGCCCGCAACCTCGAGCGCAAGTCGGAAGCCCAGACGGTCGCCGATGTTCTCGACGGCAAGTCCTTCATCGTCGTGCGCTCCGCCGGCGAAACCGGCCAGCTCTACGGTTCGGTTGCTGCCCGTGACGTCGTCGAGATTCTCGCCGCCGAAGGCTTCAACATCGGCCGCAACCAGGTTCACCTCAACACGCCGATCAAATCGATCGGCCTGCACAAGGTCGAGCTGCAGCTGCATGCCGAAGTCGAAATCCACGTCGAGCTGAACGTTGCCCGTTCGGCCGATGAGGCAGAGCGCCAGTCCAAGGGCGAAGAACTCACCTCGGTCGACGCGATCTACGGCGTCGACGAAGACGCGCTGCGTCCGGAAGACTTCTTCGATCCGGAAGCCGACGGCGTCGACGAAGACGAAGCATAATTCTCGTCGGAGCGATCCGCGTGAAGGAAAGCCCGGCCACCGCGCCGGGCTTTTTCGTTTCCATCCCTTCGATATGAGCCGCCGATCGCCTCGCTTCTTTTAAGGGGATTCCGGATGTTTTTGCTGCGTGCCTTATCGCATCACGCTAAAGTAGCGTTCTCCGAAACGGATGGGCTGAGTCGGCGCCATGCCGTGTCGTGCGGGTGACACTGCCAGTATTTCTCCTTTGTGTCGCCCAAGACTGTGGAGAAGTCGAACAACGTGCACAGCGTTCAGGATTTAGGCGAAGCGAGCCCCCGCTCCTTTCGTAGCCTCTTGATTTTCGCGTCCGGAATTGCAACTCCGGAACTGGAAAAAGACAGAACGGATGATGATGAACGACGCCGCTCGAAAGATTACAGCTGTTGCCTCGTCAGAGCAGCATTATCGCGAAGCACCCAACAACATCGAAGCCGAGCAGGCGCTTCTGGGTGCGATCCTGATGAACAACGACGCCTATTACCGGGTGTCGGACTTCCTCAAGCCGATCCATCTCTATGAGCCGCTGCACCGGAAGATCTTCGAGGTTGCCGGCGATATCATCCGCATGGGCAAGATCGCCAATCCGGTGACGATCAAGACCTTCCTGAAAGCCGACGAGAAAGTCGGCGACATGACGGTTTCGCAATATCTGGCGAGCCTCGTCAGCAATGCCGTCACCGTCATCAATGCCGAGGATTACGGCCGGGCGATCTACGATCTGGCGCTGCGCCGGGCGCTGATCACCATCGGCGAGGACGTCGTCAACATCGCCTATGACGCGCCGCTCGACATGCCGCCGCAGTCGCAGATCGAGGATACGGAACGCCGCCTCTTCGAACTGGCGGAGAACGGCCGCTACGACGGCGGCTTCCAGGCTTTCAACGATGCGGTTGCGCTGGCGATCGACATGGCGGCTGTCGCCAAGGAGCGTGACGGCGGGCTTTCCGGCATTTCCACCGGGATCCATTCGCTGGATTCCAAGATGGGCGGCCTGCAGCGGTCGGACTTGATCGTGCTTGCCGGACGCCCCGGCATGGGCAAGACCTCGCTTGCCACCAACATCGCCTACAATATCGCCGCCGCCTACGAAGGCGAAGTCCAGTCGGACGGCAGCATGAAGGCAAAGAACGGCGGCGTCGTCGGCTTCTATTCGCTCGAAATGTCGTCCGAGCAGCTCGCCACCCGTATCATCTCCGAACAGACCGAAGTCTCCTCCTCGAAGATCCGCCGCGGTGACATCAACGATGCCGATTTCGAAAAGCTCGTCGCCTGCTCGATGATGATGCAGAAGGTGCCGCTCTTTATCGACCAGACCGGCGGCATCTCGATCGCCCAGCTTTCGGCCCGCGCGCGCCGTCTGAAGCGCCAGCGGGGCCTCGACGTGCTTGTGGTCGACTACATTCAGCTGATGACCGGCTCGGGCAAATCCAGCGACAACCGCGTGCAGGAAATCACCCAGATCACCACCGGCCTCAAGGCGCTCGGCAAGGAGCTCAACGTTCCGATCATCGCGCTCTCGCAGCTCTCGCGTCAGGTCGAAAGCCGCGACGACAAGCGGCCGCAGCTGTCCGACCTTCGCGAATCCGGCTCGATCGAGCAGGATGCCGACGTCGTGCTATTCGTGTTCCGCGAGGAATATTACGTCAAGAATTCGGAGCCGCGCGACATCCACGATCCGAAATATCCGGAATGGGAAGCGCTGTTCGATAAGGTGAAGGGCACGGCCGACGTCATCATCGCCAAGCAGCGCCACGGGCCGACGGGCACGGTGAAACTCGCCTTCCAGTCAGAATTCACGCGCTTTGCCGATCTCGCCGATCCCTCCTTCACCCAATATGAAGAGCACTGATCGTGGGCCGGTGCTGCAACGCAGCGGCCGGACTTTCCCCCGACAATATTGACCTCTAGCCGCGTCGTATGCGACGCGGTTAGAGGTCTTTTCTTTATGAAGTCGTCCTCCCAAAACCGCTGCGCACTTTTGGGCGACTTGCAGTAAACTGACCGGAGCATCCTTCTCCGGCCTCTTTTCGAGGTGGATCATGAGCGAATTTTTCGACGCCCCCGAAGACGACAATTTTGCCTCAGCAGGCCTGCGGCTGACCGTCGACTTGACGGCTCTGACGGAGAACTGGCGCGACATGGCGCGCCGCTCGGGTGCGGCGCGCGCCTCGGCGGTGGTCAAGGCGGATGCTTACGGCATGGGGATCGAGGATGCGGGCGAAGCGCTCTATATGGCCGGCACGCGCGACTTCTTCGTCGCGACCGTCGACGAGGGCGTGACGCTTCGCCTCTATGCGCCGGAGGCGCGCATCTTCGTGCTCTCAGGCATCTGGCCAGGAACTGAGCGGCGCTTCTTCGACAATGATCTGGTGCCGGTGATTTCCTCTGACGAACAGCTCGCCTTCTGGATGGCGGTGCTTGCCGATTACGGCGACTACCCCTGCGCGCTGCATGTCGATACCGGCTTCAATCGGCTCGGATTGCATATCGACGATGCGATCGCGCTCGCCGACGACGTCTCACGGCCGGCGAGCTTCGCGCCCGTGCTTGTCATGAGCCACCTCGCCTGCGCCGACGATCCCACCCATGCGATGAACCGGCAGCAGCTCGAATCATTCCACAGGGTTAGCGCCGCTTATGAAGGCATCGATTCAAGTCTTGCTGCATCGGCCGGCATCTTTCTCGGCGAGGATTATCACTTCGACCTGACCCGCCCCGGCATCGCGCTCTACGGCGGCGAAGCGGTCAGCGGCATGGCGAACCCGATGCGGCCGGTGGCGACGGCGGAAGCGCGCATCATCCAGGTGCGAAATGTCGAGGCCGGCGAGACCGTCAGCTATGGGCGGGCGCTGCAGCTCAACCGCAAAAGCCGGCTGGCGATCGCCTCGGCCGGTTATGCCGACGGCTATATGCGCAGCCAGTCGAGCGGTGGCGTGCCGCTGCGCCAAGCGGTGCCGCAAGGTGGGCAAGGCTTCATCGCCGGACACAAGGTGCCGGTTGCCGGCCGCATCACCATGGACCTGACGATCTTCGATATCACCGACCTGCCGGACAACGCCGTGCGCGCCGGGGATTATGTCGAGCTGTTCGGAAAGAACATGCCGGTGGACGATGTGGCGCGGACATCCGGCACGATCGGATACGAGATCCTGACCAGCATGGGGCTCCGCCACGAGCGGCGCTATGTCGCCGAGGAGTAGAGTTCGCCCGTCAACGGCTGCTGAGGGCGAGACGGACGCCGAGCGCCACGAAAAGCGCACCGAGGCCGCGATCGAGCCATAGGCCGACTTTCTGATTATGCCTGAGCGCATCGGCAAGGCGCCCGCCGAGAAGGACGAGCGGCGGCTCGATGAAGGCAGCGACGACAATGATGAGCCCGCCATGCAGCAGGAGTTGGGCCCATGCCGGTCCTGCCCCTTCGACGACGAATTGCGGCAGGAAGGCCAGGAAGAATATCGCCACTTTCGGATTGAGCAGCGACACCAGGATTCCCTGCCGGTAGATTTTTGCAACCGGCAAACTTTCACCGGAAGCCCTTGTCAGGCCATTGCCGCCACGGGAGCGCAAAGCCTGAATGCCGAGCCAGACCAGATAGGCGGCGCCGATCCATTTGACTGCGGAGAAGGCGACGGCGGAAGCGGCAAGTATGGCCGAGAGGCCGAGTGCCGCCATCAGTACATGCAGGCAGGCGCCGGACCAGACACCGAACAGCGCGGAAAAACCGGCACGTTTTCCGCCTCTCATCGTGTGACCGAGGATGAAGGCGATGTCGGGGCCGGGCGAGAGGTTGAGCAAAACCGCAGCCGACAGAAATGCAAGCCAGTGCGCGAGCGAATAATCGAACATCTTCCACCGTTCCGGATGACTAGGAGCAAAGGATAGGCACAGGGCGCGCTGATGGGGAAATCATTAGTTTTGATCCGTCGCGATAGCCATTATCTCAAGCACGACAATGATTCGGTGAAGCGGTGCGTCGTTTCATTCAGGAACCCGGACTGAAAGAGTATTTGATGGCGAAGGCCAGAACACAATTCATCTGCCAGAGTTGCGGCACGGTTCACAACCGCTGGGCGGGCAAATGCGAGAACTGCGGCGAATGGAACACCATCGTCGAGGAGGACCCGATGGGCGGGATCGGCTCCGGTCCCGGCAAGACGCCGAAAAAGGGCCGCCCGGTGGCGCTGACGGCGCTGTCAGGCGAGATCGAGGAGGCACCGCGCATCCATACCGCGATGTCGGAGCTCGACCGGGCGCTCGGCGGCGGCTTCGTGCGCGGGTCGGCCGTGCTGATCGGCGGCGATCCGGGCATCGGCAAATCGACGCTGCTGATGCAGGCAGCCGCCGCCCTTGCGCGGCGCGGCCACAAGATCATCTACGTCTCCGGCGAAGAAGCCGTGGCGCAGGTCCGGCTGCGGGCGCAACGCCTTGCGGCGGCCGATACCGACGTAATGCTGGCGGCAGAAACCAATGTCGAGGATATTCTGGCGACGCTCGCCGAGGGTAAGCGGCCAGACCTCGTCATCATCGATTCCATCCAGACGCTGTGGAGCGAACTTGCCGAATCGGCGCCGGGAACGGTGACGCAGGTGCGCACCGGCGTCCAGGCAATGATCCGTTTCGCCAAGCAGACGGGCGCCGCCATGGTGCTCGTCGGGCATGTGACCAAGGACGGACAGATCGCCGGGCCGCGCGTCGTCGAGCACATGGTCGATGCCGTGCTTTATTTCGAAGGCGATCGTGGCCATCACTACCGCATCCTGCGCACGGTCAAGAACCGCTTCGGCCCGACCGACGAGATCGGCGTCTTCGAAATGTCAGACAAAGGCTTACGCGAAGTCGCCAACCCCTCGGAACTCTTCCTCGGCGAGCGCAACGAAAAATCGCCGGGTGCTGCCGTCTTCGCCGGTATGGAGGGCACCCGCCCCATTCTCGTCGAGGTGCAGGCGCTGGTGGCCCCAACCTCGCTCGGCACGCCGCGGCGCGCCGTGGTCGGGTGGGATGCGGCCCGGCTGTCGATGATCCTCGCAGTGCTTGAGGCCCATTGCGGCGTCCGGCTCGGCCAGCACGACGTCTACCTCAACGTCGCCGGCGGTTACCGTATCTCGGAACCGGCGGCCGATCTTGCCGTCGCCTCAGCGCTCGTTTCCTCGCTTGCCGGTATTGCCCTTCCAGCCGATTGCGTCTATTTCGGCGAAGTCAGCCTGTCGGGCGCCATCCGACCGGTTGCGCACACCGCCCAGCGCCTCAAGGAAGCCGAGAAGCTGGGTTTTTCCGCAGCACTGCTTCCATCCGCCTCCGCCGAACTGCCGAAGGGCTCCAGCGGGCGCTGGAGCGAAGTCGGAAGCCTGCCGGATCTGGTCGCGCGCATCGCCGGATCGAAGGGCGCGCTGCGTGTGGAAGACGACGTTTGATCCTTTCATTGCCGGGAATGGTAATGATATAGGAGGCACACGATAAGGCACGACACGGCCGCCAAGCGGCAGTCCTGGAGTTGAATTTACATGCCCATTACGATTTTCGACGGTATTGTCATCGGCGTCGTGCTCTTCTCCGCCGTGCTGGCGATGGTCCGCGGCTTTTCACGCGAGATTCTTTCGATCGCGAGCTGGGGTGGTTCGGCGGCGGCCGCCTATTACCTCTATCCGTACCTGCTGCCCTATGCGAAAAAATATACCGATGACGACCGCATCGCGATCGTCGGTTCGGCAGCGGTCGTCTTCCTGATCGCGCTCATCGTCATCTCCTTCATCACGATGAAGATCGCAGATTTCATCATCGACAGCCGCGTCGGCGCGCTCGACCGCACGCTCGGCTTCCTGTTCGGGGCAGCGCGCGGCGTACTGCTCCTGGTCGTCGCCGTCGCCTTCTGGAACTGGCTGGTCGATGTCGATCACCGTCCGGCCTGGGTCAACGAAGCGAAGTCGAAACCTTTCCTGGATTCGATGGTCGTAAAGCTGAAATCGGTTCTGCCGGAGCAATTTGCCCAGATGATACCGGAAAGCATCCGTGATAAGCTGCAGCCGCCGGCACAGGGCGCCGAAGGTACCACTCCGCCGACGGCCGACCAGGCTCCGGCGGAAGATGCACCGACCGCGCCCGCCGACGGCGCGCAGCAGCCGGCGAATTGACACAGTGTTCAAGAGCTTGACCCGCCATCCGGCAATCGCCATTTGAGCGGAACGCGAAATGAGGGTCCGGCCGAGCATTCCAGCTCCGCCGGGCTCAGCTATTTCTGGAAATGCCGATCCATTCTTGTGAGAGCAGAGGCCCGCAGAAATGAACCAGTCCCATTCCTTCCCGACCGACGATCCGCTCGACGGAGATACGCTGCATGAAGAATGCGGGGTTTTCGGAATTTTGGGACATCCCGATGCCGCCGCGCTCACGGCTCTCGGCCTGCATGCTCTGCAGCACCGCGGACAGGAAGCGGCCGGCATCGTCTCCTTCGACGGCAAGCGCTTTTATCAAGAGCGCCACATGGGCCTCGTCGGCGACCACTATACCAATCCGATGACGCTCGCCCGCCTGCCCGGCAGCATTACGATCGGTCATACCCGCTACTCGACAACCGGCGAAGTGGCCATGCGCAACGTGCAGCCGCTCTTTGCCGAACTGGAAGAAGGCGGCATCGCCATTGCCCATAACGGCAATTTCACCAACGGCCTGACGCTGCGCCGCCAGATCATCGCGACCGGCGCCATCTGTCAGTCGACTTCCGATACCGAAGTCGTCCTTCACCTCATCGCCCGTTCCCGCCACGCATCCACGTCCGACCGCTTCATCGACGCCATTCGTCAGATGGAAGGCGGCTATTCGATGCTTGCCATGACGCGCACGAAGCTGATTGCCGCGCGCGATCCGACCGGCATCCGCCCGCTGGTGATGGGCGAACTCGACGGCAAGCCGATCTTCTGCTCGGAAACCTGCGCGCTCGACATTATCGGTGCCAAGTTCATCCGCGACGTTGAAAACGGCGAGGTGGTGATCTGCGAAATCCAGCCTGACGGCTCGATAAGCATCGATGCGCGCAAGCCCAGCAAACCGCTGCCGGAGCGCCTCTGCCTGTTCGAATATGTCTATTTCGCCCGTCCGGACTCTGTCGTCGGCGGCCGCAACGTCTATACGACGCGCAAGAGCATGGGCATGAACCTCGCCAAGGAATCGCCCGTGGATGCCGACGTCATCGTGCCAGTACCGGATGGCGGCACGCCGGCGGCGCTTGGCTATGCGCAGCAGAGCGGCATTCCCTTCGAATACGGCATCATCCGCAACCATTATGTCGGACGCACCTTCATCGAGCCGACGCAGCAGATCCGCGCCTTCGGCGTGAAGCTGAAGCATTCGGCCAACCGGGCAATGATCGAAGGTAAGCGCGTGGTGCTGGTCGATGATTCCATCGTGCGTGGTACGACGTCTCTCAAGATCGTCCAGATGATCCGTGAAGCCGGGGCGCGCGAAGTCCATGTCCGCGTCGCAAGCCCGATGATCTTCTTCCCGGACTTCTACGGCATCGACACGCCTGACGCAGACAAGCTGCTGGCAAATCAGTATGCCGATGTCGAAGCCATGGCGAAATATATCGGCGCCGATTCGCTCGCCTTCCTGTCGATCGACGGCCTCTATCGCGCCGTTGGCGGCGAGGATCGCAATCCGGTCCGGCCGCAGTTCACCGACCATTATTTCACCGGCGACTATCCGACCCGCCTGCTCGACAAGAACGGCGAGTCCATGGGCAACAAGATTTCCATGCTTGCCAGCAACGGCTGACACGGCGCGCCGGTTATTCCATTGTCCATCCCGAGGGGTGCATCGCACCCCTCTCCCTTCGTGAGGGAACACGACATCATGAATTTCAATCTTGAGGGCAAGATCGCACTCGTCACCGGTGCGTCGCGCGGCATCGGCTATTTCACGGCGCTGGAACTTGCCAAGGCCGGCGCCCATGTGATTGCCTGCGCCCGCACGGTCGGCGGGCTCGAGGACCTCGATGACGCGATCAAGGCTGTCGGCGGCACGGCGACGCTCGTGCCCTTCGACCTTGCCGACATGAATGCGATCGATGCGCTCGGCGGCTCGATCTTCGAGCGCTGGGGCAAGCTCGACATCCTCGTCGCCAATGCCGGCGTGCTCGGCGTCATTTCGCCGATCGGCCATATCGAAGCGAAGGTGTTCGAGAAGGTGATGACCATCAACGTCACCGCGACATGGCGGTTGATCCGCTCGGTCGACCCGCTGCTGGCCCGCTCGGATGCCGGCCGCGCGGTGATCATCTCTTCGGGTGCCGCCCACAAGTGCCGCCCGTTCTGGGGAGCCTATTCCGCTTCCAAGGCCGCCGTCGAGGCGCTGGCACGCACATGGGCGGGCGAAAGTCAAAGCACCCCGCTGCGGGTCACCAGCGTCGATCCGGGTGCGACCCGCACGGCGATGCGGGCACAGGCGGTGCCCGGAGAAGATCCGCAGACGCTCCCACATCCGTCCGAAGTCGCAAAGGCGATCCTGCCGTTGCTGGGGCCTGGGGTGACAGAGACGGGCAAGCTGTTCATCGTCCGGGAGAACAAGCTCGTCGATTATCGCCTGCCGGAATAGGCCGCTGCATGATTCCTCAAATCGGACTCGATTTAAGGACAAAATGATGCAGCAATTCAAAGTGCTACAGCATCCTTTGCGCGTCTCGAAAAGACGCGCAGCGCTGTAGACGTTTCAGTTCGCTGCAACGGTGGGGAACAGATGCGCCAGGCCCGCTTCCGACGGGCATAGCGCATTGAGGTCAACCGGTCCCTGGATGCCGTCCAAGGTGCCGTTGTCGGCAAATTGCCAGATCGACCAATGACTGCACTCTTCCTGCCTCGGCTCCCTGAACACGCTGCGCAGCCACAGATAGTGGTCGGGAAAGCGTGATTCATTGCCTTTCAGATATTGATCGAAGAACTCCTGCGTGACGTAGAAAATAGGCTTCTCCGGAAAAGTGCCTTTCAGCTCGGTGAAGAAGGCGTTCACCTCGGCAGCCATTTCCTCGAGCGTCGGGATTTTGTTGCAATTGCCGACAAACTCCAGATCGACGGCGATCGGCAGAGTTCCCTGCTCCTTCGGCACGGTCGCCAGGACATTCTGCGCCTGATCCTTGCCCGGACGGCAGAAGGTGAAGAAATGATAAGCGCCCCTGACCACTCCAGCATCTCTGGCGCGCTGCCAGTTGTCGGCGAACTTGGAATCCCGATGGTCTCCGCCTTCGGTCGCTTTCATGAAGGCGAAACGGACATTCGGTTGCGCGGCAACGGCCTCCCAATCGATATCGCCCTGGTGATGGCTGACATCGATGCCTTGGATTGGATAGTTGCTGAGAGAGGGATTGTTGAAACGAAGCATACCGAAATCGTATGCGAAGTAAGCAGCGAATGCGACCATCAGAATCGCAGTTGCTCCGATCGTTCCCCAGACCAAGCTTCTCGCTCATTCCCCCTATTTTCAGCCGTCTGCCAATTGGCTATTCGCGATTTGCGCCGTGAAAATGGCGGACGAGCTCCAGCGTGCGCACGCTCGGAGTGTGAACCAGGGCTATGCCCGGTTCGAGCGACATGGGCTTTTACGCGATTCTTTCCATCCGGCACCGTTCGAGCAACGGGTAGCTGTCGAGGAATGGTTTCAGGCGCGATACCATCGTTTCGAAATCATCGCCATATATGTAAAGCGCCGTGTCCTGTGGACCTTGCCAATTGCTTGCGACCAAACCAACGCCTTCAAGAAGCCGTCCGAATTTATCCACCACGTGATTGATATCGCAAGTTTCGTAGACCGAGGCCGGTAAATCGGTCCCGTTGACATAAATCGCCAGACCATGCTGGCGCCCGAAATCGATCCCCTGCTGACCTGGGATGTGCAGAGTCGATCCGATTGGCGCAAGCATGGATTCCAAGACGTTGATGAGCAGGGTCAATCGTGCATCTGTGGGATTGTCGACTTCCATTTCGATGTCGCATTCTTTGATCTCGCCGCTCGGTTGCTGCAGCGTTCCACCCCCAACCACCCTCATGCCATGCCCGCGTTGCTCCATAAAGGCGTCCAGAGCATCCTAGCGGCGCCCTATCCATGGGTTGAAGGCGAGCATTCAGTGTGACGACAACAATCGTCTTCTTTTTGGATTTTCCAAATAGACCCAACATTCTCCGCCCTCCTAAATGATAGCTTCGCTTCGTATTAGAAATTTCCTGAAACGAACAGACATCACCTCATTCCTCCGGAAGTTGTTAGGTGTCTGACCGGCGCCAGAACAAACAGCAGACCCTTGACCTTTTTTCCGGCGCAAGCCATAACCTTCGCCATGAAAACGGTTATCTGCATTATCTGCCGGAAGATTATTCGCTAGCGCGAGCGCTGGCCCGGCCGTTTTCGTCTCCCAAATAGTCAAGATGCGAAACGCCCCGGTCCGCCGGTCGCGATATTTTTCTGATCGTGCATTTGGGAGAGTGAAATGGACGCGACGCCGGAACTGAAGCTGTACAACACGCTGACACGGGAAAAATCGGTGTTTTCGCCGATCGATCCCAACAATGTCCGCATGTATGTCTGCGGCCCGACCGTCTATGACTTCGCTCATATCGGCAATGCCCGGCCGGTCATCGTCTTCGACGTGCTGTTCCGGCTGTTGCGTCATGTCTATGGCGAAGATCACGTCACTTATGCCCGCAACATCACCGACGTCGACGACAAGATCAATGCGCGCGCACTTCGGGACCATCCGGGCCTGCCGCTCAACGACGCGATCCGTGCGGTCACCGAAAAGACCGAGACGCAATTTCACGCCGATGTCGCCGACCTCGGCTGCCTGGAGCCGGACTTCGAGCCGCGCGCCACCGACAATATCGTCGAGATGACCGAGATCATCGAGAAGCTGATCGGCAACGGTCATGCCTATGTCGCATCGGGCGAAGTGCTGTTCGACACCAAATCCATGGCGGATTACGGCCAGCTTTCGAAGCGCCCGCTCGACGAGCAGCAGGCGGGCGCCCGCATCGCCGTTGACGCGCACAAGAAGAATCCGGGCGATTTCGTGCTCTGGAAACTGTCGAGCCACAACGAGCCCGGTTGGGACAGCCCCTGGGGCCGCGGTCGGCCCGGATGGCACATCGAATGCTCCGCGATGAGCAAGCGCTATCTCGGCGATGTCTTCGACATTCACGGCGGCGGGCTAGACCTGATCTTCCCGCATCATGAAAACGAGATCGCCCAGTCGCGCTGCGCCCACGGTACCGAGGTGATGGCTAATGTCTGGATGCATAACGGCTTCCTGCAGGTCGAAGGCCGCAAGATGTCGAAATCCGAAGGCAATTTCGTCACCATCCACGAGTTGCTGCACACGGAAATCTTCGGCGGCCGCAAATGGCCGGGCCAGGTGCTGCGCCTTGCCATGCTGATGACGCATTACCGCGAGCCGATCGATTTCTCGATCAAGCGACTGGAAGAGGCCGAACGTCTGCTCGCCAAATGGCCGGCGGCCGAAGCCGGCGTTGCGGCGCCCGATGAAACCGTGCTGAACGCGCTTTCCGACGACCTCAATACGGTCGCGGCGGTGCAGGCATTGCATGCGCTTGCGCAGGCTGCCCATGCGGATCCCACAGCCCGTGCTGTCTTTGCCGCAACGGCCGACCTTCTGGGCCTGTTGCCGAAAAAGATGGAGATCGACGAAGCCGTCGCATCGGCGGTCGATGCGCTGGTCGCAATGCGTCTGGAAATGCTGAAGGCGAAGAACTTCACTGAGGCCGACAAGATCCGCGACGAGCTGACGGCGAAGGGCATCCAGTTGAAGGACGGCAAGGATGCGGTGACCGGCGAGCGCGTGACGACGTGGGAGGTCAAGAGATGACGACCTATACTGGCGGCTGCCAGTGCGGAGCGATCCGTTTCCGCGTCAGCGGCGATCTCAAGGATTCGTCGATCTGTCATTGCCGCATGTGCCAGAAGGCGTTCGGGGCCTATTATGCACCGCTGGTCTCGGTGCGCGGCGCCGATTTCGAATGGACACGCGGAGAGCGGAAAAGATTCCGCTCTTCCAATTTCGTCGAGCGCGGCTTCTGCGGCGATTGCGGCACGCCGCTGACCTACGAGGCGCCGGATGGAATGGCGATTGCCGCCGGCGCCTTCGACGACCCTTCGGCATTTCCGCCGGTGATCCAATTCGGCATCGAGGGCAAAATCGGTTTCGTCGATCATCTGCACGAATTGCCGGGGCACCGGACGGAGGAGGACGCGCAGGCTGCCCCCTTCCTGCTTGAGCTCGTCTCCTGCCAGCATCCCGATCATGAGACGCAGGCATGGCCACCAAAGGAGCTCGGATGACGACGGAATCAGACAGAAGCGGCGGGTGCCAGTGCGGGGCAGTGCGTTACCGCGCCAAAGGCGAACTCGGCTATCCCCATCTTTGCCATTGCCGCATGTGCCAGAAGGCGGCGGGCAATTATTTCATGCCGCTTGCCGGGGTGATGCGCAGCGATTTTACCTTCACACGCGGCACGCCGAAATGGTTTCAGTCCTCGGATCTGGTGCGGCGCGGCTTCTGCGGCGATTGCGGCACGCCGCTGTTCTACGACATTCCGGAGACTGATTTCATCAACCTCACGCTCGGCTCGTTGGATAATCCCGATGCGGTCAAGCCGGTGATGCAATCGAACACCCGCCAGAAGATGTCCTGGTTTCACGCGCTGGATGGCCTGCCGCTGGAACCAGAGCCTGAAACGCCCGACCGCGAGAACGCGATCGCGGCAAGCAACCATCAGCACCCCGACCACGACACGAAAAGCTGGCCCCTCGGAGAAAGCTCATGACGGACACGATAAAGACAGGCGGATGCCAGTGCGGCGCCGTGCGCTTCCGCATCTCCGGCAAACTGGGACGTCCCTCGATCTGCCATTGCCGCATGTGCCAGAAGCAGTTCGGCGGTTTCTTCTCTGCGCTCGTCACCACGCCTGAGGAAGGGATGGAATGGACGCGCGGGGAGCCGAGCTACTTCCAGTCCTCGGTCAATATCGAACGCGGCTTCTGCAGCAATTGCGGCACGCCGATGACCTATCGTCACCCGGGCGGGCTGGAGCTTGCGATCGGTACCTTCGACGACCGCAGCGACCTCGCACCGCTGATCCAGGTCAACTATGAGGCCCGCCTCCCCTGGGTCGAGGAAATCTTCGAGGCGCCGGTGCTGAAGGATCAGGATTTCTACGCACGGCAGGAGGCGATCATCTCCTTCCAGCATCCCGATCACGACACAGAAGTCTGGCCCGCGAAAGGCGTGAAGATATGACTGAGAGACTGCGCACGCTCTATCCCGAAATCGAGCCCTATGCTTCCGGCCATCTCGATGTGGGCGACGGCCATGTGATCTATTGGGAGCGCTCGGGAACGCCTGGCGCCAAGCCCGCCGTCTTCCTGCATGGCGGCCCGGGCGGCGGCATCTCGCCCGCCCATCGCCGGCTCTTCGACCCTGCTCTTTACGACGTCATGCTGTTTGACCAGCGCGGTTGCGGCAGGTCGACACCGCATGCGGAACTCCAAGCCAATACGACCTGGCACCTCGTTGCCGATATCGAGCGGCTGCGCGAGATGGCCGGCGTCGACAGCTGGCAGGTATTCGGCGGCTCCTGGGGCTCGACGCTGGGGCTCGCCTATGCCGAGACGCATCCGGAGCACGTCTCCGAGCTCATTCTGCGCGGCATCTACACGCTGACCAAGGCGGAGCTCGACTGGTACTACCAATTCGGCGTCTCGGAGATGTTCCCTGACAAGTGGGAGCGGTTCATCGCACCAATTCCCCCGGAAGAGCGGCATGAGATGATGCATGCCTATCATCGCCGCCTGACGCACGAGGACAAGAACGTCCGCCTCGCGGCCGCGCAGGCCTGGAGCATTTGGGAAGGCGAAACGATCACGCTGCTGCCGGAACCTTCGACGAGCTTCAAGTTCGAGGAGCCGGAATTCGCCTATGCATTTGCGCGCATCGAGAACCATTTCTTCGTCCATGCCGGCTGGATGGACGAGGGACAGCTGATCCGCGACGCCGGCAGGCTCAGGGATATTCCCGGCGTCATCGTGCATGGCCGCTACGACATGCCCTGCCCGGCCAAATATGCCTGGCTGCTGCACAAGGCCTGGCCGAAAGCAGAATTCCACCTGATCGAGGGCGCGGGCCATGCCTATTCGGAGCCGGGAATTCTCGATCAGTTGATCCGGGCGACGGATAAGTTTGCCGGGGAACAAGACTGATCGTTAGCATTGGGGGCAGCCCCTCACCCTAACCCTCTCCCCGCCCGCGGGGAGAGGGGACGTGCCCTGCGATACGGTGCGGCATATCCCTTCTCCCCTCATAACGGGGAGAAGGTGGCGGCAGCCGGATGAGGGGCAGCATCCGCACTTCATAACAACCCGCCTGGCGGGAGGAAACGACATGAAAGAACGCATCTATCTCTTCGACACGACGCTCCGGGACGGGCAGCAGACGCCCGGCATCGATTTCTCCGTCGAGGACAAGATTGCGATCGCCGCCATGCTGGACGAGTTCGGCCTCGATTACGTCGAGGGCGGATATCCCGGCGCCAATCCGACGGATACGGCCTTCTTCAGCGACAAGCGCACCGGCCAGGCGAGTTTCGTCGCCTTCGGCATGACGAAGCGGGCGGGCGTTTCGGTCTCCAACGATCCCGGCATTGCCGGGCTGCTGCAGGCAAAATCCGACGCCATCTGTTTAGTCGCCAAGAGCTGGGATTATCATGTCGCGGTGGCGCTCGGCTGCACCAACGAGGAAAACCTCGAATGCATCGCCGAAAGCGTCAAGGCGGCGGTTGGCGCGGGCAAGGAGGCGATCGTCGATTGCGAGCATTTCTTCGACGGCTTCAAGGCCAATCCGGCCTATGCGCTCGCCTGCGCCAAGACGGCCTATGAGAGCGGCGCCCGCTGGGTCGTGCTCTGCGACACCAATGGCGGCACGCAGCCGCCGGAGGTGCGGGCCATCGTCGAGGCGGTGATCGCCTCAGGCGTTCCCGGCCACTGTCTTGGCATCCATGCGCATAACGACACCGGCCAGGCGGTCGCCAATTCGCTTGCCGCCGTCGACGCCGGCGTCCGGCAGATCCAGGGCACGCTGAACGGTATCGGCGAGCGCTGCGGCAATGCCAATCTTGTGACGCTGATCCCGACGCTGGCGCTGAAGAGCGCCTACAACACACGTTTCGAAACGGCGATCGACGAGGAGCGGCTGCTCAACCTCACCCGGCTCTCGCATGCCTTCGACGAGCTGCTCAACCGCTCGCCCGACCACCAGATGCCCTATGTCGGCGCTTCCGCCTTCGCCACCAAGGCCGGCATCCACGCATCGGCGCTGCTCAAGGATCCGCGGACCTATGAACACGTGCCGCCGGAAACCGTCGGCAATTTCCGCAAGGTCATGGTCTCCGACCAGGGCGGCAAGGCGAACTTCATCAATGCGCTGAAGCGACGCGGCATCGAGGTCGCCAAGGACGATCCGAAGCTCGACCTGCTGATCTCGATCGTCAAGGAACGTGAATCCATCGGCTATGCGTATGAGGGCGCGGATGCGAGCTTCGAGCTGCTGGCGCGCCGCACGCTCGGCACGATCCCGGAATTTTTCACTATCGAAGGCTTCCGCGTGATGATCGAGCGCCGCTTCGACAGTCTCGGCCGCGTGAAGATCGTCTCGGAGGCGGTGGTCAAGATCACCATCGACGGCCACACGCTGATGTCGGTTGCCGATGCCGAAGGCCCCGTCAACGCGCTCGACCTCGCGCTGCGCAAGGATTTCGGCAAGTACCAGCACGAGATCGACGATCTGGTGCTCGCCGATTTCAAGGTGCGTATCCTCAATGGCGGCACGGAGGCAATCACCCGTGTGCTGATCGAATCCACCGACAGCGACGGGGTGCGCTGGTGGACGGTCGGCGTCTCGGAGAACATCATCGACGCTTCGTTCCAGGCGCTGATGGATTCGGTCATCTACAAGCTGATGAAGAATCGGCAGCTGGCGGGCAAGATCGCGGCGGAATAAACCTATTCCGCCGGCTCGGCGATGGGGTCCCAGCCCTCGCCCAAATACCATTCGCTTCCTTCGGACGCCGCCCTCCGCCGCAGGGCGTCGGATCATCTCGCCCGTCTTCCGGTTCAAATCCTCTCACCCTTCATTCAACGAAATGAATTGGTCTATTCACGGCGCTTAAGCTAGGCCGGATCAGAAGAAGAACAAAGATGGAAACACCGATGTCGACCGATGCGTCCGTTCCGTTGGCCAAGAACGAAGACAGTCCGCGCGGGTTCGCCTTCGCGCTGACGGCCTATCTGCTCTGGGGCTTCCTGCCGATCTACATGAAGGCGGTGGCGCATATCTCGCCGGCCGAGGTCATCGCCCATCGCATCGTCTGGTCGCTGCCGCTGGCGGGCATCGTGCTGATCGTGCTCGGGCGCACGCAGGATATCCGCGCAGCGCTCAGTTCGCCGCGCATGCTGGCGATGGCGGCTTTGACGGCGTCACTGATCACCGTCAACTG
Organism: Rhizobium sp. WYCCWR10014; assembly: GCF_001657485.1. GTDB lineage: Bacteria > Pseudomonadota > Alphaproteobacteria > Rhizobiales > Rhizobiaceae > Rhizobium. The sequence goes on from NZ_LXFU01000048.1 coordinate 107,216, forward strand.
GGGCACCTATGTCTGGGCGATCGGCGCCGGCCATTCGCTCGATGCAGCACTCGGCTATTTCATCAATCCGCTGTTCAGCATCTTCCTCGGCGCGGTGTTCCTCAAGGAAAAACTGCAGCCGCTGCAGATCGCCGCGATCGCGCTTGCGGCGCTTGCCGTCGCCATTCTCGCACTGGATAGCGGCGGCATCCCGTGGGTGGCGCTGACGCTGGCGATCAGCTGGGGTTTCTACGCCCTGTTGCGCAAGACGCTGCCGCTCGGGCCGAACCAGGGCTTCTTCCTCGAAGTGCTGATCCTCAGCGGACCGGCCCTCCTCTACATCCTCTATCTCGAATTCAGCGGCCAGGGCCACCTCTACCGCACCGGTCTTGCAGATACGACACTGCTGCTCGGCTGCGGCGTCATCACCGCCGTGCCGCTGATGATCTATGCGAACGGCGCCAAGCTCTTGAAGCTCTCGACGATCGGTATCATGCAGTATATCGCGCCGACGATGATCTTCCTGATCGCGGTCTTCGTCTTCCACGAGCCATTCGGGACGGCGCGCATGATCGCCTTCCCGCTGATCTGGGCGGGGCTGTTCCTCTATAGCTGGTCGATGCTGAAGGGAAGCCGCGGGCGCTAGAGCAATTCCAGCAAAAGTGCGCAGCGGTTCTGCGCTTCCGTGAAAGCCGAACCGCTCCAAGGGCGCGCCCGCCTACATCTTCGAAATCACCTCGTCCTCGCCGTCGCGATCGGCGGCAAGCTGGGCTGCCTGGGCCATGATCGCCGGAATAATGCCGGAGATCTCGTCGACGACGAGCGGCTGCACCCGGTGGGCGGTGTGCAGGAAGCCTTCTTCGGTCATATGGCGCATCAGTTCCATCATCGGATCCCAGAAACCATTAACGTTGGCAAAGACCATTGGCTTCTCGTGGCGGCCGAGCTGTGCCCATGTCATGATCTCGACGATCTCCTCCAGCGTACCAATACCGCCGGGCAGCGCGACGAAGGCATCGGAGCGCTCGAACATGGTGTGTTTGCGCGCATGCATGTCAGGGGTTACAATGAGTTCGTTGAGCTGACCGAGCGAGTGGCGAGTCGCTTCCATATCGATCAGGAATTCGGGAATGATGCCCGTGACCTGACCGCCGCCTGAAAGCACGCCGCTGGCAACCGCGCCCATAATGCCTTTGGTACCCCCGCCATAGACGAGGCGCAGGCCGTATTCGGCGATCTCTCGTCCGAGAGCGCGCCCGGCCGCCATGTGGGAAGGATCGCGTCCCGGCCTGGAGCCGCAGTAAACGCAGATGGATCGAATCGATACAGATTGTTCGGTCATAAGGGCAAAACAACTATTCCATTTCAATGCAGTCAAGAAAATTGACTGAAAAGCAGCGTGCCTAGCTTGCCTAATTGCTTTGAATGCTTGTGGAAAGCAACGGGAATCGCTAGCAATTTTGGGTATTACGGCAAATTGCCGCCTTGGGAGACATAATGATGAAGAACCGTGCCGGCTTGCTGGCTCTTGCAGTGCTCGCAATCGCAATCCTACTGATGGTGTTTGTCGTCATGCCGCGCATCGGCGGCGATGCGACCAAGGTGGGAGACGCTATCAACCAGGCGAGCACGGAGGTCAAGAACACGGTTAACGAGGCGGCAAAGACATCGCGCTCCGCCGCGGGCGACGCGGCCGCGGTCGCCGACAAGGTCGGTCGCCTTTCGGCCGATGCCGGCGTATCGCTCAGCGAGCTCAAGGCGCTGTTTGCCGACGGCAAAGGCCCGACCATCGATGTCTTTACCGCCGCCAAGACCAAGGCCGTCAATGCCCTGACCGCGCTTGCCGATTTCACCATTCCCGAGGGCCTCGATCCCGCGACCCAGACCCTTGCCGCCAAGGCCAAGGACGGTGGCGCCAAGGCGCTCGCCATCGTCCAGTCGCTGCCCGAGAACATCGCCGATGCGCTTGCCGCGATCGCCAAGGCCGAGGTTGCGCTGACTGGTGCCCCTGGGGCGAATACGGCATCGGAAAATACCGGCCCGAAGGTTCCGGCCTTCGACGTATTGCGCGTCGAGCCAGACGGATCGACGGTGATTGCCGGTTCCGCCGAACCGAACGGCAAGCTCGAGGTGCTCGACGGCGAGAAGGTGGTGACGACTGCCAATGTCGATGCGAGCGGCGATTTTGCTGCCGTTCTCGACGATCCGCTTCCGGCCGGCGACCACCAGCTCGTGCTCAAGTTCACGGGCAAGGACGGCAAGAGCACGCTTTCCGAAGAAGTCGCGACCATTTCCGTGCCGAAGGATGGCAATGGCGCCAATCTGCTCGCCATGGTTTCCAAACCCGGCGCGGCGAGCCGCATCATTACCGCGCCGAAGGCCGGAACCGAAGTTGCCGATGCCTCCAACCCGATGGCGCCGCCTGCGGACAAGCCGGCAACCGGCGAGCTGGCTCTGCAGACGCCGAACCTCACCGACACCCCCTCCGGCGGCGCTGATACGGCACCGGCCACTCCCGGCACCGCAGCACCGGATAAGTCGAATATGCCCGACGTGATGGTCAATGCGGTCGAGATCGAAGGCAACAAGATCTTCATTGCCGGTACGACGCGCTCCAATGCCAAGGTCATCGGTTATGCCGACGACAGCCTCGTCGGCCAGGACACAGCCGGCTCCGACGGCCATTTCGTCATCGACGGTGTGGTGGCGCTCTCAGTCGGCGACCACAAGATCCGCGTCGATGTCGTTGATCCCGCAGGCAAGGTGATCGTGCGTGCGGCGGTGAATTTCAATCGCCCGGCCGGCGACCAGGTGAGGGTCGCCGCGCAATCGGCCCCCGCCGACGCCAACGGTGCCTCCCCGATGGTGCCGCTCGACGAAGGCGAGCTCGGCAAGCGCAAGGCCGAGGCCGGCAAAGCCTTCAGCCTGCTGAAGGGATTGTTTGCCGATGGCAAGCTGCCCGGGGCCGAACAGCTTGCGGCGGCGCGCTCGGCAACGGAATTCGCGCTGCGCTCCGTCGCCGACTTCCGCCCGGCCGCCGATGCGCCCGATGTCTTCAAGCAATCGTCCGGTTCCTCCTCGCAGATCGCCGGCAATGCGCTGAAGCTGCTGCAAGGCTTGCCTGGGGACGCGAAGTCCGTCGGCGCAGCACTCGGCAAGCTGGGCGGGATGATTGCCGAACTCACCGCTGCACCCGCACCGGCAACGCCATCTGCAAACGATGTCGGAAGCAACCAGCCGAAGACGATCGAACAGGCGCCGCTGACGGCAAACAACGCAGCGGTCATCATTCGCCGCGGCGACACGCTGTGGCAGATCTCGCGCCGCACCTATGGCCTCGGCGTCCGTTACACGACGATCTATATCGCCAACGAGGACAAGATCATCGATCCCGATCGCATCCGCCCGGGTCAGATCTTCGGCCTGCCGAAAGATGTATTGCCGAATGCCGAAGAGCTGCACCGCAAGCGCATGTCCGGCCAGCATCTCTAAGCCGCAAAACAACACGACGAGGCCGGGCGGGATCAGCGCCCGGCCTCGTCGTTTCCTTACCCCAGCAATTGTTGTATTCGTCCGCCGGGCGCCCTACCTGGCGGTGGCGGCTGCGGGTTGTGGGAAGCGCTTTCAGGCTTGTCCCGGTTCCGCACTCCTGCCGGCATCGAATCGCCGCAATCGCGGCAAGCCCATCCGGGCTGGAGACAAGCATGGCAAACGGCAAGACAGTCTCGGAATCCAACCTGCCGCAGACGCTTCTCAACCTCTGGCCCTATATGTGGCCGGCCGGCCGGCCCGACCTCAAGATGCGCGTCGTCTGGGCCTCGGTCTTTCTGCTGATCTCCAAATTCGTACTGCTGCTCGTCCCTTATTTCTTCAAATGGTCGACCGATGCGCTGAACGGCAGGATGGATCTTGCCGGCTCGGTGCCGCCGCTGCTGGCCGGCGCCATCGCGCTGGTGATCGCCTATAACATCACCCGGCTGATCCAGCTCGGCCTCAACCAGCTGCGCGACGCGCTCTTTGCCAGTGTCGGACAACATGCGGTGCGCCAGCTCGCCTACAGGACCTTCGTGCACATGCACGAGCTGTCGCTACGCTTCCATCTCGAGCGCAAGACCGGCGGGCTGTCGCGCATCATCGAGCGCGGCACCAAGGGTATCGAGACGATCGTACGCTTCACGATCCTCAATTCGGTTCCGACCGTCATCGAATTCCTGTTGACGGCGGTAATCTTCTGGTGGGGCTACGGCTTCTCCTATCTCGCCGTTACCGCTTTTACCGTCTGGGCCTATATCTGGTTCACGATCCGGGCATCCGACTGGCGCATCGCCATCCGCCGGTCGATGAACGACAGCGATACCGACGCCAACACCAAGGCGATCGACTCCCTCCTCAATTTCGAGACCGTCAAATATTTCGGCAATGAGGAGATGGAGGCAAAGCGTTTCGACAAATCGATGGAACGCTACGAGAAGGCGGCGACCGATGTCTGGACCTCGCTCGGCTGGCTAAACTTCGGCCAGGGCGTCATCTTCGGCATCGGCACGACGATCATGCTGGTGCTGTCGGCGCTGGCCGTGCAGCGCGGCGAGCAGACGGTCGGTGATTTCGTCTTCGTCAATTCGATGCTGCTCCAGCTTTCCGTACCGCTCAACTTCATCGGCTTCGTCTACCGTGAAATCCGCCAGGGACTGACCGACATCGAGCAGATGTTCGATTTGCTTGAGGTGCAGACCGAAGTCAAAGACGCGCCTGATGCGACCGAACTTCGAATCGGCCAGGGCGCGATCTCCTTCAAAGACGTGCACTTCGCCTATGATGCGGCCCGTCCGATCCTGAAGGGCATTTCCTTCGAGGTGCCGGCCGGCAAGACGGTCGCCGTCGTCGGCCCGTCGGGTGCCGGCAAATCGACGCTGTCGCGCCTGCTTTATCGTTTCTACGATATCCAGAGCGGCGCAATCACGGTCGACGGTCAGGATATCCGCACGGTGACGCAAAAGAGCCTGCGCTCGGTGATCGGCATGGTGCCGCAGGATACCGTGCTCTTCAACGACACGGTCGCCTACAACATCCGCTACGGCCGCACATCGGCCAGTGACGGCGAAGTCTTTGCCGCCGCCGAGGTGGCGCAGATCGCGCATTTCATCGAGACGCTGCCCGAGGGTTTCGAAACCAAGGTCGGCGAGCGCGGGCTGAAGCTTTCAGGCGGCGAGAAGCAGCGGGTGGCGATCGCCCGCACCATCCTCAAGGCGCCGCCGATCCTGATCCTCGACGAGGCGACGTCGGCGCTCGACACGACGACGGAACGGGAAATTCAGGAGGCGCTCGACCTGGTTTCGAAGAACCGCACGACGCTTGTCATCGCACACCGGCTTTCGACGGTGATCGGCGCCGATGAAATCATCGTGCTCAAAAGCGGCGAGATCGCCGAGCGCGGAACACATGCCGCCCTCCTCGAAAGGAACGGTCTTTATGCTTCGATGTGGAACCGCCAGCGCGAGGCGACGCAGGCCGAAGAACATCTGAAGCAGGTGCGCGAAAGCGACGACCTCGGCGTTATAACGCGGCTTGCCCCTGCAAGCTGAGATGGGAAACCGACGCCGGCCGGCTTTTGTTGTTCAGAACCGCGGCGTGGGAACCAGGGCTGAGGCCACAGCATTGCCCCAGAGACGGTTTTTCGCTAACCAGCAAAAATGAAAACGCAAGGAGACCGGCAGCCATGAGCCTGTTCAACACGGTTCGCAACACGATCGTCCCCGTGCACAAGGAGGGTTATCCCTTCGTTGCCGCCTTCTTCGTCGCGTCGCTGGTCCTCGGCTGGATCTTCAAGCCGCTCTTCTGGATCGGCATGATCTTCACGCTCTGGTGCGCCTATTTCTTCCGTGATCCGGAGCGCGTGACCCCGCAGGACGACGACCTAGTGATCTCTCCCGCCGACGGCAAGGTTTCGGCGATCCAGATGGTGACCCCGCCGTCCGAGCTCAACCTCGGCTCCGAGCCGATGCTGCGCATCTCCGTCTTCATGAACGTCTTCAATTGCCATGTGAACCGGGCGCCGATGCGCGGGCGCATCGTCAGCATCAACTACCGCTCCGGCAGCTTCGTCAACGCCGAGCTCGACAAGGCGAGTGAAGACAACGAGCGTAACGGGCTGGTGATCGAAACCGGCCACGGCCAGATCGGCGTCGTGCAGATCGCCGGCCTCGTCGCACGGCGCATCCTCTGCTGGGCAAACCCCAACGAGCCGGTGGATGCCGGCGAGCGCTTCGGGCTCATCCGTTTCGGCTCGCGGCTCGACGTGTTCCTGCCCGCCGGTGCTGCGCCACGCGTCTCGCTCGGCCAGACGGCGGTTGCAGGAGAAACCGTCATCGCCGAATTCGCCTCCGCCAAGGGTCCCATTATCAGCCGCCGCAGCTAGAGCGGTTCAGCTTTTCACGGAAGTGCAGAAGCGCTACGCACTGTTGCTGGAATTGCCTTAGGAACGATTGGAACGCGATATGGAAACGCCTTTTCCGCCTTTCGAGCCCAATGGGCCGGATGATTCCGCCCGCGGCCCGCGTCTGCGCGAAATCCCGCTCCGGCTCGTCTTTCCGAACCTCATCACCATTCTGGCGATCTGCGCCGGGTTGACCGGCATCCGGCTGGCTTTCGAGAATCGTTACGAGCTCGCCGTCTCCATGGTGCTGCTCGCCGCGTTCCTCGACGGCATCGACGGGCGCGTGGCACGGCTGATGAAGGCGACATCGAAGTTCGGCGCACAGATGGATTCGCTTGCCGACATCGTCAATTTCGGCGTCGCACCCGCTCTCGTCGTCTATGTCTTCGCGCTCGACCAGGCGCGCTCGCTCGGCTGGATCGCCGCCCTGATCTATGCGATCGCCGCCGGGCTTCGCCTTGCCCGCTTCAATGTCATGGCCGAACGCGAAAACAAGGCGAGCTGGCAATCGGAATATTTCGTCGGCGTGCCGGCGCCGGCCGGCGCCATGCTGGTGCTGCTGCCGGTCTATCTCGGCTTCCTCGGGCTGGCGACGGACCGTACCTTCGCCTATCTCTCGTCGATCTACACCGTGCTCATCGCCTTCCTGCTGATCAGCCGGCTGCCGGTCTGGTCGGGAAAATCGGAAGGCAACCGCCTGCGGCGCGATCTCGTGCTGCCGATGATGCTCGGCGTCGTGCTCTATGTGGCCCTGCTGATGAGCTACACCTGGGAGGTGATGGTCTTCACCGTTGCCGCCTACCTCGTATCGCTTCCCTTCGGCGCCCGGAAATGGCGGCGGAAATACGGGACACTGACGATCGAGGAGCCGGGCATCGGCGACGACGATATCGGCCGGCACATCTGATCTCCCAAGCATTTCCGGATTTCTTCGAATGACGGAAATGCTTCTCTCCTTTCGTTCTGACGAATCCCCGGGAAAAGCAGGCGCTTTATCCGGGTGAAAACCGTTGTGCGCTTTTCCCCAGAAAACCGCTCTCGGACTCTTATTGGAACTGCTCTCTTCAGTAAGTATTAACCAACGTAGGCTTCAGTTAAGCCTCGCGAATTATGGTGGGCGTTTACAAATCCTGATAAGCTACGCCCCCGTTTTGTCGCTATTCGTGACGAAACATCAAACTATAAAATACCCAGGGAACAACCACGCAAGGAGAGTATCGTGACTTCGAAGAAGAGCAGTACCGGCGAACAGCAGGCGGCCAAGCCAGACCTCGCCGCCAACTATCGCCCCGTCGGCCTGAAGGCTGTTGCCGCAGCATCGCTGATGGCGAAGCATAAGCCGACCAGCGTCAAAAAATCCGCTTGAGGCGGAAGGCTTCAAATTGGAATCATGCGTGCTTTCGGGTTACATGCGTAAGGCACCGCTGACGAAGTCAATGACGAGGCAATCGCCGGAAGTCTTCCGACAACGCTCTGGCGACATAAGCACAACCCGAAAAACCTGATGGGACCAAGCGACGCATCGCCGCCGCCGATGTGATACGTCGGCGCCGATCGGTCACCGACGGGCCTGTAGATGCGACCGATCCCTTTCAGAAGAAGCTGAGCTGGGCGTCGTCAGACTTTTGCTTGTCGGGCGCCTTCAGCGGTTTTTCGATGGCGACCGGCTCCTGCAGGTCGGGACCCATATTGGCAACCTTGTTGACCTTGTCGGAGACCGGGACGGCCTCGAAGAAATCGTCCTGAACCGGCTGCATCAGGTCGACCACCTCGCGTGGCTCCTGCGTCTTGCAATCCAGCCAGCGCGTGAAATCCTCAGGTCTGATGACGACGGGCATGCGATCGTGGATCGCTGATATGGCTGAATTGGCCGAGGTCGTCAGGATCGCACCGGTATCGACCTCGGAGCCGTCGGCCGAGGACCATGTCTCCATCAGCCCGGCAAAGGCGATGACCCCGCCCTGGCGCGGCCTGATCCAATAGGCCTGCGGCTTCTCGCCGCTTTCCTTGGACGGGCGATGCCATTCATAGAAACCGGAGGCCGGAATGAGCACGCGGCGATGACGCATGGCGGCGCGGAAAGAGGCTTTGCCAATCGCGGTTTCGGAGCGCGCGTTGATCAGCAGCGGGAAATCTCTCGGATCCTTGACCCAGCCCGGCGTCAGGCCCCAGCGCACGAGCACGGCGCGTCGGTCGGCCAAGTTACTGCCCTGCTCCCTGCCCTCGCCTGATATGACGATGAGGATCGGCTGCGTCGGCGCGATGTTGTAGCGCGCCGGAAAATCGTCGAGATCGAGACCGGAGAAGACGTCGCTCAGGTCGACGCTGGAGACTGTCAGGGCGAAACGTCCACACATCGGCCTGTCTTTACACTCGACTCATATCCGGTCAAGACGCCTTAGCCTCTCGGCGCGAAGAGGATAAGGCTGGCGCCGGCAAGGCAGATCAGCGCGCCGCCGATATCATAACGATCAGGCACGCGGGCTTCGACCAGCCAGAGCCAGAGCAGCGAGGCGAGGATATAAATGCCGCCATAGGCCGCGAAGGTACGGCCGGCAGCTTCGCTCGGCACCAGCGTCAGAAGCCACGCGAAAAGCGCCAGGGAGACCATGCCCGGCGCCAGCCACCAGACGGGCTTTTCGAGCTTCAGCCATGCCCAGAAGGCAAAGCAGCCGGCGATCTCGAAGAGGGCAGCAAACGCAAAGATGATGTAGGTCACGGAAGCACCTTTCGAATCCCCGTCGCACTATTCCTCCGATAAGATGGGCCATCACAGCAAGAGCAGCCTCCGATGATCTCCACCGCCAAAGCCGCCTCCTCCGCCATTCTCGAACGCGAAGGACGATTCCTCCTCGTGTTGCGGCGCAACCCGCCTTCCGCTGACATGTATGCCTTTCCCGGCGGGCGGGCCGAGCCCGGCGAAACGCCGGAGCAAACGGCATTGCGCGAACTGCATGAAGAGACCGGCATTTCGGCACATAATCCGCGGCTGTTTTCGACCTACGACCTGAAAACGCATGCTGCCGACGGCAGCGTCAACAGCCATTTCCTGCTGTCGGTCTTCCGCGTCGATGCGGATCGGGACGCGGTGGCGCAAGCCGCCGACGATGCGGCCGCCCTCGGCTGGTATACGGTAGAGGAAATCCGGCGACTGCCCGTGCCGCAGAGCGTGCTCGAATGCGCAGAGCGGCTGGCGGGCGGCGAATAGACGTGGAAACTTTCAAGCACGCCTTGTTGCCGTCATGCTGAGCATATCAACTGTGAACATGATTCCCGTTCGACGCGTTTTTCTGTCCCTGCTCGTCCTCGCCGGCCCCACGATGGCGCAGGGCAAGAATACGCCGCCTCCACAGGAGGAGCAGATTGCACCGCCGATCGTGACCGTGCCCTATGACGACAAGCTGGCGCGGTTCGCCGAGGTGCTGGGTTCGGTGCATTATCTCAGAACGCTCTGCAAGGCTCCTGGCGGCGACGAGTGGCGAAACGGCATGCAGCAGTTGCTCGATTCGGAGACCGGCAACGAGCCGCAGCGCAAGGAAAAGCTGACAGCGGCCTTCAATCGCGGCTATCGCGCCTTCGCCTCGGTCTATACGGATTGCACCCCGGCGGCCATCGTGGCAGAAGAGCGCTACCGTAACGAAGGTGCAACACTTGCCACAGAAATTACCTCGCGCTTTGGAAATTGACGTTTAATTAACCTGTTTTCGCAAGCGGACGTGTCGTTTTGGGAAAAGGCTGTTAGTGTTGTTAACGGTGCAGTAAGACATGGGAAGTGCTGAGGAAAAAACAATGGAAGCAAGCCTCAACGACATCGACGACATGATCGTCCACGAAAAGATGCAGGCAGCTCTGGAGTACCAGAACGAGGCTTGGGCCGACGGTATGGCCGACGGGATCGAGCCTGAAATCATCGCAGATGCTGCCATTGCACATGCGCTGCGCGAGACGATCAGATTGCATGGGGAAAAGAGCGCCGAAGCCCTGCTGGATTCACTGCGTGAGCGCATGCTTGCCGGCGAATTCTCTACGAACCGCACCCTGCAATAATTGTTATCAGAGAGTTTGATGCACACCGGTAAAGAGAAAGTTTCGCGAATTTCGCTCGCGCCGGTGCTGCTTGCGTTCAGCCTCGCCGCCGGCAATGTTTTCCTTGCGCCGGCAGCCTACGCGCTTTCCGAACTGCACAAGATCCCTGGCCAGGCGGCTAACGAGACGCCGCCCGCACAGGGAAGCGCTCAGGGACAGAGCCAGCCTCAGGGCGGGGCCACTCCCGGCGTTCCCATGGCCGACCCGCTGGTCAACAGCCAGAGCAATCAGGGTGTCGACAAGACGCCCGGCGCCCAGGATAATTCCAAGCCCGTCGAGGTGATCTACGACATCAGCAAGGTGCCAGAACCGGTTCGCAAAATGCGCGAGCAGATCGTCGAGGCGGCCGCCTCCGGCGATCTCGAGCGGCTGCGGCCGCTGATGGGCGCCGGCGCCGACCAGACGCAGGTGACTGTGGGCGAACCGACCGACGATCCGATCGGCACGCTGAAGGATCTGTCGGGCGATCCTGACGGCGACGAGATCCTTGCCATCATGCTCGACATCATCTCGACCGGCTTCGTGCATGTCGGCCAGGGCACGCCCGACGACATGTATGTGTGGCCCTATTTTGCCGAGAAGGACCTGAAGTCGCTGACACCGCCGGAGCGCGTCGAGTTGTTGCGCATCGTCACGGCCGGCGATCTCTCCGACATGCAGGAATTCGGCGGATATAATTTCTATCGCCTCGGCATTACGCCTGAGGGTAAATGGAAATTCTTCACAGCAGGCGATTGATGCCCGTCTCGCCTGCGCTTTTCACGTTTCGCATGGCGCTTGCGATCCACCTCATGAAGACATACCTCTGAGCGATAACCAACGCGACAGGTTCCGCCATGCCAGCCGTATTCCTGAAAGACCGCTCCTTGCTCTTCGTCAGCGGCGCGGAAGCCCAATCCTTCCTGCAGAACCTGATCACCACCGATATCGCCGCGATCGAGGCCGATGAGGCGCGGCCCGGGGCATTGCTGACGCCGCAGGGCAAGATCCTCTTCGACTTCATGATCTGGCGGCACGGCGAAGGTTACACGATCGAGACCGATGCCGGCCAGCGCGACGGGCTGCTGAAGCGGCTGACGATGTACAAGCTACGCGCCGCCGTCGCACTTGCGCCAAGCACCGAAGAGGGCGTTACCGTTTCCTGGGGCGAGGATGCCGAGGGCGCCTGGGGCAGCCAGAGCGCCCGGGGCAGCCAAGGCGCCCGAGACAGCCAAGGCGTCCGAGACAGCCGCTTCGACAAGGCGGGGGTCACGCTGATCCGCCGGCCCGGCAAACATGGCGATGGTGCAGAAGCGCTCTATGACGCGCTGCGCATCAGCCACGGCGTCGTCACATCAGGATCTGATTTCGCCCTGCAGGATGCCTTCCCGCACGACGTGCTGATGGATTTCAACGGTGGCCTCTCCTTCAGGAAAGGTTGCTATGTCGGCCAGGAGGTCGTCTCGCGCATGCAGCATCGCGGCACTGCGCGCCGGCGCGTTGTGACGGTGTCCGCCACAACGGATCTGCCGGGGACCGGGACGGAGATTACCGCCGCCGGCAAGCCGGTGGGAACACTCGGTTCGGTCGAAGGCGGCAATGGACTTGCGATCGTCCGCATCGACCGCGCCGGCGCCGCGATGGCAGCAGGCACGCCATTGCTGGCCGGCGACACGCCTGTTTCCCTCGTCCTGCCGGCATGGTCCGGTCTCCTCTTTCCCACAAGCGGCGACGAGGCCAGCGCGTGACACCGCCGAAAGCTCCGCGGGCCTGGCAGCGCATGCTGTCCGGGCGCAGGCTCGACCTGCTCGACCCCTCGCCGCTCGATGTCGAACTCATCGACATCGCTCACGGGCTTGCGCGCGTGGCCCGCTGGAACGGCCAGACCTCCGGAGATCATGCTTTTTCGGTGGCGCAGCACAGTCTCGTCGTCGAGGATATCTTCCGCCGCTTCAACGACGCGCGGCCGCAGGAGTGCCTGATGGCGCTGCTGCACGATGCACCCGAATATGTGATCGGCGACATGATCTCGCCGTTCAAATCGGTGGTCGGCGGCGGCTACAAGACGGTGGAAAAGCGGCTGGAGGCCGCCGTGCACCTGCGCTTCGGCCTGCCGCCGCATCCCTCGCGCGATCTCAAGGACCGGATCAAAAAAGCCGACACGATCGCCGCCTATTTCGAAGCTACCGTGCTGGCTGGTTTCACACCCGCCGAGGCGCAGAAATTCTTCGGCCAGCCGCGTGGCATCAGCAAGGACATGCTGATGATCGAGCCCCTGCCGGCGATCGAAGCGCAGCGGTTGTTCTGCGAGCGCTTCGCGGCGATCGAGGTCGAGCGGGAGATGGTATCGTGACCTTCATCGTCGTCTCGCCGCTGTCGCGCATCGCGGAAATGGCAGTGCGCCACAAGGCGCGTGACATGATAAGCCTGATCGCCAAGGAGCAAGCCTTTCACCGGCCGGGCGTGATCGCGGCCGATCGTCATCTGACACTTGGTATGAACGATATCGTCTTCAAGGGCACCGGCGATCTCGTGGCGCCTGACGAGACGCATGTGCAGGGGATTATCGACTTTGCCGCTTCGTGGCGGCAGGAGACGCCGCTGCTCATCCATTGCTGGATGGGCGTGTCGCGATCGCCGGCCGCAGCGCTCATTGCCGCGCTGTCGCTGGCACCCGATCAGAGCGAGGAAATGCTTGCTCGCCGGCTGCGGGCCGCCTCTCCTTTCGCGACGCCGAATGCCCGGCTGATCGAGATCGGTGACGCGCTGCTTAACCGCAGCGGCAGGCTGGTCGCGGCGGTGCGGGCAATCGGACGCGGCGCGGATGCCGACGGCAATGCGCCCTTCGTGCTTGCGATCCGAGACGCCGCCTGCGGTTGACCCTGCCGCCAGCCGCTCCATCTAGCCCCGACCACGCACAACCGACAGGGCCAGATCATGGAACAACAGGCAGCCGATGTCCTCCTTGCCACGCGAACGGCACTCAGCCAGGCAAGCGCACTTGCCGTGCAATATTCCTTCTCCGTCCTCGGAGCGGTGATCCTGCTCGTCCTTGGCTGGACGCTGGCCGGCTTTGCCAGCCGCTGGGCCTATGAAGGCCTGTCGCGCGTTCATGGCATCGACGAGACGCTGGCGCGATTCTTCACCAATGTTCTGCGCTATGCGCTGCTCATCCTGGTGTTCATCACCGTGCTCGGTCAATTCGGCGTCCAGACCGCCTCGATCATCGCCGCCCTTGGCGCGGCAGGTCTGGCGATCGGACTGGCGCTGCAAGGGACACTGCAGAATATCGCCGCCGGCATCATGCTGCTGATCCTCAGGCCGTTCCGCGTCGGCGAATATATCGAGACTAGCAGCGTGGCCGGCACGGTGCGCGAAATCGGATTGTTTGCGACCGAACTCAGAACCGGCGACGGGCTCTACCGGTTGGCGCCGAATTCGACGCTCTGGAACACGCCGATTACCAATTTCAGCCGCGAGCCGACGCGGCGGGACGAGCTGAAAATCAGCGTCGCCGCCAAGGATGACGTCGATTTGGCGATGGAGAGGCTGATGCGCCTTGCCAAAGCCGATTCCAGAGTGCTGACGTCACCGGCACCCAGCGTCTTCATCGATAGCCTCGGTGACAGTGCGATCTCCGTAACGCTGCGCTACTGGGCAAAGACCGGCGATTGGTGGCTGGTCAGCCGTGACATGGTGAAGCGCGTGAAACTCGCCTTCGACGAGAATCCTGCCGCTGTGGCGGATGCTCCAGATGCCGCGCCGTCAAAAAAATCCAACGGCGGGGCAACGGCCGAAAAGGCGACGCAGACGCGGCAGTGAGACATTGCAGCGCCGCGGATCTTATTAAGATCAGCTACGCTGCGCGCACCTTGAATTGCTGCATGGCTTTGTCCTTCAATCGATTCCGATTTAAGGAATTGTGCCGTAGCTATTGGATGACGCCGCAGGAAAGTCTTTCGCCGGCATCACCAGAAGGCTGGCTGCGATAATCATCCGAATTGGCGTGCACCATCAATGCGCGTCCTCGAATGCCGTCGGTCTTGCCGTCGAGCGTGACCATGCTGTCGAAGATCTGTGCCCGTAGCATGCCGTCCTGCCCGACATATTGATTGGGCATATCGCCGGCGTGCGGTCCCTTGGCGGCAAGAATGCCGTGCTCCGCCTTCTCAGGATTGAAATGACCGCCCGCCGATTCGTGATGGGTCGCGGCGTCGCAGCGGCCGGTCTCATGAACATGGAACGCCACCCATTTATTCACAGGCAGTCCCGATATCTCGACTTCGATCAGGACGCCGCCAGTGGCGGCAGCCGTCAGCTGTGCGCGACCGTCTTCCTTGCCGTCCTTGCCGACGAAATTGGCGACCGCCGTCTGCTTGTCCTGAGCGCCTGCCGGCAATGCAACCGCAAGCAGGCTCAAGGCGGCGATGATGCGCATGGCTTTCATGGATATCTCCTTCCGACCGGTTGTCCTTCTGAACGTATCAAACCGGAAGGTGTTCCTGATCTGGAGCGCCGCGCGTCCGACAGGACGCGCTAAGGACGCTCTACGACTTTAAATTGGCGCATAATCCTTTCCGAAAATCATTCCGATTTTCGGGGTTATGCAGTAGAGCGCCGCGCGTCCGGTAGGACGCGCTAAGGACGCTCTACGACTTTAAATTGGCGCATAATCCTTTCCGAAAATCATTCCGATTTTCGGGGTTATGCGCAGAGAAATCGAACGAGAAAAGCCGGCCAAATGGCCGGCTTGCAGATCGCCCGAATTGAGACGGCGGTCGTCAGGCCACAGCGTTGAAGTCGAACTGGCCATAAGTGTTACGGTAGAGATCGTCGGACTGATTGCCGGTCGCCGGCGCGGTCTGCTGCAACGGATAGGAAACGGCGATGCTGCTTGCCGTGCCACTGTTGCGCGTGTCCATCATCAGCGCGATCAGGCTGCCGGAAAATTTCGGCTGCGTGTCGCCGCGCGTGTCGTCTTCCAGGAGTTCCTTGATGATGCCGGGCTTCTCATCGGCGGCACGTTCGCCGCGGCTGAGGACGCCATCGCCATTGGCATCGAGACGCGAAAGCGTCGCCAGATATGCATATGAGGTGTCTGAAACGGATGTGGTGCTGGTCATACAAACCTCCATTCACCGCCTTTTGCCAGTGGTGTTTGTACGCAATACGAACGTGGAAAATCAGTGCTGACTCGGTGGTTAAACTGATTTGCGCAGTGCGTCAATAAGTTGTTAACTTCTCATTAACAATGATTGACAGAGGTTAACGGAATGCCGCGAAGTCGCATGCCGCCTGCGCCAATTGGCCGATTTCCCGCATATTTCAGCGATTTTTCACATACAAACAATTGTCTGACCAAGTGCCCGTCGCTGTTGCACTGCAACCGAATATTAATTCGACCGATAGAAAATGGGCGTCACGCATTGCCACCAGACAGTCCGGCTATAAAAAGCAATTTCTGTGTTCATTTGAGAAAGGTTTTCATGTCCGGCGTAATGATGCACGTACGTCAATCGAAGGCACCTTCCCCCGATGCCGGGGCATCTGCTGCGCAAGACGCATCCACATGAAAGCTGAAGCGCTTTTCTGGCAGCAATGCACTCAGGCCGTTACTGACGATGGATCGATCGATGCGCAGCGTCTGATGGATCTCGTGATTGCGACCTATCGCGTCCATGAAAGCAACTATGACGAAATCGAGAGAAGCGTGGAAACGCTGCTGAGAGAAAACCATGTGCTGAGAGGCAATGTATCAGCCCTCACCCAGGCATTCGACGGACAGAAAAAACTCTTCGAAATCATTCTCAACAACCTGCCGCTTGGTCTCAGCGTCTTCGACGCCGACCAGCGGCTGACGCTTTCCAACATCCGCTTCCGTCAGCTCTTCGGCCTGACGCAAGAAGATCTCACTGCCGGCGCGACAATCACCGATCTCACGGCCAAAATGCGTGGTAGGGAGAACGCCAAGCCCGGCCGGCGGACCGGGCGACATTCCTCCGCAACCGCAAGAAGCAGTAGTCTGCGTCGGCGCGAATGGTTGATGGATGATGGCCGCATCATCCAGAGCATGGTGACTATCCTTTCCGACGGCAGCAGCATTTCCATTCATGCCGATATTACCGAGGATCGAAGGGCGGCCGAGCGCATCACCTATCTCGCCCACCACGACCCGCTGACCGGCCTTCCAAACCGCATCCATTTTCGCGAACAGGTCGATGCGACGCTTACTGAACGTAAGCCGGATGAGCAGATCGCCCTCGTTCACCTCAATCTCGACCGGTTCAAATCGATCAACAACACGATGGGCGTTTCAGCCGGCGACAAGATCCTGCAGCAGGTCGCGGAGCGCGTTCGATCCTCGGCCGGTTCGGAAAACACCCTGGCGCGACTCGGCTCGGACGAATTCGCCATCCTGCAGACGGGCAAGCAGCAGCCGTGGAACGTGACGGCGCTTGCCGAGCAGATCCGCCGGGAGCTTTCCGAGCCATTCTTCCACGGCGAAAAACAGGTGGAGCTCAGCGTCTCCATGGGCGTCGCAATCGCCCCTGAGGATGGCGAGGAAACCGATATCCTGCTGAAAAATGCCGGCGTGGCGCTGTCACATGCCAAGGCGGACGGGCGAAAACGCGAGCGCTTCTTCGCCAGTGAGATGGAAGCGCAGATGCAGCTGCGCCACGCGCTGGAGGCGGACCTCAAAGCAGCCGTTGAGAACGAGGAATTCGAGCTGCATTACCAACCGCTTTATGACCTCTCGCAGCGGCGCATCTGCGGCTTCGAAGCCCTGATCCGCTGGAACCACCCGGTGCGGGGCCGCGTTCCACCGATGGATTTCATTCCGCTTGCCGAAGAGGTCGGCCTCGTCGTCGATATCGGCCGTTGGGTTTTGCGCCGGGCCTGCAACGATGCAGCGCAATGGCCTGAAGGCATCAAGATCGCCGTCAACGTTTCGGCAATCCAGTTCAGCAGCAGCGACCTGACGCGTGATGTCAGCGAGGCGCTTGCCGCCGCGGCGCTGTCGCCGTCGCGGCTCGAACTCGAGATCACCGAGAGCGTGCTGATGGAAAATCTGAGCGAAGTGCTACCGATCCTGCATGCGCTGAAGGAGCGCGGCATCCGCATCTCGATGGACGATTTCGGAACCGGCTATTCCTCACTGAGCTACCTCTCGAGCTTCCCCTTCGACAAGATCAAGATCGACAAATCCTTCGTCAACGACATCGTCGACAACAAGGAAGCGCATGCGATTATGCATGCGATCATCCTGCTCGGCGATGCGCTCGGCATGCGCGTCACCGTCGAGGGTGTCGAGACGGCCGCGCAGCTGGCGCTGCTCGAGTGCGAGGAATGCGACGAGATCCAGGGTTATCACATCAGCCCGCCGAGACCGGCGCGTGACGTGCCTCATCTTCTCTCCCTGCCGCCGAAGAACGGCGGCGTGACGCGTCTTCCCAAAACCAAGCGCTGAGATCACCCTCGATTGCGACTCGCATGGCAAGCCGCTACAAATTCGGCTGCGATTGCGAGAGCTGTTTGTCGGATTCTCATACCCGTCCGCATCCACTTCCGCCCCGATATTCTATCGGCGGAAAACGACCTTCTTCATGAACAGGTGGCGCAATGTTCGAGGCTGAAGCCTTCTCTCCACACGAAACGCTTGCGGCGGCGCTGATTGCGCATGCGGCCGATGGCGACGACGGCTCGCACGACCTTGCCCATATCCTGCGCGTCTTCAGGAATGCCATGCGCATCCATGCGGCAGAAGGCGGCGACGGGCGGGTTCTTGCCGCTTCCGTGCTGCTGCACGACTGCGTCGCCGTCGAGAAGAATTCGCCGCTGCGGGCAAAAGCATCGGCTTTGGCGGCGGAGAAGGCATCGGCGATCCTGGCGAAACTCGGCTGGAGCGGCGCGGATATCGAGGCCGTAGCCCACGCAATCACCGCGCATAGTTTCTCGGCTGGCGTGGCGCCGCAGACGCTGGAGGCGAAGATCCTGCAGGATGCAGACCGGCTGGACGCGATCGGCATGATCGGCGTCGCCCGCTGCTTCTATATCGCCGGGCGACTGGGATCCGGGCTCTACGATCCGTTCGACCCGGCGGCTGCAGACCGCCCGCTCGATGATAAGCGTTATGCCATTGACCATTTCCAGACGAAGCTGTTCAAACTGGCGGAAGGATTCCAGACCGAGACCGGCCGCAGGCTGGCGGCCGCGCGTGACAAGAGCTTGCGCGATTTTCTCTCGGAATTCATGGACGAAATCTAGGAGAACGGCATGCTGGTCAGCGACCTCTTCATCTATCCACTCAAGAGCGCCCGTGGCATTGCGCTGCCGGCCGCCGACATCGACGCCTATGGGCTTCCCGGCGACCGGCGGGCGATGATCACCGATGCGCAAGGGCACTTCATCACCCAGCGCGAGTTGCCCGACCTCGCACGCATCGAGGTACGACCGGAATCCGGTGCTTTTCGGCTGCTGATGCAGGGGAAAACGGACATATCGGTAGCACCGCCTCAGCCTGAAACCCGCATGGACGTGACCGTGTGGAAATCTGCCGTCAGCGCCGCCGTCGCCGATCCGGAGAGCAACCGGCAGCTTTCCGAATGGCTTGGCCGCGAGGTGCGCCTAGTCTTCTTCGACGAGCAGGCACGGCGGACGGCGAATGCCGAATGGGCCGGCGAAGCCACGCCCGTCACCTTTACCGACGGCTACCAGATCCTGGTGACGACGACCGGCTCGCTGAAAGCGTTGAATGCCGATCTCGCCGCCCATGGCGAAGGCAGTGTCGGTATGGAACGCTTTCGTCCGAACATCGTCATCGATACTGACGAGGCCTGGGCGGAGGACCGCTGGGCGGCGATCGAGATCGCCGGCATCCGCTTCGATCTCGTCAAACCCTGCTCCCGCTGCATCATGACGACTCAGGACCAGTTGACCGGGTCCCGCGAGGGATCAAACCCGATGCCGGCCATGGGCCGCATCCGCATGTCGGCCGACCGGCGCGTGCCCGGCCCGCTCTTCGGTTGGAACGTCACGCCGCGAGCCAGCGGCAGGATCACGATCGGTGACACCGTTCGCATCGTTGAAGAGAGGCCGGAAGGCTGGGCGCTCAAGCGTCGCGCCGCAGCATAGAAGCATTACACACGCGCGAGTGCGGTATCGATCCCTGCCATGACATCGGCCGGCAGGGGTCCCTTCACCAGCGCGCCGGCATTTTCCTCCACCTGGGCGACGGTGCGGAAGCCCGGGATGGGAAGGGTGCGCGGCGAGCGTGCCCAGAGCCAGGCAAGCGCGCCCTGCGTCAGCGTGCGGCCGCCTGATGTCAGGAGATCGCGGACGGCATCGAGCCTTGCGGCGAATTCCGGGGCCATGCGCCCATCCTTGAAATAGACCATCCAGTCAAGGGCTGCCCCACGGACATCCTTGGCGCCAACCGCCTTGTCGGCGGTGAACTTGCCGGTCAGCAGCCCCATCGCCAGCGGACCGCGATTGATGGAGATCAGGCCCTTCCCCTCGATTACCGAGATCATCTCCGGCACCGGTTCGAAAACATTCATCGTATGCTGGATCGAGACGTAGCCCTGGCGGCCGACATGACGGGCGGCACGATCGGGAAAATCGGTGCTCCAGCCGAATGCATCGATCTTGCCTTCGGCGCGCAGCGCCTCCAGCGTATCGAAGACGGCATCCGATTGATCCATCGGAAAATCATTGAGGTGGAACTGCAGGAGATCGAGGCGATCGCGCTTCAGGCGGCGCAACGAGGTGTCGACCGAACGGCGGATGAAGGCCTCATCGGCGAAGGCGCCGGTTGCCTGCTTGCTTGCCGGATCGGTGGCGAAGCCGAACTTGGTGGCGATGACAATATCGTCGCGATTACCGATCGCCCGGCCGAGCACTTCCTCCGAGTGGCCGGCGCCGTAGTTCGAGGCCGTGTCGAAGAAACGGATGCCGAGGTCGATAGCACGGTTGATCGCTTCCACGGATTCATCGTCATCGACATCGCCCCAGCCGAGCGGCGTGTCGCCGGCAAAGAAGGGACCGCCGATCGCCCAGCATCCCATGCCGAGACGCGGAATTTCGCGGCCGTTCCAGAGTGTGATCGTCGTCGATGATGCGGTCTTGGTCAGCATGAGGTCCTCCTTGATTGGCAATCCTGTGAAGACATAGGAAGCGCCCATCGGCGGGTAAACCGCCAAATCCGGAGGATGTTTTGCACCCGTAAAAAACGGAGGTCAGGCGGAAACACCATTCGGATCCGAAAGCGTCCGCAAGGCTGGATTAAGCGCCTTGAGCGCCGCTTGAACGAAGCCCTCGCGGGCAGCTACCACCTCGATGCCACGCGGCTCGTAGACATGGCGATGCAGAAAGAATCCTGTCAGACGGAATGCGGCGGAGAGACTATCGAAGTCGGCCGCGTGATTGCCTTCGATGCTGAGGAACGGCGGCAGGAGCAGCATCTTGTCTGCCCAAGGGGCACCAGCGGCGCGGCTGACGGCGCGGCCGGATTTCGGCGAGACATAGACGAGATCGGAACGGGCGCCGGTCGCGGCGCATTCGGCAAGATCGAGGCCGAAGCCGAGGTCATTCAGCACCGCAAGCTCGAAACGCACGAAGAGCTCGCCGGCATCGGCTGGGTTGTGCAGGTGATCGAGGATGACCTCCAGCGCATCGAAGAGGTGCGGATGCGGGTCACGCTCCGGCAGCAGCCGCAGCAATGCACCCATCGCCTGGACACCGTAGACGGCGGTTGCCGTTTCCATCAGCCGGGCAGCGCGCAGCGTCACCGGCTCGACGCGGAATTCGCCCAGATGCTCGTCAAGCCGGGCACGCCAGATGATCTCCACTGCATTGCCCGCCTGCAGCACCGGCTGCATGGCGCGCGAGCGACCGGAGCGCACCAGGCCGAGATGGCGGCCGCGATCACGCGTCATTACCTCGGCGATGACGCTCGTCTCACCGTGGCGCTTGACGCCCAGGATGATCGCATTGTCCTGCCACTGCATCGAAAAAAGTCCTTACGGCTGCCGAATCATCCTACTGCATAATTCAACGCGTTACAGCGTCCTTTGCGCGTCTGAAAAGACGCGCTGCAGTGCAAGGCCTGGCTTCCGTCATGAACCGCGTCAGGCGACTGCCGGGAAAAGCCTCTGTAGGAATTCCCGCATCGCTGTTTCGTCGAAAGGCTTCACCAGAAGCGGTATGTGCTGCAGGTCGGGCGGGAAATCGCCGGTATCGGAATAGCCGCTGACGAAGCCGAAGGGGATGCCGATATCGAGTAGATGGCGGGCGAATCCGAAGCTCATGCCCTCGCCGAGATTGACATCGAGAAGGGCGAAATCATATGTCTCCGCAGCAATGGCAGCCCTTGCCTGCTCCACACTGCCGACGATATCGATGCTCTTGACGCCGGCCAGGCGCAAGATGTCCTCCGCCTCCATCGCGATGATCAGACTGTCTTCAAGAACCAGAACACGGACTGCGCTCATGATTCGATGCCCCTCGTCGGGCGCCTGTCGCAGCGCCCCGGCCGTTTCGCCAACATCATTGCCCTCCGGTGCCCCGCATGGCACGCCATCGGTGAATTCCGCCACCTTTTCTGAGTAAACCATTTTTCTGTCCGGTCGGTAAGAATCAAAATCGGAGGATAAGATGACGGCCGACCTTATTTTCCCTGCTGCTAATCTGCATTTAAAAAAGACATAACCAGGGTGATTGGTCGGAGCAATTCCAGCCAAACGCCGAAAGCCAGGAATGCTCTAGATGAACGGGCGTTTGCCCTCTCCGAGCCCTTCCCAGCCTGATATCGCCATCAATTCCTCGCCGTTCAGCACCTCGCAGCCGCGTTCCTGCCAGCGGATCAACCCACGTTCGCTGAGCTTTTTCAAAGTCTTGTTGGTATGAACGATCGAAAGACCGAGCGTGTCGGCGATGTGCTGCTGGGTAATGGGGATGAATTTGCGGCCGTTGAAGATATTGAGCTTCCGACCACGCTCGAACAGGAAAGCGATCAGGTAGGCTGCTCTTTCCAGCGCCGTGCGGCGGCCTATGCTCAAGAGATGCTCATCCAGAATGCGCTCCTCGCGCGCGGCGATCCAGGTGATGTCGAAGGCGAGCGAGGCGTGCTTGTTGTAGAGCGTCATCAGCCTGTCACGCTCGAAGACACAAAGGGACACGGGCGAAAGCGCTTCGACGGAATGCTGCATCTCACCGGCGATCGTTCCCTGCAGGCCGACCAGGTCGCCCGGCATGATATAATTCAGAATCTGGCGGCGGCCGTCCTCCAGCATCTTGTAGCGGAAGCCCCAGCCAGCGAGCACCGTGAAGAGATGAGCACTATGTGCGCCCTCGACGAGGATGGTGGAGCCGGCATCGACGGCAAGCTCACCCCTCTTGAAGCTCGAGACGAACTCCAACTCATCACGGCTGAACTCCCTGAAATGCGGCAGAGGCCGCAAGGGACATTGCTCGCAAGGGGTCTTGAAAGAATTGATGGGTCTCGACGTCGCCATACTTGCCCTTGCCGTCGCAAAATCGGCGCGCCAACAGTGGCGCGCCGTTCATTAAGGAATGCGCAAGGCACGGATATGTTCCATGAGCGAGGCGGATTTTTTATGCGGAAACAAAGGGCTGGCGCCAACCCGACGAAATCCTTGCCATGCTTATTTGGGGAAATCGAGACCCATTTCGCGGAACCGCTCGGGATCATCGCCCCAATTCTCGCGAACCTTGACGAACAGGAAGAGATGGACCGGCTGTTCGAGGATCTCCGACAATTCCTTGCGGGAAGCAGTCGAGATCGCCTTGATGGTTTCACCACCCTTGCCGAGCGCGATCTTCTTCTGGCTATCGCGCTCGAGATAGATCACCTGCTCGATCCGCACCGAGCCGTCCTTGCGCTCTTCCCACTTCTCCGTTTCGACATGCGAGGCGTAGGGAAGCTCCTGGTGCAGGCGCAGAAACAGCTTCTCGCGGGTGATCTCGGCAGCGAGCTGGCGCATCGGCAGATCGGAGATCTGGTCTTCCGGATAGTACCACGGCCCCTCCGGGAGCGTTTTCGCCAGATAGTCCATGAGGTCGTCGCAGCCGGAGCCGTTTTCGGCGGAGATCATGAAGGTGCGCTCGAAAGCGATCTTCTCGTTGGCGGCAGCGGCAAGCGCCAGCAGATCCTCGCGGTTGACGCGGTCGATCTTGTTGAGCAGCAGGATCTTCGGCTGCCGGACTTCCTTGAGGCCTTCGAGGATGGCTTCGGCGTCGCCGCGCAGACCGCGTTCGCTATCGATCAGCAGCACGATAAGATCGGCATCCCGCGCACCGCCCCAGGCCGAGGTCACCATGGCGCGATCAAGCCGGCGGCGCGGCTTGAAGATACCAGGCGTATCCATGAAGACGATCTGGGCATTGTCGTGGATCGCGATGCCGCGGACGATGGCCCGCGTCGTCTGCACCTTATGGCTGACGATCGAGACCTTGGCGCCGACGAGGCGGTTGACCAGCGTCGACTTGCCGGCATTGGTCGGCCCGATCAGCGCGACGAAGCCCGAATGCGTCGGACCATTGGTTTCTGCGGCAGCTTCGGCCGCGATCTCTTCTTCTTGTGTCATTGTCCCGTCAGTTTCCGGCAGGCGATTGCTGCCAAATGCCTTCGCGCTCGAGCATCTTCGTTGCCGCCACCTGTTCGGCGGCACGCTTCGACCGCTCTACGCCGGTTTCCGGCTTAATGCCAGCAACTTCCACCGTCACCCTGAAGCGCGGATCATGATCCGGTCCGCTGCGTTCATCAACCCGGTAGATCGGCGTGACGCCGAATTTCGCGTGCGACCATTCCTGCAGCTCGGTCTTGGCGTCGCGCTTGGCGCCATCGGCCCGGACCGCCCTGCCCTGCCAGTAACGCAGAATGAACCGGCGGGCGACTTCGAGGCCGCCGTCGAGATAGATCGCGGCGATCAGGCTTTCGACGACATCGGCGCGCACATTCATCATGCGCTTGCCGGTCAGTTTCTTCACATCGGCGCCGGTGCGGATATAGAGGTGAAGATTGAGTTCGTCGGCGACCGCAGCACAGGTTTCGGTGCTGACGAGCTGATTGAGGCGAACCGAGAGCTCGCCTTCTCCTGCCGTGCCGAAGGTGCGGAACAGAAGCTCGGCGATGCAGAGCCCGAGGACCCTGTCGCCGAGGAATTCCAGCCGTTCGTAATTGCCGCCCTTTTCAGTGCGGGCGCTGGCATGGGTCAGCGCGCGATCCAGGCGTTCCTTTTCAGCGAAGTCGTGACCGATCAGGCCTTCAAGCTTTGCGCGGTCCGCCGCAGAAAGCGTCTGCGCCTTACTCATTCAACAACCTTGAAGAGGCGGTCCCAACGCATGTTCGTCGGCCACTTCCAGATTTCGCGGAAGGAGGTGTCGTTGCCGAGCGAGAAGAAGATGACGCTGGCACGCCCGACAAGATTTTCGGCAGGCACGAAGCCGACGTCGAAGCGGCTGTCGAGCGAGTTATCGCGATTGTCGCCCATCATGAAATAATGGCCTTCCGGCACGATGAATTCGCGGGTGTTATCACCACGCGACACCGGAGACTGATCTAGCGTGTCGTAGGACTTGCCGTCGTCGAGCGTTTCGCGGAACACCGGCACGTCCTCGCCCGGGTCGAGCTTGTAATCCGAAGTGAATGCCCCGTCCGCCACCTTCGGAACCGGCTTGCCGTTGACGTAGAGCACGCCGTCGGTAACCTGAATATGGTCGCCCGGCAGGCCGATGCAGCGCTTAATGTAGTCGATCTCGGGGTTTGGCGGGAAGCGGAAGACGACGATGTCGCCCCGCTTCGGATCGGAGCCGAACAGGCGGCCGCTGAACACATCAGGCGAGAAGGGCAGCGAATATTTCGAATAGCCGTAAGCGAACTTGTTGACGAAGATGTAGTCGCCGACAAGCAGCGTCGGCATCATCGAACCGGACGGAATGGTAAAGGGCTGGAACAGCACCGTTCGGATCACCATCGCCAAAATCAGCGCCTGGATGATGACTTTGATATTTTCCCAGAGGGCGTTCGGCTTGGTTTCGACTTTTTCGGACACGCAGTCTTATTCCTTCAAGACGCCGCGGCGGCGCAATTCTTTCTGTCGTTCTCTCTAGCGGCTTCGGCCGGTTGCGGCAATGGCGACAACATCAAAAGCGACGAGAGGTCGCGATCAACAACTCCCGAGGTCGCGATCAACGCTCCCGAGGTCACGATCAGAGGCTCTCGGGCAACGCCTCGATAATGACGAAGGCCTGCGCCAAGGGATAATCATCGGTTATTGTCAAATGAATGGCGGGCCGGTGGCCCGCGGGCAGCAGGGATTCGAGGATCAGGGCGGCAGCGCCTGATAAAACCATGGTCGGTTTGCCGCTCGGCAGGTTGACGACGCCCATGTCCTTCCAGAAGACGCCCTGCGCTATGCCGGTGCCGAGCGCCTTGGAACAGGCCTCCTTGGCGGCGAAACGCTTGGCATAAGATTCGGCACGGTTTGCCCGGCGGTCGGAGCGCGCGCGCTCGATCTCGGTAAAGCAGCGATGGGTGAAGCGCTCGCCGAAGCGCTCGATGGATTTCTCGATACGGCGAATGTCGATCAGATCGCTGCCAATGCCGATGATCATGCCGGAACCTTCCGTCGCTTAAGAATTGTTGATCGGGTTCATATGCTCGGCATGTCGCCGGCCGGAACGGCAAGACGCAGGCGCGCCCGTTCCATCAGCCGTATATGGCGGCGCGTCTGAAAACCCTTCACGGTGTAGAATGTCAGCGCATAGAGCGCAACGGAGGTGACGGCCGCCGGCGGAATGGCGCCGATCAGCATCGGCTCCAGCACCGGCTTCCATAACTCAGTGAAGTTCAGCTTGTGGAAAAGGGCGGCGAGATCCACCGTCTGACCGGGCAGTTGATCCTCGCGGCTCAACAGCAGATGCCCGATTTCCCAGGTGATGCCCCAGATGAAGGGATAGGTCAGCGGATTGCCGAAGGCGGCGCAACCGAGGGCGGCGGCCACCATGCTGCCGGAGAGGAAATAGGTGATGACGAAAGCCATGACGAAATGCACGCCGATGAACGGCGTCCACGAGACGAAGACACCCGCAGCAACGCCGGCGGCAACCGCATGCGGCGAAGCGCTGAGGCGCAGGACGCGCATTGTCAGGTAACGGATCGGGCGAAGGAAACCCTTGCGAGGCCATAAAAGCTCCCGCATTTTTTCCTTGAATCCCGCAGGCTTGCGACGGCGAAACAACATGGCCGGTATTTAGTGCAGCGCACACCACCATGACAAGAGCGGTAAATGATACCGCTCGAAAAACCGCCCGTCAGTTCTCGCTGCGAAGAGGAGCGTCTTCATGCCGAGGGGCGTCCGTTATGCATAACGTCCCTCACTCACCTCAAGTATAAAGTCCAGTCTCAGCGATTGCGGAACAGACCGCGGTCGACCTGGCGCTGACGAAACTCGAGATCGATACGATCGAGCGAGCCATTCAAATATGCCATTTCACGTTCCTGCGTGGTCGGAGCCCGAAAGGCGCGAGCGAATTTCTTGATAGGGTCAAACATTATCTTGTCTCATCTTCTGTTTACGTTTCGATGACCAGAAGATAGGCCCGGCAAAGGTTAATTACCACCGCCGCAACATGGAGCCAGCCATGCGCTCGACGCATCGCTTGCCCCTTTGATGCGCTGTTCCGATTATAAAATGTGCAATTTTTCGGCCAAGCCTTTGGGGTGGCTTAACAAAAGCTTACACGTAGAGGCGCCGGACCGTCGCGATGCAATCCAGCTCCTTCATCTGGGCGAGCAGCTGGTTGAGCTGACGCAGGTCCCAGACCTCGACCTCGAGCATCATTTCGGTGAAATCGGCCGCGACCCGCACCGTGTTCAGCAAGCGGATATTGACGTCCAGGCCCGCGACCGTCTGGGCGACCTTGGCAAGCGTGCCAGGTTCATTCAACCCATTCACCATGATGCGCGCCATGAAACGCGACTTGTTGGCTTCGTCGAGGTCCCAGCGCACGTCGATCCAACGGTCGGGCTGATCGTCGAAGCGCTGCAGGCTCGGCGACTGGATCGGATAGATGGTGATGCCGTTGCCCTGGTCCATGATGCCGACGATACGATCGCCGGGCACGGCGCCGGTCGGCGCGAACTTGACGTCGACATTGCCGGACAGGCCGCGGATCGGCCCGATATCGGCATCGGCGTCGATTTCCGAATGGCCGCCCTCGTGCCCTGCCTTGGTCTTGCCAGGGATCTTGAAGATCATGCCGGCGGCGCTGCGGACGTTGAACCAGCCGTCATCGCCTGATGGTTTCACGGTGACGCGCTCGTCCTGATGATCGGGATAGACGGCGCGCAGCACGTCGAGCGAGGACATCTCGCCGCGGCCGACGGCGGCGATCGCATCCTCGACATCCTTCTGGCCGAGACGGTGCAGCGCCGGCTTCATCGCCTCGCGCGAGAAGATCTTGCCGGCCCTGTTGAAGGTGCGCTCGAGAATGCGGTGGCCGAGGCCGGCATATTGCTTGCGGATCGCCATGCGGGTGGCGCGGCGGATGGCGGCGCGCGCCTTGCCGGTCACGACGATCTCCTCCCAGGCGGCGGGCGGAACCTGCACGCCGGAGCGGATGATCTCGACCTCGTCGCCATTTGCAAGCCGCGTCACCAGCGGCATGATGCGGCCGTTGATCTTGGCGCCCACCGTGGTGTCGCCGATATTGGTGTGCACCGCATAGGCGAAATCGATTGGGGTGGCGCCGCGCGGCAGGGCGATCAGCTTGCCCTTCGGCGTGAAGCAGAAGACCTGGTCCTGGAAGAGCTCGAGCTTGGTGTGTTCGAGGAATTCTTCCGGGCTGTCGCCCTCGGCCAGGGCCTCGATCGTATGACGCAGCCAGGAATAGGCATTGGATTCGCGAGAAAGGATGTCGCCATCGGCATTGGTGGCGCCGTCCTTATAGAGCGTGTGGGCGGCGATGCCGAATTCGGCGATTTCGTGCATGCGCTTGGTGCGGATCTGCAGTTCGATGCGCTGGCTGGAGGGGCCAACGATGGTGGTGTGCAGCGAACGGTAGTCGTTCTGCTTCGGCGTCGAGATATAGTCTTTGAAGCGACCAGGCACGACGCGCCAGCGCGTGTGGACGATGCCGAGCGCCCGGTAACAGGACGGGATGTCCTCGACGATCAGGCGGAAGCCGTAGACATCGGAAAGCTGTTCGAAGGAAAGCGACTTCGACTGCATCTTGCGGAAGACCGAATAGGGCTTCTTCTGCCGGCCCTTGACATAGGCGCTCGTCAGGCCGCTTGCGACCAGAAGGTCGCGCAGTTCGGCCTCGATCTTCTTGACGATGCCTTCGTTGCGCTTCGAAAGCTCTTCCAGCCTTTTGGTGACGGTCTCGTAGGCTTCCGGGTTCATATGGCGGAAGGAGAGCTCCTCGAGTTCCTCGCGCATGTCCTGCATGCCCATGCGGCCGGCGAGCGGCGCATAGATTTCCATCGTCTCCTCGGAAATGCGGGCACGCTTGTCGGCCGACATGTGATCGAGGGTACGCATATTGTGCAGGCGATCGGCAAGCTTGACGAGCAGCACGCGCACATCGTCGGAAATGGCGAGCAGCAGCTTGCGCAGGTTTTCCGCCTGCTTGGCCTTCTTGGTGACGAGATCGAGCTTCTTGATCTTGGTCAGACCCTCGACCAGGCGGCCGATATCCTCGCCGAAGAGTTCGTCGATCTCGGCGCGTGTCGCCGTCGTATCCTCGATCGTATCGTGCAGAAGGGCGACCGCGATCGTCGATTCATCGAGGTGCATGTCGGTGAGAATAGCGGCGACCTCGAGCGGATGAGAAATATAGGGATCGCCGCTCGCGCGCTTTTGCTGGCCATGCTTCTGCATGGCGTAAACATAGGCTTTGTTCAGCAGTGCTTCATTGGCATCGGGCTTGTATTGCTGAACCCGCTCCACGAGCTCGTACTGCCGCATCATTCCAAAGCCACTCCGATAAAAATAAAAGCGCGCCAATCAACGATTGGCGCACACATGGGCAATAATATGCCTAAGCAATAAAGGTGCAAGATTGAGGATTGGTAATCGTCGCTCTTTTGCATCGCATGCAGCTTTTTTCCGGATCGCATGCGACCGGGGGATCGCAACAATGCGACCGGGGGATCGCATCAATGCCACCGGGAATCCGGCAGACGCCCTTAGTAGTCGTCGCTCTTTTCCGGCGGCACGAGGCCTTCGATGCCGGCAAGCAGCTCTTCTTCCGACATCTGGTCGAAAGTGATCGTCTCCGGCACGTCGTCCTGCTCTTCGCTGTCGGCTGCGGCGACACCGCCGGCGGCGATCATGCTTGCCGGATCGGGCTCGGGCTCGTCGACTTCGACATGCTTCTGCAGCGAATGGATCAGATCTTCCTTGAGGTCATCGGGCGAAAGCGTCTCGTCGGCAATTTCGCGCAGAGCCACCACAGGATTCTTATCGTTGTCGCGATCGATGGTGATCGAGGCACCCTGGGAAATCAGCCGGGCGCGGTGGCTGGCGAGCAGAACCAGCTCGAAGCGGTTCTCCACCTTGTCGATGCAATCTTCAACTGTGACACGGGCCATTGCCTGTCCTTTACGGTCGTCATTTCGGGATTAACACGCCCGATACAATTAAAACCGGGCAAATACAAGTTTTTCATTCCGGCTCCCCTCGTCTTTATCCGCGGCTGAGCTAGATTTCCATGGAGAATGTCATAATTCCACCGAAGGTTGCTTGGAATATGTCGAATCGTGCCCTAAATCTTTCATATATGAATAATTCATAAAGTAAGGACCAGATTGAAATCGAAACACAAGCTATTGTTTTTATTGAAGTTTGTCCCATACGGATTTCGATTGCTCTCATTGGATTGGTAAGCGATGTTTGACCCACGCGAAAAAATTGCACTCTTCATTGACGGCGCCAATCTCTACGCTGCATCCAAGAGCCTCGGCTTTGACATTGATTACCGCAAGCTCTTGAAAGCATTCCAGAAACGCGGATATCTGCTGCGCGCTTATTATTATACCGCTCTTATCGAAGATCAGGAATATTCGTCGATCCGGCCGCTGATCGACTGGCTCGACTACAACGGCTACAAAGTCGTCACCAAGCCCGCCAAGGAATTCACAGATTCCATGGGCCGTCGAAAGATCAAGGGCAACATGGACATCGAGCTTGCCATCGACGCCATGGAACAGTCCGAAACGGTCGATCATCTCGTCATCTTCTCGGGCGACGGCGATTTCACGAACCTGGTCGAGGCATTGCAGCGCAGAGGCCGCAAGGTCTCGGTGATCTCGACCATGGCGACCCAGCCGCCGATGATCGCCGATGACCTGCGCCGTCAGGCCGATCATTTCATCGATCTCTTGTCTCTGAAGGCTGAAATCGGTCGCGATCCTTCCGAGCGGGCGCCACGCCCGGCCGAAGTCGCCCCGGCCAGCGATTTCGAAGACTGATCTCTCGCTGTAACACTTTGAATTATGCAGGGGCGCGGCGGCTAGCTCCTCGCGTGGCCACGCCTTTACACGGACGAGACGCGACAGCGGCCGATTGCAGTGTGATCGGCCCCAGCGTGGTCAACCATGAGCCTTCAGCAGGCGGCTCTTCTGCCGGTTCCAATCGCGCTCCTTCTCGGATTCGCGCTTATCATGCAATTTCTTACCCTTGGCGAGCGCCAGTTCCATCTTTGCCCGACCGCGATCGTTGAAATAGATCTTCAGCGGAATCAGCGTCATGCCTTCGCGGTTGATGGCAGAGCGCAGGCGATGGATTTCACGGCCCGACAGCAGCAGCTTGCGGCGTCGGCGCGGTTCGTGATTGAAACGGTTGGCCTGCAGATATTCCGGCAGGTAGGAATTGATCAGCCAGATCTCGCCGCCCTCATCCGAGGCGTAGGATTCGGCGATATTGGCCTTGCCTTCGCGCAGCGACTTGACCTCCGTGCCCATCAGCACGATGCCGGCCTCGTAAGTATCGATGATCTCGTAGTTGAAGCGGGCCTTGCGGTTTTCGGCCACGACCTTGTTCACCACGCGCTGGCTGCCTTTGGGGGCCATGACGATATTCCAATTGCTTCCGAGCATGATGCCGAAAAGTGTGAGCGGTTTTCGGGTGCCATCATGCTCTATTTCTTTGATGTAGATCCGGATTCAGATTTCAGGCCAGTCAGGCCTAAAATCATCCGGATCTAGAGCGCGAAAAGCCGCGCCCTCATTTCTTGCCCTTTATGTAAGGGAGAGACCCGGTCTTGTGAAGACGGCCGGTCTCGTCAGTTCAGCAGGCCTGCATGGCGCATCGCCGCGTCGATCGCCGATTCCGTTGCCGGCTCCAGCGTCGAAAGCAGCGGCGAGCGGACGTTGCGGCTCATCCGGCCAAGTTTGGAGAGCCCGTATTTGGCGCCGCAAAGACCCGGCTCAAGGAAGATCGCCTTGTGCAGCGGCATCAGCCGATCCTGATATTCCAGGGCGCGGGCATAGTCGCCTGCCAGCGTTGCCGCCTGGAAATCGGCGCAGAGGCGCGGGGCGACATTGGCCGTTACCGAAATACAGCCGACGCCGCCATGGGCATTGAAGCCGAGCGCCGTCGCATCCTCGCCGGATAATTGCCTGAAATCCGTGCCGCAGGTGATACGCTGTTCGGAGACGCGCTCGATCTTGCCCGTCGCATCCTTGACGCCGACAATATTCCTATGCGCCTTGGCGAGCGCACCCATCGTTTCCGGTGTCATGTCGACCACCGAACGACCGGGGATGTTGTAGATATAGATCGGCAGATCGACGGCCTCGGCGATCGCCGAAAAATGCGCGATCAAACCCTTCTGCGTCGGCTTGTTGTAATAGGGAGTGACGACCAGAACGGCGTTTGCACCGACCTTCTCCGCATGCTGGGCAAGCTCGATCGCTTCACGCGTATTGTTCGAGCCGGCGCCGGCCATGACGGGAACGCGTTTTGCGGCAACCTCGATGCAGAGTTCCACCACCCGTTTGTGCTCGGCATGCGACAGCGTCGGGGATTCGCCGGTCGTGCCGACCGGAACGAGACCGCCGCTGCCTTCCTTGATCTGCCAGTCGACATGAGCGGCGAAGCTGTCTTCGTCGATCAGTCCGGCATCCGTGAAGGGGGTGACGAGGGCGGGAATGGACCCATTGAACATGCAAAGCTCCTCACGACCAAATCCTTGCTTCGGCCGCATTCCATGAATATGAGTTGCGCACCATAGAGCGCCGAAATCATCGCGACAAGCGCGCAGAGTTCGGTTTAGGGCAAATTCCGATAGCAGATGTGAATGAATTTTACCTGGTACGGTAAGGTTTCGTTAAGATGCCTCTAGCCAAATGGCAGGGCGTGTTTTCGTTGCGAGATCCCGGATGAAGAAAGCTGTCCTGATTCTGTCCGCCTTCGGCTTCATTGCCGCCGCGTGGAGCAGTGTTGCGTCGCCGCTTCCCGGCGAAAGCACCCCCATGCCTGCCGTCAAGCCGCTCGGCTTCATTCCCGAGACAGCCATACCGGAATCAATCACAACAGGCGCCATTCCGCGCAATCCGGCCATCGCGCCCGTCAACGGCGACCTGAAAGCCGGCCTCGACGCGCTTTCCGACAAGAACCCGCAGCTGGCGCTTTCGATCCGCGACAGCATGGGCGACGGGACGCTCGACCGCCATATCCTCACCTGGGCGATCGCCGTTTCCGGATTGAAGGGTGTTCCTTCTTATGAAATCGCCAGCGCCGCGCAAGAGCTCAAGAGCTGGCCGGGTCTTTCGCGGCTGCGCGCCTATTCCGAACGCGCGATCTATGACGAAAATCCCGCCCCTTCCGCCGTGCTCGCCGCCTTCGGCGATACCGCACCCGAGACGATGCAGGGCGCCGTCATCCTCGGCCGGGCGCTGGTTGCGTCAGGCAAGCAGGTGCAGGCGGCAAAATATATCCGCAAGGTCTGGCGCGGAGAGGCTCTCGACAAGGCGACCGAGGACAAGATCCTCATCGAGTTTTCCGCGCTGTTGACGCCTGCCGACCATAAGGCGCGGATGGACTATCTGATGTATCGCGGCCGGGTGGCGCAGGCCAAGCGCTTCGGAGACATGGGCCAGGCGCAGTCGCTCTACACGGCCTGGGCTGCCGTCGACGCCAAAGCCGGCAATGCCGGCGCCTTGCTCAACGCCGTCGATGCGAAATGGCGCAGCGATGCCGGCCTGCTGTTTGCGCGGATCGAATATCTGCGCAAGCAAGACAAATATGCCGAAGCGGCTGTGCTTCTGGAGCAGATGCCGCCCGAGCGTAGCGAACTCGTCAATTCCGGCGAATGGTGGAACGAGCAGCGCATCATCAGCCGTGGTCTCGTCGACCAGGGACAGTTCAAACCTGCCTATCGCATCGTCGCAAACTACGCCGCAACGAGCCCGACGGATATCGTCGAGGCTGAATTCCATGCCGGATGGTACGCGCTTCGCGGCCTCCAGGATCCGGCAACGGCGGAAAGACATTTCCGCAAGATTCTCCAGACATCGAACGGACCGATCTCGGTTTCACGCGCCTGGTATTGGCTGGGACGAGCAGCGGAGGCCGGAGGCCCCGGCAAATCCAGCGAATTCTATGCGAAGGCCGCGAATTTTCCCGGCACCTTCTATGGACAACTCGCGGCCGAAAGACTGGGGCGAAAGACGCTGAATGTCACCTATCCCGCACCGAGCACGGCCGACCGGCAGCGCTTCCAGGCACGCGAAGCCGTGCAGGCGATCGCCCGGCTGGAGGCCGCTGGCCATGGATGGCGGGCCGCCATTCTCTATCTCGCGCTCGCCGATCAACTGCAAAGCCCCGGTGAATTGGCTGTCCTTGCGGCACGGGCCGAGCAATCCGGCGATCATCATCTCTCGCTGCAGATCGGCAAGATCGCCTATGGACGCGGCATCGATGTCGCAGCGCTTGCCTTTCCGGTCGGCGTAATCCCGGCGAACGCCAATATAACGGGCTCCGGCAAGGCGCTTGCCTATGCCATCGCGCGGCAGGAAAGCGCCTTCAACCCGGCCGCCGTATCGGCGGCAAACGCGCGCGGCCTGCTGCAGCTTCTGCCGGGAACAGCCCAGGCGGTGGCCAAGCGCCACAACATCGCCTTTTCCAAGGACAAGCTGACGGCCGATGCCGGCTATAACGCGACACTCGGTGCCCATTATCTCGGCGAGCAGATCGACGCCTTCGGCGGCTCCTATATCCTCACCTTCATTGCCTATAATGCCGGGCCGAAGCGGGTGCCGGAATGGATCGGCCGCTACGGCGATCCGCGCGGCAGGCCGATCGACGAGATCGTCGACTGGATCGAGCGCATCCCCTTCCCTGAAACGCGCAACTACGTGCAGCGGGTGATGGAGAATTACGAGGTTTATAAAGCCCGTCTCGGCCAACCCACCGATATCGAGCGCGACCTGATCGGCGGACGCAGCGCCTCCTGAAGCCATTTGGCGCAGCTTGAAAAGCAAGCTACATCTTCGGGATCAAACAGGTCTCGAGGAATGCGATGCCGGATACGGATGCAGGCGGTTTCCAGGAACGATTTTACACTTCTTCTGATGGGTTGAGGCTTTATGTCCGCGACTACCAACCCGGCCAGGCGGCAACCGCCGGACGGCTGCCGGTGATCTGCCTGCCCGGCCTGACCCGCAATACACGGGATTTTCATCCGCTTGCGCTGCTTCTCTCCCGGGACACAACAATGCCTCGCAGGGTGATTGCGCTCGATTTGCGCGGGCGGGGAAACTCGGCATGGGATGAGAACAAGGCGAACTACAATCTCGCCATCGAGGCCGGCGACGTCCTTGCCGCCTGCGCAGTACTCGGCATCGAGCGGGCGATCTTCATCGGCACGTCGCGGGGCGGGCTGATCCTGCACCTGATCGCAGCGACACGGCCGGATCTTCTCGAAGCCGTCATCCTCAACGATATCGGGCCTGTGCTCGAGGCTGAGGGTCTGGCGCGGATCCGCGATTACCTCAACAGCAGCAGGAAGCCGGCGGACTGGAACGAGGCAACCGACCTATTGAAGGAAAATCATGGCGCGTCGTTTACCGCGCTTGCAGAGGAAGACTGGCGCGAGATGGCGCTTGCCCTTTATCGCGATATCAGCGGAAGGCCGGTCGCCGATTTCGACCCGGCGATCGCGGAGGCACTGAAATCGATCGATTTCAGCCAGCCGTTGCCTGATCTCTGGGAGCAATTCGAAAGCCTGAGCCGGTTGCCGCTCATGCTGATCCGCGGTGAAAATACGTCGCTGCTTTCACAGGAAACCGCCGGCGAAATGGCACGGCGGCATTCGGGCTTGATCCTTCATGCTGCCGAAGGGCAAGGGCATGCCCCGCTCCTGCATCTCGGCAATATCCCCACAACAATTCGAGCTTTTCTCGTCACCTGCCGATAACCTCACGAAATTGGTCAACTGGCACAATAGGCCATTCGTCCAAATACAAAAAGCCCGGCTCAAGAGCCGGGCTTTCCTGATTGACCGAAGTCAGATCAGATTAGAACGAACGCTGCAGGCGGAAGTAGCCAGCCGTCGAGTCGTCATCATTTTCCGGATCGAGGTACTGAACCGAAGCCTTGGCGTAGAAGTTGTCAACGATCTGGTAATCGACCGTCAGACCAACCTTCCAGGCTTCGTCGTCGCTGAAGTCGTCGCCAGCAACGTAGTAGTTGCTGTAGTACTGAACACCAGGAGTGATCTTGAGCTTGTCGGTTGCCTTGATAGCGTATTCGGCAGCGACAACCCATTCAGCCTTGGTGTAGTAGGAGCTCGGGCCGGTGGCGTATACGGCAGCGAGGCCGAGCGTACCGGGACCGATGTCAACCGTACCCATTGCGCGGATAGCACCGTCTTCGTTGTCGACGTCGTAACCGGCAGTGATCTGGTAGCTGAATGCACCAGCCTTGCCGCCGAGGCCGACTGCAACACCAACGTTGTTGGCTTCTTCGTCCGTCTTGTAGAAGCCGTCTTCGAGTTCGTCGACGCTGATGCCAGCGTAGAAGGCGTCGGTTTCATACTGATAACGGATGGAGTTATGCAGCGTGACCGGCGAGCCGATGTCGTCGGTTTCGCCAGAGAGGCCATCATCCCACCAGCTGTAGAACAGACCAGCGCGGAAGCCGGCGATGTCGAGGTAAGCGGAGTCGAGGATGGCATTCTGTTCAGAGGCGTTGTCAGCATTGAACTGCATGACGATGACGCCGGTCAGCGGACCATATTCGGTGTCGCTCTTGGCGGTAAACTGAACCTGACCACGTGTACGGGCATCCCAATCGGAGTCGTTAGAAGCCGACTGATTGAGCGGCTGATCGCCGACATCAACCTGGAAACGGATGTAACCGTTGATCTTGAGGCAGGTTTCGGTGCCCGGGATGTAGAAATAGCCGGTGCCGTAAGCGTCGCAGACGCGAACATATTCAACCGGTTCCGGCTCGGCAGCAACGATAGCGTCAGCAGCCTGAGCACCGGAAACTACTGCGAGAGCAGCAGCGGAGCCGAGAAGAAGGCTCTTGATGTTCATAAATGACCTCCAATTCAAAGTTTCGATCGGGTTTGGGATCTTTCGCTGAGCAGCGTTCCCTGCCCCATCCCCGTGTTTCAAGAAGTGGACGATCAGTCGCCCTTGCTTCCGAGGTTGAAAATACAAGACGGAAGCCGTCACGCAATCACCAACTTGTGTAGACGGGGGGTTTGAGGGAGCCTTCCCGACATTCTGTTGCTGAAAGGACACAAGTTGGGCAGCCGGCCTCTCTTTCCTTTATGCTTCGTTAAGAAAACCCTGATTTTGCGAAGGCTTAGGGGAGACCGCTAAAGAATTGGACATGCGCTTTGCGACACATTCGTGACACTTTTTTGACAAAATGCGGCTCTTGCGGGGGATTCGTGATTACCGGAAGCGTAACCGGACGTGCACCGATCCGCTTTCGCCACCTGTCAGTGGCTTGAGCGCGGGAGGTGATTCCCGCATCGATTCTCTCGCTTGAGGCAGAGAGATTTTTTCGTCGCCCGGCCTAGCCAACTAAGCGAACGTGATTCCCTGCCAGAAACTAACGATCGACGCGCGCTCAGGAAATCGGAATGGCGGAGAAGATGGGATTCGAACCCACGATACGCTTTTGACGTATACTCCCTTAGCAGGGGAGCGCCTTCGACCACTCGGCCACCTCTCCGGTGCGGCCTAACTATGGTGACCGGTCTGTGAATGCAAGGGTTTTTTGAGTTTTCACCAGAAGAAATGCAGCGAGCTGCAATTCGGCCGGTTGCGCAATCAAACCGCATTTCCTGGCGAAATCCGCGGAATTTGATCGCGCTTCGTTCTCTTCGATGAAGAAGCCGAACTCAGCCGAGCAGGCTCTTGAGGTCGGCAGAAGGGTCGGCGAGAATCGATTTATCGGGATTGGTCCCGGATTCCAGCAGTTTTTTGCCGGTCACATAGGCCTTCGCGTCGTTGATCGCATCGACGGCAATCAGCCGGCCTTCCCTGAAGTACCAGACCGAATGGGCGCCTTCGCGGGCGCCGGGGCGCAGCAGCGTCTCGTCATAACCGAGATTGAAGCCGGCGATCTGCAGCTTGACGTCATACTGATCGGACCAGAACCACGGCTTCGGATCATAGGGCTGGCTGCCGCCGGCGATGACGGCTGCCGCCGCTTCGGCCTGGTCGACGGCGTTCTGCACCGATTCGAGCCTGATGCGGCCGCCCTCCCAGGGAAGTGCGGCGCAATCGCCGGCGGCGAAGATCGCCGGATCGGAGGTGCGGGCGAATTCGTCGACGACAATGCCGTTGGCGACTTCGAGACCGGCTTCCTTGGCAAGCTGATCGTTCGGCGCGACGCCGATGCCGACGACGGCGAAATCGATGTCGATGACCGATCCGTCGGAAAGTGCGGCACCGGTGACCCGGCCATCCTTGCCGATCAGATGCTTGAGCCCTGTCTTCTCGCGGATCACCACGTCATGGGCCTCGTGGATCACGCGCATGATGTCGGCGGTCTCCTTCGCCGCGACGCGCTGCAGGATGCGGTCGGCCATCTCAATGACGGTGACTTCCAGGCCGCGATGGCGGGCGACGGCCGCCGCCTCGAGACCGATATAACCGCCACCGATGATGAGGACGCGGCGACCGGGGCGCATCTCGTCAGCGAGCAGATCGGCATCGCGCTTGTCGCGGGCGACATAGACGCCTTCGAGATCGCCGCCGATTGCGGCCGGCAGCCGGCGCGGCGTCGAGCCGGTGGCGAGCGCCAGCGTGCCGTAATCAAGAACGGAGCCGTCCTGCAGCAGAACCTGCTTGCTGTCCGGCTTGATCTGCTCGGCCCAGGTCGAAAGGCGAAGGTCGACGTCATTGTCCGCATACCAGTGCTCGGCGCGGAACAGCAGGCGGTCGAAAGCCATTTCGCCGAGCAGGTATTTCTTCGAAAGCGGCGGGCGCTGATAGGGAGCGACGTCTTCCGCGCCGATGAGGGTGATCGGGCGCGTATCCTTCAACGCACGCACCTTGGCCGCCAATGCGAAACCGGCCTGTCCTGCGCCGATGATCACCAGTCTATCCGTCACGATCTCACTCCTGAAGCTGCGCCCGACGCCCACGCCAAGGCCTATTCCCTACCCCACGCCCCGTCAACGGAAAGCGGCCTCTTACATTCAGCCGATCTCGATCCAGCGGCGCTCGTGGAAGGACTGTGCCATGGCATGCACCGACTTCTCTATCCTGAGACCGTCTTCGAATGTCACGATCGACGACGGCTCGCCTGATATTGCCCGGATCAGCTCTCGGCATTCGATGATCTTCAGATCGTTGAAGCCGAGGCCGTGGCCTGGTGCCGGGATAAACCGATCATAAGGCTGATGGGCGGGTGCCGCCAGTATCTTGCGGAAGCCCTGCTCGGAGCCGCGACCGTTGGCTTGATAGAGTTCGAATTCGTTCATCCGCTCCTGGTCGTAGACGATCGAGCCTTTCGAGCCAAAAATCTGCAGGGCGATGCGGCCCTTGCGACCCCAGGCGGCGCGATTCGCCATCAACACGGCTGAGATGCCACCGCCAAGCCGCATCAGCACGTTGGCGCCATCGTGGTTTTCGACGGCACGGCGACCACCCTCGCTCTGCGGACGGTCGGCATAGGGTTTCACCATATCCGTTATGACGGCCTCGACATGGCCGAAGAGATACCAGAGCAGCGACAGCGGGTGCACGGCGAAATCGTCGAGCGCGCCGTAGCCGGCGGAAAGCTCGCTCTTCCAATAAAAGAAGACATCAGGATCGGCCATGAAATCCTCGTCCATCTCGACGCGGATGTGGTTGACCGTGCCGATGGCGCCCTCGCCGATCAGCGTCCTGATATGCCGCATGACGGGATTCTGGATATAATTATAGCCAAGGGCGGCAACCCTGCCTGATTTCTTCGCCGTCTCCAGCATGCGCTCGGCATCGGCATAGGCCGGCGCCATCGGCTTTTCGCACCAGACATGTTTGCC
Organism: Rhizobium sp. WYCCWR10014; assembly: GCF_001657485.1. Taxonomy (GTDB): domain Bacteria; phylum Pseudomonadota; class Alphaproteobacteria; order Rhizobiales; family Rhizobiaceae; genus Rhizobium. Next base: position 147,213 of record NZ_LXFU01000048.1, read on the forward strand.
GGCCGCAAGGGCTGCAATCGCCATCTCGGCGTGGAACTGATTGGGCGTGGTGACGGAGACGACGTCGACCTCGGGATCGGCAATCAGCGTCCGCCAGTCGGCCGTCGCCTTCTCGAAGCCGAATTCACCGGCACGAGCCTCAGCAAGTCCGGCATTGGCTTCGGCCAGATGCACGAGACGCGGACGCTCGACATCGCCGAACACCGTCTTTACCGCATTCCACGCCAGCGCATGGCACTTGCCCATATAGCCGGTGCCGATCAAACCGATGCCGAGTGGCTTCATTTCCGTCTCCTCCAGAGCTGCGCGCGGATTTTTGGAATATTTGGATCATTTTGACAAGGGACCTCCTCAAAGGCATTTTTGCCCCCCTCCCTGAAGGACTGTCTAAAAGCCTTCAATTACAGGGGATTAAAAACAATTAGCCGTGCCGTTTGAAATCGTTTATGCTCGATAATATGGAATATTTGTTTCATCTCGTGAGCCGTAAGCATGGATAACGATCCCCAGAGGCACGCACGCGTGCCGCGCGATTTCGAAAGCCTGCGCAGCACCATCATCGAGCGCAAGGCGAGCATGCCGAAGCGACTGGCGCAGGTCGCCGCCTTCGCGCTCGGCAATCCCGACGAGATCGCCTTCGGAACGACGGCCAGCATCGCGGCCGCCTCCGACGTCCAGCCGTCGACGCTGGTGCGCCTGGCGCATCATCTGGGTTACGGAGGGTTTTCCGACCTGCAGAGCATCTTTCGCGAAAGATTGCGGGACCGGACGCTAAGCTACGAAGAGCGCCTCGTCACGCTCGAGCAATCGAGCGGCGACGATGAGGATGCCAATCTGCTCTCCGGCTTCATTGCCGCAGCAAGCCAGTCGGTCAACCGGCTGGCGGCGACGGTGCAGAGCGATACTTTCACGAAAGCTGTGAATATCCTTGCTGCCGCCGAGACGATCTATCTGATCGCCAAACGGCGCTCCTACCCGTTGACGGCGCATATGACCTACGCTTTTTCCAAGCTCAACATCCGCCATCAGATCGTCGCCTCGCCGAACGGTGTCGACCCTGAAATGGTGCAGTTCGCATCACCGAAGGATGCAGCGATCGCGGCGAGCTTCTCGCCCTATGCGGCCGACAGCCTCAGCCAGAGCCAGGAGCTTGCCGACCGCGGCGTCCCCGTCATCGCGATCACCGATTCGGCCTTTTCGCCGCTTGCCGCCTGCGCTACGCACTGGTTCGAGGTGGCGGAGGCCGATTTCGCCGGCTTCCGCTCGCTTTCGGCTTCGATGGCGCTCACCATGGCACTGCCGGTTGCAATCGCCGAACGGCGGCGCAAGGGTCAGCAGTCAAAACCTGCAAAAGGCAAAATGGAATAAACATTCCGAATTGACAAAATATCGGAACCGATGTTTCATTATTGAAAATTCGCAGGCACTGGAAGCCGCGCAAAATCTAGCGGGAGGACATCATGGTACAATCGAATCCGGGTTCACAGCCGGAGCCGGCGCTTGATGTGATCACCATCGGCCGTTCCTCGGTCGATCTTTACGGCCAGCAGATCGGTTCGCGGCTGGAGGATATCGGCTCCTTCGCCAAGTCCGTTGGCGGCTGCCCGGCCAATATCGCCATCGGCACGGCACGGCTCGGCCTCAAATCCGGCCTCATCACCCGCGTCGGCGACGAACAGATGGGACGCTTCATCCGCGAGCAGTCGGCGCGCGAAGGTGTTGCGACAGATGGCATCGTCACCGACAAGGAGCGGCTGACGGCGCTGGTGCTGCTTGCGGTGGAGGCCGAGGGCGTGTCGCCGATGATCTTCTATCGGTCGGACTGCGCCGACATGGCCCTCGATGAAGGCGATATCGACGAGGATTTCATCAGATCTTCGCGCGCCGTTCTCGTTTCCGGCACGCATTTCTCGCGGCCGAATACCGAGGCCGCGCAGCGCAAAGCTATCCGCATCGCCAAGGCGAACGGCCGCAAGGTGATCTTCGATATCGATTACCGGCCGAACCTCTGGGGCCTTGCCGGCCATGCGGAAGGCTTCGAGCGCTACGTAAAATCCGACCGGGTCTCCTCGAAGATGAAGGAGACGCTGCCGGACTGCGACCTCATCATCGGCACCGAAGAAGAAATCCTCATCGCTTCCGGCGCCGACGACGTGCTCGGCGCGCTGAAGGAGATCCGCCGACTGTCACCGGCGACGATCGTGCTCAAGCGCGGCGCCATGGGCTGCATCGTCTATGACGGGCCGATCGCCGACGATCTCGAAGCCGGCATCATCGGCCAGGGTTTCCCGATCGAAGTCTTCAACGTACTCGGCGCCGGCGACGCCTTCATGTCCGGCTTCCTGCGCGGTTTCCTGCGCGACGAGCCATTGAAAACCTGCGCCACCTGGGCCAATGCCTGCGGCGCCTTCGCCGTCTCCCGCCTGCTCTGCTCGCCGGAATATCCGACCTGGGCGGAACTCGACTTCTTCCTGACGACCGGCAGCAAACATCGGGCGCTGCGCAAAGACGTGGAGATCAACCATATCCATTGGGCATCGACCCGGCGCGGCGAAATCCCACTTTTGATGGCACTGGCGATCGACCACCGTTCGCAACTCGTCAGCGTCGCCGATGAGCTCGGCGTCGGCCATGAGAAGATTGTCGCCTTCAAGCGGCTGGCAGTGGCGGCCGCGGCGCGGGTTTCCAATGGCCGCGCCGGCTACGGCATGCTGATCGACGAACGCTTCGGCCGCGACGCTTTCTTCGATGCGGCGACGAAGAATTTCTCCTGGATCGGACGGCCGGTGGAATTGCCGGGCTCGAAGCCGCTGCGCTTCGAATTCAGCCAGGATATCGGCTCGCAGCTTGTGGAATGGCCGCTCGGACATTGCATCAAGTGCCTGTGCTTCTATCATCCCGATGATCCGGCTGAATTGAAGACGGAGCAGCAGGAGAAGCTGAGGACGCTGTTCGAGGCTGCCCGTAAGGTCGGCCGCGAGCTGCTGGTGGAGATCATCGCCGGCAAGAACGGGCCATTGACCGACGATACCATTGCGACCGCGCTGGAGGAGCTCTATGCGCTCGGCATCAAGCCGGACTGGTGGAAGCTGGAGCCGCAGGCATCCCGTGAAGCCTGGAAGAAGATCGATGCGGTGATCGCCAAAAATGATCCATGGTGCCGCGGTATCGTGCTCCTGGGGCTCGAGGCGCCCGCCGACGAGCTGATCTCCTGCTTCGAGGCGACGCTGGCGGCTCCCTCCGTGAAGGGCTTCGCCGTCGGCCGGACGATCTTTGCCGATCCGGCGCGCGCCTGGCTTTCGGGCGAAATGAACGACGAGGAAGCGATCGCCGATATGGCCGGCCGCTTCCGACAACTGACAGAGGCGTGGCTGAAGACGCGCGGACATCAGTAGAGTTAGAATTAAGACCCCTCCCCAACCCCTCCCCACAAGGGAGGGACTTAACCCGGAGCACCGCCTCACGCCATCAGCAAGCTTCCCTTTGGAGGAGACGTTGCGGCGAGAATGTAGAGAGCCCTGTGGGTTAGCCCCTCCCCCTTGTGTGGAGGGGTTGGGGAGGGGAAAACGCGAAAAGAAAGATTGCGGGAGGCCTCGATGGGCAAGACGGTACGGTTGACGATGGCGCAGGCCGTCGCGCATTTCCTGAAAGTACAGATGACGATCGTCGACGGCAAGAAAGTGCCGATCTTCGGCGGCGTCTGGGCGATCTTCGGTCACGGCAACGTCGCCGGCATCGGCGAGGCGCTCTATCAGGTGCGCGATGAATTGACGACCTATCGCGCCCACAATGAACAGGGCATGGCGCATGCGGCGATCGCCTATGCCAAGGCGAATTTCCGCACGCGCTTCATGGCCTGCACGAGCTCGATCGGTCCGGGCGCGCTGAACATGGTGACGGCTGCCGGCGTGGCGCATGTCAATCGTATCCCCGTTCTCTTCCTGCCGGGCGACGTCTTCGCCAACCGTGCGCCGGATCCGGTGCTGCAGCAGATCGAGGATTTCGGCGACGGCACGGTTTCCGCCAATGATGCCTTCCGTTCGGTTTCGCGCTATTTCGACCGCATCACCCGGCCCGAGCAGATCATCACGGCGCTGAAGCGCGCCATGCAGGTCTTGACCGACCCGCTCGATTGCGGCCCGGTGACATTGTCGCTCTGCCAGGACGTTCAGGCGGAAGCCTATGACTATCCGGAAAGCCTGTTCGACGAAAAAGTCTGGACGACCCGCCGGCCGCAGCCGGATGCGGACGAGCTGGCAAATGCCATCGCGCTGATCAAGGCATCGCAGAAGCCGGTGATCGTTGCCGGCGGCGGCGTGCTTTATTCGCAGGCGACGAAGGAGCTTGCCGCCTTTGCCGAGGCCCACGGCATTCCGGTCGTCGTCAGCCAGGCGGGCAAATCGTCGATCAACGAAACCCATCGGCTGGCGCTCGGCTCGGTCGGCGTCACCGGCACCTCGGCGGCCAATGCGATCGCCGAAGAGACGGACCTCGTCATCGCCGTCGGCACCCGCTGCCAGGATTTCACCACCGGCTCCTGGGCGCTGTTCAAGAACGACAGCCTGAAGATGATCGGCCTCAATATCGCCGCCTATGACGCAGTGAAGCACGACAGCCATCCGCTAGTGACTGACGCCCGCGAAGGGTTGAAGGCGCTTTCGGCAGGGCTTTCCGGCTGGAAGGCGCCGGCCGCACTCGCCGAGAAGGCGACTGCGGAGAAGAAGGTCTGGATGGAGGCCGCAGCCAAGGCGATGGCGACGACCAATGCCGCCCTGCCCTCCGATGCCCAAGTGATCGGCGCAGTGGCGCGCACGCTCGGCGGCGAGAACACGACGGTGCTTTGCGCTGCAGGCGGCCTTCCCGGCGAATTGCACAAGCTCTGGCCGGCGACGGCGCCGGGCAGCTATCACATGGAATACGGTTTTTCCTGCATGGGTTACGAGATTGCCGGCGGGCTCGGCGCCAAGATGGCGCATCCGGAACGGGATGTCGTCGTCATGGTCGGCGACGGTTCCTACATGATGATGAATTCTGAGCTTGCCACCTCGGTCATGCTCGGCCTCAAGCTGAATATCGTCGTGCTCGACAATCGCGGTTATGGCTGCATCAACCGGCTGCAGATGGGAACCGGCGGCGCCAACTTCAACAATCTGCTGAAGGACTCCTATCACGAGGTGATGCCGGAAATCGATTTCCGGGCGCATGCCGAAAGCATGGGCGCCATCGCCGTCAGGGTCGCCTCGATCACCGAACTCGAACAGGCCATCGCCGACTCGAAGAAGAACGACCGCACCTCGGTCTTCGTCATCGACACCGATCCGCTGATTACCACGGAGGCCGGCGGCCACTGGTGGGATGTCGCTGTGCCTGAGGTTAGCCCGCGCGAAGAGGTCAACGAAGCGCGCAAGGGCTACGTCGAAGCACGTGCCGCCCAGCGCATCGGCTAATATGATTCCCGGAAGAGCGTCCCGGCTCTTCCGTAATGCTTTTAAGGAGAATGTTGATGAAGGCCAAACTCGGCATGTCGCCCATCGCGTGGTGGAATGACGATCTTCCTGAGCTCAGCGATGATGTGTCCCTGGAGGAATGCCTGCGGCAATCGCGCAGTGCCGGCTTTACCGGCATGGAAAAGGGCCGCCGCTTCCCCGACGATCCGGAGGTGATGCTGCCGATTCTCCGTGCAGCCGACGTCACGCTGTGCGGCGGTTGGTTCTCGGGCACGCTTGTCGATGAGGAGCTTGCCGCCAACAAGGACCGCATCGCGCCGATGATCGAACTGTTCAAGGCCGTCGCCGCGCCCTGCATCGTTTACGGCGAGGTGGGCCGCTCGATCCAGGGCGACCGCTCCAAGCCGCTGGCGACCAAGCCGCGCCTTTCCGATGACGAGATGAAGGCCTATGGGCGCCGCCTCACCCAGTTCGGGGAATGGTGTGCCGAGCAGGGCATGGCGCTTTCCTATCACCATCACATGGCGGCCGTCGTCGAAACCGAGCCGGAACTCGACGCCTTCATGCGTTACTCGGGCGAAGGTATTCCGCTGCTGCTCGATGCCGGGCATTTGGCCTTTGCCGGCGGCGACGTGCTGCGCGCCATCGAGAACCACCACGCCCGTATCAACCATGTTCACGTCAAGGATATCCGCAAGCCTGTGGTGGATGGGCTGGACCGCAGCCGACAGTCCTTCCTCGATGCGGTGGCGCTTGGCGCCTTCACGGTGCCGGGTGACGGCTCGCTCGATTTCGGCGCCATCGTCCAGCGGTTGGCCGATCACGGCTATGAAGGCTGGTTCGTCGTCGAAGCCGAACAGGATCCGCGCAAGGCCCCGCCGCAGAAAATGGCCGAGATCGGCCACGCAGAATTGATGCGCGTCATGACGGCTGCTGGCTATACCGTGGAAACGGAAGGCTTTCCTAAGGGATAGCGGAACAAAAGACCCCTCCCCACCCCCTCCCCACAAGGGGGAGGGACTTAACTTGAGGCACCGCCCCGCACCAACGGCCACCTTGCAAAAAGGAATGCCGTAATATGGGCGAGACAGCACGGCAGGTTAGCCCCTGCCCCTTGTGGGGAGGGGTTGGGGAGGGGAATTTTCCAACTTACGAGGAAAAACACCAATGCCAAATCTCAAGGTGAAACCATCAGGCACGCATGGCCGCGTCACCCATGTCACCCCGGAAAATGCCGGCTGGACCTATGTCGGCTTCGATCTGCATCGGATGAAGCCGGGCGAGACCGTTTCGGGAGAGACGGGCGATCGCGAAGTCTGCCTCGTCTGGGTGACCGGCAAGGGCAAGGCATCCGCCGGCACCAAGGATTTCGGCACGCTCGGCGGCCGCATGAACCCGTTCGAAGGCGCCCCGCATGCGCTCTACATCCCGATGGAATCGACGTGGTCGGTGACGGCGGAGACCGATCTGGAGCTAGCCGTCTGCTCCGCACCCGGCGGCGGCACCTATCAGGCGAAAGAAATCCCGCCCGGCACGCATCCGCAGGTGACGCGCGGCAAGGGCACGAATGTGCGCTACGTCAACAATATCATGCCGGAAGATGACAGCTCGGCGCATTCGCTGCTGGTCGTCGAGGTGATTACGCCTGGTGGACACACCTCCTCCTATCCGCCGCACAAGCACGACCAGGACGACCTGCCGAACGAGAGCTTCCTGGAAGAGACCTATTACCATCGCCTCAACCCACCGCAGGGCTTCGCTTTCCAGCGCGTCTATACCGACGATCGCTCGCTTGACGAGGCAATGGCGCTTGAGGATGGCGATGTAACGCTGGTGCCGAAGGGCTATCACCCCTGCGCCGCCTGCCATGGTTACGACCTCTATTACCTCAACGTCATGGCCGGGCCGCAACGGATCTGGAAATTCCACAATGCCGCTGAACACGAGTGGCTGCTGAAGGCGTAAGCGTCGCGTTCGATCGCTAAATAATCTGACAGCGCGAAACCGCCGCTGATGGTTCACTGCCTCCATCCACACACGGATGGAGGATCACCATGCACAGCTCGAATTTTACGATACCGGCCCGGAATATTCGCTCTTCGCGCCATAGCCGACCCGGCTTGCTTCTTGCCGTCATCACGGCAGCCCGCTGGCTGGCGCGCAAGATGAACGAACGACGCAACTGCAATGCGTTGATGGAGCTTTCCGACGAACAGCTGAAGGATATCGGCCTTTCCAGGGGGCAGACGGAGAGCGATGTTCATGTCTACAGCCGTTACTAAAGTGCTGTTATAAGCACTGTCGGTTCTGGCCAGTCTGATACGGAATATGCAATGTCGCAGTTCTCAACGGCACCGCTTCTGAAAACGAAGATGGTCACTATTCGTGACATCGTCTGCAATGGCGAGTGCCGTCATAAGAGCGACGAGGAATGCGCCCACAGGACGAGCCTCGTCTATCCCTATCGCGGCGTCTTCATGCGGCATGTCGGCCGCAATGATACGGTGGCCGAAGCCAATCAGGTCTTGTTCTTCAATGCCGGCCAGGGATATCGAATCAGCCACCCTATCGAGGGTGGCGACGCCTGCATCGATCTGGCGATCGACGAGACCATGCTTGAAGAGCTTACGCCGAAGGAGCAGGCGCAACCCGGCCCGCCCTTTTCCTTCCGCCGCCAGCGCCGGCGGATTGATCCGCGCGCGCAGGCGCTGGTCGCTCTCCTGCGCCACGGTCTCAGCCGCAACGTCGCCGAAACGCTGGAAGCGGAAATATTGGCGCTGACGCTCGTGCGCCGCTCGCTTGGCGAGCGCACATCGCATGCGGCGGGCGCCAGCGCCGGCCGGCAGAAGCTCGTCGACCGGGCAAAGCTGGTGCTTTCCTCCGATCTCGCGCGGCGCTGGACGCTTGCGGAAATCGCCTCGGAAGTGGGCGTCTCGCCGGTTTACCTCACTCAAGTCTTCCAACAGGTCGAGGCCACACCGCTCTATCGCTACCAGTTGCGGCTGCGGCTTGCCCGCGCCCTCGATCTGCTCGGCCAGTATGAGGATCTGACCGCGCTCGGGCTTGATCTCGGCTTTTCCAGCCACAGCCATTTCAGCGCGTCCTTCAAGCAGGCCTTCGGGCAGACTCCGGCCGAATTCCAGCGTTCGGCGCAGCTGCGGCGCAGGTGAAAACTCCTATTGATTGCTAAAGATTTCGACAGCGGTGATGCGGTCTTCGATGATCTTATGAACCTGTCCCGATCCGGGGACGATCAACAGGAGGATCACCAGATGAAAAAGACCACATGCGCTGCCTGCGACTGCGAACTCGGCGCGGAGACCATCACCGTCAAGCTCGGCGGCAAGACTGTCGAGGTCTGCTGCCAGGAATGCGCCGAGGCGCTGAATGAGGCGGAAGCCGCGACAACGGCCGCTTCGAGCGGCAAGGAATAGACGACATCAGGCAAAGCCGCGCTCCGGCGCGGCTTTTCCGTCTCAGATCGGTAGAAGCCCGTAGCGCCAGCCGCGGCGTTTGGCGTTCTGCGACAGCACCAGGAAGGCAAGGATGAACATACCTGCCTCGGCAAAGACCGGCACCATCCAGATCCCCTGCTCGCCGAAGACGAAGGGCAGCAGGAAGGTGAGCGGCAGGGTGAGCAGATAGGGCCGCGACAGGCCGAAGATCGCCGCGCGCGGGGCATCGCCGATCGACTGGAAATAGGACGACAGGATCAGCATCTGCCCGAAGAGAAAATAGGCACCGATCGTCCAGGGCAGAATTCGCAGGACCTCGGCGATGATCGCGGGATCGGCGACGAAAACGGCGCCGAGGCGGCCGGCCAGCAATTCGACGGTGATCTCCACCAGGGTGCAATAGACGAGCGCTGCGAGCATGGCGATCTGCAGGCTGCGGCCGACGCGGAGCCCGAGGCCGGCACCGTGATTGTTGCCGACGATCGTCTGCAGTGCGATGCTGAGGCCAAGCAGCGGCAGATAGGTGAAAGTCATGATCCGGGTGATGATGCCATAAGCAGCCACGGTCGCGGCATAGTCTGCCACGCTCCAGAGCGCGACGTTGATCAGAATGGCGGCCGAGGCCAGCGATATGCCGATGAAACCGAGGCTCATGGGCGCGCCGAAGGCGACGATGCCGCGCCATTCTGCAAGAGCCAACCCGGGGGAAGGTCTGAGCGCCGCCGGCCGGCGCCAGCGATAGGCGAGCACGGCTGAGAGACAGACGAATTGCGCTGCGATGGAGCCGACTGCCGAACCGAGCACGCCCCAATGCATCACCGCCATGAACAGCCAGTTGGCGAGGATGTTGAGCAGCGAGGCCGACAGCGTCACCAGCGTCATGAAACCGATCTTGCCTTCGCAGCGCAATCCGTCGAGATGCAGCGACAGGAAGAAGCCGACCGGCGCACAGGCGATCATCGCGCCCATGAACAGCAGGGCACCGTCGGCAACCGAGGCGTTGCCGGCGGCACCGGCATCGATGATCTGCCGACCCACCGTCCAGTAGACCAGATTAAGGACGAGGGTAACGGCGAACGCCAGCGCATGCGCGCCGGCAAACACCCGACGCGCGCCTTGACGATTGCCGGCGCCGAGCCGGCGGGCGAGGATGCTCGCCATGCCGTTCGAGACCAGCGATTGCAGGGCGACGAGCAGCATCAGCCCCGGGAAAATCAAGCTGACGGCAGAGAGCGCGTCCGGGCCGACATAGGCACCGAGGAAATAGGCGTCGACGACGGTGAACAGGCCGTTGACGGTGGTGATCGCGACGATCGGTGCCGCCGTTTTGATGAAGACGCCCGGCAGCCAGCCGGTAAGAAAGGCATTACCTTCAGAAAAATCGGTCATGGAGAAATCCGTGCAATAGCGGCCGAGGCCCGATCCGGCTTACGAATCCTGCGTATCCGGACAGCCTCGAAAGAATGAGAGCAAACTAGAGATCGAGCACCAGATGCGGCACGCCGTTCGAGGTCTTCCGCGGCGACACGCCGTCGGCATCGATCTGCGCGTTCACACGCTGGCGAAAGGCGGAAAAGCTCTCGAAGGTGACGACATCCACCGGCTCGTCGAAATGGATGGTGATCCTGTGGAGGTCGCCGCCCGGCAGGGCCGAAAGCGCCAGAACTTCGCCAGTGAACGGCTGATTGAGATAACGGCCGCGAATATGCGCGCCGACGAAGAGCGGGGTCTTTGGAGCGGCATTGGGCTTCGCCGCAAGGGCCGCAAGCGTATTCCAATCGCGCATGCCGTGCTGGCGGGCAATCATTTCCAGGGCCGCACTGTGGGACAGCGTGGTGCCGCGATCGTTCATCGCCTGGCGCAGGCGCTTGGCCTGGGCCTTCAATTCTTCAATGGCAGGATAGGTCGTCGTCATGGCGTGAGCCTTCGAAAGGCATGCTCTTCGACTGCGGATGGGAGCTCGCATTGCCGTCAGTCAGCATGCACAAAGGGCCGTGACCATGATCGCGAGGACTTCACCATGGATTTTCATCCGCGAGCGGCCGGCGCCTCGAACCGGCCCTTGTATGCGCGAACGCCGCCGACATGTCAAGAATGGCGCATCTGCCTCAGGAATGCGCAGCTTTGGGGCAAATCTGCACGAAATCGGTGCGATTTTCCCGCAGGCTTCACAGAAGCATTCAATCTTACCGATGTTCTTCAGCAAGTGTCAGCATTCTTCCGCTAATATCCTGTCGTATAACAAGCGGAGGCTAAAAGGGCCTTTCAGATGCACCTCGACACAGAACACCCCAAACCGGAACGTGCTTACAGGGAATTCAATCTCGACAGGCCCGGCAACATCATCTTCGTCGGCCATCACCTCAGCACCGGAACGCAGGTGCGCTGCCTGATCCGCACCATCACGCTTGCCGGCGCATTGCTCGAAGTCAGCCCGAACCTGGAAATACCGAGCCATTTCTTTCTCGAAATCCTCGGCATCCATGACGAGATCGGTGCGACCGTGGTCAAGCGCGAAGGCGAATTGGTGACGATCAGCTTCAACATGCTGATCAATCCGGAATTCCTGCACCACGTGTTGCGACTGAACTTCGAAACCTGAGGCGTTTTCCGATCCGTGAATCATCGCGGCGCGTCGCCTTTGTTTCGCCGCTCCGTCTTGCGGCAAGGCGCGCGATGATCGGAACGGCCCAGAGAAATCCGCGCCATTCCGGACGAGCGAGCGGATCGGCCAAGGGATCATGGCGTATCCGGCGACTGCGGATTTCGATTTCCCTGAAGAGAACAACCCAGTTGAGATCCATTGCTTCATCCTCCATCTATTTCTTGGAGCACTTGAGCTAAGCCTTCGCGCCCTTCCGATGTAGAGGCGCTGAGGAAAGGGGGTTTTCATCCATGAAAGACGCGAGCTGGGACGACCTGCAACTTTTCTTTCATGTTGCGACCGGCGGTGGGCTTTCGGCGGCGGCGGCCCGCACCGGGCTCAGCGCGCCGACGATCGGCCGGCGCATGCTGGCACTCGAACGGGTGACGGGCCGATCGCTGTTCAGCCGCGGCCCCACCGGCTATCTGCTTGCCAAGGACGGGCAGGAGCTGCTCGATCGCGTCCGGCTGATGCAGGATGCGGCGCGTGCGATCTCCGACTGGCGCGGCGAGGTGCTGACGCTGCCGATCGTCTCGACGGCCGCCGACAGCTGGACCTCGCGCTTCGTCGCCGACCATCTGGCAAGCGTCTGGACGCCGAAGGACAGTTTCCGCATGTGCTACAAGACCTGCGACACGAGCGTCGATTTCACCTATCGCGAGGCGCATATCGCCATTCGCCACAGCCGGCCGGAGAGCGGCAACGTCGCGATCCGCCGGTCGGTCAAGGTGGCGCATGCGGCCTATCAGGCGGCCGGCTATGACGAGAAAAACTGCAACTGGATCTCGCTCGGCACCGATACCGCCATCACGCCGGCGGACAAATGGACGTTCGAACAGCCGGATTGCTGGATCACCAGTTGGACGAACACGCCGCATATGCTCTTTTACCTCATCCGCGGCGGTGCCGGCCGCGGCGTGCTCCCCTGTTTCATCGGCGATCAGGAACGCAGGCTCGTCCGCGCCGGACCCGTCATCGACGAACTAACCTACGACATGTGGATCGTTGCGCATGATGACGAGCGGCAGCGGCCGGAAGTCAGGATCGTCATCGACCGCCTGGCGGCGCTCTTTGCCGATCATGAAGAGCTGTTTGCCGGGCAGAAACCGTCCGCTTGACGCGCCGGCATGAGAAAACGCGGGCCATTCGACCCGCGTCGCGAATAGGTAGGCTCTTGCCAGCTCAGGCGGCGAGATGCCGCTCGATCTCGTCGACCGGCATATTGGTATAGTCTTTCGCCACTTCCGCGGTGATCACCGCCTGCGTATCGGCGCGGAGCGCTGGCCGCAGCGCGCCAAGCGCCTTCGGCGGTGCAACGAGGACGATGCGACGGGCCTTCTTTTCCTGCACCAACGCGTCGAGCTTTTCCGCCACCTGTTTCAAAAATTCGGTTTCGGCCTGATCCTGCCAACTGGTCTCCTCAACAGCGCTGCCGCTCAGTCCGTCTGCGGCATGGGTTCGGCCAGGCTTATCGGCGCCAATCTCGCGATCCGGCGCGCTCGGCTGCGTCAGGGTTTCCAGCACCTTCAGGTTCACCAGTTGGGCATCGCCGGCATTCTGCATGATCAGAGCCTTGGCTCCATCGCAGACCACGACCCATGATTCCCAAGGGATTTTTACATCAGTCATCTTCAACTCCTCGCTGTCGTCATTCGAAGCGCGCCGTGCTTCATCGATCAAGGCACAACGCTCGGCCATTGAAAGAGTTCGGGAAAATTGCGCCGAAATCGAACGGGCGGCGATCCGGCTGGCCCTTGCTGCGTAGAAAGGCGAAGCTCGGGAGATTGACGATGAAGACATCACTGCTCGCCTATGCCGGCACCTTTCTCACCCTTCTCGTCTGCGACGGGATATGGCTCGGCATCATCGCTGGCAACTTCTACCGCGACCAACTGGGAGCGCTGATGCTGCCCTCGCCCAACCTTGCGGTCGGCGCACTGTTCTACCTGTTCTTCGCCGCCGCGGTGGTTGTGCTTGCCGTGCTGCCGGCGCTATCGACAGGCTCGATCGCCACCGCGTTTCTCCACGGTGCCATTCTGGGACTGGCGGCCTATGGCACTTATGACATCACCAATCTTGCCACGCTTCGCAACTGGCCGCTCGCCATGAGCCTAGTCGACATGGCCTGGGGCACGGCTCTGACGGCGCTGACTGCCGCCGGCGGATATCTCGCCGCCAGATTTTTCGGCTGAAACGGGAGCCTGGAGACGAAAGCCTGCGTCCCAATAATGAACATCGGGCGTCCCGCTTGGGAACAAAGTTTAAACTCGTTAAAATTGTAATTTTATATTTGACGAATGTGCAAAACATTCATGTGACCTTGGTTGGAGCAAGACCCCAGCTTGAATGAGATCAAGACCAGCTTGCTCGCGATCAAGACCCCAAATGTGCCCTGTCTGACGGAGAATGTGAATGACTATGCTCCGCGCTACACACCTTGCCACGGTCAAGTCCGCTGTCTACGACCTGCGCTGGGAAGAGTTCAGCGTCAAACGGCCAGCCCGCATCGTCGCCGTCCGGCCGTGCCTCACAGGCGTCTCGATGCGAAGTGCCGAGATCATCGATATCTCCCAGGGCGGCGCCACCTTCATCGTCTCGACCACGGCCGGCCTGCCGAAGCATTATTATCTCAACATTCTTGGCCTCGCCTATCGGATCGGCTGCGCCGAGGTCTATCGCCATAAGGAACGCATCGGGGTGCGGTTCATCAACATCATGGACCCCGAGGTTCTGCGCCGCGTCGTCCGTACCGATTTCCTCGTCGGCAACATGGAAGCAATTGCCGCCCGGCGTGCGCCGATCTTCCGCGCCTGAACAGGCCGAGTCGTTGCGCAAATAATCTTGCTTGCGTTGGCCGTGCCCGGGCCTATTGTTTCGCCAATTGTCATTATGTCCGGGAAATTGCCGTCGCATGTCCGCCTTTTCGCGCTTCACACCTCTTGCCAGCGCCCTGCCCTCCACAGTTCCCTTCGTCGGCCCCGAGGCGATCGAGCGCCAGCGTGGACTTGCCGTTTCGGCGCGCATCGGCGCCAATGAGAATGGCTTCGGCCCCGCCGCTTCCGTGTTTGCAGCGATGCGCGAGGAAGCCGGCAATATCTGGAAATACAATGATCCGGAGAATTTCGCGCTCCGGGAAGCGCTGGCCGCCCATCTGGGCGTCTCGTCCGCCAATATCGCCATCGGCAGCGGCATCGACGAATTGCTCGGCCAGATCGTCCGGCTGGTGATCGGGCCGGGCGCGCCCGTCGTCACCTCGCTCGGCGCCTATCCGACCTTCAATTTCCATGTCGCCGGTTTCGGCGGCCGGCTGGTGACCGTTCCCTACGCAAACGACCGCGAGGATCTCGGCGGCCTGCTCGATGCCGTCAAGCGCGAGAATGCGCCGCTCGTTTATTTCGCCAATCCTGACAATCCGATGGGAAGCTGGTGGGATGCCGACAGCATCGTCGCTTTCGCTCGGGCGCTGCCCGAGACGACACTGATGGTGCTCGACGAGGCCTATAGCGAAACGGGACCAGCAGGTTCGCTGCCGTCGATCTCCTCGCTCATCGAGTTGCCGAACGTCGTTCGCACCCGCACCTTCTCCAAGGCCTACGGACTTGCCGGCTCACGCACCGGCTACGTGATCTCCACAGCAGGCACGGCACAGGCCTTCGACAAGATCCGCAATCATTTCGGTATGAACCGGCTGGCAACGGCCGCAGCGCTCGCGGCGCTGAAGGACCAGACCTATCTTGTCGAGGTGGTCGGGAAAATCCATGCGGCGCGGGAGCGGATCGCCGGCATCGCCCGGGCGAACGGTCTTGAGCCACTGCCCTCTGCGACGAATTTCGTGGCGATCGACACTGGGCGCGACGGCGCTTATGCGAGGGCGATAGTCGACGGGCTGATGGAACACGGCGTTTTCATCCGCATGCCTGGCGTGGCGCCCCTCAACCGCTGCATCCGCATCAGCGTCGGGCCGGAGGCGGATATGGCGCTGCTCGAAGAGACGCTACCGCAGGTGCTGAAACAGATCAGCCGATAATGCGAAGAACCGCGGCCGGTGGAGGATCCGGTCGCGGTTCCGTTCTCCCGGCGTCGGCCCCATCCAAGTGGCCCGCCAGCTCCCTCTTTTTGAGGTTGTTATTGCTGCTCTTGTCGATTCCTTAGTGAACCGTCATCCACTCGCGGGCGGCGCGCAGCGCCGCTGCGAGCTGCATCTTGTCCATGGCGGCGGCCACGTCGGCACGAAGCTCGGCGGCGCGATCGTTGCCCTTGATTGCGGCGATGTTCAGCCATTTGTGGGCTGAGACGAGATCGACTTCGCAGCCGCGGCCGGTCGCATACATCAGACCCATTTCGCAGAAGACATCGGCGCAGTTGTTGTCGCCACCCATGGTGGCCGTTTCAGCATTGTGCATTTCAAAGCGTGCCATCGGTTTTATCCCTGTTAGCCTGTTTATGACTGACCCTGTTTTACCTCTAGGCCTTGCCGTCTGTTGCGGCTTACGGCCCTTTCGGTCCGGCGGGTTTGCCCCGCTCGTTTGATGGGTTCACTATGCCAAACGGCTTTCAAAAAACGCCTAAAATGCATGATTAATTTGAGACAAACAAAGTGCAAACACTTGGTAAAATTGGATTTTCGTTAAACATCGGACTCCCTGTGAATTAAGGATTTTCGAGCGGATTTTACGAAAGATTCAGATTTGAAAATAAAGGGATTGTTCATCATGAAATCAGCAGGCGATCTCTTTGGAAGCTGGACGAACGGCTTTTTCTCGCGTTTTTCAGCTGGCCAGCATCATAGCGATTGACCCTGTTTACCTTTACGTTTGCGTCAGTTATTTTCGCCGCGATCAAGGACATCATGGAGGAAAAGATGATCCGCAGCTTCGTTCTCGCCGGCGCCATAACAGTCATCGCGGGTATCGCGTATGCCGAAGAGCCGATCGTCGGCAACTGGAAGACGGCCGCCGGTGATACGGCGGTGATCGCATCCTGCGGCGGCAGTTACTGCGTGACGCTGAAGACCGGTAAATATGCCGGCCGGAAGATCGGCACGCTTGCGGGAACCGGCGGCAGCTATGCCGGCGAGATCACCGACCCGGCCGCCGAGAAGACCTATAGCGGCTCGGGCAAGATTTCCGGCAATTCGCTGAGGATGCAGGGCTGCGTGATGAAGATCCTCTGCAAGTCGCAGACCTGGACGCGGCTCTGAAGCCATAAGGCGCCCGCGCAAGGATCATCCCAAACCGAGAAGCATGCCAACGCGACGGCATGCTTCGAAGCCCTTTGCGGCCTTCTCTGTCAAGCCGTCCGGCGAAGCCGAACAGTCGAACTGGGCCCGGCGCCTCCCTACAAATCCCCTCCGCAACCTGGCCGAGCCTGCCCAGCAAGCTGAACGGCTGATGAACCGGCATCTCAGCACTCGTTCAGCCATCGCATGGCAAAACTCTTGTCACGATAGAGTTGCATATCGGGGATAAGGGGATGAACATCTATATTCTGGCAAGACGCTTTAGCATCATCACGCTGTTTGCGGCGATCTTCGCGATCACCTTTTCGGCAGTCGTGGTGCACGAAGGCGGCGGCGGGGCGCAGTCGCATTTCGGGGCGAGCTATACCTGCCTGGAGAGAAACGGCACCTTCTGCGCGCCCACGGTGCGGTGACTAAAGCGCATCGTGCGATGCGCTTTAAGTCTTTGATTATGCATGTCGGTGTCTCAAAACCGCTGGGTACGTTGGGCGACAGGCATTCGCACCAGACGCGGAATAGGATAAAAAATCGGAATCCGCCGGCGCGCGTCGTTTGCTTGTCAAGAACAACTCTCTATAATGTGTCATGAACAAACGAATCCCCCCTTTGTTGCCCCTCGACATTTCCTCTCCACCGCCTTTCCAGCCTGAGAGTTTCGATGATCCCGCCAAGGCGGTCGAGGCGCTGACGGCGCTTTACGAGCGCAATACGGCGTTCCTCATCCAGAGCTTCGCCGAACTCGCACAGGGCGCGCCGATCTCCTCGCGCTACCGCGCTTTTTATCCGCAGGTCAGCATCGAGACGACAAGCTTCGGCCATGTCGATTCGCGGCTTTCCTATGGTCATGTCACGGCACCCGGCATCTACACGACGACCGTCACCCGGCCGAAGCTCTTCAAGCATTACCTGAAAGAGCAGCTGGCGCTCTTGATGAAGAGCCACAATGTTCCTGTCATCGTCTCGGAATCGACGACGCCGATCCCCTTGCACTTCGCCTTCGGCGAGGGTGCGCATGTGGAAGCATCGACCAACGCCTTCATCGACGTTCCGATGCGCGATATCTTCGACACACCCGACCTGAACACCACCGACGACGAGATTGCCAACGGCGAATATATCCCGCCGCCGGGAGAGCCCTCGCCGCTTGCGCCATTTACCGCGCAACGCATCGACTACTCGCTCGCCCGACTGTCGCATTATACGGCGACGCATGCCGAGCATTTCCAGAATTTCGTGCTGTTTACGAATTACCAGTTCTATATCGACGAATTCTGCAGCTGGGCGCGCAAGCTGATGGCGGAGGACGGCGACGGCTATACTGCCTTCGTCGAGCCCGGCAATGTCGTTACCCTGCCCGGTTCGAACGCGCCGGAAACGGATTCCGCCCTCACCCGCCTGCCACAGATGCCGGCCTACCATCTGAAGAAGAAGGGCCATGCCGGGATCACCATGATCAATATCGGCGTCGGCCCCTCCAACGCCAAGACGATCACCGACCACGTCGCCGTGCTGCGGCCGCATGCCTGGCTGATGCTCGGCCATTGCGCCGGGCTACGCAACAGCCAGCGGCTCGGCGACTATGTTCTCGCCCATGCCTATATGCGCGAGGACCATGTTCTCGACGACGACCTGCCGGTCTGGGTGCCGATCCCGGCGCTGGCCGAAGTGCAGGTGGCGCTCGAAGCCGCCGTTGCCGAAATAACCGGCTATGAGGGTTTCGAGCTGAAGCGCATCATGCGCACCGGTACCGTCGGCACGATCGACAACCGCAACTGGGAACTGCGCGACCAGCGCGGGCCGGTGAAGCGGCTCTCCCAGGCGCGCGCAATCGCGCTCGACATGGAGTCGGCAACGATCGCCGCCAACGGCTTCCGCTTCCGCGTGCCCTATGGCACGCTGCTCTGCGTCTCCGACAAGCCGCTGCACGGCGAATTGAAACTGCCGGGCATGGCAACGGCCTTCTACCGTACGCAGGTCAACCAGCACCTGCAGATCGGCATCCGCGCCGTCCAGAAGCTTGCCGCCATGCCGAAGGAAGCACTGCATTCACGCAAGCTGCGCAGCTTCTTCGAAACGGCCTTCCAATAGGCCGGTTCCTCACCTGCCGGTCACGACAGGTGCTGACTGCTGCACAAGCATCTGCGGCCTGCCGGCGGCAACATTCAGCCCCGCGATCAACAGGGTGAAGGCGACGAAGACGAAAGCGACGCGCAGGAGAATCTTCAGCCCATCGCTTTCGACGAACTCCAGCTCACGCTTTTCATGGCGGCGCGCCCATATCTGGCTTGCCACAGCGATTTCAAAAATACTCATTGCTAATCTCCTCGACAGCTTTCGACGAAGCTTTGTCGAGCGCTGCCTCGCGATTTCGACACGGGCGGGCACAAAAGATTTTTCCCGCCGCTGTCGAAATGCGCGAAGATCGTTCGTCCAAGGGTATTGGAACACGGCAAGGAAGGCTGTCTGCGATGAAATATCTCTGTCAGGTCTGGTTCGACGGCGCGACGCTCGACTCCATGACGCAAGAGGAGAAGGCCGAGCTCGACACAAATTCCCTCGACTACGACAAGGACCTCGTCGACAGCGGCCATATGATCGTCGCCCAGGCGTTGCAACCGCCGAAATCGGCAGTGACTGTCCGAGTCCGCAATGGCGAGATGGCGGTGACCGACGGTCCCTTCGCCGAGACGAAGGAGGCGCTCGGCGGTTTCATCCTGATCGAGGCAAAGGATCTCAACGAAGCGATCCGTATTGCATCAGGCATCCCGCTCGCCAAACTCGGCGCGATCGAGGTTCGGCCGATCCACGAATTCGGAACTAAATGAGGAGAGACCAATGAAATTTCTATGCCAGATCTGGTTCGACACGGAAAAAAGCAAGCTGGTCCCTCAGACCGAATGGGATGCGCTCACACAGGAGTGCATCACCAGCGACAATCGCTGGCGCGAGAGCGGTCATCTGCTGGTGGCGCTCGCCTTGCATGAACCGTCAACGGCGATCACGGTCCGCCTGCGCAATGGTGAAGCCTTTTCGACCGATGGCCCATTTGCCGAAATCAAAGAGCACCTCGGCGGTTTTTTGCTGATCGAAGCCGAGAATATCGAGGAGGCGAAGACGATCGTGTCGAGTTTTCCGATCCTCAAATATTGCTCGATCGAAGTGCGCCCGACTTACTCCATCCAGGATGGGAAATAGCCATGCGCTATATCTGCCTGATTTATAACAGCGCCGACACGGACGGGACGCTGACGCCTGATGAAACCGATGAACTCGTCAAAGCGCATTTCGCCTTCGATGAGGAGCTGCGCCGCGACGGCATCATGATCCATGCCGATGCGCTTGAGATACCCGATAAGGCGACCGTGCTGCGGGTTCGAGACAATAGGCTGTCTGCCACCGACGGCCCCTATGTCGAGACGAAGGAGCATCTGGCCGGCTTCTACGTCATCGAGGCGCCGGATGTGGTGAAAGCCAGGGAAATTGCCGGGCGGATCCCGTCGGCGCGTTTCGGCGCGGTAGAACTGAGGCCCGTGCGGATGCTGACCCTGCCGGATTGAGGTGCCCCATTGGAAAGCGTCATCGAAGAAATCTACCGAACGCAGTCGCGCCGGGTGCTGGCGACGCTGATCCGCCTTCTCGGCGATTTCGACCGGGCGGAGGAGGCGCTTCACGACGCCTTTGCCGCGGCCGCCCGGACATGGCCGACGGACGGCACTCCCAGTAATCCAGTCGCCTGGCTCGTTTCGACGGGGCGCTTCAAGGCGATCGACACGATGCGGCGGCGGGCGCGCTTCGATGCTTCGCAGCATCACATCGAAGACAGCCTTTACACGCCCGATGCAACGGAGATCGGCGACATGGAACCGATCGAGGACGACATGCTGCGGCTGATCTTCACCTGCTGCCATCCGCTCATCCCGGCCGATGCGCAGATGGCGATGGCACTCAGGGAAATCTGCGGGCTGACCACCGAAGAGATCGCCCATGCCTTCCTCATTCCGGCGCCGACGGTGGCCCAGCGGATCGTGCGCGCCAAAGGCAGGATCCGGGCGGCGAATATCCCCTACGAGGTGCCGGGCCGCGAGGCGCTGCAGCCGCGGCTCGACCGGGTGCTGCACGTCATCTACCTCGTCTTCAACGAGGGCTATTCGGCCTCTTCAGGCGAGGATGTGGTCCGCGCCGATCTGACCGCGGAGGCGATCCGTCTGGCGCGGCTGCTTCTGGCGCTGCTGCCGCATCCCGACGTGTCGGGTCTGCTGGCACTGATGCTGCTGCAGGATTCCCGCCGCACCGCCCGCAGCGGAGAGCAGGGATCGCTGGTGCTGCTTGCCGATCAGGACCGCTCGCTCTGGGATCATGCGAAGATTACGGAAGGCCTGGCGCTGCTCGCCGCCGCGATGAAAGCCGGAGAGATCGGCACCTATACGCTGCAGGCGGCGATCGCCGCCGAACACGCCAGAGCGCCGGCTTCCGAAGAGACCGATTGGCGACGGATCGCCTTTTATTACGATCTGCTTCTGGCGGCGCAGCCCTCGCCGATCGTCGAGCTCAACCGCGCCGTGGCGATTGCGATGGCGGAAGGGCCGGCGAAGGGGCTGGAACTGATCGATGCCATTCTGGGACGCCGGGAGCTGCAGGCCTATCACCTCGCCCATTCGGCGCGCGCCGATTTCCTGCGCCGTCTCGATCGGAGGCAAGAGGCGATCGCCGCCTATCAAACGGCGCTGTCGCTCTGCCGGCAAGAGCCGGAGCAGGTGTTTCTGAGAAGACGGATTTCAGAGCTTGCCGCGACGTCCGAGCGGCAGTGAGATGGCGGTTCCGGTCAGCGCCGAGACGATGATCAGCAGGTGGGCATTGACGCTCGCCTGCGCCAGCGCGGCAAGGGCCAGCCGCTCGCTCGAGGCGCCCAAGGCGATGGCGCCGGCGGTGATGCCGGCCGGATAAGTGCCGACGCCGCCTGGCGCATGCATCGGCAGCACGGAGGAGAGCTCGCCGCCGAGCGCGCCGCCGAAGCTTGCCGCCATCGGCAGCACGCCCATCAGGCCGAGCGCCCATGCGAGCACCATCACCTTCACCAGCCAGTTGACGATGGTCATCGCCCAGGCGCGCGCAAAGGCGACACCATCGAGCGGCAAGCCGTTTTCGATCTCGGCAACGAATTTCTGCGCCTTGTTCGGCAACAGACTGGCGGCTAGCCGCAGCAGCGGCTTGCGGGCGGCGAAGGCCGCGACCGGCAGCAGCAGGAAGACAGTCCAGAGCGACCAGGCAACAGCCGCATCGGTTGAAGCGACGGCAAAGCCGATGCCGGCGGCGGCCAGAAGCGCGTGCAGGTCGAGCAGCCGCATGACGAAAAGCGCCGAGGTTCCGCGCGTCAGCGGAATGCCGAATTCGGTGCGCATCAGCAGCGGAAAGCTGGTCTCGCCGGCGCGGAAGGGCAGCATGATGTTCAGCAGATTGTGGATTTGCGTGACGCGGAAAAGGACCGCGAACCGGCCAGCCGTTTCCTTCGGAAAGTAATCATAGATGCGCCAGGTGCGCAGGAAATAGGTGCTCGTCAACAGCACCAGCGCACCGATCACCGGCCCCGCGCCGACATCGGCCCACTGCCTGATGATAACAGGCCAACCCCAGAACCATTGGATGAAGAGGCCGTAGGCTGCGACGATGACGACCGTCAGAACGGTCATGCGATTGCGCATAAACCAGGATTGCCGGCTTTCAACGATCGAACTCTTCATGTAGTAGGCATTCCTCGCTTGGCTTCGGCATAGGCAGCGGTTCCGTCGCCAGGCCTTTTAGGAGAAATGAAGGTTGCGCACAACGACGGAGTTGATGGCGGCGGTGGCGACCATGCTTCCACGCCGACGATCCGATCGGCCGTGATGGCGCCTTGCCGGCTTGACGTGGAGATCGATGTTGGAGCGGATTACCAGAAGCATTACGAGCGCAAGCATTTTTCTGGCAGCCTATTTCCTGCTGAACATCGCGCTTCGCATCGCCTTGCCGCATACGCTCGATCTCGATGAGGCGGAGCAGTCCTTCTACTCGCAATATCTGCTTGCCGGCTATGGTCCGCAGCCGCCCTTCTACAACTGGATACAATATGCCATCGTTTCGGTGACCGGCATATCGATGTGGGTGCTCTCGGTGCCCAAGAACATCATTCTCTTCGGCTGCTATCTCTTCTACGGGCTTGCTGCCCGCGAGGTGCTGAAGAGCCGTTCGCTTGCAGCCGTCGCCATGTTGAGCCTGATTACCCTGCCGCAGGTCGGCCTGATGGCGCAGCGCGAACTGACCCATACGGTTGCCCTGCTGTTTGCGACCTCGCTCTTCCTCTTCGGTTTTTTCCGCACGCTGCGCCAGCCGACGATCGGGAGCTATCTCCTCATCGGCGTCGCCACCGGCATCGGGCTCATCTCGAAGTATAATTTCGCCATCCTGCCATTTGCCGCCCTCATTGCCGTGCTGCCGGAGCGGGAATGGCGCAGCCGTCTGATCGACTGGCGTTTGCTGCCGGCCGCCGTCCTTGCCATTCTTATCGTGCTGCCGCATGCGCTCTGGCTGCCTGACAATCTCGCCAGCGCGTCTGCGCCGACGCTGGAGCGGATGACCGCCGAACACCTGGCCCCCGCCGGCCTTCCCCGCATCGGGCAAGGACTGCTGTCTCTCGTTATCGCCGTCCTCGGCTTCGTCGCATTGCCGATCGTTCTCATCGCGGCCGCCTTCCGGCGCGACTTCTTTCGCGCGCTCTCCTCTTCCAGCCCGATGATCCGGGTGATCGAGCGGATGATGGTCATCAGCCTGCTCGCCTTCGTCGGCGTGGTCCTCTTCGCCGGCGCGAGCGATATCCACGAGCGCTGGCTCGACCCATGCCTGCTCGTCCTGCTGATCTATCTGTTCCTGAAACTGGAAACCGCAGACCTCGATCTTTCCGCCGGTCTTGCGCGCTTCCGGCCCGTAGTGCCGGTCTTCATGGTCGTCATCCTGTCGATCCTTCTCTTCCGGATCGTCGGCATTCAATATATCGGCACTTACACGAGAACGAACGTACCCTTTTCCGGCTACGTGGCTGAATTGACCGCGACCCGCAAGCCGGTTCTCATCGTGGCGGGAACCAAGTTCGTGGCCGGCAACATGCGGCTGGAGTTTCCCGATGTTCCCGTCGTGATCCCGTTCTTCCCCGGTCCCGGAGTTCCCGAATATGCGGACGCGAAGGGACCGGTGCTGGTTATCTGGCGCGGCGAGACCGCAGATGATCCGACAATTTCCCCCGGTTTCGCCAATGACCTCGTGAGATCGGGCATTCATCTGCAAGAGTTGAAGACGCTGACGCTGCCCTATCTCTTCGGTGACGGCAAACGCAGCTTCTCCATTGGTTACTCCTGGGTGGAAGGCGGCGCGAAATAACGCCCAGGCAGATCAGCCGATTGCGGGAAACCGGCATTGCCCGCTGGCAACCGGCGGACACTTCATGTAGTAGCCTTCCGCAAGTGCGGCGGCAGCATTAAAGATTGCTCGGCCGTCCGGCCTTTTGGAGATGAAAGTTGCAGACAACGGTAGAGCCCATTCGCGGTACGAATGATCCGGTACAATCGCTCGAACTGTCGCTGGTCGTGCCCATTTTCAACGAAGAGCAAAGCGTCGGCCCGCTTGTCGAGCGTGTCGTGGCTGCGATGGTTAGCTACCCCCATCGCTGGGAGCTGATCCTCGTCGACGACGGCAGCACGGATGCGACGCTCGTCAACGCCCGCAAGTACGTCGGACGCGAGGGGTTGGCGCTCAGGATCGTCGAGTTGCAGCGAAACTTCGGCCAGACAGCCGCCATGCAGGCCGGCATCGACACGGCCCAGGGCCGCCTGATCGCGACGATGGACGGCGACCTGCAGAACGACCCGAAGGACATTCCTTCGATGGTCGCCGAGCTGGAACGGCGTGAACTCGATCTCTTGGTCGGCTGGCGCAAGAACCGCAAGGACGGCCTCTTCCTGCGCAAGATCCCCTCCTGGTGCGCCAACTACCTGATCGGCCGCATTACCGGCGTCAAGCTGCATGATTACGGCTGCAGCCTGAAGATCTACCGTGCCTCGATCATCAAGCAGGTGAAGCTGATGGGCGAGATGCACCGCTTCATCCCCGCCTGGGTCGCCGGTGTCGTCCCGAGCTCGCGCATCGGCGAGATGGCCGTCACCCACCATGCCCGCGAGCACGGCGTTTCGAAATACGGCATTTCTCGCACCTTCCGCGTCATCCTCGACCTGCTGTCGGTAATGTTCTTCATGCGCTACAAGGCGCGGCCGGGGCATTTCTTCGGTTCGCTCGGCCTGGGCCTCGGCGCGCTCGCCATGCTGATCCTGCTCTATCTCGGCTTCGACAAGTTCATCCTGGGCAACGACATCGGCACGCGCCCGATGCTGATGGTCGGCGTGGTACTTCTGCTGTCGTCGGTGCAGATGATCACCACCGGCATCCTGGCGGAAATGATTGCGCGCACCTATTACCGCGACGACGCCTCTCCGAACTATATCGTGCGGCAGATCTTCGACGATCAAAGCCAAGCCTAAGCCGACAGCACGATGCTGGAGCGCGCGACGAGGACGATCAAAACCGCGGGCCTGCTGCTTGCAGCCTATTTCGTGCTCAACATCGCGCTGCGCGTCGCGCTTCCGCATTCGTTGGAGCTCGATGAGGCCGAGCAATCCTTCTTCTCGCAATATCTGCTGGCCGGCTACGGCCCGCAGCCTCCCTTCTACAACTGGATGCAATATGCCGTCGTTTCGGTGACTGGCATGTCGATCGGCGCGCTGATCGTTCCGAAGAACATCCTGCTGTTCCTGTCCTATCTCTTCTATGGCCTTGCCGGGCGACGCGCGCTGAAGGACGAGGCGCTTGCCGCCGTCGGCATGCTGGCGCTGATCACCCTGCCCCAGGTCTCCTACATGGCCCAGCAGGATCTGACACACACGACGGCGCTGCTCTTTGCCAGCTCGCTGTTTCTCTACGGCTTCTTCCGCACGCTCGACCGACCGGATATGGCGAGCTACCTGCTGCTCGGGCTTGCGACCGGCATCGGGCTGATCTCGAAGTATAATTTCGCGCTGATGCCCGTCGTCGCCTTGATCGCCATCCTGCCCGATGCCGAATGGCGGCGCAGGGCGCTCGACTGGCGCATGCTGGCGGCGATCACTGTTGCGCTCGTCATCGTCCTGCCGCACGCGATCTGGCTGCAGGGCAATCTCGCATTCGCCTCCTCCGACACTCTGGTCAAGATGGCCGCCGGCAGCGAACCGGCCGGCGCCGTGCGGATCGGCAAAGGCCTTGTCGCCTTTCTCGTTGCCATCATCGCCTTTGCGGCGCTGCCAGTCGTGATCTTCGCCGCCGCCTTCCGGCGGGATTTTGTCCGAGCGCTTTCGGCCGGCAACCGCTGGACAGGGATGATGGAGCGGATGATGCTCGCAAGTCTCGCCGGCATCGTTCTGATCGTGCTGTTCACCGGCTCGACGACGGTTCGCGAGCGCTGGCTCGACCCGTTCCTGCTGGTGCTGCCGATCTATTTCCTGGCGAAAATGCAGGCCGCCGGGCTCGACCTTTCCGCCGGGCTGCGCCGCTTCCGGCCGGTGCTGCCGGTGCTGATGGCCTGTGTGCTGATCGCCCTCGGCTTCCGCGTCGTCGGCGCCGGGTTGATCGGTACCTACAGCCGGCCGAATGTGCCGATGGCGGGTTTTTCGCGAGAGATGACGCGACAGGCGCAACCGGCGCTGGTGATTGCTTCCGACACCTATATCGGCGGAAACATGCGGCTGCAATTTCCCGATGTGCCGGTGGTGATGCCGGATTTCCCGGCACCGGGCATTCCGGCCTATGCCGAGGCCAAGGGGCCGGTGCTGATCGTCTGGCGCGGCAAGAAGACGGCGACGGCTGCCGATGCGGTGATGCCGGAGCGGTTTTCCTCGGCGCTGACGGCGGCTGATATCGCGTTGCAGGAGATCGGCTCGCTGTCGCTTCCTTATTATTTCGGCCGTCAGGGCGACAATTTCGCGCTCGGTTACGCCTGGGTTCAGCCGGGGGCCAGATAGAATGACCGAAAGCAACCGTCGCGACATCAGTTGGATCTTCGTGCTGCTGGCGGCCTATTTCACGCTTCAGGTCGGCGTGCGGCTTGCAACCTCGCATTCGCTCGATCTCGACGAGGCCGAACAGGTCTTCCGCTCGCAATGGCTTGCCGCCGGCTACGGTCCGCAGCCGCCCTTCTACAACTGGCTGCAATACACCGTTTTCCAGTTTGCCGGCGTCTCGCTAACCGCCCTCTCGGTGGTGAAGAACCTGCTGCTGTTCAGCTCCTACGTGCTCTACGGTCTGACCGCGCGGCTTATCTTGCGCGACAAGGCGCTGGTGGCGATCGCCACGCTCGGGCTGCTGACCATCCCGCAGATGGCTTTCGAGATGCAGCGCGACCTGACGCATACGGTCGCGGTGTTCTTCTCGGCCAGCATCTTCTTCTACGGCTTCATCCGTAGCCTGAAGCAGCCAAGCCTTGCCTCCTATCTGATCGCAGGCATCGGCATCGGTTTCGGTCTGCTTGCCAAATATAATTTCGCGATCCTGCCGGCGGCAGCCCTGATTGCAGCGCTGGCCGATGCGCGCCTGCGGCCGCGGATCTTCGACTGGCGGCTGATGCTGACGGCGGCGGTAGCATTCGTCATCATCCTGCCGCATCTCTTCTGGCTGCAGGACAATCTCGATTTCGCCACCGCACGCACCCTGGAGAAGATGACCGCGAGCGGCGAAGCGAGCTATCTCAAGCAGGTGTCCATGGGCATAAGCTCGCTCGCCCTCGCCACCATCAGCTTTGCCGGGTTGACCGTGGCGGTATTCATGATCGTCTTCGGCAAGAGCCTTCGTCCGGCGCTCGGCTCCGGCTCGGAATGGACGCGGCTTCTCGAGCGGATGATGCTCGTCTTCTTGGCCGGCATTCTGCTTCTGATCGTCTTCGGGGGTGCTGCCGGCATCAAGGATCGCTGGCTGGTGCCGATGCTCTTCATCCTGCCGCTCTATTTCTGCCTGAAAATCGAGGCCGCAGGCGTGGAAACCGGAAGGGCCTTCCGGCGTTTCATGCTTGGTGTCGCCGTCATCGTGATGGGCGTGCCGGCGGCCCTTTACGGCAGCGTTGCGACTGCGCGCTTTACCGGTCATTACGAGCGGCTGAACAGGCCTTACGCCACGATGCTGGAACTCTTGCGCAAACAGGCCGAACCGGCGGCGATCCTCGCCGGCGACAGCCTGCTCGCCGGCAATCTCAGGCAGGATATTCCCGGCGTGCCGGTCCTCTCCGTGGATTATCCCGGCTTCCACCCGGATCTTGCAGGTCGGCGACCGCTTCTCCTGGTGTGGCTCCTCCCCAAGGACGGAAGCGAAGCGCTGCCGCCTGATATGGCTGAATGGCTGCAGGTCAATCTCGGCGCGCCTGCACCCGAGGCGTCGGTAGTCGACGCACCCTATTTCTATCGGCGCGGCGACGACAGCTATCGTTTCGGCTATGCCTGGGTCAACCAGCCGGGCTGAGCGCAATCACGATTTCAGCTCCTCCCAGGCGGCATCCAACGCCAGTTTCGTGATCCTCGCTATCTCATTCACTGTGCTCGGAGGCGCTGAGCCATCGGCTCGTTGGCCATATCTAGCATACTCGAATATTGTAAAAGTATTGTATTTGTCATATGGTGTGAGCAGGGAGTAAATTTACATGGCACGGGCAAAAACCTTTTCCCTTGGCGATACCTATGACGGGATTCTATCGGATCTTGTCCGCAATGGCCGGTTCGGCACCGAAACCGAGGCCGTGCGGGCAGGCATCCGTATGCTCGCCGACCACGAGCTGAAAATGCAGGTGCTGCGTAAGGACATTCAGGCGGCGGACGCCGAGATCGAAGCCGGCCTCGGCAAGGAATACGCTACCGGCGCGGATCTCCTCAAAGACGTCATGAACGAAAGCTAGGGCCATCAAACCGAAACGCCTGATTATCGCTCCATCCGCCATTGAGGATCTGCGGAATATTCGCCGCTATATCGCCGAGAGCAGCCCCCACTACGCGCAGGAGTTCCTGGCCGATCTGACCGCGAAGATCGCCTGGATCGCCGAAGTGGACTTCACCGGATCTCCCCGCGACCACATTGCGGAAGGCCTGCGCGGCCTGCCCTATCGGAACCGCTGCATCTATTACCGCTCCTATCGCGACCGCATCGTGGTCCTACGGGTGAAACACGGCGCCGAAGATATCAAACCGCAGGATTTTGAGCTTTAGGCCCGAAGGCTTTCGCTAGGCAGATAGCGGCTTCGCCTGTGGCTGGTTTAGCGAGCATGGCTGAGCGCAATCAGGATCTCAGCTCTTTCCAGGCCAAATCCAGCGCCAGCCTGGTAACCTTTGCCATCTCGTCCACCTCGGCGTGGCTGATGACGAGCGGCGGCGAGGCGAGCATGCGGTCGCCGGTGGCGCGCAGTACCAGACCGTTCGCCAGCGCGTGGTTGCGCACCAGCGCACCGACCTGATCGGGCTTGGCATAACGGGTGCGCGTGCTCTTCTCGGCGGCAAGCTGCAGTCCGCCCATCAGGCCGATGCTATCCGCCTCGCCGACAAGGTCATGTTCCGAAAGCGCCTTCCAGGCTCGACCGAAATAGGGACCGATATCGTCGCGCACCCGCTCGACCAGCTTTTCCTCCTCGATGATGCGCAGGTTTTCGAGTGCTGCGGCAGCGCAGACCGGATGGCCGGAATAGGTGAAGCCGTGATTGAAATCGCCGACCTCGTTGATCAGCACATCGGCGATGCGGTCGCTGACGAGCACGCCGCCGATTGGCAGATAACCGGAGGAAAGCCCCTTGGCGATCGGCGCCAGATCGGGCTCGACGCCGAAATACTGGTGGCCGAACCAGGCGCCCAGACGGCCGAAACCGCAGATCACCTCGTCGGTCACCAGCAGGATATTGCGCGCCTTGCAGATGCGGTCGATCTCCGGCCAGTAGGTCTCGGGCGGGATGATGACGCCGGCAGCCCCCTGCACCGGCTCGGCGACGAAAGCGGCGACGTTCTCCTCGCCGAGTTCGTCGATCTTGGCTTCGAGCTCGCGGGCAACCTTGAGACCGAATTCGGCGGGCGAGAGATCGCCGCCCTCGCCGTACCAGTAGGGCTGGCCGATATGGACGATGCCTGGGATCGGGAGGTCGCCCTGCTCATGCATGTATTTCATGCCGCCGAGGCTGGCGCCGGCAACCGTCGAACCGTGATAACCGTTCTTCCTTGCTATCACGATCTTCTTCGACGGCTTGCCGACCGCACTCCAGTAGACGCGGGCCATGCGGAACCAGGTGTCGTTCGCCTCCGAGCCGGAACCGGTGAAGAAGACGTGGTTGAACCGCTCGCCGGCATGCGCGGTGACCTTCTGCGCGAGCAGGGTCGTCGGTACCGAGGTCGTGCCGAAGAAAGTGTTGTAATAGGGCAGCTCGTTCATCTGCCTGGCAACGGCGTCCGTGATCTCCCGGCGGCCATAGCCGATATTGACGCACCAGAGGCCGG
Organism: Rhizobium sp. WYCCWR10014; assembly: GCF_001657485.1. Classification (GTDB taxonomy): domain Bacteria; phylum Pseudomonadota; class Alphaproteobacteria; order Rhizobiales; family Rhizobiaceae; genus Rhizobium. Next base: position 177,563 of record NZ_LXFU01000048.1, read on the forward strand.
CGAAGCCGTCGAGATATTTCCTGCCGTGATTGTCGAAGATGTGCACGCCCTCGCCGCGCTGGATGATGCGCGCACCTTCGGCATTCAGCTTCTTCATGTCGGCGAAGGGGTGCAGGTGGTGCGCGGCGTCGATCGCCGCAAGGTTCGAGGGCGGGTAAGTATCGGGCATGATTGGTAAAGACCCTCGCGGATTGAAAGGCTGATGTCGATGGGATAGGAGCTTGGCCTTGTCCCGGAGGATTTTCAAGGTCATGGCGAGCGACAGGATGGACGGCAAGACCGATAGCGGCGACCCTCGTTTCGAGATCCTGATCGTCGGCATGAACGGCGACCTGCGCGGCAAGCAGCTTCCGCCCGGCACCGAAGACAAGGTCTGGGCCGGCGACATCCGCCTGCCGACCTCGACGCAATCGCTCGACATCTGGGGTGACGATAATGACGATATCACCGGCCTGTCGCTGACGATCGGCGACCCCGACGGCAAAGTCATCCCCGACCGGCGCAGCCTGGCGCCGATGCCCTGGGCGCCCGAAGGCTCGATGCAGGTGCTCGCCACCATGCACGAATTTGACGGCAGCCCGAGCTTCATGGATCCACGCGCCATCCTCGCCTCGGTGGTCGAGCGCTATGCGGCGCGTGGGCTGACGCCTGTCGTCGCGACCGAGCTGGAATTCTACGTGACGTCGGGAGACTGGCGCGAAACCGGACGCCCCTGCCCGCCCGGAAGCCTCACCTATCGCGGCGAACCGAACGGTTTCCAGCTCTACGACATGAGCGCCGTCGACGCGCTCGATGGCTATTTGCAGACGCTGAGGGCCTATGCGAAGGCGCAGGACCTGCCGGCGGATGCGACGACGGCGGAGTTCGGTCCGGGCCAATTCGAGGTAAACCTGCTGCACCGCGCGGATGCGCTGGCAGCCGCCGACGATTGCCTCTATCTCAAGCGCATCGCCGAGCAGGCGGCGCGCCGGCACGGGCTGAAATCGACCTGTATGGCCAAGCCCTATTCCGAACATGCCGGCTCCGGACTGCATGTGCATGCGAGCATCATCGACGGCCAAGGCCGCAACATCCTCGATGCCAAGGGCGGCGAGCCGAAGCTGCTCAAATCGGTGACAGCAGGCCTGCTCAACACCATGCGCGAGGCGCAGCTGATCTTCGCCCCCTTCGCCAATTCCTACCGCCGCTTCCAGCCGGGCTCGTTTGCGCCTGTCGATCTGACCTGGGGCAGCGGCCACCGCGGCACGGCGATCCGCATCCCCGACAAGGATGGGCCGGCCGCACGCATCGAACATCGCGTCGCCGGCGCCGATGCCAATCCCTATCTGCTGCTGGCAGCGATCCTCGGCGGCATGCTCACCGGTCTCGATGGCGAACTCGACCCCGGCGAAGAGACGACGCCCTCGCACATACCTGTGAATACGGCGCGACTGACGCATGATTTCCTCAGCGCCGTGGAGATCTTCCGCACCTCGCCGTTCATCGCCGACATCTTCGGCGCGCGTTACCAGGCGCTTTATGGCGACACCAAGCGCAAGGAAGCCCTTGCGCATCTGCGCACCGTCTCGGATTTCGATTACCGCACCTATCTGCCGCGGCTCTGAAATTACGCAGCGGGCGACTTACGCAGCGCCGACTTACGCAGCAGGCTCGCGGCGTTCGTCTGCATTCACCTGAGCGGCGAGACCCTGCTTGACGAGAACCTTCAACTCGCCCGGATGTAGCCGGATCGAGACGTCGCGTTCGAGCGGCAGCAGCTCGCCGTCCATGACGCAATTGGCCTTGTAGCGCAGTTTCGGGAAATGCAGGTGCACTTCGGCCGGATGCATCACCATGACATCGGCATTCTCGCGGACCTTGCCGCGCAGCATGTCGATGGCGAGACGGGCGACACCGAGGGGTTTCAGCGGATTTGCCGTGTAGAAGCCGAGTTCGCCGCTTCTCAAATTATCGGCGTAGAGCAGCGCGTTCTCGCCGAAGGGATTGTTGGAGACTGATATCGCCGACACCCTGCGGCGCTCGCGCATGCCAATCGCCTCGAACTCGACCTCGAATTCCGGCGGGTTGAAGATGACGCCCAAAGCCGCCTTCGTGCTCGCCCGGATCTTGCCCAGCCGGGACCGATAGCTGTAGGCGTTGCGGTAGCGCACCATGCGGGCATGCAGGCCGGCGGAAAACTGGTGGATGAAGGGCCGGCCGTTGGCACTGGCGATATCGACATTGTCGACCTCACCGGAGGCAAGCACATCGAGCGCCTGCCAGATGTCGAGCGGCACACGCAGCGAGCGGGCAAAAAGGTTCATCGTGCCGGCGGGCACGACGCCGAGCGCAATTCCGTTTTTCCAGGCAATCGATGCCGCCGCCGAAATCGTGCCGTCGCCGCCGCCGGCGACGATACCGTCGATATCGTCGCGCTTGGCCGCCCTCTCCATGGCGGGAACGATTTCCTTTCCTGAGAAGACGATGGCGTCGAAATCGTGCCCCGCTTCGCGGAAAGCTGCCTCCGCCCTTTTTTCATAGGCCAGCATGTCGGTGGTCTTGAAGGTCCCGCCGTCGCGATTGAAAAAGCCTACAAGCTTCATAAGAGCTCCCGTCCCTGGCGCGGAAATGCTCCTGCCTTGCCCCTGAGATGGTTGCGATATCGGCGATTTCAAGCGCAGCCTTCTTTCCTGACAAACGGCAGAAATGCAAAAATTGCAATAGACGTATGCACATAGCAGGACGCTGCACTGCAAAAAATGCACTCGACGGCAGCCGCGAGCTCACGGATAGATGGTCTATCGGAAACATCGTCTCCACCTCCCGCCATTTCCACCGATCGGCTTGCGGCCACGCCTGTGGCAGGGCCATTGCCAAGCAGAAACCGCCTCGAGGAGCTCTCGTGAGTGAGATTGCCGCCAATATTTCAGTTGATAGCCAGGATGAAGCGCTGCCGTCGGCAATGACCGTGGCGCTGGTTCAGCTGGCGCTCGCCTGCGGCGGCTTCGGCATCGGCACCGGCGAATTCGCGATCATGGGATTGCTGCCCAATGTCGCCGAGACCTTCTCGGTCACGACGCCGCAAGCCGGTTACGTCATCAGCGCCTATGCGCTCGGCGTCGTCGTCGGCGCACCCGTCATTGCCGTGCTCGCCGCGAAGATGGCGCGCCGCACGCTGCTTTTGACCCTGATGCTGATCTTTGCCGCCGGCAACATATCAAGCGCCATGGCGCCGACCTTCGAAAGCTTCACGCTGCTGCGCTTCGTCAGCGGCCTGCCGCATGGCGCTTATTTCGGCGTCGCGGCCCTTGTCGCCGCCTCGATGGTGCCGGCGCATCGCCGAGCCCGCGCCGTCGGCCGCGTCATGCTCGGCCTGACCGTTGCGACACTTCTCGGCACGCCGTTGACGACCTTCTTCGGCCAGTCGCTCGACTGGCAGGTGGCGTTTTTCTCGGTCGGCGTGCTCGGCCTGCTGACGGTGGCGCTGATCTGGTTCTACGTTCCGAAGGACAGGGTTTCCGCGGAAGCGGGCTTCCTTCGCGAACTCGGCGCCTTCCGCCGGCCGCAGGTGTGGCTGACGCTCGGCATCGCCGCCGTCGGTTACGGCGGCATGTTCGCAATGTTCAGCTATATCGCCTCGACGACGACTGAGGTGGCGATGCTGCCGGAAACGGCGGTCCCGATCATGCTGGTCCTCTTCGGCGTCGGCATGAATGCAGGCAATTTCATCGGCTCGTGGCTCGCCGACAAATCGCTGCTCGGCACGATCGGCGGGTCGCTCATTTATAATATCGTCGTCCTGACCACCTTCTCGCTGACCGCCGCCAATCCCTATTTGCTCGGCCTCTCCGTCTTCCTCGTCGGCTGCGGCTTTGCCGCCGGCCCGGCGCTGCAGACGCGGCTGATGGATGTCGCCGCCGACGCGCAGACGCTTGCGGCCGCTTCCAACCATTCCGCCTTCAACATCGCCAATGCGATCGGCGCCTGGCTCGGCGGCCTGGTTATCGCCGGCGGTTACGGTTTTGCGGCGACCGGTTATGTCGGCGCGGCGCTGTCCTTTCTCGGCCTCTTCGTCTTTGCAGCCTCGCTACGCCTCGAGCGCCGCGACCGGAGCGCGCAGGCCGTCTGAGGCCAAGCGCAGCTCGCGGCCTTCCGGGCTGCAGAAGACATAATCGTCACCCCATGCGGCCAACGCCAGGATGACAGGCTTCAGCGTCATGCCGAGCGGCGTCATTGCATATTCGACCCTCGGCGGCACGACCGGATAGACGGTGCGTGATACCAGGCCGGACTCTTCCAGTTCACGCAGCTGCTTGGTCAGCATGCGCTGGGTCACGGCCGGCAGCTTGCGCCGCAATTCGTTGAAGCGCAGGGTTCCCTCCATCAGATGAAAGAGGATCACGCCCTTCCACTTCCCGTCGAGGTAAGTCAGCGTCGCTTCGACCGGGCAGCCGGGGAAGTTCTTGACGAGCTTGGCGCGCGGCAATGACATTTTACAGTATCCTTTTGGGTACTACGTACAGAATTTGTGCATTCTTGTGTTGTCAGAACATAGTGCGCATCTAGCTTCCGTGCAACGAACACAGGAGTTTCCCATGCGCGCCGTCGCCTATAAAACGCCCCAACCGATCTCCGCCGAAACCTCGCTGATCGATGTCGAACTGCCGATGCCGGAGGCTGGGGGCCACGATCTGCTTGTCGAAATCAAAGCGGTTTCGGTCAATCCCGTCGACGTGAAGGTGCGCGCCCATTCCGCACCACCCGCGGACGAGCTCAAGGTGCTCGGCTGGGACGCCGCCGGCGTCGTCAAGGCCATCGGCGCCGATGTCACCCTGTTCAAGCCCGGCGACGAGGTGTTCTACTCCGGCGTCATCAGCCGCCCGGGCAGCAATGCCGAATTCCATCTCGTCGACGAGCGCATCGTCGGCGCCAAACCGAAGAGCCTCGATTTCGCGGCCGCGGCCGCCCTGCCGCTGACCTCGATCACGGCCTACGAAGCGCTGTTCGACCGGCTGAAGGTGCAGGACGCGGTTTCGGGAGCGGCACGATCCATCCTGATCATCGGCGGCGCCGGCGGGGTCGGCTCGATCGCCATTCAGATCGCCCGGGCACTGACCGACCTGACGGTGATCGCCACGGCCTCGCGGCCGGAAACGCAGGACTGGGTGAAGGAACTCGGCGCGCATCACGTCGTCGACCATTCCAAACCGATCGCGCCGCAGGTGGCAGCGCTCGGCATCGGCGCGCCGGGATTCATATTCTCGACCACCAATACCGACAGTCATATCGGCGACATCGTCGAAGCGATTGCGCCGCAGGGCCGCTTCGCGCTGATCGACGATCCTAAGACGCTCGATATCGTACCCTTCAAGCGCAAGGCCGTCTCCGTTCATTGGGAGCTGATGTTCACCCGCCCGCTCTACGGCACCCCTGACATGATCGAGCAGCACAAGCTGCTGAACAAGATTTCCGAGCTCGTCGACGACGGAAAGATCCGCACGACGCTTTCGGAGATCGTCGGGCCGATCAATGCGGCGAACCTCAAGACGGCGCATGCCATGGTCGAAAGCGGCAGAATGAAGGGCAAGGCGGTGCTTGCCGGATTCTGAGACCGCTTCGGGCCAGCGAGGTCTGCAAACCATACCCGCCTGGCCATACCCGCCCGGAATGCCGCATCGCAGGGTGCGACATTCTGGCGTTAAGCATTTACCCCGCTTGACTTTTTCGGCGTTCGGGACCACCTAGCATTCACGTGGACGACACTCGTCAGCCACGGATTTCAACGGAGCCATCATAACGATGCCAAGCGACAGTAGCAGTCGATTGCCTTTGCCGTACGCGGCCCTCGTGCGCTGACCGACTCCTGTCGGCTCGCCCGATCGGACGCTACGGCGGATCGACGGAAAGGCGAGCCTCAAATGAATATCAATCGCTTCCCTCTTCGGGCAGGCCATGCCGCCCGTGCCTTCATCAACAACAGCCGCGGCGCAACGATCGCCGAACGCGTTGAATCATTGAACGCGCTGAGCGTCCAGGACGCCGGACGTGTTCTCTGCGGCATGCCGCTGGACTATGCGGTCAACATTCTCGACCGGCCGGAGCTTCGCAATGCCGCACAGATCCTTGCGCTGATAAGCGCCGAGGACGCCGCCCGGCTGCTGCACGGCATGTCGAACGACCGCGTCGCCGACGTGCTGCTTGAACTCGACGGCGAAACCCGCGCCCGGCTGTTCTCCAGCCTCGACGAACCGGTGCGCATCGCGATCCAGCACCTGATGGGCTATCCGCCGCGCACGGCGGGCGGCATCATGACGACGGAGTTCGTCAGCGTGCCTGACAGCTGGACCGTCGCCCGCACACTCGACCATGTGCGTCAGGTCGAACGCTCGCGCGAGACCGTCTACGCCATCTATGTGCTGGACGAGGTCAGCCATGCGCTGCTGCATGTGGTGACGCTGCGTCGCCTGATCACCGGCGAGCCGGACGCTTCGATCCTCTCCGTGGCACAGAAGGGCGCGCCGGTTTCGGCCGATCCGCTGATGAAGCAGGAGGATGTCGCCCGGCTGATCCGCAAGCACGACCTGCTCGCCCTGCCCGTCATCGACGAACATGGGCAGATACTCGGCATCGTCACCGTCGACGACGTGATCGATACGATGATATCGGACACGACGGAAGCCACCCAGAGGTTCGGCGGCATGGAGGCGCTCGGCCAGCCCTACATGAAGATCAGCTTCGCCGGCATGATCCGCAAGCGCGCCGGCTGGCTCGCAGCCCTGTTCCTCGGCGAGATGCTGACGGCAAGCGCCATGCAGCATTTCGAAGGCGAGCTGGAAAAAGCCGTGGTGCTGACGCTGTTCATCCCGCTGATCATGAGCTCGGGCGGCAATTCCGGTTCGCAGGCAACGTCGCTGATCATCCGGGCGCTGGCGCTCGGCGAGCTGAAGCTTTCGGACTGGTGGAAGGTGCTTTTGCGCGAACTGCCGACGGGCATCGTGCTCGGCGCGATCCTCGGCCTGGTGGGCTTCATCCGCATCGTCTTCTGGCAGTCGGCCGGGCTCTACGATTACGGCCCGCACTGGCAGATGGTCGCCGTCACGGTGTTTGCCGCCCTGATCGGGATCGTCACCTTCGGTTCGATCTGCGGCTCGATGCTGCCCTTCTTGCTGCAGAAGCTCCGGCTCGATCCGGCCAGCGCCTCGGCCCCCTTCGTCGCCACGCTGGTCGATGTCACCGGGCTCGTCATCTACTTCTCGGTGGCGCTGCTCATCCTCAGCGGGACGCTGCTCTAACTCGCAAGCAAGCCCCGAGGGGAATCATTTCCCCTCGGGCAGCTTCAACGGCCCATGCGTCTTGATGCTGCGGATGGCGAAGTTCGAGCGGATGTCGCTGACATTCGGCAGGGTCAACAGCGTTTCGGTCAGAAGCCTTTCGTAGGCGGCGAGATCCTCCACCACCACTTCGGCGAGGAAATCGGCCGTACCTGAGATCAGGAAGCAGGAGACGATCTCGGGGATGGCGAGCAGCGCCTTCTGCTGCGCCTCGGAATTTTCGCGGCTATGCTGGACCACCTTGAATTCGACGAAGACGGTGAGGCCGAGACCGACCTCCTTGCGGTCGATATCCGCCGTGTAACCGCGGATGATCCCGGACCGTTCGAGATTGCGGATGCGGCGCAGACAGGGCGACGGCGAAAGGTTCACTTTCTCGGCAATCTCGACATTGGTAGCCCGCGCATCCTCCTGTAGGCACTTCAGTATGGCGATATCGAATTTATCGAGATTTGGCATTTCCGCGATCTTTGTTGGCACCAATTGGCAGAAGATTGCGCATAGCATGATTTTATAGCCATAGATAGCAAGGACATGCCCTGGCCACTGGCGCTAATCTTTTCCTCAACCGGACAGGCTCCGGACGGAGGAAAGGATTAAGACGATGACCACCATTGCATTTACAAACGACAAGTCGCCGTCGCAGCTACTGGGTTATGCCGGCGGCACTATTACCGTGCTGATCTGGGCGACATGGTTTCTGGTCACCCGCCACAGCGCCGCAACGCCGCTCGGCTCGATCGACATCGGGCTGATCCGCTTCGGAATTCCGGCGCTGGTGCTTGCACCCGTCTGGCTGAAGACGGGGCTGCTGCCGAAGGGCCTGCCGCTTCATCTGCTGGCGATCATGGTGTCCGGTTCTGGCGCCGTCTTCTTCCTGCTGACGACGCTGGCAATCCACTCGACGCCGGCCGCCTCCTCAGGGATTTTGCTCGGCGGCTCCATGCCGCTTGCCGCGGCGCTGATCGGGATTGCGCTGTTTCGCGAGAGGCCTGACGGCACCCGCATCGCAGGACTTATCGCAATCGTTGGGGGCGTGCTGATCTTGCTCACGCGCAGCCTTGCGGACGCTTCGCTGCCATGGACAAGCTTCGTTCTGCTGCCGGCCGGCGCCGTTCTCTGGGCAAGCTATACGCATGCCTTCCGCCGCTCAGGCCTGACCGCTGTGCAGGCGAGCGCCCTGATCGCCGTCTGGTCCTTCCTGATCATGGGCGCGCTGGCCCTCACCTTCGGGATCTCGCTGCCACAGGCCTCACTTCAGGAGATCGGCCTGCAGGTGCTGAGCCAGGGCGTTCTTTCCGGCCTCGTCGCCGTGGTCGCCTACGGCACCGCCGTCAGAACACTTGGCGGAACTCAGGCCGCCGCTTTCACGGCGCTGACGCCGGTGCTCGCAACGCTTGGCGGCGGCTTCCTGCTTGGCGAAGCGATCGGCATGACGGAAATCAGCGCCGCCGTGATCACCGGCATCGGCGTGGCGCTTTCGACCGGTATTGCTGCACCGCGCCGCTAACCAGCTAGGGCCGACACTTCGAAAGCCGCCGGCAGCAATCGCTACGGCGGCTTTTTCATGAGAAATGCCGTCTCTCTATAGCTTAAGCCTGAATGACAACAACCCTGGCGCCGACTTCGACGCGGCTATAGAGGTCGATCACGTCGTGGTTCATCATGCGGACACAGCCGCTCGACATGGCGAGACCGATCGATTGCGGCTGGTTGGTGCCATGAATGCGAAAATGCGTGTCGTTGCCGCCGCGGAAGAGGTACATGGCCCGCGCACCGAGCGGGTTGTTCGGGCCGCCGGGCATGCCGCCGGCAAGCTTGCGATAGCGCTCTTCACGGCGCTGCATGTTTTCGGTGGGTGTCCAGCTGGGCCACTCGGCCTTGCGGCCGATATAGGCGTTACCGGCAAAGGCCAGCCCCTCGCGGCCGACACCGACGCCATAACGCATCGCCCTGCCGCCGCCGAGGACGTAATAGGCGCGGCGCGCGGGTGTATCGACGATCACGGTGCCGGCAGCATGGGTGGTTTCGTAGGTCACTTCCTGGCGGCGGAGCTCCGGCTTGATCTTGTCGATCGGCACCTGCTTCAGCGGGAATTTTTCGTCCGGAAGTGCTGCATAATTGGTCTGGCTGTTCAGACCGGTCGAAGAGCAGCCGGCCACGAAAAGCGGCAGAGCGATCAGAAAGCCCCGGCGGGAGATCGTCATGAATGTGTCCTTAGTGCGTCAACTTGATGTCGCAAGCTAAGGAAATTATGGTTAACGAACGGCTAACAGCCTCCGGCAGAAGGCGATCACGAAGGCGTCAGCACGCAAGAATTGTCGCGGTGGGGATAATCCGCCTCACATATTCGGATAGACGGGCCCCTCACCGCCCTGCGGCGGCACCCAGTTGATGTTCTGGTTGGGATCCTTGATGTCGCAGGTCTTGCAGTGCACGCAGTTCTGGGCGTTGATGACGAAGACGTCCTTGCCGTCCTTTTCCACCCATTCATAGACGCCGGCCGGACAGTAGCGCGTCGACGGGCCGGCATAGATGTCATGCTCGGACGATTTCTGCAGCGCCATGTCCTTGACCTGCAGATGCACCGGCTGGTCCTCCTCATGATTGGTGTTCGACAGGAACACCGAGGACAGCCGGTCGAAGGTCAAGACGCCATCGGGTTTCGGATAGGCGATCGGCTTGTGCTGCGACGCCGGCTCCAGGCTCTCAGCATCGGTCTTGCCATGTTTCAGCGTGCCGAAGACGGAAAAGCCGAACAGCGTGTTGGTCCACATGTCGAAGCCGCCGAGCGCCACACCAAGCGCCGTGCCGAACTTCGACCACAGCGGCTTGACGTTGCGCACCCGCTTCAAATCGCGGCCGATGTCGCCCTTGCGCCATTCATTCTCGATCTCGGTCACTTCGTCATGACTGCGGCCGGCGGTAATCGCGGCGGCGATCTTCTCGGCCGCCAGCATGCCCGACAGCACCGCATTGTGGCTGCCCTTGATGCGCGGCACGTTGACGAGACCGGCCGAACAGCCGATCAGCGCCCCGCCGGGGAAGGAAAGCTTCGGCACCGACTGGTAGCCGCCCTCGGTGATGGCACGCGCCCCATAGGAGAGCCGCTTGCCGCCCTCGAAGGTGGTGCGGATCGCCGGATGGGTCTTGAAGCGCTGGAATTCCTCGAAGGGATAGAGATAGGGGTTCTTGTAATTGAGGTGGACGACGAAACCGACTGCCACCAGATTGTCTTCCAGGTGATAGAGGAAGGAGCCGCCGCCGGTCTTCATGCCGAGCGGCCAGCCGAAGGAGTGCTGTACCAGGCCCGGCCTGTGGTTCTCGGGCTTGACCTGCCAGAGTTCCTTGATACCGATGCCGAATTTTTGCGGTTCACGGTCTTTTTGCAGATCGAACTTGGCAATCAGCTGCTTGGCGAGCGAGCCACGCACGCCCTCGCCGATCAGTACATATTTGCCGAGCAGTTCCATGCCGCGGGTATAGTTCGGCCCGGGCTCGCCGTTCTTCTCGATGCCCATGTCGCCGGTGGCGACCCCGATGACCGCACCCTCGTCATTGTAGAGCACTTCGGTGGCGGCAAAACCCGGATAGATCTCGACGCCGAGTTCTTCGGCCTTGGTCGCCAGCCAGCGACAGACGAGCCCAAGCGAGACGATGTAGTTGCCGTGATTGTTCATCAGCGGCGGCATCAGCACATTCGGCAGGCGAACAGAGCCGGCCGGACCGAGCAGCAGGAAGTGATCGGCGCTGACCTCGGTCTTGAACGGGTGGTCGGCCTCTTTACGCCAATCCGGCAGCAGCCGGTCGATGCCGATCGGGTCGACGACGGCGCCAGAGAGGATATGGGCGCCAACTTCCGCGCCCTTCTCCAGCACGACAACGGAGAGTTCCGGATTGACCTGCTTCAACCGGATCGCCGCTGCAAGACCGGCCGGACCGGCGCCGACGATCACAACGTCGAATTCCATGCTCTCGCGTTCGGGCAGCTCAGTCGTCTCGGTCATTCACTCGTCTCCGCTTGGCGGCACGCGGCCGTCATCCCCGTCATGGCACTTTCTTGTCAAAACGAGAAAGCATTGTCGAGCCGGGATACGACAGCCAATCTTCCAATTCGCACAATGATGACGCCTCGTGCGGCAGAATTACATAACGTTTACGTCAACGTCAATTATCAAACGCTTTCGAACCGGTCACATGGCCTTTCCTTTTCCGCCGCTTGCGCCTTATACATCGATCAAAGCTATCGGAGGACAATCATGGATCTCGGCATCAAGGGCAAACGGGCACTCGTCCTCGCCTCTTCGCGCGGCCTCGGCCTCGGCATCGCCGTGGCGCTGGCGCGGGAGGGCGCAAACGTGCTGCTCTGCGGGCGCAGTGGCGAACAGCTGGAGGCCAATTGCCAGGCGATCAATGGCGAAGGCAAAGGCCGGGCCGACTGGATCTGGGCCGATCTCGGGGACGAACGCTTCGTCGAAATGACGACGACGGCGGTGAAGGAGAAGTTCGGCGGGCTCGATATCCTCGTCAACAATACCGGCGGACCGACGCCCGGCACGACGGAGGACATGACGGGCGAAAAGCTCGAAAGCTATTTCCTCTCCATGGTCGCGCGCGTGATCACGCTCACCAATGCGCTGCTGCCCGGCATGAAGGCGCAGGGCTGGGGCCGCATCCTCACGGTTGCCTCATCCGGCGTGATCGAACCGATTGCCAATCTGGCGCTGTCGAATACGCTGCGCCCGGCCCTTGCCGGCTGGAGCAAGACGCTTGCCTCCGAAGTGGCAGGCTTCGGCGTCACCACCAACCTGCTCTTGCCCGGCAGCATCCTGACGGCGCGGCTCGACGATCTCGACGGGGCTGCGGCAAAGCGGACCGGCAAGAGCATCGAGGAGATCCGCACCGACAAGGAAGCGCGCATTCCAGTCGGCCGCTACGGCAGGGTCGAGGAATTCGCCGCGACGGCTGCCTTCCTGTGCAGCCAGCCGGCAAGCTACATCACCGGCTCGCTCATCCGCTGCGACGGCGGCGCGGCACGATCCGTCTGACATTCCCTCTCAGCCGACGCGGGCTGCCGCCGCCCATGTCGCCACACTTCGGATCATCTGTTCGACGTTAGTCGGATCGTCCGCAAGTTCGGCGAGCTCGGAAAGACGATGGAAGCCGGTCAGGATCGCAATGCGGCGCCGGTCGAGCCTGCGTCCGGTCAGCATTTCATAGGCGGATATGATGCGTGCGGTCAGATCGGGCGAGATGAAATTCGAGTAGATGAATTCCTGGTGCAGCGGGCCAAAGCCGGAATCGGCGAAATCAAAGATGCCGTTCAGCCTCCTTTGCGCATGGTCGAAGGCCATGTTCCAGCCATGACCGTCGAAGAAGCCGTAGATGTTGCCGTAGGGATCGGGCGGCAAGGTTTCGAAATCGGAAATAATGGCCTGCGCAAAACTCCTGATGTCAGGCGGCAGCAGCGGCAAAGCCTTTATTCGCACCGTCTCGGGCGATTGCCATGGCTGGATCGCACCGGCACCGGCCGACCGTATGCGATCGGCATCAAGCACATGCAACTCGGCGTAAAAACGGGCGAGATCTTCCGCGAGGCGCTGACGATCGCCTTCGCCAAGCGCATCGTAATCTTCGGCAATGAGATGTTCGCCGTCGAGCTTGGCATGGCTGGAGAAGATCGGCGGGCCGTCGTGAATGCGCATGTCGGGAACCGCCATCGACAGCGACGGCCGAACGACGTCGAGCAAGGCAGCTTCCTTCACAAGCGCTCTTTCCGCACTTGAATGGCGGGGAAACTTGAAGATCAACGTGTCATCGACGTCGACGGCAAGCGAATCCCAGCCCTTCGCCGCCAGCCTGAAGACGGAGGCCGTGAGTTCAGGAAACACGCTTGTTATGAGAGAACGAAATTCGCTGGCGTCCAACTCAGTCATGGCGACCTGCCTTGTCTCGTTTTTCCGTGTTCTTGCCGCGCAATGGACGGCATACGGGCCGGCATAATCGCCTGGCGAACCGCCTTCGCCTCCGCCGTCGGACGGCATCGGACTACACTCGCTCTATATTAGTATAGTTTGAATATTACGGAATATTCATTACAAAATTTTAAGCCGTTATAACCACTTAGTGATCGCGCACCGGAAATTATGTCTTTTTTGCGCCGCAATATAAGCAGCTCAATCAGAGCATAAAATTTGCAACCTTGCTCAAGACCGGTTCTCGCCCATGAAGAAATTTTGGATCACCGTCAGCGTTATCGCAATTGCCGCCATCGGCGTGTGGCAATTCGGGAATCAGATCCCTTATGCCTCCCGCATTCCCTACCTCTCGCAGTTCATCAAGCAGCCGGCCGGCGGCAATGGTGGCGGGCAGCAGGCACAGGCCGATCAGGCGCAAACCAATCAGGGTCAGGCCGCCAATCAGGATGGGGGGCAACATCAGGGCGGCGGGCGCAGACGCGGCGGCGGCGGTCCAACAGTCGTCAAAACAGTCGCAGCCGTGAAAACGACGCTGCCGATGGACGTGACGGCGACCGGCTGGGCCGATGCCGATGACAATACGACGATTGCCGCACAGGAACAGGGCCTGATCGTCAGCATCGATGCGCAGGATGGGGCGACCGTGAAAGCCGGCGACCTGATCGCCAAGCTGGACGACCGGACGGCCAAGGCCACCGTCGACAAGGACAATGCGATGATCGTGCGCGACGCGGCAACCCTTTCGGAAGCCGCGACCGCATTGACGCGCGCGCAGGACCTCTTCAACCAGAAGGCCGGCACCCAGCAGAGCCTCGACCAGGCGGTCGCCGCCCGCGATACCGCTGCAGCCACTGTTGACGCCGACAAGGCGTCGCTTGCCTCCGATCAGATCTTGCTCGAGAACACCGATATCCGCGCTCCCTTCGACGGCCGGCTCGGCGATATCGCCATCAGCAAGGGCGCTTTCCTCAGTGCTGGCTCGGCAATCGTCACCATCGCGAAATACGATCCGATCTATGTCAAATTTCACCTTCAGGAACGCTACCTGCGGGAGCTGAAGAGCGCTTTGGCAAGCGGCCCAGTCGAGGTCAGCACCGCTCCCAGCTCCACCAAGGGGCAAGTCCGAAAGGGCGAGATCAGCTTCTACGACAACACGGTCGACACCGCCTCGGGCACGATCCTCGCCAAGGCGAAATTCGAGAATGCCTCCGGCGCGCTCTGGCCCGGCCAGTCGATCAACATCGTCGTGCATTTCAACAATGACGAACAGCAGGTGGTGGTGCCGACGGTTGCCGTCAGCCCCGGCCCGGAGGGTTTCTTCGCCTTCGTCGCCAAGGACGGCAAATCGCATCTGACGGCCGTCACCGTTGCCCGCGCAAATGGCGGCTTCACCGCCATAGAATCGGGTCTTCAGGCAGGCGATCACGTCGTCGTCGAGGGCCAGGGCCAGCTCAGCGACCAGCAGGCGATCAACGAGCAGTTCGATGAAAAGGCGCTTGATGTCGCCTCCGCCGAAGAGCCTCGGCGACAGCAGCCCTCCGAGACGATCGCGGTGGGAGCTCAGCAATGATCCCGAATTTCTGTATCCAGCGCCCCGTCGCCACGACGCTGCTTGCAATCGGCGTCATTCTGGCCGGTCTTGCCGGTTATCAGCTCGTACCCGTCGCGGCCCTGCCGCAGGTCGACTTTCCCACCATCAACGTTTCGGCGCAGTTGAGCGGCGCCTCGCCGCAGACGATGGCGACCTCGGTTTCGACGCCGCTGATCAAGCAGTTCGAGACCATTCCCGGGATCACCGAAATCAGCGCTTCGAGCTCACTCGGCAGCACCAGCATCGTGCTGCAGTTCGATCTCAATCGCGATATCGACGCGGCCGCGGCCGACGTTCAGGCGGCGATCTCGCATGCCACCCGGCAACTGCCCGACAATCTGACGACGCCGCCGAGTTATCGCAAGACGAACCCGGCCGATGCGCCTGTCATGCTGCTCTCGATACAGAGCAACACCATGCCGCGCAGCAAGCTGGACGACATCGCCGAGAACATCATCTCGCCGTCACTTTCGACGCTTCCCGGCGTGGCCCAGGTCAGCGTCTTCGGTGCGCAGACCTATGCCGTGCGCGTCGAGGTCGATCCCAACAAGCTTTTGACCCGCGGCATCGGCATCGACACCGTCAACAAGGCGCTTGCTGCCGCCAACGCCCAGCAGCCGGTCGGCACGCTGCAGAACAATTCGCAGAGCATGACCATCACGGCGAACACGCAGCGCACCAACGCCGAACAATTCCGTTCGCTCGTCATTGCCAATCCGAACGGCGCGCCGATCCACCTTGGCGATATTGCCGATGTGCAGGACAGTGTCGAGAACCAGTATACCGGCAGCTGGTATGACGGCCAGCGCGGCATCATCCTTGCCATCCAGCGCCAGCCTGATGCCAATACGGTCGATGTCGTCGACGCGATCAACGCCAAGCTGCCGCAGCTTCACGCCGAGATCCCGTCCTCGGTCAACACGGTCGTCATGAACGATGCCGCAAAACCGATTCGCGATGCCATCTCCGACGTGAAGTTCACGCTGCTCCTGACGATCGGCCTCGTCGTTCTTGTCATCTACCTCTTCACCGGCCATGCGACTGCGACGATCATTCCCGGGCTCGCCGTTCCGCTGTCGCTGATCTCGACCTTCGGCATGATGTATGTGCTGGGCTACAGTATCGACAACATCTCGCTGCTCGGGCTAACGCTCGCGGTGGGGCTCGTGGTGGATGACGCCATCGTCATGCTCGAGAACATTCTGCGCCATGTCGAGGAAGGCATGCCGGTGCGGGAAGCGGCGATCAAGGGTGCGGGCGAAGTCAGCTACACCATCATTTCCATGTCGGTTTCGTTGATCGCGGTCTTCATCCCGATCCTGCTGATGGGCGGGGTTGTCGGCCGCGTGTTCAACGAATTCGGCATGGTGGTTGCGATTGCGATCATCTCCTCGGCAATCGTCTCGCTGACCGTGACGCCGATGCTCGCCTCGCGTCTGTCCAACCACCAGAGCCGCCCGCCGCTCATCATCCGCATCTTCGATGCCGGCTTCGAACGGACGCTGCGCGGCTACGACCGGGCGGTCGGCTGGTGCCTTGGTCACCGCCCTGCGATCCTCGGGGTTTTCCTCGCCTCGGTCGCGCTGACGATCTATTTCTTCATGACGTTGCCGACGAGCTTCTTCCCACAGGAGGATATCGGCCGCCTGACGATCAGCACGCAGGCCCGGCAGGACATTTCCTATTCGGCGATGGCGGCGCTGCAGCAGGAGGCGGCAGCCGTCGTCAAGGCGAACCCCGCGGTCAACCACGTCATGTCGACGATCGGAGGCAACCCCAACAAGCCGCAGAACAACGGCTCGATGTTCGTCGAACTCAAGGACAAGAAGCAGCGTGCGCCGCTTGACCAAACGCTGCGTGAGCTCCGCACGGCGATCAACAAAATCCCGGGCCTTCAAGCCTTCGTGACGCCGAACCAGAGCCTGCGCTTCGGCGGCCGCCAGACCGCCAGCCAGTATCAGTTGGTCGTGCAGGCGCTGAACGTCGACCAGACCAACCTCTGGTCCGGCAAGATCCAGGCAGCGATGCGCAAGGATCGCCTGTTCACCGACGTAACATCGGACGCCCAGAATAACGCCTTGCAGGCCAATATCGTCATCGATACCGAGCGGGCAGCCGCTTACGGGATCGACAACGACACGCTGCGCACGACGCTGCAGGAATCCTTCAGCGGGTTTGCCGCCGCGGAAATCCAGTCGACCGGCGACAGCTATGACGTCATCGTCGAATATGACACGAGCAAGCCGTGGGACGACCAGAAGCTCTCGGAAATCCGTGTCGCATCGGCCAATGGCAGCCTGGTGCCGCTTTCGAACTTCGCACATGTCGAGCGCACAGTCGGCCCTGTGACCATCAACCAGACGGGCCAGCTCGTCTCGACCACCGTTTCCTTCAACCTGCCGGAAGGCGTCTCGCTCAGCGACGCGACGGCGAGGATCGATCAGATCAAGACGGAGCTCAGCATGCCGGCCGACGTCTTCACCTCCTATGGCGGTACGGCTGAGATTTTCGAGCAGTCGCAGGGCAATACGCCATACCTCATCCTGGCGGCGGTGCTGACCATCTATGTCGTGCTCGGCGTGCTCTACGAGAGCTTCATCCACCCGCTCACCATCCTCTCCGGCCTGCCGGCCGCGGCCTTCGGTGCGCTGCTGGCGCTTGATATCATGGGTTTCGACCTGTCGATCATCGCCCTGATCGGCCTCTTGATGCTGATCGGCATCGTCAAGAAGAACGCGATCATGATGATCGACGTGGCGGTGGAGACCATGCGCACGACCGGCGAAAAGGCGACGGTGGCGATCCACGAGGCCTGCGTGCGGCGCTTCCGGCCGATCATGATGACAACCTTCTGCGCCCTGCTCGGCGCCCTGCCGATCGCGCTCGGCACTGGCGCAAGCTCGGAACTGCGCCAGCCGCTCGGCATCGCCGTCGTCGGCGGCCTGATCGTCTCGCAGATGCTGACGCTCTTCATCACCCCGGTCATCTTCGTCGAGATGGACCGCTTCGGAAACTTCCTCGGCCGCCTGATCGGCCACAAGAAGGTCGAGGAGCCGCAGCTGCAAGAGGCAAGGGCAATGGCCGCCGAGTGATGACGGCCCTCTGAGTTCGGCATTGCCAATTGACCCTTGCGGCGCACTTCTTCTTCCAACCGGGAGAAGAAGTGCGCCCGCGATCACATCAACTTCCGCTCCTCTTGAATGTGTCACGCCTCTGTGGCATCACCCGCCCTCCTGAATCCGGGGCGTCCTTACGCCCTTTCGCGGAGCGATGCTCCGTCTCCAATAACAATCGGCATCAAGAGGTGCGGGCATGGCTCAGGCGCTGGGTTTCGACTTCGGCACGACGAATACGGTTCTCGCCATGGCGGATGGCGGGGCGACGCGCTCGATGGCGTTCACGAGCACGGAGGGTACGACAGACAGCATGCGCACGGCGCTTTCCTTCATGAAGGATGCGCAGCTCGGCGCTTCGGCGCTGAAGGTCGAAGCCGGCCATGCGGCGATCCGCCAGTTCATCGACAATCCCGGCGAATGTCGCTTTCTGCAGTCGATCAAGACGTTTGCGGCGAGCGCGCTGTTCCAGGGCACGCTGATCTTCGCCAAGCGGCATAATTTCGAGGATCTGATGGAGA
The DNA here is from genome assembly GCF_001657485.1 of Rhizobium sp. WYCCWR10014. Classification (GTDB taxonomy): domain Bacteria; phylum Pseudomonadota; class Alphaproteobacteria; order Rhizobiales; family Rhizobiaceae; genus Rhizobium. The sequence goes on from NZ_LXFU01000048.1 coordinate 196,076, forward strand.
TCTTCGTGCGGCGCCTGCGCAACTATGCCGGCGACCACTGGCCTTCGGATGTCAGCCGCATCGTCACCGGCCGGCCGGTGCATTTCGCCGGCGCCAGCCCCGATCCGGCGCTGGCGACCGAACGCTACAATGAGGCGCTGTCGCGCTTCGGCTTTCCCGAGATCCACTATGTCTACGAACCGGTCGCTGCCGCCTTCTACTTCGCGCAGAACCTGAAGCAGGATGCAACCGTGCTGGTCGCCGATTTCGGCGGCGGTACCACCGACTATTCACTGATCCGCTTCGAGACCGTCGCCGGCAAGCTGACCGCGACGCCGATCGGCCATTCCGGCGTCGGCGTCGCCGGCGACCATTTCGACTACAGGATGATCGACAACATCGTCGCGCCGCTGATCGGCAAGGGCAGCCATTTCAAAAGCTTCGACAAGATCCTCGAAGTGCCGTCCAACTACTATTCCAGCTTCGGCCGCTGGAACCAGCTGTCGATCTTCAAGACGACGCGCGAATTCGAGGATCTGAAGAAGCTAGTGCGCACCAGCCTGGAACCGGAAAAGCTCGAAATCTTCATTGACCTGATCGATCATGACGAGGGCTACCCGCTCTATCAGGCGGTGTCGGCGACGAAGATGGCGCTCTCGGCCTCGGAGGAAGCGCCTTTCGATTTCGCGCCGCTTGGCCGCAGCGGACATCGCAGCATCAAGCGAAGCGACTTCGAAGGCTGGATCGCCGATGATCTCGCCCGCATCGAAGGCGCGCTCGACGACGTGCTCGACAAGACCGAGACGAAACCGTCGGAGATCGACAAGGTGTTCTTGACCGGCGGCACCTCCTTCGTGCCGGCGGTGCGCCGCATCTTTACAGAGCGCTTCGAGCGCGACCGGATCGAAAGCGGCGGCGAGCTGTTGTCGATCGCCCATGGCCTGGCGCTGATCGGCGAACGCGACGACATCGCGCAATGGACTGTGCAATAGAGCCGGCAAGGGTGGGCAATCGGCCGCCCGCCCTTTCAATGCCCCTGTCACTCCGCTAAGCTTGCCGCATGATCTCCGCCAACGACCTCTCCCCAGCCGAGCTTGCGGCGCTTCTGCATTTCCATGCCGATGCCGGCGTGGAATGGCTGCTGGAGGAAGAGGCGATCGACCGCTTCGCCGAGTTCGAAGCGATGAAGGCCGCCCGCCGCCCGGCGGCGGCACAGGCGCAGCAGCAACGTCCCGCCGCTGGGGAGCGCCCTGCCCCAGGTCAGGCACAGGTGCGCCCGAATGCAGCATCACGCCCAGCGCCTGCCGAACGCGCAGCGTCCGGCCCGCAACCGGCAATCCCGGATGGCGAGGCGGTGCAGCAGGCGCGCTTCGTCGCCGAAACCGCGCGATCGCTCAGTGAGCTCAAGACCGCCATCGAATCCTTCAACGGCTGCAACCTCAAGCACAGTGCCCGTTCGACCATCTTTGCCAGTGGCGATGCCGAAAGCGGGATCATGGTGATCGGCTCGGCGCCGAGTGCCGAAGACGATCGTGAGGGCAGGCCTTTTTCCGGAAAATCCGGCCAGCTGTTCGACAAGATGCTGGCGGCGATCGGGCTGACGCGTTCAGCCATTCTGCTGACGCAGGTCATCCCCTGGCGGCCACCTGGCAATCGTGCGCCGTCGGCGGCGGAAATGGACATCTGCCGCCCCTTCATCGAGCGGCAGATCGCGCTTGCCGAACCGAAGGCGATCCTGTTGCTCGGCAATTTTTCGGCGCGCTTCTTCTTCGGCGAAAACGATACGATTCACGGGTTGCGCGGCCGTTGGAAGGAGATTGCCGCTGCGGACTGTGTCATTCCTGCCATAGCCAGCCTGCATCCGCAGGATCTGTTAACCGCGCCTGTAAACAAGCGGCTGGCCTGGAATGACCTACTGGCTTTTCAGGCGAAGCTTAAGTCCCTCTCTTTGCTTAGAAATTAGCCAAAGTTGAATAATTTGTGAATCAATCTATGCGTTTTTCGCATGGCTGCATCCCGCCGTGATGCATTGCGGAATCTATGCTGCATCGCAATATCAGCTGTGTCTTGGGAGGAATCACAGGAACCAAGGCCATGAACAAGCGTTTTCGTCCTATCCATAGCGGGTTTGAAACCCTTCGCCTCGCCGGCGACCAGGTTCGTTCCACTCAAGGCTACAGCCGTTTCGGCTTTGCCACGAACGAACAGATGATTGCCCGCGGCACCGGCATCAACAGCCGTACGGCGCGCCCGAACGCCATTTTTTCGGACTTCCAGCAATATTGAGCGGCAGGCCTTGCGCCTGCCCTTTCGTGTCAAGAGTACCAACATGTCGACGATCCTGATATCGCTTCTGCGCAACATCGAAACCTTCGAGCACATCCGCGTCGCGGTCTGCGCCGCGCGGGAATATGAGCGCGAGCTCTCGGTCAAGCCAGCGGATGTCGCCACGTGCAATGGCGCAGGTACAGCGGCGATCGTTCTCTGATCAAACGACCATTTCCTCCATCTGGGCTTTCGCCCATTCGAAGGCTTCGTCGACATAGGCGAACTTGACCGCCTGCCAGGCGCAATATTCCTCGACGAAATCCCGCGATATCCAAAGGTGCGTCTTGCGCGGCTCGTCCTGCCAGCCGACGCAGCCGCGTTGCGCCGCTTTTGCCAGCAGCCGCTGCAGATGCGTGCGCGACATCATGAAATCGGCAGCGAGCGCGCGGGTTTCGACACGGCCGACGGACAGCCTCCCCGGCTCGCTGCTTTCCATATCCATCCGGGCAATATCCATCCGGGCGATGAAGTTGTCGACGACGAGGCCGCCGGCTTCCGTCCAGAGGAACAGCGCCACCTGCTCCGGCGGCTCGCGCCAGGCGGCATCTTCGAGGCAATGGCGGGCAATGCGCGGCTGAATGAGCCGCATCAGTGATGGATTTGCCTGGAAAAAGGCTGCCCTTTGACCGCCGTCGAGCAGGTCGAGCGCGCCGAGATTGGAGAAAAGCCAGGCAAACATTCCCTGATGGCTGACGTCGGCCGGTTCGAAATGACGTGGCCGCCGCCGCTCGTCGCCGGGCGTGTGGGAAATGAAGCGGTAGGTATAAAGTTCTTCGATGAAGGCGAGCACGGTGTTGCGGCTCGCCACCTTGTGCGCGGTGATGCGCCCGGTCAGCCGAACGGCGGTGAAACCCGACGTCGGGTCGCGCGGATCATATTCCAGATGGAGGGCATAGGCAGTCTGGGTCAGAAGCCAGCGTTGATGCGAGGCGAGCAGTCGCGCCAGCCGCGGACCGGCATCGAACATGCCGCGCATCTGCCCAGCCAAAAAGCGAATGCTCATCAGAAAGGAAGAGTTCCCCACCAATTGCTCCGCTGTGAATGCCATTATGCTTTTCTCCACCCCCGCTCGCCGGCCAGCGTTCGGAGCAACGACACCGAGAGCTCCTCCGGCATCAACGGCCATTCAGACATGCACAGCTTGGAATAAATGATACTCTCTCATGTTCAACAATCATATTCCACCGGCTGGCGGTATCCCAAGAATTCACCATTCTTTTCACTCTTTGAGCGCAAGTTTCAAGTCGCCGCAATCACTGCGTTAAAACCTTGATAAACATGCGCTTGCAGGCGTCAGGCTTGCGGCGTCGTGGCCTTGCGCGCCTCTCTCTGCTCGATGCCCAGCTGATGCTCGCGATAGATGATGAAGATGCCGGCGGCGACGACGATGACGGTGCCGATCAGCATGGTCACGCTCGGCACGTCGCCGAAGACGAAATAGGCGACAATGCCGCCGAGCAGGATCGAGGTATATTCGAACGGCGCGATGGTGGAGACGTCGGCATAGCGGTAACTTTCCGTCAGCAGGATCTGCGCGACGCCGCCGCAAAAACCGGCGGCGATCAGATAGAGCGCCGTCGGCCATGCCAGGATGAGCCAGCCGAAGGGAAGTGAAGCCAGCGAGAAGACCGAGGCGGTGATCGAGAAATAGAGCACGATCGTTGCCGTCTTCTCTTCCTCGACGAGGCGGCGCACCTGGATCATCGCCACGCCGCCGAGAACGGCCGAGAGCAGCACGCAGAGCGCGCCGACGGCCTGTTCTGCTTCCATGCCGCCGTCGCGAAACAGCGTGAGTTTCGGCCAGGAAACGATGGCGACGCCGACGATGCCGACCAGGACGGCGCTCCAGCGATAGATGCGCACGGTCTCGCCGAGAAAAACGGCAGCGAAGACGACGGCGACGAGCGGCAACGCGTAGCCGAGCGCGATCGCCTCCGGCAGCGGCAGATGCAGCAGGCCGTAGAAACCGAAAGCCATCGACAAGATGCCGATCGTGCCGCGTTTCAGGTGACCGATTGGATTGGCGGTGTAGAAGGCGGCGCGCAACTGCCTGTTATAGGCCAGATAGGCCATGATCGGGAAAAGCGCGAAGAACGACCTGCAGAAGGTGACCTGACCCGGCGGGATGTCTGAGCCGGCCAGCTTGATGAAGGTCTGCATGGCCAGGAAGACCACGACCGACGAGACTTTCAGCGCAATGCCTCTCATCGGGTTTCTGAGAACCGAGTGCATGATCCTGGCTCTTAATACTGCTCAAGCGAAATGGGGGAACGCGTTCGACTCGGGAACGCAGCGAGTGACGTCTTGCATCGTAGCGAAAGAAAAAACCGATTGGCGAAAAAACCGCAAGCGACACGAGAGAATCACAAAAACGCCGCCAGCGGCAGGCCCAACCGTGCTGCTTATGCGCCACCGCTCTGAAATTTCGCGTTTTGAGCCATTCACCCCGAAAATGTTCATTTCGCGGTGCTAGCCGTTAACCAATTGAAAACCATAGGCAAGCATCGTTTTTTATCGCTGATCTCGAAATTTTCTTCACCACACAAACAATTGCCCGCTCCTTCCAGGATCCATTTGATGAAGCCGCTTAGCGCCGAAACCATTGCCCAGTCGCAGAATGCGACACCGCGGTCCATGCGCGTCGTCACCGACGGCATCAGCACCGACCTAGAGCGCTTCAGCGCCGACAACACCCATATCGTCAAGCAGATCAAGCTGCTGGCGATCAATGCGCTGATCGAGGCAGCCAGAGCCGGCGAGACCGGAAAGGGCTTCGCCGTTGTTGCCAACGAGGTGCAGCGGCTGGCGCAGATCGCGACCGACATTACCGGCAGGTTCGAGAGCAACGTGCTTGGCCGGATCGGCCTCAGCCGCGCCATGGCGGATTCGCTGGTCGAGGAGATGGAGGGCGTTCGCCTCACCGATCTGGCGCAGACACTGGTGCAGCTCATCGTCCGCAACCTTTTCGAACGCACGGCCGATGTGCGCTGGTGGGCTACGGACCCGGCGCTTTGGCAGGCGCTGCAGAACCCGAGCCGGGAAACCGTCGCCTTTGCGGCGGAGCGTCTCGGCGCCATCAACCGCTTCTACACCGTCTATCTCGATCTCGTCATGACCGATCTCTCGGGCAAGGTGATCGCATCCGCCAATCCCAAGTTCCAGCGCAAGATCGTCGGCACGAGCCTTGCCGGCGATCCGTGGTTCCGGGCTGCATCGGCCTGCTCCTCCGGCGACGCGTATATCGTCGACGATGTCAAAGCGAGCCCGCTGCACGACGCCAGGCATGCGCTCGTCTACGCCACAGGCATCCGCGAAGAGGGCAAGCTCGACGGACGGCTGATCGGCACGCTCGGCGTCTATTTCGACTGGCAGAACCAGGGCCAGGCGATCGTCGAGAAGGAGGCCAACCTGCCGCCACAGCTGGCGGAAAAAACGACGGTCATGCTGCTCGACGGCAAGAGCCGGGTCATCGCCACCACCAATCCCGCCTTGCTCTTTTCGCATTTCGCGCTCGCCAACCCGTCCGGCCAGGCGAAAGGCAGCTACTACGACAATAACGGCTCGATCGTCGCCTTCGCGCGCACTCTCGGCTACGAGGATTACGACGGGCTCGGCTGGTACGGCGTCGTCGTGCAGCAGACGGAAAACGACGCGACGATCAAGGCCGCGCTCAATCTGAAGTAGCGCCCTCCTCCTCGCGGCCGTGGTCATCCGTTGCCGATAAGATATTTTGCCCGTGAACTTGGCGTTCGCGGGCAATTTGCTTTAAGTTTAGTTCAGACTTTAATGTAATCATCCCCGGCAAAATTTATGGCAGAGTGCGCCCGCCTCTGTATTCCGCGGTTATCAAATAACGGTCTTCAGGAAACACCATGCGAACAGATACCGGCCAGGTCATTCATCTGGCAGATTACCGTCCCACCGACTTCGTGCTGGAACGTGTGGACCTGACCTTCGAACTCGACCCGACGGAGACAAAGGTCGAGGCGCGTCTGATCTTTCATCGTCGCCCGGGCGCCGATCCGACAACGCCGATCGTTCTCGACGGCGACGAACTGACGCTGTCGGGGCTGCTGTTCGACCAAGTGGAACTGGACCCTTCGCGTTACGACGCAACACCGGAAAGCCTGACGGTGCGCGACCTGCCGGAGAGCGCGCCCTTCGAACTGACGATCACCACCGTCATCAATCCTGAGGCCAACACCAAGCTGATGGGCCTTTATCGGACCGGCGGCATCTACTGCACGCAGTGCGAGGCGGAGGGTTTCCGCCGCATCACCTATTTCCCCGACCGGCCCGACGTGCTTGCGCCGTTCACGGTCAACATCATCGCCGACAAGGACGCCAACCCGCTGCTTTTGTCGAATGGCAACTTCCTCGGCGGCGCCGGCTACGGCCCCGGTAAGCATTTCGCCGCCTGGTTCGATCCGCATCCGAAGCCGAGCTATCTCTTCGCGCTCGTCGCCGGCGATCTCGGCGTCGTCGAAGACACGTTTACGACCATGTCCGGCCGTGAGGTGGTGCTGAAGATCTATGTCGAGCACGGCAAGGAGCCGCGCGCGGCCTATGCCATGGACGCGCTGAAACGCTCGATGAAGTGGGACGAAGAGAGGTTCGGCCGCGAATACGATCTCGATATCTTCATGATCGTCGCCGTCTCCGACTTCAACATGGGCGCGATGGAGAACAAGGGCCTCAACGTCTTCAACGACAAATACGTCCTTGCGGATCCAGAGATCGCCACCGATGCCGACTATGCCAATATCGAGACGATCATCGCGCATGAATATTTCCACAACTGGACCGGCAACCGCATCACCTGCCGCGACTGGTTCCAGCTGTGCCTCAAGGAAGGCCTGACGGTCTATCGCGACCACGAATTCTCTTCCGACCAGCGCTCGCGCGCCGTCAAGCGCATCGCCGAAGTGCGCCACCTGAAATCGGAGCAGTTCCCGGAGGACGGCGGCCCGCTCGCCCATCCGGTGCGGCCGACGACATATCGTGAGATCAATAATTTCTACACGACGACCGTCTACGAAAAGGGCAGCGAAGTCACGCGCATGATCGCGACGCTGCTCGGCAAGGACGGCTTCAAGAAAGGCATGGACCTCTATTTCGACCGCCATGACGGTGAGGCCGTGACGATCGAGGATTTCGTCAAATGCTTCGAGGATGCAAGCGGGCGCGACCTCACGCAATTTTCACTCTGGTACCATCAGGCCGGCACGCCGCTCGTCACCGCATCGGGCAGCTATGATGCGGCGGCCGGCAGCTTCACCCTGTCGCTCGAACAGATGATCCCGGCAACGCCCGGCCAGCCGAGCAAGGAGCCGATGCATATTCCGCTCAGCCTCGCGCTGTTTGGCGAAAACGGCGGTAAGATCGAGCCGACCTCGGTCGACGGCGCGGAATATGCCGGCGAGGTGCTGCATCTCACAGGCCGCACGCAGACGGCCGTGTTCCATGGCGTTGGCTCGCGGCCGGTCGTTTCGATCAACCGCAGCTTCTCGGCGCCGATCAACCTGCATTTCGATCAGAGCCCGGCCGATCTTGCCCGTCTCGCCCGCCATGAGACCGATCATTTCGCCCGCTGGCAGGCATTGACCGATCTGGCGCTGCCGAACCTGCTGAAAGCGGCACGCGACGCCCGCGAGGGCAAGCCTGTGCTCTGCGAGGCGACCTTCGTCGAGACACTGATTGCCGCCGCCGCCGACGAGAGCCTCGAGCCCGCCTTCCGCGCCCAGGCGCTGGCTCTGCCGAGCGAATCCGATATCGCCCGGGAACTCGGCGGCAACAACGATCCCGATGCGATCCATGCCGGCCGGCAGGCGGTCCTGAAACAGATCGCCGATGCCGGAAAGGATGTCTTTGCCGGCCTCTACGCCGCGATGACGACATCAGGCGATTTCAGCCCGGATGCGAAAAGCGCCGGCTTGCGGGCGCTGCGCAATACCGCCCTCACCTACCTCTCGCATGCCGAACAGACGCCGGCGCGCGCCAAGGCCGCCTTCGATGCGGCCAACAATATGACCGATCTCAGCCATGCGCTGACGATCCTCGCCCATCGATTTCCCGACAGCGCGGAGACGAGCGGAGCGCTCGCCACCTTCCGTGACCGCTTCGCGGAAAATGCACTCGTCATCGACAAATGGTTCGCGATCCAGGCCGGCATTCCGGGCGCCGAAGCCCTGGGACGGGTCCGCGCCCTGATGGACGATCCGCTCTTCAAGCGCACCAATCCGAACCGGATGCGGTCGCTGGTCGGCACCTTCGCCTTTGCTAACCCGACCGGATTCGGCCGTGCCGACGGCGAAGGCTATCGCTTCCTCGCGGATCAGATTCTCGATATCGACGCGCGCAACCCGCAGCTTGCCGCCCGCATCCTCACCTCGATGCGCTCCTGGCGTTCGCTCGAATCCGTGCGTGCCGATCACGCCCGCTCGGCGCTGATCGAGATCGAGCGGGCCGCCGATCTTTCGACCGACGTGCGCGATATCGTCGAGCGTACGCTCAAGGGGTGATTTGCTTCATTCGGCCGTCGCGAAAAGCGCGACGGTCGTTTGCAGCCGTGATTCGAATCGGCTGAAAAACACCAAATTATAAATAGTTAACGGATTTTTACCTTTGCCTCTGGACAAGGCGAATCACCCATGATTCTCTAGGTCAGGTTCGAGCGAGCGGCGCGCGAATCACACGAGGGACAAGGCGAAGAGATGATGGACGTGCGGCGGGCAACCGTGGCCGGAGGACGGCTGCGTGTCGATTTTGACGGGCTGAATGCCTGGCGCGACAGCCTTTCCGGCCATGCGACATCGGAACCACTTCTCCGTTATCTGCCGAAGGCCGAGCTGGTCTTGAAGCGAGCCATCCCGGCGCTGATCGTCGCCTTCCTCTCCGTCGTCGCCGCCTCGCATTTCTTCGGCATGATGAGCGAATATGGGCGTCTGGAGGCCTCGGCGCGCCATGCCACCGCACTTTCGGCGGCGACCGCCTCTGCGGTGTTTGCCGATGCGGCCGACATCTTCGACAGCGGCGACATCACCGGGGCGCAGGCCCGCCTGGCCAAATACCTGCCGCAGGACCGGCTGGACAGCGGCGCTTTCGTGCTGCTCGTGCAGGCAAGCGGCAAGGTTTTTGCCGCCACCACCGCCGGGCTTTCGCATGTTGGCAGCAATGTCGGTGATTTCTTCCCCGAGGTCTCGGCGATCCGGCGCTTCGGTGATCGCGCCGGCGTCATCGAAACGACGATCGGCGGCGTGCCGCACTATGCCGAGATCACGCTGATGGGCAATGCCGGCGGTTATATCGTCGCCGCCACGTCGCTCGACGAGATCGGCCGGCTCTGGCGCGAGGAACTGGCGCTTAATGTCACGCTGTTTGCCGGCATCTCCTCCATCCTGCTGGTCATCCTCTATGCCTATTACACGCAGGTAAAGCGCGCCCGCGACGCTGACGACATCTTCCTGGAATCGAACCTGCGCGTCGAGACGGCGCTGTCGCGCGGCCGCTGCGGCCTCTGGGATTTCGATTTCGAGAACCGCGAATTCTTCTGGTCGCGCTCGATGTACGACATGCTCGGTCTGCCGGGCTCCGACAAGACGATGGGTTTCGGCGAAGCCGCCCGACTGATGCATCCCGATGACGGCGGGCTCTACGAGATCGCGCGCGCCATCGGCAAGGGCGCTTCCGGCCAGGTCGATCAGATCTTCCGCATGCGCCATGCCGGCGGCCACTATGTCTGGATGCGGGCGCGTGCCCAGGTGATCCGCAGCAATTCCGGCCGTATGCACCTGATCGGCATCGCCATGGACGTGACCGAACAGCATCGGCTCGCCCAGCGCTACGCAGAAGCAGACCAGCGGCTGGCCGACGCCATCGAATGCACCTCGGAAGCCTTCGTGCTCTGGGATAAGAACGATCGGCTCGTCATGTGCAACACGCATTTCCAGCAGGCCTATGGCTTGCCGGACAGCGTGCTCGTACCCGGCACCGAGCGCTCAACCGTCAATGCCGCCGCCGCCCGTCCTGTCATCGAACGGCGGATTTCCGATGCCGACGGCTCCGGCTATTCGCGTACGACGGAGGTGCAGCTTGCCGACGAGCGCTGGCTGCAGATCAACGAGCGGCGCACCCGGGACGGCGGCAGGGTTTCGGTCGGAACCGACATCACGCTGATGAAACGCCATCAAGAGCGGCTGCGCGAATCCGAGCGCCGGCTGATGGCGACGATCGGCGATCTGTCCGCCTCGCGCCAGACGCTGGAGATCCAGAAATCTGAGCTTTCGACGGCCAACTCCAACTACCAGGCGGAGAAGGAACGCGCCGAGGCCGCCAACAAGGCGAAATCGGAATTCCTCGCCAACATGTCGCATGAGCTGCGCACGCCGCTCAACGCCATCCTCGGCTTTTCGGAAATCCTGCAGAACCAGATGTTCGGGCCGCTCGGCTCGCTGAAATACGACGAATATGCCCGCGATATCCATGACAGCGGCAAACATCTGCTCAACGTCATCAACGACATTCTCGATATGTCGAAGATCGAAGCGGGCCATGTCAGGCTGCATTGCGAGCGCATCGATCTTGTGCCGCTGATCGAGGAAAGCCTGCGCTTCACCGCCATGCCCGCGGCGGAAAAGAACATCGTCATCGAACAGCGCATCTGCTCCGGCCTGACGCTGATGGCCGACCGCCGGGCGATGAAACAGGTGCTGCTCAACCTGCTCTCCAATGCGGTGAAGTTCACCGACAATGGCGGCCGCATCGCGGTGCGCACCCGCCGCGTCGATGGCGCCGTCGTCGTCACCATCGCCGACACCGGCATCGGCATTCCACGCTCGGCGCTGTCGAAGATCGGCCAGCCCTTCGAGCAGGTGCAGAGCCAGTATGCCAAGAGCAAGGGCGGCTCCGGCCTCGGCCTCGCCATCTCCCGCTCGCTGACCTCGCTGCATGGCGGCCGCATGAAGATCCGCTCACGCGAAGCGGTCGGCACCGTGATCTCGCTGCGGATTCCCGACGATATTTAAGTTAAGGTCAGAGCCCGCCTTTTTCAGCCGGCCGATGCGGCGGTGAAAACCGTCAGCTGAGCGGCGAAAGCACGCTTGTATGCCGGCCGCGCTTCGCCGCGGGCGACATAGGCGGAGAGGTTCGGATATTCCTCCAGTATAGCAGATCCCTTCAACCTGAGCAGCACCGACACCATCAGCAGGTCACCGGCGCTGAACGCACCATCGAGCCAGTCGGCATCGCCAAGACGACGGGAGAGGTCGATCAGCCGTTTCCGGATGCTGTCTTCGAGGGCAGAAAGGCGCTGGTCGTACCAAGGCTTGTCGCGCTCGAGGATCATGACGAGAGCGCGGTCGAAGATCGGCGGTTCCACGGTGTTGAGCGCGGCAAACATCCATGCGATCGCGCGCGCCCGGGCATTCGCATCGTCCGGCAGCAGGCCCGCATGGCGCTCGCCGATATGGAAGACGATGGCGCCGGACTCGAATAAAGCGAGATCGCCGTCTTCATATGTCGGGATCTGCCCAAAAGGCTGCAGTGCCAGATGCGCGGGTTCTCTCATCGTCTTGAACGAAACAAGACGAACGTCGTAAGGCTGGCCCACTTCTTCGAGCGCCCAGCGAACGCGCATGTCACGTGCCAGACCCCTGCCGCGATCGGGCGACCGTTCAAAGGCGGTAATGGTAATCGTCATTGGTGTTCTCCATAGCTTTGTCCTGAAGACGACTGGCTAAACGAGAATCCGACAGGCCATGCTCGAGATAATCCCCACGGTCGTTCCATCTGGTGTGAGATCAGGCTTTCACGACATTCAGGAATGTTTTCCGAACCGCTTTCGACAGCCGCTTCACCTCCGCTTCCAGCGTCTTGATGTCAGGGCAATCGCCGGCGCGGCAGACGAGTTCGATAAGACCGGCCGGCGCTTCTTTCGGATCAAACAGGCCGTCGATGGAGAGGCGGATCAGTTGCGAAAGGCCGGTATAAAGCGCGAAGGCCTCGAGACATATATCGAGATCGGACGTCGCCATCAGCCGGTCGCCAAGCAGTTTCAAGGCCTCGCCGGTGCTCACCCCATTGACGGCAATGCCGACGCCCCGGGTCGGTGCGATCAGCGCGAGATACTGGGCGATGAATTCGAGATCGATGACGCCGCCGGGAATGAGCTTCAGGTCCCACGGGCCGGAGGGCGGCTTTTCCTTGTCGATCAGTTCGCGCATCTCGGCGACATCATGCGCCACCTTGGCAATATCGCGATCGGCCGACAACACCTCGCGGACGATACGTTCCGCCTCGGCGATCAGGCTCTCATTGCCGCAGATCAGCCGGGCACGGCTGAGCGCCATATGTTCCCAGGTCCATGCCTCTTCGCGCTGGTACTTGCCGAAGGCATTGATGCGGGTGGCGACCGGCCCTTTGTTGCCGGATGGGCGCAGCCGCATGTCGACCTCATAAAGCACGCCTTCGGCGGTCGGCGCCGACAAGGCGGCCATCAGCCTCTGGGTGATGCGGGTGAAGTAACGGGTCGCGTCGAGCGGCTTCGGCCCGTCGGATTCGGCGGCCGTGTCGTCATAATCATAGAGCAGGATCAGATCGATGTCGGAACCGGCCGTCAGCTCGAAACTGCCGAGCTTGCCCATGCCGGCGACCGCGATGCGCCCGCCGGGATAATCGCCGTGTGCTGCCCGCATCTCGCTCACCACGGCATCAAGTGCTGCCGCAATGACGAGGTCGGCGAGATGGGTGAAGGCGCGTGCGGCCATCACGCCGTTGATCGCACCGGTGAGCAGGCGGATGCCGATCAGGAAGCGCTGCTCGGCGGCAAAGATGCGCAGCCGGTCGAGCACCTCTTCATAGTGGCGGGCCTGGGCAAGCGAGCCCTTCAGCCGTTCGCCGAGATAATCACGCGTCGGCAGCTCGGCCATCAGGCCGGGATCGAGCATGCCGTCGAAGACATGCGGCTTGGCGGCGATCACCTCGGCAAGCCGGGGTGCCGAGGACATGATGTTGACGATCAGCGACAGCAGCGCCGGGTTGCTGCCGAGCAGCGAGAACAGCTGGATGCCGGAGGGAAGGCCGGAGATGAAGCTGTCGAAACGCAGCAGCGCCTCGTCGGCGCGCTTGCTTTCGCCGAAGACCTGCAGGAGCTGTGGCGCCAGTTCCGTCAGCCTTTCGCGCGCCTCGACCGATTGCGTCGCCCGGTAGCGGCCGTAGTGCCAGGTGCGGATGATGCGGGAAATGTCGGACGGTCTGGTGAAGCCGAGCTTCTTCAGCGTCTCCAGCGTATCCGGATCGTCGCCCTGGCCGGTGAAGACGAGGTTGCCGGTGTCGGTCGAGAGCTTGCTCTCCTGCTCGAAGAGGTGGGCATAACGCCGCTCGACCGTCTTCAGCACGCCGACCAGCCGTTCGGAGAAGCTCGGCGTGTCGGAAAAGCCCATCATGAAGGCGATGCGCTTCAAGTCGGCATCGGTCTCCGGTAGCAGGTGGGTCTGCTCGTCGCGCACCATCTGGATGCGATGCTCGACATCGCGCAGGAACCAGTAGGCCTCGGTCAGTTCGTCGCGGGTCTCCGCGTCGATCCATTTCGCCTTGGTGAGTTCACCGAGCGTCTCCTCCGTCGCACGACCGCGCAATGCCGGCATGCGACCGCCGGCGATCAGTTGCTGCGTCTGGACGAAGAATTCGATCTCGCGAATGCCGCCGCGGCCGAGCTTGACGTTATGACCCTTGACCGCAATGGCGCCGTGGCCCTTATGCGCATGGATCTGCCGCTTGATCGAATGGATATCGGCAATCGCCGCGTAATCGAGATATTTGCGGAAGACGAAAGGGGCGAGCCCGCGCAGGAACTCGCCGCCCGCGGTCAAGTCGCCGGCAACGGCGCGCGCCTTGATGAAGGCCGCCCGCTCCCAGTTCTGGCCCCTGCCCTCGTAATAGATCATCGCCGCATCGACCGGGATCGCCAGCGGTGTCGAGCCGGGATCGGGGCGCAGTCTGAGATCGGTACGGAAGACGTAGCCGTCTGCTGTCCGCTCCTGCAGGATGCGCACCAGCCGTCGCATCATTCTCGGGAAGACCTCGATCGCGTCATCGGGGTCAGGCACGATGCCGGCGTGTTCGTCGAAGACGACGACGAGGTCGATATCGGAGGAATAGTTGAGTTCCGATGCGCCGAGTTTGCCCATGCCGAGGACGATCAGCCCGGAGCCGTCGCTCGGTGCAGCCAGATCCCGCAGCCTGAGCTTTCCACCCTCATGCGCCGAAAGCAGCAGATGGTCGATCGCGGCGGCAACCGAAGCTTCGGCAAGCTCGCTCAGCCAGGCGGTCGTCGCCCGCCCGTCGAAGATGCGCGCGAGATCGGCGAGTGCAACGAGGAAGGCCACCTTGCGCTTGATGATGCGCAACCTGCTCATCACCACGGATTCCGCAGGCGCCGCCCCCTCACCGTCCCGTCGCCAGCAGCCCCGCGCCTCGGCGACCAACGCCTCGATCTGTGGCTCCAGCGGTTCAGTGATGGCGCCGGCGAGGATGGCGGGATCGAGATTGACGATTTCGCGCAGATAGGGCGACAGCGTCAGCACGGCCGCAATGAAATCGCGAAGCGGGCCTTCCGTCTTCAGCATCGCAGCCACCGACGGCTCGTGTCTGCCGGCCTCCTGAAGGTCGGCCAGCGCCAGCTTCAACTCCGTCTGGTTCAGCGGACGCAGCAGCCCTTCGGCGACATCCTTCAGACCATGCGTCGATTTCGTCAGCATGCGCTCTCCCTGCTTTACAGCGCCGCGCGTCTTTTCGAGAGCCGCAAAGGACGCTGTAACACTTTGAATTGCTGCACCGAAGGAAACGGTTCCGCAGAATCGCGGGAACGCCTCCTTCAACCGGCATTAAACTAGGGTCTTGGTGGAAAACCGCCAATACGCGATTCAGCCGATCATCGGTCTCGGCAATCAGGCAGCCTTGGCCGGGAAGATCATGCTGACGGTCAATCCGCGCTGTTCGGGCTTGTCGGGATCGGTATCGGAGAGCTCCAACCGGCCATTGTGCAGCTCCATCACCGCTTCCACCAGCGAAAGCCCGAGCCCCGTTCCCGGCTTCGACCGGCTTTCATCGAGGCGGACGAAGCGCTTCACCACGTCGTCGCGCCTGTCGGCCGGAACGCCCGGCCCATGGTCGGCAACCGAAAGGCAGATGCCATCCGGGCGGCGGGCGAGCTTCAGCGTTACCTTGCCCGCCCCTTCCGTATCGGAAGAATATTTGATGGCATTGTCGAGCAGGTTGAAGATCGCCTGGCCGATCAGCTCGCGATTGCCCTGCACTTCGACATCGGGTTCGATGCTGGAGCTCAAGCCAAGCCCCGCCTCCTCCGCCGCCGGTTCGTAAAGCTCGGCGCTATCGGAGACGATGGCCGAAAGCTCCACCGGCGACATCTCGGCGGCGACCGATCCGGCCTCGACGCGGGAGATCATCAACAGCGCGTTGAAGGTGCGGATCAGTTGGTCGGATTCGGAAATGATGCCTTCGAGCGCGGTGCGCCGTGTCTCGCCATCGGCGATATCGAGCGCATCGGCCGCCTTGTTGCGCAACCGCGTCAACGGCGTCTTGAGATCGTGGGCGATGTTGTCGGAGACCTGCCGCAGGCCCTCGTTCAGCTTCTCGATGCGCTCCAGCATTGTATTCAACGACATCGACAAGCGGTCGAATTCATCGCCGGATCCGCCCACCGGCAGGCGCTGCGACAGGTCGCCGGCCATGATCTTCTTGCTGGCATCCGACATGCGGTCGATGCGTTTCAGCGCGTTGCGGCCGATGCCGAACCAGATGATGATGGCGCCAAGCCCCATGATCGCCAAGGCCACCATCAGCGCCTGGCGCACCAGCAGACGGAAACGCTCGGGGTCGCCGAGGTCGCGGCCGATCAGGATTCTGAGGCCATTGTCGAGCACGAAAATATTGGCGATTGCCTTGTGGCGGCGCTCGACACCCCCGCCGTCAGTATAACGCTGGTAGCCGAAGGGCGCGGAGGTCCAGCCGATCTCCTCGAAGACACCCGGCTGCACCGAGGCGACGTTGCCGGCGAGAATATCGCCCGAAGGACCGGCGATGATGTAGAGATTGGCGCCCGGCTGGCGGGCACGCCGCTCCATCGTGCGCAGCAGAAGGTTCATGCCGCCGGTGTCATAGGCGCGTTGCACCTGCTCCACCTCCTGCCTGACGGCGTCGCGGATCTGGCCCGTCAGCAGCCGCTCCGACATCGCCGTCACATAGAAGACGAGCGTCGCGGCGCAGATGGCGAAAAGCAGGATGTAGAGTGCCGAAAGGCGGACTGCGGTGGACTTGAAGAGAACCTTGAAACGGCTCATCCCTCATCCTTGATCATGTACCCCGCGCCGCGAATGGTCTTCAGGAGCGGCTGGCTGTAGTCCTTCTCGATCTTCGAGCGCAAGCGCGAGACATGGACGTCGATGACGTTGGTCTGCGGGTCGAAGTGATAGTCCCAGACGTTTTCGAGCAGCATGGTGCGGGTCACCACCTGGCCGGCATTCTTCATCAGATATTCCAGCAGGCGGAATTCGCGCGGCTGAAGCGGGATCTCCTTGCCGCCGCGGCGCACCTCATGGGAGAGCCGATCGAGTTCGAGATCGCCGACGCGGTAGACGACGTCCTGATCCGGCGTACCTTTGCGGCGGCCGAGCACCTCGACGCGCGCCAGCAACTCGCTGAAGGCATAGGGCTTCGGCAGGTAGTCGTCGCCGCCGGCACGAAGACCGGTCACGCGGTCATCGACCTGGCCGAGCGCCGAGAGGATGAGGACCGGCGTGTGGATCGCCTTGCGGCGCAACTCGCTGATGACGGAAAGCCCGTCCCGGCGCGGCAGCATGCGGTCGATGACGATGACGTCGTAGGTATTTTCCGACCCCATGAACAGGCCGCTCTCGCCGTCGCTGGCGTGATCGGCGACGATGCCCGCCTCGCGAAAGGCTTTCGTGAGGTAGACCGCGGCTTCGAGATCATCTTCGATGATGAGAATCTTCATGCGGCCGACATTACCCGCCGGCTGCGTTTCGGCAAGGCTCAAAGCATCTTCCTGCGGGGCGGCGCTCATGGCGATCATCCTTCAAAGGTCAGAAGAATAGAGCCGCGCGGAATTTCGTCCGCGCGGCTCTCGTTTTCTCAAGGATCAGCCCTGGCCGTTGATCGGAAGCGCCACGAAGCGACTTCCTTCATTGGACTGGATCTGGAAGAGCGCGCGGGTGCGCCCGTCCTTCTTCGCCTGGTTCAGCACCTTGACGATATCGTCGGCGCTGGAGACCTCCTGGTTGTTGACCGAGGTGATCTTCTCGCCTTCCTTGATGCCCTTGTCGGCGGCGTCGGAGTTCGGATCGATCTCTGTAATCGCCAGGCCCTTGCCGTCGTCAGACGGGCCGACCGTCAGGCCGAGATCGGCAAGCGCCTTTTCGGAAGCCGGTGCCTCAGGCTGCTGCGGCTGGTTGTTGTCATCGGCGGACGCATCCTTCTGGTCGATCGGCAGCGTGCCGAGTTCGACGGTGAGAGGCTGGGCCTTGCCGGCGCGCCAGACCGAAAGCTCGACCTTGCTGCCCGGCTGCATCGCGCCGATGCGGCGGCTGAGATCACGCGCATCCTTGATCGTCTCACCGTTCAGCGCGGTGACGACGTCGCCGGCCTTCATGCCGGCCTTGTCACCCGGCGATCCGGCCTGCGGGGCGACGACAAGGGCGCCGCTCGGCTCGGAAAGACCGATGGATTCGGCGATATCCTTGGTCACCGGCTGGATCTGGACACCCAGCCAGCCGCGCGAGACCTGGCCGTCCTTCATCAGATCGGCGACGACATCCTTGGCGGTCGAGGCGGGAATGGCGAAGGCGATACCGACGCTGCCGCCCGATGGCGAGAAGATCGCGGTGTTGATGCCGACGACTTCGCCGCTGAGGTTGAAGGTCGGACCGCCAGAGTTGCCGCGGTTCACGGCGGCATCCACCTGCAGGTAATCGTCATAAGGACCGGAGCCGATATCGCGGCCGCGGGCCGAGACAATGCCGGCCGTGACCGTGCCGCCGAGGCCGAAGGGGTTGCCGACGGCAACGACCCAATCGCCGACGCGGACGTTGTTGTCGTCGGCCCAGTTGACGTAGGTGAACTTCTTGCCCTTGCCGTCGACCTTCAGCACGGCGAGGTCGGTGCGCGGATCCTTGCCGATCAGCTTGGCATCGAGTTCGGTGCCGTCATTCATGACCGCGACGAAGGCCTGGCCATCGGAAACGACGTGATTGTTGGTGACGATATAGCCGTCCTCGGAGATGAAGAAGCCGGAGCCCTGGGCGACGGGGCGGAGGCGACCCTTGCCGCCCGGACCATTCGGGCCACCATTCGGTCCGTTCTGGCCGAAGCGCCTGGAATGGCCCTGCTGATCATTCGGATCCTGGCCGAACTGCTTGAAGAACCTCTTCAGCGGATGATCGTCGGGAAGGTCGTCGAAGCCGCGGCCGTTGAAATCGAAGGAGAAGCCGTCATTGTTGTTGTCGGAGACAGGATTGACGCGATTTTCGACCCGGACGGAAACGACAGCCGGTGAAACGGCGTCGACGACATTGGCGAAGCTCGGAACGGCGGGCGCCTGAACCTTGACAGCTTCGGCATAAGACCGGGTGATTTCGAGCGGAACGCCGGTTGCGAGCACAGCGGCTGCGATACCGGCGACGGTAGAAGCCTTGAGCACGGTGGCGAGGGACGGACGTCCGTTGAAATTCTTGAGCATTGGAGCACCTTCTCTTGTTCTTAGTTCTCAGAGCCGGCGATGCCGGATCAGTCGATGAGTAAAGATATAGGACGCCGCACCTTACTGCGAACTGTCCGGCCAATGAAAAGTTGGTAATGTTTGCAATGTTTGCTTTCGGCAGAACGCGCCGCTGGCTTCTCTGGCAGTCAGAAATGCCGTCTGCCGGCTCAGCCCGCTCGATTATTTTTTCAGAAGCTCGCTCAGCCGCGCCTGCTCGTCTGCCGTCAGCTTGCTGCCGGTCGGCTTGCCCGCCCTCTTGCGCGCAAAGACCAGCAGCGACAGCCCGCCGGCGAGCACCAGTAGTACCGGTGCGCCCCAGAGCAGCACCGTCTTCATGCTGACACGCGGCTTCAAGAGCACGAACTCGCCGTAGCGCGAGACGATATAGTTCAGCACCGCCTCG
Organism: Rhizobium sp. WYCCWR10014; assembly: GCF_001657485.1. Lineage (GTDB taxonomy): Bacteria > Pseudomonadota > Alphaproteobacteria > Rhizobiales > Rhizobiaceae > Rhizobium. The sequence continues at coordinate 215,578 of NZ_LXFU01000048.1, forward strand.
TCGCTGTCGCCATCGGTGATGCGCTCGCGCACCAGCAGCCGCAGGTCCTTGGCGAGATCGGCGTTGGAATCGTCGATCGACTGGTTCTGGCAGACCATGCAGCGCAGTTCCGCCGAAAGGGTGCGGGCCCGCGCCTCGAGCGCCGGATCGGCCAGCACCTCGTCCGGGTTGACGGCAAAGGCGGGGGCCGCCATCAGCAGCAAAACGACAGCCAGGAGCAGACGCCGCATCATTCCGCCGGCTCCATTGCGGGAGCTGCCGGCTTCGCCTTGCGGCGCGGGGCGCCGACACGCAGGCGCCGGTCGCTGAGCGAGACGAGGCCGCCGAAGGCCATGAACACCGCTCCGCCCCAGATGCAGAGAATGAACGGCTTCCACCAGATGCGCACCACGATGCCGCCGTCCTTGGTGGCGTCGCCCAAAGAGACATAGAGCTGGCTGAGCCCGAAAGTCAGGATGCCCGCCTCCGTCGTCGGCATCTGGCGGGCAGTGTAAAGGCGCTTGGCCGACCAGGTATCGGCAACCGCGAGACCGGCGCGCCGGACGGTGAAGTGGCCGCGGTCCTCGGTATAGTTCGGCCCGGTCCCCGGCTGCATGCCGTCGAAATGCAGGCTGTAACCGCCGGCCTCGGTCACCTGCCCCGGCTTCATCTCGATGACATGCTCGCTCTCGAACGTCGTCACCGCGACGATGCCGAGCACGGTGACGCCGAGCCCGGCATGGGCAAGTGCGGTACCGAAGGCCGAACGCGGCAGGCCGGACAGCCGGCGCCAGGCGAGGCTGCCCGCGACCTTGCCGATGCCGGCGCGGTACCAGAGATCGGCGACAGCACCGAGAACCAGGAACAGCCCGGCAGCGAGGCCGAGCACTGAAAGCACCGGCCCGCCATGTTCGATATAGAAGAAGGCCACCGCGGCAAGGAAGGCCAGACCTGCGACGACATAGAGCCGCTGCAGGGCGCCAAGCAGATCGCCGCGCTTCCAGGCAAGCATCGGCCCGAAGGGCACGATGACGACCAGCGGCGCCATCAGCAGGCCGAAGGTCAGGTTGAAGAAGGGCGCTCCGACGGAAATCTTGTCGCCGGTCAGCGTTTCCAGCAGCAGCGGATAGAGCGTGCCTGTGAGCACCGTGCCACAGGCGACCGTCAGGATCAGATTGTTGACGACGAGCGCGCCCTCGCGCGAAATCGGCGCAAACAGCCCGCCTGCCGACAGCTTCGGCGCGCGGAAGGCAAAGAGCGACAGCGCGCCGCCGATGAAGATCAGCAGGATGCAGAGAATGAAGACGCCGCGGGAGGGATCGCTGGCAAAGGCGTGCACCGAGGTCAGCACGCCGGAGCGCACAAGGAAGGTGCCCATCAGCGACAAGGAGAAAGTAAGGATGGCGAGCAGCACCGTCCAGATCTTCAGCGCCTCGCGCTTTTCCATGACAAGCGCCGAATGCAGCAGTGCGGTGCCGGCGAGCCACGGCATGAAGGAGGCGTTTTCCACCGGGTCCCAGAACCACCAGCCGCCCCAGCCGAGCTCGTAATAGGCCCAGTAGGAGCCCATGGCGATGCCAAGCGTCAGAAAGGTCCAGGCGGCAAGCGTCCAGGGCCGCACCCAGCGTGCCCAGGCGGCGTCGATGCGTCCTTCGAGGAGGGCCGCAACCGCAAAGGAGAAACAGACGGAGAAGCCGACATAACCGAGATAGAGCAGCGGCGGGTGGATCGCCAGGCCGACATCCTGAAGGACCGGGTTGAGATCGCGGCCCTCGGCCGGCGCCGGATCGAGACGGAGGAAGGGATTGGAGGTCAACAGAATGAACAGGGTGAAGGCGACCGAAATCCAGGCCTGCACGGCCAATACGTTGGCCTTCAGCGTCTCGGGCAGATTGCGGCCGAAGATGGCGACCAGCGCGCTGAACAGCGTCAGGATCAACAGCCAGAGCAGCATCGATCCCTCGTGATTGCCCCAGACACCGGAATATTTATAGAGCAGCGGCACCAGCGAATGCGAATTCTCCCAGACGTTCTCAACCGAGAAATCCGAGACGACATGGGCATAGGTCAGCACGGCGAAGGAGAAGGCCACGAGCGCAAACATCGCCAGCGAGCCGATCGTCGCCACGTCCATCATCGCCCGGTCGTGACGACGGGCTCCGATCACCGGTACGATGGAGAGGATGAGCGCCGTTGCCAGCGCCAGCACCAGCGCGTAATGGCCGATCTCGATGATCATGGCGTCGCCTTCACTTCCTGCTTCCGAGCTTCCCGGCCTTGGCTCTCCTGGCCTTGGCCTTCCTTCCACAGCCCTTGGGATTTCAGCCGGTCGGCCACGTCCTTTGGCATATAGGTCTCGTCATGTTTGGCAAGCACGGTGTCGGCGACGAAGACGTTCGTTCCAGCGACAAACATGCCTTCGGTGACGACGCCCTGCCCCTCGCGGAAGAGATCGGGAAGGATGCCGGTATATTTGACCTTCACGGCGTTGGTGCTGCCGTCGGTGACGGCAAATTCCACCGTCGAGCCGGTGCCGCGCACGACGCTGCCCTCGCCGACCAGGCCGCCGAGCCGGATGCGGGTTTCCGGTGCCACCGGCGTCTTGGCGAGATCGGCCGGCATGTAGAAATAGGCGACAGACTGGCTGAAGGCGAACATCACCAACAGCACGGCGACGAGAATGAAGCCCATGCCGCCCGCAATCACCGCCAGGCGCTTCTGCTTGCGCGTCATTGCGTCGCTCCCTCCGTGGCTATGCCGAGTTCTCTGGCAAGCGCCAGCAATTGCCTGCCCTCTTCGCCAGGTGGCGGAAAGGCCGCAAGCCCGCGCTTCAGGGCGCCGGCGGCGCGATCCTTGTCGTTCAATACGGCGTAAGAGCGGACGAGCCGCATCCATCCCTCGAAATTGTTCGGATCCTCGCTGAGCTTGGCGTCGAGGCTCTCCACCATGCCGCGGATCATCTGCTGCCGGTCGCCGGCGCTCATGTTCTCGGCCGCCGCCACATCTTGCTGCGTGGGATTGCCCGGGGCAACAGGACCGCCGCCTGGGGTCGCCGGATTGGCGCCTGCCGGCGCGCCGCCGTTTGTGGCGATATGCTGGTTGACCAGCGGCAGCCAGGGCGCATCATCAGGCGATTGTTTTGCAAGCGCCTCAAAGGCCTGGCGCGCCTCATCGGGCCGTCCCGCCTGCTCCATGCTGAGGGCGATGTAGAAGCGGGCACGCGGATTGTCAGGCTCCAGCGTCAGCGATTGTTCCAGCACTTGTCGCGCCTCCTCGGTCACCACGCCGTCAGAGACCGCCATCAGCGTCTCGGCGAGGCCATCGAGCCGGACCGGGCTCGGGCCGAGAAGCCGGATAGCATTGCGGTAGGCCACTTGCGCGTCGTTCACACGCATCGTGCGGAAATAGATCGGCGCCAGCACGTCCCAGCCCTTGCCATCATCGGGTTTCTGAGCCAGATGCCGTTCCGCCTTGGTGATCAGCACCGCCACGTCATTGCCAGGATTTTCCAGCCGCGCTTCCAGCGGCTGCGAGGGCAGGTCCGGCCTGCCCGTCGTCAAATAAAGACAGAGCCCGAGAACCGGCAGGACCAGGAGGACGAAGGCCTCGGTGAAACGGTGATGCCGTGCGGGTTTCGGCGTCTCAGCCGGCTCGTCGGCAGAGACGGCGATCAGCCGCCGGCCGATTTCCGCCCTGGCGTAATCGGCCTCCTCCGGCGTGATCAGCCCGCCATTAAGATCGCGGTCGAGTTCGCGCAACTGGTCGCGATAGACCGCCGCCTCGCCCGCGCGGATATTATCCGCCGCCTTCGCTCCGCGCAGAAGGGGGTAGAGCAGGATGACGGCGAGGGCTGCCGTCATAGCGGCAACGAGAATCCAGAACAGCATGTCGCCCAAATACGTGAAGCGCGCCCTCATTCCAACTGCCAAAGCCGGAATGACGAAGATTTGAGGCTAGCGCATAACCCCGAGAATCGGAATCGATTTTCGGAAAGGATTATGCGCCATTTAAAGTGATAGAGCGTCCTTAGCGCGCCCTGTCGGACGCGCGGCGCTCTATTGGCCGCAATTCAGAGCGGCGACCAGCTGCCGTCGTTATTGCGGCAGGCAGCGCCGCGCGCCACCGTGTCCTTGCCGTCGACGGTCAGTGTGTGGGTATATTGCCGGCAGTTCTGCGAGCCGACCTGATAGGGTGCCGCCGCGACGACCTTGCCGGTGATGTCCTTGCCGGTCCAGAGCACCGGCTGGCCGACGGCCGCCCCTTCCAGCGCCCGATATTCCGCCTCGAGCGCCCGCTGCTTGTCGCTGTCGGTCAGCGTCACGCCGCTGCGGCCGACGATACCGCCCTGCAGCGCAGTGATGAAGGCGGCCGATGCCGAGGGCTTGCTCGAAAAAATACCGCGCGAAGCGGCACTCTTCGTCGTCGTGCAGCCGGACAGCGCGACGGCGACGGCGACGAGAAGAGCAGAAACGATCATGCCTTGCGAGCGTAAAATCATTGCGTCGAACCACGATCAGGGGTCAATTTCAGCCGATCGAAGTGCAGCGTCCCCGTGTCAGCATTAAGGCAAAGCATGCTATACATTTGCCAGTATCTTTGTGACATCAAGCAGTTGCTCATGCAACATCCTTTGTGACGCCGGGCAGGATAAGCTTGGCCTTCAGCCCGCCCCATTCACCGCGGGAAAGCTCGAGCCGTCCCTGGTATTCATTCGAAATCTCGGTGACGATCGAAAGTCCGAGCCCGGTTCCGGGTTTGCTTTCGTCGAGCCGGCGGCCGCGCTTCAGCGCCTCGCGGATCTGGTCCGGCTCCAGGCCCGGCCCGTCATCCTCGACGGCGAGCTCCACCCAGTGGCGGCGCGCGCTCGCCTCCACCCCCTTCACATCCTCGCCGGCCTCGACGGCCGAAAGCCGCACCCTGCTTTTGGCAAAACGCGCCGCATTTTCCAGGAGATTGCCGACGGTCTCTTCAAGATCCTGCTGCTCCATGGCAACAGCCAGATGCGGCGGCGAGACGACGAGATCGAATTCGGTATCGACGTTCAGCCGGCGCATGACGCGCACCAGCCGCTCCAGCGCCGGCTCCGCATCTGTGCGGGCGAGCACGGATTCGCGCTGTGCGGCGATGCGCGCCCGATTGAGATAGGACTGCACCTGCCCCTGCATCGCTTCCGCCTGGCTGCGCACCAGTTCGCCATGGGATTTTTCCAGCACGCGCGCCTCGTTGAGAAGCACTGCGATCGGCGTCTTCAGTGAGTGGGCGAGATTGCCGACCTGCATGCGGGCCCGCTCGACGATGCGGCGGTTGCTGTCGATCAGCGCGTTCACCTCGTTGGCGAGCGGCAGGATTTCGCGCGGGAAGTCGCCCTTCAGCTGCTCGCTCTCGCCGGCGCGGATGCGCTCCAGCGCGGCACGTGCCTTGTCGAGCGGCTTCAGGCCGTAGAGAATCGCCAGCGCGTTGACGATCAGGCTGCCGACGCCGAAACCGGCGAGCGCCAGATAGAGGCTGTGGGAAAAGGTGCGCACGTCGTCTTCGACGACATCGACATTGCCGGTGACGCGGACGCGCGCCGCACGCCCGTCGGTATCGAGCACCACTTCGGTCTCGGCCACCTGCACGCGGTTCCCGGAGGCATCCGTCACCTGATAATAGCGCTCGTAATTCTTGTCGAAGGGCGCTTCGACGACGGAGGGAACCGGAATGAGCGCCGAGCCCAGCGAAGGCGACACCAGCGGTGCGGTGGTATAGGTACCAAGCGGCTCGACCACCCAGTACCAGCCGGTCTTCGGCTGGGCAAAACGCAGGTCGCCGAGCTGCGGGCTGCCGCTGAGCGCCCCCTGATCGCCGATCACCACCGAATTGATGACATTATAGAGCTGCGCCCGCAACAGATCCTGGAAACCGCGTTCGGCGCTCTTGCGGTAGAGGGTGGAGATCAAGAGGCCGATCACCACCAGCGCCACCGTCGACCAGACCGTAGTCAGCAACAACACACGTGCGGTGAGCGACTTAATTCGCATGTTTCGGCGCTTGGATACGGTAACCGAGACCGCGCACCGTTTCGATCAGATCGACTCCCATTTTCTTGCGCAGGCGGCCGACGAAGACCTCGATCGTGTTGGAATCGCGGTCGAAATCCTGGTCGTACATGTGCTCGACCAGTTCCGTGCGCGAGACGACCTCGCCCATGTGATGCATGAGATAGGAAAGCAGGCGATATTCATGCGAGGTCAGCTTCAGCGTCGTGCCGTTGACCGTGGCCTTCGAGGATTTGGTATCGAGCCGCACCGGCCCGCAGATGATCTCGGATGAGGAATGCCCGGCCGCACGCCGGATCAGCGCCCGAATGCGCGCCAGCACTTCCTCGACATGGAAGGGCTTGGTGACGTAGTCGTCGGCACCGGCGTCGATGCCGGCGACCTTGTCGCTCCAGCGATCGCGCGCCGTGAGAATCAGCACCGGCACGCCGCGGCCGGCGCCGCGCCATTTTTCAAGAACGGTAACCCCGTCCATCTCCGGCAGGCCGATATCGAGGATGATGGCATCATAGGGTTCGGTGTCGCCAAGGAAATGGCCTTCCTCGCCGTCGAATGCCTGGTCGACGACATAGCCCGCCTCCTTCAGCGTGTCGGCCAGCTGCCGGTTCAGATTAACGTCGTCTTCGACTACCAGGATGCGCATCGGTCCGCCTTCGTCCGCTTCAAATCGATCAATTGTCCTGAATAAGCCGATTCCGCCTACATCGGAACCTTTACCGTGACTTTGCGTGGACGCTGGCCATTTCCCTGCACAAGAACGGTGATGATGCAGGTATCGCCCACCGGTTGCACGGACAGGAGCTGGCCGCCAGTCTGCTCGACGACCTGGGCTGCGGCGGCGCTGCAATCGCCTCCGATACGCACGACAAAAGTGCTCGTGGCGTCCGGTGAGGGCGCCGATACCACCAGTCCGGCGGCCAATGCTGCGACGCTCAGAGGAAAGGCCATGTGTTATGCTTTCAAGGTAATGCCAACTTGCTCCGAATATGTACTCACGCGACCTGAATGGCAAATGAATGCGCTGTAATGCAGGGTGTTTAGAACTGTTCTCGACTGTTCGGGACCGCTGGTTTCAGCGCCTGTAAACAGCCGCTGCAGTAAGCTCCGGCGGCCGCCGTTGCGTCCAAAACGATACCCTCGGCTTTGGGATCCCGCATTCTTCATCACCTCCGGTAAAGGCGGGAAGCCGGCGGGACCGACACCACAGTCTTTGTCTGCGAATCGGCCGCGCTCTTCTCTTTCCTGCCACCCGCAGCTTTCACCGGCCGGTTGAAACTGTTATGTCCTTGCTGCCCCACATTTCAGACCGTTTCAGCACCGATGCCAAAATCCTCCCGCTTCCGCTCGGCGCAGACGGTCACCGTCCTTGCCGTTACCCAGCTGATCGGCTGGGGCACGACGTTCGACATGCTCGGGGTCATGGGCCGCGTCGTGGCGCCGGATCTCGGCCTGGCGAACGAGGTGGTGTTTGCCGGCCTGACGATCATGATGGTGGTCAGCGCCATTGTCGGTCCGGCGACCGGCCGGTGGCTCGGCCGCTATGGTGCTGCCTGGGTGCTTTCGGCCGCCTCGCTGACCTTTGCGCTTGGCCTGCTTCTGCTTGCTGCCGCAAACGGCTTCGTGCTCTATGCCAGCGCCTGGATCATCATCGGCATCGGCGGCGCATTTGGCCTCTCGGCACCGGCCTATACCGCCGTCGTCGAACGCGAAGGCGCAAACGGCAAACGCGTCATCGCCATCCTGATGCTGTTCACCGGACTTTCGAGCGCCATCTTCTGGCCGATCCTCAGCCTGCTCAACGAGGGGGTCGGCTGGCGCCTCACCTTCCTGGTCTGTGCGGCACTGCAATTCTTCGTCTGTCTGCCGCTGCATCTCTTCGCCCTGCCGAAGCCGATCGCAACACATGTCGACGGCGGCACAGCCGAAATCGCTCCGGTGCCGCTGTCGAAGGCCAAGCAGCGCAGAGCCTTTCTGCTGATCGCCGCGGCGACGACGATCTCGACCTTCGTCACCTTCGGCATCTCGCCATCGCTGCTCGAAATCTTCCGCCAGTCCGGCGCCTCGCCGGCCTTTGCGCTACAGCTCGGCTCGGCACGCGGCATCCTCGGCATCTCGGCACGTTTCCTCGACATGCTGCTCGGCCGGCGCGGCAACCCCATGCTCAGCGCGGCTATGGGCATCAGTCTGATGATGATCAGCTTCGTTATCATGCTGGTTGCCAGCCCGTCGACGCCGCTGCTCGTCACCTTCGTCCTGTTCTATGGGTTCGGCACCGGCGTCATGACCGTCGCCCGCGCGCTGCTGCCGCTGGCGCTGTTCTCACCGCGCGAATTCGGATTGCAATCGGCGCGGCTGTCGCTGCCGCAGAACCTCGCCAACGCCATCGCCCCGGTCATCTTCACCGCCATCCTCGACCGCGCTGGCACCGGCCCGGCGCTGGCGGCCTGCGCCGTTCTGGCGGCATTGTCGCTCATCTTCGTGCTGATGCTGATGGCGCTGGTGCGCGGCGCCCGTGCATCAGAGTCAGCCATTCTTAAAGTTTCTTGATTATCATCCAAGCATGGACGAGAGCGGCTTTCCGTCCACGCCGCAACCGCTGGGGCAATCTGCCCCGGAACCAGCAGCCGGTTTTACGAATCTTTAGAATCGCTTGCCGCCGCTTTTTCGAAAGTTGAGTCCGGTACTTCGGAAGTTGAGTCAGCTTCGCAGCGATCTGAATCCGGAAGATCATTCATCCATTTGAAATTTCAACGGAATGCAGCTTGGCAGTTGGACTGCTTGCGCAATTCAGAGCGGCCGCGTCACCGCCGTGCGGCTGTCGTAATCGGCGGCGATGCGCGTTTCCCGGAGCGGCCGCACGCGATCGATCGAGAGCTGATAATCGGGATGCGCCTTATAGGCGGCAAGGGCCGCCTCATCGTCGAATTCGCCATAGACCACGAGATCGATCTCGGTGCCCAGCTGATCGGTCTTCACATTGGTACCGATTTCCAGCAGCCGCGCATGCGGAATGCCGGTCAGTATAGAAAGCCCGGCCCTCACCTCCTGCAGATGTTGCTCCTGCACCGTGAAGAAGACGATATGACGGATCACGCGGAAGCTCCTGTCAGATTTGTCAAAATGATGGAGCACCTTGGCCCATCCTATCGGACGCGCCGCACTCCAGATCTCAGCTGGGCGATAACACGCGCGCCCCAGGCCTTCAACCGCGCCAGCATGCCACGGGCCGCATCGGGACGTATCGCCGCATCGAAGACCATGGCGTAGCTTGCCAGCTTTTCCGCCCGGTCGGTACCGTTGACGATGCGGCGCGCATTCACCCAATCCGCGGTCGTCGCGTTCAGGTGATCAGCGAGCTTGTGGCCGGTAAAACTTCCCTGCAGCATGCCTTCGATCAGGATCGTCACCGCCGCATCCATCTCCATCGCCCGGTCGGGATCGGCAACGAGGTCGATCCCGGTCAGCACGCTCATCGCCTCATAGTTCCGCTTATGGGTGAGCTGCACCAGGCCGCGGCCGAGCCAGCTGCAGCCATCCTCGTCCGGCCGCCAGTAGGGCGTCTTCACCCAGGAGAGCCGACCTGCGGCAAAGGCCGTTTCCAGGATCTCGACCGCGCGCGCATCGCTTTCCGCCAGCGTCTCGCGCACCGGCTGCATCGTGTAGGCGGTCTCGTGGTAAGCGGTTGCGAGGATATAGGCGAGCCACCGCCGGTCGGCACCGGCAAACCGTTCTTCCCAGGCGTCGAGGATCGCCGTGATACCCACTACCTGAGGCTGAGTCAGGTTTCCTTTGAAGAGTTGGTGCCGTACCGTATCGAAAAAGAATGCCCGGTCCATGTGGACAACCATTCCGCGCTTCCCTCAAATATCAAGGTTAAAACTATCTTAATCGATTAAATTCGATTTAATCGTTTAAAGTGTTTAAACCACTGATTTACACGCCTTTTGTCTTGTGCAATGCATCTTTCTGCCCTGAAGCCTTACCACGAAAAGAGGAGACTTCCGATGCAGACGCCCGCCACTACCCAAACTACCATTCCCCAGCATGTCGTCGACCAGATGGAAAACGAATGGCGCCAGGTTCGCCCTGAACGGGAAAATACGCGCCCGGCCCAGCAGCCTCAACAACAACGCTGAAATAGACGCAAAGCGGTACCAATGTAAGCTCGAGCGCCGCCCCAGCGCCCGATCAATGCCCCGGCCAGTCACTCGTGGCCGGGTGAATCCTTCACAGCTGCAATAAACGTCCCAGCGGTTTGCCCCTCATCACGTCACCGCCCCTATCGCATCACAGCATCGAGCCGTTTCGCCAGCGTGTCCAACGATCGGGTGAAAACCATCCTGTCGTCCAGCGCGCGCGACAGCACCAGCGCACCTTGAATGCCCGCGACGCCCTCCTCGGCGAGCGCTTGCGCCTCCTCCTCCGGGCAGCCTGCCCGGATCAGCGCCGAACGCAAGGCGTCGATCCAGCGAATGAAATAGTCGCGGATCGCTGCTGAAAACCGTTCGCGGGTTTCGTCAAGCGCGAAGGCGCCGACGAGGCAGATGCGGCGGCCGGAGTGGAAGTAATCGTTCACATTCGTCCACATCGCCGCGATCGCCTCACGAGCGTCGTCCTTTCTCAGCGGCCGATAGATCGCATGCTCGAACCAGGCATCGACATCGGCGAGCACTGCGCCCGCCATCTCCTCCTTGCCGCCGGGAAAGAAATGATAGAGGCTGCCCTTGCCGATGCCGGTGCGCTCGGTGATGCGGCTGAGCGACGCGCCCTCATAGCCGAGTTCGCGGAAGATTTCGGCGAGCAACGGTATGATGTCGGCGCGTTCGTAGACAGTTTTCACCCGCGAACTTCCCTTGGCTTGATCAAAGGCCGAGTTCGGTCAGACCGGGATGGTCGTCCGGCCGCCGGCCGAGCGGCCAATGGTACTTGCGTTCCGATTCGCGGATCGGCAGGTCGTTGATGCAGGCGAAGCGGCGCTGCATCAAACCGGCGGCGTCGAATTCCCAGTTCTCGTTGCCATAGGAGCGGAACCAGTTGCCGCTGTCATCATGCCATTCATATCCGAAGCGGACGGCGATGCGACTGTCGGTGAAAGCCCAGATCTCCTTGATCAGCCGGTAATCCAGCTCCTTTGCCCATTTGCGGGTGAGGAAGGCGACGATCTCGGCACGGCCGGTGACGAATTCGGCACGGTTCCGCCAGCGGCTGTCTGGCGTATAGACGAGCGAGACGCGCTCGGGATCACGGCTGTTCCAGCCGTCCTCGGCAAGACGGACTTTCTGGGTGGCGGTCTCAAGGGTGAAGGGCGGGACAAGGCTGGACATGATCACTCCTGTACTGAACGGTTATCATTGTACCGATTGGTACAATGATTGGCAAGCCGCTTTGAAGCGACGTTCGCCTGGGATCGAGAGGCAGCCAAGGGGGCACCCTCACCCGCGCGAACGGCGCAGCAGATCCACGCTCTCCTTCCGCCACCGCAGCGGCAGAGCATCCGGGCGAAGCACGATCTCTTCCGGCGTGAAACGCCATAGCCGTTCTGCGCCCTGAAAGGTGGCGATATCGGGCGAATCCAGCAGCACTTCGGCATTTCCCGTCATCTGCAGCATATCGCCGGTTTCGAAATCGACGAAGACCAGCCCTGCCTTCGAATTGACGAGGATATTGCCAAGCGTGTTGAAGAACCGATTGCCGGCGAAATCGGGAATGGTCAGCACACCGTCGGCGCCGACACGCACGAAGCCGGCATTGCCGCCGCGATGGGACACGTCCACCTGCCGCTCGCCATTGTCGCGGTCGACATAGGAGGCGACGAAAAACGTATCGGCGCTCTCAATCATCCGCCGCGCTTGATCGTCGAGTTGACCGGAATGACGCGGCTGCGTCGCCGTCGACATATCGGGATCTCGGACAAAGGCGGCAGAGCGAGGCTGGATATATTGCGGGCAATTGCCGAAGCTCTGGCCGACGCGAACGTCAAAACCTTTAGCGTCCGTCCTGCGGATCACGCCGTTCAGGCGGTTACGCCGCCGGGTCTCGAGCTGGATGCCAAGCATGGCGATCGCGTCGCCATCCTCCATGCCGGCATCGGCAGGATCGGCCGGGTCGCGCGGTAGACCGACCTCAAGAATCTCCGGCTCAGGCGAGGCCATGAAGCCCGGTCGTTCAGCCCGTACCGTTGCCCAGACATCACCCCTGGCATCGACGGCGCCGAGCACGACGAAAGGCAGCATCGGAAAGAAGGCGCGGTGCTGTTCCGGCATGGCGTTGCGGACGAAATTCCGTCCCGGCCCGTCCATGCGTTCGACGACACCGACGCTGCGCTGGATGGCGAGTTCACCCTCGTGCCAGGGTGACGGCGCATCCTGTTCTGTCTGCTCCAACATCTCGATTTCCTTGCGGGTATCATTGAGGAAAGCGGGACGGTAGTCCGTCCCGGCGGCTTTTCATGCGGCAAGACCGATCTTCGTCCTGCGAAAACCGACGAAGCCCGGCAGCGCCTCGATACGAGCAAGCCAGGCGCGCACCGCCCGATAGGCCGAGGTGTCGACATTGCCCTCCGGCGCATTGGCGATGTAGCTGTAGAGCGCGATGTCGGCGATCGTCGCATTGTCGCCGAGCAGAAAGCGGCGAGCGCCCAGTTCCGCCTCGACCAGTGCGAGAATGCGGTGCGCCCGGGCGATCACCTCGTCGGTGCGAAAATCGGCGCCGAAGACGGTAACCAGGCGCGCAGCACAGGGACCGTAGGCGATCTCGCCTGATGCAACCGAGAGCCATTTCTGTATGCGGGCCGCTGCCACCGCTTCTTCCGGCAGCCAGTCGGTGCGGCCGTATTTGCGCGCGAGATAGACGAGGATGGCGGAGGAATCGGCGATGACCGTGCCGTTGTCGTCGAGCACCGGCACCTGTCCAAAGGGATTGAGCTTCAGAAAGTCCGGCGTCTTGTGAGCGCCAGCCGCCAGGTCGACCTCGACCAGTTCATGGGGCACGCCAAGCAGCGACAGGAACAGGTGAGCCCGGTGGGCATGGCCGGAAAGCGGGTGGTGATAGAGTTTCATGATGGTTCCCTGGTCTTCTAATCGACGCGGTTTGGCGATGGCCGCTTCGAACCATCTGCGGTAATTTACTGCCTTCCACCTGGCTGCAGTAGAATGCTAATCTGGAAGGCATGTTACCAATTCATGGAAGGATAGAATGGACCGACTCGACGCCATGACCGTGCTTCTTGCCGTTGTCGAACAGGGCAGCCTGTCGGCCGCCTCACGGCATCTCAGATCCCCGCTCGCAACCGTCAGCCGCAAGGTTTCGGAACTGGAAACACATCTCAACGCCCAACTGCTGCAGCGGAGCAACCGGAAGATCACGCTGACGGAAGCCGGTCGCTCCTATGTCGAGGCGGCACGGGAAATTCTCGATCGGGTGGAAGAGGCGGAACGGACGGCGGCCGGCGAATATAGCGCCCCGAAAGGCGAACTGACGATGACCGCGCCGATCGTCTTCGGGCGGCTGCATGTCCTGCCTGTCGTGGTGGATTTCCTGAAAGCCTATCCCGATATCAATCTGCGGCTGATGCTTGGCGACCGGCTGTCGAACCTCGTCGAGGATCATATCGACGTGGCGCTCAGGATCGGCAATCTGCCGGACAGCAACCTGATCGCCACAAGGCTCGGCGCGATCCGCCGCACGGTCTATGCCAGCCCGGATTATCTCGAGCGGCACGCCCTGCCCCGGCATCCAGGCGATCTAACCGCGCATGACTGCGTCACTTTCGAGGGCATGGCCTCGATGCTGAACTGGACATTCACCGAGGGCAAACATGATCTCACGGTACCGATCCGCTCACGGCTGGCCGTCAACACCGCCGAGGCGGCGGTCGATGCGGCTGTCGCCGGCCTCGGCATCACGCGCGTACTCTCCTACCAGGCCGCACGCGCCGAGACGGCTGGTCTGCTGGTGCCGCTGCTCCAAGATTTCGAACCGCCGCCGGCGCCGGTGCATCTGATCTATCCCGCGCAGGGACTGGTGCCCCTGAAACTGCGGGCGCTGCTCGATTTCGCAACGCCGCGCCTGCGCGCGACGCTGAGATAGGCGTCAGGCAAGCTTACCCTCTTCCGCCTTGTAAAAATACTGGCTGGCCACCAGCCAGCCCTTCAGCGGCCGCAGCGGCGGAATGCAGGTGGCGAGCATGAAGGGGCCGGTGACCAGAAGCTGCACCCAGATCGGCGCCGAAAAGGCCACCTCCAGCCAGACGCCGAGCAGCACGCTCGGGATGCAGGCGAAGCAGATGACGAAGAAGGCCGGACCGTCAGCCGGATCGGCGAAGGAATAATCGAGACCGCAGACCTCGCATTCCGGCTGCAACGTCAGGAAGCCCTTGAACATATGGCCCTGGCCGCAGCGCGGGCAGCGTCCCTTGATGCCGGTCTGCATCGGAGGAAGTGGGGGATATTCCGTGTCCATGACGATCTCGCTTTCTTGCTTCGCAAACATCGATGCCATCAATATTCACAATGACTGCATGCAATATAATTACATTATAGGGAACTTACCAGTCAATTCGCCAGAATGCCGCAGAGCTCCTCAGCGCATGCCGGCAGCAAGCTGACTGCAGATTGATCAAGCGGCATTTGGGGCGCAGCCAGGCCTGGCAGCCAGGGCGAATCAGACGTGAACGCGGTGGTCAACGTGACGGTTACGCTTCGCCCATGCCCGGATAGATCTGGGCGCGACCGATCTGATCTCAACCGCCTCCGGCTTTCGTCCCTGCCTGTTCAGCCCGGGGTTCCGCCTCAGAAGAACGACGCCGCCATTTCCGGCGGGCCTTCCAGCGCATGGGCCATGAATTCCAGTGCGCCCTGCAGTTTCTCCCGGGTGATCGGTCCGCCAAGGCAGACACGCACGGCCTCGGGCGCCGTGCCCTCGACCGTGAAGGCATCGCTTGCGACGACGCCGATGCCGGAAGAACGGGTATGGCTGCCGAAGGTGGAGCGGGTCCAGCCATTGGAGAGCGGCAGCCAGATGTTGAAGCTGATCGGATCGGCGCGGTAGCTGCCGTCCGGCAGGATGGCGGCGACCATTTGCTGGCGGGCGGCGGCCTCGGCACGGATGAAACGCAGGATCGTATCGGCAGTGCCGTCCTCGACCCAGCGGGTGGCGAGCGCCACGGTCAGCGGCGAGGCCATGACATTGTTGGCGCGCATGGCGCTGACGAAGGGCCACACGGCCTTGCTGTCCGGCGCCACGACATAGGCAAGGCGCAGACCCGCGCCGATGCATTTCGCCAGCCCGCCGATATGCCAGGTCAGATCGGGCGCCGTCGCCGCGAGCGGCGCCGGGCCGTGCTGCGGAATGAAGCCATAGGCATCGTCTTCGACGATCGGCACGTGATATTTGCGGGCAACGGCGCAGATTTCCTCGCGGCGCCTGGCCGGAATGGTCAGCGTCGTCGGGTTCTGCAGCGTCGGATTGAGATAGAGCGCCTTCGGCTTCAATCTCTCACAGGCCTCGGCAAAGGCGTCCGGCAGGATACCGTCCTCGTCCATCGGCAGGCCGGTCAGATTGAGCCGCAGCTGGGCGGCGATCGAGCGCATGCCGGGATAGGTGATGATTTCCGAAAGCACGGTCTCGCCCGGTTTTGCCAGTAGACCGAAGATCGCCAGCAGGGCCGGATGGGCGCCAGGTGTGACGAAGATGCGCTCCTGCGAGGGCACCAGCCCGCGACGGCTGAGCCAGGAGGCAGCAGCCTCCTTGTCCATGCTGGAGCCGCCGAAACCCTGGTAGCGCAGAAGTGGAATGAGGTTCGCCGTCACCGCCGACATGCCCTCGCGCATGCGGGCGATCAGCTCGGGATCATCCGGTTCCGGCGGCATGTTCATCGAGAAATCGACGATGGAGGCGCGGCGGGGATCGGGCGCGGCGTCGGGCGCGAAGCCCTGGCGTTCCTTGTCCGCACCACCGGTGACGAAGGTGCCGCGGCCGACATGCGAATCGACAAGCCCGCGCTTCTGCGCCTCGACATAACCTCTTGCCACCGTGGTGAAATCGACATTCAGCCGCTTGGCGAGTTCGCGTTGCGGCGGCAGCCGGTCCCCAATCACCAGATGCCCGCTGCGCAGATCCATTTCGATCACATCGGCGATCGCCATATAACGGGGGCTGCTGCTGCGGCTGAGATCGGGATGCCAGTCTTTCATGTCGTGATCCGTGTCGGTCTGATTCCTGATGAGATTGACCGTATATTGTTGCACAATGCCGCTGTCACGAAAAATGTCACGCGCCAAGTCCGGCGAACGACGCAGGACGGAATGGCGCAGCTTTTGCGCGTGCCTTGAAACGTTTTCATGACGGATTGTCGCCGGACTTGACTGCTATCTGCGCAAATACAATCTGGCACGGCGACCGCGCCGTCGCAGGCCGATTTCGGCAGCGTGTGCGCCAATGACGTGCTGACGATCTGCTCGGCTTGCCGATCGGGCTTTCACCCGAGAAGGTCCGGGTGATGCGCGAGGACGGCAAGACAATCGGCAGCGTCTTCAGCGCGCCTTGACGAGGGTTGCCGCGAACTATGGCTTCAGGCGTACGCCGCGAAAGCGTCGATGCCGGTCAGCCTTGCCGACAAGATCCACAGGCGTGCCGCCTCCTCGGGATTGGCTGCATGATCGCTGATGCCGCCGGGTTCTCCATCCTTAGCACGGATGGCGATATCGCAGTCCTCGCAATAGAGGCCTCCCATACCGTCAAGTTGCGGCGAGGTCGCCGCCCAAACCTGCGTCGCTGCCCCCTGGGCTGGCGTCTTGAATGTCGGATCAATCGGCTTGCCGTCTGCATCGATCCAGCCGGCACTGACCATTTCCTCCTTTGCGAGATGGCGCTGCAAGGGGGTAAAGATCTTGCCCGGGTGCAGCGAGAAGGCGCGGATGCCGGTGTCGCGCCCGAGCCTGTCCAGATGCACGGCGAACAGTGCGTTGGCGGTCTTCGACTGACCGTAGGCCCGCCATTTGTCGTAACCGGTCTCGAATTGCACATCCTCCCATCGTATGGCCGAGTTGTGATGGCCACCGGAGGAAACCGAAACGATGCGAGCGCCGGGCGAGATCGCCGGCCAAAGGCGGTTGACCAAGGCGAAATGGCCGAGATGGTTGGTCGCGAACTGTGCCTCCCATCCGTCGCCGATCCGCGTTTCCGGGCAGGCCATGATGCCGGCGCTGTTGATCAGAGTGTCGATGCCGCGGCCAGACGCGACGAACCGCTCGGCAAAGACGCGAACGCTTTCGAGGTCGGAAAGGTCGAGCCGATCAATCTCTACGCCATCGATACCGGCGACCGCGATGCGCGCCGCCTCGATGTTCCTTGCGCCGATGGTCACCTTGGCGCCGGCGCCCGCCAGAGCGCGCGTGGTCTCGAGCCCGAGGCCGGAATGGCCGCCGGTGACGATGGCGCACTTGCCGGAAAGATCGAGACCGGCCAGAACCTCGTCGGCCGTCGTGTGGGCTCCAAATCCGGAGCCGATGGGGACTTGTTTGTCATTCATGATAATTACCTTTGTTCTGCGACCTTGCCGTCGCTCGGGATGACGGTCGCGAGAATAGGGCGTGGTCTCCAGACGATCCATGCGCTAAAATCCGACATCTCTTCGCCATCGTCCGGATTTTTACATGGACCCGTTATCCGATGTTCTCGCATTGCTCAAACCGCGCAGCTATGTTTCCGCGGGGCTCGACGCTGGCGGCGCTTGGGCGATCGATTTTCCGCCCCCGGATGGCATCAAGTTCAACGCGGTGATTTCAGGCGCGTGCTGGCTGAGTGTCGATGGCGTCCCCGAAGCTGTCCGCCTGGAGGAAAGCGACTGCTTTCTGCTGACGAGCCGCCGAGCCTTTCGTCTCGCCAGCGATCCGGCTCTCGAAGCGATCCCGTCCGAAGCGATCTATTCGATCGCCCGCGACGGCATTGCGACTTGCAATGGCGGCGGCGATTTCTTCCTGATCGGCAGCCGTTTTTCCTTTTCGGGAGGAAATTCGGACATCCTTCTCGGAATCCTGCCGCCGATCGTCCATGTGAAGAGGGATTCCGATCACGCCGCCGTGCTGCGCTGGTGTCTCGATCGGATGACGCGCGAATTGCGCGACCAGCAGCCAGGTGGCTTTCTGATGGCGGAGCATTTTGCTCATGTCATGCTCATGCAGGTGTTGCGCCTCCATATCGCATCGCCGAATGCGCGCGGCGTCGGCTGGCTTTTTGCGCTTACCGACCGGCGGATCGGTGCGGCTATCGGTGCCGTGCATGCCGATCCAGGCCGCAGGTGGACGCTGCAGTCGCTGGCTGAAAGGGCCTCGATGTCACGGTCCAGTTTTGCTCTCCACTTCAAGGAAAAGGTCGGGCTTGCGCCGATGGATTATCTGACGCGCTGGCGCATGCTCCTCGCAGGTGACCGATTGACAAACTCGGCCGAAGCAATTGCCGGTGTCGCCCTGTCGCTCGGTTATGAATCCGAAAGCGCATTCAGCACCGCTTTCAAGAGAGTGATGGGATGCTCGCCGCGGCAATATGGTCGCGCTCAGCCGCCCGCCGGTGCCATGCGAGATAGGCTCGGCGCTCAGTGAAACCTTGACTGGTGCGGGCATCGGAGGGAGGTCGCGCGTTGGCCTGCCGAAATTCCCTCCGATACGGTCTTGCACCCGCCATCCATTCTCTTACCTATTCAAGGAAGAATGCGCCGGCTTTCGGCCCTTCGCGTCGGCGCCCATCGGGATGAAAGCATGAATATCGATCCGATTTTGCGGTCAGTCGTAGCTGTCCGCTCCTCCATTCCGGAAGATGCCTTCACGGCGGAGACGCTGGGCACTGTCCGGGAGGGCAGCGGCGTGGTCATTCGCGACAACGGACTGGTGCTGACCATCGGTTATCTCATCACCGAGGCCGAAGAGGTCTGGCTGACGACCCATGACGGGCGGGTGGTTCCCGCGCATGCGCTTGCCTATGATCAGGAAAGCGGTTTCGGCCTGGTCCAGGCGCTTGGCCCCTTGAACGCGCCGGCGGTGGATCTCGGCAACGCGGCGACGGCCAAGGCCGGCGACCCTGTCGTGCTGGCGGATGGGATCGGTGAGTTCGTCGAGGCAAACATCGTCGCCCGGCAGGAATTTGCCGGCTATTGGGAATATCTGCTGGACGAGGCGATTTTCACAGCACCGGCCCATCCCTCCTGGGGTGGCGCGGCGCTGATCGGTTCGGACGGCAAGCTTCTCGGTATCGGTTCGCTTCGCCTGCAGATGAGCCATGGCGACGAGGTTGCGGATATCAACATGGTCGTGCCGATCGACCTTTTGCCGCCGATCCTCGACGATCTCCTGAACCGCGGCCAGGTCAACAAGCCGCCGCGGCCCTGGCTCGGCGCCTTCTCCGCCGAGAGCAATGGCGGCGTGGTGGTCATGAGCGTGGCCGAAGGCGGTCCGGCCGCCCAGGCGGGACTGCGTCAGGGCGATATCATTTCGGAGATCCGCGACGAAGAGGTCGATGGCCTGGCCGACTTCTACCGCAAGCTCTGGAGCAGCGGCCCGGCCGGCGCCGAAATCCCGATGCGCGTCCTCAGGAACGGCCGGGAAGCCTGGCTGCGCATCAAGTCCGCCGACCGCAACAGCTTTCTCAGAAAGCCGCAGCTGCAGTAAGGTCGCGCCAGCGTCCGTGAAAGCCGCTGGTGCTCATTCGAGCGGATTGTCCGGGCATCCTTATCCCGCCTCAGAGATTTTCCGACGTGATCGTCAGGAAGCGCACCGGCTCGGCGCTGACCTCCACCTCGATAAGGCCGAGCCTGTTCAGGGCAAGGTCTATCGATCGCCTCGCCTGCACCTCCGGCGCCTGGTCGAGCACGATCGACATGATGCCACGACGGAGATAGTCCTGCGTCTCTCCCGTCAATTCGTGGCCGACCCAGAACGCCCGCCTGGCCTTGTTTGTCTCGAGCACGCTCGCAACACCCTTGTTATCGCCGCCCGCACTATAGACGCCGATGATGCCAGGCTCCCGCCGGAGTGCCGCTTGCAGCAACTCCATGGCATTGTGCTCGTCATCGAGGTCGAACATGACCTCGATGAAACGATGGTCGTTTGAACCCTTCTCCGAGAGATAGCTGGAGAAGCCGCGAATCCGCTCCTTGTGGTTCTCATAGGCGCCGCTATGGCAGAGAGCGACGAACGAACCAGTGCGCTGCGCCAGCATGCCTGACATGTAGTGAGCCGCCGTGCGTCCGGCGGCATAGTTGTCGATGCCGACATAGGGCAGTTCCGAGGCTGGACGGGTCATGATCTGAACGACGGGAATGCCGAGACCGGCGGCCTTGCGCACGCTGGTGACGACATCGGCATGGTCGGGCGCAACGACGATCAGCGCCGACCGGCGCGCCGTCGGATTGGCGATGTAGTGGGCAAATTGCGCCGGCTCGTTCTCGCGGACGAAGGTGCGGTGAACGGTGATGCTGTCGTCAAGCGAGGCGGCGATGCGCTCGAACGCCCGGTTCAGACGCGAATAGAAGCTGGTCTCCGGGCGAACGAGGATGACCTCTATCCGGATCAGGCCGCGATGGGCGACCGGCAGGCTTTGCCGGTATTCAAGCCGTCTTGCCGCCAGGAAGACTTTCTCCACCGTCTCCGGCCGCACGCCGCCGCGGCCGTTAAGGACGCGCTCGACGGTCGCTGTGCCAACGCCGGCTTGGCTTGCGACATCCTTCAAAGTCACCTTCATCAGGGCTCACTCACTCCCAAAGCTGACAGAGCAGAGCATCGGCGCGCTGTGTCGTCAATGATCAAATTTGATCAAGGAAGCATTGGAGCATAGGGGCGCCGCGGCAGTATCGTGCCCGCAATCCGGGAGGAGCACCGGACGTCCAAAACAACCGAGATCAAGGATCATCCGCCGGCGCGAAGCGGCCGGGGGATGACGGAGGAGCCAGATGAAGATCGCACTCGACCCGCATATGCACCGTCACCTCAACCTGCGCGACCTCTGCCGCAAGGCAGCGGAACTCGGCTATGAGCATATCGAGCTTTCACCGCGCGACGATTTTCTGCCCTGGTGGGTGCGCCCGCGGGCGCACAAGGAACGCATCGCGGAATTCAAGGCGGCCCTGAAGGATCACGGCGTCCAGCTCGCCTCGATCCTGCCGATGTATCGCTGGGCGAGCCCGCATGAGGACGAGCGGCAGGCCGCGGTGCGCTACTGGAAGGAAGCAATCGCGATCGCCGCCGAAATGGGCTGCGATACGATGAACTCGGAATTCGGCCGCGGGCCGTCGCCGGATCGCAGCCACCGCGCCAGCTGCTGCGGCGGCATGCATACCCACGAACACAGCGAGGCTGCCTGGTGGCGCTCGATAGAAGAGCTCGTTCCGGTGTTCGAGCGCGAGGGCGTCACGCTCAACATGGAACCGCATCCGGAAGATTGGTGCGAAACGCTGCATCCGGCGATCGACATGCTGAAGACCATCGGCTCGAAGAACGTCAAATTCCTCTATTGCGCGCCGCATACCTTCTATTTCGGTGACGACATGGCGCGGATGATCCGCGATGCCGGCCCGCTGATCGCCCATGTGCATGTGGCCGATACCTATAATCACAAGGCGTCGTCAGGGCTGCGCTACATCATCAATCCGCCGGGCGCGAAGGTCACCATCCATCAGCACATGGATATGTACCAAGGCGAGATCAATTGGGATGTCTTCTTCTCCTCGCTCGCCGCGGTCGGGTTCGACGGCATCATCACCGCCTGCGTCTTCGGCTGGGAAGAACGTGCCGACGATTCCGGGCGCTTCATGCGCTCCGAAATTCAAAAATATGTCGACAAATACTGGCCCGGGAAACTTGGCTGATCGCCAACATCCGTCCCGGCACCCACTATCAGGAATAAAACCGTGACCATCACGATTACGACAGCCCCCTGCTGCTGGGGCGTGGACGACGTCAACAATCCAAACCTTCCCTCCTGGGAACGCGTCTTCGACGAGGCGGCGGCGGCCGGCTATGGCGGCCTCGAACTCGGGCCGTACGGCTACGTGCCGCTCGATGATGCGCTTGTTGCAAAGGCGCTCACCGAGCGCAATCTCTTCATCGTCGCCGGCACGATCTTCGACGATCTCGTCTCTCCTGAAAACCGGGAGACATTGCTGCGGCAGACGGACGAAATCTGCGCCGTCATCACCAGGCTGCCGCAGCCGGAACAGGTGGCAGGTCAGCGGTTCAGGACCCCCTATCTCACGGTTATGGACTGGGGGCACGACGAACGGGACTATGCTGCCGGCCATTCCGATCGTGCGCCGCGTCTCGATGACAAGGCCTGGGCCGGGATGGTCGCCAATATCACGGCGATCGCCGAACTCGCTCGGCAGAAATATGGCGTGCGCGCCGTCATCCACCCGCATGCGGGCGGCTATATCGAATTTGCCGATGAAATCGAGCGGGTGGCAGGTGACATTCCGCAGGAGATCGCCGGCTTCTGCCTCGACACCGGCCATAGCTATTATGCCGGCATGGATCCCGTGGAAATGCTTCACCGCTATGCCGACAGGCTCGACTACGTCCACTTCAAGGACATCGACCAGAGCGTCTTCGACCGTGTGCTTGGCGAGAAGATCCGCTTCTTCGAGGCCTGCGGACAGGGTGTCATGTGCCCGATCGGCCGCGGCGTCATCGATTATCCCGCCGTCAAGCGAACGCTCGAGGAGATCGGCTACCACGGCTTCATCACCGTCGAACAGGAGCGTGATCCGAGGAATGTCGCCGGCAGCCTCGAAGATGTGAAGCAAAGCCGCGATTACCTGCGGTCGGTCGGATTTTAGGGAAAAGATGATGACGAATGACAGGAGAAAGCCGATCCGCTGGGGCATGGTCGGTGGCGGCAGAGGCAGCCAGATCGGTTATATTCATCGCTCGGCAGCGCATCGCGACGACGTCTTTGCCCTTGCCGCGGGTGCCTTCGATATCGATCCGGAACGCGGCCGCGCCTTCGGCGTCGATCTCGGGCTCGACGAAGCCAGGAGCTACCGGGACTATGCGACGATGTTTGCCACTGAGGCCGGGCGAGCCGACGGCATCGAGGCCGTGTCGATCGCAACACCCAACAATACGCATTTCGCGATCTGCAAGGCAGCACTCGAACATGATTTGCATGTGATCTGCGAAAAGCCACTCTGCTTCACGATCGCCGAAGCCGAAGAGCTGAAAGCGCTTTCCGAGGCGCGCGGCCGTATCGTCGGCGTGACTTATGGCTATGCCGGCCACCAGATGATCGAGCAAGCGCGCGCCATGGTCGGGAATGGCGATCTCGGCGAGATCCGCATCGTCAACCTGCAATTCGCCCATGGCTTCCATAGTGCTGCGGTGGAGGAGCAGAACCCCTCGACGCGGTGGCGCGTCGATCCGAAATTCGCAGGTCCCAGCTATGTCCTCGGCGACGTCGGGACCCACCCGCTTTATATCGCCAAGGTCATCCTGCCGCACCTGAAGATCAGGCGTCTCCTCTGCACGCGTCAGAGCTTCGTGAAAAGCCGGGCGCCGCTCGAAGACAATGCGGTGACCCTGATGGAATATGATAATGGCGCAATCGCCACCATCTGGTCGAGCGCCGTCAATGCCGGCTCCATGCACGGCCAGAAGATCCGCATCGTCGGCTCGAAGGCCAGCATCGAATGGTGGGACGAGCGGCCGAACCAGCTATCTTACGAGATACAGGGCGAACCGGCCCGCATTCTCGAGCGCGGCATGGACTATCTCTATCCCGAGGCCAGGATCGACGACAGGATCGGCGGCGGCCATCCGGAAGGTCTCTTCGAAGCCTGGGCGAACCTCTATCGCCGCTTCGGCTTTGCCATCAACAGAGAGCGCGGCCTCGCTCCTGCGGGGATCGAAGAGCTGGTCTTTCCCGATGTCGATGCCGGACTGGAAGGGGTCCGCTGGGTGGAAAACTGCGTGCGGTCCGCCGATGCCGGCGGGGTCTGGCTGGATTATCGCTAGGTCTTCAAGAGCCGCGGTGTGGCCCTGTCCTCAAATCGCGCCCTATGCCGGCGTTACACCGCCGCGCTGGAGGCATGTTCAAGGACATCAGTCCACACTCAGATAAGCGGGTCGTCATCTTCCGTTGCTTGCGGCGGGCGGCGACGCGTGCTGTCGTTGGCGGCTTTCTTATGCTCGTCGGCAGCTGCCTCGCGGATTTTCTGGAAGCGGTTGTCGCCGGCGTCTTCTGCGGGGGGCTGCGGGTCGCTCTTTTTCACGAAACGGATCATAGGTCATTTCCTGCTTTGAGAGTGGATGCGCTCCGCACCATATCGGAGCGCCCTAGAAAAGCGGTGTCAGACGGCAAGCGCGGTGGCACAGGCTTGAACACTCCGGCTGTCGGGTGAGGTCTGCCCAGGCATGGTCGCCCAACCGCCGGCCTCGACGAACTGCCGCTGCTTGTAGCCTTCGGTAATCGCCTTGAACTCGATCAGTTTAGCGCTCGCATCCGGCGCCGCATTGAACCGCTCGACGCAAATGGCAGACGCCAGCTCTCCGCGGGCAACGTCGCCGGCGGCGACTGCCGCTTTGGTTGACGTGCCGCCTGTTACCCAACCTCCCCAGCTGAAGCCGATAATCATCGTGGCGATCGCCGTGACGACGCAGGCCCAGACGAGAAGCGTCTTGGATGGCTGGTAACTGTCGAAACGCTGGGTGATCGATGTCTTACTGCTGCTCTGCACGGACATTGGAATTCTCCCTGTCTATTGATCGGGTTGCGCCGTCCGGCGACGCCGGAACGGTTCAGGCTGTTCTCAGTATCCCATATCGCCCATGCCGCCATTTCCGGCTGCAGGGGCGGAGTCTCTTGCGGGAATGTCGGCGATCATCACCTCGGCGGTGATCAGCAGCGCCGCAATCGAACCGGCGTCCTGCAGAGCAGTACGCACGACCTTGGCGGGATCGACGATGCCGGCGTCGATCATATCGACATAGGTCTCCGTCTGGGCGTCGAAACCTTGGTTGTGATCATTGCTGTCGGCAAGTTTTCCGACGACGATGGAGCCTTCGAACCCGGCATTGTCGGCGATCTGGCGGATCGGGGCTTCGAGCGCCCTGAGCACGATCGAGATGCCCGCCGTCACGTCGGCGTTCTCCCCGGTCAGGCCCATGAGCGCCGACTTGGCGCGCAACAGTGCCACGCCGCCGCCGGGGACGATGCCCTCTTCGACCGCCGCACGGGTGGCGTTCAGCGCGTCGTCGATGCGGTCCTTCTTTTCCTTGACTTCCGTCTCAGTCGCGCCGCCGACGCGGATGACCGCGACGCCGCCGGCAAGTTTCGCCAGGCGTTCCTGCAGCTTTTCCTTGTCGTAGTCGGAGGTGGTCTCCTCGATCTGCGCCTTGATCTGCTGGATGCGCGCCTGGATGGCCGCTTTGTCGCCGGAGCCGTCGATGATCGTGGTGCTGTCCTTCTCGATCAGCACGCGCTTGGCGTGGCCGAGCATATCGAGCGTGACGTTGTCGAGCTTGATGCCGAGATCCTCGGAAATCATCTGGCCGGCCGTGAGTACGGCAATGTCTTCCAGCATGGCCTTACGGCGATCACCGAAACCCGGCGCCTTGACGGCTGCGACCTTCAGGCCGCCGCGCAGCTTGTTGACGACAAGCGTCGCCAGCGCCTCGCCTTCGACGTCCTCCGAGATGAGGAGCAGCGGCTTGCCGGTCTGTACGACGGCTTCCAGGATCGGCAGCAACGCCTGCAGGCTGCCGAGTTTCTTCTCGTGAACGAGGATATAGGGATCCTCCAGTTCCACGCGCATCTTCTCGGCATTGGTGACGAAATAAGGCGAGAGATAGCCGCGGTCGAACTGCATGCCCTCGACGACGTCGAGTTCGGTCTCGGCGGTTCGCGCCTCTTCGACCGTTATGACGCCCTCATTGCCGACCTTGTCCATCGCCTTGGCGATCATCTCGCCAATGGCGGCGTCGCCATTGGCGGCAATGGTGCCGACCTGGGCGATTTCGCCTGACGATTTGACCTTCATCGCCCGCGCCTTGATTTCCTTGACGACGGCGATAACGCCGAGATCGATGCCGCGCCTCAGATCCATCGGGTTCATCCCGGCAGCGACGAGCTTTGCGCCTTCGCGGAAAATGGAGGCGGCGAGAACAGTTGCCGTCGTCGTGCCGTCGCCGGCAAGATCATTGGTCTTCGAAGCCACCTCGCGCACCATTTGCGCGCCCATGTTCTCGAACTTGTCGGCGAGCTCGATCTCCTTGGCGACGCTAACGCCGTCCTTGGTAATGCGCGGTGCGCCATAGGCCTTGTCGATGACGACGTTGCGACCCTTCGGACCAAGCGTCACCTTGACGGCGTTGTTGAGCAATTCGACGCCGCGCAGCAGGCGGTCGCGCGCGTCGGTGGAGAACCTGATTTCCTTGGCAGACATGATATTTCTTCCCAGTTCGGTCTTGAGATGCTGGTCACAAATTCGACGCTCAGGCGGCTTTGTCGGCAGCCGCTTGGGTCTTTTCGACGATGCCCATGATGTCGGTCTCCTTCATGATCAGAAGGGTTTCGCCATCGATCGTGACCTCTGTCCCCGACCATTTTCCAAACAGAATGAGATCACCGACCTTGACATCAAGCGGGACCAGATTGCCGCTTTTGTCGCGCAGGCCCGGGCCGACTGCGACCACTTCGCCTTGCTGCGGCTTCTCCTTGGCGGTGTCTGGAATGATGATCCCGCCCTTGGATTTGACATCGCCTTCCGCACGTCGAATGACGACGCGGTCGTGAAGTGAACGGAATTTCATAGAGGTCTTTCTGCTGCCGGCGCATAGGGCGGCTGCAACTCATAAATAGCACTCGTGGCACTCGATTGATAGGAGTGCCAAGAAATATTATTCACGCAGGAATTTTTTTGAGATATTCAGGAAATCAATCCGACCGAATATTTTGTAATAATCAGGAACTGAATAGAATTTTTTGCGCCGTCGCGTCCAATTTTATTTACATGAACGAAGAGTTAATTTGGCGTTTTTCATAGATAAATCAGAATTTATCTTGATTTAAACTCAATCGAGGCGCAATGATAGGCCTCGTCGATTTGGCCGACTTGGCTTCGCGGTGTCAGAGACCTACGACCCGCCATCACCACTGAATTTTCGACAGCGATCCATGACGTCGTTCCGGCGTTGAGTTCGACTGTTCCGATCCGGAATGATCTTGGCGCTGACCGCGGATGTACCGGCAGCCTCGAGTTCGTCCGGTTCGGATCTCAACGATACAGGAAACACATCGGTGTATTCCTGCGGAGGCCTCAGCCGTGACAAGTCGCACCACACAAACCGTCGTTCGCTTTTCATCCCCATTCCGCCTGCCCGGTTTCGACGGGGCGCAGCCAGCCGGAGAATACCGCGTCGATTATGACGAGGAATTGATCGATGGCGTTTCCAGGCTTGCCTGGCGACGGGTCGGCGCCTTCATCCACCTGCCGGCGATAGCCGCGCAGAGTTCGACGCAGCAGATGATGCCTATCCACCTGTCAGATCTCGAAACCGTGCTCGAAAAGGACCAAAAACCGTCATGACCGCTACGCGCATCCCGCAACGCAATGGACGCTCAGCCCGGCGCGAGGCAGCAACACATATCTTCAAGGTGGGGCAGACCGTCCGGGTGAAGGACGGATTCCTAGTCGTTCCTTCAAAGCTCCCCGACACATACCGCATTACCGCCACGCTGCCTCTCAGAGGAAATGTGCTGCAATACCGCATCCGCAGTGACGATGAACGTCATGAACGGGTCGCGACGGAGGATAGCCTGGAACTGGTAAACCTATCGCCCGCCGGCAGCGGCGCAACACTGATCGAGAGGACGTTTGGCCAAGGCCACGGCCCGAATGACGAAAGGTTGACATCGTGAACAGCCATGAAGACGAAGCCGAACGAAGACGGAATGCCTTTGCCGTCCACACATGGGAAGCGCCCGGCCGCTACTCGATGGAGATCGAACACGACCGCCGGATCGAACCCGCCCGTTCGTGGACCGTCTATCGTGTTTCTGCAAGCGTTCCCGTGCACGCGGACCATGCGGAAGCCGGGGAAGACATGATGTCCTTCAATCTCCTCAACATAGGATATCGGAAGGAATGGCTCAGGCTGTCGGCCACCGCTCGGAGTGCTCGCAAGAGCCCGCCGGTCCAACCATGGCGCTAGCCTTCCTGAACCAAAGCCGTAGTTTCGATGCGGCGAGAAATGCTGTGCGCTTCGTTGGTCATGACGGCATGTTCCAGGTGCTGTTCTTCATCGAGGTTGGCGCGCTGGCGAAATCCGACGCCGCATTGCAGAGAACCGAGCCTTCGGAAACGCGGTGGCTTTTGTCTTTCGACGCCCTGCGCAACTCCATTCAGGACGTGGCACACAAAGCCTATTCCTACCGCCGCCGCGCCTTTTACACTCTAACTGCGGCGGATTTCCGCTAGACGGATCCGGACGCGCGAGAACGCTCCATGTTGATCCGTTACGGCTATGAAATCACGCTGACCTGCCCACAGCCGACCGCATTGGTATGTCTGTTGTCGGTGCATGAGGATCGTGCGGCCGACATCAGAGTTCCGGAAACGGTATTCACCACGCCCGATGTTCCCACTTCGACTTATCGCGACCTCTTCGGCAACCGCTGTCTTCGGCTGGTTGCCCCGGCGGGCGACCTGACCATATGGGGCGATGCGACGATCGAAGACGACGGCAAACCGGAGAGGTCGCTGCCAAGCGCCAGAGAACTCCCCGTTTCGGAGTTGCCGGATGATTGCCTCGTCTACCTGATGGGCAGCCGCTATTGCGAGACGGATCGCCTCAGTCAAATTGCCTGGGATATGTTCGGCACCGTCTCACCCGGCTGGGGCCGCGTTCAGGCGATCTGCGACTTCGTTCACGGCCATATCCAATTCGACTACATGCAGGCGCGATCGACGCGGACAGCCTTCGAGGCGTTTCACGAACGCGTCGGTGTCTGTCGCGACTTTGCGCATCTCGCGGTGGCGCTATGCCGTTGCCTCAACATTCCTGCCCGATATATCAATGGCCATCTCGGCGACATCGGTATTCCCGTCGTCGATCCGATGGACTTCAGCGCCTGGATCGAGGTCTTCCTTGACGGCGCATGGCATGCATTCGATCCGCGCAACAACACGCCGCGGATCGGTCGTATCATCGTCGCACGCGGGCGCGACGCCGCCGACATACCGCTCATCAATTCCTTTGGACCGCATGTGCTGAAGGCATTTCGAGTCTGGACCTATGAGGTGACGGAGCTGCAGCAGATGCAAAGCGTCGCCGAGGGCGCTGTTTAGAACGAGACCTGGGCGGATGCGGCAATGTCCAGCCTCAGGCTTTGCCGCAGGCGGCATCTGTCGTAGAACGGCCTGTCCCACATAGTTTTGCACAACATGCTTTAGAACGCGGTTGAAAGATGTCGGCGCCGAGCCATCTTGGGTGTGGGCAGTCATTAGCGGAAGATAGGGAGTTTCGCAGTCCATGTTCGATCATATTTCCATCGGCGTGAAAGACCTCGAAAGAGCCCGCCGTTTCTACGATGCGGCGCTGGCGCCGCTCGGATATGAGCGCCTCTCCAATTCCGGCACCACGATCGGCTACGGCCCGGAAACGGTCGGGCTCTGGGTGATGCAGGTTGAACAGCCTGTTGTTGCCGACATGCGATCCGGGCTGCATTTCTGCTTCGTCGCGCCGAACGAGGCCGCGGTCGATGCCTTTCACGCGGCGGCCGTCGCATCCGGCGGCACGGATAATGGTGAACCGGGTATCCGACCGGATTACGGGCGCTTCTATTATACTGCCTTCATCATCGACCCGGACGGCTATCGCCTCGAAGCTTATTTCCACAAAGGCGAGCTATAACGGACCGTCAGGCAGCGGCTCTCGGAATGGATACGCAGCAGCCGGAAGCATCGAGCGCCTTATTGGCTACATCGATGAACAGGCGACGGAACCAGCGCGCCCGGCCGTCCGTCTGGTCGACTCGGCGATAAAGCATCGTCACGGGATCGGACGGCAGCGAAAGCGGCGGCTCGCAAAGCATCAGCCCATGTAACTGCGCCATGCAGCGACCGATCGATTCCGGCACGGTGGCAATGGCGGGCATCGCCTTCAGCACCATCGGCAGAGCGGAAAAGCGCGGGACGGTCGCCACCACCTGTCTCACATCGCCGGTGCGGTTCAGCGCCATGTCGATACCGGTCGAGGTGTTGCCTTCGAACGAGACGGTGACATGCGCGACATTGGCGAAATCCTTGAGGCTCAACGGCGCCTTCAGCCCGAGCTGAGCTTCATCGTAGATGCAGATCGAAACTTGGTCGAACAGCGGCGCGCGAATGTGCCAGGAGGCGGGTTCGTCATGCATCGCGACGCTGAAATCGAAGACGCCTTCATCCAGCCGGCGTGCGGCATCGCGCTTGTCAGAGGCGATACCGATCAGCCTGGCGCCGGGTGAAAGCTGGAGAAGACGGGCGGCAAGCGGGCCGAAGAAGGCCGATTCGAGATTGTCGCACATGCCGATGCGGAACTCGCCCTGCCAGCTTGCCGGATCGAATTCGGCCTGCGGGCGGATGGCGCGCTCGATGCCCGACAGCGCATCCTCGATCGCCGGAGCGATGGAAAGGGCGCGCGGCGTCGGCTGCAGGCCGCGCCCGACACGCACGAACAATTCGTCGTCCAGCGCCTCGCGCAGGCGTCGCAAAGCGGCCGAAAGGCCCGGCTGGCCGAGCAGCAGGCGCTCGGCGGCGCGACTGACATTGCGCTCCTGCATCAGCACCGAAAAGGCCAGCAAGAGATTGAGGTCGATCTTCCGAAGCGTGGCATCATTCATCATCATCAGTAATACCTGGCATGGCTACTATCAATTTGCAATAGGAATGAAAGCTGTACATTTTCTCGTTCCCTGCCGCCCGGCAACCTCCCCCGATGAGGCGGCAGCAAAGAAGGAACGATTTCGATGACTCTTTCCAAATCGCGAAGCGGAGCGGGGCTGGCATTGCTGCTGCTCTGCGCCGCCAATTTCCTCGACGCCATGGACGTCTCCACCATTGGCGTTGCCTTGCCTGCCATCCAGGCCGAACTCGGCATGGAGGCGACATCGCTGCAATGGGCCGTCAGCGCCTATGTGCTCGGTTATGGCGGCTTCCTGCTGCTCGGCGGCCGGGTCGCCGATGTCTTCGGCCATCGCCGCGTCTTCCTCTGGTCGCTGGCGATCTTTGCCGCCGCCAGCATCGCCGGCGGCTTCGTCGACAGCGGGCCGACGCTGATTGCCGCCCGATTGGTCAAGGGCATTGCCGCCGCCTTCACCGCGCCTGCCGCCCTTGCGCTGCTGCTCTCCGTCTTCGGCGAGGGAACGGCACGGGCAAGGGCGCTCGGCGTCTTCTCCTCCACCGGCGCCGCCGGCTTCGTGCTCGGCATGGTGCTCGGTGGTGCTGCGACGATTATCAGCTGGCGGGCGACACTGGTCATGGGCGCGCCCGTCGCCATCCTGACGCTTTTCGTTGCGCCACTGGTGCTGCCCGCCGACCCGAAAAGGACGGGACCGCGGCCGGCCTTCGACTGGGCCGGCGCGCTGACGATCACCCCTGGGCTGCTGCTCTTCGTCTTCGGCATCACCAATGCTGCGGCCGCCGGCTGGCAGGCTTTTGCGACCTGGGGTTCGCTCGTCGCATCGCTGGCGCTGATCCTGCTCTTCCTCGTGGTCGAGGCACGGCATGCCGATCCAATGGTGCCGCTCGGCATGTTCCGCCGGGCCAAGCTCCGGCATGCCAATGCCATTGCCGCCCTCTTCCAGGGCGCCTATGTCGGCTTCCAGTTCCTGGCGACGCTCTATTATCAAAACGTCCTCGGCTGGTCGGCCTTCACCACCGGCTTCTGCTTTGCGCTTGGCGGCGTATTCGTGATGTTCCTGGCGCCACGTTTCGCGACGCTCGCGCAAAATCGCGGCGCCACCGGGCTGATGGCGGCGGGTGTCGGCCTGCAGGCGTTCAGCTATATCTTCTGGGTGACAGCACTCGGACATGTCGATCCGATCCTGCTCGTGCTGTTCTCGCAGATCCCGCTCGGCCTCGGCTACGCCCTGACCTACCCCTCGGTGCAGGTTGCGGCCCTTTCCGATGTGGAGGATGACAAGGCGGGGCTCGCCTCCGGGCTGCTCTTCGCCTCCTTCCAGATCGGCGGCGGCATCGTGCTTGCGGCGGCCTCGGCAGTCTTCGGCGCCGCACCGCATTTCGGCTGGGATCCCTATGTCGCCGGCATCGCCTTCGTGGCGCTGCTTGCGGTGGCGATTACCTTGCTTGCAGCCGCCGGTCCGCGGACATCGGCCGCCCGGAGACCCAGCTATCAGGCGGCGGAATGACCATCATCGGCCCGCACCCTGACCGGTGCGGGCTGCTCGTGAACCGAAGCGATAGCCGCAAAGAATCCCGTTGCGTTGCCTGGGTGAAAGGCGCATGGTCGCAACTTCGGCAGCCAGTGTAAGGGCGCTGCCGACTGAGGGTTTTTATACCCTTGCCCCGATGAAAGGAGGACCGATGTCTTCCACTTTCGAAAAGCCGCATCTGACTTCGTCGGATCTCGACATGCTGCAGGGTGTGCTCGACGACGCCGGCTACGACGCCAAAATCCTGATCGGCAACGAACGTGTCTTCAACGTCGCGGCCATACTGTTGATCAGGCTGTTCGAAGAGGGCGTCACCTCGCCGGCCATGCTCTCACAAGCGCTCGAACACCATTTCGGCAAGCTGAAGACGCCCCCGAAGCCGGTAACCCCCGTCTTTAACCGATATGCGATACAGGGATTGCCCCGCGAGAGACGCGCCGCCGGCTAGCGGCAATCGAGCCGCCGGCTAGCGGCAATCGAGCCGCCGGCTCCGAAGGAATATTGTGCGAAAAACCCTTTTGCTTTGTATCTGCGTCGCAGCGGCCGGTTATTTCGGATGGGTGCAATTCGGGGCTTACCACCAACGACAGCAAGCTAGAGATCTTGCAGACATCGACAGGGAGCGCCGGGTGGCGCTCCTGGAAATCGATGGCTGTCAGGCGAAAGTGGACTTGCTTCTGTCGATGACAGACCGCCTGCTCAAGGCCGGCGGCATGCTGGTGCCGCTCGATATCGCACGGGACATAGAACTCTGTCTGGCCCGCGGCATCATGTCGACGTCAGGCCTGGCAGAGCTGCAAAGAACGAAGCTGATCCGCCTGTTTCCCGTGAATGACTAAGGCGGTCGCAATTTTTCAGATTAGCTTCTCGCGCTTTCGGTCTTTGTTTTTAAGCATATCGTCATCGCAAAACCGCTGCATAGTTTTACACGGCATGCGTTATGCCCTGTGGAAATATGGCTTTCCTGCGGCGGCGGCCTTAATG
Organism: Rhizobium sp. WYCCWR10014; assembly: GCF_001657485.1. Classification (GTDB taxonomy): domain Bacteria; phylum Pseudomonadota; class Alphaproteobacteria; order Rhizobiales; family Rhizobiaceae; genus Rhizobium. The sequence continues at coordinate 248,991 of NZ_LXFU01000048.1, forward strand.
GCACCTCAATTTTACTCTATAAGGAGGGCTCGCTGATTTGGCCGATGCGGCATCTGCGGTGACCGGATTTCCGGCCCCGCCATTTTCCCGATCGCGAAAGCATGGTGACGTCCCGTCTCAACGTCGGGTTTGGCTTTCGGTGACCTCTCCGGTCATCCGCCTCCAGACTGCGATGCGGTTTCAGCAGGCATCATTTTCATTCCATCCCTGCGGCCCGGTGTTGTCGGGCTGCCCTCATGCCGATCCCGCGACCTCCGATCGCGACCGACAAACGGGGCGAATACCACGCAGGCTGCGGCTTTCAATTTCGATCTAAAGGGAGATTTTATCGATGGCAAAAGGACAAGTAAGAAGCAATCGCGAGGTCCGGAAGCCGAAGAAGGACAAGCAGGAAGCGAAGGTGGAAAGCACATTCGCCAACCAGATGAAGACGGCGACCAAAACCGCCCCGCAGGGCAGTGCTCCAAAGAAATAGAACCTCTTATCGAGCCGCCGCTCTCGCCCTCGCTGCCCGTAACAGCGCAAGTGATAGCGCGTCCTCACGGACGCGCCGGCGTCCCATTGACATGTCTTTAGAAAAACAGGAAACGCTGCAACCATGACCACTCTTCTTACAATGTACCACTACGACTATCCGCTCTTCCTCATTCGTTCGGCCGTAGTGATCGCACTCGGCCTTTCGGCTATCGTGGCTTTTCACGGCGTCACTCTGTGATCGAATCTGCGCGCCGCAGCGAGTGCGAGGAAATCCAAGTGGCCCCTTTGGGCGAGCCTGACGAAAACCCGGAGCGATCCCGGGAGAATGCCGAGCTTTTCGCTGAAAAGCGCTGGTTGAAAATCCTTGCCGGATATCGCCAGCCACGAACCGGACGCAGCGCTTTCGAGCTTGCCGTCACCGTCGTCCCTTTCGCGCTGTTCTGGGCTGCCGCCTGGGCAGCCGTTCATTACAGCTTCTGGCCCGGCCTGATCCTCGTCCTTCCCGCCGCCGCCTTCCTGCTCCGACTGTTCATGATCCAGCATGATTGCGGCCACGGCTCGTTTTTCGCCCATCGCCGCGTCGACGATTGGGTTGGACGCACGATCGGCATCCTGACGCTGACGCCCTACGACTATTGGCGCCGGGCGCATGCGGAACACCACGCCTCGGCTGGAAACCTGGACGAACGCGGCGTTGGCGACATCGAAACGCTGACAATCGCCGAATACAACGCATTGTCGCGCTGGGGCCGCCTTGGCTACCGTCTCTACCGGCACCCGATCGTGATGTTCGGGATCGGCCCGGCGTGGCTGTTCCTCTTCAAACAGCGCCTGCCTTTCGGCATGATGCGCTCCGGCGCCCTGCCCTGGGTCTCGACCATGGCGACCAATCTTGCCATCGCACTGGTCGCCGCGTTGCTGATCTGGGCGGTCGGGATCGTCCCCTTCTTACTGGTGCATCTGCCGACCGTGCTTCTGGCAGGTGCTGCCGGCGTCTGGTTGTTCTACGTGCAGCATCAATTCGAGGAAACACATTGGTCGAAGAAGCCGGACTGGCAGTTCCAGCATGCGGCCCTTCACGGCGCCTCGCATTACGACCTGCCGCCGGTGCTGCGCTGGATCACCGGCAATATCGGCATCCACCACGTGCATCATCTGTCGAGCCGGGTGCCCTACTACCGGCTGCCGGAGGTGCTGCGAGACCATCCTGAGCTTGCCGATATGGGCCGCATCACGCTCATGGAAAGCCTGCGTTGCGTCAAGCTGGTACTGTGGGACGAACAGACGAAGCGGCTGGTCTCGTTTCGCGACGCTGCGCGCCTCGCCGCCGCCCGGTAACGGGCTTGAGCGGTTCAGACGACATCATGCTCAAATTTAGATTTTAGGCCGATCCGGCCTAAAATCATGCTGTTCTAAAGCGCGTCGCGATCTTTCAGATTCGCTTGTCGTGCTTTAGGCCTTTGTTTTTACGCATGTCATTGTCACAAAACCGCTTCACACTTTTGCGCGACATGTTTTAGCGATAACCCGTCACATCCGCCGGTCTGCCGGGCTCCTGCACTTCCACCATGTAGCGCCAGCAATCCGGCCGCGAACCGTCGATATCGTCGAAGCCATAGGTCTTGGCGATCGCGCCGCTCGACAGCGATTGTCCGTTCCAGCGGGCGCGGTCGGGATCGGCGGCGATGGCCGCAACGGCGCGGCCGACGAAATGCGGCGTTTCGGAAATGGCGAAATGCGGCTGCACCTTCGTCGCCTCGCGCCAGTTCTCCTCGCGAACACCGTAAGCCTCCAGCATCATTTCGGAGCGCAGCCAACCGGGCGTGATCGAAACGGCGGTGGCACCGTGTTTCGCCAAATCTTGCGCATGCGCCCAGGCCATGCGGGTGACACCTGTTTTGACGAGGTCGTAAAAGGGTGACAGCCGGTAATGGGTGGCATTGTATTCGGCCGTGCCGTCGGTCATCTCCACCAGCAGCCCGCCGGGCCGCTCGATCATCAACGGCAGGGCGTAATGGGCGGTAATCAGATGGGTCTCGATGCCGAGCCGCAGCATACGCAGGCCCTTGTCCAGCGAATGCTCCCAGACGGCCTTGTCCCATTCGAACAGTTTCTCGCAGCCCCATATGTCGTTGACGAGAATATCCAGCCTGCCGGCCTCGCCGCGGATGCGGGCGACCAGCGCCTCGACCTGTTCCTCGACGAGATGATCCACCTGCACGGCAATGCCCTTGCCGCCGGCTGATGTCACCAGCTCGGCCGTCTCCTCGATCGTCTCCGGTCGGGCATACTCGGATTGCTGGGCGCGCGTCGTGCGCCCGGTCACGTAGACGGTGGCGCCGGCGGCGCCGAGTTCCACCGCGATGCCTCGGCCGGCGCCGCGCGTAGCACCCGCCACCAAGGCCACTTTCTCCCGCAAGTTCGCTGTCACTTCTCCATCCTCCACGCTAGAACGGCCTTCATGCCGTAATGAAAAGCGCTCGGCTCAGCCGACTCTCCTTGTATATAAACGAATGATCGTTTATATACGAGATAGATGCAAGAGGAATTTCATGCCGCGCCGCCGCACACTGTCCGATGAACAGCTTCTCGCCATGGTGCTGGCGCTGGTCCACGCCGAGGGGCCGGATGCGGCGACCTTTGCGGCGGTGGCGAAAGCCAGCGGACTTTCCGGCTCGACGCTGGTGCAGCGTTTTGCCACGAAAGCGGCGATGCTGCGCGCCGCGCTGCTTTATGCCTGGGACAGGCTGGATGCGGAAACGGCGCGGCTTGCCGAGACCGTGCCGAAAACCCCGGAAGGCGCCATCACGCTGCTCGTCGGCCTGTCGCAGGATTACGGCGACAATGCCGCCGCCTATGGCGAGGGACTGCTGGTGCTTCGCGAAGACTTCCGCGATCCGGTGTTGCGCGCCCGAGGAGCGGCCTGGGGAACGGCGCTGACGGCGGCGATCGCTCGATGTTTCGGCTCGGCGAAGGCGCCGGAGACGATCGCCGGGCTGATGCTGTCGCTATGGCAGGGTTCGCTCATCTGGTGGGGTTTTGGCGCCGAGGGGCCGGTGGCCGCCTATGTGGAGGCGGAACTGAAGCGCTTCCTGACAGCAGTGAAGCCCTGATCCCCGCTTAGACTAGAATTACAGCTGCATATGGTTGGAATATCTGACTCCATGGGTTTCCATGATCCGGAGGTCATGGATGACAGGCGTATCGATTGAGGCGACGCTGGAGCTTTGGGCTTCTTCGTTGCGTGACGTGAAAGCGCGAATGCGGCCGCTGTTCACGCAGGAGCGGGTAGCGAATTCAGCGAGCCAACTCCTGGACGGTTTGCTGGGAAAGAGCGCGAACACCTCTGGCGCCTTGCCGCGGTTCAGGGCATCCTAATGATGGCTGAAAATTGTGTTTATGGCAGTTGGAGGAATGCCGATGCGCTGCTTTACCGTGCTTGGACCCTCGCAGACCGGAAAATCAACAGTCGTGGAAAAGCTCGGCTCCCTGGAGGGGGCGCCGAGAAAATCCAGCTCCCCATATGGATTGAAGCTTGCAGAATTCACCTTTGGAAACGAGGCGTGGTGTGCGCTGGATGCGCCAGGACCCAACGAAGCGTTAGCGCATGCACAGCACGCGCTTCTTGCCAGCGACGCCTGCATCCTGTGCGTTTCATCGGCACCCGAGGAGGCTGTGCTCGCCGCGCCCTATCTGCGGATAGTCGAAGCCTCGGGGACGCCGTGCATCCTCTTCGTCAACCGAATGGACGAACCGAGAGGGCGGCTGAGGGACGTGATCGCCGCGCTTCAAGACTACGCCAACCACACGTTTTTGCTTCGCCAGATCCCGATCCGCGAGGGGGACAGGATCATAGGCAGTTGCGATCTGATTTCGGAACGGGCGTGGCGCTACCGGGAAGGCCAGACTTCGGCGCTGATCGCAATCCCCGAAAGCGCCGCCGAGCGCGAGCACGAAGCGCGCAGCGAGCTCCTGGAACACCTGTCTGAATTCGATGACTGGCTTCTCGAGGAATTGATCGAAGATCGCGAGCCGCCCAGCGACGCGCTCTATGCCATTTCATCGCGGGTTCTCAGGGAAAACAGGATTATTCCCGTCCTGATCGGTGCCGCAAGTCACGGCAACGGCATGATGAGGCTGATGAAGGCACTGCGCCACGAGGCGCCGCCGGTGGGGGTTCTTCGACAGCGCCTGGCGCGTGCGGGCAATGTCGATGAAAACAAGCTGACCGCCGTGAGCTTCCATGCCTATCATCGCCAGAATGTCGGTAAGACAGTGCTCGTGCGCGCGCTTGGCGAGGGACTGCGGCAGGGCGCATCACTGGGCGGCTCCAGCCTCGGCGCCGTACAGCATCTCACAAACGGGCGGTCCAATTCGGCGGTTGTGCCTGCGTCGGGGGATGTGTTTGCGACGGTCAAGTCCGACCACTTGCCCGTCCCTTCGCTGTTGACATCAGACGCGGTGGTCGCCCCGCCTGAATGGACGGAGCCACCCACGCCGATGCTTGAAAGGATCCTAATCCCAGGCAGCGAGCGCGATGAAAACAAGCTCTCCGAAACGCTGGCAAAGCTTTCCGAGACGGATCGCGGCCTAACGGTCTTGAAGGAGGAAAGCACCGGCGCCCAGCTCGTCTGCGCCCAGGGGCCGGTGCATCTGCGCGATCTCTGCAGAACCCTGTCCGACGTGTTTCACATCGACGTAACCGATCGGACACCCAGCCCGATCTACCGCGAGACAATTGCGAAACCATCTGAGGTTCATTACCGTCACCGCAAACAGACCGGCGGTGCCGGACAGTTCGCGGATGTGAAGCTGAGCATTCGCCCCAATGAGCGCGGCCGGGGTTTCACCTTTAGCGAAACCGTCAAGGGTGGCGTCGTTCCGCGCAACTACATCCCTGCTATCGAAGCAGGCGCGCGCGAAGCGATGGAGAAAGGGCCGCTTGGCTTTAAGGTCATCGATGTCGGCGTAACGCTGTACGATGGTCAGCACCATGCCGTCGACAGTTCGGAACACGCCTTCCGGACTGCGTCGAAAATGGGAGTGCGACAGGCGCTTTCCGAAGGGTCGGCCGTTTTAATGCAACCGGTCTTCCGCAGCGAAATTCACATTCCGTCGATCTACTCCGGCAGCCTCGTCCAGATCGTCTCCGCTCTCAAGGGTCAGGTTCTCGGCTTCGACCGGGATGAAACCGCTAAGGGATGGGACATCTTCCGGGCACTCATTCCGGGCGGCGCACTTGACGATCTGGCGCGGGCGCTGCGCTCGGCGACGCAGGGCATTGGTTACTTTTCCAAGACCTTCGATCACTTCGAGGAGCTATACGGCAAGGAAGCGGACGCCATCGTGAGAGCACACGAGGAACCAGGCCTCGCACACTGAAACGTTCGCGCCACGTCATACTCGTTAGCAGAATGGGGCTCATGTCGTTTGGCAGTTAACCGTGATCGAAGTCGGCCAATTCGAGATAGACCCAATCATGCCGTCGCGCGCCCTTGGTCCCCTCGCCTGCCGACAGGCGTCGCCAGGCATCGTCAGGCTCTTCGGCGATGTCCTTCGCGGTCCGGGCAACGGCCAGCGGTTTGTCCCATGAGCGAAAGAGATGATTGGCGTTCACGCCCAGCACAATAGCCCTTGCGGCTCGTTTGAGCGCCATTTCGATATCGCCCACGCCACAGACACTGTCGGCAGCCACCCAGGAAAATAGCACATCCGAAGCGATTGCCCGCTCGATCATGGCAAGCGCCAGTGCCGGCTTGGTCAAAAAGCTGACAGTGTCCGGCACATGAGCTCTGGCACCCGGTTCCGGTCCTCCGTCCAGGCCTTCGGCAGATAGAGTGCCCGATCGATGAAGGCATGACCATGGGGGAGACATACGATGCGAACACGCCGATCTGGCAAGTGGTGATCTTGCCCGCCGAACCTGTATATTGCGGGCCGACACCACAGGATGCCTTGCCCCGCATCCAACCCGTCTTGCGCCACTCTTCTCCCAGCGAATCGTCCAGGAATTGGCTTGCTGAATTCGCTACCCGCTCCAGTGTGAACAGCGGCCGCATTCGCGCTTTCGCATCACGCAACGAAGACGCCCAAAGCTCCAGCGTCGCCTCAATCGATACGCCTGTCATCCATGACCTCCGGATCATGGAAACCCATGGAGTCAGACATTCCACCCATATGCAGCTGTAATGTTAGGCGTCCTCGTCGTCCTTCTCCTCGCCCACGGTCAGCGGCCAGTCGACGACGTAATCCTCGAGATCGTCGAGATCGATCTCATTTTCGTTGATTGCGCGGCCTCGCGCGGAAATGCCTGCGGCGTGGACGGTCTCCGGGTCGCCGGAGACGAGCGGGTGCCACCAGTAGAGGTCGCGGCCTTCATTGACCAGCCGGTAGCCGCAGGTGGGCGGCAGCCAGGCGATATCGGGCACGTTCTCCTTGGTCAGTTGCACACAGTCCGGCACGAAATCCCAGCGGTTCTCATAGCTGGAGCAGCGACAGCTTTCGCCGTCGAGCAGCTTGCAGCTGACCGAGGTGAAATAGATATCGCCGCTATCCCATTCCTCGATCTTGTTGAGACAACAGAGGCCGCAGCCGTCGCAAAGGCTTTCCCACTCGGTGACGGTCATTTCGGCAAGCGTCTTGCTCTTCCAGAAGGGCAGATCGTTCATCGTTCGTTTCTTGCAACAGCGACCCGCAAATTCGCGTGACCCCGATGCATCTCTCTTGTTATCAGCCGCAAAATCAATCAATCCTTCAGTATACTCCTGATACTCGGAGAATTCTCTCCCGGTATCGGGGAGCTTTGCGGCCATATGCGGGCCTCGCGCTTTCGTCGGATATGACCGAAGCGCGATCAGGCGGGAATACAGGACGTGCAGGATCCGGACAACCCAGGAAATGGGCCAGAAAAAAGGCCCGGAAAAGCGGCGAACGAGGCGGCGGAAAAGCGGCCGGCGAAGAGCCGTCACATTCTGCTGCGCATCGATTCCTGGATCGATTCGACCGTCTGGAACGCCGGCTTCCGCGCCGCCGAGATCTGGGAAGACATCACCATTTTCTTCCGCCGCTTCCGGGTGCGCGGCTGGAAGCGCATGGTCTTCGAACTTGCCGGCGAAGGACTGACGCTCGGAGCGGCCGGCTCCGTGCTGATGCTGCTGCTGGCCCAGCCCGCCTTCGAGGCGACCAAGGAGGACTGGCGCAACCGCGGCGATTTCGCCGTCACCTTCACTGACCGCTACGGCAACGTCATCGGCCATCGCGGCGTCATCCACCAGAATTCCGTGCCGATCGACGAGTTGCCGGATTCGCTGATCAAATCGGTGATCGCCACCGAGGACCGGCGCTTCTTCGACCATTTCGGCATCGATTTCATCGGCCTCTTCCGCGCCATGAGTGAGAATGCGCGCGCCGGCGAAGTCGTCCAGGGCGGCTCGACGCTGACGCAGCAGCTCGCCAAGAACCTGTTCCTGTCGAACGAACGCTCGATCGACCGCAAGGTCACCGAGGCGTTCCTGGCGCTTTGGCTCGAGGCGAACCTTTCCAAGAAGGAAATCCTCTCCACCTATCTCGACCGCGCCTATATGGGCGGTGGCACTTTTGGCGCAGCCGCAGCGGCGCAATTCTATTTCGGCAAGAACATCACCGATGTGAACCTTGCCGAATCCGCCATGCTTGCCGGCCTGTTCAAGGCGCCGGCGAAATATGCGCCACACGTCAACCTGCCGGCGGCGCGTGCCCGCGCCAACGAAGTGCTGACCAATCTCGTCCAAAGCGGGTTGATGACGGAGGGCCAGGTGATCGCAGCCCGGCGTAACCCGGCCACCGTCGTCGACCGCAACGAGGTGGAATCGCCCGATTTCTTCCTCGACTGGGCTTTCGACGAGGTGCAGCGGCTTTCGGCGCGCTTCCACCAGCATTCGCTGATCGTGCGCACGACGATCGACATGGGGATCCAGCAGGCGGCAGAGGATTCGGTCGAGACGTCGCTGCGCGAATATGGCGAAGCCTATCACGCCAAGCAGGGCGCGATGGTGATGATCGAAAACGGCGGCGCCGTGCGCGCCATGGTCGGCGGCCGGGATTACGGCGAGAGCCAGTTCAACCGCGCCAGCAGGGCGCTGCGCCAGCCAGGCTCGTCCTTCAAGGTCTACACTTATGCGGTGGCGATGGAGAGCGGGATGACGCCGCAGACGACGATCGTCGATGCGCCGATCTACTGGGGCAACTGGAGCCCGCACAATTACGCAAACCGCTATGCCGGCCGCATCACGCTCGAGACCGCGATCGCCCAGTCGATCAACACCGTGCCGGTGCGGCTCGCCAAGGAAAAACTCGGTATTCAGCCGATCCGGGCGATGGCGAAAAACCTCGGCGTCGAAACCCCGATTCGCGACGACGTCACCATCCCGATCGGCACCTCCGAGGTGACGGTGCTCGACCAGGCGACCGCCTATGCCACCTTCCCGGCCGGCGGCTACCAGTCGCGCCGCCACGGCATCACCCAGATCCTCGATTACGACGGCGACGTGCTCTACGATTTCGACCGCGACGAGCCGGCGGCGAAGCGTGTGCTCTCCGAACAGGCCGACGCCTATATGAACCAGATGCTGTCGCGCGTTCCCTATGTCGGCACGGCGCGCAAGGCGGCACTCGACAATGGCATCCTGACGGCCGGCAAGACCGGCACAACCCAGGCCTATCGCGACGCCTGGTTCGTCGGCTTCACCGGCAACTACACCTGCGCCGTCTGGTTCGGCAATGACGACTACACCTCGACCAACGAGATGACCGGCGGTTCGCTGCCGGCGATGACCTTCAAGCGCGCCATGGACTACGCCCATCAGGGCGTGACGCTGCGCGCCATCCCCGGCGTCGAAAATCCCCTGCCCTCGGAAAAGGACCTCGCCAAGACCGCCGCCGCCAAGCCGCAAGACGGATTGCCGCAGCTCATCCGGCCGCGCATGCTCTCGGTTCAATCGACTGACATCCTCAAGAAGCTCGGCGAAAAGCTGAAGGATGCCGCCCCGCTCGCGCCGGCGAAGGTGGCGAGCGCGGAGTAGCCGGCCCAGGAGATTGCCGGCAGCTGCCCCTCCTCCGCCTGCCGGCACCTCTGGGTGAAAGGTCGTATTGCCGCAGTTGGCAGGCGGCTTTGCCGCATAGACATAACCGGGGATCAATCGGCGCCCATGTCACTGCCCGGCATTCCACCCTGCCAGAATCAGTGGTAACCCTTTCATCCGATATGGTTTCCAAGGTCATGACGTGTTTCGATTCCCCCTCTTTATCGCGATCACGCTGATCGTCGCCTTTGGCGGCGGGATCATGATTTCGCTTTATGCGCTGGACGCGACACAGGGTTTTGGAGCGATCAAGCTCGGCGCCTGGGAGGCCTTTCCAGCGCTACAGACGGTCGAGGCCGATCCTTATGCGAAGTCGCACCGGGCGCGCGCCGGCAAGCTGCTCTATGGCAGCGCCGAGGGCTTGACCTTCACGGCGAGCGTCGACGACGAAGGCGCGCGGCTGAATGCCGGCTGCCGCTACCGCATCAGCGGGCAGACGCCGCCTGCCCGGCTGTGGACCCTTTTTACCGCCGACAATGGCGGCAATCCGGCGGCGGTGAAGACCGGCCATCCCTCAGCGATCAATTCCTGGACGGTGCTGCGCCAGCAAGACAGCAGTTTCTCGGTCGAGATCTCAGCCGTCGCACAGCCGGGCAACTGGCTGGCCTTGCCAGAGGCCGGCACCTTCCGGCTGGTGCTGACGCTGTTCGACACACCGACAGCCGGCAGTTCCGGCGTGATCGACCTCGCCATGCCGAAGCTCACCAAGACCGGATGCGGCAATGCTTAGGATATTCTTCGCCGTCCTGACCGGTCTTTTCGGCGCAGCGCTGCTGCATCTCGTCATCATCCTGTCGCTGCCGCATTTCACCGGCAAGGATGCGGCGACCCGCGTGGAGGCAGAGGGCGACCTCAACAATTTCTACCTGCTCGGCGACCAGTATGACGAGGCTGGCCTTGCCAATGGCGACCCCTTCCTACGCACCGCCGTCTGCTCCTTCGACGTCGAGGATGCGCCGGTACATTTCACCGCCAAGGGCAATGTGCCCTTCTGGTCGATCGCGATCTATGACAGCGCCTCCAACGAGGTCTTCAGCATGAACGACAGGACATCGGTCGGCGGCGCGCTCGATGTGCTGGCCGGCAGTCCGATCCAGCTGACCGACCTGCGCAAGAACTTGCCGCCGGAGCTGCAGCAGGCGATCCTGGTGGAAATGGCACGGCCGGACGGCTATGCCGTGCTGCGGACGCTGGCGCCGCAGGCGAGCTTCGATGAGGCTGCGCGCAACTTCCTGACGGAAGCCGGCTGCGAGCAATTCGCCGCTCGCTGAGGTTGAAGAGCGGTTACTTCTTGTTGACGCGCGGCGCGGGCGCCGGACGATGTTTCGGGCTCTCGGCCAACCGCTCGTAGCGGACGCCGGTGAACCAAAGAATCTTGGCTTCGCGGGGCTCTTTGTCCGGGCGACGCGGCGCCCGCGGGCGCCGATCCGCCAATGCGACTACTATTGCCATTCTCGTCTCCATGCACTGCCCGAGACGGATGAACTTGCGATGGATTTCACCCTGCCCGCCAATGTGCGGGCCGGCGCGTCCTGCAGTACCGGAATGACCGGACCGAGGGCATTCGCGCCTTTCCCACGGCACCTGATTGAAATACCGTGATGCGGAGTTTCAACGATCCAAATACTCAAATCGCGTCGTTCCTATCCGAATTGAGACAGATGACAGTTAACAGTTTACTAATATTCGGCCGATGCCAAACACAGTTCATGTCACTTCCCCTTTAACGCTCGAAGAGTTGATTTGGTTTCACGCCGCCCGCGCAAACGGCCGGCTGGAGATCAATCGATAAAATTAGAGACAATTCATGTAGTTGGCGTCGGCGCTGGAATCCGCCGGCTGCGAAAGGGGCCATGTTGTAAAAATACATCATGAAAATATTTAATTGCGAGGTGCTCAGATGCGCGTATGTTCAATCATGTCGGTCACACGTTTCCGGGCTCCGATCGATCGGGGATTTTCCACGTCCTGGCCGGAATGCGGAGGGCAAGCGATGTCTTTGCTGGTGAATTCATCTTTCTCGCCTGAAGATCTCGATGTGTTGCGCAGTGCGCTTGATGCCTGGTGCTCAGAACGGCGCATCGACATCAAGAGCGTCGACGCGCAATTCGCGGCATCCGCAGCCCTCGACCTTTATCAGGCCGGTTACGACAGCCGCGAAAAGCTCCTGCACGCGCTGCGCGATCACAGGATCGCCTGAGTTTTCCCACCATCGCGGCAGCGATACGCAATCTTCGCAGCACGCCTTCCAAACCGCGCATTTTTATGTTGCCGGCCAACCATGCCGCAACACGTATTGCGTGTATATTTCTGTTGCATTTTAATAAAATCTTCAGCATGCATTAACCGTACCGGTGTAGGATTTGTTCATAACCGTATAGCCTGACATGCGTTCCGCCAGCGCATATCGGCCTTGGTCCCCTTGTTCTGCGTTTTCGGGGTGTTTGTGTGCGTGACCGGTTTCGAGACCTAGAAGGCCCCTTGGCCGTCAGGAAAAAGGACGTGGTGTTAATGGCGACTGTCAGCAGTTTCGAGAACCTGTCTCATCCGACACGGTCCGAACTGCGCCAATTTGCCGAACTTTTCATGCCGCTGTTCCAGGCGTCCTCCGACGAGGCCAAGCGCCAAGCGGTCGCGGCGCTGTCCCAATGCGACAACATGCCGGCAGCAGTGGCGCTGTTCATCGGCAACCAGCCGATCGAGATCGCGGCGCCTTTTCTTGCCGCCTCAAAAGCAGTCGCCGACGATACGCTGATCACCATCGCGCGCATGCAGGGTGCAGCGCATGTCAAGGCGATCGTCAGCCGCGATTCACTCTCGCCGAAGGTCATCGATGCGCTGGTGGCGCTGCGCCAGAGCCAGCCGCGGCCGGGAGCCGCATCAGCGCCGATCATGGAATCGCCGGCGGTCCCGCTTTCACCGGCGCCGGCCGAGACCAACGAGGCAGATGCGCTGGAGGAACAGCGGGTTGCCAATGAAGAGGTATTGCGCGAGCGCATCCTCGGGCTTGCCGGTCATCTCGGCCGTGCCGACGGGGACAGGCTCGGTCTGCACACGCTCACCGACATTCAGGAGGCGCTGCTGGTGCGCTTCGCCCGCTCACGCGAGGCAACGCATTTCGCAACCGCACTTGCCGATGCGCTTTCCGCCAGCCGCTGGCTTGCCGAGCGCATCATGCTCGATCTTTCCGGCCAGCAGCTCGCCACGACGCTGACCAGCCTCGGCATGGGTTTTCTCGATGCCGTCTTCGTGCTCGAAAGGCTCTATCCGCACCTTGCCGAACAGCAGCACAACGTCACGCGCGGCTGGATGGTGCTCGATGCGCTCGATCCGGAAGAATGCCACGAACGCGTCGAAGCCTGGCGGCGTGCCGATCGCTACACCTATAAGCCGGAAGCGACCGATAGGCCCGCGCCGGCGGCAACACCCGACTATCGCTTCATCCGTCAGGCGCCGCCGCAGCGCGACATGCGCGTCATGGGGCGGCGGTCTCGCTGAGCTGTGGGTTGACTGACGAAAGCGCGTCGCGATCCTCAGATTCCCTCATCGCTTCGAAATGACGCTGGGCTGATGAGCGCCTTGGCTCTCAGCCCTTCGCAAGCGGGATCATGTCCCCCAGTTCCTCCGCCTCCAGCTCGACGATCCAGAGATCGGGGTCGAATTTGCGTTCGCGCTCCAGCATCGCGCGCACTGCTTCAGGATCGCTGCGCGACAGGCGGATCTCGAACAGGCGGTCGCCGGCCTGGCCTTCGTCGAAGGCGGACTGCGGCGCCGGCGCATAGAGCGTTTCCAGGCCGTCGCGGAAGTGCTGGCGGATGAAGACCGCACCCGCTTCCTCCGCACCCTTCTTCTCGACGGCGGCGAAATCGCCGCTGGCAAAGACGCGGCGCAGGAGGGCTGAAACGAAGATGTCGGCGCGTAATCTCATTGGGGCGGTATAGACCGGCCTGTGGGCGGCGGCAATGCGGGGTCAGAGTTTGACCCCGGGGTCAGACCTTGATTGCCAGCCGCAATCCGCCCCAATGCCGTCCACGGACTGTGATCGGAGCGGAGATATCCTTCATCATCACGAAATTGCCGCCGCCCATGTCGCGCCTGTAGGTCTGGACGAGGAAGGGTGCGGTGCTGCGGCCGGCGGCAAGACCGACGCGATCAGCAAAGATGCGGCGGTTGCGGCAGTTGGCGGTGTTCCAGACGGTGTCGCCAGGCCGCTGGGCTTGCGAGAATTTCCGGTTGTGAGTCGGCAGATAACCGTTCTCGTCGATCGCCGCGCAGAAGGCGATGCGCTCGTCCAAGGTTGTGACGGGTTCCTGGATCGGCGGCAGCAGGCGGTCGGTGAGTTCGGTGAAGGCTGCCATCATCTGTGCCGGATCGGAGCCTGGTATTGGCCGATACCGTCGGTCGAAAAGAGCATCGAGCCCGATCTGCCCTTCCGCGACGGCGCGCTCGAAGGCGCCGGAAATCTGTCTTGCCACCGACTGCGCTTCCTCGATCCAACGGCTGTCGGCGGTCTTGACGCCGGCGCTCGCCGTCAGCTGGATCAGGGTTTCCGAGAGGCCGACGACGCTGTCGACGCGTTTTGCCGCCTGCTGAAGCCTGACATTCGAGCCGGCGACCTCGGCCGACATCTCGCCGAGTTTCTCGACGAAGCCGGCGCATTGCTGGTCGACCGCCTCGGTGGTGTTGGCCATGACGGTCGAACTGTCGAGGATGCGGGTGATGACATGTTCCATGCTTTCGAAGGCGCCGCGCATCGCCTCCGACTTGTCGCGCACGCCGGCGGCACTGTCTCGCGCATCACTGCCGACGGCCGACAGCCGGTCGATCTTCACGCGCAGTTCGTCCAGCGTCTGCTGGATGGAGCCGGTCGCCTTCGAGGTCTGCAGCGAAAGCGCCCGGACCTCGGCGGCGACGACCGCAAAACCCTTGCCGGCATCGCCGGCGCGCGCCGCCTCGATCGCGGCGTTCAGCGCCAGCAGGTTGGTCTGGCGGGCGATGGTGCTGATCTCCTCGGCGATATTGTCGACATCGGCAAGCGACTTGGAGAAGCCGGCGATCTCAGCGCCGATCTCGTTGGAGGACTGGACCATGTGGCCGATCTCGGCGACGGAGCCGGTCAGGCGATCGGCCGATTCCTTCAGCATGTGACGGGCCTCGGCCGCCGTGCGGTCGGTCTCGCGCAACGACACGGCGACCGAGCGGTTGGTCTCGGCAATCGACAGCGCGGTGCGGGTGACCTGATCGAAGGCGGAGGCATGCCGGGCCGACATTCCCGCCATGTCCTGGATGGCGCCGGCGATATCGACGAGGTCGATGCCGAGCGTGGAGGCTTCTTCGGCAAGACGTAGCAGGATGTGGCGCAGCGCCTCGGGATCTGGCCCCCCCGCTTTGACCGCCGGTTCTCCGGCCAGATCGTCTATCGCCTTCAGCGCATGCATGACCGACGCTCCCCCGCCCCAATCAGAAAAGCTTCAGGCAACATGGTTAATAAGTTGCAAACAGCGACAGCACCTTAGACTTAGGTTGTAGGGAAAGCGGACTCCGTGACTGTGGGCCGGCCGTGTGGCGACCATCAGCTGGCGATGAAGCCCGTCAGTCGCTCACTCAACTGCCAGAGGCGTTCGGCAAATTCCGGATCGGTTGCCCAAGGACGGATACCGAGCATCTCGGTCGAATCGCCGGGGACGGCGGTGGCGATATCGCAGTTCTCGCAATAGACGCCACCGAGACCCTCGAGCTTCTCGCTGACGGCGCACCAGACGATGGTCGAAGCCCCCTGCTCAATCGTCTTCTTGTTGTTTTCCGGATCGATGACCGGCTTGCCATCCTCGTCGACATAACCGCTCGCCTTGAGGAAGTCGCTCGACTGATGGCGGACCAGATTGGTGGTGACGATACCGCCGGGATGCAGTGAGAAGGCTCGGACACCATGCTTCGCACCCAAAGCGTCCAGCGAGATCGCAAAGAGAGCATTTGCCGTCTTCGACTGGCCATAGGCGAGATAGGGGGCGTATTCGCGGTTCTCGAAATTCGGATCGTCGAAATCGACGCCGGAGAAGACGTGACCGCGCGAGGAGACGGCGACAACGCGCGCGCCCTCGGCCTTTACCAGCGCCGGCCAGAGACGGGCAGTGAGCTGGAAATGGCCGAGATGATTGGTGGAAAACTGCGATTCGTAACCGCGGGCATCACGCGTCAAAGGGTTCGCCATCACCGCGGCATTGTTGATGAGCAGATGCAGGGGCTCGCCGCTTTCGAGGAAGCGGTCGGCGAAGTCGTCGATCGAGCCGGGGTCCATCAGGTCGAGCTTTTCCACCGCAAGGCCGGGAATGCCTTCCACGGCCGCCTCGGCTTTTCCGAGATTGCGGGCGGGGACGACAACCCTGGCGCCGGCTTCGGCGAGCACACGAGCCGTCTCCAGGCCAAGACCGGAATAACCGCCAGTGACGATCGCGAGCTTGCCTGAAAGATTGTGCCCGGCAATGACGTCGGCGGCGGTTGAGGCCGCACCGAAGCCGGAACCGATGGGAGCTTGTGGGGTGGACATGGCATGCCTCCGTTGTTGCGTCACGGCCTTATGTACGCCCGGAAAACGGGATTCTGAATGCTTGCAAATCCCGATTTCCTGCTGCATCGTTCAAAAATGATCAGTGACCCGCTCTCCGAAATGCTCAATCTGCTCGATGCGCGCTGCCTTGTGTCGGGCGGGCTGATCGCCGGAGGCGCCTGGGCGCTGCGCTTTCCCCGGCCGAACCGGATCAAGATCAGCGCGGTCGCCAAAGGGCGCTGCTGGCTTTGCCTCGACAATGGCAGTGAACCCATTCTGCTCGAGGCAGGCGACGTTGCGCTTCTGAACGGCCGGCATTCGTTCGTCTTGGCGAGCGACCTTGCCGTTACGCCCACTGACGCGGTCGGCGCCTTCAAGGAGAAGGTCGACGGCATGGCACGCCACGGCGTTGGCGAGGATTTCCATTATCTCGGCGGCCACATCGCGCTCGGGCCGCAGGGCATGGAGCTGCTGTCCGACGTATTGCCGCCGATCATTCATGTGCGCGCCGCCCTTGCCGAAGCCGGCGTGCTGCGCTGGCTGCTCGACCAGCTGGTGCGGGAGATGGCGGCAAAGCGGCCAGGCGCCCTGCTCGCCTCGACCCAGCTTGCGCAGTTGATGTTCGTGCAGGTGCTGAGGGCGCACATCATGAGCTCGGCGCCATTGACGGTCGGTTGGCTCCGCGCCTTCGGCGACGATCGCATTGCGCCGGCGCTGCGGCTGATGCATGGCGATCCCGGCCGGTCCTGGCAGCTTGGCGAACTGGCAAAGGCGGCCGGCATGTCGCGCACGAGCTTTGCGCTGCGGTTCAAGACCGTGGCGGGGGTGGCGCCGCTCACCTATCTGATCGGCTGGCGCATGCGCCTTGCCGAACGCGAGCTGCGGGAGGGCAGCATGCCGGTTTCAGCACTGGCGCTTTCGCTCGGTTACACATCCGAAAGCGCCTTCAGCAACGCCTTCAAGCGGATGACGGGTATGGCGCCCAGGCGCTATCGCGTGGCGATGGCCCGCGAGGCCGGTCCGATCGAAGAGGTGGTGGATGTCGAGGGGCAGGCGATGACGACGCATTACAGGCTGTTGAAGGCGGCATCGTAGCGGCGCGAGATGCGCATGATTTTAGGCCCGATCGGGTCAGCAGCATCATGCTCTCAATGCGGTCGCCCGCATTCCGTGATGAAGTGGATTAAAGATGGCCGTCGCCTGTGTAGCGCTTTTCCGGACGTATTTTTGAAGACATGCGGCGCATTGGCTGGAATGTTGACCAGCGAAGATGCGCTCAGGGTCAACGCCTGACGGCGGAAGTTGAACCGTAGCCCCCCAATAACATTGTCTCATTCCGTACCATTCCACCCGTCGAGTCACGACCCTGATAAGTTGAATCAACTGATTTGGTATAGGAGGAAGAAATGATGACTGTCACGGTGATCAAACCCGCACAAGATCGGAAAAAAGTGTCCGATGCCTATGAACTTGACTATTTTGTGCAGAAACACGCCATCGCCAGAATGGACGCGATCCGGATTCTCAATCTGCACCGATCTGATCGAGATGCCTCCGACCGCGCCGCGCATCGTCTCAAAAGGTGATCTACCGACCGGAACGAGACGGGCGGGATTTTCCCTTTCATTTGCCAATGAGATTTAACGCGAGGCCGACCAGCGCATCTTTGGTCGTCGTCCCCTTTTGAAAGGCATACAAAAGAACGGTTAAGAGATCCGAACCGTCTTCGCTATCGGGCGAGATGTCATGCCGGGCGCAGGCCTCCTGGAAGGCAATCAGGAGCACTGTCGAAGCGGTCTCGTCGACATGGTGATTGTAAAATGAGGTCACGCATCATCCTTAAGGGTTGCCGACGTCAAATGCGTTCAGTTGTCGATCAGGCAGGCCGTATCAACGGCGTGGCATCATTCGGAACCGGTTTCGATTTACCAAGAGGAATGCCGATCAGCCGTTCGTATTCTATCTCAGCCGGGCCATAGGTGCCTTGGCAGAGGTGCATCAGCCCAGTGCGATCCTGCACGAGAATTTCCCCGCGTTGCGATTTGATGAAGTGCTTCGCTTCGAGAATTTGCAGGGCCACTGTTACACCGGGCCTACGCACGCCAAGCATCATCGCAAGAAATTCATGGGTCACATAGAAGCTGTCGCCATTGACGCGGTCGTGAACCATGAGAATCCATCGCGCCAGCCGCTCTTCCAGTTTGATCTGACCGTTTGCAAGGGCGGTGTAGGTGGTCTGGATACCGAGCGTACGGGCATAGTGCATCAAAAGTTCTGTTAACGCGGCGCTCTGAGACATCGCTTCGTGAAGATTGTCGGCAGAAATACGAAGCGCCGAGCCGCCCATCTGGACGAAGCAGTCGAACGGGCTTTCTGTATCGCCCTGGACCAGCGACGTGCCGGTCATGCCATCCCGGCCGAACAGGCCGACCTCGACGGTTGAACCGCCCTCTTTGCTTGCCACCACCGATCCAAGACCCGCCTCGAAAAAATAGACGAAGTTGATCGGCTGATGCGCCTTTTCGAGCGACTGACGAAGGTTGAGCTGCATTCTCTCCAGACTGGGGGCAAGCAGGCGCCGATCTTCAGGGGTAAGGGCACACAACAAATGGTTCTTGAACGTGCTTATATTTTGGTTGGTCATCGTGCTCTCTGGGGCGAAAGCACGACGATCTTCCAAACGTCAGCGCCCTTACGTGGCTGACGTCATATATAAGGTTGCGCTTAAAAGCTGCATTGCGCAACAACTTTTGTACGAAATCGTACAGAGTCGCACCTAGACGTTGTTTTGGTAAGAGGATTTGGCCCACACTGGTTACGCTTGTGATGCGGCGACTGGTCGTCGTTTGCCGATGCCGTTTCGGAGCGATGTCTCCTGAAGTTTGAGTCGGCGAACTTCATCTTCCCCGCGCGCAGCGAGAATGAAAACACGTTCTTTCCCATCGGGAGCTTGAACCTCGGCGACAACGTCTCGCGCTATCAGCTCCTCCATGGTGATATCCGATACCCCCGGGATCACGGAAGTCGGCTGCGGTTCAGGATAATATTGGTCGAGAAATCTGATGGCCTTGTTTTGTCTGTTGCCGAGGCCAAGCCGCGGCCCGTCGTCAAATTCCTCCCTGCGCTCACGTTGCACTCGGCTTGACGAGACCGGTCGACGTTTCATCACTATTTCCTCTCGCATTTTTGATATGGTCGGGAAGTCGGTGAGTTGCAAACCGGATGGGAAGAAGCTCGTCTGATTTTTCGTTGGCCATAGGAAGAAGCCGGGAAAATCCCTCTATTCTTCACGCCATCGCGCCAGATTGGCACAGCTTGCACATTCTGAGGGGCACAACGGGCCGTTGCAATGATAGTTCCGCGTGTATTGACTCTTTGCGCGCTTGGGCAGCCGGCGCGGCAGTCGCGACGGGGATCCCGGCGCAGGAAAGCCTTGCCATGACTGACCTGGCACCGTTGTGCGGGGCGCGTTCGACCGGATTCATGCGACGCGCGTTAGATCTTTGTTTTATGCATGTCGTTGGCCCAAAACCGCCGCGCACTTTTGGGCGACATGCACTAGATCGCGCCGATTTCCTTGAGTTTCTTCAGCACCGCCTGGTTCGGCTCGCCGTCTTCTGGCAGGTTGTAGTGCTTCTGAAAATGGCGGATGGCCGCGCGGGTTTGCTCGCCGGCGACGCCGTCGACGCCGACATTGGCATAGGCCAAGTTGGAAAGACCCTTCTGGATCTTCAACACCAGGTCGACATTGGTGATTTGGCTTGATGGAACCTGCTTTGCCGCCGATGGAACCGTTTTGACGGTCTTCTCGGCGCTGCGGATCGCCGCTGCCACCGGGTCTTCCGCCGCCGCCTTCGAGCTGACGTCCTCGGGCGGCTTTTCGGCGGGCACGGTCGAGGGGCCTGATGCATCGGTCTTCAGCGCCGCCAGGACCTCCGGCGTCGGATCGCCGGTCTGGGTCATGCCGACGGTCTCTTCGAAGAAGAGGATGGCCGCACTGGTGCGGGGGCCAATGATGCCGTCGGGTATGCCGTTGTAGAGGCCGCGGCGGACCAGCTGCTGCTGGATGTCCATGACGAGCTGGCTCGGTTGCTGGCCGGGTGCGGCAGGCGCCGGTGTCGCGTTGGTGGTGGCGGTATCCTGCGGCCGCTCGATCCGGAAGGTGGTGACGTCACCCTGTTGCTCCTCGGCCGGCCGGCGGGCGCCGAGTACGGTCGGAGATTGCAGATCGCGGGTGCGGAAGATCGGATGCGGATGCAGGCCCGGCTGATACCAGAGCGCATTGGCGGCGACGAAGGAGAAGATGACGGCGAAGGTAATCGTGCCGCCGGCGACCGACGGATTGCGGCCGATGACGCCGCCGAGCACCGAGGCGCCCTGCAGGCCGACCCCGCCGAGCACGGAGGCGCCCTGCAGGCCGAGCCCGCCGAGGGCGGCAGCACCTGACATCAGAAGGCCCGGCTGCTGCCGTCCCCTTTTTCCCTTAGGCGATTTTCGCTTGCGCGCGGCCATCGAAACGCCCCTCTTCCAATTCTGCGCCTGTGTTGACCGCGCCCTTCAGCCGCGGCGGAAACTCGACAGTCGCGCCATGGCCGGCGTCTTCGGCGTGCTGAGCACCCGAGCCGTCCACCGCGATCTCGATGGTGATGATCGTGCCTTCGCCCGGCTGGCTGGCGATGGCGAAATACCCGCCATGCAGCGCCACCAGCCCCTTGACCAGGGACAGACCGAGGCCGGAGCCTTCGAACTGGCGGGTATAGTCATTCTGGATCTGGACGAAAGGCTGGCCGAGCAATGCCAGCTTGTCGGCCGGGATGCCGATGCCGGTATCGCTGACCGTCAGCTTGAGGATGCCGTCGCGCGCTGCCGCATCGACCGAGACGACGCCGCCGGCCTCGGTGAATTTTATGGCATTGCCGACGAGGTTGATGAGGATCTGCTGGATGGCGCGCTGATCGGCGACGACCTCGCCGAGATCGCGCTGAATACGGCTCGTCAGGGTGAGACCCTTGGTCTTGGCCTGCAAGGCCAGCATCGATTCGCAGGATTTAACGGAGCTTGATATATCGAAGGCTTCGAGGATCAGCTCGTAGCGGCCGGCTTCGATCTTGCTCATGTCGAGCATGGTGTTGACGACGGACAGCAGATGCGCACCGGATTCGCGAACCAGGCCGACATATTCGCGCTGGCGGTCGTTTTCGAACTTGCCGAAATATTCGCCGATCAGGATATCGGAAAAGCCGAGAATGGCGTTCAACGGCGTGCGCAGCTCATGGCTGACGGCGGCGAGGAAACGCGATTTGGCGTCATTTGCCGATTCGGCATCCGCCGCGCGGTTCTGGGCTTCGTCACGCAACTGCTGCTCGACGGAGACATCGCGCAGCTGGGCAATGATGGCGGCAAGTTCGCCGTCGGCATCGCGTCGGGCCGTCATGTCCATTCTCAGATAGGCGAACTGGCGCTGATCGCGCGAGACCGAGGGCCGGTCGATGCGCAGATCGACGCTCTGAGCGTCCTCGCCCCGGCGCAGGTCATCAAGCGCCTGCAGGAAAAGGATGCGGTCGGAGACATGCACCTGCTCAAGGAAGCCCCTGCCCTTGGGATCGCGCATCCAGGCGAGGAAATCGCGCCGGTCGCGGCCGCCGACGGTCGCCACACTGCCGTGCGGGTCGAGGAAGAAGACGAGGCCCGGGGTGGCGGCAAGGAAGAAATCCTCGGCCGACTGCGTGGCGATACCGGCTGCCGAGCCCTGACGGGCGAGCGCGATGCTGCCGACGGCGGAAAAGAGAAAGGCGGCGCAGACCATGGCGACACCTGCCGGCAGCGCCACGGCAGGACTGGTGACCGCCGAAAGGCCGATCGGAGCGGCAACGAGAGCAGCCGACGAGAGCAGCACGAGGCGGCGCAAGATCGCGAGCTCGCGTTGGCGCACGGCTTCACCACCGCCCGTCCGGGAGAGCCAGCTTGTCGCTGCCCGGTCTACGAGGGCCGTCATCCAGCCGCCAATGTTACTCAATACACGCACGCAATACCCGCCCGAAAGGCTGTCGATCGATCCGGACAATAGGCCTTGGCGACTTAAAGAAAGGATAAGGCAAAAGCGCTGTTCACAGCCTGAAACGGCCGAAATTCCCGTTTTGAAGCATCTGGGAGGCTCTTTGCCTTTTGTGGTTAATAGGGGGTAAGCGACGGATTTTCCTCATATTTCAGCATTGCGTTAACTCCTGTGGCAAGGCGAGCCGGCAAAAGTCCTGCAATTGCAAGCAGGTGCTGCCCTGATGCTTAACGGCGATCGCTCGCATTCGACTAAAATGCGGTTCAAATGCCGTTCGATAAAATTTGAACTAAATTTGCCGCAAATGCGCGTGAGTTTCGAAAAGCGGCATTCGCAACTTGGCGGTAGGGTGAAAACACACCGGACAACCGGCCTGATTCGGCGACAAGAACCGGACGGGGAAAACAGGATGGGCAACGACAATGTGGTTTCTGATCAAAGGATCCTTCTGGTTTGGCCTCGTGCTCGTGCTTCTTTCCGTCTTCAGCACGGAGAGTTCCGACAAGCTCGCCAACGGCCCGCACTTGCAACTGTCCGACGCGTTCACGGCGGCAAGCGGCGCCTATGACTATTTGACCGGCATGTGCTCGGAGAAGCCCGAAGTCTGCGCCAAGGGCAGCGAGACCCTCACCGCACTCGGCTACCGGGCCCGTGAAGGCGCCCGCGTTGCCTACGAACTTCTCGACAGCCAGTTCACGGATGAGGCGCCGGCGACCGCAAGGCTGGCCGAACCGCAGATGCCGGTGGCGCTCAACATGCCTTCCCTCACCCCGCCTGCTATCCAGGAAAAGGTGCGCGAGGCCAAGGCTGCGCTCAACCAGCCGATGCCTTACCGTCCGCCGGTCGAAGATGATGCCGCAGCCGAGACGGTGGTAACAGGCGCAATTCCGCTGCCGACGCCGAAGCCGGCGATCTGACGAAATTTTTCGCGGGCATTCGTCCGCAGTACCTTTCGGTTTTATAGCTTGCATCGGTGGTCCGCATGACGCGGAGATGCCCCATGCCTGACGTGCCTGCCCTGTTTAATTCAGCATGTTGCTGCGCCGTGAGGAAGCCCATCCCTCACGGCGTTTTTTCTATCTCAGTTTACGCAAATCCCGGCAAAACCGCTTCGCGCTTTGCCTGGGAAAACCGCTTCACACTTTTCCTGGAACTGCTCCGGTCTTTTGTTTTCGCAATTCCGGACGGAAAACCGCTTCACACTTTTCCTGGAATTGCTTTAGCGGTTCAAATCTGCCGATCTTTCACCTATATGCAGTCTTAGAGCATTTCCTGACGCATTCCGGACGCAAAACCGCTGCGCACTTTTGCTGGAACTGCTTCGATAGTGAAAGGCTTCTCCATGGCATCCCTCGACCAGATCATCGACGACTTTGCTTTCCTGGACGATTGGGAAGACCGCTACCGCTATGTCATCGAACTCGGCAAGGCGTTGCCGGACCTCGCCGAGGAGAAGCGCACCTCCGAGAACAAGGTGATGGGCTGCGCCAGCCAGGTGTGGCTGGTGACCCATACGACAGGCGATCCCGACAATCCGGTCATGAGCTTCGAGGGTGATTCCGACGCCCATATCGTGCGCGGCCTCGTCGCCATCGTGCTTGCCACCTATTCCGGCAAGACGGCATCGGAGATCGCCAGACTCGATGCCTTCGAGATATTCTCGAAGATCGGCCTGGTGGAGAACCTGTCCTCGCAGCGCTCGAACGGACTGCGCTCGATGGTGAACAGGATCCGCGAAGAGGCAAGAGTTCGCGCCGCGGCTTGAGCGTGACGATGGGCGATTGGCTTTCAGAGCCACAGCCGATCCATTCGGCCAGCGCCTGCCTTCGCACATCGAATACATTAACACTTGCTGATAGTATAGGAATACATTCTAAGCCTGTCAGCAAAGCATAAGACAGGGTCGCCGACACTATCTTAGCGACCGACCGAATCAGCTGCGAAGGCTTGTATACTAGCGCGATTCAGCTTTTGATTGAAGCGCAGAACAGCTCCAACCTTTCGTTTTACCCGATTCCCGGCAAAACCGCCTCGCGCTTTGCCTGAGAAAACCGTTTCGCGCTTTGCCTGGAATGGCTCCAGCGAGATTATTTTCCTCGCCTTGAAAAGGCACACAAAAAAGCCGGGCACAAGACCCGGCTTTTTGTCGTCGATGCTTTCGAAAAAGCTCAGCCGCGGCCGCGCTTGCGGCGCTGACCCAGGCCCATTTCCTTTGCCAGGCGCGAACGCGCTTCGGCATAAGCGGGCGCTACCATCGGGTAATCGGTCGGCAGATCCCACTTCTCGCGGTATTCTTCCGGCGAGAGGCTGTGATGCGTCATCAGGTGACGCTTGAGGGACTTGAAGTTGCCGCCGCATTCCAAACACGTGATCTGCTCGTCCTGTACGGACTTGCGGACAGAAACTGCAGGCTTCTGCTTTTCGACGATCGCCGCAGCGGGCTGCGGTACGGACGTGTTGCTCAGTGCCGAATGCACATCGGAAATCAGATTGGCCAGGTCGCTGACCGGTACAACATGGTTGCTGACATAGGCCGCGACGATGTCGGCTGTCAGTTCCACAAGCAGCTCCGGCGCATTGCCGGTCGCTATATCCGTCATATTCTTTCTCCTGTTAGCATGCTCAAACGGTCTTTGACTGACACGCCAAAGACCCGCCTCGTAGAAGCGAACAGCAAAAGCACAGGAAGCGACCTTCTGTTTCGAAAAACGCGAAATCCACCCCTAGATTCCGAAGAGCGTGACCTGTTCTTATACTGCCTGACTGGAAACCACTACGTCATGCCCCAGGCGATGGCCTCAGTTTAGACATTAAAAATCAAAACTGAGGGACTTGGAAGCAGTACGATTGCAATTCACAATCAGAACTCTACTTGCATTTTCAAATACCATCGTTTGGTCGAAAGGCCAATTATTATTTGTCGTTTTTCTTGAGAAAAAATGACAGATGAAGAATTGAGGGCCTGTTCGGCAAGCTTTACTCACAGCTTCCTGTGCATAAGTTTTGCATAAATCTGGTAAAGTCGCTGAACAGCATAGGCTCAACGATCCCTGATATCGTCACGGACAGAGAGTGCACCGAGATCATATCCCGAACGATGGGCAGCTCTGGCAAGCAGGTGGGCAGACACCGGCGCCGTCAGCAGGAAAAAGATAAAGCCGGCGATGGCACGGGCGAGAATCGCCGGATCTTGCGAATAGAGCCCGGCGGCAAGGAGCAATAGGCCGGAGCCGACAGTCCCCGCCTTCGAGGCGGAGTGCATACGGGTGTAGAGATCGGGCAGCCTGACCAGGCCAATCGCCGCTGCAAGAGCAAAAAGCGCACCGACGATCAGCAGCAGGGCGGTGATGGCAGCCACGATATAATCGATCATCGCTTCTTCCCCCCTGCTCGGCGCTTTTGCGTGTTGCCATTTGCCGCAGCGGCGGGCGGCTTCGATTTGATGTTGCCGCGCGACAGCACGAATCGGGCGAAGGCGACAGTCGCCAGGAAACCGACGAGGCCGAGCGAGATTGCGATATCGATATAGAGCGAGAAGCCGGTCTTGACCGCGATGACGGCGATGAAGCCGATGGCGATGCCGGTCAGCATGTCGAGGGCAAGGATCCGGTCCGGCAATGTCGGGCCGGCGACGACGCGCCAGACGGTCAGAATCAGCGCCAGGCCGAGGATGACGAGTGCGGCCGAGGATGCGACCGCGACGATGGCGGCAGGTGTGATCACCGGAAGGCCTCCATGATCTTGCGTTCGAAACCGTTGGCGATATCACCCTTGGTCGTCTCGGGATCGGAACAATCGAGCGCGTGGACATAGAGCGTGCGGCGATCTGTGGAGACGTCGACCGAAAGCGTGCCTGGAGTCAGCGTGATGAGGTTTGCGAGCAAAGTGATTTCGAAGTCGCTCGTCACCGTTAGCGGGAAGGCGAAGATGCCGGGCTTCAGCTTCATGTCGGGCGAGAGGACGGTGACCGTGACCTTCCAGGCCGACAGCGACAACTCCTTCAGGAACAGAGCGGCGAGCGAGAGCACCGGGAGGACGCGGGGGATATGTCCCTTGCCGCCGAAGGATTCGCGGATGATGACCAGCGCCAGGGTCCCGAGCAGCAATCCGAGGACGAGATTGTGCAGCGAGGCGCTGCCGGTAACGGCGACCCAGGCAATGGCAAGCAACAGGTTGAAGAGGAAGAAGATCACGGCGCGCCCCCTTCCGGGAAGACCGAATGAAGATAGGCCTCTGGATCGGCCAGGCCGGCCGCGGCCGATTGCGACAGCGCCAGCAGTTGTTCCGGCAAGATCCCGAAGCCGACGACCAGCGCTGTCAGTGCCGCGAGCGGCAGGCCCGTGCGCCACCTGGCACCGGGCGGCCTCGGGGCTAGCAGCGTCAGGGTCATCGGCGCTGGGCGCCAATAGGCGAGCAGGAAGAGACGACCGAAGGCGATCGTCGTCAGAAAACCGCCGAGGAGGATCGAGGCCGCCAGCCACCAGGCGCCGAGATCGAGCGATGCCTTGACGAGAATGACTTTCGGCCAGAAGCCGGAAAAGGGCGGCAGGCCGCAGGCGGCAAGGAAGAGCACGAGGGAGAGCGCGGTGAAGCCGGCGCTTTGCCTGTAGAGCCCGCCGAGGGCCGATAGCGAAAAGCCACCGCCGCGCCGGGCGATCTCGCCGGCGGCAAGATAAAGCGCCGTCATCAGCACCATGGAATGGAGCGCATAGAAGACCGCGCCGCTGATGCCGCCAAGGTCGCCGAGTGCGACGCCCGCCAGCATGTTGCCGATGCCCGATATGACGACATAGCCGAACAGCCTGCGAATATCGTTTTCGGCAAGCGCGCCGAGAGCGCCGACGACAATGGTCGCGGCGGCGGCAAGCGCGATCACCAGGCTCAACTCCTGGCGCTCCAGCGGCAGCAGCATGACCATCACCCGGATCAACGCGTAAATGCCGACCTTGGTCAGCAGGCCGGCAAACAGCGCCGAGACCACGATGCGCGGCGTGTGGTAGGCGGCGGGCAGCCAGAAATTGACCGGGAAGGCCGCCGCCTTCATGCCGAAGGCGAGCAGGAGGAGGCTTGCCAGCGTCATCAGCGGCGCCGTGCCGCGCAAATCCCTCGCCCGGGCCGCGATATCGGCCATGTTAAGCGTGCCGAAGGCGGCATAGAGAATGCCGACGCCGACCAGGAAGAGGGTCGTGGCGATCAGATTGAGCACCGCATATTTCAGCGCGCCGTCGATCTGCTCACGTTCGGAACCGAGGATGATCAGCCCGAATGAGGAGATCAGCAGCACCTCGAACCAGACATAGAGATTGAAGATATCACCGGTGAGAAAGGCGCCGGTGACGCCGGCCATCAGCAGCATCAGCAGTGGGAAGAAACCGTAACGTCGGCCGCTTTCGCCAATATCGGCCAGCGCATAGATGCCACCGGCGAGCGCGGCGAGGGCTGCGGTGAAGGCCATCAACGCACCGAAGAGATCGACGGTGAAGGCGATGCCGAAAGGCGGCAGCCAGCGGCCCATGACCATGGTCAGCGGCCCCTCGGCCGCGACCTTGGCGAGCAGCGCCGCATCGATCAGCGCCAGTGCCGCAAGGCCAGGGATGGCAAGCCAGGCCTGCAGGCGGGGATAGCCGCGCAGCATCAGCAGGACGGCACCCAGTGTAATGCAATGGGCGACCGGCAGGATGGCAAGCCAATGACCGATGGGCACCGGGGCGGCGATCAGGGCGGCAGAGAGATCGATTGTGGAGGTGGGGGCGGCCATCAGATGGCGCCTCTTCTACCGCGAGAGAGGGCCTGCCGTGGGTTGAGCATCCGCACCAACATCCGCCTCAATACCCCAATGGCGGCAGCGGCCGGTCGTCGGGCTCGGCGGCGCGCATGTCGCTGGTGTTGTCGGTGCCGAGGTCCTGATAGGCGCGGTAGGTCAACACCAGCAGGAAGGCGAGGAAGGAGAAGGAGATGACGATCGCCGTCAGGATGAGCGCCTGCGGCAGCGGGTTGGCCGTGCCCGCGGGCAGGCTGTCGAGACCCGCCGGGATGATCGGCGGCACCTCGCGCGTCAGCCGGCCGCCGGTAAAGAGCAGGAGATTGACGGCGTTACCGAGGATGGCGATGCCGAGCATGATGCGGATCGAGAATTTCGACAGCATCAGATAGATGGCGGCGGCGAAGAACAGGCCGACGAGGATCGCCAGAAGCGGCTCCATCATTCCACCTCCTTTTCCTCAAGCGCCAGTGCGATCGAGGTGATGGCGCCGAGCACGACGAGATAGACGCCGACATCGAAGAGCATGACGCTCGACAGCGGCACCTCGGCGCCGAAAAGCGTCGGATAGATCCAGAGGCCGGTCATGAAGGGAACGGCAAACAGGATGGAGAGAAGACCGGCTGCGGTGGATAGGAGCAGGCCGAAGCCGGCGATCGACAGCGGATGGAAAAACAGCGCCCGGCGAACGGCGCCAACGCCGCGGGCAATACCGTAGATCGCCAATCCCGAGGCAGCGATCAGCCCGCCGATGAAGCCGCCGCCCGGCTCGTTATGGCCACGCAGCAGCACGAAGACGGAAAAGAGCAGCATCAGTGCGGTGAGGAACGGGGCGACGGTGCGGAAGATGAGGGTGTTCACGCGATCAGCCCTCCGCCGCGGGATCATTGGCGGCAAGCTTGCGCTCGCTGCCGGCGCGGATGCGGATCAGCGCCAGGATGGCAAGGCCAGTGACCGCGACGACGGCGATTTCGCCAAGCGTGTCGGTGCCGCGGAAATCGACGATGATGACGTTGACGACATTGGCGCCGTGGGCGATCGATTTGGAATAGGTGTTGAAGAAGGCCGTCAGCGCGTCGTTGAACGGCGCCTGCGTCGCCCGCATCAGCAGAAGCGTGAAGCCGAGGCCGCAGGCAAGCGCCAGCGCGCCGTCGAAGAGCTTGCGGCCGAGCGGCCGCCGATCGGCGGGAGAAAGGCGGAGCCTGGTCATGACCAGGGCGAGAATCACCACCGAAAGGGTTTCGACCATGAACTGGGTGAAGGACAGATCCGGCGCGCCGAACAGCAGGAAGATGATGGCGACGGCGAAACCCTGGATGCCGAGCGAAACGATCGCCGTCAGCCGGTCGCGGGCGACGAGCACGGCGGCAAGGCCGAAGGCGGCGATCAGAAAGACCGCCCATTCATAGAGCCTGACATCGGTCGGCCAGGCCGGCAGACGTGGCAGTTCGGCATAGACGATGAGCGGGATGATGAGGATGGCGGCAACGCAGAGGAAGGTGCAGGTGACATAAATCTCCAGCCGCCCCGGCTGGAGCACGCGCATGACGCGGCCGGAAAAGCGGACAAGGCCCGATATAGCGACATCAAAGCCATGGTCCGGCCCAGGTCCGGCCGCGCGCAGGAAGACGGCCATCAGGAAACGGGCGCGCGCGAGCTGCCAGTAGACGCCGATACCGAGCAGCACGGTCAGGGCGGAGAGCGCCAAGGGCAGGCCGATATGCGGCGTCAGCGAAATATCGATCTCGATGGGTGTCTGGCGGATGGCGGAGGCGATCGGCGAGGACAGGACGGTATGGGTGAAGGTCGAAAAGATCGCCGCGAGCAGGCCGAGGACGGCGAGAACGGCCGGGCCGAGCCAGAGCAGGACGGGCGCTTCGTGCGGCGGTTTCGGCGTCTCCACCGGTTGGCCGAGGAAGGGTTTCAGCGCCACGGCAAAGGCGACGGCGAACATCAGCGCATTGCCGAAGACGGTAATGGCGGTGAAGGTGAGTGCGCGGACATCACCGCCGACGAGTGCCGTATAGATCTCCTCCTTAGCGAGAAAACCGAAGAAGGGCGGCAGGCCGGCCATGGAGAAGGCCGCCGCAAGGGCTATCATCCAGGTCAGCGGCATCGCCTGCATCAGGCCACTGAGCCTGGTAATATCGCGCGTACCGGTCTCATGATCGATGATGCCGGCCACCATGAAGAGCGCGCCCTTGAAGAGGGAATGCGCCACCAGATAGAGCGCCGCCGCCTCGACCGCATGGTCCGAGCCGAAGCCGATCAGCATGACGAGCAGGCCGAGCGAGGAGACGGTGGTATAGGCGAGCTTGAGCTTCAGGTCTGTCTGGCGGATAGCAAGCGCGGTGCCGACCACCAGCGTCAGGCCCCCAAAGAAAGGCAGAAGGATTTCCCAGGCAGGGGTTGCCCCCATGACGGGGTTGAGCCGCATCAGCAGATAGACGCCTGCCTTCACCATGGTGGCCGAATGCAGATAGGCCGAAACCGGCGTCGGCGCCTCCATGGCGTTCGGCAACCAGAAATGAAAGGGAAACTGCGCCGACTTGGTGAAGGCGCCGCCCAGGACCAGGATGAGGGCAGCCAGATAGAACGGGCTTTCGCGCAAGATATCGCCCGTTGCCATGAGCCGCGACATCTCAGTGACGCCAGAGATGTTCCAGAGCAGCAGCAGGCCGGCCAACAGGCAGAGCCCTCCCCCGCCGGTGACGACCAGCGCCTGCAGGGCGGCGCGGCGAGCCGCCTCACGCTCGTGATCGAAGCCGATCAGCAGGAAGGACGTGATCGACGTCAGTTCCCAGAAGACGAAGAGCATCAGGAAACTGTCGGAAACGACGACGCCGAGCATCGCGCCCATGAAGAGGAAGATGAAGGAGAAGAAGCGGCCCTGATCCTTGTGTCCTTTGAGGTAGCCGCCGGCATAAAGCAGGATCAGTGTGCCGATGCCGGTGATCAGCAGCGCGAAAGCCAGCGACAGGCCGTCGAGGAACCAGGAGAAAGTGAGATGAAAGCTCGGCACCCAGGAATAGCCGCCGGTGGCGACCTCGCCGCGCGCGATCTGGGGAATGAAACGCAGGAAATGCAGGAAGGCGAGCAAGGGAGCGATCGCCAGGAGCCAGGCACCATTTGCGCCGAAGATGCGGATGACGAAAGGGGCAGCAAGAGCGCCGACGAGCGGCAGACACAGGGCCAGAAATGTCAGAGCCGTGACATCGGCCATGTCCCCTCCTCTACTGCATAATTCAAAATGTTACAGTCCTTTGCACGTCCTACAAGGCGCACGGCGCTGTAAAGGCAACAGTCTGTTGCAAGAGCAACAGACGGAAAAGCCGGAGAAAACCGGCCTGTCTTCTGGCTTAGGCGAAACAGGAGAGCGTCTCAAGTGATTTCGGCCGCAAGCCGCGCTGCATGGCAATGTTCAAAGCCGATCAGGCCGTCGATCTGGAAAGACGCGTCAGCAGCCGGGCGATGCAACCGTGCAGGATGAAGACCAGAAGCGTCAGCGGCCAGATCAGGCAAGCGAGGAGCCCGGCGAGACGATGGAGCGTCAAACCGGCATGGTTGGCCCAGCCTTCCAACAGCGTGACCGCCATGGCGGCCACGGCCACAAGGCCGTAGAGCAGGACGATTGCTGTTTCAAACACCAGTGATTCTCCAATGCACGCAACATTAACCCTAACAGAAAACCCCTAACGGATGTAAAAGCAAGCCTCTTCCCCTAATTGGGTACGCCGTCAATCTCATGGCGCGGCGCGGGAGACTTGATGAACTGAACGCGGCGCACCACATTTTCTCGCGAAACGGAACCCGCCCCTCGGCGAAAGGAGCACCTCATGTCCGAAACTGCGACCACCGCCAAGATCCACAAGACCGACGCCGAATGGAAAGAGCAGCTCACCCCCGAGCAATACCGCATCACGCGCCAGCACGGTACCGAACGCGCCTTTACCGGCCCCTACTGGGACTCCTTCGAGACCGGGCTTTACCGCTGCGTCGGCTGTAATGCGCCGCTTTTCCGCTCCGACACGAAATTCGATGCCGGCTGCGGCTGGCCGAGCTACTTCGAAGCAGTGTCGCCCGAAGCGGTGACGGAGCATCGCGACACGGCCTTTGGCATGGTGCGCACCGAAATCCGTTGCGGCAGCTGCGAAGCCCATCTCGGCCACGTCTTTCCCGACGGCCCGCCGCCGACCGGCCTGCGCTATTGCATTAACGGCCACTCCATGGTGTTCGAACCCGGGAAATAAGCGACCGGCCCCGCAATCGAAGCGGCTCATCCGATGCGATGGGTCGCTGATTTTCCCTGTCGCTCACTCTATCGATGGATCGATGATCCCGAGAGAAGGCCGATGGCGCGCGATATCCTGAAGACCGACAATATTCCCTCGCAGCGCGTTGCGGAGCGGGTGCATCGGCGGCGGGAAACATTCGCCAAGGCCGGCAGCCCTGATGGCGGCATGATGGAATTCTACCTCTACATCACGGACCGGACATAGAGCGGTTCAAACCCGCCTGATCACTCGTGATCGGCGGGACAGGGCCAGGTTGTCGGTGCGGAGAGGCCGGCCGGCAACTTGGTCGAGGCATCGCCGCAGGCCAGGTCGATCTGCGCCTGTTCGAGCCCTGTTGCAGCCGAGAGGTCAAGGCCTTCGATCCGGGTCAGGAACATGAAGGCGCGGTCGAACATCGGCGTTGTTTCGAAAGTGGCGCCGGAGAAATCGGCACGGGAGAGATTGGCGAACGAGAATTTCGCCGCCGTCAGCACCGCCTTGTCGAAGTCGGCGCGGCCAAGCTCGGCCTTTTCGAAGCTTGCGCCGGCAAGCCGGGCGCCGGCAAAATTGGCGCGCTGCAGCTCGGCGCCGGCAAAGGATGCACCATCGGCGGCGATACTGGCGAAGCTGGAGCGATAGGCCTCGATCTTGGCGAAGTTGGCGCCTTCAGCGTGCGCGCCCTCCAATGAGGCACGCACCAGCGTCGCTTTCTCCAGATTGGCCGATTTGACGTTAGCGCCGGCGAGATCGGTCAGCGAGAAATCGGTGCCGACGAGGTTGGCGCCTTCGAGATCACTGCCCTGCAGCATCAGGTTCTTCTTGGTGCATTCCTGCCAGTCGAGCTTCGGCGAGGCCATGCTGCCGCAATCGGCGGCCTGAGCGGCAACGGGCGGAAATACCAACAAGACGAGGGCAAGGAGACCGAGCGACGATCCGTGCATTGCCATTGAACAGTTCACCCCCATGACGCTTCGATGACGCTTATAGGCCGCCTTTCGCGAAGCAGCCTTCCATTTTCTTACACAGCTCAGACTACAATAAAAAGATGGCGAGCGTCGTTCACAATGGATTGCGTTCCGGCTTTTCCCGGCAGGTGGATCAATCCGCCTTGCTTGGCAGGCGAAGCTCCATGCAGGTGAGGTCCAGCCAGCGGCCGAATTTGCTGCCGACCTCGGAAAATCTGCCGGCGATGCGGAAGCCGAGTTTTTCGTGCAGCCTGATCGAGGCTGTGTTCTCCGCCTCGATACCGGCGATCATCACATGGATGTTGTCGGCCGCAGCACGCGCGATCAATTCCCGCATCAGGCGCTCGCCGATGCCGCCACCCCGGCAATCCTTGTCGACATAGACGGAATGCTCGACCGTATGGCGGTAGCCGTCGAAGGCCCGCCAGTCGCCATAGGAGGCGTACCCTGCGACCTTGCCCGACATTTCGGCGACGATGACGGGAAAGCCCCGCGCCTTGCGCGCCCTGAACCATTCCAGCCGGTTTTCGAGATCGACCAGCGTATCGTTCCAGATCGCCGTCGTGTGCTCGACGGCGTGATTGTAGATATCGCGGATGGCGGAAAGATCGGCTTCGGTGGCGTCGCGGAGGAGGACTGCGTCTGTCATGATTGCCCGGTTCGTATTGTCGGTGAAGGCGGCATACGCCCGACCCCGACAGATGTAAACGACCGTCGTTCAGAGGCCCGGCGCCGACAGGCTGAAACAGGTGAAGACGGCCGAATAATGCACGGCCGCGGCGGTGACGACGAAACCATGCCAGATGGCGTTCTGGAAGCGCAGCTTCTCCCAGACATGGAAGATGACACCGAGTGAATAGATGACGCCGCCGATGACGATCAGCAGCATCGAGGCGGCGGGAATGCGCGAGGCGACGGGCTCAGCCACCAGCACGCCGCTCCAGCCCATGGCGAGATAAAGCAGGATGGCAAGACGGTCGTAACGCCCGGGAAAGACGCATTTCAGGAGAATGCCCACGGCGGCAAACAGCCAGATCGCGACCAGCATGAACAACAGCAGCGGATCGTCGGCGCCGCGTTCGAGGAAGGGCGTATAAGTGGCGGCGATCAAGAGGAAGATCGCCGAATGATCGAGGCGGCGCAGATACCATTTCGTGCGCGAGACCGGCCAGGCGTTGTAGGAAAAGGAAATGGCAATCGTCAGCACCAGCCCGACGCCATAGATCCAGGCGGCGGCGAGCGCGCCGTAGGAGCTCCAGACCGTGGCGTAGAAGATCAGCACGGTGGCCCCGATCAGCGCCAACACGAGACCGACGCCGTGAACGATACCGTCGGCGATCAATTCGTATCTATCATAAGCCCAGCGGATGCCGTTGAACTCGCCCATGCACGCCAATCCGTTTCATACCCGGTTGCAATCGTCGCATCGAACGGACGGGCGCGCAACTGCGGCAAAGCGCACGGGCGGTAAATCTTCGTGACAGGCAGCAGGGTCAAACTCAAACCTTCTGCCGGTCGACCAGCACCGAGCATTTGGCATGGCGCACGACCCGATCGGCGGTGGCGCCGATGAAATAGTTGGAAAAGTCGGGAACGTGGGAGGCGACGATAATCAGGTCGGCGGCGTGGCTTTCGGCGGCCGAGATGATCGCTTTAGCGGGCGGGCCGTTGCGGATCTCGACAGTTGCCGCGACACCGGCTGCGGCGAGCAGCGTTTCCAGCTGCCCGCGGCTCTCCTTCATGACGTCCTCGACCATATTGGCCGGCAGTTCGATCGCGACATAACTCGGCACATCCTCGACGACATTGAGCGCGATGATCTCGCCGCCTTCGTCGAGCAGAGACGCGGCCTTGCGGAGGATTTTCTCTCCCTTGTCGATGCCGCCGAGCGCGATCGCTACGATGATCTTCCTGTACATGGCTTCCCTCCATGACTGCGATGCATAAGTTTCCTCTAAAGAAGATATGGACGCATTGATCGCGATCAAGTGGACACAAGTCATCGTCAACACCTGCTCAACGCTTCATCCTCAAAAACGGATCTTCTGTGAACAATCGGAATGCGCCATATAGGGATCAAGTACGGCAGCCTAGGGAGATCAGGCGAATGAACCGGCGAAACTTTCTTGGGCTTGCCACAGGCGGCATGTTTGCCGCCACCGCCGGTACGCCATCTATTTTACGGACCAATTCAGAGGCAGGAGAACAAGCCATGACGACCGAAACTTCCTATGCGCTGACGCGGCCCGCCTATATCGACCAGTCGCATCTTGTTGTGACCGACCTCGGTCTGGTTTCCGGTTTCTACCAATCGATGCTCGGCCTGAAGGTGATCGAGAAGACGGCGAGCGGCGAAGTGCTGGGTGTCGGCGATCTGCCTTTGCTGACCCTGACCACCGCAAAGAATGCCATGATCGCGCCGCGCAATGCCGCCGGCCTTTTCCACACCGCCTTCCTGATGCCGGACCGGACGGAGCTCGCACGCTGGCTGCGCCATGCGGCAAACAACAACGTCGCGCTCGACGGCGCCTCGGACCATCTCGTCAGCGAAGCGATCTATCTTTCCGACCCCGAAGGCAACGGCATCGAGATCTATGCCGACCGGCCGCACGAACAATGGAAATTCCATGAGGACGGCATGGTGGAGATGGCGACGCTGCGCCTCGACCTGCAGGCGCTCTACAACAGCGCGCCTGATGAGCGCTGGGACGGCATGGCTGCGGGGACGGCGATCGGCCACCTGCATCTGCAGGTCGGCGACATCCCGCAGGCAGACGCCTTTTACCGCGACGTCCTCGGCCTCAAGCTGATGGCGCGTTATCCGGGCGCGAGCTTCTTTGCGAGCGGCGGCTACCACCACCATCTCGGCGCCAATATCTGGAACAGCCGCGGCGCCATGGCACGCGCCGGCAATATGACCGGACTTTCGGACTACAAGATCCGTTTCAACGACAAGGCGACACTGGATACGGCGGTCTCCAAGCTCGATGCGCTGGAGATAAAGAGCGAGACGCGCGACGGCGGCGTATTCCTCAGGGATCCCTGGGGTATCGGCCTGACGCTTTCAGCCTAGTTTTCAGGTTGCTGCGGATCAGCGGTTGAAGAGGCCCCGCCATGCAGGCGATGCGCGTGCGCTTGAAGACAGGCTGCATGCGCTTTGCCGGACGGGTTGCTCCCTCGCGGAACCGGAACCGTGCCGGCGCGTTTCCGTGAGGAAGCAATGGGGCTTCGGGGACCTCACCGCATGGGCATCGCCAATGGCATCCGCAAACAAGCAAAGAAGATCGCGATCGGCGAACGCCACACCAGCGCCTGGGCACAGTCGCTGAAGGAAGCGGCCGAAGAGCTGCCGCCGCCCCCGCTGCACCGGCTCGAAAAGGACGGGCTCGACGTCAGCATGGCCTGGGCGATCATCGGAATCTTCGGCATTCTCTTCCTTGCCGCCGTCTATTTCATGTCGCTCATCCTCATCCCGATCACGCTTGCCGTCGTCGTCGGCATGATCCTCGGCATGGCGGCGGAAAAGCTCAGCCGCATGGGGGTGCCGCGGCTTGCCAATGCCTTCATTCTGTCAAGCAGTGTGGCGCTCGTGATCTTCTTGTTGATCAACTCGCTTGCCGACCCGCTAATGACGCTTGCCAATGAGGGCCCGGCCTTCGCCGAGCGGACCATAAACCGCGTCATGCCTTATCTGGAGCGCATCAGATGGCTGCATATCACGCCGGCGACATTCGAAAGCGGGTCGATGTCGATCGGTGCGCTACTCGAAAACACCGGCAACGTGCTGCACGTGGTGACGAGTAGCCTGACGCCGGCACTGGTGCAGGGAATGATCTTCTTTGCGGCGCTGCTGTTCTTCCTCGCTGGTCGGGTCAATCTGCGCAAGACGATCATCATGACCTTCCGCACCCGCACGCAGCGTCTGGCGGCGATCCGCGTCATCAATGCCGTCGAACAGGTGCTCGGCTTCTATTTCGCCACGGCCTCGCTGATCTATGTTGGGCTCGGCGTGGTCATGACTGTCATCGCCTATGCCGGCGGGCTGTCGGCCCCGGTGCTCTGGGGCTTCTTCGCCTTCCTGTCGAGCTTCATCCCCTATCTCGGCATCACGCTCATGACGCTTGCCGTCGCGATTGCCGGCATCCTGAGCCATGATGGTCTCCTCATCGGCCTGATGCCGGCCGCGGCCTTCTTCACAGTCCATCTCCTTATGGAGAACCTGATCTTCCCGGCGGTGATGGGACGGCGGCTGGAAATCAATCCCTTCGTCGTCTTCCTCGCCATCCTGTTCTGGACATGGATGTGGGGCGCCGTCGGCGCGATGCTGGCGCTGCCGCTTTCGCTGATCGTCATGACAATTATCGACGAATTGCTGATCGAGGAAAAGCAGCAGCCGCAGTTGCCGAAATGATCAACCGGGGGACGTCAGTGGCATCTGATCTCGAGCTTGCCGAATCCGATCACGACCAGATGGTCAGCGGCCGTTCTCTCTGGGGGAAGAGCGGTATAAGGCCGGAATGGCGGCCGATTGCGCAGAGCTTTTCCACCGACGTCGCCGTGATCGGCGGCGGCATCACCGGTGCCTTGGTGGCGGAACATTTGACGGCCCGCGGTTTTTCCGTGGCGCTCATCGACCGGGAGGAACCCGGTTTCGGCAGCACCGCGGCGAGCACGGCGATGCTGCAATGGGAAATCGACAGCACGCTGACCGAGCTCGAGGATTATTACGGCTTCGAGCGCGCGGCCGGCATCTACCGCCGCAGCGGTGCTGCGGTCGCCGGCCTTTCCAAGCTGATCGCCGCAAACGAGATCGCCTGCGGCTTTCGCTCGCGCAATACGCTCTATCTGGCTGACGGCCGCGAAGGCGCGCGCAACCTCTTGGAGGAGCGCCAGCTTCGTCGCCGGGCGGGCCTGCCCGGCGTCTATCTCGAACATCCCGATCTCTTCACACAATTCGAACTCGACCGGGATGGGGCGATCTATTCGCCGGGTTCGGCGGAGTGCGATCCGCTGCTTCTAACCTGGGCGCTCCTGGAGATGGCCGTCCGGCGCGGCGCGCGGCTGGTCAATGCTTCCGTGACCGCGCTTCACAGCGAAGGCGATCACGTCACGGCAGAGATCGATGGAGGCCACGTCATCGAGGCGCGGCATGTCGTGCTGGCGACCGGCTATTCGATGCCGGGTCTCGATATGCCGAAGCTGCACCGCTCGAGTTCAAGCTGGGCGCTCGCCACCGTGCCGCAGGACCCGGCAAATTTCTGGCGCGACAGGGCGCTGATCTGGGAGGACAGCCACCCCTATCTCTACATGCGCACGACGGCGGACAATCGCATCGTCGCCGGCGGCGAGGATGACGATACCACGGATGCCGAGATACGAGATCGGAAGCTGCCGGCCAAGACCATGGCAATCCAGGAGAAGATGAAGCGGCTGTGGCCGAAAGCGGATACGCGGGTGGAACACGCCTGGTGCGGCACTTTCGGCGAGACGGTCGACGGTCTGCCGCTGATCGGCCCGGTGCCGGAGACGCCGCATGTGTTTGCCGCCTATGGCTACGGCGGCAACGGCATTACCTTTTCCTACCTCGCCGCGCAGATGATGGGCGCCATGCTCGCCGGCATGCATCGGGACTGGTTCGAGGATTTCGCGCTCGACCGCGACGGACCGGGCTTACGCCGCTTTGGAGAGGATGTGGCGCGGGGCGGGAAGGAACTGAGGTAAGGTCCCACATTGACTGTCGTGCCGTGGCCGCCCCCTACTGCACGCTTTCAATCACTCGGTCGTCTTGTCGTCGCCAGTATCCTCGACATCCTCGAGGCGGACGAACTGCGTGCCCTTCGCCTTGAGATCGACCAGCGCCTTGGCCACCCCCTCGCCGGCCGCATGCGTCGGCTGGTTGATGTGGGAGATGACGACGTCGCCGTCCCTGGCCGAGGCGATGCGCTTTTCGGTGATAACAGCCCCGAGCAGCGAGCCGCCGTCGCCGTTCACCGAATAACCGGCAATGCGATAGCCCATGGCGCGAATCTGACCGATGGCGGAAAGGTCATATTTGGCGGTCGAGCCGCGGAACCAGTGCGGCGCCGGGATGCCGGCACCGACCATCGCGGCAGCGCCGCCTTCGACCTCCTGCCGCACCGCCTGCGGCGAGCCGGCAGACGCGATGCCATAGATCAGCGTCGGCGTGTCGACGGCCGGAATATGGTTCTGGCCATGATTTTCGAGTTCGAAGAGATCGGGATTCTGCAGGAACACAGCGACCGCAGCGGGATTGCGCTTCAGCCAGCGGGCGGTGACGAAGATCGTTGCCGGGATGCGTTCCCGCACCAAGGTGGAAAGGATGCGCTCGTCCGCCCGGCCCATGCAGGCATCGAAGGTCAGCGCAATGCGGGCATGGCCGGCGACGTTGGAACGGGCGATATGCAGATGCGGCTCGACGAGTTTTGGCGCCGGCGCCTTCGGGGCCGCACCGACTGCAGCCGGGACCTGTCCGAGTGCGGCCGGCACGGCTGACGGAATTTCGTCCGCCAATGCAGTTGATATGGTGGAAAAAAGGAACGCCGAAGCGAGCAGGATGCGGTTCATACGATAGATTTCTATGATTCGAACTGCCGATTTTAGCGGCGGCTCTCCCCCGGCGCCATGCGGCCGGTTGTCACCGCAGCTGCTTGGACGGACGGGCAGCATCAATCATAGAGATAATACTTGTCCCACTTCTCGCGCGGCACCTTCTCGCCGATCTCGTAATTGAGTTCGCGCACGTTGATATGCTGCGGACCGGTGATGCAATTGTAAGAGAGATGGTACCAGTCGCCCTTGCTGCGGAAGACGGCACCCGGCGCGTCCAGCGAATTGTCGCCAGGAATCGGGTCCTTGAAGGTGTAAGCGATCACCTTGTCGGGCTTGAAGCCGGTGCTGTCCTTGTTGATGCGGCTCATCGCCTCGGTGTCGCAGCTCTGTTCCAGGCGGGTCGAGGGATCGAGTTTTTCCAGCTGCTTCTTGATGGCGGGATCGACGGCAAAGGCGGGGGCTGCAAGGCTTGCGAGGGATACAAACAGGACCAGACGTTTCGGCATTGTGGAGAAATCCCTTACTGTTCTGCAATTCTTACCCTACCGCCGGCAGCTTGCCGGCAGCTTGCCGGGAGCTTGGCGCGTGCAAATTTCGCACGACGAGAGCGGACTTTCTTAAATATTGTGGTGACATCAAGGCAAGGCGGGCAGAGCGTCCTCCTTGTCTGTGGAAGGGCAACTCTACCCTTGGCGCAGCCTTGCCGCTTGATCCGGCGGCGGCGCGCCTCTATCTCTTGCCAACCCGACATTCCGACCCGGAGCCATTCCTTGTCCGTTTTCAAGAGCCTGCCGACACCGCCTGCCGCACCGAAGAAGCCGATCTCCGATACGCGCCACGGCATCACCCGCACGGACGACTATGCCTGGCTGCGCGCCGACAACTGGCAGGCGATGTTCAAGGATCCGTCGATCCTCGACCCTGAGATCCGCCGCCATCTCGAAGCCGAAAACACGTATATGAACGCGGCGATGGAGGACACCAAGCCTCTGCAGAAGGTGCTGTTTGCCGAAATGCGCGGCCGCATCAAGGAAGACGACAGCTCTGTGCCGATGAAGGACGGCGCCTATGCCTACGGCACCTTCTATGTGACAGGCGGCGAACAGCCGCGTTATTTCCGCATTGCCCGCGACGGCAATGTTGCCGACGAAACGATCCGCACCGTGCTGCTCGACGGCGACAAGGAGGCCGCCGGCAAGGCCTATTTCCGCCTCGCCGGCCTCGACCATACGAGCGACCACAGCCGCGGCATCTGGGGCTATGACGACAAGGGCTCGGAATTCTTCACGCTGCAGGTGCGCGATCTCTCGACCGGAGAAGACCTTGCCGACCGGATCGAAAATACCGGCGGCGGCGGCGTCTGGGCGCCCGACGGCAAGAGCTTCTTCTATTCGGCGCTCGACGAGAACCACCGGCCGTCGAAGGTGTTCCACCACATTCTCGGCCAGCCGCAGTCGGAAGACCGGCTGGTCTATGAGGAAGCGGATGCCGGCTTCTTCATGGGCGTCGGCGGCTCGCTGCTCGACGATTTCATCTATATCGACATCCACGACCACGAAACCAGCGAATACCGGCTGCTATCGACCAAGGACCTCACAGCCGAGCCGAAGCTGGTGGCAGCGCGCGAAGAGGGCATCGAATATTCGCTGACCGAGGGCGGCGACGTCTTCTACATCCTGACGAATGACGACGGTGCCAAGGATTTCAAGATCATGGAAGCGCCGGTCGACAATCCGGTGAAAGAGAACTGGCGCGAGGTCGTGCCGCATAAGCCCGGTACGCTCATCATCAGCCACATGGCCTATGCCCGCCATCTCCTGTGGCTGGAGCGCAAGGACGGGCTGCCGCAGATCATGATCCGCGACCGGAAGACCGGCGAGGAACATGCGATCGCCTTCGCCGAGGAAGCCTATTCGCTGGGACTGCAGGGTGCGGCGGAATACGACACCGATATCATCCGCTTCTCCTATTCGTCGATGACGACACCGTCGCAGCTCTACGACTACAACATGGTGACGCGCGAGC
This sequence comes from Rhizobium sp. WYCCWR10014, assembly GCF_001657485.1. Classification (GTDB taxonomy): domain Bacteria; phylum Pseudomonadota; class Alphaproteobacteria; order Rhizobiales; family Rhizobiaceae; genus Rhizobium. Next base: position 290,784 of record NZ_LXFU01000048.1, read on the forward strand.
GCACGCTGTTGAAGACGCAGGAAGTGCCATCCGGCCACAATCCCGACGACTACGTCACGCGCCGCGTCTTTGCCCCGGCATGGGATGGCGAGAAGGTGCCGGTCACCCTGCTCTATCGCAAGGATACCCCACTCGACGGCAGCGCGCCCTGCCTGCTCTACGGCTATGGCGCCTACGGCATCACCATTCCGGCCGGCTTCAACACCAATTGTCTATCGCTTGCCGACCGCGGCTTCGTTTATGCGATTGCCCATATCCGCGGCGGCAAGGACAAGGGATTTTCCTGGTACGAAGACGGCAAGATGGACAAGAAGACGAATACCTTCAAGGACTTCGTCGCGGCGGCCGATTATCTGAATCAACAGAAGTTCACCTCTTACGCGAAGATCATCGCCGAGGGGGGATCGGCCGGCGGCATGCTGATGGGTGCGGTTGCCAACATGGCGCCGGAGAAGTTCGCCGGCCTCATCGCCGCCGTTCCCTTCGTCGACGTGCTCAACACCATGCTCGACGACACTTTGCCGCTCACCCCGCCGGAATGGCCGGAATGGGGCAACCCGATCGACAGCAGGCAAGAATACGAGCAGATCGCATCCTACTCGCCCTATGACAATGTCGACGCAAAAGCCTACCCGCCTATCCTGGCGCTCGGCGGCCTGACCGACCCGCGCGTCACCTATTGGGAGCCGGCCAAGTGGGTGGCGAAGCTGCGCGACAAGACGACGGGCGACGCGCCGATCCTGCTCAAGACGAACATGGACGCCGGCCACGGCGGCGCCTCCGGCCGCTTCCAACGGCTGGAAGAGATCGCGTTCGAGTATGCGTTTGCGATCAAGGTTGCCGGCAAGATGTGACGCTGGATGGGGCCTTGCCTGAGACACCCCCCTCTGCCCTGCCGGGCATCTCCCCCACAGGTGGGGAGATCACAAGTGGCTTGAACGCCGTGCCCCTCTATCGTTTCGCCGTGCTGGCGCCGATTGTTTTGGGGAAGCCGTGCGCCCAGCCAATCTCCCCACCTGTGGGGGAGATGCGGGCTCGGTACAAGGGGAGAGAGAAATGCCCGTCTATATCGCCCTGCTGCGCGCCGTCAATGTCGGCGGCACCGGCTCTTTGCCGATGGCTGAGCTGAAGGCGATCTGCGAAGGCCTCGGCTTTTCCGACGTGAAGACCTACATCCAGAGCGGCAACGTGCTTTTCCGCTCGGATGAGGCGGAAAAGACGGTGGAGGAGCGGCTCGACGAGGCGCTCGGCAAGACGATGGGCAAACGCCCAGGGGTGATGGTGCGCAGCCGCAAAGAGCTCGACAAGCTTGCCGCCGACGCACCCTTTCCCAAGGCCAAGCCGAACTTCCTGCTCGTCTACTTTCTGCATGAAAAGGCGCCCGGCGATGCGCTGGAAAAGATGGTGGCGCCCGACGGCGAGGAGGCCAAGCTCGCCGGCCGGGAAATCTATGTACATTATCCCAATGGTTCCGGCCGCTCGAAGCTGAAACTGCCGGCGCTGAAGCCTGGAACATCGCGCAATCTCAACACCGTGCGCAAGCTCGCGGAAATGGCGGCGGCGCTGGAAGGCAAGAACTGAGGGCTCAAGAAATTAGTGCGGTTCTGCGCTTCCATGAAAGGCTGAGCCGCCCGACACCCTCGGCATTTCCACTACCGGCAGGAAGAGCATCTTCACGAAGGTGCGGAGCATCAGCACCTGTTCGGCCAGCGTGTTCGGCTCCTTCAGCGTCTTCGACAAAACGATGCCGCCTTCCAGGACGGAGGACACCATGTCAGCGAGTTGGTCGACGTCGACGGGTTCGCGCGGCGGATAGACAGCCATGATCTCCCGGAGCATGAGGCCGAAGCGGCGGCGCCAGGCAAGCACAGCATTCCGGTTGGTCTCCTGTATCTCGCGGTCGAACAGCCGCTCGTAATAGCAGACGGTTGCCACGAGGCAGCCGGGATGGCCGTTCGGCAGGTCGGAGAGCAATTCGGAAAGCAGCTTCAGGCCGAGAAGGAAGGATTGCAGCGGATCGCCGGTCAGCTCGCGCGCGCGGCTGAAGATCTCATCATAGATGCGCTCGTCATTTTCGATGTAGCGGTTGAGCAACGCCTTGGCGAGCTCGTTCTTGTCCCTGAAATGATAGAAGAAGCCGCTCTTGGTGATGCCGGTCTCGGCGATCAGTTCCTCGATGGAGGTGCCGCCGAAACCCTTCTGCAAGACAGCCGCTTCGGCCACATCGAGAATGCGGGTCCGCGTTTCCTCGCCCTTTCGCATGTCCCCTCCTGTACCGGCGGTACAGTTTTCAGTGTTGCACGACCGGACCTGCCGCCGCCCCGGGCAGGATCGGTTGAAGCAAGCGATTGATATCAATCCGTAAAAACCAAAACCGCTGGCAGTATACCGCAAGTCGTCTAGTTTCGCAGCCGATTAAACGCCAGAACATCATTCATCGACGGCAGCCAATGGGGTGCTGCGAGGGAGAGGCTTCAACAATGGCAAAGTACAGAAACGGTTTGCCGCAGCTCAAAAGCGGCACCTTCATTAGCGATGGCGGCATGGAAACGACGATGATCTTCCAGGAAGGGATCGAGCTTCCGCATTTCGCCGCCTTCATATTGCTGGCTTCCGAAGAGGGGCGGCAGCGCTTGCGGAATTACTATCGCCGTTATCTCGATATCGCCCGGCGGCACGGCACGGGCTTCGTGCTCGACACCGCCACATGGCGGGCCAATCCGGACTGGGGGCAGAAGCTCGGCTATAGCAGCGAAGCCCTGAAGGCGGTCAACGCGGAGGCCGTCGACCTGCTCGTCGGCTTACGCAGCGCCTATGAGCGGCCGGAGCAGCCGATCGTCATCAGCGGCGCGATCGGCCCGCGCGGCGACGGCTACAAGGCAGGCTTCATGGATGCGGTCGAAGCGGAAGACTACCACGCCTTTCAGATCGGGACTTTTGCCGGCACGGAAGCCGACATGGTGAGCGCCTTCACGCTGACCAATATCGACGAGGCGATCGGCGTGGCGCGGGCGGCACAGTCGCTCGGCATGCCCTCGGCCATCTCCTTCACGCTGGAGACGGATGGCCGGCTGGTGACGGGCCGCAGCATTCAGGACGCGATCGAGACGACGGATGCGGCGACCGGCGGAGCGCCGGCCTATTACATGATCAATTGCGCCCATCCGACGCATTTCGAAACAGCGCTCGATCCTGGAAGTGCCTGGGTGAAACGCATTTCCGGCATCCGCGCCAATGCCTCGACCATGAGCCATGAGCAGTTGGACAATAGCGAAACGCTGGATGCGGGCGATCCCAAAGATCTCGGACGCCGCTACCGCAAGCTCATCGACCGCATGCCTGCCGTGCGCGTGCTTGGCGGCTGCTGCGGCACCGACCACCGCCATGTCGCGGCGATCTGCGAGGCATGCCTGCCGCAGGCGGCATGACGACCTGAGAGGGAGGAGAGAATGACGATTGAGGGCATGATGATGCGTGAGAGCCGCTGGCACGATCTGTGGCTTTTTATCACCGTACGGCAGAGGCGCACCGAGCCTGAGGCCGCCGTGGAGGTGGCGCTGCAAGATAGCGATCTCGCCTTCGGGGGCTTGCCCGGCCCGATGACCTACGGGCTCGAGGCGGAGCGGCGGGAGGGCCGGCCCTTGCGACGCAGGCGGCTACGGGAGCCTGCCGGCTTCTGACGAAAGGAAAGGCGGCGTCAGCCTTTGGCGACGGCGCCTTTCTGTTTGGCCTTGTAGCCGGTGATCTCCTCGCCGGCAGTCGGCGAGAAGCGCAGGTTCCAGAAGGTCGCGGTTATCGAGATGATCGTGACGACGATGAAGGCGGCCGAGAAATCGCCAAGGGCCGGCGTTTCGGCACCATTGAAGGCCATGGAGCCGTGCAGCGCCAAGGCGCCGATGCAGATGCCGAGCGACAGCATCAACTGCTGGAAGGTGGTGTAGAAGCTGGTGGCCGAGCTCATCCGCTCCTTGCTGATCTCGTCATAGGCAATGGTGTTATAGGCCGTGAACTGGAACGACAGGAAGAAGGCGCTGAGCACCAGGACGACGAAGATCAGCGGCATCGGCCAGTCCGGCCGGAAGGCGGCACAAAGACCATAGCCGATCGTCCCGAGGATACCGTTGAGGATGAGGCTCCTGCGGAAGCCCAGCCGGCGGAAGACAAACTTCGCCATCGGCTTCATGGCGAGAGCGCCAAGCGCGGTCGCGATGATGATCTGGCCGGCCGCGGCGGCAGACAGGCCGAAGCCGATCTGGAAGAGCAGCGGCAGCAGGAAGGGCTGCGCTCCTTGCGTGATGCGCGTCAGCGAACCGGCAATGACCGACGTGCCGAAGCTCGGCACCTTCATCAGCGAGAAATCCATGATCGGCGACGGGTGCTTGCGGGCATGTCTGAGATAGGCGATGCCGAAGAGCAGGCCAAGCGCGATCAGGAAGATCGAAAACGCACCCTCGCCCTCATGGCTCGACATTTCGAAGCCGAAGAGCAGCGAGCCGAGCGAGATGCCCGAGAGGATGAAGCCGATCGTATCGAACGGACCGCTTGCCTTTCCCTTCACCTCGTCGATGTAGATCGAGACGAAGATCATACCGATGATGCCGATCGGCACGTTGATATAAAAGATCCAGCGCCAGTCGAGATAGGTGACGATGAAGCCGCCGAGCGGCGGGCCGACGATCGGGCCGATCAGCGCCGGCACGAGCAGCCAGGACATGGCGCTGACCATATCCTTGCGGTCGACGCTGCGCATCAGCACCAGGCGCCCGACCGGCATCATCATCGCGCCGCCGATGCCCTGCAGCAGCCGCGCCAGCACCAGGAAGGACAGCGTCGGCGCGAGCGCGCAGAGGATGGAGCCGACGACGAAGACGGCGATGGCCGAGCGGAAAACGGTGCGGGAGCCGAAACTGTCGGCCATCCGGCCGCTCGCGGGAATGAAGATCGCAAGGCTCAGGAGATAGGAGGTCAGGGCGATCGACATGGCCGGGGCGCTGACACCGAAATCGCGCGCCATGGTCGGCAGCGCGGTTGCAAGCACGGTCGCATCGATGTTTTCCATCAGCATCGCACTCGCGACAATCATCGCGATCACCCGGAAATTGGGCGTGGCGCGCCGAACCATCGGCGCCTGGTAAATCTGATCCGACATCGTCCGGGATCACTCGCGGTGGCGCGGCGGAGCACACAAGGCAGCAAGGCCGCGGGGGATGACATGGCGCAAAGCCAAGGGGAGACGATTTGCTATACGCCTGCGATCATGGCGGCGCTATGTCGTTTATGGCAAAGCTGCTTTGACGAGAGGTAAAGGCAGATCACGATTCCTTGCATGGGTCTGTTCTTCGTGAAGGTCTTCATCGCCCGGCTTGCGCGGCATGCATCCTAGCCCTACCTATGAACCATGACCTCCGCCCTGCAGAAAAACCGGCCCGGTGCGGCCTTTCCGTTCGACAACAGCTATGTCGGCTTGCCCCCACACTTCTTTGCGGCGCAAGCGCCGACTGCGGTGGCGGAGCCTTGGCTGATCAAGCTCAACGAGGCGCTTGCCGCCGAGCTTGGGCTCGACGTCGAGGCCCTCCGCCGCGACGGTGCGGCGATCTTTTCCGGCAATCTCGTTCCCGAAGGGGCCGAGCCGCTGGCGATGGCCTATGCCGGGCATCAGTTCGGCGGCTTCTCGCCGCAGCTCGGTGATGGTCGGGCGATCCTGCTCGGCGAAGTGGTCGATCGCAGCGGCAAGCGCTACGACATCCAGCTGAAGGGCGCCGGACCGACGCCTTTTTCGCGCCGCGGCGATGGGCGGGCGGCAATCGGGCCGGTGCTCAGGGAATATATCATCAGCGAGGCGATGTTTGCGCTCGGCATTCCCGCCACGCGGGCGCTGGCGGCGGTGACGACAGGCGAGCCGGTCTATCGCGAAGAGGTGCTGCCGGGCGCGGTCTTCACCCGCGTCGCGGCCAGCCATATCCGCGTCGGCACGTTCCAGTACTTCGCGGCCAGGGGTGATACCGACGGCGTGCGGGCTCTGGCCGATTATGTGATCGACCGGCACTATCCCGCATTGAAAGAGGCCGAGAACCCGTATCTCGCGCTCTTCGAAGCGGTCTCCGAGCGCCAGGCGGCGCTGATTGCCCGCTGGCTGCATGTCGGCTTCATCCATGGCGTGATGAATACGGACAATATGACCGTCTCCGGCGAGACGATCGATTTCGGCCCCTGTGCCTTCATGGATACCTATGATCCGGCGACCGTCTTTTCGTCGATCGACCAGCATGGGCGTTACGCCTATGCCAACCAGCCCGGCATCGGCCAATGGAACCTCGCAAGGCTCGGCGAAACGCTGCTGCCGCTGATCGACGCCGAGCCCGACAGCGCGGTCGACAAGGCCAATGCGGTGATCAAGAGCTACGGCGAACGGTTCCAGGCGCATTGGCTGGCCGGCATGCGCGATAAGATCGGCGTTGCCGGCGAAGAGGACGGCGATCTCGAGCTGGTGCAGGCGCTGCTGTCGCTGATGCAGGCGCAGGGCGCCGATTTCACCCTGACCTTTCGGCGGCTGTCGGACCTTGCCGGCGATGATGCCGCAGAGCCTGAATTTGCCACAAGTTTCCGCGAGCCGGACGCCTGCGGCGCGTGGCTCACGCAGTGGCGAGAGCGGCTCTCACGCGATCCGCAGACGGCCACCGAGCGCGCCATTGCCATGCGCAGCGTCAATCCGGCCTTCATTCCACGCAATCACCGGGTCGAACAGGCGATCGAGGCCGCCGTCGAGAACGGCGATTTCTCGCTGTTCGAGGCGCTGCTGAGCGTGCTTTCGAAACCCTATGAGGACCAGCCGGGCTTTGCCGCCTATAGGGAACCGCCGAAGCCCAGCGAACGGGTGCTTGCGACCTTCTGCGGAACGTGACAGGCGCCTTGATCGTTTGGGTGCGGCAGTTGCGCCACAACGATCCGCTTCCATCCGGCCTGCGACGAATAGGACTGTCCTTGCGGGATCGCCGCCGCTACAGCGTTCTTGACCAGGAGCGGCGCCTCCTTTCGTATTTCCCGTGGGGCCGTCCATGCTGCTCAGATTCTTTCGCTACTACAGTCCCTACAAGCAATTGTTCTTTCTCGATTTCGGCTGCGCGGTCGTTGCCGGGCTGCTCGAACTCGGCTTTCCCATCGCCGTCAAGCTCTTCGTCGACACCCTGCTGCCGCAGCGGGACTGGTGGCTGATTGCGGCAACGGCCGGGCTGCTGCTCATCATCTACCTGTTCAACACGGCGCTGATGGCGGTGGTCAATTATTGGGGCCATGCGCTCGGAATCGGCATCGAGACCGATATGCGCCGTCAGGCTTTCGACCATATCCAGAAGCTGTCCTTCCGCTATTTCGACAACAACAAGACCGGTCACCTGATCACCCATGTGACCAAGGATCTCGAAGAAGTCGGCGAAGTCGCCCATCATGGTCCCGAAGACCTGTTCATCGCGATCATGACCTTCATCGGCGCCTTCGTGCTGATGTTTACCGTGCACTGGAAGCTGGCGCTGCTGACGACCGCCATCGTGCCGTTCATGACCTGGCTGGTCAGCCGCTACGGCGCCAAGATGACGCTCAGTTGGCGCGACCTGTTCCGGCAGGTCGGCGAGTTCAATACACGTGTGCACGAGAGCGTCGGCGGCATCCGCGTCGTCAAGGCTTTCGCCAACGAGGATCATGAACGGGATCTGTTCGCCCGCAACAACGAGGGCTACAGGGCAACCAAACTCAACGCCTATGCCTATATGACCGCCAGCATCACGCTCAGCTATTTCAGCACGCGCTTCGTGCAGCTGGTGGTGATGATATCGGGAACCTGGTTCGTGATATCGGGCGAACTCAGCTATGGCGGCTTCGTCGGCTTCCTGCTGCTGGTCAATGTGTTCTTCCGGCCGATCGACAAGATCACCTCGGTGCTGGAAAGCTATCCGAAGGGCATCGCCGGCTTCAAGCGCTTCACGCAGCTGATCGACACCGCCCCTGATATCGCCGACCGGGTAAACGCGATCAGCGTCGATCACCTTGCCGGCAACATCGTCTACCGGAATGTGAGCTTCGGCTATACCGGCGACGGCAAGGTGCTCGACGGGCTCGACCTTTCGATCGCGGCCGGCGAGACGATCGCCTTCGTCGGCCCGTCCGGCGCCGGCAAGACGACGATCTGCTCGCTGCTGCCGCGCTTTTACGAGGTGGATTCCGGCTCGATCCTGATCGACGGCATCGACATCCGCGACATGACGCAGAAATCGCTGCGTTCGCAGATCGGCATCGTCGCCCAGGACGTCTTCCTGTTCGGCGGCACCATCCGCGACAATATCGCCTATGGCCGGCTCGGCGCCGACGACGCGGCGATTATCGACGCATTGCGGCGCGCCGCGCTCGACGAATACGTGCTGTCGCTGCCGAACGGGCTCGATACCGTCGTCGGCGAACGCGGCGTCAAGCTTTCCGGCGGGCAGAAGCAGCGCCTGGCGATCGCCCGCATCTTCCTGAAAAACCCGCCGATCCTCATTCTCGACGAAGCCACCTCAGCGCTTGATTCGGCGACCGAATATGCCATCCAGCAGTCGCTGTCGGCACTGTCCAAGGGACGCACCACGCTGGTCGTCGCCCATCGGCTCGCCACCATCCGCAATGCCGACCGCATCGTCGTGGTGGGAACGTCAGGCATCGTCGAACAGGGCACGCACAGCCAACTGCTGGCGCACGAAGGCGGCTACGCCAGGCTGCATCAAGCCCAATTCGGCGGATTCGGACCGACTGCATAATTCCTCAAATCGATTCCGATTTGAGGAATTATGCAGCATTCAAAGTGTTACAGCGTCCTTTTGCGCGTCTTAAAAGACGCGCGGCGCTGTAGCTGGCCTGCGGCAATTGTGGCCGTTGAAAGGCATCTCCTTCGCGCTATCTGCCTGATCGGCGGGGCTTTTCCGCCGATCCTTCACCCCGGCTAACCTCAGCGGGAGACAGCCTTATGGCGATCATCGTAACCTCCATCTTCTTCATCATCATCGGGCTCACTCTCGGCGGCGGCGGGCTCTGGCTCGTCACGCTCGGCGGCAGCGTCTTCTATCTATTCGCCGGGCTGATGTTTCTGATTACCGCCGGGCTGCTGTTGATGCGCAAGGCGGTGGCGCTCTGGGTCTATGCAGTGCTGGTCGTCGCGGCACTTGCCTGGGCGATCTGGGAGGTCGGCTTCGACTGGTGGCAGCTTGGGCCGCGCGGCGGCATGATCATCCTGCTCGGGCTCTGGCTGCTGACGCCGTGGATCCGGCGGCCGCTCGGCCTGCGCAGCCCGACGGGCATCACCTACGCCGCAAACCCCTGGCCGCTCGCCGTACCTGTCATTCTCGCCATCCTCGTCGCTCTCTATTCGATGACGACTGACCCGCATGATCTCGCCGGCGAGCTGCCTAAGGATACGGTCGCCGCCAATCCCGCCTTCGGCGGCAGCGTGCCGGATGGCGAATGGCATCAATACGGCCGCACGCCCTTCGGCCAGCGCTATTCGCCGCTCGACCAGATCACCGCCGAGAACGTCTCCACCCTCAAGGAAGCCTGGCGATACCAGACCGGCGACGTCAAGCGGCCGGACGATGTCGGCGAGACGACCTATCAGGTGACGCCGCTCAAGGTGAAGGACACGCTCTATCTCTGCACGCCGCATAACTGGGCGATCGCGCTCGACGCCAAGACCGGCAAGGAGAAATGGAAATACGACGCCAACTCCGGCATGAACCCCGACCGGCAGCATCAGACCTGCCGTGGCATCACCTATTATGCCGATCCTGCCGTTGCCGCCGGCCAGCCCTGCGCCGAGCGCGTCTACCTGCCGACATCAGACGCCCGGCTGATTGCGCTCGATGCGGCGGACGGGAAAGTCTGCACCAGCTTTGCCGACCAGGGCGTGCTGCATTTGGAAACCGGCATGCGCTACAATCCGGCCGGCTATTATTATTCCACTTCGCCGCCGGTCGCGGTGGCGGGCAAGATCATCGTCGGCGGGGCGGTGAACGACAATTATTCGACGGAGGAGCAATCCGGCGTCATCCGCGCTTTCGACATCAACACCGGCGCGCTGGTTTGGAACTGGGATTCCGGCAATCCCGACGCGACGACGCCGATCACCGCCGGCCAGACCTATACGACCAACTCGCCGAACAGTTGGTCGGTCTTCAGCGTCGACGAGGCGCTCGGCATGGTCTACATCCCGCTCGGCAACCAGGTGCCCGACCAGATCGGCATCAACCGCAGCGACAATGTCGAGAAATTCTCCTCCTCGATCGTCGCGCTCGATATCGCCACCGGCCAGCTACGCTGGGTGCGCCAGACGGTGCACCACGATCTCTGGGACATGGACGTGCCGGCCCAGCCGGCGCTGATCGACTTGACCAAGCAGGATGGAACCGTGGTTCCGGCCCTGGTCGGCCCGACCAAGCAGGGCGATATCTATGTGCTCGACCGGCGCAGCGGCGAGCCGATCATCCCGATCAAGGAAATCCCGGCGCCTGACGGAGCGGTTTCGGGCGATCATACCTCGCCGACGCAGCCGATCTCGGACCTCACCTTCTCGCCCGAGCCGCTCCAGGAAAAGGACATGTGGGGCGTGTCGCTGTTCGATCAGATGGCCTGCCGTATCGACTTCCACCGCTACCACTATGAGGGCCGTTATACGCCGCCTTCGCTTAAAGGGACGATCGTCTATCCCGGCAATTTCGGCACCTTCAACTGGGGTTCGGTGGCGGTGGATCCGGAGCGGCAGATCATGTTCGGCATGCCGACCTATCTCGCCTTCACCTCGCGCCTGGTGCCGGCCGCCGATATTCCGCCGAGAGGCCAGGACGAGAAGGGCAGCGAACAGGGGCTCAACCGCAATGACGGCGCGCCCTACGGCGTCTTCATGGGTCCCTTCCTCGGGCTGCTCAAAATCCCCTGCCAGGCGCCGCCATGGGGCTATGTCGCCGGCGTCGATCTGCGCACCGGCAAGATCGCCTATATGCACAAGAACGGCACCGTGCACGACATGACGCCATTGCCCCTGCCCTTCAAGGTGGGCGTGCCCGGCATCGGCGGGCCGATGCTGACCAAGGGCGGCGTCGCCTTCCTGGGCGCCGCGGTCGACAACTACCTGCGCGCCTATGACGTGACGAGTGGGCGCGAGCTTTGGCAGGGACGGCTTCCTGCCGGCGGCCAGGCGACGCCGATGACCTATATGGCGGATGATAACAAACAATATGTCGTCATGGTCGCCGGCGGCCACGGCTCGGTCGGCACCAAGCCCGGCGATTATGTGATCGCCTATACGTTGCCGTGACGCGAAACTTCCCGCAAGCTCTGCGCAGGTTTACCGCTTCATTCTCTCCCCGGTTTTCGGGGAGAGTTTTTATGGAAATCTCTAGCAATATTCGCAATTATTACGGCATCGGCGGTCTTTTCGATCAGTCGGCCAAATCCAAGAATCAGCAGACGACGGACTTCACCAAAACGACGCCCAATGCCGCGCCCGGTCTCGAACCCAGCAGCACGCCGCCTTCGATCGCCAATACGATCTGGGCGCTGCAAAGCAGCGAAGGCCCTTATATCAACCCGCCATCCGACGAAGAAGTGGCGGCGAGTGCTGCGCATGATTCCCTGGTCAATGAATTCTCCAAATGGGGCAACATGACGCCGGCGGAATATATCCGGGCCCGCTACCTCGAGCAGCACGATCTGACCGAGGCCGATCTGGCCGCCATGCCGGCCGACCAGCGCGCCGCAATTGAGAAGGAAATCGCCGAGCAGATCAAGCGCGAGATGGCCGGCATCGAGGATGACGGCACCGAGACGGCGGAAGAGGTTCCGGCTGCTTGAGCGGGAGCATTTCGAATTGCCCGCCTTTGAGAAGACCCCTCCCCAACCCCTCCCCACAAGGGGGAGGGGCTGCCGTGTGGCGCCCGTTGCATTTCATTCCTGACGATGCAGCGTGTGGCAGCGTATTTTGGTGGCAGGATCTCGCCTCAGGTTAGTCCCTCCCCCTTGTGGGGAGGGGTTGGAGAGGGGTATTCCGACGCGAACCGGACAGCTGTCGATGATGCCCTTCGCATTTTCATGATTCACACCATCTCGACGATCATGCGGCCGACTTCGGCAAAGAGGGGGTTGAGCTCCTTCGCCGGCACGGTCGCCTGGCTGATATAGACGGCTGCGACGATCGGACCGCGATCCGGCGGCCAGATCACTGCGATATCGCCGAGAGAGCCGGTCTGGCCGGTGCCGGTCTTGTCTCCGACCTTCCAATCCGCCGGCAGGCCGGCCCGCAGCCGTTCCTTGCCGGTCGTGCTTGCCACCAGCCAGGCAATCAGCCTGTCTGAGGAGGCCTCGGCCAGGACCGAGCCGAGCGTCAGATTGCCGAGCGTGTCGAGCATCGCATCCGGGGTCGTCGTGTCGCGCGGATCGCCCTTCCGGCCCTCGTTCAACGTCGGCTCGGTGCGGTCGAGACGGGTGGTGCCGTCACCGATCGAGCGCAGCCAATCGGTCAGGCCCGCCGGACCGCCGAAACTTTCGAGCAGCAGGTTGCCGGCGGTGTTGTCGCTGACGGTCACCGCCGCCTCGCAGAGTTCGGCAATGGTCATGCCATCGGTGCCAGCATGTTTTTCGCTGATCGGCGAATAGTCGACGAGCTTGTCCTTGCCGTAGTTCACCCGCCGGTCGAGGTTCTCCTCGCCCTTGTCGGCCCGGGCAAGCACAAAAGCGGCGGCCAGCGCCTTGAAGGTGCTGCACATCGGGAAGGCCTCGCTGCCGCGGTAGCCGAAGGTGATGCTCGTCTGGGTGTCGAGCACCGAGACGCCGAGGCGGCCGCCGGTGCGTTTTTCCAAAGCGGCAAGGCGGCGGTCGATATTGTCGTCGCCCTCCTCAGCACTCTCCTTGGCGCCCTCCTCGGCCCCCTCCTCAGCATTGGCGGGAATCGCCAGCGCGGGCAAGCCCATCGCAGGCAGCCACAATGCTGAGCCTATCAGCATGCGGCGGGTCAGACTGAGATCCATGAAATCCTCCGGCAAATCAGGAGCACAGAGCTAAAGCGCGATTGCGGCGGCATCTCGTCCCCGCGGCGATGATAATCGTCCGCCGAGCGTCTTATCGTCCGCCCGCGCCGATCATGCGGCGCGCGTGACCTCGACCGTCACATGAGACAGTTCTTCCAGCGCCGAAAGCCTGCCCTTGTAGAAAGCCGGGTCGCGCGGCTGCGAGGTGAGGACGGCGACGATTGCGGCATGATGGCCGGGGCCGACCTGCCAGACATGCAGATCGGTGATCCGGTCGCCCTCCGTCTCGATGGCGCCGCGGATTTCGGCCGGCAGCGTCTCGCCTTCGGGAACAACGTCGAGCAGGACCCCGCCGGAGGATTTCATCAGGCTCCAGGACCAGTTGGCAATGACTAGCCCGCCGATGATGCCCATCAGGGGATCGAGCCAGAGCCAGCCGTAAAGACTGCCAAGCGTCAGCGCCGCAATGGCGAGCACGGAGGTCAGGGCATCGGCGATGACATGCAGATAGGCGGCGCGGATATTGTTGTCGCCGGTCTTCGCGTGATGGGCATGATCGCCATGTCCATGATGATGATGATGGCCATGCCCATGATTGCCATGCCCGTGATGCGCGTGATGGCCGCCGCCGGCCAGCAGCCAGGCGCTTACCAGATTGACGACAAGGCCGATGACCGCCACGGCGATCGCCTGGGTAAATCCGATCGGCACCGGATTTGTGAGGCGCAGCAGGCTTTCCCAGGCCATCAGCAGGGCGATCAGGGCAAGGACGATGGCGCTGGCGAAGCCGGCGAGATCACCGAGCTTGCCGGTGCCGAAGGTGAAACGCGGATTGCGCGCCTGCCGGCGGGCGAAGAGATAGGCGAGTGCGGAAATCAGCAGCGCACTGGCATGGGTCGACATGTGCCAGCCATCGGCGACCAGGGCCATGGAGCCATAGACGGTGCCCGCGGCGATTTCCGCCACCATCATCACCGCCGTCAGCGCAATCACCAGCCAGATGCGACGTTCATTGTGCGCATGGCCGGCGCCGAGGAAGACATGATCATGTTCCAGGGCATCAATTCCAGCCTTCTCGATTCCGGCACTCATGACAGACTCCTTCGTCGCTCTAACTCTTTGTTTTTACGTAATTCTTGACAAAACCGCTTTGCGCTTTGCCCGGCAAAATCTCTTCACGCTTTGCCTGGAATTGCTCAGCGCATGTAGGTTCTCAAGACTTCCGATATTTCCTCGACCGCCTCGGCCCTGGCCGCATCGTCGGCGGCATTCAGCACATGCTCGCGCAGGTGATCGTCGAGCACCTCGCCGGTCAACCCGGTCAGGGCGCCGCGGATCGAGGCGAGCAGTTGCAGGATCTCGCCGCAGGGGCGCTCGGCCTCGAGCGCGCGCTCGACCGCCTCCATCTGCCCCTTCAGGCGGCTGATGCGGGCGACGAGCTTCTTTTTCTGCAGGGTGGTGTGGGACATAATGGTTCCCTCTATAGCATAGGGGGGAATACTATCAAGAGTGAAGCCGGGGCTCAATGCCTGTGATGGGCTCCAATCCGCCATTGACAAAGCCCGCGTTTCCGACGATCTATGATTCATGATCAAGAACGCGCACCAGAGCCGCTCGTATTTTTGGCTGTACCTGTAAAGGGCGGCTGGACAAGATCATATTGTCAACAAGCCGCCGTCAGGCGGCTTTGTTGTATCGGCAGCGTCCTGACGGCAGACTATCAAAGGACGCGAAGACCATGACCGAAATCGAAGACAGCGAAATTTCACTGATGCGCCCATCGGTGGTGACGATCCGCACCGCCAAGCCGCGCGACCTGCCCGAACTCAACGAGATGATCGCCCTGCTTGCCGCCCATCACGGCGATGCGGCTGCGACAACGGCGGAGCAGCTGGAGCGCGACCTCTTTGGCCCCCTGCCCTGGATCAATGCGCTCGTCGCCGAGACCGGCGAAGGGCTGATCGGCTACGCCATTCTCGTGCCGCTCTACAGGGCGCAGGAAGGCAAGCGCGGCATGGACCTGCACCACCTCTTCGTGCGTGACGGCCATCGCGGCCACGGCACCGGCCAGTTGCTTGTTGACCGGGCGCGCGAGACCGCCCGCAATGCCGGCTGTGGTTACCTCTCCGTCAGCGCCGCCACCGGAAACGTGCTGGCGCACCGCTTCTACGAACAGCTGGATTTCACCCCGCGTCCGGTTACCGGCATGCGCTACATGCAGTCGATCGCTTAGGGTGGCCGGCTCGAAGCTTCGGCTTTCGCAACAGCCGAAGCTCGACGCATCAAAACGGCTGCACAGGTTTGCGCGACATGCTTTGTCGATTTGCATAAGGAGCTTTCATGCCTGATTTCAAACTCCATTGTTTCGCTCTCTCGGGGAATTCTTACAAGGTCGCGCTGTTCTTTGCGCTTGCCGGCATCGAGTGGGAAAACATTCTCGTTGATTATCTGGGCGGTGAAACGCGAACCGAACAATGGCGAAAAACCATAAACGAACAGGGCGAGGCGCCTGTGCTCGAACATGGGCAAACGAAGATTAGCCAATCGGGGATCATCCTGGACTACTTGTCAGAGGTGACAGGCCACTTTGGCGCGCAGACAGCGGAAGAACGGCGTGACATCATGCGTTGGATTCTTTTCGACAACCATAAATTCACCAGCTACTACGCGACGCTGAGGTTCATGTATGGCCTTCATAAGAGCGGCGAGACGCCCGTCGTCGAGTTTTTGAGACTGAGGGCCAAAGCTGCCTATGCCATTGTTGACGAACATCTGGCGCACCGGCCTTTCATGGTCGGCGACCGGCTGACGATCGCAGACCTCTCTCTGGCGGGCTACGTCTTCATGCCGGAGGAAACCGGGATAGATCACAGCGCCTTCCCGGCTATCGCAGCCTGGAAGGATCGTATCAGCAAGATGCCCGGCTGGCGCCATCCCTATGATCTGATGCCGGGTCCCACCTCCCTATAATCAGGCGGCCGCAAAACCGCTGCGCAGTTGTGCGCATGCTTTAGCGTCCCGGCACGGCCTTCAGATAGGCGGCGATCGCTTCACGGTCGGAGGCCGGCAGATGGGCGATGTTCTGCTGCACATCAACCATCGAGCCGCCGACGGAATCGAAATCGGGGGTGAAGCCGGTTTCGAGGTAACTGGCGATATCGGCCTCGCTCCAGCCGCCGATGCTCTCGGAGGCCGGGGTGATATTAGGTATGCGGCCCTTGCCTTCCGGATTGGGCGCGCCGGCAAGCCACTGATCCGCCTTGAAGCCGCCGAGCGCATCACGCGGCGTATGGCATTCGCCGCAATGGCCGGGGCCTTCGACGAGATATTGCCCACGCTTGATCTTCTCGTCGCTCTTTGCCAGGGCGACGCGCGGCTGGTCGTTGAGATAGAGGAATTTCCAGCCGCCGAGCGCCAGCCGGATGTTGAAGGGGAACGGCAGCTCATGCGGCGGCGCAACGTTTGCGCTCTTCGGCAGGGCTTTCAGGAATGCATAGAGATCGTTGACGTCCTTGTCGCTCACGCGGGAATAAGAGCCGTAAGGAAAAGACGGGTAGAGATGCTGCCCGCCCGGTCCGACGCCGCGCTTCATCGCGTTGCCGAACTCGGCAAGCGTCCAGGTGCCGATGCCGGCTTTTTCATCGGGTGAGATGTTCGGCACGTGGAAGGTCCCGAAGGGGCTCTTCAATGCCAGGCCGCCTGAAAGTGTCAGCTTGGCATCGCCTTCGGACCCGGGTGCGGCATGACAGCTGACGCAGCCGCCCGCCCAAAAAACCATCTGGCCATTTGCCGGATCCGGCGCGCCGAGACCCGCCCAATGGCTCTCCGGCAGCGGATCTGGTGCGGTGACGAGATAGAAGGCGCCCCCGCCGAGGACGGCGACGCCGATCAGACAGAGCAGTACCCGGATGAACCTGCGGACCATGCGCCGCCTCCCCTGTTGTCAATATTTCCTTGCAGATCGATGCCGCGACCCGTCTGCGCAGGCGGAGAATAAGGCGATCCGCGCCGGCGACAAGGCCAGCGCGGATCCAGTACTATCTTTTGTTTTACGCAATCCCGGACGCAAAACCGCTGCACAGTTTTGCTGGAATTGCTCCAGATGAAAAAGGCCTATCGCTCACTTGCTGAGGCGATAGGCCTTGTGACAGCCAGCGCAATTGGCGCCGAGCGTGTTCATCGTGGCGCCGACGGCCGCAGGATCGGCAGGAAGCTGGGCCAGCGCGGTTTCGGCGTCAGTGGAGAGCTTGCCGGCGCGGGCCTTGAAGTCGTCCATGTTTTCCCAGATCTTCGGGCTCGCGCCCTCGTCGCCCGTCTCCGTGCCCGGCTTGAACTGATCGGGGAAGACCTTGGAGGTTGCGGCGATCGTCGTCAGCGCCGCCTTCACCGCTTCGGCGTCATAGGGCTTGGTGCCCTTGGCGATGGCTGCCAAGGCCCCGGCCGAACCGCCGATCTGCTTCATCAACGCAACGCGCGAATCATGGGTGCCGTCGGCGGCGGTCACCGAACCGAAGGCCATGCCGGCCATGGCAACGGCTGCAGTTGCTGCTTTCCAATTCATATTGCTCTCCCTTTTTCCTCGGCCAAGCTGGCCGATGGCCAATCTGCACCGGGAGCATGACAAAATCCATGCGTCCTGGCAGTCACGTTTTGCCGGATCATCATAAAAACAATGTGATAGGGCGGCTCAGGCGCTTTTCCACCCCTGCCAGAGGCTGAAGGCGGAAACAGCAACCAGCAGCAGTCCAGCGAAGCGGCCGACAAAGGCCGTGACGTCAGGGTTGGCGACGAGCAGGTCGCGGCTGCGGCCGGCCGTCATCGCCAGCGTGCCGTAAATGGCGAACTGGGTGACGACGGTCATGACGCCCATGATCAGCCCCTGCATCCAGATCGGGCCATATTCTGGTCTCAGGAACTGCGGGTAGACGGCAAACATGAAGATATAGGCCTTCGGGTTGACCAGACAGGTGACGGCGCCCTGGCGGAAGGCGCGCCAGCCGGAGCGTGCGGTTCCCGGCCCGACCGCCTCGACGGTGATCGAACTGCGGATCAGCGAAATTCCGATCCAGATCATGTAGGCGACGCCGGCAAAGAGCAGCACGTTGAAGAGCTGCGGCAGCATGGTGACGAGCACGCCGACGCCGGCCGCGCCATAGGCCGAATGCACGGCGCCGCCGGCCATGATGCCGCCGGTTGCCGCCAGCCCGCGTTTGACGCCGCCGGTCAGCGAATTGGCGAGCACGAAGAGCATGTCCATGCCCGGCACGATGATGATGCCGAAGAGAAGGGTGAAGAAGAGCCAGAGGTTTTCGTTGTAGTTCATGTCAGTTACCGCCTTGAGTTCTGCGGGCCGTTTTGAAAGACCCTGATTGATTTCAATCCGATAGGCGGCTCTATACGGGAACCCAACTGACAGTGTATTGTCAGGAGCGTGGCGGATGGGAGAGGTTAAATGCGCAAGGCCTCGCGGCTTTTCGAGATCATTCAGATCCTCAGGCTGGCAAGAAAGCCGATGACGGCGGCGACAATGGCCGAGACGCTTGAAGTGACCGTGCGCTCGATCTATCGCGACATCGCCGCCCTTCAGGCGATGCGGGTGCCGATCGAGGGCGGGCGCGGCATCGGCTACATCATGCGGCCGGGCTTCGACCTGCCGCCGCTGATGTTCTCGATCGAGGAGATGGAGGCGATCGTGCTGTCGCTAGCGCTGCTCGAACGGACAGCGGACGAGGAGCTGAAACAGGCCGCGCGCCGGGTCAACCGGAAGATATCAGGCGCCGTGCCGGCGCCGCTGCGCCAGGCGATGGACAACAAGGCGCTTTATGCCTGGGGCTCGATTGCTCAGCCGGCAGGCTTCGATCTTGCGATCGTGCGCCGCGCAATCCGCGATGAACGCAAGCTGATGCTCGGCTACCGCGACGAACTCGGCCGCGCCAGCGAACGGACGATCCGGCCGGTCGCGCTGATCTATTATTCGCAGACCGCCAATATCGTCGCCTGGTGCGAGCTGCGCCAGGCAATCCGCAATTTCCGCAGCGACCGGGTGGAGCACTGCGCGACGAGCGAAGATTTCTTCAAGGGCGATGGCGACCGGCTGCGGGAACTCTGGACCAGTGGCTGGACGGAGAAACCGATCGCGGTCTAGCTATTCGCCCAATCGCGATTATTCAGAGCGACATGCCGCCCGAAACCTCGATGCGCTGGGCGTTGACCCAACGGTTGGCATCGCTCAGGAGGGACGCGATCATCGGCCCTATATCGTCGGGCACACCGGCGCGGCCCAGTGCGGTCATGGAGGCGACCGCACGGTTGATCTCCGGATTGTCCCGCACCATGCCGCCGCTGAAATCGGTTTCGATGGCGCCCGGAGCGACGGTATTGACGGCAATGCCGCGGGGGCCAAGCTCCTTGGCCATGTAGCGCGTCAGCACCTCGACTGCGCCCTTTATCGAGCCGTAGGCCGAAGCGCCCACCATGGCCATGCGGGCAAGACCGCTGGAGAGGTTGACGATGCGGCCGCCGTCCTCGATCACCGGCAGGAGCTTCTGCGTGAGGAAGAAGACTCCCTTGAAATGCAGGTTGTAAAGCTTGTCCATCTCCGCTTCGGTCGTCTCCCAAATCGGGGCGTGGTAGCTGGTGCCGGCATTGTTGACGAGAAAATCGAAGTGCTCACGCCCCCAGCCCTTGAGGATCTCGCGAACATTTTCGACAAAGGCATCGAACGCCGCCACGTTGCCGGCGTCAAGTTGAAGTGCGGCGGCCTTGCGGCCCAGCGCCTCGATCTCAGCGACGACCCTCTCCGCCTCGTCGCGGTTCGAGTTGTAGGTCAAGATCACATCGACGCCGCTCCTTGCCAGATTGACGACCGTATTACGGCCCAGGCCGCGGCTTCCGCCGGTTACGATTGCGATTTTCGAGGTTGAATTTTGGTTAGGCATTTCAGGTACTCCTGATGTTTTGATAGACCAGTTTATGCGCCGCAAGCCTGGAATCATGAATGCCGAAACCCTGCAATTTCTTGCCTATTCCTCCAAACGCCTTGCCCAGCCGAGCTGAGGGATTAAGATCATCCTCACCGGCGCAGTAGACCGACCCCGCGTTCACTGGAGACTAAGATGTCCGCAGATCTGAAGCAGGCGCTCAATGGGTACATGGATGCACATGGCGGAGGTGACGGGCTCTTTGCCACCGCTATCGATGGTTTTTTCCTGATGCGTTCCAGCACTCTCTCCATGCCGAAACCGGCGATCTACCGACCGGCGCTCTGCATTATCGTCGATGGCGCCAAGCAGCTCATGTTCGGAGACCGCCTTTTCGATTACGAAGCGATGCAAGCGCTTATCATCAGCGTCGAGATGCCAGCCTTCGGACAGGTGACGAAAGCCAGTGCCGAACGACCGATGATCGCCATCAACCTGGAACTCGACGTCACTATCTTGCGCGAGGTGCTGGAGGAGATGGATGCACCGCCGAAACCGGCAGGCGACGGCGGGCCGGGTGTTTTCGTACAAGAATTCGGCCTCGAGCTGCAGGACTGCATACTGAGACTGATCCGGACGCTCGCAACGCCCAAGGCGATCCCGATCCTTCATCCGGCAATCATGCGAGAGATCAGTTTCTGGCTGCTTTCCGGAAAAAATGGCGATGAGGTCTGCAAGCTTGCGTTGCCCGACAGCCATACGCGCCGTGTGGCCGAGGCCA
This sequence comes from Rhizobium sp. WYCCWR10014, assembly GCF_001657485.1. Taxonomy (GTDB): domain Bacteria; phylum Pseudomonadota; class Alphaproteobacteria; order Rhizobiales; family Rhizobiaceae; genus Rhizobium. Next base: position 311,525 of record NZ_LXFU01000048.1, read on the forward strand.
TCTACCTGTTGCGCGGCAATTTTGCGGGCGCGGTGCGGGTGGAAAAGCTTGCAGCGGCAGCCAAGATGAGCCCTTCCTCCTTCCACCAGCATTTCAAAATCCTGACCACGATGACGCCGCTGCAGTATCAGAAGCAGTTGCGGCTACTCGAGGCCCGGCGGCTGATGGTGACCGATGGGTTCAACGCCGCAAACGCGGCCTACCAGGTGGGTTACGAGAGCGCCTCTCAGTTCAGCCGCGAATATGCCCGCATGTTCGGGACACCACCGAAGCGCGACATCAGTGAAATGAGGGCGATGCCGGCTGAGCCGGCAATCAGCTAGATGGACAGCGTTCGGCTCATCTCGCGGCCGAAGCCGCGGATTTCGATGCGGTCGGCATGGACCTCGACGATCGCGAAGGCGTTTTCCGTCTCGGTGTCGACCACGCCCTTGAAATTGACGAAGTGGCAGGCGCCGGCCATGCCGTAATTGCCGACGTGGTCGTGACCGTTGAGATAGGCGACGACATTGCGCTGAGAAGCGAGCAGCGCGACGATGCGCTCGCTGTCCCACATTCCGTGCTCACCGGGCGGATGCACCGGATAGTGATTCATGACGATCACCTTCTCGCCGGCCTCGGCCGCTTTTGCGATTTCATCACCAAGCCAGGCGAACTGCTCGTCGCTCAGCGCGGCATTCCAGCGATGGGCATTCCTGGCACCCTTGGCCTGCAGCTCCGCCAGCATCTCGGCGGCAAGCGCACGATGATGATGGCCTTCGGGCGGCGCGAAGATGCTGACCTCATTGCCGTCAAGCACGATAAAGCGCCAGCCGTGGCGCAAGAAGCTATAATAGGGCGATGGCATGCCGAGGCGCGCGGCGACTTCGGACAAATGTCCTGCAGAGACCGAGAAATCGTGGTTGCCAAGCAGGAAGAGCGCCTCGTGCCTGAGCTTCTCATAGACCGGCAGGATATCGTCGAAGCTTGAAAAGCTGCGGTCGATGACATCGCCGAGCGTCATGACGAAGCTCAATTCCCAGCCGTTGAAGACCTCGATCGCCGCGGCGACCTTGGCGAGGCTGTTGGCGTAATAGCGATCCATGGCCACATGCGGCGCGATGGCGGCATATTGCGGGTCGGCGATGATGCCGAAGCGGAACAGGGGAGAAGAGGAAGAAGACATGGGGCGTGATTAGGAGCGGCCGATGACAGGGATGTGACGGCGTCCTAAAGCATGATCGAATTGCGTCAACTGCTGAGATCCCCAAGTGTATGATTCGCAGATCCGATGCGCTCATTTCGCTGGAGCGTATCGATCAAGACAGCAAGAACGTCGTGTAAATCTGGTGCGACACATGCACATAGACTTTGAATATCCGGCGCTGGCTGCACGAGATCGGGCACCATTATGGTCATCAGACCGGCACGAGATGCCGAAAGCACACCGTTGCGGGAATCCTCAAGTGCAACACAACGGCTGGGGTCCACCCCTAACCGGCTTGCAGCTTTCAAGTACGGCTCTGGATGAGGTTTCGCCGCTGTATAGTCTCCACGGGCGATGATGTGTCTAAAGCGATCTCTGAGATTCACCGCCAGCAGATGGCTGAGCACTGTGTCATGGTCTGAGGAGGTGACGATGGCCCATGGAAGGTGAGCCTCTTCCAACCAGTCTAGCATTTCGATGACCCCAGGCTTGAGGCGAAGCTCTGTTGCGACCATCGTCTGAAACTGATCCGAGGCCTGTTTCCACAAGTCCTCAATGGCAATTTCTCCGCCAAGATGCGTGCCTAGAAGCGCCTTGGCTGACGCGCTCGGTAGTCCAATCGTTTCCAGATAGGCGGACACCGGGATTTTAAACCCGTTTTCCTCAGCGGCCTTGATAACTGCGTCCCGATACAAAGCCTCGGTATCGAAAATTAAGCCATCCATGTCGAACAGGACGGCTTCGGGCTTATACGGAAGATGCTTCATCTGTTGAGGATCTCACAAAGATTTCACGACTGATCGTAAAACGAAACACCCGGCGTTTGCGGCGCCGGGTGTCAAATTCAAAGAGGCTGACGATATCGCCGCCATGGCGGCGCGTCTGGTACCGCTTACTTCGTCGCTTCTTCGTAGCGCTCCAGGACGTAGTCCCAGTTGATCAGGCTATCGACGAAGGCCTCGAGATATTTCGGGCGGGCGTTGCGATAGTCGATGTAGTAGGAGTGTTCCCAGACGTCGACGCCGAGGATCGGGGTGGCGCCGTGAACGAGCGGGTTTTCGCCGTTCGGGGTCTTGGAGATTTCGAGCTTGCCGTTCTTGACGGAAACCCAGGCCCAACCGGAGCCGAACTGGGTGGCGCCGGCATTGGCGAAATCGGCCTTGAACTTGTCATAGCCGCCGAGATCGGAGGTAAAGGCCGCTTCGAGCTTGCCCGGCAGCTTGTTGCCGCCGCCGCCCTTCTTCATCCACTTCCAGAAATGGATGTGGTTGTAGTGCTGGGCCGCGTTGTTGAAGAGGCCGGCATTGGTGCCGAAGGACTTCTTGACGACGTCTTCGAGCGACAGGTCCGAAAGACCAGCTTCAGCGGCGAGCTTGTTGCCGTTGTCGACATAGGCCTTGTGGTGCTTGTCGTGGTGGAACTCCAGCGTTTCCTTCGACATGAAGGGAGCAAGCGCTTCGTAGTCATAGGGAAGTTCAGGCAATTCGAAAGCCATGTCAGATCTCCTCTTGGCAATAGATTGCGTCTCGGCAGGTGAGGCGGAACATAGGAGGGGAAAGGGGGAGAGGCAACCGGCGAATTATCAAAAAACGACCGGCCGGAGGAAAATTTGCCTCAGTTACAGGGTTGGAGTCGCGCGTAGAAATCGCTTGGGCAAATCGATGGGAATACCCGCCCCGGAAACCACTTTGCCTGATATGGAGATCAACGGAGACCGATATGAACAGGAATATAATCCAGCTTCTCGCTGCCGCCGCGCTGCTTTCGCTTTCAGGTGCGGCGCATGCCTCCTCCGATGAGGCCTGGAAGCAGCTCGCCGCCGACGTCAAGGCCAAATGCAAGAAGGCAGCGGTCACCATCGAGAAGCCCAGCGCCACCGTCGATCCCTTCGGCAGTTCGCATTACGGGCTTGCCTTGGTGACAGGCAAGCCAAAGGGCGCCAAGGGGCTGATCGCCCAGATCTGCGTCTACGACAAGCAAAAGAAAACCGTCGAGATCGGCAGCGAACTGGACGCCAAACAGCTCGGTCTCGCGCCGGCAAAATAGGCTGCCGCGGGGCTGCCCAGGTGCCGCCAAAGTGATCGCAAGTGAGAATCTGTGCCCTGCGTCACATTTCGTGGGGAACAGGAGCCTACCCTTAGGAGTTGAAAGGCTGGGCTTTAGGGTGGTTCGGCTTTTTTATTGGAAGCGCAGAACCGCTCAAATCTTTTGTTTTATGCATTCCAGGAAAACCACTTTTCACTTTTCCTGGAATTATGCAGCAATTCAAAGTGTTCGCGTCTTTTGGGCGTCTGAAAGGCGCGTGGCGCTGTGGGAGGTGCCGGCATGTCAGAGCTTCGCAGCAGGGCGGAAGATCAGCAAAAAATCTACCAGCGTTGGGCGCCGGTCTATGACCGCGTCTATCGCGGCATCCTGCGCGATGGCCACCGCAAGCTTGCAGCCCTCGGCGCCGCGGCCGGCACCGACATCCTGGAGATCGGCGTCGGCACGGGCCTGACGCTTGGCCATTACCCGCGCCACTGCCGGGTGACCGGCATCGACATTTCCGAACACATGATCGCGCGGGCGCGCGAAAAGGCGAAACGCGAAAACCTTGAGCATGTGCAGGCGCTGGAGGTGATGGATGCGCATGCGCTCACCTTTGCCGACCGGTCTTTCGATGCGGTCTGCCTGCCTTTCGTCATCACGCTCATCCCCGAACCCGAACGGGCGCTGGACGAATGCGCCAGGGTGCTGAGGCCGGGCGGCGAGATCATCCTCGCCAGCAAGCTTGGCGACGGCGCCGGTCTGCAGGGCGCGATCGAGACGGCGGTGGCGCCGCTGGTGCGTCACATCGGCTGGTCCTCCGCCTTCCGCATTCACCGCATCGTCGCCTGGACGGAGCGCCGAGGCGATTTTGCCGCTACCGATATCCTGCCGGTCTTTCCGAACGGATTCTTCAAGATCGTCCGGCTGAAGCAGCGCGGACTTGCCGGCTAAGACCGGAAATTTTTGCCGTGTCGCTTATTCTGATGCTACCGTTCGTCTGAGGGGACTGCATGACATCGGATTTCTTCTTTTTCATCGTCGTAGGTTTCTGCGCGCAGATCGTCGACGGCGCGCTCGGCATGGCCTTCGGCGTGCTGTCGACGACGAGCCTTCTCGCCTTCGGGGTGCCGGTCGCCAATGCCAGTGCCATGACGCATGTGGCGGAAATGTTCACAACCGCCGCCTCGGGCCTTTCGCATGCCTATCATCGCAACGTCGACTGGCGCCTGGTGGCGCGGCTTGCACCGGCCGGCATGATCGGCGGCGCGATCGGCGCCTATCTGCTGGCCAATATCGACGGCAAGGTGATCGCGCCCTTCGTGTCGGCCTATCTGATCGCGATCGGACTGGTGATCCTCTACAAGGCCTTTCGGCCACCGCCGAAGCGGGATGTCCGCGACTGGATCGTGCCGCCGGTCGGGTTTTGCGGCGGCGTGCTCGATGCCATCGGCGGCGGCGGATGGGGGCCGATCGTCACCAGTTCGCTGGTCAGCCGCGGCCATGACCTGAAACGGGTGATCGGCTCGACCAATTTCACCGAATTCGCCGTGACGCTGACGATTTCCCTGACCTTCATGCTGACGCTCGGCTGGTCGGAACTCAATTCGGCGATCGGCCTGATCATCGGCGGCGTCATCGCTGCCCCCTTCGGCGCGATCCTCGTCAAACGGCTACCGGTGCGGCCGCTGATGGTGGCGGTCTCGATGATCATCATCGGCACTTCGGCAATGCGGCTCCTGTAAAGACCGGGCGATCGCCATCCGGCCGGATCAGAGATTCCGGCCGAAATAAACATCCACGGATGCGATCTTGTCGCCGCGGAAGCGAAAGCTCTCTATGTTGCGGAAGCTGCCGCCATCCCGTTTTTCGGCACGGTAGCGGACGACCGCCTCGTCGCCGTCGATCGCCAGGAATTCGATGTCAAAGCCGCGGAAGACCGGCTCCTTCGGCCAGCAGCGCTCGAAATAGGTGGCTCGGTCGATGTGGTCGTCGCGCGGACTGGAAAAGGTGAAATCCTCCGTCAACATGGCGCCGACGATGTCCTTGCGGTCCTCGAGATAGGCGACGTAGAGATGACGGAGAGTCTGCTCTCGGGATGTGCGCATGTCGCTCATGGCAATGTCCTCGGATTAACCGATTGCACCATGCAATCAGTCATGTTGTAGCAGGTTTGCCCGAAAGGATCCAGATTGCGGCTCTCATCTCCAAAGACAGGCCACCAATGCGGAAGCGCCATCTTGAAGGATGGGCCATAGCGCGGTTATATCAGCGCGTGCCCGCCCTGGAACGGCGAGCGCATGCACCGCTACGGCCTATGCGTTCGACCTCGAAAAGCTCGATCTCAGGACAGTTTCACCCGCGCCGATTTCCTCGCCGCGGCAATGGGCACATCGTTCCATCGGGGCGGCGGAACCGCGCCGCACCATCAATGCCGAGGCCGAGAGAATGACCGATACGCAATTGGACGCCGCCAGCGCCAGGCCCGGCTCTATCCACTGGAAGCGCAATCTCACCATCTCGCTGATCGGCTCCTTCACCACCATCGTGGCGATGACGCTACTGCTTCCCTTCCTGCCGCTCTATGTCGAGGAACTCGGTGTCAGCGACCACGCCGCGATCGTGCAATGGTCGGGCATTGCCTATGGCGCCACCTTCTTCGCTGCGGCTCTCGTCGCGCCGCTCTGGGGGCGGCTTGGCGATATATACGGCCGCAAGCTGATGCTGGTGCGCGCCAGCCTCGGCATGACACTGGCGATCTCGCTGATGGGCATGGCCGGCAATGTCTGGCAGCTGGTGGCGCTGCGCCTCTTCGTCGGGCTTGCCGGCGGTTACGCCTCCGGCTCGATGGTGCTGGTGGCGACGCAGACGCCGAAGGACCGGTCGGCCTGGGCGCTCGGCGTGCTCTCCTCCGGCATCATGGCCGGCAATCTCGTCGGGCCGCTGATCGGCGGGGCGCTGCCGCCGATCATCGGCATCCGCGGCACGTTTCTCGCCGCCGGCGGCATGATCTTCCTCGCCTTCCTCGCCACGGCCTTCCTGATCAAGGAGGAGAAATCGCCGGCCCGCAAAAAGGCGGCCAAGGCCAGCGGCGGCTGGAAATCCATCGCCGACAAGCGGCCCGTCATCGCCATGCTGGCGACCGGTATGCTCTTGATGTTTGCCAATATGTCGATCGAGCCGATCATCACCGTCTATGTCGCGCAACTCGTGCCCGTCGAATCCCAGGTGACGATGGTATCGGGCGTCGTCATGTCGGCGGCCGCGCTCGGCAGCATTCTCTCGGCCTCATGGCTCGGCAAGCTCGCCGACCGGATCGGCCATTGGCCGGTCATTTCAGGCGCGCTTGCCGTCGCCGGGCTGCTGCTGATCCCGCAGGCCTTCGTCACCAGCTCCTGGCAGCTGATCATCCTGCGCTTCCTGATGGGCGCAGCACTCGGCGGGCTGCTGCCCTGCATCGCCGCGGTCATCCGCCACAGCGTGCCTGATAGTGCGGCCGGCAGCATTCTCGGGCTTTCGATTTCCTCGCAATATGTCGGCCAGGTGGCCGGCCCCATCCTTGGCGGCTTTGTCGGCGGGCATATCGGCATGCGGGCGGTGTTCCTGGGCACCTCCGTGCTGCTTCTCGGCGGCGCGGCCTATGCCTGGATGGTGCGGCCGAGGGATGAAGAAACATCAGGCTCTGCCTAAGCGTGACCGGCGCTCCCGCAGATCAGCTCGACGCCCGACCGGGCGATCGCTTCCAGCGTCTCGCGGCTGTCGCCGGCGCGGGCGCGGACGGCGAGCGAATGCATGACGGCGGAGGCGAGCCTTGCAAGCATCTGCGGATCGGCGCTTTGCGGAAGCTCGCCTCTTTCCACGCCAAGGCGCATGCGTTTTTCGATCTCGTCGTCGAAATCGTTGAGGCTGCGGCCAAGCACCTCGCGGACCCGCTCATGCTGGACCGCCTCGACCGATGCCGTGCCGATCAGCAGACAGCCGCGGGCGGCGGTTTCACCGTGCAGGTAGATCGCCAGCGCACCCGCATAGACGCGGGCGATATTGTCGCGCAACGGCAGTGACGGGTCGAGCGCCTCAGTCAACACGTCCATGCCGTCCTGCCGATACCCCTCCAGCGTATCGAGATAGAGATCCTCCTTGTCGCCGAAGGCACCGTAGAGGCTCGGGCGGTTGAGATTGGTGGCCGCACTCAGATTGTCGAGCGAGGTGGCGGCAAACCCCCTGTCCCAGAAGACATCCCGCGCCTTGCCGAGCGCCGCCTTGGCGTCGAAGGCCCTCGGGCGGCCGCGCTTCTTTTCGTCCTTCATATTTTGTACCGTTTCGCATTAAATTCTTGACGAGGATTATTTTATGCGAAACAGTACAAATGTTCAACGCTGTCGGCGAGCGGCATCGACCGCCTCCACGAGGAGAGGAAACCGCAATGAAACTCTATATGCACGCCGCCGCCTGTTCGCTTTCGCCGCACATCATCTGCCGGGAATTGGGGCTCGATATCGAGCTTGTCCAGGTCGACCGGCAGACCCACAGGACGAGCAACGGCGAGGATTATCTCGCCATCAACGGCAACGGTTATGTGCCGGCGCTGATGCTCGACGATGGCAAGGTGCTGACCGAGGGGCCGGCCATCGTGCAGTTCCTCGCAGACAGCGTGCCCGAAGGGGCAGCCCTTTTGCCTGAGGTCGGCAACATCCGCCGCAACGAGGTGCAGTCCTATCTGAACTTCATCACCGCCGAGCTGCACAAGCCGATGGTGCTGCTCTTCAATCCGATTTATTCCAGCGTTCATGGCGAGGTTCGCGCGCTGATATCGAAGCGGCTCACATGGTTGAACCGCCGCCTTGCCGGACCCTATCTCACCGGCGATGCGTTCACGGTGGCGGATGCCTATCTCTTCGTCTGCCTGAACTGGTCGCCCTGGACCGATATCGATCTCAAGCAATGGCCGGCGCTGCACGGCTTCATGGCTCGTGTGGCGGCGCGGCCGAAGGTGCGCGAGGCGCTGCAAGCCGAAGACCTGGAAGCCTTCGATGCCGACGGCGTCTATTTCGCGCCGCATGCCTATCTCGCTTCATCAGGACGGACGGGCGAGCCGGTCAGACCGTAAACCCCGGGTCGCGCCCGCGCTTGGACGACCGTCAGAGCGCGCTGACCGCCACCGGCAAAGCGCGCTTGTGGGCGGTCGCCCGATAGGCGGCGAGGATGCGGCGGCGGGCGATCTCGCCGACCTGTTTGCCTTCGAGGAAATCGTCGATCTCGTCATAACTGACGCCGTAGGCCTCCTCGTCGGGGCGCAGCGGCCGCTGGTCCTCGAGATCGGCGGTCGGCACCTTGAAGACCAGCTCGTCCGGGGCGCCGAGCCGCTTTGCCAGCAGGCGGACGCGGCGTTTGTTGAGGCCGGCGAGCGGCAGGATATCGGCTGCGCCATCGCCGAATTTGGTGAAGAAGCCCATGACCGCCTCGGCCGCATGATCGGTGCCGATGACGAGGCTGCCAAGCGCCCCGGCCAGGGCGAACTGGGCGATCATGCGCTGACGCGCCTTGATATTGCCGAGGATGAAATCCTGCCGGCCGGCGTCGGCAAAGGCGAGGCCGCCGTCCTGTGCGGCGGCAAGCATCGCATCCGCCGGCGCCTTGATGTTGACCACCATCGATCGGTCGGCACCGATCGTTTCCAGCGCTTTCACCGCATCGGCCTCGTCCGCCTGGACACCATAGGGAAGGCGCACGGCGATGAATTCCGCCGCATGGCCGCTGTCACGCAGCTCGCGCACCGCCTTCTGGGCAAGCAGCGCTGCCGTCAGCGAATCGACGCCGCCGCTGATGCCGAGGACGTAGCCGCGCATACCCGAGGCGATGAGATAATCCTTGAGGAAAGCAGTTCGCCGTTCGATCTCGCGCTCAGCGTCGATCTCGGCGGCGACACCTAGTTCGCGGATGATCTCGCCTTGTTCGTCGAACAGCACAGTCATAAGCCTCTTCCTCCCTGCTTACGGAATTTCGGCGCCACTATGGCGAAAAGATGGGGGAAGACGAAACCGTTTCGGGCAGACCTGCCATGCATTTTATGCAAGTGGGCGGTTGGGACTTGGTCTCTCTTGGCAGGATGCGGCACCCCCCTCTGCCCTGCCGGGCATCTCCCCCACAGGTGGGGAGATCGGCAAGAAGCCATGCCTCGCCCTCAATTTACGATTCGTGTGACGGGCAATTGTTTGGGGAAACCATCGCGCCCATCCAATCTCCCCCCTTGTGGGGGAGATGCCCGGCAGGGCAGAGGGGGTGGCGTCGCGCACCTACCGCACGATCGTAAACAGCTCCACCGGATCGGCAAAACCCTTCAGCCCGTGCGCCCCGACCGACGCCACATCCCCTGCCCCGGCCTCGTCGCGAAACGGCGCCGACATCAGCAGGGCCGCACCCAGGTCGCTGCAGGCAGTCTGGATACGGCTGACCAGGTTGACGTCGCCGCCGATCAGGGTGAAGTCGAGGCGGCGGCCGGAGCCGACATTGCCGTAGCTGACCTCGCCGTAATGCAGGGCGATGCCGGCTTTCACGCCGATGCCCGCGTACTGGAAATGGTCGATCTCCTCGAGGATGGCGCGGGCCGATGCGAGGGCCGCACCGCAGGAATGGGCGGCATCATAGCCCGGGAAGAAGGCAAGCACGGCGTCGCCCATGAACTTCAGCACTTCGCCGCCCTCGCGGGTGATGGCCGGCACGATCCTGTCGAAATAGGCGTTGAGCAGGCCAAGTACGGTGCTGCCGGGCAGCCGGTTCGACAGTTCGGTAAAGCCGCGCAGATCGCAGAGTAGCAGCGCTGCCTCCATCGATTCGATCTCGTCGCGGCGGATGCGGCCGGCCAGGATGCGGCTTGCCGTCAGCGGGCCGATATAGGTATCGAGCAGGCTGAGCTCGACCTGGCGAAGGATGCGCAGCTCGCTGGTGTTGCGCAGCGCCGGCAGGATGCGCTCGATCACCTGACGTTCGGAGGCGGTAAAGCCGCCCGGCCGCTTCGTACCGAAGACGGCGGCGCTGACCGGGCCGTCGACATTGCAGAGCGGCGCGATGACGAGCTGCATCAGGCCGCGATCGGCAAAGACATCGATATGCTGCCAGCGGCCATGCACGCCTTCTCTGGTGTCGACGACCAGCGGCTCGCGGGTTTCCATGACCTTGCGCAGCGGCGTATTTGATATGGCGACGCGCGCGCCGTGTTCCCGGTCGTGGATCTCGACCGGCTCGCCCGGCGCCCAGGCAATGGTGCGGCCGATGAACTCGGGATGCAGCGTCATCAGATGCAAGGTCAGCCGGTCGACTGGCAGGCCGAGCGCCTGGAGCCTGCGGCCGAGGCCGGAGACGAGGCCCGCTTCATCGAGCGCGTGGCATTCGTCGCCGGAGAGCCATTCGATGATGGAGAGCAGCGCAGCGGCGCTGACGGCATGGCCGACGGTCTTCGTTTGGAGCCTGTCGGTATCGGGAGCATAGATCGCTGACGTCATGGCTTTCTCCTCCTTAAGGGAGGCAGGGCGCTAGTGAGCGCCGCCGCCGGAGAGTTGACCGGGTTTCCTGAGAAGCAGGGTTGCAAGCAGGGCGACGACGAGGGCGACGCCGAGCAGGAAGAAGGTGTCACTGAAGGCCATGATATTGGCCTGCTTGCGTATTTTCAGTGCGATGGCGACGACGGCCTTGTGGCTGGCGAGCGCCTGATCGCTGACGCCGTGGCTCATGAAGTAGCCGGTGAGCCTGGCGATGCGATCGCGGGTGGCTTCCTCGAAGACCGAGACCGAGTTGGTCAGGATGTTCGAGTGGAACTGTTCGCGCTTCGACAGGAAGGTCTGCAGCGAGGCGATGCCGACGGCGCCGCCGAGATTGCGCATCATGTTGAAGAGTGCCGAAGCCGAGCCGCCATTTTCCTGCTCGATGCCCGCGGTGGCGATCGCCGAGAGGGGCGTGAAGACGAGCGCCTGGCCGATGGCGCGGACGATGTTCGGCCAGAACAGCTGATCGCTCGCATAATCGCCGGTCATGTGCACATTCATGAAATTCGAGGCGGCGAAAAGGGCAAAGCCGACGACGATCAGCAGGCGGACATCGAAACGCTTCATCAGCTGCGGCACCAGCGGGATCAGCAGCAGCTGCGGGATGCCGGTCCAGGCGAGAACCATGCCGATCTGCTCGGAATTATAGCCCTGGATGCGGGTCAGATAGATCGGCAGCACGAAGACCGAGCCGTAAAGCGCGATACCGAGCAGGAAATTGGCGACGATGCCGAAGCCGAAGTTGCGGCGCACCAGCAGGCGAAGGTTCAGCAGCGGATTGGCGGTCTTCAACTCGATGATCAGGAACAGCGTTAGCGAGACGGCGGCGATAACGGACAGGCGGACAATGAAATCGGAGCCGAACCAGTCTTCCTTGTTGCCCTCTTCCAGCACGGTCTGCAGGGCTGCCAGGCCGATCGCCATGGTGACGATGCCCGGCCAGTCGCCCTTGGCGAGCAGCTTCAGGTTCATCGGCGCCCGGTCGAGCGAAGCCCAGAGCAGGCCGACCATCAGCGCGCCGGGCACCAGGTTGACGTAGAAGATATGTTCCCAGCCCCAATTCTCGGTGAGGTAACCGCCGATCGTCGGGCCGATCGCCGGCGCGAAAGTGGCAGACAGGGCAAAGAGGGCAAGGCCGATCGGCTGCTTGGCCTTGGGCAGCAGGGTGATGATGATGGTGAAGGCCATCGGGATCAGCACGCCGCCGGAAAAGCCCTGAATGGCGCGCAGGATGATCATCTGCTGCAGATTGGCCGCGAAGGCGCAGGCGACGGAGAAGATGAGAAAGAGGATGGCGTTAACAAGCAGATAGTTACGGACCGAGAAAACGCGCGCCAACCAGGCGCTGAGCGGAATGACGACAATCTCGGCAATCAGATAGGAAGTCGAAATCCAGCCGCCGTCATCCGTGCCGGCGCCGATCGCGCCCTGGATATCCGCAAGCGAGGCGTTGACGATCTGGATGTTGAGGACGGCCATGAAAGCGCCGAGCGTCGAGCCGACAACGGCTGCCCACATGCGAAGCGGGCTCATGGCGGAAGGTGCCGTAGGCGCCGCGGCGGCGGGGCGCGCCAGCGAATTGCCGTTTGCGGCGATCTGAAGAGTGGCCATGGCTTATCTCCTTCCAGCTCTCGCGGGAAACTTTCTCATGACGGGGTTCGGTTGATCATTCGGGAATGATCGGGATCATTGGGCGAAGAAGGGAAGGATCATCCAGCGTGGCTGGATAATCCCTCTTCGGCCGCCCCAGTGGCTTGGGCAGGCTTGGTCTCGCCCACCTTGGTCTCGGCAGCTTGGGTTTGGGCAGCCTTGGTATCGATTTCAGGCTCGACCGACATGCCCGAGCGCAAGAGGCCGCTCAGCGCTTCGTCGTCGATGACGATCTTGACCGGGATGCGCTGAACGATCTTGGTGAAATTGCCGGTGGCATTGTCCGGCGGCAGCAGCGAGAATTCCAGGCCGCTTGCCGGCGAAACGCTGTCGACATGCCCCTTGATCGAGATATCGGGAAAGCTGTCGACCTTGATCTCGACCGACTGGCCGGGGCTGATATAGGTCAGCTGCGTTTCCTTGAAGTTGGCGACGACATAGACCGCATGCAGCGGCACGACCGCCATGAGCTGCGTGCCCGAAGTGACATACTGACCGACCCGGATCGACCGGGCGCCGACCGTGCCGTCGACGGCAGCGACGATGTCCGTATAGGAGAGGTTGAGCTCTGCCTGCTGGGCGGCGGCCGCCGCACGGTCGCGCTGGGCAACCGTCTGTTCGCGCTCAGTCTGCAGCACCGGCACCTTATTCTGAGCCGTGACGAGGGCTGCCCGGTCGCGCTCGACGGCGGCAGCGGCCTGGTCGCGGGCCGACTGGGTCTGTTCGGCGCGGGACTGGGTGCCGGCGCCGTTGGTGATCAGGCGGGCCGAGCGGGCGGCATCGGACACGGCAAATTCCAGCGATGCCTGCGAGGCATCGATCGTCGCCCTCGCCTGCTCGATCACCGATTGCTGCAAGGAGATCTGGGCGTCGATATTGGTGATGGCGGCTTCGGCCGCCTTCACATCGGCCTTCGCCTGCGACAGTGCGGCCTGGAAGTCGCGGTCGTCGATGCGGGCGAGAACCTGGCCGGCCTTGACCGCGTCATTGTCGTTGACCAGCACCTGGCTGATATAGCCGGCGACCTTCGGGGCGACAGTGGTGTAATCGGCCTTCACATAGGCATCGTCGGTGGACTCGATGAAGCGGCCGACCGTCCAGTAGCGATAGCCGAAATCGCCTGCGAAAGCGACGCCGGCAAGCAGCGCGGCGGCAATAACGGCGCGCTTGACGATCCGACGGCCGGTCTTTTTTGGCGCTTCCGCAACCAGTGCCTCGGCGGCAGGCGCCCTGGCGGCTTCCTCGGCCAATATTCGCTCGGCCTGTTCGGCACTTTCGAAAACGTCCTTGCGGGGTAACTCGACCATCGTCTTTTTCCTTCGTCTGCTGCCCCGTTTCTGCGAGGGCTTGTTCGATGCGAAGGAAAATGCACCCTGACATTTATTTTGATAATCTGCTTAAATCTGGAAGGATCTTCAACTCTCAGCGGATAATCCGAGGGCAATATGGATCGGCTGACAAGCCTCACAGTCTTTGGCCGGGTGGTGGAATGCGGTGGTTTTTCTGCCGCTGCGCGTCGGCTCAATATGTCCGTCACCATGGTCGGCAATCACGTGCAGTCGCTGGAGGACCGGCTCGGCGTGCGACTGCTCAACCGCACGACGCGCAAGGTCAGCCTGACCGAAACCGGCAAATATTACTATGAGCGCTCTTTGCAGATCCTGGCCGAGCTGGAAGAGGCGGACCGGACGGCAGGCGCGCTGAGTTCGACGCCGCGCGGCACGTTGAAGGTCTATACCAGCAGCGCCATCGTGCGTTTCCTCTTGCCTGTCGTCAGCGAATTTATGGAGCTCTATCCGTCGATCTCACTCGATTTCAGCGTCGGCGAGCGGATGGTCGACATGATCGAGGATGGTTACGACCTGGTGATGCGCACCGTACCGCCGCCGGATTCGTCGCTCGTCGCGCGCAAGCTGACGCCATGGCGCCATATGCTCGTCTGCTCGCCGGCCTATTTCGAGAGCCATCCGATGCCGAAGACGCCGGCCGAGGTCGCCGATCACAATTGCCTGCAATATGCCTATTACCCCTATGGCGACGAATGGCGCTTCGAGGATGGCGAAGGCAAAAAGGAGAGCGTCAAGATTAGCGGCAATGTCGTCTCAAACAGTGCCGAGATGCTGCGCTTCCTGACGCTGACCGGGCGGGGCATCTTCCTGGCGCCGAGTTTCGTGGTGTTCGATGACATCGCCGAAGGGCGGCTGGTGAAGATCATGCCGGACTACCGGCCGATAGAGTTCAACATCAACGCCGTCTACCCCAACCGCAGCCATCTGCCGACGAAGGTGCGGCTGTTCATCGATCTCTTGGCGGAGAGATTTGCGGAGCATCGGAAGTGGATGACGTGAGGGGTGCGGCCATCAGGCTGTAGCTGCCCTCACGGCAAGAAATTGCCCCTCACCCTAACCCTCATATGCGCTAGGTTAGGCGGGCATGTAGAACGTCGCATTGTTTTCGGCGTCTTCGCGGCGG
>NZ_LXFU01000049.1 GCF_001657485.1 Rhizobium sp. WYCCWR10014
TCCGCGGATGGCGGCGCAAATGGTGGCCAGGGCTATCTTCATGAGACGCCAGCGCGATGGGCTGACCAATGGGCGGCTTGCCAGTGGGGTTGCCTTGTCCAGAGGGGGAAGAGTCCGGGACTTGCCCGGCAATCTGTTCGGCGATGATGGCGACGATCAATCTGGCGTAGAGCCATGCTCGGGCCAGTTCCGGTTTCTTGGCCGGTAACCTGTCGAGACCGGCCAGGCTCTTGAAGCGTTTGAACGCCAACTCGATTTGCCAGCGGAAGCGATAGAGGGCGAGGATATCGGCCGGCGCAAAGGTGGCGGCCGGCAGCGAGGTCAGCAGCAGAATGTACTTCGCCGCCTCAAGACTGCGTGGATCGGGTTGCTTGCCGCGCTTGCGGGCGTCCTTGAGCAGACGCTTCTGCTCGGCTTGGGCCTGTTGCGGATCCTTGCGCCGGACAATGAGGCGCAAGACCAGCGGTGGCGGCGTCCCCTTCATGCCTTCGTGGATACGGACCTGCAGCTCGCCTTCCTGCTCTTGCTGAGCGGCAAGCGCGGCAAACAGATCCAAGGGCTCGCCGTTCGTCTGCAACAGGCGCAACGAGTTCCAGCCGGTCCGCACGATGAAGTGTGCGCCAGCATCGATCACGGGCCGTAGGTCGCGCGGTCTTGCATAGTAGCGATCGCCCAGCACGATATCACCGGGTGCGTAAGTGAGGCGCTGAAGGTTTTCGGCGCCATGGATGTCGGTCAACTCAAGCTGATCGACCTGAGCCGTTGCCAGGTCGTAGCCGACATGCAGCCGCCATGTCGTGCGGTCAGCACCCGGATGGCAGATCGACGTCCCATCGAGCGCACGCAAGCGATACCCCGCAAAGCGCCCCACCGGCACTCTGGCCTGTTCGGCAATCAGCGCAGCCACGATATCGCCAAGCCAAGGTGCCGCTTTGCACAGCCGATCGAGCAGCGATGGATCGGACAAGCGGACGATCCCGCCCGCCTCGGCCCATGCACAGGTCTCGCGCAGCGACATGCCAAGACCGCCATAGGCAAGCGCCAGCCGCAACAGCGTCTCAGCGTTCTTGATTTCCCGCACCCGCGTGAAGGCACCGCGCAACCGCGCCGTTGCTTCCAAGTCAAAACCCGCCGGAAGCTGCGCCCTCACTTCCGGCCAATGATCCAAAATCTCAGAACGAATCTTCATCCAAAGCTTGAATCACAGCCAGATTCCTCATGTCCAGCGCTAAACCTAGCGCATATGACCCTAACCCTCTCCCCGTGGACGGGGCGAGGGGACGTGCCCTGCGAGAGCGAAGTGGGAACGGAGCGGTCGCGGCATATCCCCTTCGCCCCGCGAGCGGGGAGAGCGACTGTCTTGTTTGTCAAGCGGTTTGCCATGGTCGTCCGTCCCTGATGATGGCGTTGAGGATGGTGAGTANAGAGGTTGGTGGGGAATGGAGAGGTTGCGGCATATCCCCTTCGCCCCGTTTACGGGGAGAAGGTGGCGGCAGCCGGATGAGGGGCGGACGGCTGCGGCCGCCCTTTCCTTTTGGGGTGTCGCCTAACCCGGCCGCCAGCCGATCTCGACGAGGATGTTTCCGGGCGCCGTGCAATAAAAGAGCCAACCGCCGCGCATGGCGATTGGCGAACCGGACAGATCAGCACCGGCAGCAGCAAGCCCGGCATGGACCGCATCGACATCCGCCCTTTCGGGCAGGATGAAGCCGATGTGATAGGTCTGGCGTCCCATCTCCACCTGATCGGCGGTGCCGAATTTTGCGATTGCGTGGCTGAGGATGATTTCGAGGCCGGTATCGTCTTCCAGGATCGCCAGGCCGTTCTGGCCGCGCATATCCTTAAGCCTCAGGCCGAAATGGCGGATCAAGAAATCCGCCGTGGCAGCGATATCGGGAACGTGGAAGTCGAGATGGTTCAAGCGCATGACAGTCTCCGTTCGAAAAAATCCCGGGACTGCCTTTTTGCCGTCTCCGCACGCCGCCGGGATCCCGCATCTTAATGCGGATCACGTCGCGGGTTCTCGTGCCATGGCACGGAGCAGAGCTTCGCCAGAGCGCGCTTGACGCTCCAGCGGAAGGGACCGGGCTTACCTCAACCGATCCTGCCTTTTTCGACGATGCCGATCTAGAGTCTGTCAGGGTTATTTTGAACCATACCCTGCATGTCTGAGGTAGTTGGAGCACTCCTGGGGACTGAACGCCTTCAANCGAGCGAGGTTGGGACGGAGACGTCGCGGCATATCCCCTTCGCCCCGTTTACGGGGAGAGCGACTGTCTTGTTTGTCAAGCGGTTTGCCATGGTCGTCCGTCCCNGGGTTAGGGTGAGGGGCAGACGGCGATCTCATCGGCGAGCAGACCCCAGGATCAACCGATGATCAAAGCCGTGCCATAAAGCCCCAATGCAAACACCGTATGAGCCAGCAGGTTGAAGCAGCGGACCTTGTTCGGGGTCGGGTGTTTGGAAGCGGCCCAGCCGATGCCGAGGCCCGGCTGCAGCAGGAACCACCCTGCCCCGACGGTGACGATGCCGAAGATCCAGGCGGGAAGAAATGTCGGGGCGGCCAACCAGGCCGAGCCCATGATGATGGCAAAGATCACCCCATAGAGAATGCCAACGGCGTAGTGGCTGATCCAGCCGAGCGCCAGTTCATGGGCATAGGGCTCGGCATCGGCAATGCTGTCGTGAAAGACCTTGCCGCGGCGAAGGTGCCAGAACCAGCGTCCCACAGGTGCCCAGTTGGGCGCCGCCTGGCCGAACTGGGTGAGCAGGATCGCCCAGAGGTCCATGAGGATGGTTGCGCCGGCGCCGATCACCAGGCCGCGCCACAGAATATCGAACATTGGGAATCACCGGAAAACGTTGCGATTGCAGGACGCTACAAGATCACTGCAAACGCGTCGGCGCAATGGCTGCGGTGAATACACCCGCCACATTTCAGGAGTGATTCAGAGGCTAATCCGCTTGCGGTCCGCCCTCGCCTTGCGTTCCTCCCCCACTGCCGCCGATATCGCCACTGATATCCTTTGCAAACTTCCGCATGAGCCGCACAAGTTCATTGAAGTCATGTTCCTCCCAGCTCTCGAAGATAGCGCGGCCCATCCGCTCGCGGGCGACGTCGATGCGATCGGTCATTGCCTTGCCCTTCGGGCTGATGACCGCCTCGCGCACGCGGCGGTCGGCGGCATTGCCGCGGCGCTTCACCAGATCGAGACTTTCGAGCTTGGCGACCTGACGGCTGACGGTGGTGTAGTCGCGCCCGGCGCGGTCGGCGAGTTCGACCACGCCGATGGGGCCGAGCCGTTCGATCGTGACCAGCAGCGGAAACAGGGCGCGATCGAGCGAAATGCCTGCCTCACGGACCATCTGCTCGTCGCGCTGCGGGCGGTTCATGACGCTGACGATCTCGATCAAAGCCCCATGCAGTTCGCGCAGCTTTCCGCTTATATGTGTATTTTGCACATTCTTTGTTGACGCCATGTTGATTCTCCTATTATGTGCATAATACACATATGGAGAAATCAATGACAGAGAATTTCACAGTCGACGTGCTGATATCAGGCGCCGGTGCGGCCGGCCTGACGCTGGCGATCGAGCTGGCGCGGCGGGGCGTATCCTTCCGTCTGATCGAAAAATTGAACGACCCGTTCCGCGGTTCCCGCGGCAAGGGTATTCAGCCGCGAAGCCAGGAGGTGTTCGAAGATCTCGGCATTCTCGACCGGATCGTCGCGCTGGGCGGCGCCTATCCCCGGCAGCGGGAATATCGCGACGACGGCAGCTTCAGCGAATCCGACGCCGTGGTAGGTGGGGAGCCGACGCCGGCCGAGCCCTATCATCTCCCGCTGATGGTGCCGCAGTTTCTGACCGAGGGGGTGATGCGCGAGCGCCTGCTCGAGCTTGGGCACCGGCCCGAGTTTGGATGCGAACTCATCGGCCTCGAACAGGACGAGGCGGGCGTGACTGCGCGGCTTAAGGGCACATCCGGTGAAGAGACCATCCGCGTGCGCTGGCTCGTCGGCGCCGATGGCGGCCGCAGCTTCGTACGCCATGCGCTTGATATCGGCTTTCCCGGCAAGACGCTCGGCGTGCGCGCTATCGTTGCCGATGTGATTCTGACGGGATTGGACCGCGACGCTTGGCATCGCTTCGGCGATGGCGACATGCAGCGACAGATCGCCATTTGCCCGCTGGCGGGAACGGACCTGTTTCAGATCCAGGGACCCATCCCGCTCGACGGCGAGGTCGATCTCTCTGCGGCAGGCTTGACCGCCCTGGTGAAGAAGCGCAGCGGCCGCGACGACATCGAGGTCCAATCGGTCTCCTGGGCGTCAGCCTTCCATATGAACGCCCGGCTTGCCGATCGCTACCGGCTCGGCCGCGTGTTCCTGGCCGGCGATGCCGCCCATACGCATCCGCCGACCGGCGGACAGGGTCTGAATACCAGCGTTCAGGACGCCTATAATCTCGGATGGAAACTGGCTGCGGTCACCGCCGGCGCCCCCGACGCGCTGCTCGACAGCTATGAGGAAGAGCGTCGCCCGGTCGCCGCCGCCGTGCTCGGTCTGTCAACCGATCTTCTCGACGCCATGAAGCGAGGCGATATGCGGCGCGGCCGCGCTGTGCATCAACTCGATATCGGCTATCCCTCCTCCTCCTTCGCGCTGGAAAAGTCGGAGCGGAGCGCCGGTCTGCTTGCCGGCGATCGTGCGCCCGATGCGCCACTCAAAGGTGTTGCCGGCCAGCCGACGCGTCTGTTCGAACTGTTCAGAGGGCCGCACTGGACGCTGCTGGGCTACGAGGTTGAGCAAGCCGCCGTGCCGCCGCGTGCCGGACTGCACATCCACAGGATCGGCCGGCGCGGAGATGTCATCGATGAAGGCGGGCATTTTCATGATGCCTACGGTCTGGCATCGGGCGACTGGGTGCTCGTGCGTCCGGACGGCTATGTCGGCGCTATCATTGCGTCTGCTCACGCCTGGGCGCTGGAAGCCTATCTCGCAAATGTCGGCCTTGCTGCGTAAGCGGCAACTCAAAGCGCCACGGCCTCGGCGCGTCTGAAAGACGGACGCCGTAGCCAATCGCCACCGCGGGTAGCGCACTTTCGTTGCTAGCCGCCGCACAAGGCCCAAGAGAGCCTCATCCTGAGGAGCGTTGGAGGATGCCGCACCATAGACCAGGCGGCATCGATCTTTCAGAGAGCATCCCGCTCGTATCGCGGCGCCCATCCGCGGGCCATCCCGCGGCTCATCACGCTTTCGGCCAGCGCCAGTTGCTGGCGGAGATGTTTGCAGTCATCGAGCAGCGAGCGTATCGCCGCCTTGGCATTGTCGTCATGCCAGGCAAGCACGGCTTCGACTTCCCAGGCTTGATCGGGCCAAGTCTGATCCGGCCAAGCCTGATCGGGCCTAGCTTGTTCTAGCACAGCGTGTTCGGGGTGTGCCCGATGGGGTTCCAACGTCCTTGCCGGCTGCATCAGTTCAGCGCCAACGGCAGTTGAACCGGGCGCGGCAAGGGCGGTAGCGGCCGGCTGAGCTCGACCTTTCTCTGCCAGGCGGCACGCCGCTGTTGATCCCGCTCGCGGGCTGCGCGGGACGCTTCGACAAGCGCGAGGGCGTTGGCGATCACCTGTTCCGTATGCGTCATGATCATCTCCAATGTTCCTGTTTTGTTCTAAGTTAGAGCTTCGGCAGGAAAAGTCAAGCGTCGGAGGATCTGACGTCGAGGATAGGTGGTGAAGCGTGGCGAGTATTCAGTCCGCCGCTTCTATGACGGCAATGCCGGCCTCCTGTGCCGCCCTGATGAAGGCCGCCCGCACGTGTTCCGGTGGGAGATCGCCGATAATCGCATCCAGGCACGATTTGACGGCCTCGAAATACTCTTCGCCGTCGTCTACCGGCCAGTCGCGCAGGAGCGTGCGCGCTGCGTCCCACACAGAGTTAATAACGGCATAATGGCCGAGCCCCATTGAGGCCAAACCAACCGGTCGAAAATGTGCCGTCTGTCTCACTTTGCTACAGCTTTTCCCAATTTCGGTGAGCTTATGGAATGCGATGCAAGTTGCGTGCCGTTGGCAAGCCGCCTACCGGCCGAAGCGTGGCTTTGATCCTGGAACAGGATGATTTTAGGCCGGGTGGCTTAAAATCTGAATCCTGTTCTACATTATATAGTTAGAGCATGATGTCGTCCGAAAACCGCTCACACTTTCGGCGTCATGCTCCAATCATTCATGGCCGTTACAGGCGTGTTTCTCCATCCCTCTCGGGTCCGGCAGACGCCGCGCTTGAGAACGTGGAACGCTTGAAGACCCCGACAGCTCCACCGACCAGTCATTAAGCGACTGATTATGGTAAATATCGGGCCTTCATCCCACGCCCCGCTGATTAAAACTCAGTCTTTCCTTCTATACTCTATAAGAATTACAGCAACACATATGCTTTGCTGGAAGCAAGAACCTCTCTAATCATTCATTAATTGTGCCAGAGGTGGACGGCGTTTCGTCCGGGTCGTACAATGCCACGCGGCGGATTTGGGAGGAACGCGCGATGCCTATTTTCATGGACCGGCACTTTCTTGAAGGAACGTCAGCCGCCGACGTTGCTCAGGCGCATCGCATGGATCTAGACATTCAGGACAAATACGGCGTCAAGTTCCTGACCTATTGGTTCGATCAGCGACGCGGGACCGCCTTCTGCCTCGTGGATGCGCCGGATGCGGAAACTGCGCAATGTGTGCATCGTGAAGCGCACGGCTTCGTCGCCGCCGAGATCGTCGAGGTCGCCCTGTCGGCGGTCGAGGCTTTTCTTGGCCGAATCCATGACCCTGAGCCGGCGCCCGGCCAATCCTCCGCTCAGGTGGATCCCGGCCACCGGGCAATCCTCTTTACCGATATCGTCGGATCGACAGCGATGACATCGCGCCTCGGCGACCGCATTGCGACCGAAATGGTCCGCGCCCATGACTCTATCGTGCGACGATGCCTCAGCCAGAATTCGGGCCGCGAAGTGAAACACACCGGCGACGGCATCATGGCGGCCTTCGCGGCGACAACGGCAGCCGTCGAATGCGCCATGGCGATCCAGCGGGAATTCGAGCGTTACAACGGCGGAAACACCGAGCCTATCCATATCCGCATCGGACTGGATTGCGGCGAACCGGTCGAGGACAGCAACGACCTCTTCGGCTCAACCGTGCAACTTGCCGCGCGTCTGTGCGCGGCAGCCTCCAGCGACCAGATCCTCGTCTCGGAGAATATATTTCGGGAATACGGCGCAGCCGATCTCTTCGGTCACGCCACGCGCCGACGGCTCAAGGGGTTTTCGAAGCCCGTGCTTGCCTTCCGATGCGACTGGGCCAGTGCCGGCGTAAATTAAGATCTGTTGGGTCCGACACCCAACCAAACAGCCGGCTGCCTCTTGGCAGGGCTTGCAGCGGCGCTTTGTGGCCAAGAAATAGGCGAGCACCCGATCAGCCTATATCGAAACCAGAACGCGCCGCAACTGATGTCACGGCGCGCCCTCACCTGCCATGCAGACGGCCCCCAACAGGCCAATATCTGACTAAGCACTACCAAGTTGATGGTTGATCAGTCCGTCGAATTTGGGGCCGCCCTCAACCTTCGCCAGCACGCCCGACATCTTCAGAAAACGCCGGAAATTCTCACGTGCAGCGCTCAGCGGGAAACGCCCGTTGGCCGTATCTCTACACGCCTTCAACAGAGTGTCATATGCCAAACCCCGTTTGTCCTCCGGCCACTTGTCCAGAACATCGAAGATTTCATCGAGGCACGTGACCTCATCGATGAAATGTGTGCGATGAAGCAAAATCGGATCAAACCGAGTTGACGACATAGTATCCTCCCATTTATATTACTTTTTTATGCTATAATTTTACTGAAAAACCGCGACTTATTCAAGTCAAAATCGCGTCCGTTTGGCTATTGACGCCATGCAACTACTTCCATAAAGACAGAATAACCCTATCAGATTAGACTTAAGCGTATTTGATCATCGGCTGAGGGTCGACGCATCACGAATATAGATTGATTGATCAATCGCGCGAATGTTGCGGGTCAAGCGAGCGCGATCAAATGCACCGGAAGTTTCGTATATTCTCGTGTTGGCATGGTATATTGCGACCGTGACAACCTTGTGAGGAGACGTTCGGATGAACCGATTTTTTCCATTGGTAGCGGGAGTGCTGATCGGTGTGTCCGCGTTCACGTCTTCCTGCACGTCGCCTGCAAGGCAGGATCACCAGGACTTTCAATATCAGCGGAATACATCGGTAAACCCGGCATGTGCGGATGGCTTCAGACCCAGCAATGCTCGCTCGTGCAGTTATTGAAAGGCATAGAGCCGGAAATTGGTTTTGCGCCGAAGGCGGCTACAGCAATTGCAACGGTTGGGAACTCCAAGCCCTCCCTCACCGTTAAGTGATCGGGTCACAATTGCCCGACCCTCAACAGGAGAACGGTTTCCCATGAACAATTTGATCTGGCTTGTCGGCGCTGTCGTTATCGTGCTCGCGATTTTGAGTTTCTTCGGCTTCCGCTGATTGCAGACGTTGCTTAAGCAAAGTGCGGCCGCTCAACCGCGCCTTCTCCTGCCGGCGATCAGAGGGACGATGAATCCTCTGCGCCGAAGGATCCATAGGGATTGAGAGCGCTCGTCTTTCGTGGCGGGGCGGGGCGGGGCTGACATTTGCACGTCGAGCGGCGTTTTGCCGAGTGCTGCCGCAATGTCTTTCGCCAGATTGCTCAAAGCGTCGGGCTCGAATCGAGACTACCGACCGCTTCTTCGAGTATCCGCAGAAAGGCGTGTGATCAGCGCAAAAAGTGGATGATCACCCCCTCCGTCTTCCTTTACAATCAGCCGTTTCGGCCTCTCAAAGGCAGATGGTAAAGGACAATCGATGGCTCGTCTTGTTTGCGCAGATGAACCGGCCAAATCGGAAAAGCGGACGACAAACGCCGATCGGCCGGAGGGGTTGGCGCGGGATGTTACAGCCATCAAGGTCGGCGACTGTCTGCTCGGTTACAAGGCGGTCCAGCGCCGTATGCGAGCCAGCCGTTGGAACCATTTCCGCGGCCGGATGCGCGAGATCGAAAAATTGATCAGGCATCGCCACGGAGACATCGTGCCGGAGGCCGATGATGCATTGATTTACGTCGAGGTGATCGCCGGCCTCGCCCTTGTCGAATTCAGGGAAGAGTTTGTCGATGTGGTTCTTGGCTGGTCGGCGCGATGGCTTCCCTGGGCTGGGAAAGCCGAGATAGAGGAAGTGATCTACGAGCGGACAAAGCTGCGCTTTTCTGGCTTGTCCGCCGACGCGCTCGGTCATGCCCTGCACCTAAGCTACGCGGAACGGAGCGCCCTCGATATCCGCACCATCGGTGCCTTCGATGTGCCGAAGCGGAAAAGAGCAAAACTGCAAAAGGAAAAGCGGCGGCAGCGGGACCGAGCGCGAAAAGAGGAGCAGCGCCGTGCCGCCGGCGCGCTTTCCAGAGCCGATTATCTCGCCAATTCTTTGAGCACAGCACGCCCCTGGGAGGCTTTCGGCATCAGCCGGCGCACGTGGGAACGCCGCGGCAAACCGATGCCGGATCCCGCGACGATATCGGATTGCGGCCCGATCTCGCTGGCCGCTTAGTCGGCACTTTTTCAGCTTTTAACCGGGTGGTCCGAACCAGTTATTTACAGCCTCTTGCGGACCATCCTGCGTTCCCTCGCCCACCCACGCCACATATCCATCGGGCCGGATCAACAGCGCGGTTGGCGCCGAGACCACACCCAGCGCCGGCAGCTCCCATGCACCGTCATATCTGGCGTCGACCAACCTGATGCGGTCGGACCACCGCGCGATGTCGAGGCTGCCAGACGCGTCGAGGTTCAAGAACACGGGCCGCGCATCCTGGAGCAGCGTAAAGAGACGCAGAGGACCATCCGGCGTGGTGAGATCCAGGTCAGGCATGCGGCGGCCGAGCAGCGGATGGCCCTCGCCGAACTCGTAATGGATCGCCAGCCCGGACATTTCGGCAGCGATGCGTTTGCGCGGCTCCTCCATGCCAAGCAGCTCAGTGACGATGTCGCGCAAGGCTTCGGTGCGATCGTCGGTGCGCTGCAACGCGACCTGCGCCATCGTCACGCGCAACACGCGGGCCGCAACCGGATGCCGCTCAGCGTGATAGGTGTCGAGCAAGGCTTCAGGCGACGTGCCTTTCACCACCTGGGCCAGCTTCCAACCGAGATTGACGGCATCCTGCACGCCCGTGTTGAGGCCCTGCCCGCCGACCGGAGAATGCACATGGGCGGCATCGCCAGCGAGGAGTACCCGGCCCTTGCGGTAGGCCGTCGCCTGCCTGGACATATCGGTGAACCTGGAAATCCAGTTGACGCGATGCAGTCCGTAATCCGTTCCGAATGCGGCAATGAGCGCTTCCCTGAGATCTCCGAGCGTCGGCTCGGCCGTCGCGCCGGCATTCTTCTCCGGCACCATCAGGCCGATCGGACCTTCCTTGGCAAAGACGATCTTGCCGTCGAGGATTTCGTACTCCTCCCTGCCGAAGGCATAGATGCCAAAGGCGGTGCGATGGATACCCAATGGCGGCTCCTCTTCCATCTCCACCTCGGCGAGAATATTACCGGTCGTCGGATCCCATCCTTCAAACGCAATGCCGGCAGCCTTGCGAACCAGACTGCGGCCGCCATCGCAGCCGACGAGATAGCGAGCCCCGAGCAAGGCCCCATCAGAGAGTTCAATGGTAACGCCAGTGTCGTCCTGCACGAAACCCGTTACCTCAAGGCCGCGATAGATCGGCACCGCCAGTTCGCCGACCCAGCCGGCCAGAATGCGCTCGATATGCCTCTGCCGCAGCGCCAGCCCGTAATTGTGCCGGGTCGGAAAATCGCTGATATCCAGACGGGTGACCGCAAACCCCGTGACCTGGGCTATCTGCCCTTCTGCGAGGAACCGGTCGACGATGCCGCGCTGATCGAGAACCTCAAGCGTGCGCGCACTCAGACCGCCGGCACGGGTACCGGCCAGCTCCTGATTGGGTCGCCGTTCGACGATCGCCACGTCGACGCCCGCCAAGGCCAGCTCGCCTGCCAGCATCAGGCCCGCCGGCCCTGCCCCTGATATCACGACTGCATGTTCCCTCATCCGCAAACTCCCCTGTTCCGACGCACTCTCTGGGTTCCAGACAGAGCTGGCCCCCACTGCTCGCAAATCTCATCGCTTCTGCGCAGATGCCGATTTTCTCTGTCGCAGGTTGTTCTCCCTATAATAAGAGTTCGATACTGGTTGGAAGGACTTGCGACAGGATGTCGGGCTTGCTCTCTAAAGCCATATTCCTTGCCACTTGCTGATCTGGTGCCGTGGAGCCCCAGGCGTTCCAGCACGACCTGACCGGGTGAGCGCCGGATTTTGACAGGTATCTTCCCCGGTCATCGTTTGTTCTCGAACGGCGATCAATCAATACCTTGGAAAGAACCTTGGAAAGACGTATCTCACTGCGGAGCTGGAGCTTTTTGCGGAATCGTCTCGGCCGCCGGTCGCTCGGACGGATCGGCGGGATGGCCATAAATCGTGTAGGCGGCGCCCGCCAGCACGCCCAAGACGAGAAGCGCGGCTACGTACAACATCATGCCGCGAATGGCCGTCTTCGGTGTCTTATCCATCAGGATCTCCAAGATTGCTCCGCGGTCAAATTCAATGCGGGCGCTTTTGGTTCCGACGCGGCAGTTGTTCAAGCAAGCAGGCACTCAAGGAACGATCAGCTCCTGATCTGGTTTACCCACATCCTCATCGCTAGCGGAGGCCATCATGTGGGCAATCCTGATCGGAGCCGCTCTCATCATCGGCGGACTTCTTTTTCTCTTTACGTCGGTGCTTGGTCGAAGACCGAGTGATCCGCATCAACTGCCGCAAGGCGGCACCACGCTAGAGCCACGGCGCCAAGGCCTCAGGTTCCTCGGGATATCCCAAAACTGGCCAGCGCTCGCCGTTATCGCGATCGGCGCACTTCTCTTGGCTTTTGGTGGATATTCATGACATCCGACAGCCCTTGACGGCGTTAGCTCCTTCGACAGCAAAAACCCGGCTTTCACCGGGTTTTTGTTCAGGCACTACCAAGTCTGGCGACCGGTCCAGTCATCGATGTCGCGTTTGATACGGTCCTTTTCGATGCCATAGCGCTCCTGGATCTTGCCTTCCAGCTGGTCGCGCTTGCCGGCGATCTGGTCGAGATCATCGTCCGTGAGCTTGCCCCACTGCTCCTTGACCTTGCCCTTCGCCTGCTTCCAATTTCCTTCGATCCGATTCCAATCCATGGTCGAGTTCTCCTGTTTGTCGATGAGAAGAAAACGGACCGCAGTGGAAGTTGGTTCCCGAGTCTCAGCGGATTTCCGCGAAGCGAAATTCCGGCGGTAAAGACGCAAAGGCTTCGCCCATGTCAAATATCCACACCCTGATGAAGAAAATAGTAAATAATTCGTGAAGAACGAATAGATGTATAAAATATTTATTTATGTGTGAAGCAAATATTCGTCTCCTTTTGTGTTATGTTGTTCTGCGGGAGAACAACAATGGCACTCGATGTATTTGTGAACCTCTACAATTTAGGTGGCCTGGACGCACTTAATGTTTCTCTGCGAAGCCTGTCAGATGACGACAGGCTTGGCGCATTACTTTCACTTGAGAAGATAGGGTACGAAGTGATCTGGAATGCCCAGAGAAAGCCGGCTTCTGCCTATGTGTGGAGCGGGCCGAACGAGAACTAGTTGTCAGACGGGACAAAGACTTATCCCGAAAATAGGCGCGAGACCTCACGACCTTGTGTCTCCCTTCATTCGCGTAAAAAGCAGATGTTCCACCCTCCCATCGATCCGAAGGAAGTGAGGGCGATCATGATCCGATCCCAGATAGCCGAAGCACAAACCGTGTTGGGCGACGAAGAAGTTGCCCTCTGCCAGAGAGTATTCGACCACATCAGTTCGGTGCGACGAATCACAACAGACACCGAGCGTGAAGATCTCGCGCAGCGGGTTATCCATTCGTACCAGCATGGGGTGAAGGACGAGGGCGCGTTAATGCGACTGTTGATCTAAGATCGCTTCTTTCCGTGAAATATACCGGCGCTTGCCAACTCGTTCATGATTACGAAAAGCGATGCTTCGTGAGGCTTGGGCTTGCGGCAGGTGCGGATAGAATCCCGTGACACACGATGTCCAAGGAGATGATGACTTCGTCGTGAACGCCAAAAATCAAGTTAAATCAGATGGTGTGGCGTTTGATGTGCTAAAATACTCTGTAGGCGGAGATGACTGACTCAGGGAGAAAAAACGATGGCCGACTTAGGAGACCGCAAAAAGGCGATGGAGGATCAATACTTCCAAGACGCCGAGAGGTCCATCAAGCTGAAATCTCGCATGGACAGGCTTTTGGCGCAATGGATTGCTGGCCTCATTGGTCGGGATGATGTTGCGGGCTACGGCGCTGAAATCACTGATGCCCGCTTTAAAGGGGGTGGAGACGCTGGAGTTCTCTCGAAAGCTATTTCGGATCTTCAAGCGGCTGGTCAGGACGTTAGCGAGCAGGACGTTGCAGCAAAGATGAGTGAATTTCTGGTCGAGGCCGCTGGACAGCCTTGAGCGCTTGCTTCGGGATGACGGTGTGAAATACGCACCGGCGCTCCGCTTGTTGTCTGAGAAATTCGGTTATCCGGAGACGCACGTTCGTAAAGCAATCGCCGAGTATCATGATGCTGGAGCGGTTGCAGCCGAAGCCGGCTATTGAACGATAGAACTTGCAGCTTGTGTGGTCTTCAAAGCTGAACTGATTGCATCAATGTCCGGGAATCATAGTACGGATATTGAAGGCACAAATTTGTGCAAACGGAGGTGGCCGTTGCATGCATCGCGTGGATTGACCTACCGTCGTCACCCAGTGAACGAGTAGCGGTTTTAGTCAAAAAACCGCCGGCCGGGGAGGCCGACGGTGCGCTATGGGAGGGCTTCCGCTTTGCCGTCGCCCCGACAATCGACTGGACGGATCGGCCAAGCAACTAGCGCCCTCAGAGCGCGTGTCGTACTTCTCGTCGCACTGTGCGGACGGCTAGAAATCGAAATACACGGTCACACCTGACCGACGACGATAGGGGCTATTGTCGCGATAGCCGTAATAGTCGCGACTGCCGTAATACCGCGGACGATAGCACGAGCCGTAATACCGACAGTCGCGGTAAGCGTACCGGTGTTTCTTCCGGTGACCATACGCATGTCCATTACCGTGGCGGCGGTGTTTGACCTGCTCGACGTCGGGGGTTTGCATATGTACTGCGCTCGGCACGACGATCGGCGTGGCGCTCAGCGGCACAGCGAAAGATGCAGACAAGACAATGGCTGCAAATGAGGAAAAAAGCATCTTCATCGGCGCATCCTTTCAGGCTGCGATTCTCGGTTAATAGGCATTAACCTCCGATGAACGGCTGCAAGCATCCGAGAAAAACCAGCCGGCGCGCCGTTGGTGTGGTCGCGGGTGGTGATCCAGCCGGCCTATGGTGTTGGTGAGCGGTCAGCCGCCTCATGCGGCAACAACGGCTGACCGCCGTTCGGCCAGCGCGGGCCGAAATAGAACCCAGCGCGCCATAGAGCTGAGTCGCGCCCGGCCACGGCGCGCCTTGGGAAGAGGCAAGCCAAACTGCAGCGGCCGCTGCCGGACTACACGATCGTCCTCCCTGCCGCCTGTGGAGCCTTTGGCTGCAATTAATCAGCAACCCATGTTGATTTGATCAGATGAGCGACACCGACAAGCCCGCTGACGAACGCGCCGCAAATGTATGTCCACTATTTTGAAGAAGAGGGATGCGAGGAGTGACGGCCAACGGAGACACGGCTATGCCGATCGACAAGCGCAAGTTTATGGATTGGAACCTTAACACCCTCCTGGGCGGCGTCACCCTCATCAGCATGATTGCCGGCGGCGCTATCGCTTGGAACAATTATCAGCGCGACATTGGCGAGCTGCAAGCCTGGCGCGCGCAAGCGCAGGCCGAAAGCAAAGAGCTTTCCGGCCGCGTCGGCAAAATCGAGGGCGTGGTCGACAATCTCGGTTTCCGCGTCACGATCGGCGAGCAGTCGGCCGCCGCGACTGCCGGCGCCCATCAAAGAAGTGCAGTCGACGCTCAACGTGCAGGGCGGTTCCACGCGCCATGAAGGAGATCCTGCAGCGGATCGAGGCGACGCAAAAGCGCACGACAAATTGAGCGTGTGACGCGTGTGACTTTTTGGCGGTCACAAAAGTCACAAATTTTCCGGTAACTTATTGATTTTATGGTGAGAGCGTCGGGGTTCGAACCCGAGACCTACTGATTAAAAGTCA
Organism: Rhizobium sp. WYCCWR10014; assembly: GCF_001657485.1. Lineage (GTDB taxonomy): Bacteria > Pseudomonadota > Alphaproteobacteria > Rhizobiales > Rhizobiaceae > Rhizobium. Next base: position 15,379 of record NZ_LXFU01000049.1, read on the forward strand.
GTTGCTCTACCGGCTGAGCTACGCTCTCCCTCTCCGCGGGTGTGCCCACCCCGGCTGGAAGTGGGCGGAACATAGGCAGGCGACCCATTGCGGTCAACCGAAAAATTTGCCTTTTTCCGGCGGTCGGCACATTTCTTGCGGGCGCGAAGGCATCTCGCCCGTGTAGAGGCATCTTGCGGGCGTAAAGACGGATTTCTTGCGCGCGCAAAAAGGTGATTGGCAATCGCTTGCCTGCAAAGCTAGGAACATCACGCAGATTGCAGCCGGAGAGAATGCGTGTCGATTGCCGATATTTCCCTGTGGAGCGCGTTGATTGCCGGGGCGCTTTCCTTTCTGTCGCCCTGCGTGCTTCCCCTCGTCCCGCCCTATCTCTGCTATATGGCCGGCATTTCAGTCGAGCAGTTCCGCGGCGGCGGTGCGGTTGTGGTCGCGCCCGACGTCAGACGCGCCGTGTTCTTCTCTGCCCTCTTCTTCACGCTCGGCTTTGCCACCGTCTTCGTGGCGCTCGGCGCCGGTGCATCCAGCATCGGCATGGCGCTTCGCCAGCATCTCGACCTCCTGTCGAAGATCGGCGGGCTGATCATCATCGTCATGGGGCTGAATTTCCTTGGCCTCTTTCGAATCGGCGTGCTGGCGCGTGAGGCGCGCTTCCAGGGCGGCGGCAAGCCGGCGACGCTGACGGGCGCCTATATCATGGGCCTTGCTTTCGCCTTCGGCTGGACGCCCTGCATCGGCCCGGTGCTCGGCGCCATCCTTGGCGTTGCCGCCTCACGCGAGACGGTCGGCTCCGGCGCCGGGCTGCTCGCCATCTATTCGCTCGGCCTTGCCATCCCCTTCTGGATCGCCGCCGGCTTTTCCGGCGCCTTCATGCGGTTCCTCTCGCGCTTCCGCCGCCATCTCGGCACTGTGGAAAAGGTGATGGGTCTCTTCCTCGTGCTTACCGGCCTCGCCTTCCTGTTCGGATGGGTCAGCAATGTGGCGATCTGGTTCCAGCAAACCTTTCCGATCCTGATGCAGATCGGCTAGGCCACCGGTTGCCGATTTTCCAGGCCATGCAGGTGGCGGTATCGGAAGCCGCCGCGAGATCGGCTTCGTCGCCTCCTCCCGCACCGTCGCTCGTCGTGTGCAGGAACCGATGGGCAATGCGGCTTTTTGCGGGGCGTATCGGGAAAAGCGTCCCACGTTGCGGGATAGCCCATTGGTCAAAGGGACACTCCTCAGCATGCCGAGAATATCTGGCATCCGCACGCCGACGCTGCCATAAATGGAGTTTCATCGAGGGAGGCATCGTGATGCAGAAGAATGCGCCGGACTTCAGCCTAGAGGGCAAGGTGACTTTGGTGACGGGAGCGAGCCGTGGCATCGGTCGAGCTTGCGCACTTGCCTGTGCCGCAGCAGGTTCCGATATTGTTTTAGGGGTCCGCGATGTCGCAGCGTCGGCGGGCCTGGTTGCCGAACTGGAGGGCGCGGGGCGAAAAGTTCTCCCCGTTGAACTGGACATTCCCAATAAGGCCCATATCGCACAAGCCGTCGACGCGACGCTTGCGACGTTCGGCCGGATCGACGTCCTCGTCAACAATGTCGGCGTGGCTCCGGGCAATCTCGCGGAACTCGTCGAGGAGAAGGACCTTGACGAGATACTCGATGTCAACATCAAGGGTACCTTTCTGATGACGCAGGCTGTGGGCCGGCACATGATCAAGCGCAATGGGGGCCGGATCATCAACATCAGCTCACAGGCCGGCACCGTGGCACTACGCGGCGAGGCAATCTATTGCATGAGCAAGGCGGCCATCAATCACCTCACGCGCTGCCTTGCAGCCGAATGGGCACGCTATGATGTCACCGTAAATACCGTATCGCCGACGTTCATTCACACCGATGGCACAGCACCTTTTCTGTCCGATGCCGACAATCGCGAGGCGACGCTTGGTCACATTCCGCTCGGCCGGATCGGTGAAACCGATGATGTGGTGGGTGCCGTCGTCTTCCTTGCATCACCGGCTGCGAGCCTGATCACCGGCGCGAACCTGCTGGTGGACGGTGGATGGTCCGTCGCCTGAGGCGGGGCACAACCTGCAGGGCAAGTCCTGTCCAGACGAGCTCAACGATTTGCCGGCAAGGATCTGTTCGGCGACTTGCGGACGCCGATGAGGGATCTACATTCCCTGGATGAAAACTTTCGAATCCGACGACGGCTCTCGGCAGAATTCGCTTCGTCAGGTGCTGCGAAGGCTCGATAGGGCCGACGGCAGGCAGGCGGTCGCCTTTCGGCTGGTATTTGCTGCCATTGACGTCGCCATTCTCGCCTTCTTCCTGCTCGGCCCGTACCTGCGATCCGGTCCGTCCTATCTGATCATCGACTATGCGATAGCAGTGTGGATCGCCGCCGAGATGATCGGCCGGGCGGTCGCCGCATCCTCTGTGCGCGAATGGATTCGGCGGCCGATGACCTGGATCGACTTCGTGGTGCTGGCCACGCTGTTGCTGCCGGATCTGCTCTTCAATTTCGCTTTCCTGCGGATCATGCGGCTCTGGGCGATCGGCACGAGTCCGCTGCTCAAGGACTTACTGCGCAAGGCCGGCTATTTATACCTTCTCGACGTCGTCCGGGCGGTGATCAATCTCCTTGTGTTCCTCTTCATGGCAACCGGGTTCGTCTATACGTCCTTCTTCTACAACCGGGAGGGAAGCGAAGGATTCGTCGATGCGCTATACTTCACAGTCGCGACGGTGACGACGACGGGATTCGGAGACATCACGCTTCCGGGAACGCTGGGCAAGCTCACTTCCGTTGTGACGATGATCGTCGGCATCTCTCTTTTCGTCAGGCTTGCTCAGGCAGTCGTCCGGCCTCACAAAGTGACCTATTCCTGTCACCGATGCGGCCTTCAGCGCCATGACGCCGACGCCGTTCATTGCAAGGCGTGCGGAGAGGTCTTGAACATACCGGACGAGGGATCGTGACCGTCGACCCTGGCTAGACGATACGCCAGGAATTCGCACGCAGTCGTTGTCTGAGAGGGCGCCTCAAGATCGTATTGGGGCACCGATAAACGTGGAATCTTACGAGCGAGCCACTTCTTCAGGTTGGAGCGCAGCCCCGCAGATGTCGTTGTGCCAGCTCATTGGTTTGCGGCGCCCCGGCGCACCATTTCAAATCGGGTCCGTCGGATTGCAGCCCGCCCATACTGGGAGCACGCCGCCGCCGACATCATCCTCTCGCGAAAGAATTATCCGCATCGTGGGCTGTTGCGAGACCGGTCGCCAGTTCATACGTTCTGTCATCCAACCTCACAGGAGCAGAAGATGCAGATCGACCTCACAGGCAAGACCGCTCTGGTTAGCGGATCCACCGAAGGCATTGGATACGCAATCGTCCGCCAGCTCGCGAGGGCGGGAGCGAACGTGGTGGTCAACGGCCGGTCCGAGGAAAAGACCGCGAAGGCCGCCGACCGCCTGAAAGGCGAAGGCGCCAAGGGAAGCGTCACCGCAGCGGCAGCGGATCTCGCAACCGCTGGCGGATGTGACGCTCTTGTCGCCCAAGTTCCTCACGTGGACATCCTCATCAACAACGCGGGCATCTTCCAGCCGCTAGACTTCTTCGATGCGGACGACGAGGTATGGGACCGCCACTGGCAGGTGAACGTCATGTCCGCCGTCAGGCTTTCGCGCGCATATCTTCCGGGCATGCAGAAGCTCAATTGGGGCCGCGTCATCTTCATCGCGTCGGAATCCGGCTTTAACATACCGGTCGAGATGATCCACTACGGTGTCAGCAAGACTGCGGACATCGCGGTTGCCCGCGGCCTTGCTAAGCGGATGGCTGGCACGGGCGTCACCGTGAACTCCGTCCTTCCCGGCCCCACGCTGTCGGAAGGCGTCGAGGCGATGCTCGCCGAGGAACGTGCGAAGACGGGGAAACCGATCGAGGAAGTGGCGGCGGACTTCGTCAAGAAGCACCGCGCCGGTTCGATCATCCAACGCGCCGCGAGCGTCGAGGAAATTGCCAATCTCGTCACCTATCTGGCCTCCCCTTTGGCGTCCGCAACGACTGGAGCTTCGATGCGCGTGGACGGAGGCCTGATCGACACGCTCTAACGGACTCCACCGACTGGCCACCGCACCGTCTTCGTCGGAAGTTGTCTCCGCGATGCGCTGCGCTGGCGGGCTATTTGGCGGCCTTTCCAAAGGCCTCCAATTCTCACCCTTTCGCAGACCAGTAGCTTATCGAAAAGCCGGTGCTCGAAGTCGCCTCGATCTTTCGCGCGCCCACCATAGTTCGTTGGCCCGGCAAGGTGCCTCCCGGCAGTCTGCAAAACGGCATCATAACCGGCCTCGACTGGTTCCCCACATTCGTGGCCGCCGCCGGCGATCCCAACATCATTGATGAGCGTAAAAAGGGGGAAAGACCTCAAATGCGTCAAGGAACCGCCGGCGACCGCCAAGGTTTAGCCTTGAGACCATCAGCGCAGATGAGTTCAATGGAAAACGCGGCGAAAGACTTGGGCATACAACGTCGACGGCTCGATGGCCGTCGCGTCGCGGCAATCGACGACTACCTTGGGAATTCAGCATGAACATCGAGACGATAATTTTCGGGCCGAGCGACTGGGTCCCGAACAACCCGCATCTTCCCGTATTGCTTTACAGAGGGCTCTTTGCCGACGGCGGACCGACCGATTTCGAACGTCGATTCGCGGCAAACGGTTGGACAGGCATCTGGACAAACGGTGTCTTCGATTATCAGCACTACCATTCCGGTGCTCATGAAGTGCTGGGAATTGCGCTTGGTAGCGCCACGCTACTGATTGGTGGTCCCGGCGGTCAAGCAATAGCGGTGGCGACCGGAGACTGTCTGGTTCTTCCGGCCGGGACAGGGCACCAGAATCTCGGCTGCACGTCGAACTTCCAGGTCATCGGCGCTTATCCTAAGGGACAGCATGCCGACATTCAGACTTCGGCTGCTTCAAGCGAAACGCTGACGAAAATCTCGTCAATACCCTTACCCCACACCGATCCCGTTCAAGGACGATCGGGTTTTCTCATCGAGAAATGGCGGTAGCAGGGCTTGCCACGTTCGCCAATCTGATCGACGCCGCCCCCATCAGCACCGCGCCGGCTGCAAAAAGCGAGGCCTGCACCTATGCCGAGGTATGGCTCGGCCTGTCCCTTGACCCCACTCGCCCTTATCCCTCGACCCAATCGATCGCAAACACGCCTCCATGTAGCGTCGTCGATGCCGCGCATAAGGCGGCGGTCAGAAGGAGACAGACATGAGCCTCGAGACAAGCATGAGCCAGGAAAACACATTTCACCCGGGTAGCCCCCCGCTCGACGAATTGGTTCCGTCGCGCTACGCGGTGCGGGTCGGCGAGATTGAGGTGCTGGTGGTCAGCGATGGCGTGCTACCGCTCCCAACCGCGATGCTGGGCCACAACATCGATCCGGCCGTCCGAGCGACCTGGCTGAAAGACATGTTCCTGCCGCCGGACGCTTTCGACTGGGCGCTGAACGTGGTCGTGGTGCGCAGCGGCGACCAGACCATACTCCTCGACGCCGGGCTGGGGATCGACCCGGACTTGCACCTGCCGCGGGCCGGGCAGCTGATCAAGCGACTGGAGGCCGCCGGCATCGATATTGCGTCGGTGACCGACGTGGTGCTGACCCACATGCATATGGACCACATTGGCGGACTGCTCGTCGACGGGGTGAAGGACCAGCTGCGTCCGGACCTGCGGATCCACGTGGCGGCCGCCGAGGTCAAGTTCTGGGAGGCGCCCGATTTCTCCCGGGTCTCCATGCCGCCGGGGTTCCCGGACGCGCTTCGGGCGACCGCCAAGCGGTTCGCCAAAGAATACCGCAGCCATTTCAAGCTGTTCGACGATGAGTACGAGGTGGCGCCGGGCGTGGTCGTCCATCGCACCGGCGGCCACACCCCCGGGCACAGCGTGATCCGCGTGGCGTCCGGCGGCGACAGGCTGATGTTTGCCGGCGACGCCGTGTTCGCGGTCGGGTTTGAACATCCGGATTGGTTCAACGGCTTCGAACACGACCCCGAGGAGGCGGCGCGCGTTCGGGTCCGTCTTTTGCGGGAACTGGCGGAGACCGGCGAGCAGTTGGTGGCCACTCACCTGCCGTTCCCGTCGGTCGGCCGGGTGGCGGTCGACGGCGACGCCTTTCGTTGGGTGGCGGCCTTCTGGGACTACTGATCGATTATTGGGTTGGGATCTTAGAGCGTGGACTCATCGCGTGAATGAGTCCACGCTCTACTGGTTTGTTTTGTGAGCAATTCCGAACGCTAAACCACTACACAGTTTCGCAGGAATTGCTCTTGTTTCTGCGCAATTCCAGACGCAAAAACCGCTACACACTTTTGCTGGAATTGCTTAAGTCAGATCCTGACCCGCCGATCATCCCCGCGCACTGGAAGACCTCTTGGCCGATATTGTCAGCCTGCTTTTGCCGTTCTTCGGCCTGATCCTGATCGGCTACATCGCCGCCAAGGCGACCAAGCAGCCGGCCGAAGCGCTCGGCTGGCTGAACACCTTCATCATCTATGCCGCCCTGCCCGCTCTGTTCTTCAAGCTCGTCTCGCGCACGCCGATCGAAGAGCTGACGCGCGTCGATTTCATTGTCACCGACATCGCAGCGACCTATGCGGTCTTCATCCTGCTTTTTGTCATCGGCCGGATCTGGCGCGGCAATTCTCTTGCCGATTGCACCATCCAGTCGTTTGCGGGCGCCTATGGCAATATCGGCTATATGGGGCCGGGCCTGGCACTCTTGGCGCTCGGCGAAGGCGCAGCCGTGCCGGTGGCGCTGATCATCTGCTTCGAGAACGCACTGCATTTCATCGTCGCGCCGGCACTGATGGCGGCGGCCGGCGACGACAAGCGTTCAACAGGCCAGCTTGTCGCCGATATCGTCCGGAAGGTCGCGCTGCATCCCTTCATTTTGTCGACGGCGGCAGGCTTTGCGGTGGCCGCCTTGCACGTCGACCAGCCGCTGGCCTTTCAGCGCCTGGTCGATTACCTCGCCCAGGCGGCGGCACCCTGCGCGCTCTTTGCCATGGGCGTAACGCTGGCGCTCCGGCCGCTGAAACGAATCCCGGCCGAGATCTCCTATATCGTGCCGGCGAAGCTGATCCTGCATCCGATCGCGGTTTTCATTGCGCTGACAGCGGTTGGCGGTTTCGAGCCGGTCTGGATCCAGGCGGCCGTGCTGCTTGCCTCACTGCCGACGGCGACCAACGTCTTCGTCATCGGCCAGCAATATGGCGTCTGGCAGGAGCGCGCCTCGGCGACGATCCTGATCACCACGGTGTTTTCGGTGGTGAGCGTTTCGCTCTGGCTGATCGTAATCCGCTCAGGCCTTCTTCCGCTTCAGCTTTTCCCGTAGCGCATCCGGAATATCGCGGAAGCCGCGGCCGGGCTCGATGCCCTCGCGCATGACGATGTTGCGCAGCGGCGGTATGGCCGAGAGGATATGCAGGCCGGCAGCCCGCAGCATCTGGACAGGCAGGAAATCCGAAAGCAGCGAGCGGTTGAGAATATCCACGCTGGCGGTGCGCGTCATGATGTCGGCGCGGCGCCTGCGGTCGAAGCTTTCGCCGGCATCGGCCGGCACCGGCAATTCCGCCCGGTCGCAGAGGATCTCGGCAAGCGCCATGATATCGCGGAGGCTGAGGTTCAGTCCCTGCGCCCCGATCGGCGGGAAGACATGGGCAGCCTCGCCGATCAGCGCGATGCGTCCCTTGCCGAAACGATGCGCCATCATGCCGGAGAGCGGCCAGACCTGGACGCCCTCCTCGATGCTGACCTTGCCGAGCATGGATTGCATGCGCGCCTCGACAAGGCTGCCCAGCTCAGCAAGCGGCAATTCCATGCGGTTCGCCGCCTCAGTGGGATCCTGCACCCAGACGAGGCTGGAGCGGCTTCCCGGCAGCGGCACCTGGGTGAAGGGGCCGTGTTTGGTGTGGAATTCGGTCGAGATATTCTGGTGCGGCAGCGAATGGGCGAAATTCAGAACCATGGCCGATTGCGGATAGGACCAGTTGCGCACGGTAATGCCTGACGTCTCGCGCAGCTTCGAGCCGCGGCCATCGGCGCCGACGGCAAAATCGGCCGACAGCGTCTCGCCGCCGGTAAGCCGGATCGAGACGGCTTCAGCCGATATTTCGATCGATTCGGCCATATCGGTGAAACGGGTGATGTTGCCCTCACCGGCCGCGGCCTCTTCCAAAATGCCGGTCAGCGCCTTGTTGGGGAAATTGTAGCCGAAGGCATCGAGGCCGACCTCGGCCGCGCGGAAGGTGGTGGTCGGCGCGCGCAACAGCCGATCGGTGCCGTCGACGATGCGCATGCTAGTGAGAGGAGCGGCTGCAGGGCGGAGCTTTTCCCAGAGCGCCAGGCGGTCGAGGAAGCGGATCGATTGATCCATCAGCGCCGTGGTGCGCCGGTCTTCTTTCGGAGCGAGAGGCGCTACCAACGCGACGTTGCGACCGCCGCGCGCCAGCGCGATTGCGGCAATCATGCCGGCCAGACCGCCACCGATCACCGCCACTTCGAATATCTTCATGCTATCATCCGCCATCGTAAAAAAGCGGACCAGCCGCTTATGCGGCCGGCTTCGCCTGACGGCGCCAACTATAGCCCTTGCCGGCTTCGGCGTCACGCACCGCCGGTTGATAATGATGGGGAATGGCGGGAAGACGGTTTTCGGAAAGCCGCTTCAGCGCCGTGGCGTTGGTGACGGAAAAGCTGTCGATGCCGACGCGCAGCATCAGCGGCACCTGATCGATCAGCACGTCGCCGACGGCACGCAGCTCGTTGGTGTAGCCGAGGCGCTGGCGCAGCAGCGAGGCATGGCTGAAGGCGCGGCCGTCATTGAAAGCCGGAAAGGCGACGGCGACGATTTCGAGGCGATAGAGATAGGGCTCCAGCCGGCGCACATCGTCGGCCGGCTTGATCAGCACGCCGAGGCCGACATCGTTGCTTTCGTCGGCCTTGGCGATCAATTCGTCAAGGCCGAGCAGCGGCTTCTGCTCCTCGGTCGCCTTCACCTCGTCGGTCTCGATCACCCAGGGATCGTTTTCGACAAAACCGGTTTCTCTCCAGATCTTCGTCATCATCCCCTCCTTATGCCGCTTCGGCGGCCGAGCCGTAGAGCGCGGTCTTGAACGGCTGCGGTCCGACGCGGCGATAGGCGGCGAGGAAGTTCTCGGATTGATCGAGGCGCAGGCCGAGATAGGTGTCGACGATCGTCTCGATCGCGTCCGTCACCCGGTCCGGCTCGAAGCCGCGGCCGATGATTTCGCCGATCGAAGTATGTTCGTCGCCGGAGCCGCCGAGGGTGATCTGGTAGAGTTCGGCACCCTTCTTCTCGACACCGAGCAGGCCGATATGGCCGACATGGTGATGGCCGCAGGCATTGATGCAGCCGGAGATCTTGATCTTCAGCTCACCGATCTCGGCCTGCCGTTCGGCATTGCCGAAGCGGCGGGAGATTTCCTGCGCCAGCGGAATGGAGCGCGCATTGGCGAGCGCGCAGTAGTCGAGCCCCGGACAGGCAATGATATCGGTGATCAGGCCGGCATTGGCTTCCGCCAGATTGATAGCGACGAGGCCGCGATAGACGGCTTCGAGATCGGCTAGCGCCACATGCGGCAGGATCAGGTTCTGCTCATGGCTGACGCGGATCTCGTCGAAGGCATATTCCTCGGCAAGATCGGCGATCGCATCCATCTGCGCATCCGAGGCATCGCCCGGAATGCCGCCGATCGGCTTCAGCGAGATCGTCACCATGCCGTAATCGGGGTTCTTGTGCGGCTGCACGTTCTGCTGGACCCAGCGGGAGAAACCGGAATCGGCCTTCTTCCAGCGGGCAAGGTTTTCCCAGCCTTCGGCGCGTTCGGGCAGATCAGGCGGCGCGAAATAGGCAGCGATCGACTGGACGTCCTTTTCCGGCAGCTTGAGCTCGCTATCCTTCAGTGCGGCGAATTCGGCTTCCACCTGGCGCGTCAGCTCCTCAGTGCCGGTTTCGTGCACAAGGATCTTGATGCGGGCCTTGTATTTGTTGTCGCGGCGGCCGTGGAGATTGTACACGCGCACGATGGCCGTGGTGTAGGAGAGCAGGTCTTCCTCGGGCAGGAAGTCGCGGATCAGCTTGGCGATCATCGGCGTACGGCCCTGGCCGCCGCCGACATAGACGGCAAAGCCGATCTCGCCCTTGTCGTTCGTCTTCACGTGCAGCCCGATATCATGGACCTGGATTGCGGCGCGGTCACGCTCGGCGCCGGTGACGGCGATCTTGAACTTGCGCGGCAGGAAGGAGAATTCCGGGTGGACCGACGACCACTGGCGCAGGATTTCAGCGTAAGGACGCGGATCGGCGATCTCATCGGCGGCGGCACCGGCAAAGTGATCGGCCGTGACGTTTCTGATGCAGTTGCCCGAGGTCTGCAGCGCATGCATCTCGACGCTCGCAAGGTCGGCCAGCGCATCCGGAATATCGGACAGTTTCGGCCAGTTGAACTGCAGGTTCTGGCGCGTGGTGAAGTGGCCATAGCCGCGATCATAGGTGCGGGCGATATGGGCGAGCATGCGCAGCTGGCGCGAGCTCAGCGTGCCATAGGGAATGGCAATGCGCAGCATGTAGGCGTGGAGCTGCAGGTAGACGCCGTTCATCAGGCGCAGCGGCTTGAACGCGTCCTCGGCGAGCTCGCCGGAAAGGCGGCGCTGGACCTGATCGCGAAACTGCTCGACGCGCTCGGTAACAAAGGCATGGTCAAATTCGTCGTAACGGTACATCGTCTTCCTCAGACTGCAATGAATTCGGGATCGGCAGGAGCGTAGCCCGGGGCATATTCCATGGTCGGGCCCTGCGCGCGGATGCGCTCGCGAAGGCGAAGCGGCCAGAGAATGCCGTTTGTTTCCTGAACGTCGACAACGGCGACGTCAACCACCTCGTTGTCGGCATAGGATTTCTTGCCGATCGCCTCCAGCGCCGCAACGGCCTCGGCATGACGGGCAACGAGCGCCTTCTGCAGCGAGGTGGACCACTTGCCGTTCGCATCCAGCCAGACGGCAATGCCGTCCGTCAGCCGGTTGGCGGTCAGAACCTTGTCACCCATATTCAGCTCCTTGCAAGTTCCTCGAGCCGGGCGTTTGCGCGCACCAGAGGCTTGGACAGTTCGAAATTGGCGCCGGCGACCGCATCGCCGATGATGACCATGACAGGCCCGGTCAATTCGTCGCGGTGCTGCAGATCGGGCAGATCGGCGAGCGTGCCATGCAGCAGGCGGCGATCGGCGCGGCTGGCATTTTCGATGACGGCGACGGTGGTCTCAGGCGGAATGCCCGCCTGCATCAGCCGCTCGGCAACGGAGGCTGCAACCGTGCGGCCCATGTAGACGGCGATCGTCGCGCCGGAAACGGCAAGGCTTGCCCAATCGGGCAGCACGTCGCCGGTGAGATCATGGCCGGTGGTAAAGACCAGCGAGGAGGCAACGCCGCGCAGCGTCAGCGGCAGCTCGAAATCGGCAGCGGCGGCGAAAGCCGAGGTAATGCCCGGCACGACCTCATAGGTGATGCCGGCAGCGCGCAGTGCTGCCATCTCTTCCCCTGCCCGGCCGTAGACCAGAGGATCGCCGGATTTCAGACGGACAACGCGCTTGCCTTGGTGGCCGAGATCGACCAGCAGGTCGTTGATTTCTTCCTGGGACTTCGAGTGGCAGCCCTTGCGCTTGCCGACGGAAAGCCGCTCGGCATCCCGGCGGCCCATATCGACGATCGCCTGCGGCACCAGCGCGTCATAGACGATAACGTCGGCTTCCATCATCACGCGCTGGGCGCGCAGCGTCAGCAGATCCTCGGCACCCGGACCGGCGCCGACCAGCCAGACGTGGCCGGCGACCTTGTCCATCGCGTGCAGCAGCCGGTCGGCGGCATGGCGCGCCTGCGGCAGGTTGCCGTTGGCGACCGCATCGGCAACGGCACCGGAAAAGAAACGACGCCAGAAAACCCGGCGGGAGACGCCTCTCGGAATCAATTGTTCGACGGCCTTGCGGTAGCTCGTTGCCAGCCCGGCAAGGCGGCCGAGCGAGGGCGAAAGAAGCTGGTCGATCTGCGCGCGGATCATCTGCGCCAGAACCGGCCCTGCCCCTTCGGTGCCGATCGCAACGGCGACGGGCGCGCGGTTGACCAGCGCCGGCGTGAAGAAGTCGCAGTAATCGGGCTGATCGACGGCATTGGCCGGAATTCTGGCGGCACGCGCAGCGTCGACGATGCTGCGATCGTCGGCTTCATTGCCGGTTGCGGCGAAGACGAGCGCCGAACCCTCTACCTGTTCGGCGGAGAAGGCAGCGCGCACGGTCTCGATACGGTTGGCAATCAGGAAAGCGTGGTAATCGGCTTCCGGCCGGTCGGCATAGGCGACAATCCGCGCCTTTGTGTTGAGCAGCAGCCGCACCTTGGCGAAAGCTTCATCGCCATTGCCGAAGACAGCCGTCTTCTGGCCTTCCACGCGAAAGAAGGCGGGAAATACCGAAAGCTGTTCAGTCTTGGGAGACATCATCAATCCACTTCGAAGTTGCCGGAATATGCCCTTGATCGACAAGGGATTGAAGGAACAGAAATTCGAAAGCCCAAGCAAGCAGGTATTCTTTTGCTCGTGCCGTCAGTGATTTGAGAAAAGTCACCCGTGCTGCCAAAAAGCCGCATATTCCCAGCCTGCTTGCTGCGGTGCAGTATAAAGCCTGTGACAAAAGACGTCCACCGGTGCTTCACGCATTTCACTCGCGCCGCCAAGGCGATAGACTGAGGAAAACTGGAGGGCCCTCATGCCTGATAAGACCATTGCCTCCCGCCTGCTTCAGGTGATGGAAGACGACATACTGCCGCTGACGGAGCGTGGCGTTTCGCTTGGGAATAAGGTGTTCGGTGCGGCAATCTTAAGGAAATCCGATTTTTCGCTTGTCGTCGCCGAAACCAATAACGAGCTGGAGAACCCGCTCTGGCACGGCGAGGTGCATACGCTGAAGCGCTTCTACGAGCTTGGCGACAAGCCGCCGACCAAGGATCTGATCTTCCTGTCGACGCACGAACCCTGCACCATGTGCATGTCGGCGATCACCTGGGCCGGCTTCGACAATTTCTACTATTTTTTCAGCCACGAGGATTCGCGCGACGCCTTCGCCATTCCGCACGATTTGAAGATCCTGAAGGAAGTCTTCGGGCTTGAACCCGGCGGCTACCGCAGGCAAAACGCCTTCTGGAACAGTTTTGCCATCGCCGATCTCGTCGAGACCGAAGAGGCTCCGCTGAAGACCGCGCTGAAGACACAGACCGCCCGCATCAAGGCGCGCTACGACGCGCTGTCGACCAGCTACCAGTCGTCGAAGAGCGCCAACGACATTCCCTTGAACTGAGGGCCGCTGAACTGAGGCCCACCGAACTGAAGCCTGCTGAACCGAGGCAACATGCAACCTTCCAAAGACATTTCGCGGCTGATCGAGATCATGGCGGCGCTGCGCCATCCCGAAACCGGCTGCCCCTGGGACATTGTGCAGAGTTTCGAGACGATCAAGCCCTATACGATCGAGGAGGCCTATGAGGTCTCGGATGCGATCGAGCGCGGCGATATGGACGATCTCTGCGACGAACTGGGCGACCTGCTGCTGCAGGTGGTCTTTCACGCCCGCATGGCCGAGGAGGCCGGCGAATTTTCCTTCGGCGATGTGGTCAACGCCATCACCGCCAAGATGATCCGCCGCCACCCGCACGTCTTTGCCCGATCGGCGGCGGACACACCAGACGCGGTGAAGAGACAATGGGACGAGATCAAGCAGGCGGAGAAACGCGAGCGCGCCGAGCGGCGCTCACGCCGCGGCATCACCGAGGATTTCAACAGCGGCTTCCTCGGTTCCGTGCAGCGCAGCTTTCCGGCGTTGACGGAAGCGCTGAAGCTGCAGGAACGCGCCGCCAAGGTCGGCTTCGATTGGTCAGCACCCGAGCCGATCCTCGACAAGATCGAGGAGGAGATCGGCGAATTGCGAGCAGCCCTTCGCGAAGGCGATCAGGCAAAGGTCAGCGACGAGCTCGGCGACCTGATCTTCGCGGTCGTCAATATCGGCCGGCATGTGAAGGCCGATCCGGAGCAGGCAGTGCGCGGTACGAATACGAAATTCCGACGTCGTTTCAGTTACATCGAGCATGTTCTTGAAGCGGAAGGTGAAACGCTGGAAGCGGCGACGCTGGAGCGGATGGAGGAAATCTGGCAGGCGGCGAAGGCGATCGAGCGGGCGATCGTGGTTGGGTAGGTTGGGCTCGAGTTTGGCGAGAAGCCAACCCCTTCTCCGTCATCCTCGGCCTTGAGCCGAGGATCCATGGCAGGCCGCTGGTGGACGCGGGTGGATGCTCGGCTCAAGGCCGAGCATGACGGAGGTTGAGGCTGGACTTGTCGCCAACCAGCCGGTCTGCGGAGGCCATATCTCCCTTTTCCCCAGGGGGCCGAAGGAAGTCTTGATCTCGCTTACCTCTCCCAATCTTCCTTTGAAGACTTCGGGCCATTGCCGATGCGGCGTTCGAGTTCGGTTGCTTCGGTTTCGGACAAGCGCAGATCGAGGGTGATCGTGCCGTCCTCATTATCCTCGCGGCCGTCGACGATCGCGTGATCGTAAAGCCAGGGCAGCAGCGCAAGCTTGTCGACCGGAAGGCGGATCGTTGCCACGGTCATCACGCCGGACAGTCTGCGGCTGATCTCTTCCATCAGCGTGTCGACGCCCTCGCCGCTGACGGCCGAAACGGCCACCACGTTGCTGGCGCCGGCCGATTTCTGCACCATGGTGTCGTGCACCTCCGGCTCCAGCCGGTCGATCTTGTTCCAGACCTCGATCAGGCGCTTTTCGGCTTCGGCCTCGTCAATGCCGAGGTCGTTCAGGATGCGCATCACATCGGAGCTCTGCGCCTGGTTGTCGGCATCGGACATATCGCGGACATGCAGGATGAGATCGGCTTCCAGCACCTCTTCCAGCGTCGCCCGGAAGGCGGCGACCAAATGGGTCGGCAGGTCGGAGATGAAGCCGACGGTGTCGGACAGGATGACAGTGCGGCCGTGCGGCAGTTTCATGCGCCGAAGCGTCGGGTCGAGCGTGGCAAAGAGCATGTCTTCAGCCAGCACGCCGGCGCCGGTGATGCGGTTGAACAACGTCGACTTGCCGGCATTGGTATAGCCGACGAGCGCCACGATCGGGTGCGGCACCTTGCGGCGCTTGGCGCGGTGGAGCTGGCGGGTGCGCACGACCTGCTCCAGCTCGCGTTCGAGCTTGATGATGCGGTCCTGCAGCATCCGCCGGTCGGCTTCGATCTGGGTTTCGCCGGGGCCGCCCATGAAGCCACCGCCGCCGCGCTGGCGTTCAAGGTGGGTCCAGCTTCGGACCAGACGCCCCTTCTGATAATTCAGATGGGCGAGATCGACCTGCAGCGTGCCTTCCTTGGTGGAGGCGCGGCGGCCGAAGATTTCGAGGATGAGGCCCGTCCGGTCGATGACCTTGGCGTTCCATTCCTTTTCGAGGTTGCGCTGCTGCACCGGCGTCAGCGGATGATCGACGATGACGAGACCGGAATCGCGCTCGTCGAGCAGCGCCTTGATCTCCTCGATCTTGCCGGTGCCGAGCAACGTGGCCGGTCTCGGATCGTTGACCGGGACGATAGAGCCATTGACGACATCGAGGTCGATTGCCTGGGCAAGGCCGGTCGCCTCTTCGAGACGGCTTTCCGGCGTGCGGGTCGAGGCCGATTCGCTCTGGCCGCCGCGACTGCGCGATTTCAGAACCGGCACGACGACAGTCGCGCGCATGTCGTCCCTGTGCTTGGCGGCCTCAGGGATGATCGAATCGTTCTTGGTATCGCGTGTCGAAATGACGGCTGATCCTGTTAGGACGCTGCTTCTTCGCTCTCGAACATCTGCATGGGCTGGCCCGGCATGATCGTCGAGATCGCATGCTTATACACGAGCTGCGAATGGCCGTCACGGCGAAGAAGAACACAGAAATTGTCAAAAGACGTAACAACGCCCGTGAGTTTCACGCCGTTGATCAGAAAGATTGTCAGGGAAATCTTTTGCTTGCGAACAGTATTGAGAAATAAGTCCTGAAGATTCTGAGAACGTTCCGCCATCGCGCCGCTTCTTTCTTTATTGCCGACCTGATCTGGCCGGTAGAATATCAATCAACCTCACCATGCGAAGACCGGTGGCATCCTCGTTCCACCTGTCCAGCAAATCTTGGTATCAAATCGCAATCTTTTCCGCAACGTCGAAAAAGGCTTCGCGGACTTTCTGCGAAACGCTGCCCGGATGGCCGTTGGCAATGGCCTGGCCATCGACGGAAACGACCGGAAAACAAATGCTTGTGGCTGCAGTGAGGAAGACCTCGCGGGCTGCGAGCATCTCCGAAACGGAGAAGCTCCGCTCGGCGATCTTCAACCCCAGCTTAGCTCCGACATCCATCAGAGTGGTGCGGGTAATGCCGCGCAGAATGCCGTGTTCGGCCGGGCGCGTCACCAGCGTTCCATCGGGATCGACGATCCAGACATTGGTCGCCGCCCCTTCCTTCACCATCCCGTCGCCGTCGACATAAATCGCTTCCTGGGCGCCGGCCTCTTTGGCCTGCTGGCGGGCCATGGCATTCGGCAGCAGCCCGACGGACTTGATGTCGACGCGGTCCCAGCGATTGTCGACAAGGGTAATCGCCTTGATGCCATTGGCGTTCTTGGCGGCGATGATCTTGGCATCGGTGCTCTTGGCGGTAATGACCAGCGAGGGCGGCGTTCCCTCGGCCGGGAAGACATGATCGCGGCGGGCGACGCCGCGCGTCACCTGCATATAGAAAAGCCCGTTGCGGACATGGTTGCGGCGCAGCGTCTCGCGAATGACCTGCGTCAGCGCCGCCCGGCCCATCGGCCAGGCGATGCGCAATTCACCGAGCGAACGGTCGAGACGGTTCAGATGGCGCGTGAGATCGACGATATAGCCGTGGCGCACTTCGCAGACCTCGTAGACGCCATCGGCAAACTGGTAGCCGCGATCCTCGATATGCACGCTGGCATCGGAATGCTTGACGTAACGGCCATTCACATAGGCAATTCTCGGCATGGGAAACCTGGTCTTCCGGAAAGCAATATAGCAGGCGGCGCGGCCTCGGCCGCGCCGGATACAATCAGACGCCGAGCGACTTCAGCTTGCGGTGCAGCGCCGAACGCTCCATGCCGACGAATTCCGCCGTGCGCGAGATATTGCCGCCGAAGCGATTGATCTGGGCGATCAGATAATCCTTCTCGAACATCTCGCGGGCTTCGCGCAACGGCAGCGTCATGATGTGATAGTCGTTCTTGGCGGACACTTTCGGCAGCATGTCGCCGAGATCGGTCGGCAGCATGTCGGCGGTGATCGGCGCATCCGGGCCGTCGGTGCGGGCAAGGATCATCAGCCGTTCGATATTGTTGCGCAGCTGGCGGATGTTGCCGGGCCAATCATGCGCCTGCAGCACCGCCATGGCGTCGTCGCCGATGCGGCGCGGACGGATGCCGGCCTGCTCGGAAATCTGGCGCATCAGCTGGTCGACGAGGAAGGGAATGTCCTCGCGCCGTTCGGCAAGTGCGGGCACACGCACCGGCACGACGGCAAGGCGATGGTAGAGATCCTCGCGGAACCAGCCCTCGGCGATACGGCTTTCGAGATTATAGGCGGTCGAAGAGATGATACGGACATCGACCTTGACGCGTTTCGAACCGCCGACCCGCTCGAACTGTTGGTCGACCAGCACGCGCAAGATCTTGTTCTGCGTTTCGCGCGGCATTTCGCCGACTTCGTCGAGATAGAGGATGCCGCGATGGGCTTCCTCGAGCGCGCCGATCTTGCGCGCCTGGCCGGGCGTGCCCTCGGTGCCGAACAGCGCCACTTCCATGCGTTCGGGCGTGATGTTGGCGGCGTTGATCGCAACGAAGGGGCCGTTGGCGCGGGCCGACTTCTTGTGGATCATTCGCGCCACCAGCTCCTTGCCGGAGCCGGAGGCGCCGAGGATCATGATCCGACTGTTGGTCGGCGCCACCTTCTCGATCGTCTGGCGCAGCTGCGAAACCGCGACCGAGGTGCCGATCAGCTCCAGCGCGTCGCCGGTTCGGCGCTTCAACTCGGAAACCTCGCGTTTCAGCTTGGAATTTTCCAGCGCGCGTTCGGCGATCAGGATCAGCCGGTCTGCCTTGAAAGGCTTCTCGATGAAATCGAAGGCGCCGCGCTTGATCGCCGAGACGGCGGTTTCGATGTTGCCATGGCCTGATATCATCACCACGGGAAGTTCCGGATGGCGGGTCTTGATCTCGTCGAGCAGCGACAGACCGTCGAGCTTGCTGCCTTGCATCCAGATATCGAGGAAGATCAGCCGCGGCACGCGATCGGAAATTGCCGCCAGCGCGCTGTCGCTGTCATGGGCCGTGCGCGTCTCGTGCCCCTCATCCGAGAGAATGCCGGAAACGATCTCGCGAATATCATGCTCATCGTCGACGACGAGAATATCAGAGGCCATAAACGCTTTCCTTGTCATTGGCTGCGGGGGCAGCAGGCGTCGGGTCCAGGCGTGGCAGATGCACGCGGATCATGGCCCCTCTTCCCCGGTCAAAATCGGCGGGCGCATCATGCAGCTCGAGCTGCCCGCCATGTTCCTCGATGATCTTCTTGACGATGGCGAGGCCGAGGCCGGTGCCCTTCTCGCGCATCGTCATATAGGGTTCCAGAATGCTGTGGCGGTTCTCCACCGGCAGGCCGCGGCCATTGTCAATCACGTCGACGGTGAAGCGGTCGCGGCCGGTATCGAGTGCGGCGCGGACGAGAATCTTGCGTTCGTCCCGCTCATCGCTCGGAACGGCCTCGATCGATTCGACGGCATTCTTGATCAGATTTCCGAAGGCCTGGCCGAGCATGCGGCTGTCGAACAGGCCCTCCAGCGGCTGGTCGCCGAAATCCTGCTCGAAGGTGACGTGATGGTTGCCCATCTCACGCAGGAAGATCGCGTCGCGCAGGATATTGCGCAGGTCGCTCGGCTCCTTGGTCGGCTTCGGCATGCGGGCAAAGGCGGAGAATTCGTCGACCATGCGGCCGATATCGCCGACCTGGCGGATGATCGTATCCGTGCACTGGTCGAAAACGGTCCGGTCACCCGGGTCGATCTGCTTGCCGTAGCGGCGCTGGATGCGCTCGGCGGAAAGCTGGATCGGCGTCAGCGGGTTCTTGATCTCATGAGCGATGCGCCTTGCCACGTCGCCCCAGGCGGTCGAGCGCTGGGCGATGACGAGATCGGTGATGTCGTCGAGCGTGATCACGTAGGATTCGCTCATGTCGCGCACTTCCTCGCGGGTGACCTGGACGCTGAGCGTCCTCACAGTGCCGCCGCGCACCAGCGCGATCTGCTTGCGGAAATCGCCGCGATAGCGCACCGCCGCCTCGGTCAGCACGTGATCGACCTCAGGTGCGATGTCGACCAGCTGCTTTCCGAGCATCTCGTCGGCCGACAGCGACATCAGCGTCTCGGCGGAGCTGTTGACGATGGCAATGCGGCGGTCCTGCTCGACGCCGATGACGGCGGCGGTGACGCCCGATAGCACCGCCTCGATGAAGCGGCGGCGGTCGTCGACCTCGTCCTTGGCTTCCAGGATCTCGTCGCGCTGGGTGCGGATTTCCGAGATCATCTTGTTGAAGGTGCGCGAGAGATTGGCGACGTCGCCGTCGACCGCATGCACCGGCACGACGATATCCATATTGCCCGAAGCAACGCTGTCGGCCGCCGTGATCAGCAGGCGGATCGGCCGGACGATGCGGTCAGCGACGGCGATCGCGGTCCAGATCGCCGCCAGGAGCACGATCAGCGCGAAGCCGATATAGAGCACGGCAAAAGCGACCTGCAGCGAGAAGCGGTTGGCCTCCATCGAGCGGTATTCGGTGGCGTTCTCCTCCATCATGCGCATGGCGCCCATGACCTTGGGATCGACGGCGCGCACCGTATAGAGGAAGGTGCCCTGGATGGCATCGAGCTTGATGATGGCGCCGACGAGATTGGTAACGCCGGGCGGAATCAGCGTCGGCTGGCCGGCGGCGGCCTTTTCCAATGCGTCCTGCGGAATGGCCGGCAGCGGTTTTTCGGTGGCGATATCGGCCTGGACGATCACCGAGCCGTCGCGCTCGACGAGGAAGGCGCCAAGCAGGCCGCGGCCCCTCGCCTGGCGGGTCATCAGGTCGGCAAAACCCGTCCTATCGAGGCTATAGAGCGCGCGGTTGCGCTCCAGGTCGTTGGCCATGGAGACCGTCTGCCCCTGCAGGTAGCTGGCATTCTCCATCATGTAGGCTTGGCCGATATTGCGCGACGAGCTGACGATCGACTGGGTGCGCAGGGCGAACCAGCGGTCAAGACCGGCATTCAGCGTGATGCTGGCGAAGATGGCGACGAGGATCGCCGGCGTGATCGCGACGATCGAAAAGAGCACGACGATGCGGATATGCAGGCGGGCTGCCGCACGGCCGCGGGTACGCGCCTTGAGCAGCCTTGCCACCTCGCGGCCGATCAAGGCGAGCAGCGTCAGGACAAAGAAGGAATTGACGATCACCGAGGTGATGACGACATGCGACGTCGGGGCGATCGGCGTCAGACCGAGCAGCACGAACAACGTGGCCGTGGCGCAGAGCAGCGCGCCGCCGGCGAGCACCAGGCCGGGCACGGCAAAAAGGGCGCGGCGGTCGGTCACCGTCGTCACCGTCTCGCCCGCCGCCGCCGGCGATACCCCATCCTGCGTCATTCGGCCTCTCTTCAGGCGGCACCTGCCGCCCTCGCCGTCCGATTGAAAACCAAGCAACGCCGGCTTAAAAGCCAGCGCTGTAACGACTCGATCGGGAGCGAAATACCTAAACCCTTGCGTGACCTTTAAGCAACGCATTGTGGCGAAAATGCAACGCATCTCGTCACGTTGTCAAGCCGTGCTTCCCTCGACGAGTCTTAATCTGACCCCTCGAGGGAAGTTGTTTCACCTGAAGCGCGACGCAATCTTTCAGATCGCTCCTCGCGCTTTAGGTCTTTGTTTGACGCATGTCGTTAGCGCAAAACCGCTGCACACTTTTGCGCGACATGCTTTAGAACCGACGTGGTCCTTCGGGCTTGTTTCCGACGATCGTGTCGATCCGGTCCAGCACGTCAGACGTCATCTTCTCTCGGTGTGAGAGGGCCGCGAGATTGTCCTGCAGCTGGCTGGCCCGCGAGGCTCCAAGAATGACGGTCGAGACGTTGCGGTTGGCAAGGCACCACAAAAGGGCGAGATGCGTGATCGATATCCCGATCTCGTCCGCGAGCTTTGCGAGTTCGCCAACTTGTTTGAGCTGGGCAAGGCCAGCATCACTGGACCACTTTTCCTTCAGCCATTCGTAGCCCGGCAGGTTCATGCGGCTGTCGGCCGGCACACCATTATTGTACTTGCCGGTCAGGACGCCCGAGGCGAGCGGTGACCAGATCGTGGTGCCAAGGCCGATCAGGTCATAGAGCGGCAGATAGTCGGACTCGACCTTCTGGCGTTCGAAGATGTTATACTGCGGCTGCTCCATGGTCGGCGGCGTGATGCGCAGGTCCCGGGCAATGGCGTAGGCTTCCGTCAATTGCTGCGCGGACCATTCCGACGTGCCCCAGTAGAGCACCTTGCCCTGGGCGACGAGATCATGCATCGCCCGGACTGTTTCCTCGATCGGCGTGTCGATATCCGGGCGGTGGCAGAAATAAAGGTCGAGGTAGTCGACCTGAAGCCGCTTGAGCGCTGCGTGGCAGGCGTCGGTCACATGCTTGCGCGACAGGCCGCGCTGCGTCGGCTTCTGGCCTCCCCAGAAGACCTTGCTGGAGACGACGAAGCTGTCACGGCTCCAGCCTAGCCTGCTGAGCGCCTCGCCCATCACGATCTCGGACTTGCCGCTCTCGTATCCTTCGGCATTGTCGAAGAAGTTCACCCCGTTGTCATAGGCAAGCTTCATCAGGTCGACGGCGTCGCCTCCATTGACCTGCTTGCCGAACGTCACCCATGAGCCGAAGGAGAACTCGCTCACTTTCAGGCCCGATTTTCCCAAACGTCGATATTCCATCATGCAACTCCCGCAAATTATGAATATGTGCCGGTCTGCTACCGGGGTCGGTGCCGCCCGATTGATCGACGACCGATTCGCGTAATCTATGGCATGCGCAACGATATGCGAGGCTCAGCCCGCAAGTTGACCAAAACACGATGTCGCAGTTCCCGTCCGCCCCGACCGTAAAGAAAAAGGGCGCTCAACGACATCAGCCGGAGCGCCCCGTGGCATGCGATCGACGACGTTTGCGGCGGAGGTCGACGGCAGCAACAGCAGAATGATGAGATTCGGAACGGATAGGCAACATGCGATTGGAATCTGCGACATTATCGACCACTGATTGATCATGTCATCCACCGGATATCCACAGCTTATCCACAGGCACGGCGACGACGATCGCAGCAACTTCAATGACATTCGCCCGGCGGCAAACCACCCCTCACAAATGCTTATGTGACTGTTGAATGACACCGCATCTTTGTTTGTCTGCTTGGATATAAACCGCGACCTGGCTCAGATAGTCTCACCTCTCCTCCCGACCGTGGCGGCGGACGCCGGGAGGGGTGGGCGGTGGGCAAACATGAGGGCCCGCCGCCTTCTTTTTATCGCGCCCCCGAACAGGCTCAGGCGGTGCGGGAACTCCTGTAGACCGAGACGCCAAGTTCCCTGATCTTCTTGCGCAAGGTGTTGCGGTTGAGACCGAGAAGATCGGCCGCCTTGATCTGGTTGCCGCGCGTCGCCGTCAGTGCGGCGAGGATCAGCGGATATTCCATTTCGGTCAGCACACGGTCATAGAGGCCGGGCGGCGGCAAGTTGTCCCCAAAGCCTGCGAAGTAGCTGCGCATGTTCTCCTCGACGGCCTGGGCGATTGTCATCGAGCCGCTGCGCATCGGCCCCTTGTCGATCGGGCTGTCGGGCACGTCGGAACGCAGTTCCGCGTCGATGATCTCGCGGGTGATCACATCTTGGGGGTAAAGCGCCATCAGACGGCGGATGAGGTTCTCCAACTCGCGGACGTTGCCCGGCCAGGCATAGGCCTTCATCAGTTCGAGGGCTTCCTGATCGAAGCGCTTGGAGCCGAGACCTTCCTTTTCGGCCTGCTGGATGAAATGGCGCACCAGGTCGGGAATGTCCTCGGCGCGGTCGCGCAGCGGCGGCAGGCGCAGCGGCACGACATTGAGGCGGTAATAGAGATCCTCGCGGAAGAGGCCCTGGTTGATTGCCTGCTTCAGGTCCTTGTTGGTGGCGGCAACGATGCGCACATCGGTGCGGATCGGCGTGCGGCCGCCGACGGTGGTGTATTCGCCCTGCTGCAGGACGCGTAAGAGCCGTGTCTGGGCGTCCATCGGCATGTCGCCGATCTCGTCGAGGAAGAGCGTGCCGCCTTCGGCCTGCTCGAAGCGGCCGGTCGAGCGCGTCTGCGCGCCGGTGAAGGCGCCCTTCTCGTGGCCGAAGAGTTCGGATTCGATCAGGTCGCGCGGGATCGCCGCCATGTTGATTGCGACAAACGGGCCGTTGCGGCGCTTGCCGTAATCATGCAGCGCGCGGGCGACGAGTTCCTTGCCGGTGCCGGATTCGCCGGTG
The DNA here is from genome assembly GCF_001657485.1 of Rhizobium sp. WYCCWR10014. Lineage (GTDB taxonomy): Bacteria > Pseudomonadota > Alphaproteobacteria > Rhizobiales > Rhizobiaceae > Rhizobium. The sequence goes on from NZ_LXFU01000049.1 coordinate 39,112, forward strand.
ATCATCAGCGTCAGGTCCGTCTGCATCAGGCGGGCGAGCACACGGTAGATTTCCTGCATCGCCGCCGACCGGCCGACGAGCGGCATGCCGTCCTGCATGTCGTCTTCAAGCTTGGCAGGCTTGCGCTTCGGCTCGGCAAGTGCCCGGCCGATGATGCCGATCAGTTCGGTGAGGTCGAAGGGCTTCGGGAGATAGTCGTAAGCGCCCTTTTCCGAGGCCTTGATGGCGGTCATGAAGGTGTTCTGGGCGCTCATGACGAGAACCGGCAGGTCGGGCCGCGCCTTCTTGATGCGCGGCAGCAGATCGAAGGCGTTCTCGTCGGGCATCACTACATCGGTGACGACCAGATCGCCCTCGCCTGCCGAAATCCAGCGCCAGAGGGTAGCGGCGTTGGAGGTGATGCGGACGTCATAACCGGCGCGGCTCAAAGCCTGGTTAAGCACGGTCCGGATGGCCGCATCATCATCTGCAACGAGGATCGTGGCTGTCATCGAGAAGGTCCTGTCGAGCTTGCTATAGAGGCGTCTTCAAGCGAGGCGTCCTTCGAGGCCGGCATGAGAACGCGGAATGTCGTGCGGCTGTTCTGGCTGTCGCATTCGATGATGCCGCCGTGATCGCCGATGATCTTGGCGACCAGCGCCAAGCCGAGGCCGCTGCCGTTCGGCTTGGTGGTGATGAAGGGATCGAAGAGATGCGGCACCAGATCGGCGGGAACGCCGGGACCGTTGTCATGGACGCAGAATTCCAGCGGCAGCGAGATCTTCTCGCGCGTGCCGGCGACCGAAAGACGGATGCCCGGGCGATAGGCCGTCGTCAGCATGATTTCGCCGTCCGGCCGATCGCCGACCGCTTCGGCGGCGTTCTTCACCAGATTGAGGAAGACCTGGACGAGTTGATCGCGATTGGCATAAACGGCCGGCAGCGACGGGTCGTAACTTTCGGTGACCCGGATGTTGCGGGCAAAACCTGCCTTGGCGACGGCCTTCACATGATCGAGCACGGAATGGATATTCACCGGCATGCGGTCGACGGGGCGTTCGTCGGAAAAGACTTCCATACGGTCGACCAGCGAGACGATGCGATCGGTCTCGTCGCAGATCAGCCGGGTCAGCGCCCGATCGTCGTCGACCGCAGACTGTTCGAGCAGCTGGGCGGCGCCCCGTATGCCGGAGAGCGGGTTCTTGATCTCATGCGCCAGCATCGAGGCAAGGCCGGTCACCGAGCGGGCGGCGGCGCGATGCGTCAGCTGCCGGTCGATCTTGTCGGCCATCGAGCGTTCCTGAAAGACGATGACGACGGCTCCGGGCTCGCTGAGCACCGGGGCAACATAGAGATCGACGAGCTTATCCTGGCCGAGGCGGGGCGAACTCAGGTCGACGCGATATTCGTTAACCGGCGCCTTGCGCTCGCGCACCTGGTCGATCAAGGCGAGCAGCGGGCTGCCGAAGGGAATGAAGGTCGAGATCCGGTAACGCGCCAGATGCGAGGCGCTGGCGCCGAAGAAAGCCTCCGCCTCCCAATTGGCGAAAACGACAAAGCCGGATTCGTCGACCATGATGACGGGGTTCTGGATGGCGTTCAGCACGGCCATGGCGACGGTCCCGCCGGCGTGATCGGACGGAGATGTCATATCCTTCGTCATGCCGCCTCCCGGCTGTCGACAATACTCGCCGCAAGCGCATCGTAGAGGCGCGCGGCCACTTCGCGCGGGTCGCGCGAGGTCATGATCGCAGCCTTTTCGTCCCCCAACAGATCAGGCGCGAAACGCTGGAGATACCAGCCAAGGTGCTTGCGGGCATGGCGGATCGCCACCGCTTCGCCGTAGAAATCCAGCATCATGCGGTAATGCTCGACGGCGATATCGGCGATCTCCTGCGGTAGCGGCTCGGGCGCCCCAGCTATGACGCCGGCATGCCACGGCCTGCCCTGGCAGCCCCTGCCGATCATCACGGCATCGGCGCCGGAGCGGCGCAATATTTCCTGCGCATCGCTTGCCGTTTCGACATCACCGTTGGCGATCAGCGGAATGGAGATCACTTCGCGGACGGCGCGGATCGCATCCCAATCGGCTCGGCCTTCGTAGAATTGCATGCGGGTGCGCCCATGAATGGTCACAAGCTGGATGCCGGCCGCCTCGGCGCGGCGGGCAATATCAGGCGCGTTGATCGAATTCTCATCCCAGCCAAGGCGCATCTTCAGCGTCACCGGAATGTCGACGGCCTTGACCGTCGCCTCGATGAGGCCGAGCGCGTGATCGGGATCACGCATCAGCGCCGAGCCGGAATAACCGCCGATCACTTTCTTTGCCGGGCAACCCATGTTGATGTCGATGATATCGGCGCCATGATCGGCGGCGATCTTGGCCGCCTCCGCCATCCAATGCGCCTCGCGCCCGGCAAGCTGCACCATATGCGGCCGGAAGCCCGCAGCGCTGAGCCGCGACCAGGATTCGGCCGTGTCGTTGACCAGCTCGCGGCTCGCCACCATTTCGGTGACGACGAGGCCGGCGCCGAAGCGCCAGGCAAGCTCGCGGAAGGGCATATCCGTGACGCCGGACATCGGCGCCAGTACAACGCGGTTCCGCACGGACACGGGTCCGATTTGGAAAGGCGCTGCAAGGTCCTTGGAAATCAAATGATTATCTTTCGGGCACACAATAGAACTGCATTATTTTTAGCCATTATTCCCTGGCTTGCCAAGGGGGCTGGGATCGGAATTGATATTTTTCGGGCAGATGCTGGAAAAGGCCAAAGCAAGACGTTAGAGCACTCGGGTCAATTCCGCATAATTTAGGGGATTTATGCTGCAAATGCCTTCTAAGCAACCGATATCGGCTGGAATTGTCATCGTTGCCGCCGGCCGCGGCGAGCGCGCAGGATCATCCAAGGAAGGCCCCAAGCAGTATCGCATGATCGGCGGCAAGCCGGTTATCGTGCATACGCTTGAAAACTTCATGACATGGGAAGCGGCAACTGAGATCGTCGTCGTCATTCATCCCGATGACGAGGCGCTGTTTGCGAAAGCCTTCCGCCACATCATCTCGGCAACGCCGATCGAAACGGTGCATGGGGGTGCGACCAGGCAGCAATCCGTGCTTGCCGGCCTCAGATACCTCAAGGACAAGCAAATCAGCCATGTGCTGATCCACGATGCGGTGCGGCCGTTCTTCGACCATGTGCTTCTGGACCGCATTGCCGAGAGCCTCGACGCCGGCGCACAGGCGGTGCTGCCGGCGATCCCGGTCACCGATACGCTGAAACGCGCCGACAGCGCCGGCACCGTGCTGACGACGGTTTCACGCGAGCATCTCTACTCGGCGCAGACGCCGCAATCCTTCGCCTTCGAAACGATCCTCGATGCGCATGAGAAAGCGGCGGCGAGCGGACGAAGCGATTTCACCGACGACGCCTCGATCGCCGAATGGCTGGGCATTCCGGTGACGATCGTCGAGGGCACGGCCGACAACGTCAAACTGACGGTCAAGAACGATATCGCCATGGCCGACGACAAGCTGTCGACTTCGCTGCTTCCAGACGTGCGCACCGGCAACGGCTACGACGTGCACCAGCTCGTGGCGGGCGACGGCGTGACACTTTGCGGCGTGTTCATTCCCCATGATCAGAAGCTGAAAGGTCACTCGGATGCCGACGTCGCGCTGCATGCGCTGACGGACGCGCTGCTCGCCACCTGCGGCGCCGGCGATATCGGCGATCATTTCCCACCGTCCGACCCGCAATGGAAGGGCGCGCCTTCGCGGATCTTCATCGAACATGCCGCCCGGATCGTGCGCGAGCGCGGCGGCACGATCATGAATGCCGACGTCTCGCTGATCGCCGAGGCGCCGAAGGTCGGCCCGCATCGCGACGCCATGCGGACGAAACTGTCGGATTATCTCGGCATCGATATCGAGCGTTGCTCGGTCAAGGCGACGACCAACGAGACGATCGGCTTCGTCGGCCGGCGCGAAGGCATCGCGGCGATCGCGACTGCCACCGTCGTTTATCGCGGGAGGAAATGATGAGTCTTTTTCCCGACGATATCCTTTCGGCGGCGGAGACGATCATCCGTGACTTTACGACTGCCGGCCTCATGGTCTCGACCGCCGAATCCTGCACCGGCGGGCTGATCGCCGTAGCGTTGACGGAGATATCGGGTTCAGCAGCCGTCGTCGACCGCGGCTTCGTCACCTATACGAATACCGCAAAGATGGAGATGCTCGGCGTGCAGGCGGAAACGCTGCTGCGTTTCGGGGCGGTCTCCGAGGAAACGGCGCGACAGATGGTGCATGGCGCCCTGTTCCGCTCACGTGCCGAGATCGCCGTTGCCGTCACAGGCATTGCCGGTCCTGGCGGCGGATCGGCGGAAAAACCGGTCGGCCTCGTGCATCTCGCCGCCAAATCGCGCGCTGGCGCGCTCATCCATCGGAAAATGCTCTATGGCGATATCGGCCGCAGCGAGGTTCGGCTGGCGACGATCAGGACGGCGCTGGAGATGGTGCGCTCACTCCTTGCTGCCTGATGCGGGTTCGCCCATCAGACCGGCGTGTAGATCCTGTTTGCCCTGGTCTCGAAGGCTTCGGTGAACATGCGGAAGGCGCGGTCGAACATCGAGCCCATCAACGCGCCGAGAATGCGGCTCTTGAACTCGTAGTCGATGAAGAAATCGACGGTGCAGCCGCCGGACGGCGTCTCGGCGAAGTGCCAGCGATTGTCGAGATATTTGAACGGGCCATCGATATATTTGACCTCGATGACGTGCTCGGCCCGGTTCAGCAGCACCTGCGTCGTGAAAGTCTCGCGGATCGCCTTATAGCCGACCGTCATATCGGCGACGAGCAGGATCTTGCCGTCGCGCTCCTTGCGGCTCCTGATGGCGAGCGCTTCGCAGAGCGGCAGGAATTCCGGATAGCGCTCGACATCGGCGACGAGGTCGAACATCTGCTCGGGCGTGTGCGGGACGGGACGGTGCGTTTCGAATTGCGGCATAGGCGGCAATTAATCGGGCCGGCCGAGAAGATCAAGAAGCTCGCGCATCTGGCGACGGGATTTTAGCTGAAGGACCGGCACGTCAGGACCATGTGCAGCGATGCCGGCGACGAGGCGCGGCGCAAATTTCTCCTCGAAGGTCCAGATGAAGCGGAGGAATTCCCAATCGATCTTCTCGATACAGCCCGGCGCCATTTCGGGGTGAGTGCGGCCGATCCATTTCGCCCACCGGCTGATTGCGCCCCGGATGCAGACAAGCCGCGGCATGCGGACCCAGATAACAAAATCGGTACGCGGTAGCCGAATGTCCAAGGAGGACGGGTTCGTGCCGTCCATGATCCAACGTTCTTGGAGGATCCGGCTGGCGATGATATTTCTCTGTTCGACCCTGTCGCGTGTGACCCAGCCGGGAAGCCAATAGACGTCGCGGTCGAGCGAAATGTAGGAAAGCCCGAAGCGCCTGGCGATCTTCAGCGACAGTGTGGATTTGCCGCCGCCCGAACAGCCGATGACGAGGATGCGGCGGACTGTACGGATATGCTCCGCAGCCTGTTTAAGATCGGTGATCTGCTGACGCGGCGGCAAGTCTACTCTCTGATCCATCGTCAAAACCTCGCTCTCTACTCGGCGTCATCCTATACAATGACGGTGACAAGGTGATCAGGAACCACACTTGATTCAGGACCGTTCGATGCCTGAAAGAAAGGACCCACTATTTCGATCCGAAAGAGAACAGGTTCAAGTAAAACAGGCGACGCATGGATATAATCACTGAGAACACCTACTCGTCGGACCAACATGCATTTATGTTCGCTCCTACCCTTCGCTCGCCAGTGGTTCTTTTGTGTGAGAGCTATCGGTCAGAAATGGAGTATGATTCTGACCCTCAGGCCGAGACGACGGCATTGACTGCAATATCTCAAGCTGCAAAGTCGCTTTCCGGAAATGTGTTCGCGGTTATGGCAGAGGCTAACATTGCCCCCATTTCGAAGCTGCGCTCATATAGAGGCTGCTTATTTTCCAGTCCCTTGAAGAGCATCGACCACTGCGATCTAGAAGTCAGCAACGGTAAGGGATATTCTCGGTTAGGAGCAGTAATTAGTCTCGATGACGCCCGCCCCGATTCGGATCCGGTAAAAATACTGCATTTTCGTACATCGATTTTTCTGATCACACCCCTCGATATTGAAGGTGTTTGCCGCCTCGCCGAGGCGTGGATGAGCGGAAACGATCAAGGAGTGCTGAGCTTGAACCTCTACGCTATCGCGGCCCATATCGCCGGAAACCCCGACAGCATGATCTTGCGCTACTTCTTTGCTGATAATGGGAAAAGCGAGAGGGTCGCACTCATCGCGAACGAAACGGCGGTCGGAGACCAGGCTCGTGCGTTTTTTGAAAATATACGAATTTAGAGGTGAGCCGAATGGTCGCCTAAGGTTCCCGCGGAGCCGTCTGCGAAATGAAAGACCAACGAGGCCTGTCATGACCTCCTGACACACAGCCGCCACTTTCCCCGTAAACGAAGCAAAAAGATATTCCCTAGGGTACTTCCCCTCGCCCCGTTTGCGGGGACAGGGTTAGGCTGGGGCGCAGGCGTCGGAGATTGAAAAGCATTGTCAACAGCCTGACCGCGGCAAAAATCGCCGCGGTTCAATCAAAAAGCAAGTACCAGATGTTACTCGGCAGCGATCAACAGCTTCTTTTCGCGCGCCGCTCTCAGCCGGGCAAAGTCGTCGCCGGCATGGTGGGAGGAGCGGGTCAGCGGGCTGGAGGCGACCATCAGGAAGCCCTTGCTGTAGGCGACAGTCTCATAAGACTTGAACTCGTCGGGCGTGACGAAGCTTTCGACCTTGTGGTGCTTGCGCGTCGGCTGCAGATACTGGCCGATCGTCAGGAAGTCGACATCGGCGGTACGCAGATCGTCCATCAGTTGCAGGACTTCGTTTCGCTCTTCGCCAAGGCCGACCATGATGCCCGATTTGGTAAACATCGTCGGATCGAGTTCCTTCACCCGCTGCAGCAAGCGGACGGAATGGAAGTAGCGAGCGCCGGGGCGAACGGTCAGGTAGTTGCCGGGCACCGTTTCCATATTGTGGTTGAAAACGTCGGGCTTGGCGGCGACGACGCGCTCCAGAGCACCCGGCTTCTTCAGGAAGTCGGGCGTCAGGATCTCGATCGTCGTCATCGGCGAGGCCGCACGGATTGCCCAGATCACCTTTTCGAAGTGTTCGGCGCCGCCGTCCTCCAGGTCGTCACGGTCGACCGAGGTGATGACGACGTGGCTGAGGCCCATCTCCTTGACCGCCTTGGCGACATTCTCCGGCTCGGCCATGTCGAGCGCATTCGGCTTGCCGGTGGCGACGTTGCAGAAGGCGCAGGCGCGGGTACAGATCTCGCCCATGATCATGAAGGTCGCGTGCTTCTTGTCCCAGCACTCGCCGATATTCGGGCAGCCGGCCTCCTCGCAGACGGTGACGAGCTTGTGCTCCTTCACGATCGCGCGCGTCTCGGCATAACCCTTGGAGGTCGGCGCCTTGACGCGAATCCAGTCCGGCTTGCGCATCACTTCCGTATCAGGCCGATGCGCCTTCTCGGGATGCCGCACGCGCTTGGCGTCGGGATTGATCGTATCGAGGATCGTCACCATTGCAGTTTCAGCTTTCTACCGCCCCTATGCGGCAAATCATCTAAAGAGCATCGCGTCAAATCGGATTCATGCGACGCTCTTTAAGTCTTTGTTTTATGCAAGTCGTTATCCCAAAACCGCTGCACACTTTTGGGCGACATGCATTAGCGCCGCACCAGCCGCGCAAGGAATATCAACAGGCAGGCGCCAAGGAAACCCGTCACGAAGTAACCGAGCCGTCCGCCGACCACCTCGACATGGAACTGCGCAAGGACGGCGCTTGCGACGACCGAACCGACGATGCCGAGCACGATGTTCAGAAAAATCCCGTATCGCGCTTCCATCAGCTTGCCGGCGAGCCAGCCCGCAAGCCCGCCGATGATGATTGCCGAAATCCAGCCGACGCTTTCCATGTCTTCCCCTACCCTCAGTTGGCCCTCACTTACGCCTCAAGCGACCGCCCTGGCGATCAGAACCACGATGATGGCGCCGACGGTGGCGTGGATGATCTGCACCACCAGCGCGTTTTCAATGCCCAGCGAAATGCCGAGCGCGCTGAACAGATAACCGCCGACAAAGGCGCCGATGATGCCGCTCAGCAGGCATCTTATCAGCCCGCCGCCACCGACGACCAGGCTCGCGAGGAAGCCTGCAACCAGGCCGATCAGCAAAAATACCAGCAACGCCTGCGTCTCCATAGACATGATGATTTCCTTTCGTTTTTTCCACCCCAGCGGAATGGCTTTCCACTCCGAGGGGATGGTTTCTCCACCCCGGGATAAAGGGCAGCTTCGGAAATTCTCAAGCGTTCAGCACACGGCCATAAGCATCGAGCACCGCTTCCTTCATCGTTTCAGACACGGTCGGATGCGGGAAGATCGTGTGCATCAGCTCTTCCTCGGTCGTTTCGAGGTTCATCGCGACGACGAAGCCCTGGATGAGCTCGGTCACTTCGGCGCCGACCATATGGGCGCCAAGCAGTTCGCCGGTCTTCTTGTCGAAGATCACCTTCACCATGCCCTGGTCTTCGCCGAGCGCGATCGCCTTGCCGTTCGCCGCGAAGGAGAAGCGGCCAACGCGGATTTCGCGGCCCTGCTCCTTGGCTTTGGCTTCGGTGATGCCGACGGAGGCGACCTGCGGATTGCAATAGGTGCAGCCCGGGACCTTGCCCTTGTCTGTGGGATGAACGTTCGGCAGGCCGGCGATCTTTTCGACGCAGACGACGCCCTCATGCTCTGCCTTGTGCGCCAGCATCGGCGGGCCGGCGACATCGCCGATCGCATAGATGCCGGCGACATTGGTCTTGCCGTAACCGTCGATGACGACGCAGCCGCGGTCGGTCTTGACGCCGAGCGCCTCGAGACCGAGGTTTTCGATATTGCCCTGAACGCCGACGGCCGAAATCAGCCGGTCGGCAGTGATCTGCTGCACCTTGCCATCGGCCGTCTCGACATGGGCGGTAACGCTGTTGGCGGCCTTGTCGACCTTCGAGACCTTGGCGCTGGTGAAGATCTTGAGGCCGCGCTTTTCAAGCTGCTTGCGGGCGATCGCCGTTATCTCGGCATCCTCGACCGGCATGATGGTCGGCATGACTTCGACGACCGTGACGTCGACGCCCATCGAGCGATAGAAGCTGGCGAATTCGATGCCGATCGCGCCTGAGCCCATGACGATCAGCGACTTCGGCAGCACATCCGGCTTCAGCGCCTCGAAATAGGTCCAGATCAGCTTGCCATCCGGCTCGATGCCAGGCAGCGCGCGCGGACGGGCGCCGGTGGCGATGATGATATGCTTGGCGGTATAGGTGCCCTCGCCGCTCTTGACGTTCTTCGGCAGCGGATGCTGCGGCTCGACAACAGGCTTCGACGACTTGCCGACAACGATCTCGCCGGGCTTGGTGATCTTCGCTTCGCCCCAGATGATGTCGATCTTGTTCTTCTTCATCAGGAAGCCGACGCCGGCATTCAGGCGGGCGGAGACGGCGCGCGAGCGGCCGACGACGGCCTTGGCATCCGGCTTGACCGTGCCTTGGAGAACGAGGCCGAAATCCTTGAAGTGATTGGCGTGGTCAAGCACCTCGGCCGAGCGCAACAGCGCCTTGGTCGGGATGCAGCCCCAGTTCAGGCAGATGCCGCCCATATGCTCGCGCTCGACGATCGCGGTCTTGAGGCCGAGCTGGCTGGCACGGATAGCGGCGACATAGCCGCCGGGACCCGAGCCGATGATGATGACGTCGTAGGATTCAGCCATGTGTTTCCTGCCTTTGTTACGCTGCGCTGCGGGTCATGAGCACCCACGCGTGTCTCTTGCTGTTTTCGAAGAGCGGCACGGCATCGGCGCGCGCAGCCTCCAGGAATCCGTTTCTTCCATAAAGCGATAAAGCCGCTTCGTTGTCGCTGGCGGTGATCAGGCTGACGGCCCGCCGATCGGCCCTTTCGATCTGATCGTCCAGCAGCCTGCGTCCGATGCCGATGCCGCGCAGATGGCGATAGACGCCGAGACTGCCGATGAACCAGCTTCCGACCGCCGTTTTCTGCAAGGCGAGCATCGGTGCGGTCGCCGGAATCGTCGCCTCGATATCGCCTATCCCCTCACCCAGCGCATGGCCGATCGCCACGCCTGCGACCTCGCCATAGGCCTCGGCAATGACGGCATCCCGCCAGCCGCCGACAGCCTCCTCCTCGCTCATCTTCAACCGGCCCCGCTCCAGCGGCGTATCGCTCACACCATTTTCCACACCGGCAAACCAGAGCCAGGAGGCAAACCCGCGCGATGCGATATCCGCCAGAATCGCCAGCTCCGAGGCATCCCGCCGTGAGGCCTGCCTGAGGGCGATGAAGGAGGCCATGGTCAGATCCCCAGCATCATCCGCACGATCGATTCCAGCCCGCGTCCAAGCGCACGCGTATTCTCCGCATCAAGGTGAATGCCATCGATCGGTGTGGTCTTGGCGACGGAATTGCCGTCGAAGAAGCCACAACCGAGTTCGTCGGCAAGATCACGATAAAGCGTTGCAAGCTTTGCCGATTCCTCGATGCCGCCGGGAAAGGATGCGGCGAAGGGCACATTGCCCGTCGCGCGGATCGCGGGCGGCGCCACGATCAGAATCTCCGGCCCATCGAATTCGAAGGGCCAGGCATGATTGCGGATCAGTCGCACGAGCCGGCTGATGCCCTGGCATGCAGCAAAGGCCGAGCCTGCGACGACCGGCTTCATGTCATTGGTGCCGAGCAGAAGGATGACGAGGTCGAGCGGCGCATGCGTCTGCAGGATCGTCGGCAGGACGCGTGCACCGTTGCGGTCGCAATCGGCGAGATGGTCGTCGAAAGCGGTGGTGCGCCCGTTCAAGCCTTCGGCGATGATACGCGCGTCACCGCCGAGCGCTGCCTGAAGCACGCTCGGCCAGCGATTCTTGTAATCATGACGGCCGATCGTCTCGGCGTCATAACCCCAGGTCAGCGAGTCACCATAGCAAAGAACGGTCTTGGTCATTTCCGCCTCGTGCCGCTATCAGACAAGCATGCCCATCGGGTTCTCGATGTAGCCCTTGAAGGCCTGGAGCAGTTCGGCGCCGAGCGCGCCATCGACGCAGCGATGGTCGGTCGAGAGCGTCACTGACATCACCGTGGCAATCGCCATTTCGCCCTTCTTGACGACGACCCGCTGTTCGCCGGCGCCGACCGCGAGGATCGTCGCATGCGGCGGGTTGACGACGGCTGCGAAGTTCTTCACGCCCATCATGCCCATGTTCGAGACCGAACTGGTGCCGCCCTGATATTCCTCAGGCTTCAGCTTGCGATCCTTGGCCCGTTTGCCGAGATCGCGCATCTCGTTGGAGATCGTCGACAGGGTCTTTTCCTCGGCCTTGCGGATGATCGGGGTGATCAGGCCGCCGGGGATCGAGACGGCGACGCCGACATCGGCGTGCTTGTGCTTGACCAGGTTGCTGTCAGTCCAGGAGACATTGGCATCCGGAACGTCGCGCAGCGACAGCGCCATGGCCTTGATGACCATGTCGTTGACCGAGAGCTTGTAGGCCGGAGCGTTGTCCTTGCGCGGAGCCGCATCGTTCAGCTGGGCACGCAGCGCCAGCAACGCATCGAGCTCGCAATCGACGCTGACGTAGAAATGCGGGATCGTCTGCTTGGATTCGACCAGGCGCCTGGCGATCGTCTTGCGCATGCCGTCATGCGGCACGAGCTCGTAGGAGCCCGGCTCGAAGAGCTTGAGCACGGCTTCTTCGGACGCGCCCTTCGGTGCAGCGGCGGCCGGAGCCGGAGCTGCGGAGGCTTGTGGAGCGGAAGCAGCAGCGGCAGGGGCTTTGGCGCCGCCACCGGCAACGGCGGCTTCGATGTCGCTCTTGACGACGCGGCCGTGCGGGCCGGAGCCTGCGACCGCCGAAAGGTCGATACCGGCTTCCTTGGCCAGCCTGCGGGCAAGCGGCGAAGAGAAGGTGCGGCTGCCATCAGATGAAACCGAGGCGGGTGCGGCGGCGGTTACGGGTGCCGCAGCCGGAGTAGACTGGACCGGAGCCGGTGCAGCTTCGGCCTTCGGCGCAGTTGCACCGTCTGTCTTCGGCGCCGGAGCGGCGGAACCCGCACTGCTTGCGGCAGCGGAGACATCCTCTCCATCGGCGGCGAGAACTGCGATCAGCGCATTGACCTTGACGCCTTCGGTGCCGGCGGCAACGACGAGCTTGGCGACCGTGCCTTCATCGACGGCTTCGACTTCCATCGTCGCCTTGTCGGTCTCGATCTCGGCGATCACATCGCCAGACTTGACCTTGTCGCCTTCCTTGACCAGCCATTTGGAAAGATTGCCTTCCTCCATGGTCGGAGAGAGGGCGGGCATCGTGATATTGATCGGCATCGAAACACCCTCCCCTTATTTGTAGCAAACAGCCTTCACCGCATCGACCACTTCGCCGACGTTCGGAAGGGCGAGCTTTTCGAGATTGGCGGCGTAAGGCATCGGAACGTCCTTGCCTGCGATCGTCAGGATCGGCGCATCGAGATAATCGAAGGCCTGCTGCATGACGCGAGTGGCGATTTCGGTGCCGACGGAAGACTGCGGATAACCTTCCTCGACGGTGACCAGACGGCCGGTCTTCTTCACCGATTCGATGACAGTCGGCAGGTCCATCGGGCGGATGGTGCGAAGGTCGATCAGTTCGACATCGATGCCGAGCTTCTCGAGTTCGGCGACCGCCTTAGTCGCATAACTCATGCCGATGCCGAAGGAGACCACGGTGACGTCCTTGCCCGGACGATGGATGCGGGCCTTGCCGATCGGCAGGACGAAATTATCGAGCTTCGGCACATCGAAGTGCTGACCGTAGAGAATTTCGTTTTCGAGGAAGATAACCGGGTTCGGATCGCGGATCGCAGCCTTCAGCAGGCCCTTGGCGTCGGATGCCGTATAGGGCATGACGACCTTCAGGCCGGGAATGGCGCTATACCAGGCTGCATAATCCTGGCTGTGCTGGGCGCCGACGCGAGCCGCGGCACCATTCGGGCCGCGGAAAACGATTGGAGCACCCATCTGGCCGCCGGACATATAGAGCGTCTTGGCGGCGGAGTTGATGATCTGGTCGATCGCCTGCATGGCGAAGTTGAAGGTCATGAACTCGACGATCGGGCGAAGGCCGGCCATTGCGGCACCGACGCCGACGCCGGCAAAGCCATGCTCGGTGATCGGCGTATCGACGACGCGGCGGGGGCCGAATTCCTGCAGCAGCCCCTGCGTGACCTTGTAGGCACCCTGATATTCGGCAACTTCCTCGCCCATGACGAAGACGTTTTCGTCGGCGCGCATTTCCTCGGCCATGGCGTCGCGGAGCGCTTCGCGCACGGTCGTCGACACCATTTCGGTGCCGGCCGGGATTTCGGGGTCGTTCGGAACGACGGCCTTCGGCTCGGCCGGAAGCGGTGCGGAGGCAGAACCGGTGTTGGTCGGCTTTTCTTCCTGGGCAACTTCGGGAGCTGGCGCGGCGGCCGGCTTGGCGGCGGAAATGTCCGAAGCCGATTCGCCGTCCTGCAGCAGCACGGCGATCTTGGTGTTGACCTTGACACCTTCGGTGCCGGCATCGACGAGCAGCTTGCCGATGATGCCTTCGTCGACGGCTTCGACTTCCATCGTCGCCTTGTCGGTTTCGATTTCGGCAATCACGTCGCCGGAGGTGACCTTGTCACCTTCCTGCTTCAACCATTTGGACAGCGTGCCTTCTTCCATCGTCGGAGAGAGGGCGGGCATGAGGATATCGATAGGCATGGGTTCCCTCCCCGATTACAGCAGAATGTCGGTATAGAGCTCGGATGCATCCGGCTCCGGATCGGCCTGGGCGAAATCGGCGCTGTCGGCGACGATGTCGCGGACATCCTTGTCGATCGCCTTCAGATCGTCTTCGGAAGCCCAGCCCTTTTCGACAAGGCGTGCCTTCACCTGTTCGATCGGGTCGTGATCGGAGCGCATCTTCTGCACTTCGTCCTTGGAGCGATACTTCGCCGGGTCGGACATCGAGTGACCGCGATAACGATAGGTCAGCATTTCGAGAATGATCGGGCCTTTGCCGGAACGGCAATGTTCGAGCGCCTCGTCGGCCGCAGCCTTGACGGCGCGGACGTCCATGCCATCGACCTGAATGCCGGGGATGCCAAAGCCCGATCCGCGAAGCGAGTAGTTCGACTGCGCGGTGGCGCGGGCGGTCGAGGTGCCCATGGCGTAACGGTTGTTCTCGACGATATAGACGATCGGCAGCTTCCAGAGAGCAGCCATGTTGAAGCTCTCGTAGACCTGGCCCTGATTGGCAGCGCCGTCGCCGAAATAGGCGATGGAGACATTGTCATTGCCGCGGTAGCGGTTTGCAAAGGCAAGACCCGTTCCGAGCGAGACCTGGGCGCCGACGATGCCGTGACCGCCGTAGAAATGCTTCTCTTTCGAGAACATGTGCATCGAGCCGCCCTTGCCGTGGGAATAGCCGCTGCGGCGCCCGGTCAGTTCCGCCATTACGCCGCGCGCTTCCATGCCGGTTGCCAGCATATGACCGTGGTCGCGATAGGCGGTGATGACCTGGTCGCCTTCCTTCTGCGCCATCTGCATGCCGACGACGACAGCTTCCTGACCGATGTAGAGGTGACAAAAGCCGCCGATGAAGCCCATGCCGTAAAGCTGGCCGGCCTTCTCCTCGAAGCGGCGGATCAGCAGCATCTCGCGATAGGCCTTGAGCTCTTCATCGCGATCGAAGTCGGCTACCGGGCCTCCATTCGATGCTTTGGCTGCCGGTTTTGCTGCAGTTTTGCGGCTGGAAACGGTCGCGGTCTTTCGCGGCGCCATTCAACCCTCCCTATGGGTTTGTCGTTTCTTGGTGGCGCGTACCATAGGGAAGAAATATGACCGCAGCAATGCCATAATTGCATGGCTCATATACGGCGCTAAAATGTTGAAAAAGCTACGAAAATTCCAATTAACCTGTTTCCGGTTAATTGGAATAGTGATTGAATACGACGATCTCGTCGGCGCGCGACATGTTGAGCTGATAACGCGCTTTTTCGTCCAGCATATCCTTGTCGAGCGAGCCGTCACTCAAGAGCGCAACCTGGTTTTCCAGATGTTCGCGCTTCGCCTTCAAGACCGCAAGCTCTTTTTCACGGGCGCCACGCTGACGCTCGAACGTCTCCGTCGCGCGCAGGCCGTAATCGCCATGAATGCAATGATAACCGAAATAGGAGAGGAAGGCGACCGTCATGGCCGGAATGACGAAGCGACCGATCTTTCTCTTCTTATGATGCTTTGTCCACATACACGCATGCTCTTGAACGCATTACCAATTCGTTCAATCTAACGCGCAGAGATTAACCGTTCGTTGACTCTAAAAACCGGGCAACAAAAAACCCGCGCCGGGAAGGCGCGGGTCAAGCGTTGAAGATCAGATCCGATCAACCGCGAATGATCGAGCGGCCGGCATACTGGGCCTGAGGGCCGAGGCCTTCTTCGATGCGGATCAACTGGTTGTACTTGGCAAGACGGTCGGAGCGCGACAGCGAGCCGGTCTTGATCTGACCGCAGTTGGTGGCGACCGCGAGATCGGCGATGGTCGAATCTTCGGTCTCGCCGGAGCGGTGCGACATGACGGCGGTATAGGCCGCCTTGTGCGCCGTGTTGACGGCATCGAGCGTTTCCGTCAGCGAGCCGATCTGGTTGACCTTGACGAGGATCGAGTTGGCGACGCCCATGCGGATGCCATCGCGAAGACGGGCGGAGTTGGTGACGAAGAGATCGTCGCCGACGAGCTGGGTCTTCTTGCCGGTCAGGTCGGTCAGCGTCTTCCAGCCGTCCCAGTCGTCTTCGGCCATGCCGTCCTCGATCGAGATGATCGGATAGTTGGCGGCGAGCTCGGCCAGATATTCGGCCATGGCGCCCGATTCCAGCGTACGGCCTTCACCTTCGAGAACGTATTTGCCGTCCTTGAAGAATTCGGTCGAGGCGCAGTCGAGGCCGAGGCACATGTCGTCGCCCGGCTTGTAGCCGGCTTTCTCGATCGACTTCATGATGAAGTCGAGGGCCTCAGGCGCGCTCTTTAGGCCCGGTGCGAAACCGCCTTCGTCGCCGACATTGGTGTTGTGGCCCTGTGCGGCAAGTTCCTTGCGCAGCGTATGGAAGACTTCCGAACCCATGCGCACGGCTTCGGCGATCGAATCGGCGCCGACCGGCAGGATCATGAATTCCTGGAAATCGATCGGGTTGTCGGCATGGGCGCCACCATTGATGATGTTCATCATCGGCACCGGCAGCAGGCAGGCGGAAGCGCCGCCAACATAACGGTAGAGCGGCAGACCGGACGCCTGGGCAGCAGCCTTGGCGACGGCAAGCGACACGCCGAGGATGGCGTTGGCGCCGAGGCGCGACTTGTTCGGCGTGCCATCCAGCTCGATCATGATGTTGTCGATCTGGATCTGGTTTTCGGCGTCGATGCCACCGATTGCGTCGAAGATCTCGGTGTTGGCGGCTTCGACCGCCTTTTCGACGCCCTTGCCGAGGTAGCGCTTGCCGCCGTCACGTAGTTCGACCGCCTCGTGCGCGCCCGTCGAGGCGCCCGAGGGAACGGCCGCGCGCCCCATGCTGCCATCTTCGAGATAGACATCGACTTCGACGGTGGGGTTGCCACGGCTATCGAGAATCTCGCGGGCGATGATATCGGTGATTGCAGTCATGGGTTCTTCCTGCTCGGTGGGTGATAAGTCGGGTTCGAAACCTGTCTTAGTCGAAGGCGTGCAAATTACAATGCTGCAATTTCCAGCCTTCGAACCAGCCTTCCGATGTGGCCTATAGCACGATCATGTCAGACTGTTGAACGTCAAGCCTTGGCGACCGCATCGAAGGCAAGCAGCTTTTCGAGAAGCCGCGGCATGTCCTTGAGATAGACCATGTTGGGGCCGTCAGAAGGGGCATTGTCGGGGTCCTGGTGGGTTTCGACGAAGACACCGGCAATACCGGCAGCCACTGCGGCGCGCGCCAGGGTTTCCACGAATTCCCGCTGACCGCCGGAGGATTCGCCCTGCCCACCCGGCTGCGCCACGGAATGGGTCGCATCGAAGATAACGGGCGCACCCATCGCCGCCATGATCGGCAGCGAACGCATGTCGGAGACCAGCGTATTATAGCCGAAAGAGGCACCGCGCTCGCACAGCAGCACGTTCGGATTGCCGCTGGCGTTGAGCTTCTTCAGGACGTTCTTCATATCCCAGGGGGCGAGGAACTGGCCCTTCTTGACATTGACGACGCGGCCGGTCTTGGCGGCGGCGATAAGAAGGTCGGTCTGGCGGCAAAGGAAGGCCGGGATCTGCAGGACGTCGACGATCTTTGCCACCTCCGCGCATTGCTCGGCGGTATGAACGTCGGTCAGGACGGGAAAGCCGAATTCCTTCTTGAGGTCGGCAAAGACCTCCATGCCCTTTTCGATCCCGATACCGCGTTCAGCCGAAAGCGAGGTGCGGTTCGCCTTGTCGAAGGAGCTCTTGTAGACGAGGCCGATGCCGAGCTTTCCGCAAAGCTCCTTCAGCGTCCCGGCAACCATGAAGGCGTGGTCGCGGCTCTCCATCTGGCAGGGACCGGCAATCAGCGACAGGCGGCCGGTATTGGAAAAGGTGACCTGGCCTTGGCCTTCGCCGATCCTGACTTCGGAATTCGTATCAGTGCTCATCGTGTTTCCTCGAAGGCGAAGAGCGTGCCCTGCCCGGGCGCCGGCTTCACCAGAATGCGATTGTTCTTGCGCGTGTATGTCACCCCGTTAGCAGCCAAATGCGCTTCTGTCACGGCAAGATCGGCGACAGTGAAGAGGATTGCCCGGCCGCGCAGGCCGCGATCTGCGGATGAGCCGGCGATGTCGAAATAGGCCTCCAACCCTTCTGGCGTCATCAGGCTGATTTTGGCATTCGATGCCGCGACATTGACGCCGAAACCGGTTTTCTCGACTGCCGATTGCGCCACGGCAAGGCTGACGAAGGCAGCGAAGGCGGTCGGCTCCGGCGTGCAAAGCGCGATCTCGATTATGCCGGTGACGCCATTGGCGTGCGTCTCCAGCGCGGCGCGGTCGGCCGGCAGCGGATTGACGCGCTCGACGGTAAAAAGCAGGAGATCAGGCGCGCGCAGGTCGCCGGCGAAAGCCAGCTTGAAGCCGGCAATTGTCTCGGAACCGTCCGGCATCGTCATCGGCCGGGTGAACTGCAGCATCTCGCCGGCGCTCGATCCGTTGCCGACAAAGTTTTGATGATCGATGCCGGCATCCTTGCTGCCGAAGGCCAGTCCCGAAAGACCCTCCTCGCCGCAGCGGAAGCGGAAGGCCTGGTTGCGGGCAGTGAAGACATTGCCTTGCCGTGCCGATGCCTCGCTCTCCTCGACGCTCGCAATCCCGAGCGGCTCCAGATAGGTCTTGTCAGCAAAAAAGACGCAGGCGTTTTCCGTTCCAAAGGGATGGCGCGCATCGGCGGCAACGGTGAAGCCGAGCTTGCCGAGCCTCTCGCGCGCCAGATCGATATTGACGACCGGCAGCACGACATGATCCAGCGGGTGCGGTTTGGCGGAATGCTCGTTCATGATGTCCCTCCTGGAAAGGTCAAGAGATGTGCAGCGCCACCCTCAATACAAGACTTGTGTCCCAATCCGGCGAATGAAAATAAAAATCTCAACGAGTTGGCGCCAAGTTTTACGGAAATTTAGCTACTTGCGGAACACATATGGAACATATAGTGTCTGTTCTGGATTTGTTTCAATCACGAGGTCACAACGTCGATGCTCACGCGCAAACAACAGGAGCTTCTCCTTTTCATTCATGAGCGCATGAAGGAATCCGGCGTTCCGCCATCTTTCGATGAGATGAAGGATGCCCTGGACCTCGCCTCGAAATCCGGGATTCATCGCTTGATTACAGCGCTCGAGGAGCGAGGCTTCATTCGCCGCCTACCGAACCGCGCCCGCGCGCTCGAGGTCATCAAGCTTCCGGAGGCCTACAGCCCCAGCATTCAGCCGCGGCGCGGCTTTTCGCCAAGCGTCATCGAGGGCAGCCTTGGCAAACCGCAGCCGGTCGCCACCCCTGCTCCCGCAAAACCGGTCGCCGACAATGGCAACTCGGTCTCCGTGCCGGTCATGGGCCGAATCGCTGCCGGTGTTCCGATCTCGGCGATCCAGAACAACACCCACGACATCGTCGTTCCGGCCGACATGCTCGGTTCCGGTGAACATTATGCGCTGGAGGTCAAAGGCGATTCGATGATCGACGCCGGCATCTTCGACGGCGACACCGTGATCATCCGCAACGGCAGCACCGCCAGTCCTGGCGACATCGTCGTTGCTCTCGTCGACGACGAAGAAGCGACACTCAAGCGCTTCCGCCGCAAGGGCGCCTCGATCGCGCTGGAGGCCGCCAACCCAGCTTACGAGACCCGGATTTTCGGGCCGGACCGTGTCAAGGTTCAGGGCAAACTCGTCGGTCTCATTCGCCGCTATCACTGACATTGGCCAGGCCGGATTCGGTAAAACTATTGCTGCGCCAGTCATAGGCGCGATGGCGCATCCATGGCCGCGACAATGCATCGAATGCAGTTTCAACCTTCAGGCCGGCGTCCGTGAAGCGCAACTCGATGGAACCGGTCCTGCGCAGCGTCTCACCGGTGAAGAGCGTCGCCCCTGAGCGGCAGCTGTTGAAGCGAAGGCGGACCGACGTCACGACGATATCGGCCGCGTCGCATGCCGGACCGAGGTAGGCGGCATTGTCGATGACGGTTACCACCTGACCATTGGCAAGCCTTGATGTGCACCAGGCCTTCTTGACGCAGGAAAAGCGGTTTGCGTCACCGGCCGCTGCGGCCGCCCGCATCGCCGTCCTTGCTTCGTTCTGCTGATCGCCGGAAAGCCTGACACGGCGGTCTTCTCCCTCAGGCGGGATAGCAGGACCATCCAGCATTTTCGGCGGATCATGCCTCGGCAGGACCAGGGCTCTCTGCCACTGGTCGAAGATGAAATCCGGCGGTCTTTCACGATTGGACGCCATGGCCGCCGCCTCGACGATTGCGACGAGACTGCCATCCTCCGAAATCACCAGATCCGGCGGACGGGGACCCGGCAGAAGCAGCAGGATGAGCGTTGCGACCGCGATGATCGATGTGCCGACATGGCGCAACCGGGTGCGGAGCAGCGTCAGCAGCAGAAAGCCTGCCACGGCGACGGCGAAATACCAGGCGGGCAAGCGGCCGACGTCGATATTGCCATCCCAGCCGGACACCGTCTTTGCGACTGCGATCACCAGATCGAGGCCGAATCCGACGACCTTCCAAGGCAAAACATCGAGGCCGAAAGGCATGAGCAGCATCGCCAGCAGGCCGGCCGGCATGATGATGAAGGAGATGATCGGCATGGTCGCGAGGTTTGCCGGCAGGCCGTAGGCGGTCAGGCGATGAAAATGCTCGATCGAAAACAGCGCGGTGGAAAAACCGCCGATCAGCGAGGTCAGGAAGACGCCGCCGAAGAAGCCTGCAACCGTAACGAA
Source organism: Rhizobium sp. WYCCWR10014 (assembly GCF_001657485.1). Taxonomy (GTDB): domain Bacteria; phylum Pseudomonadota; class Alphaproteobacteria; order Rhizobiales; family Rhizobiaceae; genus Rhizobium. The sequence continues at coordinate 59,762 of NZ_LXFU01000049.1, forward strand.
GGGCCTGATGATCGGCAGCTTCAGGAAGGCATTTTCGCGGACGCGCCGATCCTTCCACAGCTGATAGCCCGAGACCAGCGCCAATGTCGCGGCAAAAGACATCTGGAAGCTCGGACCCAAAACCTCGGACGGCGAAATGACGATGATGACGAGCGCGGAGAGAGCGACATTGCGCAGGCTGATCGACGGCCGGTCGAAGAAGACGGCAATCAACATAATGGCCATCATGATGAAGGCGCGTTCTGCAGAGACCGCAAAGCCCGAGATCAGGAAATAGGCGGTGACGGCAATGAGCGCGCCGGCGGCAGCGATCTTCTTCGTCGGGTAGGCCTCAGCGATGCCGGGAAACAGGCTGAGTAGCATCCGGAAGCCGACGAAGAAGATGCCGGCCGACAGCGCCATGTTGAGACCGGAGATGGCGATGATATGAGCCAGACCGGACTGGCGCAGCGCCTCCGTCGTCGCATCCGAAATGGCGCGCCGCTCGTCCGTCACCAGAGCAGCGGCAAAAGCGCCGGTGTCGCCGGGCAGGATCGACCTTATGCGGTCGCCGATACCGCTGCGCAGCCGGTAGAGCCCTTCGAGCAGCGCTTCCGCCGTCGATCTTGCCGCCTGGGGACCAGCCTGCGCATCGACCTTCGCCGGCGCACCGTAGAAGAAACCGTTGGCGCCGATGCCGTCGAAATAGGCACTGAAGGAGAAGTCGTTGAGCTCGGGAAGCGCTGGGCCCGCCGGCGGCGTCAACCGTGCCCTGCCGGTGATGAGATCGCCGATCTCGAAGGCCGCGTCCGCGCCGCGGGCGATCGCGGTGATGCGTTCCGGCGGCCGCTTCACCTGTGGCGCCTCAGTGTCGGTGACAGCAAGAATGTAACGCCACCGCCCGCGACCGTCGCCTTCGCGCCGCTCGACACGGCCGGTCACCGTCGTCGTCACTGATGAATCGAGGATCACGGTCGAAGCCCGCCGGCTCTCGAACTGCGCCGTGACCATGCCGCAGGCCACGAGCGAAAGCGCCAGCAGCGTTGCCCGCACTGCCGCCCGACTGCGGCTGGCGATGAGAACCGCCACGGTCAGCGCCAACAGGCAGAGCAGTGATGCAACGAGAGGAAAGTCCGATGCCGCGAGAAACCAGACGGCTGACCCGGCGCCGAGGAAAACCGGCGAGAACAGCAGCAGGCGGCCATGGTCCGCCTCCTCGCCCAGCATGCGCATGCCGGCACGCAGCAATTGCGAGGCTGCCGCCGGCAGCCGGTGGCGCAATGGTGTCGCCGACTGCGTCCGGGTCGGTCGCGTCACCACGACAGGTGGTGAAAAACTGGAGGAGTCGGCAAGGCCTTCGCCTGCTTCCGGCCGCAATTCGACTGTCGTCAACTCCTGCATGTGCCGCCCAAGGTCACTCGCCCAGGCAGCCAGAATGCAACCGTCAATCAAATCCGGCAAGAATAATCGATTGAAAAGTGAGGGAAAATTGAAAGAGCCAAAAGAGCAGTCGAATCATCGGCTTCCGATATGCATGCGGCTCATCGCTGCAGTGCCTAAAAGGTGATACTGCAATGCACAAAATGCCATCACGGTAACTTGGCATTAGCCTCGCGATCATATAGCTATCGGTGAGGACGCTTAACCCCTATGGCGCTTTTATGGCGCCACCGCCATTTCGGAGGATCAGCATGACGGATCAAAGCGCTACAATAAAAATCGGTGACAAGTCTGTCGACCTAGCTGTCAAAAGCGGCACGATCGGCCCGAGCGTCATCGATATCGGTGCCCTGTACAAGAACACGGCTTCCTTCACCTACGATCCGGGTTTTACCTCGACCGCATCCTGTGAATCGAAAATCACCTACATCGACGGCGACGAAGGTGTCCTGCTGCATCGCGGCTATCCGATCGAACAGCTCGCCGAGCACGGCGACTTCCTCGAAGTCTGCTACCTCCTGCTTTACGGCGAACTGCCGACCACCGTGCAGAAGAAGGATTTCGATTACCGCGTCACGCACCACACCATGGTGCACGAGCAGATGAGCCGCTTCTTCACCGGCTTCCGCCGCGATGCGCATCCGATGGCCGTCATGTGCGGCTGCGTCGGCGCGCTGTCGGCCTTCTATCACGACTCCACCGACATCACCGATCCGCACCAGCGCATGGTCGCCAGCCTGCGCATGATCGCCAAGATGCCGACGCTTGCCGCCATGGCCTACAAATACCATATCGGCCAGCCCTTCGTTTATCCGAAGAACGACCTCGACTACGCCTCGAACTTCCTCCGCATGTGTTTTGCCGTGCCTTGCGAGGAATATGTGGTCAATCCGGTGCTTGCCCGCGCCATGGACCGCATCTTCATCCTGCATGCCGATCATGAGCAGAACGCTTCCACCTCGACCGTCCGTCTCGCCGGTTCGTCGGGTGCCAACCCGTTCGCCTGCATTGCTGCCGGCATTGCCTGCCTCTGGGGCCCCGCGCATGGCGGCGCCAACGAAGCAGCGCTCAACATGCTGAACGAAATCGGCACGGTCGACCGCATTCCGGAATATGTCGCCCGCGCCAAGGACAAGAACGATCCGTTCCGCCTGATGGGCTTCGGTCACCGCGTCTACAAGAACTACGATCCCCGCGCCAAGATCATGCAGAAGACGACGCATGAAGTGCTCGGCGAACTCGGCATCAAGGACGATCCGTTGCTCGAAGTGGCGATGGAGCTGGAGCGCATCGCGCTCACCGACGAATATTTCATCGAAAAGAAGCTCTATCCGAACATCGACTTCTATTCCGGCATCACGCTGAAGGCGCTGGGCTTCCCCACGACCATGTTCACCGTGCTCTTCGCGCTTGCCCGCACCGTCGGCTGGATCGCGCAGTGGAACGAGATGATCGAGGATCCGGAACAGCGTATCGGCCGTCCGCGCCAGCTCTATGTCGGCGAACCGAAGCGCGATTACATCCCGGTTTCGAAGCGCTGATCGCTTCAGAGCCTTTCCGGGTTAGATTGAAGCATTCTGTTGGCTCAAACGGAGTCGGATGGTCGACCGGCCGGCGTGTCGTAGCCCAGCCCTACGGCCAAGCCGGCCGGTCGATCAGCCGGCCCGTTTCAGCCAACCCGAAGGGCCGGGCATCTTTCCGCCAGGGCAAAGGCGATCGGCTCGCACGTACCTTGGGGTATGCCCTTCGCCAATTGCCTTTGCCCTGACGAAAACCTGCTCCGGCAGAATGCTGCAATCTAACCCGGAAAGGCTCTAAGAGAACCCAAAAGAAAACCCGGTCAGAAACGACCGGGTTTTTTCTTTTTCAGCACGTCGAGGAGGATCTCGGCGGCGTGATCGCCGGGCGGCTTTTCGGTCTGCATGCGTTGCCAGACGAGATCGTAACCCTCGTTCATCGCCTTCAACTGGAGCGTATCGGCCGACAGCCGCTCCATCCAGCGCGCCAGGCTGGCGCCGCGGACCACCTCGTTCAGATATTCCGGCACGACGGCATAATCGGCGATGATATTGGGCAATGCGCCCGTCCATGCCTTGATGCGCTTGGTCAGCAGACTGATGATCCAATCCGTCTTATAGACGGACACCGTCGGCACGCCGGCAAGGCCGAGTTCGAGGATTACCGTACCGGAAGCCGCCATCGCGGCATCCGCTTCGGCAAAGGCCTTCCACTTCTGCGTGGATCCGACCACGACCTCCGGCGGCGTGGCCCAGCCGGCGACGAGACCCTTCACCAGCGCTTCATTGTGCGGCACGGTGGGCAGCAGGAAACGCATCGGGCCGTTGCGGGCGACGAGATCCCTGGCCGCGTCCTCGAAGAACGGCAGCAGCCTGCTGATTTCGGAGGATCTTGACCCCGGAAGCATCAGGATCGTTTTGCCCGCTTCGCCGATGGGTGCGCGCCCGGCGCGCAACCGCCGCGCTTCGAGCAGCGCCGGATCGGCAGTCAGGCGATGGCCAACATAGGTGGTCTCGGGCCCGCCGAGCTTGCGCATCACTGCCGGCTCGAAGGGCAGGACGGCGAGCACATGATCGACGTAGCCGAGCATGCGCGTGGCGCGATATTCCTTCCAGGCCCAAACGCTCGGACAGACGTAATTGACAACAGGCAGATCGGGCAGCGCGGTGCGGACACGCTTAGCGACGCGATGGGTGAAATCCGGGCTGTCGATGATGAGAAGAATATCAGGCCTTGCGGCGATGATGGCAGCCGTCGTCTGGCGGATCAGGTTATAGAGCTTCGGCAGCCGGCTCAGCACCTGAGTGATGCCCATGATCGACAGCTCGGAGAAATCGAACAGAGATCTCAAGCCTTCGGCCTGCAGCCCTTCGCCGCCGACGCCGACGAGTTCCACCGGTCCGCTATGAATCCGCTTCAGGGCGGCGATAAGATCGGCACCAAGCAGATCACCCGACACCTCGCCGGCAATGACGGCGATCTTCAGCGGCGCCCCGTTCATTCGAGCCCCCATGCCGGCAGGCCGCGATCGATGCCGCAGACGAAAAGCCCGGCCTCATCGGCGGCTTTGATGACGGCGGCGCGATCGAGCACCAGCGAGCGGCCGGCCTCGACGGCGACGCCGGCAAGGCCGGCTTTCCGCGCGTTCAGGACCGTGGAAACGCCGATCGCCGGCAAGTCGGCGCGAATATCCTGCTGCGGCTTGCAGAGCTTGACCAGCGCGCCGCGGCGGCGCGGCGAGATGCGTCCGGCGGCTCGGAGACCCGCGACACGCTCCAGCATCTCATCCGTGCCCTCAAGACCCTCCAGCGCGACGATACGCCCGCCGATGGCGACGGCACCCTGCCCGACATCGAGCCGGCCGAGCATTTCGGCGGCGTCCGCCGCGCGGTTGATATCGCGCCGGTCTTCTTCGCCCGGTATCGCCGTGCCGAGCGGGCCGACGGCGGCAAGAAGGTCGGGGGCGATCTCATGGGCACCGACGACACGCCGGCCGTTTCCCTCGATCAGCCGGATCACCATCTGCAGCACCGTATCGTCGCCGCCGGACAGCAAGGTGCGGATCGCGGCCGGCATCTTCATGAGAGTGCGCAGCGTCGGCCGCACCTCGCGCCATTCCGGCCGACGCCGCACGCTGCCGGACATGACGACGCGGCCGATGCCGTAGCGGTTCAAGAGGCCCTCGAGAGCTGCAAAATCGCCGATGCCGATGATGGCATGGTCATATCCTTCCCAACGCCGGTCGCTTTCGTCCTTCAACGCGACGATGACGGGATTTTCGCCCGCCGCGCGCGCAGCTTCGGCGACATAGGAAGGCAGAAAACCGCCGCCGGCGATGATCGCCAGCCGGCCCGCAGCGATGTCGCCGGAAAAAGTCACGGACTAGCCCTTCTGCCCCCGGGTCGGCGAGGACAAGGCGCGGTCGCTGTCGGCGGCGATAAAATCGAGGATGTGGACCGCCTGCTCGCAATCGGCATATTCCTCGCGGATGGCGGCGGCGTTTTCGCGGACGGAGCCTGTTCCTTCGAAGATCGACTTGTAGGCGCGGCGCACCCTGTGAATGACGGCGCGGTCGACGCCGGCGCGCGTCATGCCGACGACGTTGAGGCCGCTCAGCAGCCCGGGATTGCCGTTCAGCATGCCGTAGGGAATGACGTCGTAGCTCACCGCCGAGAGCCCGCCGACGAAGGCCTGGCGGCCGACGCGGGTGAACTGGTGAACGGCCGAGCCGCCGCCCAGAATGACGCGATCCTCGATGACGACATGACCGGCAAGCATGACGTTGTTCGACATGATCACGTGATTGCCGACCCGGCAGTCATGCGCGACATGGGAATTGGCTAGGAAGAGATTGTTGTCGCCGACGATCGTCTGGCCGCCGAAATCGGCCGTGCCGGTGTTCATCGTCACGCCTTCGCGGATCGTGCAGTTGGCGCCGACCGTCAGTGTCGTTTCCTCGCCGCCGTGATGCACGCTCTGCGGATCACCGCCGACGACCGCCATCGGGAAGATGCGCGTGCCCTTGCCGATCACGGTGCGGCCGGTCACGACCACATGCGACAACAGCTCGACATTCGCGTGCAGGACGACGTGCGGCCCGACATGGCAGAAGGGACCGATCTTGACGCCCTCACCGATAACAGCACCGTCTTCGACGACAGCCATCGGGTGAATGCGGGCGCTTTCGGCGATAGTGCTCATGCCTGATCCTTACGAACGATCATCGCGCCGATATCGGCTTCGGCGACAAGCGCGCCGTCGACCTTGGCATCGCAATGGAATTTCCAGATATTGCCGCGCTGCTTGTGCTTCCTGACATGGAATTCAACACGATCGCCGGGCACGACGGGCTTGCGGAAGCGCGCATTCTCGATAGTCATGAAATAGACGAGGTTGCCGGGCTGGCCATCCTTCTTGGCACAAATCGCACCCGCGGTCTGAGCCATGCCCTCAATCAAGAGAACGCCGGGCATGATCGGAGCTTCCGGAAAATGGCCAGTGAAATGCGGTTCGTTCACGGTGACGTTCTTGATGCCAATCGCTGTGTTGTCGCCGTCGATCTCGATGATCTTGTCGACCATGAGAAACGGGTAGCGATGCGGCAACAGTTTCATGATCTCGATGATGTCAGCCGAAGAAAGCGTTGTCGTGGCTTCCTCAGTCATTTTGCTCGCCTCCAGGTTTCTTCCCGCGCACTCTCGTCTTGGACATCGTTTGCGCGACATCTCTCAGATAGTCATTTAGCGGACGCGCCGGTGTGCCACCATATTGTCCGCCGGCGGCAAGATCGGTCATGATACCGCTTTGGGCGGCTATCTGCACGCCGTCGCCGATCGTTACGTGCCCCTTGATGCCGACCTGGCCGCCGATCTGAACGCCATTGCCGATCTTCGCGCTGCCGGCGATGCCGACCTGCGCGACGATGGCGCAATGGCGGCCGATCTGAACGTTGTGTCCGATCTGTACCTGGTTGTCGATCTTGGTGCCTTCGCCGATCACCGTATCGTCCATGGCGCCGCGGTCGATCGAGGTGTTGGCACCGATCTCGACATTATCCTGGATGATCACCCGGCCGATCTGGACGATCTTGATCATGCCGCGCGGACCCGGCGCATAACCGAAGCCATCCTGGCCGATGCGGGCGCCGTTGTGGATAATCACGCCATTGCCGAGCAACGCGCAGAGAATGCTCGCGCCGCCCGCAATCGAACAATCCCGGCCAATCTTGACATTCGGGCCGATGATGCTGTGCGCGCCGATCCGCGTCCCTTCGCCGATCTCAGCATGCGCCCCGATGACCGCCATCGGCTCGACGATCACGCCCTTTTCAAGCTTGGCGCTCGGATCAATCACCGCGCTTGGCGCGATCTCGCTTTCAACGGAAAAGACGACCGGGCGCAATGCCGCGGGATAGAACAGGCCGCCCGCCATCGCGAAAGCCGCATGCGGATTGGACGACAGGATGACCGGGATATGTGGGGGTACGAGATCGGCGAGCGCCTTGTCGCAGATCACCGCCGAGGCTTGGCATGTCGCCAGCTCATCGCGGCTGCGACGCGACAGGATATAACAGACATCGCCTGCCCGTGCCCGGCCGATGGGTGCAACGGACCTGACGACAACATCGGCAAAGTCGGAACTAACAAGTTCCGCCCCAAGAAACTCTGCCAGCTCAGCGAGCCTCAGACCTTCATGGGGCAGAAAAAAAACGTTTTGCTCCATCGGCAATGCTCCAGAACGGAATTGAGTCTTACAGTTCCGGACTGCCGATATCAGAATTGGTTGTTGATGCCAAACTTGAAGTTCTGCGTCTTGTCGAAGTCTTCCTTGAGGACCGGGATCGCGTAATCCAGACGCAATGCACCGAAGGGAGACTGCCAGACGACACCGACACCGACGGAAGCGCGCAGCGAAGCGCTGGTGCCGTCGGCCTGGTCGGACCCAAGAAGCTCGACGTCGTTGCCGAACAGCGTGCCAGCATCGGCAAAGACTGCGCCACGCAGGTTGAAGTCGCGCGGGAAGCCCGGCATCGGGAAGGTCGCTTCGGCAGACGCCGTGAAATAGGTCGTGCCACCGAGCGGGTCATCATTATCCCCGCGGATGCGCGGGCCGATACCCTTGTTCTCGAAGCCGCGAATATCGCCGTTGGTCAGCGTAAACTGGTCGAAGACGTTCAGATGGTCACCCAAGGGAACGACATAACCAGCCGAAGCGGAGAGCGAGCCGATGATATCGGCATCGTCAGCGAGCAAGTGGTAATAACGGGCCTTGCCGTAGATCTTGTAGAATTGCGAGTCGCCGCCGAGGCCGGCAAGTTCGTGCGTCGCCGTCGCATAGATGCCTTCACGCGGCAGGACGGTGTCGTCAAGCGTGTTGTAGGTCAGCGTCTGCGAGACAGAAGAGCGTGTCCACGGGCTCTCGTCGACCAGATTGGCGTAGGTCGCCGAAAGATCAGAGGTATCGCCGTCATACTTCATCTGCTTGTAGTTATAGCGGAAGGTCGTCGCCAGATCCTCGGTGATCGGCGCAGTCACACGCAGGACGACGCTGGTTTCCTCGTAGTCGTAGTCGTCGTTGCTCGACGTTTCGCTGCGGTTGACGTCGAAGCCTGCCGCCAGACGATAGCCGAGGAAATAGGGTTCGGTGAAGCTGACGCCGTAGGCGCGCGAGCCTTCCTGGCCGCCACCGGCCGAGATGCGGATGTACTGGCCACGGCCGAGGAAGTTCTTTTCCTCGATCGAGGCTTCGAGCAGCAGACCGTCGCCGCCGGCGGCATAACCCGCGCCGACACCGAACGAACCGGTCGACTGATCCTGCACGTCGACGACCACCACGACGCGGTCCGGCGAGCTGCCTGGCTGGGTGGAAATGTTGACCGAGGAGAAGTAACCGAGCGCTTCGAGGCGACGCTTGGCCTTGGTGATCATCTGCTGATTGAAGGCGTCGCCTTCGCTCATGTCGAATTCGCGGCGAATGACGTAGTCGCGCGTGCGGCTGTTGCCGCGGATCTCGATGCGCTCGACATAGGCGCGCTCGCCCTGGTCGACCAGATATTCGACACCGATCGTGTTGTTATTAAGGTCGCGGTTACCGCGCGGCGTGACACGCGCAAAGGGATAACCGGCAGACGCCACCTGATCGGAGATTGCCTCGATCGACTTCTGCACTTCCTTGGCGTTGTAGACCTGGCCTTCGCGGGTGCGCACCAGCGGCTGCAGCTGCTCTGAGCCGACGCCTTCGACGGTCGACTGGACGGTCACCGGTCCGAAGTCGTAACGCTGGCCTTCCTCGATGTTGAAGGTGAGTGTGTACTTGTTGGTTGCGTCGTCGAAGGTGGCATCGGAAGAGACGATGCGCATGTCGGCATAGCCGCGATTGTAATAGAACTGGCGCAGCGCTTCTTCGTCGGCGTGGAGCTTGTCTTCGTTGTAGACGTCCTTGCGGGTCAGGAACGACAGGAAGTTCGAACGCTTGGTATTGATGACGGCAGCCAGGCGGCCGGCGCTGTAGGCATTATTGCCGACGAAGTTGATCGAATCGATCTTGGTGCGGTCACCCTCGTTGATGACGAAGGCGAGGTTGACGCGGCCTTCGCCGAGCGGCACCACCTGCGTCGTGACTTCGACCTCGCTGCGGCCGGTGGCAGCGTAAGCTTCCTTGATCGACTGGATGTCAGCCTGAATCTGGGTGTCGCTGTAGGGACCGGCAGCGTGGGTCTGGACGATCGTCGCGAGCTTGTCGTCCTTGATCTTCCGGTTGCCGTTGAAGACGACCTGATTGACGAGCTGGGCTTCCTGAACGTTGACGACCAGCGTGCTTCCGGAAACCGAGATCTTGACGTCGGAGAAGTAACCCGTCCCGTAGAGCTGCTTGACCGAGGCATCGATATCGCTGTTCGAAAAACTCTTTCCGGGAGCGATGGTGAGGTTCGACCGAACGGCTTCCGCGCCGACACGGCTTGCGCCGCGCACATCGATGCGCTGGATAACCGCGGCCTCAGCGGCCGTAGCGGAAACGAACGTCAAAGCACCTGCGCCCGAAGCAACAACACTAGCAGACAGCGCAACCGCCGATACTGCGTTCAAAAACTTTGAACCAGCCTTCATTTCACCCATTACCTTTTGTTTCCCTCGTCCCCGGCTCCAGGAGAACCCGATTCCGGTCACGTGTGTCGTTTTACCCGCTTTTGACATACAAGCAAGGCAGGTCGTTAATTTCTGTTTACTTCATTTGCAAGCGTGACCCATTCGCCACTACAGCCTTGAAACATCGTAAATAAATAGTAATTAGCCTCGCCTTGCTCGTTTACCCTATCCACGAGCCAATGTCGTTCCAGGTCGTGAAAACCATCAATGTCAGTATCATCGCCAGGCCGATGCGAAATGCAATTTCCTGGGCCGAAGAGCCCAGCGGTTTCCCCCTCACCGCTTCCACGGCATAGAACATCAGGTGGCCGCCATCAAGTACCGGAACCGGCATCAGGTTAAGCAATCCTATCGAAACAGAAAGCACCGCCGCAAGCTGCAACACTGCGCCTATTCCAAGCGACGCCATCTGGCCCGAAGCTTGCGCCACGCGGATCGGTCCGCCCAATTGATCGGCGCGCATCGTTCCGCTGAAGATGTTGCCGATATATTTGAAGGTGCCGGTGACGATGTCGCGGGTCTCGATCACGGCCTCGCGCAATGATTGCAGCGGCGTATAGGTCTTCAGACGGAAGTTGCCGGCCTCCCGGCTGGTGACGATGCCGATCTGGCCGAGCTCGACCTTGTTGCCGAACTGGTCGGTCGTGTCGACACGTTGCGGCACCATCGGCACATCGAGCTTCTGGCCGGCACGCTCTATGGTCACGACGATCTTCTGGCTCGGGCGGATGCCGACATAGCGGCGCACGTCGTCGAAGGTCTCGACCTTGCCGCCGTCGATGGCGACCAGCAGATCGCCTGGAAGGATGCCTGCGGCAGCGGCAGCGCCGTCTGGCTTGACCTCGGCAACGACGGGATCGGCGATCGTGCGGCCATAGACCGAGAAAAGAATGGTGAAGATGGCGATCGCCAGCAGAAAATTGGCGATCGGGCCAGCCGCGACGGTTGCGGCGCGTTTCCACAGCTTGGCGCCGGCAAAGGAGCGCGCCCTGTCCTCCTCGGACATGGCGGCGATCTTGTCGGTGTCGGGCTTGCTCGAGGCATCCTCGTCGCCGAAGAACCGGACGTAGCCGCCAAGCGGGATCACCGAAATCTTCCAACGCGTTCCGTGGCGGTCGGTGAAGCCGAAGATCTCCGGACCGAAACCGACGGAAAAGGCAAGGATGCGAATGCCGCTCCAGCGCCCGACGAGGTAATGGCCCATCTCATGCACAAAGACGAGCAGTGACAGCACGAGAATGAAGGTAACGATGTTCCCCATCAGAAATGCGTATATGCCGCTCATCGTTTCCATGAGTCCCTTCCGTCAGACTGCCGCGTTGTCAGAGTCCGAACAATGCCGCGCCAAGCGACGTCATTCCGGTGCCCTTTATCAGGGAAAAAAGCCCAGCAAGCAAGAACGCCGAAAAACAGGCGAAAATCAGTCCGTCGACACGGTCCATGACGCCGCCATGGCCCGGAATGAGACGGCTTGAATCCTTGACGCCGAATTTCCGCTTGATGAACGATTCGAAGAGATCGCCCGACTGGCTGCAAACGGAGAGAACGAACGCCACGCCGGCGGCGATGACTTCGGCACCTGGAAGGAGAAAATGGATGAGAACGACGCCGGCTATGACCGCCGAAACGGCGCCGCCGATTGCACCCGACCAGGTCTTTCCGGGCGAAATCGAAGGGGCAAGCTTCGGCCCGCCAAGCGCCCTGCCGACGAAATAGGCAAGGATATCGGTTGCCCAGACGACGGCAAAGACGAAGAGCATGGCGTATAGGCCAGGTCGGTCATCGCTTCTGATCGCGGCAAGCGCCAGGCCGGTGGCGCCGGCATAAAACAGGCCTGCCGGAAACCAGCGGCTCGTGCCCTGCAGGATGATCAGGGCAATGCCGACGGCGGTGACGCCGGCCAGCATGCCGGCGGCGAATTCGAAATTGCCGACAAGCACGAGGAAGGCAATCGCCGCCTCGCCGATCCATCCGACGGCATTGGCGACCCAATCCCGCGCGATGCCTGTGATCTTCGACCACTCATAATAGATCAGCAGGCCGATCACGACCGCCAGGACACGGAAGGCAAGGCCGCCATACCAGGTGGCGGCAAGAACGATGGCCGCAAGAATCAGTCCTGAAACGATGCGGAGCTTCAATTCCCTCTGCATCAGGTGCCGACCGCGGCCGCCTGCGACGACAGGCCGCCGAAGCGCCGGTCACGAGAGGCGAATGTCTCGAGCGCTGAGCGGAAGATCTCGGGGCTGAAATCCGGCCAATATTCCGGAAGGAAGATGAATTCCGAATAGGCGGCCTGCCAGAGAAGGAAATTGGAAAGCCGCTCTTCGCCGCTGGTGCGGATAATGAGATCCGGATCGGGAATGCCGGCCGTGTCGAGACGGGCGTTGATCAGCGCCGGTGTAATATCCTGTGCTCTCAGGCGGCCCGCCTCGACGTCGCGGGCGAGACTGACGACGGCGCGGGCGATCTCGTCGCGCGAACCGTAGTTGAAGGCGATGACGAGCGTCAGTGAGGTATTGTCCTTGGTCGTCTCCTCCGCCTCGAGCAACAGGCCGAGAATGTCGCTGCGCAGGCTGTGGCGGTCACCGATCACCTTGATCCGCACGTTCTGGCGATGGAGCTCGGCGAGGTCGCGGCGGATGAAAGCCTTGAGCAAGCCGAGCAGATCGGAGACCTCGGCTTCTGGCCGGCGCCAGTTCTCCGAGGAGAAGGCAAAGAGGGTCAGATATTTAATGCCGGCCGCACCGGCGGCGCGGACTGTCTCGCGCACCGCCTCGACGCCCTTGCGATGGCCCATCGTGCGCGGCAGGCCACGCTGCTTGGCCCAACGGCCATTGCCATCCATGATGATGGCAACATGCTCTGGCACAGTCACAAATACAGATTCCGACATTTCCCGTCCGGTCTTTCCAGGCAAAGGCACAGATCCACTAGACCTGCATGATTTCCTTTTCCTTCTCGCCAAGCAAGCGGTCGATTTCGGAAATCGTCTCGTCCGTCATCTTCTGTACACGTTCCGACTGCGCCCGGCTCTCGTCCTGGCCGATTACGCCGTCTTTTTCGGCTTTCTTAAGGCCGTCCATGCCGTCGCGGCGGACATGGCGAATCGCCACCTTGCTCTTTTCGGCATAGTCGTGCGCCACCTTGACGAGCGACTTGCGGCGCTCCTCGTTCAGTTCCGGCAGCGGAATACGCAGGTTCTGGCCGTCGATGATCGGGTTGAGGCCGAGATTGGATTCGCGGATGCCGCGCTCGACGGCGCTGACCATCGACTTGTCCCAGACGGAAACCGACAGCATGCGCGGCTCAGGCACGGTGATGTTGGCGACCTGGTTCAGCGGCATGCGCGAACCGTAGGCCTCGACCGTGACCGGGTCGAGAATGTTGGCCGAAGCACGGCCGGTGCGCAGCGATGCAATGTCGCCCTTGAATGCGGAAATCGCGCCGTCCATGCGGCGCTTCAGTTCCTTGATGTCGATACCTTCACTCATGTCGATGCTCCCGTCCAGAGCATGATGCCGAAAAGTGTCAGCGGTTTTCGGGCGACATCATGCTCTTACTATTTAATGTACAACATGATTCAGATTTCAGGCCAAACGGGCCGAAAAATCATCATGTTCTAGCGAGGGCTGCGCCGAAACCGCGGCGCAGCTTTATCAGTTGTCGGAGACGATGGTCTTGAGGCCACCGCCCGTCAAGATTTCAGCAAAACCACCCTTCTCGTGGATCGAGAAGACGATGATCGGAATGGAATTTTCTCTGGCCAGCGCCACGGCGGCAACGTCCATCACCGCCAGCCCCCTGTCCAGCACTTCCTGGTGCGTCAAGCGGTCGAGGCGAGTGGCATCAGGATATTTCTTCGGGTCGGCGGTGTAGATGCCATCCACCTGCGTGCCCTTGAAGATCGCTTCCGCACCCATTTCGGCGGCGCGGAGTGCCGCGGCGGAATCGGTGGTGAAGAAGGGGTTGCCGGTACCGCCGGCAAAGATCACCACGCGTCCCATCGACAGATGATAAAGGGTTGCTCGCTGCGAAAAGCTCTCGCAGATCTCGGGCATGGAGATGGCCGAAAGCACCACCGTATCGATGTTCAGCTTGCGCAGCGAGGTCGCCAGCGCCAGCGCATTGATGATGGTGCCGAGCATGCCCATATGGTCGCCGGTGACCCGGTCGCCGCCCTTGGACGCTACCGCGACACCGCGGAAGATATTGCCGCCACCGACGACGACGCCGACTTCCACGCCCATATGCCGTGCCTCGGCGATGTCGGATGCAATGCGGTCCGCCACCGTCACATCGATCCCGAAACCCTGGCCACCCATGAGCGCTTCGCCGGAAGCCTTGAGTAGAACACGTTTATAGACAGGCTCTAAAGACATCTTGGCTCCTCGTAAATTGCCGTGAATGCCCGATACACGAAGGGCACCGCGTTGTCACGCGATGCCCTTCGTGTTTTCCCAATTTTGGCTGGAAGATCAACCCTTGACGGCAGCAGCGACTTCGGCCGCGAAGTCGGTCTCTTCCTTCTCGACGCCTTCGCCGAGCAGCAGACGGGCCATGCCGGCAACCTCGATCGGCGCGCCGACGGCCTTTTCAGCTTCCTTGATGGCGGCGGCGACCGTCAGATCCGGATTGATGACAAAAGCCTGCGAAAGAAGGGCGACTTCCTCGAAGAACTTGCGCATGCGGCCGTCGACCATCTTTTCGATGATATTGTCCGGCTTGCCGGAAGCGCGCGACTGCTCGATGAAGACGTTGCGCTCGCGCTCGGCGACGGCGGCATCGACTTCCTCCGGGCGGATCGCCAGCGGCGCGGTGGCGGCGATGTGCATGGCGACCTGGCGGCCGATGGCGTTCAGGGCATCCTTGTCGCCGGTCGACTTCAGCGCAACGAGAACGCCGAGCTTGCCGAGGCCGTCGGAAACAGCATTGTGGATATAGGTGGCGACGACGCCGTCCTCGACCGAGAGAGCGGTCGAACGGCGCAGGTTCATGTTCTCGCCGATCGTTGCGATCGCATCCTTGATCGTGTCGGAGACGGACTTGCCGGATGCCGGATAGGTCGCAGCGGCAACGGCGTCAACGCTGCCGTTGGTCGAGACGGCGACCTTGGCGATGCCGCGGACGAGTTCCTGGAAGGCATCGTTACGGGCGACGAAGTCGGTTTCCGAATTGACTTCGACGACGACGGCCTTGGTGCCCTGGCTCGAAACGCCGATGAGGCCTTCGGCAGCCGTGCGGCCGGACTTCTTGTCGGCCTTGGCGATGCCCTTGGCGCGCAGCCAGTCGATCGCCGCTTCCATGTCGCCACCGGTTTCAGCAAGAGCCTTCTTGCAGTCCATCATGCCTGCGCCGGTCTTTTCGCGCAGTTCCTTCACCATTGCAGCCGTAATCTCGCTCATTAGCTTCCTCTTGTCGGTTCATACGGTGGGCCGTAAAGCGCGGCTCGGCACCGGATTGAGGCACGAAATGTACCTGTATGTATGACAGCGTGATGAAGACGCGTCATAACGAAACTTATCGGACGGAGAGCCTGACGCCCTCCCCTTGAAACAGGCAAGGCCGCCGAACTTCGATGAGTCGCGAGCGGCCTTTCCCAGTCTCTGCAAGCATTGGCGGACCTTTTCGATCCGCCCGCCTTCATCAGCCTTCGGCTGCTTCCTCGAGAGCCGGTTCGACCGGAACTTCGATGGATGCGCCGAGATCGCGGCCGGAAGAGCCCTGCTGGCGTGCGATGCCGTCGATGGCAGCGCGGGAGATCAGCTCGCAGTAAAGAGCAATCGCGCGCGATGCGTCGTCGTTACCCGGGATCGGATAGTCGATCAGGTCCGGATCGCAGTTCGAATCGATGATGGCGACAACCGGGATGCCGAGGCGCTTGGCTTCGTCGATCGCGATCTTTTCCTTGTTGGTGTCGATGATGAACATCAGGTCGGGCGTGCCGCCCATATCGCGGATACCGCCAAGAGCCTTGTCCAGCTTTTCGCGTTCGCGCTCGAGGTTCAGGCGTTCCTTCTTGGTGAAGCCCTGGGCTTCGCCGTTCAGGATCTCGTCGAGCTTGCGCAGGCGCTGGATCGAGTTGGAGATCGTCTTCCAGTTCGTCATCATGCCGCCGAGCCAGCGCGAGTTGACGTAGTACTGGGCCGAGCGCTTGGCGCTGTCGGCAATGATCTCAGACGCCTGGCGCTTGGTGCCGACGAAGAGAACGCGGCCGCCGCGGGCAACGGTGTCGCTGACGACCTGAAGGGCGCGCGACAGCATCGGAACGGTCTGGGCCAGATCGATGATGTGAATGTTGTTGCGATCGCCGAAGATATACGGCTTCATCTTCGGGTTCCAGCGATGCGTCTGGTGGCCGAAGTGGACGCCTGCTTCAAGAAGCTGGCGCATAGAAAAATCAGGCAATGCCATGCCTTGTTACTCCTTTTCCGGTTGAACCTCCGCAAGGCGAACAGCACCCTCTTCGAGGATGCCACCGGGCGGAACAGCCCGGATTTCTCCCGGACGATCCCATGCCTTACGTGTGGAATGCCGGTGCCCATACATTCGATTTGGCGCAAAAGCAAGGCTTATACCGAAAAAACCTGGCGGCTCAGCTTGCCAGCGTCGGCAGCAGCGACAGCATGACGCCTGCATCCGGCATCGGCAGGATGGCATCGACCTCAGCCGGCAGCAGGGTGCCGATCGCGCTGTCGGCGTTGCCGGTGGCGGTCCCCAACGGACCGCGGAAGCCGTGTCTCGTCCAGGCAAGTTCCTGGAGCTTCGGGCTCACCAGCGCTTCGATCAGCCGGTTGGCATTCTCCTCGACGACGATCAGCGGATGCGCCGAATAGACGGTCGGGCGCGGATAGAGCACCACCGGCTTTGCGCCGGCGCCCGTCTTGATGCGCTCCCAGCGCGCGGGATCGGCGAGGATCCATTCGACCAACTGGTTCTCATAACCGACGATCATCGGCTCGCCGCCGAGGCCGCCTGCGAGATACTGGTCGAAAAGTTTGCCTGAGGATGGCGACTTGAAGCCCATGTTGCGGAAGATCGCCTGCACCTTGCCGCCAAACGCAGCGAGATCGCCTGAAGTCGCGACATTGCCGCTGAACAGGCTGAGCACCAGGCCTGCGAACATGAAGCCGGAATTGGAGCGGTTGGGATCGGTCGAGACGATGCGCGCGCGGCCATAGAGCGAATTGACGCCGAGCTTCGACCAGTCGGATCCGGCTAGGATCGCATCAAGCAGCGCCTTGAGGTCGAGCTGATGATGGCCTTCGTTCGTCACCGTCACCAATCCCGCTTTCATCAGTCCATCGACGACGGGCTGCCAGGAATAGACGACGATCGGCGTGTTCAGCACGACGCGGTCGTTGCGAATAGAAATGCCGTTCTGCCTGGCGATATCGACCATGATCGAGGAGGACGGCCAGAGGAATTGCGGATGCTGCGACAACAGCGCCTGTTCGCGAACCATCTCAACGGAGCCGGCGACGCGGCTGTCCACCGTCAATCCATATCCGCCGAGCGCCCTGACGACGTCGGGGTCGGCCAGGAAGGCCTCCTTCTCGCCGCCGACGAAGCCGAACAGCGTCGTACGGCTGCCGAGCAGGCCCTGCAATTCCGGCCGATCCCGGACAGCGAAATAACCGCCGGTGCCGACGACGCCGGCTCCGAGCAGTCCCACTCCAAAGGCGCGACGAGAAAGGGCCATCAGCGTCCGATATCCTCTTTGAGCGATGCCTGGATGAGGCGCAGATCGGTGTCGAGCGTGCCGAGCGCCTCATCGACCAGGCTGTCGGCATAATGGACGAAAGCCTCTTCGAGCTTGACCAGCACGCCGCGCACTTCCTCCAACTGCTTGGGGTCGGGAATACGCTTGGCCTCGATCACAGCAAAACCTTCCGCCACCTCGGCGGCACGCGGCAGATAATAGGAGAGGAACCGCCGCACGGCATTGGCGCTTTCGGGCTTGGCCTCGACCCTGCGAAAGACATCGGCGGCGATTTCGGCGAGATGCCGGACTGCGGTTGCCATCTGACGATCGCTTATCGTGTCGGCGGCGGTCTCCAGCCTCTGTGCAAAGGGCACGGCGGCCTCCAGCAGGTCGCGGGCAAAGGCGACGCGCCCGCTGCCGATGCTCTTGATATCGAGGCCTTCGAACAGCCGGCGCGGCGCGAGCAGAATGACGAGGCCGGCAAAGACCAGAAGGGCGATGATGGTGGCGATCCAAAAGGGCATGCCGGCGGCAAAGCTCAGGAGCGGCACGGTGATTGCCGCCGCCAGTCCCGCCACGATCCAGTTGCCGTCATTGCCGAGCCAGTTGCGCATGCCTGTCCTAATTGTAGCCTCGCGCGGTGCGGAAGGCGGTGGCGAGATCCGAGCCGCCGTCGAACACGCGCGCCGAGGTCAGCTTGGCAAGGCTGTCGAGCTGGGTCTTGTCGGCATCGCCGAATGTGATGCCGAAGATCGGCACATGCGGCTCCATCGCGTTCCATTCTCGGGTGAAGGCCTGGCTTTGATCATCGGACTTGCCATCGGTCATGATGACGATGGCAGGCAGATACGTCGAGAGCCTTTCGGTTCGGGCAATCTGCTGCAGAGCCTGTTCGGCGCAGGCATACATGTTGGTGCCGCCATCGGCCTTCTGCAGGGAAATCTCGTTCAGCAGCCCTTCCTGCTCCAACGGGTTTCCACTCGCCATGAAGGTGTTGCGCACGCTGCCGTCGAAGGGAATGACGATGATCTGATCGGCGGGCGACCATTGGACCAGCACCTTGCTCGCCTCGTCTGGTGTCAACAGGAAACGCATCGCCTTCTGCAGTTGGTCCTCGCCGTCACCTTGCATCGAGCCGGAAAAATCGAGGCAGAGCGCGGTCAGCGACGGTTTGCGCAGCGCGGCCTGATAAAGGTTGAGCGCCTGGCGGATGACGCCCGCCTCCGGCATGCGGATCGCCGTCACCAGCCTGGAGGGATCGAAATTCCAGCTTGGGTCCGGTTTTGCGGCAACGCCGGTCAGCGGAATGCGCCGGCCGGTATCGGCGATACGCCGCTGCACCGGGGCCGAACTCAGATAGGCGAGTAGATCGTTGAAGAAGGTCTGGACTTCTGGCCCGCGGCCATGATCGACGAAACCGATCGGCGAATCCGCCATGGCCACACCATCAGCCGGATAGATCGCGTAAAGCGGTTCCTGCGACAGGGCCGCGAGCTTGTCGTTGGTTTCCTTCAGCACCGCCTCGTAATTCCACATCGCGTCATAGACCGTGCCCTTGCCGGCGGATTCGACATAGAGATCGGCAAGCCAGCCGGAGGAGCCGGAAGAGCGCACGACACCTGAAAGCAGCGACCGGACGCTCTCCTGGACGTGTCTGTCGTCGAGATCGCCGGGTTCGATCACCGGCTTGTTGCCGAGCGCGCTCGACAGCATGGCAAGATAGGCGCTGGCGCCCGAATTGGATTGTGTCGCCGAGGTCATCAGGAACTTCAACGATCCGCTCTCGACGGCAGCGAGAATGTCTTTCATGAAGACATCCTTGCCGATCCAGCCGAGCTGCTGCGCCTTCGACCTGCGTACGCCCAAGACCACCGGCGTCTGAGCGATCGAGGTCAGGCTCTTGACGCGGCGCTTGGTGTCGAACATGTCGACCCAGACGCTGGAGGCCGGCCAAACCGCATCCTGCACGACGCCCTGGTCGCTCTGCAGCGCCAGACCGATATCGAGCGTGCCTTCATATTTGAAGATGCAGGTGGCGTTCTTCTGCTTGCAGAATTCCTCGACGATCGGCTGTAGAACGGTGTTCTCCGATCCCGATACGATCGAGAAATCCGGCCCCTGACCGAAGGGATTGCAGCCGGCAAGGGGCAGAGCGGCAAGAAGTGCCAAGCCTGAAAGCAGTGCTCGCATCGTCATCTTGCCGATCACGCCTGTGTCATCGCCTTCTTGAGTTCGATCGTCATCTGCTCCATCTGCTGCTCGGCGAGCGCCCGCTTGCGCCGGCCCTCCTCCTGAACCTGCAGCACGCCGGATATCGTATCGATCAGATCCCTGTTCGCCTTGGCGAGCGTGTCGATATCGACGATGCCGCGCTGCGATTGCTGCTCGATTGATATCGCCTGGTCCTTCATCATCTCGGACGCCTGGCGGATCATGTCGTTGGTGGCGTCGGTCACCGCCTTCTGCAGGTCGAGCGCCGATTTCTGCCGCGTCAGGCCGAGCAGGATCACCATCTTCTGCTTCCAGGCCGGCACCGTCAGCGCCGAAGTCGCCTGGAGGTTCTCGATCAGCGTTTCGTCGCCCGCCTGAACGATGCGGATCTGCGGCAATTGCTGGATACCGAGCTGGCGGGCCTGCTGCAGGTAGAAGACCCGCTTCTCCAGACGGTCGAGCGCCTGCAGGCTGTCCTGATAGGTCTGCGCCTCCAGCATGCCGCCGCCGGGGCCGGTCGCCGCCGCCTCGGCTTGCGCCTTCAGCCTCGGCAGATCGACGCTGCGAAAACGCTCGGCGAAAGTCTTGCCGGCCTGGACATAGGCCTCGAGCCGCATGATCGATTGCCTGGTTTCTTCATGCAGGTCGTCGAGCAGCGCAATGTCGCGCCTCAGCGTATCCTTGTGACGGTCGAGCTCCAGGCCGATCCGGTCGATCTGGCCGGCCACGTACTCGAACTCCGCCTTGAAGCGTTCAAGCCGGGCCTTGGCCGAGAGAAACATGCGGCTGAGGAAACCCTTATCTTTCAACGACGCCGGATCGAGGCTTTTCGATTTGAGGATGATGTCGGTCAGCAGGCGGCCGACATCGCCGAGGTCCTTGTTGCGGACTTCGCGCAGGATCCTGTCGGCATAATCGCTGACCGCCTGCTGCGCGCGGTCGCCATAGACCGAGATGCCGGCACGGTCGGTGATATTGATGCTATCGGAAATGCGGGCAATTTCCGCCGGATCGGCGACGACAACCGGCAGGGCGGCATTCTGAACAGTCGCGAGATCGGTGTCGGCCATGGTTGGGGCTTTCAAGCTTGCGATGCGTAATGGTCTACGCAGTCTAGCAAATAGACGTCATCGCAATGGCTTGGCCGCCCGGATCGCACCGACCCGAAAAGCAGCACGACAGGCGGCGACTCAGTCATCGCTGATCGCCGAACCATAGTGAATTTTATGATACAGTTTTATGACAGGCGAGATCTCGTCGCCTACTTGCAAACCTCGGCCTTGCGGTCGAGCAGCTCCAGCTTGGCGAGCTTGCCGGTCAGGACGAAATCGCCGTAATCCATCGTCAGATCGCGGGTAATGCCGTTCTCGTAGAGCTTGAAGGACATGCGGTAGACCGGCAAAGCATCCGCTTTCGCACTCTCGTTGAAATAGGCGATCGTCACCGGCCAGAAGGCGGTCTTGGAGAAGGCGCCGGCGTTGCCGGCATCGGCTTCCTCGGCGATCGGCGTTTCCTGCTTGCCGACGATCGTCGTCGTCGCCAGCGACTTGTCGCCGTCATCAGAACCGTCGAAGACGCGCGCTTCGAAGAAGCGCTTGCCGTCCTTGGCGTGTTGGATCACATCGAGCATATGTTCCGTGGGAAAACGGCTTTCAGCAAGCTGCAGTTCGCGGTTCGCCGGCTGCTTGAGATCGACCTTGACGCCATCAGGCTGATCCTGCGCCGCACCGTTGACCTCTTTATCGAGCTGCTCGTCGGTGAAGGATTTGGTGTCGAAGGTGAACTTGCCGTCCTTCAGGTTCTCGAAGGTCTTGGTCTGCTGGTCGCTGACACGCACGCTGTCGCCGGTGTCGATCTGCGTCACGAAGCGGAAATTGGTGGTGAAGCCCTGGCAATAGCTGCCGTCGAACTCATAGACCATGCGACCATACATGCCGGCGATGCCGGAGCGGTCCGAGGCGTCCTTCAGTTCCAGATCGTAGACCGCGCGATGTGCGACGAGGCCGGTCGCGATCGCAGCGCTAACCGCGGGCGCAGCCGCCCATGCATTGGCGGAAACGCTGGCGAGAAGCAGAGCGACAAGACTCGATCGGAACATTCATTAACTCCTGTTGGACTCGGTCGCGATGTTATAAGAACGCTTTCGGCCAAATCGAGGCTCGAAACTGTCATATTAAAGATTCTAGTCTTGATGCATAATTTTTGAAGAATTGACAACAAAAGCGGAGACGAAAATGTCCGATGAAATTGCAGCGCGCCTGATTGAGATGGGGATAACCCTGCCCGAAGCCGCAGCACCTGCTGCAAATTACGTTCCCTATGTGATCAGCGGCAATCTTCTCTACATTTCCGGCCAGCTGCCGCTCGAAGGCGGCAAGGTCACTGTCTCGGGCCATCTCGGCAAAACCGTCGACGTTGCAATGGGCCAGCGCGGCGCCGAACTCTGCGCCATCAACATCCTTGCCCAGGCGAAGGCGGCACTTGGTGGCGATCTCGGCCGCATCCGGCGTGTCATCAAGCTGAACGGCTTCATCGCCTCGGCGCCCGACTTCGTCGAGCAGCATCTCGTCATCAACGGCGCTTCAAACCTGATTGCCGGCGTGCTTGGCGAAGCCGGCAAACATGCGCGTGCCGCTGTCGGCATGGCGGCCCTGCCGCTGAATGCCGCCGTCGAGATAGACGCTATCATGGAAATCGCAGAATGACCAATGTTGCCTGGATCAGGGGCGTGCCGGTCGCCCATCGCGGCTATCACGATCTCAACACGCATGTCTGGGAAAACACACTTTCCGCCTTCTCGCGCGCCGTCGAAGCGGGGTTTGCGATCGAATGCGACCTGCACTACGCCTCCGACGGCGTACCGGTCATCTTTCACGACGAGGACCTGCAGCGCCTGTGCAACCTCCATGGAGACATCCGCGAGCGCACCTCCCGGGAACTCGGACTGATCGCCATCGGCGGCACCAGCGACAAGGTGCCGACGCTGCGCCAGCTCCTCGATCTCGTCAAGGGCAAGGTGCCGCTGGTGCTAGAGCTAAAGGGGCGGGAGGCCGATGACGAAGGTTTCGCTGAGGCCGTGCTCGAGGTGCTCGAAGGCTATGAGGGCAAGGTGGCGTTGATGAGTTTTGACCACTGGCTGCTGCGCGATCTGAAGGCGCTTGGCTCACCCTACCCGCTCGGGCTGACGGCCGACGGCAACACGCCGGAGGCGTTCAAGACGCATGCGAAGGCGATGGAGATCGGTCTCGATTTCATCTCCTATTATTATGACGACCTGCCGAATCCCTTCATCACCGGCGAACGCGGAAAGGGCATTCCCGTCATCACCTGGACGGTGCGTGACGAAGAGGCGCGCCGACGCACATTCGCCAATGCAGACCAGATGACCTTCGAAGGCTTCGATCCGCGTGTGGCTGCTTGACGCTCGCTTTTTGGCCAAGATCATGCGCAGACTGAGACAGAGCCGAAACCATCCTCCCACAGGCTTCGCATTTGTCCCATGACTGACGAACTATCCATTCGCGTCGAACGCTCCTTCACCGCGATTTCCCCGGAGAGCTGGGCCAAGCTTTCCGGAGCGTCGAAGACCTGCGCTACGATTGCCTACAACCCTTTCGTTTCACACGCTTTTCTTTCGTCGCTGGAGGAATCCGGCTCGGCCGACGCAGAGACCGGATGGCTCGGCCACCATATGCTGCTCGAGACCGATCGCGGCGAACTGATCGGCGCCCTGCCCGGCTATCTCAAGAACCACAGCCAGGGCGAATATGTCTTCGACCATGGCTGGGCCGACGCCTTCGAACGGGCCGGCGGGCGTTATTATCCCAAACTTCAGTGCTCGATCCCGTTCACCCCGGCGACAGGCCCGCGGCTTCTTGTCGCCGTGGGGCGGCAGCGGCTGCCGATCCAGAGCGCGATCGCCGAAAGCCTGAAGGAGGTGGTGCGCCGGCTCGGCATCTCTTCGGCCCATATCACCTTCGTGCCGGACGAAGAGATCGGCGTCTTCGAGATGGACGGCTATCTGCACCGCACCGACCAGCAGTTCCATTTCATCAATGACGGCTATGCCAATCACGAGGAATTCCTCGGAACGCTTGCCTCGCGCAAACGCAAGGCGTTGCGCAAGGAGCGCCGCGCCGCACTCGAACACGGTATCAGCATCGACTGGCTGACCGGCCGCGACCTGACGGAACGCATCTGGGACCAGTTCTTCAAGTTTTACATGGATACCGGCGGGCGCAAATGGGGCCGGCCCTACCTCACCCGTAAGTTCTATTCGCTGATCGGCGAACGCATGGCAGACGATATCCTGCTCGTCATGGCCAGGCGCGACGGGCGCTATATCGCCGGCGCGATCAATTTCATCGGTGGCGATACGCTCTACGGCCGTCACTGGGGCTGCATCGAGGATCATCCCTTCCTGCATTTCGAGGTCTGCTATCACCAGGCGATCGACTTCGCCCTTTCGAAAGGGTTGAAACGGGTCGAGGCCGGAGCGCAGGGCGAACACAAGCTTGCCCGCGGTTACCTGCCGGTGACGACGCATTCCGCCCATTATGTCGCGCATGCCGGCCTTCGCCGGGCGATCGGCGACTATCTCGCGCGCGAGCGCGCCGATGTCGAACAGATGAGCGAGCTGTTGACCGAGCACAGTCCTTTCCGCAAGGGCGAGCGTCTGCAGGAGGATTGACGCCGCCCTGCCAGCCGCGTTACCCCAACCTGAAACGAGGAGATTTCGCGATGACCAACCCGGCCGCTTACGACGACAGCAACATCTTCGCCAAGATCCTCCGTGGCGAAATCCCCTCGCACCGGGTCTACGAGGACGAGCATACCATTGCCTTCATGGACGTGATGCCGCAGGCGCCGGGCCATGTGCTTGTCCTTCCGAAGGCGGCGTCGCGCAATATTCTCGATGCCGATCCAGCCACCCTCACCCACGCAATTACCGTTGTCCAGAAGATCGCCAATGCGGTGAAGGATGTCTTCGACGCCGATGGCGTGTTCATCGCCCAGTTCAACGAGCCGGCCGCCGGGCAAACCGTGTTCCATCTGCATTTTCACGTCATTCCCCGTCATGAGGGCGCGGCGCTGAAGCCACATTCCGGCAAGATGGAGGATGGTGCCGTGCTCGCCGCCAATGCCGAAAAGATCAGGGCAGCGCTGGCGTAGGGTCAACACCTGTCGATTTCAGGGAATTCAATCCAGACAATCATTTGGAACAAAATCATGATCCGCCACTCGGTCGCATTCCGCCTCAAGCACCCATCCGGCTCGGCTGAAGAAAAGTCATTTCTCGCCGACGCGCTGGTGCTTGCCAACATTCCGAGCGTGCGAAATTTCGAGCAGCTACGGCAGACGAGTCCAAAGAACGACTTCACCTTCGGCTTCTCGATGGAGTTCGACGATCAGGCTGGCTATGACGTCTATAACGTCCATCCACTGCATGTAGCCTTCGTGCGCGACCGCTGGGTGCCCGAGGTCGCCGACTTTCTCGAGATCGACTACACCAGGCTCTGAAAAGGGCGCATGCAGATCCGGAAACGAAAAAGGCCGCTGAGAACGCGGCCTTTTCCAGTTCGGTGACGGTATCTTACTTCTTGCGTGGAACCTTCGGAACCGCGCTTCCCTTCTTCGGGGCGTCGCGGACCTCGGGCTCGGCCTGCGGCACCGCTTTGGCGCGAGTCTTGCGGGCCGCCTTGGTCTTCAGCTCGCCGTCATCCCCATCATCGCCTTCGGGATGCACGACCTCGGCTTCGGGCTTCGGCTTGATCGGCGCAGTTTCCGAAATGGCTTCGAGCACGATGCCGGGTTTGCCGTCTTCCTTCGGGCCGACGGTGACGTTGACGACGCCGCCCTTCTTCAGCTTGCCGAAGAGGATTTCGTTGGCGAGCGGCTTCTTGATCGTATCCTGAATGACGCGAGCAAGCGGGCGGGCGCCCATCTTCTCGTCGTAACCCTTTTCCGCCAGCCAGGCGATCGCATCCTCATGCAGGTCGAAGGTGACGTTCCTCTCGGAAAGCTGGGCCTCCAGCTGCATGATGAACTTCTGCACGACCTTGTGGATGACGGCCGTCGGCAGCGCCGCGAAAGGAATGATCGCGTCGAGACGGTTGCGGAACTCCGGCGTGAAGAGACGAGTCAGTGCCTCTTCGTCCTCACCGGTGCGCTTGGACGAGCCGAAGCCAATCGCCGCCTTGGCCATTTCCGACGCACCCGCATTGGTCGTCATGATCAGGATGACGTTGCGGAAGTCGATCTTCTTGCCGTTATGGTCGGTCAGCGTGCCGTGATCCATGACCTGCAAGAGGATATTGTAAATGTCGGGATGGGCCTTCTCGATTTCGTCTAGCAGAACCACGCAATGCGGGTGCTGGTCGACACCATCAGTCAGAAGACCGCCCTGGTCGAAGCCGACATAGCCGGGAGGTGCGCCGAGCAGACGCGAAACCGTGTGCCGCTCCATATATTCCGACATATCGAAGCGCAGCAGTTCGACGCCGAGCGACGAGGCCAGCTGCTTTGCCACCTCGGTCTTGCCGACGCCGGTCGGACCGGAGAAGACATAGGCGCCGATCGGCTTGTTCGGCTCGCGAAGGCCGGCGCGCGCCAGCTTGATCGAGGTCGAAAGGGCTTCGATCGCGATATCCTGGCCGTAGACCACCGAACGCAGTTCCTGCTCGAGATTGGCGAGCACGGCTTCGTCGTCCTTGGAGACGGTCTTCGGCGGAATGCGCGCCATCGTTGCGACCGTCGCCTCGATCTCCTTTTCGGTGATCAGCTTGCGGCGCTTCGACGGCGGCAGCAGCATCTGGGCCGCACCCGTTTCGTCGATCACGTCGATCGCCTTGTCGGGCAGCTTGCGGTCGGAGATGTAGCGGGCCGACAATTCGACGGCCGACTTGATGGCATCGTTCGAATAACGCAGGTGGTGATACTCTTCGAAATACGGCTTCAGGCCCTTCATGATCTCGATCGCATCATCGATCGACGGCTCGCTGACGTCGATCTTCTGGAAACGACGGACCAGCGCCCGGTCCTTCTCGAAGAACTGGCGGTATTCCTTGTAGGTGGTCGAACCGATGCAGCGAATCGCGCCCGATGACAGGGCCGGCTTCAGGAGGTTCGATGCATCCATCGCGCCGCCCGAGGTGGCACCGGCGCCGATCACCGTGTGGATCTCGTCGATGAAGAGCACGGCGCCCGGATATTCTTCCAGTTCCTTGACGACCTGCTTCAGGCGCTCCTCGAAATCGCCACGGTAGCGCGTGCCGGCGAGCAGCGTGCCCATGTCGAGCGAGAAGATCGTCGCATCGGCGAGCGCTTCGGGAACCTTGCCTTCGACGATGCGCTTGGCAAGGCCTTCGGCGATCGCCGTCTTGCCGACGCCGGGATCACCGACATAGAGCGGATTGTTCTTCGAACGGCGGCACAGGATCTGGATCGTGCGGCTGACCTCGGCGTGACGGCCGATCAGCGGATCGATCTTACCGCCCTTGGCCTTCTCATTGAGATTGACGCAATAGGCCTTGAGCGCATCCTGCTGCTTCTTGGGGCCGCCCTCTTCCTCGCCGCCGCGCGCCGTCGGCTTGCTGCTTTCGGCTTCGTCTTCGGCGCCGCGCGGGGGACGTGCTTCCGAAACGCCCGGGCGCTTGCCGATGCCGTGGGAGATGTAGTTGACGGCATCGTAGCGGGTCATCTCCTGCTCCTGCAGGAAATAGGCGGCGTGGCTTTCGCGCTCGGCGAAGATCGCGACGAGCACGTTGGCGCCGGTCACCTCTTCACGGCCGGACGATTGTACGTGGATGACGGCACGCTGGATGACGCGCTGGAAGCCGGAAGTCGGCTTCGAATCCTCGTCATACCCGGTGATCAGGTTGGAAAGTTCGTTATCGACATATTCGACGAGCGTCTTGCGCAACGCGTCGAGATCGACATTGCAGGCACCCATGACCGCGGCCGCATCGGCATCGTCGATCAGGGCGAGCAGCAGATGCTCGAGCGTCGCATATTCGTGGTGCCGCTCGTTGGCAAAGGTCAGTGCCTGATGGAGCGCCTTCTCTAAACTAGGCGAAAATGTTGGCACGTTCAGATCCTCACTTCTTTTCCATGACGCATTGCAGCGGATGCTGGTGCTGCCGGGCGAAGTCCATCACCTGGCTGACCTTCGTTTCCGCTACCTCGTATGTGAATATTCCGCATTCGCCGACGCCGTGGTTATGGACATGGAGCATGATGCGGGTGGCACTTTCACGATCCTTCTGAAAAAAACGCTCCAGAATATGGATGACGAATTCCATGGGAGTGTAGTCGTCATTCAAAAGCAGCACACGATAAAGATTGGGCTTCTTGGTCTTCGGCTTGGTGCGCGTGATGACCGAGGTTCGATTTGCGTTGTCCCCGTTCCTTTCGCTGTCGTTCTGCATCCGGATCGGCTTTGCGATCATTGTCATTCATTCCTCAAGCAATCCGGCGGAGCATGGGAGGGTGCTTTTCCCGCCGAATATCTGAAACACTAACTTAGTTCATAATAGGCTGATTTTAAGCCCCCTGTCAGACACTGCAATCAAGAAATGCCCGGCATGCACGGGAAAGACCAAAAAAGTCCCCGGTCGATCCCATGCGGGCGCTGCAGCGAAAGTGGAAACAAAAAGACCGGCTACAGATGCGTAGCCGGTCCTCATTTTTCAATATGTAGCGCAGGTTGCGCTTTTGAAATCAGCTCATGCCGCAGCAGGCGTCGTCGCCGACACCGACTTGGCGGTCTTGACGACGGCAGCCGCGATCGGCGCTTCATAGGGCTTGTAGGCTGATTTGGCGAGATCGGCATACATCTCACTGAGCTTGGTCGTCTCGGAGACAAAGCCTTCAAAATATGCCTTGATGTAGTTCGTCTGCAGCTCGAAAGCGGCCTCGAAGCTCTTGACGCCGGCCAGCGTTTCGAAATGCGTCACCGCGTCCTGAAAGGATTTCTTCGAATATTCAGTGGCTTCAGCGGCGATCGCCTGAAAGCCCTTGGTCGTATCCGAATAGGTTTTCAGGGCCGTGTCGACGGCTTCCTTGCTCTTCTTGTTGGCGTCTTCAATGTTGAACATGAGCCATCCTCCGTTGGGCTGTTGGTGGCGGCAGGGTAGCTGCAATGCACAAATAGTCAAGTAGTCTTGTGCGCTGCAAAACATCCGGTGGTTGCATTACAATAATATAACAAAGCCCGCGCGCCGGGCACGTACGTCTTTAACTGATTTTGCTAAAATATATCAGAATGCCGCAACCGGAAGTTTTGAATAAATTCTCGTTCCGAATCGAAAAAACGAAAAAAGACCGAACGGATCGCGCCGTTCGGTCCTTTTGAAGCTTTAGAACGCGATCAGAGATCGACGTCGAGGATCGCCATCGAAAAGTTGTAGGAGCGGTCGCCGTCCTCGTCATCGATATAGACGACGCCCAGAAATTCTTCGCCGAGATAGACTTCCGCAGAATCATCCTTGCGGGGACGCGCCTTGACGATCATCTGCGGATTGAACATGCGCTTGAAATAGGCGTCGAGCTTCTTGATTTCTTCTGGCTTCACTCTTTCATCTCCGTAAGCGGTCTTGATTGGCCGCTTCTTGCACAGGAAATGCAGCGGTGTAAAGGCAAGGTTGCCGTTTGCTCATGGCTCTCCCCGCTCGGATCCCGCCGACTTTTCCTATCCTTGTTTCCAATGGGCGCTCAGATATCGGCGCCGATCACCTGGTCCATGTTGCGCGACGGCTCGGAACAACCTGCCTCACCGACGACCTTGGCCGGCACACCCGCGACTGTCTTTTTGGGCGGCACCGCCTTCAATACGACGGAGCCGGCGGCGACGCGTGAGCAATAGCCGATCTCGATATTGCCGAGGATCTTGGCACCGGCGCCGATCATGACGCCGGAGCCGATCTTCGGATGGCGGTCGGCGCCCTCCTTGCCGGTGCCGCCAAGTGTGACGCCGTGCAGGATCGAGACGTTGTCGCCGATGACGGCCGTCTCGCCGACGACGAGGCCGGTGGCGTGGTCGAGGAAGATGCCCTTGCCGATACGGGCGGCCGGATTGATGTCGGTCTGGAAGACGCTGGAGGAGCGGCTCTGCAGATAAAGCGCAAAATCACGCCGGCCGCGGTTCAGCAGCCAATGGGCGAGACGATGCGTCTGCAGCGCATGGAAGCCCTTGAAATAAAGCACCGCCTCCATGAAGCGCAGGCAGGCGGGATCGCGGTCATAGATCGCCTGGATATCGACGCGCAGGATGGAGCTCCAGTCCGGCCAGTCGAGGAGCATTTCCTCGAAGGTCTGGCGAAGCAGGTTCGCCTGCATGTCGGGGTGATCGAGACGTTCGCAGATGCGGTGGATGACGCATTCCTCGAGCGAATGGTAGTTGATCACGGTCGAGTAGAGGAAGGCGGCGAGAACCGGGTCCCGTTCGGCTGCGAGCCGGGCTTCCTCGCGCAGGCTGTCCCAAATGGGATCCATCACCTTCAGCGGATGGCCGGTGTCAAAAGCACGAATGTCAGTCTTTGCGACCATCGCCGCTCTCCTCGCTGCCATCAGGAATGCCGTTTTCGGAATGCCAATATATAGAGGAAAACGCCAATAACATAAATGGGTGCCGTAGCCATGGTTTTTTAGCATGGTTTTTCGGCATCACGATGTTGTCAGCGATGGGCGACCCTTGCATAGAAGGCCAGCACCGCGTGCTTGAAAACCCTGTCGCCGACGGCGAGCATATGATCACGGCCCGGAATATCGAGCGCTTCGGCATTTTGCATCAGCGCCGCCAATTCCTGCGGCGAGCCGGCGATATCGTCCTTGGTGCCGACGCCGATCAGCGTCGGCATATCGAGCTTGGCCATATCGGAGCGGGCGACGAGATCGCGCGAGCCGCGGATACAATTGGCAAGAGCGACCCGGTCGCTTTTCGTCTGCTCGGCGAAGGCGCGGAACATGCGGCCGCGGGCATTCGTCACCGCGTCGAGCGAGGGCGCCAGCAGCGCATCGGCGATTGGGTCCCAGTCGCCGACGCCGTCGGTCATGCCGATGCCGAGGCCGCCGAGCACCAGTGAACGGACGCGATGCGGATTGGCAAGTGCGGCAAAAACGGAAATGCGCGCGCCCATCGAATAGCCCATGACATTGGCTTCGGGGATGCCGAGATGGTCGAGCAGCGCGATCGCATCGCCGGCCATGACCCATGGACGATAGGCTTCGGAATCGTGCGGCTTGTCGCTTGCGCCGTGGCCGCGATTGTCCATGGCGATCACCCGGTAGCCGGCATCACCAAGCGTCTTCAGCCAGCCCGGATGCACCCAGTTGACGTTTGCGGTCGAGGCAAAGCCGTGGATCAACAACACGGGCACACCGGCCGGATCGCCCTCATCGAAGAAGGCGAGCTGCAGTCCGTCATGGGTGAAGCTCGAAAATGTGGGCGTATTCAAGTTCATCGGGCCTTCCTTTTTGGCGCGACCATAGTCGAGCGGCCTTTCATCGTGAAGCCAAAAACTGTGTCCGGTGAGGCGGTTTGGCTCTACACATTTGCGGCGAAGGCTTATAAGGTTCGCGCACATTTCAAAGCATTCGGAGAGCGACATGGCCGGCCACAACATTCCCCACTTCCAGAACGACGGCGGTCACCGCGTTATCGAAGTCGGCGTCAAGGAATTCATGTGCACCGGCGCTTCGGCTCCCTTCGATCATCCGCATATCTTCATCGACATGGGCGACGACAACGAGAAGGTATGTTCCTACTGCTCGACGCTCTATCGTTTCAATTCCGCGCTCAAGCCCAGCCAGACCAATCCGGCCGGTTGCGTTTTCCACGTGAAGGCGGCGTAGTCAGTCCAGATCCGGATCGGACGGGCAATGCCGATCGAACACGCCGCCATCATCGGCGCCGGGATATCAGGGCTGACCGCTGCCCTTGCGCTTTCGCGCCGGGGTATCAGCTCGGAGATCTTCGAGCAGGCAGGCGAACTCACCGACATGGGCGCCGGATTGCAGGTTTCGCCGAACGCTTCCCGCATCCTGGCCGAACTCGGTATCCTTGAAGGCCTGTCAAAGGTCTGGCTCGAGCCGGACGCGATCCGGCTGATATCGGGCAGTTCGCTCCGCCAGCTCGCGGCGGTGCCGGCCGGCAAATTCGCGCGGGAACGCTGGGGCGCTCCCTATGGCGTCCTGCACCGAACCACATTGCAAAAAGCGCTTTTGGCTGCGGTTGCAGCCGACCCGCTCTGCCGGCTTCACCTTGGCGTGCGGATAGATTCGACCCTACCGCCTTTCGAGCGGGCGGCCGATGTTGTGATCGGCGCCGACGGCGTCTGGTCGAAGCTTCGGCAATCCATTCCGGGCAGCCCCTCGCCGCGCTTTTCCGGCAATATTGCCTACCGCTTCACCATTGCCGAAACGGAGGCGCCCGGTTTCCTCGACCGGGCAAGCGTTTCGGCTTTTCTCGGCGGCTCGGCACATCTCGTCTGCTATCCGCTGAGGGAAAGCGGCAGCTTCAACATGGTGGCGATCACCGCCGGCAATATCGCGCCGCAGGCCTGGCAAAGCGAGCCGACGGCCGAACAGCGGGCGCAGCTGCGGGCGCGCCTTTCCGGCTGGAACACCGCGATCGTCTCGCTGCTGGAAAAACACCGGAAGCTGACGTTCTGGCCGCTGTTCGAAACCACCGCGGGTTCCTGGCAGGACGGCCGAAAGACGGTTCTGATCGGCGACGCCGCGCATGCGATGATGCCTTTTGCCGGACAGGGAGCGGCGATGGCGATTGAAGACGCCTACGAACTGGCGGCGTTTCTTTCGAACCGTCCCGCGGCAGAAGCGCTGGCGCGCTTCGAAAGACATCGGGCGCCGCGCATTGCGAGGCTTCGCCAGCGCGGCGCCTTCAACCGGTTCGCCTATCATGCGAAAGGGCCGATCCGGATCGGCCGCGATCTCGTGCTCGGCCTCAAGCCGCCGCTAAGCCTGGCGGCAGATCTCGACTGGATCTACGGCTATCGGGCTGCCCATCTGCCATGAGACGCAGCCAGCGGCGACAAAGCGCATCTGGTCAGACCGCGCTTGCCGCCGCAAAACCCCGTTCGATATCGGCCTTGAGGTCAGCCACATCCTCGATGCCGATCTGCAGGCGGATGACCGGACCATCCGTTGGCGCCTTGGCGACCTTGCGATCGTTGAGATAGGCATGCAAAGCGAGGCTTTCAAAGCCGCCCCAGGAATAGCCGAGACCGAAAATCCTGAGCGCGTCGAGGAAGGCATGCGCCTTTGCTCTGGACTTCTCGGGACCATCAGCGGCAAGCACGAAGGAAAAGATGCCGCTGGCGCCTTTGAAATCGCGCTTCCAGAGATGGTGAGAGGGGAAACTCGGTAGGGCCGGATGCAGCACGCGGGCGACGTCGTCCCTACCCTCCAGCCATTCCGCGATATCAAGCGCGCTTTCATAATGCCGCTCGAGTCGCAGGCCCATGGTGCGTAATCCGCGCAGGATCTGGTAGGCATCATCGGGTGCGCCGCAAATGCCGAGCACGCCGTTCGCCTCCTTCAGCCGTTCCCAATGCTCGGCATTGGCCGAGACCGTTCCGAGCAGGATGTCGGAATGGCCGGACGGATATTTCGTCGATGCATGGATCGAGATGTCGACGCCGTAATCGAGCGGCCTGAAATAGACCGGCGTCGCCCAAGTATTGTCCATCATGACGACGGCGCCGTGGCGGTGCGCAACAGCCGAGATCGCCGGAATATCCTGCATTTCGAAGGTATTTGAGCCTGGGGCCTCGGTATGGACGAGCTTGGTGTTCGGCCGGAACAGCGCCTCGATGCCGGCGCCGATCTCGGGGTGGTAATATTCCACCTCGACGCCGAGGCGTTTCAGCATCGTATCGCAGAAATGGCGCGTCGGGCCATAGACCGAATCGACCACCAGCGCATGATCGCCGGCAGCGACGAAACCCAGGAACGGAATGGTGACGGCCGCAAGGCCCGACGGCACAAGAATCGTGCCGGCGGAGCCTTCGAGGGCGTCGATCGCCTCGCAGAGCGCGTCCGTCGTCGGCGTGCCGCGCGTTCCGTAGGTGTATTTCTGCGTGCGCGTCTCCATCGCTCGCGCATTCGGAAACAACACCGTCGAGGCATGCACGATGGGCGGATTGATGAAGCCGTGATAGTCGAAAGGATCGTTGCCGATATGGGTCAGGCGGGTGTTGATGCCGGCATTCTGCAGCAAGCTGTCTTTGTCTTTCATGTCGGGAATAGCCTTTGGCGACGGAGACGCGAAACCGGACTTTTGGACGCCGCGCCATATCAGGTCAACCCCTGGGAGTTGATCGCCGGCGACGCAGCGAAGCGGTGGAAGCCACGATTTTCGCGTTATTTTTCCGCAATCAGGCGCCTATTTCATAGCCAAGTGCCCACGAACGCAGCGCAATCTACCAAAATGCTGAAATTTGCCGCAATTATCGACCGCGACACTTGACCATGGTGACATTTGCGACTGTGATAGAACAACTCGCGCCGGGAGGGTGTCGAGAAAATGGGGAGGCGGCAGAGTTTTTCCGCCGAAACTTCCCACAAGAAAATACAAGACAACGGAAAAGGTTGGGAAAAAATGAAGAACAAGCTTCTGTCCGCAACGATCGGCGCAGCAGTTTTCGCTCTTGGCGCTTCGGCTGCTTCGGCCACGACACTCACAGATGTCAAGGCAAAGGGTTTCGTTCAGTGCGGCGTCAATACCGGCCTTACCGGCTTTGCCGCACCTGACGCTTCCGGCAATTGGGCCGGCTTCGACGTCGACTTCTGCAAGGCCGTCGCTTCGGCGGTGTTCGGCGACCCCACCAAGGTCAAGTACACGCCGACAAATGCGAAGGAACGCTTCACCGCTCTGCAGTCCGGTGAAATCGACGTCCTCTCGCGCAATACGACCTGGACGATCAATCGCGACACCGCACTCGGCTTCAACTTCCGTCCCGTCACCTATTATGACGGCCAGGGCTTCATGGTGCGCAAGGGCCTGAATGTGAAGTCGGCTCTCGAACTTTCCGGCGCCGCAATCTGCGTGCAGTCGGGCACGACCACCGAACTGAACCTCGCCGATTACTTCAAGACGAACAATCTGCAGTACAATCCGGTCGTCTTCGAAAATCTTCCTGAGGTCAACGCCGCCTACGACGCCGGTCGTTGCGACGTTTACACGACCGACCAGTCCGGTCTCTATTCGTTGCGTCTGACGCTGAAGAATCCCGACGAACACGTCATCCTTCCTGAGATCATCTCCAAGGAGCCGCTTGGCCCGGCTGTCCGTCAGGGTGATGATCAGTGGTTCGATATCGTTTCCTGGACGGCTTATGCGCTGATCAATGCCGAAGAGTTCGGCATCACCCAGGCAAATGTCGACGAGATGAAGAACTCGCCGAACCCTGATATCAAGCGCTTCCTCGGCAGCGAAACGGACACCAAGATCGGCACCGATCTCGGCCTGACCAATGATTGGGCCGCGAACGTCATCAAGGGCGTCGGCAACTATGGCGAAATCTTCGAGCGCAACATCGGCCAGGGCAGCCCGCTCAAGATCGCACGCGGCTTGAATGCTCTGTGGAACAAGGGCGGCATCCAGTACGCACCGCCGGTTCGTTAATCGAGCTTAGGCATGAAATCCCGGGAAGGCGGCCGAGCCGCCCTCCCATCTTCCAAAAAGCAAAAAGAAAGCCCGAAAACGGGCACAAGGGGATTGGCGCGGCATGACGCATGAGGCTGTGGATACGACACCTTTGCATGGCACCGGCTGGAGTTTCCGGTCGGCAATGTACGACCCGAAATACCGGAGCATATTTTACCAGCTTCTAACAATCGTTATTCTCGTGGGCTTTGTGTGGTGGGTGGCCCACAACACGGCCGTCAACCTTGCGCGCAGCAACACGGCATCGGGTTTCGGCTTTCTTCGCGGTCGCGCCGGTTTCGAAATCGGCCAGTCGCTGATCGGCTTTTCGAGTGACTCGACTTATGCGCGCGCACTTCTCGTCGGTATTCTGAATACCTTGCTGGTGGCGGTGAC
Organism: Rhizobium sp. WYCCWR10014; assembly: GCF_001657485.1. GTDB lineage: Bacteria > Pseudomonadota > Alphaproteobacteria > Rhizobiales > Rhizobiaceae > Rhizobium. The sequence goes on from NZ_LXFU01000049.1 coordinate 95,820, forward strand.
CGGCATCTTCACGGCGACTATCATCGGCTTCCTGATCGGGATCGGCCGGCTGTCGCGCAATTGGCTGATTGCAAAGCTCTGCACGGTCTATGTTGAGGTTTTCCGCAACATTCCGCCGCTGCTCGTCATCTTTTTCTGGTATCTCGGCGTTCTCTCCGTCTTGCCGCAGCCGCGCGAGTCGGTAGGTCTGCCGTTCAGCATGTACCTCAACAACAGAGGACTAGCCTTCCCTAGGCCGATTTTCGAGACAGGCATGATAGCGGTCGGCATCGCCCTGCTGATTGCGATTGTTGCCACCATCATCATCGCGCGCTGGGCCCACAAACGCCAAGCCGCAACCGGCCAGCCGTTCCACACCGTATGGACGGCGATCGCGCTGATCGTCGGCTTGCCATTGCTGGTCTTCGTTGTCTCCGGCTTTCCGCTCACCTTCGACGTTCCGGTTGCCGGAAAATTCAACCTGACGGGCGGCTCCGTCGTCGGTCCCGAATTCATGTCGCTGTTTCTCGCTCTGTCCTTCTATACCGCCTCGTTCATCGCCGAGATCGTTCGCGGCGGCATTCGCGGCGTTCCAAAGGGACAATCCGAAGCAGCCGGCGCGCTGGGGCTGCATCCGTCGAGCGTGACGAGACTTGTCGTGGTGCCGCAGGCGCTGCGCATCATCATCCCGCCGCTGACGAGCCAGTACCTGAACCTGACCAAGAACTCCTCACTCGCCATCGCGATCGGTTTCTCGGATCTCGTTGCCGTCGGTGGCACGATCCTCAATCAGAGCGGTCAAGCGATCGAGATCGTCTGCATCTGGGGTATCGTCTATCTCAGCTTGAGCATTCTCACGTCGCTGTTCATGAATTGGTTCAATGCCAAGATGGCACTGGTGGAGAGATAAGATGTCGGTCGCCGATAAACCCTTTGTCAGAACGTCCATCCTTGCCGCCGAACCGCCGCCGCCCGGCGAGAGGGGAGCCGTCGCCTGGATACGCCGCAATCTCCTGGCAACCCCGAAGGACGTGATCCTGACGATCCTCGCTCTTGCGCTCATCGCATGGGCCGTGCCGCATCTCGTCAACTGGCTGTTCATCCAGGCCGTATGGTCCGGGCCGGACCGCACATTCTGCGCAACAACGATCCAGGGCGGCATCCAGCCCGACGGCTGGAGTGGTGCATGCTGGGCCTTCATCAGCGCCAAATACAATCAGTTTATCTTCGGCCGCTATCCGCTCGATGAGCGTTGGAGGCCGGCGATCGTCGGGATTTTGTTCATTCTGCTGCTGGTTCCGATGCTGATCCCGTCTGCGCCGCGCAAAGGCCTGAACGCCATTCTTCTGTTCGCCGTCCTGCCGATCATCGCCTTCTGGCTTCTTCACGGCGGCTTCGGCCTCGAAGTGGTGGAGACTCCGCTCTGGGGTGGCTTGATGGTGACGCTCGTCCTGTCCTTTGTCGGTATTGCCGTCTCCCTACCCTGCGGCATTCTGCTTGCGCTGGGACGCCGCTCGAAGATGCCCGTCATCCGGATGCTTTGCGTCACCTTCATCGAGGTCATTCGAGGCGTTCCGCTGATCACCGTTCTGTTCATGGCAAGTGTCATGCTGCCGCTCTTCCTTCCCACAGGCTGGAACGTCGACAAACTGCTCCGGGCGCTGATCGGTGTGTCGATCTTCACGTCGGCCTATATGGCGGAAGTGATCCGCGGCGGCCTTCAGGCGATCCCGAAGGGACAGTTCGAAGGCGCCGATTCACTTGGCCTCGGCTATTGGCAAAAGACCCGGCTGATCATCATGCCGCAGGCCATCAAGCTGGTCATCCCCAGCATCGTGAACACCTTCATCGGAACGTTCAAGGACACGTCGCTGGTCACCATTATCGGCATGTTCGATCTGCTTGGCATCGTCAAGCTGAACTTCTCCGATGCCAACTGGGCAAGCGCCGTCACGCCGATCACGGGCCTGATCTTCGCGGGCTTCATCTTCTGGCTGTTCTGCTTCGGCATGTCGCGCTATTCAGGCTTCATGGAACGTCATCTCGATACCGGCCACAAACGATAAGAACGCTAAAACGATAAGAATGAGGGAAAATATCATGGCTGAAGCTCCAGCGAAAAAGCTCACCGTTTCCGCGACGGAAGTGGCGGTCGAGATCGTCAACATGAACAAGTGGTACGGCGATTTCCACGTGCTGCGCGACATCAACCTGAAGGTCATGCGCGGCGAGCGCATCGTTATCGCCGGCCCGTCGGGCTCCGGCAAGTCGACGATGATCCGCTGCATCAACCGCCTGGAAGAGCATCAGAAGGGTCGCATCATCGTCGACGGCACCGAGCTCACCAACGACCTGAAAAAGATCGACGAGGTGCGGCGCGAAGTCGGCATGGTGTTCCAGCACTTCAACCTCTTCCCGCATCTGACGATCCTGGAAAACTGCACGCTGGCGCCGATCTGGGTGCGCAAAATGCCGAAGAAGCAGGCCGAAGAAGTGGCCATGCACTTCCTGAAGCGGGTCAAAATTCCCGAGCAGGCGAACAAATATCCGGGCCAGCTCTCCGGCGGCCAGCAGCAGCGCGTGGCGATCGCGCGGTCGCTGTGCATGAACCCGAAGATCATGCTGTTCGACGAGCCGACCTCCGCACTCGATCCCGAAATGATCAAGGAAGTGCTCGACACCATGGTGGGGCTTGCCGAGGAAGGCATGACCATGCTTTGCGTCACGCATGAAATGGGCTTTGCCCGCCAGGTTGCCAACCGCGTCATCTTCATGGACCAAGGCCAGATCGTCGAGCAGAATTCGCCGGCCGAGTTCTTTGACAATCCGCAGCATGAACGCACCAAGCTGTTCCTCAGCCAGATCCTGCACTGAAGCAGGGAGCTGAAGCTTTTATAGGACCCGCCGTGCCTTCCGGCTCGGCGGGTCTTTTCACGTTCAGCGAGAGGCTGTCGCCTGCAGAAGACTGCAGAGACCGGCAAGACCGGAATCGGAGCCGCCTGAACCGGAGATATCGGCGCAACGGACGAGCATCTTGCGCTGCTCATTGACCGGCCTCGACCGGAAAGCCTCCAGGGTGCGGATCTGGGACGCACTAAGGCTACGCTCAGCCGCGGGTCTCCCGCTGCTGCCTGCCCCATCTACCCTGCCGATGGCGAGATCGGCATCGACGCCATTACCGCTACCGACCGAGGCCGTGGCGTTGGCATCGATTCCATCGGAACCGCCGGTGCGTGCATTGAGATCGGCATTGACGCCGCGCCCGCCGCCAGCCCTGGCATTGACATCGGCATCGATGCCCCGGCCACCGCCGGCATTGGCGGTCGCATCGGCATTGACGCCGTTCGAGCCGCCAACGGAAGCATTGGCATCGGCGCTGATGCCGCTCCCACTGCCAATGGAAGCCCCGACATCGGCGCTGACGGCATTGCCAGCATTCACCGACACACCGACATCGATCGCACGAGCATCGCTTGCCGGCATGGCAAGGAGGGCGCAGGTGGATGCAAGCACTGCAAAGGACAGTCTATTGTGGTTATAGGTCATGTTTTCCTCCGTTTCATTCCGCCGAACCATCTGCCCGGCAGTCGAAAATCGAGGAACGCGCGTGCCTTCGATCGATAGGACGCCTGCAACTACAAGACGTCCATGGCAAGGCAACGTGAAGGGATGACGAATGTTTCACGACAGGGCGCGGCAAGTCGGTTCGGCGGCGTATAATGATGTTTCACGGTTATTGAATTCCCAATCGCCCGACCGACTGTGCCAAAAGCGGGCATGTCTGCCGACAGTCGGAGGGTTGCTGAAGTATTCCCTCCGATGGCGCCAGCAATCTTCAGCTGACGGCGAATAATCCGATGGCAGCTTTTCCTTGATATCGACCACAGCTATCGCGGGCATTGGCTTTTCCACCAGCGATTGAACATGCTAAAAATAACTCCCTTTCCGCCTGGATATATCAAGCGGGAAGTCCATGTTTCAGAATGTTCTCATCTGATGGAACTGGAGGTTTAGAATGGGCATTTTCGACAAGATCAAACATGCAATCTTCGGAGAGGCGAAAGCAGCCGAACCCGTTGCTGCCGGCGTGCCGAAGACTGAGCCGGCGCAAGCGCCTGCCTCACCGTCGGCAGCGCCCAGTCCGGCGCCTGCGGCCCCTGCCCCGCAGAGCAAACCGGTCGCCACGGCCACCGCGCCAGGCACAGCCACTGTCGATATCGTCCCGATCCTTGACGCGGCTGTGAAGAAGAGCGGTCAGAAACTCGATTGGCGCCGCTCGATCGTAGACCTGATGAAAGCCGTCGGGATGGATGCGAGCCTGACCGAGCGCAAGGAACTTGCCGCTGAACTCGGCTATACCGGCGACACCAACGATTCCGCAAAAATGAACATGTGGCTGCACAAGGCACTGATGAAGCGGCTTTCGGAAAACGGCGGCAAGGTACCGGCCGACCTCCTGGATTGATCGATGACGGATAGCTGCCGCCATTTCTGTGGCGGCAGCTATGCGGGTAACATCTCGGGCAAGGCGACGCCGGAACAAGGCGTCCCCTTGCCCGCAGGCGCTGGAACCAATAATGTTTCACTCGATACTTCGATAATCGATCAGGGGAGAATTAAGTCCAATGAGATTGATGGCAGTCGTTGGTGTTGCACTCAGCCTGGCCTGTATATCGGCCGCAGAATCTCCTTCAAACTATCAATCCTACAGCGGCATTCGGGTCGATACCGACCCGGTCCTCCTGGCTCGATACGACAAGGCACTCCAACACTGCCTGCCGGAGGCAAGCTCATGGCGACGAGGCTCGCCGGACCCGCGGAGCCTGCATTACAACGCGGCTCTCAGAAATTGCCTCTATAGACGCAGCTTCGTCGACAGAGGCGTCTACGCCTACCCCATCCCTCAGATCTACTTCGAACATTTCCTGGATCGCTGAGACGAGCTGAGCCGGGCGTTCCAATCTGCCAAACAAAAACCCCGCCATTTTGGCGGGGCTGTCTTTAATCGAGATGCGGCTTCGCCTGCATAATTCCTTAAATCGGAAAGATGCGTGGCGCTGTCGTCAGCGTTTGCCGCCAGTTGGCGGCCGGCCCTTGCCTGCCGGGCGATTGCCGCTTCCGGACGAGGTCTTGGCGTCATTGCCCTGACCGAAATTGGTGCCGCCGAGATGGCCACCGCCGCTGGTATTGGCAACCTGGCGCTGCGCCTTGCGCAACAGTGCCTCTGCATTGGTCTTGCTCATGAAATTCTCCTCAATGGCTGGAAAACCCAGCCGGAATGCCGCCACTGACATCCGCGGTCAAAGACCGAAGGCATATCAGGCAGCGACGATGGGTGTTTGGCGGAGGCTTGCGTCGATCAAAGATTTGCCTGCATTCATGACGATTCCCCCTCAACCGGCATGACAATCACCTCCGGCAGCTGCCGGACGGCGCAGAAATCGATTTTGAAAGGAAAGATCAGCTGGCACGCCGAGGCGCAAACCAAGCTCGACAAGCAATTTCGATAGATGAATCAATATGACGGCAATGTGTTTAAAACAAGTTCCCGGCTTCTGGCTGGAGAGGCATTGCCGACTGCTTTTGCCGATTCATAGGGATGATCATGCTGCAGCTCCGGTTGGAACGCTTCTTGCAGAGTTACTAATATGTTTATGATGCAAGGACCAAATGTCATGAATCGGTACACATCGCATCAGTTTCCCGCCCTGAGGATCCTCATGAGCGGCCAAGATAGATACAGCGTCGTCAGGACCCTCGGGGATGCAGCCACCATGCTCATTTCCGAATGGCCTGGGGATGATGGCGAGGAGTATGTCGTGGCGGTGAGGACATGCCTCGATGCCATCCGCGGCACGACGCCCCCAAACGCCGCGCGGGAAGCGCTGATGAGAGCGGCTGATGAAGCCGGCATCCGTTACCTCTCGGTCGTTCACTGAGATCGCTCGAGCAGATTCAAGAGAAGAATTTGCGGAAACGCTCGAGCAGTGCAAAGCCGCCGCGACTTTCGCTTCTGCCCGGCTCATAGCCTGTCCTGGCGTTTCTCCCGTGACATCAGTTGGCTAACCACTGCAGCAGAGAGCGCGTCGTCGGCATATCCAAACGTACCGGCTGTTTTCACCTCCATAGCGGCGCGCATTAACGCCCCCAACGCGGCTCGCGCGAAAGAGCCGCCGACACTCACGCGGCGCACGCCGACGCTCGACAGTTCGGCAACAGAGTATTTTCGCCCTTTCAAACCCATGACCACGTTGACTGGTTTGTCCACGGCCGCGCAAACGGTTCTGATTGCCTCGATATCAGGCAAGCCGGGTGCGTAAAGCACGTCTGCTCCGGCGGCCGAAAATGCTTGCAGCCGTTCGATGGTGTCGTCCAGATCGGGTCTCTCCCAAAGATAGTTCTCCGCTCGCGCCGTGAGAAGGAAAGGCAGACCGCGTGCAGCCTCTGCTGCAGCATGGATGCGTTCGACGGCTTGCGACAGCTCGTAGATCGGGGCAGCAGGATTGCCTGTTGCGTCTTCGATCGATCCGCCGACAAGTCCGGTTTCGCAGGCCAAGCGGATGGTTTCCGCACAGGTTTCCGGCGACGCACCGAATCCATCTTCAAGGTCGGCAGAGACAGGAAGATCAGCAGCGCCAACGATCTCGGCAGCGTTTTCAAGAACCTCATCCCGTCCAAGGCTCGCGAATGAATCCAACTTGCCTTTGGAAAAAGCGTAGCCCGCGCTGGTGGTCGCGAGCGCCTCGAAGCCAAGGCTTGCGAGAAGGCGAGCCGAACCGGCGTCCCACGGGTTCGGGATGACAAAGGCACCGTCCCCCTGGTGAAGTGCCTTCAGTCGCTCGAACTTGGCCCTTTGATCCATAAATGCCCCCTCACGTTTCACTGAGGGCGAGACTAGCATCACGGGAACGAAATGTGAACACGCTCCGCGAACTTGCCTTGGAGAGAATGGCGACGATGGCTCTTGGGGCGCCTTTCCGTCAGTCGCACGCTCCTGGGCCAGACATGCGTCCGCAGCAGAGGCTGAATCCAGCGATTACTCATATCTTCGGTATGGCGCTTGAAATGGTGGCGACCCCTGCAGGAATCGAACCTGCGACAACCTGCTTAGAAGGCAGGTGCTCTATCCAGCTGAGCTAAGGGGCCGTCTGCTGGCCGCACCCAAGAAGCGCGGCCGGATGCGGCATATGGACGAGAAATCTCAATGCGTCCAGGGCTGCGTGCGGGTATAGCGGAAATTGTCGGGATAGGCGACAACCTGGCGTGTCGGGTCCTTCGGCGCGATGACGCGGTATTCGATGCCGTTGCGCTGGGCGTAGGCTTCGGCGAGTTCCTGCGTTTCGAAGGTGAGCTTCACCTGCTGGCGCATATCGCCCGAGGAAGTGTAGCCCATGATCGGATCGATCTTGCGCGCCGACTCCTGATCGTATTCAAGCACCCAGAGATGGGTCTTTGCCTTGCCGGACTGCATGGCGGTCTTGGCTGGACGATAGATCTTGGCAGACATGACTGCAGCGTCTCCGACTATGCGGGCAGCGCCCGCCTTTCATGGTCTCAATCCCGTTGCCGGCCCGTTCTCGGGCCTTGGCATCATCGCTGAGGATAATGCCAAGAGATGAATTTTGCTTAGCCGCGAATCCCCGCTTTTTCAAGAAAAAAGGCGGTGTACGACGCTGCTGCCGACTCTATAACGAGCCGATGCGTTTGGGAAACAAGGATATCGACGGACATGGCGCAGCCATCTCTCGAAACCCTCGGATTTCCAACCGGATTGCGCAATATTACCGCTTGTCTCATGTTTTGATCACAACCTGATTGCCGCAGCCTGCCCTTGGCACTATTTACGGCTCAGTTGGTTTCAGTGGATTTGCACTCATGATCAAACGTTCGGCGGAGTTCAATGCCATTGTGATTGGGGCTGGTATCACGGCGTTCTTCTACGTTGCCATCAGCTACGCCCAATATATCGGCCTGCTCGCCCACGGCTGAGGTAGCCTTGACGTGCAATTACGCCAGGCAGTGGATTCGTGTGCCCGGCAAGCGGTTTGGCGACCTATCAAGATTTTTCTGTCTTGCATCCACAGGTCCGGCGAGGAATCTTCGGCCAGAGCTGGATTTATGGGTTGCGACGGCGAAGTGAACCGTGTATCTCCCCTGCCATTCACGGCACGGAGTGTAGCGCAGTCTGGTAGCGCATCTGGTTTGGGACCAGAGGGTCGGGAGTTCGAATCTCTCCACTCCGACCATTCAATATCCCGATATTCTCGAATTCCTTGACAGGCGCACCGCTGCTCGCGGTCGCGCGCGCCGCTACTTCGCCTTCTTCGTCGTCGTGGCGCTGACGATCCTGTCGCCGGGCTTGATTCCCAATTTGGCAACGATGCCGGCGTTGAGTTCGACGACGTATTTCACCGCAACCATCGAATCGATGATGTCGCGCGAATAGGGCACTGCCTTTTCCTTGATGTGGCGAATCGTGCCGGTGTCGTCGGCAAAAAGCATGTCGAGCGGCAGGATGGTATTTTCCATCCACATGGTCACGCGCCGCGGCTGGTCGAAATCGAAGATCATGCCGGCATCATCGGCCATCACCTTGCGAAACATCAGGCCGCGAGCCCTCTGATCCGGGGTCGAGGCGATCTCGACGGTGAAATGCAGCACCTTGCCCGCAGCGGTCTGGATGAGCAGCGGCTCCTTGTCGAACCGTATCTCCTCGTCAGCGAATGCCGGCAGCGCAACCATGAAAAAAAGCGCCAGGATGGCGCTTCTGATGGCATCACATAGGATTAGGCCGCGCATGTTCAGTGCGACCGGCTTGCCGGGCTCGGAACGTCGGGATGGATCTCTGCGGCCATTAGGCCCTTTTCGCCGTCGCCGAAGCGGACGAGAACCACCTGGCCGGGCCGCAGTTCCGTCAGGCCGAAGCGGCGCAGCGTTTCCATGTGCACAAAGATATCTTCCGTGCCCTCGCCGCGTGTCAGGAAGCCGAAACCCTTAGTGCGGTTGAACCACTTGACCAGCGCACGCTCGAGGCCGCTCGTCGCAGTAACCTGCACATGGGTGCGTACCGGCGGCAGCTGCGAGGGATGGACCGCGGTCGACTGATCCATCGAGAGGATCTTGAAAGCCTGATAGCCGCGCTCACGGCGCTGGATGAGGGCAACGATGCGCGTTCCCTCAAGGATCGTCTGGTAACCGTCGCGGCGCAGGCAGGTCACGTGCAGGAGAACATCCTGCAAGCCGTTGTCGGGCACGATGAAGCCGAAACCCTTGGCGACATCGAACCACTTGACGACGCCGGTGATTTCAACAAGATCGACCGCCTCTCCTGATAGCTCGTCGAGGTCGGAGTATTCGTTCGATGAAATCCTGTCAGCCATTGTCGCCAGCCCCTCGAATACGCGTCACACTGTTACGGTTAACTGATTCTTGAAATCAAGATTAACATCTTGGTAACGGATAAGCGCAAGTCCTAGTTTTCGGTTATTCCCAGGTGCACATTTTATAAAGTTGACTTGCCCGAAGCTGACCTCGGTTCGCCGAAAAAAGCCAGCCCCAATAAAGGAGTAAATAGAATGCGTTATCTACATACAATGGTTCGTGTCAAAGACCTGGACGCCTCGCTTGCCTTTTACACCACCCTGTTCGGACTGGAGGAAATTCGCCGCCACGAAAACGAGAAGGGCCGCTTCACCCTGGTTTTCCTGGCTGCTCGCGACGATCTCGACCGTGCGCGCAGCGAAAAAGCCCCCTGCCTCGAGCTTACCTACAATTGGGACACGGAAGATTATAGCGGAGGACGCAATTTCGGCCACCTCGCCTATGAGGTCGACGATATTTACGCCACCTGCCAGAATCTGATGGACAACGGCATCACCATCAACCGGCCGCCGCGCGACGGGAACATGGCCTTCGTGCGCTCACCCGACGGCATCTCGATCGAAATCCTGCAGAAGGGCAGCCCGCTTCCGGCCGCCGAACCCTGGGCTTCGATGGGCAATACCGGCGCCTGGTAAGGGTTTTCGCCGCAAGGCTTTTGCGAGGCTTGCGGCTTTTTCGATTTCGGGTCCGGCCGGCGCCTCGGCGCTTGCCGCGATCCCACGCCGCAGGCAATCTTCTAGCGACTCGAAGCGGGAGAGAAGCGTTTTTCGCTTATTTTCCGCATCAACTGGAGACTGTCGCTTGCGTAAGATGCAGATGCGGATGCCCGTGACGGGCGCTTTGCTGATCGCCACCTCGGTGCTGGCGCTGTCCGGCTGTGCGTCGGACAAGAAGGCGCTCGATTCGGCGGCGGTGGTTCCGGCTGTGCCGGCCGCAGCACCGCAGCTGGCCACGGCAGCGCCTGCAAGCCCTGCCCCACGTTCGGTCTATACCGATCCGCGGCTCGTCAACGTCTCCGGCGTCCAGGGCGCGCCTCAGGTCGTGGCACAAGATCCGAATGCAGCCGTCCCGCCCGCCGGCTCGGCAACGGCGGCGCCTGCCAATATTGGCGGGCTCGTCCTGCAGTCGACCCGGATCAACGCGCAGGCGATGAGCATCTTTTCCGATCACCAGCCGGCGCCGCAGAACAACAGCACGTCCACCGTCATTCAGCCGCAGGCCTATGTGCCGGTGGAAGGTGCAGCACCGGCGCGAAGCAGCGTCTACAGCCAGCCGCCCGTGCCCCAACAGCCGGCGGAGCCGGTGCTGCCGCAGCAATCCTCGCAGAATAGCAGCACGCAGCTTGCGCCCGTGCAGACGGCGTCGCTGGCGACGGGCAGCATTCCGACCTCGACGATGAACGCGCTCTACAGCGCGCCAAAGCAGAACCTGCTCGGCAGCCTCTCCGGCCTGCTACACAAGGCGGCCCTGCCCGGCATGACGCGCATCGCGCCGAACGGGCTGCATCTCCAGAACGACAAGGTCGAGGTCGGCTGCTTCAAGCCTGACCTGTTGAAAGTGATGAAGACGGTCGAAAGCCATTTCGGCCGGCCTGTTATCGTCACCTCCGGCTACCGTGACGACGAGCACAATCGCCTCGTCGGCGGTGCTGACGAATCGATGCACAAGAGCTGCGAGGCCGCCGACATCCAGATCGACGGCGTGACGAAATGGGATATCGCCGCCTATATCCGCTCCTTGCCGGACCGCGGCGGCGTCGGCACCTACTGCCATACGGATTCGGTCCACCTCGATACCGGCAAAAGCCGCGACTGGAACTGGGGCTGCGGCGGCAAACGCGCACCGATAACGACGGCAAGAGCGATCTGACGGCCGCGCGATTTTCACATTACGTTACGGCAGCGTCGCCTCAGCTCGTTAAAGAAACAACCGACAGCCTATTGATTCAGCTTCAATAATTGGCTTCTCGAATGCGCTCGGATTTCCTGTCATTTTTTTGAAAGAAACCGCAATTGCCGCTTGCGGGATTCAAAACGCCTGACTATAAGGGCGCCACCACGAAGGAAGCGCCCTTCGTCTATCGGTTAGGACACCAGATTTTCATTCTGGGAAGAGGGGTTCGACTCCCCTAGGGCGTACCACTTTCTCTCCATACAGAAGCCAACACTTCCACTTGCAGAAGCCGGCGCGCGCTCCTATTTTAACGAGGCTGCCTGCGCCCTTCGTCTATCGGTTAGGACGACAGATTCTCATTCTGTAAAGAGGGGTTCGACTCCCCTAGGGCGTACCACTTCTGGTCACAGAAGCCATTCTCGGCGTTCTATTCGACCAGACCAGAGCTCGGCTGCTCTGATATGCATCAGGGGAGCGACGGTCCATTCAGAGAGGCGCCGAGCTTGATGCCTCCGAATGTTTCGGGCAGATCGACGACGTAGATCTTCCAGGGCCGTTTCACCATGTCCTGCTTGTTGCCGAACAGCCTCGTTCGGCGGGATTGCGTGACCGGAATATAGAGCTTGCGATCGACACTGATGAACGATCCATCCGGACTGATGAACTCGTCATCCGACGTCAGCACCGCAGTCTGTCCGGTCGGTGACAAGACCGCCACCCGCTTGTTGTCCAGTTCAGAGAGATAGAGATTACCGTACGTATCAAGGGCGCAGCCGCCGCTGCGTGCGATCGTCGCGTATTCCTCGACCTGTCCGGCGAGGTCCTCATCCGAAAGCGACGAGTCGCGCAGCGCTGCGGTCTTGATCTTGATGAACGGGCCGGTCGGTGCCGCACATAAAGCCACTCCCCGTCGTCGCTGACCTCGATCATGTCGATCTTGGGGGTCTGATGGCTCCCCTGCTGCATATTCGGTTCGACCTTTGCCTGCATTGCAGGAGAACCAGACATCCGGCGAAGCGTAACGCCGGTCTTGAGGTCATGATAGATCAAGGCGCCCAACCCGGAGTCCGTGACGTAGACATGATCGCCGAACACGCGCAAATCGTTCAATTTCGCGCCCTTCGGCAGAATGTCGTCGCCGAAGCGCAGAACCCGCAGCACCTCGCCGGAGTCCGCATCCAATTGAACAAGCTTCTGTGCGCCCTTGTGAGGCTCGGAAAGCGCGGGCGGATAGGAGTCTGCGCGCAGTGCTCCCTGGTCCACCGCCCAGACAGTCCCGTCCTTGAAGACATGGATCGAGTTGACATAGACGAAGCTTTCAAAACCGTCGTCACCCGGCTTCCATTCGTTCCAGGCATTTCCCGGGAAGGCGGCTGGTTTTCCGTCCAGGCCCCGTTTTGCGAGACAGGGCGTCTGATCATAATCCGGATAGCGTGGCAGGCCGAAGAACATGTCTCCTTTTGCCGTCAGCGCCACTTGATTGCAGAACCATGGTATTTCTGCAGCCACTGTGTGATTGAGCTCTGCTCCTGCCGCCGATACACCTTTCAATGGCAGCAATCCGGAAGCCGCAGTGCAGGCAGCAGCAGTCATAAATCTCCGACGACCAATTTTCATGATATCCTCCTGTTGGTATAATCACACGGCGGCAAGCAAACGACCGACATCGAATCCGCGCGCAAACGCCCCGCACTCGCGTGCGCGTGGGACGCTGCGACTGGAACAACGCGGTAGCCTGGGAACGACCCGCCAATTCTCAGGGCTGGACCCGTCTTATCGGCAGGATCGATCGCCTCTATGAGCTCTGCGATCCTTGTAGATCGGCACTGCCGCTCGGCCGGCGATCAGGGCTTTTCAGCGATATCCCTTTCCGACATACCGATTCCCTCCAGAATCTTTTTCCGCAGGTAGGCGTCACGGCTTGGGTAGAGCGTCGAGGTCCGCATGGCAGCTTCCCCCTCGTGGAACCGAATGAACTGGCCGCCTGACTGAGGGGTCACCTGCCCCCAGTGCGGAACGCTGTTGCCGTTCGGATCGCCAGTCTTGATGAAGTTTGCGAGATAGGTGATGGCCATGTCGCGCATCGCGAAATCCGGGTCCGTCCACGGAAGCTGGTCACGATTGCCGGGGCGCAGCGAGCCGTTGAAATACCAGTTGTCTCCCGCATGCCAAGCGCGACGAAAGCCCTGATCCTTGCCCGGCGGCCAGTGGTCCCAATAGTAGAGATAGACGTTGGCGCTGCTGTGGGCTTTGGCGAATTCCGCCCCGAGGCGCACATATTCGAACATGTAGTCGTTCAACATCCGCAGCGATAATCGATAGGCTTCCACCGGGTCGTTCGTCTGGTAGAGCGGAAAGACGGCGTCGTCGACATTGCCCGCCTGGTGCGGTCGGATCGCCGCCAGCATCGCCTCATGCTGCTCGCCCTCGGTCATTTTCAGGTCGTTCGGCCGCAGTCCGGTATATTCGTCCGCCGTCTGCCCGATTATAATATCCAGACCGTCGAAATCGCCCGGCTGAAGCAGGTTTACCGACTCCTTGGTGAACACATAGTCGTCGATGGTATAGAACTGGTTCGTCGCGACGGCGCCTGTCATTGCACCGTAGAGCGTTTCCTTTCCGCCCTGCCAATTCTCCAGCCAGGTCTTGCTGTCGATCGCCCGAAGGTCGGCAAGCGTCACCGCTTTGCCGAAGAGCTTGTTGACCGCATCCTGGTTTTGCTGGGACTTCTTGGCAAAGTCGACAACCTTCCCCGGCAGGAAGCCGGTGAAGCTCGATTGAATGAACGCGCGCTTGAAGAGACCCTTTGCCAGCGGCGTCCGGAGGAGCGCGACGGTGTTTTCGCCACCCGCCGACTGGCCGCCGATCGTCACGGTCTTCGGATCCCCTCCAAACGACTCCGCGTTCTTCTGTATCCAATGAAGGGCATCGACGAGATCGAGGACCCCGAAATTGCCTTTCGGGCCCTTGCCACTGTCCTTGTCCATCTCCGGCAGCGACAGCCAGCCCATCGCTCCAAGGCGATATTGAACGGAAACGACGACCACGCCTTTCGCGGCCAGTTGCGCGGCATAGAGGTCTTTCATCTCGCTCGAACCCAGGCGATTGGCGCCGCCGTGGATGAGCATATAAACGGGCAGCCGATCGCCGGTGCTGTGGGCCGGGGTCCAGACCGCAAGGTTCAAGCCGCTGTCGCTGATCGGCGCCCGGCCGAGACTGTTTGGGTTCTGGAGCATCTGGTCGCCCCACTTGTCAGCCGCGACAACACCATCCCATGGCTTGACCGGCGGCGCCGGCTTCCAACGGTTTCCCCCACCGACATTTCCGGCGAATGGAATGCCGAGGAACTGGGTAACGCCGGGTGTGTCGCTCGGTACGCCCTCGACCCGGCCTCCGGTAACAGTCGCCAGCGTGATTGGCGCGGCTGCATCGGTCGCGTCCGCACTGTTTGCCGCGCTCAGCAACAGGCTTGCCATCAGGACGATAGCACCCGTTCTACTCTTGCCGACGACAGCCTTGAACGTCCCACTCGTTCTCATGCCTTCCTCCCAGGTTGATTGCTCTATCGCCGCGTGGAACAGCCGGTGCCAATCAGGGCGGCACGACGACATCGGCGTGTCCGTTCAGCACCAGAGACAGGCGAACAAAACCGCTCGCCTTCTGCTCCTTGACGAAAGCGCGCGTGAACGCGGCTGCGGCAGGGCGATCCGCACTGATGCCAACGGCCTGAGGAATGGCCATGAACGGTTCCTGCATCACTGCAAAGTCGGTCTTGTCGCGAGCAACGATCGACATGGCCTGCCGCACGCCCGCCAGACCATCGAGATCTCCGGCCGTCAAAGCCGCCACCGCTTCCGGAAAACTGTCGAAACGGATCAGTTCGCCGGCTCCGCCCTGTCTTGAGAGGAACAGTTCATAGGCACTTCCCTTGACGGCGCCGATTTTCAGTCGCAGCCGTTCCACGTCCTTCAGGCCCAATGTCCCCGCAGCGCGGCGTATCAGAAATGCGCCTTCTATCTGGACATAAGGTTCGCTGTAGGCGATGCGCTCGGCTCGCTGCGGATCGATTGCGAGGAAACACACGTCCCACTCCCCGGTGCCGACACTTGCGGACACATCGCCGGCTTTGTCGTAATGGCGAAAGCGGATCGGGAGCGAGAGTTTTTCTGCAAGCGAGCGTGCGAGGTCCACCGACACGCCCGTCGGCGTCTCGTCCGTCGGCCCGCGCCGAACCAGCACGACATTGCCGTGATTGAGGGCGCAGACCAGCGTTCCGGAAGGAGCGATCTCACTGCGGATCGCCTCAAGGTCAAAATCGCTCACGGTTTTCTCCTGATGCTGAACTCATACCTTCCGGGACTAGATGGATTTCATCCACTCATCTTCGGTCGGGAACTGCGTGATCATCAGTTCCAGCCCATCCTCGCCAGCCGTGATGGTCGGCGCAGGATCGTCGAACCGCACGAACATCAGCGAGAAGGGATGATAGGTCCGGCCTTCATGGATGAGACTGCCGTTGAGGACGATCAGGTACTGGCCGCCGCTGCCGCTCGGATCGGGCGCCTGCGCCGCCATGGTCGGCCCCAGCCGGAAAACCTTGCAGTTCATGCCATCATCACCCGGCTGCTCCTCGATGATGGTGTCGACAGTCAACTCGGTGCGATTGCGGAGAACCGGCTCTATCGACAGCGCCACGGCACCCGACGTGCGATGACGGCGTTTGGTGGGTTTAAGCTTTTCGCGAACGTTCGGCGTCGTCAGGTAGACGAGCCCGGCGTCGGTCTTGCTGCGCAAAGTCAGGTATGACAGTCCCTGTTCGCTGGCGATCAGCGGGCCATAGCCGGTGTGATGGTCGGCGTAATGCACGGTAACGAGACGCACTTCGTCGCGGCCGATCGTGCCGCTCCCGGCGATGAAGACCTGGAACTGGTCGACGATGTGGAAATGCGAGTCGAGCTTTTGATGAGCGTTCAAATCGAGCCGGAAGGCCTGTGGATCGGGGGCGGCAATGTCCGAGTTCTTGCCGAACATGTTGATCTTCCAGGATTGGCCGCGGCGAAAGCGGGTCGCTTCTTTTTCGGTGTAGGACGCAGTTTGCATCGATTGATCCTCCTTGGGCCGTCGCGCCGATTTGCTTCAATGGTGATGCGCTTCAATGGTGATGGGGTGGCGGAAACTCGACATCGAGCGCTGCGGCAAGCGCGTCCCGGTCCATCCCGATCATCTCGTGCAATTTGCCGAACTGCTGTGGGGCGTTGATTGTCTGGACGGCAACGAGACGATCGCGCTTGAAGCCCAGAACCGAAAACGCGCCGCTGGCCGGTGCGTTCAGCACAGCTTCCATGTCGGCGCCGTTCACCTCGCCCGACATCTGGATCTGGATGGCGGCCTGATGCGACCAATAGCGCGGCAGACGCTTGGGCGGCGGTGACGCCCCGGTGATTGCCACAGCAACGATCTTCGCCTGATCCTGCCCGGGATTGACCGCTTCGTTTCGGACGTGGCGTCCGAGCACCGGATCGTACCAAGCGGAGCAATCGCCAACGGCATAGACGGCCGGGTGCGATGAACGCCCGATCTCGGAAACGAGAATGCCGTTGTTCACCTCAAGGCCCGCGTCGCGCGCCAAGTTTTCATGGGGTGCCGCCCCGATCGCCAGCACGACGATATCGGCCTCAATCTGCTCGCCATCGCTTAAGGTGACTAGATCAATACCCCGGCCGCCGTCGCGGGCGATCGTCGTCACCACGGCACCGAAGCGAACATGAAGCCCCTGGTTCAGATGCCGGTCGAGCACGTAATTAGCGATCGACTTGCTGACCGTCCGCTCCATCAGCCTGGAACCGGCCTCGATGACCGTGACGTCGCGGCCCTTTGCCAAAGCCATTGCGGCGATTTCCATGCCGATCAGCCCGCCGCCGATGATCGCGACCGACTTTGCGCCGGCAAGGCGCGCCTTCAATCCGATCAGATCATCATGCGTGCGCAGGGTGTGGGCGACGCCGTCGGCATCCACAGACGTGGGCAAACGACGGGGTTCGGCCCCACAGGCGAGGATCAGGCGCCCGTAAGGAAAGCGCGCTCCATCCTCGGAGAGTGCATAACTTTCCGCTACATTCAACGCGACGATCTTTACAGCCTGAATGAGGTCGATCCGGTTCGAGGCGTAGAAGGTCTCCGGGCGGAGCGGCGTCAGTGTATAGTCGTCCTTCGACAGCGCTTCTTTCGAGAGCGGCGGACGATGGTAGGGAAGGACGTTCTCCTGCGTCACCAGCATGATGGAGCCGTCATATTTGGCGCCGCGCAATGCGGCCGCAACAGCGACCCCGGAATGGGACGCACCAATGATCAAGATATCAGACATCAAAGGTTCGGCGATACGATCGCGGGTCATCCGACGACCACCATGTCGAACTCGCTTTTTCGAGCGCCGCACTCCGGGCAAACCCAATCATCGGGCACGTCTTCCCAGCGGGTGCCCGGCGGCACGCCGCCGTCGGGATCTCCAAGCGCCTCGTCGTAGACATACGCGCACAGGACGCACTGCCACACCTTGAAGCCGCTGCGGTCGACGACCTCCGCGGACGGAACCATTGTTTTTCCTCCCACAAACTCGAATTTGAGCGAGGCTACCTCAAGAGTTTTGGTATCTCCAGATGTTCTGCCATACTATCAGTCATAGCATTTCGGCATATCTCAGGGAGAAGACGACATGGACATCCGGCAACTTGCTTATTTCGTCCGCGTGGCGGAACTCGGAAGCTTCAGCCGCGCATCGGCTTTCCTGCATATCGCCCAGCCCGCACTGAGCCGACAGGTCCGAAACCTGGAGACGGAGTTGAAGGAGCGGCTCCTGCTTCGTAATGGACGAGGCGTCGAGCTCACCGAGGCCGGCGAACGTCTGCTTGACAATGCGCGTGGCATTCTTCGGCAGATCGAGCGCACCTACGAGGACATCGAGAATTCTCGAACAGGGAAATCCGGAAAGGTCGGAATAGGTTTGCCTGCCACGATCTCGACCGCAATCGCGACCGCGCTCATACGCAAGCTGAGAGAGGAATTGTCGGACGCTCAGGTGATGCTCGTCCACGGACGATCGAACCAGCTTCAGGAATGGATCCTGTCCGGCCGCCTCGACATGGCGATCATGTACGACGCTCCATCGTCCCCGATGTTGGAAATCCACGACCTCGTCGAGGAGAACCTTTATCTCATTGGCCGCGAGGGCGCGTTCAAAGATGAAAAGCCGGTACATCTGGAGTCAATTGCCGACGTGCCAATGGTCATCGCCTGCAGACCCAACAGCACCCGGGTATTACTCGATTCCGAACTCGCGCGGCTTGGCCAGAAGCTCAATATCGTTTTTGAATTGGACCCTCTCGATACGATGTTCGACCTTGTGAGGGATGGCTACGGCTTCACGGTGGCGTCGATCCGCACGCTGGCATCCAAGGGTCCCGACGCGCGGCATGGATTGGAACTGCGCAAAATTGTCGGACCCGAATTGATCCTCTCCGTTCAACTGGTGCAGCCCGCTCGCCGATTGTCGAACAGGCTGCACGAAGCGGCTTTTCGTATATTGCGCGACCTCAGCATGGATCTCCTGGGGAGCAAGCCAACGTGAAGGTGTTGCCTGGAATGTTCTCCGGGTAAAACCGCAGAGGCGCTATTCTTTGAAAGAGCGGCGGAACGTCAGAATCCGGTATCCAGACCCATATTGACGACGCGCTCGGGACGCCCATCCAAAAATGCTTCGATGAGGCGGACGGCGTCTCCGTAGTAGGTACCCAACATGTCCCTGGTGAAATATCCAAGGTGCGGGGTGATCACGACGTTCGACAGGCTGCGGAATGGATGATCGACGGGCAGCGGCTCTTTTTCGTAGACGTCCAGCCCCGCTCCCGCAATCGATCTTGAGCGCAACGCGGCAATAAGCGCGGGCTCGTCAACGATGGCGCCGCGGGCGGTATTGATGATGTAGGCGGTCTTTTTCATCGCCTGCAATTCGGTCGCTCCGACGATGCCTCGCGTTCGGTCGCTCAACGCCAGATGGATCGTGACGACGTCGCTGGTGGCAAAAAGCTCTTGCTTCGATACCAGACGCGCACCGGCTGCCTCCGCCTGCTCCGCCGTCATGTTCTGGCTCCAGGCCTGCAGCTCCATGCCGAACACCTTGCCGATCTCCGCGACCCTCCTGCCGAGGCCGCCGAGGCCAAGAATGCCGAGGACCTTGCCTCCCACCGTCGTCCCTGCCCGGGTCTGCCAGCCCCCGCTGCGCATGCTGCGATCTTCCGAAGCGATATGTCTCGTTGCCGACAAGATCAGACCCCAGACGAGCTCGGCAACGCCGCCGGCGCCGGCCCCGCTGACGGGAGTGTTCGAGACGAGGATGCCGCGGCTCGCGGCTGTCGCGATATCCACCGTATCGTAGCGCTTGCCGGTGACAACGATGTACTTCAGCCGCGGCAGCCGGCAGACCAATTCCCCTGGAATCGGCATCCTTTCGCGGAGAGTGCAGATTATGTCGAATTCGGCGAGCTCGCGCGCGGCCTCATCCGGCAGTGCCAGCGGACGGTCGAAGACGACGACATTTGCGCGGGATTTCAAACCTTCCCAATCGGCGACCTCCTGAGAATTACCCAGATAATCGTCAAGAATGGCGATGTTCGGTTTCATGGAGACCCCGCGCAAATGATCGTCGAACAGCTTGGCTTAAACTCCCCTACTCATTGTCGCTGCCACTCCTCCGACCAGATCTGCAACGGGTCGAGCGTTCCCTGCCGGAAGTTCGTAAGGTCGGTGACGGTGACATAGGCACGCGGGTAGAAATAGAGCGGCAACATGGGCAGATCGTCGGCAAAGATCTTCTGGACCGCCGCCCATTTCTGCTTTGCCGTCTCCGGATCGAGCGCCGCCTCGAGCTCGGATATGGCCTTGTCCATCTCCGGATTCGCATAGGCCGAGAAATTGTTGCCGACGCCATTGTTTTTTGGACCCGGAATGGCGTCGGATCCGAGCGCGATCCGCGGCGAAACGGATGGAGAAAAGTCGATCGAGGACATCATCAGAGCTTTGAACTTCCGCTTGCGCGCCATCTCACCGTTGAATTCCTGCAGGGGCACGAAGTTGTTGGTGATCTCGATGCAGACATCCTTCAACTGGCTCTGGATGACCTGGGCAATCTGCTCTCTGGTCTGGTTACCCGCAGTGGAGACAAGCTCGAGCGAAAGACGCTCGCCTTTGTCATTGACACAGATGCCGTCATTGCCCGCTTTCCAGCCAGCGCTTTCGAGCAGTTCTTTCGACTTGTCGGCGTCATATGAGTAGAGAGTCATGTCCTTGTTATAATAGGCATTCTCGCTGCTCAGGATGCCGTTGGCGACGGGCTGCAGTCCTCCGAACAGTTCGTCGCTTATCGCTTGGCGGTCGATAGCGTAGAGGATGGCCTGGCGCACCGCCTTATCCTTGAGGATCGGATTGTCGAAATTGACCGCGATGCGCTCGACATTCGTTCCGTAGGCAAGATGGTAGGTGAACTTGTCAGGCTGCTGGTTCTTGAGATCGAGCATCTGCGAAAAGCTGATTCCGCCCGGGCTGACGGGGACCGCATCGACCGATCCGGCGAGCAGATTCTGAAGCAACGAGGACGAATTGTCGCGATAGCTCAGGATTATCCGCTGCAGATGGGGCTTGTCTCCCGGCCACTTCGGATTGGGCGTGAACACCATGCGTGTTCCGATTTGATAGTCGCTGAGCAGGAACGAGCCGTTCCAAAGGCCGGGATTGGTCGGCTGCAGATTGTAGAGCGATTGCTTGACATAGGCGTCGAGCGTTGGATTGGCCGCATAGACCGGACCTTCCAGATGCTCCGGAATGACCTGGTCCCAGGAATTATAGCTCGAAATGATCTGCGGGATCGTCAACACGACGGTTCGCTCGTCGACGATCTCCAGCGCGGAGGCCCGCGTCCAGGAATTGTAGTTGGAGAAGCCGATCTTGGGATCGCGCGCCATTTTCCAGGTGAACTCGATGTCCTTCGAGGTAACCGGGACGCCGTCTCCCCAGACAAGCCCCTCCCTGAGCTTGAACGTGACCTTCATTCCCTTCTTGCCATCGGGAAGATCGACGATCTTGGCAAGACCGTTGTCGATCGTCGGCAGCGTTTCGCAAAGGATGCAGTGATTAACGACGTTCTCGTCGAATGCCGTTATCGGTCGGAGGGAATAGTTGATGACGAGGCGCTTGGTATTGTTGACTTGAACCAGCGGATGAAAATTCGTCAGGAACTGCAACTGTCCGACGACCAGTTGATCCTATGCCTGAGCCATAGCGCTGGCACTCGACAGCGAGGTCAGCGCAGCCGTGGCGAGTGCCACGGTGACGAGCGATTTTAGTCTCTTCCCTGCAGATGTCATTTTGTCCTCCATCAGACTTTGTTTTTGTTTTCTTCAGTGCGATCCCTTGCTCGTCTCCGAGCGAGGATCGAAGGCCGAGCGAACGCCATCGCCGACGAAATTGACGGCCATTACGGTGGTGAAGATCAGCAGTCCCGGATAGACGGCAAGCATCGGGGCCGAGATGATGAGCTGCTGTGCATTGGTCAGCATGTTCCCCCATGTCGGCGTCGGCGGAACGATGCCAAAGCCAAGGAAGCTCAGCGTGGATTCGAACAGGATGATGCGGCCGACCGACAAGGTCATCGCGACGATCAGAGGGGTGGCGATGTTCGGCAAAACGTGGACGAAAACGTTATATCGACCCTTGGCGCCGCTGACGGTTGCTGCCCTAACGTAATCGACGTCGCGTAACGTGATGGTGCCTGCCCTCGCTATTCTGGCGATCGTCGTCCAGTCGACGAGAGCGATGATGATGACAATCCTCAAGAAGACGGCGGCAGGCGACGTCGCCGCAGTCTGGCTGAGGCCAAGTTTCGTCAGATCGACGGCGCCCAGGACGATCAGGACGGGGATGAGCGGCAGGGCGATGATGCAATCCGTCATCCGCATCAGCACGTTGTCGAACCTGCCGCCGATATAGCCTGCTGTGACGCCGATCCCGATGCCGATGATCCCGGTAATGAAGGTGGCGAGCAAACCGACGGCAATGGATACCTGGCCGCCATAGAGGAGCCGCAGCAGTACGTCGCGGCCAAGGTCGTCGGTGCCGAGCCAGTGCTGCGCTGACGGCGGCTTGAACCGGCGCAGGAGATTAGTGGCGTTGGCGTCTATTCCCGTCAGATAGGCGATGGGCCCGGCCATCGCGCAGGAAAGCATGAGAAGGATCACGAAAACCAGCGAGATCATCGCGAGCTTGTTGTCCCGGAAGCGCTGCCAGCGCTTGCTCCAGACCGAGTTCGAGTTGGCGCCCACCGGCGCCGTATCTGCGGTGACGATGCTCATTTCAGGGTAATCCTCGGGTCAAGCCATGCATAGGCGAGGTCGGCAAGAAGGCTTGAAAACAGGGTGACGATGGTCGCCAGCAGAAGGCCGACGAGCGCCAGATTGAAGTCGATGTTGCTGATCGCGTCGTAGATGACTTTGCCCATGCCAAGCATGCCGAAGATCGTCTCCACGACGAGCGCCCCTGAGAAGAGCGAGCCGAAGCCGAGGGCAAGCACCGTCACCATCGGGATCAGAGCGTTGCGGAGTGCGTGACGCATGACGACAGCCGTTTCCGAAAGCCCCTTGGCCCGCGCTGTCCGCACAAAGTCCGAATTGAGCGTCTCGATCATCGACGCTCTCACATATCGCACCAGCGGGCCGACATGGAAGAATGTCAGGACGACCACCGGCAGGATCATATGGACGATCTGTTCGCCGACCGGAGCGTCGCTCATCAAGGGCGTGCCGCTCGCCGGAAGCCAGCCGAGCTTGACCGAGAATACGATGATCAGAATGAGCGAGGTCCAGAACCCGGGCAGCGAAATGCTGGCGAAGGCGATGAGACTGATCACGTTGTCGGTCCATCCGCCCGGCTTGCGGGCAGCCAGCGCACCGAGAAGCATCGCAAGCGGAATACTGATGATTTCAGTCGCGACGAGAAGCTTTGCGGTCTGAATCACGGCGGGCCAGAGCACGTCCAGGACCGGCTTGAAGTAGACGCTGGAATAGCCGAGGTCGCCATGAAACGCCGAGTAAAGCCAGTGACCATAGCGGGCAAAAAGCGGCTGATCCATTCCGTAGAGCGCCCGCATCTGCGCCATCGTCTCCGGCGTCAGCGATGGATTGCCCTCCAGCATGGTCTCGACAGGATCGCCAGGCATCAGGCCGATCAGGACGAACAGCAGAAGTGACATCAGAAGAGTGACGAGGACTGCCTGGAGGAGACGTGAAATCGTATATCTCAACATCGGCTCAATCCTTGAAATGACAGGCTGAAAGTTGCGTGGGCCGCCCAGGTGCGGGCAGAAGCGCGGGTCTTTCGCTTTTGCAGATGTCGTGCGCCTTTGGGCAACGGGTGTGAAACACGCAGCCGGAGGGTGGGGCCAAGGGCGAAGGGATTTCGCCCCGAAGGATCTGTTCCTTCTTTCGTCGCCCCCGGCCGATGCGTGGAACGGCGGCCAGCAGGGCTTGGGTATAGGGATGGCTGGGGGTCTGGAAGAGATCCTCGGAGGCCGCCACCTCCATCAACCGCCCGAGATAGAGGACGGCGACGCGGTCCGCGAGGTGCCGCACGACGCCGAGATCGTGGCTGATGAACAGATAGCTGATGCCATGCTGCTTCTTGATGTCATCGAGCAGGTTGAGCACCTGGCTCTGGATCGAGACATCAAGGGCGGAAAGCGGCTCGTCGGCGACGATCATTTCCGGTTCGGCGATCAGAGCACGCGCGATCGCAATCCTTTGGCGCTGGCCGCCGGAGAACTGATGAGGATAGCGACGCGCCGCTTCCGGCGGCAGGCCGACCTGCCCCAAGACTTCGACTGCCCTGGCTTGCCGCTTGTCGGCCGGGAAGCCCTTCAGCCTCAGCGGTTCCGCAACGATCTCTCCGACCACCATCCGCGGATCGAGTGCGGAAAACGGGTCCTGGAAGATGACTTGCACCGGCGTGTGTCCTTCGCCGCCCGGCCTGGCGCTGTTGAACGTTACGGTCCCGGCGGTCTGCTTGCGCAATCCGGCGACGACATATCCAAGCGTCGACTTGCCGCTGCCGCTTTCGCCGACAAGCGCGAGTGTTTCACCCTTCAAGACGCTCAGCGATACGTCATTGACCGCTTGCAGCCAGACCGCTGGTTTTAGAAAACCGCCACCGATCGGAATATCGACGTTGATATGCTCGAGGTTCAGGAGTTCGGTCATGGCTTAACCTTGTGGCAGGCGACCTTATGGCCGGGCGCGACTTCGAGAAGCTCCGGTTCGAGCTGCCGGCAGCCGTCGTCTGCAAAAGGACAGCGTCGGGCGAAACGGCAACCAGCCGCTATGTCCGAGGTAACCCTTCCCGGTATCACGTAGAGACGCTCTACCCGCTTGTCGGGATCCGGAAGCGTCTGAATCAGTCCCTGGGTGTAGGGATGAAGCGGATTGGCGAAGAGCTCGTCGGCAGGCGCATATTCAACGGCCGTGCCGGCGTACATCACCATGATGGAGTCGGCGATCTCCGATATCACAGCAAGGTTGTGGCTGATGAACTGGATCGACATCTGGGCGTCGTCCTGCAGCGTCAACATAAGGTCGAGGATCTGCGCCTGGATCGTGACGTCGAGCGCAGTCGTCGGCTCATCGGCTATCAGCAACTGCGGACGACAGGCCAGCGCCATCGCGATCATCGCACGCTGCCGCATGCCGCCGGAGAGTTGATGCGGATAGTCTTCCGCGCGTCGAGCCGGTGACGGGATTCCGACCTGCGCAAGCAGATCGACCGCGCGGCCATGCGCTGCGCCCTTGCGGAGCTTCTCATGCTTGACGAGAACCTCGGCGATCTGCCGTCCGACCGGCATTACCGGGTTCATGGCAGTCATCGGCTCCTGAAAGATCATCGCGATCTCGCGGCCGCGGACCTGCTGCCATTGGCGCTGGGTAAACTTTGTCAGATCCCGGCCATTGAAATCGATGATGCCGTCGACCCTGCCGCCGCCGGCAACAAGCCCGAGAAGAGCAAGCGACGTCATCGTCTTACCGCAACCACTTTCGCCGACGATTCCCAAGGTTTTGCCGCGCGCGATACTGTAGCTCAGACCTCGCACGATCTCGACAGCGCCGTGCGGACCTGGAAAGGAGACTTTCAGATCCTGGACGTCCAGCAAGGGCGTGGAGCTTTCGGCGGTCGACGCAGCTCCGTCACCAACGACAGCGCCGTTGACATGCAGCATTCGTCACCTCCCTTTCGAATGTCTGGCCAGCTAACAGGCACAGTTCTTCTATTCGCATGTGTTGCCCGCCGCGGCCTCCACCGCAGCAGGCGCATTCTCGTTACAGCTCGATAACGCCGACGCCGCTTCTGATGTCGATCTTTGTTCCGAACGGTTCAGACAAGCGACGATAGCGATCGATGATGCGCACGGCATCCTCTCCCTTGGCAACCATCGGCCGCCCTTCGGTATTGTGATGGTCGCCCTTGCCGGTGCGCCGGGTCTGTTTGACATCAGGCGAGGTGTCACGCCCCATTTCGACCGGATGGAGCAGAATGCGTTTCAGCCTCTCCCCTTCCATATCGAGCTTGATTACCGCGGAACTCCACCAAGTGTCGGTGGGCGTATCGAGGCCGGGATGAAGCGGATGGGCGGCGGGCGTCAGCATTGAGAGACGGTCGACGTCATGTCCCCAAGCGTCGTAGCTGTCATAGGGAACGCGCTGGATGAACTCGGATTGAGCGAAGAAGTTACCAATGCCGTAGAATATCGGTCTGCCATTGTAGATCTCGATGCCCAATGTCCGATGCCAGCCGTGGCCGATGTAGATATCGGCGCCGCCGTCGATGACCGCGTGAGCGAACTCCTTGACGAAGCCAGGCGGCGTATCGCCTCGCGGACCATCCGAGACGCTGAAATGATGCGCGACGATCACCAGGTCTGCCATGGAGCGCGCCTCGTGGACGGAACGAAGGTTGCGTTCGAGGTCACGTTTGTGGCAGCGACTGATGACTTCGCAGCGGTCGCCCGCGAAGAAGGATTCGGGATCGCCCCATTGCTGGGCGCCGGGAATTTGAACGCCGAAAGACCCCTCGCGGCCATGCTTCGGCTTCTTCATGAAATTGAACTTCTCGCCAAAGTCCTTGAGATTCCTCGCGGTCTGCTCGTCCACCATGAATTCAAAGGTGAGGCGTTGGGGATTGACGCCAGGGCGGCCGCGTAGCGCGCCCTTCGGCATGCCCGCCCACATGAAATGCTGATTGCCGGAACTTGTCGAGACGAGTGCGATACGTCCTTTTTTCTTGTCGACGTAGCCCGGCTCGCTGGCGAGCTCGAGATCCGCGCCGGTGCCGGCTGTGACGATGCCCGCGGCCTTCATGTGCTTCTTGGTCGCGATCAGACCTTCGGCTCCGAAATCGAAACTGTGGTTATGCGCGGTGGACATGATATCAAAGCCGGCCCATTTGAGATCCTTGGCAATCTCGGGGTCCGCCATCATGAAACTTCCGATGCCTTGGCCTCGGGCCGGCCACTTGAGCTCGTCGTAGTCGGCGAAATTCATTTCCAAATGACCGTAAGTGACGTCTGCGTCCTTAAGGACGTCCCAAACCTCGGTAAATTGAGGCTCGTCGTGCATGGCAAATGGGCGACACACCATGCACTCGCCCGCCAACGCCACTTTCCAGTTCCGTGTCGACACCATAAAACCTCCTGAGCCGACGAGACGCCGGCACAGAGAGCCTGCGTTCGTCCGACTGCCGTTCTCGTATTCGTGAGCTTGAAAATCTCCCAACGCGACATTTCTCACTCCCGTCGCATATCGAACATAGCACTCCGGGCAGCTATCACTAGTTTCGTCGATTGCCTTTCAGAAATGCCGTTTCGGCATATCTCCCGGTGCATCGACGCACGTCGTTGCCCAGCTGTGCCGCCCGTCGGCGGTAAGCAGCTCGCTCGATTTTCCACAGCCGAAATAAATCGGCGAAAACGATGATTTTTTCGCGCCTTGGCGCTTGCGGCCTTTGAAGGTGCTGACTATAAGGGCGCCACCACGAAGGAAGCGCCCTTCGTCTATCGGTTAGGACACCAGATTTTCATTCTGGGAAGAGGGGTTCGACTCCCCTAGGGCGTACCACTTTCTCTCCCTTGGCACTTCCCATCGCCAGCGCTCTTGCGCGACTGCTCTATTTCGCCGGCGCAGCATCGCAGACGCGCAGCTGGATGCGGCGTGCGCCCTGGTAGTGGTCGGCACCGAGCGAACCGGCGACATGCAGGCTGGCACCGCGTGAATTGATGAGAAGATTGCCAAGCGGCGTATCGGCGGCGCGGAAGGCGATGCCGTCGAGCCGCGATCCGTCCATGGCCTCCAGCGTCACCTTCACATGTTTCTCGCCGACCAGGCGGGCGTCTCGCACCCTATGCGCCGGCACGGCAAAGAGCGGCTGTGCGTGGCCCGAACCATAAGGCCCGGCGGCCTCCAGGCGGTCGATGAGTTCGAGGGTGGCGCCGCTTGCGCCGATCGCGCCGTCGATCTTCAGCGTTTCGTTGGCAACGAGGCTGGCCACCGTCCTCTCGGCCTTCTCGGTGAAGAAGGTCCTCAGCCTGCCGAGATCGGTGCGCTCGACCGTCAGACCCGCGGCCATGGCGTGGCCGCCGCCCTTGACGAGCAGCCCCTCGTCGACCGCAGCCCGGACCATCCTGCCCATATCGAAGCCGTTGATGGAGCGGCCCGAGCCGGTCCCGCGGCCGGAGGGATCGAAGGCGATCGCGAAAGCGGGCCGTTTGAATTTTTCCTTCAGGCGCGCCGCGATCAGCCCGACGATACCGGGATGCCATTTCTCATGGGCGGTGACGATGACGGAGGCGCCCTCGCCGTCGCCATATTCGGCAAGCGCTTCAGCTTCCGCCTCCTGCAGCATGATCGCCTCCATCGCCTGACGCTCGCGGTTGAGCTCGTCGAGGCGCTGCGCGATCACCTCCGCCTCGCCGGCGTCATCAAGCGTCAGCAGGCGGCTTCCGAGTGCCGCATCGCCGATCCGCCCGCCGGCATTGATGCGCGGGCCGATCAGGAAGCCGAAATGATAGGGCGTCACAGGGCCGGCTAGCCCCGCCTTGCGGAACAGTGCTGCCAGTCCGGCATTGCTCTGGTGGCGGGCAGCGACCAGCCCCTTCACGACATAGGCGCGGTTGAGGCCTTTCAGCGGCACGACATCGCAGACCGTCGCAAGTGCCACGATATCCAGCCACTGCAGCAGGTCGATCGCCAGGATGCGCTTGTTGCCGGCCGCACGCAGCAGCCGGAGCGTCGCGACCAGCACCATGAAGACGACGCCGGCCGCGCAAAGATGCCCCTGCCCCGAGAGATCGTCCTCGCGGTTCGGGTTGACCAGCGCATGGCAGCGCGGCAGCTCGTGTGTCACCTGGTGGTGATCGATGACGACGACATCGATATTGCGCGCGGCAGCGGCGGCCAGCGCCTCGTGGCTGGTGGAGCCGCAATCGACGGTGACGATCAGCTGAGCGCCGTTATCGATCAACTGGTTGATCGCCGCCGGATTCGGGCCGTAACCTTCGAAGACGCGGTCAGGAATATAGATGGTCGCCCTGACGCCGAAATGGCTGAGAAAGCGGAACATCAGTGCCGAGGAGGCGGCGCCGTCGACGTCGTAGTCGCCGAAGATCGCGACGCTCTCGCCACGCTCAATGGCGCGCAGGAGGCGAGTTGCGGCCTTTTCGCAATCGGTCAGCTTATGGGGATCGGGCATCAGGCTGCGGATCGTCGGATCGAGGAATTCGATCGCCTCGTCCACCGTCACGCCGCGCCCGGCGAGCACTCGGGCGATCAGATCCGGCAGTCCGTGGATCTGCGACATGGCCAGCGCGCGGTTCTGCCCTGCCTGGTCGAGCCGCGCCACCCAGCGATTGTCGAGCGCGGATTTCTCCACGCCGAGAAACGCGCGCTGTACCGGATCGACGAGATCTGCCATGCCACACTCCGCTGACTTCATCTGCTCTTTCTACAGGAGCAGCGGAGATAACATAGCGATGGATTTGCAGACACGGGTTTTTACCAAAACACCGCCCAGATGATCATGGCGATGCCGGCGAACTGCACCAGCAGGAACGAAAACAGCGTCAGCAGAATGGCCCAGTTACGGCCTTCGGTGTTTTCCTCGTCATCAGCCTCATCAGAGACCTCTTGAGGAATTTCACGGTAGGCCGGCTTGAGGATTTCCTCAGGTAAGTCAGGATGGTTCGGCGGCACATTGCTCGGGTAGCCATACCCCTTCCCGGCGTGGCTGTCCTTGCTCATGAAATTCTCCACCCAGACGACTCACCATCTTAGGTTTAGTTATATCAATATTTCGGTATCTGTTAATATAGACTTCCGTAACGAAAGGTTGAATAGATAACAAAAAAACCGCCCTGCAGGGACAGGGCGGCGCGACGGTCCTCCGGGACGAGAAAAAGGCTCAGCCTTCCTCTTTCGGTCGCTCGATGCGAATCACCTGCGGCTCGCCGAAGAGATAGCCTTCCGACTTGATCGAGGCGACTGCCTTGCGCACCGACTCTTCCATCGTCGCATGGGTGACGAGAATGATCGTCTGGTGGTGCGATGGCGCCAGGTGCTGCTTGGAGCGCTGGACGATCGATTCCAGCGAGATGTTGTTTTCGGCCATACGGGTTGCGACGCTGGCAAAGACGCCAGTGCGGTCGAGCACGGTCAGGCGGATGAAATAGCCGCCCTCGTGGCTCTGCATCTGCGCCTTGCGGTAGGGCTCCAGCGTCGTTGCGGGATGGCCGAGCACCGGTACGCGCTGGGCGCCCGGCTGGCTCTTGGCGATATCGGCGATATCGCCGAGCACCGACGAGGCCGTGGCGTTGCCGCCGGCGCCAGGGCCGACCATCAGCAATTCGCCGAGCACGTCGGATTCGATCGCCACCGCATTGGTGACGCCGTCGACCTGGGCGATGACCGAATCGACCGGCACCATGGTCGGGTGCACCCGCTGCTCGATGCCGGTATCGGTGCGCTGGGCAACGCCCAAGAGCTTGATGCGATAACCGAGTTCGGCGGCAGCGTGGATATCCTCGATCGAGATGTTGGTGATGCCCTCGAGATAGATATCGTCGGCGGCGATCTGATTGCCGAAGGCGAGCGTCGTCAGGATGGAAAGCTTATGGGCCGTGTCGTTGCCCTCGATATCGAAGGCCGGATCGGCCTCGGCATAACCCAGCCGCTGCGCTTCCTTCAGGCATTCGGCGAAGGAAAGCCCCTCCTTCTCCATCTTGGTCAGGATGTAATTGCAGGTGCCGTTCATGATGCCATAGATGCGCGAGACGGAGTTGCCCGTCAGCGATTCACGCAGCGCCTTGATGACCGGGATACCGCCGGCGACTGCCGCCTCGAAGTTCAGCAGCGACCCCTTCTCCTCGGCGATCGTCGCAAGTTCGACGCCGTGATAGGCAAGCAGCGCCTTGTTGGCTGTCACCACATGGAGACCACGCTGAAGTGCGGCGCGCACCGAGATGTTGGCCGCCCCTTCGGCGCCGCCCATCAACTCGACGAAGACGTCGATATCGCCTTTTTCGGCAAGATCTTCCGGCCGGTCGAACCAGGTGACAGTGGAAAGATCGATGCCGCGGTCCCTCGCCTTGTCACGCGCGGAGACCGCCGTGATGGTGATCGGACGCCCGCAGGTGACGGCAAGCTCGTTGCTTTTCTGCTGAATGATGCGGACAAGCGAGGCGCCAACGGTGCCCAACCCCGCAATGCCGATTTTGAGGGCATCTGCCATGGATCGATCCTGAAATGTCTGTGTGGCGGCAGCCGCTTGACGCGGCTGCCCAACGGTTGGATTAGCGGTGTGCGTTCAGCGAGATGACGTTGTGCATCGTCTCGTCTGCCGTCGACATGAACTTTTTGATGTTGCGCGCAGCCTGGCGGATGCGGTGTTCGTTCTCGACAAGTGCCAGACGGACGTAGTCGTCGCCCATCTCGCCGAAGCCGATGCCCGGGGCAACGGCGACGTCGGCCTTCTCGACCAGCAGCTTGGAGAATTCCAGCGAACCGAGATGACGGAATTTTTCCGGGATCTTCGCCCAGGCGAACATCGTCGCAGCCGGCGGCGGCACGTCGAATCCGGCCTTGCCGAAGCTTTCGACCATGACGTCGCGTCGACGTTTATAGACGTTGCGGACTTCCGCAATGTCGGAACCATCGCCGTTCAGCGCATGCGTCGCCGCCACCTGGATCGGCGTGAAGGCGCCGTAGTCGAGATAGGACTTGACGCGGGTGAGCGCCGCGATCAGCCGCTCGTTTCCGACGGCAAAGCCCATTCGCCAGCCGGGCATGGAGAAGGTCTTCGACATCGAGGTGAACTCGACGGTCACGTCCATTGCGCCCGGCACTTCGAGAACCGACGGCGGCGGGGCGCCATCGAAGTAGATTTCCGAATAGGCAAGGTCGGAGAGCACGATGATGTCGTGCTTCTTGGCGAAGGCGATGACGTCCTTGTAGAAATCGAGCGTCGCGACAAAGGCCGTCGGGTTCGAGGGATAGTTAAGGATCAGTGCCAAGGGCTTCGGGATAGAATGCCGGACGGCACGTTCCAGCGGTTCGAAGAAGCTCGCATCCGGCTCCACCGACATGGAGCGGATCACGCCGCCCGCCATCAGGAAGCCGAAGGCGTGGATCGGATAGGTAGGGTTCGGGCAAAGGATCACGTCGCCAGGCGCAGTGATTGCCTGCGCCATGTTGGCGAAGCCCTCCTTGGAGCCCAAGGTGGCGACCACCTGGGTATCCGGATTGAGCTTGACGCCGAAACGGCGGGCATAATAGGCGGCCTGGGCGCGCCGCAGGCCCGGAATGCCTTTGGAAGAGGAATAACGGTGCGTGCGCGGATCCTGCACGACCTCGCACAGCTTGTCGACGATCGACTGGGGAGTGGGAAGGTCGGGGTTTCCCATGCCGAGATCGATGATATCGGCGCCGCCCGCTCGCGCGCTTGCCTTCAAACGGTTGACCTGTTCGAAAACATAAGGCGGCAAACGTCGGACTTTGTGAAACTCTTCCATCTCATTCCCCATGGAAAGGCGGCATTTCGGGCCGCAGTCGAAGTTCGTTCCGTCTCCCGGCGGCTGCGACACGAACTTCAGAATCGCAACGCCGTATTCATCAGACCCAAGCGACGCGGCGAATCTTTGACGGAAAGGCCGCGTAACGCGCTTTATCGGGAAAATTGTATCTTCCGATCCTTGCCGAAGGCTTTGCGTCCAAATTGCCTGAAAGGCAAGGTCTATTTGGAGATTTCGGACAGCGTATCGGTGCCGTGCTCGGCGGCGAGACGCCGCATTTCGGCGACCCTGGCCTGATATTCGGCTTCCGAGATCGCGCCTGCCTTGCGCCGGGCGGCAAGTGCCGTCAGCTGATGCTGCAGTTCGGCCGCCTGCTCGTCGCTCATCTGGACATTGGCGGCGGTCAACGGGGCGCCGAAATTCGGATAGCCGTCCGGGTATTTTGCAAGACCGCCCTCGGCCGCCTCGCCCTTGGTGGCCGGCATGACGACGGCGGTCGGCGCCGCTCGCTTGGCGGCGGCTGCGGCTTTTTGTTCCGCCGTCAGATTGCATCCGGCAAGAGCCATCGCCGCCGCGGCGCAGATCAGTGCGGTGCGGTTGAAGGTTGCGATGTGCCGAATGCCGTTCTTCGTCATGCCTCAAAAATCCAGTTTTGACTGCTTCGACTGTTAAATTTGTCGCAGCCACAAAGCAATAGCATGAGCCGATGCGGGTGGAACTTGTTTTCTCGTTCGATCACGATGTACAACGAATGGATAAAAAGAGTGGTGCTGCCGCCGGAGGAAATGGTGACCGACAGCAAGCAGGAGAATGGCGGCAAGGCTGGCTTCGACGCGACCGATCTCGATCCCTATCTGTTGAAGGATCCTGAGGCCATGGCGATGAATTTCGCCCGGGCGCTCGAAAATCTCGGACAAGCAGCGTCTGCCTGGCTTGCGCCGCGCGAACGCGGCGAGATCAGCGAAAGCGCCGCCGATCCGATGACCGACATGGTCAAGACGCTTTCCAAGGTCACCGAATACTGGATTTCCGATCCACGCCGCACCTTCGAGGCACAGACGCAGCTGATGTCATCGTTCTTCGGCATCTGGATGCGCTCGATGCAGCGCATGCAGGGCGATCTCACGCCACCCGAGCCGGACACCCGCAAGGACAAGCGCTTTTCGGACGAGGACTGGCAGAAGAATCCGTTCTTCGATTTTCTTCGCCAGGTCTATTTCGTGACGACCGACTGGGTGGAAAAGATGGTGTCGGAGACCGAAGGCCTCGACGAGCACACCAAACACAAGGCCGGCTTCTACGTGAAGCAGATCACGGCAGCGCTTTCGCCGACCAACTTCATCGCCACCAATCCGCAGCTCTACCGCGAGACGATCGCGACCAGCGGCGCCAATCTGGTGCGGGGGATGAAGATGCTGGCCGAGGATATCGCTGCCGGACATGGCGACCTTCGCCTTCGCCAGACCGACATGACGAAATTCGCCGTCGGCCGCGACATGGCGCTGACGCCAGGCAAGGTGATCGCCCAGAACGATATCTGCCAGATCATTCAGTACGAGGCATCGACCGAAACCGTGCTGAAGCGGCCGCTTCTGATCTGCCCGCCCTGGATCAACAAGTTCTATATTCTCGACCTCAACCCGCAAAAATCCTTCATCAAATGGTGCGTCGACCAGGGGCAGACGGTCTTCGTCATCTCCTGGGTCAACCCGGATGCGCGCCACGCCGACAAGGACTGGGCGGCCTATGCCCGTGAGGGTATCGATTTCGCGCTTGATACAATCGAGAAGGCGACCGGCGAGAAGGACGTCAACGCCGTCGGCTACTGTGTCGGCGGCACGCTGCTGGCCGCGACACTGGCGCTGCATGCCAAGGAGAAGAACAAGCGCATCAAGACCGCGACACTCTTCACCACCCAGGTCGACTTCACCCATGCCGGCGACCTCAAGGTCTTCGTCGACGAGGAGCAGCTTGAATCGCTCGAAGAACATATGCAGGCGGCCGGCTATCTCGACGGCACGAAGATGTCGATGGCCTTCAACATGCTGCGCGCCTCCGAGCTGATCTGGCCTTATTTCGTCAACAACTACCTCAAGGGCCAGGATCCCCTGCCCTTCGACCTGTTGTTCTGGAACGCCGATTCGACCCGCATGGCAGCGGCAAACCATGCCTTCTACCTACGCAATTGCTATCTCAAGAATGCGCTGACGCAGAACGAGATGATCCTCGACGGCAAGTCCGTGTCGCTGAAGGACGTCAAGATCCCGATCTATAATCTCGCCACCCGCGAGGATCACATCGCACCTGCCAAGTCCGTCTTCCTCGGCAGCCGGTTCTTCGGCGGGAAGGTGGAATTCGTCGTGACGGGCTCCGGACACATCGCTGGCGTCGTCAATCCGCCCGACAGGAAGAAGTATCAATTCTGGACGGGCGGCCCCGCCAAGGGAGACTACGAGACCTGGCTCGAGCAGGCGACGGAGACTCCGGGATCATGGTGGCCGCATTGGCAGGCCTGGATCGAGACGCATGACGGCAGACGCGTGCCGGCCCGCAAACCCGGCGGCGATGCGTTGAACGCGATCGAGGAAGCGCCGGGAAGTTATGTGATGGAGCGCGCCTGAGAAGGCCCAACACATCTCTTTTTGAGACGTCGTGAAAAACTGCAACGTCGCGTAAACAAATTAGAAACCATAATTCGTCATCCTTGCGAGACAGTCGGAGGTCGTGGGTGGTCTAAATTCGGCCCATTTGCGCCTGTACCGGCCCCGGCGAAGTGTAGTCAGTCAGTGCCGCCGGCCTGCGTAGCGAGTTTGAAAGACGAGTGTAGTATGGCGTGTGCGGTTGGGACGTTCGATGACGTCACCCCTCTTGGCGGATCTGCTTTCCGTTGGCGCAGATCTCGCGGTTTCCTTTACGGTGTTGTCGGCGCCGGACTTCTGACCTCCACATGGCTGATCGCGACCTTCGCGACGATGCACTCGATAGCCGCCCCCTATTCTCCGCCCGATCGCCTGGCACAGCTCGGCGCTGCGCCGAAGGTGGCTCCGTCAACGCGCCATGAGCGACTGATCCATGTCGGCAAGGCCGACCGGCTGGCCGCCTTTGATGCGAAGCCGAAGTTCCCGCTGACGGCGAGCCTCATTCAATCCCACGCGGAAAAGACCGCTGCCGCTGCGACGGCGCTTGCGGTTCTCGCCAAACACAATCGGCGCGCCATGGCTGCCGAACAGCCGGTCGTGGCGGCGATTTCCGACAGCGCCAAATTCCGCAAGGACGATGTGATCGCGCCGCCGCCGGTCGAGGTCGCCTCGGCAGAGACCGAAGAAGACGACGGTGACCGGATCATCGTTCCCTCGAAGGAGGCCGTCGCCGCAGCCGAACTCCCGTCCTTGCTTGCTCTTGCCGATGCCGGATCGAAGCAAATCGCGCCGGCTCCGGTCGAACCAGCCGCATCTCCCGTCAAAACGGCCTCCATTCCCCCATCAGAACCAACTCCGGTGGTCGTCGCCGCCGCGGAAGATGCGCCACCCTTCGATCTCGTGCTGGCGCCGGACGAAGGTTCGGTGCCGCTGCCGATGGCGCGTCCTGACGGACTCATAGGCAAACCGACACCGGCCGCCAAGGGTTCGCAGCGCTCTGGCGAGCCTGTGCTTGCCTACGCCCAGCCGAACTCGCCGATCGAGGATGACGAGGACGATGCAGTGCCGCGCTACGACAAGCCGGTCTTCTCGCCGAAGGTGCGCGCAGGCGTAGCGATCTACGATATCGAAAACAGCACCGTCTATCTGCCGAACGGCGAAAGGCTTGAGGCCCATTCCGGGCTCGGCAAGATGCGCGATAACCCGCGTTTCGCCAACAAGAAGATGCGCGGACCGACGCCGCCGCACACCTATGTCCTCACCATGCGCGAGAGCCTTTTCCACGGCGTCGAGGCGCTGCGGCTGACGCCGGTCGAAGGTTCCGATGCCATCTATGACCGTGTCGGCCTGCTCGCCCATACCTACATGCTCGGCAAGAACGGCGATTCCAACGGCTGCGTCTCATTCAAGGATTACCGCCGCTTCCTCGCCGCCTACAAGCGCGGCGACATCAAGCAGCTCGTGGTGGTGCCGCGGTTGAACAACAAACCGTCTTCGACGCTTGCCTCGCTGTTTTCGCGGCGCAGCTGAGCGATAAGCAGCCGCGAGCGCTATTTCAGCCAGGCTGCGATTCGCTCCACCGCCTCGGCGATCTCCGCCTGCGAGCCCGCATAGGACAGACGGAGCGTTCTATTTCCCTCCAGCGGATCGAAGTCGAGACCGGGCGTGGCGGCGACGTCGATTTCCGCGAGCATGCGTTTGGCAAAACTCATGCTGTCATTGGTGAAGCGGGTGACGTCGAGATAGGCGTAGAAGGCGCCGTCCATCGGCGAGGCGATAGAAAGCCCGATCTGCGGCAGTCGCCGCATCAGCAGCTCGCGGTTGGAGGCATAGCTCGCCTTATAACGATCGAGTTCGGCGCCGGCGCTCAGAGCGGCTGTGGCAGCGATCTGAGAGAGTTCGGGCGGAGAAATATAGAGGCTCTGCGCCACCCGCTCGATCGGCCGTACCAGGCGTTCCGGCAGCACCATCCAGCCGATTCGCCAGCCGGTCATGCAATAATATTTGGAGAAGGAGTTGATGACGATCGCCTCATCGGTCAGTTCCAGCGCGCTCGCCTCCTCCCCGGCAAAAGTCAGCCCGTGGTAGATTTCATCGGAGATGAAGGCGATGGAATGGGCCGCGCAGTAATCCGAAAGCGTCTTCAGCCCATCGCGGCCGGTCACCGTACCGGTCGGGTTGGCGGGGCTTGCGAGCAGTACGCCTTTCAGCCTCATGCCGCTTTCCTTCTGCGCCGCTTCGAGGCTTTGCGGCGTCAGGGTGAAGTGGGTCTCGGCCGTTACAGGCACTTCGAGAACTTTCAGCCCCAGCGCACCGAGGATATTGCGATAGGCGGGATAACCGGGTCTTGCGATCGCCACGGCATCGCCGGCATCGAAGAGCGACAGAAAGGCGAGATTGAAGCCGGCCGAGGAACCGGTAGTGATGGCGATGCGCTTGGGATCGATCTCGAGACCGTGGCGATCCTTGTAATGCCAGGCAAGCGCCGATTTCAGCCGCGCCGTCCCTAGCGCATCGGTATAACCGATCCGGCCTTCGGCAAGGGCTGCGCGCGCCGCTTCGAGGGCCGCTTGAGGTGCCGGATGCGAGGGTTGACCAACCGCCATCGAGATCACGGGATGGCCGGCCGCACGCCGCTTCGTCGCCTCCGCCAAGACGTCCATGGCGTGAAAAGGCTCGACTTCGCTGCGTTTCGATATGGAAAACAAGATCGTTTCTCGCTCAGCTTCTTCAATCACGGCCCGACAATTGCCGCATTAATCGGCTCATCACAATCCCGCGAGGGCCGCGCAGGGGTGAATAATTCCTGTTTGAGCAGAACCGAACGCACCGTACCTTGACGCGACGCATTCAAGTCCATTAACCCGGCGACGGTCTTCTCGATGAAGAGACGACCATATCGCCGATGACGAGGATATCATGGCATTCTTCCCGAAGACCTTCACCGCACTGGCGCTTGCCGCATCGATCGCCCTTCCGCTTCCGGCGGCAGCGCTCGACGACCAGCAGAAGAAGGAGTTCGGCGAATTCATCAAGCAATACCTGATCGAGAACCCCGAGATCATGCTCGAAGTCCAGGATGCGCTGCAGAAGAAGCAGGAGGCCCAGCGGTCGGTGAAGGCCAATATGGCGATCGAAGAGAACAGCACCGACATCTTCGAATCGAAGAACGACGTCACGCTCGGCAATCCCAGGGGCGATGTCACTGTCGTCGAATTCTTCGATTATAATTGCAGCTACTGCCGGCACGCGCTTCCCGACATGCAGGCGATGCTGAAGAAGGACAAGAACGTCCGTTTCGTCCTCAAGGAATTCCCGATCCTCGGGCCGGATTCGGTCGCCGCCCACAAGGTGGCCGACGCCTTCCGCAAGCTCGCACCGGAGAAATATGCCGATTTCCACGTCGCCCTTCTCGGCACCGAAGGCCGCGCCTCTGACGAAACAGCGGTCGCGGTCGCCGCTTCGCTCGGCGTCAGCGAGGACAAGATCCGCGCCGAGATGGCAAAGAGCCCGAATGACGGAATCGTCCAGGCGACCTACCAGCTCGCCTCCAGTCTCGGCATCAGCGGCACGCCCTCTTATGTGATCGGCAACGAACTGGTGCCGGGTGCGGTCGGTCTCGACGATCTCGAAGCCAAGGTCAAGAACATGCGCAGCTGCGGCAAGACCGCCTGCTGAGAGAACCGGTCGCCGGCCGGCAGCCCATCAAATCGCCAAAATCGAAGTGTTTCAACCATGTGGACAAATGTGGCACGATTGCCGCTGGCCAATCCGTAAGGGCTTTCATTCAGCCTTCGCGGAGTCTATAGGTTGCCGTCGTACATTTTACGGAACATTCGATGACGCAAACGATTTTTGTCCTGAACGGCCCCAACCTCAACATGCTGGGTAAACGAGAGCCTGGCATTTATGGCGGCAAGACGCTCAAGGACATCGAGGCGGACTGCAAGGCCGCAGGCCGCGAACTCGGCCTCGATATCGACTTTCGCCAGAGCAACCATGAAGGCACGCTCGTCGACTGGTTCCATGAGGCCGACGAAAAGGCTGTCGGCGTTGCCATCAATGCAGGCGCCTATACGCATACATCGGTCGCGCTACATGATGCGATCCGCGCTATTTCCATTCCCGTCGTCGAGCTCCACATATCCAACGTGCATGCACGGGAAGAATTCCGCCACAAGTCGATGATCGCGCCGGCATGCAAAGGCGTGATCTGCGGCTTCGGGCCTCACAGCTACATCCTGGCGCTCCACGCGCTGAAGAACATCACGGCATAAGAAGAAGACAGGGCAACACCATGGCTGAAAAGAAATCGGGTATCGACCAGGCACTGATCCGCGATCTCGCCAATATTCTCAATGAAACGGATCTGACGGAGATCGAGGTCGAGCAGGACGACCTGCGCATCCGCGTTTCGCGCGCCGGCACGCCGCAATATGTCCAGGCGCCGATCGCGGCACCTGGTTATGCCGCGCCCGCAGCCGCCGCTGCGGCAGCTGCTGCCGCGCCTGCCGCAGCTCCCAGCCGCAACCCGGCCAATGTCGTCAATGCACCGATGGTTGGTACCGTTTACATGGCGCCGGCTCCGGGCGCGCGTCCCTTCATCGAAGTCGGCGCAACCGTCAAGGAAGGCCAGACTCTGATCATCATCGAAGCGATGAAGACGATGAACCAGATACCCTCGCCGAAGTCAGGCAAGGTGACCGAGATCCTCGTCGATGACGGACATCCCGTCGAATACGGCCAAGCCCTCGTCGTAATCGAATAGGCCGATGCCCATGATTTCGAAAATCCTCATCGCCAATCGCGGGGAAATCGCCCTTCGCGTGCTTCGGGCCTGCAAGGAGCTCGGCATCGCCTGCGTCGCGGTTCATTCCACCGCCGACGCCGATGCCATGCATGTGCGCCTTGCCGACGAAAGTGTCTGCATCGGTCCGCCCTCTTCGCGCGAGAGCTATCTCAACATCCACCAGATCGTCGCCGCCTGCGAGATCACCGGCGCCGACGCCGTGCATCCGGGCTACGGCTTTCTGTCGGAGAATGCCAAGTTCGCTGATATCCTCGAAGCCCATGGCATTACCTTCATTGGGCCGACGGCGGATCATATCCGCATCATGGGCGACAAGATCACCGCCAAGACGACGGCGCTCGAGCTCGGCATTCCCGTCGTTCCGGGCTCGGACGGCGAGGTGAAGACCGAAGAGGATGCGCTGAAGACGGCCGCTGAAATCGGCTATCCCGTGCTGATCAAGGCCACGGCCGGCGGCGGCGGACGCGGCATGAAGGTCGCCAAGAGCGAGGCCGACCTGATCGAGGCCTGGTCGACGGCGCGCACGGAAGCGTCAGCCGCCTTCGGCAACGATGCCGTCTACATGGAAAAATATCTCGGCAAGCCGCGCCACATCGAAATCCAGGTGTTCGGCGACGGCGAAGGCAATGCCATCCATCTCGGCGAACGCGACTGCTCGCTGCAGCGGCGCCATCAGAAGGTCTGGGAAGAGGCGAATTCGCCGGCACTCAACGTCGAGCAGCGCATGAAGATCGGCCAGGTCTGCGCCGACGCCATGAAGAAGCTGAAATATCGCGGCGCCGGCACGATCGAATTCCTCTACGAAAACGGCGAGTTCTATTTCATCGAAATGAACACCCGCCTGCAGGTGGAGCATCCGATCACCGAAGCGATCACCGGCATCGACCTCGTGCATGAGCAGATCCGCGTCGCTTCCGGCGGCGGTCTCTCGGTGACGCAGGACGAAGTGCATTTTTCCGGGCACGCCATCGAGTGCCGTATCAATGCCGAGCACCCGCGCACCTTCGTGCCTTCGCCCGGCACGATCACGCATTTCCACGCGCC
Source organism: Rhizobium sp. WYCCWR10014 (assembly GCF_001657485.1). Taxonomy (GTDB): domain Bacteria; phylum Pseudomonadota; class Alphaproteobacteria; order Rhizobiales; family Rhizobiaceae; genus Rhizobium. The sequence goes on from NZ_LXFU01000049.1 coordinate 136,711, forward strand.
AGGCGGCCTCGGCGTGCGCATCGATTCCGGTGCCTATCAGGGCTACAAGATCCCGCCCTATTACGACAGCCTCATCGGCAAGCTGATCGTGCACGGCCGTACCCGCGTCGAATGCATGATGCGCCTGCGACGGGCGCTCGACGAATTCGTCGTCGACGGCATCAATACGACGCTGCCGCTGTTCCAGGATCTCGTCTCCAACCAGGATATCGCCAACGGCGATTACGACATCCACTGGCTGGAAGACTACCTCGCCAACACACCGGCGGCATAGGACAGGTATGGCAGGATCGCGCAGGAAGTCACCAGGCATAACCCCTGACATTCTCCTGCGCGCCTATTCCATCGGCCTCTTCCCGATGGCCGAATCCGCCGACGACCCGGAGATCTTCTGGGTCGAACCGGAACTGCGCGGCGTGCTGCCGTTCGACCATTTTCATGTGTCGAAAAGCCTTGCCAAGACGGTGCGCAAGAAACCCTTCGAGATCCGTTTCGATCACGCTTTCGATCAGGTCATCGCTGCCTGTGCGGAGGAGACATCCGGGCGCCCGAGCACCTGGATCAACAAGACGATCAGATCGCTTTATTCGACGCTCTTCGACATGGGCCATGCCCATACCGTCGAAGCCTGGGAGGGCGATGAGCTGGTCGGCGGCCTCTACGGCGTCTCGCTCGGCTCGGCCTTCTTCGGCGAAAGCATGTTTTCGCGCCGGACGGATGCCTCGAAGATCTGCCTCGTGCATCTGGTCGACCGGCTGCGGCAAAGAGGCTTCACCCTGCTCGACACGCAGTTCACCACCGAGCACCTGAAAACGTTCGGAGCGATCGACGTTCCGAAGGCCGATTATGCCGCGATGCTTGCCGCGGCGATGGAATCGCCGCACCTTAAGTTTTGACCCAAACGCTGCCTGCTTCAGACGGCACGCGCTAAAGCATGTCGCGCAAAAGTGCGCAGCGGTTTCGATGACGACATGCGGAAAACAAAGACAAGCGCGAGGAGCGAATCTGAAAGATTGCGATGCGCTTTAGCGCGCTGTCGCCTTGGCGCCGTCAGGAGCAGGGACGTCCGAGCTGGTCTTGCAGTCCTTCAGCCAGACGTCGTAGATCGGGTGCTCGACGGCGTTGAGGCCGGGGCTGGCGGCGAACATCCAGCCGGTGAAGATGCGGCGGATCTTGCGGTCGAGGGTGATCTCGTCGACCTCGACGAAACCGTCGATCTTCTGTGCTTCCGACTGATCGCGCGAATAGCAGGCCTTCGGTGTCACCTGCAGCGCACCGAACTGTACCGTCTCATTGACATAGACGTCGAAGGTCGTGATGCGGCCGGTGATCTTGTCGAGGCCGGAAAAGACGGCAACCGGATTTTCGATGCGTGCGGCATTTGCCGCCACTGGCGGAAGCAGGGCCGAGAGCGCCAGCAGCGATCCGGCGGCACGCAGGACCATGTTCCGCGTGAAGAGCTTCATATGTACCCGTCTCCAGACATTTTCAGTTCACGGCCGCGGTCAAGCGCGGCCAACCTGCGGGTAAAGGTCAATTGTGGCCAAAAGCCGGGTCTTGGGATCGCCCGGTCGGACCGTCTCAGTTGCCCGGCGTCCAGGCGTCGTAATCGCCGGTGACGCGCGGACGTTCGCCCGGAACGGCGATGGAGCCCGGCGGACGATAGGCCTGCGGCGAACCGGTATGGTTGGGCCGGTGCGGCTTCTGCCAATCCTTGGCGACGTAGCTCTCCTTGGATGGGGGAACATCGGTGCGATGATGCATCCAGCCATGCCAACCCGGCGGAATGGCGGAGGCTTCGGCATAACCCTTGTAGATCACCCAGCGCTTCGGCAGACCGTAGGAAGACATGCCGCCTTCGTAGTAGACGTTGCCGAATTCATCCTCGCCGACGCGCTTGCCAAAACGCCAGGTCGCAAAACGCGTGCCCATCGTCTGACCGTTCCACCAGGTAAAGGTCTGAACCAGAAGATTCCACATGTCTTTTCCTTGTGCCCGCCAGATGCGAGCCAAACCAGAATTCGTTTCCTCGCTTATGCCGTCACCAAGCCGAATTGTCCAGCGATTCCACGACGGCCATGGGTCATTTCAAAGCCATCTTGAAGCCGAGATGCGAGGGCTTGAAGCCCAGCCTTTCATAGAAACGATGGGCATCCTTGCGTACTGCATTCGAGGTCAACGCAACCCGCCCGAAACCGCGGCCTTTTGCCTCGGCAATGGCAAATTCGATCATCAGTCCTCCGACCCCCTGCCCGCGCATATCGGCGCGCGTCTGCACCGCCTCGATAATCATCGCCGAGGAGCCGCGGCCAGTGAGCGAGGTCGTCACCATCGTCTGGAACGTGCCGACGACCTCGCCGCCGCGCTCTGCGACGTAAAGCGTCTGGTCAGGCGAAGCCTCGATAACGGCGAAGGCCCTGAGATAATCCGGGAAAACTTCAGCTTCCGTGGTATCGCCGTGACCGCCAAGTGCGTCGGCGGCAAACATAGCCACCAGCGCCGGCAGATCTTCCCGGCGAGCCGGACGAATGAGAATGTCGGGCGACTCGACCACCACAGTCTCAATGCCCTTCGAGTGGTTTTTCGAAGATCAGCGCCGGAATGCCGGATTGTCCGGCTCCGCTATTCTCGTTGCGGCCGACCTCGGTGAAGCCGTGCGTGCGATAGAAGGCGATCGCCGCGGCATTCTGCGGTTCGACTTCGAGGCGCATGATCTCCGCATCGGGAAAGCAGGTTTCGAGCTCGGCGAAGATATCGCGGCCGATACCCTGGCGCTGCAGCGCCGGCCTGACATAGAGGAGATACAGCATGACCGTCTTCGTCAATTGCTGCGACATTGCCGCATAACCCATGCCGCCGATATTGCGGCCGTCATCGGCAACGAGGAATTCGGCATCCTTTCGCATGAGGCGCGTCTTCAGCGCCGCCGGCGAAAAGAGATGGGCGATCAGATCCTCCACCTTGGCTCTGCCATGCAGGCTGTCATAGGTGGCATGAAAGCTCTCCACCAAGAGGGCGCGCACCTTCTCGAGGTCGCGCTCGCCGGCGGTGCGGACGAAATACACCACTTATTCCTCGATGCCGAGCTTCGCTCTGACGAGGGCCTGGACAGCCTGCGGATTGGCCTTGCCGCCGGTCGCCTTCATCACCTGACCGACGAACCATGCTGCCATGGTCGGCTTCGCCTTGACCTTTTCGACCTGATCGGGATTGGCGGCGATGATCTCGTCCACGGCCTTTTCGATCGCGCCGGTATCCGTCACTTGCTTCATGCCGCGCGCTTCGACGATCTCGGCGGGATCGCCGCCCTCGTTGAGCACGATCTCGAAGAGATCCTTGGCGATCTTGCCGGAGATGGTTTCGGCCTTGATGAGATCGATGATGGCACCGAGCTGGGCCGGCGAAACCGGCGTCTGCTCGATGTCCTTGCCGGTGCGGTTCAGCGCGCCGAGCAGATCGTTGATCACCCAGTTGGCGGCCGTCTTGCCGTCACGGCCTGCGGCGACGGCTTCGAAATAGTCGGCGATCGCTTTTTCGGAAACGAGCACCGAGGCGTCGTAGATCGACAGGCCGAGCTCGCGCACGAAGCGCTCTTTCTTGTCGTCAGGCAATTCCGGCAGATCGGCTTCGAGCGCCTTGATGAAGGCGTCGTCGAATTCGAGCGGCAGCAGGTCCGGATCGGGGAAATAACGATAGTCGTGCGCATCCTCCTTGGAGCGCATCGAACGCGTCTCGCCCTTGTTCGGGTCGAACAGGCGGGTCTCCTGATCGATCTTGCCGCCATCCTCCAGAATGCCGATCTGGCGACGGGCTTCATATTCGATCGCCTGGCCGATGAAACGGATGGAGTTGACGTTCTTGATTTCGCAACGCGTGCCGAAATCCTCGCCCGGACGGCGGACGGAGACGTTGACGTCGGCGCGCATCGAGCCCTCGTCCATGTTGCCGTCGCAGGTGCCGAGATAACGCACGATCGAGCGCAGCTTGGTCATATAGGCCTTGGCCTCGTCGGACGAGCGCATGTCGGGCTTGGAGACGATCTCCATCAAGGCAACGCCGGAACGGTTGAGATCGACATAGGACATGGTCGCGTGCTGGTCATGCATCGACTTGCCGGCATCCTGCTCCAGATGCAGGCGCTCGATACCGATCTCGATATCCTCGAACTGGCCCTGGCGGTCCGGCCCGAGTGAAATGACAATCTTGCCCTCGCCGACGATCGGATCCTTGAACTGCGAGATCTGATAGCCCTGCGGCAGGTCGGGATAGAAATAGTTCTTGCGATCAAACAGCGAGCGCTTGTTGATCTGGGCTTTCAGGCCGAGGCCGGTGCGAACGGCCTGCCTGACGCATTCCTCGTTGATCACGGGCAGCATGCCGGGCATGGCAGCGTCGACCATCGAGACATTCGAATTCTGCGGCTTGCCGAACTCTGTCGAAGCGCCGGAGAAGAGCTTCGAATTGGACAGCACCTGGGCATGGACTTCCATGCCGACGATGACTTCCCAGTCGCCGGTGGCGCCGGGGATGAAGCGTTTCGGATCAGGCGTGCGGACGTCGACAAGGGTCATCTGATGCTCTTTGCAGGCTGTTCTTTTCCACTGGTGAGGTAAAGGAAATGACGTGCCGGTGCAAGGCTTTCGCCATGGCGCGCATCGCGGTTTTGCCGTCCGTTAACGCAGCCGCGGTAGGGTTCCCCGATGACGATGATCGATATTATCAAATGGGCCTTGCTGTTTCTGGCGCTGAACCTCTCGGTATTCTCGATCTATTTCAGGGACAAACAGGCGGCCCGCCACGGCAAGCGGCGCATCAGCGAGCGCACGCTTCTCGTCCTTGCGCTGATCGGCGGCAGCCTTGGCGCGGTGGCGGCACAGCAGCTGTTGCGGCACAAGACGAGAAAGGAGCCGTTCCGGTCAATCCTGGCAGCGATCCTGATCCTCCACGGCGCACTGGTTGCTATCCTGGCCTTCGTGCCGCAATGGAGCGCTCTCCTTCTTTAGGATTTTTGAAGCGTCAGAATTCCTGCCCATATCCACCTTGGCCGTCCGAAACGAGCTGTTTCGTCAGCCCAACGGAGGGGACGTCGCGATCAAGCTTCGGATTGTAGGCGACCGAGAGCCAATGGATGCTGTAGCCGTGCTTCCGGAAGAAGCCGATCGCCTCGCTGTTGCCGGAATGAGTCTGCATCGCCGCCTTCTCGAAGCCCTGATCGCCGATTTCCTTTTCGATGCGGACGAGAAGGGCCGAACCGAGGCCCTGGCGGGTGAATGCGGGATCGATCCAGAAATCCGAGATGGTTTCGTCCAATCCCTCGCGCGCTGCCCAGCCTGCGACCTGGCCGTTCTGCTCGACGACGGTGATGGTCAGCCAGTCGTTTTCCACGAAGTTCCGGAAGGCGTTGCGCGCTGCGTCGATCATCGCGTCCGATTCGCCGATCGACGCCATCGCCTTTTGCCAGGCCCTGAGCCCGATCTCGCTCAATAGCTCCGCTTCACCGTCGCGGGCATTGCGAATGTGGATCAACGACACCTCCGCGTTACCCCTCAACTAGACCATTGAGTCGCGGTTTTTACCACTACCACCAAAGAGATGATCGACCGAAACTGCGGTTTTCGACTGGTTTTGAGCGGCAACCACGCTTGACCGAATTTTCCGGGCTGAATAATAGGTCTTATCGAGGTGTTTTATGTTGAGCCTGCCTGAGACCCGGTAAAGGCCCTGCCCGCAAGTTCGCTTGCGCGTATGGGCCCGAAAAAAACGAAGCCCTGACGTTCGAATGAGCGCCAGATCGTTTTTGTGCGCCCTACCGGGCGCGATACCGGATCTCAACACATGGACATTTCTCGCACGGAGCAACGCATCCTGCATCTCATGGCTCAAGGCGGCCGCATTGAAATTACCCGCGACGACGACAGGAAGATCGAGGCGGTCAGTTGCTTCACTCGCGACGGCTGGCTCTATCCCGGCGTCGACCTCGATCTCTTCCGCAGGCTGAAGCGACTGAAGGCAATCAAGTCCTCAGGCGGCCACCCCTACCGGATCACCGAAAGAGGGCTGAGGTTGGTCAGGTCGCAGCTGAACAACAGGTGATAGTGGCACTCCCGAGCGCGTCTCGAACGGGCGCGATCGGGGGTACGCCTCAAACCTTTGCAGAGAGTTCCGTCCGCATCGCCGACCACTCGTCGGCCATCGTGCCCGTGCCGCGCCTCTTGCCGGCGCGGCGATACCAGTAATCGGCGTTCCACTCATCGCCCTCGATGCGATGGCAAAGGGCGTGTCCCCAGTCGAACGGCTGTTCGCCTTCGTGGCGCTGGCAGATGTCGTGCACCGCCTGCCAATCAGCGCCCATAGTGAAACCGCCGGCAGCGAGGCGATCAATTGCCTCGATCAATTGCGCAAGATCATTGCTGGCCATAAGACCTCCTTGCTGGTTCCTGCTATCGGTCAGCCAACCGCTTCTCCAGATGCACCTTTTCAAGCGAGACGCCCATGCTCTTGGAAAATTCGCGGCCGCGCCAGATGATGGTGAAGCCACAGCGTTCGTAGAGCCGGATTGCGCTCTCGTTCCCGGCATGCGTGTCGAGCCTGGCAGTCGCCAGCCCCTCTGCAGCCATCAGCTCGCACAAGTGAAGCAGGAGAGCCCTGCCGACGCCCTTACCCTGATGATCGGGATGCACCCAGAGGTCGGACACATAGTTCGGTTGATTTTCACGCGCGCCCCAGCCGACGATCGTCCCGCCCTGTTCGGCAACGACGATCTCACCTTTCGTTTCCTTAGGAAAGTTGGCGAACTCGTGCCGCACCCTGGCGATGACATCGGGATCGAGATAACTGTCCTCGAAGGCATCGCTGGCGGCCCATGCGGCCAAACCGACGGCGCCGACCGTTTCGTGGTCGGCAGCCGCTATTCTTCGGATCGTTAGGTCCGTTACCACCACTTGGCCGGCGTAAACCGGCCGGCTGCCTGCTCGATGACATGGGCGGTCTTGAAGAGGGTTTCCTCATCGAAGGGCTTGCCGATCAGCTGCAGGCCGAGCGGCAGTCCCTTATGGTCGAGGCCGGCCGGCACGGCGATGCCGGGCAGCCCCGCCATGTTGACCGTCACCGTGAAGATGTCGTTCAGATACATCTTTACCGGATCGGAGGCGAGGTTCTCATCGGCGACGCCAAAGGCCGACGACGGGGTTGCCGGCGTCAGGATGGCATCGACGCCGGCGTCGAAGGCGAGTTCGAAATCGCGCTTGATCAACGTGCGCACCTTCTGGGCACGGATGTAATAGGCATCGTAATAACCGGCCGACAGCACATAGGTGCCGATCATGATGCGGCGCTTGACTTCCTTGCCGAAGCCCGCGGCACGCGTCTTCTCATACATATCGACGATATCCTTGCCGTCGACACGCAGGCCATATCGCACACCGTCGTAGCGCGCGAGGTTCGAAGATGCCTCGGCGGGAGCGACGATGTAATAGGCTGGAAGAGCGTATTTGGTGTGCGGTAGCGAGATGTCGACGATTTCGGCACCGGCTTCCTTCAACCAGGCGATACCCTGGCGCCAGAGGGTTTCGATCTCGTCGGGCATGCCATCGACACGGTATTCGTTCGGGATGCCGATCTTCATGCCCTTCAGCGATTGGCCGAGAGCTGCTTCGTAATCCGGCACGGGCAGATCGACCGATGTCGTGTCCTTTGCGTCGACGCTTGCCATCGACTTCAAAAGGATCGCGGCATCGCGCACGTCGCGGGCGATCGGGCCTGCCTGGTCGAGCGAAGAGGCGAAGGCGACGGTGCCCCAGCGCGAGCAACGGCCATAGGTCGGCTTGATGCCGACTGTGCCGGTGAAGGCAGCCGGCTGGCGGATCGAGCCGCCGGTATCGGTCGCGGTTGCGCCGGCGCAAAGATGCGCGGCGACGGCTGAAGCCGAACCGCCCGACGAGCCGCCCGGAACGAGCTGCTGGTTGGAGCCTGCCGCACGCCAGGGATTGATCACCGGGCCGTAATGCGAAGTCTCGTTGGACGAGCCCATGGCGAACTCATCCATGTTCAGCTTGCCGAGCATGACGGCGCCGTCATCCCATAGGTTCTGCGTCACGGTCGATTCATAACGCGGCTCGAAACCATCGAGAATGTGGCTGCAGGCCTGGGTGTGAACGCCGACGGTGGCGAAGAGATCCTTGATGCCAAGCGGAATGCCTTCGAGGTCGCCCGCCTTGCCGGCGGCGATGCGCTCGTCGGAGTTCTTCGCCATGACGCGGGCAAGATCCGGCGTGATCTTGATATAGGCGTTAAGCCGGCCATTGGCCGCATCGATCGCCGAGATATAGGCTTCGGTCAGTTCGATCGCGGTGATTTCCTTGGCGCGCAGCTTCTGGCGGGCTTCGGCAATGGTCAGGCTGGTGAGTTCGCTCATGGTGTTTTCGCTTCAGATCTGGAAATGGCAACAGGGTCGGAAAGAGGCTTCGAAGCCTTATTCGACGACTTTCGGCACCAGGAAAAAATTGTGGTCGGTGACGGGCGCATTGGCGACGATATCGGCTGCCTTGCTGCCGTCGGTCACCTCATCGGTCCGCTTCTTCATCGCCGTCGGGGTCACCGAGGTCATCGCTTCGACGCCGTCGACATTCACTTCGGAGAGTTGCTCGACGAAGCCAAGGATGCCGTTCAGCTCGCCGACCATGCGATTTGCCTCGTCCTCGGAGACGGCAATACGGGCAAGGCGAGCGACGCGCTTCACGGTGGCAAGATCGACGGACATGGCATTCTCCGGATAGGATTTTTCCTACCCGCTATAAAGGCCATGTCCGCCTGACGCAACGGGGTTTCGTCAGATCGACAGGCTCTCGGAAGGCCTGATCGCCTTCACATCCGTCTTCGATCCGTCCATGCCGGCAACGAATTTTTCGGCCGTCTGGTCGATGATCGGAAAGGTGCCATAGTGACAGGGGATCGCGGTCTTGAAGTTGAAATAGCGCCGGCAGGCAAGTGCTGCCACAGCGCCGCCCATGGTGAATCGGTCGCCGACCGGCACGAAGCCAATATCAGGCTGGTGCAGTTCGTTGATCAGCGCCATGTCGGAGAAGATGTCGGTGTCGCCCATGGCAAGGATCGAGGCTTCGTCGTCGAAATGCAGCATCAGGCCGTTGGCACTACCGAGTGCATGCGAGACGCCGTCCTCGGTGATCTGGGCGGAGGAGTGCAGCGCATTGGTGAAGGTTGCCGAGAAGCTGCCAAGCCCGATCGTGCCGCCGGTATTGCCCATCTCGATCTTGTCGACGCCCTTGGAGCCGAGCCAGGCGGCGAGATCGGCATTGGCGAGAACGACGGCGCCGGTTTCCTTGGCGAGTGCCACGGTATCGCCGACATGATCGCCATGGCCATGCGTCAACAGGATGTGCGTGATGCCTGCGGAAACATCCTTGATATCCTGGCCGGAAAAGGAGGCGTTATAGCTGAGGAATGGGTCGAGCAGGATCTTCGCCTTTGATGTCTCGATGCGGAAGGCGGAATGGCCGAGCCAGGTGATCTTCATAAAATGTCTCCTTTATTACGTGATGCAAAGCCGGTTTCGATGGGAGATCCGGATGATTTTGACCGGATCGGCCCAAAATCTGAATCCGCATCTCAATCAAAGAATTGGAGCATGATGTCGTCCGAAAACCGCTCACACTTTTCGGCATCATGGTCTAAAGCGCGTCGCAATCTTTCAGATTCGCTCTTCGCGCTTTAGGTCTTTGTTTATACGCATGTCGTTATCGCAAAACCGCGGCGCACTTTTGCGCGACATGCTTTAAGGACATATCTTACGTGGCCGCAAAGAAAAGCGGCGGCGACTTCAATTTGTTTTGACGGGATGAAACGGCGATGACAGTGCTGACGATCGAGGAAATGGCCGAGACGCTTGCCCCGCGGCAGGCAATTGCCGGCCTCGATCTCGGCACCAAGACGATCGGGCTTTCGATGTCCGACCTCGGGCGGCGTTTCGCCACGCCGCGCACAGTGATCCGCCGCGTCAAGTTCACCATCGATGCCCAGGCGCTGTTGGACTTCGCGACGGCGGAAAAGGTCGCAGGCTTCATCATCGGCTTACCGATGAATATGGACGGATCAGCAGGTCCGCGCGTGCAGGCAACGCGCGCCTTCGTCCGCAACATGGAGCAGAAGACGGCGCTGCCCTTCGTCTACTGGGATGAGCGGCTTTCGACGGTCGCGGCCGAACGGACGCTGCTCGAAATGGACGTCTCGCGCGCCAAGCGGGCCGAACGGATCGATTCGGCCGCGGCAAGCTTCATCCTTCAGGGAGCGCTTGACAGGCTTTCCTTGCTGGCAAGGTCTGATGGAGATGAATTCAGCGCCTGACGCGCCTTCCACCAGGCGATGATCGATTTGCGCTTCCGAAGGCCGATAATGGCAAAGACGACGAGGCTGTCGACTGCGATCGCGCGGGCAACGAGCGGCGGGATGGTCTCCGGCGGAATGCCGAGCGCCTTGCCGTAAAGCTCGAAGGTCAGGTCATGGACCTGCCGGCTCAGCATGAAGATGCCGAAACTCATGTCGTAATAGGAGAGCCAGTACCATCCGCCCAGAAAGACGATGGGGCCGGCCCAGAAGATCAGAAACCACTTCATGCGGCCTCTCCTCCATGCTTGCGCGCCACGGGCAGATCGAGGGAGACCAACCAGATCGACAATGCCATGATGCAAAGCACCAGCGCAGGAATTGCGATATCCAGCGCCAGGACTGCGAAAAACATCATCGCCGTCACCAGAAGCGCGACTTTAGCGATCTTGTTTCCCATGGGCGTCACTCGTGGCTTCTACTCATACCATCTCTGCTCGCCGCCAAACTGTCGCGTTAAGCACCCCCACGCAACGTAAACCATTTGTTAAGGTTAACGCAGGGCCCCCGCCCCTGTGGATGAGCCAGATATCAGCCGTAGACGCCGCGCACGATGCGCTTCAGCGCCGTCGCCGCCTTCTCCCAGTCCTTGGGCGTTTTCAGCGACAGGCCGGCGCACTGTCCGCCGGCTGCGGCGGCGAGCACAAGGTGCTGGATCGCGGCGATGACGACGGCGTTGACGGGCGCCGCATCCACCCCCTTCGGCGGCGCCAGCGAGCCGCGCATGCGCTCGAGCCAAAGAGCAAGCGCCTTCGAACGCGCTTCCGACAGCCGCCTCACCTGTTCGGTGTTTTCCGAAATCTCCCAGGCCAGGATGCGGCGCATCAGCGGATCGTTTCTCAAGGCGTCGAGGAGGAGAAGCGACAGCCGCTCCATCAGGTCGCCATAGGTGAGCAGGAACATTCCGCCGGCGTCTTCCGGGATGCGATCCTTCACCCAGGTGCCGAGATCGGCGCCGATCGCCTCGACCAAGCCGTCGAGGCCGCCATAGTAGCGATAGATCAGCTGCTTGTCGCAACCGGCGCGGCGGGCGACCGCATTGATGCCGAAATTCTGGAAGCCTTCTTCGGCGAGCAGCCCCTTGGCGGCGGCAAGAATGGCGCGCTCAGTGGCGCCGCGATCACGTACGCGCCGTTCCGGCCCCTCGCTGGTGCCGGGTGAATTTTCAAGATTTACGGCTTCATTCAGCATGATCGACCCTTCCCCGCTGTCACCAATCGGTGAGTAGCGGGGAGGCTTCACGCAATCAATCCTATCCCTTTGGGAAGATTGTGGATATTCGAGCCGGACCGATGATTGTCCGTCGAACGGATGTGGATGGCTGCACGTTGGGCGGATCGGATCTGTCTAGAAATCTCATCCTGGCGGTTGATCGCGATGGACGAACCCGGCATAGCTACATTATGAACAAATCTAACAATCTCCGCTAAGGCCATGCAATGGTGAACTATATCGAAGCCTCTACCGCGCCCCCGAAGAATACAGGCGCCATCCGGCTTTATGACGCGCAAGCATTCGAGGGCATGCGCAGGGCATGCCAGCTGACCGCGCGCTGCCTCGATGCGCTTGCCGACATCGTCAAGCCCGGCTTGTTGACCGATGAGATCGACAGGTTCGTCTTCGATTTCGGCATGGATCACGGCGCCTACCCGGCGACGCTGAACTATCGCGGCTACACCAAATCGACCTGCACCTCGATCAACCATGTCGTCTGCCACGGCATTCCGAACGACAAGCCGCTGCGTGACGGCGATATCGTCAATATCGACGTCACCTTCGTGCTCGACGGCTGGCATGGCGATTCCAGCCGGATGTATCCCGTCGGCGTCGTCAAGCGTGCTGCCGAGCGGCTGCTCGAGGTCACCTATGAATCGCTGATGCGCGGCATTGCCGCCGTCAGGCCCGGCGCCCGCACCGGCGCGATCGGCGAGGCGATCCAGACTTATGCAGAGGCCGAGCGCTGTTCGGTGGTGCGCGATTTCTGCGGCCATGGTGTCGGCCGGCTATTCCACGATTCGCCGAATATCCTGCATTACGGCCGCGCCAACGAAGGGCCGGAACTGCGCGAGGGCATGATCTTCACCATCGAGCCGATGATCAACCTCGGCCGGCCGCATGTGAAGGTGCTGGCCGACGGCTGGACGGCGGTCACCCGCGACCGCTCGCTGTCGGCGCAGTACGAACATACGGTCGGCGTCACCTCCGATGGCTGCGAGATCTTCACACTGTCGCCGGGTGGGCTCGACCGCCCCGGTCTGCCGTCACACAACGGGTGACGGTCCGATGGCGAAGGGGCCTGTTTCGACATCTTCCGACGACGAGCTGCCTTTCGAGACGCAAGAACCGATTGCCGCCGATGAACGTTCGTTCTTTGCAGGACAGCCGCAGAAACCGTCCGCACCAAATGCCAGGGTCGCCCTGCCCGCTTCGCTCGCCGGCCATGAACATTATCACGGCCATCGCGAGCGGTTGCGCGACCGCTTCCGCGAGCAGGGCGACACCGCGCTTGCCGACTACGAAATCCTCGAGCTGCTGCTTTTCCGCCTGATCCCGCGGCGTGACACCAAGCCGATCGCCAAGGCGCTGATCGAACGGTTCGGCTCGCTCTCCGGCGTCTTCGGTGCGCCTGCGGCGTTGCTGACCGAGGTAAAGGGTGTCGGCGATGCCGTGGCGCTCGACCTGAAGCTGATCTCGACTGTCGCCCACCGGACCCTGAAGAGCGAGCTCAGGAGCAAACAGGTTCTGTCCTCGTGGTCTTCGGTCATCCAATATTGCCATGCCGCCATGGCGCACGAGACACGCGAACAATTCCGCATCCTTTTCCTCGACAAGCGCAATGTGCTGATCGCCGACGAGGTGCAGGGCCGCGGTACGGTCGACCATACGCCGGTCTATCCGCGCGAGGTGGTCAAACGCGCGCTCGAGCTTTCGGCAACGGCGATGATCCTCGTCCATAACCACCCCTCCGGCGACCCGACCCCATCGCGCGCCGACATCGACATGACGAAGGTGATCATCAATGCGGCCAAGGCGCTCGATATCACCGTCCACGACCACGTGATCATCGGCAAGGATGGCCATGTCAGCCTGAAGGGGCTGAGGCTGATCTGACCAAAAGATGCTGGAGTTGACAGCAGTCGGTGGTGCGGGATTGTATGCAGTCCTGCACCACTACTCACTGGACAATGCCCGCCCGAAATACCGAGAAGATGAAGCTCCATGACGATCCGCAGCGGTAACACCGATCGATCGACCCGGCTCTGCCGCGACGTGCTCTGCCTCGATGACTTTGAAATAAAGGCGCGGCGACATCTGCCAAAGCCCCTGTTCGGTTATATCGCAGGCGCAACCGAGACCAATGCGTCGCTACGGCGTAACGCAGAGGCTTTCCAGGCCTATGCCTTCCGGCCTCGTGTGCTTCGGGACGTCTCGAAACGCAGCACCGAGACGAGCCTCTTCGGCCAGAGCTATGCCGCACCATTCGGCATCGCGCCTATGGGTATCAGCGCGCTGATGGCCTATCGAGGCGACATCGTGCTCGCGCAAGGAGCGGATCAATCGGGAATCCCGATGATCATAAGCGGTTCATCACTTATCCCTTTGGAAGAGATCGCTGCGGTTTCACCGCAAGCATGGTTTCAGGCCTATCTCCCCGGCGAACCCGACCGTATCGATGCTCTCATCGATCGCGTCGGCGCGGCCGGTTTGCGCACACTTCTGCTAACCGTCGACACAGCCACGCTGCCAAATCGGGAAAACAATGTAAGGGCCGGATTTTCGACGCCTCTGCGTCCCGGTCTCCGCCTGGCATGGCAGGGCATCTCGCACCCGCGCTGGACCACCGGCACATTCCTGCGCACGATCGCCCGGCACGGCATTCCGCATTTTGAAAATTCCTATGCCACAAGAGGCGCGCCGATCATATCTTCGAACGTCACACGCGATTTCGGCAGACGCGACCACCTCAACTGGAACCATCTGGAGCGGATACGCAACAGGTGGTCCGGCAAACTTGTGGTCAAGGGGATCATGCATCCTGACGACGCGGTCCGGGCTGTCGACACCGGGGTGGATGGAGTGATCGTCTCCAACCATGGCGGCCGCCAGCTTGACGGTACCGCATCTCCCCTTCAGGCCCTTCCGGAAATTGCGTCCCGTGTTGGAGACAGCGTTGCCGTCATGGTCGACGGTGGTTTCAGGCGTGGAACGGACATCATGAAGGCCCTCGCGCTCGGGGCCTGTTTCGTGTTCGTGGGCAGGCCGTTCCTTTATGCCGCCGCCGTCGCGGGCCTACCCGGCGTGCTTAAGGCGGCCGATATCCTGAAGACGGAACTGCATAGCAATATGGCGCTGCTCGGCGTGACCAAGGTGGGCGATATTTCCGCGGACTACATCACCCGCGCATGAAGTGCCGTCGCGCGCCGACATCGACATGACGAAGGTGATCATCGATGCGGCCAAGGCGCTCGATATCACCGTCCACGACCACGTCATCATCGGCAGGGATGACCATGTCAGCCTGAAGGGGCTGAAGCTGATCTGAAAGGCACAGGTCCGGCGGAATCGGCGGTCGTAAAACAATCTGTAACATTGACCGGCTAACGATGGACGGGCGACATTTTGCGTCGCAATATGATTCCTTTCCAATCCGGGGCTTGATGATGCTTCAGTACGATCTCGTTGTGGTGGGCAGCGGTCCCGCAGGGCGCCGCGGCGCGATCCAGGCGGCAAAACTCGGCAAGAAAGTGCTTGTCATCGAGCAAGGCAAACGCGTCGGCGGCGTGTCCGTCCATACCGGCACCATCCCTTCCAAAACGCTGCGCGAGACTGCGCTTAATCTTTCCGGCTGGCGCGAACGCGGCTTCTACGGCCGGTCTTACCGCGTCAAGGAAGAGATCAGTGCAGATGACCTGCGCCGCCGCCTGCTGATTACGCTCAACCACGAGGTCGAGGTGCTGGAACACCAGTTCGCCCGCAACCGCGTGCAGCATATTCGCGGCAAGGCGAGCTTCATCAATGCGTCGACGCTGCAGGTGATCAAGGATGACGGCGAGACCACGCAGGTCACCGCCGCCAGCGTGCTGCTCGCCGTCGGCACAAAGCCGTTCCGCCCCGATTACATGCCCTTCGACGGCAAGACCGTTCTCGACAGCGACGAACTGCTCGACATCCAGGACCTGCCGCGATCGATGGTCGTCATCGGCGCCGGCGTCATCGGCATCGAATATGCGACGATCTTCAGCGCGCTCGACACCGCCGTCACCGTCATCGACCCGAAGGCGACAATGCTCGACTTCATCGACAAGGAAATCATCGAGGATTTTACCTACCAGCTGCGCGACCGCAACATGAAGCTGCTGCTCGGCCAGAAGGCCGACAAGGTGGAGAGGCTCGAAAACGGCAAAGTCGAACTGACGCTCGACAGCGGCCGGCGCCTGACGACCGACATGGTGCTTTTTGCCGCCGGCCGCATGGGGGCGACTGATGCGCTGAACCTTCCCGCCATCGGCCTCGAAGCCGACAGCCGCGGCCGTCTCAAGGTCAATCCGGAAACCTTCCAGACATCGGTTGCCAACGTCTATGCCGCCGGCGACGTCGTCGGCTTTCCGAGCCTTGCCTCGACCTCGATGGAACAGGGCCGCATCGCCGCCCGCGTCGCGGTCGGCGCAGTCGCCAAGGAGCCGCCGAAATATTTCCCCTACGGCATCTATGCCGTGCCGGAGATTTCGACCTGCGGCCTGACCGAAGAAGAGATGAAGGAGCGTGGCATTCCCTATGAATGCGGCATCGCCCGCTTCCGCGAGACGTCGCGCGGTCACATCATGGGCCTCGACACCGGGCTTTTGAAGCTGATCTTCTCGCTGAAGACCCGCCGCCTGCTCGGCGTGCATATCGTCGGCGAAGGCGCCACCGAGCTGGTGCATATCGGCCAGGCGGTGCTCAATCTCAAAGGCACCGTCGAATATTTCGTCGAGAACACCTTCAACTATCCGACGCTCGCCGAAGCCTACAAGATCGCCGGCCTCGATGCTTGGAACCGGATGGGCGACATCAAGTCAGAGCTCTAAAGTCCGTCGCGTCGTCGAGGGAACGGCCGTCTCAGTCCGGCCACCAACACGGAGCAGAATGACATTGCGCATCATCTCGCTGAACGCATGGGGCGGCAGGCTTCATGAGGCGCTGATTGAATATGTGACGGCGGCCGATCCCGACGTGCTGTGCCTGCAGGAGGTTTTGCGCGCACCCGGCACCCGCTCAGGCTGGTCGGTCTATCGGGACGGCGATGTCGAGCTGCCGCAGCGCTTCAATCTCTTTGCCGAGATCAGCACCGCCCTGCCCGCTCACGACGGCTTTTTCTGCCCGACCTCGAGAGGCGAACTCTTCGACGGCGATAGCGCCATTGTCGCCGAATTCGGACTGGCGACCTTCGTGCGCAAAACGCATTCCGTCATTGCCCAAGGGCTGGACTTCGTGCATGGCCGTTTTTCCGCCGATGGCTGGGGCGAGCATCCGCGGCCGCGAAACGCCCATTGCATCCGTCTCTTCAGCCATGAGCACGCTTCTACCGTGACCATCGCCCACATGCATGGCCTGCGCGATCCCGCAGGCAAGGGCGACACACCAGCGCGCGACGAGCAGGCTGCGGCGCTGGTCAAGCTCATCGAGGGCGTCTGGCGTGGCGACGAAGGGCTCGTCGTCTGCGGCGATTTCAACGTGCTGCCTGACAGCGTAACCTTTGAGATTCTCGCCAGACTCGGGCTTTCCGACCTCGTCACCGGAAGCGGCCTTGTAGACACGCGAACCTCCTACTATCTGAAGCAGGGCCGCTTTGCCGACTACATGCTGGTAACGCCGGGGTGAAGGTCGCCAAATTCGAGGTGGTCGAGGCGCCCGAAGTCTCCGACCATCGCGCATTGCTGCTCGATATCGGGTAGTATATTGAGGAATGATACACTTCGCGAAGCGTTTGCGCGCCGTACGGTTTTTTGACGCCTTAGTTTGACCTCCTAATTCGCATTGATAGGTCGTGCCTGATATATGCCTTCAACGCCATTTTGCCCTCGGGCAAAAGCTTCTAAAGAAAGATAGATACTCTTGTCCCATGTCTTGGAAGCTGCGCGCAGACGTTTTCAGCTGATCCTGATCAAGCCATCGCATTATGACGACGACGGCTACGTCATCCGTTGGTGGCGGGCGATGATCCCCTCCAATTCGCTCGCGGCGCTCTACGGCATTGCCGCCGAATGTGCCGAGCGCAAGGTGCTCGGAGACGATACGGCGATCGATATCACCGTGATCGACGAGACCAATACGCGGATCGATATCGCCGGACTTCTGGCACAGTTCAAGCGTCACGACAATTTCGGCATGATCGCGCTCGTCGGTGTCCAGACCAACCAATATCCGCGCGCCCTCGATATCGCCCGTCCCTTCCGCGATGCCGGCCTGCCGGTTTCGATCGGCGGCTTCCATGTTTCCGGCTGCCTGTCGATGCTGGATGGCAAGGCTGTCGGGCTCGACGCCTGCCGCGACATGGGCATCTCGATGTTTGCCGGCGAGGCCGAGGGCCGGCTCGACATGGTGCTGCGCGATGCCGCCGCCGGCGAGCTGAAGCCGCTCTACAATTTCATGAACGACCTTCCCGGCATCGGCGGCACACCGGTTCCCTTCCTGCCAAAGGACAATATCCAGCGCACGCTCGGGCTCAGCACCAGCTTCGATGCCGGGCGTGGCTGCCCCTATCAGTGCTCTTTCTGCACCATCATCAACGTGCAGGGACGCAAGTCGCGCTTCCGCTCGGCTGACGACGTCGAAAAGCTGGTGCGGATGAACTGGGCGCAGGGGATCCACAAATTCTTCATCACCGACGACAATTTTGCCCGCAACAAGGATTGGGAAGCGATCTTCGACCGGTTGATCGAACTCAAGGAACGGGACGGCATTCCGCTCGGCCTGATGATCCAGGTCGACACGCTCTGCCACAAGATCCCCAATTTCATCGAGAAATCCAGGCGCGCCGGCGTCACCCGCGTCTTCATCGGCCTCGAAAACGTCAATCCTGATAATCTGACCGCCGCCAAGAAGAACCAGAACAAGATCACCGAATACCGCAAGATGCTGCTCGCCTGGAAGGCGCAGGGCATCATGACGCTTGCCGGTTATATCCTGGGCTTCCCGGCTGATACGCCGGAATCGATCCGCCGCGACATCGCGATCATCCAGGAAGAGCTGCCGCTCGACGTCATCGAATTCTTCATCCTGACGCCGCTGCCCGGCTCCGAGGACCATCAGGTCCTGTGGAAGAAGGGCATCGAGATGGATGCCGATCTCAACATCTACGATGTCGAGCACGTCTGCACCGCGCATCCCAAAATGAGCAAGCAGGAATGGGAAGACATCTACCACGAGGCCTGGTCGCTCTATTATTCGCCTGAACATATGAAGACGCTGCTGCGCCGCGCCGTGGCGACCGGGGTACCGCTCGCAAGGCTCGTCAAGGTTCTGGTCTCCTTCGCGACAACCGTGCCGCTGGAAAACGTGCATCCGTTGCAAAGCGGCCTGCTGCGCCTGAAGACGCCGTCGGAGCGGCGCCCGGACCTGCCGCGTGAAAATCCGCTGGTCTTCTGGCCGCGCTTTGCCTGGGAAACCTTCCGCAAACATGCTTCGCTCGCCGGCACGATCATTGGCCTGACGATTTCGGCGTTCTTGATTTCAAGGGACGCGAAGTCGAAGACCTATATGGATCAGGCGCTGACGCCTGTTGCCGACGACGAAGAGGAAACACTCCACCTCTTCACACAGACCGCCGGCGGCGCCGCAGCCGTCAGCCATGTCAGGAAAGTCGCGCAACTGACAGCGCATTCTTGAACGGCTGCTGACGCCCGAAACTGGCGGCATCAAACTCTATAGCGGTTCAGCTTTAACGGAAGCGCAGGACCGCTCTAGCCTTTTGTTTTACGCAATTCCGGACGGGAAACCGCTTCGCACTTTTCCTGGAATTGCCCTAAGCCAATGCATGTCGCTAAAGCGCGTTGCATTAATCAAGTTTGACAGCGCTTTGAAGGCTCCGATTTTCGCGGCCGTTTAAGCGACTTGGATCATCTTGGTCGTCTCAGCCACTTGCAGCGTGTCGACGAATTCGACGATCTTGACCGGTTTCCCATCTCGGAAATGGATCTTGTCGACGAATTCCGTATGGAAGCTCACGCCCGATGGGATGTGCCTGACCTCGCCTTCGCGGTGGGCAAAGACCATATGCTCATCTTCGTCCACATAGATGCCGGCTGTCCTGATATTCGATAGATCCCACACTGTGATAAGCTGCGTTATCGCCTGGCGAAAAGAATCCCCGCTTGATTCAGTCGAAAAAGGCGCCAGCCGTGTATTGCCGACCATGCGAAAGGTGCAATTCTCGCCGATCAGCGCCAGTGTAGCTTCGACATCGCCACGGTCACGCACAGCATAGATTTCCTCCACGAGCTTCTTCATGTCATGCTTTGCAGTCATTTTCAGGTCCTCCCACCATCAGCGAAATCTGCATCCAATTAAATGTCAATGCAACTCTTTGTTGTTTCGCATGAATAGGCACAATGGAGTAGGCGGCGAGAATGAATACTGCCTTGGATAACAGAAAAAGGCCCCGCACGATGGCGAGGCCTTCCAAATTTTACTGCATGATTTCTTAAATCGGAATCCGATTTAAGGATAAAATCATGCAGCAATTCAAAGTGTTACAGCGTCCTTTGCGCGTCTAAAACAGACGCGCGGCGCTGTAGAACTGAAAAGCGATTATTCGGCGCTTTCGTCAGCCGCCTTCTTCTTCGGTGCAGCCTTCTTCTTCGGTGCGGCTTCTTCGCCTTCACCGGCGTCAGCTGCTTCGGCCTTGGCGGCAGCCTTCTTCTTCGGAGCGGCCTTCTTGGTTTCGGCCTTCCCTTCGCCTTCTTCCTCGGCGAGCAGCTCTTCCTTGGTCACCTTCTTGTCGGTGACGTCGATTTCGGTCAGCAGGTGATCGATGACCTTCTCTTCGAAGATCGGCGCGCGGATCGAAGCGGCGGCACCCGGCTGGCTGCGGAAGAATTCGAGGATCTGCTTTTCCTGGCCCGGATACTGGCGCAGCTGATCGTAGATGGCGCGCTGCATCTCGTCTTCGCTGACTTCGACGCCGGCCTTTTCGCCGATTTCGGAGAGAACGAGGCCGAGTCGGACACGGCGCTCGGCCAGCGTCTTGTATTCCTCGCGAGCCTTCTCCTCAGTCGTGTCTTCATCCTCGAAAGTCTTGCCGGACTGGGCGAGGTCGTTGTTCACCTGGCTCCAGATACCATTATACTCGGCGTCGACGAGCGAGTTCGGAGTCTCGAACTTGTACATCTCGTCGAGCTGGTCGAGGATCTGACGCTTCAGCTTCTGGCGGGTCAGCGAGCCGTACTGCGATTCGATCTGGCCACGGACGATTTCCTTCAGGCGGTCGGCGGATTCGATGCCGAGCTTGGAGGCGAGTTCGTCGTTGATCTCGACATCGGCAGGTGCGGCGACTTCCTTGACTGACACGTCGAAGGTCGCTTCCTTGCCGGCGAGGTTCTTGGCCGGGTAGTCGGCCGGGAAGGTCACCGTGATGGTCTTCTCGGCGCCGGCCTTGACGCCGACGAGCTGGTCTTCGAAGCCCGGAATGAAGCGGCCGGAGCCGAGCACCAGTTCGGCGCCCTGGTCGGTGCCGCCTTCGAAGGCTTCGCCATCAACCTTACCGACGTAATCCATGGTGATGCGGTCGCCATTCGCGGCCTTGCCGGTCTTGGTCTCATAGGCGCGGGCGCTTTCGGCGACCTTCAGGACCTGCTCGTTGACTTCGTCGTCGGAGATGTCGATGACTTCGCGCGTGACCTTGATGCCCTTGACCGACTTCAGTTCGATCGGCGGCAGAACTTCATAGGAGAGCGTGAATTCGAAATCCTGCTCGGCGGCGAGGATCTTGTCGGCTTCGTCCTTGTCTTCCGTCATGGCGATTTCCGGCTGCGTGGCCGACTTCTCGCCGCGGCTGGACAGGATGGCGGCCGGCTGCTCGCGGACGATCTCGTTGACGAGGTCGGCCATGATCGACTTGCCGTAGACCTTCTTCAGGTGAGCTGCGGGGACCTTGCCCGGACGGAAGCCGTTGATGCGAACCTTGTCCTTCACATCGGCAAGACGCTCATTCATCTTGTCTTGCATGTCCTTGGCCGGGATAACGACCTTGATTTCGCGCTTCAGCCCTTCAGCGAGCGTTTCGATAACCTGCATGTCTTCCTACCTTCATTTCGTGGCGGCCGTGCCCAGACGCCGTTCGTTTCGATGAGCACGACGCCGGCGATCCTGCCGCGCGTGGCTTTTCCCAATTCCATATCATTCCGCCCAAAGCGGAATGGCACTCGCGGGCTATTCGGGACAACTCTCAATTGTTCTGGAACAACCGATTCTTAGTCTCCCACCTGCAAACAGCTTGGTGCGGGTAGAGAGACTTGAACTCCCACGCCTTGCGGCACCAGAACCTAAATCTGGCGTGTCTACCAATTTCACCATACCCGCGTTCACAAAACCGCATGCCTATGCCTGCGCATGAGGCCTTCCGGAGCGCGGCGTCTCTATATCACCCGATTTGGTCGAGGCAAAGGAAAAATGAACGGCAAATGACAGGGGATTTGCAGCCCCGGAACCGCCCTGCCCCGAAGAGTGACCGGATCAGTAGAGCGGCTCGTCGTAAACCGGCTTGCCGTCAACGAGAAGGCTGCGGATCTGTGCGCTTCCATCAGGCGAGACACGCACTGCGATGGCGACGTTGCCGTCATTGCGGGCCTCCTCGATCGGCTTGCCCTCGCCTTCAGGAACGTAGTAGCGCTCGATGCCGTATTCGACACGCATGCTGTCGCCGGCGGCAAGGCCGCCACTATAAAATGGCTGGCTGCGCAGGATCACGGTCTCCGGCTGCGGAGGCAGTTCGTGAAAGGACGATTCGGTCACCGTCCAGAAACCGTCCTCCTGCTTCTTCAGCCGGACCCATAGCACCCGCTCGCCGGCCTCGGCCGGAATGCCGCCGGAAACCGTCTGCACCGGCACCGAGGAAATGTCGTAGTTCAAGACCACATAGTCGCCGCGCAGGAAATCGCGCGGATCGACGGGCGCCGTCTTCAGCAGCACTTCCGCGCCATCGCTGAGGATCGATGCCCGGCTCTGGATGATCGTGCCGAGGATAAGGGTCTGCAGACCGGCGACGATGATGGCCGAAAGCAGATAGCCCTTGCCGGATTGCAGCTTTGTCATGAACGAGTTCATGCCCGCTCCCCCTGTGCATTCGCCGAAAAACGCCGTTCGAGACGGATGACCATCCAGGCGACCAACGCGACCACGAGACCGGAGAAGAGGAAGAGGCTCGACGTGCCGAGGATCGAGCCGACGGTGACGGAGGCGAGATAGAGCATCTCCGCGGCAAAGGTCGCGTAGGCGAGATATCGCACCGCGCCATTATCCCTGCCACGCAGGACGATCGCCAGCACGGAAGCGGCAAGCGTCACCACTCCGAGCACCACCAGCCCCCAGCCGTCCTCGATCTCGATATGCAGCAGCAGGAAGCCGATTACGGCGACGAGGAAGCTGTAGAAGGCAGGAGCCGCACCGGCGGTTCTGACCAAGGAGGCAATAGGCCTGGGGGGCAACGCCGTCAGGACAAAGGCCGCCATGCCGCCGATTGCGAAGGCAAGCGCCACGGCGATCTCCTCATAAAGAGTATAGAGCCAGGCAAGCCAGCCGATCAGCAGCAGGTAGGCCAGGTGCCGGGCCCGCTCGGCGCCGGTATACCGTACCAGCCCGATGACGATCACTGCCATGACGGGTGCCATCCAAGGGGCGAACCCAATCCAGTGCGTGTCGTTATTCTCAAGATAGACGGCGAAGGACGCCCAGGAGAGGAAGCCGGCGACGACGGTCACGGCGCCCGAACGGAACAGGATCGCCGAGATCGTCGCAATCGCGAACCACAGATACATCACCGTCTGCTCGTCGCCGGAGAGATGATACATTTGCCCGACCAGCGAAATGGCGCCGCCGAAACTCATGGCGCCGATGACGAGCAAGCCGCCTGCGGCGGCTGCCGCACCGCGGGCAAGCAGCCGTGCGGCGGCGATATGCACCACCCAGATCAGGGCTAGAATACCCCCCACGCGCACCAGGCGCGGGATGGCCTCCCAGTTGGAGGCGACGACCAGCAGGATGGCAGCGGCAAGCAGCACCGCTGCCAGCGCCATCAGCACCCGGCCGAGGCTGAAGCTTGCCGGGCGGCTGTCATATTCGGCGAGAAGCGCACCTGCCGTTTCCTGCCCGAGCAGGCCCTTACCCACCCAGAGCGAGAGATCCCGCTCCAATCTGCCGCGATACATGCTCAACCCCTCGATTTCCGCAACGTCGACTGCGGCGCTGCAGCTCACGCCGTTATAGAGGCAGCACGGGTGTTCGCAAACGCTCTTGCGACAAATATACAAGTTCCTCATTGGTCTAAATAGTATCGAGTGTTAACCGGCCGCTAACGTCATAAGCACTAATATAAGCCTATGGACGGAGAGGTATGCGACCCTTGCATATCCCCCATGAATTTATTGCACTGCACAATACTCATTAGTCATACTATTGATTGACGCATCGAAGCACGGGGATGGCGCCCCGGCCCGGCATCAGCCGGACGCCCGCGGATGCTTTGTCCGTGACGAGATTCGCAGCCGCGCACTCCTCCTCCCAGCGCGCTGCGATAGGCTGGCAACACTCCTCCTCCCAGTTGTCAGTCACCCTAACGCGCCCGCCGGATCCTCCCCCGGCGGGCGTTTTCGCTTAGTCAGAGCTTCATTAAAGCCTTGGCGATGAGAGGATTTTCGTCGCGCGGCGTCATTACTGCCGCATTGTCGTCACAGCGCGCCACCGACCCTGCGAAAAGATGGGCGACTTCCGATCTGAAGCGGAACGCCTCTTTGCAGCGGATGGATGAGCGGAACCATCGGAGCAAGCAGCGTTTTCCTGCGGTGGCACCCCTTCGTCCCTCCAAAACCAAACTGCTTACCCAAAAGTCATTCTGCCTATTCATTGACCAAAAAACGGCAAGTCTGCGTCAAATACCCTTTGAGCATTGCATTGTTCGCATAGGTGATCTGAAAACTTGGCTGTTTTACTCTTTCGCGTCGCAACATATATTCTGGTCATCAAATAGAGGTCAGCGCCGATCGGTGGCTGCTGGCGGATGAAACCCTCGGAAAGGGGCTTAACATGAACTTCTCTCGCTCTTTCAATAACTGGCGCAAGTATCGTCAGACCATCACGGAACTCGGCCGCATGACCAACCGCGAATTGCACGATCTCGGCATTGACCGCTCGGACATCCATCGCGTTGCCCGTGAGGCTTCTTCCCGCTAATTCAAGGCGATCGCGGCTCCTCCCAAGCACGATTGTTCTCGATCCAAACGCCCGCTGTACCCACAGCGGGCGTTTTCTTTTGTCTGCACGTGGTGGCCGCGGCGGTTGCATGCTTTTCGGCTTGGCTGGCCCGCTCAAAAAATATCCGCTGCTTAATTGAAGAGCATCATAGTGCACAATTGCATGGCAGACGCCTTTTATTTGCACTGCACAATCGGACGGTTCTCGCCTATATAAACATCAACCGCAGAGAGACGGCGATCCCGCCGTCCCGCGGACATAGGAAGAAGACAATGAACCCGATCCGCATTGCAAAAAGCTGGCTCAGCTACCGCCGTACGCTCAACGAACTCGGCGGCCTTTCCAACCAGACCCTGTCCGATATCGGCGTCAGCCGCTACGACATCCGGAATATCGCATCCCGCTCGTTCCGCTAATAGTGAGTACGATGCTTCCAAGACGGCGCCCCAGGGCGCCGTTTTTGATTCCGGGGTGTTGGATCGCACCTGCCGACATGATATCAGCCCGGAATGAACACGATCTCCTCCTATTCCCCTATCCACGTCGTCGGCGGCGGGCTTGCCGGTTCGGAAGCCGCTTGGCAGATCGCCAGTTCCGGCGTTCCCGTCATCCTGCATGAAATGCGCGGGGTGCGCGGCACGGATGCGCACAAGACCGACGGTCTTGCCGAACTCGTCTGCTCCAACTCCTTCCGGTCCGATGATGCAACCAGCAATGCCGTCGGCGTCATCCATGCCGAGATGCGCATGGCGGGCTCGCTGATCATGGCCGCTGCCGATCGGTGCCAGGTACCGGCCGGCGGTGCGCTCGCCGTCGATCGCGATGGCTTCTCCGAGGCGGTGACCAAGGCGATCCATGACCACCCGCTCATCACCGTCGTGCGTGAAGAGATCACCGGCCTGCCGCCGAAGGATTGGGATCTTGCTATCGTCGCCACCGGACCGTTGACGGCGCCGTCGCTCGCGAGCGCCATCCAGACGGAAACCGGCGAGGATTCGCTTGCCTTCTTCGACGCCATCGCGCCGATCGTCTACCGCGAGAGCATCGATATGGACATCTGCTGGTATCAGTCGCGCTACGACAAGGTCGGGCCCGGCGGCACCGGCAAGGACTATATCAACTGCCCGATGGACGAGGCGCAGTACAATGCCTTCGTCGACGCGCTGATATCAGGCGACACGGTCGGTTTCAAGGAATGGGAGGGCACGCCTTATTTCGACGGCTGCCTGCCGATCGAGGTGATGGCCGAACGCGGCCGCGAGACGCTGCGCCACGGACCGATGAAGCCGATGGGGCTGACGAACGCGCATAATCCGACGGTCAAGGCCTATGCCGTCGTGCAACTGCGGCAGGACAATGCGCTCGGCACCCTCTACAATATGGTCGGCTTCCAAACGAAGCTGAAATATGGCGCGCAAGCGGATATCTTCCGGATGATCCCGGGTCTGGAAAATGCGGAATTTGCCCGTCTCGGCGGTCTGCACCGCAACACCTATATCAACTCCCCCACCCTGCTCGATCCGTCGCTGACGCTGAAATCGCGGCCCGGCCTGCGCTTTGCCGGCCAGATCACCGGCTGTGAGGGCTATGTGGAAAGCGCCAGCGTTGGGCTGATGGCCGGGCGTTTCGCCGCCGCCGAACGCAAGGGCGAGGCGATCTCGCTACCGCCGGCGACGACGGCGCTGGGCTCGCTGCTCGGTCATATCACCGGTGGGCACCTCGTCACCGACGAGGAGCCGGGCAAACGATCGTTCCAGCCGATGAACATCAATTTCGGGCTGTTTCCGGAGCTCCAGCCGGGTTCGATCGTCAAGCCCGAAGGCGTCAAGCGCTTCCGCGGCAAGGACAAGACGATCATGAAGCGACAGCTGATCGCACGTCGCGCGCTTGCCGACTGCGCGGCCTGGCTCGGCCAAGAATCGACGCTCGCCGCAAGCGCCTGACCGGCGTTTTCAAGCGCGTCGCCTCGAACCTGGCTCATGCGACCCGCTTGAAGTCTTTGCTTTTATGCATGTCGTCCTCCCAAAACCGCTGCACACGTTTGGACGACATGCATTACTGCTTGTTCGCCGCCGAAATATTGCCGGACGGCAGGTCCTTGTCCGGCTCGGCGACATAATTACCGAGCAGCCAGAGCGAAACTTCCGAAGCCTCCTTGGCGGAGGCGAATTCGAAATCGCCGTTGTGATGGGGTGCATCGAGGAAGTCGATCAGCAGTCCCCTGCCCGTTTCCGAGCCGACGACGCGCACCCGGCCCGGCTCGATCAGATGGCAGGAGAAATGGCGCGACATGTTGCGCATGAAGCCGGCCTTGTTGTCGTGCAGGCGCACAAAGACGGCCTGGCCGTTTTCCGTCGCCTGCAGCTGACGGATCGCCTCGTTCGGAAAGGCGCGGCCGAATTCGATGATGGCGAGGCCCGTGTCATGCAGGCCATCTTCCTTGTTCTGCGCGGCCATGCGCGTTGCCACGAAAGCAAAGAAAATGACGATGGCGAAAAGGACGCACCAGACGATAATGCCCACGCCGAGTCTCCGTTCAAAGGGTAGCGGTGGAAGCCTTGTAACGCACGAGACTTGCGCGAATTTGACCGATATCAGATTTTTCGGCGTGCGGCAGCCAGCCCCATCCGCAGCTGGCGGCGCCATTGCGGCGGCTGCAGCGGCCGGTCGAGCAGCAAGGCGCCGCGTTTCTGCGCCTTGACGAGCACCGGTTCGGCAAGCGTCGCCGGCAGGAAGGCTGGAAAGACGGCCGGCGCAATCGGCCCCGCCGCCCTCGCCTTTGCCAGATGTTCGCGACCGAGGCCGGCGAAGGCCTCGATGGCGGCAGAGATGCGCGGCCTGTCTTCGCCGGCAAGGAAGGCATCGCGGTCGAGACCGGTGGCGGAAAGGATCTGCAGCGGAATATAGATCTGGCCGCGGCGGCGATGCAGCGGCATCAGCAGCAACAGCCCGGCGACCGCCTGGGCGACGCCGGCATGGCCGGCGGCGTCGGCCGAGCGTGCGGCTTCCTCCGGCGAAAGCACCAGGCTTGCGAGCTGAATCAGTGCGGATGCCGTTTCGCCGGCATAGCCTTCAAGCGAAAGACGTGTCTCCATCGGATCGTCATAGAGATCGAAGGTCCGGGCCTCGATCATGTCGATCAGCGTCTTGCGCGGCAAGCGATGCGTATCGATGGCGATCAGAAGGGCTGCGGCGACGGGATTGGCCGCCGTCGAGCCGTGTGCGCTGCCTTCCAGAAGATCGTGCCAATATTGCAGCCGCACCTCACCGGGCAAGGGCTCGTGGACGAGATCGCGGATGCGGGCAAGCTCGGCATTGAAGGCGTAAAGAGCTGCGAGCGCGCCGCGCTTTTCCTCCGGCGAGAGCAGACAGGCGAGATAGCGGTCGCGATCGCTGTCACGCAGCATCGCCAGGCAGATGTCCTGGTTGGTCGCAGTATGCGCTTCAGTCATCGTCAGACCGCAATCAACGCCGCTGCGACGGCGCGTTGCTCGGCGAGCATGATGTTGAAGGTGCGCACTGCAGCCCCGGTGCTCATCGGATCTGAGGAGATGCCGCGCGACTTCAGCGCCAGCCTCAATTCCTCGGGCAGACGGCGAAGCTCGGTTCCGGTGCCGACGAGCAGAACCTCGATATCGGCGGCCTCATCCAGCACCCGGCGAAAATTTTCAGGCGACAGCGGCTTCGACATGTCCATGTCCCAGCCATGAATGCCGGAGGGCAGGCAAAGGATCGAGCCGCGATGCGACATGTCGGCAAAACGAAAGCCGCCATTGCCGTATGCATCGATCGGAGCGCGCCCGGGGAAATGCGCGGCGCGGATTTCTATGCCTTTTGCCATGTTTTCAAACCACCGTGCCGGATTTTACGTCAGCATCCGTCTTGTTGCTCTCTTCCCTGTCGGGAGCATCCGGCCGCAGCCGGAAGACGATCAAGACAGGAGCAGCGATATAAATCGAAGAGAAGGTGCCGAGAGCGACGCCGAAGAGCATCGCAAAGGTGAAGGTACGGATGACTTCCCCGCCGAAGAGAAAGAGCGCCAGCAAGGCGATCAGCGTCGTCGCCGCGGTCAGAACGGTGCGCGACAGCGTCTGATTGATCGAAGCATCGATCAGGATCGGCAGCGGCATCTTCTTGTATCGCTTGAGATTTTCGCGCATTCGGTCGTAGACCACGACCGTATCGTTCAGGGAGTAACCGACGACGGTCAGCACGGCGGCGACGCTCGTCAGGTTGAACTCGATGCCGGTGAGGACGAAGAGGCCGAGCATGATGATGACATCGTGCAGCGTTGCGACGATGGCGCCGACCGCGAACTGCCATTCGAAGCGGATCCAGATGTAGATGAGGATCGCCGCCAATGCTGCAAGCACGCCGAGCGTCGCCATCATCGTCAATTCGCCCGAGATGGCAGGGCCGACGACCTCGACGCGGCGAAAATCATAATCTTCCTGGAGCTCGCCGCGCACCAGCGTCGCCGCCGACTGCTCGGCATTCTCGCCGCCGCGCTGGGAAGCGATGCGGATCCGCGCGTTCGCCGGCCCGCCGGTGCGCTCGACACTGACATCGCCGAGGTTGAGATCATTGAGACGCGAGTGGAGATCGGCGATGTCGGCATTGCCCTGCTTGGCCGTTACCTCGATAAGCGAGCCGCCGGTGAAATCAATGCCGAGATGCAGGCCGACGCTGGCAAACGCGGCCATGGCGATCAGCGAGATGACCGCCGACGCCGTAAAGACATAACGGCGGATCCCCATGAAGCGGATATTGGCGTGTTCGAAAAGATGCGTCAGCACGCTCTTCGGCAGATGCCGGGGATGGCGCCTTCTCAACCAGACGGCAACGATCGAGCGCGTCAGCGTGAATGCCGTGAAAACGGTCGTCAGGATGCCGACTGCCAGCGTTACCGCGAAACCGCGGATGGATTCGCTGCCGAGGAAGAAGAGGATGATGGCGGCGATGAAGATCGTCACATTGGCATCGACGATCGTTGCGAATGCGCGCGAGAAACCGCGGCCGACGGCCTCCGCAAAGGAATGGGCGGTTTTTTCCTCTTCGCGGATTCGCTCATAGATCAGAACGTTCGAGTCGACCGCCATGCCGACGATCAGCACGATACCGGCAATCCCCGGCAAGGTGAGCGTCGCACCGATAAGGCCGAGCACTGCGACGATGAGGATGAGGTTGAGGAAGAGCGATACGACAGCGATGATGCCGAGGATGCGATAGAGCGCGATCATCAGTGCCGCGACCAATACGACGGCGACGAGGCCGGCAACGAGGCCGTTGAAGATGGAATCGGCGCCGAATCTCGGGCTGATGCTGCGTTCCTCAACGCTGGTCAGCGTCGCCGGCAAGGCGCCGGCCCGCAGCATGATCGCAAGGTCGCGGACGCCATCCTCCGAGAAGTTTGCCGAAATCCTGCCCTCGCCGCCGGTGATCGCCGCATCGATGACCGGTGACGACATCACCTGGTCGTCGAAGACGATGGCAAGATGCTTGCCGATATTCTGCCCCGTCGCCTGCGCCAGCCGCTGCGTGCCTTCCGCATCGAGACGATAGGCAATCGAGGTATCCTGCGTCTGTTGATCGACGACAGGCTCGATATCGACCATGTTGCTGCCGGTGATGAAAGCCGTGCGGTCGACGAGGTACGGTACCGGCGGATCATCAAGCGAATACAGCACCTGCGATGTCGCGGGCCAGCGGCCGTTCAGCGCCTCCTGCCCCGACATGCTTTCGTTGATCAGATGAAAGGAAAGCTTGGCCGGCTGGTTGAGGACGTTCTTCAGCCGCTCCGCATCGACCGATCCCAGCACCTGCAGGACGATCCGGTCGGCGCCATCGGGCCGAACCACGAAATTATCATAGCCCAATCCGGCGATGCGGCGGCCAACGATATCGAGCGAGCGGGTCCGGGCGGAAGCGACGTCAGCGGTAATGCCGGCGTCGGAAATCCGCAGCGAGAGCTGCCCCTGGTCGCCCTGCTGCAGCGCGACCTCAGGTCCCGAATGTCCGCCAGCCGTTGTCAAAGGCTTCAGGAGATCGACCGCCGCCTGTGTCTGGGCCGGATCGGTGATGCGGACGGTGACGGTCTGGTCATTGCCGGTCAGCCCGGTATAGCGGATGCCGGCGCCGCGCAGCGCGTTGCGCACATTGGCGACCACCTCTTCCAGGCGGTCCCTGACGATATCGGAACGCTCGACCTTCAGAACGATATGCGAACCGCCCTGCAGGTCGAGACCAAGCACGACGCGGTCGTGACGCAGCCAGTGCGGCAGGGAAGATCGCTGCGCCTCGGTCAGCAGATTGGGCGCAGCGATGACGATGGCCGCGAACGCGACCAGCCAAATCAGAAGTGTTTTCCAGCGGGAAAAATGCAACATTCTCTCGACGATCTTCCGATCCGGCGGTCCTGCGGTTATCGCTTGTTACGCCGCGTCGGCCTTGACCGGTTCACCCTTGACGCGAATTTCGGAGATGCCGCTGCGGACAATGCGCACGCGCACGCCGTCAGCAATCTCGACTTCGACTTCCTTTTCGTCGATTACTTTGGTGACCTTGCCGACGAGGCCGCCACCGGTGACGACCTGGTCGCCGCGACGGATCGCCTTCAGGGTTTCCTCACGCTTTTTTGCCTGTGCGCGCTGCGGACGGATCAGCAGGAAGTACCAGACGACCATCAGCGGCACGAACAGGATGATCATTTCGAAACCGGAGCCGCCGAATCCCGTTGCGGTATCGGTCGCGCTCTGGGCGAATGCCGGGGTGATGAACATGCTAAACTCCTCAGGCTTGGGCGGCGGAACTCCGCCTCTCTTTTCAGGTTGCCGGACTATAGTTACGGCTTCGATGAATGCAACAGAAACAGCCGGAAACAGTACCGATTCCGCTGCCTCATAACCTTTCCGCCGTCAAAACGCCATGCTAAAGCGCGTCGCATCGAACTTGATTGATGTGACGCGCTTTAGCTCTTTTGTTTTCAAGCATGTCGTTATCCCGGAACCGCTCCACACTTCCGGGCGCCATGCATTAGCGGCATCGAAATCAAGGCGGATTGCCGCAGTGAGAAATCAGGAGGCCAGCGATGACCGAGGAAATCAACACAGCCCTGCTTGCCGAGCTGAAACGGCTCGCAGACGCCGTCGAGCGTCTTGCCGGACCGGCTCCCGCCCTCAACGACTGGGATGCTGCCGACTGTTTCGTCTGGGCGCCATTGCGCCAGCATCTGCAGCCGGTCAAGAGGCCGAACCGGGTGGCGTTGACGCTCATCCGCGGCGTCGATCACGTGCGCGACATCCTGCACGAGAATACGGTGCGTTTCGCCGACGGGTATGCCGCCAACAATGTGCTGCTCTGGGGCGCGCGCGGCATGGGCAAATCCTCACTGGTCAAGGCCGTGCACGAGGATGTCCGGCGCGAAAACAGCGCCTCGCTGAAACTGGTCGAAGTCCATCGTGAAGATATCGCCAGCCTTCCCAATCTGCTCGACCTCTTGAAGGACACGCCGTACCGCGTGATCGTCTTTTGCGACGACCTCTCCTTCGATCACGACGATACCGCCTACAAGTCGCTGAAGGCGGCACTCGACGGCGGCGTCGAAGGGCGGCCGGACAATGTGCTCTTCTACGCCACCTCCAACCGGCGCCATCTCCTGCCGCGCCACATGATGGAAAACGAGCAGTCGACGGCGATCAATCCGTCGGAGGCAGTCGAGGAGAAGGTTTCGCTTTCCGACCGCTTCGGCCTCTGGCTCGGCTTCCACAAATGCAGCCAGGAGGATTATCTCGGCATGATCGACGGCTATGCCGATCACTTCAAGCTCGGGCTCGAACGCGACAAGATGCATGCCGAAGCGCTGGAATGGGCAACGACGCGCGGCGCACGCTCCGGCCGCGTCGCCTGGCAGTATATTCAGGACCTGGCCGGACGCATGCGGGTTCACATCGACCGGGCATAAAATGACAAAAGCCCGGCTGGTGGCCGGGCTTTTGCGTTTCCTGGCACGCTGTACCTATTCCAGGAAAGTCATCGGGTTTACTGGGGACGCATCCTTGCGCACCTCGAAATGGACCTGCGGCTGCTTGACGTCGCCGCTCATGCCGGAGACGGCGACGGTCTGGCCACGCTGGATCTTCTGGCCGCGGGCGACGCTCAGCGTATCGGCGTTGCCGTAGACGGTAACGGTGCCGTCGTCGTGACGGACGAGAACCGTGTTGCCGAGTTCTTTCAGCCCGTTGCCGGCATAGATGACGACGCCGTTTTCGGCAGCCTTGATCGGGGTGCCCTGCGGCACCGAAATGTCGATGCCGTCATTGCGGTTGCCGTTGACGTTGGCGCCGTATGAAGCAATGACCTGGCCGCGCACCGGCCAGCGGTATTTGCCGATGCCGGTCGATTCCGGCGCGGCGGAGCTGACGTCCGACTTCTTCTCGACATCGTCGACGGTCTGAGTGGCGGCCGGCGCCTTATAGGGTGCTGGCTGAACGGAAGCCGTCTGCTGGGCAGCCGCCGGCTGGGTCGGCTTCGGATCGACCTTCTCGGCCGGGATCGAGGCGGTCTTGATATTGTCGGCGGTGCCGTTCGGGATCTTCAGAGCCTGACCGATGCGAAGCGAGCTGGCCGAAAGATTGTTGGCGGCCTTGAGGTCGTCGACATTGCTACCCGTCGCCTTGGCAATCTTTGCCAGGGAATCGCCTTGCTTGACGACATAGGTGCCGGCAGGCGCCTTCGGATCCTTGCCGGCGCCAGCGGGAAGTTTGCCGGTGACATCGCCACTCGCCATCGTCTTGTCGCGGGCGGAATTGGCGCCCGGAACGACGGCGACGTTCTGCTCAGGCGCCTTCGGCGCCGGCATTTTGCCGGGCTTGGAAAGGTCAGCCGCCTGCGATGCCGCCTTGGCGGCATTGCCGCCGTTGAAGGTCGGGATCAGGATCGCCTGGCCGGGCTGAGCGGCAGATGCCGTCTTCAGAGCATTGACGCGCAAGATTTCCTTTTCCGGCACGCCGAAACGCCTGGAGAGCGTGGCGATGCTTTCACCCGGACGCAGCGTCACCGACGGAGCGTTGGTCGCGGACCAGCCTGAAACCTTCGGTGTCGCGCCGGTCGTCAGCGTATCGGGCGTCACCTTGGGTGCCGCCGGCGCCACCAATCGGGGCTTTTCGGCCCGCGGCGCAGTTGGGAAAGGCTGAGCGAGCGCGACTTCCTTTTCCCGCTGCCTGGACGGAGCAACGGCCGCCGGCGCGGCCAGCTCTGAACGCTGCACCGAGACCGGCGCGGAAGCGAGACGTGCGCTCGAGCTCGACGTACGGGTCGGATCGTAACCCTGACGGGCGGGATAAGGCTGGTTCAGCGCGTCATTGCCGCCGCCATAGCCCGACTGGCTGGCAACGGCCGAACTGCTAAGATCGGCGCGCGGCACCGGATCGCCCTGAGAACCGTTCATATTCCTGCGCGGAATGGAACTGGTGGTGATTTGGTCCTGCCCGGAGGAGGAAAACAAGCCGCCAAACCGTGTCACATCGGAACTGCAGCCCGTTGCGGCACTTGCCAGCAGGCTAACAACCAGAAGATTACCGGCCGACTTCCCGAACTTTGGCGAAAGACTGAAACGCATGACTCGACCCACTGAGAACGCAACCATTTGTGAGTCTATTAAAACGCGTTAGTATTACCACGCAGTTAAGATGCTGGAATCAGTGCGATTTTTTTGAGAAGTTGATAACCATAGCTTACGGGTGAAAAATCGCAGTGTGCTGAGCATGATGCCGAAAAGTCTCAGCGGTTCTCGGACGAGATCATGCGCGCGCTTTTCTGATGGTCAGATTTCAGGCCGGACCGGCCTGAATCATCCATGTCTACAGCAGCGAGGCGAGGCGCGGAACGATCGGCAGATAGGGTGCTTCGAACAGTTCCTCGCGTTCGAAACGGCTGCCGGTTTTCGTCAGCCGCACCATCCGACACTCGTTCTCGGAAATCATCAGCGGCGCGATCATCGAACCGCCGGAAACGAGCTGGTCGGTATAAAAGCGCGGCATCGCGTTGAACGCCGCCGTCACCAGGATGCGGTCGAAGGTGCCCTCACCCTGCATGCCGGCGCTGCCATCGGCCTGGCGGATGACGACGCTGCGCAGACCAAGCGATTCCATGCGCCGCTGCGCAGCTGATGTCAGCGTCTTGTAGCGGTCGATGGACAGAACACGCTCGGCCAGGCGGCCCATCACCGCGGCGGTAAAGCCGCTTCCAGTGCCGATCTCCAGGACGCGCTGGCCGGGCTTGAGCTTCAGGTGATGCAGGATGCGGACGGCAAAATCGATGCCTTCGAGGAAGGAACCACATTCGATCGGGATCGTCCGGCTCGAATAGGCGTCGTCGGCGAATTGCGGCGGCACGAACAACGAACGCTGCGTCTGCTCGACCGCCGTCAGCAGATCGAGGTCCGAGATGCCTTCGGCACGCAATCTGAGGACGAGCGCCGCAAAGCCCTCCTTCTCCGCCAGTCTTGCCGTCAAACTTGTGCTCCGTATCCCAAGGCCCGCGCCACGCGGTCCGTCACGGAATAATCGGTCAGATCCAGTTTCAAAGGCGTTACCGAAATCTTATTATGCTTCAGGGCGTGAATATCGGTGCCTTCGACGAAGGCGCCGGCGCGCTCGCCAAACTTCAGCCAGTAGTAAGGAAAGCCCCGGCCGTCGGAGCGGGCATCGACCTGCAGATTGAAGGCAAGCTTGCCCTGCATCGTCACCTCCGCGCCGTCGACCTCGTCGGGACGGCAGTTCGGGAAGTTGAGATTGAGGAACGTGCCCTCCGGCAGGTCCAGGACCATCAGCTTTTCCAGCAGAGCCGGCGC
Organism: Rhizobium sp. WYCCWR10014; assembly: GCF_001657485.1. Lineage (GTDB taxonomy): Bacteria > Pseudomonadota > Alphaproteobacteria > Rhizobiales > Rhizobiaceae > Rhizobium. The sequence goes on from NZ_LXFU01000049.1 coordinate 172,403, forward strand.
ATGCGTCTCGCAGACCTCCCAGGGCACGATGCGCGCGCCGTCCTCATAGAGATAGGCCTGGCTCAGCGCGAAGGAGCGCACGCCCTGCATCGTGCCCTCGATGGCGCCGGCGATCGTGCCGGAATAGGTCACGTCGTCGGCGACGTTCGAGCCTGAATTGACGCCTGACAGGACGAGGTCCGGCTTGATGTCCATCACCTGCCTGATGCCCATGATGACGCAATCGGTCGGCGTGCCACGCAGGGCGAAATGCTTGTCGGAAATCTTGCGCAGCCGCAAGGGTTCGGAAAGGCTCAGCGAATGGGCCAAGCCGCTCTGGTCGGTCTCGGGCGCCACGATCCAGACATCGTCGGACAGCGTGCGCGCGATCCGCTCCAGCGCGGCGAGACCTTCGGCGTGAATGCCGTCGTCATTCGTAAGCAGGATGCGCATCGCCTCAAGCCGCCCGTTCGATCTTGGTCAACCCGCCCATATAAGGCAGCAAAACGTCCGGAATCGTGACCGAACCGTCCTCGTTCAGATAATTTTCAAGGACGGCGATCAGGCAGCGGCCGACGGCCGTGCCGGAACCGTTCAGCGTGTGAACAAACCTGTTGCTCTTGTCGTCCTTGCCGCGATAGCGCGCATTCATCCGCCGACCCTGAAAATCGCCGCAGACCGAGCAGGAAGAGATTTCACGGAAGGCATTCTGCCCCGGCAGCCAGACTTCGAGATCATAGGTCTTGCGCGAGCCGAAGCCCATGTCGCCGGTGCAAAGCGTCATGGTGCGGAAATACAGGCCGAGGCGCTTCAGTACTTCCTCGGCGCAGGCGGTCATGCGCTCATGCTCGGCAACGGCGCTCTCGGCATCGGTGATCGAGACGAGCTCGCATTTCCAGAACTGATGCTGGCGCAGCATGCCGCGCGTATCGCGGCCGGCGGAGCCTGCTTCCGAACGGAAGGACGGCGTCAGCGCGGTGAAGCGGAGCGGCAGCTTTTCCTGATCGAGGATTTCCTCGCGCACCAGATTGGTCAGCGTCACTTCGGCCGTCGGAATCAACCAGCGTCCATCAGTCGTCCTGAAGAGATCCTCGGCGAATTTCGGCAGCTGGGCGGTGCCATAGACGGCCTCGTCGCGCACCATCAACGGCGAGCTGACTTCGGTGTAGCCGTGCTCACTGGTGTGGAGATCGATCATGAACTGTCCGAGCGCGCGCTCGAGCCTGGCGAGCGGACCGGTCAGAACCGTGAAGCGCGAGCCGGAGAGCTTGGCGGCGCGCTCGAAATCCATATAGCCGAGCGCTTCGCCGATTTCGAAGTGCTCCTTCGGTGCGTGGTTCCAGCGCGGCTTTTCGCCGACGGTGCGGGTGACGACATTGTCATGCTCGTCCTTGCCGACCGGAACGTCGTCGAAGGGGATGTTCGGGATGCGCGAGAGCGCGTCGTTGAGTTCGGCCGTCAGTTGCCGCTCTTCTTCCTCGATCGCCGGCAGCAGGGTCTTGAGTTCAGACACCTCCGCCTTCAGCTTCTCGGCAAGCTCGCTATTCTTCTGGGCCATCGCCGCGCCAATCTCCTTGGAGGCGAGGTTGCGGCGGGACAGCAGGTCCTGCGCCTTTTGGACGGCGGAGCGGCGCTTTTCATCGAGGGCGACAAGGCTTTGGGCCAGAGGCTCCGCGCCGCGCTTGGCGAGGGCGGCATCGAGCGCTTCGGGATTCTCACGGATCCATTTGATATCGAGCATCGTCGTTCCAGGTCGTTGCAACAGAGGTGGCCCGGCCAAAGCCTGATCGGGCCTCGACCGGATGTCACAGCGCCGCGCGTCTTTTAAGACGCGCAAAGGACTGTAACACTTTGAATTGCTGCATAATTCCCTAAACCGGTTCCGATTTAAGGATTATGCAGTCGACGACGTTCATGAAGGGATTTCCGGGATCGCCGCTCAGACGCTGTCCGTCTTGGCAACGTCTGCGGATCCGGTTTCCTTTTCGACCGCCTGCCGGGCACGCTGGCGCTCCACGAGTCGCGCCGCATAGATGGAAATCTCGTAGAGAAGGATCGTCGGGATCGCAAGGCCGATCTGGGACATCGGGTCCGGCGGCGTCAGGACGGCGGCGACGACAAAGGCGAGGACGATGGCAAACTTGCGCTTTTCGGCGAGCCATTGCGACGTCAGAAGACCGACACGGGCGAGCAGCGTGGTGATGACAGGCAGCTGGAAGACGAGGCCGAAGGAGAAGACCAGCGTCATGATCAGGCTCAGATATTCCGAGACCTTCGGCATCAGCGAAATTGCTATCTCGTCATGACCCGGCGCCTGCTGCATCGACAGGAAGAACCACATGACCATCGGCGTGAAGAAGAAATAGACCAGCGCGCCGCCCATCAGGAACAGGACCGGCGAGGCGATCAGGAACGGCAGGAAAGCCTGACGCTCGTTCTTGTAGAGGCCGGGCGCCACGAACTTGTAGACCTGGGCAGCGATGATCGGGAAAGCGACCACAAGGCCGCCGAACATCGCCACCTTGACCTGGGTGAAGAAGAATTCCTGCGGCGCGGTGTAGATGAGCTGGGCCTTCTCGACGTCGAGATTAGCCCACTGGACCGCTGTCTTGTAGGGGATGACCAGATAATTGAAGAGATGCTTGGCAAAAAAGAAGCATGCGATGAAGGCGACGAAAAACGCGCCGATCGACCACATGAGCCGCGTGCGCAGCTCCATCAGGTGCTCGATCAACGGCTGCGGCTTGTCTTCGATATCACCGCTCATGCCTCGTCCTTCTTTGTCTGCGCAGGCTTCTTCGGCGTTGCAGGCTTCCTGGCTGCCGTCGTGCGTTTCGGTTTTTCCACAGGCACGGCCACGGCAGCCGCAGCATCGACGTTGTCGGCAATCTTGAGGCGCGGCTTGCGCACAGCCTTTGGCCTTGCGGCAACCGTAGCAGCCGGCACAATCGCTGCTGCGACGGGTTCCGACGGCGCAGGTGTCGCCACCAATGGCGGCGTTTCCGGCAGGCTCATCGACGGCGTCGGGGCTGCGACAACATCGGGCGGCACCTCGGTCTTGTTTTCCGTGACGGTGGTCGCCTTCTGCAGGTCGGCCTTGATCTCGTTGCCCATCTGGCGGAGCGGGTTCATCGCCTCGCGCAGGCTGTTGACCGGGTTGAGCTTCTGGGCGTCGCTGATGGTCTGGCGGACATCGTCAAGCTCGGCTTCGCGCAACGCTTCATCGAACTGCGCACGGAAATCACCCGCAACCTTGCGGGCACGCTGCGTCATCTTGCCGAAAGCGCGCAGCATCGGCGGCAAATCCTTGGGACCGACGACCACGATCAGTACGACCGCGATGACCAAAAGCTCGGTCCAGCCAATATCGAACATGCAAGGCTCCTGGACGGGAAGCGCGGGGGCTGCGCTTTTTCCCGGACTTGGTTACTTCGTTTCGTCGGCCTTGTGATCGACGGTCTTTGCCGTGTCCGGCGCGTCTTCGTCCGTCATGCCCTTCTTGAAGCTCTTGATGCCCTTGGCAACGTCGCCCATCAGTTCCGGAATCTTGCCGCGACCGAACAACAACAGCACGATGACCAGAACGATCAGCCAGTGCCACATGCTAAAAGAACCCATTACGCTAACTCCCTGTTTCTATGTTCCCACGATGTAAGGATTTCCGACACCGTTTCCAACATCAAGCCCTTTGGATTGAGCTTAATGTCACGGTATCGCCCTTTGTGACAAGCCGTTGACCCATCGAAAAGTGCTGGCTCCATTGTTTTCGCCATGCATGGCAAAAGCAAGACGCAAGCCCCTCAATCTTCAGGGGTGCCGCGCGGCGCCAACAACCCCAGTTCTTCAAGGTCCATCTGGGTGATCGGGTCTTCGTCCTCGGTCAGCTCATCGTTCATCAACGGCGAGGGAATGTTGAAGTTCGCCGGAATGCGGCCCGACAGCAAGCCCGCTCCCTTCAACTCTTCGAGACCGGGCAGGTCACGGAGCTCTTCGAGACCGAAATGATCGAGGAAATCGCGTGTCGTGCCCAATGTCACCGGCCGGCCCGGTGTGCGCCGGCGGCCACGGAAGCGCACCCAGCCCGCCTCCATCAGCACGTCGAGCGTGCCGCGCGAGGTCTGGACGCCGCGGATATCCTCGATTTCCGCACGCGTCACCGGCTGGTGATAAGCGATGATCGCCAGCACTTCCAGTGCGGCGCGCGAAAGCTTCTTCACCTCATTGTCATCACGGCGGATGACGAAGGACAGGTCTGCGGCAGTACGGAAGGCCCAGGCGCCTTCGACCTGCACGAGATTGACGCCGCGCGGCGCATATTGCTCCTTCAGGCGCAGCATGGTCGCATGTACGTCGGTCTTCTCAGGCAGGCGCTCGGCGAGGAAGCCTTCGGAGACCGGCTGCGAGGAGGCGAAGACCAGCGCTTCGGCGATGCGCTCGGCCTCGATCTCGGCCTGCAGATCGCGGCTCCTGTCTTCGAAATTGCCTTCAAAATCCTCTTCGCCCTTCAGATCGATCAAGCCGGCCGCTCCTGTTCGACTACCTGCAGCGTGGCATGTTTCGGACCGCGACGCATGTATATCGGCTGAAAGGCGCCGTCCTGGCGGATTTCGAGCTTGCCCTCGCGAACCAACTCCAGCGAGGCGGCGAAGGCGCTGGCGATTGCCGTGACGCGCTCTTCGGGCGCTGAGAGATAACGCAGCAGATAATGTTCCATCGCCGTCCAGTCAGCGACCTCGCCGATCATCTTTGTCAACAGCTCGCGGGCATCGGTCAGCGACCAGACGGTGCGCCGCTCGATCGTCACCTGGGTGACGGCATGGCGCTGGCGCAGCGCCGCATAGGCGGTCAGGAGATCATAAAGGCTCGCCGCATAAGCGGACTGCTGGCGGTCGGGAATATGCTCCGGCGCGCCGCGCACGAAGATATCGCGGCCGAGGCGATTGCGGTTGACGAGGCCGTCTGCCGCCTGACGCATGGCTTCGAGGCGTTTCAGGCGGAAGGCGAGCGTTGCTGCCAGCTCCTCGCCGGAAGGGCCGTCATCCTTGGCCTGCTGGGGAATGAGCAGCTTCGACTTGAGATAGGCAAGCCAGGCTGCCATGACGAGGTAATCGGCGGCGAGCTCGATGCGGATACGCCGGGCGCTTTCGATGAACAGCAGATATTGCTCGGCGAGCGCCAGCACCGAAATGCGCGATAGATCGACCTTCTGGTTGCGGGCGAGATAGAGCAACAAGTCCAGCGGACCTTCGAAGCCGGCGACGTCGATCACCAGCGCCGGCTCGTGGCTGGCGCGCTCAGCTCCGTTATCCTGCCACAGCTTATCCATCGGCGTTGCCGCCTGCGGACGTTCCGTGCCCTTGACCGTGCTCACCTAGCTACTCCCTTACGATCAGACCGTCGCAAACATCGCCTCGAATTCCGCCCTCAATTCCGCTTCATCTGAAGTATCCGGCGCCGCGAAGCCTGCTTCCACCGCTTCTGCACGGGCAAGCGATATGCCGGCGAGCGGCGGAACATTTGCCACGACATCTAGCATCTCGTCCATATTGCCGTTGCAATGCAGCACGATATCGCATCCGCCTGCAATGATATTCGCCGCGCGTTCACCAATCGTGCCGGAAAGAGCGTTCATCGAGCTGTCGTCAGAGAGCAGCAGACCGTTAAAGCCGATGTGTTCGCGGATGATGCCGTCGATCACCTTGCGCGAGGTCGTCGCTGGATTGTCCGGGTCGATGGCGGCGAAAACGACGTGACAGGTCATCGCCATCAACTCATCCTTCATCGCGATGAAGGGCGGGAAATCATGGAGCTCCAGCTCATCGCGCGAGACGGTGACGACAGGCAGCTCCAGATGTGAATCGGCAAAGCCGCGACCGTGGCCGGGCATATGCTTCATCACGGGCAACAGGCCGCCGGCCTTCAGCCCCTCGGCAGCCGCTCGACCCATCGCGATGACGGTCTGCGGATCGCCGCCATAGGCGCGGTCGCCGATGACGTTGCTGCTGCCCTCGACCGGCACATCAAGCACCGGCAGGCAATCGACATCGATGCGGAGGCTCGAAAGATCGAAGGCGTGCAGGCGCGACATCAGCCAGGCGGCGCGCAGGCCGAGTGCGCGATCGCGGCGATAGAGATCGCCGAGCGCCTGGCCGGAAGGATAGCGCGCCAGAACGGGTGGGCGGATGCGCTGGACGCGGCCGCCCTCCTGGTCGATCAGCACCGGCGCATGCCAGCCGACGCTGTCGCGCAGTTCGGCGACGAGATCGGCGATCTGCCGTGCTTCGGAGATGTTGCGCCCGAAGAGGATGAAGCCCCAGGGTCGCTCGCCCCGGTAAAAGGCTTTCTCTTCGGATGTGAGGGCAAGGCCACTGCAGCCAAGGATCATCGCTTTTGATTCGGTCATGTCAGAATCTTAGGGCGGAGCCCGGCCAGATGCGAGCAAGGTCGGGCCTGATGCACAAAAAAGAGCGGCGGACCGATCCGGCCCGCCGCTCTTATTATTCAAAGACGCGATCTTACCTGGAGATCAGGCAGCTTCCACCCGCCGCGCGATACTGTTCGCAGAGTGCTGCGGCCTCATCCTTGGAACCGGCCGGTATGCGGACACGGTAGAAAGTACCCTTGCCGGCGATATCGGCCTTGCGGATCTCGTGGCTGCGGCCGCCGAGCACGCCGGCGAATTTCTTCGACAGGTTGGCATAGGATTTGGTCGCCTCGTCTTCCGAAGGCAGCGAGGCGATCTGGATGCCGTAGCCGCCGGCGGATGCGGGCTGCTGCGGCTTTGCGGCGACTGGTGCAGCGGCTGCGACCTCCGTCGTCTTCGGCTGCTGTGCGGTCGGGCGGACATTGCCCTTCTCGGTCACTGTGCCGACGACGTTGACGGGCTGGTCGGCCGGACGGGCGGTCGGAATGGGAGCGGTATCGCCAATCGCCGAGGTCTTGACGGGGCGCACCGGCGGAGCGACCGGGGCGGGATTTGCGGCCTGCGCGTCGGCACTGCCGGCGAGCGGCGGCTGTGCGGGCGCGGTTTCGACGGGCGCTGCAGAACGCGCATCGGCGGAAGCAACCTCGGCGCTTGCCGGGAAGCTTGCGGCCGTTCCACCGACGGGAGGTACAGGCGGGGTCGATTGCGCGGAGGGGGTCGACGGAGCCGTCAACGGCGGCTGAGCCGGCGCCATCGGCTGGGCAGACGGCGTCGCCCGGGCAGACTGTGTCGCCTGGGCAGACGGCGTCGGCTCGTCGACGGCCGCTGATTCTTCGCGGGCGACCAACGTACCGTCAGGCTTGACGATCATCGTGCGGACCTTGCGCGGCGAAACGGACGGCGTCTTGTCGGTGTCGGTTGCCGAAGCGTTATCGGCGTTGTCCTGGTTCGGCAGCAGACGCGGATCCTCCGTCTCACCGACCGCAGTCGGCGTGACCTGATCGTCGACGCTGGCGTTCTCGTCGTCCTCGGGCAGCGATTCCGGTGTCAGCGTGCGCTGGACGACATCGACAGGCGCCTCATCGGAAGAAACGAGCGCCTTCTGCTTCGGCTCTTCGGCAGAACCCGCAACGCGGTCGTAGACGGCCTTATCCTGGTTCGGCACGGTCTTGCCGCCAGGATTTTCTGGAACGACCTTGACCGGCTCCTTGTCGGCGGTGATCACGCGCGGCTCGCCGGACGCGACAATGCCGAGCCCCTCGCCGTTCCAGACGGAGGAATAGACGCCATAACCGACGCCGGCAAAGACCACGAGCACGACGGCCCCGGCAAGCAGCTGGCGCATCGACCGAGCGCGGCTGAAATCGGCGGCCTGGCTTGCCGATTCGATGCGGACCTCAGAGGTCTCGCGGCGCTCGACCGGTTCGCGCACGCTGCGGCGGAAATCTTCCTCCAGCGCCCGTTCGAAATCATCGAGGCCATCGGCGATGGTGGGCTTGACCGGCTTTGCAGCAGCGGCGGCCGTATCCCGGACCGGCGTCGGCGTTTGCCGCGGTTTGGCCGGTTCAAAGAAGCTGGCGATCTCGGCGTCGAGATCGAAATCGAAATCCGCAGATTTCGCGACCGGCGCAGGCTGCTCGACCGGCGGCAGCGCCGGCACGTGCATGTCGTCGACGGCCTCGGGACGATCCTCCGGATCGGAGATCATCGCCGGATCGAATGGCAGGTCTTCGGTCGAGTCGGAGGCAGGCGTCCAGTTGAAAGCCGGAGCCGGAGCTTGAGCCTGCGGCTCGGGAACAAAGGCCGGAGCGGACCGTGCAGGAGCGGCAGCAGCCTGCTCAAAAGCAGGAGCCGGCGGTTCAGGAGCAAAAACCGGAGCGGGCCGAGGAGCGACGGCAGCGACCTGCTGGGGCGCAGGGGCTGGCGGCTCAGGCTGCGGTGCTGGCTCGGACGGCTCGGAGAAATCGAGATCGGTGAGTTCCAGCTCGATACCGGCAAGATCCAGCTCGAAATCATGGCCGGCGAAGGGGTCGTCGGCTTCCGGGGCCGGCTGCGGCGTCGGCGAATATGCCGCTGCGGCAGGCTGAGGCGTAACGACCTCGGCAAGCTGCGGCGCGATCGGTCTTGCGGCTTCGACAGCATAGACCGGGGCCGGCTCGACCGGAGCAGACCGGACGGGTGCTGCGGCGAGCGGTGCGGGCGCGATCACCTCGGACTGAACAAGTGCGGCGACCATGGGGGCGGCCGGAACGGGCGCTGCCTCGATCGATGCGGGCTGCGGCGAGACGGGCGCCTGATTGGCACGTTGCGGCACCGGATAACGCGAGACGTCGGCGAGCAGATCGTCGAGATCGAATGTGCCGGCGGTGTGCGGAACATCCGGCACGACCTCGGTCAGCGCGGCATCGGCCTGGATCTCGCCTTCGATGGCGGCAGCGAGATCGAAACCGGCGTCGGACCCGAAATCCTCCAGCTCTTCCTCGACTTCGACGAATTCTTCGGCCTCGGCGGTCTCTTCCGGCGCGATCACCTCATCATGGCGATCGAGCTCGGCGGGAAAGCCAAGTGACGGAGAAGCGGATTCGAATTCCTCGGAAGGCTCGACAGCGGCGACAAGCGCTGGCGGCTCGGCGACAGATTGAGCCTCGACCACAGGAAGATCGGCGGATGGCGCTTCAGCAACCGGTACGGCGACCGTCTCGGCCACAGGCTCCGGCAAAACAACCGGTTCCTCGCGCCTCGGGGCATGGAAATTGGCAAGCGGCAGCCTGATGCTGGCAGCCGACCATTGCGGCGCCTTGGTGGGCTGCGCCAGCGAAGAGACGGGTGCTGCGCCGATCGACAACTCAAGCTCCTCGATCAGGTCGCGCGCACCGCCGAAAGCCGATTGCACCGACGCGTCGGGCTCGGGAGAAAGCTGCTCCGCCCAGTCGGCGGCAGCTGCGTCCCCATTCCCCGCGGTGGGCAAAGCTTCTTCAGCCTCAACGGCGGCGACGGAAACCGAAACCGGCTCGGGAACTTCGGCGTGTTCGGCAGCCGGAGAAGCATCGAGAACGGGCTCGACGTAATCTTCAGGCGCGAGGTCGTCAGAGATCGGTTCGGCGGGCCGGTCGAGCTCTGCAAGCGGACGTGGCGAATCGTAGCGGTCGAACTCGCGCCCAAGTTCGTCCTCGAGATCGAGGGCGGGCTCGCGGCGTGCGGTCTCCGTCACCGTATTCGCAGCAACACGCGGCTCGAAGCCAACGATCCGGGCCAATTCGGCCAACGGATCATCGTCGGCAAACAGATCGTTTTTTCCGCGCGTATCATACGCAAGTTGTTTATCAGCCATGCCTATTCCCACTCGCAAACGCCAACGCTCAAATGCCAGCGCATTGTGGGGAAATGGTGACGTTATCGCATTTCGTCCGGTGCGGCAGTGCCTGTAATGGCGAGTCCCGACTTCAAAACCGACGCGACGGCGTACACCAGCCCAAGTCTGGCAATACTTGATTCTCGGTTTTTATCATTAACAAATCGTAATTCCGGCTGATCTTTACCTTTGTTCCAGTGCGCGTGGAACGAACTTGCGACGTCGTAGAGGTAAAAAGCGACGCGATGCGGCTCCTGCGACTGGGCCGCCGCCTCGACGATACGGGGGAATTCAGCAAGCTTGGCGACGAGCTGCAATTCGGCCGGATCGCCAATGCCTGCAACGGTTTTCGCGAGATTCTCGGGCGAAACGTCGAGGTCGGGAAAAGCCTCCCTCGCCTGCCGGAAGACCGACATGCAGCGGGCATGCGCATACTGCACGTAAAAAACTGGATTATCTTTCGATTGTTCCGTCACTTTGGCGAAATCGAAGTCGAGCGGTTCGGAATTCTTGCGGTAAAGCATCATAAACCGGACCGAATCACGACCGACTTCTTCGACGACGTCCCGAAGCGTGACGAAATCGCCCGAGCGTTTCGACATCTTCACCGGCTCGCCGTTGCGATAGAGCTTGACGAGCTGGCAGAGCAGCACCGTCAGCTTCGCCTTACCATCCGAAACACCGCGTGCAACCGCTTCCAGGCGCTTGACGTAGCCGCCGTGGTCGGCGCCAAGCACGTAGATCATCTCGTCGAAACCACGGTCGAACTTGTTCTTGAAGTAGGCGACGTCGGCAGCGAAATAGGTGTAGGAGCCGTCCGACTTGATCAGCGGCCGGTCGATATCGTCGCCCACCTCGGTCGAACGGAACAGTGTCTGTTCGCGATCTTCCCAATCCTCGGGAAGCTGGCCCTTCGGCGGCGGCAGCGTGCCCTTGTAGACATAGCCTTTGAAGGTCAAGTCGTTGATCGCCGTGCGGATCGCGGCCGCACCATTGGCATGCAAGGTGCGTTCGGAGAAGAAGACGTCGTGATGGACGTTCAGCGCCGCCAGATCGTCGCGGATCATCACCATCATCGCATCGATCGTGCGATCCTTGACAATCGGCATCCATTGGTCTTCCGGCATATTGTGCAGCCGCACGCCGTAATCGGCGGCAAGCGACTGGCCGACAGGCACGAGATAGTCGCCGGGATAGAGACCCGAGGGGATTTCGCCGATCTTTTCGCCGAGCGCTTCGCGATAGCGCAGGAAGACGGAACGGGCGAGCACGTCGATCTGCGAGCCGGCATCGTTGATGTAATATTCCTTCTCGACGCCGTAACCCGCAAAAGCGAGCAGGTTGGCGAGCGCGTCGCCGACGACGGCGCCACGGCAATGGCCGACATGCATCGGGCCGGTCGGATTGGCCGAGACATATTCGACATTGACCTTCTTGCCCTCTCCGAGCGTCGAGCGGCCGTAATCGGTACCGGCGCCGATCATCGAGGCGAGCAGCCGCTGCCAGTAGCCGACGGCGAGACGGATGTTGATGAAGCCCGGACCCGCGACCGAGACATCGGCGACGTCGGCATCCTCCTTGAGCTTGGCGATGATGACGTCGGCCAGCGCGCGCGGATTGGTTCCGAGCGGTTTTGCCAGCACCATTGCGGCATTGGTCGCGACATCGCCATGGCTCGCGTCACGCGGCGGCTCGACGGTGATGCGGCCGAAATCGAGCTCGGATCGCTTTTCCCTGACCAGATCGATCTGTTCAAGGGCGGTTTTGATCCTGGCTTCGAAGTCGGTAAAAAGGTTCATCGCACTCTTCCATGCATAGGCTGTGCCAAAGGCTCAAATCGGCCCTCAGCGTGGGCGACCGCTGCCTATCGCAAATCCGGAGTGTGGTCAAACAGCCGCCTGTGGGCGCTGATCGCATAGGTATCGGTCATGCCGGCGAGATAATCGCCGACATGGCGGGCCTTCGGCGCATCCGACAGACCGGCGATATGATCGACCCAGTAGTGGCTCTGCATCTCCTTGGGATTGGCCATGTAGGCGGCAAAGAGATCGGTGACGATCTGGGCGGCACCGGCTCGGATGCGCATGATATCGGGATTGCGGTAGATGCGCTTGAAGAGCATGGCCTTGATCTGCCTGTCGGTCTCGGCCATCCCCTCGGAAAAGGTGGCAATAACCCGGTCGGCAGCGCGGATGTCGGCCGCATTCTCAGGGCGGAGGAGCGACAGGCGCTGCTGTGCCACACCAATCACGTCTTCGACCATGCGGGTAATCTGGCGGCGCATGATCTCATGGGTGAAACGGCTCGGCTCCAGATGCGGATATCGCGCCCGCACCTCGGCCATCAGCCCGGCAAGAAACGGGATTTCCTCCAGCATGTCGAAAGTCAGGTACCCGGAGCGCAGGCCATCGTCGATATCGTGGGTATTATAGGCGATGTCGTCGGCGATCGCCGCCATCTGGGCCTCAAGGCTGGCATAGGTCGCAAGCTCGAGATCGTGCAGCTCGCAATAATCGAGGATCGGCTGCGGAACGGGACCGCGGGTGCCTACTCCATCAGCCGTCAGAAGCGGGCCATTGTGCTTGACGAGACCTTCGAGGCTTTCCCAGGTCAGGTTGATGCCGTCGAATTCGGCATAACGCCTCTCCAGTTTGGTCACGATGCGCAGCGATTGGGCATTGTGGTCAAAGCCGCCATAGGGCAGCAGCACCTCGTGCAACGCGTCCTCGCCGGTATGACCGAACGGCGTATGGCCGAAATCATGCACGAGCGCCACGCCTTCGGCCAGATCCTCGTCGAGCTTCAGGGCGCGGGCAAGCGCGCGGGCGATCTGCGCCACCTCGATCGTATGCGTCAGCCGGGTGCGGTAATGATCGCCATCCTGGGCGATGAAGACCTGGGTCTTGTGCTTCAGCCGGCGGAAGGCGGTGGTGTGGACGATGCGGTCGCGGTCGCGCTGGAAATCGGAGCGCGTCGGGCTTTCGTCCTCCGGATAGAGCCGCCCGCGCGTCGTCCAGGGGTCGGCCGCATAAACCGCCCTCTCACTGCTGCCGAAACCCAAAGCACGCGTATCGATCGTCATTCTTCACCATCATCCTGCATGTTGCCGCATCTGCCCATTGACGCCGCCTAACGCTCTTCATACCTATAGCCTGATGAAACGGCAAAGAGGCACTTTCTTAACCGCTTCGGCGCTTCATCGCCTTTTCGCAGATATCATGGTAAGTTTCTTTGATATCAGGCATTTGAACATTCAAGTGCCAAAACCCATTCTCTCCGGATCTTGACCCCGGCAGGAGGAAACATGACGGATACGAGTGTAACCCTTTCAGATGCCGCGGCAAAGCGTATCGCTACGATCGTCGGCGCCGAAGCCGGCAAGAGCGCCTTGCGCGTTTCCGTCGAAGGCGGCGGCTGTTCGGGCTTTTCCTACAAGTTCGATCTTGCCGACAGCGCTGACGACGACGACATCATCGTCGAAAAGAACGATGCCAAGGTGCTGATCGACAGCCTTTCGCTTGTCTATATGGCGGGCTCGGAGATCGACTTCGTCGACAATCTGCTTGGCCAGTCCTTCCAGATCAAGAACCCGAATGCGGTGGCAAGCTGCGGTTGCGGCACCAGTTTCTCGATCTGAACGTCTAGACGCACATACTCACCATCAAACCGGCCGAAGAATTCCTTCCGGCCGGTTTATCGTCTTGTCCGGCGGCGAAAGACCGCGATAAAAGAAGCGCACTAAAGCGCGCCGGATCGACAGTGATTCATGCGGTGCGCTTTAGCTCTTTGTTTTTATGCCTGTCGTCTCCCAGACCCGCTGCACACTTCTGGGCGACATGCATTATACGGAACGGGACAGAGCCATGAAGATCGCGACCTGGAACATCAACGGCGTCAAGGCGCGCATCGACAATCTCACGCAGTGGCTGAAGGATTCCGATCCGGATATCGTCTGCCTGCAGGAGATCAAGACGGTCGACGAAGGTTTCCCGCGGCTGGAGATCGAGGCGCTCGGCTATCATGTCGAGACGCACGGCCAGAAGGGCTTCAATGGCGTCGCGATCCTCTCCAAGAATTCACCTTTCGAAGTGAACCGCGGTCTGCCCGGCGATCCGCTGGACGAACAGGCGCGTTTCCTCGAAGCGGCGTTCACCCTGTCCGACTCGAGAATCCTGCGCGTCTGCTGCATCTACCTGCCCAATGGCAATCCTGTCGAAACGGAGAAATATCCCTACAAGCTCGCCTGGATGGAGCGCCTGCAGACGTTCGCCGCCGAACGGCTGGCCTATGAGGAGATGCTGATCCTTGCCGGCGATTACAACGTCATCCCGGAACCGCACGACTGCTTCGATCCCAGGGTCTGGGAAAACGATGCACTGTTTCTGCCGCAGACACGGGAGGCGTTCCGCAGGCTCGAAAATCTCGGCCTGACGGATGCTGTGCGCGCGACGACGGATGCGACGCAGTTCTATTCCTTCTGGGATTATCAGGCCGGCGCCTGGCCGAAGAACAACGGCATCCGCATCGACCATCTGCTGCTGTCGCCGGAAGCTGCCGACCGGATGACGTCGGCTGCGATCGAAAAACATGTGCGGGCCTGGGAAAAGCCGTCCGACCACGTGCCTGTCATCGCCTATTTCGATTTCGTGAGCTGAGGCTTTCCGCCGACAGCTTCACGCCTCCGAATAAACGTGGGCGCTTAGTCGTCGGTACCGCTCGCGATGGTGTGCGACAGCGATACCGCCGTGCGGCGGTCGGCCTCGTTGGCAACCGAGAAGGCCTGCTCCTGCAGCGCTTCCATCCAGCCGCAGTCCTTGGGCTTGCAGCGGTCGAGCGCTGCCGTCATCAGCGCCAGACCGCGGGCCGTCTGGCCTTCGTCGAACAGGATATTGCCGAAGACCGCCATGGCGCCGGGATGGCCGCTCTTGCGGGCCTGGTTCAGCCATTTCTTCGCCTGCTGCGGGCTGGCATTGCCGCCCTCGCCGGCCAGCATCATCTGCGCCAGTTGGAACTGCGCCTCGGGAACGCCAAAGGTGGAGGCCACCTGAAAATAAAGCTGGCGCGCCTGGCTGAGGTCGATCCTGACCGGACTGCCGGCAATGCCGTGCCTGTAGTAACTGGCGAGCGAGAGCAGCGCGTTGACGAAGAAGCCCGTGTCTTCCGAACCGGGTTCGACGCCCTGCTGGGCGATCTCGCTGTAGATCTTGAAGGCTTCGAAATCATCCTGCGTGACACCGTCGCCATCGGCATACATATTGGCAAGCGCCCAGCGCGAGCCGGTGTGCCCCTTTTCGGCAGCGTATTTGTAGGCTTCGACCGCCTCTTCCTTCTGGCCGTTCTTATAGGCCTTGAAGCCGAACTTGAAGAGATCGAAGGGTCCGGATTCCTTGCTGACGCCACCTTTGATGTCGAATGCGCGGCACGGACCGGACAGCGCCAGCGCTACGGCTATAGACATGCCCATCAGCATGAATTTGAACAGTTTGAACTCGGACGTCACCATTTCAACCGATTTCTTTCGTTCATCCCAGGCAGGCGGCAACGGCGCTCATGCCGTGCATCCCGCGGATGTATTCCTTCGAGGCGAGCGATCCCGCGGCGAGCTCCATGGCTCCTTTGCCCGCGTCGCATCCAGCCCACTGGCCTTTTCTCAAAGGCGGTATTCTCAGCACATCCTTCAGAACCACCCGGCTCCCGGCATGGCCCGACTGCAATCTCCGTGGCACTCTTTCGGCAGGTGCGGCATCCGCCTTCCCGCCTCTATCGCATTCGTAAACAGTAAATGTGACGAAACCAGTATCGACATTTCCGGCAAAGCCGGGCTGCTCAGGTGAGCGGGTCGAAAATAACGACAATGAATAAGTCGACGACCGCATTGCGAGGCCGGATCGGCGGCTGGAACAGCCTTGTTCGGAAAGCGAAACGACCGCAATCAAACGATTGTCGCCAATCGCGCCGTACGACCTGATGTTACCGGAAAAAAATCGACCCATACTACTATTTACACGCACCGTATGCCTGCCATCACCTCGCCCGCAAATAGCGCTGCGCCCTCTTTGTGGCGGGAAATGGACAAATTGGCCTCACCATCACCATACGCCAAACGTCGTAAAAATGTGTTGCTGAATCGTCACAAATCGGGACCGGGAAATGGCATGATTAACGGGCGCAAATAAAGAAGAGCCCGGCAGTGCCGGGCTCCTCAATTCTTCAAATGGGAGAATTAGAACTTGATCTTTAGGCTCGTCGACAGCGCAGCGACCAGATCGTTGTCAAAGGAGTAGGAGACATCATCTCCATACGTGACCCCATTCTGGGTCACAACGCCGGACGAACCGCTCGTCAACACGCCCACCGCACCGGCAACGCGCCATTCGATATGTTCGGTCGGCGTGAAGGCTGCACCGAGACCCAGCGTCCAGCTATCGGTCTGCGCGCCATAGCCCTGGCTGGTGCCGCGATCCCAGGTGAGGCTGACTGCACCTGCCCACTGTTCGTTGAATTTGTGGCCAACACCACCGGAGATCGTCCAACCGTCCTGGTAAAGAAGGTCGAGCGACGTCAACTCCGTCGCACCGCCGGAGGTACAGGCGACTAAGCCCTTGGTCGACTTTGGGCAGAAAGGCACGGACTGCAGGACACTCCAGTTGGTCCACTTAACCGATCCGAAGGCGAGCCAATCCGGAGCGATACCGCTTTGCAACTTAAGCTCAAGCGAATCCGGCGCTTCGGCAGAGCCGAAGACGTCCGTGACCCTTCCATAGGGAGCGCCATTCAGCGGCGCAAACGGTGCAGTCACCTGCGTCAGATCCACCGTACCGGTCAGATTGTCGTATTTTACGCGGCTGTTATAGACGAGGCTCGCTCGCATTGCATATTCGGGAATCTCGTAGGCGAGACCGGCGCGCCAGCCCCAGCCACTATCTTCGAGATCGAGGCGGCCGACGCCGTTGCCGGTACCGACCAGAAGCGGAACGGTTGAAACCAGACGTTCCTTGAAGCCTTCGACTTCCTGATAGAAAGCGCCGCCGATGACGCGAAGCTGCCCCGGGCCGACATCAAAACGATAGGAGCAGGTGCCGCCATAGTTGCGGGTTTTGATCTCTGTCTCAATGTTATTGTTGGCACCGGCCCAGTTCAGACCGGGGGCGGTATGCCCGCCGAAGGGCTCTGAATAGTCGACCAGGCAGTCGATTGCATCGCCAAAACCAGCCTTAAAGCCGATATAAGGGATGGCGTAATTTGAGGTATCGTCAGCGGTGTTTGGACGGCTGTTCAGATTGCCACCGCCAGGAGCTGTCGACGTATCCGTGTCACGGACGTCTTTCAGCTTGCGCTGCGGCGTGACGTAGGTGACGCCCGATTGAAACGAGAAAGGCGACGTATCGAACAGCTGATCGATGTTATAGCCGCCACGCTCCAGGCCGCCGGCGAAGGACGGCGATGCAAGCGACGAAAAAAGAACGAGCGACGTTACGCCCTTGGAAAACATACGCGATGCCATTGTGTCTCCCCCACTACAGCAGTTGATGTGACGACACAGTGTAAGTGTTCGCCGGAAATGGCAACGCGCCCCACGGCAGCGCCTCTAACCATTGCGACTGTCAATTTACGTAAAGAAATTGACGGACACGTCAAAAAACCTGGTTAATAAAATTATATTCCAGGCTTATCGACTTTCAGGTGGGCTTTTGGGTTTTCATTCCAAACATTGCAGAAGCTGTATCAATCCAACAACAGTGGTAGTTTTCGCCCACTGGATGCCCATTCAGCCACAATCCACAGGCTCCGCGCCTGAAACCAGCCGTTTTCAGGACCGAATCGCATGTGCCCAGAACGACAAAAGACGCGCCGGCAGAGGGCGCGTCTTTGAAATAACTTACCAAAATGGGCCGGTGAAACTTACCCGGCTTCGCTCACCCTGGAAAGAGCGATCCTCAGGCTCGCGATCTGACCCTTCAGTTCCTCGAGGCGATCACGCTCGGCCTCGACCACTTCGGGATTGGCATTGGCGACGAACTTCTCGTTGGAGAGCTTGCCGTCGATGCGGGAGATCTCGCCCTCCATCTTGGCAATCGCCTTTTCGAGACGTGCCTTTTCGGCGGAAAGGTCGATCAGCTTGCCGAGCGGCAGGCAGATGGTGGCCTCGGCGATGACGATCTGAGCGGCACCCTTGGGCGCATCGTCAGCCAGCGATATCGCCTCGACGCGCGCAAGGCGCTTGATGGCGGCGTCGTGGCGGAACAGCCGTTCACGCGTCAGATTGTTGGCCTTGACGACGACGAGCGGGGCCGTCGCCGATGGCGGCACATTCATTTCAGCGCGCACCGAGCGAATACCGGAAACCAGGTCGATCAGCCAGTTGATCTCGTCGGCGGCCCCGTCATCGGCATAGGACGGCGCCGGCCATTCGGCGTGGCAGACCAATGTGTCGCGCTCTTTGCCTTCGCCTGCCGTATGGGCCCAAAGCTCTTCGGTCATGAAGGGCATGAAGGGATGCAGCAGCTTGTAGATCTCTTCGAGAATATAAGCGCTGCAGGCCTGGGCTTCGGCCTTGGCGCCCTCGTCCTCACCATTGAAGACCGGCTTCAACAGTTCGAGATACCAGTCGCAGACCTCGTTCCAGACGAAGCGGTAGAGCGCGCCGGCAGCATCGTTGAAGCGGAAGGCTTCGATGGCTTCCGTAACGTCACGTTCCGTAAGGGCAAGTTCCGTCAGGATCCAGCGATTGATGGTGAGTTCGGCGGCCTCGGGCACGAAATGCGGGTCGCTCTTGGCGCCGTTCATCTCGGCGAAGCGTGTGGCGTTCCAGAGCTTGGTGCCGAAATTGCGGTAGCCGGCGATGCGGGCCGGATCGAGCTTCACGTCGCGGCCCTGCGCCGCCATGATCGCCAGGGTGAACCGCAGCGCGTCGGCGCCGTATTCGTCGATCAGTTCCAAGGGGTCGATGACGTTGCCCTTCGACTTCGACATCTTCTGCCCGTTCTTGTCGCGCACCAGCGCGTGAACATAGACGGTCTGGAAGGGCTCGACAGGTTCGCCATCCTCGTCCTTCATGAAGTGCAGGCCCATCATCATCATGCGGGCAACCCAGAAGAAGATGATGTCGAAGCCGGTGACAAGGACGTTGGTCGGGTAATAACGTGCCAGCTCCGGCGTCTCGTCCGGCCAGCCGAGCGTCGAGAAGGGCCAGAGTGCTGAGGAGAACCAGGTGTCGAGCACGTCCTCGTCACGCGTCAGGATCTCGCCCGGCTTGAAGTTTTCGAGCAGGTCCTCGACATAGGCCTTCATCGGCCCCTCATGCGAGAGATAATGCTGGATCGCCGCCTGCAGCGCTTCTTCCTCGGTCTTTTCGACGAAGACCTGGCCGTCCGGGCCGTACCAGGCGGGAATCTGGTGGCCCCACCAGAGCTGACGGGAAACACACCAGGGCTGGATGTTTTCCATCCATTCGTAATAGGTCTTATCCCAGCTCTTCGGCACCATCCTCGTGCGGCCTTCACGGACCGAAGCGATCGCCGGCTCGGCGAGCGTCTTGGCGTCGACATACCATTGTTCGGTCAGCCGCGGTTCGATCGGCACGCCGCCGCGGTCGCCGTGCGGAACCATGTGCTTGTGCGGTTCGATCTTGTCGAGAAGGCCGGCCTCTTCGAAAATCTCGACGATGACCTTGCGCGCATAGAAGCGGTCCTGCCCTTCCAGGCGGTCCCAGGCACCATGCAGCGCCGCCGGATTATCGAGACCTTCGAGGAAATCCTCATTGTCCTTGATGGTGATCGTGCCGTCGATATTCAGGATGTTGATTGAGCGCAGGCCAGCCCGCTTGCCGACGTCAAAGTCGTTGAAGTCATGCGCCGGCGTGATCTTGACGGCACCGGTACCTGCCGTCGGATCGGCGTAGCTGTCAGCAACGACCGGAATGCGGCGGCCGACGATCGGCAGGATGACATGCTTGCCGATGATCAACTTGTAACGCTCGTCCTCCGGATTGACGGCAACACCTGTATCACCCAGCATCGTTTCCGGACGCGTGGTGGCAACGACCAGATAGTCGCGCGTTTCCCATTCGGTCGGCTTGCCTTCCTCGTCGAAAGCGATCGGGTACTGGTAGGTGACACCCGGCTCGAGCGGATAACGAAGATGCCAGAGATTACCCTTGATCTCGTGCTGTTCGACTTCAAGGTCGGAGATCGCCGTCAGCAGCTTCGGATCCCAGTTGACGAGGCGCTTGTCCTTGTAGATCAGCCCTTCTTTGTAGAGCGTGACGAAAACTTCGAGAACGGCCTTCGATAGGCCTTCGTCCATGGTGAAGCGTTCACGCGACCAGTCGCATGATGCACCCAGACGCTTCAGCTGGTTGAAGATCAGGCCGCCCGATTCGCCCTTCCATTCCCAGACCTTGTCGATGAAAGCTTCTCGGCCCATGTCGCGGCGGCCCGGCAGTTGCTGCTCCATCAGCTTGCGTTCGACGACCATCTGCGTGGCGATGCCGGCGTGATCCATGCCCGGCTGCCAGAGCACATCCTTGCCGCGCATGCGCTCGAAGCGGACCAGTATGTCCTGCAGCGTGTTGTTGAGCGCATGGCCCATGTGCAGCGAACCGGTGACGTTCGGCGGCGGGATCACGATGGTAAAGGTCTCGGCCCCGGGCCTGGCGTTCGCGCCGGCACGGAAGGCATCCGCCTCGTCCCATATCGCGGCGATTTTCGGTTCGACGGCGGCGGAATCATAGGTCTTGTCGAGCATTTTCTGACCAATTTCGAGGTTCGAGGGTGGCGTTTGTAAATAGGATGGTCACGGCCAAGTCAATAAAAAAGCCGCCCCGGAGACCGGAGCGGCTTTTCAGGAAAAAGCAATCCGATCAGCGGCGCGGGCCGCGCGCCACGCGCTCGATTTCCTCGCGCACCAACCGCTCGACCAGTGTCGGCAGATTATCATCAAGCCATTCGCGCAGCATCGGGCGCAGCATGTCCTCTGCGATCTCGTCCAGCGACCGGCGCTCCGCGCCGTCGATTGCCGCGGCGAGCTCCTCGAAAGAGCGGCTGATCTGCAGGCCGGCATCCTCCGAAAGCAGCGTCGGCTGGACCTCGTCCATAACGCTCGGCAGGAACCGCTCGGTCGACGACTGAGTGGGTTCCATAGCCGGCAGCGCTGTTTCGACGGCAGGCGCAGGCTCGGCGACGGCAGCTCTTTGCGTTTCCGCGAACACCGGCTCGGCCGGCTGCTGGATCGCAACATGCTGAATGGACGCCGCGGCATCCGGGAAAACAGGCTGTGGCGGCTGCGGCTGCGGTGCCGCGGCGCGCGGCGGCTCCGGCATCACGGCCGGCTGCGGTTCGGGCTGACGGAAGCCGCTCGGAATTTCACGCAGGGCCTGACCGGCCTGCACGGCGCTGCGCTCGGAGGCGGCGCGCACACGGGCGGCGACATCGGCAAGCGACAGAGCGCGCGCCGGAACTTCTGCTTCGGGAGCTGTGCCGGCCGAATTGGCGGCGACGAAACGCGGATCGGAGGAGCGCATTACCGGTTCGGGGAATTCCACGCCGGTATAGGTGTCGTCGACCGTCAAATGTATTTCGGAGCCGTTGTCATCCTCGTCGGCGCCGTAGACCGGCGGCAGGGATGCGGAAATCGCCTTGCCGGCGCCGGGCTCATTGCTTTCGATGATCTGGCGGATGGAGGCCAGAATTTCTTCCATGGACGGTTCACGCGCTACACTTGGCTGAGCCATTTCTATCCCCGTTATCCCAAAACAACGACCGGATGGTGTGGAGCATTCATCCGAATCACCACGACCTTAGAATACCCCAGGCGTGAAAAAAATCATCGCGAATCAAATGAATGCGGCCATGCACAGTTTTGTTACCTGATGTTAGCCACGCGCAAAGCCTGTCGCGATTTTGCGGCGGAAACATGCAGAAACAGAAAGTTGAGGTCGCATCAAATCCATCCGGTCTGGCGTGGCGACGTCAGGCTAGATGATGTTTGTGAAGGCTTTCCAGCGGCGTTGACAAAAAACGGGCGCCAATGGCGCCCGTTGCTGAATGTCATCGACAAGAACGATGTCAGAAAACGAATTCGCGTGCCTTGGTGAAACCCGGCAGCGGCTTGACCGAGGCATTGAAGAAGACGTTTTCCGAAATGGCGCCGCGCTCGGCGACGAAGACCTTGGCACGGGCGGCATTGCCGTAACCTTCGACGGTGATCAGGCGACCACCATCGCGCAATTGACCGAGAAGGGCCGCCGGAACCTCTTCGACTGCGCCGTTGATGAAGATCAGATCATAGGGAGCGCCGGCAGCGTAGCCCTGTTCGAGCGGGCCGGTCACGACCTCGACCTTGGCGTAGCCGGCAAGCTGCGCCTTCGCTTCAGCGGCCAGCGTCTCGTCGCACTCGAGCGCGATGACGGAGCCGGCAACGATCGACAGCAGCGCCGAGGTGTAACCCGTACCGCAGCCGACCTCGAGCACGAAGTCGTCTTTGGTAATCGCAGCCAGCTGCAGCAGCTTGGCAAGCGGCGACGCTTCCATAAGGAAGCGGGCCGGCTTTCCCGGTGCGGCTGCGGAGATCTCGACGTCGTTGTCGATATAGGCCAGCAGCTTCGCCTTCTCCGGCACGAAAGCCTCACGCGGCACCGTGAGAAACGCGGTCAGCACGGAATGCGAGGTAACGTCCGTCGTGCGAACCTGGGTATCGACCATCTTTACGCGCGCTGCTTCGAAATCCATCATGTCCTCTCGCTCTTGAAAAGCGGTTCCTGTCCCTCGTCTCTTAATCCCCGCCACCGATGCTTTCAAGGCTTGGCAGACGCCGGCGAAAAGAATCCGGCAGGCGCCTCTTCCGCGCCACAGGGGCAGGATGGACGCTGCAACTCCCGCGTGGAATCTTTTAGCCCTTCATGTTATGATCTGCAGCGGAGGAAATAGGAGGAGCAGGCCATGTCTGCGATTTTCGAGTATTTCACGCTGTTCGATTTCTTCATCGTCGCAGCGCTCGTCGGCATATTCTGCTGCGGGCTACTGGACGGCGAAACGACTTGGAAGCGATAAAGCGTCGAAACGCGCTTAGAGACACTCTGCGTGGCGCTGGCGGCAATCATGCCCGGCGCAGGTCGACATTCTTTCGTTTGCTTTGAAATCCAGCCCCGACAGCCGCACGCGCATTGACGTTACGTCAACCATTTTGTTGCTGCGCCCTCGCCTTCCGCTATGGGTGTGCGCATGCAAACCTTCCTGATCCAATCGCGCGGCATAGAAGCGCTTCACTACACTGCCGATGCCCACCTGCTGCTGATCAAATACAGCAGCGGCGACATTCGCAGCTTCACTCGCATTTCACCGCAAGGCATGCGGCGGCTGCTCGGCGCCGGTCCCGACATCGATGAGGGGCCTGAATTGAGCGATGTGGAATATCAGGCGGAAATCCGCAAGGGCGGCCTGAGTGCGCTCTACCGCCTCACGGGAATCAATCCTTCACAGTTCGATTTTTCGCCCGGCCAGCGGGTCTGGTAGCATTGCAAGCGCCAATGCCGCACCGCTGAGCCACCAGCCTTTCACATAGATTATGTCTTGTGGAAGATGTTTGGAGGCCTCGCCCGGAATTGAACCGGGGTACAAGGATTTGCAGTCCTCTGCGTCACCACTCCGCCACGAGGCCTCACGCGCTCGTTATCTGAGCCGTGGCGAGCGTTTAGAATGATCGTAAGGAAATCGCAAGAGGGCATTTCGGAAAAACGCTATTGCGCGGTTGCCGAGACGACCATTTTTCCATCCCGAAAGGGAGCGGGCGCGGGCTGGAATTTCCGCGGCCGTGACGATGCCCCATTTCCTGCCAATGATGGCATTTGAAACAAATTCTTGACTTGACTTCGATCACCGTCCGGGACTCAATTGCCCGCGGGAGGGTATAGGAGCTTGCGATGGATTGGGCTGCCCTCAAATCGAAGCGCGTGCGTGCGGCATACGACGCCGAAACCCGGGATCTGCATGTAAAGTTCCCTGGTTCTCCGCCGGTAAAACATGCGGATATTCCGCCGCACGTCCACCAGAACCTGCTGGAAACGGATGATCCATACTTCTATTACCAGTACTATATAGCGCCGTCTCGCGTATCACCGGGCCCTCGACAACCGGTCTCCATGGCGTCCTACGCAGTGAAACTCGTCCTCCTCTTTGCCGCCTGCAGCCTGCTAATGACGACCGGGCTCGATCCGGACCATGGCGGAACTTTCGAGGAAAGCGAACTCAGTTCCAACTAGACGCGAATTTGCAACCCCATCTCAGGGCCTGCAACAAGGCGGTTGGTTCCAGCGTCGAAATTGTCGCTTCTGTTCTGATGACGATTGCGGCGATTGTCCCGCTCGCGGTCGTTCCTCCCATCGCGCTCATTCCGGCCGTTGAAATTGCGATAGTTGCGAGGTCCGTTGTAGCTGCCGCCCTGACCGTGGTCGACGACGCAGCCTTCGGGACGGCGACAGATGCCCCGAGCGTCAAAACCGCCGCTGTCTACTTGGGCCTCGGCGGAAATGCCTGAGAGAAGCGCCGCTGCCGACAGGACGACAACAAAGGATACCTTCATTTCCTCACCTGGACCATTGTGACGCAATTTTGCGTTTTACATTCCATAAACCACGAATGCGAAAAGCGACCCACAGTTCCACGCCCTTCTTGCCGATCAGCCAGCCGGCTTTCGCCGCCTGTGCCACCACACCGCCAGCCGCCGCCGAAGCCGGCGCGCAAACGGCAGATCGTGGGAGAGCACGAGGAAGCCGAGCGGCAGCATCCAGAAGCCGAGGATGGGCAGGAAACCCAGCACGCCGCAGAAAATGAGAGCCATGCCGAGAGCCACCCGCGCGATGCGCGAGCGCGGCATGCCGATGCTGAAGGAGCCGAGTACAAGCCTGCCGCTAGCATGATCGATGCCGAAGCGCACTGCCCCTGCCTTACGCCTCTCGCCGCCTCTCGTCTCCTCACGATCATTCACATTTGTCATTCCCCAGAGATGGGCGCAGGCATCCCAAATACAAGTTCATTTCGTTTTTTTGAAAAAACCGCTTGGCAAATCGGGAAAGCGTTTGTATTAGCCCACTCACACCGCGCCAAGCAGTGATCCCTGGTAGCTCAGCGGTAGAGCATTCGACTGTTAATCGACAGGTCGCCGGTTCGAATCCGGCCCGGGGAGCCATTTTTTCAAGTAATCGCCTGTTTCGTTGATAATCCGAAAGCAGGCGTTTTCTTCTCCACTTCCCTCCCCGGTTTTGAGATTGGATTTTTTTCGAAATTGGGGGTCAACAAGTTTTTCCTGTTAATTCCTCTGAATCTTAAATCCGCTACCGATAGCGGATCGCACTGTAGGATTGTCTGTCGCCAAGGTTAAAAGCGTCGGGCCGGTCCATGCAATCGGACTGCCTTTCCCACCTTCTATGGCTACCAATAGCCGTGTACGCGGCGATATAAGAAAAATACGACACGAAGGTTTTGCGGTCGCTCCGATGATCGAGCGCCTCAGAGCGCGTGTCGTACTTATCGTCGTACCCTGGTTATTGCGCCTCCCTCACCTAGCCCTAAATCAGCCCCCCTAATCCTTGCGAAAATTCACGAGGCGCATAAATTCAATCTATCAGATGGCTTTTGCTGGTGACCACGGATGTACTGGCACCCTGCTGATGCAATCAATGAAGGGTCGGCGCGAGCATTCGCCCGACCCTTTCTCATTGCTGTCGCCGACAACAAAAAGGCCTCGCCCGGAGGCGAAGCTGACGCCGGCCGGTGAGGCCGGCGGATCTTATGAGCTACAATCAATTGTATGGAGAATTACAATACGCACGCATCCCAGCCCGAGGGACGTAGGTATTGTCATAAGCGCGGTATGATCGGTAGCGGTCCGCGCACCACTGTACGTGGCGCGAGCCGCCGTAGTTGGCGCGGGGTTGGTTGGCTAGTGCTCCCCCGATAATTGCAGCGGCGCCGAACGCAGCTAGCGGATACCAGTAACCGTCAGAGTGCCGGCGATACCCTGGTCGACGATCCCGGTAACCGCGCTGTCCGTGGTAATAACCGTTGCGATGGCGACGGAGATCACGATTATCGCCGCGATACTGCACCTGATCCACCTGCGAGGTGGCTACGGGAACATTTGGAGTTGCGATGGGAAGAGCGAATGCGGTCGTAAGAGACGTGAAGCTCATACCCACCGCAAGCGAACCGGCGGAGAGTATTTTCGTAATTTTTTTCACGGGTTATTCCTTTCCTAGAGATACGGAAACCCAGCGCGAGACATAAGGTTCCGATACGTGAGGAAGCCGCCGGCTGGTGAGGCCGACGGCGCGCTTGTGGTGGCTTGGTAATTAGTGGCGGCCAGCCGCATCATGCGGCGACAACGGCTGACTGCTGATCGGCCAGGGTGGGCCGATTACAAATTTTTGGCTCCGCCAATAAGCTCCCAGAATTCTCCGAGGCGGTATGTTTTGAACGTCAGCCAGTCCATTCCGGATCCGCGCATTCCGTTGCACTCGCGACAGGCGACCGCCATGTTATCCCGCTTCGTCCAGCCCTTGCGGCGACCGGTCAACAGATGCTCGAGCGTTGCGGCGTCCAGTCGGTTCTGATCCTTGCCGCGAGGCAGGATGACCATGAGGCGGTCAGTAACAACAGCGCCCGCCCTGCTTGTTGAATAGCTCAAGAACCAGAGCTCGCTTCACTCCGGTCTTCATATGGATTCCCGCAGGCGGTGAGACTGCTTCCTTCGATCGTGCGGAATGGGCGGCCAGCCATGTCACCAGCTATAAGTTGGATGTAATAGATTTCTCTTCCGAACGCCGACCGGGGGGGCAATTCACAGGAAGAGCGAATCAACAGACCCCCAATTGGAGGATGAATGGCCGCGCCGATGCAATCAAACGGGCAGTGATAGCCCCCGCTACGTAGCCGAAAGCGGTCTAAGCCGGGCCAATTGACCGTTGAGGGAAACCTACTAAGGGTCTATAAAGCTTTTCGATAGGTCGTTGCAGAACGCCGGTTTCGTACTGTCATCGGAAGGCGCTGAAATTATGGGCTCCCGAAACGCCGCGCGCAACAGATGACGGTCAATCTTTTTCCGAAATGGATGTAAGACCGCACCCCCCTCCTCTTGGCTTACTTTGTCCTGATGAACCGC
>NZ_LXFU01000050.1 GCF_001657485.1 Rhizobium sp. WYCCWR10014
GCAGACCTTCCAGAATGCTTTTGCCGCGGTCATGGCGTCGAAGGCTCTGGTCGAGTTGAGGCCCGACAGTTCAAGCCTTCGGGGCCGTGACGGGGAGGCCCGCTATTCAACCGTCGAGATAGTGGCGATCGAAGGCGCGATCGCAACAGCCACTGTTGCGATGAAGACGCGCCAAAACCACGGTGTCTTCAAGCGATATGTCGACGCTGCGATTGCCGAACAGGACAGATCGATCCAGGCGGGGAATCCTTCACCGGGGCAGGGGCTGTCGGCGGAACAACGTCAGGCGATCGAGCATGTCACGGGTCCAGCTCAGATCGCCGTGGTGATCGGCTTTGCCGGTGCCGGCAAGAGCACGATGCTGGCGGCTGCCCGCCACGCCTGGGAAGCGCAGGGCTATCGTGTTCATGGCGCGGCTTTGGCCGGCAAGGCGGCGGAAGGCCTGGAGCAATCGTCCGGGATCGCAAGCCGCACATTGGCGTCGTGGGAATACAGCTGGCAGGCTGATCGCGGACGGCTCAACGCTCGTGACGTCTTCGTCATCGACGAAGGCGGAATGGTCGGCAGCCGTCAGCTCGCCCGCTTCGTGGACGAGGTCAAACGGGCCGGCGCCAAGCTCGTCCTGGTCGGCGATCATGAACAGCTTCAGGCGATCGGAGCAGGGGCACCGTTCCGGGCAATCGCGGAAGCCGTCGGTCATGCGCAGCTTTCGGAAGTGCGCCGGCAAAAAGCCGATTGGCAAAAGCAGGCTTCGATCGACTTTGCATCTCACCGGACCGCAGCCGGGTTGTCGGCCTACGAGGCACGGGGAAGCGTTCATCTGAAGACGGATCGAGCGGAAACGCTGAAGGCGATCATTGCCGATTACGTCGCTGACCGATCGGCTCATCCCAACGACACGCGCATTGCGATGGCTCATCGGCGGATAGATGTGGCTGCGATCAATGCCGGCATTCGTGCTCGGTTGCAGGAAAGCGGCGAGTTGGCAAAGGGCAGTAACCCGCCTGGTGATAAGGGTGAGGAACTCACCTACCAGACCAACAATGGGAAGCGATCCTTTGCGCGTGGCGACCGCATCGTCTTCCTGGAGAATGATCGTGATCTCGCCGTCAAGAATGGCATGCTGGGCGAGGTGATCGCCGTCGCGCCGGACGCAATACAGGTTCGGCTTGACGGCAAGGCGCAGACGCAAGATGGCCAGCGCCACGTGACTATCCCGGTCAATCGTTACCAATCCTTTGACCACGGCTACGCAACGACAATCCACAAGACGCAAGGCGCTACCGTCGACCGGAGTTTTGTTCTGGCGTCGACGACCATGGACCGGCATCTGACCTATGTGGCGATGACCCGTCACCGCGAGGCGGTGCAGCTCTATGCGGGGCTCGATGCATTCAAGACGGTGCGCGCCCTGACAGAGACGCTGAGCCGGTCAGGCGTGAAGGAGGCGACGCTTGACTATACGCATGACTTTGCCAATCGGCGCGGCATGGAGGATCGCCGGGGGCAGGGCGAGAGTGATGTCGCACCTGCGGTAATCACCAGGGAGGCGGAGCGCATCGCGGACACGACGGTTCCCAAGCCAACGCAGGAACCGCGGCCGCTCGCAGCCCGCACCATCGCCGATGGCGGCTCTTCGCACCAGGATCGCAGTGACCATCAACGTGACGATGAACGCCGCGTGCTCGTTGCGGCCGTGAAGACCTATGCGATGAGCGTGGAAGAGGTTGGACGATCAAAGGCGATGCCGGCATTCGAACGAGATTGGGAGGCGGCAAAGCAGCTTTCGCCGCAGGTGTTCAAAGACGCGCGAGCGGCAATGCGAACCTTGCGCGGCCGCATCCTGGATGAGAATACGGATCCGGTCGAGCTCGCCAACCAACTCAGCGCTTCGCCCGAGACGATCGGCGCGCTGGCTGGCAAGACCGGCCTGTTGGGAGACAACGCCGAACGCAAACACGCGCTTTCCCGGATCGATGCGCTGGCGTCGCATGTCCGCCAATCCGCCAACACCTGGCAGCGTCGCCTCGCGGTCGAATGCGGCTCCGAACGCTGGAAGCGGGAAAAGCAGGACGTGGTCGAAGTTCTGGGCCCGAGCCGCCGGAGCGAGGCGCTGCTGCGCAAGCTCGACGATCTCGCCTACAGCGACAAGGCAAAGTTCGTCGAACGACTGGCGGGGACACCGGAGGGCCGCCGAGCGCTTGCCGAGGCAAAGGACATCGTCAGCGCGATCGAAACGCGCTTCGGTCGCGCCGATCCCTCAGATCTCGCGGATCAGCTCAAGCGAGCCGGGCCCGATCAGGCTGGGGATGTCGAGCGTATCCGCCAGGTTGCTCGCCTTGCCGACCGTAGCCATCGTGCGGAGCTCACCCAGCAGATGGAGTTGAAGCGGTCGCTTTCGCGCACGAAGAGTTTGGGATTGGGGATGTAGAGTTCCATCTCCGACCGGTGGTCTTTTTGATTTGGGCCGGATCGTTCTGCGTGTCGATGATGCGGCGGATCGGCTCGGTCTTATTGATCTGCTTGCGTTTCACGCGCACATCTGGGCCAGCCTCCGGCCTTCGCCGACGGTGACGGTGACGGTGACGGTGACGGTGACGAAATAGAAGCCGATTTCCGCGCCTCCGCGTCAAGCTCTGGCCCCAGCACCAGACCTTGCAGAATAAGCCTTTGCGTGAATGCTCGCCGCCTTCGCCGCACAGCTCGCTGTAGGGGGTGTCGAAATGGGGGATTTCCGAGCAAGCGGCTTTGTGATAAAACCTCTGCTATATATTCGATGAATAGAGGAATCGTCACGGGCGATGACATTCACTACCGCCCAGAGACTTCGAGCGCTCGACCTCCTGAAAGCGCGGGGGATGCTCCGGCTGAAGGATTTCGTTGCCGAAGGCATTGGACCGGAGACGCTCGCCCGTCTCGTTCGGGAGGAGGCAGTCGTCCGTCCGGCACGAGGCCTGTATCAACTCCCGGACACTCAGGCTGAGGCGGCCCATGCACTCGCTGAAGCGGCTGTTCTGGTTCCAAAGGGCGTGGTCTGCTTGACCTCGGCCCTTCAATACCACGAACTGACGCTGCAGATGCCCTCGGCTGTGTGGATGGCGATCGACCGCACTGCCTGGCGCCCCAAGATCGATTATCCGCCTATCAAGTTCGTACGCTTCAAGGGGTCCGCTCTCACCGAGGGCGTCGAACGGCATCGCATCGAGGGCGTCGAGGTGCCGATCACAAATCCGGCGCGTTCGATCGTCGATTGCTTCCGCTATCGGGCGAAAGTCGGCCTCGACGTTGCGATGGAGGGGCTGCGCGAGGGGCTCCGTCGGCGCAAGACCACAAGCGACGACCTCTGGACATATGCGAAAGAGGCGAGGATCTGGTCGATCATGCGACCCTATGTCGAAGCGACGGTGGCCGATGGCGCGTGAACTCAAGAAAAACGTAGGGGCATCGGCGGGCGTTCCTTGGTCGCGAACGGATGGAGGCCGCACCACCCGCCTTGGGCACGGTGGTCGCTGATCTCGGACGCTTCCTATTGCCGCTGACGCAGCCTGTGGAAGGGGAATGGCGCTGGAAGCCTCATGAGGGCTGGATTCAGCTCAAGTAAAGCAGCTTGGATATCCAAAGCGCTGAAGTACGATATGCCGGACGTCAGCGGATGAGCCTTCGCTCGAGAAAGCTTCACATCTCGCGCCGTCCGTCTACGACGCAGTAGCCGACGACATCGGTGCCCATAATGCGATAGATCATGCGCTACGGCTTATGGTGTACTTCCCGATATTCGGAAATTCCGATCCCCGCTAACTCCTTCGGAATATTTCCGCCGGCGCATGCGCTCTCGATTTCCGTCAGTGCGCTGGCGTCTCGGCGCCGTCGCGCTAGCGATGAAGCGATAGCGATCGTCGCGTTCGGCGTCCTCGGCGAAATGAACACGAGATGGCATCAGGCTTGGCTGTCAGCCAGACGATTTCGGATGCGCGCGAAGGATTCGGCAGCGGGGCGCAGTTTGCCCTCCTCGACCTGCCGGTTGGTCAGCGCCAGCACCTTCAGAAGCGCCAGCGTCTCCTGTGTTTCTTCGTATTGGCCGATATCCTGAAGGATAGCTTTCGCCTCTCCGTGAAGCGTAATGACGACCGGCTGCGGATTATCCTTCAGCTTTCGGATGACCTCCGGCGCATGCGCCTTGAGATAGCTGATCGGCTTGACCTGTTCTGACAGCTTCATGCGGTTACTCCCTTTCGACCAGAATATAGACCATCAAGTGGCGATTGAAGGAAGCCTTGCGCTGCCGGTGAGACACAGTCCCGGCAGGCGATTTTCCATCTTAGGTGCGGCTGCTTTTTTTCACTCATCGCGTTCGAAAGAGAATGCCATTTCTTATAATGAAGTTTGTCTACTGATTTTATAGACTAAATTTTGCAACCAAGGATCGGATCGTGGTGCCATGACCTACCTCCTCAGTCTTCTCGACAAAAGCCCGATCGAACAGGGTCTAACGGCCGCGGATGCGCTGCGGGCGACGGTAAAGATTGCCGCTCGGGCCGAGGAACTCGGTTATCACCGTTTCTGGGTCGCCGAGCACCATAACATGTCAAATCTGGCGAGCTCCGCGCCGGAGGCGCTGATAGCCTATCTTCTCGCCAGGACCTCGAGGATCCGCATCGGCTCCGGCGGCGTCATGCTGCAGCACTACAGTGCGTATAAGGTTGCGGAGACCTTCAATCTTCTGGCATCGCTTGCGCCCGGCCGCGTCGATCTCGGTGTCGGCAAGGCGCCAGGCGGATTTCCGCTCTCGACGCGCGCCCTGCAGCTTGCCGTCGATCCGGCCAGGAAGCCGGAATTCGCGAGCCAGCTTTCCGATCTCAACATCTATCTCGCCGCCGACCCGAATTACGACGGGGCGCAGGCGACGCCTTTCCCGCCGACTGCGCCTGAGCGTTTTCTGCTGGGCGCCAGCGTCGAAAGCGCCCAGCTCGCTGCCGAGAAGGGCTGGGAACTTGTTTTCGCCGGTCATTTGAACGGCGATCCCGACAATCTGCGCAGGACCTTCGAGGCTTATGAGCGGGCATCCTGTGGCAAGCGCCCGATCCTGGCGCTCGCAGCCTTCGCCGCCGAAAGCGAGGACTATGCCCGCGAGCGCGTCGGCAAGCTGCGCATCGTCAAAGTGTTCCTGCCGAACGGCCAGACCGTCAATGTCGGCAGCGAGGAGCAGGCGGCCGAATTTGCCCGCCAGGCCGGCGTCACCGATTACCGCATCGAGGAAAAGGTGCCGAGCGTGCTGCATGGCACGGCGGAACAGATCCGCAAGGAGCTGGACGAACTTCACCGCCGCTATGGGGTCAAGGAGTTCGTGCTGGACACGCCGGCGCTTTCGGTTGCCGAGCGCCTGGCTTCCATCGAGCTGCTCGCCAAGGAGCGGCTTTCCCTCGTCGCCTGACCGTTTCCAAGGAGGATTGATCCCATGGCTCAAAAACACGTCACGTTCGGCATCATGCTGCAGGGTCCCGGCGGTCACATGAATGCGTGGAAGCATCCAAGCGGACCGGCCGATGCCAGCGTCAATTTCGACTTCTTCGTCAAGACGGCGCGCAAGGCTGAGGCGGCCGGCATCGCTTTCGCCTTCGTTGCCGACGGGCTCTACATCAACGAGCAGTCTATTCCGCATTTCCTCAATCGGTTCGAGCCGATCGCCATTCTCTCGGCGCTCGCCGCCTCGACCTCGAAAATCGGCCTCGTCGGCACAGTTTCGACCTCCTACAGCGATCCCTTCACCATCGCCCGCCAGTTCGCCTCGATCGATCTCATCAGCGGCGGCAGGGCAGGGTGGAATGCGGTGACCTCGCCGCTCGAGGGTTCCGGCCGCAATTACAGCCGCGAACATCCCGAGCACGAACTGCGCTATGAGATCGCCGAGGATTATATCGATGCGATCAAGGGCCTGTGGGATTCCTGGGATGACGACGCCTTCGTCCGCAACCGTGAGACCGGCGTCTTTGTCGACAAGACGAAGATGCATCGCCTCAACCACAAGGGCCGCTTCTTCCGCGTCGAGGGGCCGCTCAATATCGGCCGTTCCAAGCAGGGCCAACCGGTCGTCTTCCAGGCGGGCGCCTCGGACTCCGGCATCAGGCTTGCCGGCAAACATGCCGACGCGGTCTTCACCAATGGTGGGCCGTTCGAGGAGGCGCAGGCCTTCTACCGACAGCTCAAAGACAGCGTGATTGCCCATGGCCGCAGTGCCGCGGAAGTTGGTATCTATCCTGGTATCGGGCCGATCGTCGGAGCGACGCAGGAAGAGGCGGAAGCGAAGTACCAGGCGATCCGCAACCTCGTCACGACAGAGGAGGCACTGCTCTATCTCGGCCGCTTCTTCGATCATCATGATTTCAGCGTCTATCCGCTCGACGAGCCGTTCCCCGAACTCGGCGATATCGGCAGGAACAATTTCCGCGCCACCACCGACCGCATCAAGAAGACGGCGCGGGAGAAGGGCTTGACGCTCCGGCAAGTCGCGCTTGATTCCGCAACGCCGCGCACGGCCTTCATTGGCACGGCCAAGCATATCGCCGACGAAATCATCCGCTGGGTGGACCATGGTGCTGCCGACGGCTTTATCCTTGGTTTCCCTGTCATCGCCGAGGGCTTCGATGACTTCTCCAGTTATGTTCTGCCGATCCTCACGGAGCGCGGCTATTTCGATCCGGTCCTGAAGGGCGAGACGCTGCGCGACCATCTGGGTCTGCCCTTCCGCGAAAGCCGCTATGCGGCGGAGGCAGATCAAGTCGAGTGCGGAAAGGCTGTCGGCGCCTGAGGCGCCGACGAACCGTCATGAACATCATCGCTCACAACCCGCGCAGCAACGATCCGGTCGAGAAGGGTATCGCCGCCTATCTCGACGAGATCATCGCGCTTCGCCACGATCTGCACCAATATCCGGAGCTTGCGTTCCAGGAGCTCAGGACCAGCAAGCTCGTGGCATCCCGCCTTTCCTCCTGGGGCTATGAGGTGGCGACGGGCATTGCCGGAACCGGCATCGTCGCCACCCTCAGGCGCGGCGAGGGCAAAAGGCGGATCGGCATCCGGGCCGACATGGATGCCTTGCCGATCGAGGAGGCGACCGGTCTTGCCTATGCCAGCAGCAATCCCGGCGTCATGCATGCCTGCGGCCATGACGGACATACGTCGATCCTGCTCGCCGCCGCGCGTTATCTCGCCGAAAGCGGCAATTTCAGCGGCACGCTGCGGCTGATCTTCCAGCCCGCTGAGGAAATCGGCGCGGGCGCCCGCAAGATGATATCGGAAGGCCTGTTCGAACGTTTTCCTGTCGATGCGGTCTTCGGGCTGCACAATTGGCCGGGTGTGCCGACGGGCCAATTCGGCTTCGTCGCCGGCCCGGCCATGGCTTCGGTCGACAAGGCGATCATCAAGATCATCGGCAAGGGTGGCCATGGCGCCGAACCGCATCGGACAGTCGATCCGGTGCTCGCTTCGGCCTCCTTCATTACCGCGCTGCAGAGCGTCGTCTCGCGCAATGTCGATCCGCAGGAGATGGCGGTCGTCACCGTCGGCTCGATCCATGCCGGCTCCGCCTCGAACGTCATCCCGGAAAGCGTCGAGATGCAGCTGACCATGCGGGCCTATAACGAGACGGTCCGCCAGCTGTTGCGAGAGCGCATTCCGGCACTTGCCCGCGCCCAGGCCGAAAGCTTCGGCGCCGAGGCGGATGTGAATTACCGCCTCGGCTTTCCGGCGCTGATCAACCATGCGGCGGAGACGACCTTTGCCCGCGACGTCGCCGACGACGCACTCGGCCCCGCGGCGATCGAGAAGGATTTCCGGCCGAGGACAGCGAGCGAGGATTTTGCCTTCATGCTGCAGGCAAATCCCGGCAGCTATCTCTTCGTCGGGAATGGCGACAGCGCTCCTCTCCACAGCGCCCACTATAATTTCAACGACGCGATCATCGCGCCCGCCGCCCGTTACTGGGTGCGGCTCGCCGAAACCTTCCTCACTGATGACAAGGGGTGATGAACGATATGAGCGATACGTTTCTCTATACCAGCCCTCTCGACCCGCGCGCCAAACCGCTGATCGATGAATTGATCCACGAATATGACAGCCGCTACGGCAACTATTTCAATGCCGAAGGGGCTGCGGCCGAGCTAAACCGCTATCCTCCTGAAGCCTTTGCGCCGCCTGACGGCAATTTTCTCCTGTTGGTCCGTGATGGCGAGACCATCGGCGGCGGCGCCTTCAAGCACTATGACGAACGCACGGCCGAGTTCAAACGCATCTGGACGCGCTCCGATCTGCGCCGTCAGGGCCTTGCCCGCAAGGTGCTGGTGGAACTGGAGGCCCAGGCCGCCCGCCAGGGCTATGGCCGCATCTACCTGACGACCGGCTTTCGCCAGCCCGAAGCCGTCGGCCTCTATCTGAACTACGGCTACACCGCTCTCTTCGACACCTCAGCCGATCCAGAGATCTACAAGAGCCTGCCCTTCGAGAAGGACCTCACCCATCTCGCTGAGCCTGCGCATGAAGATGCCGAACCGCGCCTGCGCGTGGCCGGCGCAAATTTCTGAAAACGGCAAAGACCGACAATCATAAAAGGGAAGCACAATGGCACTGACGACGGATTTCGCCGGCATCGACCCGGGCAGCAGGACGGCAGGATCGAAGGATTATTCCCGTTACCGCATCGTGCCGGCGCGTCATCCGGGCCGCCTGGCAGGCACGATCTTTGCCGCCGTCGTCATCATCGCCGTGCTCTATTCCATTTTCACCAATCCGCGCTGGGGTTGGGGCGTCTTTGCTGAATGGTTCTTTGCCGAACCAGTGCTCGTCGGTCTCGGCAGGACGCTGCTTTTGACCGTGCTTGCCGCCATATCCGGCTCCATCCTCGGAACGGCTCTGGCGCTTGCCCGCGTTTCCAAGTCGCCGCTGCTCTCCGGCCTTTCCTGGGGCTATATCTGGCTGCTGCGCTCGATCCCGGTCATCGTGTTGCTGCTGATCCTGAACAATCTCGGCTACCTCTACGAGACGATCAAGATCGGGATTCCCTTCACCGATACCGTCTTCCTGGACTATCCCACAGTGCAGTTGCTGACGCCCTTTGCCGCTGCCTTTCTCGGCCTGACTCTCAACCAGTCGGCCTTCTTCGCCGAGATCGTGCGCGGCGGCATCCTCGCTGTGGACCACGGACAGTTGGAGGCCGCCGCCGCACTCGGCCTGCCGCGCCGCCGCCAGGCCTTCCGCATCGTGCTTCCGCAGGCCATGCGCTCGATTCTGCCGACCGGCTTTAACGAACTCATCGGACTGGCGAAGAGCACCTCCATGGTCTACGTGCTGGCGCTGCCGGAGCTCTTCTATACGGTCCAGGTGATCTACCGCCGCAATCTCGAAGTCATTCCGCTCCTGATGGTCGCGACCGTCTGGTATCTGATCATCATGACGGTGCTGTCGATCGCTCAGCGCTATATCGAACGCTACTTCTCCAAAGGCGCCGTGCGCAATCCGACGCCGTTGCCCTTCCAGGCACTTTTCGAGCGTTTCCGCCGTCCGCTGCCTGTCTTCGATACGGCGACCGACACCGTGCGCAAGATCGGTTTCCAGGATGCGGCGACGCTGCGGGCCGCAGGCGGCGCGGTGCGCATTCACGGCATTTCCAAAAGCTTCGGCTCGCTGAAAGTGCTCGATGATGTCGAGCTCAGTCTGCCTGCAGGCAGCGTGACCGCCATCCTCGGTCCGTCCGGCTCGGGCAAGTCGACGCTTCTGCGCGCCATCAACCACCTGGAGCGTGTCGATGAGGGTTTCATCTCGGTGGACGGCGATTTCGTCGGCTATAGCAGGAAGGGCGATACGCTCTACGAGCTCAGGGAGAAGGATATCCTCAAACGCCGCGCCGATATCGGCATGGTCTTCCAGAGCTTCAATCTCTTCCCGCATCTGACCGTGCTCGAAAACCTCATCGAGGCACCGATCCAGGTTCGCGGCGTCGGCCGTGAGGACGCCGTGCAGCTGGCGCAGGAGCTGCTGGCACGCATCGGCCTCAGCGACAAGATCAACGCCTATCCGCGCCAGCTTTCCGGCGGCCAGCAGCAGCGTGTGGCGATCGCCCGTGCACTGGCGCTCCGCCCGAAGGTGCTGCTCTTCGACGAGCCGACATCGGCGCTTGATCCGGAGCTCGTCGGCGAAGTGCTCGACGTCATCAAGGAGCTTGCCCGCACCGGCACGACGCTCGTCATCGTCACCCATGAGGTCGGTTTTGCCCGCGAAGTCGCCGACACGGTCGTCTTCATGGACAGCGGCCGCATCCTGGAGGCTGGCCCGCCGGCCCGCATCTTCGCACAAGCGGAACATCCCCGTACGCGGGAATTCCTCGCCAAGGTTCTCTAGCGCCTGATAGCGCTGGCGAAATGCCGGGCCGCGACGGGCTGCTCCGGCCGAATAGCAACAACCACAACCTAAAGATGAATGGAGAAGGGGCATGACATTTACAGATAGGGCAAGGCTTCTGATAGCGGGAGCCGTCGCCGTGGCCGCGATCGGTTTCGGTTCAGCGCAGGCGCAGCAGAAGTTCGATCTCAGCCCCGAGCAGCCGAACCGGCTGCGGGTGGAAAAGAACGAGAAGCGCATTGCCGAAGTCAAGGACTTCAAGTTCGTCGAAAACGGTGTCTTCACCGTCGGCATCAGCTCGAGCGGCAATCTGCCGCTGCATGATTATGCCTCCGATTCCAAGACGGTCATCGGTTATGACGTCGATCTGGCGCAGGCGATTGCCGACAGCCTGGGCCTGAAGCTCGAATTGGTTTCTGTTGCCTGGGCCGATTGGCCGTTGGGGCTGACCTCCGGAAAGTTCGACGCGGTGATCTCCAATGTGACCGTCACGGAAGAGCGCAAGCAGAAATTCGACTTTTCGACCTATCGCAAGGATGAGCTTGGCTTCTACGTCAAGGCCGACAGCCCGATCACCGCGATCAAGCAGCCGAAGGATATTGCCGGCCTGAAGGTCATCACCGATGCCGGCACCAACCAGGAGAAGATTCTGCTGGAATGGGACCGACAGAATGTCGCCGCCGGCCTGAAGCCGATCGAGGTGCAATATTATGACGACGACGCGGTCAAGGATCTTGCCGTTCAGTCCGGCAGAGCCGACACCGTCTTCAGCGTGAACGCGACGCAAGCCTATTCGGCGGGGATCAACGGCAAGACCAAGCTCGTCGGCACCGTCAGCGGCGGTTGGCCGATCACGGCAGAAATTGCCGTCACCACACGCAAGGGCAGCGGCCTGGCAGCGCCCTTGACCGATGTCGTCAACGACCTGATCGCCAGCGGCGCCTATCGGAAGATCCTCGATACGTGGAACCTCGGTCCTGAGGCGATCGACAAGGCCCAGACCAACCCCCCAGGCCTGCCGAAGAGCGGTTCCTGATCAGTTCCCATAGGGCCGGCGGCATTGCCGCCTGCCCCCCTGCCTGACAGTTTGGAGATTAAAGACGATGATTGCCCTTCCGGCATTCCGGACCCTGCTGATCGCCGCCATGGCGTCGGCCCTTTCCTTCGGCGCACCCCATGCAGCCGAGGATTTCGACCTCAGCCCAGAGCAGCCGGGCCGGCTTCACGCCGCCAAGAACGATGCGGCTATCGCTGCGATCCCGAGGGATTTCAAGTTCGTCACGTCAGGCAAGTTCACCATCGCCGTCAGCCCGGGCGGCCCGCCGCTTGCCACCTATGCCACGGATGCGAAGACCGTGGTCGGGGCAGATCCCGATTATGCCTATGCCATCGCCGACAGCCTCGGGCTGACGCTGGAGATCGTGCCGGTCGCCTGGATCGACTGGCCGCTCGGCCTTGCCTCGGGCAAGTATGATGCTGTCATCTCCAATGTCGGGGTCACCGAGCAGCGCAAGGAGAAATTCGATTTTTCCACCTACCGCCAGGGCTTGCATGGTTTCTTCGTAAAATCCGACAGCCCTGTGACCTCGATCAAGGAGCCCAAGGATGCGGCAGGCCTCAGGATCATTGTCGGGGCCGGCACCAACCAGGAGCGTATCCTGGTGAAGTGGAGCGAGGAAGATGTTGCCGCAGGCCTGAAGCCGATCGAGCTGCAATACTACGACGACGAGGCGGCAAGCCTTCTCGCGCTGCGGTCCGGCCGGGCCGATGTCATCGTCCAGCCGCATGCACAGCTCGTCTTCATCGCCGCGCGCGACCAGAACATCAAGCGCGTCGGCACGCTGAGCGCCGGCTGGCCGGATCGCTCGGATGTCGCGATCACCACCCGCAAGGGAAGCGGGCTGGCCGATGCGCTGACTGCCGCCACCAACGGCCTGATCAAGG
Source organism: Rhizobium sp. WYCCWR10014 (assembly GCF_001657485.1). Taxonomy (GTDB): domain Bacteria; phylum Pseudomonadota; class Alphaproteobacteria; order Rhizobiales; family Rhizobiaceae; genus Rhizobium. Next base: position 12,334 of record NZ_LXFU01000050.1, read on the forward strand.
ATGGCACCTACGCAAAAATCCTCGACCACTGGCATCTCTCCGAGGAAGCCTTGCCGGCATCCGAGACCAACCCGCCCGGCCTGCCGAAATACTAATCATCGGATGGCACGAGTGGGCAACATATCCATCAACCATATAGGCTTCCTCACCCCCGGCAATTATCCCGACGAAGATCCGTTGTCGGGATTGGAGCAGACGCTTGAGCAACTGCAATATGGCGAAGATCTGGGCTTCGACAGCGCCTGGGTCCGCCAACGGCACCTGGAGCCTGGAATCTCTTCGGCGACCGCCTTCCTGGCGGCGGCGACGCAGCGCACCAGTCGGATCGAGCTTGGAACCGCGGTCATCCCAATCGGTTACGAGAGCCCTTACCGGCTGGCCGAAGATCTCGCCACCGTCGATGTTCTGTCGCGTGGGCGGCTGAACATCGGCGTCAGCGCCGGACGACCGTTGCACGCAGACCTGATCGCTCCGCTTGTCTTCGACGGCGACTGGACGGGTTACGATTTCTCGCATGATCGCGTGCGGCGCTTTGCCGACAATCTGCGCGGCAGCTACCTCGGCGACGAGCAGACCTTGATCAAGACGCCCTTCGGCCCGCAGCGGCCGCGGCTGCAGCCTTATGCCAAGGGCTTGATCGACCGGATCTGGTATGGCGGCGGGTCGCAGCGCTCGGCCGAATGGGCCGGCCGCAATGGCTTCAACCTGTTGACCGGCAATGTGATAACGGGCGAGGGGACCGATGATTTCTTCACCGCGCAATCGCGGCTGATCGAAACCTATCGCGCCGCCGGCACGCAGCGCCGGGTCGCGCTGGGCCGCGTCATCGTGCCTTTCGATAGCGCCGATGCCGCAACGCGCCGCCGGTATCGAGACTATGCCGATGGCCGTCATGAGCGAACCCTTTCACCGCAGGGCGAGCGGCGCACCCTGTTCGCCCGTGATGTCGTCGGTACATCAGACGAGATATTGGCGCAGCTTTTTGCCGATCCGATCCTGCCCGAGGTCAGCGAGTTGAGGCTGGAGCTCCCTTACGAGTTCGAGCACGAGGAATATCGCCAGATTCTCCACGACTTCGTGACAGCAATCGCACCGGAACTCGGATGGAAAGCGCCATCCGACATTCGGGCCGCTTCCTGAAGCCTCATCGAGCCACGCCCATTCGACGCCGGAACAATCACCTCGCAGGGAACATGCATCAGTGACCAAATCAGTAGAGTACTTCTTTTCGATCGGCTCGCCCTGGTCCTACATCGGCTTCGACGCCTTCGCCGAGCTTGCGGCGAAGAACGACGTCGTCATCACACCCTATCTGACGACGGTGGTCGAGGAAAATGGCGGTATCTTTTCGCGCAACCGCCCGGAGATCCGGCGCGCCTACTGGACGCGGGACCTCAAGCGCTGGGCGCGCGTGCGCGGCAAGGAACTGCGGCTCGAACATCGCCCTGATTTGAGTGATCCGACGCCGGCGTCCCTCTTTGTGATTGCGGCCTATCTCGACGGACAGGATTGGATCGGCGTTGCCCGCGCCCTGCAGCATGCCTTCTGGAGCGAGGCGAGGGATATCGGCAAGCCCGACGTGCGCGAGGCGATCGTGACATCAGCGGGTTTCGATGGCGCGGTACTCCTCAGACGACAAGCCGACGACGATGTCCAGAACAAATGGTCGGCAGACCGCGTGCATGCGCGCGACAGCAGCGTCTTCGGCTTTCCCACCTATATCTATGATGGCGAAATCTATTGGGGACAGGACAATTTGCCCTTCCTCGAACGTCATCTTCACGGCGACAAGCCTTAGGCTTGGATTAAGCAATTCAGCCCCGGTTGAGACGGATTTTTTCAGATAAGCCTATAAAATAGATAGGCTTTATTCTCTACTCCTGATGCCCTGCGATAGATTGGTGTGGTTGATGGGGAAATCACACGCATGCTCGACAGGACTTCGCAGGCGGCCGGAACCATTGCTTCCAGGCGTTCGACGGAATGGCCGACCGTCATTCTCGCACTCGTCATCCATGGTGGATTTCTTGCGCTGACCTGGTGGTGGCAATCATTGCCGCCGATTGCGGTCGTCATCGCAGGAGGTTGGTTGATTGCCTGGCACGGATCCCTTCAACACGAGGTCATTCACGGTCATCCGACGGGAAACCAAGGGATAAACGACGCGATCGGCTCGGTACCGCTGTCGCTGTGGCTGCCTTATCCGATCTATAAGGAAAGCCATCTGGAGCATCATCGCGACGAATATCTGACCGATCCGATCGAAGATCCGGAATCTTCCTATTTTACCAAGGCTACCTGGGAGCAGCTCGGCGCCACCGGGAGGTTGCTGGCGCGGTGGAACACCACCCTGTTCGGCCGTTTGACCATAGGTCCCGCCGTGATGCTGTTGAGTTTCCTTGGACAGGAATGGCAGCTGGTACAGGCGAACGAACCGGGACGACGGCGGATATGGGGTGTGCACGGCATCGGTGGCGCCGTCATTCTTTTCTGGGCGACCATCGTCTGCGGCATGCCGATTTTGATGTATCTCGCTTTCGTCTATACGGGTGCTGCGATGACGCGGCTCAGATCTTATGCTGAGCACAGATATGCCGAAAGCCATGAGGAACGCACCGCCATCGTCGAAAACAGCCATCTCTTCGGCTTGCTGTTTCTCTTCAACAACCTGCACGTTCTCCATCATCACCGGCCGGGCATCTCCTGGTATCGCCTTCCGGCGGTCTATCGCAAAAACCGTGAAGCGCTCGTCCGTTCGAATGGCGGGCTTGTCTATGACGGCTATTGGGACATCGCGCGCCGGTTTTTCCTGAAGCCGCACGACGATCCGACGCATCCTCATCATTCATAACAGATCCGAAGCCACCGGCTGAGACCGCCGGTGCTCTCGCAACGCCCGTGACTTGAGTGGCAGCGTTGCTGGACTTGAGTCGAATTGCCTGTCCTGAATAGCTCGCGCGAAGCAGCGAGTGCTGCCGGTGAAGCGAGCGTCGCTCCGTTGGAGCGATGATAGCGGACGAAATTCCGTTATCTTGGCAAGATTGCACAATCCCATCGAAACCGTTCCATTCTATTGGAGGAAAAGATACGGGAAGATTTTTTTACATTGTTTGCTGCAATTAGTTCTTTTATCTCCCGTTTCATTGAAACGCGAAACGCCGCTGTATTGATCGGAGAGAGACAATGAACCCCGCCATGAACATGATGCCGATGATGAACAACATGATGCCTGCCATGATGAACCCGATGATGGGTGGAATGATGCCGATGGGCGGCATGCCGATGATGAACGGCGCGATGATGCCGATGATGGCCTCCATGCCGATGATGATGATGATGGGCTCCATGAAATGCAGCATGACCGCCGAGGGCATGGTCTGCGAAATGAAGCCGATGGAAGGCATGGACAAGGACATGTTCATGGAATGCTGCAAGCGCATGATGTCCAGTGGCATGCCGATGATGATGAACTGCGGCGGCATGATGATGTGCTGCATGATGGCCGCCTGAGCCATCCGCCTCTCAAGGAAACGACCAAGAGCCTCCGGAGACGGGGGCTCTTTTTTGCGTTAGAGCCTTTCCGGGTTAGATTGAAGCATTCTGTTGGCTCAAACGGAGTCGGATGGCCGGTCGATCAGCCGGCCCGTTTCAGCCAACCCTCCCGCAGATTTGCCTGGCAAATCTGCAAGACTTAAAGTCGCCGGCGCACTTGTCGCTTCGCATGGCGAAGCGTGCGGCCGGTGGGCCGGGCATCTTTCCGCCAGGATCAAAGGCGATCGGCTCGGATGTACCTTGGGGTATGCCCGTCGCCAATCGCCTTTGCCCTGACGAAAACCTGCTCCGGCAGAATGCTTCAATCTAACCCGGAAAGGCTCTAAACGCGGACATCTTCGAGATAGGTCGTCACTAGGTAGAGGATTGCTTCCGTTCCCGTCATGTTGCGGTAGATATGGGGCACGTCTGCATCGAAGATGATGGCATCGCCTTCACCCAGAATATGGGGTGCCTGCTTGCCGGCGATGATTTCGACGGTGCCTTGGGCAACGACCAGATTTTCGACCGTTCCATGCTGATGGGCATCGGCGCTTTCGGTATGGTGCGGAGCGATCCTGAGCTCGTAGAATTCCACCTTTCTTTCACCTTCGAAGGGGAAAAGAGCCCGGGTCCGGAAGCGCCCTTCGGAAGAGGCGAGGATCTTCGATCTTGCCCGCGGTACGGCAATGATCGAGGTGTCGCCGCGTTCTGCGATCAGGGCGGCGCAGGGAATACCGAGAGCAAGTGCGATCTTCGAGAGAATGCTCAATGTCGGGCTGCTTTTGCCTGTCTCGATTTGCCCGAGCATCGCACGGCTGACGCCGGCGATCTTTGCCAACCGGTCCAGGGAGTATCCGCGGCGGGTGCGAATGCGCCGCAAATTCTGTCCTGTCTGAACCGTGATCTCCTCGGCGGTGTCTCTCGCTTCGCCGTCGGGAAGAAGCGCTTGATCAGACGCCATATCCCGCAATGCCCATTGCCATGACCGGGACAAAACCCCAATAGGGCACCCACATCAGAACCGGCTGCATCGCAAAGGATACGGGCGCGGCCGCCTTCAGCGCATCGGGCGCATCTTTGCTGCGCGATTGCCGGTAAGCCTGGAAATCGATGACAACAGCCGTCTGCACTGGCATGAAAAGCTCCCGCTAAAATCTATAAGAAGCGTATATTTTCCGCAGAGGAAAGGGCAGGACTTGTCATCCAATCGTTCCGCCGAACCGGAAATCTTATACCAATTATAGTCGACCTTGCGGCAAAGCCATTTATGGCGGGCAGTTTGCAAGAGCTTCTCGCCGGGCTCGCGACATCACGATGGCGCCCGCCTCAGCGTCTCCAAAAGAAGCCGAACAAGTTCCCTTCCTGCCGTCTTCCCGCACGTGAGGTCGAAGCAGTCGCCGGATCGGCGATCCCTTGTGACGATCGCCATGCAGCTTATGCGTGCCGGAGCGTCGGCGAACGTTTTTTTCAACCAGGCGAAGAAGGAGAGATGCATGTTCCTTTAATCTATCAATTTTGTAGACAATAGTTGAGGCAACGCAAAGAGAGGAAAAACCATGTCAGGTTTCAAACTCGTCGGCATCGCTGGCAGCTTCAACCGTCCATCGAAGACATTGGCACTTGTGCGGCACGTCGCCGAACGTGCGAGCATTCGCTACGGATTTACGAGCAAGACCTATGATCTGCATGATGTCGGTCCGTCACTGGGCAGCGCCTTGTGGCGCAAGGATCTCGACGCGCAGGCCAGGCATGTCGTCGACGAGATCGTGCAGGCCGATGCCCTGATCATCGGCTCGCCGACCTACAAGGGCTCATATCCCGGCCATTTCAAGCACCTCATCGACCTGATCGACCCCCACGAACTTCGGGGCAAGCCGATCATCATCACGGCGACCGGCGGCGGTGACCGGCATGCGTTGATGGTCGAGCATCAGCTTCGGCCGCTGTTTGGTTTTTTCATGGCCCATACCTTACCGACCGCCGTCTATGCGTCCGACCGCGATTTCACAGACTATGCGGTTTCATCCGACGCGCTTTTGGCCCGCATCAACGAAGTGATCGGCGAATTGGCGGCCTTCTTTCCGGGCGCAAACCCGGCCCTGGCGGCAGCCGAGTAAGGATCGTCGCGATGGCTCGATCTCAGGAAGCGACGATCACCGATGCGGAAAGGCCGGGGCCAAGCGAGCAATTGTGGAGCGTCTTCGAATTCGCCCGACGATATCGTCTCGCCAAACGCGAGGAGAACCGCCTGCTGATGCTCTACGGACCAACGGCATCGCTTCACGTTCTTCTCGCCAATGCACAACGTCATTCGCTGATTTCCTAACCGAAGAATACCGGTCCCTGACAGGAGGTTCGCATGAAGCTTGATTTTCAGTTCTGGCTGAAGCTTTCGATCGGCCGGTTCCTCGCCCTCAAGCCCCCCGCTGCACGGGAGCCTGTGAACGGATTGTTCGCGCGGGACGACGATCGCGACCGGTCCGCTCGCGAATACGAACTCCATTATTGGGGCACCATGCCCGGCCTTTGGTATTGAGGAGAACGGTGTGATGGCGATTGTCGTTGAGACCGACCTGCGTCGGCACGGTGCGAGAAGAGCGGAAGGCAGCGTCATGTCGCATTTCAGACATGCGGCCGGAATCTGCACGATCGTCAGCTCCTTCACATTCCTGTTCGCCCTGGTGATCGGGTGGATCTGATGAGTGATGTCCGATGTTTGCTCCCGTTGGGAAAAAGACCGGCGCGCAGCTTCAGAGAGGGTGCCGTCAGATGATCGACGTACTTATTCTTCCCGGGCTTTTCGGCTCGGGAGAAGGGCATTGGCAACAGCACTGGCTGCAGGATCAGCCAGGCAGTCGTTGCGTCGTTCAGGACGACTGGGATCATCCGAACCTTGACAACTGGCTGCTGCGATTGGAAGGCGCGCTTGAAGAGGCCGGCGAGGCCTATCTGGTCGCCCATAGTCTCGGATGCCTGCTTGCCGCCCGCTTGGCCGGGCGAAGTGTTGCGCGGCACGTCAAAGGAGCATTGCTCGTTGCTCCATGCGATCTGCCGGCCACGGAAAACCTGCATCCGGGGCATGTCTCGTTTGGTGGCATGCCGACGGCGCCTTTGCCTTTTCCAAGCATCGTCGTCGGCAGCATGAACGATGCCTACATGACGGTCGATCGGTTGACCCTGTTTGGCCGCTTGTGGAACGCCGAGACCAGGAATATCGGCCTTGCCGGGCACATCAATGTCGCCAGCGGCTTTGGCCGCTGGCGCAACGGCTACCGATTGCTCGAGGGCTTGAAGACGCAAACGCGCGGTCGAAGGCATGTCGTTTCCATGCCGCCGGCTTTTGCCATGTGAGACAGAGTGGAATGTCCGATATTGTCACCGATCTGTTGCGCCTTAGCGAAGATCCGAATGCCGATCCAAGAACCAGGCGCCGCCAAACCATGGAGCGGCTGGTACAGACGCTGCTTGCCATGGCCGATGCCGAAATCGGACCGGGAGATGCGCAGCATCGCCATTCGATCCTCCATCTGACGACGATCATCCGCGAGATGACGGAAAGGATCGCAGAGGCCGATGATGTGACGTTTTCGGCAATCGTCAGGGAGGCTGCGATGCTGATACGCAGCCTGCAGCAACGCCAGGCCGATGCGGCCAGATTTACGGTGCATTGACACATGATGGATATCCGGGAGCATAAGCCGGTGACGGTCCTGGGAAGCAATCTTTTGATGACCGGATCAAGGATGGCTCTGACGGACGAGCTCGTATCGCTGAGCCTTCGGCCCGCGGTCGATGTCGGCCCCGAGCCACACCGAACACCGCTGACCGAAGCGGAGGTGGAGATGCTCGCCAACCGGCTTCTCCAGGAGTCTACCGGTGCGCCGCTTTGGATCTTCGCCTATGGATCATTGATATGGAAGCCGGACTTCGATGCCGTCGAATCGCAGCATGGCGCTACAAGAGGGTGGCATCGCTCCTTCTGCCTGCAGATGACCCGCTGGCGGGGAACGCGGGCCCAGCCGGGTCTGATGATGGCACTCGACCGCGGTGGACGTTGCAACGGCATCGTCTTCAGGCTTGCCGATGATGATCGCCTTGGCCAGATTCGGCGGTTGATCCGCCGTGAAGTCGGCACGATCGAAGACGCTGCGACAGTTCGCTGGATCCCTGTCGCGACCGTACATGGGCTCGTGCGCGCGCTGGTCTTTTGGGCTGGCCCGAAGGGTGAGCGCGTTTCCCGCAAATTGCCGCTGGAGACGGTGGCGCAGGTGCTTGCGAGAGCCTGCGGACACATGGGTTCTTGCGCCGAATATCTGTATCTGACGGTGAAACATCTGGAAGAACGCGGCATCCGGGACCGCAATTTATGGCGGCTTCAGAAGCTGGTCGCGGACGAGCTCGTCGCCATACACGGGTTGAACGCGGCGGCGGGAAGCCATTGAATATGGCTACCTGCCGCCATCTGGTCAGAGCTTGCCCTTCCAGGGCACGAGGAACGCCTCCAGAAAACGAATGGCGGCCGAGAAGGTGAACGCGCAGATGGCGATGATGCCGATGCCGACGAAGACGACGTCGGTCGCCAGGAACTGCGAAGCCGACATGATCATGAAACCGATCCCGCGCGTGGAGGCGATCAATTCAGCCGCAACCAGCGTGCCCCAACCGACACCGAGCGCAATCCGAATGCCGGTGAGAATCTCGGGCAGGGCGGACGGCAGGACGATATCAAGGAAGAGCTGCAGCCGGCTTGCGCCCAGCGAACGCGCGGCATTGACGCGCTCGATCGGCAGGGAACGAACGCCGGCCTGGGCCGAAAGGCAGATCGGTGCAAACATCGCAAGCACCAGCAGCGTAATTTTCGACGTCTCGCCGATGCCAAGCCAGATGATCATCAGCGGCAGGTAGGAGAGCGGCGGAAGCGGCCAGTAGAACTCGATCGGCGCGTCGAGCACCCCTTTTGCCCAGCGGTTCAGGCCCATGAGCAATCCGAGCGGAATGCCGGCCGAAATGGCAATGAAGGCTGCGACCACGATGCGGAACAGGCTCGCAAAAACATGCTCGGACAGCGACGCTCCGGCGTAACCGTCGCGATAGATGGCGCCGATCTGTGTCAGCACCTCGTCCGGACGCGGCAGAAACAAGTGTGGGACGACACCGAGCGCCGATACCAGCCACCACAGCAGCAGTATGGCCAGCGCCGTGGCAATGCTGATGGCCACCGTCGATTTCTCGCCGGCGCCGAAGCTTGCCATCTTTACCAGCTTGACCTGGCGGTCCTCTCTCCCCGCCGCAATCGGCGGGGACTGCACTATATCGCTCATGCGGCGCTCCTGAGGTCTTCGGTGCTGTGCAGAATGGCGCGGATCTCCTCGCGCAGCTCGGCAAATTGCGGCGACGCCTTGATCGATCGGGCGTCGCCGGTCTCTGCGAAGCGGCGAACGAAATCCAGGTCGAAGCGTGCCACGACGCGTCCCGGTCGAGGTGACATGACCAGGACCTGGGTGCCCAGGAACAAGGCCTCTTCGATCGAGTGCGTGATGAAGAAAACCTTCTTTGCCGTTTTATCCCAGATGGAAACCAGCAGTTCCTGCATCTGCTCGCGCGTCAGGCTGTCGAGCGCGCCGAACGGCTCGTCCATCAGCAGGATGTCGGGATTTGTCGCCAGAGCCCGTGCGATGCCGACACGCTGCCGCATGCCGCCCGACAGCTCGTAGGGAAAAGCGCCAGCGAATTCGTCGAGACCGACGAGACGGAGAAGCTCCAGGGCGCGCGCTTCGCGCTCCTTGCGCTTGACCCCGGCGAATTTCAAACCGAGCGCGACATTCTCGACAACCGATTTCCAGAGCAGCAGCGAGTCCTTCTGGAAGACGACGCCACGGTCTGCGCCGGGTCGTTCGACCGCGCGGCCATCAAGCGTGATCCGGCCATCCGAAAGCGGAAGGAAACCGGCAATCGCGTTGAGGAGGGTTGATTTTCCGCATCCCGACGCCCCGAGTGCGACGACGAAGCCTCGTTCGGGAATATCGAAGGAAACGCGATCGAGCGCGTGAACGGTGCGTCCGTCGCGGGCTGCGAAGAAAACGCTGGCGTGATCGACTTTAAGCATATTGCCGCTCGCAAGTTCGACGCCGGCGCGGCAAGCCGCGCCGGCGCTGGGGAGGATCAGTTGCTGACGCCGGTGACGGCATCTGCAGTGACGAAGGCGCCGTAATTCGCCAGCACGTCGGAAACCTTGCCCTGTTCCTTCAGGAACGATGCCGTGTCCTTGAGGATCTTGCCGGCACCCGCCTTTTCGCCGCCGCCGAGCCAGGCATCCGATGCCTGGACCTCAGGCGTCAGAAGCGTGAGGTTCTTCAGGGCCGATGCCTGCTGGTCGGCTGTTCCGCCGAGAAGCTTGGCGAGTGACTTGGCGTTGTCGCTATCGGGACCCCAGGCGGATTTGTCCGAGGCGAAGGATGCGTAGTATTTGTTGATGACCGAAGCGAAGCCCTTCAGAAAGTCCGGGTTGTCGGCGGCAAACGTCGAGGTCGCAACCCATGCCGAGAATGTCGGCGCACCCTTGTCTGCCACCTCTTTGGAGGTCACCAGGACCTTCCCGTTTTTCTTCAATTCGGTCAGCGCCGGATCCCAGACGAAGCCGCCATCGATGTCGCCGCGGTTATAGCTCGCGACGATCTCTGGCTGGGGGATGGCGAAGACCTGAACGTCCTTTTCGGTCAGGCCCAGCGATTTGATGAGCGCCAGGAGCTGATAGTGGTCCGTGGATACCGGCGCGGCCGCAAGCTTCTTGCCCTTCAGGTCATTCAGGCTTTCGATGCCCGAACCATTGCGGACAACGAGAGCCTCGTCGATGCCCGAGATGGAGGCGAGGTAAAAGGCCTTGACCTCGAGCCCGCGCGATACCGCAGCCGCAAACGGGCTGGAGCCGACATAGCCGACCTGGACGTCGCCGGAGGCAATCGCCGCAAAGATTTCGGCGCCCGAGTTAAACCTGCGGAAGTCGATCTCGTATCCCGTCTCCTTGGCGAATTCGCCATTGGCGATCGCCACGGACGACGGCAAGGCGTCGGTTTGATAGGCGACGACGACCTTCTTGTCCGCCGCTTCGGCGACAACAGCCGTTGCAAGAGTGCCGACGCCGACGGCGATTGCGGCAACCAAATTCTTGAAATTCATCTTGAGCCCCTTTGTTCAGGGCCGCATGGCCCTTGATCTCACCCTCAAAAGCGTAATGGTTGGGAAGGGGCTAGCGGGAGAAATAACAAACTATATTTATAGACTATAGAGATAATTGTTTTCATGATTCTACCGCTCGTGCGATCAGCAGGGATCGGTGAGCGACACGGCGCTTGAATGACGAAATGTCTCGATGACGTTCTGAGCTTCAGGGAGAATGCATTTGACTTATGATGTTATCGTGGTCGGTTCCGGTTTTTCAGCGATAGCGGTTACCTGCAATCTCATCGAGCAGCTTCCCGCTTCGGCGAAGGTCGCCGTCGTCGGCGACGATCCTGGCTTCGGCCGCGGGACGGCCTACCGGACGGAACTCTATCTGCATCGCCTCAATGTTCCCGCCGGCCGCATGAGCCTGCTGCCACATCAACCCGACGACTTTGTCGACTGGCTGAAAAGCCATGGCCGCCGGTTGCAGGCCGGCGATTTCGCCTCGCGCGGCGATTACGGTCTTTATGTCCGCGATACGCTTGCACGGCTGCTTCGAAAGCGGGAAGGCCGTTGCCGGGTCGATTTCATCAAAGCCAAGGCGGCGGGATGCGTTGAACGTTACAACAGCACGCTGGCCTTCCATCTCGGCAATGGCGACGAGATTGCCGGGAAGACCGTGGTGCTCTGCCTCGGCGTCGGGAACGCGACCCTGCCGGTCGCTCCGGACGGGATCCCGGCATCGCTGCGATCGCGGATCATCGAGAACCCGTGGCGGCTTTCGTGGCTGAGGCGCGTCGCACCATCCGATGCGGTGTGTATCCTCGGATCCGGCCTGACGATGATCGATCAGGTTCTCGCGCTTCGCGCCCATGGCCACGCCGGCAAGATCGAGGTGCTTTCGCGGCGCGGGCTCGCACCGCTCGGACACGCGTGGAAGCCGCCGGCGCCTCTGCCGATCGACGTCGAGAGGCTTCCGAATACGATCAGCGGCATATTGAAGACCCTGCGAGCGAAGAGTAGGACGGTTGCCGACTGGCGGGCCGTGATGGACGGTCTGAGGCCTGCAACGCAGGCTCTCTGGCAACGGCTTTCGGGCGAGGAGCGGGCACGATTCCTCAGGCATGCGCTTCCCTGGTGGAACATCCACCGTCACCGGGTCGCGCCTGACGTGTTCGACAGGTTTGAGAAGCTGGTCTTAGACGGAACCGTTCGTTTCCACGCGGGCTTCCTGAAATCGCTTGGCGCCGAGGAGGGCAGGCTCGCAGCCAGCTACAGGGTCAGAGCGACGCGCGAGATCGCCGAGATCCGGGCGGACTGGCTCGTCAACTGCACGGGAATGGAACGGGCCGGGATCAGTCATTCACCGCTTTTGAAGGAGATGAGCCGCTTTGAGTTGATCGTCCCCGATCCTCTCGGCCTCGGGATCCAGGTGGATGCCGCTTCCGAGGTGATTGCCCCGTCCCGGATCTCGCCTGCCCGACTATTCGCGGTCGGCGCCCTGACGGCAGGGCAATTCTGGGAGATCACGGCCGTTCCGGATATTCGGGTGCAGGCCAAGGCCGTGGTCGAGGAGATCGTTTCAAGAGGCTAGCTCCCGACGTGCAGGCGGCAGAGCGTCCTTTGCATGCCTGAAATGACGCGCGGTACGGCAGGTGGCACGGCGCTTGTTGAATTGCCGGCCGCCGACAGCTACAGTATCTGGTACGCCATAATACGATTCTTGCATTCGGCTGCCGCGGCGGAAGTTGAGCGTGCAAAGTCCAACACTGAGGTACGGAATGAGCGGTGCTCTGAAGGACGCAATTAGAGTCGAGCGTCCTGCAAAGACCTTGCGGGAATTGGCGCTCGACAAGGTCCGCGAGGCGATCGTCAACGGATATTTCCGTCCCGGAGATCGCCTTGTCGAGCGTGACCTCTGCGCCCAGCTCGGCGTCAGCCGGACAGTCGTGCGCGAGGTTCTGAGGCATTTGGAATCGGAAGGGCTTGTCGCCAATCTGCCGAACAAGGGGCCGATCGTCGCGCAGCTCGACATCGACGAAGCCAAACAGATCTATGAGATCCGTGGCGCGCTGGAAGGCATGGCGGCGCGGCTGTGCGCGGAGCGCCGCAGCCCCGAGATCGTCGCTGCGCTGGAGGAATCTCTGGCCGGGATCCGCAACAGTTACCGCGACAACGATATGGCGGCTGTGCTGACGAACACCTCTTCCTTCTATCATAAGCTGTTCACGATGGTTGACAGGAACGTTGCCTGGGGTGTCGTCAATCTTCTCACCGTGCGCATAAACCACCTGCGCTCGATGACGATCAAGACGGAGAGACGCGGCATCGAAGGGCCGCTGCAGATGTCGAAGATCGTGGACGCCATCCGCCGCGGTGACGGCGAGGGGGCTTACCGGGCGGCGATGGATCACGTCGCCGCCGCAAGCGCGATTGCCGAAGCGGTGCTGTCCGCCAAGAAGCCTGCCGAATAGGCACGAGCAGGCACCTACCGCTTCCCCGCAGGCCCTGGCAATGCGCTCACCTCGGGCTGTCGATATCACTCCATTCGCGATGATGTTCCGCAATTCAGTGGAATCCATACTCCGCGCTTGACACCTAACTTTGTCCAATGTGATGGTATGCCATATTAAATAATATATAAGGCGGTACCATGAACTGGGAAGACCGTGACTTTTGGACTCGGCCTGCCTGCGCGGGGCGCCGCCATGTCGTTTGTCAGCTGACAACGCGCTGACCAGAAGCGCTGCCCGATGGGTCGAGAGCGCATTCCCAAACTGAAAATCTCCGCCTCGGCCTCAACTACGTCCACGCAGCAGCCAACTTGACACTCATATATTATGGTATACCATAATACGAAATTGAGAAATGAGGTGTTCGATGGCCATTCAAATTCGCAAAACGGGACTGCAGATCGAAACGACGCTGATCGAAGGCGGCAAGGCCGCGGCGGTTCCGCTGAAGCTGTTTACCGCCTTCGCGGTCGTGAAGAATCCCTGGGCCGGTCGCGGCTTTGTCGACGACCTCAAACCCGAAATTCACGCAGGCGCTCCGGTGCTCGGCGAGTTGCTGACCAAGATGATCATCGATGCGGTCGGGTCCGGCGAGGCTGTCGAAGGATATGGAAAATCTGCTGTCGTCGGCCTGGACGGCGAGATCGAACACGGGTCCGCGCTCATCCACACCCTGCGCTTCGGCAATTTTTATCGCCAGGCCGTCGGCGCCAAGTCCTATCTCGCCTTCTGCAACACACGCGGTGCGGCCAATGCGCCGATCATGATCCCGCTGATGGACAAGAACGATGAAGGCCGCCGTTCGCACTACCTGACCATCCAGACGTCGATCTCCGACGCGCCTGCCGCCGACGAGATCGTCGTGGCTCTCGGTGCTTCGATAGGCGGGCGCCCGCATCACCGCATCGGCGACCGCTACCAGGATCTGAAAGACCTGGGGCAGGACGTTGCCAATCCCGCGGGCGTTTGAAGGAGCGCTCTGAGATGCTGACAGCCGGATCGACCACACGCACCGCTGCAGCAACGAACGCCGCCGGTGCCTTGCCCCGAAAGGCGACGGCAAGCGGAACGGCCTATCATGAGGCCGGCAGCGGTGAGCCGTTGGTTCTAATTCATGGCGTCGGCATGCGGCTCGAGGCCTGGGCTCCGCAGATCGCATTCCTGTCTGCAGGCCATCGCGTCATCGCTGTCGATATGCCGGGACATGGGGAAAGCGCAAAGCTGCCGGCGGGCAGTCGGCTTGAGGAGTTCGTCGCCTGGTTCGGACGCTTTCTCGATGAGATGGCAATCGACACGGCGAATGTTGCCGGGCACTCGATGGGCGCACTGGTCTCAGGAGGGGCGGCCGCGACCTTTGGCAAGCGGATCACCCGTGTCGCCTACCTCAACGGTGTCTACAAGCGTGACCCTGAAGCAAAGGCGGCCGTGCTTTCGCGCGCCGCGGCCATTCCGGTATCCGGCGTCGACAAGGAAGGCCCTCTGGCCCGCTGGTTCGGCGATGACACAGACAGCGTCGTTGCGCGTGAATTGACGCGAAAATGGCTGAACCTCGTTGATCCCCAGGGATATGCCGTCGCTTACGCCGCCTTCGCGGGAGGAGACGAGACCTATGCTGACGGTTGGAAAGACGTGTCTGGTCCGGCCTTGTTTCTGACGGGGTCCGATGATCCGAACTCGACGCCCTTGATGGCGACGCAAATGGCAGGGCTTGCGCCGCGGGGCTATGCTCGCATCGTCGAAGGCCATCGTCATATGGTGAACCTGACCGCGCCTGATATCGTCAATTCGCTGCTCGCTGAGTGGCTGTCGTTCGGGGAGGATGAACGATGACAATCCAGACTGTCGACCCAAGGGCACTGCGAGATGCATTCGGGGCCTTTCCGACCGGGGTGACTGTCGTCACCGCCTGTGACGGGGAGGGAAATCCGATCGGCTTCACGGCGAACTCCTTCACCTCGGTCTCGCTCAATCCACCGCTTCTCCTCGTCTGCCTTGCCAAGACGTCGCGCAATTTCGCTATCATGACCGGAGCGCAGCATTTTGCGATCAACGTGCTTTCGGAAACGCAGAAAGACGTGTCGAACACCTTTGCGCGACCGGTGGAGGACAGATTTGCGGCGGTCGAGTGGGCGAGGGGATCGGCAGGCTGCCCGGTATTCTCGAATGTGGCGGCCTGGTTCGAATGTGCCATGGAGCAGGTCATCGAGGCTGGCGACCACGTCATCTTGATGGGCCGCATCGAAGCTTTCGACAATAGCGGCCGCAACGGTCTCGGCTATGCACGTGGCGGTTATTTCACACCGACGCTCGCAAGCAAGGCAGTGTCGGCGGCAAGCGAAGGCAATATGGAACTTGCGGCCGTTGTCGAGCGCCGCGGGGAGGTTCTGCTGCTCGGCGAGGATGTGCTCTCCCTGCCAAGTGTCGACGCCTATGACGGCAGCCCGACCGACGCACTGCAAAAATACCTGGAGATTTCAACCGGGCTGAAGGTCAGCATCGGCTTTCTCTATTCGGTTTATGAGGGCAAGAGCGACGGCAAGCAGCATATCGTCTATCACGCCGTTGCCGGAGATGGTGAGCCCGCCGTCGGCAGGTTCCTGAAGCCTGACGCACTGGTTGCGGCAAAGTTCAAGACCAGTTCGACAGCCGATATCGTCAACCGTTTTGCGATGGAAAGCTCGATCGGCAATTTCGGCGTCTATTTCGGCGACGAGACCGGCGGCACTGTTCACCCAATTCCAGCCAAGGACGCAAAAGCATGAAGTTCTCCCTCTTCGTCCATATGGAACGGCTCGACGCCAGCCAAAGCCACAAGAGCCTCTACGAGGAATTCGTCGCGCTCTGCGAGATCGCCGACAAGGGCGGCATGCATGCGATCTGGACGGGCGAGCACCATGGCATGGATTTCACCATTGCGCCCAATCCGTTCGTGACCATTGCCGATCTGGCGCGCCGCACATCGCGGGCGCGGCTTGGGACGGGAACGGTGATTGCCCCCTTCTGGCATCCGATCAAACTCGCCGGCGAGGCCGCCATGGCCGACATCATCTGCGACGGACGACTCGACATCGGCATCGCGCGCGGGGCCTATTCTTTCGAATACGAGCGTCTGCTGCCCGGTCTCGATGCCTGGGGTGCTGGCCAGCGCATGCGCGAGCTCATCCCGGCGGTCAAGGGCATATGGGCCGGCGACTACGCGCATGACGGGGAATTCTTCAAGTTTCCTTCGACCACGTCGGCGCCGAAGCCACTGCAGCAGCCGAACCCGCCCATATGGGTTGCGGCGCGCGATCCGAACTCGCACGAATTTGCCGTCGCCAACGGTTGCAACGTTCAGGTGACGCCCCTCTGGCAGGGCGACGACGAGGTTCAGTCGTTGATGGAGCGCTTCAACGATGCCTGCGCGAAGAATCCCGAGATCGAGCGGCCCAAGATCATGTTGCTGCGTCACACCTATGTCGGCTCGTCAGAGGACGATGTCGCCCAGGCTGCCCATGAACTCAGCGTCTACTACAATTATTTCTTCGCCTGGTTCAAGAATGAGAAGCCGGTTACCCAGGGTCTGATCGAACGGATCCCGGACGAACAGGTCAGAGCAAACGCGATGCTGTCGGATGAGGTCATGCGCACCAACAATGTCGTTGGCGACGCTGAGACCGTCATCGCCCGGCTCAAGGCGTATGAAGCGCTCGGCTATGACGAATATTCCTTCTGGATCGACACCGGCATGAGCTTCGAGCGCAAGAAGGCGTCGCTCGAACGCTTCATCACCGAGGTCATGCCAGCATTTCAGGAGTAAGACCATGCGGCGTTTCCAGCACTACATCGATGGCGAATTTTCAGATGGCGAGGCCAGCTATCCGAGCATCGATCCAGCCTCCGGCGCGGTCTGGGCTGATATGCCCGAAGCGCGCGAAGGGGATGTCGATCGGGCTGTCAACGCGGCCGACAGGGCACTTTACGAAGGCCCCTGGTCGAAACTGACGGCCACCCAACGCGGCAAGCTGCTTTACAAGCTGGCCGACCTGGTTGCCGCCAACGCGCAGATCCTCGCTGAACTGGAGACACGCGACACCGGCAAGATCATCCGCGAGACATCTGCGCAGATCGCTTATGTCGCCGAATACTATCGCTACTATGCCGGCATCGCCGACAAGATCGAAGGCGCCTACCTGCCGATCGACAAGCCCGACATGGATGTCTGGCTTCGCCGCGAACCGATCGGCGTCGTTGCGATGGTCGTGCCGTGGAACAGCCAGCTCTTCCTGTCCGCGGTGAAGATTGGCCCGGCGCTCGCGGCCGGCTGCACGATGGTGGTCAAGGCCTCGGAAGACGGGCCGGCGCCGCTGCTCGAATTTGCACGGCTCGTGCACGAGGCAGGCTTTCCCGCCGGCGTCGTCAACATCATCACGGGTTTCGGCGCCTCCTGCGGCGCCGCCCTCGGCCGGCACCCGAAGGTCGCGCATGTCGCTTTTACCGGCGGCCCTGAAACCGCCCGGCACGTCGTTCGCAACTCGGCCGAAAACCTCGCCTCCACCTCGCTTGAACTTGGCGGCAAGTCGCCATTCATCGTCTTTGCCGATGCGGACCTCGAAAGTGCGGCCAATGCTCAGGTCGCGGGCATTTTCGCCGCGACAGGGCAGAGCTGCGTTGCCGGATCGCGCCTGATCGTCGAACGCAGCATCAAGGACAAGTTCGTCGCCCTGCTGCGTGAGAAGGCGGAGGCGATCCGGATCGGTGCTCCGCTCGATATGGCGACAGAAGTCGGCCCGCTTGCCACCAAGCGCCAGCAGGACAATATCGGCGCCCTCGTCGCCAAGTCGATTGAAAGCGGCGCCCGCCTCGTCACGGGCGGAAGCAAGATCGACGGCGACGGCTATTATTTCCCGCCGACGATTCTCGATTGCGACGATGTCGCCTCGCCGTCGCTGATCGAGGAATTCTTCGGACCGGTCCTGTCCGTCGTGTCGTTCGAGACCGAGGCCGAGGCGCTGCGGCTTGCCAACGATACCCGCTATGGCCTGGCTTCCGGCGTCTTCACCCGGAACCTGACCCGGGCGCACCGGCTGATGAAGGGGCTCCGTGCCGGGATCGTCTGGGTCAACACCTACCGTGCGGTCTCGCCGATCGCGCCGTTTGGCGGTTTCGGCCTGTCTGGCCATGGCAGGGAAGGCGGCATGGCCGCGGCTCTCGACTACACCCGCACCAAGACGATCTGGCTCAGGACATCGGACGATCCGATCCCCGATCCCTTCGTGATGAGGTAGTGCCGATGTTCTACGAGATCCGCACCTATCGACTGAAGAACGGCACGATCCCGCAATATCTCAAGGTCGTCGAGGAAGAGGGGATCGAGATCCAGAAGAGCCATCTTGGCACGCTCGTCGGCTACTTCTTTTCGGAGATCGGGACGATCAACGAAATCGTCCACATCTGGGCCTTTGCGAGCCTGGACGACCGGGAAGCGAGGCGCCAGAGGCTTTTGGCCGATCCCCGGTGGCAGGCCTTCCTGCCCAAGATCCGCGATCTCATCGAGGTGGCGGAAAACAAGATTATGAAGCCAGCCAACTTTTCTCCCAGGAGCGAGGCGCACTGACGGCATAAGGCATACAGGACAAACCAGAACAAGGATAAGGGAACATGAAAACAACATTTGCTTTCGCGGCGGTTGCCGCATTCGTGGCTGTGTCCGGACCGGCGCACGCTGACAACATGGTCTTCTCGAGCTGGGGAGGAACGACCCAGGACGCGCAGAAGGCAGCATGGGCGAGCCCGTTCAC
This sequence comes from Rhizobium sp. WYCCWR10014, assembly GCF_001657485.1. Taxonomy (GTDB): domain Bacteria; phylum Pseudomonadota; class Alphaproteobacteria; order Rhizobiales; family Rhizobiaceae; genus Rhizobium. The sequence goes on from NZ_LXFU01000050.1 coordinate 31,322, forward strand.
CGAGAAGACCGGTATCACCGTCGTACAGGACGGGCCGACGGACTACGGCAAGCTCAAGGCGATGGTCGAGGCCGGTCAGGTTACCTGGGACGTGGTCGACGTCGAAGGCGACTATGCCGCCCAGGCCGGCAAGAATGGCCAGCTCGAGAAACTCGATTTCTCCGTCATCGACAAGTCCAAGCTCGATCCGCGCTTCGTGACCGACTATTCGGTCGGCAGCTTCTATTATTCCTTCGTGATCGGCTGCAACGCCGATGCCGTCAGCGCCTGCCCGAAAACATGGGCGGACCTGTTCGACACGGCAAAGTTTCCGGGAAAGCGCACATTCTACAAGTGGTCGGCTCCCGGCGTGATCGAAGCGGCGCTGCTTGCCGACGGCGTGGCCGCCGACAAGCTCTATCCGCTTGATCTCGACCGCGCCTTCAAGAAGCTTGATACGATCAAATCGGATATCGTCTGGTGGTCGGGCGGCGCACAGTCGCAACAGCTTCTGGCATCCGCCGAGGCTCCCTTCGGCAGTGTCTGGAATGGCCGCATGACCGCGCTTGCGGCGAGCGGTATCAAGACCGAGACCTCATGGGAACAGAACATCACCGCTGCGGATTCGCTCGTCGTGCCGAAGGGTTCGCCGAACGTGGAAGCGGCGATGAAGTTCATTGCCATGGCGACCTCGGCCGAACCGCAGGCCGCCCTTGCAAAAGCCACCGGATATGCACCAATCAACGTTGACTCGGCCAAGCTGATGGATCCGGAGACGGCCAAGACCCTGCCGGATCAGCAGACGGCCAACCAGGTGAATGCCGACATGAATTACTGGGCGGACAATCGCGATGCCATCGGCGAGAAGTGGTACGCCTGGCAGGCGAAATAAACTGAAACTTGAGATGAACGGGCACGGCGAATGTTCGCAGTGCCTCCCGCGGCGTCGGTGCCCATTGTTGGACCTCGGCGCCTGCGGAAATTGACGGGTGGGAAGGACTGTCATGTCGACATTTAGCGATGCCTCCGGTGCAATTGCACCCCTGCCAAAGGCGCGCAGGGCAACAGGGTTTGGCGGGGTCCTTCCGGCTCTCGCCTTCGTGGCGATCTTTTTCATCGCGCCGGTGGCGGTGCTCTTGTTGCGAAGCGTGCTGGAACCCGTGCCGGGCCTTGGAAACTATGCACAGCTGATCGGGTCCGCTACCTATCTCAAGATTTTCGCCAACACCTTCATCGTCTCGGGTCTCGTCACGGTGATTTCGCTGCTGATCGGATTTCCCGTCGCCTGGGCGCTGGCAATCATGCCCGGGCGCCTGACCTCGGTGATCTTTGCAATCCTGCTCCTGTCGATGTGGACCAACTTGCTTGCCCGCACCTATGCCTGGATGGTGTTGCTGCAGCGGACGGGGCTCATCAACAAGATGCTGATCGGAATGGGGCTGATCGACAAACCCCTGGCATTGGTCAACAACCTGACCGGGGTGACGATCGGCATGACCTATATCATGCTGCCCTTCATCATCCTGCCGCTCTACGGCGTGATCAAGAAGATCGACCCGTCGACCCTGCAGGCGGCAGCACTTTGCGGCGCCAACCGGTGGCAGTGCCTGACCCGTGTTCTGCTGCCCTTGGCCATGCCGGGCATGGCGGCCGGTGCCCTCATGGTCTTCGTCATGTCGCTTGGTTATTTCGTCACGCCGTCGCTTCTCGGCGGCACCGCGAACATGATGCTCGCAGAGCTGATCGCGCAATTCGTGCAGTCGCTGGTCAACTGGGGCATGGGAGGTGCTGCGGCGCTGGTTCTGCTCGTGGTGACCCTGTCGCTTTATGCCGTGCAACTGCGCTTCGTCGGCAACCAGAACCCGGGAGGGCGTTGACATGTTGCTCAACTTCGACCGCCTCGGCTGGTGGAAATACATCCTGCTGACGATAACGGTTCTGACTGCAGCCTTTCTGCTGCTGCCGATCGTTTTTATCGCCGCGCTGTCCTTCGGCTCCTCGCAGTGGCTGATCTTTCCGCCGCCCGGCTGGACGCTTCAGTGGTACAGCGAGCTCTTTGCCGATCCGCGCTGGCTGGAATCGGCCTGGACGAGCTTCAAGATCGCGGTCATCGTGACGATCCTGTCGGTGCTGCTCGGGCTCGTGACCTCGTTCGGGCTGGTGCGCGGTTCGTTCCTGTTCCGCGATGCGCTGAAAGCGCTGTTCCTGACGCCGATGATCCTTCCCGTGGTGGTCCTTGCGGTCGCCCTCTATGCCTTCTTCCTGAGGATCGGCCTTGGCGGCACGTTGGTAGGCTTCGTCATTTCGCACCTCGTTCTCGCGCTGCCCTTCTCGATCCTCTCCATCTCAAGTGCGCTGGAGGGCTTCGACAAGTCGATCGAGGATGCGGCGGTTCTGTGCGGGGCCTCGCCTCTGGAAGCAAAGATCAGGGTCACCCTGCCTGCGATCAGCCATGGGCTGTTTTCGGCTGCCGTCTTCTCGTTCCTGACATCCTGGGACGAGGTGGTGGTGGCGATCTTCATGTCCAGCCCGACCCTGCAGACGCTGCCGGTAAAAGTATGGGCGACGCTGCGGCAAGATCTGACGCCGGTCGTCGCTGCGGCGTCGACCCTTCTCATCCTTTTGACGATCATCTTGATGGCGCTGGTTGCCGTCGTGCGTAAGGTACTGAAACAATGAAAGAACCATTCCTTCAGATCCGCGGAATACGAAAGGAATACGGCCCTGTCGTCGCCGTCCACGACGTCAATCTCGACGTTCGGCGTGGGGAGTTCCTGACCTTTCTCGGACCGTCCGGATCAGGGAAAAGCACCACCCTCTACATCCTGGCCGGTTTTGAAACTCCGACGAAAGGCGACATCACGCTGGAGGGCAAGACCCTGCTCGCCACGCCGTCGCACAAGCGCAACATCGGCATGGTGTTCCAGCGCTACACCCTGTTTCCGCACCTGACGGTGGGCGAAAACATCGCATTCCCGCTGAAGGTCCGGCGCAAGTCCAAAGCCGAGGTCGATAGCAAGGTGAAGGAGATGCTGCGTCTCGTCAGGCTCGAAGGCTTCGAGGATCGCAAGCCCGCACAAATGTCCGGCGGCCAGCAGCAGCGCGTCGCCCTTGCCAGAGCCCTTGCCTATGATCCGCCGGTGCTTCTGATGGACGAGCCGCTATCGGCGCTCGACAAGAAGCTGCGTGAGGAAATCCAGCATGAGATACGCCGGATCCACCAGCAGACCGAAGTGACGATCCTCTATGTCACGCACGACCAGGAGGAGGCGCTGCGGCTCTCCGACCGCATCGCCGTCTTTTCCAAGGGCGTCATCGATCAGATCGGCACGGGGCCGGAACTCTACGCCAATCCGCGGACCCGCTTCGTTGCCGAGTTCATCGGCGACAGCGACTTCATTTCATGCGACCTGCTGTCATCCTCCGATGGGCAGGCCACCATTTCGCTTGGCGGCGGGAGCGTCTTCAATCATATTCCGGTGCATGGAAAAGGAACCTCCGGGACGAGGGCGGCCCTGATGCTAAGGCCGGAACGTATTCGGTTGTCGCGAAACCAGGCAGCAGGAGCGGGTCTTGCCGCAACGGTCAGCGACATTACCTTCCTCGGCAACAATATTCACGTCTCGACCGAGACGGCGACGGGCGAGGCACTGGCGGTTCGCCTACCGTTTGGTCACGAGGCTATCGCGGGGCTCAGCCGTGGCGATATAGTCCATCTGAATTTCGATCCCGGTGCCGCTCACGTATTCTGTTGAAAGTTGTCATATGAAGCTCAATGATCCCTCGCTGTTCCGTCAGGCATGCCCCATCGCCGATCGCTGGATCGAAGCGGAAGGCCGCAAGGCGGCGACGGTCCGCAATCCGGCGACAGGCGAGCCGCTGGGAGTGGTCCCTGACCTCGGCGCCGCGGAAACGGAAGATGCGATCCGCGCCGCGGTCACCGCCCAGAAGCTTTGGGCGAAGAAGACCGCCGGGGAGCGCGCCGCCGTTCTGAAGGCATGGCACCGGCTGATGATCGAAAACCGCGACGATCTGGCGATGATCCTGACGCTGGAGCAGGGAAAACCCCTGGCCGAGGCCAAAGGGGAGATCACCTATGGTGCGAGCTTCATCGAATGGTTCGCCGAAGAGGCGAGACGCATCAACGGCGAGGTCGTACCGGGGCATCAGCCGGACAAGCGGATCCTCGTCCTGCGCCAGCCGGTAGGCGTGGTGGCGGCGATCACGCCCTGGAATTTTCCGAACGCGATGATCACCCGCAAGATCGGCCCCGCGCTTGCCGCCGGCTGTGCCGTCGTTCTCAAGCCGGCGCTGCAGACGCCATTCTCCGCCATCGCGATCGCCGTTCTCGCTGAGCGCGCCGGCCTGCCGCCGGGGCTTCTCAACATCGTCACGGGTGACGCAGCGGCAATTGGCGGGGCGCTGACGGCAAGCCGTGACGTTCGGGTCCTGACATTCACCGGCTCCACCCGGACGGGCGAGCTGCTTTACCGGCAATGCGCGCCGACGATCAAAAAGCTCGGTCTCGAACTTGGGGGCAATGCACCCTTCATCGTCTTCGATGACGCCGATCTCGACGCTGCCGTCGAAGGTGCGCTCATCGCCAAGTTCCGCAACAATGGCCAGACCTGCGTCTGCGCCAATCGGCTTTATGTCCAGGACGGCGTCTACGAGGCGTTTGCCGCCAAGCTCGCCGCGGCGGTTTCGGGCTTGAAGGTCGGCAACGGTCTCGACCGTGACGTCGTGCTTGGCCCGCTGATCGACGACAATGCCGTCGCCAAGGTCGAAAGCCATATCCGCGATGCCGTTGCAAAGGGTGCCGTGATCGTTTCAGGCGGCAAGCGCCACGCGCTTGGCGGCCATTTCTTCGAGCCGACGGTCCTGCGCGATGTCGCTGCCGGCATGCAGGTCGCTCGCGAGGAAACCTTCGGGCCGCTTGCACCGCTGTTTCGCTTTCGCGACGAAGAGGACGTCATCGAACAGGCAAATGACACCGAGTTCGGGCTTGCTTCGTATTTTTACGCCCGCGATCTGTCGCGGGTATTTCGCGTCGCCGAAGCGCTCGAATATGGGATGGTCGGCGTCAATACCGGTCTCGTCTCGACGGCTGAGGCTCCGTTCGGCGGTGTGAAAATGTCGGGTCTCGGCCGCGAAGGGTCGCGGCACGGATTGGACGAATATACCGAACTTAAATATGTATGCCTCGGCGGCATTGCCTGATCTGGTCGATGCTTGCGCTTTACAACGGGGCCGCGCGTCAAGCGCCATACCCGGTCTTGCACGATCAGCAGCGTCCCGCTGCTGGTTCGGGCCGCATCCGAACGCGAACCGTCGTCACAAGATCGCCCCAAGAGCCAGCAACCGCCGGATCTGATCGGTATCCTTCGTCTGTCGTGCGAACTGCGAAAAGCAGCTCCGCCGTGTTGTCATCTCACCTCACTGCGATAGAGGAGAAAAATACACGACCATTAGATCTGTTGCGCGTTTCCCTGAAATTGGCTGCGATAGAATTGAACGCTGCCGCTACGCGAAATATACAGCACCGATGCTATGCTGAAACCCGCAACACCGATTCCAGCAACCAAATCGACGACATAGTGTCCGCCTTCGGTGATGGCGGCCAGCAGCATTAGCGCATTTAAGAAAATCATCGGAAATCGTATCCATCGTATTGTCCATGCGCCCCAACTGCACAACACAGCTACCGCCGCATGGACCGACGGAAACGAGATGATGCCGCTTGCATGCTCCAATTGGAGGACAAAATTTGGGTCATTTCTGACGGCTACAATTTGTGGCACGTATTCGACGCCGAGTATGCCATTGATGTTTTTGAGATCGCCGGGGCGGAGGGAAAAATCTGTGTAGGTTCCGAGCGCTGGATACCAAATGGTGATGATACTCGCGATGACGCAAATGAGGCCATATGTCCCCACCACCTGATACGCGCGAGAGCGATGACCGCACAGGCTTAGCACCACTGGAAGGAATAAAAGCTGATAGTGGAATGTTTGATATGCCAGCATCAGTGACTTTGCGGGCAGCGGATGCGCGTCGAAAAAGGAAATCAAACTCAACCAGTCGATGCCAAGAAGGCGATCCAGTTGGAGAAGCTGTTGATCCTGCAGGGGCAGCTTCAGGGCAAAAGCAACGTAGGTAGACACGACAAGCGGGCTTGTGAGCAATAGGCCCATGCCAGTGCACTCAACAATGCAGAGCAGTGACGGGATTCCGCGCCAATGGCACAGGAGGCCGAAGCCCAAGAGAAAAATCAGGGCGACCGTGCTTAGCTGCGTGAAGCCTCTTGGATCCACCGACAGGCCAACGAGCCAAGCCAGTATCGGAACAATCGCATAGGCACATCCGGTTAGGCCTATCAAAAAGGCTCGCGCTCTGGATGTCTCGGACATGGGATAGCCCCTTAACGTGTCCGTGACCTATTATCAATCACAGGTTAAAGTTTAGTGGATTTTGTGTCCGTTTGTTGCCAATTTTGAAAGCGTCAGTCTTTATCATACCCGCGCTGGCAAGATGACGACAGGCGCGGACCGTCAGCTCCCGACCGCTGCGATCATGCCGATCTCGACAGTGAATTCCGGTCCGGCGAGCCTTGCTTCAACCGTGGCGCGCGCCGGCGCATGGCCTGAAGGTACCCAGGCGTCCCAGACGGCATTCATGTCTTCGAACCTGGACATATCAGCAAGCCAGATCGAAGCGCTGAGAATCCGTGTCGGATCGCTGCCTGCGTCTTCCAGAAGCCCAGTGATCCGCGCCAGGATGTTGGTCGTCTGTTCGCGGACGGATGCGCCCGGTGCGTCGATTGCGACCTGACCCGCGAGAAAGACAAAGCCGCCATAGGTCACGGCCTGGCTCATCCTTTTTCCGGTTTCGTAGCGTTCGATCTGCATGTTTAAACCCCCTTCAATCAATCCCTATGCGCAATCTTCTGACGTTCGGCGCGTCGCTGTAGCCATTGGATCGTGGCGAGGAACAGCGTCGAAAACAGGATGAGGAGCGTGGCGACGGCGGCGATCGTCGGGCTCAGCGTTTCGCGCACGCCGCTCCACATCTGGCGCGGCAGCGTGCGCTCCTCGGAGCCGGCGATGAAGAGTGCGATCACCACTTCGTCGAAGGACGTCACGAAGGCGAAGAGCGCGCCGGACGCCACACCCGGCGCAATGACGGGCAGCATGATGCGCAACGTCGCTTCGACCGGAGCTGCGCCGAGACTGGATGCCGCCCGCATCAGATTGTGATCGAAGCTTGCGAGCGTCGCGGTCACGGTGATCACCACGAAGGGGGCGCCGATCGCCGTATGCGCCAGCACCAGCCCGGTCAGGCTGTTGAGCAGCCCGACGGCGGCGAAGGCATAATAGATGCCGACCGCCGAAACGATGACCGGCACGATCATCGGTGAAATCAGAATGGCGGTCAGCGTTGCACGCGCCGGGCAGGAGGGCCGGCTGAGGCCGATCGCGGCAAGCGTGCCGAGGAAGGTCGAAAGAAGCGTGGAGAAGACGGCGACGACGATGCTGTTTTTCAGCGCCAGCTGCCAGACGTTGGAATCGAAGAATTCGCGATACCACCGGAGCGACAGGCCGGGCATGGGATAGGTGAAGAACGGCTCGGCATTGAAGGAGAGCGGCACGATCGCCACGATCGGCGCGATCAGAAAGAGGATCACGAGGCCACCCACCAGCCACAGAAGGATCGAAAACAGCCGCGGGAAAGAAAGGAAGTTCGTCATCAGCCTATCCTCAGCCGGTCGATACCGACGATGCGATTGTAGACGGCGTAGAGGATCAGCACCGCCACCAGCAGGATCGTGCTCAAAGCCGCCGCCATGCCCCAGTTCGTGACCTGATTGGAGTAATAGGCGATGAAATAGCTCACCATCTGGTCTCCCGGCCCGCCGACCAAAGCCGGCGTGATGTAATAGCCAAGCGCCAGGATGAAGACGAGCAGCCCGCCGGCGCTGACGCCAGGCATGCTCATTGGCAGGTATATGCGCAAGAAGGCCGATACCGGCGGCGCGCCAAGCGACGAGGCAGCACGCAGATAGACCGGGGGTATGCTCTTCATGACGCTGTAGATCGGCAGCACCATGAAGGGCAGCAGAATATGGGTCATGGCAATCAGCACGCCGACGCGATTGTAGATCAGGTCGAGGGGATGCGCGGGATCGACCAGGCCCAACCAGATGAGCGCCGAGTTGATCACACCGCGTCCCTGCAGCAGGACGACCCAGGCGCTGGTGCGGACCAGAAGCGAGGTCCAGAACGGCAGGAGCACCAGGATCAGCAGCGTATTGGCAACCGCGCCTTTCGACCGGGCGATCAGGGCAGCGAGGGGATAGCCGAGGAACAGGCAGATCACGGTCACTGAAGCGCTGACGACGAATGTGCGGATCAGGACATCGACATGCACCGCATTCTCCGCCGAGACCCTGCCGATGGCGCCTGAGGCGTCGCGCTCCAAGTCGAGCGAGGCGAGCAGGTAATAGTCGGTGAAGGGCGGTGACGCATTCTTGATGAGCGTCCAGTAGTGCGGGGTCTCCCACTTGGGATCGATGGCAACGAAGGCGGCCTTGTAGGGCGGCTTCGCGTCGCGGATCGTGCGCGCGGTTTTCAAGAGCATGGAGCGCATGCCCGTCTCGTAATAGTTGAGACGCTTGGCCACCTCGGCGATCTGGTCGCGCGGCGATTGTTTCAGATCGGTGGCAAAGGCAGCAAACAGTGCTTCGTCGGGCGGGGATTTTTCATCCCAGCCGGAAAGGGCCGACATCGTGTAGGGCAGGGCGGCAGAAGCCGCCCGGTTGTCGACCGCGCGTGTCAACAACAGGGCAATGGGCAGGACGAAGACGAGCAGCAGGAAGATCAGCAGAGGCGCGACCAGCAGCAGCGCTCTCAGCTGCGCCTTGCTTTTCGCACTGCCGAGACTTTTCACCCGCGTGCGTGCGGCAATCATCGAGCCGTCGCCTTCATTCATTGTCGCGATCACCATCGCTCATGCCTTCCTGCGGTAGAGAAAGGGGCGGACGAAGCCAGGGGGACACTCGTCCGACCGAAGAGGTTACTGTGCGAGCCACTTGTTGAAGCGTTCGGTCAACTCCTCATCATGGTCTGCCCAGAACTCGGAGGAGACGACAAAGGCGGTCTTCGTGTTCTCCGGCGCGGTCGGCAGATCGACGAGAATATCCGCCGGAACCTTGGCGATGGCCGCTTTCATGGTCGGGCCATAGGAGATGTATTTGGACTGCTGCGCCATCACGTCGGGATTGACGGTGAAGGCGACGAATTTGTCCGCCAGTTCCTTGTTCTTCGAGCCTTTCGGCTCGGCCCAGAGATTGAAGTCCATTCCCTGGCCGTCCCAGACGATCTTGAAGTTCTTGCCGCTGTTCTTGACGGCATCGTAGATGCGGCCGTTCCATGCCGTGGTCATCACGACTTCGCCGTCAGCGAGAAGCTGCGGCGGCTGTGCGCCTGCCGTCCACCAGACCTTCACATCCTTCTTGATCGTGTCGAGCTTCTTGAAGGCGCGGTCGACGCCCTCCGGCGTCCCGAGCACGTCGTAGACCTCGGCGGGTTTGACGCCGTCGGCAATCAGCGCGAATTCCAGCGTGGTCTTCGGCGACTTGCGCAAGGCGCGCGGCCCGGGGAACTTGGCCGTATCGAACAGATCGGCCATGGTCGTTGGCCCGCCATTCGGGAACTTGGCGGCATCATAGGCATAGATGGTGCCGAAGACGATCGTCGCGACGGCGCAATCCATCGCAGCGCCGTCGATGAAGGCGTCCTTGCCGCCGAGCTTCGAGTAGTCGATCGTTTCAAGCCAACCTTCGTCGCAGCCTTGCAGCGCATGGCTGGGTTCGACATCGACGACATCCCAGGTCACCTGGCCGGTTTCGACCATGCCCTTCAGCTTGGCGGTCGAGCCGTCCCATTCATCCTGGAGAATCTTGGTGCCGGTTTCCTTGGCGAAGGGCTTGAGAAAGGCCTCCTCCTGGCTCTTCGTATAGGCGCCGCCCCAGGATGTGACGGTCAGCGTATCCTCGGCAAATGCGGTTCCTGCGACGGCAAGAGTTATGACGGAACTGAGAAGCATGCAGTGTAAACGCATCATGGTGGTTCCCCTTTTTTGTAGCTGCGTTTGCGAAAGAATGAATGTCCGGTCAGGAGAGCGCGAGCGCGCGGCAATCCTCCGGTGCCCAGCCGATGACGGCAGTGGAGCCTAGCGATTGAACCGGAATGTCCTGAGCCGCGGCAACTTTGATGAAGATGTCGTGACAGCCGCAGGCCGAGACGCGCAACCTGACGTGGTCGCCGTGATAGATGATTTCCTTGAGCGTCGCGGTGAACCGGTTGGGAATCTCGGTGGCGGGCGCCAGCTGAATCCGCTCGGGCCGCAACACCAGCGTTGCCCGCGCGCCTTCCTTCAATCCTTCTCCGGCATGGCCGGTAATGATCGAACCATCGGGCGCGCGAATTCGGCAGACCGCATTTTCGATCGCGACGACTTCGCCTGATATCGCATTGTTCTCACCGATAAAGGTTGCGACGAAGGGGTTTGCCGGCGTCTCGTAGAGCGCATGCGGTGGCGCGATCTGCTGAAGGATGCCGTCATTGAACACGCCGACTCGATCCGACATGGTCAGCGCCTCGCTCTGGTCGTGGGTGACGTAGACGACGTTGATGCCGAGGCGGGCATGCAGGTGCTTGATTTCGAGCTGCATATGTTCGCGAAGCTGCTTGTCGAGCGCACCGAGTGGCTCGTCCATAAGCACGAGCTGCGGCTCGAAGACGAGAGCCCGGGCGAGCGCGATGCGCTGCTGTTGTCCGCCGGAAAGCTGGTTGGGTCGCCGCGTTTCGAAACTCGCCATGCGCACCATGTCGAGGGCGCGGCGCACCCGCTCGGTGATCTCAGCCTTGCCGAGCCGGCGCATTTTCAGCGGGAAAGCGACATTCTCGCCAACGGTCATATGCGGGAACAGCGCGTAATTCTGGAAGACGACACCGATATTGCGGCGATGCGGCGGGACACTGTCGATCCTGTTGTCGGCAAGAGTGATCGTCCCGTCGGTCGGCGCCTCGAAACCGGCCAGCATCATCAGCGTCGTGGTCTTGCCGGATCCGGAAGGGCCGAGAAGGGTCAGAAACTCGCCTTTGGCGACCTCGAGGTCCAGGCCGCGCACGACATAGCTGACGCCGTCATAGGATTTACGCACGCCCTCGAAAGCAATGAAGCGCTCACTCATGAAGTCCTCCTGTTTGCATCGGCCGGGTCCCTGCCTCTTTGTCTCGATGCTAGGTCATATTGTCTCGGTCTATTTCTGCTTGTCAAGCCACACAAATAATTTTGTGTGGCGGCAGCGGCAGGGTCTCGAAAACACAGGGAAAGCGTGCTATGTCGCACGAAAGCAAGCTGAATCGTAGCGTCTCGGGGATTGATACGCGCGTCCGGCCTATGGAATTTATGCCGCTGTTACAGGAATTGTATGTCTGAAAGATCGGAAGTGACCCGGACAAATCAGGAGCGGGAAACGCGGACACCGGCCTATCTGGAGCTCGCAAACGAGCTCGAGGCGAGGATCCGCTCGGGCGCCTTGCCCCCCGGCAGCCAGCTCCCACCGCAGCGCGACCTCGCGCGGGAGCGGTCGCTCAACGTATCCACAGTCACGCGCGCCTACCGCGAATTGCAAAACCTCAACCTTGTGATGGGCAGCACCCGGCGCGGCACGATCGTCATCGGCGACGGCGCCATGCCGCGGGTTGACCGGGCAGCGAGCCCGGCCGGTATCATCGATCTGACGGTCAACCGGCCGGCCGTCGACGATTTCCAGCAGCGCCTCGCCCAATCCCTGCCCGACCTTTCATCGGACCGGCGCTTCCGCCAGATGCAGGAGTATCAACCGCCGGAAGGTCCTGCCTGGGCGCGCCACGCCGCGAGAAAATGGATATCGCTCAACGGCTTCGATCCGTCCGAAGACGATATCGTCGTCACCAGTGGCGCCCAGCATGCTTTGCTGGCGGTGATCAGCAGTCTGATAGAGCCCGGTGACACTATCGTCTGCGATCGGCTGACCTATTATGGCCTGATCGCGCTTGCCCAGATGTTCCGCTTCCGCATCATCGGCATCGGAAGTGACGATCAGGGCATGTCGGCGGCGGAGCTGGACGATATCTGCGGCCGGGAGAGCGTGCGCGCGGTCTTCACGGTTCCTTCGATGCACAATCCGACCGTCGTCACCATGAGCGAGGCTCGCCGGCGGGAATTGGTCGACGTCGCGGAAAAGCACGATCTCGTCATCATCGAGGACGATGTCTATGGACCGATGCTCGGGAGCCGCGCAAACGCGCTGATCACGCTTGCTCCAACCAGAACCTACCATATATCAGCACTCTCCAAGGCGCTGGCGCCAGGTCTGCGCGTCGGCTATCTCTTGTGCCCGCCCGGCCGGGCGCTGCTGTCTGCCGAGGCGGTCCGCACAACCGCCTGGATGCCCTCTCCACTGCCGCTGCTGCTAGCGACCCGCTGGCTGGAGGACGGCACGGCCGAAGCGATCCTGAAGGCCCAGCTTACGGAGCTGCGCGCGCGCTATGCGATCGTCACGACAATCCTTGCCGGCCATTCCTTCTCCGCCGATCCGCGCTGCATGTTTTTATGGCTGAGGCTGCCGGCGCCATGGCGGTGCGAGGATTTTGCCGCCAATCTGCGCGCCCATGGCGTTGCCGTCATGGCCGCCACCGCCTTTGCCTGTGACCGCCAGCCGGTCGAGCATGCGGTCCGCGTCAATGTCGGCTGCGCATCGTCGCGGGACGAACTTGCAACGGCGCTGCGCATCATTGCCGCCACGCTGAACGATCGCCCCCGCGCTCTGGCAGGCCTGGTCTAGCCGATGAACAAGCCGCTGCCGGAGCTTCAGCCCTTGCCCGACGCCGAGCGCCGGCATTTGGCCGTGGTCGGTGCCGGACTGGTCGGCCTCTGCACGGCCCTCTGGCTGCAAAGAATGGGGCACCGGGTCACGATCATCGATCCGGCGCCGCCCTTGGGCGATGCATCCTACAGGCAGGCCTGTTCCTACGGAAATGCCTGCACCTTTGCCCCGCACGGCGTCGTTCCCGTCGCGACGTCAGGCGTTATCTGGCGTGTGCCGGGAATGCTGCTCAATCCGCTTGGTCCGCTTGCGATCGTCTGGAGATACCTGCCGCACCTGGTCCCTTGGCTGCGCGCCTTCCTGGCATCGAGCACGAAAGCAGAGGTCGAGCGGATCGCCGGCACCCTGGCAGCGCTGCTTTCCCACGCCGATACCGCCTGGCAACCGCTTGTGATGCAGGCAGGCGCCGAAGGGCTGAAGCGGCATGACGGCTGCCTGTATCTTTACAAGAGCGAAGCGCAATTCCGGACGGCTGACGCCGAAAACGCGCTGCGTGAGCGTCATGGCGTCGCCATGGACCCGCTGGAGCGGGCCGATATCCAGAACATGGAGCCTCATCTTGCGCCGCTTTACCACAAGGGCGTGCTGTTCCGTGACGCCTATGTGTTTTCCAGTCCCAAGCAGCTCGCCTTCGCGCTCGCCCAGGCTGTTATAAACGGCAATGGGGAGATCGTCCGCGGCGAAGTCTCGGGGATCGAGCCGCGTGACAATGGCATCTGCCTGCGGATCGCGGATACGGAATTCCTTGCGGACCATGCGGTCGTCGCCGCCGGCGCCCATTCACGCAAGCTTACGGCATCGATAGGCGATCGCGTCCTGCTCGACACCGAGCGCGGTTATCATGTCCTGTTCCCGCAAGCGGGCCATCTGCTGTCGCGCCCGGTCTGCTATCCCGAACACGGCTTCTACATGGTGCCGATGGCAGATGGATTGCGCGCGGCCGGAACCGTCGAACTCGGCGGCCTTGCCCCTCCTTTGAACCCCAGGCGGACTGCGATGATCCGTGACGGCGTGAAAATGCTCCTCCCGGCAGCCGGACAGGGCAGCGACGAGTGGCTGGGTTTTCGCCCGTCCATGCCGGATTCACTTCCGGTGATCGGCAGCTCCCGGCACTTGCCCCGCGTCACCTATGCCTTCGGCCACGGCCATCTCGGTCTGACGCTGTCGGCTCTGACCGGCTATCTCGTTTCCCAACTGGTCGCGGGACTGGCCCCGGCTGTCGATCTGGCGCCCCTGCGTCCCGATCGGTTCTGAGCCGGTGATGTGCTCAGGGTGAAATCAGATATGATGAATATTGACAATATATGCTACGCCGCCAATGATAAAGGGCGGAACGAAAGAGATATGCCGATGGCATCGGGTAGCATTCATGTGAAGGTCAGCGGGCAGTTGCAGGATCATATCCAGCAGCAGATCGGCGATGACGGCCTCTATGAAAACGCCAGTGAATATATCCGCGCTCTGATCCGGCGAGATTTGCAGACGCGTGATGAGGCGTGGGATATGCTGCAAAAGGAGCTTGCGCCTGCGATGAGGGCCGATGACAGCGAATTTGTCGCCGTTTCGGCTGAAGACGTCCTCCGCCGTAACAAGCGCCGATAACCATGGTGGTGGCCTATCGATTTTATCCGCGCGCCGATGCCGCGCAGGACAAGATTTGGCGCGATACGGTTGAGGCGTGGGGAGAAAAGCAGGCGGACGCCTATATTCTCGGGCTGCACGCCTATTTGCAGCGTTTATGCGAGGATCGGCTGATCTGGCGACAGCTTCCGCAACGTCTGGCGGTCCCGGCAGACATCAAGCGTTCTGCCTATTTCGGTCGCTACGAGCATCACTATGTGTTCTTTCGGGAGCTTAAGAGCGGTGATCTTGGTGTCATGAGCATTCTTCATGAACGCATGGATCTCCCGGTCCGGCTCAAAGAGGACTTGGCGGCGCTCTCAAACAAACAACCGCAACAAGGCTAATCCTCTCCACCCTCAAAACCGATGCTCCGCTCCCTCGACCGGATTTGCCCAGACCGTCATTCCAGGCGCAAACGGCGTCTCGCCTTCGGCGCGCACCACCATCTCGCCGAGTTCGGGGACGTCGAGGTAGAGGATCGCGTCGGCGCCAAGCCGCTCGAGATGCCGGATCCTGCCCTGCCATTGCCCGACACTTTTCGAAAGCCTGATATGCTCAGGGCGGATGCCATAGGTCGTGCAGTTCAATCGCCGCGCTGTCTCGCCGCCATAGAGGTTCATCTTCGGGCTGCCGATGAAGCCGGCGACGAATGGTGTTGCGGGATTGCGGTAGAGTTCCATCGGGCTGCCGATCTGTTCGACCGCGCCGCCCTTCAGGACAACGATCTTGTCCGCCATCGTCATCGCTTCGACCTGGTCGTGGGTGACATAGATCATCGTCGATTTCAGGCGGGCGTGCAGATCGGCGATCTCAAGGCGCATCTGGGCTCTGAGCGAAGCATCGAGATTGGAGAGCGGCTCGTCGAACAGGAAGACCTTGGGATCGCGGATGATCGCGCGGCCGATGGCGACGCGCTGCCTCTGGCCGCCGGAGAGTGCTTTCGGCTTTCTCTCCAGCAGTTGGGTGAGCTGCAGCGTTTCAGCCGTCGCCGCGACCTTGGCGGCGATTTCCGCCTTTGGGCGGCGGGCGAGTGAAAGGCCGAAGCCGATATTCTCGGCCACGGTCATGTGCGGGTAGAGCGCGTAGCTCTGGAACACCATGGCAATGCCACGCTCGGAGGGTTCGGCATAGGTCACGTCCTTGCCGCCGATGGTCAGCGAGCCTGAGGTCGTCTCCTCCAGGCCGGCGATGATCCGCAGCAGCGTCGATTTTCCGCATCCCGACGGGCCGACGAAAACGACGAACTCGCCGGAGGCAACCTCCAGATCGATTCCCTTGATGACTTCAAGGGCGCCAAAACTCTTGCGAACTTGCTTGAGAGTGAGCTCAGCCATTCGGTTACCCTTTTACTGCGCCGGCCGTCATGCCGGCGACGATCTGCCGGTTGAAGAAGATGAAGACGATCAGCGGCGGGATCGTCACGAGGAGGATATTCATGAAGAGCAGATTGTACTGACTCGTATACATGCTCTGGAAATTATAGAGCGTCAGCTGCACGGTCACGTTCTCCTTGCCGGGAAGATAGTAGAGAGGGTTGGTGAAATCGTTGAAGATCGCAATCGATTGGACGACGATGTTGGTGACGGTCACCGGCTTCAAGAGCGGCAGGATCACTCTGAAGAAAATCTGTCGGGGTTTGGCACCATCGATCAGCGCCGCCTCGTCGAGGTCGCGTGGTATGGTCGAAATGAACGACCGGTAGAGCAATGTCGAGAAGGAGAGATTATAGGCGACCTGGATCAGGATCATCCCGGTCATGGTCTTGAAGAGACCGATCTCTTGCAAGAGGCCGATGGTGGGCACGACGGCCGGCGGCATCATTAGACCCATGAACAGGGCAATGGAAGCCACCCTGTTCCAGACGGTCTTGCGGCGCTGCATCACATAGCCGACCATTGCCGACAGCAGGATCAGGATCGTGACGGAGACGACGGTGATCAGCGTGGAGTTGAAATAGGCAAGCGCGAGCTGGTAGTCGCGCGCCTTGAAGACGGCGATCAGATTATCCCAGAGCAGCCAATGCTCGGGCAATTCGAAATCGAGGCGAGAGGCTTCGGATTTCGATTTGACTGCCTGGAGAGCGACGAAAACGAAAGGCATGACGAAGATGACGACCGCCACCGCAAGGGCTATCGCGCCGGTCACGTAAGGGCGGGTGCTTCTCATTCCTCGACCTCGCGCCGGTTGAACCACAGGGTGAATGGCAGGATGATTACGGCGATCAGCGCGAACAGGATGACGTTTCCGGCCGTCGACAGACCGTAGAAGCCCGCCTGATACTGTTTGTAGATGACCGAGGCGATCACATCGGAGGAGAAACCAGGCCCGCCGCGGGTCATGGCCCATATCAGATCGAAGGATCGAAGCCCGCCGATCAGCGACAATGTTACCACGATGACGGTGGCAGGACGCACGAGCGGCAGGGTGATCCGGAAAAATTGCTGGAGACGCGTGGCCCCGTCGATCCTCGCCGCCTCATAATAGTCGGGGCTGATCGCGGCAAGCCCGGCGATGAAGATCAGGGTGGCGAGGCCGACTCCCTTCCAGACATCGACCAAAGCCACCGAAAAAAGCGCCAGCGCCGGATTGGTCAGCCATCCCGGGCCGGGAACGCCGAGCGTCTCGAGCGTGACATTGATAATGCCCCTGGTCGGATGCATCATCACCGTGAAGGTGATGCCGATGCCGATCGTCGAGACCAGGACGGGAAAGAAGACCAGCGTGCGCAGGAAGCCGCGGGCGAAGATATTGCTCGTCAGGAGCACGGCAAGCAGCAGCCCGCAGACCGTCTTTAGGCCGGATGTCGTCACGGCATAGATCAGTGTGTTGACCAGTCCCTTGACCAGGAATGGTTCGGAAAAGAACTGCTGAAAATTTTCGAGTCCGATGAATTCGGCGGTCGACAGATCCCAGCGGGTGAGGCTGAACCAGAGAGAGGATACCGTGGGAACCAGAAACAGCACGCCGTAGATGATTGCGGCCGGAATGAAAAACCACAGCGGGTAGGGCGATTTGCGCGAGCGGGGGCGTGTCTCTGTCATGACTACCTCTTCGATCGGGTGGAACCTCGCCCCTTTAGGAGCGAGGCTAACTGACCCGAAAGACCGCTACCAGTTGGGCAGACCGAGTTGCTTGGCCTGCTTGCGCACGTCGTCGTCATAAAGTTTTGCCGCGTCGGCCGGCTGGCGAATACCGGAGCCGACTTCGACGGTGATCTGCTCGAGAGCCGGTCCCTTGATCGGCGACACGAATTCCAGCGCCGGGGTCGTCTTGTCCTTGGCCTCGAAATAGGGGAGCATGTCCTTTATCGCAGGCGGTACGCTGGCTGGCAGGTCGCAGCCGTCGATCAGGGAAGGCCCCTGAACGGCATTGGTTTCCACCATGATCTTGCAGGCCTCGACGCTTCCGGCGAAATCGACGAATTTCCGCGCTTCCTCGGCGTGCTGGCTGGTCAACGGAATGTAAAGAGCTGGCGGCATCCAGACCGTCAAGCCGTTGGTTGCGGCGTCGTCGCTCGGCTGCGCGAAAAAGCCGACATCGTTGAGGTTTTCTGGATAATTCTGTTTAAGCGCGCCGACCGCGAAGCTCAGCATCGGATAATGCGCTGCCTCGCCGGTTGCCACCATTCTCAAGCCATCGTCGTAGCTTGCCGCGCCAAAATCTTCGTTCATCAGGCCGGCGTCGTGAACGTCCTTCAGCCGTTCGAAGCCCTTCAAGGCTGCGGGCGTCTCTGCATATTTTGCCTTGTTGGCGGTATAGTCTGCGGCGAAGTTCGGCACGGCCGCGTGCAGGTTGTAATAGTCCGCCAGAACGAACAGCTGTGAGGTCCAGGTATCGCGATAGGTCTGCGCCACGGCGACCTTGCCTGATGCTTTGACCTTAGCGTTGTTCGCCATGAAGTCCGCCCATGTCTTCGGGACGGAGAGGCCGAGGTCCTGGTAGATTTTCCTGTTGTAGAGGATGCCGCCCGCCATCGCCGTGCCGAAGGGAACGCCATAGATCTTGCCATCGGCACGGACGACCGATTTGAAACCTTCGTCGACCTTCGCTTGCGACGACAGGCCGCTCAGATCGACAAGCGTCTGTGTCGGCTTCAGCGCCTGTAGCAGCGAGCCGGAATTGTAGAGAAACACATCGGACATCTCCCCCGTTGCCAGGCGTGTCTTGACGATGTTGTCGCCTTCGCCGCCACCGGCCCGCGGCTCGATTTCGATCGTCACGTCAGGCGCCTTTGCCTGATAGGCGGCAACCAGTGCCTCGGCTGCCGCGACGGTGTCCGGGTTGTTGTCGATCAGGAATGACAGCGTGGTGTCTGCATGCGACGGGCCAGCCGCGACCAGTGCCAAAAGCGCGGAGGCACCCGCAAGAATGAGTTTTATGCGATGTGTCATGACGTTCCTCCTCTGAACGGTGTGACGTGTATGCTCCTCAAGAATTGGGTAGGGAAAAGACCAGCTGGTGCGTCCCGGAGGGAAGAATGGCTTCCTCGACAACAGGCTCTCCGTTGAGCGACGGGTTTTGATGCCGTTTTCCGGGCCGGAACCGGCCGATGCAGCCCTCCGGAAGGGTCAGCACATAGGTGACCTTGTTGCCGTCGCACTGCCAGCCGGCCTCGATGCGTCCCTGGCCGATATCATGATAGGCCGAAACCGGCGAAAGGGACGGAATCGGCGCGGGATCGACGATCACCTCGGCAAATCCGGGTGCGCTCGGGCTCGGCGAAATTCCGGCGACGCTTTCGAACAGCCACTGGCAGACAGCGCCATAGGCATAGTGGTTGTAGCTGTTCATATCTGGTTCGTAGATGGTGCCGTCAGGCGCCATGGAATCCCAACGCTCCCAGATCGTCGTCGCCCCCTTCGACACCTGGTAGAGCCAGCCCGGCACATCCTCCTGCAGGAAAACCTTTTCGGCAAGGTCGTCCATGCCGAGCTTCGTCAGCGCCGGCAGCAGGGCGGGAGTGCCGATGAAACCGGTGCCGATCTTGTAGTCGGCATCGATGATCACCTGCCGGAAATGCTGCTGTGCGGCTTGCGTGTGCTCCACCGGTATCAGGTCGTGGAGGAAGGCCAGGGCATAGGACGTCTGGTCGTTGTGTGCGAGCCGTCCTGCCGGCGTGATGAACTCGTTGGCGAATGTCCGCCGGATCTCGTTTGCGCGCTGTTTCATCTTCTCTTCAAGCGCATGCTCGCCGAGAGTGGCTGCGATCCTTGCCAGAAGGTCGGTCGAGATGAAGTGGTAAAGCGTGGCCGCGCAGTCGTCTGCGATCGTCGGACGAGGCTTTCGATTGTCGCCGACCGGCTGCAGCCAGTCGCCGAAGGTGAAGCCGCGGTCGCCCCAGCGCGACGGCGGACGCACGAGCGGACCATCCGAGATCGACCAGACGAAATCGACCCAGCGCACCATGGAATCCAGGCACTCCGACAGGACGGCCCGGTCGCCGTAATGGGTATGGAGTACCCAGGGGATGACGACGATCGCGTCGCCCCAGCCGGTCGAGCCGGCATAGCCCGGGAAATTGGCCGGATGCAAGCGCGTCGGATCCGGTGAAAAGTGCGAGACTGCGCCGTCCTCGCGCTGATCAGCCATCACATCCCGCAGATACTTCCTCAGAAACGATTGG
Organism: Rhizobium sp. WYCCWR10014; assembly: GCF_001657485.1. Lineage (GTDB taxonomy): Bacteria > Pseudomonadota > Alphaproteobacteria > Rhizobiales > Rhizobiaceae > Rhizobium. The sequence continues at coordinate 51,481 of NZ_LXFU01000050.1, forward strand.
CTGTCGCTCAGCCAGCATGCGGTTGCGGCAAACACCTGGGCGTCGCCCGTCCAGCCGAGGCGCTCGTCGCGCTGCGGGCAATCGGTCGGCACTTCGACGAAATTGGCGCGCTGCGACCAGATGGTATTCTCGACGAGGCGATTGACCAGCGCATTGCCCGAGGTGAAACCGCCGGCAGGCTCGGGCACCGACGAGATCGGGATGGACGCGATTGCGAGGATCTTCGCATCGCCCTTGATCGTCACCCTGGCATAACGGAAGCCGTGAAAGGTGAAATGCGGCGCGTAGGTCTCGTCGCCGTCTCCCCGCATGGTGTAGACGGTGTGCGCGGCAGCCGTGCGATAGTTGCGATTGTCGAAATGACGGTCGGGACCGAGAACTTCCGAATGCTCCACCCGGACTTCGGTGCCGGCAGTGCCGCGGACCGTGTATCTGATGTAGCCGCCGGCATTCTGGCCGAAATCATAGATCGTCCTGCCCTCATTGTCGGTCCAGCTTTCGACCGCGGCGAGTGGCCGCAATTCGCGCACCGCAGCAGTTTCATGCGCGACGAGCAGTTCTCTGTCGAACGGCAATCTCTCGGTGCCGTGGGTCTCGAGGTAGTTTTCCTGGCGGGCATCATAGATTTCGCCGAAGTAGATTCCAGACTTCAGGATCGGCAGAACGCCGCTTCGCCATGTGGTGTCAGTGGAAAGAACGGTGCCATCCGGTCCGATCAGATCCGCAATGGCGCCGATCCTGTCGCCCCAGCAATTCGGGATCGCCTGGGCGCCCCACATCAAAGGCGACCGATACCATCCGTCAGCAAGCCAGATCTCGATCCGGTTGATCCCCGGCTTGATCAGGTTCGAGACGTCGTATCGCTGATAGGCAAGGCGATCGTCGTAGTTCGTCCAGCCGGGTGTCAACAGGTCGCTGCCGACACGAACGCCGTTGATGAAGCAGCGATAAAGGCCAAGTGCTGATATAAAGAGCTCGAGGGGAAGCTTAGCGCCATCATGCTCGAAAGTCTTGGAGACGAAGCTTGCGGCCGTTCCCTGACCGCCATCCGATAGCGGCGCGATCATGTCCCCAGACCAGACGCGCGAAACGAGGTTGCCGCTGATGGCTGCCGGCTGAAAGTTCATCAAGTCCTCCCGACGAGTTGTAGAACGTTCTCCATATAACGTTCTACATCTTCTTCGGAAGTGCAATAGAATTTTCGTTACCAGTCTGCCATGGTGATTCTGCGGGCGATGTTGACGACCCGCAGCAAGCCAGAGATTTCATGTCAATCGAAGACAAACAAAAGCCGCAACGAAACGATCGCGTGACGATCCGGACCGTGGCAACTCACGCAGGCGTATCGGTTGCAGCGGTTTCCAAGGTGATGCGAAATGCCTATGGCGTCAGTGATGCGCTGCGCGCAAGGGTGACTGATTCCATCGAAGCACTTGCCTATCGCCCCTCGCGGGCAGCTAGAGGGCTGCGTGGCCGGAGTTTCACCATCGGAGTGCTCCTGATCGATATCCGCAATCCTTTCCTTCCGGAGGTGATTGCCGGCGTGAACGGGGTGCTGGCGCCCTCGCATTACCAGGCGATGATCGGCGTCAGCGATGCGCGCGTGCAGCTGGAGACGTCGCTGATCGAATCGATGATCGACTACAAGATGGACGGCCTTATCCTCGTTGCGCCGCGTCTGCCCTCGGAGATCCTCGCAAAGTTCGCAGTCCAGATACCGATCGTCGCGGTCGGTTACCATGATGCCAGCGCTACGGCCTTCGATACCGTCAATGCCGACGATCAGCGCGGAGCGGAGATCGCCGTCGAAGCGCTTCTTGCCTGCGGCTATCGCGACATCGAAATGCTGAGCCTTGGCGAGCGCCAGGGGCACGCGGTCTCCGTCGTACGCCAGCGTGAGATCGGGTTTCGCCGGGCGATGCAGCGTGGCGGCCTCGGCTCCTCGCCAGCGATCGGCAAAATTCCCATTGCTTCGCCGAAGCGGGAAGAGGCGATGCGAAAATTCCTATCGAGGAAGGACAGGCCGCGCGCCGTATTCTGCTGGAGCGATCTCGACGCGATCACCCTTCTGAGCCTGGCTATGGAAATGGGCGTGCGCGTGCCCGACGATCTCGCCGTCATCGGATACGACAATTCCCCGACCGCAGCACTCGGCCTCGTCAATCTCGCAAGCATCGATCAGTCGGGCAGGGAACTCGGTCAGGTCGCAACCCGGGCCCTCATTTCCAGAATAGAAGGCCGCACCGCTTCCGAGCATATTTTCCAGATACCGTCGCTGGTCAGCCGCAACAGCCTGACCCGTTCAGGCAATTCCACAGATAGATAATAGGGACGGCGGCGCCGTGTCTCTGTTCGTTGCCGTCGTTTTCAGTCGGATTGAAGGGGGCTGCCGCAAGACTGCCGCACGACTAGGCGGCACGGCAATCTGGTGATGCCGGCAGGGGCCGGTTCACCCTTGGAGAGGCTGAGGATTGCCAGGCCGGCGCGATGGCCCAGTTCCTTCAACTCCATGTCGATGGTGGTCAGCGGCGGGCGCGTTTGCCGTGCGACGACCTCCCAATTGTCGAAGCCGACCACGGCGACATCCGTCGGAATCTCCACATCAAGGTCGCGCAGCGCGTCGATGACGCCACGGGCGATCTCGTCGCTGCCGCAGAAGATGGCGTCGGGCTTTGCGCCGGGCCGGGCAAACACCGTCTGAACGGCCTCGTGACCCCATTCCTCCGACCAGTCGCCGAACATCGCTTCGGCACCGTCACCGCAGGCGTCGAGATAGGATTGGGCACGGATACGAGCGGCCAGATAATCCCGCGGCCCGGTGATGTGGAGGATCCGCGATCGACCGAGCTCTTTCAGGTGATCGACGGCGAGGCGGGCGCCCTGTTCGTCATCGGGAAAGAAGGTGACGCTGTCAGCCGGACCCTCGGCAAAGACGTAGACGACGGGTATCGGCAAGCGGGACAGCTGGACTGGCGGCGTGAGATCGAGGCGGGTCGCGGTGAATATGATACCGTCGACCTGCCGGTCGAGAAGCGCCTCCAGATGCAGCTGGGCGAGCCTTGGATCATTGTTGGTGGCGCATAGGAAGACGGAGACGCCGTGATCGACCAGTACCTCCGATACCCCTGCCGCCATCGGCAGCGTCAGTCGCCCATAGGTGTCGTTCGTCAGCATGCCGATCGCATGGCTTCGCTTGCTCAGCAACCCACGAGCGAGTGCATTAGGCCGAAATCCGATCTCCTCCGCCACGCGCCGAACCCGCTCGCGCGTCTCGGCATTCGTCCGGCCGGTGCCGTTCAGTGCGTTTGACGCCGTCGAAATGCTGACGCCCGCAGCCTTTGCCACGTCATAAATCGTCCGTCTGCGATCGCCCGTATTCTTCAAGATCTACCTCGTGTTCGATCCATGATAAAAGCTTTTAGCAGAAAAAAATGAGCTGTTAAAAGGTTTTATCAATCGCACATCAGATTTATGCACACAGACTGTCGACATCAAAAAATTTCTGATCTAACGTTCATTTCGTCCGATGGCCTTGGGCCTGAACGAGAAAAAGGGGAACAAGCATGCTTCGACTGAAAACGACGATCACCGCTCTTGCACTGCTGGCAAGCTCTTCTCTCGCCAGCGCCGAAGAAATCACCCTATGGGTGCGCACGTCGTCCGGCGCCGTCCTTCAGGGCCTAGCCGACAAATACAACGCCTCCCACTCCGACAAGGTCAATGTCACCCAGATCACGGCCGAGCAGATGGTGCCGAAACTGGGTGCCGCGATTGCGGGCAGCGCGGCTCCTGACGGTGCCGTGCTCGATCTGATCTATCTCCCGACCTTTGCCGCCGCGGACGGTCTCGAGGATATCTCCGACTTCGTGAAGGGCCTGCCGTATTCCGCGGCCATGAGCCCGTCGCACATCCGTCTTGCCACCTATGACGGCAAGATCTACGGCGTGCCGGCCCTGCCGGATGCCTCGATCATTGCTTATAATACCGATCTGTTCACCAAGGCCGGCCTTGATCCGAACAAGGCGCCGGCATCGATGGAGGAGATTGCCGCCGACGCTAAGAAGATCGCCGCGCTCGGCAACGAGACCTATGGCTTCTATTTCGTCGCCAATTCGGGAAGCTGGTTGATCTACGACTTCCTGCCGCATCTGTGGGCCGCCAATGCCGATGTGCTGAGTGATGACGGCCGCAGCGCCACGGTCGATACGCCGGCGCTGCGTGAGACCATCGCTGCTTATCGCGATATGTGGAAGGCCGGTGCGATCCATCCGACCTCGCGTTCCGGCAACGGCAACAATGCCGTCGAGGCCTTCGCCTCGGGCAAGGTCGGCATCCTGATGACCGGCTCCTACATCGTCAATCTGCTGACCAGCAAATATCCCGACGTGAAATTCGCCGTCGCACCGATCCCCGGGCCGAAGGGCGGTGGATCGAGCTTTGCCGGCGGCGATACGCTTTCCCTGATCAAGGGCATCAGCGAAGAGAAGAAGAAAGTCGCGCTCGACTTCGTCAATTTCTACATGCAGCCCGAGCAGCAGGTCTACATCACCCAGGAATCGGGGATGCCGTCGCGCACCGACCTCGCAGCGGAAGCCTATGCGAAGTTCGACCAGCGCAATCTCGTCGCCTACAATATCCTCGCCAAGGCGCGCACGCCCTACACATTTTCGTCCGACGAACTCTTCGTCAGCCGCACCGGACCCTTCCTCAATCTGATCCAGGGCACGATCTTCGGTGACGACGTCGACGGAACGATCGCCAAGACGCAGGCCGACTTCACCCGTATCCTCGAACGCACCAATCCGAACTAAGCCGACACGTTTCGGCAGGGTGTCCGCGGATGCCCTGCCGTCGCTGTCACATCTCGACTTTCAAGCGGAAGGAGGAGTTGCGGTGATATCCTCGACACTTCGCAGCCGGAGGCGCGCAGTCGCGACCGGAGAACCGGAGCCAAAGGGTTGGCTTGGCCTTGCCTTCATCCTGCCGGGCTTGCTGTTCATCGTCGTGCTTTTCCTCGTGCCGCTTGTCATGACGGTCTGGATGAGCTTCTACAACTGGCCGCTTCTTGGCCGGACCAAATTCATCGGCCTCTCCAACTATGCCGAGCTGATCGGGGATACCCAGCTCTGGCATTCCCTGGGTTTTACGCTGCTCTACACGGTGCTGGTCACGGCTGCGATCTTCCTGGTCGCCTTTCCTCTGGCGCTGCTCGTCGACCGGCCGCTGCGCATCGCCGGCTTTTTCCGCACGATCTATTTCATGCCCGTCGTCATCGGCTTCGGGGCGGCCTCGACATTGTGGATGTGGCTGCTCAATCCCGATAGCGGCGTCTTTGCGCAATTGCTGCGCGGGGCAGGCATCATCGACAGCGCCCCGAGACCGCTCGAAAGTTTCTGGCCGGCACTCGGCGTCGTCATCCTAATGGTCGTCTGGAAAACAGCGGGCTTCACGATGATTATCCTCCTGACCGGCCTGCAGAGCATATCCAACGACGTCATCGAAGCCGCCAGGATCGACGGCGCCAGCGTCTGGAGCCGGTTTCGCCGCATAACGCTGCCTTTGATGAGGAATTCGGTCGTCCTGGCGCTTGTCCTCAACGTCACCTCATCGATGCTGGCCTTCGACCAGTTCTTCATCATCACCCAGGGCGGCCCTGAGAACAGCACGATCTCCGCGGTCTTCTCGATCTATCTCGCCTCGTTCTCATCCTACCGCCTCGGTTATGGCTCGGCGATCTCCTTTGCCCTGCTCGTCGTGCTGGTGGCGATCAGTGCGATACAGTTCGTCCTGCTGCGCCAGCGGCCGGAGGAGGGTTGATGGAACGGCTCAACCACAATCTCGCAGCGAAGCCGGCGAGCGAGCGGCTCGGTTATCTCGCTTTCGTTCTGACGGCATGCGTCTTTGCCGTCTTCTTCGTGATGCCGATCGTCTGGTCCTTCGCCAATTCCTTCAAGCCCGCGGCCGCAGCACTTGCCGATCCGGCAGCGCTCTTCTCGAAAGCCTTCTCGCTCGAAAACTACCGCCGTCTCGAACATGTCGGCGCCGGCTGGTACGTCTATGCCGGCAATTCGGTGCTGATTGCTGCCGGAACGGTGATCCTGACGGTGCTCGTCTCGGTGCCGGCGGGATACGGCTTTTCGAAATTCCGTTTTCCCGGTCAGTCACTGCTCTTCGTGCTGATCATGGCGACGATGATGATCCCGTTCCAGTCGATCCTGACGCCGCTTTTCCTGATCCTGAAAGTCTTCCGGCTGCAAAACAGCCTTTTCGGCCTGGTGCTGATCTATGTAACGTTCCAGCTTCCCTTTTCCGTTTTCATGATGCGCAACGCCTTCGACGCGGTGCCGAAGGCGCTGATCGAAGCGGCGCGGATAGATGGCGCGTCGCAGGCGACGATCCTGCGCCGGATCATGCTGCCGATCGCGCTTCCCGGTGTTGCCACCGTTGCGATGTTCGCCTTCCTGAATTCCTGGAACGAATTCCTCGCCGCCCTTATCTTTTTGTCCGACCAGAACAAGTTCACGCTGCCGATCATGCTGGTGAATGTTTCGTCGGGCATCTACGGCATTATCGACTGGGGCGCACTGCAGGCCGGCATAGCCGTGACCATGGTCCCCTGCATCCTGCTTTTCCTTCTCTTGCAACGATATTACGTGCGCGGCCTGACGGCCGGCGCCGTGAAGTAACAGCGCTCGTTCCGCTCAGGAGTCCTCATGACCAGCTCACCTCGTTTTCAACCGGCACGCGCTGCGGGACGGCAGCGATACAGGCCCGCCGACCATTCCAGTGTCGTATTCCATGGCGGTTTCTGGCAGAGCTGGACGGAGACGGTCCGCAACGTCACCATCCCGACGCAGCACAAGCGGCTGGAAGAGGAGGGCTTCCTCGAGGTGCTCGATTTTGACAAGCCGGCCGGGCCGCTGGTGCGCCCGATCCAGCCGAGCGGACTGTCGATGCAGCATTTCTTCGATTCCGATTTCGGCAAATGGATCGAGGCCGCAAGTTACACGCTGAAGGCTCACCCGAATGCTGGGCTCGAAACGAAGATCGATGATATCGTCGCAAAGCTCGAAAAAGGGCAGATGGCCGATGGCTACCTCAACAGCTGGTTCATTCGCCGCGAGCCGGACAGGCGCTGGACCAACCTGCGCGACCTGCACGAGATGTATTCGATGGGCCACTTGCTGGAAGGGGCTGTCGCCTACTACGAGGCGACGGGAAAGCGTCGTTTCCTCGATGTGATGATCCGCGCCGTCGACCATATCATCGCCACCTTCGGCGCGGAGCCCGGAAAGCTCAGAGGTTACGATGCCCATGAGGAAATCGAGCTGGCGCTGGTCAAGCTCTATCGCGTGACGCGCGATCCGCGGCATCTGAAGCTTGCGACCTATTTCGTCGACGAACGTGGCCGCATGCCCTCATATTACGACGAGGAGGCTCGCAAACGCGGCGAGAGCCCTGATGATTATGTCTACAAGACATATGCCTATAGCCAGGCCCATATGCCGGTGCGCGACCAGCACCAGGTCGTCGGCCACGCGGTTCGCGCCATGTACCTGTTTTCTGCGATGGCGGATCTCTCCCATGAAAACGACGATCCGACATTGAAGGAAGCCTGCGACCGGCTTTTTGACAATCTGGTCAGCCGCCAGCTCTACGTGACCGGTGGCCTTGGCCCGTCGGCATCCAATGAAGGGTTCACGCGGGAATTCGACCTGCCGAACGAGACGGCCTATGCCGAGACATGCGCAGCCGTCGCGCTCGGCTTTTGGAGCCATCGCATGGCGCAGGTCGATCTCGATAGCAAGTTCACCGACAGACTGGAAACGGTGCTCTACAACGGCGCGCTTTCGGGCATCGCGCGCGACGGCGAGCATTATTTCTATGAGAACGTCCTTGAAAGCCACGGGCAGCACCGCCGGTGGAAATGGCATTACTGCCCCTGCTGCCCGACCAACATCGCCCGCTTCATCACGTCGGTCGGCCAATATTTCTATTCCACGGGTGATCATGAGCTCGCCGTCCATCTCTACGGCACCAATTCCGCCGAGCTGACAGTCGGCGACAGCTTCGTGCGGCTGATCCAGGAGACGCAATATCCATGGGATGGCGACATCAGCCTGCGGTTCGCCGTCGAGCCGCCAAGCCGGTTTCAGCTTCGTCTTCGCATCCCCGGATGGTGCAGGCAGGCGCAGATCTCGGTCAACGGCGTTGCCGTCGATCTCGATCAATGCGTGACGAAGGGTTATGCGGCAATATCAAGGGAATGGCGCAATGGCGACGAGGTCCGCATTGGCCTGTCGATGCCTGTCGAGCGCATCTACGCGCATCCTGCCGTCTCCGAAGACGGCGGACGCGTCGCGCTGCGGCGCGGTCCCGTCGTCTATTGTATCGAGGAAATGGACCTCGGCGGTGAGCCGCAGCGGCTCCGCCTGCCGGCATCTGAGGAAATTTTCGCCCGCTACGATGCCGTGCTTCTCGGCGGAGCGACCGTCCTCGAAGGCACTGCGCTCGAAGCCGATATATCCGATTGGCAGAATGCGCTCTATCGCACCGCGCGCCCCTCGCTGAAGGAGCGGCCCTTCATGGCGATCCCCTATCACCTCTGGGCCAATCGCGAGCCCGGAGCGATGGCGATCTGGTTGCAGGAGGTCTAGGAGAAAACCATGGCACGGCTGGAACTCAGGAGCATCGTCAAGTCCTATGGCATCTACGAGGCCGTGCGCGGCATCAGCCTTGACATCGAAGACAATGAATTCGTCGTTTTCGTAGGTCCGTCGGGATGCGGAAAATCGACGACATTGCGTATGATCGCGGGTCTCGAACACATCACCGGTGGTGAGATCGTGATCGGCGACCAGGTCGTCAACCGGCTTGGCCCGGGCAAACGCGATATCGCCATGGTCTTTCAGAACTACGCGCTCTATCCGCACATGACGGTGCGGGAGAATATTTCGTTCTGCCTGGAGCAGCAGAAGCTTGCCAAGAGCGAGATTGACGCCCGTATCATCAGGGCGGCGGAAACCTTGCATATCAGCGAGCTGCTCGGCCGGCGTCCGGGCCAGCTTTCGGGCGGCCAGCGCCAGCGCGTCGCGATGGGGCGCGCCATCGTCCGGAATCCGAAAGTCTTTCTCTTCGACGAGCCATTGTCCAACCTTGATGCCAAGCTTCGCGTACAGATGCGCACGGAGATCAAGCGGCTGCACCAGCTGTTGCCGACGACGACCGTCTACGTCACGCACGACCAGGTCGAGGCGATGACCATGGCGGATCGTGTCGTGGTGATGAATGGTGGCATCATCGAACAGGCGGGACCGCCGCAGGCGCTCTATCATCGGCCGGTCAGCCAGTTCGTCGCCGGTTTCATCGGCTCTCCGTCGATGAACTTCCTGTCCGCGACGCTGCTATCAGGAGAGAAGGGCCTCGTCGTCAAGCTGACCGACGGCAGCGAGCTTCCAGTGCCGGAGACTCGCGCCGGCGACTATGCCAGCCATGCCGGCAAATCAGTCGTGTTCGGGATCAGGCCGGAATCGATCACCGACCGCCAGGCCCGTCCTGGTTATGCCGACATCGAAGCGAAGATTGATCTTGTGGAACCACTCGGGCCGGAGACCATGGTTTATTTCGGCATCGGCGAGGCAAGCCTTTGCGCCTGCATCGATCCCGAGAGCGGGCCCAGGCCGATGTCGACGATGCCGCTCTCGTTCAACATGAACCAGATGCATCTGTTTGATCCGGCGACCGGCCGGTCGCTGGCGCTTGCCTGAACTGCAAACACGGAAAGGCCGACGACCGCGCGGTCGCCGGCCTCGTTGTATCAGGCGGCTTGGCGGATCTTCGAGGGACGCGTGGCGGCGGCCTTCTCGACCATGGCAGTGACTTCGGCGCGGCGGGCGCCCGAAAGCGGCAGGCGCGGCATGCGAACGCGTTCTGAGCCGCGGCCCATGATCTGCTCGGCGAGCTTGATCGACTGGACGAGGTCGTGTTCGGCATCGAGGTGCAGAAGCGGCATGAACCAGCGATAGATCTTGCGGGCCTCTTCCCAGTCACCGCGTTCGGCGGCGGCAACGAGCCGCACGGATTCCTCGGGGAAGGCGCTGGTCAGGCCGGAGACCCAGCCCTTGGCGCCAAGCATCAGGCCTTCAAGCGCCACATCGTCGAGACCTGCGAAGATATCGAAACGATCGCCGAATTCATTGATGAGATCGGTGAAGCGGCGCGGATCCGGCGCGCTTTCCTTGACCGCCTTGATGTTCGGCACGTCGGCAAGCACCTTCAGCACATCGGCGCCGATATTGACGCGGTAAGCCGGCGGGTTGTTGTAGAGCATGATCGGCAGCGAGGTCGCTTCGGCGACGGTGCGGAAATGCGCGATCAGCTCTTCGGGCTTCGGCACATAAACCATGGCCGGCAGCAGCATCAGGCCGTCGGCGCCGAGCTTTTCGGCGTCGCGAGCATAGGCGACGGCACGGCGCGTGTCGAATTCGGACACGCCGGTGACCACGGGAACGCGGCCGTTGACGACCTCGACGGCAGCTTTCAAGATCGTGCGCTTCTCCTCGGGGTCCAGCGAATTGTTCTCGCCGCATGTGCCCATGACGATCAGTCCATTGACGCCATCGTTTACAAGCGCGTCCTGGACACGCTGGGTCGAGGGCAAATCAACGGAAAGATCTTCGTTGAACTGTGTCGTTACGGCGGGAAATACGCCCTTCCATCCTGTGGTCATCGATCGAGCCTCGTTGAAACTGATTGCCTTATATACAAACTGTCGACAAGATTCAATGATGTGAGCTTACAAATTTGAGGCCCCCGAAGACCGACATTGCGGGAATCGGCCGAAACGAAATACAAGGCTCTAACGAAAGAGGGCGGACGAATGCGGAACGACGCGGAAAATGTGCGGGTGCGCGGCTCTGGCACGCAGAGCGTCTATGTGACGCTCAGGCGGGAAATCCTGTCGATGGCGCTGGAACCCGGCAGTCCGCTCGACGAGGTGCGGCTGTCGGAACGTTTCCGGATGTCGCGGACTCCCATTCGCGAGGCGCTGTTGCGGCTCGCCGCCGACGGGCTGGTCACGACGCTGCCGAACAGGAACACGATCGTCGCGACGATCGATTTCGCAAGCCTGCCCACCTATTTCGAAGCGTTGACGCTGATGTACCGGGTGACGACCCGCGGCGCGGCGCAACGGCGCAACGGCGAGATCATGAAGACCGTTCGCCGGCATCAGAAGGACTTCGCCGATGCCGTTGCCGCGCGCGATGCCTATGCGATGATCGAGGCGAACCGCGAATTTCACGTCGCGATTGCCGAACTTGCCGGCAATTCCTATTACACGGCCTTCTTCGCCAGGCTGCTCGACGAGGGCCGCCGCATCCTGCGCCTTTACTACTCGACATTCGACGACCGTCTGCCGCGCCAGTATGTCGACGAACACGAGGAGATCATCGCCGCGATCGAGGCCGGTGACGTCGAGCGGGCCGACCGCCTGGCGATCGCCCACGCCGGGCAGATCGTTCGCCAGATCCAGGAATATATCGCCCGCGATCTGGACCGGCCGGTAGCGATCAGCATGTCCTGATGCGACGAGAGCAATGAACCGTTCGAGCCTCAGGAGGCGAGGGGGCCGCCCTGTTCCCTGACCAAGGTCATCAGCCTGCGCAGGACAGCCGCCGATTGGCGAACACCGTCATGCTCGAATTCGTTGGTCACCCATGCCTGCACGTTGGCGACGTGGCGCGCTGTCTCGAGCGAAAGTGCGGCATCGACATACATGTCGTCATGATAGATGACGGCAGCGACCGGCACTTCGTTTGCCGCGAGACGTGCCGGGGCATAGAGCGGCACGTAGCGCTCATGTGTGGCCAGCGCCTCGACGCCCGCCCTGAAAGCCCTGAGCGAGCGAATTTCCTCGAACATCCAGTGATACATCATCTCCCCCGTCAACAGCAGCGGCCGCCGGTCGCCGGCAAAAGCCGGATGCTCGGCGCGGATCCGTTCGGCCGCCCAGGCAGTCGGCGTCCCGGCCTGGCCATAGATGCTTTCCTGCAAAACGGCGAAGAGCGGATTGTCGTCATAGGAGGTCAGGGACATCACCGACGCGAGAAAGCGATCGGAGAGACGGTCTTCATTGGGACCGGAGAAAGCCTCGTCGACCAGCCAATGGATGTTCTCGTAACCCGGCGCCATGCCGAAATCGATGCCGATGGTCTGAAAGCGGCGAACGGAGAGGCGATCGCCATCGGGCAACCGCACCTCATTGGTCTCGATATAGTCGGCGATCCGGCCGATGCGCTCGGCATCCCCGGGGTAGCGGCGGTAATAGGCGGCGTTCTTTTCGGTGACGCGCGGGTAGGTGCGCCGATAGACATCGTCGGCCGTCGCCCCAAGGCCGGCAAGGCCGCCGGTGACATAACAGGCGGAAAGTCCCTCCGGCGCCTTCGACAGATAGGTGAGTGTCAGGAAGCCGCCATAGCTCTGGCCCAGCGTCTGCCAGCGCCCGCCGCCGAAGACGGTTTTCCTCAGATGTTCGCAATCGGCAACGATGCTGTCGGCACGAAAGAGGGTGAGATAGTCGGCTGCGGCCCTGCCGTCGGCAAAACGCTCCATCATCGCACTTTCGATCCGGCTGCTGCGCCCGGTGCCGCGCTGGTCGATCAGGATAACGCGGTGCGTCTTCAGGGCTTCGGCAAGCCATGGCGGCCCGCCATTGCTCGGCCGCGGCGATTTTCCGCCAGGACCGCCTTGAAGGAAAGCCAGCAACGGCAGTGTTTCGCGACGGCGGGCGGGATCGCACACTTCTCGTGCAAAAATCCGGATTGTCTCCCCGTCCGGCTTCGACCAATCCAGGGGAACGTCGACCATATGATCGCGTATCAGCATGCCCGGTATGGTGTATTCGACCGCCATCGCTATCTCCTCATTTTTCATGTCGACATATTGCCTACAGCGGCATTAGTGTCGGTTCAAGATCCTGGCTGCAAGGCGAGGGATTCATCGCTCCGGAAGCGCAGGAAAAGCAGGAAAACAACATGTCGTGGCAGCATACGGTACCCCGCATAACTGAGGATGAGCGGCAGAACCGCCTCGCCAGGCTTCGCAAAATGATCGAAGCCGAAGGATTGGCTGCCGTGCTTCTTGGGCCGACCGAAAGCCTGCATTATTTCACGGGGCTGGTCTGGCATCCGAGCGAGAGGTTCCTCGGCGCGCTCGTCACGCCCGCGACCATTTTCTACATCGTTCCGGGGTTCGAGCGCAGCCGTGTCGAAACGCTGCCGCATCTGCCGGGGGAAATCCTGGTCTGGGAAGAGGAGGAGAGCAGCGCCGCTCTGATCGCCCGCCTTGTTGCCCAGGGCGGCAGACTTGCCCTCGACGATGGTTTGCCGCTTTTCTTCTATCATGCATTGGCAGCGGAGATGGGCGCGGCGAGGCTTGCCGATGGCGGGCGGCTGATCCGCGACCTGCGTTGCATCAAATCGGCCGCGGAGATCGCCCTCATTCAGTATGCGATGGACCTGACGCTTGACGTCCACAAGCAAGTGCATGGGTTTTTGAAACCGGGCATCAAATCATCCGAGGTGGTCGATTTCATCGACCGGCAGCATCGCCAAGCCGGCGCCGATGCCGGCTCCACATTCTGCATCGTCTCCTTCGGCGCGGCGACCTCGCTTCCGCATGGCGCCGACGGCGATCAGGTCCTTGGTCGCGACGACGTGATTCTCGTCGATACCGGCTGCCGGATTGACGGTTATCATTCCGATATCACCAGGACCTATATGCTGGAGGGCGGCAACAGCGCGTTCGAACGGGCTTGGTGGATCGAGCGCGAGGCGCAACAGGCCGTCTTCGACGCAGCCCGGATCGGTGCCGCCTGCTCGAGCCTCGACGATGCGGCCCGCAAGGTGCTTGCCAAACACTCCCTCGGCCCCGACTATCGCCTGCCGGGTTTGCCGCATCGCGCCGGTCATGGCCTCGGGCTCGAGATCCACGAGGAGCCCTACATCGCTCGCGGCAACGACGCGCCGCTTGCCGCCGGCATGTGTTTTTCCAACGAGCCGATGATCGTCTTCCCCGGGAAATTCGGGATCCGGCTCGAAGACCATATGTACATGACCGCCGAGGGACCATGCTGGCTGACCAATCCAGCGGCGGGGCCGACCGAACCATTCTCCTGAGCGGGCGCGATCTCCTGCCCGCTCAGGCAGCGCCGGTTTTCAAGTGGCTGTCAGGCTGGGCAAAATACCTTGTACAACAATGCAGCGGGTGCCCTCCATTGGTCTGGAGAACCGCAATTGCCGGTAGAAATGGCAAGGCGGAGTCAAGGCCCGGCAAAGCAAACAGCCGCCGACCGTCATCCCAATTGCGGTGACGAAGCGCTCGCCACCTCGACCGGCCGCTGGCGATCAGCATAACCTGAAGCGGCGGGATTCAAGAGGCGAAGGCTACCCCAGCCTGGCCGTTGGCGATGGGGCGGTCGGTTCTCGCGGTATCGGACATATCGACCGGACCGAGGGTTGCCGGCAATTCGATCCTTAAAGTATTACTTCGCAAACGTTACTTGCTTTCTGGCGTGGTAAAAGGTTGACTATGGTTAACCCTGTAGTCTCGAGGATAGGATGATGAACTTGTTCAGAAAGGAGGGGGATGACCACGCTCAACTGCAGAAAATGACACTGACTGGCAGATATAGAAATATAGCAGCGATGCTTTCGTTAGCAGTGGTTGCCCTGTCTATATTCTTGATATCGATTGGTGCTTTAATTGAATTTTTTCAACCTGAGTTTTTGTCAAACGTCATTCTTGACGACGTCCCTTTGCACTACATCGCCTGGTTCATGATTACCTTCGGGATCACTATCGCCGTCATCAACGTGATTTTGGCGGCAAGGCGGGAGATCGAGCAGGAGACGGCCGAAAGCATGCTTCCATCGGACGCAGCCGAGATCAAAAGGCAGGCTTTACGTGACCTTCGAATACATCGAAACGGCTATGCGCGCTCCTCCAAGGTCAATCAATATCTCTGGAATTTTCTCACATTGGGGATCATCGTTTTGAGCGGTCTCTCAGCGTTGTTTTCCGCCTATGGCCCGGTTGTCCCCAATTGGCTGCCAATGACCGCTTCCGCGCTCGTGGCACTTTTCGGCGTGATAATGGTTCAATTTCGTGTCAGGGATGTCTGGCAATTGAGAGAGCAGGGAAGGATTGAAGCGGAAGTGCTCGTCGCCGATGCTCACCTCATCGAGACAACAGACAATCTTGCAACGCTCAAACAGGCATCCGCCCTCAGAAGGCGCGCCCATGCACTCGAGATGAAACAGCTCAACCAGCTCTTCGTGGAAACCACCGAAGCCAATCCGTAGCCACTGTCGGTGTATGGCGGGGCCGACGGAGCCGTTTATCTGAGCGGGCATGCCCCGCCCGCCCAGGCAACCGATCTCAGCTGCGCGATCGTCCGCCACCCTTTAATCCTGAATGCCGGAGGTGCTCCCTGCCTTGAGCTTAACTTCGATGACCGGGACGACGATCTGAGGTCGGCGAACCGGCAGGACGAATGTCATTTGATCATCACCGACGGGGAACTGCGTGTTCGCCCACAAGGTATTGGCTGACGGGCGCAGCCAGGTGACTTCGCTGCCATCATGCAGGAACTGCGCATATTCGACTTTCCCCGCCAGCGCATCGAAATGCAGATGGCGATAGGGCCAGTTGAAGAGGTGGATATAGAGGCGATCGCCATTCTGGGTAAGGCGGCAGTCGGCCGGCGCGGCGAAGTCGGACTGAGTGCAACCGACGATGCTGCGCTCGTGCAGTGCCATCCACTCCTCATAGGCGGCAAGGGCTGTAATCGCGCGATGGTCGAGCGTGCCGCGCGCCGTCGGCCCAACATTCATCAACAGATTGCCGCCCATGGCAACGGTCCCGACCAGCATCTGCACCAGTTGTTCCGTGCTTTTCCAGGTGTCCTCGTCGCGGTGATAGCCCCAGGAGCCGCTGAGTGTATGGCACGCTTCCCAGACGACGCGCCTGCCATCGCGGAGCGGCCGGGCGCGCGGCATATATTGCTCCGGCGTGACGATGTCGGGCTGCAGGCCGGCGAGATCGAGCCGATTGTTGATGATGATGTCGGGGGCGAGCTCGCGCACCAGGCGCACGAGTTTCTCGCTTTCCCAATCCTGATGGCCCTTTCCGACCAGGTCTCCGAGCTTCCACTGCGGATAGCTGAAGTCGAACCACATGATGTCGATTTGCCCGAAGTCCGTCAGCAACTCGCGGACCTGCTCACGCATGAAGGCGGCGTAACGCTGCATGTCCCGGCCTTCGTTGATTTTCAGCGCATCGGGATGATTGCGCTGCGGGTGGCGCGGATCGACCGTGAAGTCCGGATGATGCCAATCGATCAGCGAATAGTAGAACCCGATCCTCAGGCCCTCCGCACGGAAGGCGTCGACGAACGGGCCCAGCAGATCCCGCCCATAAGGCGTGTTGGTCACCTTGAAGTCGGTTGCCTTGGTATCCCAGAGGCAGAAGCCTTCATGGTGCTTGGTGGTCAGCACCACATACTTCATGCCGGCCGCTTTCGCGCGTCTGGCCCATTCGCGGGGGTCGTAGAGATCGGGATCGAAATGATCGAAATATTTCTGGTAGTCGGCGTCGTTCAGTTCTTCACGGCTCTTGACCCACTCATGGCGTGCCGGCAGGGCATAAAGCCCCCAATGAACGAACATGCCGAACCGCTCATGAACGAACCAGGCCTTTTTCTCCTCAGGCAGGGCCAGTGACTGCAGATTGTTGATATCCATCGGATATTCCTCCTGTTCCAAACTTTAAGAGTTGGAGCATGATGTCGTCCGAAAACCGCTCACACTTTTCGGCATCATGCTCCGGGGCGTTCAGGTTGTTTCGCGGATGATAAGCTCGGGCACGATGACGATACCGTGCTGGCGGTTTCTGGTGGCGATGCGGCTGAGCAGCAGACGCACGGCTTCCTCCCCCATTTCGCGTTTTTGCACCCGCAAGGTGGTGAGCGCCGGAGACAGCAGTTCGGCAGTCGGAATATCGTCGAAACCGATCAGGGCGATTTGCCCGGGGATAGAAACGCCGGCTGCCCGGCAGGCCTTCATGGCGCCGATCGCATTGAGGTCGTTGTAGCAGACGAGAGCATCGATGCCGGGCGCCTCCGCCAGCAATTGTGCGGCCGCCGTTTGGCCACCCGCTGCGGTCGGATCGCAATAAACGATGCCTTGCGCCTTGAGCCCATGGGCGGCCAGCGTTTTGCGAAAACCGACAAGCCGGCTCTTGCCGCCAAACGAACTGCGCGGCCCGGCGATGATCGCTATCCTGCGGCGTCCGCGCTCGACCAGATGGTCGATGGCACGCGACGCTCCCGTCTCGTAGTCGGTGACGATCGTCCCGGCGACCTCGTTGGGCGCCTCGCGGTTGATGAGCACCACCGCGCGGTGGGGCGCAAGCGCCTTATGCAGCGCGGCATCGGGCAGTCGCGGGCTGCAGACGATGATCCCGTCGACCCGGTGCCGCAGCAGCGTTTCGATGAGTTCTTCCTCCCGCTTGCTGTTCTCGACGACATTGGACAGAAGCAGGTTGTAGCCGGCAGCGCTCGCGGCATCCTCTGCTCCCCTGATGACTTCGGGAAAGAACGGATTGGTGATGTCGGGAACGAGAAGGCCGATGGCCTTCGATCGATCGGACCGCAATCCACGCGCAAAGGGATTGGGCCGGTAATTGAGTTCGCTCGCCGCTAAAATAATCCGTTGACTGGTCTCCGCACTGGCTCCGCCCCGATCATTGAGCACGCGCGATACCGTCATTGGCGACACCCCTGCGGCGCGGGCGACATCGGCGATGGTAATTTTGGATTCTGGCTCTTTAGGGCGGCTCAATTGGATTGTCTCGTCAGAAATGGCAGGAAGTTACGATAACGATAACTAACATAATTTCCAGGAATGCCAAGGCTGCTCTGGCTCAGTATAAGGTGTCGAGAATCTCTTTGACAAGATTTAACGGTAACGATAACGTTAAGGAAAGAGGAGAATACGTTAACGATAACCTAGAGCGGAATATTGGGAGGAAAGAATGCAACACGTCAGAATCTTAAGACGGCAGGTTGTCTCGACCGTTGCCGCGGCGATCCTCATGGGCGTCGGCTGGGCCGGTGCCGCATTCGGCTTTGAGGAGTCGCCGGAACTGAAGGCGCTGGTCGACGCCGGCAAGCTGCCGCCCATCGAAAAGCGGCTGCCCAAGGAGCCGCTGGTGCTCACTCCGCTTGAATCCGTCGGTACCTATGGCGGGACCTGGCGCACGGCCACCTTTGGCGGTGGCGACAGCGAGATCGAGCGTTCGATCGGCTACACGAGACTGGTTCGCTGGAATCCGGAATGGACCGAGGTGATCCCCGATATCGCCAAGAGCGTCGAGGTCAATGACAATGCCACCGAATATACGTTCACCTTGCGGGAGGGCACGCGCTGGTCGGATGGCGAGCCCTTTACCGCGGACGATCTGGTGTGGTGGAACGAGAACGTGCTGCGCAACACCAAGATCACGCCTGCAGCACCCGACTGGCTGACCGCGGGCGGAGAGACAGTCAAGGTCGAAAAGCTCGCCGACGACAAGGTCGTCTTCAAATTTGCTGCGCCGAACGGCCTGTTCCTGATGAACATGGCCACCGTGCGCGGCTCCGATATTCTGGCGGCCGCACCGGCCCACTACCTCAAGCAATTCCACAAGGATTTCAATCCCGACGGCGTCGATGCCCTGGTGAAGACAGCCGGCGCAACCGACTGGGTCCAGCTCTTCAACAACAAGATCGGGTTTCCCGGCCGCTGGCGCGATCTCGGCCGTCCAACGCTCGATGCCTGGGTGTTGACCGCGCCCTATAACGGCACCACCCAGGTCGTCGCCGAGCGCAATCCATACTATGCCAAGGTGGATACCGCAGGAAACCAGCTGCCTTACTTCGATCGCATCACCATCGATGTGATGCAGGATACCCAGGCAATCATCCTGAAGGCGATCAGCGGCGAAATCGACATGCAGAACCGCTTCATCGAGACGACGGACGCCCGTACGGTGATCGTGCAGAACCAGGAGAAGGGCGGCTATGGCCTGTTCATCGCCCGGCCGGCGTGGTCGAACGCCCTGCTGATCACCCTGAACCAGACCCACAAGAATCCGGCCCTGCGCGCTGTCTTTTCCAACAAGGATTTCCGCATCGGCCTCAGCTACGCCATCAACCGCGAAGAGCTCAACCAGCTGATCTATGCCGGACAGGCCAAGCCTTATCAGGCAGCACCGCGTGAAGGCACTGCGCTCTACGACGAGAAGATGGCGAGGCAGTATCTGGAGTATAATGTCGATCTCGCCAATCAGTATCTCGATAAGGCCGGCCTTACCAAACATGACGCCGAAGGCTACCGCCTCGGCCAGGACGGCAAGCGGATTACCTTTGCGATCGACGCCTTGACCGGAAGCCCGATCCAGGTGGACGCCCTTGAGATGATCCAGCGCTACTGGCGGGCCGTCGGCATCGACATGCAGCCCCGCCCGGCCGAACGTTCGTTGATCTTCTCCCGCCTGCAGAACAATGAGAATGACGGCCTTGGATGGGTTGGTGGCGGTGGCTACGACTTCCTCGGCCTGCTCGATCCAAAATGGTACTTCCCGCACGAATATGAATCGAGCTTCGCCACGGCCTGGGGCCTCTATTACCAGAACCCCAAGGATCCGAACGCGCAAGAACCGAGCCCTGCTGCCAAGAAGCAGATGGATCTCTATCGGCAGGTGCAGGAAGCGCCGACGCTCGAAAAGCAGTTGGCCGCGATGAAGGAACTGCTGGCGATCACCCGTGACGAATTCTACGTCATCGGCACCAACCTGGAGCCGGACCGCGTCGGCATCGTCAAGACCAATATGCGCAATGTCCCGAAGGTCATTCCCAGCACATCGTTCTACATGACACCGGGACCGGCAAAGCCCGAGACCTTCTACTACCAGCAATAACGGAACGCGACCGACAGGGATGGCGTCTACGGGCGCCACCCCATCGACACCAGCCCAGTCCCAATCATCCGATCGGCGATTGCCGATTGAAGGAGCTTGACCATGGCCGGCTTCATCATCAGACGTCTGCTTTACATGATCCCGATGATGTTCGCGATCTCCGTCGTGACCTTCATCATCATCCAGTTGCCGCCCGGCGACTTCCTGACCGCGATGACCGCGCGTCTGGCCTCCCAGAACGAAACGATCGATCCCGGCGTCATCGCCGGCCTGCGTGAACGCTATGGCCTCGATCAGCCCTGGGCGGTTCAATACTGGAAATGGATCAGCGGCATCCTGCTGCGCGGGGATTTCGGCCAGTCCCTCGATTGGAACAAGCCGGTCAGCGAGCTGATCTGGGCCCGCATGGGCCTGACGATGGTGGTCTCGGTCACCACGCTGCTCTTCGTCTGGGCGGTGGCCTTTCCGATCGGCATCTATTCGGCCGTGCGGCAATATTCGGTGGGAGATTACTTCGCCACCTTCTTCGGCTTTCTCGGCCTTGCCATCCCGAATTTCCTGCTGGCGCTGGTGCTGATGTATGTTTCGGCACAATATTTCGGCCAAAGCACCGGCGGGCTGTTTTCGCCCGCCTATATCAATGCCGTCTGGAGCTGGGCCAAGCTCGGCGATCTCATTTCGCATATGTGGATCCCGGTCGTCGTTCTCGGCACAGGTGCCACCGCAGCACTGATCCGTATCATGCGCGCCAACCTGCTCGACGAGCTCAACAAGCCCTATGTCGACATGGCCCGCGCCCGGGGCTTGAGCGAAATCCGGCTGCTGTTGAAATATCCGGTTCGGGTGGCGCTCAACCCGTTCGTCTCGACCGTCGGCTGGGTGCTGCCGCACCTCGTCTCCGGCTCGGTGGTGGTCTCCATCGTTCTCAGCCTGCCGATCACCGGGCCACTGCTGCTCAACGCCCTGTTTGCCCAGGACATGTATCTGGCCGGCACATTCATCCTGCTGATGAGCATGCTGACGCTGATCGGCACACTGATTTCGGATCTGCTGCTCGCCTGGCTTGATCCACGCATTCGCAACGGCTGAAGGACGAGACCAATGACCGATCAAGCCATCGCGCTACAGCCTGAACTGATCCAGAATTCCGACGCGGTCGCCGGCCAGTGGAAGCTCATATGGCGGCGCTTCCGTCGCCATCGCCTGGCGCTGGCGGCCGGCGTCGTCCTCTTTTTGATCTACCTGGTCGCCCTGTTTGCCGAGGTTCTCGCCCCGGTTTCATCGCAGACCTACGATTCCCGCTACACCTATGCGCCGCCCCAGCAGATCAAGTTCGCCGGCTACGACGCGGCAGGGCAGTTTCATCCGCTCTACGTCAACGGTTATTCGATGAAGGTTGACCCGATCGCGCTCAGCCGCAATTACCAGCCCGATCCGGCCGTCGTCATCCCCCTCGGCTTCTTCGTCAAGGGCGAACCCTACCGGCTCTGGGGGCTGTTCGATTTCGACCGCCACCTGATCGGCCCGATCGAGATGGGCAAACCATTCTACCTGTTCGGCGCCGACCGGCTGGGTCGCGACGTCTTCAGCCGGACGGTCCACGGCACGCGCGTGTCTATGTCCGTCGGACTGATCGGCGTCGCCATCAGCCTCATCCTCGGCATCATCCTGGGCGGCATCTCGGGGCTCTACGGCGGCTGGGTGGACGATGTGATCCAGCGTTCCATCGAGCTCATCAACTCTATCCCCACCATCCCGCTGTGGATGGGCCTTGCGGCTGCCGTTCCGATCAGCGCCGACCCGCTCCTAGTCTATCTCTGGATCACCATCATTCTGTCGCTTATCGGCTGGACCGATCTGGCGCGGGTGGTGCGCGGCCGCTTCCTGTCGCTCAAGACGGAAGACTTCGTCATCGCCGCCCGTCTCGACGGCTGTTCGCAGATGCGCATCATCTGGCGGCACATGGTTCCGTCCTTCATGAGCCACATCATCGCCTCGGTGACGCTCGCCATCCCGACGATGATCCTCGCAGAAACCGCGCTCTCCTTCCTCGGCATCGGCCTGCGCCCGCCGGTGGTGAGCTGGGGCGTGCTGCTTCAGGAGGCACAGAACATTCTCGCCGTCTCGAGCGCACCCTGGCTGTTTCTTCCCGGTCTCGCGGTGATCGTCACCGTGCTCGCCCTCAATTTCCTCGGTGATGGATTACGCGATGCTGCAGATCCCTATGAATACTGATCCCAATTTTGCCGCAGCCGGCGGCCGGCACGGGGATCGTGACCCGCTGATCGAGGTCGTTGATCTCAGGACCCATTTCTTCGGTGGTGCGGGCACGATCAAGGCGGTCGACGGCGTCTCCTTTTCCATCCCGCGCGGCAAGACGGTCTGCGTCGTCGGCGAATCCGGTTCGGGCAAGAGCATCACTGGCCGCTCGATCCTCAACCAGGTTCCCAGGGGAGGGCGGATCGTCTCGGGTGCAATCCGCTACCGGCCGGATCCGGCAGCACCCTTCGTCGACCTGGCGGCGCTCGATCCGCGCGGCCATGACATGCGGGCGATCCGCGGTGCCCAGATCGGCCTGATCAGCCAGGAGCCGATGGCCGCACTTTCCCCCGTTCATACGATCGGCAACCAGATGGTTGAAGTGATCCGCTTGCATCTGAAGATGGGAAAGAAGGAGGCGCGCGAACATGCCATCGAGACATTGGCTCTGGTCGGCATTCCGCGGCCGGCCGAGCGCATGGAAAGCTATGCCTTCCAGTTTTCCGGCGGCATGCGCCAGCGCGTCTGCATCGCCTTGGCGCTTGCCTGCCGCCCCAGGCTGCTGATCGCCGACGAGCCGACCACGGCGCTCGACGTGACCACCCAGGCCAATATCCTCGATCTCCTGGCCTCGCTGCAGGCCGAATTCGGGCTCTCGGTGCTGTTCGTGACCCATGATCTCGGTGTGGTGGCCGAAATCGCCGACGAGGTCGTCGTCATGTATGTCGGCCGGGTCGTGGAGGCAGGCGATGTCGACACGATCTTCCACGCGCCTGTTCATCCCTACACCAAGGCGCTGCTGCAATCGGTGCCGCGCATGCATGGGCAACCCACCGAACGGCTTGCGATCATCGACGGCATGGTACCCTCGCGTTTCAACCGGCCCCCGGGCTGCAGCTTTCATCCCCGATGCAAGGAGGCGAGGGCGGGCTTGTGTGACCAAAAGGATCCGCAGCCCGTCACCATCGGCGACGGGCATGTCGCCAGCTGTCTGCTTTACGAAGGAAGACAATGATGGCCGATCCCATGACCCAACCAAGCCCGCTGCTCGAACTGAACGATCTCAGGATGCATTTCCCCATTCGCAAGGGCGCATTCCGGCGTGTGGTCGGACACGTCAAGGCGGTCGACGGCGTTTCACTTCGCATCGATGATGGCGAAACACTCGGCATTGTCGGGGAGTCCGGTTGCGGCAAGTCCACGCTTGCCCGCACGGTGCTGCGCATCTATCAGCCGACGAGCGGCGAAATCCGCTATCGCAGCCGCAGCGGCGGCACGGTCGATCTCGCGGCGTTGTCTGGTTCTGCCCTCGACGAAATCCATCGCGACCTGCGCATCGTGTTTCAGGACCCGCAATCTTCGCTCAATCCGCGCCTTCCTGTCATCGACATCATCGGCGAGGTGCTTGGTGTCAACGGCATCGCCAAGGGCCGGGAGCTCGAGCACCGGGTGGCCGAACTGATGCAGAGCGTCGGGCTGCGGCCCGAATACATGCACCGCTATCCCCATGCTTTCTCCGGCGGCGAGCGCCAGCGCATAGGCATAGCCCGGGCGCTGGCCTCCAATCCGCGGCTGGTGATCGCCGATGAGGCCGTCTCGGCCCTCGATGTCAGCGTGCAGGCACAAACCATCAACCTCCTGCAGGACCTGCAGGAACAGTTTGGTCTGACCTATCTCTTCGTCGCCCACGACCTCTCGGTCGTCCGGCACATCTCGGATAACATTGCCGTCATGTATGTCGGCCGCGTGGTCGAAAAGGCGCCGACGGAGCAGATCTTCTCGCGCCCGCTTCACCCCTATACCGAAGCGCTGCTCTCGGCGGTGCCGATCGCCGATCCACGGATGCGCCGCCATGGCCAGCGCATCCGGCTGGCTGGCGAGGTTGCTGACCCCGCCCATCCGCCTCCCGGCTGCGCATTTCATCCTCGCTGCCGCTACGCCACCGAGCTTTGCAAGCAGGAGGTGCCGGGCTTACGCACCGTCACGGCCGATGGGCACGCAGTGGCCTGTCACTACGCCGAATCCTTGTCGCTTAATCCCTTCGCCGACCGTACCGTTCCGGAGTTCAATTGATGCCCGAATTCATTCCACGCTCCGAGCAGCGTCCCATTGTGGATACCTCCTCCACGACGCTCGATCTCATCTACTTCGATCTCGTCACGCTCGCCTCCAACGAGCAGGACATCCGGCGGCTGCCCGCGCACGAAAGCCTCTACGTCGTGCTGTCGGGTCAGGTGGATATCGAGGTGGATGACATCATGTTCGAAGCGGTGGGCCGGCGAGCCGATATCTGGGGAGGCGATGCGGACTCGGTTTACGCGCCCGTCGGCGCCAATGTCCGGATATCGGCTCGTGGCGCGACAGCGGAAGTGGCCATCGCCGGCGGCCTCTGCGACACGCACTACGCCCCGTTTCGCATCACGCCGGATGAGGTCGACGCGGTCAATGTCGGCTCGTCGGACACGCATAGCCAGCGGCGGATCGTCCATCTGCTCGGCCAACGGCAGAACGGGCGCTGCGGCAACCTGCTGGTGAGTGAACTCTATGCCGGCGAAGGCTGCTGGTCCGGCTATCCCCCCCACAAACACGATACCGAAGACGGCGATGTCGAGACCCGGCACGAAGAACTCTATCACTATCGCTTCCAGCCCGAGACCGGCTTCGGCAGCCAGATTACCTATGACGAAGACGGTCCGGTCAAGATCCTCATGACCCGCAACGGCGACACAGTCCTGGTCGACCGGGGTTACCACCCGACGGTCACCTCGCCGGGGCACCGGGGCTATATCTTCACCATTCTCGTCGGCAAGCACCGCCGGGGGCTGATCCAGCGCTTTGATCCCGCCCATCAGCATCTGACCAAGACCATCCCCGGCATCGATGCGATGCGCGACAAGTTCAAATAATCCGGCTCCTGGCCTCGTGCGCCGGCATTGCGGCAAACTGCCAACTTCCGCCCAAGGAGAGACGACCATGCGTGAACGTACGCGAATAAACGTTGATGCCGGTGAGGCGGTGCGCCCGTTCAACCGGTTCTGGCGCGGCACCGGCTTTTCGCCGGCCGAGCTGCTGCTCGAGCCCGAGATGCGACAGATGCTTGCCTATATTGGCGGCCTGCCGAATGAGGGCATCAAGTTCCTGCGGGTGCATTATCTCTACAATCTGCTGAGCGCGAAGGGCGGGGCCGGTTACGACTGGTCTCTGCTGGATCGCGCGCTCGACGTGATGATCGAGCACCGGCTGAAGCCGTTCTTCGAGCTGATGGGTAACCCGTCGGGCCTGTTCACCGACTATGAGGACATGGATCAGGTCAAGCGCTGGCGGGATCTGGTGACGGCAACAGTCGACCGTTATGGCGCGCGTTACGGCATGGACGAATTGCGCACATGGTATTTCGAAACGACGAACGAGGCCGACTCCGGCTGGTGGACTTACGGGATCAAGGGTTACACCAACTACTACGACGCCTGTGTCGCGGGGCTCGATGCCATCGATCCCAACCTGCCGATGGGCGGCCCCGGCACCGCCCGCACGCTCTCGCCGATCTTTCGCGCCCTCATGGCTCATTGCGACAACGGCACGAGCTGCCTCACCGGTGACGATCCGCCGCGGATCGATTATATCTCGATCCATGAAAAGGGCGTCAACGGCAGCAAGGAAGACCTGACCCCGAAAACCAACGCCATCGTCGACCGCACCTTGCTCGTCGTCGACTACCTCAAGGAGCACCACCCGCGCCTGGCAGGCCTGCCCATCATCAACGATGAATGCGATCCGCAGCTTGGGTGGAGCGATCATCATAGCTGGCACGGCAAAGCCTATTACGCCGGCATCATAGCCCGCATCATCGAACAGCACGACCGGCGCATCATCGCGCCGAAAGCGGCGAATTTCACCCTCCTCAGCAATGACCACGCCTTTATCGGCGGCTGGAGCCAGCGCACGATCTTTGCCTATTTCGGTTCGCGCAATTTCACCAAGGCGCAGTGGGAGCACAAGACCAATCTGGATATGCTGGTCACGGACGTCGACAGCGCGCCGCCCTTCGACATCATCAAGAAGCCCGGCCTCACATCGATGGAACTGCTGGCAACGCTTGGCGATACCGTTTGCAAGGTGACGGCCGAACCGCCGCTTGCTCCCGATCAGGATGGCCTGGCGATCCTGCCGACACGGCTGCCGGGCGGCGGTGTTTCCATCAGCCTCATCCATAGCGTCGATGCCATCAACCGTTCAGGCCGGACCGCCGTCCGTCTCGAGGTGAGCGGCTTGGTTCCCGGCCGCCACGCGCTTTGCCTGCTGCGCATCGATGAGGAATTCACCAATCCGATGGAGGTCTGGGAGGCCCAGCGCGACGAAAGCAATCCGCGCGGCCCCTTCGAGCCGGTCGGCGCACCGCCCGCACCGACCGAGGCGCAGTTTGCCGAACTGCGCCGGGCGCAGGAGCCCGCCTTGCTGCATCCGATCAGCGTCGTCGACTGCGACGAAGGCCGGATCAGTGTCGACCTCGATGTGCCATTGCCGTCGCTGACGCAGGTGCTTGTCGTTCCCGATACCGGCGCGGCCCCGGCTACACCGACCGGCCTTGTCGTCGAACGCTACCTTGGTCTTGGTGGTCGGGAAGAGCGCATGCTGTTCTGGGTTGCCGGCGATATCAGCCCGGCCATCTTCTACGATGTCCTGGTCAGCACCAATGGCGGGACTTTTGAAAAGGTCAGTTCTGTCCCGCTGATCTCGACGGCATTCCTGCACATGTCGCCGCCGGAGGGCGTGCGGTATGCGGTGCAGGCCCGCGATGCATTTGGCCGCCGCAGCGAGCTTTGTTTCGCCCGCTCATGAACAATGCCATTCTGCCTGGGATCTGATCGATGGATATCGCCTATTTCACCAAGACCCTGGAGGGCCTGCCGCTTGAGGAGGCGGCCGGGATCACGGCCGGTTTGGGATTCGACTGCGCTGATCTTCTCATTCGCGATGGCCACGCCGTTTCCCCTGACAGGCCGGAGGAAATCGTCAAGGCCGTGACGCTCTTTGCCGCGGCCGGCCTACGCACCCCGATGGCGACCATCGATTCCACCCGGCCCGACGATGCCGCATCCCGGCTTCTCGGTTGTTGCGGCGAGGCTGGCATCGGGCAGGTCCGGCTTGGCTTCTGGCGCTACGACCCGTCGCGGCGCTGGCAGGCCCAGCTTGATGAGGCGCGGCGCGATCTCGACGGCTTCGAGCGCCTGGCCGAACGCTTCGGCATCAAGCTGACCATCCAGCTTCACGGCGGGACCTTGCACAGCTCGGGCGCGCTCGCCGTCCAGTTGCTGGCCGGGCGCGATCCGATCCGGATCGGCGCCTATCCCGATCCGGCCAATCAGATCATTCGCGAGGGGAGAGAGGACTGGCGTCTGACGCTTGATATTCTCGAACCGTGGTTCTGCTGCATGGGCGTCAAGAACAGCGGTTGGTTCCCCGGCGCTTACGGAGCTCATGGCCAACGCGCATGGCATTCGGACTGGTACGGGCTCGACGAAGGCATGGTGCCCTGGAACGAGATCGTCCCGCATCTGGTGGCCACAGGCTTTACCGGCGTGCTGTCGATGCAATCCCAATACCGCGTCTCTCGAGAGCAGGCGCTCGACAAGCTCCGCGCCGATCTTACCCATCTCAGGCGCCTGGTCGCCGCAGCGAAAGAGTAGAACCATGAACGAACAGGCTCCCGTTATCGCCGTATTGCTGACCGAAAAAACCCGCCGGATGATGCTGGACGATGCGGCGATGGCCCAGTTGAACGCTCTTGGCGAGGTGCGATGGCCGACTGGCGCCACAATCGACGCCACCGATGTCGACTATCTGCTGCAAGGCGCCACGGCATGTCTCACCGGATGGGGCACGCCGCCCTTCGATCCTGCCGCGCGCCAGCGCCATCCGCAACTCACCCTTGTCGCCCATTCGGCCGGTAGCGTTCGTACACTCGTTCCCGCTCGTCTGTTCGACGATGGCATTCGCGTCACCCATGCCGCCTCGAAAATTGCCGCCTCGGTTGCCGAGTTCGTCGTCGCCGAAGCACTGCTCGCCATGCGCGGCATTCATCGGCTGCATCATGAATTGCGCAGCGGCGGCGAATGGCTCGACGTCCGCGCCGCCGTGCCACAGAGATTGCTGGGCGCCAGAACAGTTGGCATCGTCGGCGCCGGATATGTCGGCCGGGCGGTCATGCGCCTGCTCGTTCCATTCGGCTGCCGCGTGCTGGTCGTCGATCCCTTTCTCCACGATAGCGAGGCTGCTGCGCTCGGCGTTTTCAGCGCTGGGTTGAACGATATGCTGGCTCAGAGCGACGTGATCTCGCTGCATGCGCCTGTCCTGCCTGAAACGCGCCGCATGATCGGCGCCCGCGAACTGGCGCTGCTGCGGCCCGGCACGCTGTTCATCAATACGGCGCGCGCGGAGCTGGTCGATGAGGCGGCACTGCTTGCCGAAATCCGGTCTGGCCGTATCGAAGCGGCTCTTGATGTCTTCGACAACGAGCCGCTGCGTAAGGACAGTCCCTTTCGCGACCCTGCACTGGCCAATGTCACCATTTCGCCGCATGCCGCCGGTCACACTGAGGAGGCGCATTTCGCCCAAGGCCAGGCCATGGTGGACGAGATCGGCCGGCTGCTTCGCCGCGAACCGCTCCATCACGAAGTGTCGCGCACCATGCTCGACCGGATGGCATGATCGTGGACAGAAACATTGGAGGCTCCGTGACGGCGCCCCGCATCAGAATCATCGAGATTGACGCCTTCGAGCGCGACATCAGGCTGCGCCTGCCGTTCCGCTTTGGTGCGGCAACCCTCGAAAAAGCGCCGCAAGCCTTCCTCAGGGTCCGCGTCGAGGATGAAGAGGGGCGAACCGCCCTTGGTGCGGCCGCCGAGATGATGGTGCCGAAATGGTTCGACAAGAACCCGGCCTTCACGCCGGCGCAAAATGTCGATCAGTTGCGCACCTCGATCCGTACCGCTGCGGCTGCTTCGCTCGAACCGTCTGCGCCGGCGACATTGTTTGCCGCCGCCCGCCTGAACGAGATGGAGACCGTGCGGCGCCTGCCTGGAAATCCATTGGCCGCCTGTTTCGGCCCTTCGCTCATCGCCCGCGCCGCGCTCGATGCCTATTGCCGCCTTGCCGGCATTTCCTTCTTCGAGGCGGTGCGGGGCAATCTCGTCGGCATCGGCGGCCCCATGCTGCCCGACGATATCGACGCGGATGCAGCCTTGGCGGTGCTTTCCGATCTCCGTCCTGCAGGCTCGATCTCGGCCCGTCATACGATCGGGCTTCTCGATCCGATCAGCGAGGGCGATATCGTCCATCCCATCGGTGACGGCCTGCCGGAAAGCCTCGAGGCGGTGATTGCGCGCTATGGCAACCGTTGGTTCAAGATCAAGCTGTCAGGCGCGATTGATGCCGATATCGACCGCCTGACCAGGATCGCCGCCGTGCTGGACCGCATGCCCGACTATCGGGTGACGGTCGATGGCAACGAACAGTTTGGCGCCGCCCAACAGCTCGCCGCTTTGCTGGCGCAAATCGAGGCGATGCCGCGGTTGGCGAGGTTGCGCGCGGCCATTGCCTTTGTCGAACAGCCGTTCTCGCGGGCAATCACCATGGACACGCCGCTGGGGGATCTCGCGGCGAAATTGCCCTTCCTGATCGATGAGAGCGACGACGGCGACGGCGCCTTCGCGGGCGCCAGGCGGCTGGGATATACCGGCGTCTCCTCGAAAACCTGCAAGGGCATTTACCGCTCGCTCATGAAGGCGATCCGCATCAGAACCGGAACGGTGCCGGGACTGTTCCTCTCGGGCGAGGATCTGACCTGCCAGGCGGGACTTGCCGTGCAGCAGGATCTGGCGCTGGTCTCGCTGCTCGGCCTCTCCCATGTCGAGCGCAACGGCCATCACTATGTGGCCGGCATGCAGGGAGCGCCGCAGGCGGAGAAGGCGCGCTTTGCCGCGGCCCATCCCGATCTCTACGAGCAGGGTGCTGAGGGACCGTTGCTGTCGATCCGCGACGGCCGGATCGCCATCACTTCGCTCGGGGCGATCGGCTACGCGAGCGGCGCCTTGCCCGATTTCGAAGCCATGACGCCATTGTCATGACGCCCGGCAAGGTTCAGGATGAGATAGGGCGTGCTGCCCTGTTGAACTTTTCGATCTGTCCGGCAAACGCGCCCTGATCACCCGGAGCATCGATCACCCCGTTCCTCCAATTGAAATGTCTTCCAATAGAGCATCACGCTCTATTCGAACGTTTTCTGCGCGGCCTGATTGGATCCCGGGACTTAAGAGAGCAGCAATCGAGATATAATTTTTTGAATCAAGCTTCAGCAACCACCGCCAAATCTCGGCAAATATGACTTTCCGCTCCGCGAAGCGGCAACGCAGAATATTTCGATGTGCCTTGGACACACGACACTCCGGATTGAGCTGAGGTCGAACTCTAATAGCTGTGCAGATGTTAAGCGCGGTTAAGGAAGTGTAAAGTTTGGTAAAGGTTCTTTCTGTGACGCAGCGAGATACGCTGTTGGCAGAGAAGATGCAGGACGCGCAGGCGGCGCGAGGCCGCCTGCGGGGGAACACGTCCCGCGGTCTCGTTCCGGGGGAGGGAAGTCGACCGAAGAGGTTGCCATCAAGGTCGCCGGGCGTCGCCCGTATCGGGCGCTGGACAATCTAGCCAATAGTTCACCGAAAGCAGTCATCTCTGACCTTGCCCTCGCTTCGAAAGCTCGGGCTTGAAGGTGATCGCCGCACGATCGTTGGATGCCTGCGGTTCCGAGTCGGCGGTATCAGGCCCGGCCCGGCGCACAAGGCGCTTGAGCGCCTCGTTGAGGTCGTCGACGAAGGTGAAGATGACGGGGATGACGATGAGGCTGAGCAGCGTCGACAGCATCACGCCGCCGATCACCACGATCGCCATCGGCTGCCGGAAGCTGGAATCGCCGCCTGTCAGGCTGAGAGCGACCGGAAGCATGCCGAATGCCATGGCAATGGTGGTCATGATGATCGGCCGGGCGCGCTTGTGGCAAGCGTCCACGAGCGCATCGAACCGCGACATGCCCTGGCCGCGCGACATGATCGCGTATTCGACGAGGAGGATGGAGTTCTTCGTCACCACACCCATGAGCATGAGCAGCCCGATGACCGCCGACATCGAGAAACTGGTTCCGGTCATCACCAGCGGCACCAGCGCGCCGCCGAGTGAGAGCGGCAAAGCCATCAAGATGGTCAACGGCTGCAGGAAGTCGTGGAAGAGCAGGACGAGGACGGCGTAGATGCAGAACACGCCGATCGCCATTGCAAGGCCAAAGCTCTGGAACAGCTCCGAACTGCGCTGAAGTTCGCCCTGTTCGACAAGAGTGACCCCCGGTGGTAGACGCCGGAGCGCCGGCAGAGCCTGCGCCTCACGGTTGACGTCGCCCAGGATGCGGCCGTTGAGCTCGACGGAAAGCGTGACATTGCGCATCCGATCGATGCGGTCGATCTCCGACGGGCTGCCGCCGATCCGGATATCGGCGATCGATCCGAGATCGACATTGCCGTTCGTTCCAGCGACCCGCATATTCTTGATGTCGTCGAGCTTGGTGCGCGTCTCGGGGCTGAAGCGGACGACGATCGGAACCTGGCGCTGCGGCAGGTTGAGCTTTGGCAAATCGGCGGAGTATTCCCCGTTCGTCGCCACGCGCACGGCCTCGGCGATGGCGCTCGACGTCACCCCGAGCGCTGCTGCGCGGGCGAAGTCGGGCGTGATCTGGATCTCCGGCGCCTGCCTGGCTGCGGTCGACGTCACCGCGCCGATGCCCTGCAGCGTGCGCAGCTGCTCTTCGAGTGCCGTGCTTGCACTGTCAAGCGCGTTCGCGTCGTCGCTGGCAAGGGTGATCTCCAGCTTCGTGCCGTTGCCGCCGCCGCCGACCGCGACCCGCACACCTGATAGGACCGAGAGAGCCTGGCGGATGTCGTTTTCGATTTCCGATTGTTTGCGATCGCGCTCGCCGATGGGCGACAGCACAGCGACGATCGTCGCGGATCCGACGCTGCTCGTGGTGCTCGAGTCGGGGCCACCGCCCGAGGATGCGGAACCGACCGAAGAAAAGACATGTGTCACGTCCTGGAGCTTGCCGACGATATCGGCGGCCTTCGTGGTGGTGGCGTGCGTCTGCTCGATAGTGGCACCCGGCTGCATGGTGAGCGTGATCTGAGCTCGCGCGTCGTCGGAAGCGGGCAGGAAGCCGGATTTCAGGAGTGGGATGGTGGCAAGCGAAAGCGCGACGACGACGGCAGTCACTGCCACCGTGGTCTTCCTGCGGTTCATGGCGGCTTTCACGATTGCCAGATAGGCGCGCATGACGAGGCCATCCTTTTCCTCGGTCGGATGAGCCTTCATGAAATAGGCGGCCATCATCGGCGTCAGCAGGCGTGCGACGACGAGCGAGACGAGGACCGCCACCGCGGCGGTGATACCGAACTGGCGGAATATAAGTCCCGGTATGCCGCTCATGAAGGCCGTCGGCAGGAAGACCGCGACCAGCGTGAAGGTGGTTGCGATGACGGCGAGCCCGATCTCGTTGGCCGCCTCCAGAGCGGCGTCGATCGGCCGCTTGCCCATCTGCAGGTGGCGGGCGATATTCTCGACCTCGACGATGGCATCATCGACGAGGATGCCGACCACGAGCGACAGCGCCAGCAAGGTGACGATATTCAGACTGAAGCCGGCCAGGTACATGACGAGGAACGTCGGTATGACCGACAGCGGCAGCGCCACGGCCGACAGGATCGTCGCACGCCAGTCCCGAAGGAAGAGCCAGACGACGATGATCGCCAGGATCGCCCCTTCGTAGAGCATGTGCATCGACCCATCGTAGTTGTCTATGATCGGCCCGATCGTGCTGTAGGCCTCCTCGATCTGCACATTGGAATGCTTGGCTGCGAACTCCTTCATAGCCTTGTCGACATCGTCCGCGACACCGCTGTCCGAAAACCCGTTCGAGCGCTTGATCTCGACCGCGACCACCGGTTTACCGTCGAGATAGGCCATCGAGGAGCGCTCCGCGAAGCTGTCCGTGACGGCTGCGACGTCGTCGAGGCGAACCTGCTGCCCGTTGGCCAGGGGAATTCTAAGCTCCTTTAGAGCGTCGACCGATGCCACGGCGCCGAGCGTGCGCAATGTCTGACGGGTGCCGCCAATCTCCCCAAGGCCGCCTGAAGTATCGGCCTGAACCGACTTCAATTGCGCCGACACAGTGGTCGCCGTGACGCCGAATGCGGCCATCGTTGTCGGATCGAGGTCGACGTGAACCTCGCGATCGACACCGCCGATGCGGTTGACCTGTCCGACGCCCGGCACCGACAGGAGCGCCTTGGTCAAATCGTTGTCGATGAACCAGGAGAGCTCGGTTTCATTGAGGGCCGTAGACCGGATGGCATAAGTGACCAGCGCCGAACTCTGCACGGTGACTTTGGTGACGCTTGGCGTCTGCATCTGCGCCGGCAGATCGGCTTGCGCGCTGTCGACGGCGTTGCGAACCTCGTTCAGGGCCGTTTCGCTGTCCTTCTCCAGTTTGAAGGAGACACTGATCGACACCGTGCCGTCGGTGATCGTCGTGGTGACGTGGTCGAGATAGCTCAACGAGGCAAGATTGTCCTCGATCGTGCGGGCGACCTCCGTCTCGAGCTGCGCAGGTGCTGCGCCATCAAGCGTCGCGGTAATTTTGATGGTCGGGAGGTCCATATCGGGGAAGTTCTGGACCGGCAGATGCTTGAAGGCCAGCAAACCGCCGACGGCAAGCATCGCAAAGAGCAGGATTGCCGGTACGGGATTGCGGATCGAAAATGCGGAAAAGTTCATCAACCTTCTCCCGCAATCTTCACGAGATCGTTGTCGGACAGGAACGCTCCGCCCGACGTCACCACTTTCATCGACTTATCTATGCCGGAGACGATCTCGACTTCGCCGTCGTTGCGGCGGCCGGTCTCGACCCGCACCCGCCTTACCCGCTTGTCCTCGCCGGCGGTGAAGACGTAGTTTATGCCGTCACGGAAAACGATCGCGGTCTCCGGAACCGTCAGTGCCAGCGTGGTCCTCAGTTCAATGGTGCCGGTGACATAAAGACCGGTGCGCGGCTGAACGTTCGGGGGAAGCGCGACATAGACGATCGCCCGGCTTGTATTGGTGTCGATCGAAGGTCCGACGAGTCTCACCTTTCCCTGAATGGGACGTCCGTCCGGCCCGTCGATGTCGACGCTCAATCCTTCGGAGATGCGTGAAAGGTAACGGGCCGAAACCTCGGCCTGCCATTCGATCCGCTGTTGGCGGACCAGGCGAAACAGTTCGGTGCCCGACGAGACGACCGCGCCGAGTTCGGCCGATCGCGAGGTTATCAGGCCGTCGTCGACGGCCGTGACGGTTGTCTGGTCGAGCTTGATCTTCTGGCTGTCGAGCGCCGCCTCTTCAGACGCAAGACTTGCCGTCGCCGTCTGTTCGTCGGCGAAATATTCGACAATCTTCTCATCCGAAAGGGCGCCCGAAGAGCGAAGCTGGCGAGCCCGATCGGCATTGGCCTTCGCCTTTGTCAGGTTTGCCTTAGCGGTCACGACAGCCGCTTCCTGCTTGCGAAGGTCGGCCTGCACGCTGTCCTGCGACAGCCGCACGAGGGTCTGCCCCTTCTTAACCACGGAGCCGACGTCGGCCAGGATTTCGGTTACGCGCAGGCCACTCGTCTCAGAAGCGATGATGGCTTCCTGCCAGGGCTTCAGCCAGCCGCTTGCGGGAACGGTTTCCGGCCAGTCCCGCTCAGCCGGCGTCACCAGCGAGACGGTAAGGGCGGGTGCGGCGGATTGGTCCGCCATCGCATCGCGCAGGGGAAGCAGGAGCGCTGCCGCAACAAGAGCAGCAGCGAATATTCTGGGCGGTTTTCTCAACGATGCACTCCTTGAGGTCAAAGGCATGGGTGCCTTTTCCCGATCCGTGCCAACTCGATGAAGGATTGCGGCTCATGTTGAGGCAACCCGATCCTGGCTCGCGGTGATGTCATGGAAGGATAAGTAACGGGGTGAACGTTAAGTGCGGTCAAGTTAGTGTTAAGTTAGGTAAAACTCGCTCATGCGACTGTGTTTGTGCTGTAAGGCTCACAAGGATCAATGACGGACGAAGTGAATGAACAAGGTTCTCCTCATCGACGACGATGCCGAGCTGACGACGCTTCTGCAGGAATATCTGGTCGAAGAAGGATATGAGGTGGTCACGGATACGGACGGTCGCGCCGCGATTGCCGCTGCTGCCGGCAACACGGTCGATATTATCGTGCTCGACATCATGATGCCTCGGATGAACGGGATCGAGGTTCTGCAGAGGATCAGGAAGCTCAGCCAGGTCCCGGTCCTGATGCTGACCGCAAGGGGCGATGACGTCGACAGGATATCGGGTCTCAATCTCGGCGCGGACGACTATGTGCCGAAGCCATGCTCGCCGGGCGAACTTGCGGCGAGGTTGCGCGCCATCCTCCGTCGGGCAGGTCAGCCTGCGGCCGGCGCGACGACCGACACGATCAGGGCGGGAAAACTCGTGATTCATCCGAGCAGCAGGATCGCCGAATGGCGTGGAGAAACCTTGGATCTGACCGGCACCGAGTTCAGCCTGATCGAGGTGCTTGCCCGCAGCGCCGGCCAGCTCGTGTCGAAGCAGGACATTTCGAAGCGGGCCTTCGGCAAGCCGCTGACCCCGTTCGATCGCCGCATCGACGTCCATATCAGCAGCGTTCGCCAGAAGCTCGGACTGAGGGAGGACGGACAATCCTGGATCCAGTCCGTTCGCGGCCAGGGCTATCAACTACTTGTGGACTGACCATGCCCCGGCTTTTCTGGAAATTTTTCGCGACGATCTGGTTGACGCTTGCAACGACGCTCACGGTCATCATCGTGATCGTCAACCTCTTTCAGATCCCGCCGCCTGGCCGCGATCGGGAATACCAGGAGCGAGCGATCATTCTGAAGCTGACGGCGAATGTGCTCGCAAGGGATGGGGAGGACGCCGCAGCGCGCTTCATCCGCACAAGTGAATATACGGTGCCACTAGGCCTGACGCTTTCGAAAACCATGGAGTCGCCTGCGTGCGGAGACGAGGGCAGGGCAGAGACGAAGTCCATTCTGAAGGACGGAATTTGCTATCGGATCTCCGTGGCGCCAGAAGCGAACTTCCTTCTCAACATTGCGGACAACCTGGCGCTGCTGGTGCCTTGGCTTTCGATTTTCGTTTCGAGTACGGTCGCTGCCGCCGCACTCGCCCGCTATCTCATTCGACCCGTCGTACATCTGCGCGACGGCCTGAGCGCGCTCGCCCATGGCCGCTTCGACTTCCGTATCGGCAACCAGATGGCCGGCCGAAAGGATGAAGTCACCGCACTGGCGCACGACTTCGATTCCACTGCCGCGCGGCTTCAGGAGCTTCAGGATGCGCAGCAGAGGTTATTTCATGACGTCTCCCATGAATTGCGTTCGCCCCTGTCCCGTCTGCAGGCCGCCGTCGGCGTCCTTCGGCAAAGCCCGGCCAAACTCGGCGCCATGCTGGATCGGATGGACCGGGAGGTCGAACGGCTCGACGCGCTGGTCGGCGAAGTTCTGACGCTTGCCAGGCTGACCGCGGGCTCCGGCCTGCCGCTGAAGACCCAGGCCCTGGATGTCATCGAGCTCCTCAACGAAATCCTCGGCGACGCGGCATTCGAAGCCCAGGCACGGGAGGTCTCGATCACAACCAGTGTCGAGGGCACCTTCCGCGCCGAGGTCGAAGGTGAGCTGATCTACAGGGCGCTCGAAAACGTTGTCCGCAACGCCGTCAAATACACGGCCGAGCATTCGCACATATCAGTGGCTTGCGAGGCGACGACCGACCGCCTCAAAATCTGTGTCACGGATCAGGGGCCAGGTGTCAGGCGAGACGAACTCGAACGGATCTTCCAGCCGTTCTCACGTGGTAAAGAGGCTGTGCCAAGAGGCGGATACGGCCTGGGTCTGGCCATCACCAGGCAGGCGGTCGAACGCCACGGCGGGCGTGTGCATGCGTCATTGCCGGATGCCGGAGGCCTGGAGGTCACCCTGGAGCTTCCCAGGAAGCCGATACCCTATGGCTTGGCGGACGGCCAAACCTGATCCGGATCACGCCACGAAGCGTGCGCCGGATGAGGCCGCTCAAGCCGGCGAAACCGAGATGTGGCCTCTCCCGGGATTTTACCTAACTTTACAGTGTCTTTACCGCCATTAACGTTGGCGCCGCTAAGCCTGGACCTACGATCCCGGTTCAGAAAGCTCGCCAGTGAGTCCGTCGCTTTGCACAAGAATATCATCCCTCCGCTACGCCACATCGGCACTCACGCTTTTGGTGGCGGGCTGCGTCAGCGGCCCGGATCACGTTCCCCCACAGATGCCGCTTCCTGCTAAATTCCAACAGGGCGGGACCAAGAGCAACGGCGATGTCGTGACGGCACAGTGGTGGACGGCCTATCGCGACAAGCGGCTCGACGGCCTGGTGGCCCACGGCCTCAGCGAGAACCTCGATGTGCTGCAGGCGCTCGAGAGCATCAACTCGGCTTCCGCGAATGTCACGGTTGCCGGCGCCGGCGGCCTGCCGAGCCTCAGTGTCGACGCATCGCACACGGTATCCGGCGAGAAGGGGCGGCTCCGCACGACGGTCGGCACCGAAAATACCACAGGCGGCGAGGCCAGCCTTTCCTGGCTGCTCGACTTCTTCGGCCAGTACCGTCGCTCGAAGGAGAGTGCCATCGCCTCGCTGGGGGCCGCCTATGCAACGGCCGACAATACAAAGCTCACCTTCCTGAAAGACCTGGTCGAGAGCTATATCGACGCCCGTTATTACCAGGAGCGCATCGCGCTTTCACAGGCGAGCTTGAAATCCCGCCAACAGACATACGAACTGACACAGCTGCAGCTCAAGGCAGGTGCGGCCTCTCGCCTCGACGTCGTTCAGGCCGAGGGCCTGGTACAGTCGACAAAGTCCGACATTCCCGGCCTCGAACAGAGCTTCACCGAGTCAGCCCATCACATTGCCACTCTGCTCGGGATGCCGGCGGCCTCGCTGATGAACGAGCTGCAGAAAAGCGCCGGCCAGCCGGTTTTCCGCGGCGACATTCGCGCCGGCATTCCGGCCGATCTCATCCGCAACCGTCCCGATATCCGCAAGGCTGAACGCGATCTGGCGGCAGCCGTTGCCGATATCGGCGCTGCCGAAGCCCAGCTCTACCCGTCGATCTCGCTCTCCGGTTCGATCTCGCCGAGCTGGGTCAAATCATCCGGTGCCAGCGGCGGAACCCTGACCAGCTGGTCTTTCGGACCGACGCTCAACCTGCCGATCTTCGATGGCGGCAAATTGCGTGCGAATGTCGATATCGAAAAATCCGATGCCAAGACCCAGTATCTCGCCTGGAAAGAGGCGGTGCTGAACGGGGTCGAAGAAGTGGAAAACGCCCTGTCTGCAGTCCGCCGCGACACGCAGACACTGGGACCGCTGCGCAGGCAGGTGGAAACGGCCCAGGAATCACTCGCACTTTCGACCACGAGCTACAAGGATGGAGCTTCATCTCTGCTCGATGTCCTGGACGCGCAACGTTCGGTCTCCGATGCCCAGGCAAGCCTTGCGGCCACCGTACAGCAGGTTGCTAAGGACTATGTGGACCTCTACGTCGCCATTGGCGCCGGCTACCTGACGCAACAAGGGCAGAATGCTCCCGAGCGAACGGCGAAGTCAGGCTAATTGGCGGAGCATTTGCTCTATCGCCCAGCCACATCGAGAATGCGGATCGCGAGCTTGAGATGCGGCAGGTCCAGCATGCGTCCGTCGAGCTGAATGACGCCTGCGTCGGGCCTGGCGGCGAAGGCGGCGGCGACTTTCTCCGCCCAGGCGATTTCGGATGCATCCGGCGTGAAGGCGTGATTGATCACTTCGACCTGGCATGGATGGATGGCCATCTGGCCTGAAAAGCCGTCGCGCCGGGCGCGGCCGACATAGGCCCTCAGACCGTTGAGATCACGGAAATCGGGATAGACGGTGTCGATTGCCGGAACGGCGGCGGCATGGGCTGCGAATAGAGTGAGCGAACGGGCAAGCTCGTAAGGTGGCGTATAGCGGCCATCCGTCCTGCGCGCGGTCGTAGCCCCCATCGCGGCGGGCAGATCCTCCGCACCCCATGTCAGGCCGCAGAGGCTGGTCGAGACATCCCGGTAGCTGCCGATCTCGAAGATCGCGGATGGCGTTTCGGTTGCGATCGGCAAGATGGGAATTGCAGATGCAAGAGAGCCTGCGAGCTTCAGCACCGAAGCGGCACCCTCGGCCTTCGGCAGCACGATCGCGAAAGGATGAAGGCCGCTCAAAGCGGCAAGGTCGTCTTCGAATTCTGGCGAGGTGAGGGGATTGATGCGGATCAGGAGAGCGGTCTCGCCGGCATGATGCAAGACGAACTCGTGCACGCTCTCGCGCGCTTTCGGCTTGTTTAAAGGCGCAACCGAGTCTTCCAGGTCGAGAATGACGGCGTCGGCGCCTGAGGCGAGCGCCTTCTCGAAACGCTCCGGCCGGTCACCGGGCGCAAAGAGCAGCGAGCGCAGCCTCATGACGGCTTCACCTTCAGCATTGCCGTGCGCAGGCATTGGCAGACGATCTCGCCGCGCTGGTTAAGCGTGATATGCCGGAAGGTGACGATGCCGGCATCGGGGCGGGAGTTCGAGCGACGCAGTTCCATCACCTCGGTTTCCACCCACAGCGTATCGCCGATGAAGACCGGCTTTGGCATCGTCACCTTGTCATAGCCGAGATTGGCGACGAGCGTGCCGAGCGTCGTGTCGCCGACCGAGAGGCCGACGGTGAGCGCGAAGGTGAAGGTGCCGTTGACGACGATGCGGCCGAATTCGGTGCCGGCCGCATAGTCGGCATCGAGATGCAGCGGCTGCGGATTGTGGGAGAGCGTCGTGAAGAGCAGGTTGTCGGTCTCGGTGACCGTGCGGCGGATATCATGGGCGATGCGGTCGCCGACCACCCATTCGTCGAAATAGCGACCGGCCATCAATCCTGCTCCTTCATGACGCTGACGACGAGCTGGTTCTCCGTGACCCTGGCGCCGGTGGAAACCTGCAGTTTTCCGACAATGCCGTCGAAGGGCGCACGCAGCGAATGTTCCATTTTCATCGCTTCGACCGTCAGCAGGCGGTCCCCCTTGGCGACACGATCGCCTTCGGCGACATCCACCGAAATGACGAGGCCGGGCATGGGTGACAGGATCGCGCCATCGCCGGCACCCTGACTTGCCTCGACTTCACTTGCGACGGGCAAGCTGATCGGCCAGGCATTGCCGGCGTCGAAAAGCACCGTCGTTTCACCGATCGTGACGGTATTTGCCTCAAGCTCCCGACGTGATTGCCCCCAAAGGAGGTGCTCGCCGATACGGATGCGCACCCTGTTGTCATCCGCGCCGGCGATGCGGAACCCGGTGAGCGCGGTCCAGGGATCACCATCCATATTTCTTGAAAGCAGGGTGGCCGCGGTGTCGATCGCGATTTCGCTCGGATCCATCGCCACCAGGCTATCTCCGTGGCGATCGAGAAAGCCGGTATCGATCCGAGCTGCGCAAAAATCCGGATCGACGGCGATGCGGGCAAGCAGGCCGGCATTGGATTTGACCGGCCAGACCTCGATACCTGCGCAGGCGGCTGCGAGCTTCGAAAGTGCGGCCTCGCGGTTCGGCCCATGGGCAATGATCTTGGCGATCATCGGATCGTAGAAGGCGGTGATCTCATCGCCCTGTTCGACGCCGCTATCGACACGGACAGACCCCGGCAGGCTGAGATGTTCAAGCCGGCCGGTCGAGGGCAGATAGCCGGCGGCAGGATTTTCGGCATAGAGCCGGGCTTCGAAGGCCCAGCCGTTCATGGCGATCTCGTCCTGCATTTTCGGCAAGGGCTCGCCGCTAGCGACCGTCAACTGCCAGAGCACCAGATCCTCGCCAGTAATTGCCTCGGTGACGGGATGCTCTACCTGCAGGCGGGTGTTCATCTCCATGAACCAGATGCGATCTTCGCGAAGGCCTTCCGAGGCATCGGCGATGAATTCGATGGTGCCGGCGCCGACATAATTCACCGCTCTTGCGGCTTTCACCGCCGCATCGCAGATTACTGCCCGCGTGGCGGCATCGAGACCGGGGGCAGGGGCCTCCTCGATGACCTTCTGGTGACGGCGCTGCAGCGAACAATCGCGTTCGAACAGATGAACGCAATTGCCGAACATGTCGGCGAAAACCTGCACCTCGATATGGCGCGGATTGGCGATGTAACGTTCAATCAGAACGCGGTCATCGCCGAAGGAGGCGGCCGCCTCCCGGCGGCAGGAGGCGAGAAGTTCGGCGAAATCTTGCGGGCGCTCGACGCGGCGCATGCCCTTGCCGCCGCCGCCGGCGACGGCCTTGATGAGCACGGGATAACCGATGGTATCAGCCTCAGCCGCCAGCCTCTCTCCGCTCTGGTCCGGCCCGAGATAACCAGGGGTCACAGGCACCCCGGCCGCCTGCATCAATTCCTTAGCGGCATCCTTGAGACCCATCGCACGGATGGCGGCAGGCGGCGCGCCGACCCAGATGATCCCGGCTTTCTCCACCGCTTCGGCAAACTCGGCGTTTTCCGAAAGGAAGCCGTAACCGGGGTGGATCGCCGCAGCGCCTGTTTGCCGGGCGGCCTCCAGGATGCGTTCCTGCGAGAGATAGCTTTCGCGGGCCGGCGGCGGGCCGATGGCGATCGCCTCATCCGCTTCCCTGACGTAGGGCAGGCCGGCATCGGCCTCCGAATAGACGGCGATGGTGCGGATGCCGAGCGCTTTCGCCGTGCGGATGATGCGGCGGGCGATTTCGCCCCTGTTGGCAATGAGAAGGCTTTCCATCATCGGCGCCTCACATCCTGAACAGGCCGAAGCGCGGCCCTTTCGGGATCGGCGCATTCAGGCAGGCGGAAAAGGCAAGGCCCAGCACCTCCCGCGTCTGGCGCGGATCGATGATGCCGTCGTCCCAGAGGCGGGCGGTGGCATAATAGGGATTGCCCTCGGCCTCGTAGCCGGCGCGGATCGGCGCCTTGAAGGCTTCCTCCTCTTCAACAGGCCAATTCTCACCGCGCGCCTCCATGGAGTCTCGGCGTATGGTGGCAAGCACGGAGGCCGCCTGTTCGCCGCCCATCACGCTGATTCGGCTGTTCGGCCAGGTGAAGAGAAAGCGCGGGCGATAGGCGCGGCCGCACATGCCGTAATTGCCGGCGCCGAAGCTGCCGCCGATGATGACGGTGACCTTCGGCACGGTAGCCGTTGCAACTGCCGTCACCAGCTTCGCCCCATCCTTGGCGATGCCGCCGGCCTCATAACGGCCGCCGACCATGAAGCCAGAGACATTCTGCAGAAACAGCAAAGGTATGCGGCGCTGGCAGGCGAGCTCGATGAAATGGGCGCCCTTCAGCGCGCTTTCGGAGAAGAGAACGCCGTTATTGGCGATGACGGCGACGGGCATGCCCCAGATGCGGGCGAAGCCGCAGACCAGCGTGGTGCCGTAGAGCGGCTTGAACTCATGCAGTTCCGAACCATCGACGATCCGGCCGATGACCTCGCGCACATCATAGGGCGAGCGCACATCATCGGGGATGAGGCCGCAGAGATCCTCGGCATCGAGTTTCGGCGGCTGTGGCTGCCTGATGTCGATATCGACCGATTTCACACTGTTGAAGGTGGCTGCGATATCGCGAACGAGCAGCAGTGCATGTTCATCACTCTCGGCGACATGATCGACGACGCCGGAGCGGCGGCCATGGGTTTCGGCACCGCCGAGCTCTTCAGCCGAGATGATCTCACCGGTCGCGGCCTTCACCAGCGGCGGGCCGGCCAGGAAGATCGTGCCCTGATTGCGCACGATGACCGTTTCATCGGACATGGCGGGCACATAGGCGCCGCCTGCGGTGCAGCTTCCCATCACGCAAGCGATCTGTGGTATCCCCTCGGCCGACATCTGCGCCTGGTTGTAGAAGATCGCGCCGAAATGGTCGCGGTCGGGAAAGACTTCGGCTTGATGCGGAAGATTGGCGCCGCCGCTATCGACCAGATAAAGGCAGGGCAGCCGGTTCTGCAGGGCGATCTCCTGCGCCCGCAGATGTTTCTTCACCGTCAGGGGGTAATAGGCGCCGCCCTTCACCGTCGCATCATTGGCGACGATCATCACCTCGCGGCCGGAAACGCGGCCGATGCCTGATATGATGCCGGCGCCGGGCGCCTCGTCATCATACATGCCATTGGCCACCAGCGTGCCGATCTCCAGGAACGGGCTGCCGGCATCGAGCAAAAGCTGGATGCGGTCGCGCGGCAGCAGCTTGCCCTTGCCGGTATGGCGCGCGCGCGCTGTTTGCGATCCACCCTCGCGCGCTTTCGCCGAACGATCGCGGAGCTCGTCGATAAGCGCGTTGTTCTTGCTAGCATTAGCCTTGAAACTGTCGCTGTCGCGGTCGATCGCCGTCGAAATCACCGTCATGATGCAATGAGCTCCCGGCCGATCAGATAACGGCGGATCTCGTTGGTGCCGGCGCCGATATCGTAAAGCTTGGCGTCGCGCAAAAAGCGTTCGACCGGCCATTCCTTGGTATAGCCGGCGCCGCCGAGCGCCTGGATCGCTTCCAGCGAGACCTTCACGGCATTTTCGCTGGCAAAGAGGATCGCAGCAGCTGCATCCGTGCGCGTCGCGCGGCCGGCATCGCAGGCCCGGGCGACGGAATAGACATAGGCGCGCGCCGAATTCAGCGCGACATACATGTCGGCGATCTTGCCCTGCATCAGCTGGAAATCACCGATCGCTTTGCCGAACTGTTTGCGATCGCGCACGTAGGGCAGCACGACGTCGAGGCAGGCCTGCATGATGCCGAGCGGTCCGGCGGCAAGCACGGCGCGCTCGTAATCGAGGCCGGACATCAGGATCTTCACGCCTTCTCCCTCCCGGCCCATCAGCGCCTCGGCCGGCACCGCGCAATCCTCGAAGACCAGTTCGGCCGTGTCGCTGCCGCGCATGCCGAGCTTGGAGAGCTTCTTGGAGACGCTGAAACCGGGCAGGCCCTTTTCGATGACGAAGGCGGAAATGCCTTTCGGGCCGGCTGCGGGATCGGTC
This sequence comes from Rhizobium sp. WYCCWR10014, assembly GCF_001657485.1. Lineage (GTDB taxonomy): Bacteria > Pseudomonadota > Alphaproteobacteria > Rhizobiales > Rhizobiaceae > Rhizobium. The sequence continues at coordinate 95,954 of NZ_LXFU01000050.1, forward strand.
TTGGCATAGACAACAAGCACATCGGCATGCGGCGCGTTGGTGATCCAGAACTTGGTGCCGTTCAGGATATAGCGATCGCCCTTTTTCTCGGCGCGCAAGCGCATGGAGACGACATCGGAACCGGCGCCGACCTCCGACATGGCGAGCGAACCGACATGTTCGCCGGAGATCAGCTTCGGCAGGTGGCGGCGCTTTTGTTCCGGCGAGGCCCAGCGGCGGATCTGGTTGACGCAGAGATTGGAATGGGCGCCGTAACTGAGCCCCACGGAGGCCGAGGCGCGCGAAATCTCTTCCATGGCGACGACATGATCGAGATAACCAAGACCGGCGCCGCCGAATTCTTCTTCGACGGTGATTCCATGCAGGCCGAGCGCACCCATCTCGGGCCAGAGCTGGCGTGGAAATGTGTTGCTTTCGTCGATCTCCGCAGCCAGCGGAGCAATATGATCGGCGGCAAAGCGCGCCGTCGTTTCACGGATCGCATCCGCGGTTTCGCCGAGCGAAAAATCAAACATGGCACTCCTCCCGCTGAAATATGTAGCGCGGGTTGCGGCCGGGTCAAAGTGCCCTTAATCGCAATGGCTCATCCAATTGCGAGAGAGCTTCCTCCCGCCGAAAGGCTTCGGGGCTCTTGCCCATCCATTTCCGAAAGGCCCGGAAGAAGGCGCTCGGCTCGGAATAGCCGAGCTGCACGGCAATCTCACCGATGGTCTTCGATGTGTTCAGCAGCAGTTCGACGGCGAGATCCCGGCGGATGTCGTCCTTGATGGCGGCATAGCTTTGTCCCTCGTCGTGCAGGCGGTGGCGAAGCGTGGAGGGCGGCATACGCATATCGGCGGCAAGCTCGGTAAAGCGCGACCAGGCAGCAGGCGCGGCCAGATTCAGGCGGCGGCGGACGGCGGCGGCGATACCGGCATCATAGCGATAGCGCACCAGAATATTGGCGGGCGCGCCGCGCAGGAACTGTTTGAGCGCCTGTTCGCTGCGTGCCACCGGCAGGTCGAGCAAGGCGCTGTCGAAGCCGAGCCGGCTGATGGTTTGCGAGAAACGCACTGGCGCGCCGAAGAAGAGCCGATAGTCGGCGCCTTGTTTGGGCTCCGCGCAGCGGAAATCGACGAGCCGGATCGGAATGCGCCGGCCGACCAGCCAGCAGGTGATGCCGTGCAGGATGATCCAATAGGTGCGATAGGCGAAGGCTGAACGCGGGCCGCCGGCATCCGTGAGCTTGACCTCGGCCAGGCCGTCGCGGATGACGAGCCGTCCCCTGGGATCGTCGAGCACGACATCGAGGAAACGCAGCGCTCGGCGAAGGGCGTGGCCCAGCGTCGGCGCATGCAGCACAGAGTGGCACAGCAGCGTGAAGCTGCCGCCGCGCATCGGTCGGCCGCCCATACCGAAGAATTCGTCGTTGAGCTCGGCGGCGATTGCCAGCCAGAGCGCGCCATAGGTCTCGGCCGACACCGGTTGATCGACCAGCGGCGGTAGTCCCACACGCGCAAGAATAGGCTCTGTCGGTTTGTCCAGCCGCCGCAGGCTGTCGAGGGCCTCCTCGACAAAGGCCGGTGCAATCATGCGTCGCTCGATTTCGGCCATCGCGCCCTCTTTATGGCAAAACTGTCCGAAATAATGGAGCAGTTCTGTCATCGCTTGCAATAGGCCGACGGCATAGAATCCTCTTATTCGGCTGAGCCTGGAGGAGGCGCAGTCGGTAGGGAGGAACAGATCCATGCTGATCCGAGGTGCAAGCTTCATCGTGACCGGCGGAGGCTCCGGCCTCGGCGCGGCAACAGTGCGCATGCTTGTGGAGGCGGGTGGACGGGTGACAATCGCCGATCTCAACGCGGAAGCCGGTCAGGAAATCGCCCGGGAATTCGGAAGCGATGCCCGGTTCGCCAAGGCCGACGTGACCGATGGCGAGGCGGGGGCGGCGGTGGTTGCCGCTGCCGTCGAAGCCTTCGGCGACTTGCGCGGATTGGTGAATTGCGCAGGCGTCGCACCGGCCGAAAAGGTGATCGGCCGCGACGGGCCGCACCGGCTGGAGAGTTTTGCCCGCACGGTCAGCATCAATCTCATTGGCACATTCAATATGGTCCGGCTGGCAGCGGCGGCGATCCAGACTACCGAGCCGGATGCGGAAGGCGAACGTGGCGTCATCGTCAATACGGCCTCGGTTGCCGCCTTCGACGGCCAGATCGGCCAGGCAGCTTACGCCGCCTCCAAGGGCGGGGTGGCGGCGATGACCTTGCCGATCGCCCGCGAGCTTGCTCGTCACGGCATTCGCGTGATGTCGATCGCACCCGGCATTTTCGAGACACCGATGATGGCTGATATGCCGGCCGAGGTTCAGGCAGCACTCGGCAAGAGCGTGCCCTTTCCACCGCGGCTCGGTCGGCCGGCGGAATTTGCCGGGCTCATACGCCATATCTTGGAAAACAACATGCTGAACGGCGAGGTCATCCGCCTCGACGGCGCATTGCGGATGGGCGCGCGGTGAGCGCTACGCCCGAAGGAGGAAAGATGGTTTTGCAGGATCCCATCGTCATCGTTGGTGCGGCGCGCACCCCGATCGGCAGCTTTCAGGGAGAGCTGAAGGAGGCGACAGCGCCGGAGCTGGGAGCAACGGCGATCCGCGCGGCGCTGCAGCGCAGCCGCGTCGAGGCCGATGCGATCGAGGAGGTCGTCTTCGGTTGCGTGCTGCCGGCCGGGCAGGGGCAGGCGCCGGCGCGCCAGGCGGCGATCCATGCCGGTCTGCCCTTTGCGACTGCGGCGAGCACCGTCAACAAGATGTGCGGCTCAGGCATGAAGGCGGTGATGATGGCGCATGACCTGATTGCCTCCGGCAACGCCTCAGTGGCGATTGCAGGCGGCATGGAAAGCATGACGAATGCGCCCTATCTTCTTGACAAGGCCCGTGGCGGCTACAGGCTCGGCCATGGGCGTGTCGTGGATCACATGTTCCTCGACGGGCTGGAGGATGCTTATGACAAGGGGCGCTTGATGGGCAGCTTCGCGGAGGATTGCGCCGAGGCCTATCAGTTCACGCGCGAGGCGCAGGACAACTACGCCATCGCCTCGCTGACGCGGGCGCAGAAGGCGATTGCCGAAGGCTGTTTCGAAAGCGAGATCGTACCGGTCACGGTGAAATCCGGCAAAGCCGAGCAGGTGGCGAGCCGCGACGAACAACCCGGCAAGGCGAAGCTCGACAAGATTCCGACGCTGAAGCCCGCCTTCCGCGACGGCGGTACGGTGACCGCCGCCAATTCCAGCTCGATTTCCGATGGTGCGGCAGCCCTGGTGCTGATGCGCCGCTCCGAGGCGGAGCATCGCGGCCTGAAGTCGCTTGCCACCATCCTTGGCCATGCCACGCATTCGCAGGCGCCCAATCTTTTCGCCACGGCGCCGATCGGCGCGCTGCAGAAACTGTCCGATCGCACCGGCTTGCCGCTGTCGGAGGTCGATCTGTTCGAAATCAACGAGGCTTTCGCCGTCGTCGCCATGGCGGCGATGCGCGATCTCAACCTGCCGCATGAAAAAGTGAATGTGCATGGCGGCGCCTGCGCGCTCGGCCATCCGATCGGCGCCTCGGGAGCCCGGATTCTGGTGACGCTGCTTGCAGCACTGGAGCGATACGACCTGAAGCGCGGCATGGCCGCGCTCTGCATCGGCGGCGGCGAGGCGACCGCCGTTGCCATCGAACGGCAATAGGAAAGGGAGAGAACAGATGATCCTTTCCGACCTCCAGCAGCAGATCTCAGATCTCGCCCGCGACTTTGCCCGCGACCGGCTGGCGCCGGGGGCGGCCAAACGCGACCGGGAGCATCTCTTCCCGCGTGAGGAATTGAGGGAAATGGGTGAACTCGGGCTGCTCGGCATGCTGGTGCCGGAAGCCTATGGGGGATCGGATACCGGCGTGGTCGCCTATGCCGCGGCGCTGGAGGAAATTGCCGCGGGTGACGGGACGTGTTCGACGATCATGAGCGTGCATAGCTCCGTCGGCTGTGTGCCGATCCTGAAATTCGGTTCCGAGGAGCAGCGGCAGCGCTTCCTGCCGAAACTTGCCAGCGGCGAATGGATTGGCGGCTTTGCGCTGACCGAGCCGCAGGCCGGTTCCGATGCCTCGAACCTGAAGACCCGCGCGCGGCGTGATGGCGACCACTACGTGATCGACGGCTCCAAGCAATTCATCACCTCGGGCAAGAACGGCAATGTCATCATCGTTTTTGCCGTCACCGATCCCGACGTCGGCAAGAAGGGCATCACCGCCTTCATCGTGCCGACGGATACGCCGGGCTACGAGGTGATCCGCATCGAGGAGAAACTTGGACTGCATTCCTCCGATACCTGCCAGATCGCCTTCAATAGCATGCGCATTCCGGCAGAACTCAGGCTTGGCGCGGAAGGCGAGGGCTATCGCATCGCCCTCGCCAATCTCGAGGGGGGAAGGATCGGCATCGCGGCGCAGGCTGTCGGCATGGCGCGGGCGGCCTTCGAGGCCGCGCGCGACTACGCCAGGGAGCGCACGGCCTTCGGCAAGCCGATCGTCGAGCATCAGGCCGTTGCCTTCCGCCTTGCCGATATGGCAGTGCGGATCGAGGCGGCGCGGCAGCTTGTATTTCATGCCGCCTCCCTCAGGGAGGCCGGGCTGCCCTGCCTGTCGGAAGCTTCGATGGCGAAGCTCTTTGCCTCCGAGATGGCCGAGCGCGTCTGCTCCGACGCGATCCAGATCCATGGAGGTTATGGCTACATGGCCGACTATCCGGTCGAGCGCATCTACCGCGATGTGCGCATCTGCCAGATCTATGAAGGAACGAGCGACGTGCAGCGCATGGTGATCGCCCGCAATCTATAAGAACCACATCCGGCCCTGCTTCCGGAGGGGGAGCAAGGCCGGCAAAGGGAGGAAAGAAAAAGCATGGTGGATTCCGCTCGGTTGAGCCTGCATGTTCCCGAACCCGCCGTTCGTCCCGGCGGTCAGCCCGATTTTTCCAACGTCAAGATTGCCAAGGCCGGCTCCGTGCCGCGGCCGGAGGTGGATGTCGCATCCGAAGATATCCGCGACCTCGCCTATTCCATCATCCGCGTGCTGAACCGCGATGGTGAGGCGGTCGGTCCCTGGGCAGGGTCGCTCTCCAATGAGGAGTTGCTGACCGGGCTTCGCGACATGATGAAGCTGCGCGCCTTCGACGCTCGCATGCTGATGGCGCAGCGGCAGGGCAAGACCTCCTTCTACATGCAGCATCTCGGCGAAGAGGCCGTCAGCTGTGCCTTTCGCAAGGCGCTCGAGAAGGGCGACATGAATTTCCCGACCTATCGCCAGGCAGGCCTGCTGATTGCCGACGACTATCCGATGGTCGAGATGATGAACCAGATCTACTCGAACGAGAGTGATCCCCTGCGCGGCCGGCAATTGCCGATCATGTATTCGTCCAAGGAACACGGCTTCTTCACCATCTCGGGCAATCTCGCCACCCAATATGTGCAGGCCGTCGGCTGGGCGATGGCCTCGGCGATCAAGAATGACAGCCGCATTGCCGCGGCCTGGATCGGCGACGGATCGACGGCGGAATCGGATTTCCACTCGGCGCTCGTTTTCGCCTCGACCTATAAGGCGCCGGTCATTCTCAACATCGTCAACAATCAGTGGGCGATCTCGACTTTTCAGGGCATCGCCCGCGGCGGCTCCGGCACCTTCGCTGCCCGCGGCCTTGGCTTCGGCATTCCGGCGCTGCGTGTCGACGGAAACGACTATCTCGCCGTCCATGCCGTCGCCCGCTGGGCGGCGGATCGCGCGCGGCGCAATCTCGGCCCGACGCTGATCGAATATGTGACCTATCGCGTCGGCGCCCATTCGACCTCCGACGATCCGAGCGCCTATCGGCCCAAGACGGAATCGGAGGCCTGGCCGCTCGGCGATCCCGTGCTGCGGCTGAAGAAACATCTGATCGTCAAGGGCGCGTGGTCGGAGGAACGGCATGTGCAGGCCGAAGCCGAAATCATGGACGAGGTGATCGAGGCGCAGCGCCAGGCTGAGGCGCATGGCACGCTGCATGCCGGCGGCAGGCCTTCGGTGCGCGACATTTTCGAGGGCGTCTATGCTGAGATGCCGCCGCATATCCGCCGCCAGCGGCAGAAGGCGGGGTACTGACATGGCCAGAATGACGATGATCGAGGCCGTGCGAAGCGCCATGGACGTGTCGATGGCACGCGACGACAATGTCGTCGTTTTCGGCGAGGATGTCGGCTATTTCGGCGGCGTCTTTCGCTCGACGCAGGGCCTGCAGGCAAAATACGGCAGAACGCGCTGCTTCGATACACCGATCAGCGAATCCGGCATCGTCGGTACGGCCATCGGCATGGCGGCCTATGGGCTGAAGCCCTGCGTCGAAATCCAGTTCGCCGATTACATGTATCCCGCTTATGACCAGCTGACGCAGGAGGCGGCGCGCATCCGCTACCGTTCCAATGGCGATTTCACCTGCCCGATCGTGGTGCGCATGCCGACCGGCGGCGGCATCTTCGGCGGCCAGACGCACAGCCAGAGTCCGGAGGCACTTTTTACCCATGTCTGCGGGCTGAAGGTGATCGTGCCCTCCAATCCCTATGACGCCAAAGGCCTGCTGATCGCGGCGATCGAGGATCCCGATCCTGTCATGTTCCTGGAGCCGAAGCGGCTCTATAACGGCCCCTTCGACGGCCATCACGAGCGGCCGGTGACGCCCTGGTCGAAACACGACCTCGGAGAGGTGCCGGACGGCCACTACACCATCCCGATCGGCAAGGCTGAAGTGCGGCGCGTGGGATCGGCGGTGACGGTGGTTGCCTACGGCACCATGGTGCATGTGGCGCTTGCCGCAGCCGAGGATGCCGGCATCGATGCCGAGGTGATCGACCTCAGAAGCCTGCTGCCGCTCGATCTCGACACGATCGTCAACTCGGTCTCGAAGACGGGTCGCTGTGTCGTCGTGCATGAGGCCACCCTGACGTCCGGCTTCGGCGCTGAAGTCGCGGCGCTGGTGCAGGAGCATTGCTTCTATCATCTCGAAGCGCCGGTCGTGCGCGTTGCCGGCTGGGACACGCCCTATCCGCATGCGCAGGAGTGGGACTATTTCCCCGGTCCCGGCCGTGTCGGGCGGGCGCTTGCCGAAGTCATGGAGGCCTGAGCCGTGGGCGAATTCATCATCAAGATGCCCGATGTCGGGGAGGGGGTCGCCGAGGCCGAGATTGTGGAGTGGCACGTGAAGACAGGAGATCCCGTCCGCGAGGACATGGTGATCGCCGCCGTCATGACCGACAAAGCCACCGTGGAAATTCCGTCTCCCGTCAATGGCATCGTCATATGGCTTGCCGGCGAGGTCGGAGACCGCATCGCGGTCAAAGCCCCGCTGGTGCGGATCGAGACGGCGGGAGATGTCGGCGAGGCTCAGCCGGCGCGGATTTCGCAGACGCCTGTTGCCGAAGCCGCCAAGCCCGAGATCGCAAAGCCGGCTCTGGTAGCGCCGGCGCCTGCGGTGACACCAGTGCCGGCGGCGCCGGCGGCGGAAAAGCCGCTGGCCGCTCCCTCCGTGCGGCTCTTTGCCAGGGAAAGCGGTGTCGATCTCAGGCAGGTGCAGGGGACAGGACCGGCCGGGCGTATCCTGCGCGAGGATATCGAGCAATTCCTGACCCCTGGTACCGCTCCCGCTGCGGTCAAGAACGGTTTTGCCAAGAAGACGGCGACTGAGGAGATCAAGCTGACCGGCCTGCGCCGCCGCATCGCCGAGAAGATGGTGCTTTCCGCCTCGCGCATTCCCCACATCACCTATGTGGAGGAAGTGGATATGTCCGCGCTCGAGGAGTTGCGCGCCACAATGAACGGCGATCGCAGGCCTGATCATCCGAAGCTGACGGTTCTGCCCTTCCTGATGCGGGCGTTGGTCAAGGCCATTTCCGAACAGCCCGACGTCAACGCCACTTTCGACGACGATGCCGGCATCATCACACGCTATAGTGCCGTGCATATCGCCATCGCCACGCAGACGCCGGCCGGTCTTACCGTGCCGGTGGTGCGGCATGCCGAAGCCCGTGGCATCTGGGATTGCGCCGCCGAGATAAGCCGGCTGGCGGAAGCGGCGCGCTCGGGTACTGCGACACGCGATGAGCTGTCCGGCTCCACCATCACCATCAGCTCGCTCGGCGCGCTCGGCGGCATCGTCTCGACACCCATCATCAATCATCCTGAGGTGGCGATCATCGGCGTCAACAAGATCGCCACGCGACCGGTCTGGGACGGCACGCAGTTCGTGCCGCGCAAGATGATGAACCTCTCCTCCAGCTTCGATCATCGCATCATCGACGGCTGGGATGCGGCAAACTTCGTGCAGCGCATCCGCACGCTCATCGAAACGCCGGCGCTCATTTTTATCGAAGGCTGAGATCCATGAAAGAGATCGTCTGCAAGCTCCTCGTCATCGGCGCCGGTCCGGGCGGGTATGTCTGCGCCATTCGCGCCGGGCAGCTCGGCATCGATACTGTTATCGTCGAGGCCGGCAAACCGGGCGGCACCTGCCTGACGGTCGGCTGTATTCCCTCCAAGGCGTTGATCCATGCGGCCGAGGAATTCGACGCGACGCAAAAGATGCTTGCCGGAAAAAACCCGATGGGCATCCGCGTCGAAGGCGCCTCGATCGATCTCATGAGGACGATTGCCTGGAAGGATGGGATCGTCGGCCGGCTGACGTCCGGCGTTTCGGGGCTGCTGCAGAAGGCGCGGGTCAAGATCGTCCACGGCCGCGCCCACTTCCGCGACGGCAAGACGGTGGAGGTGGAGACGGAAATAGGCCAACAGATCATCCGCGCCGAGACGGTGGTGATCGCCACCGGTTCCGATCCGGTGGAGCTTGCGAACCTGCCTTTCGGCGGCCGCGTCATTTCCTCGACAGAGGCGCTGTCGCTGACGGAGCTGCCGAAAAGGCTCGCCGTGGTCGGCGGCGGTTACATCGGGCTGGAGCTCGGGACGGCTTTTTCCAAGATGGGGTCTGATGTGACGATCGTCGAGGCGACGCCACAGGTGCTGCCGCAATATGATGCCGAGCTGGTGCGGCCCGTCATGCGCAAGCTGACCGAAGGCGGTATCCGGGTGTTGACGGGTGCGAAGGCGATCGGCCTTGCCGATAATGGGGAGGCATTGATCGTCGAAACGGCTGATGGCCGGCAGCAAACCCTGCTGGCCGACCGCATCCTCGTCACCGTCGGCCGCCGCCCAAGAACCGCAGGATCCGGTCTCGAAGAGCTCGATCTCGACCGTGCCGGCCCTTATCTGAGGATGGACGACCGCTGCCGCACGTCGATGCGCGGCATTTATGCGATCGGCGACGTGACCGGTGAGCCGATGCTTGCCCATCGGGCCATGGCGCAAGGCGAGATGGTGGCGGAAATTATCGCCGGGAAGAAGCGGGCCTGGGACAAACGATGCATCCCAGCCATCTGCTTCACCGATCCGGAGATCGTCAGCGCCGGCCTGTCGCCGGCGGAAGCGAAGGCTCAAGGTTATGAGATTCGCACCGGCCAGTTTCCGTTCAGCGCCAACGGGCGGGCGATGACGATGCTATCCGAAGAGGGCTTCGTGCGCGTCGTGGCCCGCGCCGACACCAATCTCGTGCTCGGCCTGCAGGCGGTGGGAGCCGGCGTTTCCGAACTCTCGGCGGCTTTTGCGCTGGCCATCGAGATGGGTGCACGTCTGGAAGACATCGCCGGCACCATCCATGCGCATCCGACCCGCAGCGAAGCACTCATGGAGGCGGCGCTGAAAGCTTTGGGAAGCGCTCTGCATATCTGAGCCGAAGCCTGAGACCGTGGCCATCCGAACGGTAAGGCGCTCCGGGATGATTGCAGCGCGTCTCTTTCTGGCTTTCTTGCCAGTCGCAGCAAGTAAGTCTGTGTGGCAATGGCCATCAGCGGCGGATATCGATGGCTTGGCTTGGCATTTTCTCCGCGTTTCGCAGGCCGCAAGGCAGGCGCGAGCGGCCGCGTGCTGCGGCGCGTCATCGACCTCGGAATGTCGGCATGGCCGCAGAAATAGCAGATGCGGGGAATGCACGGGGGCGAGCTTCGTGACAGATCATGGCGGTTTCAGGAAGCAGGCTTCTGGCAATCTGCGTCTTGATAACGATCATCAGAAATTGGCTCGTTTCACCTCTCAATTTACTGGGTGGGCCAAGCCCATCAAGAGCGCTAAACAGGCGGGGCCTCGGCTGAGTCGAGCGATTGACAACGATTGCTTCGAGTCTTTCTCGCAACACCTAAGCGGGAACTGTAATCTTGGACGGATTTGGCTGGATTAGAGCCATTCAGTTGCGGTATCCGTAGGACTGCAAAGCGATTTGCGCGAGCGGGACAGCTAAAGACAGCACGTCCGCATCTCCTAAAGCAGGACCTTGATGAACGCGGATATGATAGCCGCCTGGGCGGTGGAAAATGGATTCCATGCGATGGATTCCGGGAATTATCGTCGCCATGACAATGCAGGCGTGATCACGATCGAGATAAAGAGGATGTCATTCCTCCTCATCGATGAGAGGCAAGGATTGCGACCGCGCCTCATATCGCGGTTGTTCAAAGACTTATCCCTCACAAGCGGGAGCGACCGCTTGCAGGGTCTTCTTCGTGACAATCCCAATCATTGAGCGCTGACGCTATCCACAGCCCAGCCAATTCAGGTGGCGGATCGTGCCTGACGCCGATGAGCACCGGCACAAACGTTCAACACTTTCAATATTTCTTCTTGCGAACGATCTTGTTGCCGCGGGGTCCGCTCACGACCGGTGTTCGGTCGCGGTTTTCTGCAAGCAGGTTCCGCCAGCGTTCCAGGCGATCGGCGAGCAGGGCGCCGCTTGCGACGGCTGCCTGAACCGCGCATCCCGGTTCATGGGTATGGGTGCAATCGCGAAAGCGGCAAAGCGGCGCCAGTTCGGTTATTTCAGCAAAGAGGGTGTCTATACCGTCGGCAACGTCACTCACGTAAAGCGTTCTTATTCCCGGCGTATCGATGACCCAGCCGCCGCCTGAAATTGCATGCAGCGATCGCGCCGTGGTTGTGTGTCGGCCCTGCGCATCATATTCGCGGATGGTGCCTGTTTTTTGCTTTGTGTCGGATTCTGGCCCGGTCATGGTGTTCACCAGCGTTGATTTTCCGACACCGGAAGATCCCACCAACGCAACCGTCTGGCCAACGCCGCACCAGGGCCTCAACAGGGAAACGGCTTCCGCGGAGCACCCATTCAAGGCAATGACAGGCAGATCGCGCTGCAAAGTTTCGGCTTGCGCCTGGAATATGCCTGCATCCTCCGCGGTGTCGGCCTTCGTCAGCACAATCACCGGATTGCTCCCGGCCTGGTTGGCCATGATCAGGTAACGTTCCAGCCGAGCAAGATTAAAATCGGCATTGCACGAGGTCACGATCAACAGGGTGTCGATGTTGGCGGCAACAAGTTGCTGGCCACGCCCGCCTTCCGGGCGTCGTTGAAAGACACTTTTTCGGTTGAGACGTCTGATAAGCATGTGAGTCAGTGCATCGGCAAGAACCCAGTCGCCCACCGCATAGTCACCAGTACTGGTATTGGATGGAAATTCCAGTCTGACCGGCCCGGTGACATCGATTGCCTCGATGCGTGCCCGGTGAACTGAAGCGATGCGTCGGGGGATCAAGTCCGCTTCGCTGGGCTGGACTTGGTCCGCGAAGAATTCAGACCACCCAAGCAGTTCCAGCGGTGAAGAAAGTTGGGAGCTGGTCAAATCTTGTTCCACTTTCAGTAAGGCTGCCATAAAGGGTTTTTGAATGATCATCCGCGGCGTTTCGCCTAGCTGCGTGGATGATCCCGTTTTGGCAACGAGGTTGCGTAAGCAGCAGCTTCGCCGGGGTAGGGGAAATCGTCCCCGAGCTGACGGTCGCCATCGTAGACTTTGAAGATAGGCCCCTCAACTTCAACGATCTTATAGCCATTCACGTATTCGATCTTCGGTGTTTTCCAGCCCATCAAAAGCTCTCCAGTCCGGTCCGAGGGTTGTCTCTGAACATGGTGCCAATACCTCATGCACAGCGGTCTATGATCTATCAGGTGCTTCACGATTAGCCAACGCCGGTTCGATCCCGTTCAAGACCACCGTTCGTCTGCAAATTCGGCGAAGGGTCACCGCCAGGCTGGTTTAAAGGTGATCAATGGGGCACGATGGTGAGGGCGATCGCCTGACCGACGTGGTCGAGCCCGCCGGCTCAGATAGCTTTGCCGTCAACAAACTCGACGGCAAGCAAGTGGCCTCGCGCCTGCGACCGCAATTCCCTCGACCAGACGCGCGACTGACCTTCAATCTCGCAAGGCGATCTACTTCGACCTGCAGTGCCAGCCGTATTGCTCAGGGAGAGCACCGAGCAGGCCGTTAATACATGCTCGTTCGGGGTTTCGTCGAACCAATCGCGCGGCCGGAAACCGGCAGCACAATCGCTAGCCGTGGACCCTCCGAGCAGTCGCAGCGCTACCTCCGCCGGCAGCCCGGCGCGTAGCAAGCGCCTTGGCCGAGAAGAGCGCGTAAATGATCAGCGGAAGACAGGCGAGATAGGATGTCCGGATGCCAGCATGTTCGGCAATGAAACCGAGCAGCGGCGGCGCCAGGAAGAAGACGACAAAGCTCATCTGGCCGAGGGCGGCGACGTTGAGATACGCCGCGCGATCTGTGCGTTGGGCCGCCGCCGAAACGGCGAGAGGATAGACCGCGCTGCAGCCGGCGCCCATCAAGGCAAAGCCCGCCAGCGCGACATAGGGATGCGGCGCCCCCGACACGGCGCAGATGCCGGTCGCCGAAAGAACAAGCAACATCGTGGCGACGGCCCGCGCGCCAAACCGATCGACCAGCGGATCGACGAACAGGCGCGCCAGCGCCATGCAGAAGGTGAAGAGCGTCAATCCCAATCCGCCAATGAAGGGCTCGACCGAAAACACATCGCGCATATAGATCGCCGACCAGTCGATCCCGGCACCTTCGACGAGAAAGGCCGCGATGCCGATCACGCAGAGCGGCATCAGGCCCCAGGTGGGAAGCGCTACCAGCGGTGCCTTGCCTTCATGCAACGCGATCCGCGCCGGCGCATTCCGCATGCCGGAAATCGCCCAGATGCCGATGACAAGAACCGTGACAAAGGTCGCGGCGAGATGGAGTTCCATCGAAATGCCCGCTTGGCGGACGACCGATGAGACAAGCGCCGTGACGAAGAAGCCGAGGCTCCAGAAACCATGCGCTCTGTTCATCACGCCGCGTCCTAGCTGCGCTTCGATGCGGTCGATCTCAACATTGAGATTGATCTCCAGCGCCCCGGCGAGCAGCCCTTCGACGAAGAGTACACAGAACACGACCGGCGCCGCACCGATCCACGGCACCAGCGACAGCAGCGCAGACGTGCCGAGAACAGTAATGAATGCCGTCGTACGCGCGCCGAGCCGGGCGATCAAGGGCGAAGATAAAGTCAACGAAATCAAGGCGCCGATCGCAGCCCCTATCAGCGTTAACCCAAGCTCGGATTTATTGACGCCAAGTGCAACCTGCAAATCCGGCATCCTCGACAGCAGCGCCCCCAGCGACACAGCGAAGAGAAAGAAGCAGACATAGATCCGCTGCTGCGGCGCGATTTTCATGACGTGACTCCGGGGATTGACGCGTCGAAGCAAAACACGCGCTTATGGACATGGGATATCTATCTCACAGGGCCTAAGATCGAAACTAGTTTCTGAGGGAATGCGTCGGAGAAGGTGATCTTGGGAACCGGCGCGATTTGCCTAGCCGCGGTGACGTGCGCGTGCCGTTTGATCAAGCTTGCCGCCGTGAACGGCGTCTGCATCATATCCTTTTGTCCGCAAGCATCTTTCGCGGACGGGTGACGGGAATAGCAAGAAGTCGAGGGACTGCCTTGTAATCAGAAACCTCGCCACCGAGGCCGTTCTCCCTGCTATGAAGGAGAACGGCTATGAACGCGTCATATTCGTTGGGTCTCTTGCCGGCCGGACGAGACCGCGGATCCCCTGCCTCTGCGAATTTCCCCCAGAGTGCATTAGAGTCCTGCCACCGAGGTGATGCTTCAGAAAACCTCACTTAAAATAGATTGCTTATCCGGCCCCGAAGGAGCTCAACTTCTCCAGAAGCGCCTCCGAAATCTCGAACTGGCGCGCCGTTCCACGCCCCATCGAATTCTTGACAATCCTCTCATCCAACATCCCCCGTTTGACCAAGAGATCGACCGTCTCCTTGACGCCACTGCGCGTCAGAGCCGTAATTTCCATGATACTGGAAAGAGTTAGCTTCTGGTGCGCCTGGTTCATGCTGTAGAGGATCGTCATCATGCCGACCTGCTTCAGCCTTGCCTGAGGCGTCTCGTCTTCGAGGGGATGATCGAGGATCTCATGCAGGATGAGACCTGAGAAAGCCAGATTCCGCCATTGGGTCGTGAGTGCTCTTGTCATGCCGTTTTACTGTGTTATATAAATCAGTATAGACTGTTCTACAGGCAAGCCACCTCTTCCGCAACCGGATGTCCTCTGGAGGGTCGTGCTCATGAAAAACCTTCTGTTCAACTCGGTCGTCGCGGCCTGCTGCCTGGCGCCATCCTACCTTACTTCACCTGGCAAGGCGCAAGCAAATGAGTGGGGCTGCGAGGTTATCCTGTGCCTTTCCAACCCCGGAAGCCCAACGCAGTTCGCGGCATGCCGGCCGCCGATCCAGAAACTGTGGCGTGAGCTTGCCGAGGGGCATTCCTTCCCGACATGCAGCGGCGCCACCTTCCACAGTTCGCGCCCGGGCTATGAGCCCTATTACTGCGAAACCGGATACCGGCTGAAGACCGATTATGGTCCGCGCGGGCAAGAAACCATCTGCGTGTCGGCGGCCCTCCAGCCGGTGAGCGACGCGTTATGCCCCAATGTCGGTGAGAGCCGCAGTTCCGGCGACGGCTCGGTTCTGTCCCCGCGATGGCAACGGTCGGATGGAGGGCGCCAATGCATGGGCTATCCGACGGCCCGCCCGAAGGTGAGATCGCAGCCCCACTATGTCGACGTGACGATCGATGGGATGGCGACGCAACGGGTCTGGTACTGATCATGGCCGTCACTTTCATGGATCTCGCCCAGGATTGCGCGCCCATGGTGGAGGTCAGGACGCTCGCCGCCGTCATCAGTCTCGAAAGTGGTTTCAAGCCTTTCGCCATTCGTATCAACAGCGGCCCGCCGCTTGAGCGTCAACCCGCATCAAAGGCTGAGGCAATTGAACTCGCGACCTCCCTCGTTGCCGATCGTCAGGACATTCAGATCGGTCTTGGCGGCATTGGCGAGGTGGAACTGCGCAGGCTCAAGCTATCGATTTCGGATGCGTTCGATCCCTGTGTGAACCTCAAGGCGACGGCCACTCTACTCAACAGCTATTATCGCCTTGCCTTGCGTTTCGGCGCCGATGCGAAGCAGGCCGAAATAGTGATGCTTCAGTCCTATTACGGGCGTGACGATCCGTCGGTTGGCAAGATGGTCAGATATGAGGAGCAGATCCGCCAGGAAATGGGGCGACTGCCTGCCAGCTTGGCGTCTCTCACCATCGTCGAGCCGCGTGATGAAGCGCCTCGCGCCGAGCCGTCACCCAGCCGGGAGGCGTCCGCGGCCGAACAATTCCCTCCCCAATCCGGTGAAGCCGCATCGTGGGACGTCTTCAACGCCCGGCGGTCATCCCAGGTTCTCGTGTTTCAAAAAACTCGATCGGAGCAAAGCCAATGATCTCGAAAGCAAACCTTCGCCTTGTCGCGGCCCCTCTCCTGATGGCCGCCGCCATCGTCGCCTGCCTGGTAGAACCAGCTTTTGCCCAGGCAGCCGGCGTCGAAACCGTCTTGCAGAACATCGTCGACATGCTGACCGGCAACATCGCCCGTTTGCTTGCCGTCATCGCCGTCATCATCATCTGCATCGCCTGGATCCTTAGATTTCTATTAGAAAGGCAGGGTCAGATCAGTACCCGCGATCAACTCATTGAGGCCGTTTGGCCCGATCCGGACACAGTAGAAAGCCGGACGGTCGACGTGCATATCGGCCGGCTGCGAAGAGCGGTTGGAGGACTCCGAAATCTGAGGATTCGCACCGTGTACGGCGCAGGTTACGCTCTCGAATACCATGATCATTGATGTCCGCATACCCTAGCCTCTAACGGGTTCACGGCGACGTAGGCGCCCGGATCTCCCCGGGCTAAACAGGCGCTCTCCTAAACGGGTCAGCGATAAAGGAAGTGCCGCCGGTGGCGTCCACAATCTCCATACTTGGCAGGTTGTCGTGCAGGAAAAAAGCCCGGCCGCGCACAAGGCCGTGACGCTTGAGAAGTGCGTGGCCCTGACGTGTGGTTCACGTTACCGCCTCGGGGTTGCAAACTCAGGAAAGTTACGAAACAGACGTCGACTTAGCGGCGTTCGGAGATGATTGAATTGAGGCCCTTGTAAATTCATCTGTGGGATCGAAATGCGGTTCGATAGTTCCGGGTCTTCAAATCATGCCCGGACGAGGTTAGATCAACCTCTGTAAACGTTCGAACCGTGACTGCCATGATGCGCTTTCGCGGAAGCCAGGATATCAGCAAAGAGTTGCACCGACCTTGGAAAGCTCCGAAACCTGCCGGTGAACCGACGACATCAATTTCCCTTCCCCTATCCTCCCAACCATCAGAAAACTTTCTCATGACCAATCCCATCAGCGTCTATTCGATGCCCGGAACGTGTTTTTTCGATTTGGCTCCTGCTGCGGGCGGCGAGCCCTATCGCATATTCCTTTCCATTCCGGCGGAGAAACCGCCTGCGGGAGGATGGCCGCTTCTCGTCATGACCGACGGCAACGCCACTTTCCCCTTCGCGGTCGCCAGCTTGGTCACGCAGGCACCTTACCCAACGGGGACGAATGTCGGTTGGGGGGTGATCGCGGCGATCGGCTACCCCTCCGACGAGCCCTATGATCCGCTCCGCCGGTCTTGGGACCTGGGGCCCCCGCCGGTCAAATCCTATCCGCCGTTCGTTGAGGGCGGTCCGCCGGTTGTCATCGGAGGGACCGGCAAGCTGGTGGATTTCATCGAGAACGAGCTTATACCGCGGATTGCAGAGATGGTGATCCTGGATCCGATGCGCCGATCGCTTTTTGGACATTCCTTCGGCGGCCTCTTTACTCTCTATGCCTTGTTCGAGCGCCCAGGTCTGTTTGCCAATTGGATTGCGGTCAGCCCAACCATCTATTGGGAGAACAGTGAAATCCTCAAGAATGAAGCGCGGCGTCAAGACGCACCGGGGAATGCACCTTTCCTGCATTTGTCCGCCGGAGAATACGAAGGTGATGAGCTGGCACCCTTCCAGTACCGGAACGAGGATGCCACTGCACGCCTGGAGAAGAGGAAGACGGAACGGACCGTCCTCCTGGCGCGGGAGATGGCGGAGCGATTAAACGGCACTGCCGACGGTTTGCGTACCGAATTCGAGCTTTATGCTGGCGAGACCCACATGTCCGTTCTTGCTGCGGCCGTGAATCGTGCGGTTGGCATCGCATTCGCCGTCCAGAGTTTGAACATGTGACGCTCTCTGCAAGGGCCTCATCGGTGAATAGATCCGGCGGTTAGACGATCGTCCTTGAGATGAACGTCCTCGCGCGTGCACTCGTCAAGGTCAGTGCCAGATGGGGCGTTCAGGATTACATCCTCGCTCCGTGTTGCCGCTAAACCTCATGGTCCCGACCAGGAGCAAATATGGTCACAAAAGCGTGATTATTAAGTTGACTCCAATTCTCCTGTTTTAGTAAACGGTCTCGCTGCAGTGGCCGGAGGGGCGGCCGTCACACTGCTCGATATTGGTCTGACAGGGGATAATATGACAGTAGGACTACAGGGGAAGTTGCGCGTGTTCACAAGCCGATTGATTGCGAGCAGCGCTTTGATGACAGTGTCGTTCGGATCGGTAGGCATTGGCTGGGCACAAGACAATTCGGCGGAAGAGGCGACGCAATTGGCCCCGATCGTCATAACCGGCAAATCGGACCGTGTGGTTGGCCCTGATCGCACCATCGTTGCCAAGGATACCGCCACAGGCACCAAAACAGATACTCCGGTCGTCGATGTACCGGCGTCCGTATCGGTGGTGACGCAAAAAGAGTTGGAAGAGCGTCATGTGGACAATCTTCAGCAGGCGGTCGCTTATACCGCCGGCGTCTTTTCGGATGAGTTCGGTAACGACGATCGCTACGATTACATAAGAATTCGCGGCTTCGATCAGACGGCGCTCGGCACCTACCGGGATGGACTGGCGGCGCGTATTCCCGCCTGGTTCACCGCCAGCCGCCTCGAACCCTATGGTCTTCAGCGCGTGGAGGTCCTGAAAGGATCGACGTCGACCCTCTTTGGCCTCAACGGTCCGGGAGGACTTGTCAATGCGATCACCAAGCGTCCCTTGGATGAGAAGCATGGTGAGGTTTACACGTCCTACGGGGATGGTACCAAGGAAGTAGGTGCGGATTTCGGCGGCCCGATCGATGCCGATGGCGTTTGGACCTACCGGCTTACCGGACTTGCCAAGGACGGTGGGCAAGGCTTGGATTATTCGAACGACGACCGCACCTACATTGCACCGGCACTGACGATCAAGCCGGAAGAGGGGACCTCGCTCACCATTCTGACCGATTATTATAAACGCGATGGAACGGGCGCGCGAGGCGTTCCGACCGGCGTAAATATCGATATCGACACCTTCCTCGGCGAACCGGACTTCAATCGCTTCAATACGGAGCAGGTCGACATCGGATATCAGTTCGAGCACGAGATCAACGACAACCTGACCTTCCGCTCGAATGCCCGCTATACGCATCTCGAACTCGACTATGCCGAAGTCTATGGCGCATCGCTGGATCCGACCGCCAATCGAACGGCGTTCTCGGTTGACGGCATGTCCAATCGCTACGCCTTCGACAATCAGCTGCAGTACGATACCGGATGGGACGGGATCGACAGCAAGACGCTGGTCGGCGTCGATTACACCAGTGACAATACGCGCGAAAACATCCTGTTCGGCACGGCGGGGCCGATCGATATTGATAATCCGGTCTATTGCGGTCTTTCCTGCATCAACCTTGGCCCTTACGTGAACTGGCGCGTCAAGCAGCAGGCGCTCGGGATCTATGCTCAGGAGCAATTGACGTTCGACGATCGATGGATCGTTACCCTGGGGGGACGATGGGACCAGGTTCACACGACTGCGGATTATCTCGATAGCGGGACAAGCGACGACGACACGGCGTCGGCTTTCACCAAGCGGGCCGGACTGACGTATAAATTTACGCCGAATCTCGCAGTCTATGCGAACTATTCGGAAAGCTTCCAGCCGCTCGTCGCGCAGACCGCAAACGGCTACGCTGTGACGGGTTCGTTGAAACCGCAGCAGGGTGAACAATACGAGGTTGGCCTCAAATATCAGCCGGATGGGTTTGATGGCCTCTTCACCTTGGCGCTGTTTGATCTTACCCAAACAAATGTGCCGAGCTATGTCAGCCCTCTGGTGCAGGAGCAGATCGGCAAGGTCGGTGTGCGCGGCATCGAACTTGAAGGCAAAGCCGCAATCAACGACAGGCTCAATCTGACGCTTGCTTATTCCTATTGGGATGCTGAAATCCGCGAAGACGGGACAGGCGGCAATGTCGGTAACCGGCCTTCCCGCGTGCCGCGACATCTGGCATCGGCCTGGCTCGATTACACCATTCCGGGAGATGGATGGCGCGGTGACCTGACGATCGGGGGAGGTGTTCGCTATGTCGGTCAAACCTATGGTGACGATGCAAATACGGTGTCGCTTGCCAGCTATACGCTGGTTGATGCCGCAGTCAGCTACAAGGTGACCGAGGACGTGACGCTGGCCGTCAATGCAACGAACCTCTTTGACCATAAGTATCTCGCCACCAGCTATTACGGAACTGAGTTCTACGGCGATCGGCGTAAGGTCGTCGGCACGCTGAAGTATTCCTGGTAAAAGCGGTGGAGGCCGCCTTTGTCCGATCAAGGCGGCGTCCGCAATCTGAGCGTCGGAATTATGCAGTCATTGAAGCGTTACAGCGCCGCGCCTCTGAAAAGACGCGCGGCGCTGTAGCCGGCGTCGTGGATGATCGTTTGTCTGCGGATCTTCGCTGACGGAGCAAAAACGCTCCTATTGATGGCGGACTTTCATCGCCGCGATGACACCCACAGCCCTGCGGGTGCCTGCCTCGTGGCCGTTCCCTCCCTATGCGCAACCCTTAGCCGGCACCGCGCTTCCGCATCATCAACATCAAGAACGGCGCTCCGATGAGCGCGGAAACGAGACCGGCCGGGATCTGGTAGGGCGATACGATCGTGCGGCCGACGAAATCGGCAGCAACCATAAGCCCCCCTCCGATCAGAGCGGCGCCGACCATTTGCGGCAGCGCGCGTGTCAATCCCGCCTCCCGCGCGAGGTGAGGTCCCATGAGACCGATGAATGACAGTGGGCCAACCGTGAGGGTCGCCGCCGCCGTCAACAATCCTGCGAGGCCAAAAAGCGCAAATCGCGATTTCGCCAAGGGTATACCGACCGCCGCCGAAGGCGACGGCCCGAGGGGAAGTATGTCAAGCCAGCGGCGAACGGCGAGCGAGACGGCGATCAGCACGGCGCCGAGCGCCACCTCCATTGCGGCGGTCGACCCCTCGATAAGATAGGTGGACCCGCTCATCCACCGCATCAGCAGAACTGCTCTCGGATCTCCCGTCGAGCTCAACACGCCGACGACGGCATCGACCATCGCGCTTAAGGCAATGCCCGCAAGCAGGACTCGCTCGGGCGCGAACGCCGATCGCCGGGAGCTGATGAAGATGACAAAAAGAACGCTGATCGCACCGGCCACGGCAAAGGCAAATTGCCCGGAAAACCCTGGAGCAACGGCAAACAGGGCAATTGCAACACCGAAGGTCGCGCCGGCACTGATTCCCAGAACTTCGGGACTTGCCATTTCGTTTCCGGTCAGCCGCTGAAGGATCGAACCCGCGACAGCAAGCATCGCGCCCGACGTCAGGGCGGCGAGGATTTTAGGTATCCTGATAGCAAGGACATCGTGCGAAAATTCGCCGGATGTAAAAGCCCAGCCGCCATTGATGTCGCGTCCGAGAAAAACGCTGACCATCAACAGGACAAGCAGGCCGGCGGCCGCGATGATGACCGGTGCGCTTCCCTCCCATCGACGTGGCCGTCTGAACGCTGGCGATTGCGGCAGTCGATGACGGATTTTCAGCCGCGGCAGGAGCGCGAGAAGCAGCGGCGACCCGAAGATGGCTGTCACCGCCCCCGTCGGTAAGAAATCACCAAGACCGCCGGCGACGAGCTGCAGGATGGAGTCGGCGAAGAACAGCAGTCCGGCGCCGATCAGGGGAGACCACAGGATGAGCTGCGCGGGACGTCGTGCTCCGGACAATCGCGCAATCGTCGGCGCGACCAGTCCAATGAACCCAATCACCCCAACGGCGCTCGTGACAAATGCAGCAAGTGCTACGGCAAGGGCGACGACAATAAAACGCAGGCGGACCAATCTGACGCCGAGGGCCGTGGAGCTGCTCTCGCCAAGATCGAGCAGCGAAAGCGGTCTCATCACGAAAGCGCAGCCGATGGCGATGACAGCCAACTTCCAAAGAAGCGACAAGGGAATGACCCAGCTTTGCTGTGCCAGCGAGCCGGCGCCCCAGATGAACAGGCTCGAGAGGTAGCGCTGATTCAAATAGGTCAAGATGGCAGCGAGTCCGCCGCACCATAGACTGAGAACCAGCCCCGACAGAACAAGCGAGTAAGGCGAAAAACCGCGGCGCGCGCCCAGGCTGACAACGATCACAGCAGCGGTCGCGCTGCCGATCAGAGCGACAAGATCGCGGCCGGCGCCAAGCAAGTCGGGAAGAAACAGCGATGTTACCACCAGCGCCAGGTTTGCTCCGGCCGACACGCCGAGGGTGGTAGGATCGGCGAGCGGGTTTCGCAAAACTTGCTGAAACAGCGCTCCGGACAAGGCAAGTGCGCCTCCGGCAATCAGCGCCGTCGCAAGGCGGGGAAGCGTCGAATAGGTGAACACCATTCGCGTGACATCGTAATCCGGTCGAGCCATTTCTGACATCGCCGGAGCGGCAAGAAACCACGATGCCACGCCTCCACCGCATATCAGGAGGAGGAAGACAATTGCTGGCCCGATATTGTCGCGGCGAGATACCATCAAGCTTCCTTTTCCAGAAGATCCGTCAAGAGACCCGCAAAGCGCATGGCCTCGTTCACCATCCCGAACATCAGGGCTGGCGGCAGAATCGACAGATGGCCCGGACGCGCAAACGCCAGCCTGTTCCACAGCGGGCTCTGAGCGAGTTTCGGAAGAACGTCCGGAGGAACGGGATCAAAGGCGATCAGACGCGCGTCCGGATCGGTGATCTTGGAGAGATCTTCAATACCGATCGTTTCAAAACCCCAGTAATTTGACTCTCTGGTCCAGGCGTTGCGGACACCGATGCGCTCGAGCACATTGTGGAACAGCCCGGGACTCGAGTAGATGCGGACATGGCGGGCATCCATGAAATTCACCAGGGCGACCGGCGGCAGGTTCTTGCCCCCCAGGCGACTGCGGCATTGCGCAAAAAAGGCGTCGGCTCGCGCGAGAAACTGTTCCGCTTCATTCTCACGGCCAAGCTCAACAGCCAATTTCCGCGTTGCCGCGATGGCAGCGGGAAGAATGGATCCAATGCCCGGCGTAAAGATTTCCAGCCGAACGACTTTCGCCACCGACTGCAGCTTGGGCAACAGCTCATCCAGGTAGGGTGTGGTCAAGATAATGTCGGGCTTCAGCGTGACGAGAATTTCAAAATTGACCTCGAACGCACTGCCGATATCGACGACGGATTTTGGCATCGGCGGCTCGACAACCCATCTGTCCCAATCGGCGAGGTCCGAAATCCCGACCGGAGGCAATCCGAGGGACAAAAGAGTGGACGCAAGGCCGTAGTCGAGGCTGACGATCCTTGGGCCCATCGACTGTGCAAACAGCGGAGCTGGAATGAGCGAGGCAGTCGCGAACTGCAAAAAGGAGCGCCGCGAAACCTCCATTGAACGCCAGGCCTCAGCAAACATAGGCGAGCGGATAGGGCAGGTTGGGCGCGGCGATCACATCCATGTCGATCCCATAGATCTCTTGCAGCGTGTTCGGCGCGAGGATCGCGCTCGGTGTTCCGCTGGCAACCACGCGACCGCGTTTCAATGCATGGATCCGATCGCAGAAGCGAGCGGCCATGTTGATGTCGTGGAGAACGATGACGACACTCCTTCCACCCTCGTGCGCCAAACGTCGCACAAGTGAGAGCACCTCGACCTGGTGAGCAACGTCGAGTGCCGCAGTCGGTTCGTCGAGCAACAGGCAGCGAGCATCCTGAGCGATCAGCATCGCGATCCAGGCACGTTGCCGCTCGCCGCCCGATAGTGTTCCCATGATACGGTCGGCGAACGTCTCGATATGCGTGGCTCGAAGGGCTTCCTCGACTTTCTCTTCATCGTTCTTGGTGAACCGGCCGAGCGCTCCGTGCCACGGATAACGACCGCATCCCACAAGCTCGCGGACCGTCATTTCCGATCCGGTCGTGACATCCTGTGGCAGATATGCGACCGAACGCGCAAAGGCGCGTTCGCTATACATCTTCAGATCCTGGTTTCCGTAAGAGATCGATCCAGTGCTCGGCGCAAGCTGGCGAGCTAACATTTTGAGAAGACTGGATTTGCCTGAGCCATTGTGGCCGACCAGCGCGACAACTTCTCCTGCCGGAAATTTAAGACTGACGTCGCAGAGAATTTCGTTCCGCTCTATCAAAAGACCTATATTTTCGGCGACAAAAGTTTCAGCCGTTCGAGGCGGATCTTGCATCGGGAGTATAGCCACGTGACATCCTTTAACCGGGTGATAGGTCGGTACTAAAGATGAGAGCGGCAATCAACTATTTTCGTTATTCCTCCGCCTAGGTCCTCGCCATCTCGTGCAGGCGGCCGCCTTTCGGCCAGCAAAGCCGGGTTCTGTGCCACCTGACGTTAATAGCGGCTGAGAACGAGGAAAACCTAGATCACCTAATGCGTGCATCTTGCCGAAGAAATTTTTGACATTCTTGTTATTTAGCAGTCGCTTGTTGGATTTCTCGCGACAAGACGTCGAAAGACTAAGCAATCACAGATTGTGAAAAATTGCATAAGCTGAATTATGGAACTATGCTGTCGGCTTTCAATCGAACTTCGACGATTGATGGCAAGCTCTACTTAAGTGCTGACGGCTGCGTCACCACTTTTGCGGCCTTTCTGGAGGTGAAGGGGCCCCCAGGCCCCTCGGATCAGTTTGAAGATCGGCCGTTCAGCCCCACTTCATTTCTCCCTTGGCAACCTTGGAGCCTATGTCGAGCGCGACGCCCATGCCGAGACCGGGGAACCGGGCTTCCATGGCGGTCTTCAGTGCGGCGGAATCGGCTGCCTTGGCGAGTTCTTCCTCGAAAGCGAGCAGATAACTCTTTGTGTGCTCGACGGCAGACAGATCGGTTGCCGCCTCCGGCATCATGTGACCGGGAACGACAATCGTCGGCTTACGGGCGCTAATCTTGTTGAGGGTGGCCACCCAAGCGGCACGCTCCTCCGGAGCCTGGGTGTCGGCCGTCCACACATGAACGCCGGAGAAAATCATGACGCCCCCGAAAACGGCGTTCAGCGACGGCACGAACAGGTACCGGCGATTGCTTAACCCTGCTTCGGCCGCGACAATCTCGACGGTTTCACCATCGACTGTGAGGCTTGGAGCGTCGAAGGCTTCCGGCATGACGATGTCTGCAAGCGTCTGCGGGCCGTTCTCCTTGAGCTGCGGCCCCC
This sequence comes from Rhizobium sp. WYCCWR10014, assembly GCF_001657485.1. Classification (GTDB taxonomy): domain Bacteria; phylum Pseudomonadota; class Alphaproteobacteria; order Rhizobiales; family Rhizobiaceae; genus Rhizobium. The sequence continues at coordinate 120,891 of NZ_LXFU01000050.1, forward strand.
AAACGGCAAGCTTTTTCTCGACGTTGCCCTTAATCGCTGCAATCGTATCGGAAGAGGCCAGCACTTTTGCGCCGGGAAAAGCTTCGAGGACCGGCTTCAGGCTGAAGTAATAGTCCGGATCGGACTGGCTGACATAAATCGCGGTCAGCGTCTTGCCCGTGGCCTTGATGGCTTCCGCCAGCGCACGGCCGTCGGGATAGCTGAACCCGCCATCGATTAGCAACGCTTCGCTGGGGCCGGTCAGCAGCACCGGCGCGCGAAAGAAGCCATTCTGACCGGCGGGGAAGTGCTTCCACGCCAGCTTTGATCCAGTCGCGTTGCCGAGGCCGGCAGGCGCAAAGACGGCAACGGCGCCGGCTGCGAGGGTGGTTTTCATCATTTCTCTCCTTGAGTACATGGTTGTCTCCGATGATCGTCAGTTCGATTTCTGCTGCGAGGTGTTGCCCTGCGGCGGGGTTTGTCGCTAGGTTCATGGAACGGTCTGCTGAAAATGAACGATCAAGCCGCCTGAAGCTCGGCAGCAAGTCGGTCAAAGCCGCCGAATAAGGCATCGCTGCGCAGCATGCGGCGCTTATCGCCCTCGCCAATGAAAAGCGCGGGGACACCATCCATCCGGAATGCAGCCATGAGTTGGCGGGACTTCCCGATCCTGTTGCGATAGGCGTCGAGCAGAGCCTCGTCCGGAGCCCGGACACGAGCGGCGGCATCGGGAAACCCAGCCTGATCGAGAACGTCGACCACGACAGCGATCTCCGAGGTGTCGCGGCCGTCAACGTAGCGAGCGCTTTGAAGTGCCTTCAGGGCATCACCTTCCCTGTCGAGTTGCGTCACCCCGACGGCTATTATCCCAAGCGTCGCAGGGGCGGAGTCGAACATGCCGTCTGCGCCCCCGAGAACCTGATCGCGATAGAGCTGGCTGAAGACCTGTCCCGTGAGCCGGTTGATCCGCTGGTCATTATGCCAGGCATAGGCTGCGAAGCGTTCATCCAGCGGACGCGCGCCTTCGCCCGCGAAGAGCCCGCTGGGCGCAAGCTCGACGGTGAGATTGTCGAGCATGGCCAGTTTGTCGAGCGCGGGCGCCGCACCATAGCACCAGCCGCAAAGCGGATCGTAGAGATAGGTGAGATGCATATCGGACCATCCTTGAAGCGATGGACAACAGATAGTGCACTTCTATTGAGTGATAAATATTGTTAAATGTGACAGAATGTATGTCAAAGACTTACAATTAAATGGAAGAAGGTTATGGAGGCTGTCAATCTCAATCGGCTGGCCTATTTTGCAGCCGTCGTCGATACCGGCTCGTTCACGAAAGCTGCCGAGCGCCTCGCGATCACAAAGACGGTCGTCAGCCAGCAGGTTGCGCGGCTGGAAGCTGAGTTGAAAACCAGCTTGCTTCTCCGGACAACACGACGCGTCGAGCCGACTGAGGCCGGCAAGCTTCTCTACGCGCGCTGCGTCATGATCTTCCGCGAAGCCGGGGACGCTGTCGATGAAATCACCCGCGCAAATGCCGAGCCGACAGGCATGCTACGCATTGCTGCGCCCAATGATTATGGTGCGAGCACGATCGCCCCGATTGCTGCGGCCTTTATCCGGAAGTACCCCGCTTGCAGGGTCGAGCTTCTGCTCGCCGATACGAAGATGGATCTGCTCGCCAATCAGATCGACCTGTCGATCCGCGTGGGATGGCTCGATGACTCCAGTCACCAAGCGAGACGGATCGGTTCGTTCCGGCAGTTTCTTGTTGCGTCTCCGAGCTTCTCCGCCACGCTCAGTTTGAACAGCCCGGAGGATGCGGCGGGCCAGCCGTTTATCGCCAACCTGGCTCTCAAGGAGCCGGTGGTCTGGAGGTTTATCCAGGGCGATTACGACCGGCGGACCGTGCGGATGCAGCAGAGCCTTATGAGCAATTCGACGCCTGCGGTTCTCGCGGCCACGCTTGCGGGGGCAGGCATATCCGTCCTGCCGGATTTTCTGGCTGGAGAGCATATAGAGGCTGGCCGACTGATAAGATTGTTGCCGGACTGGACCCTGCCCGCCGGAGGAATTTATGTCGTCTATCCGGCAGCTCGGTTTCGTCCGCCCAAGGTCACGGCTTTTGTCGCAATGCTGACTGGTGATTGCTAGCGCGGCTCAGGCTGCGCCATCGCGCAGCCTGAGTTATCTCCGCTACGTCGCGTCGCCAACGCGCAGGTATACGGAAACTAACTATGCGATGTTTGAGTTCAAGCGATCGGTTGGCGATGGAGCGGAAAAGACTGCTTGTATCGGGACTGCCCCTCGGTAGAACTCCGTTGCGTTTAACGGACCCGCCGGTATATTATGTAAACCTAGGGTCAATCAGGCACTTCAAGTCGCCTAGGTCTATCGAAGGAAACCATCATGCTCGAACTTGAACCGCTCTGCTTTTCTTCTGAATGCCCAAGCCGGGCCTTGTTCGACCAGATTGCTGACAAGTGGTCGATGATGGTGCTTGCCGTACTCGACGACGGACCGCAGCGCTTCAACGCCATTCGCCGTCGGCTGCAAGGCGTCACGCAAAAAGCCCTCACTCAGTGCCTCCGCCGCCTCGAGCGCAACGGTCTCATCGCGAGAGAGGTGATTTCACTCTCGCCGGTCGCCGTTCAGTATCAGGTGACGCCGCTCGGCCGCACGTTGCGGGAGCCACTCCAGGAACTTCACAAATGGACACTGGTAAAACTGCCGGAGGTCACCGCGGCAAGAGAGGCTTTCGACAGCATAGAGGGCGGGCAGAAGGGCGCGGATAGATCGCTGATCCAGTTACGCCTGTGAAGCGACGAGAACGACTGCAGGAGGTCCGATACTGGCTCGCGGCGGTTCGTGAAAAGAGAACTCGGACCAGGTATACCGTGCCCTACCAGGGCTACTTTAAGTGCCTAATTGACGCCAAGTTTACAAAAGATACTTATGTCTCCGTCAACAATGATGGAGCTTTCGCATGCGTAACAATCTTCAATTCTATATCGACGGAACCTGGGTACAGCCCAAAGACGCAACAGTAATCGATGTTATCAACCCCGCGGACGAGGCCGTTATTGGTCAAGTCGCGCTGGGCGATGCGAGTGACGTGGACGACGCGGTTTCAGCCGCGCGAAAGGCATTTGAAACCTATTCACTCACCTCGATTAAGGAGCGAATTTCGCTCTTCGACCGGATTATAGCTGCCTACGACAAGCGAGCGAACGACCTAGCCCTAGCGGTAACTGATGAAATGGGCGCGCCGCAATGGCTTTCAGAGCAATTGCAGGTGACCGTCGGCGTTGCCCATTTCAAGATTGCACGAGCAGCGCTTGAGACCTACCGTTTTGATGAGCCTCTTGGCACAAGCGAAGTCGTGCGCGAGCCAATCGGCGTTTGCGCGCTGATCACGCCATGGAATTGGCCCTTGATGCTGATGGCCGCAAAGGTGGCACCTGCACTTGCTGCGGGTTGCACCGTGGTGTTGAAACCGTCTGAAATCGCGCCGTTCTCTGGTACGATCCTTGCCGAGATCCTCCATGACGCCGGAGTACCCAAGGGCGTGTTCAACCTTGTTCATGGAGATGGCCGCGTTGTCGGCAATGCTTTGACGAGCCATCCCGACGTCGACCTTGTCTCCTTCACCGGCTCAACTGCGGCTGGGATCGAGGTCGCTCGCACCGGTGCGCTCACAGTCAAAAGGGTGCACCAGGAACTGGGGGGGAAGTCACCCAACATCGTCCTGCGTAGCGCGGACCTCGCTTCTGCTGTCGAAGGGGGCGTGGCGCAGATGATGCTGAACAGCGGACAGAACTGCAGCGCACCATCTCGGATGCTGGTCCATGTCGATCAGGTTGCCGAAGCAATCAGCTATGCCAAGGCGGCCGCCGAAACCTGGTCGGTCGGCCATCCTTCTTCCAATGCAAAGATGGGACCGGTGGCTTCAGAAGCACAATGGAACAAGATCCAGCGTCTGATCCAGTCGGGTCTCGATGAAGGCGCCACGCTTGTGACTGGAGGGCTCGGCCGTCCCGACGGACTTGATGCTGGCTTTTACGTCCGGCCTACGATCTTTGCCGGTGTACGCAACGACATGACGATCGCGCGTGAAGAGATCTTCGGGCCAGTCCTGGTCATCATCGCCTATTCCGACGAAGAGGAGGCGGTGAGGATCGCCAACGACACGACCTATGGCCTTGCTGCCTATGTTCAGGGTGAGCGGGTTGCGGCCGAAGCTATCGCGCGTCGCCTGCGTGCCGGCCAAGTCTACTTGAACAATGTTAATCTTGATCTGGCTGCGCCCTTCGGCGGCTACAAGCAGTCCGGCAACGGACGTGAATGGGGTCCGATGGCAATCGCCGAATTCCTTGAGATCAAGGCGATCATTGGTTTCCGTAACGCAGCTTGACGGCCCAAGCGCTTTGAAAGTGGATGTCCGGAACTGGGTTGATCCGGGCATCCTGCGAATTTCTCCGTGGTCCTTCCTTTATTTGCCGGACGCATTGGTGATGCCGGTGGTGGCTTTATTGTGGAGGAACCTGCAAACGATGCGAAAGAATGCGGACCGGGGCAGGATTACCCCGCCCATTGATGTTGGGGTCTCGGGCCTTTCTCCGGCCATTAAAGTCTTCCGACCTGCCCTGTCAGCGACAGGGTCACGACGGCAACATGCAACTCGTCTCCTACAAATGCATACGAAGATGATGACGGTCCAGGTCTAGGTCGGATTGCCGCCATCGGCTACCGGCTGTCAGGCGCCCGCAGCGATGCGATATTTGCCGGGTGGCACGCCATGATACTTCGTGAAGGACCGGCTAAATGCAGCCTCAGACCGATACCCGACTTCCGACGCCACGACCCTGGGCGGTAGTTGGCCGCCCTGGAAACGCCGTGCAGCCAAGTCATGCGCCAAGCTGTAAGATAGCCCAGCGGCGTGTCGCCAACACGTTCGGTGAACCGTGGTGCAAAGGCCGCCCGAGAGCTCTGTCATTTGCGGCCAATCGAAACGACGGCGAGCGAACTGCTCGACCGGTTCGGCCGTTGTCTGCGGACTGTCAACGAGTGCGTGAGCAACGCCATCACTCAGGACAACCAGGTCGCCTTCGTTGAGGGGGGCATGGGGCGCCCTTCAATCCGCAACCAGGCTCCGCCTCGCCGGATCATATGGAAGACCAGTACCGAGCCGAAAGCCCCAGCGGCCGCAGATCACACTCTACAAGGGTCGAACCAAGAACCGATCATCGGTTAGCTTCACCTTGGACAACGGTTTATGGAACTCATTTGTGGCGGTTATTGCGGCTTTCCTGTCAGCATAGGGTTCGCGGCTCGTATCGAAATCTCCCGGATGTGCTGACGGAAAACCTGTCGGAACTCCCTGAAGTTATCGAACCCGAGAGCAGTGGCCACTCTGACCACGGTTGAGGGCGACACTCCGCATCGGTCCGCAAGCGATTGCGCGGTACCGAATGCTACAATTTCCGGATAGGCGAGAGCCGTGCGTGCGACGCGCTCCTGTTGATATGGAAGACTAAGCCCGGTTGCTACAATCATATCCTTGAGCTCGGCGATGGCCGTCGGCTTTCGAATGGTTTTTTCTGTGCTCATGATCGTGCTTCCGATGCATGTTCGGCTGTGACTAATTGGGGAGGGAGTCGGAGGTTGACATCTAACCCCTGAACTTTGCCTGGATGGAACCACAGGCCTGCGCCATGTACTCTCTCGGAGGCGCGATCGTGGGGTCACGCCCGCTTCGACGACGAGTGATCCGGCACAATTCGCGTTCTTCACAAAGCGGACGACCGGATCGGGTCTACGAAACCGTCCCTTCGGACGGCGAACATTCCCGTCCGCACCATCGCTGAAACTGATATCCGGCGGCCAGTACCTGTAGTTGCAGCAGCTCGTTGATCAAGTCCTTCGCGTCGCACCGCCCTCCGGTAACCAGTAGTATGCGGCGGCTCGATCCGAAGTTCGGGCCGCCGCAAGATCGGACAGGAGGAGTTGTCCGACAGAGACCGTTTTGCTTCTCCGAAAGCTCAGCGAAGAACCTCTGCCAATTTCACGGGGGATCCGGTCTTTGCAGACTGGCTTGCAGCTTCCGCCATGGCGAGCGCTGCTACACCATCATCGAGCGTGACCGGCAGAGCCGAGCCTGTGTTCACAGCGGTGACAAATGCTGCCCATTCCGCCGCATAGGCGGGCATGTAGCGTTCAAGGAAGAAATAGGTGGGCTTTGCGCCTATGACACCGGAAGTCGTGGACTTGACCAAGGTGTTTTCCAACATGTTCTGCGCCTGTAGCAGCCCTTCAGAGCCGAGAAGCTCCAGCCGCTGGTCATAACCATAAACGGCTCTGCGACTGTTCTTGATCACGGCGATCCGGCCATCCCCATAGGCAAGGGTCACCACGGCGGTATCGACATCGCCTGCCGCGCCAATTTCCGGATCGACAATCGATGTACCCACCGCCGAGACGGAGACCGGCGCTGCCCCCATAATGAAATTAGCCATGTCGAAATCATGGATCATCATGTCGCGGAAAAGACCACCCGAAACCTTGATATAGGCGATCGGCGGCGGCGCGGGGTCGAAAGAGGTGATCGAGAGCAGTTCCGTCTTGCCGATTTCGCCACGGTCGGCTGCTGCCTTGAGAGCCGCAAAGTTGGGATCGAAACGCCGGTTGAAGCCGATCATCACCGGCTTGCCGGTAGCGGCGGCCACCTTCTGGCAAGCCTGTGCCCTTGCAAGGCTGAGGTCGACAGGCTTTTCACAAAGCACGGCCTTGCCCGCTGCCGTCGCCCGCTCGATCAGGTCCGAATGCGTATCGGTGGAGGTGGCAATCAGCACGGCATTGATGGCGGGATCATTGAGGATTGCATCGGTCGAGCGGGCTTCGGCGCCATACTGAGCGGCGATCTTCTCAGCGGTGGCCTGATTGATGTCGGAGACAGCCGCAAGGCGGCTGCCGGGATTGGTGGAAATGGCGGTGGCATGGACGCCAGCAATACGGCCTGCGCCCAAAAGGCCGACGTTCAGGATGGTGGATGACACGGATGATCCTCTTAGGAAAACAACATCAGATAGTGAAAGCGGTGCGGAAGGCTTCGAGTGCAGCTTCCGGATCACCGGAGGCAAAGGCTTCCATACCGACCGGCCCCGCGTAGCCCATGGATTTCAGAGCCTTTGCGACGCCGTGCCAATTCACTTCGCCCGTGCCCGGCTCGCAACGGCCGGGATTATCGGCCACTTGAACTTCGCCGATCCAGGCCAGGCAGGCCTCGCACCAGCGGATAAGATCACCTTCGCCGATCTGGGTATGGTAGAGATCGAGATTAATTCGCAGTTGCGGGCGGTTGACGGCTGCAACGAGCGCAAGCACTTCTGCCGTCGAGCCGAAGGGGCAGCCGGGATGATCGATTGGGTTGAGGTTTTCCAACGTGAAGACCTGACCCTCGGCTTCTACCAGATCGCAGATGCGGTTGAGTGTATCGTGAGCCCGCTGTTCCATGCCCGGCGCGAAGGCACCGATCTTCGGTATCGGAATGCCCATGTCGCCAAGCCCTGTGCCATGCAGATTGAGCCGGTGGACACCGAGCCGCTTGCCGACCTTCGCCGTTTCTGTGGCAGACGCCAGAAGCATCTCACAACCTTCTGCATCGGTGAGCCGACCTTCGAGATAGCCATTCATGATAGTGAAGGTGGCACCGGTTTTTTCAAGCGCATCAAGATTCCAGGCGGGCCAGTTCCAAAGGCCGACGCCGAAGCCCATTTCCTTCAGGCGGCTTGCCCGCCATTCGATTGGTCTGTCGCGCCAGAGCATTTCGGCGCAAGCGGCAAGTTGGAAGCTCATCTTAGATTTCCTGAAGTTTGAAATCGGCCGGTGCAACCGGCATGACACCCTTGAGAAGGGCCACGGATTTTTCGAGGCCCTCAAGTGAGTTGAGAAGCACGTCCTCATGCTCGATTGAAAGCCAGCCGTCGTAGCCAGCCATCTTCAAGCGATAGCAAAGCTGTCGCCACCACTCCTCACTGTGGCCGAAGCCGAGTGTGATGTATGACCAGGAGCGGGCTGGAATGTCGGTCAGGTTGCCGTTTTCGAGGAGGCTGGTCACTGCCTGTTTGGGCGCGTTCAGGAATGTGTCCTTGGCATGGGCGTGATAGACGGCCTCCCCCAATGCCTCGGCTGCTATCAGCGGATCGGCTCCCATCCAGAAGAGGTGCGAGGGATCGAGGTTCGCGCCAACGATAGGGCCGACTTCTTGACGGAGTTTCAGGAGCGACGGCACATTGTAGACGCACTGGTTACCATGCAGTTCGAGCGCAATCTTTCCCACACCGCATTCATTTGCTAGCGCCACGATCTCGGTCCAGAACGGGAAGAGTTTTTCTTCCCACTGGTATTTGAGGATAGCTTGCGTTTCCGGAGGCCACGAAGAGACTACCCAGTTCGGCATGGTATCGGACGAATTGCCCGCAGGCAGGCCAGACATGGTGCAGACCGTATTGATGCCCATCTCGCCTGCGACCCGGATGGTGTTCTTCAGCCCTTCGCCCTGAGCCGGATCGGTCGGGTGAAGCGGATTGCCATTGGCATTAAGGCTGATCACATCAAGCCCACGATCTGAAAAGCCCTTGAGGAAGTCCTTCTGCGCGACCGCGTTACCCAGCATGGATTTGAGATCGAAATGCGGTGCCGTCGACCAGCCGCAGGTGTTGATCTCTATACCGGAGACGCCCATGCGGGCAGCGTTGTCGAGAAGGTCTTCGAGCGGCATGCCGCCGAGGCTGTCAGATACAAAACCCAGTTTCATGCGTAGAACTCCGGCTTAGAAATCATTGTGACGAGCTGCTTCTGCCCGGAAGCGAGTGCCGTTACGCCTGCCTCGGCGGCAGCTGCTGCGGCATAGCCATCCCAGCAGCTTGATGCGATCTCGGGAAACACGTCTGTGTCGACGAAGCGTAGGAAGGCGCGGTTCTGGCGGCGATAGGCGTCGAAGTAGCGGGTCCGCCAATCGGCATCGTAGCCGGTGTGGACGCCAAGCGAGCGTTCGAGATGGGTATAAGCGACATGGCTCATGGAAATGCTCGCCTGCTCGCCCACGAGTTCTGCACGAACGTCGTAGCCGTACGCAGCGTTGTTGTTGATCTCGATGTTGACGAGCTGGCCATCGACGGTTTCGAGGACCATGAAGACTGGCGCGACGCGTCGATCAGAGCGCTTCGGTTGGAAGGCAGAGATCCAGGCATATTCGGTGCCAAGTACATGGCGCACGACGTCGAACTCATGCGGGGCGGAATTGGTGATTGCCATGGCACCGGTGAAGTCGGAGGCTGGCGTTTCCACATTGCGGTGGAAGTTGTGCATCATCAGGGCTCGGCCAAGCGTGCCATTTTCAATTGCCTCTTTCATCTCGACATAGGACTGGTCGTAGCGCCGCATGAAGCCGAGCTGGACGAACTTTTGACCAATTTCCTGTTCGGCCTGCATGATCGAGAGACATTCGGCCGAGGACTGCGATAGGGGCTTTTCGCAGAGCACCTTCTTGCCCGCGTTGATGCAGGCGAGTGACAGCGGCGCATGAGTAAAGTCCGGGCTCGCAACGATCACCGCATCCACATCAGCACGGGAAATCACGGCTTCGGGATTGCTTGCAACGTCTGCTGCACCGTGGGCATCGGCCACCTTGCGAGCGCGGACTTCATCCATGTCGCAGACGACCTGAAGGCTCGCGCCCGGCAATTCCTCCGCGACGATCTTGGCATGGTCAGCGCCCATCAGCCCTGCACCAATGACTGCTATACGCACCATTGGACAAACTCCTTCCATTCGGTTGACACAAAAGCCCAACCGCTTTCATTCAACAAATTCCACTAGTTGGCGGCTATGCCAATATTCAGTCAGTGAGCGGGCGGTGGCGGAAGACCGTCATGGGTCTCCCTATAGCCTTCAATAGAGGCTTCGAGACTAGCCATGGATTCACCGCCGGCCATCAGATCAGCGATCTGCTCGCGTGTCTTTTGTCCCTTGCGGAAGTCAGCCGCGATTGCACCACGAATGAGCACTGCGAAGTGATCGCCCACTGCCATTGCATGCATCACCTGGTGGGTGATGAAAATGACCGCGAGGCCACGACGCTTGGCTTCATTGACGATACGCAGTACGTGAGCAGCCTGCTTGACGCCGAGGGCTGCCGTCGGCTCGTCAAGGATGAGAACACGGGCTCCAAAATAGACGGCACGGGCAATCGCGAGCGACTGACGTTCGCCTCCGGAAAGACCACCGACCAACCGATCCCCGTCGGTAATGCGTGTGATCCCCATTTTCTGAACCTCCGCAACGGCGACTCGGTTGGCGGTTTTGCGGTCGAAATATTTGAACGGCCCCCAACCCTTTGTCGGCTCCGAACCCATGAAAAAGTTACGTCCTATGGACATCAAGGGATATGTCCCACCGAATTGGTGAACCGTAGCTATCCCGCGTTCCTGAGCCTCGCGGGGACTGGAGAAAAGTGCGGGCTGGCCATCCATCAGAATTTCGCCACGCGTCGGCTGATAGACACCCGACAGCGTTTTGATGAGCGTCGACTTACCAGCGCCGTTGTCGCCAAGGAGGCAGAGCACTTCGCCCTCGACCACCTTGATGCTGATATCGTTCAGAGCATCAATATGACCAAACGATTTGTCGACTTTTCGAAATTCGAGAACGGGTTTCTTAGCGGACATTCTCGCTCTCCTTATTTCTTCTTGGACGTCGACCAGCTGGTGGCCAAATGACGAAACGTGTCGTTGAGCAGGACAGCGATCAAAAGCATGACGCCGATGATCAGGAAGGACAGGTTTCTGTCGATCTCTGTGAAACCAATAGCTTGGGTTACGATCGAAAGGGTGAGCACCCCGAAGACAATGCCCATTACAGTACCAAAACCACCCGTGAGGAGAACGCCACCGACGACCACGGCGATAATGGTGTTGAAGATGAGGCCAAAATTAGCCTGAGACGTTGCGGAGCTGAATGTCATCACCTGAAGGACACCAGCAAAGGCCGCGGACGTGGAACACAGCATGAAGAGGGCAATCTTCATCCTGCTTACAGGAATACCTGCGTTTCTCGCGCTTTCCTGGTCACCACCAAGAGCGAAGACCCAGCTTCCCTTCGGAGAGTAGTGCAGAAAGAAGACGAATGCTGCGATAAGGCCACACCACCAGAAGACGGAAGAATTGAAGCCATATACCTTCCCGCCGAAGAGCGATTTTGCCCAATCTGGCGCGTGATAGAAGGAATTGGTGTTGTTGATGAAGAAGATCGACAGGTAGAGCGTGATGCCCGCCACTGCGAAGAGTGTCGCCAGTGTCACGATGAACGACGGCACGCGCGTGTGAGTGACGATGTATCCATTGATGAAGCCGATCAGTGCACCGATGGCAAGCGCCGCAGCTACACCGACTAGCACCGGCATCTGGTAGTGCTCGCAGACAATCGCAACTGTCATCGTAGACGCGGGAAGTACAGCACCGGTTGAAATATCGAGCTCTCCGGCAATCATCAGGAACCCGACCGGAATTGCAATCATTCCTATGAGTGAGGCGAAGTTCACCCACGTCGTTACACCAGCTACTGACAAAAAGTTGCGGCTATATCCGAACATCGCAAAAAGCATGAATACAGCCACGAAACCCATGAAAGCACCGGCGGCAGGGGTGCGAAAAAAGGCCTTAATGGATGAAATGGCCGATTCACTCTCGACGGCGGGCGTTTCAACGGTGCTGGGTGTTAGGTTTGTGGCGGTCATGGAAGCAAAATCCTCAGTTGACGCAGACGAAGTTACATAGAGGGAGCAGGGATGGGACCCGGCCAGGTTAGCGGCCAGGTCTCAACCTCAGGCCAGCCTCAACGTGCGCCGAGCTTCACGCCTTCGATTGCGGAAGCAACATTGGTCTTGTCGACAATCGCCGGACCGGTCAGAACCGGCTTCGTTGCAATCGCAGTGCCGAACCTCAGGTTTGCAAAGAGCATAGAGGTTGCGAGGAACCCCTGCAGATAGGGCTGCTGGTCGATTGCGAATGTCTGGGTGCCCTTCGTAATGCGATCCAGAACCGAGGCGGACATATCGAAGGTGCCAAGCTGAATCTTGTCGGTCTTGCTCTGCTGATCGATGGAACTGGCGGCAGCATCTGCAGCCCAGGCAGCGAGCGTGATGACGGCGTCAATGGACGGATCGGCGATCAGCTCGGACTTGATTGCTTCAGAGGTACCATTCATGTCTTGGTCAAGGTTAGCAGGAACGCGGAGGATGAAGGTGTCTGCGCCAGCCTTCTTGGCACCATCTTGAACGCCCTTGCAGCGGGTTTCGAGGTTTACGGCGCCTGGGTTCTGAATGTGGCAGAGGATTTTCTTTGCACCATGAGAAGCGAGATACTTGCCACCCTCAACACCTGCCAGATATTCGTCCGACCCGAAATAGTTGAGCGAGCCGTAATTATCCATCTCGCTCTGGCCAGCGTTGAAGGAGATGATCACCACGCCCTTGTCCCGCGCAGCCTTGAGGGCAGGAGTTTCGGATTCTGGCAGCCAGTTCGGGATAGCGATACCTTTAGCACCCTGGGCTACAGCCTGTTCGATGAGCGAAGCGAGGTCCGGGCCGAAGTTGTCATAGTTTTGGGTCTGCATGAAATTGACGCTGCCGCCGTTAGCCTTGACCATCAGCGAAGCATCATCGACGCCCTTCTTGACCATGTTCCAGAAGCCATCTTGGGCCGAACCAACGATGACGGCTATATCCGTGTCACCCGCATGAGCGCTGGATGCCAGAATGAATGCCATGGCTGCGGTGGCGATTTTCTTGGTGAATGACATGTCGAATTCCTCCTCAGGTTAAAGCCGCATGGCTGCGGCTCGACATATTTTTTTGGCCCTGCGGCCCATCCCGGTAGGCACGCACAGGTCCGCGATCTCAACACAACGACGTTGAGCCTCCTCGTCCAAATTGCGCTGGGCCTCCCCCCAAAGCGCTGACGGCTCCTAGATCCCTAAGCACTGTCAACGTGCAATGAATGCTACGTTGACATCTTTCAGGTCAATCTGGATTACTGTCGCTTCAGAAAATCGTCTCAAATCATTTCGGCAATTTGAATGGATGATACTTTTTGAGGTGTCCGGCAGCGGAGTAATGGGATTTTTGACATGAAGAGACCAACCATTCCAGACTTGGCGAAAGCTGCAGGTGTATCCGTGTCAACGGTCAATCGTGTACTGTCCGAGCCTGAATCGGTCCGGAGCAATACGCGCACACGCGTTTTGGCAGCAGCCGAGGAAATCGGCTTCTACGGGCTTGGCACCATCAAGCAGGCGGCGAAGGCACAAGAGGTGACCCACCGCGTCGGGGTTTTGCTGCAGCGACGGGAGAGACGCTTCTATCGCCTGCTCGGCGATTCAATTGCGCAAGCTGCGGAAGCTTATACGGCCTGCAATCTCAATCTAACGGTCGAGTACATGGAAGACCTCACGCCGGAGAAAGTCGCGGCACATATTCAGTCGCTCGGCGGGCGGTGCGAAGCACTTGCGATTGTAGCGCCGCAGCATCCTGCCGTTGCTGACGCGATTGACGCAGTTCTTGAAAGCGGCGTGCCGGTCGTTTCACTTATCGGCCCCCTCACGGCCAAGGGAGGCATCAGCTTTGTCGGGCTCGATAATTGGAAAGTAGGACGCACCGCTGCCTGGGCATTTGACCGCATGGTGAGACAGCCGGGGAAAATAGGCATTCTTGTGGGTAGCCACCGATTGCGAAACCAGGAAATGAACGAAAGCGGGTTTCGTTCTTACTTCCGTGAACATAATTCGGGATTCACGCTGCTCGAACCGTTGCCAACTTACGAGTCAGCCGTGGTTGCCCGTGAACATGTCGAAAATCTACTGACAGACCATCCGGATATGTGCGGACTATTCATCTCAGGGGGTGGTGTGACAGGTGCGATAGCCGCACTCAGGGCTACTCCGAAACGGGAAGACTTCGTTACCGTAGGCTATGAGCTCTTTGAAGATACGCGGGCTGCTTTGATAGACGGTACGATTTCGCTGATCCTGTCACACCCCATAGAGCGTTTTGCATCTGAGACTATTGCAACTCTGGTGAAAGCGAAGAACGCAGGTCCTGATAACGGGGTATTTAGGATCACGTTTCCATTCGATATGTACAGCCCCGAGAGCGTTTGATGACGACCTGGCTCTTAAGTTGGCCATCCAAATGGCAGGCTGGGGTGCACCTACGTCTTCACGTCCGCTTCTCTAATCGGGCATTGGGGTCAAGTCCTTTTATCCTCCACTCGATGGCCTGATCGTTCTGAACCTCCCCCACAGGTTCCACGGCCGACCACATCTTTCCCAGATCTCACTGCAGGCCAAATCAGACAATCGAGCCTCAATACTCTGCCGGCACCGCATAGACTTCTGCAGACGGATCCGCGAGGAATGAGCGCACCGTCGGCGGCAGTTGACGCGACGATAGCGGCAGAGGTCCACAGCGCGCAAGAAGTTCACGTAAGTCTGGCTCCACGCCAACATGCCGCCAGATCATCCGTGAAGCATAGGGGAGGTTTTCCCTTCGCCAGGAAATTCCCATTGTCGTTCCGCGTAGATAGACGCGTTGATATTGATCGAATGGCAGGAGGATCGTCTGTGACAACATGGAGTTCGGGCCCACGACACGCTCCGTAATGAAGATCCGGTTCCGATAGAAGGCCGCAAGGCCCACATATTTCGAAAACTGTTGGATTCCGTTTCCAGGGTCCCGAAGACGCTCCATTGATTTGACGTGCACCAACCCGCCCTGCTCGATGACGCGGCTGCACGAACAGACAACCATCCCGGGCCAGGATGGCGAACGATGATAGGTCTGGAAATAGCCGATGTGCCGCCTGAGCGCGGTCAGGTTTCCGGGAAACGCTTTGAGAAGCTCAGAACCTTCATTGACGCCGAGGACGGATTTGCGAAGGCGCTCGCGAAAGAGCCTGGGAGCGAGGCCAAAATCGTCTGTATCAATATCGAAATAGTTGGCGATGCGAGCCAGATTGTGGGGGGAAGGCCTCGTCTGACCGTTGATATATCGGTTGAATTGTTGCCGGTTGATATCGATTGCACGGCACAGATGCGAAATTGAACGTTGCGTTGCGCAGGCGATTTTGAGGTTCTCGACCAGGTGAGGCATCCGTAACTCCGTCTTCTCGTGAACTAGCGTAAACTCGCTTAAGGATGCGTCAAGTCGCGAAATTGCGTGAGCCGGCCCAGCCTCTACGTTCCCAACTTACAAGTGAAAAAGAGGGAACCGTCATGACGCATCAAAAGGATCAATCTTCGCAGCTGAAAATCGACCGCCGCCGATTTCTCGGCGGTGCCGTCGCCCTCGGTGCCTTGCCGGGCCTGACCTCGGGCCTCTTGATGCCGCGTGACGCTCGCGCTCAGGCAACGAAACGTGGTGGCCACCTGAAGCTCGGCCTTAAGGGTGGCGCCACCAGCGATACGCTCGATCCGGCGACTTACAGCGCATCCGTGTTGTTCGCCATTGGTCGGCTCTGGGGCGATACCCTTGTCGAGTCCGATCCCAAGACCGGCGCGCCCTTGGCGTCACTGGCATCATCCTGGACGCCATCGGCAGACGCATCCGTTTGGACCTTCAAGATCAGGAGCGACGTGCAGTTTCACGACGGCAGCAAGATGACCGTCGCCGATATCATCGCGACGTTGAAGCGACATGCGGACAACACTTCGCAGTCGGGTGCACTCGGGCTGATGGCCTCGATCATCGGTATTGAGGAAAAGGCAGGTGACCTTGTCCTGACGCTCTCGGAGGGTAATGCTGACCTGCCTCTCCTTCTGACCGACTACCACCTGATCATCCAGCCGAAGGGTGGGGTCGATAAGCCCGCGGCCGCCATCGGCACTGGCCCTTACATCTTAAAGAACTTTGAACCTGGCGTTCGGGCTGCCTTTGAGAAGAACCCTCTGGATTGGCGCGACGATCGCGGCTTTGTCGACAGCATCGAAATACTCGTCATCAATGACAACACCGCTCGCATCGCCGCCCTTGCCTCCGGTCAGGTTCATTTCGTCAACAATGTCGATCCGAAGACGGTCCCGATGCTGAAGCGAGCACCGAATGTCGATATCGTCCGCAGTGCCGGCAAGGGCTTTTACAGTTTTCTGATGCATTGCGACACGGCGCCCTTCGACAACAACGACCTTCGCCTCGCGCTGAAATATGCCATCGATCGCCAGTCGATCCTCGACAAGGTATTGGGCGGCTACGGGACGATCGGAAACGACTATCCGGTCAATTCCAACTACGCCCTAGCGCCGACCGGCATCGAGCAGCGCCCCTATGATCCCGACAAGGCCGCGTTCCATTTCAAGAAATCGGGCCTCGATCGTCCAATTCAGTTGCTCACATCCGATGCAGCCTTTCCCGGCGCCGTGGATGCGGCGATCCTGTTCCAGGAGAGTGCGCGCAAGGCCGGCATCACACTTGATGTCAAGCGCGAACCGGAAGACGGCTACTGGACCAACGTCTGGAACAAGCAACCTTTCTGTGCTTCTTTCTGGGGCGGCCGTCCGACACAGGATTCGCGCTATTCCACCTCCTATCTATCGACCGCCGAGTGGAACGACACGCGTTTCAAGCGCCCCGACTTCGACAAGATGGTGCTGCAGGCAAGGTCAGAACTCGATGAGGCAAAACGCAAAGCGCTTTATCGGCAACTGGCGCTGATGGTGCGAGACGACGGAGGTCTGATCCTGCCGGTCTTCAACGATTACATCATGGCCGCCTCGAAGACGGTGAGGGGATATGTCGACGACATCGGCAACGATATGTCCAACGGATATATCGGCAGCCGTGTGTACTTTAATGCCTAAACCTCTTCAGAATAGAATCCCATGATCGAGCGTAGCTTCACCACTATCGAAAATCAGTGGATCACCCTCAAGGACGGCACGCGGCTTGCCGCCCGCATCTGGATGCCCGATGGCGCAGACAGCGATCCCGTTCCCGCCGTCTTCGAATTTCTGCCCTACCGCAAGGGTGACGGAACAAGCTCGCGTGATGAATCGACCTATCCCGTCTTTGCCGCGGCCGGCATCGCCGGCGTCCGCGTCGATATAAGAGGCTCCGGCGAGTCCGGCGGCATCATCGATGGCGAATATACCGAGCTCGAACTCGCCAATGCCTGCGAATTGATAGCCTGGATTGCCGCCCAGCCCTGGTCGAACGGCTCGGTCGGCATGATGGGCATCTCCTGGGGCGGCTTCAACTGCCTGCAGGTCGCGGCCCTGAAGCCCCCGGCATTGAAGGCAGTGATCTCGATCGCCTCCACGGTCGATCGATACAATGATGACATCCACTATAAGAACGGCTGTCACCTCTCCGCTCAGCTTTCCTGGGCGGCAACCATGCTTGCTTACCAATCGCGCTCGCCCGATCCGGCTATCGTCGGTGAAGATTGGCGGGAGATGTGGCTACGGCGCCTTAAGCAGGAACCCTTCTTCATGGAGGAATGGCTTCAGCATCAGCGCCGCGACGACTTCTGGCGACATGGGTCGATCTGTGAGGACTTCGACAGCTTCGATATTCCAGCCCTCGTCATTGCCGGCTGGGCGGACGGCTATCGCAACACGCCGTTGCTCGCAGTCGAAGGCCTCGGCGAGAAGGCGAAAGCGCTTGTCGGACCATGGATCCACAAATATCCGCACCTCGCCTGGCCAAAGCCGCGCGCTGATTTTCACGGCGAAGCCATTGCCTGGTGGAACCGCTGGCTGCGAAACGAGGATAACGGTGCTGAGGCCATGCCATCTGTGCGCGCCTATATGCTCGATGCCATCAAGCCCGCCACGCGCCGCGATTTCGATCCCGGCTTCTGGATCGCCAAGCAGAGTTGGCAGCAGCCTGACTTTCAGTGCTTCTATGTCGAGCAGTTCGGCACGCTGATGGAAGGCATGCCGATCCCGCACGCGCCAGAGCACCCCGTCTATATGCGCTCGCCGCTCGACACAGGCACCGCCTCGGGCGAGTGGTTCACGCTGAAGCCGGATGCGGAACTCGCGATCGATCAGCGCCTCGACGACGCCGGGTCGCTGACCTTCCAGACCGCGCCGCTGGCCGAAGATCATGATTATCTCGGCCGTCCGGTCTTGACGCTGGCGCTCAGATGCGATGCCGAAACCGCCAATCTCTGCGCAAGGCTTGTCGATATCCATCCGGACGGCACGGCAACCCGTGTCTCCTTCGGCCTGCTCAATCTCGCCCATCGCGATAGCAACGCCACGCCCGAACCGATGAGCAAGGGTGAACGCACGACTGTGAACCTGACCCTCGATGCCTGCGGCTATCGTTTTCGCAAGGGGCACCGCATCCGTCTATCGCTATCGACTGCCTATTGGCCAATGGTTCTGCCGCCTCCGGAAGATCCTGGTCTGACGATCGACATCGCCTCCATCGGCCTTGGCCTGCCAATTCTCGGGCCGCATGAGCTCATCGACGTGAAGCAGCCTGACAATCCCGATCCGCTGCCGAAATATATCGAACATGCGCCGGGCTCGACGAAGCGGCAAGTGGTGCGCGATCTTTCGGCCGGCCTTACCCGCTATGAAATCCTAGAGGATACCGGCCTTTTCGAACATCCCGGCACCGGCCTGTCGACGCGGCAACTGCGCGAGGAAACCTGGTCGATTGCGGCGGATGACCCGCTGTCGATGTCCGGCATCTCGACCTGGATCTGCGACATGCAGCGCCCCGGCTGGTTCGTTCGCACGGTCGCGACCTCATCCATAGCCTGCACGGCAAAGGATTGGATCATCGGCGCCTCGGTCATTGCCTATGAAGGCGAGACGGAGATCTTCAGGAAGATATTCGAAGAGAAGCGCATCGCGCGCGACCTGATGTAAATCAGCGCTGACAGGCAAATCGGCTCGCCGCCGAGGGTCTGTTCACAGGGGCGAGAAACCGCGGCATGATCCGCGGACGACCGGAACGGGATATGTCAGCCCCGCGGTAATGCTTGAGTTCGGCGCGCGCTCGACGGGCGAGCCTAGTATCGAAGCCGATGTCACCTGTGACGCTGCGGCGCTCGTTGGCGGTGTTGAGTTTTCCATGGCACACCCGCGGGCGTGATGCGCGCGGAGAGAACGTTCTGGGAAAAAGCGACAGCAGTTCATGTCTTCTGTTTGCAAGGGCGTCTTCGTGGTGAACGCTATGCCAGGCATCGGTATGATCTCGTGCGTCTGGACGCCGTCGGCTACGGTGAGGCAACCATCAGTGATCGCGACATCGCGAATGCGGTCGCCAAATCACAAGGCCATGTTTTTTCCAGAGAAAGACTCAGAAAAAATCTTGATAGACTATGAGCGAGCGGTTGATGGCGGCCTTCATCTTGTGCCCGAGCAAGATGCTCGAGCCATGTTGGCGGAGGACTACGCTCATCTGGTGAGTGATGGCCTCCTGGTGGGAGCGCGGAGCCATTTGATGAACTGATGGAGAAAATGCGCAGATCTTGCTAAGCGAGCGAACGCTACACGATGAGAAATATACTTCGCGAAGCCTCGCCTTGAAGAGATGCGAACCGCAGAACTTGCCTCCGGACCTGATTTACTGGGTCTGCGGCGGCCATATCCTCGCCTTGACGATAATTCCTTCCGCAAGTTCAATCAGGCGCTATGTTTATGGGAAACCAAGGGCGAACATCCCGATGACGGAACAAGTTTCAAGCCACCCCCTGGAGCGGATGACGATTGTCGGGGATCTCGAGGTCGCCTCCTTTGTCCCCTGGATCCGGCGCCATGCCGCCAAGCTTGGGCTCTCGCACACCATATCTCATACGAGTTCCATGCGGATCGAACTTGAGGTTGCTGGGCCGGAGGAGTTGATCGACATGATGGAGATGGGCTGCTCTCTTGGGCCTATCGACGTATGGGTCGAGAGGATAGATCGCATGGCGATCAGCGGCGAAAGGACTTAGCACCGGCCGGTCGCTTATTTCCCCCGTGCATATTATTTACTCAATGTTGCCAATGCGAAATAATTATGCAAACCTGATAAGGTTGAGCGGAATTGCCTCGATGCCGAGGTAAAACGTGCTCGGCAAGCATATGATTTTGTTTGGGAACTCTCGTCATGCCATCCGCTACGACCGGCTTTTGGACGCCAGTCGCCCTTTCCCGGGATTTGCCAGCCGGAACCGTCATACCGGCACGGACGGCAGCCGGATCGATTGCCCTGTGGCGCAGCGCTTCGGGGCGCATATCGGCCTCGGCGGATCGCTGTCCGCATCGCGGCATGCGCCTGTCTCACGGCTTCGTGCGCGGCGAGACGCTTTCCTGCATCTATCACGGTTGGAGCTATGGACAGGCCGGAAACTGTCTCCGCATTCCGGCCCATCCGGGGCTGACGCCACCGGAAACCATTCGCGTCGCCACCCATGACGTCGAGGAAACAGATAGCGTGATCTGGGTGGCCGTGGGCACGCCCGCATCGAAGCCGCCGAAGCTCGAGGGCCTCATTCCCCTGCGCTCCATGACGGCGTTCGCCGGCATCGCGGCGATCGAGGCGGCGGCCGGTGCGAAGGCGAGCCCTGACGGTCTTGTCGAAATCGACGCATCCATCGGGGCCGTCTGTCTGCTATTATCCGCTTGGGAAGACGGACAGACGTTGATCCATGTGCTGTTGAAGGGTGATCCCGGCGTTGCCGCGGGCATCGGCGCTACACGGGCCGCCGAAAGCCTGCGCCGCCGGGCTGAGGGTCTTCAGAGGGAGATCGCGCAATGACCATGCAGGCGATGATCGACGAATGGTATCCGGTCGGGCTTTTCAGCCAGCTCGACAGCGCCGGCCGCACGACGGCGCTGATGGGCGAGCCGATCGAAGTGACGCGCGATGCCGATGGCAATGCCAAGGTGACGGGCAACGACGGCCGTGTTCTGCCGGTGCGTGTGCGTTACGGTCATGTCTGGTCTTCCCTCGGCCAGCCGCAGAAGGAACTTTTCCCCATTCCCGAGGCCGATCAGCCCGGTCGCCGCTTCGTCGATGTCGGCGTGGTGCGCGTGCGCTGCTCGCCGCTGCGCGCCGTCGAGAACTTCCTCGACATCGCCCATTTCCCCTTCGTCCACACCGACATTCTCGGCGCGGAGCCGCACACCGAGGTCCAGAACTACAAGGTCGAGATCCGCGAGGAAGAAGACGAGGTCTGGGCAACGCAGGTGAAATTCTACCAGCCGCAGGCCGCCAAGTCGGCAAGCGGCGGGATCACGACGGAATATATGTACCGCGTGCCGGCACCTACCAGCTCGGTGCTTTACAAGACCTGCCCGCCGCGCCCGAGCGAATGGGATGTCATCACGCTCTTTGTGCAGCCGCTGGCCGAGGACCTCTGCGACGTCTGGCCATGGATGGCGCTCTTCGACGACGAAACCGCGATGACCGACCTGATCCACTTCCAGCAGACGATCTTTCTGCAGGACCGTTCGATCCTCGAAAACCAGATCCCGCGGCTCCTGCCGCTCGACCCCGGCATGGAAATCCCGACGCGGGCCGATCTGACATCGATCGCCTACCGGCGCTGGCTGAAGCGCCACAATTATACCTACGGCGCACAGCTGGTGGCGCAATGAAGCTCTACGACTATATTCTCTCGCCCAGTTGCTACAAGGTGCGCCTGATGGCGGCGCTGACCGGCGTGAAGCTTGACCTGCGCCCGGTGGATTTCCATCCCGGCGCCGAGCATCGCGGCCCCGAGCTGCTTGCGCTCAACCCGGCAGGCTCCATTCCGATCCTGGAAGATGGCGATCTGATCCTGACGGAATCGTCGGCGATCCTCGTCTATCTCGCCGCCAAGGCAGCACCCGAATGGCTCGGCAGCGGTAAGGCCGAGGAAGCGGCGCGGGTGCAGCAATGGCTGTCCTTCTCCGGCCGGCTGACGGCAAGCCTCGGCGGTGCACGGCTCCATGAAATGCTGTTGAGGCCGGGCGATATCGGCGCGCTGCAGGCCCAGGGCATCGCCACGCTTCGCGAGCTTGAAGCCGGCCTTATCGAGCAGGGCCTTCGCGGCATGCGCTTCCTCGCTTCCGACCGGCCAACAATTGCCGACATCGCGTGCTTTCCCTACGTGGCGTTGGCACCCGATGGCGGCGTCACGTTGGACGCTTATCCTGCCATCCGGCTCTGGTCCCGCGCGCTGCGCGCCCTCGACAGGTTTATCGAGATGCCGGGCATTCACCGGCTGCACGAATTGAAGCCCGAACCCCAGATCGAACCGGGCGAGGCGTGAGATGGCTGGTTACCTCCTGAAGAACTGCGCAGCCGTGATCGTCGACGAGGGCAAGGGGCCGGTCGTCCATCGCAATGTCGATCTCCTGACCAACGGTCCGGCGATCGTGGCGATCGGCGAAAATCTAGGGGCGGACGCACTGCCTGCCGGCACGACCGTTGAGGATGCTGCCGGCTGGTTCGTCTATCCCGGCCTCGTCAACACCCACCATCACTTCTTTCAGTGCTTCGTGCGCAACCGCGCCGATCTCGACTGGACGAAGCTCTCGGTGATCGAGTGGCTGGACCGCATCTACCCTATCTTTTCGCAGCTCAACGAGGAGTGCTTTTACCACTCCTCCGTCACGGCGATGGCCGAGATGATCAAGCATGGCTGCACCACGGCCTTCGACCACCAGTACAATTTCCCCCGGCATGCCGGGAAGCGGCTGATCGACCGTCAGTTCGAGGCGGCCGAACTGCTCGGCATGCGTTTCCATGCCGGGCGCGGCGGCAATACCCTGCCGAAGTCGGAAGGTTCGACCATTCCCGACGAGATGTTGGAAACGACCGACGAATTCATCGCCGACTGCGCCCGGCTGATCGAGACCTATCACGATACCAGCCCCTTCAGCATGCGCCAGGTCGTGGTCGCGCCCTGCCAGCCGGTCAATTGCTACCGCGAGACCTTCGTGGAATCGGTGGCATTGGCGCGCGATCGCGGCGTCATGATGCATACCCATGTTGGCGAAGGCGAAAGCCCGGTCATTCAGGCGCGCCACGGCATGCGCACGGTCGACTATGTGGAAGAACTTGGTTTTGCCGGACCCGACGCCTTCTATGCCCATTGCTGGGAGCTCACCCACGACGAACTCAGGAAGATGGCCGCCAGCGGCACCGGTGTCGCGCATTGCCCGGAACCCGTCTATCTGGTCGGCGCTGAGGTCACCGACATTCCCGCCATGGCCGCCTTCGGCCTGCGCGTCGGCCTCGGCTGCGACGGCGCTGCCTCCAACGACAATTCCAACCTGATGCACTGCCTGCATTCCGCCTACATGCTGCAATGCCTCGTCGCCTCCAGCCGCGCCCATCCCGTGCCGCCGCCGGTCGATTTCCTCGGCTACGGCACGACAGGAGGTGCCAGTCTGCTCGGCCGCCGAGATATCGGCCGGCTGGCGCCCGGCATGGCCGCCGACCTGTTTGTGATCGACAGCCGCCGTATGGATTATGTCGGCACGCGGCACGATCCGCTGAGCCTGCTTGCCCGCGTCGGTATCGGCATGGCGACTGACATGACCATGATCAATGGCCGCATCGTCTGGCAGAAGGGCGAATTTCCCGGGCTCGACGAGGCCAAGCTGTCCGCCGATGCCGAGGCCGCACTATCCGCCGTGGAATTTTAAAAAAACCAAAAGAGGGAACTGAGAACATGACCAAACTGACCCGCAGAAACCTGATGACGGCTGCTGCCGCCACCGGCCTTGCCGGCGCGCTCGGCAGCCGCCTTGCTTTCGCTGCCGACGAACCGCTCGGCATCACGCTTGTCATCCCGTCGCCGATCGGCGATGTCGGCTGGGGGCATGCGCTTGCCGCCGGTCTCGAGCCGATCAAGGCCGCTTACGGCGACAAGGTGAAGGTCACCGTGCTCGAGAATATCGCAGAGGGCCCGGATGCCGACCGCATCATGAACAAGACGGTCGCCGACGGAAACAAGTTCCTGGTTGCCGGCTCTTTCGGTTATCAGAACGGCGCCCTGCAGATCGCCCGCCGCGATCCGAGTGTTACGGTGCTGCATGCTTCCGGCTTCCAGGTCGCTCCGAACTTCTCGCCTTTCGCCGCCAAGTATTTCCAGGGCACTTATCTGCTCGGCATGGCTGCCGCAGCACTTTCCAAGACCGGCAAGCTTGGTTCTGTGTCTGCCTTCGCCATTCCCGAACTCATCACTTCGATCAACGCCTTCACCCTCGGCGCCCAGGCCGTCAAGCCCGATATCGAGGTCTCGGTGGTATGGGTGAACTCCTGGTTCGACCCGGCCAAGGAGCAGGAAGCCGCCAAAGCCCTGATCGCGCAGAAGTGCGACGTGATCTTCTCCAACGCCCAGGACACGCCGTCCGTCATCTCGGCCTGCGAGGAAGCCGGCGTCTACGCCTTCAACCTCAACTCCTCGATGAAGAAATACGCACCGAAAACCTATCTCGGATGCATCTCGACGGACTGGTCGCCGTTCTTCAAGGCTTCGGTCGACGCCCATCTCGCCGGCACGTTCAAGGGCGCCAATGCGTTCCTCGGCGTCGCCGACAAGGTCGTCGAAGTGGTCGACTGGAATCCGGATGTTCCGGCTGACGTGATGACCAAGATCAAGGAGATCGAGGCAAAGATCGCCGACGGCAGCTTCTCGCCCTTCACTGGGCCGATCACCAAGGCCGACGGCAGCGAGGGTGTCGCATCCGGCGCAACCATGGCCGACCCCGAGATCATCGCCATGAACTGGCACGTCAAGGGCGTGTCCACGCCGTTGCCGAAATAGTCATGACGACCCCGCTCCTGTCGCTGCGCGGCATTTCGAAGAGCTACGGCCAGATCCACGCCAATCAGGCAATCGATCTGGACGTGGCTCCGCAATCGATCCATGCGATCCTCGGAGAAAACGGGGCGGGAAAATCGACGCTGATGAAGCTGATCTACGGCGTCGAGCAACCGGACGACGGGGACGTCGTCTGGGAAGGCAAACCCTTGCGCCTCGCCTCCCCCGCCGAGGCGAGGCGCCACGGCATCGGTATGGTCTTCCAGCATTTTTCGCTGTTCGAGACCCTGACCGTCCTGGAGAATATTCGGCTGGTTGTGCCGGGCCGCAAGGCTGAGCTCAAGGAACGCATTCGGACGCTTGGACGGGAGTTCGGCCTCGAAGTCGATCCGCTCGCCCATGTGCATGCGCTGTCCGTCGGCGAGCGGCAACGGGTGGAGATCATCCGAAGCCTGATGACCAATCCGAAGCTGCTGATCCTCGACGAGCCCACCTCTGTCCTGCCGCCGCAATTGGTGGAGAAGCTCTTCGACACGCTCCGCCGGCTGCGCGACGGCGGCGTCTCCATCCTGTTGATCTCCCACAAGCTCGAGGAAATCCGGGCGATCTGTGACCGGGCGACGATCCTGCGCGGCGGACGGGTGACCGGGGATGTCGACCCGCGCGAACATGATGCCCATGACCTTGCCCGCATGATGATCGGTCGCGACATGCCCGCACCCATCTCGGCACTGCCGCTGTCTGGCGGGGAAAAGCGGCTGGAGATCATCGGTTTGGATTATCAGCCCGACGATCCCTTTGCTGTGCCGCTCTCCGGCATCAGCCTCGAAGTGCGTGCTGGCGAAATCCTTGGGATTGCCGGTATTTCGGGCAACGGCCAAAGCGAGCTTGCTGCATTGATTTCAGGTGAGACGGTACTGGGGCGCGACCAACGCGACCGGATCTACATGATGGGGATCGACGTCGGCAGGTTCGATGCCGCTGCGCGGCGGACGCTCGGATTTGCCTTCGTTCCGGAAGACCGGCTCGGACGCGGCGCCGTACCCGAAATGTCGCTCGCCCTCAACAGCCTGCTGACGGCCCATCCGCTCAAACTTTTGCGGCACGGTCTCGTCGACAGGGCGCGGGCGTTGGCGTTCACCAAGGATTGTATCCGTCAGTATGATGTGCGCACACCCGGCCCGGATGCGGAGGCCGGCACTCTATCGGGCGGCAACCTGCAGAAGTTCATCGTTGGCCGCGAAATCATGCTGGCTCCCAAATTGCTTTTCCTGGCGCAGCCGACCTGGGGCGTCGATATCGGTGCCGCATCCGCCATCCGCAGCCGTCTGGTCGCATTGCGCAATCAGGGCATGGCGATCCTCGTCATTTCCGAGGAGCTGGAAGAACTGTTCGAGCTCTGCGACTCCATCCAGGTGCTGCATCACGGCCGGCTCAGCCCGCCGCTCGTAACGCGGGACACGAAGCCCGAGGAGATCGGCCGACACATGATCGGGGCACAAGCCTCGCCTGAGAAAGTCCAGTAATGAGCGCTTGGTCCCTTGCTTTCGTTCCCACCCTGGTTCGCCGGGAGCGCGCCTCGCTTGCTGCAACCTTGCTGGCGCCCGTCGTAGCACTTGTCATAGCGATCGCGATCAACCTCGGCCTCTACATCTTGATGGGCCGTGACCCTGTCGCGGTCATCTATGCGATGCTTTTCGAGCCTTTCCTCTCCTGGGCCTCATTTTCGGAAGTGCTTTTAAAAGCAGGACCGCTGCTTCTGATCGCCCAAGGACTGGCGATCGGCTTTCGCGCCAAGGTCTTCAACATCGGCGCCGAAGGCCAGTTCATTCTCGGTGCGATCTTCGCCTCTGCCATTCCGGTCTGGTTTCCGCAAGCGACGGGCCAGTGGATCTGGCCGGTGATGCTGCTGCTCGGTGCCATCGGCGGCGCACTTTGGGCTTCTCTCACCGCTTTCTGGCGCGTGCGCCTCAACGCCAACGAGATCCTCGTTTCACTGATGCTGAGCCTCGTTGCGGCGCAGCTGCTGAACTATCTGCTGCTCGGCCCTTGGAAGGATCCGAACGGTTTCAACTTCCCCCAGTCGGTGATGTTTCAGTATGATGCGATGGTGCCGACCTTGATTGCCGGGACCCGCGTCAATGTCTCGTTCCTGATTACGCTCGCTTTGTCGGTTGCGGCCTGGGTCTTCATGCAGAAGAGCTTCATCGGCTACAAACTGCAGGTCGGCGGTCTGGCGCCGCGGGCTGCCGGCTATGCCGGCTTTAAGGAAGGTTGGGCGATCTGGCTGTCGCTGCTGATCGGCGGTTTTGCGGCCGGTCTTGCCGGTGCCGCCGAAGTCGCAGGCCCGCTCGGCCAGCTGCAGCGTTCGGTCGCGAGCGGCTATGGCTATGCGGCCATCATCGTCGCCTATCTCGGCGGCCTGCATCCGATCGGCATCGTGGTCTCGGCGCTGGTCATGGCGGTCATCTATATCGGTGGCGACAATGCCATGGTCTCGGCCAACCTGCCAATTGCTGCCGTCCGTGTCTTCCAGGGCAGTCTGCTGCTCGCTTACCTCATCGCCGTCGCCTTCGTACGCTATCGCCTTGAATGGCGCCGCGCCGCCCACCGGAGCCCATCATGAACGCGATCGAGTTCATTCTTGCCGGCATGCTCGCGGCTGCGACACCATTTCTTCTGGCAGCACTCGGCGAACTGGTGGCCGAGCGCGCCGGCGTCCTCAACCTCGGGGTCGAGGGATTGATGGCCTTCGGCGCCGTGCTCGCCTTCATCATCGTCTACCAGGGCGGCGGACATCTCCTGGGCTTCGTCGTCGCCGGGCTCGGCAGCGCTGTGCTTTCCCTGCTCTTTGCCTTCGTCACGCTGGGATTCCGGGCAAATCAGGTGGCTGCAGGTCTTGCCATCGGCATTCTCGGCCAGGGCCTCTCTGCGCTTTTCGGCAAGACCTATGAAAGCCTCACGGTCAGGGGACTCCCCAAGCTTGCCCTTCCCGGGCTTTCGGAACTGCCGGTTGTCGGCGGCCTTTTCGTGCAGGACATCGTCGTGTGGATTTCGCTCGCCGCGACTCTCGCCCTCTGGGCCATATTTGCCTACACCAAGCTTGGCCTCATCGTTCGCGCCGTTGGCGAAAACCCGAAGGCCGCCCATGCCATCGGCTATTCGGTAATCTCAGTCCGCGTCCTCGCCATCGCCTTCGGCGGCGCGATGGCCGGCTTCGCCGGCGCCTATGCGTCGGTGGTCTACACTCCGCTCTGGGCCGACGGGATGATCGCTGGGCGCGGCTGGATCGCCATCGCCCTGGTCGTCTTCGGGACCTGGCTCACCGGCCGTATCTTCCTCGGCGCCTGCCTCTTCGGGGCGGTTTCGCTGATGGGGCTTGCAGCTCAGGCAACCGGACTGGACGTTCCCTCACAGCTGCTCTCGAGCCTGCCATATCTTGTCACGATCATCGTGCTCGGCATCATCTCCGCCGACCGTCGCCTGCTGAAACTGAACGGTGTCGCTTCGCTCGGCGAACCATTCGAGCGATAAGGCATAGTGCGGAAAGCGGTTTTCGGGATCAAACGCCTTCGCAACGCGCCGGTGAAAAAGTCCGTGGTCAGCCGCGATCGCGTTTCTTCTTGCGGCCGTGCGCATCAAATTGGACGAGCAGCGACTTGAGTTCGATCTCGCGAACGCGTCTTGCCGCTTCATCCGGGCTGACCCATTCGAGAATACGCTGACCCCGCTCCTTGAAGTCGCCGCTGATGTCCGTGACTTCAATCTGAAACATGTCGACGATACAGGGCGCCACATCGCCATTGTCGAGTTCTTTCAGATAGGTATAGCGGCCGACCGGTTTCTTCTTCACTACCCCGCGCACGCCTGCCTCCTCCCAGGCCTCGATTGCTGCTGCTTCAAAAGGCTTTTTCCCTTTCATCGGCCATCCTTTCGGGATGACCCAGCGTGCGCTCTCCCGAGATGTGATCACCAGGATTTCAACCTCGGATCCGGCATTGCCGTAGCGGAAGCAAAGTGCGCCGTATTGTTGACGGAATGCACCGGCGAACAGCATTTCAGGAACAGCAGCGAGCTGCCGCAGCAGTGGCTGGGACTTGTCCGGTCGGGGCTTCCTGTTTTTTTTGCTCGGCGTCATAGTGAATGAATTACCGAATTTGCTTGTTGCTTCAATTGCCTGGGCGTGTTTATGACAGATTTATGACAATCGGCCGCACGAGGAAGGTTCCCAGGCATGATGAGCATTTTTCGCAAGCTGATGCCACGGGAAGACAGATTCTTTGAAATGTTTTCCAAGCACTCGAAGACCGTCGTTGCCGCCGCGCACGCCCTCGATCAACTCCTGAAGGGCAATGACGTTGAGAAAAACTGCGAACGCATCGTCACATTGGAAAACGAGGCCGACGATGTCACGCGTGAGGTTCTTCTTGCCGTTCGACGAAGCTTCATCACGCCCTTCGACCGGGGTGACATCAAGGATCTTATCCAGTCGATGGATGATGCGATCGACATGATGCACAAGACGGTCAAGACGATCCGCTTGTTCGAGCAATCGAGCTTCGATCCGCTCATGCAGCAGATGGGCAGCGAAATCGTCAAGGCGGCAAACCTTGTCGCGGAAGCGATCCCTCTCCTCGACAGATTGGGAGCCAATGCGCAGCGGCTCACGGCCATCGCGGAGGAAGTCACCCGAGTGGAGGGACGTTCCGATGAGCTCTACGACCAGGGTTTGAAGGATCTGTTCTTGCGTCATGGCGCCAGCGGCAATGCGATGGCCTACATGATCGGAAGCGAAATCTACGGAGAGCTGGAGAAAGTTGTCGACCGCTTCGAGGATGTCGCCAATGAAATCAGCGGCATTCTCATCGAGAACGTCTGATGGATGCCTCCCTCGCTCTGCCGCTGCTCGTCGGCCTGGTCGTTGTCGCCCTGTTCTTCGATTTTCTCAACGGTCTGCATGATGCGGCCAATTCGATTGCCACGATCGTCTCGACCCGCGTCCTGCGGCCGCAATATGCGGTCGCCTGGGCGGCATTCTTCAATTTCATCGCATTCCTGTTCTTCGGCCTGCATGTAGCCGAAACACTGGGCACCGGCATTATCGATCCTGCGATCGTTTCGCCTCAAGTGATCTTCGCCGCACTGATGGGCGCGATCATCTGGAATATTCTTACCTGGATTTTCGGGATTCCATCGAGTTCGTCGCATGCGCTGGTCGGTGGGCTGGTGGGGGCCGGTCTGGCAAAGGTGGGCTTCAGCTCGATCGTCTGGCACGGCCTTCTAAAGACCGTCGGTGCCATTTTCCTTTCGCCAGCCATCGGCTTCCTGCTTGCCCTGGTGCTGGTGCTCGCCGTCTCCTGGACATTCGTCCGGCAAACGCCGTTTGCGGTGGATCGGACATTTCGCGTCATGCAGTTCGTGTCCGCTTCGCTCTATTCGCTTGGCCACGGCGGAAACGATGCGCAGAAGACGATGGGCATCATCGCGGTGCTCCTGTTCAGCCAGGGATATCTCGGCCCGACATTCTACGTGCCTTTCTGGGTGGTCATTTCCTGCCAGTCGGCAATGGCTCTCGGTACGCTCTTTGGCGGATGGCGGATCGTTCATACCATGGGGTCGAAGATCACCCGGCTCAACCCCATGCAAGGTTTCTGCGCGGAGACGGGCGGAGCATTGACACTCTTCGGAGCGACGTGGCTCGGTATTCCCGTTTCGACGACGCATACCATCACCGGAGCAATCATTGGGGTGGGCGCGGCTCGTCGTGTCTCAGCCGTACGCTGGGGGTTGGCCGGCAACATCGTGGTAGCCTGGATCGTAACGATGCCGGCGGCTGCAGCAATATCCGCAGCGTGCTACGGCCTCGTATCCTTGCTGCAATGAAATGAGGTGATGGCGAGGCAATCGCTACGTTTGCCCTTCCCTCTTGAGCTTTGCCGCCGGCAAATACCGACGAATAAAGTGGGCAGAATCCATTCTGCCGTCTGAGTCATCGCGGCTTCGATATTGCGTGCACTGCACAAATAGAGCGCTCCCATGACTGCGATTACGTTAGCAATCGCACAAAACAGAAGCAAAAAATAAAAAGGCCTAAGAAATAGGCATTCGTCATTTCTTGCCAATTCCCCTTTTACTTCATGCCGTTACCGATTCCTCTCGAAATTGGCACGCTGCTTGCAAGTTCTGAGACGCATCGGTCAATGGCGACCGGCGCGGATAGGCGCGGCATAAGCGCCTACATTAGACACCGACGTCGCAAGGTCTTTGCTCCGGGATTCTCCCATCCCCTGGACGCAATTTCCGGCGGCGTTTTTTTGTGTCCAAATTCAGCCAGCAGAGGGAACCTGCGCATGACAAAGAATTTGCAGACTGGGATTTCGACAACCGGCATTACCCGCCGCAGCATGCTCAAGACGACCGCAGCGGCTGCCCTCATCGGCGCCGTCAAGGCTGCCTTTCCGTCCGGGGCCTTCGCAGCCGGAGCAGGCCCTGAGGTGAAAGGTGCCAAGCTCGGCTTTATCGCTCTCACGGATTCCGCACCGTTGATCATCGCCAAGGAAAAGGGCTTCTTCGACAAGCATGGCCTTCCGGAAACGGATGTGGCCAAACAGGCATCCTGGGGTGCGACCCGCGACAATCTCGTGCTGGGCGGCGCAGCAAACGGCATTGACGGTGCCCATATCCTTTCGCCGCTCCCCTATCTCATGCATACCGGCAAGGTGACGCAGAACAATAAGCCGGTGCCGATGGCTATCCTCGCCCGGCTCAACCTCGACAGCCAGGGTATTTCCGTCGCCAAGGAATATGCCGACACCGGCGTGCAGCTGGATTCCTCCAAGCTGAAGGCGGCATTCGAGAAAAAGAAGGCTGAGGGCAAGGAGATCAAGGCCGCCATGACCTTCCCAGGCGGCACCCATGACCTCTGGATTCGCTACTGGCTCGCCGCGGGCGGCATCGATCCGAACAAGGACGTTTCGACCATCGTCGTGCCGCCGCCGCAGATGGTTGCCAACATGAAGGTCGGCAACATGGACGTCTTCTGTGTGGGCGAACCGTGGAATGAGCAGCTCGTCAACCAGGGCATCGGCTTTACCGCAGCTACCACCGGCGAGCTCTGGAAGGGGCATCCTGAAAAGGCGCTCGGACTGCGCGCCGACTGGATCGAAAAGAATCCCAATGCTGCCAAGGCCCTGCTGATGGCTGTCATGGAGGCTCAGCAGTGGTGCGAAAGCACGGACAACAAGGCGGAGATGGCTGACATTCTCGGCAAGCGCCAATGGTTCAACGTTCCGACGAAGGACGTGCTCGGCCGCCTCAAGGGCGATATCAATTATGGCAATGGCCGCGAGGTCAAGGCCACCGACCTCTATATGAAGTTCTGGAAGGACGGCGCCTCCTACCCGTTCAAGAGCCACGATACCTGGTTCATGACGGAGAACATCCGCTGGGGAAATCTGCCGGCGAGCACCGACATCAAGGCGTTGGTCAACCAGGTGAACCGCGAAGACATCTGGCGCGAGGCCGCCAAGGATCTCGGCGTCGCGGCGGCCGATATTCCCGCATCGTCTTCTCGCGGCAAGGAGACTTTCTTCGACGGCAAGGTCTTCGACCCTGAAAATCCCTCCGCCTATCTCGACAGCCTTTCGATCAAGGCTGTCTCCTGACCCGCTCCGGCGCGCGACCGGCGCGCCGGCCTTTCATTCACGTGAGGAGCACGTTGATGTCCGCCCTGGCAAATAAAGAAAATCCCTCCACGGCAGCCTCTGCCAAGCTGGCGGCAAAGGTTCTGCCATTTTCCGGCAAGCACGGATCGCGGATCGATTTTCGTCGAGCGGCACTGACCGCACTTCGCAATGTCGTTCCGCCAGTCGTCGTGCTGGCACTCATCCTGCTCGTCTGGCAAGTGCTCTGTTCGTCGGCAGATGCGTCTTTGCCCTCGCCGCATCGGGTCTGGCAGGATAGTTATGACCTGATCGCCTATCCGTTTTTCAACTACGGCTCCCAGGATATCGGGCTCGGCTGGCGCGTGCTCATTTCGCTGCAGCGCGTTCTCTATGGCTTTGGCCTTGCCGCGGTCACCGGCGTCATCATCGGTGCGATCATCGGCCAGTCGATCTGGGCGATGCGTGGCCTCGATCCGATCTTCCAGGTGCTGCGCACGGTCCCGCCGCTCGCCTGGCTGCCGCTGTCGCTCGCAGCCTTCCAGGATTCCAATCCCTCGGCGATCTTCGTGATCTTCATCACGTCGATCTGGCCGGTGATCATCAACACCGCCGTCGGCGTGCGTAATATCCCGCAGGACTACCGCAATGTCGCCGAGGTGCTGCGCCTCAACCAGTTCGAGTTTTTCTGGAAGATCATGCTGCCTTCGGCAGCGCCTTACATCTTCACCGGCCTCAGGATCGGCGTCGGCCTCTCCTGGCTCGCCATCGTAGCGGCCGAAATGCTGACGGGCGGCGTCGGCATCGGCTTCTTCATCTGGGACGCATGGAACTCGTCGCGTCTTCCGGACATCATTGTCGCGCTCGCCTATATCGGCATCGTTGGCTTCGCCCTCGACAAGCTGGTGGCAGCACTCGGCAAACTCATCACCCGCGGCGCCATGGCCAACTGAGGAACGCACCTATGAACGCCTATCTGAAGCTTGATCATATCGACAAACATTTCGATCGGGGCGGCGTGCGCGCCGAGGTCCTGAAGGATATCAACCTGACGATTTCCGCGGGCGAATTCGTCTCGATCATCGGCCATTCGGGCTGCGGCAAGTCTACCCTGCTCAACCTCATCGCCGGCCTGACCCCGGTTTCGGCGGGCGCCGTGCTGCTTGAAAACCGTGAGGTCAACGGACCCGGTCCGGAGCGCGCCGTCGTCTTCCAGAACCACTCGCTGCTGCCCTGGCTGACGGTCTACGAGAACGTCAATCTCGCCGTCTCCAAACTCTTCAACCGAACGAAGACCAAGGCCGAGCGGCATGACTGGGTCATGGCCAACCTCGACCTCGTGCAGATGGCGCATGCGAGGGATAAGCGACCTTCGGAAATTTCAGGCGGCATGAAACAGCGCGTCGGCATCGCTCGCGCGCTTGCAATGGAGCCGAAGATCCTGCTGCTCGACGAACCCTTCGGCGCGCTCGATGCGCTGACCCGCGCCCATCTTCAGGACGCGGTGATGGAAATCCACGCCCGGCTTGGCAACACGATGGTGATGATCACCCATGATGTCGATGAGGCGGTGCTGCTGTCCGATCGCATCGTCATGATGACCAACGGCCCGGCGGCCCGCATCGGCGAAGTGCTCGATGTGACCATGCCCCGTCCCCGCAATCGCATCGAACTCGCCTCCGACCGGACATATCTCAAATGCCGTGAAGCCGTGCTGAAGTTCCTCTACGAACGCCACCGCTTCATCGAAGCGGCGGAGTAGAGACCGGGAAATAACCTCGGCGTTTGTCGGTCGTGGTTTTCTCGCCTTCGTAGCGGGGCCTAGCGGCGCCTGATTTAGGGCGTCGCGCCCTCTTTACTCCCCGGGCGTTGCAAAGACCGCGCTGGCATCGCTGACGATTTCCACATGGGAATATGCCGCCTGCCCCGCGGCGGCGGCGTCCGCGCGCATGATCGCGGTGACGATCCGGCCGTGCTCCTCATAGGATTTTGCCAGACGCCCTGGCAGACGGAACTGCGCCCGCCGAAAAGGCGCAAGCCGCGCCCGTGTCTGCGTCACCATCTCGAAGACATGATCATTATGCGCGCCGCGATAAAGCCGGGTATGAAATTCGGTATTGTGAGCTGAATATTCTTCCTCCGCGCCGGCATGCACGAGCCTCACCGATCCCCGATGCTCCAGCTCCAGCGCGCGCCGCTCGTCGACCGTCATACGCTCGGCCGAGAGCCTCGCGCAGATCGCTTCGAGTTCCGCCATCGCTTCGAACATCGAATGCAGATAGGCCTCGGTTACATTGGTCACGACGGCACTGCGGTTCGGCTCGCGCGCAATCAATCCCATGGCGCCGAGCTCACGCAGAGCCTCGCGCACCGGCGTGCGCGAAACGTCGAAACGAACCGCGAGCGATACCTCGTCCAACTTCGCGCCCGGCAGGATTTCACCTGTGACGATCATGTCGGCAATCGCCCGCACCATCTGTTCGACGGTGGTTCCGGTGCGGATCACTTCTCTGCGCCTGGTCTGCTTCACGATACGAATCTGCTCACGTCAACACTCTGCATACAGATGACGTTCGAGACTCGATAAGTCAAATCGGGCGGCGAAGATATTGTTAAATTTTCGCTTTCTGATGCCCGATATACCTCGGGTAACTCGACTTTGTGCCAACCGCGCAGTGGCAATGAACAAGAAATATCTATTGATTACTTTTTGCGCAAGAATTCGATCAATCTGTATGCACTTTGCAGCGCACAAGTCTTGCGATAGCGGATAAATTATAAAAAACAATGGATTAATTTCTGGCACATGCATTGCATGCACTTTTCTGTATCCGTTCACAACCGGCCCAGCGCCGCAAGGAGCATTTCCGATGACCAAACTCCTTTCCATGAACCGCCGCAATTTCCTCCAGGCTTCCGCCGCCGGTGCGCTTGCCGGCGCCATGCCGGGCCTGATCGCCTCCTCCGCCGCAGCCCAAACCGCGCTGACCGTCGGCTTCATTTATGTCGGCCCCAAGGACGACTACGGGTATAACCAGGCACATGCGGAAGGCGCGGCCGTCATCAAGGCGTTGCCGGGCGTGACGCTGGTCGAAGAAGAGAATGTGCCGGAAACCGTCGACGTCCAGAAGACGATGGAATCCATGATCAACCTGGACGGCGCGACCCTGCTCTTTCCGACCTCCTTCGGCTACTTCGACCCACACATGCTGGCCGTGGCCGCCAAACATCCCGACATCCAGTTCCGGCATTGCGGCGGCCTCTGGCAGGAAGGCAAGAACCCGGCCAATACGGGTTCCTACTTCGGCTATATCTTCCAGGGCCAGTATCTGAACGGCATCGCCGCCGGCCATGCGACGAAGAGCAAGAAGATCGGCTTCGTCGCCGCCAAGCCGATCCCGCAGGTTCTGCAGAATATCAACGCCTTCCTGCTCGGCGCACGCACGGTCGATCCTGGTATCACCTGCCAGGTGATCTTCACCGGCGAATGGTCGCTTGCCGTCAAGGAGGCCGAGGCCACCAATGCGCTGGTCGATCAGGGCGCCGACGTCATCACCTGCCACGTCGACAGCCCCAAAGTGGTCGTCGAGACGGCTGCCGGCCGCGGCGCCTTCGTCTGCGGCTATCACGCCAACCAGAGCCCGCTTGCTCCCGAAAAGTACCTCACCGGCGCCGAATGGGCCTGGGGTAACGTCTACAGCGACTTCGTCAAGAAGGCGCAGGCCGGCGAAAAGCTCGGCAACTTCGTGCGTGGTGGCCTGAAGGACGGCTTCGTGAAGATGAGCGCGCTCGGCCCCGCCGTGTCCGCGGAGGGCCGCAAGGCCTTCGAAACCACGCAAGCCGAGATGATGAAGGGCGGCTTCTCGGTCTTCAAGGGTCCGTTGAAGGACAACAAGGGCGACACTGTCGTGGCTGCCGACAAGAGCTACGCCGAAGACGCGATTGAGCTCGAGAGCATGAATTATCTGGTCGAGGGCGTGGTCGGGTCCACAGCGTAAACCGCGAAGGGAGAAGTGCCATGACCATCGAGGCCAATGATCCCGCAATAGCCATCGTGGAAAAACCGGCTTCGCTGCGCCCCGTCCTCGAATGGATCGCGCGGCGAGCCGAGCCTGTTGTCATCGGCCTCGCGGCCATCCTGATCGGTCTTGCGTTCTTCTCCCTCTTCATCCTGGCGGTCGGCAAGTCGCCGGCCACCCTCTTCCAACTGATGTATACCGGCGGCTTCGGCAGCTGGTTTTCGGTGCAGAACAGCTTAAGTCGTGCCGCACCCCTTCTCCTGACGGCACTCTGCGTCGCCCTGCCCGCCCGTCTCGGCCTCGTCATCATCGGCGGGGAAGGAGCGGTCGTGCTGGGCGGCGTTGCCGCCGCAGCCATGGCTCTGCCGCTCGCCGGCACCGCGCCTGTTTTCATTACCCTCATTCTGATGGCAATCGCTGCAATGGCGGTCGGCGGTATCTGGATCGGCCTTGCCGGTTTCCTGCGCCATTACCGCGGGGTCAACGAAACCATCTCCTCGCTGCTGCTCTCCTATATCGCCATTGCCCTGATGAACCAGTTCGTCGAAGGAGTGCTGCGCGATCCGGCAAGCCTCAACAAGCCGTCGACTAGGCCGCTGCCGGCGGAATACATGCTCGGCAATATTCCCGGCATGGACGTGCATTGGGGCCTCGTCATCGGCATCCTCGCCTGCATGGTCTCCTGGATCGTGATCGAGGCGACGAGCTACGGTTTTGCCGCCCGCATCGCCGGTGGCAACGTGCGCGCCGCGCAGATCCAGGGGCTGCCGGTGGGCAAGCTGATCGCCGGTTTTACCGCGCTTGCCGGCAGCTTTGCCGGTCTGGCGGGTATGATCGAAGTGGCGGCGGTGCAAGGAAGTGCCAATGCCTCGCTTGCCGCCGGCTACGGTTATACCGGTATCCTCGTCGCCTTCCTCGCCAGGCACAATCCGCTGGCGATCATTCCGGTGGCGATCCTGCTCGGTGGCATCGACGCCTCGGGCGGCCTCATCCAGCGGCGCATGGGCCTGCCGGATGCGACGGTTCTGGTGCTGCAGGGGACGCTCTTCATCGTCATTCTCTTCTGCGAGACCTTTTACGGCCGCTTCAAGATCTTCAATCCCGACCTCTGGAAAAGGAGCCTCTGATGGAAGAGACAGGCATCGGCATCTGGGGCGTGCCGCTGGCGATCTTTGCCGGCGCCATTCGCGTTTCCACGCCCTTCATCTTCGTCAGCCTCGGCGAGACGATCACCGAACGCTCCGGCCGCATCAATCTCGGCCTCGAAGGCACACTCGTCTTCGGCGCCATGACGGCCTATGCGGTGGCCGTCATGACTGGCTCCCCGACCCTCGGTGTGCTGGCCGCAATGATGGCGGGCGCGATCTTCGGCCTCATCCACGGCTGGATCTGCAAGTTCCCCAAGGTCAACGACATCGCCATCGGCATCGCCATGATGCAGTTCGGTCTCGGCATGGCGTTCTTCCTCGGCAAATCCTTCATCCAGCCGGTTGCCCCGAAACTGCCCTCGATCCCGCTCGGCGGCTGGTCGAGCACTCCGCAGGTCCAGGCGGCGCTCAATATCAACGTGCTGTTCTTCATCGGCGCGGCACTTGCCCTCTTCCTGTTCTGGGCCTTCAAGAACACCCGCATTGGCCTGATCCTACGCGTCGTCGGCGACAGCACCGACGCGGCCCGGGCCATGGGCATTCACCCGGACCGCGTTCGCTTGCTGGCAACGGCAGTGGGCGGTTCGCTGGCGGCAATCGGCGGCGCCTATCTCTCGCTCTACTATCCGGGCTCCTGGAACGAAGGCATCTCGTCCGGCCAAGGCCTGATGGCTGTGGCTCTCGTGATCTTCGCTCGCTGGAACCCGATCGGCTGCTTCCTGGCCGCCCTGCTTTTCGGCGGCGCCGGCGCGCTCGGCCCGGCGCTGCAATCGGTCGGCGTTACACAAGGCTACTATCTTTTTTACGCCGCGCCTTACGTGCTCACCCTCATCATCCTGATCGCCACCTCCTCGCCCACCCGCTCGCTCGCCGGTGCGCCGGGAGCGCTGTCGCTCACGAAATAACGGAGCATCCCGATGAACGGACTTGGCGGTCTCAACAAATCCGAACACGGCGTCGGTGTCGGCCTGGTACAGCTCCAGTTGCCGGTGACCGTCACCAAAGCGGACTTGGCAAAACAGACGCAGGTGATCGTCGATCTGGTGGCCAAAGCGCGGCGCAACCAGCCGGGCATGGACCTCGTTGTCTTTCCCGAATACGCGCTGCACGGCCTCTCCATGGACATCAATCCGGAGATCATGTGCACGCTCGACGGGCCGGAGGTCGCGGCCTTCAAGCGGGCCTGCAAGGACCACCGGATCTGGGGCTGCTTCTCGATCATGGAGCTGAACCCTGGCGGCATGCCCTACAATTCCGGCATCGTCATCGACGATCAGGGCGAGTTGAAGCTCTATTACCGCAAGATGCATCCCTGGATCCCCGTCGAGCCGTGGGAGCCCGGCGATCTTGGCATCCCTGTCATCGAGGGCCCGCGGGGCGCCAAGCTCGCGCTGATCATCTGCCATGACGGCATGTTCCCGGAGATGGCGCGCGAATGTGCTTATAAGGGCGCCGAAATCATGATCCGCACGGCGGGCTATACGGCGCCGATCCGCGATGCCTGGCGCTTCACCAACCAGGCCAACGCCTTCTGCAACC
The DNA here is from genome assembly GCF_001657485.1 of Rhizobium sp. WYCCWR10014. Classification (GTDB taxonomy): domain Bacteria; phylum Pseudomonadota; class Alphaproteobacteria; order Rhizobiales; family Rhizobiaceae; genus Rhizobium. The sequence goes on from NZ_LXFU01000050.1 coordinate 160,043, forward strand.
TGATGATCACCGCGAATGTCTGCATGTGCGGCTCGGACGGCACGTTCGATTCCATGGGTGAAGGCATGGTCTGCAATTTCGATGGCACGATCATCGCCCACGGAACCTCCGGCCGCGTCAACGAGATCATCACCGCGGAGGTGCGTCCCGATCTCGTTCGCGAGGCCCGGCTCGGCTGGGGCGTGGAGAACAATATCTACCAGTTCGGTCATCGCGGCTACGTCGCCGTCGCCGGCGGCGCCCAGGATGCGCCCTACACCTACATGCACGACCTTGCCGCCGGCAAATACCGCCTGCCATGGGAAGACGAGATAAAGGTCAAGGACGGCACGTCCTGCGGATTTGACAAGCCGATGCGCCGTTACGGCGAACCCCTCAAACCTGCCGCGGAATAGGAGAGAGAATGATGGACGCGATGGTCGAAACCAAAGGGCATTTTATCGACGCCGATCCGTATCCGTGGCCCTATAATGGCGCGCTGAGGCCTGATAACACCGCCCTCATCATCATCGACATGCAGACGGATTTCTGCGGCAAGGGTGGCTATGTCGACCACATGGGCTACGACCTGTCGCTGGTGCAGGCGCCGATCGAACCCATCAAACGTGTGCTTGCCGCCATGCGAGCCAAGGGCTACCACATCATTCACACAAGGGAGGGCCATCGCCCCGACCTCGCCGATCTGCCGGCCAACAAGCGCTGGCGCTCGCAGCGGATCGGCGCCGGCATCGGCGATCCCGGCCCCTGCGGCCGCATCCTGACGCGTGGCGAACCCGGCTGGGACATCATCCCCGAACTCTACCCGGTCGAAGGCGAGACGATCATCGACAAGCCCGGCAAGGGTTCGTTCTGCGCCACCGACCTCGAACTCATCCTCAACCAGAAGCGCATCGAGAACATTATCCTCACCGGGATCACCACCGATGTCTGCGTCTCGACGACGATGCGCGAGGCGAACGACCGCGGCTACGAATGCCTGCTGCTGGAGGACTGCTGTGGTGCGACCGACTATGGAAACCACCTCGCTGCCATTAAGATGGTGAAGATGCAGGGCGGCGTCTTCGGCTCGGTCTCCAGTTCCGTGGCTCTAGTCGAGGCGCTGCCCTGATGCCGTCATTGCGTGCCCATGTCTTTCGCGTGCCAGCCGACGGCCCCGATGACGTTGCCGGCGTCGAGGCGCTCTTTGCCAGCGGCCTTCAGGCGAACAACGTCGTCGCCGTTCTCGGCAAGACGGAAGGCAACGGCTGCGTCAATGATTTTACCCGCGGTTATGCCACCCGCAGCTTCGAGACATTGTTCAGTAGATATGGCGTCGACGGCGTCTCGATCATCATGTCCGGCGGCACCGAGGGTGCGCTCTCGCCGCATTGGACGGTTTTTGCGCGTGAAACCGTAGAAACCCCAGGCGAACGGGCGCTGGCCATTGGTGTGTCGCGTACCCCCGCCCTGCCCTCCGAACATCTCGGGCGCCGGGAACAGATCCTGCTCGTTGCCGAAGGCGTGAAGTCCGCGATGAGGGATGCCGGCATCGATGATCCCGCCGATGTCCATTTCGTGCAAATCAAGTGTCCGCTGCTCACCTCGCGCCGGATTGTAGAGGCCGAGGCATCAGGCAGGACGGTCGCAACCCACGACACGCTGAAATCCATGGGCCTCTCGCGCGGCGCTTCGGCTCTCGGCGTCGCCGTGGCACTCGGCGAGATAGATGCGACATCGATCGGCGATGCCGACATCTGCACACGTTTCGATCTCTTTTCCCGCTGCGCCTCAACCTCGTCCGGGGTCGAACTCACCGATCACGAAATCATCGTTCTCGGCATGAGCGCAAAATGGTCCGGTCCGCTGTCGATCGACCACGCAGTCATGCGGGATGCGATCGACGCGCATTCCGTCAGGAAAGCCCGCGAACGCCTGCCGGAAAACAGCCGGCTGGCGGCGGTTCTCGCCAAGGCCGAGCCGGACCCGTCCGGCAGGATCGGCGGCAGGCGCCACACGATGCTCGATGACTCGGATATTGCAGGCACCCGCCATGCCCGTGCCTTCGTCGGCGGCGTTCTCGCCGGCATCTTCGGCATTACCGATCTCTATGTGTCCGGCGGCGCCGAACACCAGGGTCCGCCCGGCGGCGGTCCCGTCGCCATCATCGTCGAAAAGGAGCAATGAAGTGAGCACAGTCCGCGACACGCCCCTTCCGCAAGCCGGCAAGGCCGTCGGCATCGAGACGCTCGATATGACCATGCGTTTCGGCAGCTTCACCGCGCTCGACAACGTCTCGATCGCCGTTCCGGCCGGCTCTTTTCACGCGCTTCTCGGTGAAAACGGCGCCGGCAAGTCGACACTCGTCAAATGCATCATGGGCTTTTATCACGCAACCTCAGGCTCGCTGTCGGTCGACGGCCGCGAGGTGGCGGTCGCCTCACCCAAGGATGCCGCGGCCTATGGCCTCGGCATGGTCTACCAGCATTTCACACTGGTTCCCTCGCTGACAGGCGCCGAGAACCTCGTCATCAGCCGCACCGAGGTGCCTTCAATCATCAACTGGGCGAAGGAGCGCAAGGACCTCGCAGCCTTCATGGAGCGCATGCCCTTCCAGATCCCGCTCGACAGGCCGGTGAGCGAGCTTGCCGCCGGCGAGAAGCAGAAGCTGGAGATCGTCAAGCAGCTCTATCTCGGCCGTAGCTTCCTGGTGCTTGATGAACCGACCTCGGTGCTGACGCCGGCCGAAGCCGATGAGATGCTCGGCATCGTGCGCGGGATGACCGAGCGCGGCGAGCTCACCGTGCTGATGATTTCCCACAAGTTCCACGAGGTGACGAAGTTCGCTGATGCCGTCTCGATCCTGCGGCGCGGCAAGCTGGTCGGCACCGGCAAGGTTGGCGAGCTCTCCACCGCCGAGATGGCGGCGATGATGATCGGCGACGTCAAGCTCGCCGAGCTCGACAGCCGTCTGCCGGTGGCGGAAGCGGCAAGACCGGTGCTGACCGTCAGCCAGGTGAAGGCCCCGGATCGCTCCGGCCTGAAGACCATCGAGATCGACGCGCTTATGGTCCGCTCGGGCGAGATCGTCGGCATTGCCGGCATATCGGGCAACGGCCAGAAGGAGCTGACCGAAATTCTGGCCGGCCAGCGCCCGACCGATAGCGGCCAGGTCATGGTCAACGGCGAGGCTTATGGCGCCACCCGCGACGAGACCCGCAAGAACAGGGTGCGTTTCATCCCCGAAGAGCCGTTGCAGAATGCCTGTGCGCCGAAGATGACCGTGAGCGAGAACCTTGCATTCCGCACCTTCGACTTGAAGCAGGACGGCAAGGACGCGATCTGGCTGAACAAGGGCAGCATGAAGAAGCGTGCCTCGGCGCTGATTTCCGACTTCAAGGTCAAGACGGCCTCTTCCGCCTCGCCGATCGCAGCGCTTTCGGGCGGCAACGTGCAGCGTGCCGTGCTCGCCCGCGAACTGACCGGCGATGTCGATCTGCTGATCGTCTCGAACCCCTGTTTCGGTCTCGATTTCTCGGCCGTCGCCGAAATCCGCGCCCGCATCATGAAGGCACGCAATTTGGGCGCTGCCGTGCTGCTGCTTTCCGAGGACCTCGACGAGCTGCTCGAGATGTCCGACCGCATCATGGTCATTTCGGAAGGCAAGCTGGTCTACGAGACACCGGCGCGCTCGGCCGATATTGGCGTGATCGGCGCCCACATGGCGGGGCATCATTGATGGCGAAGATCAAAGCTGAACCTTTCGCCTTTCCGGTGAAGCACGATGAGCTCGCCCTCATCGTCATCGACATGCAGCGTGATTTCGCCGAGCCCGGCGGTTTCGGTGCAAGCCTCGGCAATGATGTCAGCCGCATCACCAGGATCGTGCCTGATGTCAAACGCCTCATCCAGGGCTTCCGCAATGCCGGCCTGCCTGTGATCCATACGATGGAGTGCCACCGGCCGGACCTTTCGGACCTGCCGCCGGCCAAACGCGACCGTGGCAATCCGTCGCTCAAGATCGGCGACGAAGGTCCGATGGGCCGCATCCTGATCTCGGGCGAACCCGGCACGGCAATTCTTCCGGAACTCGCTCCTGTGAAGGGCGAAGTCGTCATCGAAAAACCCGGCAAGGGCGCCTTCTACGCCACCGAACTTGGCACCGTGTTGCAAGAGAAGGGCATTCGTCAGCTCGTCTTTGCAGGTGTCACCACCGAAGTCTGCGTGCAGACGACGATGCGCGAAGCAAACGACCGCGGCTATGAATGCCTGCTCGCCGAGGAGGCGACGGAGAGCTACTTCCCCGAATTCAAAGCCGCAGCCATCGCCATGATCCGCGCCCAAGGCGCGATCGTCGGCTGGACCGCGCATGTCGACGACATTCTGGAAAGCATCGCCCATGCCTGAAACGACCCGCGAAAGCCTGATCTCAGGCGGCTGGAAGGCGCTGGAATTCGGCCCCTTCCGCGATGCCGTCACCATTCACTGGGTCCGCCCCTTCGAAGGCGATCAGCCGGGCGTGGCGCTGCTGAAATATGAGCCCGGCGCCTCCGTTCCCCGCCATCGCCACGAAGGGCTCGAGACCATCCTGGTGCTCGACGGCGTTCAATCCGACGAGACGGGCGATTACATCAGCGGCAGTTATATCGTCAATGCGCCGGGCAGCGAACACTCGGTCTGGAGCGATACCGGCTGTGTCGTCCTCATCCAGTGGGACCGGCCCGTGAAAATACTCGAAGATGAAATTGCCTGAACCCGACGCCGGCCTTGGAGGTCTGCCCGACCGGGAAGGACATGAATTTCACAGCAGCATCGAGGCCCCGCGATCGATATAGGTGTCCAGGAATTGTTCGAGGCGGGGGTTTCTCGGTCGTTTGAAGACGTCCTGCGGCGGGCCGGTGAACAGCACCTTGCCGTGATCGAGAAAGACGATCTGCTGTCCGACCGTCGCGGCAAATCCGATCTCGTGGGAGACGACGACCATCGTCATGCCTTCGGCGGCGAGATCGCGCATGACGTTGAGCACCTCGCCGGTCAGCTCGGGATCGAGTGACGAGGTCGGCTCGTCAAACAGCATGATCTTCGGGTTGAGGGCAAGCGCCCGGGCGATAGCGACACGCTGCTGCTGCCCTCCCGAGAGCTGCGATGGATAGTGCCCGGCCCTGCCCTCCAAGCCAACCTTGACGAGCTGGGCCATGGCCCGCTCCTCTGCATCCCTACGGCTCATCTTGTGAACCGTCTTCAGCGCCTCGCTGACATTGCCGAGCGCCGTCATATGCGGCCAGAGATTGAACTGCTGAAAAACCATCCCGATCTGCGATCGAATCTGCCGGTTCACCGCCGCTGGCACCCGTTCACGGACACCCTTGGCGTTTTCCGCAAAGCCAAGCACCTCGCCGTTGACGGTAATCGTCCCCTTCGTCGATTCCTCCAGAAACGCCATGCAGCGCAGCAGTGTACTCTTGCCGGATCCCGACGGGCCGATGACGCAGGAAACTTGTCCCTGCTCGATTTCGAGGTCGATGCCGTGCAGCACGGTGGAACCGCCGAACGTCTTGACGAGATTTTTGACTGCGATCGCAGGAACGCTCATATGTTGAAAAACCTGAATCTGGTGAGTTTCGTTTCGGCGAGATGGCCGAGCCAGCCGGTGATTTCGACCAGTACCCAATAAAATAGCGCAAGCACGAAGAGCGCCTCGACGAACGCATATTGCTGCGAGCCGATGGCGCTGAGTGTCGCCGTCAACTCTGGCACGGTGATAATGGACAGAACGGCCGTCTCCTTCATGAGGATGATCGTCATGTTGACCGAAGGCGGCAACACCAGCATGGTCATCTCCGGCAGCAATATGCGCCGGATGATCTGCCCTTGTGTCAGGCCAACGCACAGGCCAGCCTCGATATGTCCCTTCGGGACGGCGGCAAAGCCCGAGCGGAATATCTCACTGAAGTAAGCCGCGCCGTAGATGGAAAGGCCGACGATGCCGGCCGGGATCGGATCGAGCGACAATCCAACGAAGGGGCCGCCATAATAGACGAGGAAGATCTGAATCAGGAAGGGCGTGCCGCGCAGCACCGCGATGACAATGCCGAACGCCCTGTCCAACAGCACGCCGCCAAAACGTCGCGCGACAGCGACAAGGAAACCCAGTACGGCTGCGGCAAGAGTGGTGACGATCCAGATGAGGATGGTGACCCACGCACCGTTGAGGATCTCCGGCAAGTTGTTGAAAATCACATTGGTATCGAAGGTCATCGCGGCACTCCTGGCAGGGAGCGTTCGATCAGGCCGCCCGCAAGGGCAACGATCCAATTGATGATGAGATAGATCAAACCCGCGGAAGCGAAAATCTCGAGCGGCAGGAAGGTGCTGCCGGCAAGGTCCTGAGCCATGCGTGTCAGCTCGACGATTCCGACGACGGAGACCAGTGAAGACGCCTTCAGAATAAGGATCGCTTCGTTGACGAGCGCCGGGAAAGTCAGGCGCAGGGCGATCGGCGCCCTGATACGGCGGAAGATCTGAATGGGAGTCATGCCGACCATTTCGGCAGATTCGACCAGGCCTGCGGGAACGCTGGAAAAACCACCGCGCAGATTTTCAGCCTGATAGGCCGCAGTACACAAGGACAGGCCAACGACGGCCGCAACGATGCTCGGCACGTTGATGCCGATCACCGGCAACAGATTGTAGATCAGCAACAGCTGGACCAGCAGCGGTGCACCACGAAAGAAACTGATGAAAATCTGCGCCGGTAGCATGAAAAGCCGTTGCCGTGAGAGCAGCATGGCTGAAATGACGATCGCGATCGCAAAGCCGATCAGGATGGACACCACGCTGATCGTCACCGTATAGATCGAGGCTTGCAGAAGCAGTTCGAATAGCTTGATGGACATGGGCGGTGCTTGCCTGGGCGCTGCGGCCGTGAACTCTGATGCCACGGCGGATTGCGCCCCGACCACTGGCGGGGCGCGTTCGTTTCACCGGCAGCCAATCAGAATGCCGGGTCCTTGACAGCATCAGGCGTATCGAAAGATGCACCGAACCACTTCTTCTGCAGCTCAGCCATGCGCCCATCTGCCTTGATCTTGAGCATCGCGGCATCGATCGCATCCATCAGCGGGGCGTGATCGGCATCCTTGAGGCCGATGAAGCCGAAATAGGACTTCTTGCCGAATGGCGGCAGAACGACTTCGAACGTGCCCTTTCGCTGGCTGGCGACGAAGGCGATATTCGGCAGCGAATTGGCAACGCCGGCAATACGGCCGGCTGCGAGATCGGCGTAGGATTCGGTAAAGGCGGGATATTCGCGCACGTCGACCTTGGTCGGCAGCGTGCCGGAGAATTCCTTCAACTGGTCGAGCTGGGCGGTGGCCTTGCCGACACCGATCGTCTTGCCGGCAATATCTTCCGGCTTGCTGATCGTCGTGTCGCCCGCCTTCTTCAGAATGGCGATCGTTGCCTCGGCGATCGGCGGCGTGAAGCGATAGCGCTCCAAGCGCTTCTTGGTGATTGTTGCAGGACCTGCGACGACATCGAACTTACCGGCCTCGAGCGCGGGGAAGACGCCGTCCCAAGGAAGAGCGACCCACTCGATCTTGACGCCGAGTTCCTTGCCGATCTCGGCAAAGAGGTCGACGTTCAAGCCGGTATGTTCACCGGCATCGATATAGTCGAACGGTGCAAAAGCCGTTTCGGTGCCAACCTTGAGGGTGCCGGCTGCCTTGACGGCGGCCAGCGTGTCGGCTGCATGGGCGGAAACGGCTGCTCCGATGAGGAACGCAGCGCCGACCAGACCCTTCAGCAGTGAATTTGCCTTCATGATCATCTCTCCAGTTTTTTTCCCCCGGCGGAGGAGTTTTGGTTCCCGACTTCGATTTCCTCTGCGCGGATTTCTATGCTCCGCTTTTGACTATACAAATAGATATAGGCGGGCCTAGAGTGTCAATGTAAAAGACGAGGAACGCAAAATTTGTGCCGAGTGGCCGTGATGATCGTTCCGGATCTATGATCGTTGATGCCGGATGAGGTGCGGACTTGGTGTCGATTTCTCAGCGTATTTTCACCGATATCGAGACGAAGATCATCAGTGGTGATTGGCGGCCCGGCGACCGTATTCCCGTCGAGCACGAGCTGGTGGCCGAATATCGGTGTTCGCGCATGACCGTCAGCAAGGCGCTGTCGACGCTGGCCGCGCGCGGCATGATCGTCAGACGGCGCAAGACAGGTTCGTTTGTCGCATCGCCTCAGATCGACCGCACGGTGATGGATATCCAGGATATCAGCACCGAAGCGGAACTGGCCGGGCACGAACACCGCTTCGAAATCCTCGCCCGCAAGATCGAGCGCCTTGGAGAGGCGGAGGCGCAGCAGCTGTCGGAGCCTGCCGATGCGGAAGTCCTCAGGCTTCAGTGCCTGCATATCGTCGATGGCAGACCGAATGCCATCGAGCGGCGGATCATCATGCTCGACGCCGTGCCACGGGCGAGAGAAGAGAGCTTCGCCTCGATCCCGCCCGGCAAATGGCTGCTTGACGAGGTGCCCTGGTCCAAGGCCAAGCATGTCATTCGGGCCGTCTCGGCGGATACCGTGACGGCCCGAATCCTGCAGACGGAGAGGGGCGAGGCCTGTCTTAGCCTCATCCGCCAGACCTGGCAGAACGGCCGCACGGTGACCTATGTCGAGTTTACCCATCCGGGCGACCGGTTCCAGTTTGCGGGGACGTTTCATCCGGCAGCAAATTGAGTTCGACGCAAATCACGAGAGGTTCTGCAAGTGACCGATGAGCGCCTCAAGGCGATCCCGCTGAAAAGTTTGCAGGCGTTCGAGGCGGTGGGGCGCTGCGGCGGCGTGACCGCCGCGGCACTGGAGCTAAGGGTTTCGCCGGGGGCCATCAGCCAGCAGATTCGCAAGATCGAAAGCTTTCTTGGAATTTCGCTTCTGGAGCGCAGCGGGCGAACCGTCGAGCTGACCGCCTGGGGCCGGCTCTACCATCAGGAGATATCGAAGGGGTTCGAGCAATTTGCGCTCGCCCAGCAACTGTTGGAAAAGGCGCGCAACGAGACGGCGCTGGTCCTCAGTGCGCTTTCCTCCGTCGTCAACAAATGGATCGGCAGGCGGATCTTCGACTGGCAGGCGCTTCATCCCGAAGTTCCAGTGCGGATTATCGGACGCGACAAAGAGCCCCGGATCGGTTTCGACGATGTCGATTTCCGCGTCAGCTACGGATCGGACGTCCTCCAGCACGAACATTATACCGAACTGTTTCGCGATTGGGTGGTGCCAGCCTGTTCGCCGGCGCTGATGCAGGATCGCGCGCACGCGGCGCGCGATCTCTTCGAACAACCCCTCCTCCATGTCGAGTGGGAACGACACTTCACCCCCTACCCCAGCTGGGCGGAGTTTGCCGCCAAGGCCGGCGTCTCCTTCGATGTGTCGACGCCGGGCCTTTCCTTCACTTTGTCGAGCAGTGCGATTGACGCAGCCGTCAACAAGCGAGGCGTCGTGCTCGCACAAATGTCGATGATATCAGATGAGCTTGAGGCGCAAACGCTCGTCATTCCGGTCGACATGCGCATTGCACTGCGTGAAAGCTATTTTCTCGCCTGGGACCGGGCGGCCTTGCAGAAGCCCCACGGGCGGGAATTCCGCGATTGGCTCGTCGCTATTTCCCGTCAGCAGGCAGTGGCATCCGCGCCTAGGCCGATACTTTAGAAAAACTAAAACGGAACCCAGCTGCGCGGTATTGATGAAAATTTGCGCCTGACGATAATTTGCGCAACCGCCTTTCCTTGGCGGCATGGCCGACAAAGCAGGAGAACTCGATGGCGCGAACCGACAAGATGAAACTTGGGACTTTCGTCTATACGTTCGGCTTTCATCCTGCCTCCTGGCTGCATCCGGCAAGTGACGTCAACGGCGCCAACGACTTCGCTCATCTGCTCGATGTCGCCAAGCGATCCGAGGCGGCCAAGTTCGATTTCATGTTCATGGCGGATTCTCCTGCCGCCGCCGTCGGCGACCCGAAGGCGCTTGCCCGCATTCCGACCAAGATGAACCGTTTCGAACCCCTCTCGCTGCTCTCGGCTCTGGCGGTCACCACCAACGATCTCGGTCTCGTGGCGACGGTGTCGACGAGTTATTACGAACCATACAATGTCGCGCGTCTGTTCGCCTCGATCGACCATTTGAGCAAGGGGCGCGTCTGCTGGAACGTCGTCACGTCAGATCACGACGAAACCGGCTACAACTTCAATCGCGAGGGGCTCGACCCGCATGCACTGCGTTACGAGCGCGGCAACGAGTTCGTCGATGTCGTGTTCGGTCTTTGGGACAGCTTCGAGGAAGGCGCACTGCTTCTCGACCGTGAAAACGGTGTCTACTATGACAAGGACAAGCACCACACGCTCAATCACAAAGGCAAGCACTTCCAGGTTCGCGGCCCCCTCAACATCGCGCGAACGCCTCAGGGCCGTCCTGTCATCGCCCAGGCGGGCGGTTCGGAACCCGGAATGGACATGGCGGCACGCACCGCCGAGATCGTCTTCAGCCTCGCATCGAATATCGACCGAAACCGGGCCTTCTACGACAACGTCAAGCGCCGGATGCCGGCCCATGGGCGCGATCCGGACGACCTGAAAATCATGCCGGGTATCGTGATCAACGTCGGTGAAACTGAAGCCGAGGCAAAGGCGAAGGTCGACTATCTGATCGACAAGATGCATCCGGATGTCGGCCGGCTGATGCTCTCCGAATTCCTGGAGGCGGACCTGCGCGATGTCGCTCTCGACAAACCCTTCCCCATGGATCGGCTGCCGGCGGCGCCGAAGGGATCACGCGCTCTGTTCGACGAACTGGTCGATTTCGTCAGAAGCGGCCGCACCGTCGGCGAACTCATCCGGCACTATGCCGAGAAGCATACCGGAAATGGCATGACGGGGACGCCAGCCCAGATTGCCGACTTCATGGAGGAATGGTTTGAGACGCGCGCCGCCGACGGCTTCATACTGATGTTTCCGACCTTGCCGTCCAGTCTCGACGACTTCGTGCGGCTGGTCCTGCCCGAGCTTCGACGTCGCGGGCTGTTCCGTGAGGAATACGAGGGCAAGACCTTGCGCGAAAACCTTGGTCTTTCAATGCCGGTAAACCGTTTTGCCAAAACGAAAGAGCCAGCCCGATGAGTGCCGAGGCTTTGATCAGCGAGGCGGACTTCAAGCTTTCGATGCGTCATCTGGCGGGTGCGGTCAGCGTCATCACGGTCGGCGACGGTAAAGACCGCACCGGCTTCACCGCAACGTCGGTCTCCTCGCTTTCGGCGGAGTTGCCTTCCGTCATCGTCAGTGTCAACCGAACGTCGTCGTCATGGCCGGCACTGCAGCGGTACGGCTGCTTCTGCGTCAACGTGCTCGCTGCCGACCAGCGGCAGGTGGCACAATCCTTTGCCGGTCTTGACGGGCGAAAGGGCGCCGAACGCTACGGCAACGCCGGATGGTATCGCCTCAAGACCGGCGCGGCGGTCCTTGAAAATGCCCTGACGGTCCTGGACTGCAAGCTCGAAACCGCATTCCACTATAATTCCCATGCGATTTTGGTCGGACATGTCTGCGCGATCGAAATCCGGCAGGGCATAGGGCCGCTGCTATATTGGCGCGGCGGCTATCATGAACTTCCGGCGGAGGTTGATCAAAACGGTCTAGGGAAGGCGCTCGGACAATAGCCCTATCGAAGCGACACCCGCATTGGCAAAGGCAAGTCTGAGGTAGCGCTCCTGGCCCTCGCCGAAATAGGCGCCGGGCAAACAAACGATGCCGGATTCCTTGGCGAGTTTTTCGGCAACCTCTGAAGACGATCGATCAGCGTAGGGATGGCGGACAAAGGCGAAATAGGCGCCGATTGCTCCGATCTCCCAATCCGGCAGCCCGGAAAAGACCTGCCTCAAAGCGTCCGCCCGGCGAGCGATCTCCAGCCGGTTGCCGGCTCGCCACTCGGCGAGTGCGGGGATCGCCGATGCAACGGCGATCTGGGCCGAACGCGGCGCGCAGATCTGCATATTGTCCATCACCTTGGCGATTTCGGCGATGAGTTTAGGGCCTGCCGTGATTGCACCCAGTCGATGACCGGGAATGCAGAAGGATTTCGAAAAGCTGTAGAGAAGAACGAGCGTGTCCTCCCAGCCCGGCTCGGACAGAAGAGAGTGCGGCCGTCCGTCATCCTCGCCAAGAAAATCGCGATAGGTTTCATCGAGGATCAGCCAGGCGCCATATTTCCGGCAGAGAACAAAAAGCTCGTGAAGCAGACTTGGTGGATACACCGCTCCTGTGGGATTGTTGGGTGTCACGACGGCAAGCATCTTCGCGCCGGCGGCAAGGGCCGCCTCGGCCGAACTCAGATCGGGAAGAAAGCCGACGGCGGGGTCGCAATCGACCAATCGACGCCCGATCCCCAGCATCGACAGCGTCGTATCGTGATTGAAATAGAAGGGATTGGTCAGCGCTACGGTATCGCCGGTGCCCGCAAGCGCGATCGCTGCGCACATGAACGCCTGATTGCAGCCGGCGGTAATGTGGATATTGCCGGCGGAAAGGTCGGCGCCGTAAAGCTCGGCAACGTGAGCCGCATAGGTCTTGCGCAACAGAGGTTCGCCCTCGATCGGCCCGTATCCGGTCATGGCCTGTTGTCCGGCCGCCTCGCCAAGAAGCCGCAGCATCTCCGGATGCGCGGGATAGCCCGGCACGGCTTGCGACAAATCGATGAGCGGCCCTTTTTCCCCCTTGTATTCGCGACTCCAGGCGACGACGGAAGGAATGGGCGGGGCAGAGAGGCGGGCAACGAGAGAATTGGGTTTTGCAGCGATCATATCGATTTCTCTTTGATACCGATTGCTACAACGATACCAATTGTTTTCTCAACCTCTTTGTCTGACGAGACGGACCTGAAGCGGAGACACATGCGCATGGTGTGGGACAAAACGCGGCTGGAACAGCTGCGCGCAGAATTTGCAGACGCCAATGGCGGCGAGATATTTGATGAGAAGTTTCGCAAAGTGGCGGAGAAGATCATCTCCAAGAGCGGCACGAGACTGGCGCCATACGCCGGAGTGCCGACCTTCCTCAGCGCACCCTACATGCAGGTCGCGGCCGAGGGTCCGGACTTCGGCAATCTCCAGGTTGCGATTACCGGGATCCCCATGGATCTTGGCGTCACCAATCGTCCAGGCTCGCGTTTCGGACCGAGAGCACTTCGCGCCATCGAAAGGATCGGCCCCTACAATCACGTCCTCGCCACGGCGCCGGTCTTCGATCTTCGGGTCGCCGATATCGGCGACATATCGTTCCAAAGCCGTTACCGGCTGGAACTCAGCCATGACGACATCGAAAAGCGCATCGGCCAGATCGTCGATGCCGGCGTGGCCCCGCTTTCCGTCGGAGGCGACCATTCCATCAGCCACCCGATTTTGAAGGCCATCGGTCGGCAGCAACCGGTCGGCCTCATTCATATTGATGCCCATTGCGATACAAGCGGTGCCTTCGATCAGACGAAGTTTCATCACGGCGGGCCGTTCCGCAATGCGGTGCTGGACGGCGTGCTCGATCCGACACGGACGATCCAGATTGGCATCCGTGGTTCGGCGGAATATTTGTGGGAATTCTCCTATGCCTCGGGGATGACCGTGATCCACGCAGAGGACATCAGCCGAATGGGGATTGCGGCTGTCGTTGCCAAGGCAAAATCCATCGTCGGCGACGGCCCGACCTATCTTTCCTTCGACGTCGACAGCCTCGATCCGAGCTTTGCGCCCGGCACGGGCACGCCCGAGGTCGGTGGATTGACCACGCGTGAAGTCCTTGAACTGATACGCGGGCTGAAAGGGGTAAATCTGGTGGGCGGTGACGTCGTCGAAGTTGCCCCACAATATGACGCAACGACCAACACAGCGCACGCCGCAGCACAGGTGCTCTTTGAGATTCTGAGCCTCATGGTGTTTAGTCCATCGATCGGCAAACGCTAAGGCCGACCTTGCGGTCATCTCTGGCAATTGGCCGGATGGGCCAAGACCATGTCGTTCGCGCAAAACCGCCGCACAGTTTTGCGCGACATGCTTTAACCAACGACCCTCAAAAACTCTTCGGTCTCCATGAGTTCGAGCTGCACAGAAAACCGATCGTGCAGAAGTTCAAGTGACGCGTCATGCGTATCGTCGGCACCGCTGCAGACGGCGTCCTTGAGCACGATGACACGATAGGCGAGATCGATCGCGCCGAGCGTCGTGGCCAATACGCAGACGTCGGTTTCACCACCCGTTATGACAAGCGTATCGACCCGCTCCGACTGAAGGATGGGATGCAGGCGGCCGTCGATCCAAGGTGAATAGGTGCGTTTGTCGAAGTGCCTTGCCGGGGGAACCAGCGACGCCAGCGATGGGGCAAGATCGATGAAGCCGCGCGGAAGATGTTCGCCCGTCATCATCCACCATTTCTGGTAATAATCTCGCCATTTCCCCGGCATGTCATCGGCATGCCTGGGCGGCAGGAAGCGGGTAAAGATCGTTCGGGAGGGGTATCGCCCGGCCACTTCTTCGATCTGGGGAGAGATCCGTGCCATCCAGGGAACGTGCCACGGCGTGTCTTCGGCAAACATCCGCTGCATGTCGACGCAAAGGTGGCGCCACTCCCCGACTTCGCCCATCACATTCTCCATTCGGTCTTCGGGCGTCAACCGCGGCACGGGGTGAAAGTTCCCCTAACCAGCGGAGATCAGAAGCCGCTCAGGCGACGGCGCCGGGAGTGTTCGTCAATAACCCGGCGCTTTCAGCTTTCCGGAAATTATCAAGGTCGCGAAGAGGAACCGGTTTGGAGAAGAAGTAGCCTTGGAGGTCGGTGCAGCCGAGGGCGGCCAGAAAGTCGCGTTGATATTCGGTTTCGACCCCTTCAGCCGTCGTCGAGATACCGAGGTTGCGGCTGAGCGCGACGATGGCGCCGATGATTGCCGCCCCGTTGGCCTTGGTGCCGAGCTGTGAGACGAACGAACGATCGATCTTGATACGGTCGATATCGAAGCGCACCAGATGGCTGAGGCATGAAAAGCCGGTTCCGAAATCGTCGAGCGAAACCTGAACACCCCGGCTGCGCAGCGACTTCAGCACCGTATAGACATCCGAGTTGTCCTCGATGAGCGAGGACTCGGTCAGCTCGAGCTCGAGCCGGGACGGCTGCAGGCCGCTCTCCTCAAGCACGCCGAAGACTTCCTCGGCGAAATTTGGTCTTCTCAACTGGGCGGGAGACACGTTGACCGCAACGAATGTGCCTTCCGGCCATTTGCAGGCGGCTCTGCAGGCTTCGCGCAAGACCCAGAAACCGAGAGCGTCGATGAGGCCGCCCTCCTCGGCCACAGGGATGAAGCTGGCAGGCGTCAACAGCCCGCGCTGGCTGTGACGCCAACGCACCAGAGCCTCCGCGCCCGACGCCGCATATCCTGCCTCAGCGCGATGTACCGTTTGGTAATAGACCTCGAGCGATCCGAAGTCCGGCCTGTTTACAATCGGATCGGATCGCGGACCGTCGGCGGATGAGGCCGTGTCTTTGGCCAGAACTTCCCGCAATTCGTTCTTGAGAATGTCGCGCGCATTCCGGCCGCCGTCCATGGACGGTGAATAGAGACGCCACTGGCCTCTGCCTCCCATCTTTGCCTCGTACAGCGCGACGTCGGCGTAGCGCATGATGTCATCGGCATTCCGGCCGGCATCCGGCACGACGGTCACGCCGATCGAACCGCCGACGCGCGCGACCGCCTCGCCCCTCAAAAGCGGGAAGGGTTTGCCAAGTTCGGCAACGATCGCTTCGCATATTGCCGGCAAAACGTGGTCATGATCTTTGATGTCCCGGAGAAGCAGGGCGAATTCGTCCCCTCCGAGCCGGGCAAGCGTGTCGCCCGGACGAAGCAGCGAGCGGATCCGCTCCGCAGCCATCCTGATGAGTTCATCGCCGGCGGCATGGCCGAACGTGTCGTTCACGGCTTTGAAGCGGTCGAGGTCGAGAAGCGCGACTGCCGAGCGCTCTGTCGAATTCTGCGTCTCGGCCAGGCACTCGTCGAACCTCATCGCGAACAAAGCGCGGTTGGGAAGATCGGTCAGCACATCATGCAAGGCAAGCTGCCTTGCATGCAGCTCGCTTCTCTTCAACTCGCCGAGACTGCTTCGCAGGCGAACCAGCAAGACCGAGAACAGGATCGCGATCATCAAAGCGGCAATCGAAAGCGCCGGCATCAATCGGCCAATCACCCTCGAACCCGGAAGATCGGGCTGCCATACGATGAAGCCGATCGGTTCGCCGTTTGCCGTGGCGTCAATCTGGAAGGCAACCTCGTTTTCGTCTGCATCGGCCGTGCGCGCGAAGCGCGCGCCGTTGAGGCCCTGTTCCCGGCTCAATTCGTCCAGCGCCGCACCATCGATAAACCGCACGACGATCAGGAATTGCCGCATCGGCTGCTGCTGCCTCTCAGT
This sequence comes from Rhizobium sp. WYCCWR10014, assembly GCF_001657485.1. Taxonomy (GTDB): domain Bacteria; phylum Pseudomonadota; class Alphaproteobacteria; order Rhizobiales; family Rhizobiaceae; genus Rhizobium. Next base: position 176,517 of record NZ_LXFU01000050.1, read on the forward strand.
GGCCTCGTTGATGGCGACGACGCCGACGATCGTCGGCCGACCTTCCAGCCGCATCAGATTGGCCAGCGCCCGGTTGGAGCGGGCGGCAGTCGCCAGGCGGCTTTCCATCGAGGACGGTGTTCGCTCGTTGGAAACCGTGCCCTGTCTCACTCCAAGCCGGGCATCCTGAAGGAGAGGCAAGAAGAGAGGCTTCATCCAGCGATAACGCTTTTCGGTTTGGGCGTCCGCCAGCATGAGCAGTTGCGCCTTATCGTCGACGACAAAGGCCTGATCGTAGCCGAAGGCGGACATTGCGGTCTGGCTGATCGCACTGCCGGCCGCCGCCGTCAGAACGGCATCGAGGCTGGAGGAGCCTCCGGTCGAGCGGGCGGCCGGATAAACACGTGTAAGGTAGCCGTTGCCGAACTGGCCGATAACATGGGCGACTTGATCGACCTGTTCCCGCAGGCGGGCATTCACAAGCTGGCGCTGTCGATCAAGGGCTGCAGCGTCGCTCTCGGTTCCTGCCCAGAGCGCCGAAAGCACGACAAGTCCGATCGCTCCAAGCCCGCTGACGGCAATAAGAAACAGAATTCTTCCCGAAGCGATCCAGGATTGCTGAAACGTGTTGGAGCTGGAAGGAAGAACGATGTGCAAGCGTAGACCCCTGAACACCACGACGCGGGCGCATTCGTCGACGCTAACAAAGAAGCGTTCACGTAGAATTAAAAGCTGTGACCCACTATGGCGCGAGATCGACTATGCCCTAAGGAGCTCCCGACGATGTTGCGCATATCCATTCAGACTATATTGCGCGGAGCGCTGATGGCGGGCGGGATCGGTCTCTTTTTGGCGGCCTCGCCGCTCGAGGTGGCTGCGCAGGATCGCACACCGATGAGAATTGCCGTCGAAGGTGCGTTTCCGCCCTTCAACTATCTCGATGCAAACAACAAGCTTCAGGGCTTCGACATCGATATTGCCAATGCACTGTGCGAGGTCGGCAAATTCGAATGCCAGTTCATCATCGAGAAGTGGGACGACATCATCCCCGATCTCGTTGCCGACAAGTACGACGCGATCATCTCATCGATGTCGATGAGCCTTGAGCGGCGTCAAAAGGTTGCCTTCACTGAAAAATACTACAACAGCCCGTCGGTGTTCATCGCCCGGAAGGATTCGTCGATCAGCGATGTCAGCCCCGCCGCCCTCAGCGACAAAATTCTTGGGGTGACGTCATCAACAGCGCAGGAATCCTATGCCAACCATCTTTATCCGGAAATGAAGAAGACGGTTTTTCGGTCTTCGCCCGAATTGTACAAGGGACTGGCGGAGGGGAGCGTCGACATTATCCTCGAAGATAAACTCGCCATCTACGACTGGATTGCCAACACCAAGGCCGGAAGCTGCTGCGAGTTCAAGGGGCCGGATCTGGTCGACATCACATATTTTGGCGAAGGCGCCGGTATAGCGCTGCGCCTGGATGACAAGGAGCGTCTGACGCGCCTGAACGAAGCCCTGAAGAGCATCAAGGCGGATGGGACCTACGACATGATCAACGCAAAATACTTCCCGTTCAGCATCCAGTAGTTCGCCGGCCAATTTTCGAGAATGCGGAATGGCCGGGTTTTCGCCCGGCCATTCTATCAAGTCCTGTCTTACGCAATCCCAGACGCAAAACCGCTGCGCACTTTTGCTGGAATTGCTCTAGGTCGCATCGCTATGCGGCTTTCGCCACCTCTCCATGCGGATCGAGGACATATTTCGTCGCCGCTCCCTGGTCGAAGCTCTCATATCCATTGGCGGCATCGTCGAGCGGGATGACCTTGGCGTTGACGATATCGGCAATTGGCAGTCGGTCGTGGAGGATCGCCTGCATGAGCTGACGATTATATTTGATCACCGGAGTCTGGCCGGTGTGGAAGGACTGCGCCTTGGCCCATCCGAGGCCGAAGCGGAGCGACAGATTGCCGTGTTTGGCGGCGCTGTCGACGGCGCCCGGATCCTCGGTAACGTAGAGGCCGGGAATGCCGATCGAACCCGCGGCACGGGTAATCTCCATCATCTGATTGAGCACGATCGCCGGCTGTTCGCCGCCCGAGTGGCCGCGTGCCTCGAAGCCGACTGCATCGATGGCGCTGTCCACTTCGTTGGTGCCGACGACCTGCGCGATCATGTCGCCAAGACGGTCACTTTTTGATAGGTCGATCGGTTCGAAACCGACCTTCGCCGCATGCGCCAGACGGTCCTTGTTGAAATCACCGATCATCACGACAGCAGCGCCAAGAATGCGAGCCGAAGCCGCCGCCGCAAGGCCGACAGGGCCGGCGCCTGCCACGTAGACGGTCGAGCCGACGCCAACGCCTGCCCGCACTGCGCCATGGAAGCCGGTGGGCAGAATGTCGGAGAGCATGGTGAGGTCGCGGATCTTCGCCATTGCCCTATCCCGATCGGGGATTTTCAGCAGGTTGAAATCTGCGTAGGGAATGGTGACGTAGCGCGCCTGTCCGCCGATCCAGCCGCCCATGTCGACGTAACCGTAAGCACCGCCGGCGCGGGCCGGGTTTACCGTCAGGCAGACACCGGTATCCTGAGACTTGCAGCAGCGGCAACGGCCGCAGGCGACATTGAAAGGCACCGAGACGATATCGCCGATGTCGAGCATCTCGACATCGATGCCTTTCTCGATGATCTCTCCGGTGATTTCATGACCGAGGACCAGGCCCGGCATCGCCGTCGTGCGGCCGCGGACCATGTGTTGATCGGAGCCGCAGATATTGGTCGATATCACCTTCAGGATGACGCCGTGTTCGATGCGGCGGCCGTCGGGCGCTTCCAGCTTCGGATCGTCAATGTCGCGCACTTCGACCTTGCCAGGACGGAGATAGACGACGCCTCTATTTTTGCTCATGGATTCCTCCCACTTGTTTGAATGCCTCGATCTGCAACCGATGCAGTCGATGGCAACCTTCCCTCCGGACTGCCTCCTCCGCAGCCCGGTGTCCACAACACAGGATATCGGTTCATTTCGCCAGTTTGCGAGATAGCGCCTTGAACACCACAAACAAACCATGCCTGACGGAAAACAGCGATCAAGAAAGCGACATGGGCGCAACCCAAAGGCGACAGTCGGCAAAGTCGCAATAGCGCTGCGTAGCGGAAATAATTGATCCCGCGAATACGGCGGTTTTCCGGATCGTCCGGGAAGATTTGATCGCCGCCTAAAAGCTTTAGGTGCGATGCGGTCGCCGGCTGCGGTTGACGTCGATGGCCGTGTGCCAGAGCACGGCGCCAAGGATGATCGCGCCGCCGAAAAAGGTGGCGACGGGCGGTTCTTCGGAAAACAGCAGCCAGACCCAGAACGGCGTGAGCACGATTTCCATCGTGCCGATCAGTGCCGCCTCCGCCGGCGGCATCCGCTTCGCCCCGGCAAGGAAGAGCACCAGCGCCAGGGAGAAATTGGTCGCGCCGAAAGCGGCGAGGACGATCCAGTTGTGCAGGTCAAGCGAACCGACCGAACCGAAAGGGGCAAAGATGGCCAGCGTCAGGAAGGCGCTAACGACGGTCGGAGGCAGGCTCGGCACGTCGGGATTGATGCGCGGAATGATGATGACGAGCGCGAAGGACGCCGTCATGCCGAGCGCCAGCAGGTCGCCCCAACCGGTCCCGCCGCCGATCGACGAGGCGACGATCACGGCAACGCCGAAGAGCGAGATGCCGCCGGCAATCAGCGTCCGCTTGGAGACCCTCTCCCTGAGGATGAGCCAGCCGAGCAACGCTGCGATAAAGGGCGCGGTCGCATAGATCATGGTCACATTGGCGACGGTGGTCATATAGAGCGCCCCGATGAAGCATACCTGACTGAAGGTCTGGCATGCGATCATCGCAAGACCGGACGGATGGAAGACGGATCGCCATTGCTGCCGTGAGATGCCCCCTTCGAGGAAAAAGCAGGGGATCAGCAGAAACAGGCCGCCGAACAACGACCGCCAAGCGATCGCCGTCCATACGTCAGTCGTCAGGAGTCGCGAATAGACGCCGCTCGCGCTCCAGGCAAGCGTCGCGGCAATGATGAGAAGCACACCCTTCTCGTGCTCGCTGCCTGCGAGGCGTCTGGCCGGATTTTCAATTGTCACGCAGATATTCTCAAAGAAGGAAGTCGAACGCGGCTCATTTGTGCGTCAAGAATTGACATCAGACAAACGAATAGTAGAGATAGCTGTCATCGATTTTTTCTATGGCTAGCACATGCACGAACCGATTGAGAGCGACCTGCTCAGAACCTTCCTGGTCGTTGTCGAGACCTCCAATTTCTCTGCGGCTGCCCAGCGCATCGGGCGGACGCAATCGGCCGTCAGCAGCCAGATCAAGAGGCTCGAGGAGACGATCGGCGAAACGCTTTTCGAGCGGGGCGCCCGCGGCGTGCTGCTCACGCGCCCAGGCATACAGCTCGTGCCCTACGCCCGCCGGATCATCGATCTGTTGAGCGAGGCCGCCGCGACGATCCGCAGCAAGCCGCTGGATGGACCGGTGCGCATCGGAATTCCCGAGGAATACAGCCAGACGGTGCTGCCGGCAGCCCTTGCGGCTTTCGCCGTACGCCACCCGGCCGTCGAGGTCACCGTGTCCTGCGACTATACCGTCCGCAACCTCGCCGCCCTCGAGCGGGACGAACTCGATCTGGCCGTCGTGTTCGACTGGAGCGATGAGACCAAAGGCGAGGTCATCTGCATCGATCCGACAGTCTGGGTCACGTCGATGGTCCATCGGTTGCACGACATCGATCCCCTGCCGATAGCGACCTATCGCAACTCCGCGTGGTCACGCGATTATGCGCTCCGGTCGCTGGAGCAGATCGGCCGCAACTACCGGATCGCATTCATCGCCGATACAGGCTCTGGGCTGAAGAATGCCGTGATCGCAGGCCTTGCCGTCACCACGCTGTGCCGCAGCAACATCCCGCCCGGCTGCCGGGAACTGACTGCCGAAGACGGTTTTCCGCCGGTCGATTCCTCGAAGGTCGTGCTCCGCCGGAGCACTTACCGTTGCAGCGAGGCCGTTCGGGAACTGGCCGAAATGATACGGGACGCATTCCAGCCTATGCCGGCGCTTCCGATGGTGTGATGCGGCGCCGCAAGCGGCGCCGGGTCTCCGACGGGCTTTCGGAAAAACTCGCCCGGTAGCTTCTCGCAAAGGCCGAGGCCGAGTTGAAGCCGGTTGCCGCCGCAATGTCGGCAAAGGAGGCCGTCGTCTCGATCACCTTGCGGCGGGCCGCATTCAATCGCAGGGCGAGATAATGCACATGCGGGGGCGCGCCGATACTGTGCTGGAAGAGATCCTGCAGATGTCGGGCACTGATGCCCACCCGGCGGGCGAGCCGCGTGAGGATCAGAGGTTGCTCGATATGCTCCTCCATCAGCCGCACCGCCTGCGCGACACGAGGATCGTGCATGCGTAACCCAGCCGAGGCTGCGGAAAGCTGCTCGTCCGCATGGAAGGAGGGCTGCTCGTAACGGAACAGCCGGCTGACCTCGAGCGCCAGCGAATAACCCTGCCTTCGTCGGATCACCTCCAGCATCAGATCCACGGTTGGAAGCGAACCTGATGTCGTCAGCCGCTTGGCGTCGATGACGAAGCGATCCTTGACGGCCCGCACCTCCGGATAGGCCAGCGCGAAATCCTCGTAGTCCTCCCAGTGGACGGTCGCCGGCAGCCCGTTGAGCAGGCTCGCCTCCGCCAGTAGCCAGGTGCCGGATTCGATGCCGGCAATCATCGTGCGGTAGCGGGCGGCCTGGGAGAGCTGCATCTTGAGCGCCGGCGTCGCACTGCGGCGCCAGTTGTAACTGGCAAGCACGAACAGCGGCGTATCCTCGGTGGTCGCCTTGAAAGCGCCTTGGGCGGGCACGGCGATATTGCTGGTGGTCGGGACCGGTGCTCCGTCCGGCGTGAGCAGCCGCCAGCGATAGAGCTCGCTGCCTGAAATGCGGTTGGCGCCGCGCAGCGGCTCGATAACCGAGGCGATCAGGATCAGGTTCGCGTCCGGCAGGACGAGGAGGTCGATATCGAGCCGTTCCGTCGATCGCTGCAGCAAGGTCACCTCCCTCGAGTTCCGATAATGTATCGATTGCTTCCGAAAATGCAACGCATCGCTATGCATCCTGTCGCGTAATGCGGACAAGACGAGGGAGAACAAAAACATGCCTCTTGCGATGAACCGCGATGTTTTCATCACCTGCGCCGTCACCGGCGCCGGCGATACGGTTTCCAAATCCAGCCACGTGCCGATCACTCCCAAGCAGATCGCCGAGTCCGCCATCGATGCGGCAAAGGCCGGTGCTGCGGTCGTTCACTGCCATGTCCGCGATCCAGAAACGGGTGCTGCCAGCCGCCGCAACGATCTCTACACGGAAGTCACCGACCGCATCCGCTCGGCGGATGTCGACGTCGTCCTCAATCTCACCGCCGGCATGGGCGGGGACCTGATCTTCGGGGATGTCGAAAGCCCCCTTCCCCTCAATCCCAAGGGCACGGATATGGCCGGCGCCACCGAGCGCGTCAGCCACGTCGCCGAGTGCCTGCCGGAGATCTGCACGCTCGACTGCGGCACGATGAACTTCAATCTCGGCGACTATGTCATGACAAACACGCCGGCCATGCTGCGGGCCATGGCGAAGAAGATGACGGATCTCGGCGTGCGCCCGGAGATCGAGGCCTTCGACACCGGCCATCTCTGGTTTGCCAAGCAGCTTGCCGAGGAAGGCCTGATCGAAGACCCGGTGCTGATCCAGCTCTGCATGGGCATCCCATGGGGCGCGCCCGACGATCTCAACACCTTCATGGCGATGGTCAACAACGTGCCTCAGAGTTGGACCTTCTCGGCCTTTTCGATCGGCCGCAACGCCATGGCCTATCCGGCGGCCGCGGTTCTCGCCGGCGGCAACGTGCGCGTCGGCCTGGAGGACAACCTGTTCGTCGGCAAGGGCCAGCTCGCCACCAATGCTGAGCTCGTCGAAAAGGCCGTGCAGGTGGTCGAGGGCATGGGCGCCCGGATCATCGGCCCGGAAGACGTTCGCAAGAAACTCAAACTGACCAAGCGCTGAGGACGGCATGACAGGGATCAACAAGGCGGCTTGTATCGGCGGCGGCGTCATCGGCGGCGGATGGATCGCGCGTTTTCTGCTGGCCGGCATCGACGTGAACGTGTTCGATCCGCATCCGGAAGCGAGCCGCATCGTCGGCGAAGTGCTTGCCAACGCCGAAAAAGCCTATGCCATGCTGACCGGAGCACCCCTGCCGCCGCGCGGCAGGCTGACCTTCTGCACGACGCTCGAGGAAGCCGTCGCCGGCGCCGACTGGATTCAGGAAAGCGTGCCGGAAAGGCTCGACCTCAAGCGCGGCGTCCTGACGGAGATCGATGCTGTGGCGCGCCCGGACGCCCTGATCGGCTCTTCCACCTCAGGCCTGCTGCCGACCGATCTGCAGCGCGACATGAAGCATCCCGAACGCCTCTTCGTCGCCCACCCCTATAATCCCGTCTATCTGCTGCCGCTCGTCGAAATCGTCGGTGGGGAACAGACCTCGGCGGCGACCATCCAGGCGGCGATGGAAAGACTGGTGCCGATCGGTATGAAGGGCGTCCACATCGCCAAGGAGATCGAGGCCTTCGTCGGCGACCGGCTGCTCGAAGCGCTCTGGCGCGAAGCCTTGTGGCTGATCCACGACGATATCTGCACCGTCGAGACGCTCGATGACGTCATCCGCTACTCTTTCGGCCTGCGCTGGGCGCAGATGGGCTTGTTCCAGACCTACCGCATTGCCGGCGGCGAGGCCGGGATGCGCCACTTCCTTGCCCAGTTCGGTCCATGCCTCGCCTGGCCCTGGACCAAGCTCACCGATGTCGTCGATCTCGACGATGCGCTGATCGAAAAGATCGGCCGGCAATCCGATGAACAGGCGGCGGGCCTGTCGATCCGCGAGCTCGAACGCACCCGCGATGAAAACCTCGTCGGCATCCTGCAGGCCCTCAAGGGCGGTCGCGGCGGCGAGGGCTGGGGCGCCGGCAAGCTGTTGAAAGACTTCGAGCAATCGCTCTGGGCAACAGCCGGCACAGCGACCACCTCTTTCGACCCGTCGAAGCCGCTGAAGCTCGTCGAGACGAAGGTCGGCCCCGCCTGGGTCGACTATAACGGTCATATGACCGAGCACCGCTACCTGCAGGTTTTCGGCGATACATCAGATGCATTGCTGCGCCTCATCGGCGTCGATCTCGCCTATGTCGAGGCGGGGCAGAGCTATTACACGGTGGAAACCCACATCCGCCATCTCGGCGAGGCGAAGCTCGGCCAGGCCATCCATTCGACCTGCCAGATCCTTGGTGTCGACGAGAAGCGGCTGCACGTCTTCCACACCCTGTACGACACGGCGACGGGCGAGGCTCTCGCAACCGCCGAGCACATGTTGCTGCATGTCGACAGCAAGGCCGGCAGGGCCACACCGGCGCCGGCCGTCATTCTCGACAAGGTCAAGGCGATCGCCGAAGCGCATGAGAATTTGGTCGCGCCTGAAGGTGTTGGCCGTCACGTCGGCCAGAAACGGTAGGAGGATCGGCATGAATTTCGGACTGAGCGAAGAACAGGAAATGATCGTCGAGACGGTCCGCGCCTTCGTCGAGACCGAAATTTATCCGCACGAGAACGAGGTCGAGCGCAGCGGCATCGTCCCGCCGGAGCTCGGAGACGAGATCCGGCGCAAATGCATCGATCTTGGCTTCTACGCCTGCAATTTCCCGGAAGAAGTCGGCGGCGCCGGCCTCGACCATGTCACCTTCACGCTGGTCGAGCGGGAGCTCGGGCGCGGCTCCCTGGGGCTGACGGTTTTCTTCGGCCGGCCTTCAGGCATCCTGATGGCCTGCGAGGGCGAGCAGCGTGAGCGCTATCTCCTGCCCGCGGTGCGCGGTGAGAAGATCGATGCGCTCGCGATCACCGAGCCGGACGCCGGATCTGATATGCGCGGCATGAAATGCGCCGCCCGCCGCGACGGCAGCGACTTCGTCCTCAACGGCACGAAACATTTTATCTCCCATGCCGATGTCGCCGATTTCGTCATCGTCTTTGCCGCGACGGGCGAGGAAGAAACGCCGAAAGGCATCAAGAAGAAGATCACCGCCTTCCTAGTGGATCGCGGCACGCCGGGTTTCGAAATCCGCAAAGGCTACGATTCCGTTTCACATCGCGGCTACCACAACTCCACGCTCAGCTTCGAAGATTGCCGGATTCCCGAAGCCCAAGTGCTGGGCGAGGTGCATCGCGGCATTGATATCGCCAACCAATGGCTCTACGGCACGCGGCTGACGGTTGCCGCCACCTGCGTCGGCCGGGCGCGGCGTGTCTTCGACCTGGCCCTGCCCTATGCCGCCGAGCGCAAGCAATTCGGCAAACCGATCGGTGCCAATCAGGGCGTGTCCTTCAAGCTCGCCGACATGATTACCGAGATCGACGCGGCCGACTGGTTGACGCTTGCCGCCGCCTGGCAGGTCGATGCCGGCCACCCCGCAGACCGGCAGATCGCCTCGGCTAAGCTCTACGCCTCCGAAATGCTGGCCCGCGTCACGGACGAGGCGATCCAGATCTTTGGCGGCATGGGCCTGATGGACGACCTGCCGCTCGCCCGCTTTTGGCGCGATGCGCGCGTCGAGCGCATTTGGGACGGCACCTCTGAAATCCAGCGGCATATCATCAGCCGCGATCTGCTTAGACCGTTGGGAGCGTGAGCCGATGACGCCTCGCCCGCTCGACCGCCTGCTCAGACCGCAAACGATCGCCGTCTTCGGCGGCCGCGAGGCGCGCAGGGTGATCGAGCAATGCGACCGCATGGGTTTTGCGGGCGAGATCTGGCCTGTCCATCCGAAGCTCGACGAGGTGCTCGGGCGGTCCTGCTATCGTTCCGTATCCGATCTTCCCCAGGCGCCTGACGCAGCCTTCGTTGGCGTCAACAGGATGCTGACCGTCGAGATCGTCCGCAGCCTTTCTGAGGCCGGCGCCGGCGGTGCAGTTTGTTATGCATCGGGTTTCAGCGAGGCGACGGCGGAACTCGACGACGGTGCCGAGCTGCAGCGGGGCCTTTTGCAGGCGGCTGGCGACATGCCGATCCTCGGGCCGAATTGCTACGGGCTGATCAACGGTCTGGACGGTGCGCTGCTCTGGCCCGATCAACATGGCATGCAGCGTATCGAACGTGGCGTCGCCATTCTCACGCAATCCTCCAACATCGCCATCAACCTGACCATGCAGACCCGCGGCGTGCCGATCGCCTATGTGGTCACTGCCGGCAATCAGGCGCAGACATCGCTTGCCGATGTCGCCTGCGCACTGATCGACGACCCGCGTGTCACGGCGGTCGGCCTTCATGTCGAAGGTTTCGGGGACCTCTCTGCACTCGAACGCCTGGCCACCATGGCCCGGCGGTCGAGGAAGCCGGTGGTCGTGCTGAAGGTCGGCAGGTCCGAGCAGGCAAAACGCGCGGCGGTGTCGCATACCGCCTCGCTTGCCGGCAGCGATGCCGTCGCGGATGCCGTGCTCGCCCGCCTCGGTCTTGGCCGTGTCCAGACCTTGCCGGCGCTGCTTGAAACCCTGAAGCTGCTGCATGTCGCCGGACCGCTCGCAAGTCATTCGATCTCGTCGATGAGCTGTTCGGGGGGCGAAGCCTCGCTGATGGCGGATGCCGCCGTCGGTCGCAATGTGGAATTCCCCGCGCTGCAGCCGCAACAGCTACCCCGTCTGCGGCGGGTCCTCGGCGAGATGGTGACGCTTTCCAATCCGCTCGATTACCACACCTTCGTCTGGGGCGATCTCGCACGCCAGACTGAAGCCTTCAGCGCCATGTTCGAGGGCGGCTATGCGCTCAATCTCGTCGTCCTCGACTTCCCCCGCGGTGACCGCTGCGATGCGTCCGAATGGGCGATGACGGTAGACGCGGTCATGACGGCGGCCGCCGCAACCGGTGCGCTGGCCGGCCTTCTGGCGACCCTTCCGGAAAACATGCCGGAGCCGATCGCCGATCGGCTGATGGCAAATGGCATCGTTGCCTTCTGCGGCATCGACGAAACCATCACGGCAGCGGAAGTCGCCGCCGGCATCGGCCAGGCGTGGGATCGCCCGCCTCCCCTGCCGCTGCTCGACGTGTCCCCTATGGATGGCGAAATCGAGACGTTGACGGAGGCCGATGCGAAGGCGGAGCTGGCCGCCTTCGGCCTTCCGGTTCCGCACGGGCTGTTGGCCTCTTCTCCCGGTCAAGCGGCCGAGCAGGCCGAGCGGCTCGGTTTTCCCGTCGTGCTCAAAGCGCTCGGCATTGCCCACAAGACCGAGGCTGGGGCCGTCGTACTCAACCTGAAGGATATTAAGGCTGTGTCGAATGCGGCGGCGACAATGCCGCCGAATGCCGGCTATCTCGTTGAGAAAATGATCGATCCACCGGTCGCCGAGCTCATTGTCGGCGCCATCCGCGACCCTGTCTTCGGATTGTCGCTCACGCTTGGAGCGGGCGGAATCTTCGTTGAATTGCTTGAAGATTCCATCATCTTGCCTCTTCCGGCGACGAAAACCGATATTCACGCGGCAATTTCGCGTCTCAAACTTGCAAAATTGATCTATGGCTATCGTGGGCGGCCAAAAGGCGATCTCGAAGCTGCTGTCGGCGCTGTCTCAGCAACGGCAGATTATGTCGTAAAGAACGCGACATCCCTGGAGGAACTGGACATTAATCCATTGATGGTTCTTCCCGAAGGGCGTGGCGTTGCCGTAGTCGATGCTCTGATACGGCGGAGGAGGTAGCATAGGTTGAGCGACCACATTCGCACACGACGTGACGGCGGAGTAGTCGAAGTCGTCATCGACCGGCCGAAGGCGAATGCCATCGACCTTGCGACCAGCCGTGCCCTGGGGTTGATCTTCCGAAATTTCCGCGACGATCCAACGCTGCGTGTCGCCATCGTCTCGGGCGCCGGCGAGAAATTTTTCTGTGCCGGCTGGGATCTCAAGGCGGCGGCATCAGGCGATGCGGTCGATGGAGATTACGGCGTCGGAGGCTTCGGTGGGCTGCAGGAACTGCGCGACCTCAACAAGCCGGTCATTTGTGCGGTCAACGGCATCTGTTGCGGCGGCGGACTGGAGATTGCGCTGTCGGCCGACCTGATCCTCGCCGCCGAGCATGCGACCTTCGCTCTGCCGGAAATCCGCTCGGGCACGGTTGCCGATGCAGCTTCGATCAAGCTGCCGAAACGCATCCCCTACCACATCGCCATGGACATGCTTTTGACCGGTCGCTGGCTCGACGTTCACGAGGCACATCGCTGGGGTTTCGTCAACGAGGTCCTGCCGGCCGACAGGCTGATGGAGAGAGCATGGGAGCTTGCCCGGCTGCTGGAGAGCGGGCCGCCGCTCGTCTATGCGGCCATCAAGGAAATCGTGCGCGAAGCGGAGGGTTCGACGTTCCAGACTGCCATGAACAAGATCACCAAGCGGCAGTTTGCGACGGTCGACAGGCTCTATTCGAGCGAGGACCAATTGGAAGGCGCACGGGCCTTCGCCGAGAAGCGAAGCCCCATTTGGAAAGGGAAATAACCAGGCGGCAGCAACCGCATTATTTTCCCGCATGATGCGGGCACCGGAGGTGGAGAGGAAACTGCCTGCGGACCTGCCCGGAAGTTCTGTCAACGCACCATAAAGAAGGAACTGGGGAATGAACGACTACACGAAATATCTCGCAAGCCGTGTCACCGCCGGCGGGCTCAGCCGCCGCGAATTCATGGGACGCGCCATGGCGGCGGGCATCACACTTGCCGTCGCCGATAAGCTCTTCACCGAAAGCGCCGAAGCCGCCGAACCGAAACGCGGTGGCCACCTGAAGCTCGGCCTCGAAGGAGGCGCAGCCACCGATTCCAAGGATCCGGCGAAGTTCCTGTCGCAGGTCATGTTCTGCATCGGCCGCTGCTGGGGCGACATGCTGGTCGAGTCCGACCCGCTGACGGGTGCCGCCGTGCCCTCGCTTGCCGAATCCTGGGAGCCGTCGAAGGATGCGGTGACCTGGACCTTCAAGATCCGCAAGGGCGTCAAGTTCCACGATGGCAAGGAACTGACGATCGACGACGTTGTTGCGACGCTGAAACGCCACACCGACGCGAAGTCGGAATCCGGTGCGCTGGGTGTTCTCGGCTCGATCAAGGAGATCAAGGCCGACGGCGGCAATCTGGTGCTGACGCTCAGCGAAGGCAATGCCGACATGCCGCTGCTGCTGTCGGACTACCATCTGGTCATTCAGCCGAACGGCGGCGTCGATGATCCGCTGGCCTCGATCGGCACCGGCCCCTACAAGATGACGAGCTTCGAGCCCGGCGTCCGCGCCACCTTCGAAAGGAACAAGGACGACTGGCGCACCGACCGGGGCTACGTCGATTCGATCGAGATCATCGGCATGAACGATGCGACCGCCCGCATCGCAGCCCTGTCGTCCGGCCAGGTGCACTACATCAACCGCGTCGACCCGAAGACCGTCAATCTGCTGAAGCGCGCCCCGAACGTCGAGATTCTTTCGACCGCCGGCCGCGGCCATTACGTCTTCATCATGCATTGCGACAAGGCGCCGTTCGACAATAACGACCTGCGCCTGGCCCTCAAATACGCCATGGACCGCGAGACCATGGTGCAGAAGATCCTCGGCGGCTACGGCAAGGTCGGCAACGACTTCCCGATCAACAGCACCTATGCGCTGTTCCCCGAGGGCATCGAGCAGCGCGTTTACGATCCCGACAAGGCCGCCTTCCACTACAAGAAGTCGGGCCATAGCGGCTCGGTTCTCCTGCGCACCTCGGAAGTCGCCTTCCCCGGCGGTGTCGATGCAGCCGTCCTCTATCAGGAAAGCTGCAAGAAGGCCGGCATCGAGATCGAGGTCAAGCGCGAACCGGGCGACGGCTACTGGACCAACGTCTGGAACGTCCAGCCCTTCTCGACCTCCTATTGGGGTGGCCGGCCGACACAGGACCAGATGTATTCCACCGCCTATCTCTCGACGGCGGACTGGAACGACACCAAGTTCAAGCGTCCTGACTTCGACAAGCTGCTGTTGCAGGCCCGATCCGAACTGGACGAAGCCAAGCGCAAGGATTTGTATCGCGCCATGGCGATGATGGTGCGCGACGAGGGCGGCGTGATCCTGCCGATGTTCAACGACTTCGTGAACGCCTCCACCAAGCAGGTGAAGGGTTATGTCCACGATATCGGCAACGACATGTCGAACGGCTACGTCGCGACCCGCGTCTGGCTGGACGCCTGATGGCAAAGGGGCGTTTGCCCCTCCGATCTCCAACGAAGCCGGGACCGTGGGATGAAACCCCGCGGTCCTCCCGACGTTTTAGCGCGAGGTCCTCGCCATGACCAATCCTGCCCCAAGCATCTTGCCCGGCCTCGGGTTCCGGCAGCGTTTTCCGCTGCTTGCCCTTATCCTCGAGCGCTTCGTGCTCAGCCTGGTCCTGCTTTTTGCCGTCTCCATCCTGATCTTCGGTGGTCTGGAAGCCCTGCCCGGCGATTTTGCCACAACCTATCTCGGTCAGTCGGCGACACCGCAGGCCGTTGCCAATATTCGAGAGGATCTCGGGCTGAACCGGCCGGTCACGACGCGCTATGTCGAGTGGCTCGGCAACGCCGTCCAGGGTGACTTCGGCACTTCCTGGGCCAGCAAGAATTCAGTGAGCGAACAGATCGGCAAACGTCTCGGCAATTCGCTCTTTCTGGCGGGTTTCGCAGCGGTGATATCAGTGCCGCTCGCCGTCGGCCTCGGCATGCTGTCGGTGCATTTCCGCAACCGCCTACCGGATAAGATCATCAACATTATCTCGCTCGCGGCGATCTCATTGCCGGAATTCTTCATCGGCTACCTGCTGATCCTGTTCTTCGCGGTGAAGCTCGGCATGGCGACCTTTCCAGCGACCGTCTACGACAGCATGGGTCTCGTCGAGCGATTGAAGGCGATCGCGCTGCCGACGGCGACGCTGGTGCTCGTCGTGCTTGCGCATATGATGCGCATGACGCGGGCGGCGATCCTCTCCGTCATGTCGTCGGCCTATATGGAAACCGCCGAACTGAAGGGCCTTAGCGCCTTCCGCGCGATCGTCAAGCATGCTGCCCCCAACGCGCTCGCGCCGATCATCAATGTCATCGCGCTGAACCTTGCCTATCTCGTGGTCGGGGTCGTCGTTGTCGAAGTGGTCTTCGTCTATCCCGGCATGGGGCAATATATGGTCGATGCGGTCACAGTGCGCGACATGCCCGTGGTGCAGGCCTGCGGCCTGATCTTCGCGGCTGTCTACATCTTCCTCAACATGACGGCCGATATCCTCGCGATTATCGCCAATCCCCGGCTGAGGCATCCGCGATGAGATTGAGAGACATCCCCATCACCGCCTGGATCGGCATGGCTGGTATCGCCATCGCCTTCATCTTCGCGCTCTTCGCCCCCTGGCTCGCCCCCTATGGCGAGACGCAGGTCGTCGGCGACGTCTGGCAGCTGCCGGATAATCAATATATCTTCGGCCTCGACAATCTTGGCCGCGACATCTTCTCGCGGCTGATCTATGGCGCACGCACGACGTTGCTGGTCTCGTCCGCCGCCACCGTCATCTCCTTCTCGCTCGGCATCATCCTGAGCTTCACCGCTGCCGTCTCGCGCGGCATCATCGACACGGTGTTTTCGCGCTTCAACGATCTGATGATGTCGATCCCGACGCTGATCTTCGCGCTGGTGGTTCTTGCGGTCCTGCCGCAGAACATCATCGTGCTAATCCTTGTCATGGCGATCCTCGATTCCACCCGCGTCTACCGTCTCGGCCGCGCCGTGGCGCTCGATGTCGCGGTGATGGAATTCGTCGAGGCGGCAACACTGCGCGGCGAAGGCAAGCTCTGGATCATCTTCCGCGAAATCCTGCCGAACACGCTGTCGCCGCTGCTGGCCGAGTTCGGGCTGCGCTTCGCCTTCTCGATCCTGTTTCTCTCGACGCTTTCCTTCCTCGGCCTCGGTATTCAGCCGCCCGCTGCCGATTGGGGCGGCATGGTCAAGGACAACAAGGACGGCATCATCTTCGGTATCTCGGCAGCGCTGGTGCCGGGCACGGCGATTGCCGTGCTTGCCGTCTGTGTCAACCTCGTCGTCGACTGGCTCCTGAAACGCACATCCAGCCTCAAGGGAGGGCGCGGCGATGCCTGAGCTTCTTTCCGTTCGCAATCTGAAGATCGAAGCAACCAGCTATCCGCCTGGCGAGCCGCCGAAGCGAGTGACGATCGTCGACGGGGTTTCCTTCGACCTGCAGAAAGGCAAGGTTCTCGGCCTGATCGGCGAATCGGGCGCCGGCAAATCGACGATCGGCCTTTCCGCGCTTGCCTATGGCCGTGGTGGCGCCGAAATCACCGGCGGCGAGGTCTTGCTCGACGGCGCCGATATCCTGACGCTCGGCAAGAACGGCATCCGGAAAATTCGCGGCGCCCGGGTCTGCTACGTCGCTCAATCGGCGGCGGCCGCCTTCAATCCGGCGCACAGACTCGGCGACCAAGTGATCGAGGCTTCGGTCAAACATGGATTGATGAGCAAGGAGGAGGCGCGAAAACGGGCGCTTTATCTGTTCGGGGTTCTCGGCCTGCCCAATCCCGAAAGTTTCGGCGAGCGCTTTCCCCACCAGGTCTCCGGCGGCCAGCTGCAACGCGCGATGACGGCGATGGCGCTCTGCTCCAATCCCGAACTGATCGTCTTCGACGAACCGACCACAGCACTCGATGTCACCACGCAGATCGACGTGCTGGCGGCGATCAAGCATGCCATCGAGGAAACGCACACCGCCGCTCTCTACATCACCCACGACCTTGCCGTCGTCGCCCAGATCTCGGACGACATCATGGTCCTGCGTTATGGCAAGCAAGTCGAATACGGCAGCGTCCAGCAGATCATCGAGGCGCCGCGGGAGGATTATACCCGCGCCCTCGTCAATGTCAGGCAGGCCTACCGCGAGGAAGCCACCGACCAGCAGCACTTCTCAAAGTGGAGAATGTCAGCGCTGAATATTCCAACGGCTTCAAGGTGCTGCACGATGTCTCGCTGCATGTGCCGAAGGGGCAGACGCTCGCGGTCGTCGGCGAATCCGGTTCAGGCAAATCGACGCTGGCGCGCGTCATCACCGGCCTGTTGCCGCCGAGCAGCGGGCGCATCGTCTTTGACGGCAAGCCGCTGATGCCGGGCCTCAAGAGCCGGCCGAACGACGATCTGA
This sequence comes from Rhizobium sp. WYCCWR10014, assembly GCF_001657485.1. Classification (GTDB taxonomy): domain Bacteria; phylum Pseudomonadota; class Alphaproteobacteria; order Rhizobiales; family Rhizobiaceae; genus Rhizobium. The sequence continues at coordinate 193,795 of NZ_LXFU01000050.1, forward strand.
GGCGTATCCAGCTGATCTACCAGATGGCCGATACGGCGATGAACCCGCGGCAAACGGTCCGCTACATTATCGGCCGCCCGCTGACCTTCTATTATGGTTTGAGAGGTGCCGAGAAAACCGCCCGGGTCAAGGAACTGCTCGACCAGATCGAAATGGGCAAGGGCTTTGTCGATCGCTACCCGGCCGAATTATCCGGCGGCCAGAAGCAGCGCGTCGCGATCGCCAGAGCGCTTGCCGCCAAGCCCGAACTCATCCTCTGCGACGAGCCGACTTCGGCGCTCGATCCACTGGTGGCGGAGGGTATCCTCAAACTGCTCCTGCGCCTGCAGGAAGAAGAACAGCTGTCCTATGTCTTCATCACCCACGACATCGCGATCGTCCGGGCGATTGCCGACAGCGTGGCGGTGATGCATCGTGGCAAGCTGGTGCGGTTCGGTCCGAAATCGACGGCGCTGTCGCCGCCCTTTGACGACTACACCGATCTGCTGTTGAAATCCGTACCGGAAATGGAAATCGGCTGGCTGGAACGGGTGCTTGCCACGCGTCGCATGGAGAGCGCCGGTAACTGACTCGACGAGGGCAGAGCCCTCGTCTCACGGAATGTGCATCAAGGAATGAGCATGACCTCTCGCGGCTTCACCACCATCGAGAATGAATGGATTACGCTGAAGGATGGGACGCGGCTTGCCGCACGCATCTGGATGCCGGATGGCGCTAGGGAAGATCCCGTTCCCGCTGTCTTCGAATTCCTGCCCTATCGCAAGCGGGACGGAACCAGTCTCAGGGATGAGTCGACCTATCCGGTCTTCGCGGCCGCAGGCATTGCCGGCGTGCGCGTCGATATCCGCGGATCAGGAGAATCCGACGGCGTCATTGACGGCGAATATACCGAATGCGAGCTTGCCAATGCCTGCGAGCTGATCGCCTGGATTGCTGCGCAGCCGTGGTCGAACGGCGCGGTTGGCATGATGGGCATCTCCTGGGGCGGCTTCAACAGCCTGCAGGTCGCAGCCTTGCGCCCGCCGGCGCTGAAAGCCGTCATATCGATCGCCTCGACCGTCGACCGCTACAATGACGACATCCACTACAAGAACGGCTGCCATCTCTCCGCCCAGCTCTCATGGGCGGCGACGATGCTCGGTTACCAGTCGCGCCCGCCCGATCCCGCACTTGTCGGCGAACGCTGGAAGGAGATGTGGTTGGAACGCCTGGCCGGCGAACCCTTCTTCATGGAGGAGTGGCTGGCCCATCAGCGGCGCGACGATTTCTGGCGTCACGGCTCGATCTCAGAGGATTTTTCGAGCGTGGAGATTCCCGCGCTTGTCATCGCCGGCTGGGCTGACGGCTACCGCAATACCCCTCTGATGGCGATCGAAGGCCTGGGCGGCAAAGCGAAGGCGTTGATTGGTCCCTGGATTCACAAATATCCGCACTTCGCCTGGCCGAAGCCGCGCACGGATTTCCATGGCGAAGCGATCGCCTGGTGGAACAAATGGTTGCGGGGCGAGGACAATGGGATCGACGGGCTGCCCCAAGCCCGCGCCTATATTCTCGATGCCATTCGCCCTGCCCCACGCCGTGACAGCGACCCGGGTTTCTGGGTTGCCAAGAACGTCTGGTCGCCGCCACAGATGCAGTGCTTCTATGTCGAGCAGTTCGGCAAGCTGACGGAAGGCATGCCGATTCCGCACGCGCCAGAACATCCCGTCTATCTCCATTCTCCGCTCGACACCGGGACGGCATCCGGTGAATATTTCACGCTGAAGCCCGACGCCGAAATGGCGATCGATCAACGCTCGGACGATGCCGGCTCGTTGATTTTCGATACGATGCCGCTTGCCGGCGACTACGACTATCTCGGCCGGCCTGTGCTCACGCTTGTGCTGCGGTCGCGGGCGGCGGGCGGAAATCTCTGCGCCCGGCTCGTCGATGTCCATCCGGATGGCACGGCAACGCGTGTCGCCTTCGGCGTCGTCAATCTCACTCACCGGGATGGCAATGCAGATCCCAAGCCGCTGATACCAGGCGAGAAGGTGTCGATCCGGCTGGTGCTCGATGCCTGCGGTTATCGCTTCCGCAAAGGGCATCGCATCCGCCTTTCCCTGTCCACCGCATATTGGCCGATGATCCTGCCGCCGCCTGATGACGAGGGCATCGAGGTCGATATCGCCGCAATCGGTCTGGGGCTGCCGATGCTCGGCGAGCACCAGCGGATAGACATCAAGGAACCGGCCAATCCCGATCCGCTGCCGAAATACATCGAGCACGCGGCGGCCGCGACGAAGCGGCAGGTCGTCCGCGATCTCTCGGCCGCCCGGACGGAGTATCACATCCACGAGGATACCGGGCTCACCGAACACCCTGAGACAGGTCTCTCGACCCGGCAATTGCGGGAGGAGGTCTGGTCGATTGCGCCCGATAATCCCCAGTCGATGACCGGGACATCGACCTGGACCTGCGATATGCGCCGCCCCGGCTGGTTCGTCCGCACGGTCGCGACCGCGCGCATTGCCTGCACCCGGAGCGACTGGATCATCAGCGCTGTCGTCACCGCTTTCGAGGACGACGTGCAGATCTTCGAAAAGGTCTTTGCGGAAAGGCGGATCGCGCGTGACCTGATGTGATCGTCAGGTCTGCGCAAAACGCCTTATGGCCTCGCACACGGCACGGAAGCCGTCGCGTGCGCCATCGCTCATGTGACGGGCGCGGAGCCAGGCATGCACCATCTGCGGCTCCTCCCGGAACCAGACTTCGACGCCCTCCGCGGTGAGCCGGGCGGCATAGTGCCGGCCGTCGTCCCGGAGCGGATCGAAATGCGCGACCGTGATGAAGGCCGGCGGCAGCCCGGCAAGCGAAACTGCCCGCAGCGGCTCGGCGATCTCATTGCCTGCCGGGGCCTGCAGGATCTCGCGGTAATAGGCGACATCCGCCGTCGTCAATCCGGGAGCCGCTGCCATTTCGACATAGGAGCCTGCAGCAAGGTCACCGCCGAGCGCCGGATAGATCAGGACCTGGCCGACGACGCCGGACAGGCCCTCGTCGCGCGCCCGCAATGCAAGGCCCGCCGCCAGATTGGCCCCGGCGCTGTCGCCGATCAGCACGACCTTGCTGTTGGCGGAAAGCAGATGCTTCAACACGGTAAAGCCGTCATCCGTCTGCGCCGGCCAGCGATATTCAGGGGCCAGCCGGTAATCGACTGACACAAGTTCCGCGCCGGCAAAATCGGCGATCTCGGCGCAGATGGCATGATGGCTCTCGAGCGAACCGACAACGAAGCCGCCGCCATGAAGGTAGAGCAGAATGGTGCGCGTGCTGATTTTCCGCGGACGGTAACGCCGGATCGGTATGCGCTGCAGCATCCCGTCCGCAAAGATCATCTCCGGGGGCAGCGGGCGGTCAAAGCGTGCGCAGAGAGCGTCGTACCAATCTCGCTGCTGTTCGATCGATGCTTGAACGGCGTCCGGCGGATAGAAGGAATCGCAAATCGCCAGAAACTGCAGGATGCCCCTTTCAGTGGGGATAGGCGGTTGAGCGGACATGGAGGTCCTTTCGCGATTTGGGACATGACAGATCATGTCCCTGGCCGACTCTGTCCTCATCATGCGCCTTCGTGGCGGGGACGACCTGTCTGGTCGCGACCCGCGAATGTCGCGCCAACTCAAAATTCCCGATAATTTTTTCGCCATCGACCCAAGGAAAGCCATCCGAGAAACGTCTCAATCTGGAAATAGCATCTTGCTTGGTAGCATGGGGTAGGTGCGGAATTGGACGCGGAGCTCATAGAACGAGCGCAGGGCGGCGACCGGGAGGCCTTCGGGCAACTGGTCTCGCGCCATTATGATTTCGTCCATGCGACGGCGTGGCGCTGGTCTGGCAGTTCCACGGATGCCGACGACATCGCCCAGGAGGTCTGCGTCAAGCTCGGCGCGGCCATCCGCAGCTTTCGCGGCGCCAGCCGCTTCAGGACATGGCTCTATACTCTGACGCTCAACGCCGCCCGCGACCATAGACGCAAGCTTGCACGAGAGGAGCAGACATTCCGAGCTTACGCCGCCGAACCGCAACCCGATGCGCCTGATGGAAATGACGACGAGCTATCGAGCGAATTATGGGCAGCCGTGCGCGCCTTGCCGGAAAGGCAATGCGATGCCGTGCTGCTCGTTTATGGCGAAGGTCTCAGCCATTCGGCGGCCGCCGATGTCATGGGCTGTTCGGAGGCGACCGTGTCCTGGCAGGTTCATGAGGCGCGCAAGAGGCTGAAGGCCGTGCTCGGCAAGGAAGAGGTATGACCGTGGACAAGGAACTCGAAAAGCTCTCCCGCCTGACACCGCCGGCAGCGACGCCGGAGGCGCGTGCGCGTGCGCTGACTGCCGCGATGCAGGCCTTCGACACCGCGGAAAATAGTGCGCAGGCAGCCCAAGGAAATGCAAAAGGCTGGCGTCAAAGCTCCATTATCAACTGGATATGGAGCCCTGCCATGAACAAGAAATTCCTCGCCGGTTCAGCGCTTGCGACGCTGCTGGTCATTCCGGCCGCCGGTTACCTTACGATCGAGCTGACTCGCAACGAATTGCCGATCGCCGACCAGACTGAGATCGCCGGCAATCTTTCGAAAAGTGAGGCGTCGAAACAACCGGCTGCAACCGCCGGTCAGCCGGTTGCGGTTGCGCCGCAAATACCGGCCGGGAACGACAGCCCGGCTGAGCAATCTGTTGCTGTCGCGCAAGCCCCGCAGGACAAGGAGGCACCGGCCCTCGCGAAACCCGATGCGTCGCAGACATCCGAATTCGATGCCAACGCCGCCCTCACGAACAAGCCGGAGGGTTCTGCCGCGGCACTCGGGGCGGCCAAACGCGCTGCGCCGGCCGCTCCCGGCATCGTCCCTCAGCGGCAGTTTGCCGAACCGATGGCCGCCATCGCCCCCTCGCCTGCGCCGCCTGCGGAGGGGCGCGTGCAGATGCAGCTCGATCCCAATCGCGAGCGGTTTGCCAATGCAGCGGCCAATCCGATCAAGAGCGTCGCGACGGATCCGGTTTCGACCTTCTCCGCCGATGTCGACAGCGCGTCCTATTCCTTCGTCCGCCGCTCGTTGACGGGCGGGGCGCTGCCCGATCCGCAATCGGTTCGCGTCGAGGAGATGATCAATTATTTCCCCTATGACTGGCCGGGTCCTGAAAATGCCGCCCAGCCTTTCAAGGCGACGGTGACTGTGATGCCGACCCCGTGGAACCACGACACGGAATTGATGCATGTGGCGATCAAGGGCTATGACATCGCGCCGGCGACCACGCCGCATGCCAATCTGGTCTTCCTGATCGACGTGTCGGGTTCGATGGACGAGCCGGACAAGCTGCCGCTGCTGAAGAGCGCCTTCCGGCTCCTCGTCAACAGGCTGAAGGCCGACGATACCGTCTCGATCGTCACCTATGCCGGCAATGCCGGCACCGTGCTGTCCCCGACACGCGTGGCGGAGAAATCGAAGATCCTGTCGGCGATCGACAAGCTGGAGCCCGGCGGCTCGACCGGCGGCGCCGAAGGCATCGAGGCGGCCTACGATCTTGCCAAACAGGCCTTCGTCAAGGACGGCGTCAACCGCGTAATGCTGGCGACGGACGGCGACTTCAATGTCGGCCCGTCGAGCGACGAGGATTTGAAGCGGATCATCGAAGAGAGACGCAGGGACGGCATCTTCCTCACCGTTCTCGGTTTCGGGCGGGGCAATCTCAACGATTCCCTGATGCAGACACTGGCGCAGAACGGCAACGGCAGCGCCGCCTATATCGACACCTTGGCCGAGGCGCAGAAGACGCTGGTCGAAGAAGCAGGCTCGACGCTGTTTCCGATCGCCAGCGACGTCAAGTTCCAGGTCGAGTTCAACCCGGAACGGATCGCCGAATACCGCTTGATCGGCTACGAGACGCGGGCGCTGAACCGCGAGGATTTCAACAATGACCGTGTCGATGCCGGCGATATCGGCTCTGGCCACAGCGTCACGGCAATCTACGAGATTACGCCCAAGGGAAGCCCGGCGGTGATGAATGACGACCTGCGGTACGGCGCAGCCAACAAGGTGCCGGCCGAGGCCTCCGACAGCGCCCATCACGGCGAACTTGCCTTCGTCAAGATGCGCTACAAGCGGCCGGGCGAGGATAAGAGCGCCCTCATCACCACGCCTGTCGACGACAACAACGCGGTCGCCACCATCGACGCCACGCCGCAGGATGTCCGCTTCTCGGTGGCCGTCGCCGCCTTCGGTCAGAAACTAAGCCACATCGCCGCCGTCGATTCCTATTCCTATCGGGCGATTGCCGATCTCGCCGCGGCATCGCGAGGGACTGACACCTTCGGCTACAGGTCGGATTTCCTCGGCCTCGTTCGTTTGGCGGACGGCCTCAGTCAACGGTGAGGCAAGACGTAAAAACCGCGGCAAACGAGAGGCCGTCCCAAGGCGGCCTCTATTCGGCGTTACCCCAGTCTCGACCCGTTGGCGGTCAGATAAACAGCGTAGAGAGACGTGCTCGCGGTGATGAAGAGACGGTTCAGTTTCTCTCCGCCGAACGTGACGTTGGAGACGCCCTCAGGAATATGGATCTTGCCGAGCAACGTTCCATCCGGATCATAGGCGTGGACACCATCGCCGGCGCTCGTCCATATCTTGCCTTTGCGGTCGACGCGAAAGCCATCGAACAGACCTGAGGTGCATTCTGCGAAAACGCCGAGATCGGTCAGCCGGGCATCGCTCGACACGGCGAGCTTTCTGATGTGGCGCGGACCGCTGGCCAGGTGCGTTGCCCCGGTGTCGGCAATGTAGAGCACCGTCTCATCCGGGGAAAAGGCCAGCCCGTTCGGCTTGACGAAATCGGACGTGACCTGATCGGTCGTGCCTGTTGCCGGATCATGCCGGTAGACGTGGCATCCGCCGATTTCCGCTTCGCCGTAGTCGCCCTCATAGTCGTGGAGGATGCCGTAGCTCGGGTCGGTGAACCAGACGGTTCCATCGGACTTGACGGTGACGTCATTTGGAGAATTGAGCCGCTTGCCTGCAATTCGATCGGTCAGAACGGTGATCGTGCCGTCGAATTCGGTTCGCGTGACACGGCGCGTCAGATGCTCGCAGGTGATGAGCCGTCCCTGATTGTCGACAGTGTTGCCGTTCGAATTGTTGCTGGGTGCGCGGAATACCGATGTGTGCCCGCTGGTATCGTCATAACGCATCATTCGGTTGTTGGGGATATCCGAGAAAACCAGATACCGCCCGGCGGCAAACCAGGCCGGCCCCTCCAGCCAGCGGCCACCCGTCCAAAGCCGCTCAACGCGAGCGTGACCGACAAAGCAGCTTTCAAAGCGAGGGTCGAGAACCTCAAACCCAGTACCGTCAATTTGCCCGAACATGATGCTCCTCCGTATCATCAATTGTTATCGATATCATATTGTCGCGTTTTGCGAGCTTCGTATAGGCATCGGCCTGCCGGTCTCTGCGAAAATGTGCCAGGAATCTTGGTTTTCGCCCGTTGGTTCGGTGCGTTGCTGCAATAAAATCGATTGTGCGATGATAGCGATAACTTTATCGTGTGTTGAATTGCCCCAACCCGGAAGCTGTGCGAAAGCGGAGACCAGTGAAGAACGAGGATGTGCCGAAAGACAAGCGTCTCAAACCGGGAGAGGCTCAAAAGCTGACGATGGCGGAGGTCGCCAAATATGTCGGCGTATCCGCCATGACCGTTTCGCGTGCCTTTCGCCAGGATGCGAGCGTTTCCGAGGAGACCCGCAAGCGCATCATGGAAGCCGTCGACGCGCTCGGCTATGTGCTCGACCTGTCTGCCGGCAGTCTTTCGTCGCGGCGGAGCGGCTTCATCGCCGCCCTGGTACCCTCCATCAACAATTCGAATTTTTCCGACACGGCGCGGGGCATGACCGATGCGCTGCAGAATACCGGCCTTCAGCTTCTTCTCGGCTATACCGACTATTCGGCGGAGAAAGAGGAAGAGCTGATCGAGGCGATGCTGCGCCGCCGCCCTGAAGGCATCATCCTGACCGGTGGTTCGCACACCGCGCGCGCGCGGCGTATGCTCGCAAAAGCCGGCATTCCCGTTGTCGAGACCTGGGAACTTCCGGAAGATCCGATCAATCAGGTCGTCGGCTTTTCCAACAGCGAGGCGATGGCCTTGCTGGTGAGGACGCTTGCCGGACAGGGATATCGGAAGTTCGGCTATATCGGCGGAACGACGGCGCGCGATACGCGCGGCAGCCAGCGGCGAAGCGGTTTCCAGAAAACTGTCGAAGAACTGGGCCTCGGACCAGGACGGATGATTTCCTTCGGCGTCCCGCCCATCACCATGGAACAAGGCGGCCAGGCGATCGTCAGTCTGCTGGAGCGCTGGCCGGACACGGAAGTGGTTCTCTGCGTCTCAGACCTTTCCGCCTTCGGCGCCATCATGGAATGCACGCGCCGGGGAATGAAGGTTCCGCGGGACATCGCCATTGCCGGTTTCGGCGATTACGAGATCTCGTCCATCTGTCATCCGCGCATCACCACCATCAATGTGGACTGTTATGGCATCGGCCGCCAGGCGGCTGCCCGCCTGCTGGATACCCTCCATACCGGCGAAGCGACCGGCGATGAGATCACGTTGACCGGCTACAAGGTTGTCTTGCGCGAAAGCACAGACCGGAACGGCGCGCCGACCGATTGAAGCGCCGCGCGTCTTTTCAGATGCGCGGCGATGCAACACTTTGAATGGCTGCAGGGATCATACAGTCGGTCAGAAGGCGATCTGCACTTTCATGGACTTGCTGCGGTCGCCTGCCAGTTCGAAGGCGGCAACTGCCTCTTCGATCCCGAAAACACCTGTCAGCAGCGGCTTCAGATCGACGCGACGCGCGTTGATCAGTTCGACGGCGAGGGCAAATTCCTCGTGAAAACGGAATGTGCCGCGCATCTCGATTTCCTTCGCAACGATCATGTTCTGCGGAATGGAAACATCGCCGCCAAGGCCGAGCTGCACGAGAACGGCGCGGGGCTTAAGCGTCTCCAGGCCCGCGCGCACGGCCCGCTCATTGCCTGACGCTTCGAACATGACATCGAAATATCCCTTGTCAGCGCTGTAAGCCGCGAGGTCGGAAGCATGCGTGGCAACATTGATCGTTCGGTCGGCGCCGCTGGTGCGGGCAATCGCCAGAACGCTGTCGGTCACGTCGGTCGCGACGATCTCGCGGGCGCCGAGAACACGCGCCGCAACGATCGCCAACATCCCGATGGGGCCGCACCCGGTGACGAGCACCCGTTTGCCCAGCAACGATCCGGCGCGGTTTGCCGCATGCAGCGTCACCGCAAAGGGTTCGGCAAAGGCTGCCTCATGGATGGAAATGCCGTCCGTGACCTTGTGGCATTGCCAGCGTTCCGCTACCAGCCGCTGGCGAAAGCCCCCCTGAATATGCGGCATCGGCATGGCGCTGCCGTAAAACCGCATGTTGAGGCAGTGGTTTTGCTGCCCCTTCAGGCAATATTGGCAATGGTTGCACGGCCGGCTCGGGGAAACCGCGACACGGTCTCCGACGGCAAGATCGGCGACGCCGGAACCCAGCGCCTTGACCGTGCCGGCGATCTCATGGCCGAGGATCATCGGTTCGCGCAGGCGAACGGTGCCGAAACCGCCATGATTGTAATAATGCAGGTCGGAACCGCAGATGCCGCCGGCTTCGATGGCAATCTCCACCTGCCCGGCGCCCGCAACCTCCGGCTCGCGCTCTTCGATCCTGAGATCCTTGGCGGCATGAATGACGATGGCTTTCATATCGGGACCCTCACACGACGGGAGTTGGAAGCGGGCTGCCTGCAAAATGCGCAGCGAGATTGTCTCTGACCAGTTGGCCCATGGCCTTGCGGGTCTCGACAGTGCCAGAGCCGTGATGGGGCTGCAACACGACGTTTTGCAACGTCAGGAAACGTGCATCGATCTTGGGTTCGTTCAGGAAGACATCGAGGCCAGCCGCCTGGATGGTGCGGTCTTGAAGGGCTGCGATCAACGCCTCTTCGTCGACGGTCGTCCCGCGCGAAACATTGATCAAGATGCCGTTCGGACCAAGTGCTTTAAGCACCTCAGCATTGATGATCTTCATGGTCGCCCCCCCGCCGGGGACGATGACGATCAGAAAATCGGCCCAATCCGCAAGTGCGATCAGGTCGGGTTCATAGGCGTAAGTTACATCCGTGTGGTCATGGCGAGCGAAATAGGAGATGTCGCAGCCGAACGCGGCAGCCCTTCTGGCGATTGCCTTGCCGATCCGGCCCATGCCGACGATCCCCACCTTCTTGCCCGAGACGCGCGTCACCAGCGGCATGGCGACACTGCCCCATTGGCCGGAGCGCACGAGAACATCTGCCTGCGGGATCTTCCGCGCCGTGGCAAGCAGCAGTCCGATGGCGATATCGGCGACATCTTCGGTCAGCACATCGGGCGTGTTCGTGACGCGAATGCCGTTGGCGCGGGCATAGGACAAGTCGATTGCGTCGGTGCCGACGCCGTAACAGGAGACGATTTCCAGTTTCGGCAATTGCGCCATCAGTTCTGCTGACGCTCCGAGTTCGCCGCGGGTCGCTATGGCGCGGATATCCTTGCCGACCCTGGAAATCAGCTCCTGCCGGTCTGTCGCTTCCCACAGGCGATGGATGCGGTAGTTCGCTTCCAGATCCACCATGTCCCATTCCGGATAAGCTCCGGTCATCAAGATTTCTACCTCAGGCATTCCGTTTCCATCCCGCATTTTGACAGTTGATTATGTTATCGATAACATATAATTCGGAAATGGGATGTCAAGTGAGTTTCACCGTCAGCGGCAGTCGAAGCCGTCGCCTGCGGCGAGACCGGAGGAGTGATTTACATGAAGAACTTGTTTGATCTTACCGGACGGCGCGCCCTGATCACCGGCTCGAGCCAGGGGATTGGCTATGCCCTGGCCGAAGGCCTGGCGCAGCATGGCGCCGAGGTGATCATCAACGGCCGCACGCCCGAAAGTGTCAAACGCGCGGTCGACAGTCTCAGGGATCAAGGCCTGTCTGCCCATGCGGCGATCTTCGACGTGACCAGCAAGGACGCTGCCAAAGAAGGCATAGACGTGATCGAAGCCGATATCGGGCCGCTCGACATCCTGATCAACAATGCCGGTATGCAGTTTCGCACGCCGCTGGAAGATTTTCCGGCGGACAAATGGGAGCTGCTGCTGACCACCAATATTTCGAGCGTGTTCTACGTCGGCCAGGCAGCGGCCAAACCCATGATCGCCCGCGGCCAGGGCAAGATCATCAACATCGCCTCCGTTCAAAGCGAATTGGCGCGCCCGGGCATTGCTCCCTATACGGCGACCAAGGGTGCGGTGCGCAATCTGACCCGCGGCATGTGCGCCGACTGGGCCAAGTACGGCCTGCAGATCAACGCGATTGCGCCGGGCTATTTCAAGACGCCGCTCAATCAGGCACTCGTCGACAATCCCGAGTTCTCGTCCTGGCTCGAGAAGCGGACGCCGGCCGGACGCTGGGGCAATGTCGAGGAACTGGTCGGCGCCGCCGTTTTCCTGTCGGGCCGCGGCTCGTCCTTCATCAACGGGCACACGCTGTATGTCGACGGCGGCATCACGACCTGCCTCTGATAGAGAGACGATGGACTTGGAGCAAAAGACACCACCTCTGGCCGTCATCGTCATGGGCGTCAGCGGCTGCGGCAAATCCTCGGTCGGAGAACGTCTCGCCGCTCAAAACGGCATGCCGTTTCTGGAGGGCGACCAACTCCACCCCGCTGAAAACGTTGAGAAGATGGCGCAGGGCATATCGCTCACCGACGACGACCGCTTGCCCTGGCTCGACCGGATCGGCGCGGAAATAAGGACCGCGCAAGAAGCGTCGCAAGGATTGGTGATTTCGTGTTCGGCGCTGAAGAGACACTATCGCGATAGGCTGCGGCAGGCGGCTACCGGGCGGCTGGTCTTTGTTTTCCTGGAGGGATCCCGCGAGCTCCTATTGTCGCGGATGCAGGCACGCCAAGGCCATTTCATGCCGGCGTCCTTGCTTGACAGCCAGCTGGAAACACTGGAGCCGCCGACCGGTGAAGCTGGTGTCGTGACGGTGGCGATCGATAATGCATTGGATGATATCGTGGCGCTGGCTTGCAAGGGGCTGAGCGGCATAACCATCAAGGGAGGAGATTACCGTGCAGGATGACTACAGAGCAGATGTCGCCGTCATCGGTGCCGGCATCATGGGAACGGCGATCGTCACCCGACTGATCGAAACCGGGCATAAGGTCTCGGTCTTCGACCTGGATACCGAAAAAGTTGCGGCTTTGCAGGCCAAGGGCGCACGCGCGGCCGGCTCCGTGGAGGAAGCGGTCTCACGGTCGGCGTTTTGTGTGCTGAGCCTCAATCATGCAAATATCGTCCGCGCTGTCGTCTTCGGCGAAAAGGGTGTTGCGGCCGCTGCAAATGCCGACAAGCTGCTGATCGACATGTCGTCGATCGACCCCGCCGACACGGCCGACATGGCGATGCGGCTGCGTCGGGAAACCGGCATGGCATGGGTGGATTGCCCGCTCTCCGGCGGCGTGCCAGGTGCGCTGAGCGGACGCCTGACGATTATGGCCGGTGGCAGCCCTGAGGATTTCGAGCGGGCGCGTGTGGTGATGCGGCATCTTGCCGCCAATTACACGCTGATGGGTGCATCGGGCGCCGGGCAGACGACGAAGCTGATCAATCAGCTGTTTTGCGCCGTGCTGTTTCAGGCCGTCGCGGAGGCGGTCAAGCTCGCTGAAGCCGGCGGCGTCGATCCGGCCGCCATTCCGGCAGCCCTTGCCGGCGGCAGGGCTGATAACCGGATAATGCAGGAGTTCATGGCAAAATTCGCTGCCCGGGATTTCTCGCCGACAGGCAGAATCGACAACATGTTGAAGGACCTGGATTCGCTTCAGGCCTTTGCGCTGAAGACGAAGACGCCATTGCCGATGACCGGCTCCGCGGTCGAAATTCATCGCCTGCTTTGCGCTGCCGGCCTCGGGCCGAAGGACTCCGCCGAGATGATGCGTCTTCTCGACGGATTTCAGGCCGGCTGACGTCAATCTCTCCGAGAAATTCGAGATCGTCATCTTTCCGCTTGACCATCCATAAATGTTATCGATAACATACATCCATGACAACCGCAGCTTTGGGAGGAGCCACAGTGGAAGCCAAGAGACTGCTGGAGTTCCAGTCGATCACCAAGAGCTTCGGCGGCACGCAGGCGCTGCGTGACGTGTCGATCGATCTGCGCGAGGGGGAAATCCTCGCGCTGCTGGGGGAAAACGGCGCCGGCAAATCGACGCTCATCAAGACGCTTGCGGGCATCTACAAGCCGGATGCCGGCGACATCCTTTTTCGCGGTCAGAGCTACCATCATCGCCCCCCGAAGCCGAACGAGCGGCAGCCGGTTGCCTTCATCCACCAGGATCTCGGTTTGATCGAGTGGATGACGGTCGGCGAGAACATGGGTCTATCTCAGGGTTTCTCGATGCGTCGCGGCCTGATCGACTGGAACAGGACGCAGGCACGCGCCAAGGAAGCCTTGAAACTGGTCGGCTGTGATTTTGACCCCACGACGCGGGTCTCTGCGCTGTCGCGCACCGAAAAATCGCTTGTCGCCATTGCCCGTGCGCTTGCCGTCGAAGCCGACGTGCTGGTGCTCGACGAGCCGACGGCGAGCCTTCCCGCCGACGAAGTCGATCGGCTGTTCAACGCGATCCGCCCCTTAAAGGATCGCGGCGTCGGCATGATCTACGTCTCCCACAGGCTGGACGAGATTTTCCGGATTGCCGATCGGGTCGCCGTTCTGCGCGACGGATGCATGGTGGGACAGAAGCCGGTCAGCGAGACGACCCCAGACGAGCTGGTGACGATGATCATCGGCCGCAGCGGTGACAGCCTCTTTTCCAAGACGGCGATCACGCCCGGCAAGGCGATCGTCAAGGTTCGCGATCTCGTTTGCGCCGGCACAGGCGCGATATCGTTCGATATCCGCGAGGGCGAGTTTCTGGGCTTGGCTGGATTGCGCGGCGCCGGTCAGGAACGGATCGGCCGCGCCCTGTTCGGTTGCGAGCCCTTTAACGGCTCGGTTCTGCTGCATGACGAGGCCCCCGACCTTTCCAGCCCGCGGCGGGCCATGGCGTCGGGTATCGGATTGATTGCCCGTGACCGGACGGAGGAATCCGTGGCGCTCTCGCTGTCCATCCGGGAAAATACCTATCTCAATCCGGGAGCCGTCGGGCGTGGGCTTTTGTCCTTCCTGTCGCCGCGCGGCGAAGCCGATCTTGCCCATAAGATCGGCCACTCCGTCGGCCTGCGGCCGAACGACCCGGATCTGCCGGTGGAGGCCCTGTCGGGCGGCAATCAGCAGAAAGTGGTCGTCGGCCGCTGGCTGGCGACCGGCCGCAAGCTGCTGGTCGCAGAAGATCCGACTGCCGGCGTCGACATCGGCGCGCGTGCGGAGATCTACCGTCTGATCACCCAGGCGCTCGAGGCCGGTCTCGCGGTTGTCGTGGTGTCGACGGACTTCGAGGAAATCGCCCATATCTGCCACCGCGCGCTGGTTTTCTCGCGCGGCGAAATCGTCAGCGAACTGACTGGAAGCGCTCTGACGACGGAGGCGGTCATCACGGCCGCATCCGCATCGGAAGCCGCTTGAGCCATCGGGAGAACAGCCATGCAATCCATTGAATCCACGGCGCTGGAGCCGACCAAGAGCGAAATGGCCGGTCTGTCCACCGGACAGAAGATCGGGCGCCTGATCCCGGTTTACGGCCTGGTGATCCTGACCGTCGGTCTGATCGTGATCTTCTCGATCCTTCTGCCCGATACTTTCCCAACCGTGTTGAACGTCCGTTCGATTGTATCCGACAAGGCAATCATCGCGCTTCTGTCGCTCGCCGCGATGATCCCGATGGCATCGGGTCGCATCGACCTAACCGTCGGCTATGGCATCGTGCTCTGGCACATCCTCGCCATCAGCCTGCAGACGGCCTACGGCCTGCCCTGGCCGGTCGCGGTCGTTATCGTTCTCGCGCTTGGCGTTCTGACCGGCTTCATCAACGGCCTGCTGGTCGAGGTCGCGAAAATCGACAGCTTCATCGCGACGCTCGGCACCGGAACGGTCCTATACGCGCTCGCCCTCTGGCACACCGGCGGGCGGCAGGTGGTCGGCGTCCTGCCTGATGGTTTCTATGCGCTGAACGGCACCATGCTGTTCGGCCTGCCGATCACCGGCTTCTACGTGCTGCTGATCGCGATCTGCATGTGGATCGTGCTCGAATACCTGCCGATCGGCCGCTATCTCTACGCCATCGGCGCCAATCCCAAGGCGGCCGCCCTCAATGGCATTCCGGTCCGCAAATTCGTGATTGGCGCCTTCGTCACTTCGGGGCTGCTTGCGGCTCTGACCGGGGTCCTTCTCGCCTCGAAGCTGCGGATCGGCCAGGCGAGCGTCGGCCTCGAATATCTCCTGCCGGCACTTGTCGGCGCGTTCCTCGGATCGACGACGATCAAGCCCGGCCGGGTGAACGTCTGGGGCACCTTGATCGGCGTCATCATCCTGGCGGTCGGAATATCAGGAATTCAGCAATTCGGCGGGTCATTCTTCGTCGAACCGCTGTTCAACGGTGTGACCCTGCTGATTGCCATCGGCATAGCAGGTTACGCCCAGCGCAAGCGCGGAGCTGTGAGGAGGATCACACCCGCATCCAAATGAGGATGCCGGCTCATCCCGGCATTTCATAACAAACAAAATGGAGGAGTGAACATGAAGCGCAGAATGTTATTGCAGGCAACGGTCGCAACCGTCGCCGTTATGCTCAGCATGCCGGCATTGGCCGATTCCATGGCCGACGCCAAGGCCGTGGTCGAGAAGTATGCTTCCAAGGTGAGCGCCTGGGATGGCCCGACGAGCGGCCCGAAGGCCGCTGCCGGAAAGAACATCGTCATTCTTGCCGGCGATATGAAAAACGGCGGCATCCTCGGTGTGGTGAATGGGGTTCAGGAAGCGGCGGGCGCGCTCGGCTGGACGGTGAAGGCGCTTGACGGCGCCGGTTCGATCGGCGGGCGCACCGCGGCGTTCGGCCAGGCCATGGCACTGAAGCCGGATGGCATCATCATCAACGGCTTTGACGCGGTCGAACAGAAGCCGGCGATGGAAGCGGCCAAGGCTGCCGGCATTCCAATGGTTTCCTGGCACGCCGCCTCGGCTGTCGGTCCGGTCCCTGAAGTCGGTGTCTTCGCAAACGTCACCACCGATGCGATGGAAGTCTCGAAGTCCGCGGCGGATTGGGCCTTCGCCGATGCCGCCGGCAAGCCGGGTGTCATCATCTTCACCGACTCCACCTATGCGATCGCGATCGCCAAAGCCGATCGTATGAAGAAGGAGATCGAGGATCTCGGCGGCACGGTGCTCGAATATGTCGACACGCCGATTGCCGAAACCTCTCAGCGCATGCCGCAGCTCACCACGTCGCTTCTGCAGAAGTATGGCGCGAAGTGGACGCATTCGCTGGCGATCAACGACCTCTACTACGACTTCATGGGACCTTCGCTCGCCTCGGCCGGCATTGCAGGTGATGGAAAGCCAGTGAACGTCGCAGCCGGCGACGGTTCGGAGAGCGCCTATCAGCGTATCCGTGCCAAGCAGTTCCAGGCCGTCACGGTCGCCGAGCCGCTCAACCTCCAGGGCTGGCAGCTCGTCGATGAACTGAACCGCGCCTTTGCGGGCGCTCCCTGGTCGGGCTACGTGTCGCCGCTCCATGTGGTGACCAGCCAAAACGTCGAGTTTGACGGTGGACCGAAGAATAGCTTCGATCCCGACAACGGCTATCGCGACCAATACAAGAAAATCTGGGGCAAATAACCCTCCCAATCAGGGCGTATCGACCGATACGCCCTGATATTCCGACAACACACCACCATCGATCCAGCTCCGGCGAGTTTTGGAAAAGAGAACCTATGATCATTCGTTATGCTTTGTTTGAAGGCGAAATCCATTCCGGTCGGGAAAAAGAATTCCGCGAATTCGTGCGGCAGCGGCTCGTGCCTCTCTGGACGAAATTTCCGGGCGCCGAGGAAATCCGGGTGCTTGACGGCATGGAGCGCGACGAAGGCGCCCCGATCTATGCCATGGCGCTGGCCATTCGTTATCCCGATATGGACGCGGTGAACGCAGCACTTCTCTCCGATGTGCGCTCCGAGAGCCGCGAGGTCACCGGCGAACTTCTGCAGCTCTTTACCGGCAAGGTGCATCATCACGTATTCGCGGCCAACGAATATGCACCGCATATTGCCTGAGATCAGGTGATCCCGACGTCCGTGACGGCTTGGGCGACCGCTCCGATCGCTGCCCGGCTTAAACAAAAGTAGGGGTTTGAACAAAGACCCGGAAAGCGCCCGCGGACGAGCCTCCCGGGCGCTTTTTCACGTCTGGTGCACCGAGTATCCTCAGACGCGACGGATGCGATCGTTTCGGTTGCCCGACTTTTGAGGACAATTTTCCCTCAGCGTCACTTTCATTAAACTAAATAGTCTATCGATTTAGTAGATTATGTTCCATCTTGCCGTGCATCGCTCCTGCAAACAACAATCCGAAACGGGAAGATCGACGATGACATTGGCAAAGACATTCAAAATTGCGTTGTTCAGTCTGCTTGGTCTCAGTGCCGTTCACGGTCCGGCGGCAGCTCAGGCAGAGGCTCCGCTCCTTCCCAAGGTGCCGCCAGGCACGGTGCTGACGATCGGCGATCCGGTCACTCAGAAAGCTCTCGAAGTGTCCGGCCTCGGCAAGGAGCTCAGTTTCGAAGTCAAATGGGCCAATATCAGCGGCGGGCCGCAGACTTCGGAAGCTTTCCGCGCCCATGCGCTGGATGTCGGGTCTGTAGCCGAGATCCCCTCCATCTTCGCTAACTGGAACAACCTGCCCGTCCGCAACATCGCCTATCGCGAACGCCGTGACCCGATCGCCAATCCGATCTACCGCTTCGGCATCGCACCAGGCGCGGCCGTCAAGACGCTGGCGGATTTCCGCGGCAAACGCATCGCCTTCAGCCCGGGGCAGGCCCAAGGCACGCTCGTTCTGCGTGCCCTCCATGCCGCAGGCTTGAAGAGCGGCGATGTCACTCTGGTGGAACTGCCAAGCACCAGCGACGTCTATCCGAAGGCATTGGCAAGCAAGCAGGTCGACATCGCACCGCTCGGCGGCGTCTACATCAGGCGCTACATCACCCAATACGGACCCGATGGCGCGACCCTCGTCGAGCATGGCCTGCGCGACGATCCGAGCCATCTTTATGCGCCGCAATGGGTTCTGGATGATCCCGCCAAGGCGGCAGCCCTCGCCGAATATGTCGGTCTGTGGGCACGCGCCACGGAATGGGTGAACCGGAACCCGGACCTCTGGATCAAGGAATATTACGTCGGTCAGCAGGGACTGAGCCAGGAAGACGGGGAATATCTCGTCAAGCTGACCGGCGAACAGATCGTTCCCAGCGATTGGAGCGAAGTGAAGAAGCGCCACCAGGAAACCATCGACCTGCTGGCAGACGAGCTCGGCTACAAGCCCCTCAATGTGGAGCAGATTTTCGACAATCGCTTCGAAAAGCTCGGCGCCGCGGCTTTGGCCAAGAGCCAATAATGTTCGACATTCCTTCGGAGAGGAGATCTGAAGCATGGCAACCACTTGGGATGCAGATGAGACGAAACTATCCCTGACATCAGGCGGGAGAGTTGCGCATGGAGGCTCACGCCTGGCAAAGGCGGTTGGTCCGGCTAGCTGTGCTGGCCCCCGCGCCCGGCGCAGGCTGGGTCCCGGACCCGCGATCCCTTTCGGGTTGCAGATAGGGCCGGTATTGCTTGTCCTGACCTGGGTCGTCGGTTCGGCATTGGGATGGATCGACCCGCGCATCCTGTCGGCGCCGTGGACGGTGGTCGAGGCTTTCGTAAGGCTGATAGAGCAGGGTCGCTTGCAGGACAATTTCGTGACGTCGGCGACCCGCGCCCTGCTCGGTCTTAGCATCGGATTGCTGATCGGCACGTTGCTGGCGGTGATCGCCGGCCTTTCCCGGATCGGCGAAGCCCTGATCGACGGGCCGGTCCAGATCAAGCGCGCGATACCGACGCTGGCCCTGATCCCCTTGCTGATCCTATGGTTCGGCATCGGCGAGAGCATGAAGGTCACGACCATCGCGCTTGCCGTGATCGTGCCGATTTACATCCACACCCACAATGCGCTCCGCAGCATCGACAGCCGTTATGTCGAACTGGCCGAGACCCTGCGGATGAGCCAGAAGGACTTCATCCTTCAGGTGGTGCTGCCCGGCGCCCTACCGGGTTTCCTTCTGGGCCTGCGGTTTGCCGTCACCCTCTGCTGGGTTTCTCTCGTCGTGGTCGAGCAAATCAACGCCACCAGCGGGCTCGGCTACATGATCGATCTTGCCCGCAACTACGGGCAGACCGACGTCATTCTCGTAGGCCTGGTGGTCTATGTGCTGCTCGGTCTCGTTTCGGACGGTCTCGTCCGCCTGCTTGAACGGAGGGCCCTCTCATGGCGCCGCACCCTGGCAAACTGAAGCCCGCAAACAAAGCCGTCCACGTGCGAGACCTCGTACGCCGGTTTGCGACGAAGACGATCCTCAACGGCGTCGACCTCGATATCGAGGAAGGCGAGTTCGTTGCCCTGCTTGGCCGCAGCGGCTCCGGCAAAAGCACGTTCCTCAGGGCTCTTGCCGGCCTCGATCACGGTGTCGAGGGAACGGGCACCCTCGAGACGCCGGAGAGTCTTTCGGTGGTTTTCCAGGATGCCCGCCTGCTGCCCTGGCGTACCGTCATCCAGAACGTCACGCTTGGCTTGACCGGCGCCTCTGGCCAGGAAGCCGGACGGAAGGCTTTGGCGGAGGTAGGACTTGCGGGTCGGGAAACGGCGTGGCCGAACCAGCTTTCGGGCGGGGAACAGCAGAGGGTCGCGCTTGCCCGTTCGCTGGTGCGCGAACCGGCCCTGCTTCTCGCCGATGAGCCGTTCGGTGCGCTCGATGCGCTGACCCGGCTGAAAATGCACGATCTGCTGCGGGAGTTGTGTGCAAGACACCGTCCTGCTGTGCTGCTCGTCACTCATGACGTCGACGAGGCGATTTCGCTGGCCGACCGCATACTGGTTCTCGACGAAGGGCGCCTTATCGAGGACCTCAAGATCGATCTGCCGACGCCGCGCGACCACGGCGATCCGCGCTTTGCGCAATTCCGAATCCACCTCCTGAGCCGGCTCGGGGTCGAGCTTCCGGGCCGCAAGGCCGCCTGACATCAGCAACAGTTCAGTTTGATCTGGAGATAAGCCAATGAGCACATCGAAAAGGCAAATGCGGCTTGGCGCATTCATCATGGCGACCGGCCATCATATCGCCGCCTGGCGTCATCCGGAGGCGCAGGCCGATGCCGGCCTCAATATCGATCATTACCGCGAGCTCGCGCAGACCGCCGAACGCGGCAAATTCGATCTCGTCTTTGTCGCCGACAGTCCGGCTGGATGGGACCGCGCCAAGGACCCGGAAGCGCTTCGCCGCACCGCACAGGGCGCGCATTTCGAGCCCCTGACCCTCTGGGCCGCCCTCTCCCAGGTGACCAAACATATCGGCTTCGTCGCCACCGCATCGACGACCTACGAGGACCCTTACCTTCTCGCCCGCAGGTTCGCGTCGCTAGACTATATCTCCAAGGGTCGTGCGGCATGGAACGTCGTCACGACAGGTGCGGATGTTTCGAAGAATTTCTCAATCGCAGGCCATCCCGCCCATGCCGATCGTTATGAGCGGGCCGAGGAATTCGTCGACCTGGTGAAGGGCTTGTGGGATTCCTACGAGGACGATGCCTTCATTCGCGACAAGGAAAGCGGGGTCTATCTCGATCCCGACAAGGTGCATCTCGTCGATCACAAGGGCAAATTCTTCTCGGTGGCCGGTCCGCTTAACGTCGGCCGTCCGGTTCAGGGCTATCCTGTCATCGTGCAGGCCGGCGCATCCGAACCGGGGCGCGAACTTGCCGCCCGCACGGCCGAGATGATCTTTACCGCCAACCAGACCTTCGAGGATGCGCAGGAATTCTATTCCGACGTCAAAGGGCGGCTGGCCCGCTATGGACGCCGGCCGGACGAACTGCTGATCAGTCCCGGCATATTCCCTGTTCTCGGCGGGACGGAAGCGGAAGCCCAGGCGAACTACGACCATATCCAATCGCTGGTTCATCCCTCCATCGCCTGGAATATCCTTGCCCGCCACTACAAGGGCGTCGACCTTTCCGGCTACTCGCTGGATGATCCTGCCCCTCCCCTGCCAGAAAATACCGAACTCAACAAAAGCCGCCTCAAGCTGGTTTCCGACCTGGTATCGCGCAACAATCTGACGCTGCGCCAATTCTATCTGGCGGTCGCCACCGCTCGCGGCCACCGGACGGTGGTCGGAACACCCGAGCAGATCGCCGATGCGATGCAGACTTGGTTCGAGAACGGCGCTGCCGACGCCTTCAATATCATGCCGCCGATTCTGCCCACCGCTCTGACCGACTTCGTCGATCAGGTCGTCCCGATCCTGCGCAAGCGCGGCCTGTTCCGGCACGAATATGAAGGCACGACGCTGCGGGAGAATCTTGGCCTCCAACGCCCGCCAAATGGCTTTGTGGTTCAGGCGGAGCAGCAGGTGCAGGCGGCCGTATGATCTCTTGAGGGGGGCCCCGGGTTTCCTTGTTTCAATCACAGACAGAACCGCAGCATCGCATGAGCAATAATTCCGAATTTCTCTGGTATATTCCGAACGACATTAAAGCCGGACATCGCGGCGATTCCGCCGTCGAGAACCACAATAGCCTCGATACGCTGACCAGCCACGCAAGGGCGCTGGAGGAGCATGGCTGGAAGGGCGCGCTCATCGGCACCGGTTGGGGCCGCCCCGACACGTTTACCGTCGCGGCCTCGCTCGCCGCCCGGACGACCACCTTTGAACCGCTCATTGCGATCCGCCCAGGCTATTGGCGACCAGCGAACTTCGCTTCCGCGGCGGCGACGCTGGACCACCTGACGGGCGGCAGGGTGCGGATCAACATCGTGTCGGGCAAGGACAATCTGGCTGCCTACGGCGACAGCGAGGGCGATCAGGCGAATCGCTACGGCCGTACCAAGGAGTTCATGCGGCTGGTCCGCAGACTGTGGATCGAGGACAATGTCACTTCGGCGGGTGAGCACTTCCGGGTTGCCGACTCTACCGTGGTGCCGCGCATCCAGGTCCGCGGCGAGCGTCGGCATCCGAAATTCTATTTTGGCGGTGCCTCGGAAGCGGCAGAGCGCGTGGCCGCGACCGAGGCCGATGTCCAGCTCTTCTGGGGCGAGCCGCTCGACGGTGTCCGCGAACGGATCGCGCGGCTCAAGGCGCTGAGCAGGGAGCTGGACCGCGACCTCCCGCCGCTGGAATTCGGCCTGCGGATAACGACGCTGGTCAGGGATACCACCGAACAGGCCTGGACCGACGCCGAGGCAAAGGTCGCCGAGATGGCCAGAAGCAAGGGTACCGGCTGGCACGATCACCAGCGCGTGCTCGCCGTCGGCCAGCAGCGGCTGCTCGAGCTGCATGAGCGCGGCGACGTCCTCGACGACAACCTCTATACCGCGCCGGGCAAGTTCGGTGGCGGTGGTGCCGGCACCACCTGGCTGGTCGGTTCGGCGGCGGATGTCGCCCGCTCGCTGCGGAAATACCAGGATCTCGGCATCACCCACTTCGTGCTCTCCGACACGCCGTATCTCTCCGAGATCAAGCGGCAGGGCGATCAGCTTCTTCCGCTGCTACGCGGCTGAAGCCGGAAGCGCCGACGCTCCGGCACCACAGCTGCAATTCATGCCGTTGCAGAGACCTTTCAGCAAATCACCACCCGATGCCAGGACCGCATCGCGTAGGCGCAGGCAAGCCGCAGAGCCTTGTTGCGCAGGGGAGTCCGAGGATTTCGCAACCATCGGGAGAGCGCTCCTCAAATAGTCCGTCCGAAAAGCGCAAATGCTATCCAGATATGGCGATATAGCATGCTCCGTCGGCTCCGTTTACACTCTCTAAAATATATTCCTCTAATTTTTTTTAGATATCGGGACGACGTTCTTGAGGACCGTCACCTCCGCCATGATGGCGGGCCAGGTGCCCGAATTTCGCATGAAATCGGCTTTTATTGCTTTGACGGATGTTCCGTATCTCAAGCGCGATTCCGGGCACAGGGGTGCCTGTCGGAATGCACTCGGAGACATACCGAGGCTCGGCATTCGAACGAGATATGACAAGCAATCCTGGCTGCGAGACATCCTTCCAACAAACCTCACCGCGAGGGGAGAGTGCATATGAAGAATATCATGAGTTTCGGGGTTGTAGCGCGCTTGGCGCTTGGCTTCAGCGTTCTCCTTTTGCTGATGGTCGGCTTGACCATCTATTCGACGGAAAAAGTTGCGCAGATCAACGATAAGCTTGGAACCATCAACGACGTCAACAGCGTGAAGCAGCGGTTTGCCATCAACTATCGCGGCAGCGTGCATGATCGGGCGATTGCCATCCGCGACGTCACTCTGGTGACGTCTGCCGATGAACGGAAGGCCGCCGAGGCATTGATCGAAAAGCTGGCAGCGTCTTACGCCGAGAATGAAAAGCGCATGGCGGATATGGTTGCATCTCCGGCAGGTGCGACGGAACAGGAAAAGACCATTCTCGGCGAGATTGCAGACATCCAGGCGAAAACCAATCCTTTGGTCGCCCAGATCATTGCGCTGCAGGAGAAGGGCGACGGCGAGGCCGCCCGCAAGATCCTGCTTGAACAGGCGCGGCCGGCCTTCGTTGCCTGGCTTGGCGCCATCAACAAATTCATCGACTATCAGGAAGCGCTGAACAAATCGATTGGCGGCGAGGTTCGCAGCACGGCAAGCGGCTTCAAGCCATTGGCCCTGACCGCACTTGGCATTGCGGCTGTTCTTTCACTGGTTGCCGCCGGTGTGACGGCACGCACGATCGTCGGCCCGCTGACAAAACTTCAGCTTTCGCTGAAAGCGATGGCGGACGGCAATCTTAACGGCGATCGCCGCCTCGAAGCCCGGGGCGACGAGATCGGCAAGCTCGCACGAGCCGTGGCCGGGCTGCGGGACGCAATTTCGGCAAAGGCCGAACGGGAAGCTGACGCGGAGGCCAAGAGAGCCGTGTCGGAGCGGCATCGGCTCGAGCAGGATGCAGATGAACGCCGCACCCTTGCCGAGCAGACGGACCAAGCCGTCGGTCAGCTTGGCGATGCATTGCAGGCGCTGGCTGACGGCGACCTCACGCAGCAGATCGGCACTCCGTTCATTCCGTCTCTGGAAAAGCTCAGAGCCGACTTCAATTCTGCGGTCGAAAAGCTCCGTGCCGCCATGCAGAAGGTTGCCCAGAACGCGAGCGCCATCGCGGGCGGTGCACAGGAGATCCGCTCTGCCTCGGACGATCTCGCCAAGCGGACCGAACAGCAGGCAGCCTCCGTCGAGGAAACCGCCGCTGCCCTGGAAGAGATCACGACCACCGTTGCCGACTCGAGCAACAAGGCTCAGGAAGCCGGCCAGCTCGTTCGCAAGACGAAGGACAGTGCGGAGCGCTCGGGCAGCGTCGTTCGGGATGCGGTCGATGCCATGGGCAAGATCGAATCCTCCGCCACCGAAATCGGCAGCATCATCGGCGTCATCGATGAGATCGCGTTCCAGACCAATCTGCTGGCGCTCAATGCCGGAGTCGAAGCCGCCCGCGCCGGTGAGGCAGGCAAGGGCTTTGCCGTCGTCGCTCAGGAAGTGCGCGAGCTGGCGCAACGTTCCGCCAAGGCGGCAAAAGAAATCAAGGAACTGATCAACGCTTCGAATGGCCACGTGAAAAGCGGTGTGGCCCTGGTTGGCGAGACCGGAAAGGCGCTGAAGGAGATTGCCGAGCAGGTACAGCAGGTCGACGGCAATGTGGGGGCCATCGTCGGCGCTTCGCAAGAGCAGGCGACGGGGCTGAAAGAGATCAATACCGCCGTCAACAGGATGGATCAGGGCACACAGCAGAACGCCGCCATGGTGGAAGAAGCCACAGCGGCGGCCCACAACCTCGCCAAGGAAGCCGACGCGTTGTTCCAGTTGCTGGGCCAGTTCAACATTGGCGGAGCGGTGGCACCGAAGCGCATATCGCAGCCCGCTGCCGCGGCGCCATATGCTCAACCGGCGCCCTCGCCGGCGCGTCAGATGATTGCCAAAGTGGGCAAGTCGTTCCAGACGAACGGGAGTGCGGCATTGGCCGGCGATTGGGAGGAGTTTTAAGTCGCCCTGACATCCCTCCAGTCTGTGCTGGAACACCAAAGCAGCATAATTTTGCGAAGGGCAGCGTTTGCTGCCCTTCGCATTTGAATCTTATGCCCGAGCCGGAGCCTTGACTGGAAGCAGGGCATTGACAACAACCGCAACGCCTATGTTTGCCGCAAGCGCCAGCAGTCCCGTGTAGACGGTGAAGGGTTCGCCGCCGAGGCTGATCAGATGCAGAGGCTTCCAACCGGCATCCCAGACGAGGAAAGTACCGCCGCCGAAACCGACGAACCAGCCGGCAAGCAGACCGGGCGCACGGAACCAGTTGGTATAGAGGCCGAAGACTAGGGCCGGAAGCGTCTGCAGGATCCAGATGCCGCCGAGCAGCTGCAGGTCGAGTGCGAACTGCGTCGGCAGGAAGATGATGACAAGAAGCGCACCGATCTTCACCACGAGCGACGTGATCTTTGCAACCTTGGCCTCACCCGCATCGCTGACGTCAGGATCGACATAGGCTTTCCAGAAATTGCGGGTGAAGAGATTGGCGGCGCCGATGCTCATCACCGCTGCCGGCACCAGCGCGCCGATGGCGATCGCCGCGAAGGCGAAGCCGGAGAACCAGCCCGAAAACAGCGTCTTGAACAGCGTCGGAACAACGTCATTGGCGCTGTCGAGCTTCAGGTTGGCGGCATGCCCCATATAGCCGAGCAGCGCCAGCAGGCCGAGCAGCAGCGTATAGGCGGGCAGCATGATCGCATTCTTGCGGATCGTCTTGCCGCTGTTGGAGGCAAAGATGCCGGTCAGCGTATGCGGATACATGAAAGCCGCGAGCGCCGAACCCAAAGCGAGCGTGGCATAGGCGACATACTGGTTGCCACCGAGCAGCAGGTTGCCGGAACCCTTGGCCTGGAAGGCCGCATCGGCCGAGGCGAAGACATTGGCGTAGCCTCCGAGCTTCGACGGGATCAGTGCGACGGCCGCGATCACGACGATATAGATCATGATGTCCTTGACGAAGGCGATCAGCGCCGGGGCGCGCAGGCCCGCGGAATAGGTGTAGAGCGCCAGCACGATGAAGGCGATCGCCAGCGGCAGTTCGCCATGCAGGCCGAGCGCCTTGAGGACCGCCGTCATGCCGACGAGCTGGAGGGCGATGTAGGGCATGGTGGCGATGACGCCCGTTGCCGCCACGGCGAGTTCGAGACCGCGCGATCCGTATTGACCGTGGACGACGTCGGCAGCCGTCACATAGCCGAATTCCTTGGCGCGTTTCCACAGCACCGGCATAACCATGAAGACGAAGGGATAGACGACGATAGTGTATGGCAGCGCGAAAAAGCCGTAGGCTCCCACGGTATAGACCAGCGCCGGGACGGCAATTACGGTGTAGGCGGTATAGAAATCGCCGCCGACGAGGAACCAGGTGATCCAGGTGCCGAAGTTGCGTCCGCCGAGGCCCCATTCGTCTATACTCGCCAGCGTTTCCGGCTTTCGCCAACGAGAGGCGACGAAGCCCATGACGGTGACGAGAACGAAGAAGAACAGGAAGACGGCGAGCGCCGTGCCGTTGATGTCAGTCGTCATGGTGGGTGCTCCGATAGGCGATCCAGGTCAGCGCTGCGGTGATCGGCACCCAGAGAAGCTGATACCAATAGAAGAAGGGAAA
The DNA here is from genome assembly GCF_001657485.1 of Rhizobium sp. WYCCWR10014. Classification (GTDB taxonomy): domain Bacteria; phylum Pseudomonadota; class Alphaproteobacteria; order Rhizobiales; family Rhizobiaceae; genus Rhizobium. Next base: position 220,812 of record NZ_LXFU01000050.1, read on the forward strand.
GCCGAAAAGAGATGGCTCGCGGACATTGTAAAATGGCGGCCAGAGCAGACCTAGATAGGGAATGACAAGCAGCCAGAGCGCTGCCTTGCTACGTGGTTTTTCCATGTCGGGATACCTTTCAGGCACCGCGTCCGCGGTCGCCATGTTCCAGTTGTCGGCGTGGAAGGCAGGTCTGTCAGCCGGCGGCCGCGGCAGGCCCGGCTCGGGTCGCTTGAGGTTTTCCGACCGATCGGAAGCTGATGTAACGCATGTGAATTCCTCCCAACGGCTCGCACTTGGCCAGCCGTGGATGGAGTCCTATGACGCCGGTTTTAAGCTCGCAAGATCGAGGCGGCGGTGAAATGCCGAGGCCTACCCAGAAGTGGGTAGACGCGATTTATCCGACTTTCGAGACGATGCCGTGATCGAGCGCATAGCGGATGAGGCCCGCGGTGGTGGTGATACCGAGCTTCTTCTTGAGGTTCTTGCGATGGGTTTCCGTCGTGGCGGAGGTTATCCCGAGCACGTCGGCGATCTCCTTGTTGCTCCTGCCGGCAACGATCAGTCCGAGAATGTCGCGTTCGCGCGGCGTCAGAGGATCGCTGCCCTCCTCTGCGCGTTCGCCCATCAGTGCGTCGAACACGCCGGACGAGAAATATGTTCCCCCGCCCGCCACGGTCTCGATGGCCGAGACGATCTCGTCGGTCGAAACGTCTTTCAGGATGTAGCCGGCAGCGCCATGCATGACCGAGGAGGAAATATACTCGCGGCTGTCATGCATGGAGAGCATCACGACCCGCGCCTGGGGAAGTTCGTTCCTGAACAATTCGATCGCATCGATGCCGCTCAGCTTCGGCATGTTGATGTCCATCAGCACGACCTGCGGCAGGACCTGCCGGCCGATCTCGAGCCCTCCTTGCGCGAGCCCGGCCGTACCGGCAACTTCGATATGGTCGAATGTTTCGAGCACGGCCTTCAACCCGTCCAGCACCAGCGGATGATTGTCGATCAAGAGCACCCTGATTTTCGGGCGTTCCGTCATGCAGCTTCTGCCTGCTGGTCGGCGGGACGATTGGCCGATTTCGGCAGCATCGCCGTCAGCGTCGTGCCGGCCTCGCTGCTGTTGATCAGCAGCAGGCCCCGGAAGTGGGCCATCCGCTCCTGCATGTTGCGCAGGCCGAGACCTGATCTGCCGGAGACGCCGTCGTTGATGCCGTCGAAGCCAGTGCCGTTGTCGGTGACGGTCATGCGGGCGCGGCCGTTGTCGCTCCAGAGCTTGACCGCAAGCTTGGAGGCGCCCGCGTGGCGCTCGACATTGTTGAACGCTTCCTGGGCGACGCGATAAAGGGCGGTATTGGCTTCGGGTTTCAGCGTGTCAGTGAAGCCCGAAGCTTCGATCTTCGTCTCGATCCCCGTCCGCTCGGCAAAATGATAACACAGCGCCTCCAGGGCAGCCGTCAGGCCGAGATCATCGAGCACGCGCGGGCGCAGATCGTGCGACAGCCGCCTGATTTCCTTGATGGCGCCGTTCAGCGCTTCGACACCGCGGTCGATGGTGACAGCCGCATCATCGACATTGGTTCTGACCTTGCGGCCGGCAAGATCCATCGCATAGCGCACGCCGACGAGATTTTGGGAAATGCCGTCATGCAACTCGCGTGCAAGCCGCGCACGCTCTTCTTCCTGCGTATCGATGACCCGCTGTGTTAGCGCCTTGAGCCGGCTGTCGGCCATGCGGCGCTCGTGGAACGTCAGCAGCATGCAGGTCGTGAAAACGACAAGCACCGAAGGCACGGCGATCAGCGCGACGATGATGAAGGTCCGTTTTATGTTGGCGCGCATTCCGGCGTTGGCGGCGGCACTTTGGGCAAAGACGTCGTCCAGGTAAACGCCGGTGCCGACGACCCAGTGCCATTTGTCGAGACTGACGACGAAGGAGAGCTTGTCGGCGATCTGCCCGGTCGATGGCTTCTGCCATTTGTACTGATGCAGACCCCCGCCCGCTCTTGCGGTGGCGATCAGTTCGGCGATGACCTTGTCGCCATCCGGGTCGGTAAGGTCGAGCCAATTGTGCCCATGGCGGAAACTCTGGCGCGGATGGACGATGTTGTTGCCGTCGTAATCGTAGACAAAGAAATATCCGTCCTTGCCATAGTCGAGCGAGGTCAGGATCGCCGCCACCTGCTGCTTGGCGGCTTCGTCGTCGGAACCGGCGTTGTCATAGATCGCCTGGATGGCGGACAGGGCAAGGTTGGTCAGGTTGAGGATCTCGGCTTCCTTGGTCTTCAGCATGTTCTGCTCGAACGTGTCGATGCTGTTCTTGGCGAGGTTTGCCGATTGCCAGGTGATGAAGGTGGTGATCGCAAGGATCGAAATGACGAGCGGAACGATCGCCAATGCGATGATCTGGTGTCGTAACGTCAACGATCATTCCTCCCGAGATTTTGCGCCGGGAATTATGCCCTTTGTCAAATGCGTGTCCAGCGGCTTGTCGGTGCCCGATCTGTCGCAGCCGGAACCAATGCCGGTGGGCATCGCGTGTGCGCTAATCCAGCGGAACGAACAGGCCGAGCTTGACGTCCCGCAACACGACATTCGTGTGCATGCGGCGGATCTGCGGATTGTCAGCCATGATCAGTGCGGCGATATCGTCATAATGCTCGACGTCGCGGGCGGTGACGATTGCGATCAGATCGACCGCACCGGTGACATAATAGACCTGCTGGATATGATCCTGCTTCTCCGCCCAGAGGCGGAACTTCGCCAGTGCGTCGTAATTGTCCCGCTCGATCTCCATCCCGACGATGAACACCATCGCTGTTCCCGTCGCCTTGCGGTCGACGACGGCCACCTCCGCCTTGATGATCCCTTCTTCGCGCAGCCGCTTCAACCGCCTCTGCACGGCCGAGACCGACAGTCCGATCCGTTCGGCGATCGTTTCGGCTTTCAGCTGGCAGTCGCGCTGAACGATATCGAGAATGTCCCGGTCAAAACGATCCAGCTGTTCCATTGTCCAATCCTAGTTCTCGCCGCAACAATTCGCGCATTCTGCCGTACTTGCCGCACGAAGAAGATTATTTTGCATAAAATATGCAGAATAGATGAAAACTGCGCGAAAAAACCGCGTTATTTTATCATTATCCTTTGCAAGCTCAATTCACCCGGAACCATGCATGCCAGATCAACCCTTTCCTGCTCTTCGCGTCGAAGATCTTCATAAAAGCTTCGGCTCGCAAGAGGTTCTCAAGGGTATCTCGACGCAGGCCGCAAAGTCCGATGTGATTTCGATCATCGGCTCGTCGGGCTCCGGCAAAAGCACCTTTCTCAGATGCATCAATTTCCTGGAAACGCCCGATCGTGGCCGCATTGCCGTAAACGGCGAGGAAATCGCGCTGAAGATGGGGCGGGACGGCCGGCTGCAGCCGCGCAGCTGGCGGCAGATCGAACGGATACGGACCGGACTGGGGATGGTATTCCAGAGTTTCAATCTCTGGGCCCATCAGACGGTGCTGGAAAACGTCATCGAGGCGCCGGTGCACGTCATGGGCATTTCGCGGCGCGATGCCATCGAAAAGGCCGAAGCCCTGCTCCACAAGGTCGGGCTCTTCGATAAACGCGACGCCTATCCCGCTTTCCTCTCCGGCGGCCAGCAGCAGCGCGCGGCGATTGCGAGAGCCCTCTGCGTCGATCCTGATGTCATGCTGTTCGACGAACCGACATCGGCGCTCGATCCGGAGCTGGTCGGCGAGGTGCTGAAGGTCATCCGCGATCTCGCGGAAGAAGGCCGGACCATGCTGATCGTCACGCATGAAATGCGCTTCGCCCGCGATGTCTCCAGCCGTGTTCTCTTCCTGCATCAGGGACGGATCGAGGAGGAAGGTCCGCCGGAGCAGATATTCGGGGCGCCCGTCAGCGCCCGCTGCCGGGAATTCACCGGCCTCAGCGCCCACTGATGCACTCCGAGCTCTCATCGACAACACAAACCAGGAGAATCCTGCGTATGAAACTGCTCCCCACGCTTTTTGCCGGCGCCGCACTCGTGCTTTCCGCCGTCACCGCACAGGCCGAAGTCCGCTTCGGCGTCATGAACGAATCCTATCCGCCCTTCTTCGCCAAGGACGCCTCCGGTCAATGGCAGGGATGGGAAATCGACCTGATGAATGCCGTATGCGAAGAGATGAAGGAGAAATGCTCGATCGTCGAGATTTCCTGGGATGGTCTCATTCCGGCTCTCCAGAGCAAGAAGTTCGACGTGATCTGGTCGTCGATGTCGAACACCGCGGAACGCTCGAAGGTGATCGACTTCACCGACAAATATTACAACACCCCGAGCACCTTGATCGGTCCCAAGGACCAGAAGCCGGGCGCCACCGCCGACGACGTGAAGGGCAAGACCATCGGTATCCAGGTGTCGACGATCCAGTCGGAATATTACAAGAAGTACTTTGCCGAGGTTGCGGAGGAAAAGACCTATCAGACGCTCGACGAGGCTTTTCAGGATCTCGCTTCCGGCCGTATCGACTATGTCTTCGGCGATTCACTGGCGCTTGACGCTTTCCTCAAAAGCGATGGCGGCAAGGATTGCTGCGCCAAGATGGGCGACGTTGCCGACGACAAGGAGATTCTCGGCGCTGGCGTTTCGGGCGGCCTGCGCAAGGAAGACACGGAACTGAAAGCCAAGCTGAACACAGCCATCGCCGCCGTCCGTGCCAGTGGCCAATACGACGCCATCAACAAGAAGTACTTCGATTTCGACATCTACGGCGCAAAGTAAGCAACCGGAACGATGGCGACCACGCAACAAGGTATTCTGGACCTGCTGTCTCCCTATCCTCCGGGATGGGGCGGCGTCCTTTTGGCAGGTGCGGTCTCCACCGTCGCCATCTCGGCTTGCGCCTTCGCGATCGGCCTGCTGCTCGGCACGGGCGGCGCGCTTGGAAAGCTTTCGGGCAATCGCATGCTTCGTCTCCTGCTCGATCTCTACACCACGCTGATCCGCGCCGTTCCGGAGCTTATCCTGATCGTCGGGCTCTATTATGCCGGCACCGATGGCCTCAACCGGCTGCTCGCCGCGTTGGAGCTGCCACCGGTCAATGTGAACGGCTTCGTCGCGGCCGTTGCCGTGCTGGGCTTCGTCCAGGGTGCCTACATGACGGAGGTGCTGCGCGGCGCAATCCTAGCCATTCCCGTCGGCCAGATCGAGGCGGCCAAGGCCTTTGGCATGGGGCCGGTGCTGAGGTTCCGCCGGGTCCTGCTGCCGGCGCTCTTGCCGAACGCGCTGCCGGGCCTTGCCAATCTGTGGATGTCGGTCACCAAGGACAGCGCGCTGGTGGCGGTCGTCGGCTACCAGGAACTGGCGCTCGCCACCCGTCTTGCCGGGGCAAGCACCAAGCATTACTTCGTCTTTTTCCTTGCTTCGGCCCTTCTCTATCTCGCCATCACGCTTGTTTCCAACGTCGTCTTCAAACTGATCGAGGGACGGGTACGGCGGGGACAGCCGCGCCTTGCCTGAAGAAAGCGCCCCATGAGTTTCACCTGGATCTTTTCCTACTGGCCGCTGCTTCTGACCGGCGCCTGGCAGACTGTTTGCCTGCTGGTGATCTCGGTGGTGTTCGGCTTCGTCATCGCCATAGGCCTCGCCTTCGCGCAGGTCAGCGGCGGCAGACTGACGCGGCTGCTGGCGCGCAGCTATTGCACCTTCTTTCGCGGCACGCCGCTGCTGATACAGCTGTGGCTTCTCTACTACGGGGTGGGCTCGCTGCTGCCGATGGTCCCCGGCATCCGCCAGAGCCTGTTCTGGCCGATCCTGCGCGAGGGCTTCTTCTTCGCCGCCGTCAGTTTTACCCTGAACTACGCAGCCTATGAGGCAGAGGTGTTGCGCGGCGCGCTGCTTGCCGTTCCCAAGGGCGAGCTCGAAGCCGGCCGGGCCTTCGGCCTGTCGCCCTGGATGCTGACCCGCCGCATCTGGCTGCCGCGCGCCATTCGCATCGCCCTGCCGACGATTGCGGGAGAGATCGTCATGCAGCTCAAGGCGACGCCGCTCGCCTTTACGGTGACGGTGATGGATCTCTACGCCGTGGCAAACAAGGTTCGGCAGGACACGCTGCTCGTCTATGAACCGCTGCTGGTCGTTACCCTCTTCTATCTCGCGCTGACCGCCGTGATCGCCCGCGTCTTTCGAGGTCTCGAAGCGCAGGTGCCGGTTCGCCGCTAGGCTGACCGGAAAAGAGACTGGTCATGAACTCCCGCCCGCACGAACCACGTACATCTCGCCCACTTTACGATGAAAGCCCGGCGCCGCTGACGGCGCGACAGCCTGAATGGAGACTTCTTCATGAACACGACGCGAATTCTCGATGGCGGCATGAGCCGCGAACTGTTGCGGCTGGGCGCCGAGCTGAAACAACCGGAATGGTCGGCATTGGCGCTGATCAATGCGCCGGATATCGTCCGCAGGGTACACCAGGAATTTATCGCCGCCGGTTCTGAGGTCGTTACGACAAACAGCTACGCGCTGGTACCCTTTCATATCGGTGAGGACCGGTTCCAGACGGAAGGGCCGGCGCTGATCCGTCTCGCCGGTCGCCTGGCGCGCGAGGCGGCGGATGCCGTTACCGATCGGAAGGTGCTGGTTGCCGGGTCGCTGCCGCCGATCTTCGGTTCATATGAGCCGCAGAATTTTCAGCCTTCGCGGGTGCAGGACTATCTCGAGGTGCTTGTCGAAAACCTTTCTCCCTTCGTCGATATATGGCTCGGCGAGACGTTGAGCCTGATCGCCGAGGCAGAGGCTGTCCGCAAGGCGGTGGCGACATCAGGCAAGCCGTTCTGGATCTCATTCACATTGGCCGATGACGAGGCAGCCATCAGTGGCGGCGAACCGAAGCTTCGCTCCGGAGAAAAGGTCGAGGATGCGGCATCCTGGGCGGTTTCATCGGGCGCTGAAGCTCTACTGTTCAATTGCAGCAAGCCCGAAGTCATGCAGGCGGCTGTGGAGACGGCGGCGCGCGTCTTCCGAAAGATGGATGCTCACATCGAAATCGGCGTCTATGCCAATGCCTTCGAAGGGGAAACAGGCGACGCAGCCGCCAATGAAGGCCTACACGATACCCGCGCCGATCTGAATGACGACGCCTATTCGCGTTATGCCTGCTCCTGGGCCGAAGCCGGCGCGACCATCATCGGCGGCTGCTGCGGCATTGGCGCCGCCCATATCCATCGCTTGAGGAAGACGCTTTTGGGTTAAAGCGGCACGTCGGGAACTCGGCTATGTCGCAATTGTCATTTCGCGTTTGACGCCGTCACCATCCTTCTGCTGCGCCGCTCGACCCTCACCGAGGAGATCGCGCGTCGCGGTCAGCACATCACCCGCGAATATGGCGTCGACCCGTTCTGTCCCGGGCAAGTGCTTTGCTCTTTGCGGAGGCTCGCGCCTGTAGACGTCAATGCAGTCCGAACAGGTTCAACAGCTCTTCGCGGTGTCGAACGAATTCCGGTGCGCTGCGGTCGCGAGGGCGGGGCAGATCGATTTCGATCAGACGCGGCTCGCCGCCCTTCTCCCGCGGCAGGATCAGGATCCGGTCGGCCAGGTAGATCGCTTCCTCGAGATCGTGGGTGACGAGGATGGTCGTCACATCCTCATCGCGCCAAATCCGTGCGAGCTCCTGCTGCATGCCGATCTTGGTCATCGCGTCGAGCGCGCCGAGCGGTTCGTCGAGCAGCAGGATCTCGGGCTGGACGGCCAGAGCCCGGGCGATGCCGACGCGCTGGGCCATGCCACCGGAGAGCTGCCGGGGATAGGCAGCCTCGAACTGCTGAAGGCCGACGAGCTTGACATAGTGGCGCGCCCGTCCCCTCGCCTGCTCACGCGATAGGCCTCTTGTTTCCAGCCCGAAGGAGACATTGTCGAGCACGGTCAGCCAGGGCAGAAGGCGCGGTTCCTGAAAGATGACGGCACGCTCCGCGCCGACGCCTCGCACCGCCTTGCCATCGACGAGAACCTCTCCCGTGTCGGAATCCTCAAGACCTGCCAGAACTCTGAGCAGGGTCGTCTTGCCCGAGCCGCTGGCGCCGACGATGGCGAGGCTTTCGCCAGAGCGGACGTGGAGGTTGACATCCCTGAGAACCTGTAGAGGTGTCCCGTTCAGCTTGTAGGATTTGGAAAGGTGACGGATCGTCACCTCTCCGCGGCGCGTGTCCTCAGCGATGCTCATCACCATTCCTCAGTTGCTTGCCGGCTTGGCGTCGGCGGTAAAGAGGATGTCTTTCGCCGCCAACTGGCCCTGCTTTAGCTTGCCTTCGCGAACCAGGACGTCGATCCAGAACTGGATGTCGCGCTCGACCGGCAGACCTCCGGCCCGCACGCCGTAGCCGCGGAAATACTGTGCGATATCAGCGTTCTCGCCACGCTCACTGAGGGCCTTGGCCAGGATCTTCTTGGTTTCCTCGGGGTGTTCGCGGGCATAGTCGAGGGCGCGGGCCGACTGCTCGACGAAAATCTTCGAGGCCTCCGGATGCTGACGAATGAAATCGCGGCGCAGGACCACGAAGCCCCCGGCAATGTCTCCAAGCACGTCGGTATCGTCAAAAATCGCGCGCAGACCGCCATTCTTGAGCGCGACCCCCTCGAAGGTCGTCTGCCAATAGCCGAAGGCGGCAATGTCCACCTGCTTGGAGCGCAGCACCTGCTCGAGCTGCGGCCCGGGAACGACGATCTGATTGGCTGCGTCCGTCGGCAGGTCGACGGAATGCAAGGCCTCGCGAATGGTATAATCGAGATGGGCACCGAGCGTATTGACCGCGATGCTCTTGCCGACGATGTCCTTGATGCCCTTGATCGGGCTGTCGTCCAGCACGTAGAAGGTCGACTGCACCTCGTCATTGATGCCGTTCGAGGGATAGGCCGCGACGAAGTCATTGCCGCCGATGATCGAATTCAGGACGGCGGAGGTTGCCGCGCTGCCGATCTCGACATCACCGGATGCGAGAGCGATGAGGGAGGCCGGACCACCCTGGGCATAGCCGACATTTTCCAGCGTGATGCCCGTTCCTTCGAAATAGCCGAGTTCGGCGGCGAGTTCGTGGGCGGCAAGACCGCCCTGGCTGGCGAGGTAGCGCAGCTTCACCGTATCGGTGGCCGCGGCGGGTGTGGCAAGACCGAGAGCGATCACTGCCGGCAGGAGGAGGTGGCGGGGATGGAATGTCATGATGAGACCTTTCGGAAGAGGAAAATCGGGAAAGCAGGTCAGCGGCTCGGCTGAGACCAGCGGCACAGGCGCCGCTGCAGCAAAACGAGCAGGGCATTGGCGGCAAGCCCGAGGAAGGCGAGCAGAAGGATCGCCGCAAACATCAGCGGGATCTGAAAATTGTACTGGGCGTTCATGACCTGGAAGCCGATACCCTTGTTGGCGCCGATCATTTCGGCGGCAATCAACAGGAGAAGCGCGGTCGTCGCCGAAAGACGCAGGCCGACGAAGATCGCCGGCACCGACGCCGGCAGGATGACGCGGCGAAAGATAGTCAGCGGTCCGGCGCCATAAGTCCGCGCCATCTCGATAAGCTTCTTGTCCACCTCCTTGACGCCGCTGATCGTGGCGAGCAGCACCGGAAACAGTGTGGCCCAGAAGATCACGAAGATCTTGGATGTCTCGCCGAGGCCGAGCAGCAGGATGAAGACCGGATAGAGCGCGAGCGCCGAGGTCTGGCGGAAGAGCTGCAGGATCGGATCGAGCGCCTGTTCGACCGCACGAACCTGGCCCATGAACAGGCCAAGTGGAATGCCGATCACGACGGCAAAGGCGAAGGCGGTTCCGGATCGCTGCAGACTAATGGCGATGTCATCGAGCAGCGCGCCATTGGCCAGATTGGTCCAAAGAGCCGACAGGATGACGTTCAGGGGCGGGAAGACGGCGGGGTTGACCCAGCCTCTGGTGCTCGACACCTGCCAGAACACGAGGAAGCCGATGAGAAGGCCATAACGCGGCAAAAGCGATGCGAGCACCCCGCGCACATTGGAGGCGAGAGTGGAAATATTGCTTTCGCTGCTCTTCGGGCGGCCGAAGCTTCTCGGAAGAACCTGGTTGATCTCATAAGACATTCACCGCTCCTCACTCTGCTGCCTGGAGAGCTGCACGTCCTGCAGCCAACCGATTGATGGGGAAAGGCAGGCCGAGGTTTTCGCGAAGCGTCTTGCCCTCATAGGCCGTCCGGAACAGGCCGCGACGCTGCAGCTCCGGGATGACAAGATCGACGAAGTCGTCGAGTGCCGTCGGCAGCCAGGGCGGCAGAATGTTGAAGCCGTCGGCAGCTTCGTTCTCGAACCAGTTCTGTAGCGTATCGGCGATCTGTTCGGGCGTTCCGACGATGGTGTAGTGACCGCGGGCGGAGGCGATCCATTGATAGAGCTGGCGAATGGTGAAGTTGTTTTCATCGGCGATCTGGCGGATGAGGGCCTGGCGGCTCTTCATGCCTTCCGTCGGCGGCGCTGGCGGAAGAGGCCCGTCGAGATCATAACCGTGCAGATCGAGCGTGCCGCCGGTCAGGCCATTGAGGAGGCCGATCCCGTCCTCTTCGACGATGAGCGAGGTCAGGCGGTCGTATTTCTCGCGCGCCTCCGCCTCGGTCCTGCCGACGAAAGCGGATACGCCGGGCATGACGAGGATGTGATCGGGGTTTCGGCCGAGACCACGGGCGCGTGCCTTGATGTCCCGGTAGAACTCCTGGGCGGTTTCGATATGCTGATGGGCGGTGAAGATGACCTCGGCCGTTGCTGCGGCAAGCCCGCGTCCGTCGTCGGATTGGCCGGCCTGGACGATGACGGGATGCCCCTGCGGCGATCGCGACACGTTAAGCGGACCGCGCACGCTGAAGTGCTCGCCGCGGTGGTCGGTGTCGTGTAGCTTCGACGGGTCGAAGAACACGCCGGAGTCCTTGTCCCGGATGAATGCGTCGTCTTCGAAGCTTTCCCAGAGTTTGCGGACAACGTCGACATGCTCGGCAGCGCGGCGATATCGGTCCGCATGCGGAAGCTGGGTATCGCGGTTGAAGTTCTGCGCCGTCAGGTCGCCCGTCGTGGTCACGACGTTCCAGCCGGCGCGGCCATCCGAGATCAGATCCAGCGAGGCGAACTTGCGCGCGGTCGTGTAAGGCTCCTCGTAGGTGGTCGAGGACGTGGCGATAAAGCCGAGATGAGTGGTGAAAGGCGCAAGGGCGGAGAACAGGGTCACGGGTTCGAAGCCGGCGACGCGGGCGTTGCCGCCTTCGCGTGCTCCACCGAAACCGACCGCCAGCCCGTCGGCCAGGAAATAGGCATCGAAGAGCCCGCGCTCAGCTGTCAAAGCGAGACGTTTGTGAAACTCAAAACTGGTCGCGCCGTCGGCCGGCTGGTCGGGATGCCGCCATGAAGCAACATGCTGTCCGCCACCGGGAAGAAATGCCCCAAGCCTGATTTTCCGTGTCATTGCGCGTTCTCTCCGGTTGCCGTCAACAGCTCGGCCTTCCCCAAGGCCAAGTAAAAAATTGGCTGTTGGACTGCTAAAATACGTTCTCTATCAATTTTATAGAGAAACTTAATTTCATAGTTTCGGAGGAAGAGTGAATAGATTTCCTGGATTGGCAGGAAATCGGAAATCAACGATCGGGGCGGCTACTCCGGGTATGCGAGCACAGGCCGGCAGCCGGGATCTGCAGGCGTGGCGAAGAGCCCGGCTGAGACGACAAAAATAGCGCCCTGTGCCCGCTGCAGCGCCGCCGGAGCGAACATGATCCGATTTGACGAGCATGGAATTGAATGCCGGCTTACGCACGAGCATCCGTGCCACCTGACATCGATGCCTTGATGTGCTCAGGGCATCGGTCTCATTTTGGCCGGGTCGGGGCATGGTCGAGGCCGGCGGCGGCCTTCTTCAGACAGTCGAGGTAGCGGTCGCGGTTGGCAATGCCATCGTCGCGCGGCGTGACGAGGCAGAGCGTTGCGGCGGCATGACCTTCCTCGCCCCGCACCGGTACAGCAAAACAGTGCGTGAAGCTGTCGACGATACTGTTGAAGGTGAAGAGACCTTCGCGCTCGGCTTGGCGCACCTCGGCGATGAAGGTTTGCGGCTCGAGCCATTCGCCGTTCGGCAGGCGGAAATCCTGCGGCGGAATGAAGGTCAGGATTTCCTGATCCGACAGATGCGCGACGAGCAGGCGGCCGGACGCCGTCCACGGGATCGGCACCGACTGCCCGACATCCGTCGAAATGCGGAAGGGGCGCGCGCCTTCGCGCATGCGGACGACCGTGTATCTGTTTCCATCCAGCATGCAGAACTGCGCCGTCTCCCGCGTCTCGTCGGCAAGCTGTTCCAGCGCCGCCTCGCATTCGCGGGTGAAATCAAAATGGTTCTCATAGGCTGCGCCGAGGAAATACAGTTTGCGGCCGAGATAGACACGCCCCTCGCCGCCGGTGAATTCCAGGATGCCATTCTGCAGCAGCAGGTTGACGAGCTCGTAAACCGATGAGCGCGGCGCGCCGATCTGCGCGGCGATTTCATTCGGCTTCAGAGCCTGGCGTTTCTGGCGCAGGAAATCGAGGATCTCGAAGGCGCGGTCGAGCCCGCGGGCCCGCTTGCCGGCTGCTTCGTCCTGAACTGCATCCATTGCTGTCGATCCCTTTTTTTGTCCGGCCAAGCTTTTCAAGCCGTCTGCCGCATCTGTCAATCGATCCCGTCATTCATTGCGAATGAAATTTTTGCACCCCTCTTGCGAGGTAAAAAAATCGGCATAAGATCACCCCGTCCGGTATATAGATCACATGTACATTATATTGGACACGGATGGCAAGCCGTCAACGCTGCCGCACACAAAAAGGGGATCGACATGAAGAATCTTGAAACCGGCATTTCCGCTTCGCTGCGCCGCCGCCTTCTTGCGGGTGCCGCCGCTGCTGCGGCACTCCTCGTCTTTTCGGCCGGCACGGCCTCGGCCGCCGCCAATTGCATCAAGGGTGACAGGAAGGCGCCCTATACGATCGGCTGGGCGAACATCTATTCGGTACCGACCTGGATGAAGCAGACCGAAGGCACCATCACGGCTGAAGTGGAGGAACTGAAGAAGGCGGGCCTGGTGAAGGACCTGATGATCACGGACGCGCAGGGCAACGCCCAGACGCAGATCCAGCAGATCCAGTCGATGATCGACGCCAATGTCGACGCCATCGTGGTGATCGCCGGTTCTTCCAACGCGCTCGACCGCGTCATATCAGATGCCTGCGACAAGGGCATCGCCGTCGTGAATTTCGACAGCCTTGTCAACACCGACAAGGTGACGGCGAAGATCAACACCGATTCCAACGAATGGGGCGCGACCGCTGCCAAGTGGATGGTCGGCCAGCTCGGCGGCAAGGGCAAGATCATCATCATGAACGGCCCGGCCGGCATTTCGGTGAGCGATGACCGCCGCAAGGGCGCCCAGCCGGTCCTCGACGCCAATCCCGGTCTCCAGGTGATCACCGAGACGAACACGGAATATAACGTCGCCCCGGCACAGGAAGCGATGACCAGCCTGCTCTTCGCCAATCCCGAAATCGACGGCGTGCTGTCGCTCGGCGGCGCGCTGTCGGCCGGCTCGGTGCTGGCCTTCGAGCGCCAGGGCCGCGACCAGGTGCCGACAACAGGCGAAAACGCCAGGCAGTTCCTGGAACTCTGGAAGGAGAAGGGACTGAAGGGCTGGGCCACCATGCAGCCCAACTGGCTCGGCGCGCTGTCCGTTTACACCGCCGTGGAGGCGCTGGAAGGCAAGGACGTTCCGGCCTTCGTCAAGGTGCCGCTGCCTGTCATCGACGACAGCACGATCGGTAGCTACCTCGCCCGGGCCGACAAGTTCCCGGCTGATGGCTATATCTACTCGGACTACGACAAGGCGCTCTTCGACAAGCTGCTTGCCACCAAGTAATCCCGGGTTGAGGAAAGCCGTCATGACGGAAGAAAAACCCCTGCTGGAAGCCCGGCAGGTGTTCAGGGGATTTTTCGGCAATCCCGTTTTGAAGGGCGTCGATATCGCCCTTCTGCCGGGCAGGGTTCACGCCCTGCTCGGCGAAAACGGCGCCGGCAAGTCCACGCTGATCAACCTCCTGTCCGGGGCTCTCCAGCCGGAGGGCGGTTCCATCCTCGTCGACGGCAAGCCGGTCGGGCGCTTCAGCCCGGCGGCTGCACGCGCGGCGGGTATTGCCGTCGTTCAGCAGGAGCTGAGCCTAACGGCCAATCTGTCGATTGCCGAAAATATCGGGCTCGGCGCCTTTCCGCGCCGGTTCGGTTTCATCGATTACAAAGCGCTTCATCGCGGCGTGTCAGATGTCTGCGACATGGTGGGGCTCACCGAACCGCTCGACATGCCGGTCGCCGATCTGGCGCTTGGCCGCCGTCAGATGGTGGAGATCGCCAAGGCGCTGTTCCGCAAACCGCGCGTGCTGATCCTGGACGAGCCGACGTCGTCGCTTTCCGCACACGAAGCCGGCATCCTTGCCCGTCTGATCGAGACCCTCAAGGACCGCGGCACGGCACTTCTCTACATTTCTCACCGCCTCAACGAAGTGCAGGCGCTCTGCTCGCATGTCACGGTGCTGAAGGACGGCTTGGTCACCGCCGACCAGTCGCTGTCCGGCATCGACGGTGAAGGCCTGGTGCGGCTGATGGTCGGCCGCGAGACCGGCGACCTGTTCCCACCGCGCTCCTTCACAGCACCCGGCGCGATGCGCATCAACGTCGAAGGCTTTTCCGCCGGCATGGTGCGTGACATCGGCTTCTCCGCCCGCGCCGGCGAAATCGTCGGCATTGGCGGGCTGGTGGGGCAAGGACAGGAAGACCTGCTGCTCGGCCTTTACGGCGCGATTCCGGCCTCGGCCGCTCGGGCGGAGGTCTCCGGCAAACCCGCCCTGCCCGCGCATGTCGGCGAGGCGAACGCCGCCGGTATCGTCTATGTCCCGGCCGACCGCAAGCACGAGGGGCTGGTGCTGCCCCACTCTATCGCATCCAATCTCATCCTGCCCTCGCTCGGACGGCTCGCGCGCAAAGGGCTGCGCGACCGGCCGGCGGAAAACGGCCTGGTCGCCGATCTCGCGCGCCGGCTGACGATCAAGGGCGACACGGCCCGCCCGGTACAGGCGCTTTCCGGCGGCAACCAGCAGAAGGTGGCGCTCGCCAAATGGCTGCCGCTCGATCCCTCCGTTCTGCTCCTCAACGATCCGACGCGCGGCGTCGACATCGAGACCAAGCGGGAAATCTACCTCATGCTCCGCGCCTTCGCCGCCGAGGGGCGGCTCGTCATACTGGCCAGCTCCGATACGCCGGAGCTCGTGCATCTCTGCGACCGTGTCGTGGTTCTGCGCGAGGGACGCGTCGCCGCGTCGCTGTCGCAGGATGAAATCAGCGAAGGAGCGATCGTCGGCGCAGCCATGGGCATCACCACCACAACGCAGGGAGAGGCGGCATGAGCACAAGTTCGTCATCCCGGCTTTACGGCTCGATCCAGCTTCGACGCAACCGCGGCCTTGCCGGCCTTTATCTGGTTGTCGCCGCCTTTCTCATCCTCTATGCGCTGCTCTTTCCCGGCATCCTTTCGATCGGCGGCTTCTCCAAGTTCACGCAGAACTGGTTCCCGCTGGCGCTCGTCACCATGGCGCAGGCATTGCTCATGCTGAACGGCGGCATCACGCTGGCGATCGGCCCGCTCGTCAGCCTTGGAGCGGTGATCGCCGCGACGACAATGGAAGGCGCGCTCGGCGTGCCGGGCGGCATTCTCGCGGTCTCGCTTGCCGGTCTTTCGATCGGCGCCGTCATCGGCGCCATCGTTACCTATCTGAGGCTTCCCGCAATCATCGTCACGCTGGCCGGCTCCTTCATCATCGGCGGGGTCGCGCTCATCCTGCTGCCGCGGCCGGGCGGGTTCATTCCCGATTGGCTGTCGACGGTGCTGGCCGGCCACACGCCCGTCGCCTTCGCGTTGCTCGTCGTGATCCTCGGACTCTGGAAGGTCTTTCTGGCAACGCCGCTCGGCCTCGGCATCTACGCGGCCGGCGACAATCCGGTCGGCGCGTTCCGCTCCGGCGTCCCGGTCGAACGGGTGAAGGTCGCAGCCTTCGCGCTGTCCGGTCTTCTCGCAGCCCTGACCGGTCTCTTCGTCGCTGCGCAGACCGGGTCGGGTGATCCCGTTATCGGCACGCCCTTCACGCTGAACTCGATCGCCGCCGCGGTGCTCGGCGGCGTGGGTTTCCTCGGCGGCAAAGGCACAATGCGCGGCGCGATCTGTGGCAGCCTGCTGCTCTCGGTGATGATCAACGTCATGTTCTTCCTGGGCTTCCCGCCGGTCGCGCAATATGTCGCGCAAGGTCTGATCATCGTCGGCGCGGTCGCCGTGCCGGAACTTCTTGGGGCTTGGAGGGCAAGACGATGAACATCATCAGGTCCGCGTTCCGCAATCCGCCGCTGCTGACCTTCCTTCTGGTCGCGCTCGTCTGGATCGTCGCAAGCGGCTCACTGCGTGGTTTCGGCGCCTATGGCCACCTGCGCTATCTGCTCGAACTCGCCGCGGTGATCGGCATTGCGGCTGCCGGCCAGACGCTCGTCATCCTGATGGGCGGCATTGATCTGTCCGTCGGCGCGGTCATCACCGTCACGGCGATCCTGTTGCCGCTCATCTCGCCGGCGTGGGATCCAACCGGCCTCGCCGGCATCGCGGCGGCCCTTACCATCGCCACGGCTATCGGCCTGATGAACGGTGCCGGGGCCGCCTATCTTCGCGTGCCGCCGATCATCATGACGCTTGCCATGGCGACCTTCCTGCAGGGCTTGCTCGTCATCGTCGCCGGCGGCAGCGCGGTCACCGTCAGCAATCCGGCGGTCATTCTGCTCGGGCAGGCGCGGCCGTTCGGCATTCCCTCGGGCATCATTCTGTGGCTCGTCGTCTCGATCGTCGTCTTGCTGCTCGTCCACCGCATGCCGATCGGCGCGCGTTTCCTGGCGCTTGGGGCGAACCCGCTGGCGGCTCGGCTTTCCGGCGTCAGCGTCACCCGCAACACGCTGATCGTCCATACCCTGTCGGGCTTTTTCGCAGGGCTCGCAGGCATTCTCGTGCTCGGCATGAACCGGCAAGGTTATGTCGGCATCGGCGACCCCTATCTGCTGACCTCGATCGCCGCCGTCGTGCTCGGCGGCACCTCCATCCTCGGCGGCCGCGGCACCTATGCCGGGACCATTCCGGGGGCAATCCTGCTCGTCACGACGACGGCGCTGATCACCGTCGTCAATGCTTCGCCCGGCTGGCGCTCGATCATGTTCGGCACACTGATCCTTGCCCTTTTGCTCGTTTCCGGCCGCGAGGCGCGCAGATGACTGAGCTCTACGACGGGCCGGTGATCGACCCGCACCATCACCTCTGGGATCTCAGCCTGCAACGCCATCCCTGGCTTCAGAAGGCGCAGGCTTCCGGCGAGGAAATGGTTTTCGGAAGCCTCGCACCGATCCTGCGCGACTACGGCATCGACGATTATCGCGCCGATGCTGCCCGCCAGAATGTAGTTGCGACCGTGCATGTGGAGGCCGGCTGGTCCGTTGCCTACCCGCTCGAAGAGAGCCGCTGGCTGGATGGCCTCGACCGCAGCTCCGGTGTGGCGCACCGTTATATCGCGCGCGTGCCCCTCGACGGGCCGGACGCCTTGCGCCTGCTCGAGGCGGAAGCGGCAAATCCCAACGTCGTCGGTATCCGTGATATTCTGAGCTGGCATCCCGATGTGGCGAAGAGTTTTGCTTCGCGCCCGAACCGCATGGGCGATCCCGCCTGGCGGGCAGGGTTAGCGCACGCCACGCGGCTCGGGCTGGTCTTCGACCTGATGCTCTATCCCTGGCAGATGAATGAGGCGCTCGAACTGGTGCGCGCTTTTCCGCAAACGCTTTTCGTGCTCAATCACGGTGGCAGCCCGGCCGATCGGACGGAGGACGGCATGGCGCTCTGGCGCCGCGGCATGCGGGCGCTCGGCAGCGAGCCGAATTTGCGCCTGAAGATTTCCGACCTCGTCGCCTACGACAATAAGTGGACGCTCGAAAGCTTGCAGCCGGTGATCGAGCATTGCCTCGATTGTTTCGGCCCGGCGCGCGCCATGTTCGCGAGCGACTTTCCGGTCGCGGGCTTGCATGCCTCTTTCGACGAGGTCTACCAGGTCTTCCGAGCGGTCGCCTCAGAGCTCTCTTACGACGAGAAGCGCGCCCTGTTCTTTGCCACGGCCAACGACACTTATCGCCTCGGCATCGCCGACCCGGCCGAGATCAGGAGTGGCCGCCATGTCTGACCTTCATACTGCGACGGAAAACGTTTTGATCGACGAGCGGGTGCGCGGCTTTCCGCCCGGCAATCCGCCGCTTGCGCTGGATGCAATCGGCAAGCAGGGATGGAAGCCCTATGACGGCAGGATGGCCCTGCCGCTGATGTCGCTCGACCGGCAGGCTTTCTCCGGCAATGCCGAACTGATGATGGCCTATGTGAAGAGCCACGGTGTCGACATCGCTCCGCACGCCAAGACACCGATGTCGACGGCGCTGGCGGAGGCACTTCTGGCGGCAGGCGCCTGGGGCATGACAGTCGCCGATATCCGCCAGGCCGCTGTCCTGCTCAAGGCGGGACAACGCCGGCTGATCCTCGCCAACGAGATCGGCGGGGCCGCCGCCGCCCGCCGGCTCGCGGCCCTGCTTGGCCACTATCCCGATGCGGAACTCCATATCTTCGTGGATTCCACAGCGCTGGTCGAGGCTCTTCGCTCCGCCTGGCAGGAGCGCGCGGATCTGCCGCCCCTCGGCCTGCTGGTGGAATTCGGCGCCGGCCGTGCCGGTGCTCGCAGTGTCGACGCCGCCGAGGCAATTCTCGACGCGATCCTTGCCGCGGAGACGCCGGCCTTTAAGCTGACCGGCATCGCCGCCTATGAGGGCGCAGCCGCGACCGCCGATGAGGAAGAGACGATGCGTCGCATCGACGCGCTGATGGCGGTGACATCGGATTTCTTGCCGCAGGTGCGCGCCCGCATAGGCGACGAGCGGCCGCTCCTGGTCACGGCCGGCGGCTCGGTGTTTTTCGACCTTGTGATTGCCAGGCTTTCAACCGCCGTTACGGCCGATCCCGCCTGCCGGCTGGTGCTGCGCAGCGGCGCGATCTTCTTCCACGATCATGGCATCTACGAGCGCGGCCTTGCCGGCCTCGATGCACGCAGCGGTTTCCGCATCGGCGGCGAGACGGTTTCGGCGGCCGCAGCTTTCCGTCCTGCGCTGCGGGTCTGGGCCGAGGTCCTCTCCCGGCCGGAGCCGCGGCTGGCGATCTCAGGCATGGGCATGCGCGACGTGGCGATGGACCAAGGCCTGCCGCGGCCGCTGGCGCTCTATCGCGATGGGGCGTATCTCGCCGATCTCGTGGGCGCCGACGTGTTTCGCCTCAACGATCAGCACGCCTTCATTAGCCTTGCCGACGGCAGCGACGTCGCGGTCGGCGACGTCATCGAATGCGGCATCTCGCATCCCTGCACCTGCCTTGACCGGCACGCCATCCTCTACGGCCTCGACCCCGACCATTCGGTGACGACAGCCTATCTGACCAGCTTCGGCTGAACTTTCCCTCCAAAAGCAAGAAAAGGAAAACCCTCAATGATCCAGCGCTATCAGAAAGGTTCGCGTATGAGCCAAGCCGTCAGCTACGGCGGTCTCGTCTATATTGCCGGCCAGGTCGCGGAAAATCGCAAGGCTGATATCAAGGACCAGACCCGCGACGTGCTCGGCAAGATCGACGCCCTTTTGAAAGAAGCTGGCATCGACCGCTCGCGTCTCATCGCCGTCAATGTCTTCCTGCCGGCGATCGTCGATTTCGAGGCGATGAACAGCGTCTATGATGACTGGATCGACATCGAAAACCCGCCGGCCCGCGCCTGCACCGAAGCTCGTCTCGCCGATCCCGATCTGCGCGTCGAAATGACCGCGATCGCCGCTCTTTAACGGCACAAAAGCCGTCCGCATTGGAGACATCATGCATAGCGGTCTCGTCAATCCGATCGACTTTTCGCGCGAGGGCCGGCAGGCCAACCACCTCGCCATTCCGTATTCGATCGACCGTTCGCCCTATTATCAGATCCGCATTCCGGTCCTTCGCCTCAAAAATGGCGAGGGGGCGTCTTTGCTGCTGATGGCCGGCAACCATGGCGACGAATATGAGGGCGAACTCCAGCTCGGCCGGCTGATGCGGCTGCTTGATGTCGCTGAAATCAGCGGCGCCGTCACCATCCTGCCGATGGCGAACCTGCCGGCGGTGATGGCGGCCAAGCGCTGCTCGCCCTTCGACGGCGGCAACCTCAATCGAGCGTTTCCCGGCGATCCCACCGGCTCGCCGACAGCGCGGATGGCGCATTTCCTCGAACACAAACTTTTTCCCGGCCATGACGTCGTGCTCGATCTGCATTCGGGCGGCACTTCCATGGCGCACCTGCCCTGCACGCTGATCGAGCGGCAGGCCGATGCCGCCCGCTTCGAACGGTCCGTTTCGCTGATGCGCGCCATGGGTGCGGCGCATGCCTTCATCGCCGACAACGGGCCGACCGCACCGACATCGATGGGGGCTGCGGCAAGGGCTGGGACCGTAGGGCTTTCCGGCGAGTTCGGCGGCGGCGGCACCGTGACGCCTGAGACAATGGGTTTCACCGCGGCGGCGATCGACCGGCTGCTCGTCACACTCGGCATCGTCGAGCGTCCGGTCCTGTCGCGCGCGCCGCTCGCTGAGCCCGGACCGTTGCAACTGCTTTCACTATCCCGGCACAGCCAGGGCATCTATGCGAACCGCAGAGGCTGGTTCGAGCCGGCTGTTGCCCTCGGCGCCACCGTTTCCGCCGGCGACCTTGCCGGATGGTATCATGACCTCGAACGGCTGGAGCAGCCGGAGGAAGAGCTGCGCTTTGCCGAAAGCGGCATTGTCATTTCCCACAGGCTGCATTGCGACAGCCAAGCCGGCGACTGCCTGATCCAGGTCGCCGAACCCATCGCATCCTGAGGAGCGCTGATCCGTTCAAGTGATTGCGTCGACCGCTGTCTTGACCCAGTCGAGGCGCTTTGCCGGTATCAGGCCGTAATTGTAGAAGTTCACGCCGTCAGCGCCGGCATCGACGGCGGCCTTGGTGCGTGCCGCCAGGATCTCAGGCCCGCCAACCTCCGGATAGAAGACGCGCAGGCCCACCCCGAGGAATTTGCCCGGTCCCATTGCCGCCCGGCCGGTCCGGATGACATCGCCGACGGCGTCCGGCTGCATGTCGTAGCAGCAGAGGATCGCCCCGTCGCAGAGCTTGCCTACGGCTGCGAGATCGACGCCGCCGAGCCAGCCGTCCTTCAGGTCGATCAGCACGATGCGAGTCGCCGGATCGGCGGCCGCCTTGATCTCGCCGATCAGGCTGGTCACCGGTTCGCTGCGCCATGAGAGGTAGGCATGTAGATCGCGATGGTCGCGGAAGGCATCGATGCCGGCTGCCGGAAAGTCGAGGAATTGCCGTTCCGGGACTGCCCGTTCGCAGAGTTCGGCGATGAAGCGCGCGACCGACCGGCGCGCACCTTCGACCGGCACACCGGCCTTCTCGGCGCGCACCGTGCAATGGTCGCAAAAGCAGAGCGACAGCAGGAAATCGTCTTCGGCATTCAGACCGACGCCGTCTTTTTCGTGATGATATTCGTGCGCGAATCCCATGAAGTTCGGGCTCTCGAGTTCCACCATATCGGGGTGACGGCATAGGCCCGCGCCGCCGGGCTGGAGGGGCAAAGATTGTAGTAGTTGGGATTGCCGAAGGCGTTCCGCGTCACGTGATCGGGATGCAGCATGCCGAGACGGGTATTGTGGAGGCAGACCGTCCAGCAGGAGACCTTGAGACCCGTCGCCTCGCGTCCTTGGACGAGGGCTTCCAGCATGTCGCCGCGCTCGGTGACATTCCCAGCCATCAGCGGCCGGATCAGCTTATCCCGCCATAGGCTCTCATCCGGCCGGAAGTAGACCGTCCCGTCTTCGGGGAAATAGGCCTTCTGCCGCGGGCTCCGCGGCTGCAGGAACCGGCCAGCATGATAGGACGTCGCCAGGCTGACCGTCGTCAGGCCTGCACGGTCGCGAAGGTCGGCGGCGAGTGCGGCGAGCCCCTGGTCCTGGATATCCCAGGGGTAAGTCCACATGGAAAGATGCATGGCGTGCTCCCGTCGAATCTGTCCATTTTATAGAACATGTGTCCATAATAGTGTCCAGACTGATCTTTGCACGCAGGCGTCCGCCGGGTAGCGGGTTTTGAAAATGGCGGCTGGCCGAAAAGGCCAGCCGCCCTTTGAAGTTGGCAGGGCTGATAGCTATTGCGGTCTTGCGTCAGATGTCGACGACGAGGCCCTTGGCTTTCAGCACCGGTTCGAGATTGCTGACCTCGATGACCGATTTGCCCTGCTTATATGCCGCGATATAGCCGGCCTCGGCATCCTCGCGGGCCTGTGACAGCCTGGCGACTTCCTGCGCTTCCTGGCGACGCACGATCACTAGGCCGTCGGCATCGCCGGCGATGATGTCGCCGGGATGAATGATTTCGCCGCCGACGATGATCGTGTCGTTCACCGCCGCGATGGTTTCCTTCACCGTCCCCTTGATGCAGACGCTGAGCGAGAAGACCGGAAAGCCAAGTTCCCTGAGCTGAAGCGTGTCGCGCACGCCGGTATCGGTCACGAGACCGCCGATGCCCTTTGCCAGGCAGGCATTGGCGAGGACATCGCCGAAGGATCCGGCCTCTTCGTATTCGCCGGCCGATACGACGATGATATCGCCCGGCTTTGCGTAGTTGATGGCAAGCTGCAGCATGATGTTGTCACGCGGCGCGCATTTCACCGTAAAGGCCGGACCGCAGAGTTTCATGCGGTAGTCGACGGGCTTCAGGCGGGAGGAAAGGGCTCCGCGGCGCCCTTGAGCCTCGTGGATCGTCGCGGGTGAAAATTTGGAAACGGCGTCGATATCGGCTTTGCTTGGCCGTTCGGCAATATCTTTAATATGGATCACGGATGCCTCCCATCGTTGGCCGACGGCGGGCATGTCCCGCCGTCTGATTTCGTTTGGATATCGTCATTGGAAGACGCCGAGGTCTTAAGGGATCGGGTCGAACTTCAGCTCCGAGAGCGATACGACCTTGTCGGTGCGCGTCATCTTGTATTCGGTATCCGGGCCGAGCCACTTGTCCCAGATCTTGTTGATCTCGCCCGATGTGTCTAGCTTGCGAAGGATCTCGTTGATCTTGGCGGTCAGCGCCGGCTGATCCTTGGCCATGCCGATGCCGATCGGCTGGTACAGCATCGGCTCCTCGATCATCCGCATTGCCTTGCCCTTGCTCTTCGATTCATTGACGAACTTGGTCGTCGTCATGGTGTTGGCCACCATGCCGCGCGCCTTGCCCTGCTGGACGGCGAGATAGGCCGAGGCGGTATCCTGGAAGGTCAGCGGATCGGATTTGTTGAGCTTGATCGACATCTCGGAGGTCGAACCCTTGGTCGAAGCGATGCGCTGGCCTGCGTAGTCGGCCTTCTTCTTGCCGGCATCGTCCGCCGGCACGATCAGCATTTCCTTGGCGAGATAATAGGGATCGCTGAACTGGATCTGCTCGGCGCGGCTCAGAGTATAGGCAAGGTTGGCAACGGTGATGTCGACGCGGCCGAGCTTGACCTCGGGTACGCGCGCCTCGACCGAAACCGGCTTGATTTCAGCCTTGACGCCCAGTTCCTTGGCGATGGCGCCACAGAGATCGACGTCGAAACCGGCCATTTCGCGGGTCTTCGGATCGGGCGAAGCGAAGGGAGGAACGTCGGCGAACGTCGCGCAGCGCAGGGTTTTCGCCGAGATGATGTTGTCGAGCTGATCGGCTTTTGCGGGCACGGCCGCCGCTATGCCGGCAAATGCGACGGTGAGGGTTAGGCATTTCCAGTTCATTGCTGTTCTCCTTTGTTTTTGGTGGTTGGTATCAATGCCTGAGATCAGCGAGGAAACGCTGAGCCCGGGGATGGCGTGGATTGCTGAAGAATTCCTCGGGGGTCGCCATTTCGAGGATCTGGCCCGCGTCGATGAACCAGACTCGATCCGCGACGTCGCGCGCGAAACCCATTTCGTGGGTGACGCAGAGCATGGTCATGCCTTCCGACGCCAGGCTCTTCATGACGGCCAGCACTTCGCCGACCATTTCAGGATCGAGCGCGCTGGTCGGCTCGTCGAACAGCATCACTGGCGGTTCCATGGCAAGAGCGCGGGCGATTGCCACCCGCTGCTGCTGGCCGCCTGAGAGTTGACCGGGATAGGCCCGGGCCTTGTCGGCAAGGCCGACCCGATCGAGAAGCTTGAGGGCCTTGTCCTCTGCAACATCCGGGGCCACGCCTTTCACCCGGATCGGCGACATCGACACGTTTTCGACCACCGAAAGGTGCGGAAACAGGTTGAAGTTCTGAAATACGAAGCCGATCCGGCTGCGCAGTGCATTGAGTTCCTTTGCCCGCATGGCGGCGTGAATGTTTTGCCCGTCGAGCGTAATCGATCCGCTGTTGATTTCCTCAAGGCGATTGATCGTGCGGATCAGCGTCGATTTTCCCGAGCCGGACGGCCCACAGATGACCACGACTTCGCCGCGCGTCACCTGCGCATCGATGTCCTTCAGGACCGGATAATCGCCGTAGCTCTTGCAGACCTGCGAAAGCCGGATCGTCTGCAATTCCTGTGCTGAAACTGACATGGTCATGGCTGCTCCGATATGATTTTCGATGGCGCGACCACAGCGGCGGCAGGAAGGTTGGAAAGTCCCGCACGCCGCCGCGTGATGCTCCGCTCGAGGCGATTTGCGAAGTAGGTGAGCGTCCAGCAGATGGCGAAGTAGACGATCGCCAGAATGAGGAAGACCTGGAAAGGCTGCGTCAGGAGCTGGTTGTTGACCTGGCTTGCGGCAAAGGTCAGGTCCGGCACGTTGATCACGTAGCCGAGCGTCGTGTCCTTGATCGTCGAGACGAAGGTGGAGATGATGCTCGGGATCATGTTGTAGAGCGCCTGCGGCAGGATGATGAAGCGCATCGCACCGAGATAGCCGTGGCCAAGCGCACGCCCCGCGTCCATCTGGCCCGGTCCGAGCGCAACAATGCCGGCACGGACGACTTCGCTCAGGAACGCGCTCTGATAGACCACGAGCGTCGTCAGCATCGTGACGAAGCTCGGTACATCGGCGCCGGTCAGCAGCGGAACGAGGAAATAGCTCCACAGGATGAGCATCAAGAGCGGCACGCCCCTGGTGAAATAGACGAGCGCGGTGACCGGCCAGCGCAGCAGCGGCGACTTGGAGAGCCGCGCGAGCGCAAAGAGGATACTGACCGGAAAGGCGAGAGCGATGCTGAGTGCCGAAAGGATCAGCGTATTGGCGAGCCCGCCGAGCGGCCCGTTCGGATATTGGCCGATCAGCAGCAGCAGCCAGTAGTCTTGGACGATGGCGATCATGTCGTGGATCATGCGCGCGCGCTCCTGGCAGGATCGGTGCGCATCGACAGATAGGCGCCGATGCTCATGATCACGAGCGAGAAGAAAAGGTAGAGAACCGTGCCGATCAGGTAGATCTCGAAGGTCCGGAAGCTGAGGTTCTCGATCTCCTTGACGGCATGCGTCAGCTCCGAGGCTCCGATGACGACGGCGAGACTGCTGTTCTTGAACAGGGAAACGCTGTGATTGATGAGCGGCGGCAGCGCGTTGCGCACCCCCTGCGGCATGATGACGAAACGCATCGCCGAGAGATAACCGTGGCCAAGGGCGCGGGCTGCCTGCATTTGGCCGGGGCTGACCGAGCGTACGCCGGACCGAAGATCTTCGCTGAAATAGGCCGCCTGGCAGAGCCCGAGCCCGATCACGGCGAAGATGGCTTCGGCATTATGGACGGCCAGCCATTCGGCTACTCCGCTTGGCATCAGGGTGAAGATCCCGAAATACCACAGCATGAGCTGAACCAGGGTGGGGACGTTCCGATGGTAGGAGACGTAAGCTGCGACTAACGGATCGCCGAAGCGAAAGGGTGACAAACGCAACGCCAGCAGCAGAAGTGCCAGCGCCATCGCCATCGACCAGGAGCCGGCATAGATGATGAAGGTCATCTCGATGCCATGCAGCAGCATGGCGGTATATTCCGGATTTCCGAGAATTGCCGAAAGGTCGAAACCGCTCACGGGTTTGGCTCCCCGGATTGATCCGTCTTCGCCGAAGGCTGGGGCTTTGCCGTCTGCAGCCCGCCCATGACCTGCAGCGTCGGCGTGATCTCCATGTGCCCGATGTTGACGGCGACGGGGGCTGCTATGGCGAAGGCAATCGCGTCGGCGATGTCGGTCGCCTGCGGCAGTTCGAAGCCGTCGATGAACCGTTCGCGGATGCTGGGGTCATCGCCGTGGACGTGATTGAAAATGTCAGTGGCGACCCGGCCAGGGCAGATTTCCGTGACCCGTACCCGCTTGCCGAAGGCGTCGATGCGCAGCTGGTTGGACAGCATGCTCACCCCTGCCTTGGTGGCGTGATAGGACGAGTTTCCGCCGAAATTGTAGGCGCCGGCGATCGACGAGATGTTGATGACATGCCCGCGGTCGCGCGCCACCATGCCGGGCACGACCAGCCGGCAGAGGTGCAGGACCGCCCGGAGATTGACGTCGACGATGAGATCGATATCGCCGTCCTCGGCTTCCAGGAATTTCTTCGGCCGGTCGACACCGGCATTGTTGACGAGAATATCGAACTCCACCCGGCGCGTGAGCTCGGCCATGGCCTGACGGTCAGTCACGTCGATGACGTGGGCGACGCAGCCCGTCCGAGCGGCCAGCTGCTGCAGCGCTTCGGCGCTGCGGGCAACGGCATGGACCTCGATGTTCTCCCGGCGGAGCCGCTCAACCACGGCTGCGCCGATACCGGAGGATGCGCCGGTCACCAGTGCGGTCTTGTAGTCGGAGAATGGCATTGTCGTTCCCTTGTTGTTGATTGAGACAGTAGCGAAGCTTAAACCCCTTGCCTAAGACCGATTATCTCTGGAGCAATAAGCAACGGTTATGGAGCCCGCGCAGGCTGCTGAAGAAGAGAAAGAGCTGATGCCGGGCATCGTCTTGCGGCGTCCGGGCCTGAGGAAAGCAGCGACGGCGTCGCGTTGCAAAAGCAGTGCGTGTCTGCAAATGTAAGCAGCGCAGATCAGAACGGTACCTCGATCCTCATGGACATCAGACGCCTCAAATCTTTCATCGTGATCGTCGACAGCGGCAGCATCACGCGAGCGGCGGACCTTTTGCATATCGCCCAGCCGGCGCTCAGTCAGCAGCTTGCGGCACTGGAGGAGCATTTTGGCCACAAGCTGCTGATCCGCAGCCAGCAGGGCGTCAGCATGACCGATGCGGGACATGCGGTGTATCGCCATGCGCAGATTATCCTTCGGCAGATGGAGCAGGCGCAAGCGGATGCATCCGCAGCCGGCAATTCGCTTGCCGGGCGTGTGTCCGTCGGCCTCGTGCCCTTCAGCAGTGCGGCCACGCTGTCGGTCGACCTCCTGGCGGAGACCCGCAAACGACATCCCGGTATTCTGCTGCACCTGACCGAAAGTGTCGGCCAGACCTATAGCCAGATGATCATGAATGGCCGGCTGGAGATGGCGCTTCTCCATGGAACCGGACCGATCAAGGGTGTCCGGTTCGAGCCGATCCTGAGCGAAGAGTTTTTCCTTGTCGCGCATCGGGACTTTGCCATCGAAGCGGATGCGAAACCGGTTCCGCTCAATGCTCTGGACGGAATACCGCTGCTGCTGCCGCCGGCCTATAATTTCGTCCGCCGCGCGGTCGATACCGCCTTCACGCGCACGCGAACCAATTTGAAAGTCGTGGCGGAAGTCGAGATCGTCCGCACGCTGGCCCGCGCGGTGGGCAGCGGTCTCGGCGCGACGATCATGCCGAAAGCCATCGCCGACCGCATCGTATCGGAATCGAGTGAGCCGCTGATCTGCCGGCTCGTGTCGCCGCGGATCGAAGAAACCCTGTCGCTGTGCGTTTCCGACCAGAATCCCCTATCGGAACCGGCCCTCGCCGTCAGAGACATCCTTCTCGAGCTGACGGCGCGGCTTAAAAGCTAGAGCATGATGCCGAAAAGTGTGAGCGGTTTTCGGACGACATCATGCTCCCTTCCTTTGCTTTAGATCTGAATTCAGATCTAAAGTGCGACGCCGATCAGCGCATATCCTTGCAGAATTGAGCTATGCGCGCGCATCCTTCGCCGAGTTTTTCCATGCTCGTCGCGTAGGAAATACGGAAGAATGGGCTCATTCCGTAAGCCGCTCCTTGCACGGTCGCGACATGATGCTCGTCGACGAGCGCCATGACGAAATCGACATCGGTCTCGATCTTTCGACCGCCCTTGCTGGTCTTGCCGATCAGCCCCGAGATATTCGGGTAGATGTAGAAGGCGCCTTCGGGCCGATGGCAGCGCAGCCCTTCCACCTCAGACAATCTGTCGAGAACGAAGTCGCGTCTTTCCTTGTAGATCGCCGCACGCTCCTTCAAGAGATCCTGAGGCCCGTCCAGGGCTGCGGTCGCCGCAGCCTGGGTCAGCGTCGCGATGCCGCCACCATTCTGTCCGTTGACGTTGCTGACGGCGGAGATCAGGTCTTTCGGCCCGGCACAAAAGCCGAGCCGCCAGCCTGTCATCGCGTACGCCTTGGAAACGCCGTTCATCGTCAGGACGCGATCATAGAGCCTGGGCTCGACTTCGGCGATCGTGCAGAACTGGAAGTCGTCATAGACCAGGTGTTCATAGATATCGTCGGTCATGATCCAGACATTGGGATGACGCAGCATGACCTCGGCGATGGCAGCCATCTCCGCCCGGGAGCAGGCGGCTCCGGTCGGATTGTTCGGGAAATTCAGGAAGAGCCAATTGGTGCGCGGCGTGATCGCCGCCTCCAGATCCTCGGGACGCAGCTTGAAGCCGGCCTGCTCGTGGCAGGGGACGGCGACCGGGACACCGCCGGCGAATTTGACGATATCGGCATAGCTGACCCAAGAGGGTGTCGGAATAACAACCTCGTCGCCCGGATTGCAGGTTGCCAGCATGGCGTTGAAGATCACCTGCTTGCCGCCACCCGACACCACGATCTGGCTGGCATCATAGTCGAGATTGTTGTCCCGTTTGAACTTCTTGATGATGGCGGCCTTCAGCGCCGGTGTGCCGTCCATCGGAGGATATTTCGTATCGCCGGCAAGAGCGGCCGCATGGGCCGCCTCGATCGCGTGCGCCGGAGTGGGGAAATCCGGCTCGCCGGACGAGAGGCTGACAACTTTGATGCCTTTGGCGGCCAGTTCCCTGGCGCGCTGGGTCATGGCGGCGGATGCGGAGATGGAGACGTTTTTCAGGCGGTCAGCGATGACGGACATCGACATGGTCCTTCGATGAGAGATGGGAACGGGAAACCGCCCGCGGGCGATCGGGATTGCGTCAGTCGGCGAGTTCGGCGGCAGGCGCGAGCGCAGCACCCGTGGCTTCGATCTCGCCGCGTACGATGCCGGCAAGCTCGAGGGCGCCGGGTGTGTCGCTGTGGACGAGAATGGAGCGGGCCGGCATCGCGATCACGGCTCCGTCGATTGTCTCGACCGTGCCTTCGAGCAGGAATTGCCGCACACGCGCACGCACCGCGGCTTCGTCCTTGATGACGGCGCCCGGCAGCCCGCGCGCGACGAGTTTTCCGCTGGCGTCATAAGCCCGGTCGGCAAGGAAAAGCGCCAACGTCTTCAAACGCGCGCGTTTGGCCGCCTGCTGAACCTCGCTGCCATGGGTAACGAAAACGACGAGACCAGCGTCCACCGTGGCGATCGCATCCATCATCAGATCGGCCAGCGCAGGATCGCGATTGACCATATTGCCCATCGCCGCGTGGAAGCTGATATGGGAGACAGTGACACCCTCGGCTTTGGCGATCGCCATTAGAGCCCCCAACTGATAGAGCATCTGCTGGCGAAGCTCGTCTGCCTGGAATGGTATTTCGCGCCGGCCGAAGCCGAGCCGATCAGGCAAACCGGGATGCGCGCCGATGCCGACGCCGTTCAGCTTCGCAAGCCGGACCATTCGCCCCATGATCTCCGGGTCGCCGCCATGGAAACCGCAGGCGATGTTGGCCGACGAGACGAGTTTCATCATCGCTTCGTCATCGCACAGCCGGTAGGGACCAAATCCTTCGCCCATGTCGGAATTCAGATCGATCTTCATCAGTTCCTCCTTTTGACGGCCTGTTGGGCGACACGCATCAGGCCATCGCCTTCAAGGCGCGCTTGACCATTCGGGATGTCTGCCTGACGTCTTCGACATAGCGGGCGACAGCCTGTTCCACCGTGCGCGCCTCCGCATGCGTCGAGCGAACGAATTTCAGGCGGGCGCCGATGCGGGCTTGCCCAAGCCGCCAGAGATCGCATTCGATCACTCCGGCGATCTTCGGATATCCGCCGGCGGTGTTGGCATCGCTCATCTGCACGATCGGTTCGCCGCCGGGCGGAACCTGGATCACGCCGGGCACGACGCCGTGGGAGCGCATCTCGATGGATGCTGTCGGCGTGATCGGCTCGCCGGACAGGCGGTAGCCCGTCCGGTCGCTTCGGGAGGAAATCCTCCAGGTCTGGCTCCAGAAGGCTTCGCCATCTCCGGCGAAAAGATCATGCTCGCCGGCCGGCAGGGCGCGGATCGGCAAAACGCCGTCGACAGTGGCCGGGAAGACATCGCGCAGCGCCACGGCCGGTTCGACGACGGCGAGACCAGAGGCCGGCAACATGGCCATCTCTGCGTCCTCGCCGACCGCGATCCGATCGCCCTTCGCCAGGGGCCGGCCGGCATTGCCGCCGAAGCCGCCGCGGAGCGATGTGCTTTGCGAGCCCATGACAACTGGGATATCCAGCTCGCCTCCGAGCGCAACATAGGAGCGTGCAAGCCGCGGGGGCTGTTTCAGTCCGAGAACCTGTCCGGGTTCCGCGAGATAGGCGCACCAGGGAAGCAGTTCCGATCCATCCAGATCGGGATTGCCGTCGGCACCGGTAACGGCAAAGACGACGCGCCGCTCGAAACGCAGGCAGAACGGGAACGTCTGCACCTCTATCGCGGCGGCATCTTCGTCATTGCCGACGAGAATGTTGCCGATCCGGACCGCGAGCGGATCCATCGCGCCGCTCGCCGATACGCCGATGTCGCGATAGCCGGGGCGGCCAAGATCCTGCACTGTATTGAACGGGCCGCTTTCGATGATCTCGATCATAGCTCAATCCCTGCTGGCAGGAACCGCACCGTATCTCCCGGCGCCATCATCGCGGGGGTCGGTGACGTGGGATCGAACATCTCAAGCGTCGCGAAGCCAATGGAGTTCCAGCCATTCGGACCTGTGAGCATGGCGACGCCGGTCTGCATGCCGCCGATGGTCACGCAGCCCTTCGGCATTTTCAGCGAGGGCACGGTCTTTCGCGGCATGTAGATGCGCGGATCGAGACCATGCAGATAACCGAAACCGGGAGCGCTGCCCAAGGCGAACACACGGTAGGTCGCTTCATGATGGATGCGGACGACCTCGCGGTCGCTCAAGCCCGAGAGATCGCAAAGGGCTGGAAGATCCGTCGCATATTCGCCGCCATAATGGACGGGGATCTCGATGGTCTTGCCCTTGAGATCGATGCTGCGGGCATACTCCCATGCCTCCAGCAGCCGAGCGACCACCGCATCGGGATCCTCGGGAGTCTCCTTGAAGATCACCAGCAGATTGGTCATGCCCGGGATGTTTTCCGCAAGGTCCGTCCAACCTTTCACAGTCTGGGACAGAGCCCAGATCCGCCGCTGCGCGATAAGGTCGAAGTCGCCTGGCGCTTCGAGCAGGAAGGATCTGGCGCCGATCGAGGAAACCCGCGCCAGGCTTTTGGCGGCCGGAACGATCTCGCGTTGCGATGCATGTCTGTTCGTCGTGACGATCATGACTGGAGCTCGATTTCGAACAGAGGATCACCGAAGCCGACCAGCGCACCAGGCTCGGCGAGCAGCCTGGTCAAAACACCGGAACGGCCGGCGCGAAGAGGAAGCAGGATGTGCCCTACCCCGACAAAGCCAACGATATCCGCATCGGATACGGATCGCGGTAGATTTTGCGGCGCGGCGGAGGCGGCCGGGTGCTCGACGCAGAAGCGGCCCGCCATCGGCGCCTTCACGACGGCGGATGCGGAGCCGGGAGCCAAACCAGGAGCATGGGGCGTCGCTTCGGGCGGGCTGATCCGGGCGCCATCTTTTCCAGCGACGACGATGCGAAGCTGTCCGTCCGGCCGGGAGATTTCAAGACCGTCCACGCCTGCGGCCATCAGCGCCTCGGTGAGCAATGCGATCGTCGCCGGATCGCTGAAATCGATCGCGCTCATGCCGCCCTCCGCAGCTTCAGCCATTGTTCGAGATAGTGAATGTCCGTCTCGCCGCGCGCGAATGCGCCGTCCTCGAATAGGGCGCACAGGAAGGGGATGTTGGTGGAAATCCCCTCGATCTCAGTACCGGCAAGCGCTTCGCGCATTCTTGCCATCGCTTCCGCCCGCGTCGGCGCATGGACGATCAGCTTGGCGATCAGCGAATCGTAATAGGGCGAGACCTTGTAGCCGGTATGAATATGCGTATCGACGCGGATGCCTGGTCCCGCCGGCAAAGCCAGGTGGGTGACGACACCCGCCGACGGCAGGAAGGTTTCCGGGTCCTCGGCGTTGATACGGCATTCGAAGGAATGGCCTTCGCATGTCACATCGCCTTGGGCGAGATTCAGAAAGTGACCCTGAGCCGCCTTTATCTGCGCCTGGACGATATCGACGCCGCTCGTCATCTCGGTGACGGGATGCTCGACCTGAAGTCGCGTGTTCATCTCGATGAAATAGAAAGCGCCGTCCTCATAGAGGAATTCGAAGGTTCCGACGCCCCGGTAGCCGATCTGAAGGCAGGCCTCTACGCAAGCCAGGCCGACCGGCTGGATGATGTCGGGTGCGATCCCCGGCGCCGGCGCCTCCTCCACCACTTTCTGATGGCGGCGCTGCATCGAGCAATCCCGGTGTCCGAGCCACACGGCATTGCCGTGATCGTCGCAAATGACCTGGATCTCGATGTGGCGCGGATGCTCTAAGAATTTCTCCATGTAGAGCGCGGGGGAACCGAAGGCCTTGCGGGCCTCTTCCCGCGTCAGCGCGATTGCTTCATGCAACACATCGGCCTTTGGCACGACGCGCATGCCGCGTCCGCCGCCGCCGCCGGCTGCCTTGATGATGACAGGATATCCGATTTCCAGCGCTATGCGCTCGATCGTGGCGGGGTCATCGGGCAGCGCGGTGTCCGGACCGGGAACGCAGGGCACGCCGGCCGCCGTCATCGCGCGCTTTGCCGCGATCTTGTCGCCCATAATCGCAATCGATGACGCGGTCGGACCGATGAAGATCAGCCCCGCCTTTTCGATGGCGTCGGCGAAGGCGGCGTTTTCAGACAGAAAACCGTAACCTGGATGGATGGCGCCTGCACCGGCAAGACGCGCCGCCAGAAGGATGGCATCCTGATTGAGATAGCTCTTGGCGGCAGTCGACGGGCCGATGCACAGAAAACTGTCTGTGGTCTTGCCGTAGGGCGCTCCCCTGTCCGCCTCGGAGCAGATGGCGACCGTCTTCAGGCCGAGCTCACGACAGGCGCGTTGGATCCGGGCGGCGATCTCGCCGCGATTGGCGATCAGAACGGTATCGAAGCGGCCGGCCGCAGATTGTTCAGGCGTTTCCGGCATCAGGCAATCTCCGCCAGCAGGTCGCCGGTCTCGACCTCGCCGTCGTCGATTTCGGTGAGGTGCGTAATGCGCCCTGACCGCGGCGCAGCGATCGTGTTGAAGACCTTCATTGCCTCGATGATGAAAAGGGTCTGCCCCTCCTCCACCTCGTCACCGATTGCGATGAATGGCGGTTCCCCGGGCGACGGGGTCCGGTGCAGAACGCCGAAGACGGGCGCCTTCACCGCATAGGAGGTTTTCTCGACGCTCGAAGGCGCATGGGAGCCGGCATCATCGGCAAAGCTCGTCGTCGATCCTGCCTTTTGCTGGGGCTCGGCAGCAGCCTCCTGACCCTGCGACGTGCGGAAAATCCGCACCGTCACGTCCTTTTCGGTCACGGTCAGCTCGGTAATGTTCGATCGTCCGACAAAGTCGATCAGCGTCTTGATCTTCGAGAGGTCCATATGCGTGCTCTGAATTTCAGAATTCCACCGCGCAGACCTGAAGTTTCAGATCGCCCGGCGTTGTGATTTTCGTAGCACGACGCGCCGACTGATGGGGTCAGACGAAGTTTTGATGGAGTTCAAGCGGCCTTGCTGAAACCTATCGTCGGCAATGGCGCCCGTGTCAGAACCCTGCTTCCTTCTGATGCCGTACGGTTAGGATCGTCAAAATGTCGCCATCAATACGATAACGGGCGATGTATCCGCTATCTCCAAAATCGATGAGCCACTCCCGATAGTGCTCGGGCAAGTCCTCGATGAGGCGTCCAATATGGGGATGTGCGCTGAGGACTCTCAAGCCGTTGAGGATAGTTTCGGCTGCTCGCTTTGCGGCCGATGGGTTTTTCAGCCGCAAGAACTCCCGTAGCCGCTCAAGGTCGCGAATTGCGGCGGGGGAGAAGACTACTTGTGGCATTCGGGTGCGGACAACTCGTCGTCAGTTCCCCAAGTCGAAAGCCATTTTTCGACCTCGGCGCCGGTGACATGCAGTCCCGTCGCTTTAAATTCATTCCAGGCGTCAAGCGTCTCCTGTCGCAGCGTCTCACGCTTCTCCTCGCGCTCAACATATTGCGCAATAGCTTCCCGCATGATCCAGTGGGACGAGCGGCGGCGAGCTTCGGCCAGTTGCTGAACGCGGCCCTTTAGCTCATCATCGAGCTTGAGCGAGGTTGGCGATGCCATGAGACCTCCTTAGTCAAAGGTATTACCCGGCGCTAACTTAGGCTTTCCTACAGTGTTTGTCTATGAATGCGTTCAACGAACGCACAAAGCTTTTCTGACGGATCACGGCCGTTACGAGGCTTGAACTAAAGGCCCGTGACATCACCATGTCCTTCTGTGCATAGCCGGTTCCAGCTCCGTCAGTTCTTCGGAGCAGCGATGCTCTCCCGCAAGATCAGGCTGCTGCGGATGACGGTGCGAACCGCCGCCGTATTCTGCCTCTGGTCAATGGCGTCGAGCAGGAGATCCACCGCGGCGCGCCCCATCTCTTCCACCGGCTGCTTGATCGTCGAGAGTGGCGGAGAGCAAAATTCGCAGACGGGGGAGCCGTCGAAGGAGACGACGGACACATCACCGGGAATACTTAGGCCCGTCCGCTGGATACGGCTGACAAATGAAATGGCCATGTCATCGCTGGTCGCGATGACTGCTGTCGGTTTTTCGGTCAACTCGGCGAAATCATCCGCCGCCTGGACACCAATGTCGAAGCCGTGCTGATAATCGAGATGGCCACCCGAGCGATGCACCGAGTCCTCGGACAATCCTGCCGCCTCGAGCGCCTCGAGCACGCCGCCGTAACGCTCGACATCGTGATAGTTGCCTTCAGGCCCTGCAAGATAGAAGAACCGTCGATGACCCAATCGGATCAGTTCGGCCGTGACGTCGCGCACGGCTTCGCGGTCGTTGGTAACGACGCTCTGCAGGCCGGCATCGCTCATGTCGAGCAGCATCGACACGATCGGCAGGCCGGAATTGGCCAGCGAGCGTCCGTCAACCTCCGGAAGCTTCGACGACAGGATGATGGCTCCGCGCACGCTGCCGCCGAAGGCGAGGTCGAGAATGTGCCGCTCGGAAATCTCGTCGCGGTCGAGGTTGGCGATCATCAGGTTGTAGCCGCCCTGGATCAGCGATTTATTGATACTCTGCAGCACCTGCGGAATGACCTGGGAAGCACCATAGTAGAGAGATCCCGGCAGAATGATCATGATGATGTTGGATTTGCCGACCCTGAGACCGCGCGCCATCGCGTTCGGGGTGTAGCCCAGTTGCCTCGCCGCGGCATTGATCTTGGCGCGCGTCTTTTCATTGACCCGTCCGGGATTGGCGAGCGCCCGGCTCACTGTCGATATCGCAACGCCGGCGAGCCGCGCGACATCGGCCATCAACGCGCCTGATTGATCCTCTCCGACTACATCCTTGTTTTTGTTCACGGTTCTTTCTTTCCCTCGGATGCTTTTGTTTGCAACTCTAAGACAAGCGGCAGCTTATAGCAAACGTTTGCCAAAAACCGCTTGCGTAAAAAAACAGCTTGGCTATTATCTAATCATGGCAAACGATTGCCAAGCGATATGCATTGAAAATTCTACGACTTATGAATGCGGAACGGCCCTTTCCGCAAACGGATAGGTCATGCCTTGAAAAGGGAGTGATTATGGCTGCTGACGACAGGCTGCGCTTCGGCGTCGATCTCGTGACATTCTTCCATCCCGGCTTTTGGGACGTCGATAGCCATGACGCGATCGTCGACTATGCACGCGCCGAGCCGCGCGCCTTCTGGGACAAGATCCTCGACAGCGTCCAGGCTTCCGGCGTTACCGGCGTCGAGCTGACCTTCTCTCCCTTCAACTGGCAGGACGCCATCAAGACCTACGGTTCCGTCGACGCCTTCGCGGCCGAGCTGGCAAGACGCGGTCTGACGCTGTGCAGCGGCTTCTTCGCGGAACTTGAGGCGGCCGGCGACTTCGCCGAGCCCGAGGCCCAGCGCGCGCTGATCGACAAGGCGGAACGATATGCCGACTTCCTGAAAGCCTGCGGCAGCGACATCATGGTGATCGGCGCGCCGCTACGCCAGACGCTCGGTGCCCAGCCGGTGCAGTTCCATGATTTCGATCGCGCTAAGGTGATCGCCGATTTTCTGAACCGGCTCGGCGCGACCCTCTATGCCAGGGGCGTACGGCTGGCGCTGCACACTGAAGCGCACTCGATCTTTGCCGCCGCGCGCGACGTCGATCTGATGATGCTTTTGACCGACCCGGCCTATGTGCACATGTGCCCGGATACCGCCCACATCATCGTTGCCGGCTCCGATCCTGTCCAGCTCGTCGATCGCCATCACGAGCGCATGATCATCGCCCACTGGAAGGATGCGCGGGGCCCGATGCCCGCCGACACGCTGATCGACAGGCACATCCATGAACGCCACCAGCCCTATTTCTGCAGCTTCGGCCTCGGACGGGTCGACTGGCCGGCCTGGATCCGGCTGCTGCGCGACCGGGCCTATGAAGGCTGGGCGATCCTCGAACTCGATGCCGCGCCGGATCCCGTCCGCGACATCGCCAACGGGCTCACGCTCGTCCGGCAGGCGCTCCTGCCGATCTATCGCTGACAGTCATTCCTAAGACAACAAAACGCCCCGCAAAGAGGGCATTTTTCAAGAGGTGGAACAATGAAGAACATGATGAAGCTTTTTCTTGCCGGCGTGGCATTCGCCGGCCTATCTGCCTCGGCCCATGCCGAGGACAAGCCGACGATCGAGATCATGTCGTCCTGGACGTCGGGCGGCGAAGCAGCCGCGCTCAACGTCATCAAGACCGAGTTCGAAAAGCGCGGCGGCGTCTGGAAAGATTCCTCGATCGCCGGCTTCGGTGCGGCCGATGCCGCCTTCCAGAACCGTATCGTCGCGGGTGACGCGCCCGGCGCCAAGCAGGGCGTCATCGGTCTCGCTGCCGCCGATTTCATCAACCAGGGCCTGTTCAATCCGATCGACGACGTGGCTTCCTCCGGCAAATGGGCAGACGCCCTGCCGAAATCGATCCACGATCTCATCTCCTATGACGGCAAGGTCTATCTTGCGCCGACCGGCGCCCATGGCGAAAGCTGGATCTTCTATTCGAAGGAAGCCTTCGAGAAGGCTGGCATCGCGCAAGAGCCCAAGACCTGGGACGAGCTCTTTGCGGATCTCGACAAGCTGAAGGCTGCCGGCATGGTTCCGGTCGCCTGGGGCGGCCAGCCCTGGCAGCAAACCAAGGTCTTCAACATGATCCTGCTCTCGCAGGTCGGGATCGACGGCTTCCTGAAGATCTATGTCGACAAGGACAAGAGCCCGGCATCCGTCGAAGGCGTGAAGAAGACCCTTGATATCCTCGGCAAGCTGCGCGGCTATGTCGATGCGGGTGCAGCCGGCCGCAACTGGAACGACGCGACCGCCATGCTGATCACCGCCAAGGCCGGCGTGCAGTTCATGGGCGACTGGGCCAAGGGCGAATTCACCGTTGCCGGCAAGGAGCCGGGCAAGGATTATGGCTGCATGATCGTGCCGGAGTCGAAGGGCATGGTTTACATCGCCGACTCCCTCTGGTTCCCCAAGACCGGCAATGCCGAGACCGACAAGGCGCAGAAACTTCTCGCCGAAGTCGTCATGGATCCGGCCGTTCAGGTCGAATTTGCCCTGAAGAAGGGCTCAGTTCCGATGCGAGCCGACGTCGATAAGTCGAAGCTGGACGCCTGCGCGCAGAAGGGTGTCGAGCTGATGAGCGCCGGTGCAATCGTGCCGGATCAGGCGATCGTGCTGACGCCCCAGCAGGTCGGCGCGCTCGACGACTTCGTCGACGAATACTGGAGCGGCGGCTCGAACGAAGCAGATGCCGCGGCCGAGAATTTCTTCGCCATCTTCGAGTAGGATAGTACCCGTGGCGTCGGCCCGATCCGACGCCACGGCTGCCGGCTGCCGCCTCACGCGGCGTCCCGTGCCCTGCTTTCCACTCCGTCAACGAGCTGGTCGATGTCCATCAAACGCAAGCCCAATCTTTCCGCGACCATCGCCTTGCTGCCGACATGGTTCGTCGCGGTCGTGGTTTTCATCGGCACCATGGCGTGGTCGATCCGCCTGTCCTTCACCAATTCGACGCTTTTTCCGTCCTCGACCTATGTCGGCTTGGCGCAGTATTCGAAGCTCTTCTCCTCCGCCAAGTGGCTGGCCTCGCTGCAAAACGTGTTGATCTTCGGCGTCCTCTACGTCGCAGGCTGTTTGCTGTTGGGCTTCCTGCTCGCCGCGGCGCTGGATCGTAAGATCCGCTTCGAAAGCGCCTTCAGGACCATATTCCTCTATCCCTACGCCATGTCCTTCGTGGTGACCGGGCTGATCTGGCAATGGATGCTCAATCCGACGCTCGGCATCCAGGCGAGCGTGCGTTCGCTCGGCTGGGAAAGCTTCGTCCTCGATTGGGTGGTCAATCGCGACATGGCGATCTATGCGCTGGTGCTTGCCGGCGTATGGCAGGGCGCGGGGCTCGTCATGGTCATTGCGCTCGCCGGCATGCGTGGCATCGAAGCCGAACAATGGAAGGCGGCGCGGATCGACGGCATTCCCGTCTGGCGCATCTATGTTTCGATCATCCTGCCGCAGCTCGGGCCGGCGCTGGCCGCGGCCGGCATGCTGCTCGCCATGGGCGTGATCAAGACCTACGACATCGTCGTCGCGATGACCAATGGCGGCCCCGGCAATGCGACGGAGGTGCCGGCGAAATTCATCATGGACAATTTATTCGGGCGCCAGAACCTCGGCCTCGCCACGGCAGGCGCGACGGTGCTTGTCCTCGGCGTGATCATCGCAGTCGCCCCGTTCCGCTACATCATGCACATGCGTGACAAAGCAAAGGGGGCTGCGTGATGGCCCGTCCTCATCCAAACGGCCCGAAGCCGGCCCAGATCACCGCCGGGCGCATCGGCCTCTATGCCTTCCTTTTCATCGCCGCACTTTTCTTCCTTTTGCCGCTCTACACCATGGTCGTCACCTCCCTGAAGTCCATGGACGAAATTCGGCTCGGGCAGATCTTTGCCCTGCCGGCGACGCTCGATTTCTCTGCCTGGGTGACCGCCTGGTCCGGCGCCTGCATGGGAACCGTCTGCGTCGGCATTCGCAGCGGCTTCTGGAATTCGGTGGCGATCACCCTTCCCTCGGTCGCGCTCTCGGTCTTCATCGGCGCCATCAATGGTTATGCGCTTTCGCTCTGGCGGCCGCGCGGGGCAAACCTGCTCTTCGGCCTGCTGATGGCCGGCGGCCTCATCCCTTACCAGATCTTCCTCTATCCGATGGTCCGGGCGATGGCGAATATCGATCTCTACAATTCGCTGGCCGGCATCATTCTCGTGCATGTCATCTTCGGTCTGCCGCTGGTGACGCTGCTCTTCCGCAACTATTTCGTCAGCGTGCCGGAGGAGCTCTGCAAAGCGGCGCGCGTCGACGGCGCGGGCTTCTGGCGCATCTTTTTCGAGATCATGCTGCCGATTGCCGTGCCGATGATCGTGGTGGTCTCCATGCTGCAATTCACCGGCATCTGGAACGACTTCCTGCTCGGTCTCGTCTTTGCCGGGCGCGACAACCTGCCAATGACCGTGCAGCTCAACAATATCGTCAACACCACGATGGGCGAGCGAACCTACAACGTGAACATGGCGGCGACGATCCTCACCGCCATCGTTCCGCTCGCCATATATTTCCTGTCCGGCCGCTGGTTCGTGCGCGGCATCGCGGCCGGCGCAGTCAAGGGGTAACGCTTCCATGCAATCTGCCGTCTCCGTCAAGGACCTGAAGATCGCCTATGGCGACCATACGGTGATCGAGAAGATGTCGATCGACATCGCGCCGCGAGAGTTCCTGGTGCTGCTCGGCCCTTCCGGCTGCGGCAAGTCTACGCTTTTGAACGCCATTGCCGGTCTCCAGGATATAACATCAGGCGAGGTCTGGATCTCGGGCAAGAATGTCAGCTGGGAGGAGCCGAAAGACCGCGGCATCGGCATGGTCTTCCAGTCCTACGCGCTCTACCCGCGCATGTCGGTCCGCAAGAACCTCTCCTTCGGCCTTCGCGTCGCACGCCTGCCGAAGGCCGAGATCGAGGCCCGTGTCGCCCGCACCGCCGCCCTTCTCCAGCTCGACAAGCTGCTCGATCGGCGTCCTGCTGAGCTTTCCGGCGGTCAGCGCCAGCGCGTCGCCATCGGCCGGGCGCTGGTGCGTGAAGTGGATGTCTTCCTGTTCGACGAACCACTGTCGAACCTCGATGCCAAGCTGCGCAACGAATTGCGCGTCGAGATTAAGAAACTGCACCAGCGCCTCGGCAACACCATGATCTACGTCACCCACGACCAGGTCGAGGCCCTGACGCTGGCCGACCGCATCGCCATCATGCGCGACGGCGTCATCCAGCAGCTCGCCTCGCCGGCCGAAATCTACCGCCGCCCGGCCAATCTCTTCGTCGCCGGCTTCATTGGCGCTCCGGCGATGAATTTCGTCGAGGGCCGGATTGAGCGGGGCAATAGCGCGCCGGTCTTCAGGAGCAAGGAACTCACTGTCGATCTCTCCGGTTATTCCGTTAGAGCGGACGCAGCGGAAGGACCGGCAACGCTCGGCTTTCGCCCGGAACACCTTGTACTCGATGGAGCCGCGAGCGGCCTGCCCACCATTCCGGGCCGCGTTGTCGTCGTCGAGCCAATGGGTTCGGACGCCGTTATCTGGTTCGACTGGGCGGAGCAAAGCCTCTCGCTCCGGCTGATGGGCGAGGTGACCCTTGAGCCCGGCGATGCTCTGGCTCCCGGGCTCGATATCGCCAAGGCCTCCCTCTTCGGCGCTGACGGATCGCGGCTGTGACGCACCATCCCTTTGTTTTCCCGCAATTCCGGGTGCATTTCGCGCCGTTTTGAGGATTGCTTCAGGACAGGATTTGAAAAGACATGTCTGAGATCGTCTATGATGCGCTGGTGATCGGCTCCGGCGCGGCGGGTTCATTTGCGGTAAAAGAACTGACGGCACAGGGGCTGTCGGTGCTGTTGCTCGAGGCCGGTCCCGCCGTCGGGCCGAAGGATTTCGATCCCGCGCGCAAGAAGGCGCCGGCAAGCAGCATCAATATCTGGGAGCGCGCGCGGGCCACCTTGAAGGGCCAGCCGATCCAGGCCCGCGCGGCGTTTTTCACCGAGCGTTTCAGCCACTTCTTCGTCAACGACCGCAAGAACCCCTATACGACGCCGAAGGGCGAGCCCTTCCTATGGATCCGCGGCCGCCAGGGCGGCGGGCGCCTCCACAGTTTTGGTCGGGTGCTGCTGCGCTGGACCGACGACGACTTCAAGATCCACT
This sequence comes from Rhizobium sp. WYCCWR10014, assembly GCF_001657485.1. Taxonomy (GTDB): domain Bacteria; phylum Pseudomonadota; class Alphaproteobacteria; order Rhizobiales; family Rhizobiaceae; genus Rhizobium. Next base: position 262,960 of record NZ_LXFU01000050.1, read on the forward strand.
CACGCGCCGGAAAGGGCGTGGACTGGCCGGTCTCCTATGACGAACTGGCGCCTTTCTACGACGAGGTTGAGGCCTATCTCGGGCTCTACGGCAACAAGGACAACGTGGCCACGCTGCCGGACGGCATCTATACGAAGCCGGCAAGCCTGACGCCGGCCGAACAGATCTTCAAGCAGGCGGTTGAAAGCCGCTGGCCGGAAAGGCACGTCGTCTCCTGGCGTTACATCGCGCCTGACGCCGACCGGATGCCACGACCGCTGCGAGAAGCAAAGGCGACCGGCGACCTGACCATCCGCTACGACGCCGTCGTTCGCCGCATCACCACGGATGAGAAGACCGGCCGCGCCACCGGCGCGGAATACATCGATCGCAACACGGGCGCGGTATCGACGGTCCGCGCCGCGACGGTGGTGCTTTCCGCCTCGCCGATAGAGAGCGTGCGGCTGTTGTTGAATTCGGCTTCGGCGAAACATCCGGATGGGCTCGGCAATAGCTCAGGCGCTCTCGGTCGCTATTTCATGGACCAGCTGCCGTGCCTCGCCTTCGGCTCCTTTTCCAAGGCGAAGGGCTGGGCGCCCGACGAATCCGCGCCGACCGACCCGTTTTACAATCCGTCAGGCGGGATCTTCATTCCCCGCTTCGCCGAGGGCGACGCCGCCCGCGGCGATTTCGACTACCAGGGAAGCGTCGGCCGCGCGCCGGTCTCCGGGGACAGAGATGCACGTCTCGCCTTCTTCGGTTTCGGACGCATGCTGCCCTATGCCGACAACCGCATCACGCTCGATCTGAGGCGCAAGGATGCCTGGAACATTCCCGTGCCGCATATCCGCTGCGTCATGCAGGAGGAGGAGCAGGCGCTGCTCAGAAGGCAGGAGGAAACGCTGATCGCGATGATCAAGGAGGTCGGCGGCGACCTCGAATTCATCGGCTCGCCCACCGGCCTCAAGGAGATGGGCAAGGGCGCCTTTCCCGAAGCCGATGCCTTCAGTCGCTTCATGTTCCGCAAATGGTTCCGCAAGACCATGTGCATGGGTGCGGCAATCCATGAGACGGGCGGCGCGCGCATGGGCGAAACCCGTGAGGCTTCGGTGCTCAACCCCTACAACCAGGTCTGGGATGTCCCGAACCTCATTGTCACCGACGCCAGCGCCTTCCCCGGCAGCGGCATCGCCGGGACGACGCTCACCGTCATGGCCCTGACGATCCGCGCCTGCTGGAATCTTGTCGACAAATATCGAACAGGGCAGCTGTAGGCGCTCACATCCTGCGCGGCGCCTGCTCCGCCGGGCGCGGGGAACGAGAGAGGCGAGTAGCCGTTTTGGTCTTCGATCGTCACACAAACTTCGCACTGACATGCTCCTGTCAAAAGAAGCAAAGGGAAAAGGCCATGTCGCAATCACATCAGGACCAACTCAGCCGTATAAAGGCCGAAATTGCCGACAGCTTCGATGAAGAGCTGGAAATGCAGATGGAGGAAGACCGGCTCGACGATCTGGTCGCCGAAGGAATGTCGGAACCGGCGGAGCAGACGCTCGAGCGAAAGATCTACTTCCGGGAGCTTTTCCGCTTGCAGCACGAACTGGTGCGGCTGCAGGATTGGGTTCAGCATAAGAAGCTGAAGGTGGTGGTGCTTTTCGAAGGCCGGGATTCGGCAGGCAAGGGAGGCGCGATCAAGCGCGTGACCCAGCGGCTCAATCCGCGCGTCTGCCGGACGGTCGCGCTGCCCGCCCCGACCGAGCGGGAACGCCATCAATGGTATTTTCAGCGTTATGTCCCGCATCTTCCGACCGGTGGCGAGATCGTGCTCTTCGACCGAAGCTGGTACAATCGCGCCGGTGTCGAGCGCGTGATGGGGTTCTGCACCCCCGATGAACTCGAGGAGTTCTTCCGCTCGGTGCCGGAATTCGAACGGATGCTGGTCCGCTCCGGAATCGTGCTGATCAAATATTGGTTTTCGATCACCGACGAGGAGCAGGAATTCCGCTTCAATATGCGTATCCACGATCCGCTGAAGCAATGGAAGCTGTCACCGATGGATATGGAAAGCCGTGTCCATTGGGAGGAATACACCAAAGCCAAAGAGGAAATGCTGGCGCGTACCCACACGGAGGATGCACCCTGGTGGGTGGTTCAGGCCGTGGACAAGAAACGGGCGCGGTTGAACTGCATTGCCCATCTTCTCGAGCAGATCCCTTACGAGGATGTTCCGAAACCGGAGATCCAGTTGCCGGACCGCATCCGCAACGCCGATTACAACAGGGCGCCGGTTCCGCCTGAAATGTATGTGCCGGAGCGCTATTGAAATCATAGCCGCCACGGGTCGGCGGAGTTGAGGAAATAGCGGGAGCCGTATTGCTTCGCTACGCCATGCGAGAGCGTGGCGTAGCGATCGGATGCCGTCAGGCGGCGGCGACATCAAGCCATGCGGTTCAATTCCGAGACAGCGTCGTCCGGCAGCACCAGCCCGGCGGCGGCGAGGTTCTCCCTGAGATGGCCGACGGAAGAGGTGCCGGGGATCAGCAGGATGTTTTCCGCGCGACGCAGCAGCCAGGCGAGCGCCACCTGCATAGGCGTGGCATCAAGGCGTGCAGCGACATCGGACAAGGTGGACGACTGCAGCGGGCTGAACCCGCCGAGCGGGAAGAACGGCACATAGGCGATGCCGTCGCGCGCGAGATCTTCAATCAGCCTGTCGTCGGCCCGATGCGCCAGATTGTACTGGTTCTGCACGCAGACGATCTCGGTGATCCCACGCCCTTCGGCGATTTGTTTGGATGTAACGTTGCTCAGCCCGATGTGACGGACCAGGCCTTGCCGCTGGAGTTCGGCGAGCACCGTCAGGGGCGCTTCGATCGACCCTTCGGCCGGGCCGTGCACGTCGAACATGATCCTGAGATTGACGACATCAAGCACATCGAGGCCGAGGTTGCGGAGATTGTCGTGCACTGCCGCGGTCAGCTCTTCACGCGAGAAGGCCGGATTCCATGATCCATCCGCGCCGCGCCGGGCGCCGATCTTGGTGACGATGACGAGATCGTCGCGATAGGGATGCAGCGCTTCGCGGATGATCTGGTTGGTGACGTGCGGGCCATAGAAGTCGCTGGTGTCGATGTGGTTCACGCCGCTCGAGACCGCTTCCCGCAGCACGGCCAAGGCCGCGCCATGATCTTTGGGCGGGCCAAATACGCCAGGCCCGGCAAGCTGCATGGCGCCATAGCCAAGCCGCTTTACGCTGCGGCCGCCGAGGTTAAACGTGCCGGACTGATCGATAGTGGACATGATCTAACTCCTTTCAAGAGGACGCCAAGATAGACCCAAGATAAGCATTGTCGGAGCGCATGAAAATTGGCTATAATCCGCACGGGTTGTGCGGGACGGCGAACAATGAAAGCGGATTTAGGTGATCTCAATGCCTTCGTTGCCGTGGCACGTGCCGGCGGTTTTCGCGAAGGTGCGCGCTTCAGTGGTAGCAGCGCCTCCTTCCTCAGCGAAGCGGTGCGCCGCCTAGAGGGCCAGCTCGGCGTCAGGCTGCTCAACCGGACGACACGCAGCGTCGTCCCGACCGAAGCGGGCAAGGGCTTGCTGGAGCGTCTCGGCCCTGCTTTGAGCGAGGTGGAGTCTGCCCTCGACGTCGTCAACGGATTTCGCGACAGGCCGGTCGGTGCCTTGCGCCTCAATGTGCCGGTCAGCGCGGCGCGGCTGGTGCTGCCCGCCATCGTCCCACCCTTTCTCGCCGCCTATCCCGATATTCGGCTGGAGGTGGTCACCGACGAAAGCTTTGTCGACGTAATCGCTGCCGGCTGCGACGCCGGCATCCGCTATGACGAGCGGTTGGAGCAGGATATGATCGCAATACCGATCGGGCCACGCGTCCAGCGCTTTGCCATCGCCGCCTCCCCCGACTACCTCGATCGCCGTGGCCGGCCGCAACATCCGAGCGAGCTGCTCGGCCATGCCTGCCTTTTGGGCCGTTTCGACAGCGGCGCGATGACGGCGCCGTGGGAGTTCGAGCGCGATGGCGAGATAGTGCGAGTGGACCCGACGGGGCCGCTGATCGTGCGGGTCGGCGGAGCGACCGATTTGGCCGTCGATGCCGCTATATCAGGAACAGGGATCGTCTGCCTCTTCGAGGACTGGTTGCGCCCGCATATAGACAGTGGCGCGCTCGAGCCCATCCTCGAACCGTGGTGGCAGCGCTTCTCCGGGCCATTCCTCTATTATCCCGGACGGCGTCTGGTGCCTGCTCCGCTCCGGGCGTTCGTCGATTTTGTCAAGGCATCAGCCAATCAGGCTTGATGTTTGACGGCTAGAGACATGCCTCCCGATCTTCGTTGAGTGCTTCTATGCGTTAGAGCTTGACCTCGGCATTGTCGCCCATATCAGGTTTGCTGTTCGAGACCGCTGCGGCGGCCATCTTGATATAGCTGATGATCGTGCCTGGGCTGTCCCAATATTCGGCCGAAGACGGGGTAATCTTCAGGATGCGGATGGAAGGATCGTCGGGATTGTCCCACCACGCCTTTGCCGGTGTCGCCCATAATTCCCTGATCCTGTCTCGATCGTTCTGCACTTCGGCTATGCCCGACAAGGAAACATATTTTTGCCCCTTGGTGTCGGCAAAGGCGAGGCACACGTTCGGCCAGCGGACGATCTCATCGTCCTTATGACTGCTGACATCCGTCAGAAAATAGATCGCATTCTCGATCTGCGCGGTATAGGCGGACATCGGGCGGGCTCGCAGGTCGTCGCCGCTGCGGGTCGTCAGCATGCAAAACCCGATCTTGTCGATCAATTCCCATACCCGCGTCGCATCGTCTTGATTGGCCATTGTCATCTCCATCTGTGCAAGAGACGAAGTAACCGTCCACCGAAGCCGATGTTCCCAGCGGAGGGGCTAGTGAGCCCATTCCCAAGGAGATCCAGGCACGCAGTCGATCAGTGGACGCTTGGGGTTTTCATGACCATTGCGAAGTCTTCGGCGACCAGTTCGCTGACAGCGATGAGAACTTCCTCCCGGGAAAAGCCCGATGTCAGAGCGCGTTGAATCAGATCCTGCAGATCCGGCTCCACGACATCGCGGCAATCCTCGAGGCGTTCTTCCGAAACGGTGAGGCTATTGAGTTCGTCCATTGTCTGTCCTTTCAGGGGAATGTAACCGCCAAAGCCCGGGAAGGCTGGTGAGGATAAAGCCGCTAACGGGCGGCCACCGCCCGCTTCGGAGTGGGCAGCAGGCCTTCACGCTGCATCTGCTTGCGTGCAGCCTTGCGATGTCGGCTGATCGCCTGCGCCTTTTCCCTGACGCGCCGTTCGGACGGCTTCTCATAGGCGCGCCGTTCCTTCATTTCGCGGAACAGCCCTTCGCGCTGCGTTTTCTTTTTCAAGACTCTGAGCGCTTGATCGACATTGTTGTCTCTGACGAGTACCTGCATTTCGAGTTCTCCTTGTTTGGGTGGTGCGACGATCGCCGCTCAGCCGAGCTGCTCGGCGATCAGAGCCTGCAATTCGCGGCGGGTGAGAAGGCAGGGAAACGGCTTCCAGCTCCCAGCAACGCGGCGGACAGCCTCGTCATTCTCACGCGGTTTCGCCGCCGCAACCGCGGTGGCTGTATTTATGTGGTTCAAAAAGAAATCCTTTGCCGATCTCGGCCGGCGTCATCGATTGTTTGTGGGATTGCCCGTCACGCAGCCATAACGGCGCGCACGGATGCACAAGCGCTTCAATCATGAGCCAGCAACGGCTTAGATTTCCGCTTGATCGGGTATTCCTGCAACATAGCTATCGGCGGGCACAATTGCAACGGATAGCCCGGATGGCATGGCGCGGGCATCGCTAATCGCCTTCAGATATACTCAGTGCCATTTTATTCAAGTTAGCCGGGTATAGTTTTTGCCAAATTGTCTTCAATTTGGCTTGAAAGTGACATTATTCCGCCGAAAGGGAAGCAACGGGGAGATTGGCATCGAAATTAACCTTCTGTTAAATAGGCCATTGACTTGTAGTATTAATAGGTTGTTAAAGGAGCCGCTCGCTGAGGTCGAAATTGACCCGCTAATAAACAATTTGAGGAGAGAGCTATGGCTTCGCCGATTCATGCAACTGATGATAGTGCAACATTTAAAGAAACCGACGTTATTTCCGGAAATCTGCTTTCCAACGATTCCTCCGACAACGGCCACCTGTTCCTGCGCGCCTTCGATGGTGCAAGCGTTGGCGCCAAGGCCGGCAACAGCCAGGTCACCGAGATCCAGGGCGACTACGGCACTTTCTTCGTCAAGCCGGACGGCAGCTACACCTATGTCCTCAGCGACGCTGCCAAGATCGGTTTCGCCAACGGCGAATCGTTCCAGGAGAAGGTTTCCTACAAGATCTCCGACGGCAGCGGTCATACCGACGTCGGCCTGTTCACCCTGAACATCCAGGGCGTAACCCAGGTAAAGCCGATCGCTGTTGACGACCACTACAGCTTCAACGAAGGCGACGCCATCGGCGGCAACGTTCTGGACAACGACATTGCCGGCGACAATGGTCACCTCTTCCTCCGCCAGTTCGACGGCACGAATGTCAGTGCCAAGAGCGGTCCCGACGCGGTTACCGACATCGCCGGCGACTATGGCATCTTCCACGTCAAGCCGAATGGCGAATTCACCTATGAGCTGACGGGTGACCTGGCTGCTGGCCAGACCGTCACCGAAACCGTCCAGTACTACAAGATCTCCGATGGCGAAGGCCACACGGATGCTGGCGTTCTGACGCTCAACATCACGGGCACCGACGCTCTCGTTTGATCAGCAGTCATAGATCAGTGAGACACGACGCCCGCCGCGCAATCGGCGGGCGTCTTCGTATTCCGCTTGATTGGCGCAAGTCCGCCGGGGGCCAGTCATATTTCGATGATCTGCAAAGCGGCATAATTCTTTTTAGCTAGTTCTTATAAATGCCGGCGTGGCGTAGTCTTGATGTTCGGAGGACACGCCGTGACCGAACACATCGAACCCAGGCAAGTCGAAACAGACGATCTGACGAAAGTCTGGTCCGTGACGGAGTTCTGCGCTCGTCACCGGATAGATGCCGAGGAACAAGCGCTGCTGCTCAAACTCTTCGGGCCGTTCGCGACCGCCTCCGAATTGCTTCACAATGCCAAGCGCGCGCCAAGGTTCAGATGAGACCTCCTCCATTTCTTCAACGATCTTCTCACAAATCCCGGCAAGTCATTCGGTGAACGAGACGGCGCAAGATATCGCCTGATCGGGTGACGCTCGCTATCTTGCCTCTCCTTAGACATTTAGGCAGTAATGGAAATGGTGCGATCGTTGCATTTGGCGGAACCATCATCGTGAAAACGAGCGGTGCTGAAATGGATCATGTCGATATCGTTGATGCTGTCTATCAGGCGGCGATCCGTTCAGAATTATGGCCGGATACCCTGTGCGCGATCGTTGATTACGTCGGCGCCGTCGCCGGAAATATTGTCTATCAGGCGCCCGATGGCCGCGGCAGCTTTCTGATCCCCGGCCGCATGCGTGAAGATTTGAATGCGCTCTATCTTCAGCATTACACGAGCAACCCCTATGCCCGCGCATTCGAGAAGGTAAAGCCGGGCGAGATTGCAGTCGGCAATAGGTTGATCGATGCAGAGGCCGTCCGGCATTCCGCGTTTTACGCCGATATCTGCGAGCCTCAAAACATCTTCAATCAGCTCTTCCTGCCGCATGCCAGCCTGCACGAGCGGGGAGGTATTGGCGGTGTCGCTCTTTTCCTGTCTCGTCAGCAAGACGAACACGCCGTGGAAGCGGCAGCGCGGTTAGAGCGGCTGAGCCCTCATATGGCGCGGGCGATCGATCTTTCCTTTCAGGTAAATCGGATCGCCCGCGCACCCGAATTGCCGCAACGGCTGATCGATGCAATCGCGGATGCGGCCGTGCTGATCGATAGTCGGGGTGCAGTCCTTCTCTTGAATGCGGCAGCCGAAGCACTGCTCCAGCAGGCCGACGGCATTTTTCTCAGCCGATCCGAGAGGCCCTCGCTTGCCGCCCATATTTCGAAGACATCCATCCGGCTGGCGAACGCCATTCGTCAGGCTTTGCTGATAGCCGATGGCGAAGACACGCCTTTCGACGGGGCATTGTCGATCTCTCGGCCATCGGGTTTGCCGCCCTATCTGGTGATGATCACGCCGCTTGCACCGACAGCGGTTTCGATATGGGATGCGGTTGATAGCGGAGCGCGCGTCCTCATTCATATCGTCGATCCAGAAGCGAAGACGCGTCGGCAAGCGCAACAACTGCAACACATCTTTGGCCTGACCGAAGCCGAAACCCGGGTCGCTGCACTGATCGGCAGCGGAATGAATCTGCCCGAGATTGCCCGGGTTCTTGGAATTTCATCCAACACGGTAAAAACCCACACCGGCCGATGCTTTGGCAAAACGGGGGTGCGATCCCAGGCGGCTCTGGCCAGGCTGATTGCCTCGATCCCGATCGCCGGAAACAGGCCGGCGACGCCGTCCCGCACGAATGGAAAGAGCCGTCCGCGGCAATCGTAAATTCTAGGCCATCTTCACGCGATATGATCTGGAGATGCCTGCTGCATGACCTCATAGGTCCGGGCGATTTTCCTGAATTGCTGCTCACTCTCTGCACAAAATCTGCAATCCGGCGCGGCATTCTTCCGCCATGAGCAAGAACGACTTCCCGCCTCGCGTCACACCGCCCGTTTTGCCGGATCGCCTCCGCAATGACGGATGGTGGCTGACGGAGGCAGGCTGGCCTCGAGAGACCGCCTCTGAGAGCAGCCCGGTAAACATGCTCATCGTGACCGAAAAGCGGCATTTACCAGAGGAGCGGCAATGGACACAACCAACACCCTGACAGAGTCGATGCCGATCAGGCGTGGGCTGAGCTCCCATGGCGGTACGATCCGCCTGCTGCAGACGACCGGCGACGGCGCCAAGTTCGAAATTGCCATACCCGTGCAGTTCTCAAAGGGTTGAGGAGAGATCCCTGAATGGTGCCTAAGATCGTAGGGCGACGACAAACCGCCCTCCCCTATCCGATGTTCGCGTCTTATCGTGTCGTATAACCACCGTCGACGACAAGCACTTCGCCGGTGACATAACTTGCCGCTGCCGAGCAGAGGAACAATGCGGCACTCGCCACCTCCTCCGGCTGCCCGACGCGTCCCATTGGGGTCATGCTGCGCCAGGTCGGGAACCAGTCGGGATTGTCGATGCCGCCGCGCGACAGGTCGGTCTCGATATAGCCGGGGGCGATGGCGTTGACGCGAATGTTTTCAGCGGCAACCTCGCTGGCGAGGCTCTTCGTCATCATGTGGACCGCCGCTTTGGAAGTATTATAGGCGACCTGGTTCTGGGGAATGTTGGACACGATGCCCGATATCGAGCCGATATTGAGGATGACGCCGCCGCCCTGGCGCCGCATGGGAGCGAGTGCGGCTCGGCAGGCGCGGAAGACAGTGTCGACATTGACGGTCATGATCTCCCGCCAGATGGCATCGGAGAACTCGCCGCTGTCGCCATGAATGGCGATGCCGGCATTGTTGACGAGGATGTCGAGCCGTCCTGCTCGTGAAAGGGTCTCAGCGACGAGTTCGTCGGCAGCACTTTCCTTCATCAGGTCGGCAGCGATGAAATCGCAATCGACGCCGGCCTTGGAAAGCCGGTCTTCCGCCGCTGTATTACGGCTTCGTCCGGTGATGATGATCTTGGCGCCCGCCTCGCCGAGCGCCTCGGCGATGGCAAGCCCGATGCCGCGCGTGCCGCCTGTCACCAGCGCCACCTGTCCGTTTAGGCGGAATCTATCGAAGATCATGGCCGTTTCCTCTTGAGTGGGCGTTCCGCGAGTGTTGAAGGCGGACGCACTTTCGTCAGATGTCTGCGCTCTGCGGCAGGATAACGAGATCGCGGATCGTAATGTTGCGTGGGCGCGTCAGCATGAAAAGTACGGCTTCGGCCACTTCGTTCGCCTCCATCAGGCCGCCTGCTGCGAGCGCCTCATCCAGCTTCTCCTGCGGCCAATCGCTGAGGAGGGCCGTGACCACTGGGCCTGGAGCGACGGCGCCGACGCGTAAGCCATGCTTGGCCACCTGCCGCCTCAGAGTATGGACGAATGCCTGGACCGCGTGTTTCGAGGCGGTGTAAATCGGTTCCCAGACGACAGGGATCATGCCGGCAACGGAACTCGTCAGGATGATATCGCCGGTCTTTCGCTTGACCATATGCGGCAGAACGGCATGCACCGAACGGAATGCGGCGTTGATGTTCAGATTGAGCATCCGGTCCCAGGCATCAGGATCTCCGCCCAGCACTTCGCCGCCGATATAAGAGCCGGCATTGGCGTGGAAGATATCCAGCTGACCCGCTTTTTCGAGAATTTGCGGCATCATCCGTTCGACGCTTTTCGGATCGGTGAGATCGATGACCAAGGGAATGGCGTTCGCGTCGAGTTTCGAGCAGATTTCCTTCAAGGCGTCTTCATTGCGGTCAACCAGCACGACCCGAGCGCCCGTGGCAAGCAAAGCCTTGGCACATTCAAGGCCGATACCCGACGCCGCTCCGGTGACGGCCGCGACTTTTCCAGACAGATCCTGTCCCATTTTCTTCCTCTGGTTTCCTGGTTGATTAGAGCATTTCCGTTTTCTTCGAATTACGGAAGTGCTCTATCTCTTTGTTTTCACGCAATTCCGGACGCAAAACCGCTGCGCACTTTTGCTGAAATTGCTCTAAGCCCGGCCGTGCGAGATCCGTGATCGGCGTGCCAGCGAGTCGACGATGACGGCGACGGCAAGGACGGCGCCCGTGATCATGTATCGAAGCGACGACGACAGATCGAGAAGCGTCAGCCCGCTGGCAATCGACTGAATGACGATGATGCCGAGAAGGGCTGAATAGGCACTGCCGCGCCCGCCGAACAGGCTCGTGCCGCCGATCACCGCCGCAGCGATGGCATTGAGATTGACGTCGCCGGTGCCGGCCTGCTGACTTGCCGTCGCCAGCCGCGCGGCGGAGAGAACGCCGCCGGTGGCAGCAAGCAGGGCGCACATGACGAAGGCGCTCGTGTAAATGCGCGAGACGTTGATGCCGGAACGACGGGCAGCCTCCCTGTTGCCGCCGACGGCATGCATGGAGCGTCCCCATTTGGTGCGCGTCAGCGCGTAGTTCATGGCGGCGGTGAGCCCGACGAAAAGGCCGAACATCCACGGAATGCCGCGCGACTGGTTGAGATAGAACGCGACAGCTTCCAGGGCGAGTGTGATGATGACGGCGCGCAGGAGAAGCCCGCGGGCCGATTTCGCCGACAGGCCGGCCGCCCGCCGGCGCGCCGACGTGCGGTAGCTGGCGAAGAAGTAGGCAATGCCGGCAAGTGCCACCAGCAGATAAGCGATCGGGTCCGGCATGACCATGATCTGGCCGAAACTCACGAGCCAGGAACCATAGGGAAGATTGATCGAACCGGTCGCTCCGAGGATATAGAGCTGCAGGCCGAGAACCGCGAGCAGCCCGGACAGGGTGGATACGAAACTCGGCATGCCGAAGCGGTTGAAGACAAACGCGTAGAGCGAGCCGATCAGGGCGCCGACAATCATGGCGGCGAGGACCGCGAGAACCACTGGCCAGCCCTGATTGACCCAAAAGACGCCGACCAGCGCCGAGGCAAAGCCGCTGACGGAGCCGACGGAAAGATCGATCTCACCCACCATCAGGATACAGACGATACCCAGAGAGATGACGCCGACCGTCGAGCAGTCAAACAGCATGTTGACGAGGTTGGCGCTGGAGAGAAACACCGGATTGAGTGCCTGGAACACCGTCCAGATGATCGCCAGGCCGACAATGACCGGCAGTGAACCGAGATCGCCGGAGCGAATGCGATCCCAAAAGGCCTGGATCGAGCCACCGAAACTGTCGTCATGACGCACTCTCTCATCACGCCGGTCAAGCAGCGCCGGTGCCGCCGGATCATTTTCGATGGACTTCATCATGGCCTGCCCTCCTCGTTCGGTTGGCTTTGCGCCTGGCGGCGCGACGCGCGGCGGGAGACGGAATTGTTGGATGCGCCGGTGATGGCGCTGACGAGCTGCTCGTTGGATGCGTCGGGCAGCATGGTGCCATTGTTGCGGCCGAGCCGAAGGACGACAATACGATCGGCAACGGCGCGCACATCCTCCATGTTGTGGCTGATCATGATGACAGCGAGGCCGCGTTCCCGCACGCGCTCGATGAGGTCAAGCACTTCGGCGGTCTGGGCAACGCCGAGCGCCGCGGTCGGCTCGTCGAGCATGATCAGTTTCGGCTCGAGCAGCAGCGATCGGGCGATGGCCACGGTCTGGCGCTGTCCGCCGGACAGTGAGGCGACGGGCTCGCGCACACTTGGAATGCGGGCCGAAAGCTCGTTCAGAAGCTGCCAGGCGCGGATCTCCATGGCGACCTCATCGAGCTGATAGGGGCTGAGCTCCTTGCCGAGAAAGATGTTGGCGACGACGTCGAGATTTTCGCAAAGTGCCAAATCCTGGAACACCGTTGCAATGCCGAGCCCGAGAGCGGCACTTGGGCTCGGCAGGTGCACCGGCTTGCCCTCGAAGAGGATCGTGCCCGAGCTTGGCTGGTGCACACCGGCCAAGATCTTGACCAGCGTCGATTTGCCGGCGCCGTTATCGCCCACGAGCGCCACGACCTCGCCAGCATACACGTCGAGCTCGATATCGGTGAGCGCCGACACTGCCCCGAAGTTCTTCGATATTCCACGCAGACTGAGGACGGGCCGACGGGAAGGGTCAGGAGTATGAGATGTTTCAGACATTGCCTGGCCTTTCGAAAAAGCGAAAACCGGAAGCGCGACCGGTGGCCCGGCCGCGCTTTCGCTTGGCTTGATTATTTGGTGATGCCGAGCTTCTTGCAGCCGTCGGCATAGCGGCCGGTGCACAGCTCCTCGGCGGTGTTGATCTTCTTGTCGATGATCTCGGCCTTGAGGTTTTCGGCGGTAACGACGGCAGGGACGAAGAGCTGCGCCGGCGTGTCGTAGACCGTCATCTCGGCCTTGATCGTTTCTCCGGCCAACAGCTTCACGGCGACGTTGGCAGCGGCAGCGGCGACGATTTCGCTCGGCTTGGAGATCGTATTGTACTGATCTCCCGCGATGATCAGTTGCAGTGCAGCGATCGTTGCATCATTGCCGGTGACCGGCGGCACGGGATCGACACCCGCTGCCTTGAAGGCTGCGATGGCGCCACCACCGGTACCATCATTGGCGGCGACCACGCCGACGATCTGTTTGCCGAAACGGGTGATCTGGCCGCCCGCCCATTGCTGGGCATTCGAGGGCTGCCAGTTGGGCGTGTCGAATTCGGCAAGCGTCTTGTATCCGCCGCTCGCCAGCCCCTCATGAATGCCATCCTTGATCAGCCCGGCAGCCGCATCGGTCGGCGAACCGTTGATCTGCAGGATGCCGCCTCCATCGGTCGGTACGTTCTGCGCCTTCAGATGCTGGACGAGCGATTCCGCGATTGCCTTGCCGATTGCCTTGTTGTCGAAGGAGACGTAGAAATCGGCCTTGCCTTTCGGGATAGGACGGTCATAGGCAATGACCTTGACACCCTGGCTCTGTGCAAGCTGGACGAGCGATGCGGCCGCCGCCGAATCCACCGGGTCCAGCACGATGACTTTGGCGCCTTGCGTGATGGCCGAATTGAACTGTTGCTGCTGTTTTGCGATATCGGCATCGGCGTTCTGATAGAGAACCTTGCACGACGCGCAGAGCTTCTTCATTTCCGCGACGAAGCCCGGGTGATCGTGCTCCTCGTAACGGGTCGAGCCCTGGTCGGGCATGAGGAATGCCACTGTCGCATCCGCAACGGCGGTTTGCGCAAAGGCGGAAGTACCGCCCAGCAAGGACAGGACAAATACTGCGGCGCCTGCCGCCTTGGTTGAGAATTTCATCATTTCCATCTCCTCCCATTGGAAAAATTGTGTAGATTCGTGATTGCACTGTCTGCTGTGGCCGTTCGGCTAAATTAACGGTCGCGCCTGTCCCGGTGGTTTGACGTTTTTGAGGACAAGCATCTTCTATCGCGAGCCGCTCATCGCGTGCCCGCGTTCAAGTCAGTGTCAGTTTTTGTTCCTCCTCCTCCTCGTCCTCCCTCGTCCCGTGCTTCTTCGGCTATTTTAGGCCGCCTTTGCCACGTTGATATTGTCACCCAACAACCGCCGGAAACGGGAAGGCGTCATGCCTTTTTCCGCGAGAAACTGCCTGTTGAAGTTGGACAGATTGTTGAAGCCGACCTCGAAGCAGATATCGGTAATCGATGCGCGGTCATCGCTCATCAGGATCTGGCAGGCGAGATTGATGCGCAGGCGTTTCACATATTGTACCAGCGACATGCCGGTGTGGCGTCGGAAGCCTCGCGAAAAGGCGCCGGTCGACTGTCCGGCGATCGCCGCGAGATCGGCTTCGTCGAAGGATTTCGTCAGGTTCTCTCTGATATAGGCGAGCGCCTTGTTGATGCCGGCCGACATGTAGCCCGATGGATCGGGCAGATAGTTCGGGCTGGCGAGAAGCTGGGAATCCTGCGCCCGGCTGAGCAGGCCGACGATCATCATGAAGAGTTCGATGCGACGCACACCATGGGCCTGCTGCACCTCGTTCATCAGAGGCGCAACCTGCCGGCTGGTATCGGCGCCAAAGAGCACGCCGCGGCGGGAGGCTTCCAGAACCGGATCGAACGGGCCGAGCTCGGCCAGCACCTTCATCGTGTCGTTGATGAAGCCCTCGCTGAACTGGATGAGCTGGCATCGAAGCGGAATGCTCGATCCCTTCGGGACATCGCTGATCCAGTTGTGGGGAAGATTAGGCCCCGCAAGCACAAGGTTGCCCGGCTCGAATTCGCCGATGAAGTCGCCGACGAAATAGCGTCCCGTTGTCGCCACGACGAGATGAAGTTCGTATTCCGGATGAAAATGCCAACGAACCGTATGGTAGGGATAGCCATGCGCCTTCGTTGCGAAAGATTCGCCGGGCCGGATCTGAATGACTTCCAAGTCAGGTTCCATTGTCTCCTCCTCCGAGGACGGTTCCAGGCCCGCCAGCCAAATTCCCTTTTTGGCTTTATTGTTGAAGGGGAGTGTAATGGGCTCATGTCACGCCCGCCACCACGATTCCCGGCTAAAACCGATACTTTTTTGACAATTGACGCTGCGCAGCCGGCGCGAAGACGACAGCAATCCGCATTGTACATCGTCCAAGGGCCGGCCTCAGGCCGCCAAGGCGGCAATGACGTTTCTGACCAGCGCAGAAGAGGAGAGCCGGCTCGTGGCGCAGCTCGGCGCGCCGATCGCGCCGACACGCACCGAAACGCCGCCACGCGCATTGGCGATCGCAAACATCGACTCGTCGGTCAGATCATCGCCGATGGTAATCGGGCAGCGGTTCTTGAACGGGTCGGACTGGAAGAACCGCTCCAGCGCATCGCCCTTGCTCGACCGTGCCGGACGCAGCTCGAATACCATCTTGCCGAGTTGCAATGCCCAGTTCGGCCCGGCGAGCTCCGCATAGTGGTGCATGCGTTCTTCGAGGATCTTTTCATATTCGGGCGCGAGGCGGTAATGGGCGGCAACGGCCGCACCTTTGTCTTCGATCAAGACCCCAGGATAGTGCTCGGCTTCAGTGGTCAGCGCATGCTTCAGGGCCTGAAACTCAGCTGTCGCCTCGACCGTCTGCATTCCCGAGGCGTTCCTGATTTCCGCGCCATGCAGGCCTGCTGTCGGAAATGCAAAGGGTTTGAACAGCTCATCTGCATAGGCAAGCGATCGTCCGGTGACCAGTGCTAAGGCACCGCCGAGTTTATTCGACAGGCGATGAAGTTGTCCCGGAAGCGCCTCTGGGACCTCGATCGCATCCGGCGTGGGCGCAAGATTGAGCAGCGTCCCGTCAATGTCGAGAAACATCGCCCAATGGTCGGGCTCTTCCAAGACCAGTGAAAGCATTTCCTGAGTAGCGTCGTCGTCTTGCACGGCATTCTCCAAACTCTGCAACCATGAAAGCTAGGTCGCCGGCCGACGAGGACAAGGTGGCTTTTCAGACTCCGGAACATCCAGAGGCTAGTCCGCGTTGTATCTCGCCGCCCATTCGAGCACTCGCGCCGTAGAAGGTACATTGATGGCCAAAAGCAGTTCCGATCCCCGTGATGAGGTCAATGCCCCGCTAGCGCATGGCGCTTTAAACCTGCCATTGGTGACGATAGACGACTATAACAACGAACTGCGTGACAAGGATGGTTTCGTTGGCGACAACGCCAACAAAAAGACGTTCCAACAGAAGCTCGACGATTGGAGAAAACGCGTCCGCAAGGTTGGAGACGACCCGATCGGCAAGACCGCGACGGAGAAACTCTCCAAGAAAAAAATCGACGCTATTTTGAAGGGCGATGATTTGGCGGCGGCGGCGTTGGTCATGGGGGCAGTGGAGGATTTTGCACAAGGCTTTGCCGATGTGATAGGCAAGTTTCTGAAGGACAAAGGCTGGGGAAAGACAGAACGCATCGTCGTTGGCGGCGGCTTCCGTCGGAGCCACTTTGGCGAACTGACAATCGCCAGGACCATGGTCATTCTCAACGCGGCCGGTATCGACGTCGAGGTCGTGCCGATCGTTCACCACCCCGATGAGGCCGGACTGATCGGCGCTGTCCACCTGATGCCGCGCTGGATGTTCAAAGGCCACGAGGCGATCCTCGCCGTCGATATCGGCGGCACGAATGTTCGCGCCGGCGTCGTTCAATTCGGAAAGGACGATGTGCCGAATTTTGCGGATGCGAGCGTCTGGCAATCAGCCATCTGGCGCCATGCCGACGATGAGCCAAGCCGAACCGCCACCATCGATCGGTTGGCGGCGATGTTGCGGGATCTGATCGGCAAGGCCGAGAAGGCCAATCTCAAGCCGGCGCCGATCATCGGGATCGCATGCCCCGGCATCATCAAAGCCGATGGTTCCATCGAACGCGGCGGACAGAACCTGCCGGGCGGAAACTGGGAGAGCGACAGTTTCAACCTCCCCGCCGCACTGATGAAGGCCATTCCTGAGATTGGCGACGACAGCACATTCGTGATGATGCACAACGATGCAGTCGTGCAGGGGTTGTCGCAGATCCCTTTTATGAACGACGTGTCGAGATGGGCCGTGCTGACCATAGGCACGGGGTTGGGCAATGCGCACTTTACCAATCGCGAGGGAACGAAGGTGCGATAGTGATTGCCTGCCTCGCTCCACTCCAGGCAGGAACGCTGGATCGAACGCGATGCGCGATGCGGGCGTTGCCGTGCCGCTTTATGGTAAATAGCAGGTAAACAAGAAGGAATTCCGTGGACGGAAGCGAAGTCGGCAATAAGTTCCGCTAGAAGACGGCGGCTTCGCCAACATGGAGGTGAGATTTGGTCGCCCGGGCTACCAATAACGTCAGCAGGATCTCGGTACGGTCGTTGCTAGCACTGTCGATGATACTCGCCGAAACCTGATTCGCCTAGCATGCGCTGTATTCATCGTGGCGGTTGATGAGAGCCCGGGATGTCTGCAACCCTGTTGGCGCTCAACTGGCGGCATGTGACTAGACTGGTGCCACCGACCTGGCCTAGCGATTATCGGATCTCCGTACAAACGAACCGGAACCCCTGGACCCCAGCCGCCCCCAGTATCTCACCGACTTCGATCGGCACGAAAATTCGGGCTGCGGATCCCCTCCCCCGTTGGTCCGAAGCAGCAGCCTTCCCTGTGGTAAAACCCAAATCGCAGTCTCCGAATTCTGGCGATGCCGCATGATCCGAGATAGCCCAGTTCGCCGGTGCCGGTAAGATGGGGCCTTTCGCATGTCAGGCCGCTCCTGCGCGCCACTCTTCTATCCTTGCGCAGGGAAGAGACCGGAGCGGCGAGCGGCGCCGCCAAAGGCCGCGTTTCGGATCGGCGATTGAAAATGGGTGTCTCCCCTCCCCTTCGCGCGTGCTTGGAAAAGATGGTGATAACACCGGCGGGCGGTTCTCGGCGGCTTCAAATTGCGCTTATCTCCAAGGCTTCACGCAATCGATGCGCAGACGAAAGATGGATCATGAACTTCAAGGGAATAAGCGCTCCGCTCAATGCCGGTCGTCTCGAACAAATGCTCGGCCTTGCGCAGCCACGGCGCGATGCCGAACCCCAGGACACAAGTGACAAGTCCTCCGGCAACGAACCTGTCCGCGGGATGGAAGCCCAAAGCCTATGCCGTTTATCTGTCTATAAATGAGAAATGGATTGTCTGGTCCGACGTGCCCAAGCAGCGGGTGTTGTTTTCCGGTGAGTCGGCAACGGCGTTGGCGTCTGGCATCGACGGGTGCGGACACCGCCGCCATTGTCAGCTGACAATTGAGCTAAGATTCCGGAATTCCACATCATTTTTTCCTTGAATCCTGTCTGTTATCCATTGGCTAACCAAGAAATCGCTTGACGGAATCGGCAGACTCACGATCATTTGCGCAAAATGACCCGATTTATCAGGATTTGCGTGAATGCCGAATAAGGCCGCGATTGTTGAGAAAGCCAAGAGAGCGAGTCGAGTCTCGATCGACGAGACGATCGCGCAGGACTCGACGATGCTCAGCAGCCAATTGCAGGTGCTGTTCGAGCGGTTGTTTTCGCCCGACGCCCGCAAATCGCTACGGCGGTTTAGCAGCACCGAAACAGCCAAGCTGCTCGGCGTCACCGACAGCTATGTTCGTCACCTTGCCGCCCAGGTAGAAAGCATCAATCCGGAAAAGACGGCGGCCGGTCGACGGGTGTTCTCGCTTGAGGAAATCCATGCGATGCGCCACCATCTCGGGCGCACCAAACCGTCCTATCTGCCGATGCGCCGGCCGGGTGACCATCTCCAGGTGATTGCCGTCACCAATTTCAAAGGTGGCTCCGGCAAGACGACGACATCCATCCACCTGGCGCAGTTCCTGGCTCTTCGCGGCTACCGCGTGCTCGCCGTCGACCTGGATCCGCAGGCGTCGATGTCGGCGATGCTCGGATATCAACCCGAATTCGACGTCGGCGAAAACGAGACGCTTTACGGTGCCATCAAATATGACGAAACGCGCCGCGACGTAGCCGACATCGTCCGCCAGACCTATTTTCCGGGGCTCGATCTCATTCCAGGCAATCTCGAACTGCACGAGTTCGAACACGATACGCCAAAGGCGCTCGCCGACACCAACCGCGACGACAAGGACATGTTCTTCATGCGGGTCGGCAATGCGCTGCATTCGCTGGAGCAGAGCTACGATGTCGTCATCATCGATTGCCCCCCCACCCTCGGCTTTCTGACGCTCTCTGCTCTTTGTGCCGCCACCTCCGTCCTTATCACCGTCCATCCGCAGATGCTCGACGTTGCGTCGATGAACCAGTTCCTGACGATGACCTCCGACCTTCTGGCCGTGGTCAAGCAGGCAGGCGGCAATCTTGATTACGACTGGATGCGCTATCTGGTCACCCGCTATGAGTCCAATGATGGACCGCAGGCGCAGATCGTTGCCTTCCTGCGCAGCCTGTTTGGCGAGCGTGTGCTGACCTCGATGATGGTCAAGTCGACAGCGGTCTCGGATGCTGGCCTGTCGAAACAGACGATCTACGAGGCCGGACGCGAAACGATGCATCGCCAGACCTATGACCGCGGGGTGGAATCCGTCGACAGCGTCAATGCCGAGGTCGAGCAACTCATTCGCAGCGCATGGAGCAGGACATGAGCCCAAAAGGACGCGACATCCTGAAAAGCATGGTCGGCGCTGTCGAACCGACACGGCCGGACGTACCAAGCCTGCAACAGCCGCATCGGCCTTCGGGAGCGGTCAAGGCGATGAACCTGTCGCTTGGACGGCTGGGAGAGGAAGCAGCCGCCGCCAAGGCGCTACGCGAATCGCTGGCTTCCGGCGACAAGGTGCTGGAGATCGATCCGGCTGCGGTCGAAATGTCCTTCATTCGCGACCGTATCCCGGTCGACAAGGATGCCGAGTTCGAGCGATTGAAGCAGTCCATGCAGGAAAGCGGACAGCAGGTTCCGATTCTGGTGCGGCCGGACCCGGCAAGGCCCGGGCACTACCAGGCCGCCTATGGCCACCGGCGCCTGCGGGCGGCCGCAGAGATCGGGGTTCCTGTTAAGGCCGTTGTACGAAAGCTCACAGATGAAGAGCTGATCCTCGCGCAGGGTCAGGAGAACGGCCCGCGTGTCGACTTGAGTTTTATCGAACGGGCACTGTTTGCACGCCGCATGGACGAGCATGGCTTCACCCGTGACATGATTTCCAAGGCGCTGGCGACAGACAAGCCGGAAACGTCAAGGCTCCTGCAGGTGGCTCAGACGATCGATCCCGAGATCATTCTCGCCATCGGGCCGGCCCCCAAGGTCGGACGCCCGCGCTGGTTGGCGTTTGCCGAGAAATTCAGGGAGACGGGCGGGCAGAAAAAGGCGCAGGCTGCCATCAGAGCTGCTGGTTTCGTGACGTTGGAGACCAACAGCCGCTTCGATGTCATCTGGAGGGCGGTAGAGGAGAAGAGTCCTCCTCAGCGGGCCGAGCAGACGCTCCGGACCCAAGGCGGCGCGCCGCTTGCTTTGGTGGCCCGGTCCGGCAAAACCTTTCGCATCACCGTCAAATCGGCGGCGTTTTCGGAATTCCTGGCTCAGCGGTTGATAGGCCTCGCCGCCGAGTTTGAAGAGGAAAATGAAGGAAAATGAGGCAATTAGACCGGTTGTCAGCTGACAATTCGGATAGGAGTTAACGCGCAAAAGAAAAAAGCCCCCGAACGTCACCGTCGCGGAAGCTTTCCTCGTAGTCTTGAACACCTCCGAGAATCGCACTTCCGAGAATCGCTGTCAAGAGTTTTTGGCGCCGTTTTGGTGAGTGGATTTCTTTTGCCTCGTTGAGGTGGAAGATATGGAAACCGGAAGTGTGACGACGCCCTTCGGGCGGCGGTCGATGACGCTTGGCATGCTCGCAAACCAGGTCATGGCTGGGGAGATCAAACCGGATCAGTCGGTCGATAAATGGAAATTGTTTCGCGCGCTGTGCGAAGCAAAGCCGCTGCTCGGCATTGGCGATCGGGCGCTTGCCGTGCTCAACGCGCTTTTGAGCTTTTATCCGAAGAACGAACTGGCCCAGGGAAACGGTTTGATCGTCTTCCCGTCGAATATCCAGCTTTCGCTCAGAACGCATGGCATGGCCGAACAGACGGTGCGGCGTCATCTCGCCGCGCTCGTCGACGCAGGTCTTCTGCTGCGCAAGGATAGCCCCAACGGCAAGCGTTACGTCCGCAGGGACAGGGCAGGGGAGGTCGACGAGGCGTTCGGCTTCTCGCTGGCGCCGCTCCTTGCCCGTGCCGAGGAGATCGAACAACTCGCGGCCGAGGTGATGGCTGAGCGGCTGCATGTCCAGCGTCTGCGTGAATGCATCACTCTTTGCCGCCGTGACATTGCAAAACTGATCGAGGCGGCCGTTGAAGAAGACATCCCTGGGGATTGGCAAGCTCTCTACAGCGAATTTAGGGACCTGATCGAAGGCCTGCCGCGATCGCCGACGACAGCACAGCTTGAACTGTTGCTGGATGAATTGACGGGCCTGCGGACAAATATCCTTAACCAGCTGGAAATTCAGGTTAAATCAACAAAACAGCGCGGCAATGCCGATTATATCGAGCGTCACATACAGAATTCAAATCCCGAATCTATTTCTGAACTTGAACCAAGCTTCGAAACGAAGCAGGGCGCGACAGCTGAGCCAGACAACGACGGAGGGTCTGTGACGGCCGCGAAGGGAAGGGGTGAGGCAGGCCATCCCTTCCCGCAGACGGAGGAAGAGCAAAGTCGACGGCCGGGGGTCCGCAATGATGGTGGCGGACTGAAATCCTTCCCGCTCGGCCTGGTTCTGCAAGCCTGCCCGGAAATCCTTGCCTATGGGCCGGATGGCTTAATCCGCCACTGGCGCGATCTGATGGCCGCAGCCGTCATCGTTCGATCGATGCTGGGCGTCAGTCCATCGGCCTACGAAGAGGCCGCCAATGTGATGGGTCCGGAAAACGCCGCGACCGTGATGGCATGCATCCTGGCGCGAGGCGGCCACATCAATTCGGCCGGTGGCTATCTGCGTGGCCTGACGCGGCGAAGCGAAAAGGGAGAATTCGCGATCGGCCCGATGCTGATGGCGCTTGTGCGGGCAAATGCGCCCGCCGGGCGGAAAGTTGGATAGGCCTTGGCTCCGTGCGGGCTTAGCCGGTAGTTAAGCCCGGGCAAGAGTCTGCAGGCTGCTCCGAACAGCTCTGGTGCGAAAGCCCTCGAAAGGAGATCTTTTGTTTTGCGGATCGTATGGTTGCGAAGTTTCGCTTTCGCAGGTCGCCCCTCGCTCTTCTGCCTATTGGGCGATGAAGCGATCCGCCTTGTGGAATGCCGCCGAGCGTGCCGAGAAGCGAAGTGACGCCC
>NZ_LXFU01000051.1 GCF_001657485.1 Rhizobium sp. WYCCWR10014
CAGCACTTTGCCCGAGACGATCGGTGCGCTCGCCGGCAAGACAGGCCTGTTCGGAGACAACGCCGATCGCCGGCACGCGCTCTCCCGGATCGATGCGCTGACGTCGCATGTTCGCCAATCCGCCAAGACCTGGCAGCGTCGCCTCGCGGCCGAATGCGGCTCGGAACGCTGGAAGCGGGAAAAGCAGGACGTGGTCGAGATTCTGGGCCCGAGCCGCCAGAGCGAGGCGCTGCTGCGAAAGCTCGACGATCTCGCCCATACCGACAAGGCAAAGTTCGTCGAGCAACTGGCGGGGACACCGGAGGGGCGTCGAGCGCTTGCCGAGGCAAAGGACATCGCCAGCGCGATCGAAACGCGCTTCGGTCGCGCCGATCCCTCAGATCTCGCGGATCAGCTGAAGCGAGTGGGGCCTGATCAGGCTGGGGACGTCGGGCGTATCCGCCAGGTTGCTCGCCTTGCCGATCGTAGTCATCGTGCCGAGCTCACGCAGCAGATGGAGTTGCAGCGCTCACTGAAGCGCGGCAAGTCCTTGGGGCTGGGGATGTAGACGTCTTGGCTCGGACCACAAGCGAGGCTCCGAAGGGGTTTTGCAGAACCGGCTGAACCTCTTTCAGGAAAGCCTCGCGTTCCAATTTGCTAAGGGTGGTGGCGGTCCTGCCGCTGAATTGAAGCGCGCCTTCCGTTGACGCGATCTCGCCGAGGATGACGGCCGCGTTGAGCACCATGCCGCGCGCTGGTCCGGTCCGGCGAAGGCGCGTCAGCGGTTCGGCTCCAATGAAGACGCCCGACTTTCCCGGTGACTTGATCGAATGAGCCGCGTGATCGCGCCACGTGATGGACGCGGTTTGATTACCGCACCTTCTCCGCTGCGCTTACGTCGCCACGCTAAAATCGGCCGCCAGCACCGCGTCCTTCAGCGCCCGCGAATACTCATGCTGCGGATTATCCAACACGGCCCGCGCCTGTCCGCGCTCGACGATTTCGCCTTTGCGCATGATGATGATGTTGTCGCTGATGTAATAGGCGGTAGCGAGGTCGTGGGTGATGTAGACGATGGAAAGACCGAGTTCGTTTTTCAGGCGGCCGAAGAGATTGACGATGGCCATGCGCAGCGAGGCGTCGACCATCGATACCGGTTCATCGGCCACCAGCAGGCGGGGCTGCGGGATCAGCGCCCGGGCGATGGCGACGCGCTGAAGCTGGCCGCCCGATAGTTCGTGGGGAAACCGGCCTTTCACTTCTTCAAGGGTCAGGCCGACATGGACGAGGGCTGCATCCGCCATCTTCTCCGCCTGCTGCCGGTCCGGCCGTTTTCCCGAGAACGAAAAATTGCGGGCAGTCTCGAAGAGATAACGATCGACGCGTTTCAGCGGATTGAAGGCTTCGAAAGGGTTTTGCAGAACCGGCTGGACCTCTTTCATGAAAGCCTTGCGTTCGGATCTGCTATGGATGGCGACGGTCCTGCCGCTGAATTGAAGCTCGCCTTCCGTCGGTTCGGTCTGGCCGAGGATCATCGCCGCGATCGTCGATTTTCCCGAGCCGGATTCGCCGACGATCGAGAGGATCTCCGGCTCCGCTCCCAGTTCGAAGCTCACGTCCTTGACCGCCGTGATCAGGCGCCGGCCGAGCATGCCGCCCTGCCGGTAGACTTTCGTGACATGCGAGAGGCTAAGAAGAGCGCTCAAACCTGATCTCCCGTAACGGCAAAACACGCCACGCGCCGCTGCGGCTCGACGGTGACGAGCGGCGGAACCTTCTGCGAGCAGATCTCCATGCGCTTGGGACAGCGCGGGTGAAACCGGCAGCCTTCCGGCGGCATGGCGAGGTTCGGCGGGCGCCCCTCCAGCGAAGGGCGGGCCGTCGCGTCGCCGATGCGCGGCAGGCTGCCGACGAGGTGCTGCGTATAGGGATGGAGCGGCATGTTGAAGAGTTTGGCGGTCGGCGCTTCCTCGACGAGACGACCGGCATAGACAATGCCGATGCGGTCGGAGACCGTCGCGTGAACCCCCATGTCATGGGTGACGAACAGAAAGGACGAGCCCATCTCGCGCTGGATTTCGCGGATCATCGAGAGCACGTCGCGCTGAACGATCACGTCTAGCGCGGTTGTCGGTTCGTCGGCGATAATGAATTCCGGCGTCAGGATTGTCGCCAGCGCGATGGTCATGCGCTGGCGCATGCCGCCTGACAGTTCGTGGGGATAGGCGTCGAGCAGATGCGGATCGAGCTTCAGCCGCTGCAGATGGGTGGCGACCCTTTCGAGAAACTCGCTCTTGCCGACCTTCATGTGGCGAAAGGCGAAATCGGTGAAGGAGTGACGGATCCGGCGCACCGGATTGAGCACATTCATCGAGCCCTGCATGATATAGGACAGATGCTTCCAGCGCAGGGCCAGGCGATCCTCCGGCTTCATCGCATAGATATCCTGGGTGCCGCCGTCGAAATGAAATGTCACTTTTCCCGACACGACCCTCAGCGGCGGCCGGATCGCGCCGGCGATGGTCTTGATCAAGGTCGTCTTGCCGCTGCTCGATTCACCGGCAACGCCATAGACCTCGCCTCGGGCGATGGTCAGGCTGATATCGTCGACAGCGCGCACCTCGCGATCGACGCCATAGAGAAAGGCACGGTAATAGGCTTTCAGATTCTCAATTTCGACCAAAGGATCCATACTAACTTCCCATCCGGTTCAGCCGGCTGCGCGGATCATTGTATTCGTTCATCGACATGGACAGCAGGAAGAGCGCCAGGAAGAGGACGACGATGACGGCGACCGGGGCGGCCACCCACCACCATATGCCTGATATCAACGCCGAATGCGCATTGGCCCAATAGATCATCATGCCCATGGTCGGCGTCTCGATATCGGTGAAGCCCAGCACCGACAGGGTGATCTCCATGCCGATCGACCAGATCATGTTGTTCATCGTGGTGGCGAAGACGATCGGCAGAACATAAGGCAGGTGCTCCTCGACGAGGATCTTGCGCATGCTCATGCCGGAATAGACGCTCTGCGTGGTGAAGGATCTCGTCTTCAGGCTGATCGCCACCGACCGGATGAGGCGCGCGTCATAGGACCAGCCGAGCGAGGCCATGATGAGGATTAGTGCCGTCCAGGTCATGCTGTCCTTCAGCACGAAGTAGAAAAGGATCAGCAGCGGAAATTGCGGGATGACCATGACGCTGTCGTTGATGGCCATCAGCACCCGGTCCACCGCGCCGCCGGCATAACCGGCGACGAGGCCGACGACCAGCGAGATGATGCGTGAAATGAAGGCGACGCCGATGCCAAAAAACAAGGTGTTGCGAAGGGCGGTCGTCAACTGCCAGAAGACGTCCTGGCCGCGCGATGTCGTGCCGAGCCAATATTCGCCGTCGGGCGGCATATCGGGCGGCAGCAGATAGATGTCGGTCGCGCCGTAAGGCGAGAAATAGGACACGACTACCAATCCGACAATGACGGCAAAGAGCAGCAGGCCGCAGAGGAATTCCATATTCTGGCGTGCGAGGTCGCGGACGATCGTAAACATGTTCTATTCCACCTTGATGCGCGGATCGATCAGCGGGCTCAGAATGTCGATGATGAACACGGCGGCGGCGACGCCGACGATCGACAATGCGCTGAGGCCGAGCACCAGACTGTAGTCGCCGGCATGTACCGCTTCGATCAGCAGGTTGCCGATGCCGGGATAGCCGAAGACGATTTCGGTAATGACCGTGCCGTTGAAGATCGCGCCGAGAGACATGGCAAGCCCGGTGAATTGCGGTACCATGGCATTGCGGGAGATGTAGGAGCGGAGAATTTTCCGTTTGGGAACACCGCCGAGTTCGGCGAAGACGACGTAATCCTCGGTGATGATGTTGGACACGAGGGCGCGCATCCCGATCAGCCAACTGCCGGTTCCCACAAGGATGAGAGAAAAGGCCGGCAGGATGGAGTGCTTCAGTATATCGAGGACCAGGGCAACGGAGAGGTCCAGATTGGCGTTCATCTCGTAGCCGCCATTGATCGGCAGCACCGGCCAGAGATAGCCGAACACAATCAGAAGCACGAAGGCGAGAATGTAATAGGGAATGGGAAGCAGGGCGATGAAGACGAGGCTGACTGCCTTCATCACCATATTCTTCCGGTAATAGCCGGCGAGCGCGCCGATGGCATTGCCGAGCACGAAAGTGATCAGGGTCGACACCGTCATCAGCCCGATGGTCCAGGGTAGGGAGCGCAGGATGATGGTGGAAACGGGTGTGGGAAAAGCCGATAGCGAGGGACCGAGATCACCGGTCGCAAGCCGAAGCCAGAAATGCAGGTATTGCTGCCAGATCGACCCCTCCATACCGTAGAGCTCGCGAAGCGACTGGCGCATCAGTTCGATCGCATTGGGATCGGACTGCCCCATCTGCGTGATGGCGCCTATGCTTTCTTCGACCGGATCGATCGGGGTCAGGTGGGTGACGAAGAATGTGATGGTCACGCCAAGAAATACGACGAGCAGAAACTGACCGAACCGCTTCAGCACAAAGAGCAGATAAGACGTCATAGGGCAGTGGTTCCTCTCTGGTTCCCTTCATCGACAGGAAAGGATCGACGGACATGCCACATGCCCGTCGATAGGGGGCCGGCGCGCAACACTCGCGCCGGCTTTGGGAGGATTATTTCGGTTGTGCCGGCTTGAGCTTGACCATCATCAGCCTGGAGTTGGCCCAATTCGGCACCGGGTCGGTATAGGGATCTGATATCGTCGGATAACCGGTCCAGTAGGTCGTATCCATCGAGGTGAAGACGTTATACGACATCAGCGGGATCGTCGGCATTTCGCGGGCGACCAGCTTCAGATAATCCTTGCCGAGCTCGACGCCCTTGGGATCGTCGGCGCTGATGCCGCGAATGCTTTCGATGATCTTGTCGAGCTCCGGATTGCTCCAGCGCTGCCAGTTGCGCGGCGGCTGATTGTCACCCTTCTTGGCCACGAACTGCGAGTGCCAGCTATCCAGGAAGAACGACAGATCGGGATCACCGCCCCAGGTCTCGACGCTCCAGGCGATCGCCACCTGGAAATCGCCGGGCTGGAGTGCCACCTGCCACAGCTTCGCGGCCGGCACGGCTTTGGCGTCGATGCCGAATGCGGCCCATTGCTGTGCGATCAGCGTCCCGGCGCGGGTGAAGACCGAGCGTGTGTCGCCTTCAACCGTCATCCGGATCTTGAAGGGCTGTCCATCAGGGGTCAGCCATTTGCCGCCGGATTTCTTGAAGCCTGCCTTCTCTAGCAGTTCGCCGGCAGCCTTCGGATCCGGTTTCCACCAACCATAGCCGAATGCACCGCTGATTGCCTCAGGGTCGGTCGGGATCTGGTCCTTGAACTTCGGCTGCTTGCGCAGGATATCGGCGATCTGTTGCCCGACCGTCGGGTCATAAGGCTTGATCTTGCTCTTGCCGGTATCGATCTCGAAATTCTTCAGCCAATCCTGCATTGGCGCCTGATAGTCCTTCATCGTGGCCGCCGTCGGCGGCACGCCGAGCGCCGAAAGCGTCGCCGCCCCGCGATAGCTCGCCATGTCGACCGCCTTGATGTCGATCAGCAGGGCAAGCGCCCAGCGTACATCGGCGTTGTCGAAGGGCGGATTCTGGGTGTTGAAGATCACCGCGGGAAGCGTCGGGTCCGGATGGGCGAAGGGGAAGCCCGGGAACCAGGTTTCGATCGTCTTGGATTTCTCCTTGAGGGTGAACATTCCCTCCGGCGTATTGTCGTGGATGATATCCAGATTGTGCTCGAGCTGGGCGATGGTGCGCTTATCCGGCGGGCCGGGATCGGTATAGGTCACGTATTTCGGGGCCGGCTCGCCGAAGCGGGCAAGCGAGGTCCGCTGCCAGTCGTCACGCTTCTCCCAGGTATACCATTTGCCCTGGGGATCAAACGACTTGAGCTTGTAGGCACCCAGCGAAACGGGATTGGCGAAATCATAGCGGAGCGGATCTTCGACTTTCTCGAAGACATGCTTGGGCATGATCCAGGCGCCGTTCCAGCGAACGGTGAAGATGGCATGGAAGCGCGAATTGGGTTTCTTCAGCTTGAACACCACGGTCGAGGGGTCGGTCGCCTCGACGCTTGCCACCTGCACCGAGAAGGCAGCACTCCAGACCATGCCGGGGTGATCCATCTGGGTCTTGACGGTATAGACCACGTCGTCTGCCGTGAACTCCACGCCGTCGCTCCAGAAGAGTCCCTTGCGCAGTTTCACGGTCATCTCGGTGAAGTCGGCATTGTATTGCGGCTTGTCGGCAGCCAGCGAATTGTCCCAGGTCGCGCCGCCAAGTCCTTGTTCGGGGTCGATATACCAGAGCGTATCCATGGTCAGCTGCTGCAGGCCGGTCGATACGCCGCCGCCGCCATTGACCCAGATATTGAACCAGCCGGGATTTTTGATCGTCCCTTCCGGATTTTCGACGATGAGCGTCTCCTTGCGCGGCAAGGAGGTGTAGTCATCGGCCTTGGCCGTCGCTGTCAGGCCGAGTGCGGCCAGCGCGACGCCAAATGCGAGCCTCTTCCACTGTTGCATGAACTCCTCCCTAGAAAGCGACGATACGGCGGCCGCAAAGGCACGCATGGGCACGTCGCGGTTGTCGGTTCGCAGAAGCCCCAGGACTTGAACAGTCAGGTCTGGGACCTCAGTGAACCATCTCTCCGGCTCCCTGCCTCCTCGCAGCGAGCCGAATATCTTCAGCCGGTACCGCCCAATGGGCTACCCGGCGATAGCTGTCACACCGACAGCCGGATGACGTTGTAGGAGAACGGTTTCAACGCCGCCCGCAGCCGTCCATCCTCAATCTTTCCACTCTCGACATTAACCGGAGCAACCGTTTGCGGCCGCGCCGCCGTATTGACGGCTTCCAGATCACCGTGGGTCATTTCCACCTGCTCGACCACGCGGGCATTTCCGAAGCCTTCCAGCCGCACATCGAGATCGAGCGCCGTGCTCGGATGGCGGTTGACGGCAAAGAAGGTCAGCGTCTTGCCGTCCTCGGAATGGACTGCCGATACGTCCAGATAGGGGACGTCGTTTTCCTCGTCGCTGTCATAGGTCGGGCCATCGACGACCAGCTGCAGCGCCGTTCCACGGCCATATCTGGAGGCGTAGTAGAAGGGGTAATAGATGGTCTGGCGCCAGGCCGCACCGCCGTCCTCGGTCATGATTGGGGCGATGACGTTGACGAGCTGCGCGATGCAGGCGATGCGCACGCGATCGGAGCGCCGGATGAAGGTGTTCAAGATGCCGCCGACCTGCAGCACGTCCTCGAAATTATAGATGTCTTCCAAGAGATGCGGCGCATCCGGCCATTCGTCGCGCGCCAGGATCTCCTTGTCCTGCTGGTTGGAATGATACCAGACATTCCATTCATCGAAGGAAATGCCGATCGTCTTCTTCGAGCGTTTTTTCGCCTTGATGTAGTCGATCACGCCGCCGATCGTGGTGATGTAGCGGTCGAGCTTCGTCGCGCGGGCGAGATAGTTGAGCGTGTTTTTCTCGCGGTTGGCAAAATACATATGCAGCGAGATATGGTCGGCGCTGTCATAGCACTGTTCGAGAACCTGGGCCTCCCACTCGGGATAGGTCTTCATGTCGGAATTGGACGAGCCGCAGACCACCAGTTCGAGCGACTTGTCGAAGCCGCGCATGGCCTTCGCCGTCTCATCCGCCAGCCGGCCATATTCATAGGCCGACTTGTGGCCGACCTGCCAGGGGCCATCCATCTCGTTGCCGAGGCACCACAATTTGACATCGTGCGGATTGGACCAGCCGTGCTTGCGGCGCAGATCCGACCAGTAGGTGCCGCCGGGATGATTGCAATATTCGAGGAAATTGCGGGCGGCATCGAGGCCGCGTGATCCGAGATTGACGGCAAGCATCGGCTTGGTATTCGCCTTCTTGCACCAGTCGACGAATTCATTCACGCCGATCTGGTTGGCTTCGCGGGTGCGCCAGGCAAGGTCGAGGCGAACCGGGCGCTCCGCACGGGGGCCGACGCCGTCTTCCCAATTATAGGCCGAAACGAAATTGCCGCCGGGATAGCGGCAGTATGGCGTGTCGAGATCACGGACCAGATCGAGGACATCCTGGCGGAATCCGTCCTCATCGGCGGTCGGGTGTCCGGGCTCATAAATGCCCCCGTAGATCGCCCTGCCGAGATGCTCGAGAAATGAACTGTAGAGCCTGGAATCAATGGTCGCGATGCGGAAATCGCGGTGAACCACAACGTTCGTCTTCAACGGATCCTCCCGTTTATATATCAGAAATTTTGTTTTCTTGCCTCTAACTTGATATCAGGAATGTTGTTCTGTCAACCAAGTTGCGACTTTAATCATACTAATATCGATTTCAGAAAAAAGTGTCTAATTTCAGTTGCTTGGGAGGTTCTATCGGCCGCCGAAACTGGAAAGAATCGTGATATTTAAATCAAGATTTCCGATTTTGATTTTTCAGACGTGTAGCCGCATGATGATATCGCGTCCGTGATTTCCGAAGCCGCGGCCGAAAATATTGACGCCGCCGGTATGGCCGGCATTCTCCGCGATGCCGACCCGGAGCCGGATGGAGGAGTGCTGGGCAAGGGCGAGGTCGCTGAGCGTGACATTCGAGGCGGCGACACCATCGATGAAGGTTCCGCGGGTGGAGATGCGCCAGGTCTTCATCATCCCATATTGCGAGCCCTCGAGCTTCCACCATGCCGGCGTGAAGGCGCCGCGCTTGTCGCCATAGTCGCCAGGCGACGTCCAGGTTCCAATCGCCATTCCGTTGACCCAGAGGGTTATGTCGGAGGGCCAGTCCGGATTGGTGCCCGGCACTTCCGACGACAGCTCCAGCGAGAACTCAATGGCGCGGATATCCTTGTTCAACACTTTGGCATTGTTGGGGAATTTATATTCCACATATCCCCTGCCGAACCAGACGAGCCCGGCCTGCATGCGCTGCGGGTCGAGAAAATAGTCGGGCACATCCAGCGGACCGATGACGCTCTCGGTGGAGCAAAGACCGCAGGGCGCATGGACGTCACAACTGGTGTAGAGCCCGACCGGCATCTCGACTTCGATAATGTTGTTGGCCCTTTGGGCCGCACTTTCCTCGAAGCTGATCAGGATTTCGCTGTAGATCGCCGAGCAGATTTTCTGGTTTCCCTTGCGGGCCTTCGTCAGCTGGGAATCCACAAGCCGCGCATCTTCCAAAATCTGGATCCCGGTGGCGACGGTCGATTGCGGAAGAGAAAGGGCACGCGCGATATCGTTGATATTCATCGGTCCCTTGGCGCAAAGCAGCTTGAGCATCTCTAGCCGCGCCGGCGCCGAAAGCGCGCGTATCGCATCATTATTCTCGCCGGCGGCAATCGTCAAAAACGAGCGTTCCATCATTCCCCCAGTATTTCCGATGAAGTGATGTATATCGGAAATTATGATACATCAAGTGGGAGTCTTGAGGTGACTGAAGGAATAATGTCGACGCGGATCCCTGATGGAAAAGACCTGCAGCCAGATCTGAATGAACGTGGTTGGCTGGCGGCCGCGGCTAGGTTTTGAGAGCGCCTTCGGGATAATAGGGCCTCTCCACAGGCAGCCTATTTTGCGCTGCTTCGAATTTCCCCTGGAGTACAAGCGCGTGAATGTCGTGGGCGTCCGAGGTGATGTCGGTAATGCGTTCGATCCATTGCCGGACATAGAGCTCCACGGCCTGCTTGCTCAAGCCGATTTGAATCGCACGATACGTTTGCGGCTGAAGTTGCAAGTCCCTATCGGGGTCCCACTGGATGCGCACGGGGGTAGCCTCTTTGACGCGCAGCCATTCGTCCTTACTCATTGATTCATCGGGATGGCTCAGGCAGCTATTTCTCAAGGCCCACTCAAAGCCTTCGCGCGAAATATCAATCGCCAAAATACGGGCTTGCCCGGCATCCTTCAGGCCCCATCCTGCGCGATACATCATCCACAGGAATGAAGGCTTGATCCAGGTCATGCGATCGATCTTGAAGGGTGGCGAAGCGAATGTGCCCTCACGCAGAGCCGCATCCGCGATCTGGTCGCTGTAGGCTTGATACACCCGGATCGTTTGTTCGTCGTAGGCGGCTCGAATTTGATGCTCTGGGATCGGGTTCATTGGCTTCATTTAACAGATCTGGCTTCAGGGAGATGACCTGCTGCCGAATTTTCATCCGCGGCGATCAGCGCCTCGGCTGTGTGATTACGCTAGATGGCGAGGTTTAAGCAACCGGCGGAAATTCGAAGCTTCCATCTTGCACGGAGTTGATAAACATAACCGCTGGGCGTTGCGTAGTTGTAATGGGTTTTAACAATGGTTGATGCTGAAATAGAATCTGCGCCACAGCACCTTGAGCGATCTCTCGTGGCGAGTGATGGCCTACTCGCGGGTGTTGTGGAGGCGGATGGTGAGGTAATGCTCTACAAGCACGCTTTCGATCCAGTCTTTCAACCCATGCGATAAAATATGGAGCGAGCACTATGAGGGATTATGCTGGGGAGATAGGCAAGGAATTTAGCGGTGGCGGCTTCTTTTACAACATTCGAAAGATGACGTTCGTAAAAATTGACGCTGTCAGGGCAATCGAGACGATTCGGCATCTTGACCCCAATAGCTATAACGAACGCGAGAAACGAGACTTGGCGCTTCTGATCTGGAATCTCCCTGCCATGGCATTGTGGTGGAGAGACAGGTGCGTTGAGATGGGAGCAGACAAAGTAGAATTTGAGGCTCACGTTCGGGAGCTCGGACGAGTGGTAGAAGAAAAAATGAAAGTGCTGTTGGGCCAGTAAGTACGCCCTAGAATCAGCTGTACTCCACATATAGGCAGTATGGACGGACTTTATCTCAGGGCGATCAGAGCTCCCGCCATTTTGAATCATCAAAGGTGCGCAGTGAGCAATCGGAGGGAGGGCAATGCTTTCATCTTATACGGCGTTGCAGCCGGTCGCGACGATGCCGGACAATAAGGCGGAGCTGGCATCTGAGCGATCAATGTCGCCGAGATCGTTTTAATTCTTAGCCATTCAGTGCTGAGGCGGCGGCCGAGATTGGCTCAATGCCCACCCAACTCCGGCTGCAGATCCGCATCCGTCAGCGTCCCCAGGAAGGCGACGATGTCGTCGATTTCGGGATCGGTGAGGGCGGGCGCGTCGCCCGGCTTCCTGCCGAAGGGCGGATCCTGGTTGAGGTTATCCCAATAGGCCTGCGGCAGGTCGTCATATTTCCGGATCGTGCCGTCGGCATTCCTTGGATACCAACGGCGGGGATCGCTGTCGCGCGTCGCATAGAAGGAGACGACGTCGCGCAGCGAGTGGAAATAGCCATTGTGGAAGAAGCTCTTCTTCAGCGCGACATTGCGCAGCGTCGGGGTGCGGAACAGGCCGCAATATTCGCTGCGTCCGGCAAAGTCGGTGCGCTGAGGGCCGCAAAGACCGAGATCGTGATAGTTGGGATCGCTGTTGGCCGGGATCGCCATGTTGCGCGGTGCGGCGAGCCCGAGGAAGCCGAAATCTGAAAATTGCGGCGGCTCGCCGTCATTGGCGGGCTCGCTTAAGTGACAGCTCGAACAGTTGCCTTTGGCTGGGTCTTCGAACAGCTGTCGTCCGTGCAGCTCCTGCGCCGTCAGCGTCGCCTTGCCGGCGAGAAAGGCGTCGTAGCGGCTGGAATAGGGATAGAAATCCGGGCTGCTCTGTTCGAAGGTGGCGAGCGCCTCGGCGGCGGCATCGAAGGCATCTTGTGGATTGTCGAACACCGTCTCGCCAAAGGCCTCCTTGATGTCGCCGGCATAGGCGGCCTTCTGCAGCTTCGCCACCACCTCGGCCGCATCCTTGTTGCCCATCTCGAAGGGGGAGAGCAGCGGGATCTTCGCCTGATCGGCGCCGTGATCGACCCGGCCGTCCCAGGTCAGGCCGCCGGTCGGGCCGTTATCGACGCTTTCGTCGCCCTCGTCCTCGGAATCGTAATAGTGCTCGGTGAAAGCAGGCACGGCCTGCAGGTAACGCAGCGTCGGAACGGCGCGCAGCCCCGGCTGGTCTCCATGTTCGCCGCCCATTTCGACCGGCATGGCCGATGCCGGGCCGAACGCGTGACTGGGATCATGGCAGGACGCGCAGGCCTGGAGCCCCGAGGCTGACAGCGATTTGTCGAAGAACATCTTGCGGCCGAGTGCGGCGAGCATTTCGGCCCGGGCGAAGGCTTCGGCACGTGACATCGGTCCGGGATGCACGCCGACGGCGGTTGCCGCGCTGCTTTGCCGCAGGGGAAGAATGGCCAGGCAGAGCGCTACGGCACCCATACTTATGGCCAAGCCGGACCGCACAAGCCAGATGATCTTCGTCTTCATAGTAGGGATTCCAATAGCTTATTGCCGGTTTTCTCCATGATCGAACCTGGTTGCAACAAATTGATGACGGCTATCCTCCTGCGGCATTACGGCAACCCCTGATGTCACAAAGTTGATAGACGGCCCGAATAGCGTCGAGGTGCCCCGAGCGTTCTCCGCTTCCTCTAGCCAACGCCCCTAGCCATGAGGTACTCCCGTGAAAAGACTGAAACTCCTCCATTCGATCTGTCTCGCCGGATCGGCCATCGTGCCGTTCGCGGTAGCGACGGCGGCCCATGCGGCGCCGGCCGGTTACGACAAGATCGACAATGTCGTCGTCATCTATGCCGAAAACCGTAGCTTCGATAATCTCTACGGCAGCTTTCCCGGCGCCGACGGGCTCTCGAACGCGACCGCCGATCGCGCCCGCCAGCTCGACCGCGACGGCCAGCCGCTGTCCGAACTGCCGCCGGCCTGGGGCGGCCTCACCGCCAAGGGTGTCTCGCCTGCCGTCACCGAGGCGCAGTCGGCCCATCTCGCCAACGCCTCCTTTGCGATCGACGATCCCAAGGGTTTCGCAGAGGCGCCTTCGGTCATCACCCGCGACCTCTGGCATCGCTTCTACCAGGAGCAGATGCAGATCGACGGCGGCAAGAACGACAAGTTCGTCGCCTGGGCCGATTCCGGCAGCCTGGTCATGGGCCATTACGACGGCTCCATCCTGCCGATGTGGCAGGTCGCCAAGAAATACGTCATCGCCGATAATTTCTTCCAAGGCGCCTTTGGCGGTTCGTTTCTCAACCATTTCGCGCTGGTCTGCGCCTGCACACCCTATTATCCGGATGCCGACAAGAGCCCGGCCAAGCCCACCATCGCCAAGGTCGATGCGGACGGCACGTCGCTGACCGTGGCGGAGAATGCCCCGAAGTCGGCGCTGGACGGCGCACCGAAATTCGTCTCCGACGGCACGCTGACGCCTGATTTCTACGCCGTCAACACCATGCAGCCGCCCTACCAGCCGAGCGCCAATCCGCCGGCCAAGGATGGTGACGCGGCCTATGCCGATCCGGCGGCCGCAACGACGTTGCCGCCGCAGCATGCAATCACCATCGGCGACCTGTTATCGCTGAAGGGCGTCAGCTGGGCCTGGTATAGCGGCGCCTGGCAGGCAGCCCTTGATGGCAAGAATGCTACCCCGGTGCCGATCTTCCAGTTCCACCACCAGCCGTTCAACTATTTCGCCAATTTCGCGCCCCGCACCCCGGCGCGCACCGAGCATCTGAAAGACGGCGGCCTTGGCGGAGAAGCCTTCCTCAAGGATATTGACGATGGCAAGCTGCCGGCGGTTTCCTTCTACAAACCGCAGGGCAACCTCAACGAACATGGCGGTTATGCCGATGTTTCGAGCGGTGACCAGCATCTTGCCGATATCGTCTCCCACCTCGAGAAGAGCCCGCAATGGGGCCATATGCTCGTCATCGTCACCTATGACGAGAACGGCGGCTTCTGGGATCACGTCGCGCCGCCGAAGGCCGACCGCTGGGGTCCCGGCAACCGCATTCCGGCCTTCATCATCTCACCCTTCGCCAAGGGCGGCATGGTCGATCATACCCAATACGACACGACGTCGATCATCCGCTTCATCACGGCGCGCTACGATCTGCCGGTGCTGCCCGGCGTCATCGCTCGCGACAAGGCGCTACGCAACAACGACCGGCCGCCGATGGGCGACCTCACAGCTGCGCTCGACCTGACGCATTGACCGATGGCGAGCGGCCCCGGCTCCGGCCGGGGCCGTTCCATCCCTTTCCTTTACGCATTCCGGCCGCAAAAGCGCTGCGCACTTTTGCTGAAACTGCTTACCGTCACCGGCGCAGCAACGGGCGCAATGCGGCCTGCGTTTCCTTCAGCAGCGGCAGATACCGCTCCTTCATCTCCGCGGCCGGCACGAGAGCGGCCGGCGCGCCGATATTGATCGCCGCGACCGTTTCGCCGCGGTCGTTGTCGATGGGCACGGCAATGGAGCAGAGGCCGATCTCCAGCTCTTGATCGATGATAGCGTAACCCTCAGTGCGGACGCGGCGGAATTCGGCGATCAGTTCGTCGGGATCCGTCTTCGTATTCGGCGTGTTTTGCTTCAGTTCGCTGCGTGTCAGGATCTCGCGTGCCTCGCGCTCGCCAAGGGCTGCGAGCAGCACGCGCCCCATCGACGCGCAGTAGGCGGGCAGGCGGCTGCCGGGGGTGAGATTGATCGACATGACGCGGCGCTGCGAAGCGCGGGCGATATAGACAATGTCGGCGCCGTCAAGCACCGAAGCCGAGGCGCTCTGGCCGGCCTTTTCCGAGAGAAGATCGAGATGCGGCTGCAGCAGCGCCGGCAGCGGCGTCGCCGCGAGATAGGCATGGCCAAGACGCAGGATCTTCGGCGTCAGCGTGAAGAACTTGCCGTCATAATCGGCATAACCGAGCTCGGCGAGCGTCAGCAGCGAGCGGCGCACGGTGGCGCGGTCGAGCTCCGTCAGCTTGGCGGCCTCGGCGATCGAAAGCCGCTGCCGCGTTTCACCGAAAGCTTCGATGACCTTCAGGCCACGGGCAAAGCCACTGACGAAATCCGTTTCACGCATGGGTTCGGTCTCCAAGATACATCACATTCTGTGCGATATACGAACAAATGTCAAATAACGCACAAAATGCATTGCCGCAT
This sequence comes from Rhizobium sp. WYCCWR10014, assembly GCF_001657485.1. GTDB lineage: Bacteria > Pseudomonadota > Alphaproteobacteria > Rhizobiales > Rhizobiaceae > Rhizobium. The sequence goes on from NZ_LXFU01000051.1 coordinate 15,051, forward strand.
GAGATGCCGCGCTTTATGTCTACGGCAGAGGGCGGGATGGGAGTTCCCGGCCGCATCTAGCCAAGGAGAGATCCCGCATGGACAAGACAGTCGGGAGCACGGCGCAAGCCGTCTCCGAGATCGGGGATGGCGCGACCGTCATGATCGGTGGTTTTGGTGGCTCGGGCGCGCCGATAGAGCTCATCCATGCATTGATCGACAAGGGCTCCAAAAACCTCACCGTCATCAACAACAATGCCGGCAACGGGCGCATCGGTATCGCTGCGATGATCGATGCGGGCATGGTGCGGAAGATGATCTGCTCTTTCCCGCGTTCGTCGGATCCGCGCGCCTTCACGGATAAATATCTGGCCGGCGAAATCGAGCTCGAACTGGTGCCGCAGGGAACGCTTGCCGAGCGCATCCGCGCCGGCGGGGCCGGTATCCCGGCTTTCTATACGCCGACCGCCTACGGCACCGAACTTGCCGACGGCAAGGTCATCGCCGAATTCGACGGCCGTCATTACGTGCAGGAGCGCTGGCTGAAGGCCGACTTCGCGATCGTCAAGGCTGCGATCGGCGACATCCAGGGCAACCTCACCTACAACAAGGCCGGCCGCAACTTCAATCCGCTGATGTGCATGGCGGCGGCGAAGACCATCGTCCAGGTATCATCCATCGTGCCAGCTGGCGGAATCGATCCCGAGCAGGTGGTGACACCAGGCATCTTCGTCGACCGCGTCGTCACTGTTCCCAATCCCCAGCAGGAAGAAGAGCTCATTCGAGCCGGAGTGGCCTACGTATGACCATCGACACTCGTGAAGACATCAAGCTTTCCAATGCACAGATCGCCTGGCGCGCCGCGCAGGACATCGCCGACGGCGCCTATGTGAACCTCGGCATCGGCTTTCCCGAAATGGTCGCTCGTTATCAGCCGCCCGGCCGTCAGGCGATCTTCCACACCGAAAACGGCATCCTGAATTTCGGCGAACCGCCGGCGGCAGGCGAGGAGGACTGGGACCTGATCAATGCCGGCAAGAAGGCGGTGACGCTGAAGCCGGGTGCTGCCTTCTTCCATCACGCCGACAGCTTTGCCATGGTGCGCGGCGGCCATCTCGACGTCGCGATCCTCGGCGCCTATCAGGTTGCCCAAAGCGGCGACCTTGCCAACTGGCGGGTGGGCAGCAAGGGCGTGCCGGCCGTCGGCGGCGCCATGGACCTCGTGCACGGCGCCAAGCAGGTCTGCGTCATCACCGAGCACGTCACCAAAACAGGCGAGCCGAAGCTGGTGGAGAAATGCACCTTCCCGCTGACCGGTGTTGCCTGCATCACCCGCGTCTATACCAGCCACGCCGTCATCGACATCGTCAAGGGACGCTTCGTCCTGCGCGAGAAGTTGGCCGCGATGTCGCAGGAGGAATTGCAGGCGATGACCGGCGCGCCGCTGCACATCGAGGGGCCGGTTGGCGACCTCGTCGTCCCGCAACTCTGAGGAAAAGCCATGACCGAAGCTTTTATCTGCGACTATGTCAGAACGCCGATCGGCCGCTTCGCCGGCTCGCTGTCCCAGGTGCGGGCCGACGATCTCGGCGCGATCCCGTTGAAAGCGCTGATGCAACGAAATGCCGCCGTCGATTGGGAAGCCGTCGACGATGTGATCTTCGGCTGCGCCAACCAGGCGGGCGAAGACAACCGAAATGTCGCGCGCATGTCGGCGCTGCTTGCCGGCCTGCCGATCGCGGTTCCCGGCACGACGATCAACCGGCTCTGCGGCTCCGGTATGGATGCGGTGATCACAGCGGCGCGCGCCATCCGTTCCGGCGAGGCCGAGCTGATGATCGCTGGCGGCGTCGAAAGCATGTCGCGCGCGCCCTTCGTCATGCCGAAGGCCGAGACGGCCTTTTCACGCGCGGCCGAAATCCATGACACGACGATCGGCTGGCGCTTCGTCAATCCGCTGATGAAGAAGCAATATGGCGTCGATTCCATGCCTGAGACCGGCGAGAATGTCGCCGAGGACTATCAGGTCAGCCGCGAAGACCAGGATGCCTTCGCGGTGCGAAGCCAGGCGAAGGCGGCCGCCGCCCAGGCGAATGGACGGCTGGCGAAGGAGATCACTCCCGTGACCATCCCGCAGCGCAAAGGCGATCCGGTTGTCATCGACAAGGACGAGCATCCGCGCGCGACAACGATCGAAACGCTGGCGAAACTCGCGACACCTTTCAAGAAGGAAGGCGGCACGGTGACCGCGGGCAATGCCTCCGGCGTCAATGACGGGGCGGCGGCGCTGATCGTCGCGTCCGAAGCGGCGGCGCGCAAATACGGCCTGACGCCGATCGCCCGCATCCTCGGTGGTGCGGCTGCCGCCGTTCCGCCAAGGGTGATGGGCGTCGGGCCGATTCCGGCATCGCGCAAGCTGATGGCGCGGCTCGGCATGACCGCGGATCAGTTCGACGTGATCGAACTCAACGAGGCCTTTGCCAGCCAGGGGCTGGCGGTGCTGCGCGCACTCGGGATTGCCGATGATGACGCGCGGGTGAACCGCAATGGCGGCGCGATCGCGCTCGGCCATCCGCTTGGCATGTCGGGCGCACGCATCACCGGTACGGCAGCGCTCGAGCTTCTGGAGACCGGCGGACAATATTCGCTGTCGACCATGTGCATCGGCGTCGGGCAGGGGATTGCGATAGTACTTGAAAGGGTTTGAGGTCGGGACGCTCCCAGCTTTTGCCGGAGGCTGCCGGCCGTTGCGCGGCGCGCCCGGTTTCGTTAGAGATCGGGCATGCTGATCCGACCCGCAGACAAGAACGATCGAAGCGCCATTTGGAGGATCATCGGTCCGACGATCCGCGCCGGCGAAACCTATGCGCTCGATCGCGACTTGAGCGAAGCCGATGCGCTGGCCTACTGGATGGGATCGGACCGCGAGACCTTCGTTACCGAAGAGGATGGGGTGATCCTTGGGACATATTACATCAGGGCCAACCAGGCAGGCGGCGGCCGGCATGTCTGCAACTGCGGCTACATGACCGATGCTGCAGCCAGCGGTCGTGGCGTCGCGCGGCTGATGCATGAGCATTCGCTGGAGCATGCCCGCTTGCGGTGCTTTCGGGCGATGCAGTTCAATTTCGTCATCAGCAGCAACGAGCGTGCGGTTGGGCTGTGGCAATCTCTCGGCTTCGATATCGTCGGCCGGCTCCCGGGCGTATTTCTTCATCCGACGCAGGGTTATGTCGACGCCTTGGTTATGTTTCGCACGCTTTGATCACGCATTTTCCGGAAGCGAGAATTCAGGCAGCTCCAACAACGGCATCGAACCACGCACCAGACGCAGGAAATCGCGGACCGGAGATTTTTCGAGCGCACGCGGAAAATAGATTGCGCCCGATTCCTGCACCCGGCCGTGGTCCGCGAACATCACTGGTCTGATCCCGAAGCGATCGAATAATTTCGCAAAGCCGCTGGAGGCGGCCATTACCAGCGGCGAACCCTGCATGATCAACAGAGCCTGCAGCATGGAGTCCACACGGACAGCAAAATCTCGGGTCTGACGCTCGAGTTGACCGGGCCCCTCATCGTCTCCGTAACCGGGGCTGATCCAGCGCTGACGCAGAAGATCATCGAGGGTGACAGTTGCCGCTTTGCCCATATGGTGATCTTTGTCGCAGTAGATGTAGGTCGCCTGTCTTGCCAGCGTTTCGAACTCGACCTGCATGACGGCTTCATATTTGTAGGAGAGCGTTCCGAAGACGAGATCGTAGACGCCGTGCCGCATCCCCTCGAAACGTGTGCCGTCATCGGCTATCTCGACGTGGACGACGACACCCGGATGCGTCCGGCTGAAGGCTCTTATGATCCCCGGCAATATCACCAGCCCCCAAAGATCGCCGGTGGCTATGCGAATAACGGCCTTGGCCCGGCCCTGAAGATGTTCGATCTCTTCCTTCGCTTCATCGAGCGCCGGCAATATCCGCACCGCCCGGCTATAAAGGGCTGAACCGTAAACACTCAATTCGACGCCGGCCCCGGTCCTGTTGAACAGCGGAACACCGTAGCTGTCTTCGAGTTGGCGGATCGCCCGGGAAAGCGCCGGCTGCGAAATATTCAGCTTCTTGGCAGCACGCGAGATCGATCGCTGGTTTGCCACTTCGACGAATTGGCGAAGCTCCCGCATCCATCTCCCTCCCTATGCGAATTACGCATAACATATAGCATGTTTGCATTTGACGTCAGCGCAGTATGCGCCACATTCTACACAACAATAGTAGACTAATTCCGGCGTGCCAAGTGCTACGAAAACCCCTCATGGAAGGGAATTTCGTGCCTATGGGCACGTTCTCGACGGACGCTCTACACAGAAGAATAAGCCTTCGACAAGGAAATCGAGGCACGCGAGGGGAAGAAGGAGGAGGAACCAATGTTTAAAAATGGCATAGGCCGGCAGCTGATTTTCGCCGCGACGACGGCGGTGTCGATGATCTTTGCGGTTGCTCCATCAGCTGCGCAGGAGAAGGTCCAGCTGACGTTTCGTCAATTCGATCCCCCGACCGAAATTCAAGGCCTGATCGCCGCCGTCGATGCCTGGAATTCCAATCATCCCGATGTCCAAGTCAAATTGGAAACGATGTCGGGCGGCGACACGCTTGCCCAGCTGGCGCGCGAAATTCCTGCCGGTGCGGGACCGGATGTTCAGCAGCTTGCTTTCGTGTGGACGCGTGATCTGGCGCGATCAAAGCTGCTTCTTGATCTCAGTCCTCTCATCCAATCGAATGCGCCGGGAGCTGGCACCGACGATTTTCTGGCTCTCGACCTCGCTACTCTCGACGGCAAGATCTTCGGCCTGCCATGGACGGCGGATACATTCGCGATGGCCTATCGTCCGGATCTTCTGCAGGCAGCCGGGGTCACAAACTTTCCGGATAGCTGGGATGATCTTGCGGCGGCCGCCAAGAAATTGACCACCGAAGGTGGCGGAACCGAACAATACGGTTTCTGCTTCCCCGCAGGCAGCGCACCCGACAGCGGCATGTGGACGCTTGTGAATTATTACCTCTGGAGCAACGGTTCGACCTTGGTCACGGAGGAAAGCCCGGGGAAATGGAAGGTGTCCGTTACGCCGGAGCAACTGGCGGCGGCGATGAACTATTTCAACCAGTTTTTCGTGGACGGAACAGCGCCCGAGAACCTTATCACCGTGAATGCGTGGGGTGATCCGGAGCTGATCGGCGGGCTCGGCCGAGGCGATTGCGCGATCACGTTCTTTCCGCCACAAACCTTCAGGGCTGCCCAGAAGCAATCGGACAAGCCGCTGCTGACGGCACCGATCCCGAAAGGGACGGAGAAGCGCATCTCCCATCTTGGCGGACGTGCGCTGGGCATCAATCCCAACACCAAGCATCAGAAGGAGGCCTGGGAGTTCGTCAAATATCTCGTCGGCCCCGAGACTTTCAAAACCTACAACCAGTATCCCTCGCAGAAGTCGCTGCTTTCACAGCTCCAGTTTCCGCCGGCCGAGCAGGGCTATGTGACGATGCTGCCATTGGCGCAGACCTTCGAGCGCTACATCTCTTCCCCAATCAAGGTGTCGAGCATGACGGCGCTCATCAATCGCGAGTTCGGCGCCGTATTCTCGGGGCAGCGCAATCCCGATGAGGCTGCGGATGTCATCATCAAGGAGCTCAACGACCTGCTGGCGCGCGGCAAGGGCTGACAATGTCCGTTTCCGCAAACCCGGACGGCGCGCTGGCCAAGCGCGTCGAAAGACGAGGATCATTTCGGAGTTGGCATTTCGAGCCTTATGGCCTGGTCATGCCGGCGATGCTCATCCTGGCAATCTTTTTCGCCGGCCCGGCATTCTACAATATCGCGCTGAGCTTTCAGGAACTCAGTCTTTTCGATCTGGGAAAAGAGGGTCAGTGGGTCGGCTTTGCCAACTTTGCCACCGTCCTCAAGGATGAAGGAATCGCCGGCGCGTTATTCAACACGGCCTTCCTGCTGACATTCGTGACGGTCGTCATTCGACTGGCACTCGGACTTGCGCTCGCGATCCTTCTCAACGCCGAGGTCTTTGCCAGATGGCGCATCGGCTGGCTCGTCCGGTCGCTGGTCCTTGTCCCATTCGTAACGCCGCCCGTCGTCGCCGTCGCCGCCTGGAAGTGGCTGCTCGATCCCCGCTACGGCGCGGTCAACCAGCTTCTGCTATCGACAGGGCTCATCGACAGGGGAATTCCGTTCCTTTCCAGGACGTCGACGGTCTGGGGCGCGGTCGAAACCATGTTGATCTGGCGCGAGCTCCCTTTCGTCATCATCACCTTCCTCGCGGCGCTGCAGTCGATTCCGAGGGAACTCAGGGAAGCGGCCCGCATCGACGGCGCGTCCGAGTTTCAGATACACCTGCGCATCATCCTGCCGATGCTGAAGCCCGTGATTGCAGTGGTCGCGCTGCTGACGACGATCTGGACCTTCAACAATTTCGTCTACGTCTGGCTCGCCACTCGAGGGGGGCCGGGCGACTACACGCAGGTTCTGGCAACGAAGATGTATACGGTCTCGTTTGTCGACTATCGCGTCGGCGAGGGTGCCGCAATCGGCGTTCTGATGAGCCTGATGATGTTCGCCTTCGCGCTCATCTACCTCGGCGTCCTTTCCCGCAGGAAACGGGGAGCGCCGTCATGACTGTTTCGATAACGCATAAAGCGCGGCATATCAGGTTCGCCAAGGACCTGATCACCGTCATTCTGGGCATCGGCCTGCTGCTGATCCTGGCATTCCCGTTCATTTGGGTGGTGTTGATTTCCTTCCGCCCGGACAAGGAAATCTTCACCCGGACGTTTCAGCTGTTCACCAGCGTGACCCTGGAAAACTACTACACGCTCCTCCAAAACTCGCCCTTTCCGAACTACCTCAGAAACAGTCTCGTCGTCTGCACGATCTCGACTGTTGCGGCCGTTACCATCTCGCTGATCACCGCCTATGGCTTTTCGCGAAACCGCGATTTCCGCGGCCGCGGCCTGTTGCTGATCCTGGTGATCTGCACGCAGCTGTTTCCCTATGTGATCCTGATCACGCCGCTTTACTCGATGTTTTTCGCCGTCGGGCTGATCAACAATCCGCTGAGCCTGGTTCTGTCCTACACGGCAATGAACCTGCCATTCGCCATCTATCTGCTGCTCGGCTATCTCGACACGATTCCCCAGGATCTCGACGAGGCAGCCAAGCTCGACGGCGCCTCCACGATCCAGATCATCTTCAAGGTCATTCTGCCGATCGCCTGGCCGGGTGTGGTGACGGTCGCGGTCAACGCCTTCGTGTCTGCGTGGGATGAATTTCTGTTTGCCCTGACACTGATGACGGCGGACGAAAACAAGACCGTGCCGGTCGGGCTTGCCGGCTTCTTCGGCGAATACACCACCCAATGGAATCTGGTGATGACGGCATCGGTGATTTCGACGCTGCCCACGCTTGTCCTTTTCATGCTGCTTCAGCGAAAGCTCGTCTCCGATCTCGCGGCGGGTGCGGTGAAGCTGTAGCGGCGTGAACGCCTCGAACGAACATCGAAGGTCCTTCCATGAACATCATCCTCGTGCTTATCGACAGCGTTAACCGCAATGCTCTTTCGGCCTATGGCGGAACCGAGTTCGCGACGCCGAACCTCCAGTCTTTCGCCAAGAAGGCCTGGCGTTTCGACAATCACTTTGTTGGCAGCCTGCCCTGCATGCCGGCGCGGCGTGAAATCTTTGCCGGCTTCAGCGGCATGCAATGGCGTCCTTGGGGACCGCTGGAACCCTTCGACCTACGCCTGCCGAAACTGCTGGAGAGTGCGGGTTACACAACCGCCATCGTCACCGATCACTATCACTATTGGGAGGAGTCGGCGAACGGCTACATCCAGAGCTTCCAAGGCGCGGAGTTCATTCGAGGGCACGAGCTGGATTTCTGGGAGCCGCTCGTGCCGGAGGCGGATCTTCCGCAATGGGTGCACAATATCGAGAAATGGCGCCCAGGCTATGGTCACCGCTACTTCTCGAATGTCGCAAACTTCAGGGATGAGGCCGATTTCTTTCCTGCCAAGGTGATGACATCAGCCAGCGAATGGCTCGCCAAGCCGAAGACCGGAAAGCCGTTCTTCCTGCAGGTCGAGTCCTTTGACGTGCACGAGCCCTTCGATGTCCCGGAGCCCTATGCTTCGATGTACGGCGACGGTGCGGCACGCGACCGCTTCACGCTGTGGCCGCCCTATCAGGATGCGGCACGCCAGGCGGATTTCATGAGCCAGGCGAGCCCCGAGGAACTGGCTTTCGTTCGCTCCCAATATGGCGCCAAGCTGACGATGACGGACCGGTGGCTGGGAAAGCTGTTCACCACCCTGGACGAACTCCAGCTCTGGGACGACACGGCCGTTATCGTCACCACCGATCATGGACACGACCTCGGCGAACGGGGCGGCTACGGCAAGCAATTCCCGCATTTCGACAGCCACGCGAACATTCCGCTACTGGTCTGGCACCCCGGCCTCCAAGCCAAAAATGGCGGCGTGATTGAAAATCTGACGTCGACCGTCGATCTCTTCGCCTCGATCCTGGCGATCGCCGGCGTCGAGCCCCCACGACAGACGCATTCGCATTCATTTCTGCCGCTTCTCAAGGGCGAGACCAGCAACGCGCGGAATGCCGTCATTTACGGGACATTCGGGCAAGGCATCTGCTGCACCGATGGCGAATGGACGTTGATCCAGCCGCCGGATCGCGAGAAACCGCTTTACGCCTACTCGACCATGGTACCGACGACGATCGAGCCACAGGACAAGCCGGTCGATCACGGGCGCTACATTCCCGGTATCGACATGCCGCAATGGAAAATTCCCATCTCCCCCGACGGCTCCGGAGACCGGCGGAAACTCGACAGCCAGCCGCTGCTATTTAATCGACGCAATGATCCAGGCCAAAGTCACGACCTCTGGCAAGACCGGCCCGAAGAGCGGGAACGAATGCTGCGTCTTATGCGGCAAGTCATCGAACGGTATGGCGCACCGGCCGAACTGTTTCAGAGACTGGGATTGGACTAGATTCGAGGATCAGAGCGCATCGCCGATAGGGCCATCGCCAATTCGACACTAAAAAAAGATGTGAGTGCGCTGTCGAATCCGCCCCAGCCCAAACGTCTTGAGATCGCCGGCGCGAAATGCGGTAGACTTGCCGCAGGCGTCGCGATCACTCTGTCGGCATGGAGGTTATTTAGCCATGGGTGTTTCCTATCGTTGGGTCATCGTCGCCGCGGGCGCATTGATGACATGCGTCGCGCTCGGCGCGATGTTCTCGCTGGCGATTTTCCAGGAGCCGATTGCGACGGCGACCGGCTGGTCGCATGTGGGCATAGCGAGCGCGATGACGCTGAACTTCATCGTCATGGGTTTCGGCGGCTTCTTCTGGGGGGCGGCAAGCGACCGCTTCGGCCCGCGCGTCGTCGTGCTGATAGGCTCCGTGCTGCTCGGCCTGGCGCTGGTGCTGGCGAGCCGGGCCGAGACGCTGCTGCAGTTCCAATTGACCTACGGCATCCTGGTCGGACTGGCGGCAAGTACGTTTTTCGCGCCGATGATCGCGGCAACGACCGCCTGGTTCGACGAAAACCGCGGCCTTGCGGTGTCGCTGGTCTCCGCCGGCATGGGCGTTGCGCCGATGACCATCTCCCCCTTCGCGCGCTGGCTGATCTCGGCCTATGAATGGCGGCCGGCCATGCTGATCATTGGCGTTGCGGCCTGGGCGCTGCTGGTGCCGGCTGCGCTTCTGGTCAGGCGCCCGCCTGCCGAGACCACTGACACTGGAACCGAGTTCGCGGCCGACGGCGCTCGGCCGCAACTGTCTAAAGTCTTTCGATCGCCGCAATTCATCGTGCTTGGCCTGACCTTCTTTGCTTGCTGCGCGGCGCATTCCGGGCCGATCTTCCACATGGTGAACTATGCGATGATCTGCGGCGTGGCGCCGATGGCGGCCGTCAGCATCTACAGCGTCGAGGGTCTGGCGGGACTGGGCGGCCGGCTGCTCTATGGTAGCCTTGCCGATAGGATCGGGGTCAAACCGGTGCTGGTCGCCGGCCTGCTGGTGCAGGCGGTGGCACTCGCGACCTATCTCTTCGTCAGCCAGCTCGGCGAATTCTACGCGCTCGCCATCATCTTCGGCAGTGCCTATGGCGGTGTGATGCCGCTCTATGCCGTGCTGGCGCGCGAATATTTCGGCCCCCGCATCATTGGCACGGTCTTCGGTGCGGCGACGATGCTCTCCAGCCTCGGCATGGCCTTCGGCCCTCTCATCGGCGGCTGGATATTCGACACCTTCGCCAATTATTCCTGGCTGTTCATCGGTTCCGCGATGGTCGGGCTGGGGGCCGCGGCGATAGCGCTCGCGTTCCCGCCTCTCGCTCGCCAGAAACCACAGCCGGCCTTCGGCGTGGCGCCGTAACAGGCGCCTTACCAATCCTCACGGGCGGTATTGAGAGTGGACGTCGGTGACGACGCCCACTCAAGGTTTTCGCATCGTCGCGACTTTTGCCGCCAAATCGCCGACACCGCAGGCTGCCCATTCGCCTCCAACGCAACAAACGGACGAGGACCAGCCGGACCGCGATCGTTCATATCCGCTGGCTTGTGTGCCATTTTGGATGGCGAAAGAACAAAGCGTTGCAAGGCAAGGAATATACTTGATTCCCGCAAAAGTAGAGTTCGTATTGGCGTAGTAGCGGACGATGCGGCGACGATATCTGCTAGGGCAATAACGGCTAAGACGCGCCAATCCTTAAATATTCACTTGAGGAACCCTCAGTTCTTCGGCAGTATACTCTTTATTAACTTTTGGCTGGGGGCCATACTGCAGCAATGAGGGTCATAGGAATTGCTCTGGCATGTATCATGTTGCTGTCGCAGCCGGCTCTGGCGCAGTCTCCACTCGACATCATCAGGAGCTTGACCGACGGCGTCACCCGTGATCCTGCGCCGCCAGATGTTGATCGCGGAACGTCCAAACCGATACAGACTCTTCGGTCGCAGCTGACAAGATCGCAAGTGCAACGCCTGCAACGTGCCCTGGAAGCGCTCGGTTACTATCATGGTCCGATCGACGGAGATGCCGGGGTCGAGACGTGGAGTTCGGTGGTAGCGTGGGCACGCGACCGGGGATGGGAGGCTCCAACAACCCTCCGTGTCGCGCATCTCAATTCCCTGGAAGCTGAACGCGCGCAGGGACAGGTCGCAGAACAGGATCGACCAAACTCTGGTCCGAAAGATCAGACTGTTCGTCGTGTTCAAACGGCGCTCTCACGGCTCGGCTACTATTCGGGGCCGGTGAATGGGCAGACAGACCAAGCGACCATGGCTGCGATGGCGGCCTGGGCGGCGGATCGGAGCTGGGAGGCGCCGGCATCGATCCGGGAGGCACATGCCGTCAACATGGAGGAGGAACTCTCCCATAGGACAGGTCCGGTTGTCGGCGATGCGGCCTTACCACCGTGGCAGCCGGACGACACAGGGATCGGCAGCAAAAGCTGCGCCTCCACCGGCTACAGCAAAGTCTGCCTTCGTCTTGCCTGCGATGCCGAAGCCGGTGTGGTCCTTGATCTCGAAGAGGTGGCGGGCTACTCGACACCGTCGGTCTCTAACGCAGGACTGACGGTGGATCGGGGCCCTGAGGCAATGCTTCCTCTCGATGGCATCCGCAAGAGACCGGTCCTCGATGCCGGTCGCGATGCGGCGCTCATCGCCCGCCTTTCCTCCGGGCGGTCGCTGAACCTCAAGCTGGGGACATGGTCGATGTCCTTCGGTCTCGCGCAATTCGGCCCCGAATACGACCGGGTCGGGAAGGCATGTGCTACCCTCCTTGCCAGGCTCCGTAGCGGCCAGGATCCCTTCCCTGGCCAGTTCGCCCGCCTTGCCGACGAACTGGCCGAGGTCACTGTGTCCGAAGGAACGTGGACCTCGCAGCCAAATACGGATCTTGGCGGCAGTGACATTCGACATGGGCTGGCCGATCCGCTTCTGCGTGGCCTGACGGAAGGCGAATGTATCGCGATCTGCTCCGAAACCGACATGTGCCGGGCCTATACGTTCAACTCGAGCGGCGGGACATGTTTCCTGAAATCCGAAAAGGGGTCGTCCAAACCCTTCGCAGCCGCAAAGAGCGGCGTTTTCGATGGCCGGAAAGCGGGTTTAGCACCTCCACCCACCCGCGGACCGGGACCGATCGTGGATGGATCGGTCGGCTGGCACGAGGGCGAGACGCTGGAAGGCTTCCAGGCCCGCGTGAAACAAGCTGCTCGCAGGCTCGGCGGGTCATGCGACGAGGAGAAGGAGACGCTCCGGCGTCTGGCCGAAAAATTCCAATGGAGATTGCCGCATGAGGGACCGCTCCGCGCCGGAAACAGCTTTGCGATCGAGTGGTCGGGCAATACACTCGAAGATCGCATACCGGTATGGTTCATGGTCAAAGCAGAACAGCCCGTCCGCTTTAAAGGCAAGGGGCATGTCGCGTTGGGTCCTGCCGCGCCCAACCCGTTCGCGATAAAAGCCGGTCTCGGCAAGACACGCGCCATGGTCGCTCTGGCGACACGTGGCGCCGCGGCGAGTGGTTCAGTTTCAACCATTCCGTTGCAAGCCGGGCCTTTGAACCTATCCGTCTCATTGGTGGGCTATCTGCGCGCCTGCGAGGAGGAGATCGTTTTGAAGGAAGAGTCGGAGCGGCTTGAAATCGCACCGGCGCCTGCCGAGATCGTCCTCAACACCGCCGAGGGCCGCGCGGCGTTCACACATAGCATCGATATCCCTAAATTCTCCCGTCGCATCCTCCTCAACGATACCCGCTTTCTTCTGCTGGATGCGGCAAGCGGGACGGAAATCGTAGAGCGGGCAGGCACACACCTGCAGATCTCGCCGACCCACCGCTTCATCGGCGTCGAGCACAATGGCCGGCTCGACATCGTCGACATGGTCGATGGGCGTACGGCTGCGACAGCGGATGCCGGCGACCTTCGCTGGGCGCTCGGCGACAGTGTCGTCTTCACCACGCTCGCGCCTTGGGCGGAGGTGAATTTTTCCTCCACCTTCGGCGATCATTTGCGCATACGCGAACAGATTACCGGGCCGTCTTGCTGCACCGCAGACCGCGGTCAAACGCGCGTGGCGATCGATCTGGAGAATGCTGCCTACGCCATTTGGGGTGGCGCCGGCTACCGCGTTGGTGGGCTCCAGAACCCGGATTACGCCTCGATCGCGAATTCTTCGGGCGCCTACAGCTCCGAAGGCGGCGAGACCATTCCCCTTCATTTTCATATGTTCTGGTCGCTGGGCATGGTGTCGCCCGTCAGTGTCGCTCGGGAATTCGATGTTGCCGGCGGCTTCAAGACGACCAGTACCTGGGAAGACTGGGAGGTTGCGGACGCCGACAGCCGCCGCCCCCGCGATTTTACGGAGAGCCTGTCGCGCACACTGGCCAAAATTGAGCTTCAGGCAGTCATGATCGATACGGCCCTGGCATCGAACGACCAAGGCTCCACCAGACCCGGCAATGACACACCGCTCGCTGCTGCCTTGCCCGAACAACTCCTGCGCCTCGGCGTCGCGCTCGATCCAATGGTCGATGGTGAACGCCTCGTCGCGTCCGACGCGGCAGGTGAGAATAACGCCCTTCACGCGCTTGATCGTGACCAGCGGCTGAAACGATCCGCAGAGGCGATGGGGCGCTTCCGCCGCGAGGCGGAGCGTGCGGGCTGGCGATTCGACTGGGCTCTGCCCCTCGGGGAGGAGGGTCCAATCTCCGACTGTGAACATCTTCTGCTCGGAGAATCCCCAAGCACGGGAGGCACGGGCTCGCTGTCGGCGCCTCGCGACGTTGTCGAGGTCTCGACGGTCCGCACGTCTCGCGGGGCGGTATGGGTGGCCCGTGCGGAGTGTGTCGCGGGCGCGACGTTCGGCAGCCTCAGGCCCTATGCCGCCTTTTACGTCATGGATATCGCGCGCCCCGCGCCGGCGGCGAGTGCGGCACTTCAGGCGGAAGGCGCATTTTTCTTCGAAAACAATGCCCATCGTCTGTGGTACCAGCACGCTTTTCGTATCAAAGCCAATGACGACCTGCTGCTGACCTATGCGCCCGGCAATGGCGTCATTACCGTGCGTGACCGCGCAACACAGAAGTTCCTCTGGATCGGCGAGAATCTTCCGAATGGCGACCTCCTCGTCGACGCCTGGTTGACGAAAGACCGTCGCCATGCGGTACAACTTAATTCTGACGGCAACTTCTACATTCACGCCATTCTGGACGATAGGCAGTCGCTCCTGTCCGGGCGCATTGCCGACGACGAGATCGCGATCTGGACCAAGGACTACTTTTACGACGCGACAGCCGAGGCCGCCGCCCTCATCGATCTGAAGTTTCCCGGCAGGGTTGGACAGTATAGTCTCGACCGGTTTGGCACAGCGCGCTCGGTCCCAGATCTGGCGCGCGCCGTTCTTGATCGAGGGCAGGCGCCGCAGGCCGTCGCCGAGGTGGGCGTGCCGCCGTCGTTGACAGGCGAGATCGCGCTCGAGGAAAACGGCAGCCGCGTGAGAGCCGTACTGCAGTTCGATCCGGCTGAGACGGTGCTTATGTCGATTTTTCAGGACGGTGTGCTGACCGAATCGGTTGATGCCGCCACCATCGAAAATGCAGTGTCGTTCGAGAGGCTCAAGGACGCGCGTTGGGTTTCGGTCATCGGATTCAATTCCGCGGGCCTGGCGAGCCTTCCGGTATCGGTTGATCTCGGCGAGCCTCTTGCGCGCCGTGCGGTCACCCGCGCGCTGGTGATCGGCGTGAACACTTACGAGGATGAGCGTCTCCGTTCGCTCAATTACCCTCTGCGCGATGCTGGCACGGTGCTCGAAACGCTGACCGAGCCGCTTGGTAAGGAGCCACCGTTCCGCGGCGAGGTAGGGCCGAAGGACAGGCGCGCCACACCCGAGGCCATCCTGGAGGCGACGGCGCGGCTGCTGGACGGGCTTGCTCTCGGGGACCACGCGGTCCTGTTTCTGGCCGGCCATGGCATGCAGGATCGCAATGGGCGTTTCTATTTCGCGACGTCGGCCACCGATCCGACGGATCTCGAACACACAGCCTTGCCTTTCGAACGGCTGGCCGCGCTGTTCGAAAGGACCGAGGCGCGCATCACCATTCTTCTTGACGCCTGCCACTCCGGCGCCGCGGGGACCGGGTCTTTCACCACCAACGACGATCTCGCCAACAGCCTCGCCGCCCTCAGATCCAATCTCACCGTTCTCGCCGCTGCGAAGGGCCGACAGGAGTCGCTCGGGCGGCGCGAGGTCGGGGGCCTGTTCACTAGCGCGATCGTTACCGTCCTTGGAAAGGAACGCGATCGTTATGACCACAATCACAATGGTCGCATCGAGGCCTCCGAACTGTATCGCGGCGTCAAGACGTTGGTTTTCGCGGCGAGCGACGGCAAGCAGACACCCTGGATCATCAACAGCCGACTGGTGGGAGACTATGCCCTCTTTTAGATTTCGCGACGCCTATGGAGCGGTTGCGGCCCTGGCAGCTGCCATCCTGCTTCTCGCACCTGCCGCCGCCGGTGCCGCGTGCCTCATCTGCGACGAGGTCGTCGAGCTCGATGGGGTAAGGGCAAAATGCTTCCGTCAGGACTATGAAAAGTTTCTCTCAACCGCCCGGAGCGCGGAAACGAGCAATGCGGAGGTCGATCTCTCCGCCTGCGCCGGGGACGACGGACGCGAACGCCGCGGTCTTGATCGGATGCCCGGGCTATTACCGCCAGGACGCGAATCCACAGCACGCAACCAGCGCGAGCTACGCTCGGTCTACATCTTCGATGAAGCAAGCCTTGTTTGCCTGAAGCGGTTGCTGGATGGGCACGAAGGCACGATCGATCCGTCGGTGCGGTTCGATCTGGTCGAGAATTGCAAGCCATGAGCCAGCCATCATCCAAGCGGCAGGTCGGGCTCTCTTTCTTCCACGTTTCGGATGCGGGCTGGTCGCTTCTAAGCAGCATTGTCACCGTAGTGACCTTCGTCGGCGCGGTGGGGGGTGTCTTTTGGGCGGTCTTCGAGTACCGCGAGAGCCAGGAAACCGAACGCACGAAATATACGCTCACTCTCATCGAGACCTGGGAAATGCAGGGTTATCGGCAAGCCTATGGTGAACTTCGTAAGTTCTACACGGCGTTCATCGAGACGGTCCCGCCCGCCGACAGGAGGACGGCCGAGACGAGCGGACACGCCAGGGACAACCTTCTGCAGTCCTTCAACCGTCGGATCGCGCAGGAGCCCGCGCGCCAGGAGCAGGTCAGGGAGGTGGTCTATTTCTTCAACCGGCTTGGTCTTTGCGTGAGCGCGTCGCTCTGCTCCAAGGAAACAACCGCGGTCTTCTTCAATGATACCGTGCAGTCTTTCCTCGATGCTTACGGCCCTTATATCGAGAGCAGCAAGGAGACATTGCCAGGCCGAGGCACGACACTTGTCGATCTCTCTCGGGAACTCAATCCCGCTGGTCGGGACTAGGCACCATGCTAATCTCTCCCTTTCGTGCATTGCCCTTCGTCGATTTCCCCTGATAAGACTTCTCCTATTCGTTTCATCACCTATGTCCTTGGTTTTTCGGGAGGCAATCGTCGCCATGGTCGAACTTGCGCAATCGCTCGCATCCATCAAGCTGCCGGACCTGTCCGGCAAGGCCGTGCTGATCACCGGCGCCTCGACCGGGATCGGCGCGGCGCTTGCCCGCGCTTTTGCCGCGCAGGGGGCGAAGGTCGGCGTGCATTACAATGCCAGCCGCGAACCGGCGGAGAAGCTTGCAGAGGAGATCCGGGCTGCCGGCGCCACCGTGCATCTGATCCAGGGTGACGTGTCGAGGGAAGGCGAGACCGAGCGTGTCGTCGAGGAGACGGCGAAGACCTTCGGTCATCTCGACGGGCTCATCAACAACGCGGGCGGCATGCTGGGGCGCAAGCCGACCTCCGAATATACCGACGCCCATTACGCCGCGGTCATGGACCTCAACGCCCGCTCGGTGCTGGCGGCAACGCGTGCGGCGCATCCCTGGCTGAAGAAGCAGGGTGGCTTCATCATCAACACCACCTCGATCGCCGCGCGCAATGGCGGCGGCAATGGTGCGATCCTGTATGCGGCGTCCAAGGGCTTCGTCTCGACGATCACGCGTGGTCATGCCAAGGAATTCGTCGCCGACAGGATCCGCGTCAACGCGGTGGCGCCGGGCGTTATCGCCACGCCCTTCCACGAGCGTTATACCAATGACGAGCAGATGGAGCTGCAGCGCAAGTCGATCCCGATGGGCTTCGTCGGCACGTCGGAGGATTGCGTCGGCGCCTATCTCTTCCTCGCCTCGCCGACGTTGTCGGGTTACATCACCGGCCAGATCATCGAGGTCAATGGCGGCCAGCTGATGCCGTGAACGCTTCGATCGGCGAGCAGATCCCTCGCGTTCCCTTTTAAAAAGGGAACTTTCGAACCGCCGTGACGTTTTCCGCTTGGTCTTTTTAGCAAGCGGGGCACCATGAGCTTTTCATTTTCGGAACTCGACTTCCTCAAGCCGGAGTTGGGAGCGGAGTATACGGGTTCTGGCACCCATTTCGCGGTATTCTCCGCCCATGCGGAACAGATGGAGCTCTGCCTGTTCTCGCCTGACGGAAAGAACGAGATCGCCCGGCTGCCGTTGCCGAAGCGCGAAGGCGACATCTGGTCGGGCTATATCGCCGGCGTCGGGCCGGGCACCGTCTACGGTTATCGTGCCCACGGCCCCTATGACCCGCAAGCCGGCCATCGCTTCAATCCGAACAAGCTCCTGCTCGACCCCTATGCCAAACAGGTGACGGGCGAGCTTAAATGGGATGACGCGCTCTTCGGTTATCAGATCGGCGAGGACGACCTTTCCTTCGACGAGCGTGACAGCGCGCCGTTCATGGTCAAGGGTGTGGTGCAGGATCCGGACTTCGATTGGGCGGGTGAAGAGGCGATCCGGCGTCCCTGGCCCGACACCATCATCTACGAGGCGCATGTTCGCGGCCTGACGATGACCCATCCGAAGGTGCCAGACCGGCTGCGCGGCACCTTTCTCGGCATGTGCAGTGATCCGATCATCGACCATCTCGTCAAGCTCGGCATCTCGGCGATCGAGCTGCTGCCGATCCAGTATTTCCTCGACGATCGTTATCTCCTGGAAAACAACCTACGCAATTATTGGGGCTATCAGACACTCGGCTTCTTCGCGCCGCAATCTCGTTACTTGTCCGGCGACAAGATCACCGAAATCAAGACCATGGTGAAGAAGTTCCATGCCGCCGGCATCGAAGTCATCATGGACGTGGTCTATAACCACACCGCCGAAGGCAGCGAGAAAGGGCCGACGCTGTCCTTCCGCGGGCTCGACAATGCGAGCTATTACATTCTCTCCCCCGACGATCCGCGACACACCTTCGATACCACGGGGACCGGAAACACACTGAATGCCGCCAATCCCATGGTGATGCGCATGGTGCTCGACAGTCTGCGCTACTGGGTCGGCGTCATGCATATCGACGGCTTCCGTTTCGACCTTGCCAGCACGCTCGGCCGCCAGGATATGGAATTCGATCGGCAGGGCCTGTTCTTCGGCGCCATCCGCCAGGATCCCATCCTTGCCGGTGTCAAGCTGATCGCCGAGCCCTGGGACGTGGGCGATGGCGGTTATCAGGTTGGCGGCTTTCCGCATCCCTTCCGTGAGTGGAACGACAAGTTTCGTGACGACGTGCGTCGCTTTTGGAAGGGCGATGGCGGCATGGTCTCGGAGATCTCGCAACGGATCACCGGCTCGGCGGTACAGTTCAACCACTCGGATCGCGGCGCGACGTCATCGATCAACCTGCTGTCGGCCCATGACGGCTTCACGCTGATGGATACGGTTTCCTTCGACGACAAGCACAATGACGCGAACGGCGAGGATAACAGGGACGGACATTCGGACAATCATTCGGACAACATGGGTGCCGAAGGCGTGACCGATAACGAGGACATCAACAGCCTTCGGGCGCGGCGGCGCCGCAACATGATGGCGACGCTGATGCTCTCCCAGGGCGTTCCGATGATCCTTGCCGGCGATGAGTTGGGCAACAGCCAGGGTGGCAACAACAACGCTTATTGCCAGGACAACGAGATCGGCTGGACGGATTGGTCGGGGCTCGACGACCCCTTCCTCGATTTCTGCCGGCAGGCCGTCGCCTTCCGCAAGGCCCATCCCGTCTTGCGGCAGGAGCGGTTCTTGACCGGAGAGACAGCCGAGGACGGGCGCATCGAGATCGCCTGGTACAAGCCGGACGGCGGTTTCATGGACGATGGGGCCTGGAACGACGACGGTTTGCAGGTACTCGGCGTCTATGTCTCGAGGAGCGTGCATGCACCGGACACCGAGGAGATGGACGACCTCTTCCTGGTCTTCAATGCAGGTGGCGACTGCGAGGTTCATCTGCCTGTGGTGAATGGCCTCAAACAGTGGTCGATGGTTCTCGACACGGGCTCGGAGACGGATTCCTTCGAGGTGCACGAGCCGGAGAATCCGGTCATCGTCTATGCCCAGAGCGTGGCGGTCTTCGCGCCACAGGGACAAACCGCGCCGCCGAAAGGCGCGACAAAAGCCGAGCGTCGCCGCTGGTTCCAGTTCGGCCGCAGGAGCAAGTAACGGGTCGCAGAGAACATGAATGCCGAAGCCATCACCGACCTTGGTCTCGTCTATGTCAGCGATACCGAACCAGGCATCCGCAGGAGAAGGAAGGGCAAGGGTTTCAGCTATGTGATGCCTGATGGCACGACCCTTGCCGACGAATTGCAGCGGGCGCGCATCGGCGCGCTCGGTTTGCCGCCGGCCTATGAGAATGTCTGGATCTGCCTCTACGACAACGGCCATTTGCAGGCGACGGGCTTCGACGCGCGCGGGCGCAAGCAATACCGCTACCACAAGGAATGGCAATCCTTCCGAAGTGCCGGAAAATTCCATCAGCTGATCGCGTTCGGCCGGGCGCTGCCTCGGATACGCCGCACCGTGCTGCGCCACCTCGACACCGGTGCGGAAGACGTCAACGGCGTGCTCGCGGCCTTGACGACGCTGCTCGACGAGGCGCACCTACGCGTCGGCAACCAGGCCTATGTCAGGGAGAACGGCACTTATGGCGCAACGACGCTGCTGAAGCGCCACCTGAAGATCGTCGACGGGCAGATCGAGCTGAAATTCCGTGCCAAGGGTGGCAAGCGCGTCCAGCGCAGCCTCAAGCATCCCAGGCTGCAGAAGATCCTGGAGGAGATAGCCGACCTGCCAGGCCGCCAGCTCTTCGTCTGGAAGGACGAAAGCGGGACGCTGAAGCCAATCGATTCCGGCCGATTGAACGCCTATCTGGCCGAGATATCGGGGGTTCCAATTTCGGCGAAGACCTTCCGCACCTGGGCCGGATCGCTGGCGGCCTTCGGGGCGGCACGCGAGACGGTCCTCGGCGGCGGTCGGCCGACGGTAAAGCAGATGTCGGAGGCCGCGGCCGAGGCGCTGCACAACACACCGGCGATCTCGCGCTCGAGCTATATCCATCCCGCGATCATCGCGCTCGCCGGCAACGATCATCCGCTCATCGAGAGCGGCAACGAGCCGTTGCGGGGCTTGCGGGCCGAGGAAAACAGGCTACTTGATTTCCTCACACGCGAGATCGAAGAATGAGCCCCAGACATCCGCCGGCGTCGGACGTATCCTTGACCCATCCCGACCGGCTCTACTGGCCGGACGAGGGCGTGACCAAGCAGGCGCTGGCGGATTATTACGCGGCCGTCTGGTCGTTCATGGCGCCTTATGTCGTCAACCGGCCTGTGGCGTTGCTGCGCCTGCCGGACGGGATAAAAAGCCACCAGCGGTTTTTCCAGAAACATGCCTGGAAGGGGATGAATTCGCATATCGAGGAGATCGCCGACCCGCAGGATGCGGATGGTGAAAAGCTGTTGCGCATCGGCGATTTCAACGGTCTCGTGGCGCTAGTGCAGTCAGCCGTGCTCGAAATTCACCCCTGGGGCGTAACGACCGACAATTGGGAAAAACCCGATATGATCACCATGGACCTCGATCCAGGCGAGGACGTCGCCTGGAGCGCGGTGATAACAGCAGCGCTTGAATTGAAGGCACGGCTGGAAGCTCGTGGCCTGGCTGCCTTCGTCAAGACCTCAGGCGGCAAGGGGCTGCATGTGGTAACGCCGCTTGCGCCGATGGCCGGCTGGAGCGAGGTGAAGGATTTTGCCCATTCGCTGGCCGAAAGCATGTCGGCTGACGCGCCGGACAAATATCTGGCAACCGCGACGAAGGCAAAACGCAGTGGCCATATCTACATCGATTATCTCCGCAACGGCCGCGGTAATACGGCGGTCGCGGCCTATTCGACGCGAGCACGATCGGGTGCGCCGGTTTCCATGCCGCTGGATTGGGCTGATTTGAACGAGGTGAGCGGTCCCGCCGCTTTCACGCTCGCCAACGTGCCGCGGCGATTGGAGACCCAGCCGAGAGACCCGTGGGGAAATTTCTTCGATGCGGCTGTGCCGCTCGAATGAACGGCCCCATCTCTTTGCTTTTCCGCAATTCCCGGCAAAACCGCTTCGCGCTATTGGAGTCACTCTTAACTCATTCCACACCGTCGAGCTCAGGATAATGCCTGAAAATCCCTTCCTCGTTGAAGGCAAGGCGGCGGGGGGAGGCGAGATAGCGGGCGATGTTCGGACGCTTCGCCACCGCACCATGCAGCGCCAGCAGGGCGGGATATTCTGCTTTGCGCTTCGTCATGGCCTTCGGAAAGGCATAGGTCAGTCCGGCGATCACCTGGAAGAGCGAGAGGTCGACATAGGTGAGCGCATCGCCGACCATATGCTTGGCGCCTTTCGGGTTATGCCGCAGCACCCGCTCGAAATAGCCGAGGAATTTTGGAATGCGGTCGCGGATGAAGGCGGCCGAGCGGGCTTTTGCCTCTTGCTTCTGGTCCTCGTAATAGAGCGACATGTCGATCGGGTGGTGCGTATCGTGCGCTTCGGCGACAAAATCGGTGACGGTCAGCTGCAGGCCGTTGACGACGTGGCGAAGGCCTTCGTCTTCAGGCGCAAGGCCGAGCTTCGGACCGAGGTAAAATAATATGTTGGCGACATGGGGGATGATGAGGTCGCCGTCTTTCAGGAAGGGCGGCGCGAAAGGAATGTGCGGTTCGCTTTCACTCTCCATGATGTCGATCATGGCGCCGGTACCACGCCCACGGCCGGACTGGCGGGTGATGTCGATGTAGTCGGCGCCGGCTTCTTCCAGCGCCAACCGCACGAATTCGCCGCGGCCCTGAATGCCGTCCCAATAATAAAGTTCGTATGCCATGAGCGCTCAATCTTTCGGATGACGACCGAAGTCTTTTCGCAGTTCGTCCTTGGCCTTTTCAAGGGTTCCGCGCCGCTTTTTTGTCAGCTGGTCGCCGGCGCGGTTGATGTAGAAGGTCAGCATCGACATGGCGGCGCGATAAGGGCTCGACTTGCGACGATCGCTCTCCTCTGCGGAGAGTTTGACGGAGCGGGCAATCTTCTTCGGATCGTCCGATTTGAACACGCCTTCCTTCAGGTCCATCGCATCGCTGTGTTCACTGACGTCCTGCGACCATTTCTTCTTCGATTTGGTCATGGGTCAAATTCCCTATGCGGCTGGCGGAAAGCCTCCGCTTGCCGCAGCAGCTGTTAATGGTGACTGTGGTGTTCGTTGCGCTTGCGCGTGGCGGCAGCCTTCTTCGCGGAAGCGGACCGTTGCTCCTTGGAGCGTGCGGCGGATGCCGCGCCGCCGATGCGGCCGCCCTTTTCGGATGATTCATGCGTATCCTTCTTGCCGCGGCCGGAACCGGATTTGTTGCCGCCGCCGCTTTCCTTGTTGACCGTCGCCCAGGCGCGCCGTTCGGCTTCCTTTTCGGAGACGCCGCGATCCTCGTAGCCCTCCTCGATGTGCTCGGCCTTGCGCTTCTGCTTGTCGGTATAGTCGGATTTGTCACCTTTCGGCATCTCAGCCTCCTCTGGTTTGCAAAGGAATTGAACCGGCACGGCGCCCAAAAGTTCCGGCTGCGGTCGTGGCCCGCAAGGCCCGGATTTGGAACAAAAGCCGATTTTACCAGGTTTCGAATGGGAGAAGCTGACATGAGCTGCACATAGGAAGGAGCCGAGAACATGGAAAAACACATCGTCAAAGCCGATGGAAACGGTGCGATCGACGTGAACGGCCAGGTATCGCCGGTCGCCTATACCGTCAGCCTCAAACAAGGGAAGGGACGTTTCTATGAGGTCGACATTCGCCTGATGGCGCCGCGAGACTGGCTGCTGGAGAGGGGCTTCGAACGCGATGCGGTGCTGGTCAGTCAGAGCGGCGCGCGCATTCCCGTCTATCACGATGGCGGCGGCCGTCACGACGACGGCCGTCTCGATCCTGCCGACACGATTTCGATTGAACTGACGGCGCGCGACGACAGCTGCACCAGCCAGGTGGATCTGATGCGCAAATATCCCGAGTTCGACAGTGCCGACGCATAAGACAAAAATTACAGTGTTTCCGAGACCGGCTAGGCGCCAGGCCGTTGTTGAACGGCGCTTCTGACCGCCTGGTCGAGCGCTGCGCTGCTGAAAGGTTTCGACAGCAGCACCGAGCCGGGGAGACGAGTTGCATCCGGCAGGCCGCTGTTGCCGGTGGCAAAGACCAGCCCGACCGACGGAAAGGCCTCGCGGGCCCTGGCGGCAAAAACCTGACCTGACATGCCGGGCAGGCCGACATCGGCGACGATGATGTCGACGATGGTGTGTCCGAGGATTTCCACGCCCCTTTCGCCACTATCGGCCTCGATGACATCATAGCCGAGATCCTTCAGGATCTCGGCGGTATCCATGCGGATGAAGGCGTCGTCTTCCACGAGCAGCACCTTCAGCTTTTCATGGGCGATCTCCAGGTGTTTGGAAACGGCCACCGCGGCATCGCCCGCCCCTTGGCGGCGTTGCGGCCTGATAGCAAGCACGTGGCGGATCTTGCGGGCGAGTTCCTCGCGCGTATAGGGCTTGGAGAGCAGCTCGAGACCGGGATCGAGCCGGCCGCCATGGACAATCGAATTTTCGGTATAGCCCGATGTATAGAGCACGGCGATGTCAGGCAGACGCTCGCGCGCCATGCGCGCAAGCTCCGGGCTTCGCAGCGGCCCGGGCATGACGACATCGGTAAAGAGCAGGTCGATATGGGCGCCGCTCTCGATCACGGTGAGCGCGCTTTGCGCGTCCTTGGCCTTCAACACGTAGTAGCCGAGATCCGAGAGCATCTCGACGACCGTGACGCGTACGCCCTCGTCGTCCTCGGCGACAAGGATGGTTTCCGTGCCCCCGGCGGCCGGTACACTGTCGGCGGCGGTGACCCGATCCTCGCTTAGGAACGAGCGGGTCAGGTAGAGTTTGACGGTCGTGCCTTCGCCGATCTCGCTGTAGATCTTCACGTGGCCGCCGGATTGCTTGACGAAGCCATAGACCATCGACAGGCCAAGACCGGTACCCTTGCCTTCCGGTTTCGTCGAGAAGAAGGGCTCGAAGGCTTGCTCCATCACCTCCTGCGTCATGCCGGCGCCGGTATCGGTCACCGCGAGCACCACATATTGGCCGGCGGTGACTTCAGGATGGATGCGGCTGTAGGAATCGTCGAGGAAGGCGTTGCCGACCTCGATCGTCAGCTTGCCGGCGCCATCCATCGCGTCGCGGGAGTTGATCGCGAGGTTGAGCAGTGCGTTCTCGATCTGGGTCGGATCGGCGAAGGTGTTCCAGAGGCCGCCGGAGACCATGGTCTCGACCTCGATCTCCTCGCCGAGCGCGCGGCGCAGCATATCGTCCATTCCGGTGACGAGACGGCCGATGTTGATGACCTTCGGTTCCAGCGGCTGGCGGCGGCCGAAGGCGAGCAGCTGGCTTGCCAGCCGCGAGCCGCGTTCGACGGCGGCAAGCGCGTTGGAAATGCGTTCCTTACCTCGGCCGCTGTCTGCCACGTCCTTGCCGAGAAGCTGCAGATTGCCTGAGATCACCTGCAGCAGATTGTTGAAGTCATGGGCGACTCCGCCGGTGAGCTTACCGATCGATTCCATCTTCTGCGACTGCTGGAGCGCTGCTTCGGCCTGCTGGCGTTCGGCGATCTCGGCCGCGACTCGGACCTCAAGCATTTCATTGAGTTTCCGCAGCTGATCTTCCATGTCGCGGCGCTGGCCGATTTCGACCTTGGCGGCACGGAAGAGCCGGATATTGTCGATCGCGACGGCCGATTGGCCGGCGAGGCTGACGAGGCTCGCCTCGGCCGCTTGGGAAAAACGGCCGGGCTGGCCGTGACCGAAGAACAAGCCGCCGATGACGCTGCCGTCGCGTGATTTCACCGGCACGGCAAGATAGCTCCTGACCGGAAGATGCCCCTTCGGCATGCCTGCATGCGGCGCATTCTGCCCGTAGCGCGGGTCGAGCAGGATGTCGTCGGAGCGCACGATGCCTTCGCCATTGAAAGTTGGCGCGAAGACCTTGGTATTGCGCGGCATCGGGAATTTCTCGAAGGCCTTCCGATCGACACCGGAGAGCGCATAGAGCATGTAGCTGCCGCCCTCGCCATCATCGACATTATAGAAGAAGGCGCCGAATTCCGCGCCGGTCAGCGTCACGCCGGCATCGACGACAATCTGGGTGAGGCGGTCGACACTGGGCTCGGCGGTGATCGCGGCACCCGCCTGGTTGACCACAGCAAGCGCCTCGGATTTTGCGCGCAGTTCTTCCAGCGCGATCTGTTCGCCGCGCTTGGCCGACACCTGATCGGTGACATCAAGGGCCGCGCAGAGGATGCCGGCGACCTTGCCGTCCTCGTCGCGCAGCGGCGTATATGAGAAGGTGAACCAGGTGTCCTCGGTACGGCCGTCGCGGCGCATCGGGATAAGCAGCTCTTTGAAAAGCTGCGAACTGCCTTCCAGCGTGCTGGCGACGATCGGCGAGAACTGTTCCCAAATATCCGCCCAGACCTCGCGGAAGGGTCGTCCGAGGGCATTGGGATGCCGTTCGGAGAAAATCGGCACATAGGCGTCATTATAGAGAAAAGCGAGATCAGGACCCCAGGCAACGAATTTAGCCTGGCGGGAATTCAACACCATTTCGGCGATATGCTTGAGAGACGCAGGCCAGCTTTCGACCGGACCGAGGCCGACGGCGTGGAAAGCCGGATGCCGTATCAATTCGCCGATTTCGCCACCGCCTTTCGGCCAGCCGTTCCCGACGCTTCCCATTCAAAATCGCTTCCTTGTCGTCCGCCGCACCGGTGTGATCGGTCGCCTCGGGGTTCAAACCTTCCAAACCGTCAACATAGAGGCTTCCGATAGGAGGAAAAGGGCGCGGTCGAAATATCCTTAACTGCCGGGCGTTCAACGCTTTTAGCAATCTGCGGGCACCGCCCGAGAGGTTATTTTCGATAGAGTTTTTGCGACGCGGCGAAGGCGCGGCCTATATAGACGGATACCAGCTGTACCGGCGCGCGCGGATCGCGGAAAACCAGTCCGACGAGATTGTCGACGACAAGGATGAGCCCGAGCGCGAGACCGAGGTAGAGCAGCGCGGCGATGATGAGGAGCGACATCTCCATCCCTCACACGATCGCGGTCGAAGCGCGGTTGCTGGCTAAAAGGAAGATTTCAGGATGACCGTCGTTCATGGCAACTTCCCCGTTCCGCCATAAACAGTTGTCGTATCTTCTTGTTCCCCGTTATCGGGCGAAGGTTCAACTTTTTTCGGAAGGCTCAAAGCATGCAGCGTCATCCGGCCTCTGTTCACCCCCGCATGGAAGCCCCACCTCTAAAAATTCATAAAGCACAACTAATTCAGGCATATGACAAAAAGGATCGAAGGGCGTCTTGACGACGCCCTTTTTAATCGACGTGCTCGGTATTTGGTGTTCAGGACGCCGTCTTGCGGCTCGCAGTCCGCTTCGGTGCCGGTGTGACGACGCCGTTCGTCTTGCTGCCCGTCACGCTGCGCTTCGCCTTAGGCTTGACTTCCTTGCCGTCGGAAGACGCAGCAGAACCTTCGAGCGCTTCGCGCTCGTGTCGTGCCTGTTCCCAATGGATGGACTCTCGCCCTGTCGGATAGCCCTCTTCTTCCCAGAGGGCGTATGCACGTTTCTTGATCCACTCTTCCCGAGTTTCTGCCATCGCTGATCTCCAGTCAAATGATGCCGTCGTCGGAACGCGATACTGCTTGGATGGTTCCAGAGGAGGTGGGCTCTTTCAAGTGAAATCGCCCTGCACCCGGAAATATTTCGCATTGCAGCATATTAGGGTTGAGAATCGACCCCCTATTGGGGCCGATACTCCGCCGCCTTGTGCAGATCTGAGACGAAATCCCGGCGCTGCCGGTGCTGGTCCGCCTCGCCGCGGATGCGCAAGAGATAGGAGGGGTGGATGGTGACCAGGACAGGCGGACGGTTTTCCGGATGCAGGATACGGCCGCGCTCCGGCGTCAGCTTCACTTTCGGCCCGAGTAGCGCGTAAAGCGCGCTTGCGCCGAGCGTCACGACGAGTTTCGGCTGCAGGATGTTGAGCTCGGCGCCGAGCCACCATGCGCAACGCCTGATCTCGCCGGCATTCGGTTTCGCATGCAGCCGCCGCTTGCCGCGCGGCGTGAACTTGAAGTGCTTGACGGCATTGGTTACATAGCATCGCCGACGGTCGAGACCGGCCTCTTCGAGGCAGCGATCAAGCAGCCGACCCGCCGGACCGACAAACGGCCTGCCGCTCAGATCCTCCTGGTCGCCCGGCTGCTCACCGACAAGGACGATCTCGGCTTTCACAGAGCCTTCGCCGAAGACGATTTGTGTGGCATTCCTGTAGAGATCACAACGGGTACAGCCATCGGCCTGATGCCGAAGTTCAGCGATGCTTTCGCCGTCCGCGACGTCGAGCGCCAATGCTGGACCTATGTTTGCGGCGATGTTCATGATGGCGATCCTCACCTCGTCGGGATCAATCGACCCGCGCGGGGATTGTTCCGCGCTGAACGGGCGTCGCCGGGCCGGCAAAACGGTCACGGTGAAAAATTTCGCGTCATGGGAGAGCGACGGCGCGATTGAACGCGGCCGTTTCGCGGCTATATTCGCCAGCGATGTTCTATCTCCTGTCGACCTACTGGCCGCATATCCTCTTCGTCGTCTCGATCGCCATGGGGGCCGCGGCGGCGATCCATGCCGCCATGACCAAGGAGGAGGTGCGCGCCGCGATCGGCTGGGTCGGCGTCATCATCCTGTCTCCGATCATCGGCGCGGTACTCTATGCGATTGCCGGCATCAACCGCATCCGCCGCAAATCGTTGAGCGTCCGCCGCGACGCGCTGCTGCTTGCTGCCGAATTCGACGAGTTGGAGACCTTCGACGCCGAGGCCGAGACGGTGATCAGCCAGTTCGGCCGCCGCTTCGCGGCACTGCAGACGCTGGGCGACCGGGTGACGCGCAATCCGCTGACCTCAGGCAATACGATCGACATGCTGGAGACCGGCGACGAGGCCTATGCGGCGATGAAATCAAGCATCGACGAGGCGACGCGCAGCATCCTGCTCGAGACCTATATTTTCGACCGCGATGCGATCGGCCTTCGCATCGCCGATGCGCTGATTGCGGCGGTCAGGCGGGGTGTGGAGGTCCGGGTGCTGATCGACGCTGTCGGCGCGCGTTATTCGGTGCCGAGCATTCTTGGCCATCTGAGGGAAGGCGGCGTCACGGTTGCCGTCTTCAACGGTAATGTCATCATGGGCTTGCGGCTGCCCTATGCCAATCTGCGCACCCACCGCAAGATTCTGATCGTCGACGGGAAAATTGCGCTGACGGGCGGAATGAACATCAGGGCGGGCTTCAGCGAGGAGGCGATGGGCGAGAGCTTTGCCCACGACACGCATTTCAGCGTCACCGGCCCTGTCGTCGCCGACCTCTTCGATCTCGCCGCCGAAGACTGGCGCTTCTCCACGCAGGAGTTGTTGAACGACGAGCCCTGGCGCATCGAACCGCCGCAGCGCAGCCCCGGCGATCCCATCCTGATGCGCGTCGTCGCCTCCGGCCCGGACCGCAGCGTCGAGACCAACCACAAGATGCTGATGGGCGCCTTTTCCGTGGCGCGCCGGTCGATCCGCATCATGTCGCCCTATTTTCTGCCGGATCGCGAACTCATCAGCGCCCTGGTGACGGCAGCGCGGCGTGGCGTCGAGGTCGATATCGTCGTGCCTGCGGTCAACAACCTCGTGCTGGTCGACCGGGCGATGACGGCGCAATTCGACCAGATCCTCAAGAATTATTGCCGCATCTGGCGCTCGACCGGCAGCTTCAGCCATTCGAAGCTGCTGACGATCGACGGCACCTGGGCCTATGTCGGCTCTTCCAATCTCGACCCGCGCTCGCTGCGGCTGAATTTCGAGGTCGATCTCGAAGTGCTGAACGAGGGTTTCGCCGCCGAGATCGACGAGCACATCGAGGAAACCCTGAAAACGGCAACGCCGGTGACGCTTGAGGGGCTTCAGGCGCGACCCTTCGCGGTGCGGCTGCTCGAGAAGGTGCTATGGCTAGGGTCGCCCTATCTCTGAAGGATTTTTTGTGATCGGACGTGGCAAGTTCGGCTTGCCTGCCTATACTGCTGAGACAAGCCTTTTCGATCAACGGGACAAGTGCGCCTGCCGATGCACGCCAGAAAAGACAGCCTTCCCGCCAGCATTCTCGCCTCGATCAGGAGCAGGAAAAAGCGGCTCGACGCAGCCTATACGGAGGCAAGGCCACGCAGTGCCGGAACGCTGATCGCCTCTTACAACGTGCACAAGTGCATCGGAACCGACCGCCGCTTCGATCCGGAGCGCACAAGCCGGGTGATCCATGAAATCGGCGCCGATGTGATCGCGCTGCAGGAGGCCGATACGCGCTTCGGCGAGCGCACCGGCATTCTCGACCTCGGGCGGCTGGAGCGGGAGACGGGACTGATCGCGGTGCCGGTTGCCGGCATGGCGAAAGCGCATGGCTGGCACGGCAATGTCGTGCTCTTCAAAAAGGGGCTGGTGCATGACGTGCATCAGGTCAAGCTGCCGGGGCTGGAGCCGCGCGGCGCGCTCGTTGCCGAGATCGAACTCGAGAAGGGCGGGGTGCTGCGCATCATCGCCGCGCATTTCGGATTGCTGCGCCATAGCCGAGCCCAGCAGGCCCGCATGCTGGTCGAACTGATCAACGACAGGCACGAGATGCCGACCATCCTGCTCGGCGACCTCAACGAATGGCGGCTCGGCGACCGGTCTTCGCTCAACACCTTCCAATCCGCCTTCGGACCGCTGCCGCCCGCCGTCCCGAGTTTCCCCGCCGGCCTGCCGCTTCTGGCGCTCGACCGGATCATCGCCAACCGCAAGGGGATCATCTCGCAGGTGGAAGCGCATGATACGCCACTGGCGCGTATCGCCTCCGACCACCTGCCGATCAAGGCGCTGATCGATCTTGAACCGGTGCCGGGCTGATGTCATGGCGACGATGGGTGCTGTCGCCGTCGTCACTTCGGCCGGCGCCTTCACTCAGACCTGGCTGAAACGTCATCAGCCGGATGACGTTCAATATGATGTCGAATATCCGCCTGCGCATCGATATCTCTCCTTCGCGATCATTTGCCGCCTCTTGCCTCCCGCCTTCAAACGAGCTTATCGTCGGCCTCGAATGACTTGAGGTTATGGATGAAGCGCGGACGTCTGCCATTGACGGCTTTGCGGAGTTTCGAGGTCGCCGGCCGTCTCGAGAGCTTCACGCTGGCGGCGCAGGAGCTGTTCATCTCGCAGGCGGCGGTCAGCCGGCAGATCCGCGAGTTGGAGACCTTGCTTGGTGAAGCGCTCTTCGAGCGCCGCCATCGCGGCGTCCATCTGACCGCCTCGGGCAACAAGCTGCTGGCGATCCTGACATTATCATTCGACCGGATTGACGAATGCCTGGAAGAAATCCGCAGCCGGCCGGCGACGGCAGCGGTGACGATCAGCGTGGAACCTTCCTTCGCGGCGTGCTGGCTCGTTCCCCGTCTGCCGGAGTTTCGCGAACGCCATCCTGAGATCGACGTGACGATCGACGCCGATTCACGCCTGATCGAGTTCCGGGGCGGGCAGGCCGAGATCGCCATCCGCCACAGCGCCAGCGTGACCGCCTGGCCGAGGACGGAGAGCGGGCATCTCGCCGCTGTCAGGATGGTGCCGGTCGCGGCACCTGCACTGGTCAACGCAGGGCCTGCGATCGACCGTCCGGAAGACATGCTCCGTCATACGCTGTTGCATGAGGAGAGCCGCGACGTCTGGTTCCGCTGGTTCGAAGCGGCAGGCATCGCCATGCCGGAAACCGCGCGCGGGCCGGTCTATGCCGATGGTGGGCTGGTCATGCAGGCAGTCCTGCGCGGGCAGGGCATAGCGCTGATGGATGATATCTTCGCCGAGGAAGAGATCAGGGCGGGCCGATTACTTCGCCTCTCCGATCTTGCCGTTGCCCACGGCGCCTACTGGCTGGTCGCGCGCAGCTTTGGGCGGCTCGCCCCGCCTGCCTCACTTTTTGTTCGCTGGATCAGCTCCCGCATCGAAACATTCTGACGGCGGCCGATATCGGCAAAACTCGGCCAAGGCGGCCTATCGACCGTGACGTTCGACCTCGGTCAGCACCGTGATGAAAGCCCGCAAACCTTGCGGCACGTGGCGGTGACCGGGATAATAGAGACAGAGGCCCGGAATTACGGGGCACCAGTCGTCCAGCACGGTGACGAGCGCGCCGCTTTCGAGAAACGGCCGGGCCGTGCGATCCGAGACATAGGCGATGCCGAGCCCTTTTGCCGCTGCCTGAGCCATCAGCTCGACATGGTCGAGCGTCAGCACGCCCGGAACGTCGACGGCAAGCTCGTGGCCGTGTTTTTCGAACTCCCAGCGGAAGAGCTTGCCGCTTGGCAGCCGGAAGCGAATGCAGGCGTGGGTCTTTAGTTCGTCCGGTGTTTGCGGTGCCGGATGCGCTGCGAGATAGACCGGCGAAGCGACGGCGACAAAGCGGGTATCGCCGCCGAATTCCACCGCGATCATGTCGAGCGGCACCGCCTCGCGAAGCCTTATGCCGGCATCGAAACCGTCGGCAACGACATCGACGAGCCGATTGTCGGTGACGAGATCGAGCGACATGTCGGGATAGCGTGTGAGAAAGGTCGGCACGGCGGCATCGAGCAGCACCCGCGCGGCGATCTCGCTGGTGTTGATCCGCAATGTGCCGCTGGGGTGGCCACGGAATTCGTTGACCTCCTCGAGCGCCAGATCGAAATCCCTGAACAGTGGCGTCAGACGGGTGACGAGGCGCTCACCGGCTTCCGTCGCCGCGACGCTGCGAGTCGTCCGATTGAGAAGCCGAACGCCCATATTGGCTTCGAGCGAACGCATCATGTGGCTGAGCGTCGAAGGCGACAGAGCCAACTCATCGGCGGCTTTGCGGAAACTGCGATGGGTGACGATGGCAGACAAGGCTCTCAGATCGGCAAGGGTCGGCCTGTAATTCATGGCTAAAATTCACCAACTCATGCAGCATTCGACGGATGGAAGCAGGAATAGCCTCATCTATCTTTACCTTCAAGAGCAGCCGCAATCCCGCGGCATGAAAGGTAAGACAATGGCAAAGACATGGATGATAACGGGCGCCTCCTCCGGTTTCGGGCGCATCATGACCGAAAAACTCCTGGCGCGTGGCGATCGCGTCGCGGCAACAGTACGCCGGCCCGAAGCGCTCGACGATTTGAAGTCGCATTACGGTGAGAACCTCTGGATCACAACGCTTGACGTCAGCAATGACGGGGCGGTGCGCGCAGTCGTCGACGCCGCTTTCGGAGCGATGGGCCGGATCGACGTCGTCGTCAGCAATGCCGGCTACGGCCTGTTCGGTGCTGCCGAAGAGGTGAGCGACGAACAGATCCGCCATCAGATCGATACCAACCTGATCGGCTCGATCCAGGTGATCCGGGCAGCATTGCCGCATATGCGGGCGCAGGGCGGCGGCCGCATCCTGCAGGTGTCTTCGGAAGGCGGGCAGATCGCCTATCCGAATTTCAGCCTCTATCACGCGACCAAATGGGGCATCGAAGGCTTCATCGAAGCCGTGTCGCAGGAGGTCGCCCCCTTCGGCATCGAATTCATCATCGCCGAGCCAGGTCCGGCGCGGACCGATTTCGGGCGCGGCCTGGTCGCGCCGCAACCGATGGAAGCCTATGACGCGACGCCGGCCGGCGAAATCCGCCGCGCCATCGCCGACGGCAGGTTCGAGGCCAAGGGTGACCCCGTCAAGATGGCGCAGGCGATGATCGAGGCTGCCGAACAACGCTCGGCTCCGAAGCGGCTGGCGCTCGGCGCCGGCAGTTATGCCTCGATCCGCAAGGCGCTGGTCGAACGGTTGGCTGAGCTCGACGCCTTCAAGGAGGTGACGGTTTCAGCCGATGTCGATGCCTGATCGGGGACCAGCAAATGTGGCTGCCGGCGCCGGCCGGGTCGATGTCGGCCGGCGCCGTATGTCCAATCCTGCAATCGGCGCTAGAGGGCGCCTGCTGCCTGCAGCAGCTTGCGATCGAGGTCGACTGCCACGCGGGACTCCTTGTCGAGAACCATGGTCGCCGGCTTGTCGGTTGTGTAGGCCGGCCAGTCGGGCAAGCCCTCGGCGCTCGGCTTGCCGTTGCGCGCGAAGTTGACCCAGGCCTGGCTCACCCTCCTGGAAAGCGCGAGCGCGTCGCTGCCACCGCCGGTCGACGTCTTGACCAGGGCGGCGTTCGCAAACACGTAGGGCAGTTCCGCACAATGCCAGGCCATGGCAATGCCATCCAGAACCGGTGACTCGTAGGCGAACATGTATGAGTAGACAGGAGCCCCGTTTTGCTTCGCCTTCAGGTCGAGATCACGGATGGCCCCCGGCCGGAAGCGCAGATCCAGGAAATAGGCGTCGGCGATTTTCTTCTCGGGGTAGGCCGCCATGAAAGTCTTGCCGACCGCGTCGGCCTTGTCGCCGAAGCGCTCTTTCAGCTTGGCCTGAGACTTGTCTTCGTCCCAGTTGCTCTTGTTGTCGGCAAGAAGCTCGCCCGCCTTGTGATTGATCACTGTCTCGAATTCGTTGAGAGTGTTCCCGACCATCAGGGGAATGTCCTTGGCCTGGTCGACCCACTGTGTCCCGACAGGGTTCGCCGGAATGTAGTCGCCATCCTGAACGGGCGCATAGCGGGCATCCTTCGCGCCTTGGGCGGTCGCGTCTTTGATGGCCTTGTCGGCCGCGGCAAGGAGATCGTAGTAGTCGACCTCGGCAAGCTTGTCGATTTCGCCGGCCTTGAGACCCAGATTGGCGAGCGTCAGTTCGGCCACCTTCCGCGAGGATGCCTGATCGACGACGGAATCGCTCCGGGAGCCACTCTGAACGATGGCCTTCTGGAAGAGGCCCTTCGATGAAGGTGTCCCCATGAGGGCGCGCACCTTGTAGCCACCGCCGGACTGGCCGAAAATCGTCACATTACCGGGATCGCCGCCAAAGGCTTCGGCATTGTCATGGACCCATTTCAGCGCAGCGACGAGATCGGTGACGCTGGCGTTACCCGACCGTTTGTATTTCTCGCCATAGGCGGAGAGATCGAGGAAGCCGAGCACGTTGAGCCGGTGGTTCAAGGTGACGACGACGACATCGCCGTCCTTACTCAGATTATGGCCGTCGTAAGAGGTCAGTTCGATGCCGGAGCCATTGGTGAAGCCGCCCCCGTGGATCCAAACCATGATCGGCCGTTTTTTTCCGTCCTTGATCGCTGGCGTCCAGATGTTCAGGAACTGGCAGGCTTCGCTCATCGGCAGATAGCGGTGCGGATTGAAGAGTTCGTCGCCGGCCACTTCCTTCATGCGGGGGATGAAGCAGTTCTCGCCATAGGTGACTGCGGGACGGATGCCTTTCCAAGGTGCCACCTCTTCCGCCGGCATGAAGCGGTCGGCATGTGCATAGGGGACACCAAGATAGCTGTAAATGCCATCGTCGAGCGCGCCGACCAGACTTCCCTTGTTGGTTTCGACGACCGTCTTGCTCTGCGAAGCAACAAACTCTTCAGCGAGAGCGGGCGCGGCGACAATGGAAGGCGTCATCGCCGCCAGCGCAGATAGCAAAGCGCAATAATATAGGAACGTCCTTTTCATCAACTTATCCTCTTGTCGTTGATTTCGAGTCTTCAAAAGCCCGACGGCCGCCATCCCCGGCCGTCGGTGACTAACTAGGTCGGTGCCGACGATTGTCAGGCCACAGTCAGATGGTTTGCTGGAGAGAGGATCACGCCGGAGGGTTGGACGGGTCTTCTTGCCGACCGGCCTCCAATGAACCAGGAGATCCGGCGCCGGGCGGGCCGTTTCTGTGAGCTTTGGGCCTGCCAGACGTCGAGCTTCTTGAGCACGCGTGACGGAATACCGTGCGGCGCCCTAGTGGTAACGATTGGCCAACACTATCCACACAGCTGATTAGACGGCGAGATACGTGGAAATTGCGCCGCTGCCCGGACCGCGCTAGCGTCCGCCACTGGTCAGAAAGATGACGAAGGGACCACGCCGATCGTTGGGACGGGTGGTTCCTGCTTCGGCATCTTGTTTCCTTGCTCGTCGCCGGCGCTCAGTGCCTCGCGCACTTCATCCTCTTCCCAACCCGCCTCGATGGCGGAAGCCACGAGCGTTTCGATTTTCTCGGTTTCCGAGTTGTGCGAAATCTCATCAAGACGCCGTCTGGCGGTCTCGAGACACTGACGAAGGTTCGAAGCTCGGCTGGCGTCGTTACGGTCGTAGCTTGGCGATGCGACGTAGGTCATTTGAAAGCTCCCTGCTGATCGAGAGGAACACCTGAAGAGAGAGCCGGTTCCACGGCGTCTCTGCGGTAAGTCGCCGGGTGCCGCCTCGGGGACTGACACATCCCCTGGCGCCGGTTCGTCTGCATCCGCGGTCCGGATATCAAAGATACTTCGACGACGGCGCTGTCCGGTAGACCAGCCACTTGGCGTGAGGTTTTTTCGTAACCGATAGGGGGAGATCGGTCAGGTGCTTTGAGACCATTTCGGAGGTGGAAAAGGAATTTTGGAGCTGGCCGACTAACTACCAACAAACACCCCTTGACGCCTTTCCATCTTTGAGAAATGCTAAGATGTCAGACCAATTTCAAGGTCTGACTGCCTGATAAGAAAATGGGGAACCATGAAGGCAAATAGCAGCGACAGGCCGGTGATCCGGCCGCTTCCGGTCATGGACCGCGCGCGTCAGGTGACCGACGCACTGGCGGATTATGTTGAAGAAGCCAGGTTGAAGGCGGGCGATCGGCTGCCGGCCGAGCGCGAGCTGATGGCGGCCCTTATGGTCGGTCGTTCGACCATTCGCGAGGCGATACGCCATTTCCAGGCGCTCGGTGTCATCGAGACGCGAAAGGGCAGCGGCACCTATCTGCTGAAGCCGGTTTCCAGGGCGACGATCCACATGCCGCTGTCTTTTGACACGGTTCATCTGCGCGACGTGCTGCTGCAGACGCTGGAGGTTCGCCGCGGCATCGAATGCGAGGCGGGCATGGTCGCGGCCCGGCGACGCACCGAAAAGGACCTCGTCGTCATCGAGGAAAAGCTGGACGCGATGGAGCGGGTGCACCTGGAGAAAGGCACCTCCGGGCCGGAGGATCTGGCCTTCCATCTCGCCGTCTACGACGCCACCCACAATCCGCTGTTTCGCCAGCTTCTCGAGCAGATGCGTGAGACCTTCGAGCGCTTCTGGGAGCATCCCTTCGACCGGCAGGATTTCGCGCGCCGGTCCTTTCCCTTTCACCGCACGCTTTTCAACGCGATCGCTGCCGGGGACCCCGAGGCGGCGCGCGCCGAAACATTGAAAATTCTCGATATCGTCGAGGAAGACATCAAGGAAATGTCCAAATGAGCAACGGCTCTGAACCGTTCGATCTTGCTTCCCTCATCACCGCGCATGACGAAGGCAACTTCGCCGACGCCGTCGTGCCGCCGATTTTCCAGACCTCGCTTTTCACCTTTTCCGATTATGACGACATGATCGCCTCCTACCGCGGCGAGAAGGTGCGGCCGATCTATACGCGCGGCCTGAACCCGACGGTACGTGCCTTCGAGGAAATGCTCGCCAAGCTCGAAGGTGCCGAGGATGCGCTGGGCTTTGCCAGCGGCATGGCGGCGATCTCGTCGGCTGTCTTAAGCTTTGTCGAGCCGGGCGACCGCATCGTTGCCGTCAAACATGTCTATCCCGATGCCTTCCGCCTGTTCGGCACCATCCTGAAGCGGATGAAGATCGAGGTGACCTATGTCGACGGGCGCGACGAGGAAGCGGTCGCCAAGGCGCTGCCCGGCGCCAAGCTCTTCTACATGGAAAGCCCAACGAGCTGGGTGATGGAGGCGCACGATGTCGGCGCGCTCGCAGCACTCGCCAGACAACAGGGCGTCGTCTCGATTATCGACAACAGCTGGGCGAGCCCGTTCTTCCAGCGGCCGCTGACGCTTGGCGTCGACCTCGTCATTCATTCGGCCTCGAAATATCTCGGTGGCCACAGCGATGTGGTGGCGGGCGTCATCGCCGGCTCGAAGGCGATGATTGCGCGCGTCAAGGCTGAGGCCTATCCTTATCTCGGCGGCAAACTTTCGCCGTTCGACGCCTGGCTCCTGATCCGCGGGTTGCGCACGCTGCCGCTGCGCATGCGGGCCCATGAGGCATCCGGCCTCGAGATCGCCAGGCGTCTGCAGAAGCTCGACGTGGTGGAGACGGTCTGCCATCCGGGGCTTGCCAATCGTCTGCCCGCCGGCCTCAACGGCACCTCGGGCCTGTTTTCGTTCATCTTCCGCGAGGGCGTCGATATCCGAGCCTTCGCCGACCACCTCAAGCTCTTCAAACTGGGCGTAAGCTGGGGTGGACATGAAAGCCTGATCGTACCGGGCGAGGTGGTGCTTCAGCAGAAGGCACAGCCAAATTCCGCACATGCCTTCGGCATCCATGCGCGATCCGTACGTCTCCATGTCGGCCTCGAAGGAACCGAGGCTCTTTGGAGAGACATCGAGGAGGCGCTCGCCGCCGCCTCACAATCCTGAAACCCGAGAGAAACCTAACAAGGGGGAACTGAGCCATGAAAAAACTAATAATCTCGACGCTCTTTGCTTCGATGATGGCGGGCACGGCCTTTGCCGATACCACGCTCAAGCTTGTCGAAGTCATCACCAGCCCGGAGCGCACCGAAACGCTGAAATCGATCGTCGGCAAATTCGAAGCCGCCAATCCCGGCACCAAGGTCGACATCATCTCGCTGCCCTGGAACGAAGCGTTCCAGAAGTTCGCAACCATGGTGTCGGCCGGAGACGTGCCCGATGTGATGGAAATGCCCGATACCTGGCTGTCGCTCTATGCCAATAACGGCATGCTCGAGAGCCTGGAGCCCTACCTCGAAAAGTGGGAGCACACCAAGGAGCTGACGCCGCGCGCGCTGGAACTTGGCCGCGACGTCAAGAACACCGCCTACATGCTGCCCTACGGCTTCTATCTCAGGGCGATGTTCTACAACAAGAAGCTGCTTGCCGAAGCCGGCGTCGCGGCGCCGCCGAAGACGATGGAAGAATTCACCGCCGCTTCGGAAAAAGTTTCCAAACTGTCCGGCAAATACGGCTACTGCATGCGCGGCGGAGCGGGCGGCCTC
Source organism: Rhizobium sp. WYCCWR10014 (assembly GCF_001657485.1). Lineage (GTDB taxonomy): Bacteria > Pseudomonadota > Alphaproteobacteria > Rhizobiales > Rhizobiaceae > Rhizobium. The sequence goes on from NZ_LXFU01000051.1 coordinate 53,834, forward strand.
AACGGCTGGATGATCTTTGCCGCCTCGATGGCCGGCTCGAACAAGTATTTCAACGACGACGGTACCTCGACGATGAACAGCCCCGGCTGGGCCAAGGGCATCGAATGGATGGTCGATCTCTACAAGAAGGGCTATGCGCCGAAGGATAGCGTCAACTGGGGCTTCAACGAAGTCGTCGCCGGCTTCTATTCCGGCACCTGCGCGTTCCTCGATCAGGATCCGGATGCGCTGATCGCCATCGCCGAACGCATGAAGAAGGAGGATTTCGGCGTCATGCCGCTGCCGAAGGGCCCCGACGGCAAGTCCTTCCCGACGATCGGCTATGGCGGCTGGTCGATGTTCACGACCAGCGGCAACAAGGACCTCTCCTGGAAGCTGATCGCCACCCTCGAAGGGCCGGAAGGCAATATCGAGTGGAACAAGCGCATCGGTGCCCTGCCGGCCTATACGGCGGCCGAGAAGGATCCCTTCTATGCCGGTGACCAGTTCAAGGGCTGGTTTGAGGAACTGGCCGACCCGAACACGGTGCCAACAGTCATGCCGACCTATCTCGAGGAATTCGCCTTCTTCAAGGATTCGCTGGCGATCAAGACCTCGCAGCAGGCATTGCTCGGCGATATCTCGGCGAAGGATCTGGCCGACCAGTGGGCCGAATACCTCACCAAGGCGCAGCAGAAGTTCCTCGCCAAGAAATAAACAACGGATCGACGGCGGCGGCCTCGGAACAGGCCGCCGCCGCTTTTTTGATGACACAGACGGCGCCTGAACGCCGCGAATGGGAACTTCTGGCTGATGACCATTTCCGCCGATACGCTCGACATGCGTCGCGACCGCAGGCCATGGCTGCGTCGCGTTGCCGACGCTTCGGAGCCCTATCTCTACAGCGCACCGTCGCTGATCCTGATCATTGCAGTGATGCTGGTGCCGCTGACGGTCGGCATTTCCTACGCCTTCCGCGATATCCAGCTGCTCAATCCGTTTTCCGGCGGCTTCATCGGGCTCGATCATTTCCGCGAGCTTGCCGGCGATGCCGCCTTCTACGGGGCGCTGAGGAACACGCTCTGGTGGACGGGCGCTTCCGTCGTCCTGCAGTTCGTTTTCGGGCTGATCCTGGCGCTTCTGCTCGACAAGCCGTTCAAGGGCAGGGCGATCGCGCAGGCGCTGGTCTTCCTGCCCTGGGCCGTGCCGTCCTTTCTCGCCGGCCTCAACTGGGCCTGGTTGTTCAATCCCGTCATCGGTCCTATCCCGCACTGGCTTTTCGCCCTCGGGCTGATGCATGAGCCGGGCAATATCCTCTCCGATCCCAATTATGCGATGTGGGGACCGATCGTTGCCAATGTCTGGTGGGGCATTCCCTTCTTCGCCATCACTTTGCTTGCGGCGCTGCAGGCGATCCCGCGCGATCTCTATGAGGCAGCATCGATCGACGGCGCCGGCTGGTTCCAGCGCTTCCGCTCGATCACCCTGCCGTTTCTGGCGCCGACGATCGCCATCACCGTGCTGCTGCGCACCGTGTGGATTTCCAATTTCGCCGATCTCATCGTCGTCATGACCAATGGCGGGCCGGCCGACCGGACGCAGATCGTCGCCAGCTATATCTTCACGACAGCCTTCAGGCGGCTCGATTTCGGTTATGCCTCGGCGATCGCGCTGGTGCTGCTCGTGCTGCTGCTTGCCTATTCGATGCTGATCATCCTGCTCCGGCAGACGCTGCTGAACAAGGATTGAGATCATGAGACGATCCGCCATCCCCACCATCGCACACCGCCTGGCGATCCTTTGCTACATCGCCTTCGCGCTCTTTCCGCTGTTCTGGCTGCTCAAGGTGTCGGTGACGCCGAACGACCTGCTCTATAGCGAGGGCGTGCGCATGTGGCCGTCGCGCACGACATGGGATCACTATGCCTTCGTGCTGCGCCACAGCGCGTTTCCGACCTTCTTCAAGAACAGCCTGATCGTCTCGGCCTCGACGGCCGTCACCGTGACGATCTGCGCCTCGCTGTCCGGCTACGCGCTGTCGCGGTTCAATTTTCGGGCAAAATACTGGATCGTCGCCCTGATGCTGCTGACCCAGATGTTCCCGCTGGTCATGCTGGTGGCGCCGATCTTCAAGATCCTGTCGCCGCTGCATCTGACCAACAGCCTGACCGGGCTCGTCATCGTCTACACCGCCTTCAACGTGCCTTTCGCCACCTTCCTGATGCAGTCCTTCTTCGACGGCATTCCGAGGGATCTCGAAGAGGCGGCGAAGATCGACGGGGCGACGCAGTTCACAGCGTTTCGCCAGATCATCCTGCCGCTGACGCTGCCGGGCATCGCCGCCACACTCGGCTTCGTCTTCACCGCCGCCTGGAGCGAGCTGCTCTTCGCGCTGATGCTGATCAACGGCAATGACGCGGCGACCTTCCCGGTCGGCCTTCTCACCTTCGTTTCGAAATTCTCGGTGGACTTCGGGCAGATGATGGCGGCGGGCGTCATGGCGCTCATTCCGGCCGGCCTCTTCTTCCTGCTTATCCAGCGCTATCTCGTTCAGGGCCTGACGGCCGGCGCGGTCAAGGGTTAAACAAATGGCATCGATCGATATCCAGAATATCCGCAAAGCCTATGGCCATGTGCAGGTGTTGCACGGCGTCAACCTGGAAATCCGGGACGGCGAATTCGTCGTGCTCGTCGGCCCGTCCGGCTGCGGCAAGTCCACGCTGCTGCGCATGATCGCCGGGCTGGAGGAGGTCACATCAGGTGAGATCCGCATCGCCGGCAATAGGGTCAACGAGCTGCATCCCAAGGATCGCGACATTGCCATGGTGTTCCAGTCCTATGCGCTCTATCCGCATATGAACGTCGCCGGCAATATGAGCTACAGCCTCAGGCTGCGGAAGGTGGCGAAGGAGAAGATTGCGAGCGCGGTCGCGGCAGCCGCCGCCAAGCTCGGCCTCGACCCTTTGCTCGAACGCAGGCCGAAGGCGCTTTCCGGCGGCCAGCGACAGCGCGTCGCCATGGGTCGCGCCATCGTGCGCCAGCCGAAAGCCTTCCTGTTCGACGAACCGCTGTCCAACCTCGATGCGCGCCTGCGCGAACAGATGCGCGCCGAAATCAAGAAACTGCATGGCGACCTGAAGGCGACCTCGATCTACGTGACCCACGACCAGATCGAGGCAATGACGCTGGCGGACCGGATCGTCGCCATGCATGGCGGGGTGGTCCAGCAGGTCGGCAGTCCCCTGGAGCTTTACGACCACCCCGCCAATCTCTTCGTTGCCGGCTTCATCGGCTCGCCGGGGATGAATTTCCTCGAGGCCAGCTATGATGCCGGCGGCGTGAAGCTGAAGGACGGCACGATCGTGCCGCTTGCAAAGCCTTTGCCGCTTGTCGACGGCGCAAAGGTGACGCTCGGCATCCGCCCGGAGCATGTGCTGATGAGCGACGGCGGGGCGGGGCTTGCCGCGGATGTGGAACTCGTCGAACCCACAGGCTTCGGCATCATCCTGCACCTTGCCCTGCATGGCCTGCCGTTCAAGATCTTCACGCTGAACCGCGACGCGCTGAAGGCAGGTCCGAAGGTTAATGTAGCCTTCCCAGCCCAGTATCTGCATGTGTTCGACGGTGAGGGAAAACGCGTCGATTGAACAGTTAAGGCCGGTAGCCCGATGCTGTCGGTTTCGGCATACTGTCTCCGGCAGAGATGGGAGGTTCGATATGCTCGTCGCGCAGATATCCGATATCCATGCGAGGCCGGACCTTTCATCGCTCCAGACGCTGGAGCAAGCGATCGGCTGGCTGAGGACGTTCCGCCCGGATGCGCTTGTTGTCACCGGAGATCTGGTGGACGACGGATGGCGGCAAGGCTATCGCCTGGTCGCCGAAAGCCTGCGGTCGCTGGACTGCCCTGTCCACCTGTTGCCGGGCAACGGTGACGATGTGCGATTGATGCGGTCCGAACTTGCCGCCGTTGGCACGTGGATCAACCCGACGGGACCTATGCACTTCCGGACAGCCGTCGATGGGCTGACTCTCTTCGGAGTCGATCTGACCGTCGCCGGTCAAAGCTACGGCGACGTCCTGCCGCATCTGCCGTGGCTGATGAGCGTGCTTGCCGACGTGACGACGCCCTCCCTTCTGTTCATGCATCAGCCGCCATTCAGGATTGGCATCGAGGCGCTGGACCAGGTCGGATGCAGGAACGGCAGTGCGCTTCTCTGCAGCCTCGAGACGATGCACAGGCTGCCGCTGGCGATTCTGTGCGGCCATGTCCACCGCCCCGCGTTTGGTCGGTTGGGATCGATCCCTGTCCAGACCTGCGGCTCCCTCTGCCCGCCCAATCCGCTTCTGCTGGAAGGCCGGCCCGATCTTTCGGTGATCGACGCTCCGTCCTTTCTCATGCATGAGGTCAGCGACGGCAGGCTGGTTTCGCACGTGGTCTCGGTTCCGGCATCCGACAGGGGCGCATGAAAGGATTGCACGGTCATTCCTCACGTGCTGCGCGCGGAAAAATCTTTTGCCGCATCGCCCATGAGGGCTATATCGTCCGTGTGATTTTGCTGGATTGGATGCCATGACCGACACCGTTCTCGACCGCTTTCTCCGTTATGTCGTTATCGACACGCAATCAGACCCTGCCTCGTCGACGCAGCCCACCACCGGCAAGCAGAAGGATCTCGGCCGGGTTCTGGTCGATGAACTGCTGAAGATCGGTCTTGCCGACGCGCATCTCGATGAATACGGCTATGTCTACGCGACCATTCCGGCCAATAGCGACAAGACGGTACCGGTCATCTGTTTCTGCTCGCATATGGATACGGCGCCCGATTTCAGCGGCACCAATGTCAAGCCGCAGATCATCAGGAACTATGCCGGCGGGGATATCAGGCTTGCCGGGGACACGGGCCGGGTGATCCGCGTCAGTGATCATCCCGAACTGCAAAACCAGATCGGCAATGATATCGTCACGACCGATGGAACGACATTGCTCGGCGCCGACGACAAGGCCGGACTAGCCGAAATCATGACCGCGGCTGCGAAGCTCGTCGGCGATCCTGATATCAAGCACGGGACGATCAAGATCCTGTTTACGCCCGACGAGGAAGTCGGGCGCGGCGTCAACAAGGTCGACCTGAAGAAACTCGGTGCCGACTTCGCCTATACGATGGATGGCGAGACGGCCGGCCACATCGAGGATGAGACCTTCTCGGCCGACGGCGTCGAGATCAGCATATCAGGTGTGGCGATCCATCCCGGTTTCGCCAAGGACCGCATGGAAAACGCCATCAAGATCGCCGGCGCGATCATCGATCGGCTGCCGAGGGATCTTGCGCCCGAGACCACCGAAGGCCAGCAGGGCTTCGTCCATCCGACCGGCGTGACCGGCTCGATGGAGAAGGCGTCAGTGAGCCTCATCATCCGTGATTTCACCGACAAGGGGCTGACGGAAAAGGAGGAGATGCTCGAAGCCATCGTCAAGGAGGTGATGGCTGGCTATCCCGGCTCGACCTATCATTTCGAGGTGAAGGAGCAGTATCGCAACATGAAGGTGGTGCTCGATCGTCACCCGGAGATCGTCGACAACGCCATCGAGGCGGTGCGCCGGGCCGGCATGACGCCAGTGCGCGGCAGCATCCGCGGCGGCACGGATGGCTCGCGTCTTTCCTTCATGGGACTGCCGTGCCCGAACATCTTCGCCGGCGGCCATGCTTTCCACTCGCCACTCGAATGGGTAAGCCGCCAAGATATGGAAAAGGCCGTCGAAACGATCGTGGAACTGGCGAAGGTCTGGGAAGAGCGCGCCTAGGCGCGCTTCCATCTAATTCACACAGGAAGGGCGATTGATTAACCGCCGTTCGCAGGAAGGCCGTCACGCAGCATCACGCTGTCGTAGGCGGGCCGGGGCGTCGGGATCGCGATCGGCATTCCCGGCTCGGGCTCGACCGATGTTACCGGCGATGTTTCCGGCGCGGTCACCGGCGCGGTGATCCGCATCTGCCCCGTGCTCGCCGTCGCCATGGGGTCTGGAGCCGGCAGAGGAACGGGAACCGCCGAGGGTATCAGGGCCTCGAATTGCGGCGGCAGCATGCTTTCGCCGGGCACGTAGTTCATCGCCACCTCGTAGGAGGGCAGCGGCGGCGGCGTTTGAAGCATGCCGTTGGAGTCGCGCTTCTCGTAGAAAGCGTTGCCGCCGGCGACCGTCACATAGTGCATGTTGTCGTAGGGGAATTTCAGCCCATTGGTGTGGAAGAACATCGCGTCCTTCACCGCGGGATGGCGGGCGCCCTTAATGAGGATCGCATCGGCCGCGCTGGCAAGTTCGGTTTCGGCCTGCGGCTTGACTTCGCGCGTCATCACGCCGGGCGCAAATTGCCTTTTCTGGGCGACGACGCCGCAGATGGAAGGGGGATAGGCGCCGGAGGTGAGCCGGTTCATGACAACGGTACCGACAGCCATGTAGCCGTCCTTGTCCGAATGCTGCGATTCGAAATACATCGCGCGCTGCAGGCAGTCGCGATCCTTCGCCGTGTAATTGAACGTGACTTTTGCCGGTTGACCCTGCTTCTTGGTGTTCGCCGCCGTTGCCGCCGGTTTCGATGTCGTCGTGCAGCTTGCAGCCGCCAGTCCTACGAACAAAATCCCGATCAGGGATTTTCCAAAGGAAATCTCCGCCCTCAACGCCAGGTGCCTCCTATGGGATTAGTCCAGCCCTTTGTGATTAAGTGACAACGTTTTACTCGTCATATGACTGAAATACAAACAACCTTAGATCACAAAAAGCGCAAACGACTCTCGCCAAATGCGATTCCGGCGGCGAACTTCCGCATATTCCTGAAATCGGAATCGATTCAAGGATAAAATCATGCAGCAATTCAAAGTGTTACAGCTCCATTGCGGCTCTCGAAAAGACGCGCGGCGCAGTCGGCCGCGGCCCCATCTCCATCAGCTGCGGAACAGTTTCCAGCGGGTCGGCTTGAAGGCCACCCGGTTGCGGTCGAGCCTGTCGGCCTCGCTCGGCGGCAATTCGATCTCGATATGCGGGCGGTCGGCGCCGATATCCAATTCGATATGGCGGGTGCCGGCCACGCGGCGGCTGGAGACGGGCTGGCCGGCGATACAGTTTTCAGCTGATTCGCAGAGCCTGACGTCATGCGGGCGGAAATAGAGCTGCGCCGTGCCATCTGGCTCGCCTTCGGCATTGAGGCCGAGCGAGCGGCCTTCAAAGCGAATGTCGCTGTCGGCAACCTCGACCTCAAGGCAGTTCGACTGGCCGATGAAGCCGAAGACGAAGGGCGAATTCGGATTGTCGTAGACCTGGTCCGGCGTACCGACCTGTTCGATCGCGCCCTGACTCATGACGACGACGCGGTCGGCAAGCTCCAGCGCCTCATCCTGGTCGTGGGTGACGAAGACGGTGGTGTGGCCGGTGCGGTCGTGGATATCGCGCAGCCACTTGCGCAGGTCCTTGCGCACCTGGGCGTCGAGCGCGCCGAAGGGTTCGTCGAGCAGCAGCACGTTCGGCTCGACGGCCATGGCGCGGGCGAGCGCCACACGCTGGCGCTGGCCGCCGGAAAGCTGAGCGGGGTAGCGTTTTTCGAGACCGGAAAGCTGGACGAGGTCGAGTAGTTCCAACGCCCGCCTGCGGATATCGGCCTTGGGCGGCCGCCGCGCACTGTTTCTCACTTTCAGGCCAAAGGAGACGTTTTCGAGCACCGTCATGTAGCGGAAGAGAGCATAGTGCTGAAAGACGAAGCCGATATTGCGCTGCTGCACTGATTTCTTCGAGGCATCCTCGTCGCCGAAGAAGATCAGCCCCTCCGTCGGGCTTTCTAGGCCGGCGATCAGCCGCAGCAAAGTCGTCTTCCCGGATCCCGAGGGGCCGAGCAGTGCGATCAGCTCGCCGGAGCGGATGTCGAGCGAGACATCGTGCAGCGCCGGAAAACGATCGAATTCCTTGCGAATGTTTTGAACGCGTACTTCCATTCCAAATCCTTCAGTGCCGCCGGCTGGCGGCGATTTCCGCGCTATAGCGCATTTCCAGCAGCGTCTTCAAAACAAGAGTTACGAGCGCGAGCAAGGCCAAAAGCGTGGCGACCGCAAAAGCGCCGGTGAAATTATACTCGTTATAGAGAATTTCCACCTGCAGCGGCATCGTGTTCGTCTGTCCGCGGATGTGGCCTGACACCACCGAGACGGCGCCGAATTCGCCCATGGCGCGGGCATTGCAGAGCAGTACCCCGTAAAGCAGGCCCCATTTGATATTCGGCAGCGTCACGTGCCAGAAGGTCTGCCAGCCGCTGGCGCCGAGCGAAAGGGCTGCCTCCTCATCGGCGGTTCCCTGCTCCTGCATCAGCGGGATCAGCTCGCGGGCGACGAAGGGGAAGGTGACGAACATGGTGGCGAGGATCAACCCGGGCACCGCAAACAGGATCTTGATGTCGTGCGCGCTGAACCATTGGCCGAGCCAGGTACTGGAGCCGAACAGCAGAACGAAGACCAGGCCCGATATGACGGGTGAGACCGAGAAGGGCAGGTCGATCAGCGTCGTCAGGAAGGCCTTGCCCTTGAACTCGAACTTGGCGATCGCCCAGGCGGCGGCAACCCCGAAGATGAGATTGAGCGGCACGCTGACGCCGGCAACGATCAGGGTCAGGCGAATCGCCGAGAAGGTCTCGGCGTCTGCGAGCGCCTGGAGAAAGGGGCCGGCTCCCTTGCGAAAGGCTTCCACGAAGACGGCTGCGAGCGGCAGAAGCAGGATCAGCAGCAGGAAGACGAGCGAGAGGATGATCAGGGTAAAGCGCGCGAACCTGTTTTCGGTGGTCACCGAACGCAGCTTCGTTGGTTGAGCGGTCGTATCAAGCGCCATAACCGTACCTCCGCCTGCTCCAGCTCTGAATGAGATTGATGACCAGCAGCATGGCGAACGAGATGATCAGCATGATCGCCGCAATGCCGGTCGCTGCGGCGTAATTATACTCTTCGAGTTTGATGATGATCAGCAGCGGCGCGATCTCCGATTTGAACGGCAGGTTGCCGGCGATGAAGATGACCGAGCCGTATTCGCCGACGCCGCGGGCAAAGGCGAGCGCAAAGCCGGTGAGCACGGCGGGCGCCAGCCCCGGCAGCAAAACGCGGAAAATCGTCTGGAAGCGATTGGCGCCGAGCGTTGCCGCAGCTTCCTCCACTTCCTTGTCGATCTCCTCCATGACCGGCTGTACGGTGCGCACCACGAAGGGCAGGCCGACGAAGATCAGCGCAACGACGATGCCGGCCGGGGTGAAGGCGATCTTGATGCCGAGCGGCGTCAGGAACTGGCCGATCCAGCCGTTCGGCGCGTAGAGCGTCGTCAGCGCGATGCCGGCAACGGCGGTCGGCAGCGCGAAGGGCAGGTCGACCATGGCATCGATGATGCGCTTGCCGGGGAAACGGTAACGCACCAGCACCCAGGCGAGGATGATGCCGAAGACGGCATTGACGATCGCGGCGATGAAGGCGCTGCCGAAGCTGATGCGCAGCGCGTTCAGCGTGCGCGGATCGAGCGCGATCGACCAGAATTTCTCCCAGCCGAGCGCGCTCGACCGGACGGCAAGACCCGAGAGCGGGATGAGGATCAGAAGGGTGAGCCAGGTCAAGGTAAGGCCGAGCGCCATTCCGAAACCCGGAATGACGCTCGGCCGTTTGAACCGCCACCGCGTGGGGCTATGTGCTTTCATGAAGTCTATTATTGGGCCGGCTTGTAGATTTGGTCAAATACGCCGCCGTCGCCGAAGAATTTCGGCTGTGCGCTCTTCCAGCCGCCGAAGTCGTCGATGGTCGCGAGCGTCAGCTTCGGGAAGCGGGCGATGTCTGCCGGATCGGCGGCTTCCGGCTTGGTCGGCCGATAGTAGTGCTTGGCAGCGATCTTCTGGCCTTCGTCCGAATAGAGGTAGTTGAGATAGGCTTCGGCGACCTTGCGCGTACCCTTCTTGTCGACATTGCCGTCGACGACAGCCACCGGCGGGTCGGCGCGGATGGAGAAGGTCGGCGTCACGATTTCGAACTGGTCGGGACCGAGCTCTTCAAGCGAAAGATAGGCTTCGTTTTCCCAGGCGAGCAGCACATCGCCAAGGCCGCGCTGGACGAAAGTGGTCGTGGCGCCGCGAGCGCCGGTGTCGAGAACCGGAACATGCTGCAGCAGTTTCGCAACGTATTCCTGCGCCTTGGCTTCGTCGCCGCCATTCGCCTGCTTGGCCCATGCCCAGGCGGCCAGGAAGTTCCAGCGGGCGCCGCCGGATGTCTTCGGGTTCGGGGTGATGACCTGAACGTCATCCTTGACCAGGTCGCCCCAATCCTTGATGCCCTTCGGGTTGCCCTTGCGGACGAGGAAGACGATCGTCGACGTATAAGGCGTCGAATTGTTGGGGAACTTGGTCTTCCAGTCGGCGGGGATCTTGCCGGTCGCCTTGGCGATGGCGTCGATGTCGCCTTCGAGGGCAAGTGTCACGACATCGGCGTCGAGGCCGTCGATGACGGAACGGGCCTGGGCGCCGGAACCGCCATGCGATGCCTGGATCGTCACGGTTTCACCGCTGTCCTTTTGCCACTTGGCGGCAAAGGCGGCATTGAAATCCTTGTACAATTCGCGGGTCGGATCGTAGGAAACGTTGAGAAGCGTCTGATCCGCGAATGCCGGAGCAATGCTCCCGATTGCGAAGCTGCTTGCCATGACCGCAGCTGCGATGAGCCGGGTGAGCCGTTGTGTCTGCATGGGGAACCCTCCTGTTTTCTGGCTTAACTCTATCAACTCAGTCGTATAATGAAACGAAGGTTCTTCCGGATCCTGCGTGGCCGTTAGAATGCCATTCCATTTAAGGGGCAATTTGGAAATGGACGTGCCGGAGTTGGCCGCGGCCAATTGGTCGCCCGGGCGCTGCCTCTCGCGGGGCCGTGTTTTTTTGGCCACAGTTCCTCCACGAAAACGACATGGTGGTGCAGATTTTTGCCAAGTTTTTGCCGCGATGACACTTGCGGATTCCTATATGGCTCCCGTGCGGTCGTATTCGCCGACTGCTACGCGGGGGCAACCCTTGAAGTGCGCCTCGCATTCCAAACCTGTTAAGGGCCATTCAAATGAATATCAGAACTATCCTTTTTGCCTCCGTTGCCGCCCTTGCCGCGGCCTCCGGAGCCCGCGCAGCCGACGCCATCGTGGCGGCGGAACCCGAGCCCGTGGAATATGTTCGCGTTTGCGACGCCTACGGTACCGGCTATTTTTATATTCCGGGGACGGAAACATGCCTTTCGATCGGCGGTTACATCCGTACCGAAGTGCGCTTCGGTGAGCAGATCTCCGGCGATTCCGACGTAAACTTCTGGACTCGCGGTCAGGTCACCTTCCAGACCAAGAACGACACCGAGTACGGTACGCTCACCGGCGTCATCACGCTGCGTTACAATGTCGACAATGCCTCCGATCAGGAAGCTCTGCTGGATGAGGGTTATCTCGACATTGCCGGTTTCCGCGCCGGTAAACTGTACAGCTGGTGGGACGACGACATGAGCGGCGAGACCGATACGCTCGCCAGCAACGAGACGACCCATAACTCGATCCGTTATCAGTACGAGAATGGCGCTTTCGCGGCCGGCATTTCGGTCGACGAACTGGAAGAAGACTACGCCACCAAGCCGGGCGAAGGCCCGAACAACTTCGGTGTCGCAGGCCAGGTCTCCTACAAGGCCGGCGCAATCAGCGCTTACCTGCTTGCCGGTTATGACACCGACACCAGCGAAGTCGCTGTCCGCGGTATCGTCTATGCCGACATCGGCCCGGGCACGCTCGGCATTGCCGGCGTATGGGCAAGCGGCGCCAACTACTACTACGAAGAGTCCGAATGGACGATCGCAGCAGAATATGCCTTGAAGGTCAACGACAAGTGGTCGGTCACCCCGGGCTTCCAGTACTTCGAGAACATCGCTCTCGAGGCTGACGGCAACGGCTTCACCGGCGGCAGCGCCTACACGACCGGTGTCACCATCGACTACCAGATCGTCGAAGACCTGCGTTCGAAGCTCAGCGTGCAATATCACGACGAGGACGAAGGCGACGACGAAGTGTTCGGCTTCCTGCGCTTCCAGCGCGATTTCTAAGACAGTCTGATTGCAGACGAGCGGGCGCGACCTTCGGGCCGCGCCTTTTTTATGATGCCGAAAAGTGTGAGAGATTTTCGGACGACTTCATGCTCTCGCTATTGAATTTGGACGTCACACCCGTGAATCGGCGATGAAATCGGAATAGAATTCGTCGACCGTTCTTGCCTTGCGCATGGCGGCAAGCACGCCGTCCGATTGCAACTGCCTGGCGATGGCCGAAAGCACGTTCAGATATTCGCCGCGATTGTTTTCTCCGAAGAGCAGCACGAAGGCGATGTCGGTCGCGATATCGTCGATCGCCTCGAAATCCAGCGGCTGGGCGAAGCGGATGAGCAGGCCACGCGGGCTGGTCATGCCGTCGATCGCCGCATGCGGGATGGCGATGCCGTTGCCGATCCCCGTCGAGCCGAGCTTCTCACGCGCTTCGAGCGCCTTCAGGATGGTCTGACCGTCGACGGAGAAAGCCTTGGCGGCCTTGTCGGCTATGGTCTGCAGCGCGCGCCATTTGGTCGGCGCCGACACACCGATGAAGGTGTGTTCCGGCCGGATGATGTTGGGAAGGTTCATGTCATTCTCGATGCTGTTCGGGCTCGATACTGTTCGGGCAGCGGGAGGGAGGGGATGTCAATCCGGTTCCCTGAGCCGGTAGCCGACGCCGGTCTCCGTGGTGATATAGTGCGGCTGGTCCGGAATCTGCTCGATTTTTTGCCGCAGCTGCCGGACATAGACGCGCAGATACTGCACATCAGCCGCCGGCCCCCATATCTGCTTTAGAAGAAACTGGTGTGTCAGCACCTTGCCGGCATGCTGGGCGAGCACGCGCAGGATGTCGTATTCCTTCGGTGACAGCTTTATTTCCGTGCCGTCGACCTTGACGATGCGCTTGACGAGATCGATCGACAGCCCGCCGGTCTGGAAGATCGCCTTTTCGCCCTGCTGCTGCAGGCGGTGGCGCAGCGCCACACGGATGCGGGCGCCGAGTTCGTTGATGCCGAAGGGCTTGGTGACGTAATCGTCGGCGCCACTTTCCAGCGCCCTGACGATGCCGGCCTCGTCGGTGCGGCTGGAGAGAATGACGACGGGCATGGAGAGCCCCTCGTCGCGCCACTCCTGCAGCAGGTCGTGACCTGATTTGTCGGGCAGGCCGAGGTCGAGCACGATGAGGTCGGGCATGTCGTCGGCGACCGACTGACGGGCGGCGCTGGCGTTCGGCGCTTCCTGCACCTCGTAGCCCTGCGCGGTTAGGCCGACGCGGAGCAGCTTGCGGATCGGAGGCTCGTCGTCGACGACGAGGATTTTGACGGCTGAACCGGTCATCTGAGTTCATCCAGTTTCGGAATGTCTGTGGGTTTCGGCAGGCGGATAGTGAAGACGGCGCCCGGACGGCCCGTCCGGTTGCCGGCTGTGATCGTGCCGCCCATCGCCTCGATGAAGCCGCGACAGATGGAAAGGCCAAGCCCGGTGCCGGCGCGCACCTGATCGCCCTTGCGCACGCGGTAGAAGGTGTCGAAGACGCGGTTAAGATCGGCCGGCGGGATGCCTGGGCCTTCGTCCGAGACCTGCACGACGACGTTGTCGGCATCGGCCCAGCCCTCGATATGGATCACCGATCCCTCGGGCGCGTATTTCGCGGCATTGTCGAGCAGGTTGAAGATTACCTGCTCGAACAGGACAGGATCGACGCGCACCATCGGCAGGTCGGCTGGAATGTTCATCTCGGTCTTGTGGCCGTCGAGGATCTTTGCGGCACGGCGAAGTGCGCTGCCGACAATATCGCCGGCATAATGCAGCGCATAGTTCGGCTCCATCGCGCCGGATTCGATCTTGGTCATATCGAGCAGGTTGGCGATGAAGCGGTTGAGGCGTTCGGATTCGTCGACGACGGTTGACAGCAGGTCGCTGCGGTCCTCCTCCGGCATCGAGGCGAAATAGTCGCGCAGCGTGCCGGCGGCGCCGAGGATGGCGGCAAGCGGTGTCTTCAGGTCGTGGGAGATAGAAGTCAGCAGGGCCGAGCGCAGCCGGTCGGCTTCGGCCCCAAGTCTTGCCCGGTCGACATCAGCGACGAGCTGGACGCGTTCGATGGCAAGCGCCGCCTGGTCGGCCAACGCATCGAGCAACCGCTGCTGCTCAGGCGTCAGCAACGGTCCGTCGCGGCGGTCACTGTCGAGGCCGATGACACCGACGGCGGTGCGCCCGGTTCTCAGCGGCACATAGAGGCGTTTGGCGCCGGGCAGGGTGTCGGCGCCGCGGCCGGCGGCGTGATTGTGCTCCCAGGCCCAGCGGGCGGCGGCGATATCGGCATCGTCGAGCGTATCATCCGGCGGATAACCGGCCTTGACTGCGATGGTACCTTCTTCCGGCAGCAGCAGCACGACGCGGACCTTCAGCATCGAGGCGAGCTGGAAGGCGGTCGCCCAGAGCACGTCGTCGAGCGTGCCGGTGCCGGCGAGCTTTTTCGAGAAGAGATAGAGATCTTCCGTCGTGCGCGCTCGCTGGCGGGCGGCTGCGGCTTGGCGCTGCACGGTCGCGGTCAGGTTGCTGGCGATGATGGCGACGCCTAGGAAAAAGAAGAGCGCAAGCACGCTTTCCGGATCGCTGATCGTCAGCGTGTAGCGCGGCGGAAGGAAGAAGAAGTTGAAGGACAGCGCGCTGAGGATGCAGCTGTAAAGGGCCGGCCGCAGGCCGTGGAGGACCGCTGAGGTCAGCACCGCCATCAGGAAGACGAGGGCGAGGTTGCGCACGTCGAGCACCTGGTCAAGCACGACGCTGACGCCGAGCGCGATGGCAACATAAAAGGTTGCCAGCAGGTAGGCCCTGAGATCCAGTTGCGGCGGGGTGACGGCCGCCCTGACGCCGCGCGCGGTGGTGCCGTCCTTCTCGTTGCCCGATATGACGTGGACGCTGATCTCGCCGGTCTTGCGGATCAGCTCGTCGGTGACCGAGCGGCTCCACCAGTCGCGCCATGTCGGCTTCTTCGGGGCGCCGATGACGATATGGGTGACGTTGTTGGCGGTGGCGTGGCGGACGAGCTCTTCGGCCACTTCGCGGCCGGGAAGGGTGATCGCTTCGCCGCCGAGCTGCTCGGCAAGACGCAGCGTGGCAGCGACCGTATCGCGCTCGGCTTCCGTCAGATTGATCGAGCGGTTGGTCTCGATATAGACGGCAGCCCAGGGTGCGCGCAGCCGCGAGGCCATGCGAGCGGCATAACGCACCAGCGAGGCGGAGCGCGGATGATGGTCGACCGAGACGAGAACCCGTTCGCCCGCCGCCCAGGGGCCTGATATGGCATGGGCCTGCATATGTGTGAGCAACTGGTCGTCGACGCGCTGGGCAGTCTTGCGCAGCGCGAGTTCCCTGAGCGCCGTCAGGTTGCCTGGCGTGAAATAGTTGGTCAACGCCCGCTCGGCGGTGCGCGGCATGTAGACCTTGCCGTCATGTAGGCGCTTGATCAGATCATCCGGCGTCAGGTCAATGATCTCGACGTCGTCGGCAAGGTCGATGATCGAGTCCGGCACCGTCTCACGCACGCGAATACGGGTGATCTGCGAGACGATGTCGTTCAGGCTTTCGACATGCTGGATGTTCAGCGTCGTATAGACGTCGATGCCGCGATCGAGCAATTCCTTGACGTCGAGGTAGCGCTTCGGATGGCGGCTGCCCTCGGCATTGGTATGGGCGAGTTCGTCGACCAGCACGAGATCAGGCCGGCGGGCGAGGATGCCGTCGAGGTCCATTTCCTCGAGCGGCCGGCCCTTGTAGCTGATTTCGACGCGCGGGATGATCTCGAAGCCGGCGAGGAGGGCCTCGGTCTCCTTGCGGCCATGGGTCTCGACGACGCCGATGACGACATCGAGACCGTCGGCGATCTTGGCACGGCCGGAGACGAGCATCTCGTAGGTCTTGCCGACGCCGGGGGCGGCACCCAGAAAGATCTTCAAACGACCGCGTGTCTCCGCCCGGGCTTTTTCGAGAAGCGCATCGGGCGAGGGCCTGCCGGCCTGGTCGCGATTGTCGTCTGGCATGCGTATGATCTTTCTGCAGATGGCTGCCGAGGACGGGCGCTATGTCTTCCTATCCTTCGTTCCTGCGACGAGCGCCGCAATGGGAAGGAAAAGGGCGCCCAGCCTGCCAGGGTCACTGAGTCATAGAAGCATCAAGGCTCTGATTCAACGCCAGAACATTGACGGTGGGTTCGCCGAGAATGCCGAGCTCGCGGGCTTGAACGGCGCCGTCGACCAGCGCCTTGACCTTGGCTTCATCAAGGCTTCGCGCCTTGGCCACGCGCCCCACCTGGAAGTAAGCGGCCTCCGGCGAAATGTGGGGATCGAGGCCGCTGCCCGAAGCGGTGACGAGGTCGGCGGGGACATCGGCCGTCGGGTTCGCCGCCTTGGCGGCGTCATAGTCGCCCTTGACGCGGTCGATCAGCTTCTGGCTGGTCGGGCCGAGGTTTGAGCCGCTGGAGGCGGCCGCATTGTAGCCGTCGCCGGCTGCCGAGGGACGGCCGTGGAAATATTTGTCGCTGGTGAAGGCCTGGCCGATCAGCGTCGAGCCGATCACCTGACCGTTCTTTTGGATCAGGCTGCCGTTCGCCTGGTTCGGGAAGAGGGCCTGGGCGGCCCCCGTCATGGCGAGCGGGTAGAGAAGGCCGGTGATGGCAGTGGTGGCGACGATCATGACGACCGCCGGACGAAGTTCTTTCAACATTGTTCTTACTCCTTGGAGCGTTTCAGGCCAATTTTGTTAGGCCAGGCCGAGGGCTGCGACGGCCATGTCGATCGCCTTGATGCCGATGAAGGGGACGATGATGCCGCCGAGGCCGTAGATCAGCAGGTTGCGCGACAGCAACGCGCCGGCGCCGATCGGACGGTAGCGGACACCCTTCAGCGACAGCGGGATCAGCGCGATGATGATCAGCGCGTTAAAGATGATCGCCGAAAGGATGGCGCTTTGCGGCGTCGAAAGCCCCATGATGTTCAGGATGCCGAGCTGCGGGTAGAAGGTCAGGAACATCGCCGGGATGATGGCGAAGTACTTGGCGATGTCGTTGGCGATCGAGAAGGTCGTCAGCGCGCCGCGCGTCATCAACAGCTGCTTGCCGATCTCGACGATCTCGATGAGCTTCGTCGGGTCGCTGTCGAGGTCGACCATGTTGCCGGCCTCGCGGGCAGCGACCGTGCCGGTGTTCATTGCGACGCCGACATCGGCCTGGGCGAGCGCCGGCGCATCGTTGGTGCCGTCGCCGCACATGGCGACGAGCTTGCCCTTCGACTGTTCCTCGCGCATCAGCGCCAGCTTCATTTCCGGCGTTGCCTGGGCAAGGAAGTCGTCGACGCCGGCTTCCGCTGCGATGGCGGCTGCCGTCAGCGGGTTGTCGCCGGTGATCATCACGGTACGGATGCCCATGCGGCGAAGCTCGGTGAAGCGTTCGCGGATGCCGCCCTTGACGATATCCTTCAGCTGGATGACGCCGAGCAGTTTGCCGTCGCGGGCAACGGCCAGCGGCGTGCCGCCTGATTTGGCGACTTCGTCGGCGATCGACTGCAGTTCGCGTACGACCTCGCTGCCGTTTTTCGAGGATGCGTCGCCGTTGACATAGGCCAGCAAGGCATCGACAGCGCCCTTGCGGATCGAGGCGCCTTCGAGATCGACGCCGCTCATGCGGGTCTGGGCGGTAAAGGGCACGAAGGTTGCCTTGAGGCTCGCCATATCGCGGCCGCGGATCGCATATTTCTCCTTGGCGAGCACGACGATGGAGCGGCCTTCCGGCGTTTCGTCGGCAAGCGAGGCGAGTTGGGCGGCGTCGGCGAGATCCTGTTCGGAAACGCCGCGAACCGGGCGGAAGGTCGTCGCCTGACGATTGCCGAGGGTGATCGTGCCGGTCTTGTCGAGCAGCAGCGTATCGACATCGCCGGCGGCTTCGACCGCCCGGCCGGACATGGCGAGCACGTTGAAGCGGACGAGGCGGTCCATGCCGGCGATGCCGATCGCCGACAGCAGCGCGCCGATCGTCGTCGGGATGAGGGTGACGAAGAGGGCGACGAGCACGATGATCGGGATCGAGCCGCCGGCATAGATGGCAAAGCTCGGGATCGTCGCCGTGGCGAGCACGAAGATCAGCGTCATGCCGGCCAAGAGGATGTTGAGCGCGATCTCGTTCGGGGTCTTCTGGCGTTCGGCACCTTCAACGAGCGCGATCATCCGGTCAAGGAAGGTCGAGCCGGCAGCGGCGGTGATGCGGACGCGGATCCAGTCGGACAGCACCTGCGTGCCGCCTGTTACCGCCGAGCGGTCGCCGCCGGATTCGCGGATAACAGGGGCGGATTCGCCTGTGATCGCCGCTTCGTTGACGGAGGCCACGCCTTCGATAACCTCGCCGTCCGACGGGATGATGTCGCCGGCCTCGACGAGCACGAGGTCGCCGACCTTGAGGCTGGTGCCCGGCACCATGCGGTAGCCGCTGCCATTATTGGCGGTCAGCAGCTTCGCCTGGGTTTCGGTGCGCGCCTTGCGCAGCGAATCCGCCTGCGCCTTGCCGCGGCCTTCGGCGACGGCCTCGGCGAAATTGGCAAATAGCACCGTGAACCAGAGCCAGAGATTGATCTGGAACGAGAAGCCGAGATTGCCGTTGCCTGCCACCAGATCGCGCAGGAAGAGGATGGTGGTCAGCACCGAGACCGTGGCCACGACGAACATGACCGGGTTTCTGGCGAGTGCCCGGGGGTTGAGCTTCTTGAAAGCGGCGCCCACGGCCGGAATGAGGATGCGAGAATCCATGATGCTCGCGGATTTTGCCTGGCTCATAAGAGACTCCAGCTTTGAAACGAGGATGGCGAACCGGAAGCCGGTCAGCCCTGTAAGATTTTGACTATGGCGGCGATGACGAGCAGGCCTGCCATCATCACCAGGATGATGTCGGAGGCTTGGGGTCTCGGACCATTCCCACGTCCCGGCGCACCGGGACGTGAGTGGAAGGCGTTGCGAAGCCTGTGACGGAGGATCATGGCATCACCTCAAAAGGTCTGGCCGGCGATCATGACCAGGTGCTCGACGACGGGGCCAAGGGCCAACGCCGGGAAGAAGGTCAGGCCGCCGACGATCAGGATCGTGCCGACGAGCAGACCGACGAAGAGCGGACCGTCTGTCGGGAAGGTGCCTGCCGAAGCCGGAACCGTCTTCTTGGCGATCAGTGAGCCGGCGATGGCAAGCGCCGGGATGATGACCAGGAAGCGGCCGGCGAGCATGCCGATGCCGAGCGTCACGTTGTACCAGGGCGTATTGCCGGTCAGGCCGCCGAAAGCCGAGCCGTTGTTGGCCGCAGCCGACGTATAGGCATAAAGGATTTCGGAGAAACCGTGCGGGCCGGCGGTGCCGATCGAGGCGACGGCGCTTGGAAGCACCGTGGCGATCGCAGTGAACACCAGCATGGCGAGCGGCAGGCAGAGAATGGCGAGAACGGCCATCTTCATTTCCTTCGCCTCGATCTTCTTGCCGAGATATTCCGGCGTGCGGCCGACCATCAGGCCGGCGACGAAGACGGCGACGATGATGAACAGCAGGATGCCGTAGAAGCCAGCGCCGACACCGCCGACGATGACTTCGCCGAGTTGCATGTTGATCAGCGGTACGAGGCCACCGAGTGCCGTGAAGCTGCCGTGCATCGCATTGACCGCGCCGCATGAGGCCGCCGTGGTGATGACCGCAAAGAGCGAGGATAGGGCGACACCGAAGCGGACTTCCTTGCCTTCCATGTTGCCGCCGCCAAGACCGAAGGCATGCATCAGCGGATTGCCGGCGGCTTCCGCCCAATAGGTGACGCCGACACCGACGATGAACAGGATGCCCATCGTGGCAAGGATTGCCCAGCCCTGGCGCTGGTTGCCGACCATTCGGCCGAAAACATTGGTGAGGGCCGCACCGATCGCGAAGATCGAGACCATCTGGATGAGGTTGGAGATCGCATCGGGGTTTTCGAACGGATGGGCGGAATTGGCATTGAAGAAGCCGCCACCGTTGGTGCCGAGCATCTTGATCGCAAGCTGCGATGCAACGGGACCGACGGCGATTGTCTGCTGCGCACCTTCGAGCGTCGTCGCATTGACGTAAGGGCCAAGCGTCTGCGGCACGCCGAGATAGACAAAGACCAGTGTCAGCACGATGCAGATCGGCAGCAGCACATAGAAGGTCGCCCTGGTCATATCGACCCAGAAATTGCCGACGGCCTTGCCCGAAGCGCGCGAGAAGGCGCGAATGAAGGCAAGCGCGATGGCAATGCCCGTCGCCGCGGAGACGAAGTTCTGGACCGTGAAGCCGGCCATCTGGGTCAGATAGGACATCGTGCTTTCGCCGCCGTAATTCTGCCAGTTGGTATTGCTGACGAAGCTGACGGCGGTGTTGAAGGAAAGCTCGGGCGGAACGGCTGCCATGCCGGCTGGATTATAGGGAAGGCCGGCCTGCAGGCGTTGCAGCGCGTAAAGCACGATGACGCCGAGCAGGCTGAAGAGCAGCAGGGCGAAGGCATAGGAGGTCCAATGCTGTTCCTCGCGTTCGCTGGTGCCGGCAATGCGGTAAAGTCCCCGTTCGATCGGAACGAGGACCGGTGACAGGAAAGTGCGCTCGCCGCTGAAGACACGCGTCATGTAACCGCCGAGCGGTTTGACGAGCACGAGGACGATCCCACAGTAAAGCAGGATCTGAAGCCATCCGTTGAGGGTCATTTGGGGTAACTTTCAATACCCGGCTGCTTCTAAGGTCGCGCACGCGCGAGCTAAGAAGCGCCAGTTCTCTTCAAAAGCGTTCTGGGCGAAGGAGAGCGTAGGTGAGGTAAACGGTGAGAAACACGGTTACGGCACCGCTCAAGACATAATCGAGGGTCATCGTCGCTTCTCCTGTCAAAGCCTGTCGCAGGCCCGGGTGTAGGCAAAGCACAGCGCGAAGAATATGATCGCGGTGCCGATTAGAATGATATCCATCATGATCGTGACTCCTGTTGTTCTTCTTGGAGTCAGACAAGACAAAGGGCGCTGGGAGGCCGCCTTTCATGCTTTCTGGCGTGGAGATGATCTTTTCGATCTCTCGGCCATCAATATGGAGCCGAAGTGCATAAAGGTTCGAGACGGACGACAGGCGATCTATATAAAAATCTTATAAATGCCCTTCCGAGGGCGCTCACCATCGGACGCGTTTTCGGCCGAGCCGCTGCCGGGCACCGACCTTGGCAAATCTGCCTGAGCATTTTTTCATTTGTTGAGCAAAAGCCTTCGCAATCTGGTTGAATTGGGAAGGCTTCGGGTCTTATAGTCGCTTCGACGCTGCCCGACGGAGTCATGGGCAAGCCATTAGGGAAGGAAACCGACGATGACCAAAGTCCGTGCGCTTGTCCTCGAGCGCCAGCATGAGCTTGCGCTCCGCGATATCGATCTGCCGCTCGAAACCGGCCCCGGCGAGGTGAAGATCAGGATCCACACCGTCGGCGTCTGCGGTTCGGACGTGCATTATTACACCCATGGTAAGATCGGCCCCTTCGTCGTCAACGCGCCGATGGTGCTCGGCCATGAGGCGGCAGGCACGGTGGTCGAGGTCGGCGCCGGCGTCACGCATCTGAAAGTCGGCGACCGCGTCTGCATGGAGCCGGGCATTCCCGATCCGAATTCCAAGGCAAGCCGGCTCGGCATGTACAATATCGACCCGGCCGTCACCTTCTGGGCGACCCCGCCGATCCACGGCGTGCTGACATCAGAGGTCGTGCATCCCGCCAATTACACCTTCAAGCTGCCCGACAATGTCAGCTTCGCCGAAGGCGCCATGGTCGAGCCCTTCGCCGTCGGCATGCAGGCGGCCACCAAGGCGAAGATTACGCCTGGTGATACTGCCGTCGTCCTCGGCGCCGGACCGATCGGCACGATGGTGGCGATCGCGGCCCTTGCCGGCGGCTGCGCCCGCGCGATCGTCGCCGATCTTGCCCAGCCGAAGCTCGATATCGCTGCGCAGTATCAGGGCGTCATTCCGGTGAATATCCGCGAGAAGAACCTGGCCGAAGAGGTTGCCCGGCTGACCGACGGCTGGGGCGCCGATGTCGTCTTCGAATGCTCCGGCTCGCCGAAGGCCTGGGAGACGATCATGGCGCTGCCGCGCCCGGGCGGCGTCATCGTCGTCGTCGGCCTGCCGGTCAACCCGATCGGCTTCGACGTCTCGACGGCATCCACCAAGGAAATCCGCATCGAGACGGTGTTCCGTTACGCGCACCAGTATGAGCGCTCGGTCGCGCTGCTCGGCTCGGGACGCGTCGATCTGAAGCCGCTGATTTCCGAGACCTTTAAGTTCGAAGATTCGATCAAGGCGTTTGATCGCGCCGTCGAAGCGCGGCCGAGCGACGTGAAGCTGCAGATCGTGATGGACTAGGACGCCATACCGCTACGAGTGCCTGGCGCTCAGTTTCATCTTGCGAAAGGCAAGAGCCGCGGCCGCGACGACAGCTGCGGCTCCGATTGCAATCAGCAGATGGCGATGAAGCGGAAGGTGGCCCAATGTCTGTTGGATGCCGTGCCCGAATAGATAACCGAGTGCCGTGAACAGCTGGCCCCACACCAGCGCGGCCACGGCATTCAGGACGATGAATTTACCGGTCGCTATTCGCGTCGTCCCGATCACGATCGGGCTGATCGTCCGCAATCCCACCAGGAAACGAAACGCAAGGATGAAGCCTGTGGGATATCTTTCCAAAAGCCGGGTGGCGCGCGCCAGCGTCGGTCTTTCCATCAGCCGCCGGACGAGACCCCATCGAGCCGCATAACGGCCGGCGAAGAACCAGAACTGATCGCCCGCGAAGGATCCTGCCGTAGCCGCAAGCGATGCCGACCAATAACTCAGCAGCCCGCGGTGGGAGATGACGCCGCCAAGGAAGGCGGCTGTTTCGCCTTCGAAGGCTGCGCCCAGAAATATCGCCAACAGGCCGTAGTGCTCGATCAGCAGTTCGATAGACACTCAGCCCGCCTCCAGCTGTCGATTTCGAAGCATCAATTCATAGCTAGAGCGTTTCCGTTTTTCTCCGAATCACGGAAATGCTCTATCTCTTTATTTCCACGCAATTCCGGACGCAAAACCGCTGCGCACTTTTGCTGAAATTGCTCTAAACCGGCTTCAAATCCCCAAGCAGCGTCGGGATCAGCTCCGACACCGTCGGATGGATCGGCACCGACCATTGCAGTGCGGGATAGGTCGTTCCTGCATTCATCGCGTCTATGATGCCGTGGATCACCTCGTCGCCCTCGATGCCAAGGATCGCAGCGCCGAGGATTTTTTTGGTCTCGGCGTCGGCGATCACCTTCATGAAGCCCTTGGTCTCGCCGCGCTCGTTGGCGCGGCCGACGCGGCTCATCGGCCGGGTCGAGATCATGATCTTGCGTCCCGAGGCGCGCGCCTGCTTCTCCGTCATGCCGACGCGGCCGAGCGGCGGGTCGATGTAGAGCGCATAGGCCGGGATGCGGCTCGAGAGTTTGCGGTCGCCGCCGTCGAGCAGATTGGCGGCGGCGATTTCGAAATCATTGTAGGAAGTGTGGGTGAAGGCGCCGTGGCCGTTACAGTCGCCGAGCGCCCAGATGCCCTCGACATTGGTGGCAAGCCTGTCGTCGACGGTAATGAAGCCGCGTCCGTCGGTAATGACGCCGGCGGCATCGAGGCCGAGATCGTCGGTGTTCGGCTTGCGGCCGGTGGCGATCAGCACATGGCTCGCATCGATCCTCGCTGAATCGGTGGCGACCGTTATTCCATCGCTGTTCCTGGCGAAGGCGATGTCGCTGGCGCCGGTATGAATGTCGATCCCCTCCGAGCGCAGGACATCGGCGATTGCGTCGGATATATCCTCGTCCTCGCGCGATGCGAGCTTGGGGCCATGCTCAATGACGCTGACTTCGGCGCCGAAGCGGCGATACATCTGCGCGAATTCCAGCCCGATATAACTGCCGCCGATCACGGCCAGATGTCGGGGCAGCGTGTCGAGATGGATGATCGAGGTGCTGGTGAGATAGTCGATATCGTTGATCCCGGGCAGGTCGGGGATGACGGGGCGCGCGCCGACATTGAGGAAGATGCGCGGTGCGGTCAGCGTCTCGCCGTTGACGCTGACGGTATTCGGATCCTCGAAACGGGCGTGGCCGTAGATCACGGTCATGCCGTCCATGCCGGCGAACCAGCCGATCAGACCGTTGCGGGCGTTCGTGGTCACGGTTTCGGCACGAGCCCTCACCACTTTCATGTCGATGGCGATCTCGCCTGGGAGATTCACGCCGTAAACGGCGCCGTTTCTCGCGACATGGGCGGCGCGGGCGCTGGCGACCAGCGTCTTCGTCGGCATGCAGCCGGCATTGACGCAGGTGCCGCCGAGGAACTTGCGCTCGATGAGGGCGACCTTCATGCCCTTTTCGACCATGCGGGCGGCGAGGAAGGGGCCGGCTTGGCCGCCCCCGATGACGATGGCGTCGAAGCTCTTCATGACACGACCACGATCAGCAGCGCGCCGATGACGGCGACGGCATCTTCGATGAGAGCGGCCGGCAGATCCTTACCGAAGGAGGCGGCAAGCCTGCCGCGGACGGCGGCGCCACCATATGTGCCGATGACGGCGCCGATCACCCCGGCAATCAGCCCGCCGAAGAGCAGGCCGCTGGCGGCACCGATCGTGGCGCCGGCCAGCCCGCCCATGACGATGCGGGCACCGAATTGCACAGGCACCTTGCGCGACGGCGTGGACGGTAGCTGATCGGTGATCAGTTCGACGACGGCGAGAAGCGTGAAGATCCACGGCGTCCACTGGTAACCCATGAAGGCAAGCGGCGTCTGCGAGACATCGAACCAGCCGAGTGCTGCGCCCCAGGCGACGGCGGCGGGCGCCGTCATGGCGCGAAGCCCTGATATGACACCAATCAGCAATGCAAGCAGCAGAAACATGCATGATCCCCCTTTTGCCGGCTATTGCCGTCGTAGGGGAAGGTTGCACATTGTCAGGCGCGTGGCAATTCGCCCTTTCGCGCCAATGCGCTAGTTCGCAAAGGCGGCAATGCCGGTGATCGCCCGGCCGATGATCAGCGCGTGGATGTCGTGTGTGCCCTCATAGGTGTTGACCACTTCGAGGTTGACGAGATGACGGGCGATGCCGAATTCGTCGGAGATGCCGTTGCCGCCGAGCATGTCGCGGGCCGCCCGCGCAATCTCCAGCGCCTTGCCGCAGCTGTTGCGCTTGAGGATCGAGGTCAGCTCCACCGGCGGACGGCCTTCCTCCTTCATGCGGCCAAGCCGCAGGCAGCCCTGAAGACCGAGCGAGATTTCCGCCACCATGTCGGCGAGCTTCTTCTGGATCAGCTGGTTGGCAGCAAGCGGCCGGCCGAACTGCTTGCGCTCGAGCGTGTATTGCCGGGCTCTTGCATAACAATCCTCGGCCGCACCGAGTGCGCCCCAGGCGATGCCGAAACGGGCCGAGTTCAGGCAGGTGAACGGTCCCTTGAGGCCGGTTACATCAGGCAGAAGGTTTTCCTCAGGCACGAAGACCCCGTCCATCACCACTTCGCCGGTGATCGAGGCGCGTAAGCCCACCTTGCCGTGGATCGCGGGCGCCGAAAGTCCTTTCCAGCCCTTTTCGAGGATGAAGCCGCGGATGAGGCCGTCCTCGGTCTTTGCCCAGACGACAAAGACATCGGCGATCGGCGCGTTGGAGATCCAGGTCTTCGAGCCGGTGAGGCTGTAGCCGCCGTCGACCTTCTTGGCGCGTGTCGCCATCGAGCCGGGGTCGGAGCCATGATCGGGCTCCGTCAGGCCGAAGCAGCCGATCCATTCGCCGGTGGCGAGTTTCGGCAGGTATTTCAGCTTCTGCGCCGCGGAGCCGAAGGTTTCGATCGGCACCATCACGAGCGAGGACTGGACGCTCATCATCGAGCGGTAACCGCTATCGACCTTTTCGACCTCGCGGGCGATCAGGCCGTAGGCGACGTAGCCGAGGCCGGCACCGCCATAATCCGGCGAGATCGTCGGGCCGAGCAGGCCGAGTTCGCCCATTTCGCGGAAGATCTCAGGATCGGTCTTTTCATGGCGGAAGGCGTCGAGAACGCGGGGCGCAAGCTTTTCCTGCGCATAGGCGCGGGCGGTGTCCTGCACCATGCGCTCTTCGCTGGTCAGTTGCTCCACCAGGCGGAACGGATCGGCCCAGTCGAAAACTTCGCGCGTATGCTGCATGGCCGTGTCTCCTCAGCTTGCCTCGCCCAAGTTGGCCATAGACCCGCCAGCCGACCGCGTCAACAGAGGGCGGCAGTCTCGAAAAGACGGGCCGCGCCATCTTTTCAAAAGCGTCGGCATGATCCACTTTGCCCGCGATCGATTCTGGAACGAGGAGGCGGAAATGTCGTCAAGCGATCTGTTCGTATCGGCCGAAGGCGCCGAATGGGTCAATCCTGAGCCCGGCGTCGTCAGGCGCATCATGACCTATCTGCCCGAGATGATGATGGTGGAAGTGGCCTTCGAAAGCGGCGCCGTGGGTGCGGCCCATTCGCATCCGCACATTCAGGCCAGTTACGTCGCCGAAGGCAGTTTCGAAGTGACGATCGATGGCCGGACAGAGGTGCTCAAGCAGGGCGGCAGCTTTATCGTGCCCCCCAATCTGGTCCATGGCGTCAAGGCGCTGGAAAAGGGCCGGCTGATCGATGCATTCACCCCGCACCGGGCCGAATTCCTGAGGTAACAAGAGCATGATGCCGAAAACTGTGAGCGGTTTTTGCACGACACTCATGCTGTAGTTAAATATCCGATCTTGCCCGGCGCGCCGGACCGGCGGCGGTGACATAGGGCGGTACGAAGCGCGTATCCTCGCCGCGCACCGCCTCGCGCAGGAAGTCGATGACGGCGCGAACGCGCGGCGCCTGTTTCAGGTCGCGATGGCAGGTGATCCAGTAATGGCGCTTGAGGTCGATCTCCTCGGGCAGCACACGCACGAGTTCGGGATAACGGCTGGCGAAGAAATAGGGCAGGATGCAGAGGCCGAGGCCGTTTCTGGTGGCAGTGAGCTGCGCGAAGATGCTGGAGCTCTGGAATTGCGGCTTGATGCGCGGGTGCACGTCGCCCAGATAATCCAGGCCCGGCGCGAAAATCATCTCCTCGATATAGCTGACGAATGGATGGCCGAGCAGGTCTTCGCGGCAGGTGATCGGCGCTGCCTTCGCCAGATAGTCGCGCGAGCCATAGACCTGCAGGTGGTAGTCCGTCAGCTTCTCGGCGAAATAAGCCCCGCCCTTCGGCTCGTCGAGAACGACGGAAAGATCGGCCTCCTTGCGTGACAGCGACATGATCTGCTGGATCGTCACCAGTTCGAGCGAGAGATGCGGATGCTGGGCGGCAAACTGCGGCAGCACGGTTGCGAAGAAGAAATTGGCAAAACCCTCCGGCGCGCTCAGCCTCACCAGACCGCGCTGCGCCATCGAGCCGGCGGCAAGATCGGCGCGCAGCCGCTCGGTCTCCTGCTCCATCTTCTCGGCCGTCTCGACAAAACGCGTGCCCATGGCGGTCAGCACGTAGCCGCGCGGATTGCGCTCGAACAGCTTGACCTTGAGGGTGAACTCCAGCCGGTCGATGCGGCGCGAGACGGTGGCATGGCTGGAACGCAGCTGGCGGGCCGCCGTCGACAGCTGTCCCGTGCGGGCGACGGCTAGAAAAAACTGCAGATCGTCCCAAGTAAACTGCGGTGGATTGTTCATCGCGATCCCCTCTGTTCAAAAATGAACAGATACTGTTTGGAATTAGTTGTAAATCACCCGTTGCCTCAGGGCGGAATTTCCGTGATCGTAAGGTGAGGGTCCGTCGTTCTGAGGAGTGCGGCTGGCCAAATCTGAACAGATCCGCAATCTGGCCAATCTCTGGGAGGAGATCATATGCGAAATAATCTCATTGCATCAGTTGCATTTCTGCTTGCGAGCAGCACTGCGGTGCTCGCGCAGAGCGCGACCGACGGCAAGGTCAAGATCGGCATCCTGAACGACCAGTCGGGTGTCTATGCCGATTTCGGCGGCAAGTCCTCCGTCGAAGCCGCCAAGATGGCGGTCGAGGATTTCGGCGGCAAGGTGCTCGACGTTCCAGTCGAGATCGTCGATGCCGATCACCAGAACAAACCGGATATCGCCTCCAACATCGCCCGCCAGTGGTACGACACCGAGCAGGTGGATGCGATCATGGAACTGACGACCTCGTCGGTGGCGCTCGCCGTGCAGGCGATCGGCAAGGAGAAGAAGAAGATCGACATCGTCACCGGTGCGGCGACGACCGATCTCACCGGCAAGGCCTGTTCGCCTTACGGCTTCCATTGGGCCTACGATACCCATGCGCTCGCCGTCGGCACCGGCGGCGCACTCGTCAAGCAGGGCGGCGACAGCTGGTTCTTCCTGACCGCCGACTATGCCTTCGGCTATTCGCTGGAGCAGCAGACCAGCGATTACGTCAAGGCGAGCGGCGGCAAGGTCGTCGGCGCCGTCCGCCATCCGCTGTCGAGCCAAGATTTCTCGTCCTTCCTGCTGCAGGCGCAATCATCCGGCGCCAAGGTGATCGGCCTTGCCAATGCCGGCCTCGACACCGCAAACGCCATCAAGCAGGCGGCCGAATTCGGCATCACCCAGGGCGGCCAGCATCTGGCGGCACTGCTTTTCACGCTTGCCGAAGTCCATGGTCTCGGGCTCGAAGCGGCTCAAGGGTTGACGCTGACGGAAGGTTTTTACTGGAACCGCGACGACGAAAGTCGCGCCTTCGCCAAGAAGTTCTTCGCCCGCACCGGCAAGATGCCGAATATGGTCCACACCGGCACCTATTCGGCAGTGACGCAATATCTGAAGGCGGTGCAGAAGGCCGGCACCGACGAAACGGAAGCCGTCGCCAAGCAGCTGCATGAAATGCCGGTCGATGACGTCTTCGGCCGTGGCGGCACGGTCGGCGCCAATGGCCGCATGATCCACGACATGTACCTGCTGCAGGTCAAGAAGCCTTCCGAGAGCAAGGAGCCGTGGGATTACTTCAACGTGCTCGCCACCATTCCCGGCAAGGAAGCCTATATCGATCCCGCCAAGAGCGGCTGCGATCTGGTGAAGTAAGCACGATGGCGGTTTCCGCAATTGAAACTCAGGAAAAGCCGCGGGTGGTATTGTCCGCCCGCGGCCTGCGCCGCGATTTCGGCGGCTTCACGGCCGTCAAGAACGTCGATCTCGATGTGCATGATGCCAGCGTGCATGCACTGATCGGCCCGAACGGCGCCGGCAAGACGACGGTCTTCAACCTGCTGACCAAGTTCCTGCAGCCGACCTCAGGCACCATCAGCCTGATGGGCGTCGACATCACGAAAACGCCGCCCGACAAGGTGGCGCGCATGGGGCTGGTCCGCTCTTTCCAGATCTCGGCGGTCTTCCCGCATCTGACCGTTCTCGACAATGTGCGCGTGGCGCTGCAGCGGCCGAACAATCTTTCCACACAGTTCTGGCGGCCGCTTTCGGCACTCGACCGGCTGAACGAGCGCGCCGAGCAACTGCTGGACAGCGTTGGGCTTTCCAAGGAGCGCGATCATATCGCCGCCGATCTTTCCTATGGCCGCAAGCGCGTGCTGGAGATCGCCACCACGCTGGCGCTCGAACCGAAGGTGCTGCTGCTCGACGAGCCGATGGCCGGCATGGGGCAGGAGGATGTCGGCGTCGTCTCCTCGATCATCCGCGAGGTCGCCCGCGACCGCGCCGTATTGATGGTCGAGCACAATCTCTCCGTCGTCGCCAATATCTGCCAGCATGTCACCGTGCTGCAGCGCGGCGAGATTCTCGCCGAGGGCGATTATGCGACCGTCAGCCAGGACGAGCGTGTGCGTGTCGCCTATATGGGCACGGAGGAGCATTGATGGCCGCTCTCCTCGAAGTCCAGGGGCTCAATGCCTGGTACGGTGAAAGCCACGTCCTGCACGGCGTCGACATGCGCGTGGCCGAAGGCGAGACGATCACCATTCTCGGCCGCAACGGCGTCGGCAAGACAACGACGCTGCGCACCATCACCGGCATCGTGCGGACCCGCAAGGGCAAGATCAGCTTTGACGGCAGCGACATGATGCAGGTGCCGCTGCATAAGACGGCGCATCGGGGCATCGGCTTCGTGCCGGAGGAGCGCGGCATCTTCTCGACGCTCACCGTTTCGGAAAACCTGCTGCTGCCGCCAGTCGTGGCAGGAGGCGGCATGACGCTCGACGAAATCTACGAGCTTTTCCCCAATCTTCACGAGCGCCGCGCCAGCCCGGGCACCAAACTGTCAGGCGGCGAGCAGCAGATGCTGGCGATCGCCCGAATCCTCCGCACCGGCGTCAGGCTGCTCATTCTCGACGAACCGACGGAAGGGCTTGCCCCCGTGATCGTCCAGCGCATTGGCGAGGTGCTGAAGACGCTGAAGGAGCGCGGCATGACGATCCTGCTCGTCGAGCAGAATTTCCGTTTCGCCAGCCGTATTGCCGATCGCTTCTATCTGATGGATCATGGGCAGATGGTGTCGGAATTCCCGGTCGGTGAACTGCCGCAGCGCATGGATACGCTGCACAAGGTTCTGGGAGTATGACCAGATGACGATGATCTTCGGCATTCCCCTGCAGGCGCTGTTCGGCCAGCTGCTGATCGGCCTGATCAATGGCTCGTTCTATGCGCTGCTCAGCCTCGGCCTCGCCATCATCTTCGGCCTGCTCAGGGTGATCAACTTCGCCCATGGCGCGCAATATATGCTCGGCGCCTTCGTTGCCTACCTGCTGCTGACCTATGCCGGCATCGGCTACTGGCCGTCATTGATCCTGGCGCCGGTTATCGTCGGCCTTGCCGGGGCAATCATCGAGCGGCTGTTCCTGCGCCGGCTCTACGATCTCGATCCGCTCTACGGCCTGCTCTTCACCTTCGGGCTGGCGCTCGCGGTCGAGGGCACCTTCCGTTACCTCTACGGCTCTTCCGGCCAGCCCTATGCGACGCCGGCAGCGCTTGCCGGCGGGGCAAACCTCGGCTTCATGTTCCTGCCGATCTATCGCGGCTGGGTGGTCGTCGTCTCGCTCGTCGTCTGCCTCGGCACATGGCTGCTGATCGAGAAGACCAAGCTCGGTGCCTATCTCAGGGCTGCGACCGAAAACGCCGTGCTGGTGCAGGTCTTCGGTGTCAACGTGCCGGTACTCTTGACGCTCACCTATGCGCTCGGCGCCGGCCTTGCGGCCTTTGCCGGCGTGCTGGCGGCGCCGATCTACCAGGTGTCGCCGCTGATGGGCTCGAACATGATCATCGTCGTCTTCGCCGTCGTCGTCGTCGGCGGCATGGGATCGATCATGGGCGCGATCATCACCGGTTATGTGCTCGGCATTGCCGAGGGCCTGACCAAGGTCTTCTATCCCGAGGCTTCCAACATCGTGATCTTCGTCATCATGGCGATCGTGCTTCTCATCAGGCCCGCGGGCCTCTTCGGACGGGATGCTTGACATGGCTGACATCACCGAAACCATCCAAGTGGAAAAAAGCCGAACCGCCTTTTCGGTGCAGGCGGGTTTTCTGCTGGCGGGGCTGCTGCTCCTGCTGCTGGCGCCGTTTTTCTTCTACCCGATCTTCCTGATGAAGCTGCTCTGCTTCGCGCTTTTTGCCTGTGCCTTCAACCTGCTGCTCGGCTATACCGGCCTGCTGTCCTTCGGCCACGCCACCTTCTTCGGCGGTGCCGCCTATTTCACCGCCTATACGGTGAAGACATGGGGCCTGCCGCCGGAACTCGGCATCCTGATCGGCGTGGCGGGTGCGGCGTTTCTCGGTCTCGTCATGGGCTTCTTCGCCATCCGCCGCCAGGGCATCTATTTCGCGATGATCACGCTGGCGTTGTCGCAGATGTTCTTCTTCTTCTGCCTGCAGGCGGAATTCACCGAAGGCGAGGACGGTATCCAGTCGGTGCCGCGCGGCCATCTCTTCGGCTTCATCGATCTGAACAGTTCGACCAACATGTACTATTTCGTGCTGGCCGTCTTTCTCGTCGGCATCCTGATCATCTGGCGCTTTATCAATTCGCCCTTCGGCATGATTCTGAAATCGATCCGCGAAAACGAGCAGCGGGCAATCTCGCTCGGCTATTCCGTGGCGCGCTATAAGCTCGGTGCCTTCGTCATGTCGGCAGCGCTTGCGGGGCTCGCGGGCGCGGTGAAATCGATCGTCTTCCAGTTCGCGACGCTGACCGATGTCGCCTGGCAGATGTCGGGCGAGGTAATCCTGATGACCCTGCTCGGCGGCATAGGCACGCTGATCGGCCCGCTGTTCGGCGCCGGGTTGGTGGTGGTGCTGGAAAACTACCTCGCCACCTCGGAATTCCCGGTGACGATCATCACCGGCATCGTCTTCATGGTCTGCGTGCTGATCTTCCGCCGCGGCATCATCGGCGAATTCTACGCCTCGCGGCTGGGGCGGAAACTGGGCTTCGTCTATCGCCGCTGAACGTGCGGACCTCTCTCTTTCCGGAAAGAACTGCTCTTTCGCGGGAAAAGAGACGGGCAGCGGCGCTGCGACTCTTCCTCTCCCCGTGCTGCGGGGAGGGGGAAGCGGCAAGCATCTGGAGTTTCATGCAGGGCACATGGATCGTTACGACTATATCATCATCGGGGCAGGCAGCGCCGGCTGCGTGCTCGCCAACCGGCTGTCTGCCGATGGCCGGAGCCGGGTGCTGCTGCTGGAAGCCGGCGGCAGCGACAACTACCACTGGATCCATATTCCGGTCGGTTATCTCTATTGCATCAACAATCCGCGAACCGACTGGTGCTTCACCACGGCGCCGGAAGCGGGGTTGAACGGCCGGGCGCTGAGTTATCCGCGCGGCAAGGTCCTCGGCGGCTGTTCGTCGATCAACGGCATGATCTACATGCGCGGCCAGGCGCGCGATTACGACCTCTGGCGGCAGATGGGCTGCAGCGGCTGGGGCTGGGACGATGTTCTGCCCTTCTTCCGCAAGTCGGAGGATTTTTATCGCGGCGAAGACGAGATGCATGGTGCCGGCGGCGAATGGCGCATCGAGAAGGCGCGTGTGCGCTGGGCCGTGCTCGATGCCTTCCAGCAGGCCGCCAAGGAAGCGGGCATCCCGGAGACTGCGGATTTCAACCGCGGCAGCAACGAGGGCTCCGGCTATTTCGACGTCAACCAACGCTCCGGCATTCGCTGGAACACCTCAAAGGCCTTCCTGCGCCCGGCGATGAGGCGCTCCAACCTGACCGTGCTCACCAAGGCGCAGGTCCGGCGGCTGCTGGTGGAGGAAGGCGCCGTTGCCGGCGTCGAGTTCCAGCATCGTGGCGTGGCGAAGCGCGCCTATGCGGCGAAAGAAACCGTCCTTTCGGCCGGTTCGATCGGCTCGCCGCATATCCTGGAACTGTCAGGCATCGGCAGGGGCGAGGTTCTCAGGCAGGCCGGCGTCGATGTCGTCACCGAGGTCAAGGGTGTCGGCGAGAACCTGCAGGACCATCTGCAGCTGCGTCTGGCCTATAAGGTGACGGGGGTTCCGACGCTGAACGAGAAGGCGACGAAGCTGATCGGCAAGGCGGCGATTGGGCTCGAATATCTCGTCCGCCGCTCCGGGCCGATGGCGATGGCGCCGAGCCAGCTCGGCATCTTCACCCGATCAGGCCCGGACCGGGAGACGCCCGACCTGCAATATCACGTGCAGCCGGTCTCGCTGGAGAAGTTCGGCGATCCCGTCCACCCTTTCCCGGCAATCACGGCGAGCGTCTGCAATTTGAGGCCGGAAAGCCGCGGTTCGGTTCACTTGTCCAGCCCGGATTTTGCCGCCCAGCCGACGATCAGCCCGAAATACCTCTCGACGCAGCGCGATCGTGACATAGCTGTTCGCTCAATACGGTTGACGCGCAAGATCGTCACGCAGCCTTCGTTTGCCCGTTTCAGGCCGGAGGAATTCAAGCCGGGGCCCGCCTACCAGACGGAGGCCGATCTGGAGCGGGCGGCGGGCGAGATCGGCACGACGATCTTCCATCCCGTCGGCACCTGCCGCATGGGTGCCGACAGGGACAGCGTCGTCGATCCCAGGCTGAGATTCCGGGCGCTCACCAAGCTCAGGATTGCCGACGCCTCGGTGATGCCGTCGATCACCTCGGGCAACACCAATTCGCCGACCATCATGATCGCCGAAAAGGCGGCAGTGATGATCCTCGAAGACAATCGATAGGAGGAGAAGACCATGGCAAGGATCGCATTCATCGGCCTCGGCAACATGGGGGGGCCGATGGCGGCCAATCTGGTCAAATCAGGTCACGAGGTCCTCGGCTTCGATCTCGCGGCTTCGGTGCTGAAGGCTGCCGAGGAGAGCGGCGTCAAGCCGGCAAGCCATGCCAGCCAGGCGGTCAAGGAGGCGGAGATCATCATCACCATGCTGCCGCAGGGCAGACATGTGCTGACCGCCTGGACCGATATCCTGCAGTCCGCCGCGCAAGGCACGCTGGTCATCGATTGCTCGACCATCGATGTCGAAAGCAGCCGCAAGGCGCATGAGATGGCCAAGGCCGCAAGCTGCCTGTCGCTCGACGCCCCCGTCTCCGGCGGCACGGGCGGGGCGAGCGCGGGCACGCTGACCTTCATGGCCGGCGGCTCGGAAGAGGCCTTCGCCAAGGCAAAACCAATCCTCGAGGCCATGGGAAAGAAGATCGTCCATTGCGGCGAGGCAGGCGCCGGCCAGGCGGCAAAGATCTGCAACAACATGATATTAGGCATTTCGATGGTGGGTGTCTGCGAGGCCTTCGTGCTCGCAGAAAAGCTTGGCCTCTCGCATCAGGCGCTGTTCGACGTCGCCTCGACCTCGTCTGGCCAGTGCTGGTCGATCAACACCTATTGCCCGGTGCCCGGACCCGTGCCGACCTCGCCGGCGAACAACGAATACAAGCCGGGTTTTGCCGCAGCGCTGATGCTGAAGGATCTCAGGCTTTCACAGGAGGCGGCGCTGACAAGCGGCGCCTCCACCCCGCTCGGCGCGGAAGCAGCACAGCTTTATGCGCTCTTCGAAAAGCAGGGAAATGGCGGAAGGGACTTTTCCGCCATCATCGAGATGTTCCGCGAGAAGGCGTAAGCGGCACTCAGCGCTCCCAATAGGCGCCGATGCTCATCCTCTGGCGGTCGTGGCCGCGCTCGGTCTTCAGGAAGTCGCGAATGCGCTTGGCTTCCGCCCTTTCGCAGCCGGCCCAGACGAAGGTGTCGGCATCGGCTTCAAGCAGCGCATTCTTGATGGTTTTTTCGATCAAGCCCATCGTGCCGGCAGGTTTGCCGTTTCGATACATCCAGGTGACATCGACAATGCCCGCCGAGGGCAAGGACTGTTCTTCCGCGACGCTGTCGATTTCAAGGAAGATCTTGAGCCGCCTTCCCTCGGGGATCTCGGCGGCGATGCGGGAGATGGCGGGCAGCGCCGTCTCGTCACCGGCAAGGATTATCGACGTTGCATCGGGAACTCCGCCGCCGCCCGGCCCGAGGGCGCCGGCTATGTCGCCCGGCTTGGCGTTGATCGCCCATTCGGCGCCGGGCATGTTCTCGCCCTCATGTAGAACGAAATCGATCTCCATCTCGCCCCGTTCCACATCGAGGTTGCGGATCGTATAGATCCGCACGGTCAGTGCGTCCTCGCCGCTCGCCCACTGGATGCGGCCGTCGGTGCGCAACTGCGGCCAGACGGGCGGGCGCCCCTTCGGCGGAATGAGCAGGCGGAAATGCAGACCGCCATCGGCAAAATGCCTGGTGTCGTCGCAGACGACGGTAACCCGGCGCATATGCGGGGTGATATTTGTAGCGCCGATGACGCGGATTTCGCGCAGATCGGGCAGGCGGTCCGCCTTTGGAGCATCGGACCAGTTGAGCTCCAGCGTCTCCTCGCCGGCAAAGTCGAAGAGGTGTTCGGCAAGGATGGCCCGCACATTCTGCAGCGCACGCGCGCTGCGGCAGGAAAGCTCGATCGCGAGTGCCGGGCCGTCTCGACTTATATCGGCCTTTCCGATCATCGTCTCGACTGTGACGGCGTCGCCGTTTCGGGTGACGGTGCCATGCTCGACGAAATGCGTGCAGATCTCGTCGAGCATTCTGCCGGGATCGGCAGTGACTGCGACGCCGGATACTGTAAACCGTTCAGCCATCATTGCTGAACCTCCTTTCGCGAAAGCAGCCAGATGAGATAGGGGCCGCCGATCAGGGCCGCGAAGAGGCCGACCGGCACCTGGTAGGGGTAGATGACGACGCGCGACAGCCAGTCCGCCGCCATCAGCACGCCGGCGCCGAAGAGAAGGCTCGCTGTCAGCTGGTGGCCCGGGGCGCGGAAGCCGGCAAGGCGGGCAAGATGCGGCGCGATGAGACCGGTGAGGCTGAGCGGCCCGACGAGGAAGGAGGCGATCGCCGTCATCAGCGCGGCGAGGATGGCAAGCGCCAGGCGGCTTGCCCCGACATGAAGGCCGGCAGCGCGGCTGGGACCGGCGCCAAGCGGCAGGATCGTCAGCCAACGGCTGAGGAAGGGCAGGGGCGCTGTCAGCACGACGAGCGAGATGATGGCCGTCCAGGCTTCGAAGGCGCCGGCGCGGTTGGTCGAGCCGGAAAGCCAGGTGAGCAGGATATAGCCACGCATATCGCCCTGGGCGAGCACCATCGTCACGATCGCCATGGCGAAGGCGCCGATGCCGACGCCGGCAAGCAGCATGCGTTCCGGCGAGAATTGGGCGCGGGCTGATATGGCGATCATCGCAAGGAAGGCGGCCAGCGCGCCGAGCGCCATGGCAAGCAGCATGATGATGGGCGAGGGGAAGCCGAAGAGAAACAGCGCCACGGTCAGACCCGCACCGGCACCGCTGCTGACGCCCAGGACCTCGGGGCTGGCGATCGGATTGCCGGTGACGCGCTGCATGATGAAGCCCGCTGCCGCCAGCATGGCGCCGGCCCCGGCCGCAACGATCGTTCGCGGCAGTCGGAAGGGCAGGAGATCGGTCAAGAGCGAGCCGGTCGCGATATGCCAGCCGTCCTCGGCAGGGCCGACAGTGAGGACGACGGCAAAGATCAGGGCGAGGGCAGCAAAGAGCGCGCCAAGGGCCAGAAGCGGCTTGGCGAGCCTGTTCAGCGCAGCGGTCGACTGGGCGGCAACGACGGAAACGGAATGCACGCGCGGCAGCAGGCAGAGCAGTAACGGGCCGCCGAGCAGGGCGGTCGCGGCTCCCGTCGGCGCAAGATCGGTGAAGCCGGGGCCAAGGATCTGGGTGAGGCAATCGGTCAGGAACAGCAGGCCGGCGCCCATCAGCGGTGCCGTCAGCATCAGTTTGCCGGTGCTGCGCGCACCGGCAAGCCTTGCGATCGCGGGGGCTGCGAGCCCGACGAAGCCGATCACGCCGACCTCCGATATCGCTGAGGCGGCAAGCCAGACGGCGAGCGCGACGATCGCCAGGCGGGTCGAATGCAGGGCAAGGCCGAGGCTCCTGGCGCCGCTGTCGTCGAGGGCAAGGATGCGGAGCGGCCGCACCAGGAGAAGAGCGGCGGCAAAGCCGAGGAAAAGCCGGGGCCCGAGCGAGAGTGCGCCGTTCCAATCCTGCTGACTGAGCGAACCGGCGCCCCAGATATAGATCGACATGGCATATTCGCCGCGCGAAAGGATCAGCGTGACGCTGAGGGCCGAGGCGATCAGGCTGACGATCAGGCCGGAGAGGGCGACGGTCACCGGATCGAGCCCGCGTCGCCAGCTCAGAGCCAGGACGATGGCGACAGCCACCAAGCCACCTCCAAAGGCGGCCATCTCGCGCGAAAATCCGATGAGCAGGGGCGAGAAGCCCATGGCCGCCGTCATTGCCAGTTCCGCCCCGGAGGCAATGCCGAGCGTGGAAGCATCGGCAATCGGATTGCGCAGGACACGCTGCAGCAATGTGCCGGAAAGGCCGAGTGCCGCGCCGGCGATCAATGCCAGCATGGCGCGGGGCATGATGCTGTTCCAGAGCAACACGCTGTTCAACATGGCTGCATTGGCATCGCCGTGCGGAACCTCAGGACGCGTTACGATGAGGAGTGCGAAGGCCGCAATGCAGAGTACGGGCAGCAATATCGCGAAGACGGGTGCGCCCGCGTTTCGTGCGGGCTTGGCGCGGCTAACCATTCCATGCATGCTGA
Organism: Rhizobium sp. WYCCWR10014; assembly: GCF_001657485.1. Taxonomy (GTDB): domain Bacteria; phylum Pseudomonadota; class Alphaproteobacteria; order Rhizobiales; family Rhizobiaceae; genus Rhizobium. The sequence goes on from NZ_LXFU01000051.1 coordinate 92,107, forward strand.
AGCCCCTCCGACAGAAGATCGGCAAAGCGGGCGGCGGCCGGCAGTGCGCCATAGGGATTGATCGAGCCGAGCATCAGCACGCGTTTCTCGCGCACGGCCGGCAACGCATTCCAGAAGCTGCTGGTCGCGAGCGTGGCGAGCGCATCGGCCGGGTGTGGCGGGATCATCACGATCCAGGCGTCGGGTATCGATGCCAATATCTCGATGCCGACCGGAGCTGCGGCCGAGTAGCTGGTCTGAGCCTGCCAGGCATTGGTGAGGCCGACGCGTTTCAGCACCTCACCGAACATGCTGTCGGAGCCGAAGACGCGGAAATGCCTGGCATCGCCGAGATTGATCGGGATCACCGGCCGCCCGTCGCCGGCGGCAAGGAGGGTCCGGTGGCGGTCGAGCCTGGCTGCAAGCTCTTCGCTCAACTGTCTGGCAGTGGCAAGCTGCAGGCGCTCGCCGATTGCAAGTGTGGCCTGTTCGGCCAGCGCGAAGGGGCTTTGGCCGGGTGTGTAGATCGTATGGCTTTCCACAGGCGCGATCCCGCGCATGCGTTCGTCTGCCCAGGCATAGAAGTTCGAGTTGAAGATCAGGTCCGGCCGTGCAAACCGCAGCACCTCGAAATTCGGCGTGCCGCGCAGACCGAGATCGGCGGTCGTGGCCGGCACCTCAGGCGTGACCGCCACCTCGCGGAATTGCCGCAGTTCGGTCGCCGCAACGACATTCGCGCCGATTGCGAGCAAGGTTTCAAGCAGCGCCCAATCGAGCGTCGCAACGCGCAAGCCCTCCGCCGCCCGCAGATGCGCGGGGGCGGAAAGCAAGGCCGCCGCACCGGCCAGAAACTGCCTGCGGGAGAAAAAAGCCATGGACTACAACAGATAGCTGACCGGCTCGTTTCGAACCGGATGCGGGAAGACGCCCATGCCGACGCCGAAGATCGACTGCAGCGTATCGGCCTGCATGATCTCGGTGGGCGTGCCCTCGGCGGTGATCCGGCCGCGGTTGAGCGCGATGATCGCGTCGCAATAGCGCGCGGCGAGGTTGATATCGTGCAGCACGATGATGACGGTCAGCCCACGTTCATGGCTGAGCTCCTCGACCAGCGAGAGAACGCTGGCCTGATGGGCGAGGTCGAGCGCCGATGTCGGCTCGTCGAGCAGCAGGCAGCGGGCGTCCTGGGCGAGCATCATGGCGATCCAGGCGCGCTGGCGTTCGCCGCCGGACATGCTGGCGACGAGACGATCGGCAAAATCCTCGAGCTCGGTGCGGACGATCGCCTCCTCGACCATGTTGCGATCCGTCGCGGTGAAGCGGCCGAGCGTGCCGTGCCAGGGAAAGCGACCGAGCGCCACAAGTTCCCGCACGCTCATCCCGTCGGTCGCCGGCGTGAATTGCGGCATGTAGGCGACGTGCCGGGCAAAGGCGCGGCTGCCCCAGTCACCCGCCGGCTTACCGTCGAAGGTGATGGCGCCGGATTTCGGCGCGACCTGGCGGGCGATGATCTTCAAAAGCGTGCTCTTGCCGGAACCGTTCGGCCCTACCAGTCCGTAAATGCGGCCGCGCTCAAGCGTCAGGTCGATGCCGGACAGGATGGATTTCGGCCCGATGGCATAATCTATCCGCGAGAGGGCAAGGAAAGGCGAAGGCATGGTCTGCTCCAGGTTCGGCGCTGCAAACGGGTCCGGGAGGGCAGGCCCTCCCTTTCCCCACAGGTTCCTGCAAAACTAAACTAAGATTGTCAACTTACCACTTCCTGCTGAGCTTGAAGGTGACGGTGCGGGCATCGCCGTAACCGCAGACGGTCAGCCCGCCGCAACCCTTGACATATTCCTTGTCGAAGAGGTTCGCGACGTTGAGCGAGGCGCCCCAGTTTTCCTTCTCGTAGCGGATCGCAGCGTCGACGAGCGTGGCGGCCGGCACCTTCTCGGTATTGGCCTCATCGGCCCAGGACCAGCCCTGATGGCGGACGCCGGCGCCAAAGCTCATGCCCTCGAAAGCCCCTGTCGTCAGCGTGTAGTCGACCCAGAGAGAGGCGGTCACCTTCGGGACGATATAGGGTGAATTGCCGACCAGCGCCGGATTGGCGTCGTTCTCCATTACCTCCATGTCGGTATAGGCGAGCGATGCGAGAACCTTCCAGTTCTCGTTGATATTGACCTTGCCTTCGAGTTCGGCGCCGCGCGAAACCACCTCACCGAGCTGGCTTTGGGCGAAGGTCAGGGGATTGGTCACCGTGTTGTTGCGCTTGGTGATGTGGAAGATGGAGGCCGTCAGCGAGCCGTCGATGAAGGCCGGCTCATACTTGATGCCGCCTTCGAACTGCTCACCCTCTTCCGGCTTCAACGCGCCGGAAACACCGGTGCCGACGAGCGGGTTGAAGAAGGTTGCGGCGCTGACATAAGGCGTCAGGCCGTTGTCGAACTCATAGGCAAGGCCGATGCGGCCGCTGAGGGCGCTGTCGTTGGTGCTGTAGGTCGTGCCGATTTCGGCGTTCTGATCGATATCGACATAGTCGTAGCGGCCGTTGAGCGTCAGCAGCCAGCCATCGCCGAAATGGACCCGATCCTGGGCGTAGACACCGATCTGGTTCTTGGTGACGACGCCGTCCGCATAGACGAAATTGGCGCCCTGTGTCGTGCCATAGATGGGATCGGTTGCGCTGATCGAATTGGAGCCGCAGCAGGCCTGCCAGTTTTCGAGGCGGTAATAGGTGTAGTCGAGCCCGACGAGAAGATTATGCGTGGCGCCGCCGATTTCGGTCTCGCCTTCGATCCGATTGTCGATCGAGAAGCTATCGACCCCCGAGCGGCCTTCGAAGCCGATGCGCGCCAGCTGGTAGTCCGGACCTGTCGGCACGCCGCCGACCCAGCCGTTCAGGTAGGGGCCGATCTCATGCTTGTCGAGATGGCCGTAGCGCGCATTCTGTGAGAACTTGATGCCATTGTCGAATTCATGCTCGAATTCGTAACCGATCATCTTCTGCACATAGCTGCCGTTGTCGATGTCGGGCTCGCCATAGAAGGCGTCGCGGTCGATCTTGCCGAAAGGCGCATCCTCGACAGTGCCGACATAGGGGAAGAAGCCGTTGCCGGTATGCACCTGGTCGAGCCCGGCGAGGTAACCCCAAACCGTGAGGCTCGTGCTGTCATCCGGCGAAATGGTCAGCTGCGGCATGGTGAAGCCGCGCAGATCCTCGGAAAAATCCGAATAATTGTCGCCGCCGGCAACCTTGCCGGCGATGCGATAGCTCATCGTTCCGCTGGAGCCGACCTTGTCGGAGACATCGAAGCCGGTGAAGGCGTTGCCGTTGCTGTTGATGCCGATCTCGGTATAAAACAGCGGCTCGTCGAGCGGGCGCTTGCGGACGAGATTGACGATGCCGCCGGGGTTTGCTCCGCCGTAAAGCACGGAGGCCGGACCCTTCAGCACCTCGACGCGCTCCAGCATGAAGGGATCGAGCTGGAAGCCGCCGAAGCCATAGCTGAACAGCGTCAGATTATCGAAAAAGACGCCGGTCTGCGTCGCGTCGAAGCCGCGGATATAGAACCAGTCAGTATCGCCGTCGTTGCCAAAGGGCTGCGACGTGACGCCGGGCGTATAAAGCAGCGCCTCGTCGATCTTGTTGGTAATGCCGCGATCGTCCATTTCACGGGTGCCGATGACGGAGACGGATTGCGGGATTTCGTTGAGCGGGGTGTCGCTCTTCGAGCCGGCGGAGGAGTTCTTGGCGACATAGCCCTTGACCGGGCTGGTGGCGGTGTCGCCGCCGCCCTGGATGACGATCGGCGCAAGCTCAGTCGAATTCGCTTCCTGTGCCGCGGCGGAGCCCGCGATCAGGCCGGCGATCGCCACCCCTGCCAATAGAATTACCTTGAAATTGAGACCCCTGGTCTTCCCGCGCATATGTCCTATACCCCACTCGTGCCGCGCGTGCGGCGAAGCCCTGAATAAGATGAGTGATTAACTCAGTTTTACCGGGGTGGATTGTCGCGATCGGGGAAAATTGAACGTTTTTGGGCAATTCTCCGCGTTGCAAACAATTGCCCGCCAAACGTTGCAATCAGGCAACTTGTGCCTTCTTCCAGCTCGCCGGCGTGATGCCGACATGCTTGCGGAAGACGCGGGTAAAATGCGCCTGATCGGCAAAGCCGGTTTCGGCGGCGATTGCGGTCAACGCATTTTCGCTTTCGACAAGCAGCCGCTTGGCCCTGTCGAGCCGGGCATTGGTCTGCCATTGATGCGGAGCGATGCCGGTCGAGGCCTTGAAGGCATGGCTGAAATGCGATTGCGACAGGCCGGTCAGGCCGGCGAGTTCCTCAAGGCGGATATTGCGCAGGCAGTTTTCCTCGATGAATTCGGTCGCGCGGCGCAGCTGCCAGGAGGCCAACTTGCTGCGTTTGCGCGGCATCGCCTTGGCAATCTTCAGGACATCGATGATCAGCGCCAATGCCAGGCCGTCGCCATAGAGATCGTGCAACGGCTCCGGATTGAGGCATTCGGCGGCGACCAGCTGTGCCAGCGACAAAACCCGCTCATCGGAAAACAGAAGCTGCGGGCTTTCCAGACGGCGCGGATCGATATCCTCCATCAGCCGGCGGCTGACGGTCTCGGTGTCGAAATGGATGTCGAGGTGGCGCACCGAATGCACGTCGGTCAGATCTGCCCAGACTTCCATGCCGGCCGGCACATAGGAGATCGGCCGCTTTTCCGTGTCCTGGACGGTGCCCTGCGCCTTCGGCGAGAGCTTGATACGCGAATTGCCCGGTCCCCGCTTGTCGAGCATGATGAACAGCCGTGGATCGCGCGAGACGTAATAGCCGCCGGCATAGGAGGCGCATTCCACGTCCCAGACATCGGCGACGATGCCGTTCCACAGGCGGCGATGCACGCCGCCGATGACGGAAAAGCCCTGGATCTTGTTCTGCATCCGCGGTTGAAACGTCATTTCCACTTCCGCCTCCGGCTATGCGCCGGAGTAAACCTTCAAATTGTACTCAAGTTTATTACCGCAGGCGCAACCGGATGGCAATTGCCAAATCCGGCACCAAACCGGGGAAAAGCAGGGTCAAATCAAGCCTTCGACACCGAGAAGCTGAGCCTGATGTCGCCGAGCAGGATGTCGATCGCGCCGGGTTCGGTCAGTTCGATCGCGCCGCTCAACGTGCCTGTGGTGATGAGCGCACCTGATTTCAGCGATGTCTCGGGGCGCAAGCCGTCATTGGCATAGTCGACGAGCCAGGTGAGGACATCGCCTTTCGGATGCTGTGCCGGACCATCATAGATCGTGCGGCCGGCATGGGTGACCTTGAGCGGCGTTCCCCCGATGGTGTCGACGACGCTTTTTTCGAGCTTCGGACCGAGCACATAGCCGCTATTGCCGAGCCGGTCGGCGACGAACAGCAGAAACGAAACGCTGCCGCTTTCGCTCACGGCGCTGACCAGCAGCTCGGCGCCGAGATAGACCGCGGAGATCGCCTCGACCACCTCGGCGCGGCTGTAGGGAACGCCGGCGCGGACTGGCAGATCACTGCCGAGACGGACGGCGATCTCGGTTTCGAATTTCAGGCCCGGATACCAGGGAATGTCAGCCCCCGAAACGGCTTCGGCATAGGGATGCAGCGGAGCGGTGACCGCCTGGCCCTGCGGCGAGACCGTCACCTTCCAGGCATTGCTGGAAATACCGTCTGCAGCAGTGAGCAAGTTCTGCGCCTCCATCGCCTGATGGAGATCGGCTGGCAGCGCGAAGGTGCTCGTTGCCTCCTGTCTGCCGGCCTGTCGCAGGCTGTGAAGCCTGGCTGCAACCGTGCGCGGATCGAATGTCTCTGTCATGCTATCTCCTCGACCTGATTTTCGAGGTGCCACACTAACGAGACGGCAGGGACGAGCAAGGCCGCTTTTGGAAAGACTCCTATTCCATCGCCGCGTACCAGCGGGTGCGATAGGTGGCCAGCCCGGGGATATCGGTCGGCGGAACATGCGTCTCGGCGCCCGACACCGGCCGGATGCCGGTGAGAAGGGCCGCACCCTGGCTGGTGCCGGTCGAGCCTGGAAGGGCCATGACCTCGCGGCCGGTCAGGGCGGCGAGCAGCTTGAGATAGGCCCCGTTGAGCGCAAAAGGTCCTTCGACGATAACGGGGCCTTTGGCGCCGACCAGTCCGAGGCAGGCATCCGTCATCAAAGCGAGATAGAGGCAGGCAGCGGCAGAGCGCTCCTCGCGGCTTGCCTCTTCGGCGCCGATCCAGCGGCTTGCCTTTCCCGGAAAGGGCCCGGAACCGGGCGCGATATTCGGCAAGAGCATCATGCCCTTGCCGATGACGGGGCCGATTGCCGCCTGGGCGGCTTTTTCGTCGACAGGGCCGATTTCGGCCGAAAGGATTTCGAATTCCCGGCCGCCCATGAAACGGGAGGAGGGGACGGTCCGGCCATAGGCATCGACATTGGCGAGCGCATCGCGTTTCGGATCGAGATGATCGAGATCGCCGCCGACGCCGAAATTGATGACCCATGTGCCGGTGGAGACGACGGCGAAGGGCGCGGCCCGATGAACCAGATGCGGCAAAAGCGAGGCATTGGAATCGTGAATGCCGCAATAGACCGGCACGGGTGCGGTAAGGCCGAGCTCTGCGCCGATCTCGGGAAGAACCTGCCCGAGAGCATCGAAAGCGGAACGGATCGGCGCCATGAGTTCGCGAATGCCGAGGCTGTCGACGAGCGAAGAATAGTGGCCCTCTCTCGGGTTCCAGAGGTCGGTATGGCAGCCGAGCGAGGTCAGCTCATTGGCGGCGACACCGGTCAGCCGTGCAGTCCAGTATTGCGCATAGGTGAGGATGGTCGCAACCTTGGCGAATTCCTCGGGAAAGGCGGTCTTCTGGTAGTGCAGTTGGGCGCCGACGTTGAGGCCCATCGCAAGGTGCGGCGAGAAGGTTTCGTCGAAGGAGGGGCGCAGCCGCGTATAGGCGTCGCGGATTTCCTGCGGATATTCGTGTTCATAGTCGATGACAGGCATGGCAAGCGTACCGTCCCGGGCAAGGAGTGCTGCGGAGGCGCCATGGGTGGTGATCGAAATGGCGTCGAAGCCGGGTTCGCGCGCAAGGCTTTTCAGCGCATCGAGCGCAAAGGACCAGAGAGCCTCTACGTCGTAATGCGGATAGAGACCGGTTTTGATCGCGATATTCGGCCGCTTCAACACGGCGACCTCGGCGCCCGTCTCGCTGTCGAGGACGACGACCTTGGCATTGGTCTTGCCGATGTCGAGGACGGCGATGCGGCGATAGGAGGTGGCGTTCATGGCATATGGAAGACGGTGACCAGGTCGCCCTGGACCGGTGAATTATCGGGATTGGTCGCCATGATGTCGGCCATGTGCGCCCACCATTTTTTCATGACGGGATGCTCCGGCAGGCTGGCCATCGTGTGGTCGGCGGGCCGCGTCAACACGCCGAACAGCGTGTTGGTCTCGCGGTCGAGATGAATGGAATAGTCGCTGGCGCCTGACTTGTGCAGGAGATCGACCAGTTCCGGCCAGATCTCGTCATGCCGCTTGCGGTATTCGGCTTCCATGCCCGGATTGAGCTGCATTTTGAAGGCGTGTTTTTCTAAAGTCATCGGGAGCTCATGACCTTGATGCGGCGGGCGATGATCGGGATGGCGATGGTGATGATCAGAAGCAGGCCGATGAAGATCGACATGACGATGCCGGGCACGTTCAGCAGGCCGAGGCCGAAGGTGACGAGGCCCATGACGAAGGCGGCGATGACGACGCCGACGATCGTGCCGGAGCCGCCGAGGATCGAGATGCCGCCGAGCACGACCATGGTGACGACCTCGAGTTCCCAGCCCTGGGCGATCGACGGCCGGGTCGAGCCGAGGCGTGAGGTCAGGCAGACGGCGGCGACACCGCTCATGACGCCGGTCAACAGGAAGAGGATGAATTTGACGCGCTCGACCGGAATGCCGGAGAAGCGGGCGGCGAAGTCGTTGTTGCCGATCGCATAGACCTGCCGGCCGAAATTCGTCGCATGCAGGAGGATGGCGAAGAGGATCGCCAGTACGATGAAGAGCACGAATTCGAAGGAGAATACCCAGACGACATAGCCCTGGCCGAAATAGGCGAAATCAGCCGGGTATTTGCCATAGGCCTGGTCGCCGAGCACGATATAGGAAATGCCGCGGAAAAGGCTCATCGTGCCGATGGTGACGACGATCGACGGCAGTTTCAGCACCGAGACCAGAACGCCGTTGAAAATGCCGCAGGCAAGCCCAGTGCCAATGCCGATCGCGACCAGGCCCGGTGTGCCAATGCCGAGCTGTGCCGCCGCGCCCATTGCCGTCGAGGCGAGTGCGATGACCGCGGCGACCGAGAGGTCGATCTCGCCTGATATGACGAGGAGCGCCATGGCGAAGGCGATCATCGCCTTTTCGGTGAAATTGAAGGTGGCGTCCGAAAGGTTCCAGGCATCGAGGAAATAGGGCGAGGCGAGCGAATTGAAGATGAAGATCAGGATGGCGACGGCAAAGAGCAGCACTTCCCAGCTGGCGGCGATGCGGCGGAAGGGTGTGCCGAGACGGTCGGGGATGACCCGCTTTTCGTGTGTGGACACGGTGCTCATGCTGCGGCCTCCGTTCTGATCTCGGCTGCGGCGCGGTCTCGCAGGATAATGCGGCCGCGGTTGCGCTCACGCCTGGCGTTGAAGGCGACGGCGAGAATGATGACGGTTCCGGAGATCGCCATCTGCGTGAAGGGTGAAATGCCGATGACTGGCAGCGCATTCTTGATGACGCCGAGGAAGAGCGCGCCGAGCACGGTGCCGGCGACCGAGCCGACGCCGCCGGCAATCGAGATGCCGCCGATAACGCAGGCCGCGACGCTGTCGAGCTCGAAGCCGTTGGCGATATCGACGTAGGCAACAGCATAACGCGACACCCAGAGATAGCTCGCAAGGCCGGCAAGCGCCCCCGACAGAACGAAGGCCAAAAATTTCGTCCAACCCGTATCGATGCCGGCATAGACGGCCGCGGTCGGATTGCCGCCGGTCGCATAGGCCGAGCGGCCGAACTGGGTGTATCGGAGCAGGACATACATCAGAAGCACGATGACGATGCCCACCCAGCCGAGAACCGGCAGGCCGAGGATCGGCGTGCGCGGCACCGACAGGAAGACCGGCGTCATCTGATGGGCGTTCACCCACGCCCCGCCTGACAGCACGAAGGCCATGCCGCGATAGATGGTGAGCGTGCCGAGCGTGACGACGATCGGCGGGATTTCGAGCGCCCAGACGAGAAAGCCGTTGATGGCGCCGAGGCAGGCGCCGATGACGATCGCGGCGAGGATGAGTACGACGAGCGGCAGGTCGGGATAGGCGGCATTCATCATCGCGATCGCCATGCCGGTGAAGGCGAGGTTGGCGGCGACCGACAGGTCGATCGATTTCGTCAGGATGACCGTCATCTGCGCGAGCGCCAGGATGATCAGGATGGAGGTATCGTTGAAAATGCCGGCGAGATTCTCCGGCGTTGCGAAATCGGCAGCGCGCGTCGAAAAGATCGCGATCATCACGACGATGATGAGGAACAGCAGGGTTTCGCGTTTTCTGATCAGTCTTGACATGCTCTTACCTTGCATTGCGGGCCTCATGCATTGCCGGTGGCGGCGCGCACCAGCGCTTCCGGCGACAGCTCGGCGCGGTCGAAAATTCCGGCGGCGAGACCTTCCTTCATCACCAGGACGCGGTCCGACATGCCGATGATCTCGGGCAGTTCGGACGAGACCATGATGATCGACAGGCCCTCGGCGGCGAGTTCGCTGATGAAGCCGTGCACGGCCGCCTTCGAACCGATATCGATGCCCTTTGTCGGTTCGTCGAGGATGATGACCTTTGGCGCCGTCGCCAGCCATTTGCCGATGACGACCTTCTGCTGGTTGCCGCCGGAGAGCGTGCCGACCGGGACGGAAAGGGCGGCCGCGCGCAGGTCCAGACGCTCGGCATATTTGCGGGCGAGGGCGAATTCTTCTGCCGCCCGGAGGAAGCCGCGGCGCGAGGTGCGGGTAAGGGAGGGCAGCGTCATGTTCTGGAAGATCGGCATCGGCAGCGCCAGTCCGTGGCGGCCGCGTTCTTCCGGCACGTAGACGATGCCGGCGCGGATTGCGTCCTGCGGCGAGTGAATGGTGATTTCGCGGCCTTCGAGCATCATGGTGCCCGAGAGCGGCCTGGTGATGCCGAAGAGCGATTGCGACAGTTCCGAACGCCCGGCGCCGATCAGGCCGTAAATGCCGAGAATCTCGCCCTGGCGCAGGGTGAAGGAGATGTCGCGGAACTCGGTGCGGTGGCTGTAATTGCGGATCTCGAGAACCGGGCCGCCGATGGCGACATCGACCTTCGGAAAGGCATTCTCGACGTCGCGGCCGACCATCATGCGGACGATCTCGTCCTGCGGCGTTTCCTTGAGCCTGCCCTGGCCGACGGCGCGGCCGTCGCGGAAGACGACGAAATCGTCGGCGATCTCGTACACTTCGTCGAACTTGTGGCTGATGAAGAGGATCGCCTTGCCCTTTTCCTTCAGGCCCCGGACGATGCGGAAGAGATCGTCGATCTCCTTGCGGGAAAGGGCTGCCGTCGGTTCGTCCATGATGACGATGCGGGCCTCGATCGACAGAGCGCGCGCAATCGCCACCAGATGGCGCTGCGCGATCGAGAGGTCCTTCAGCCGGATTGTCGGATCGATATTGCTTTCGAGCGCGGTCAGCAGCGCCTTGGCGCGGCTGTTCATCACCCGCCAGTCGATGGTGCGCAAACGCGTGCGCGGCGCATGGCCGAGGAAAATGTTTTCGGCAACCGTCAACTCGTCGAACAGCACGGTTTCCTGATGGATGGCGGTGACGCCGGCGTCGATTGCGGCCTGGGCGCTGGCAAAGGTCACCGGTTGGCCGTCGACCAGGATCTCGCCTTCGTTCGGCCTGTAGATGCCGGTCAGGATCTTGACGAGCGTCGATTTGCCGGCGCCGTTTTCGCCGATCAGCGCGGTGACCGTGCCGGGATGCAGCGCGATACTGACATTGTCGAGCGCCTTCACGCCCGGGAAGATCTGGGAGATGCCGCGCATTTCCAGAATGGCGGGCGCATCACCGGTTTTGCTGTCCGTGGCGGTTTGTTGAAAGGCGGCGTTCATCAGTTTCTACCAGTGTCGAATGAGAATCCCGGCGGCCATCAGGCCGCCGGGCTTTTATGCGTCGGCTCCAGATCAGAAGACCTTGGAGAACTGGTCGATATTCGAAGCATTGTAGACGAAGGGATCGGCCATGGCGGCTTCACCGTTGTCGCCGACCTTGATCTTGCCCATGCGGCCGGCTTCGATCTCGCTGCCTGGCTTGCCGTCGGTCTCGCCCTTGACGAGGCGATAGGCGATCTGCGTTGCGGAGTAGCCGAGATCGATCGGGTTCCAGATGGCGAATTCCTTCGTGGCGCCCGACTTGATCGCGCCGGCCATTTCGGACGGCAGGCCGAGACCCGTGACGTAGACCTTGCCGACAAGGCCCTTGTCTTCGACGACCTTCGATGCGGCCAGAACGCCGACCGTCGTCGGAGCGACGATGACCTTGATGTTCGGGTTTGCCTTCAAGAGGCCTTCGGCTTCACGATAGGACTTGTCCGAGAGGTCGTCGCCGTAGACCGTGGTGACGAGGTTGAGGCCCGGGAAATCCTTGAGCTGCTTCTTCATCTGGTCGATCCAGATGTTCTGGTTGGTCGAGGTGGTCGTTGCCGACAGGATGGCGAAGTCACCCTTGCCGCCGTCGAGATGGTCCTTGACGAGCGTCAGGCACATCTTGCCGATCAACTCGTTGGACGACGGGTTGAGCTGAAGGATACGGCCTTCAGGCGCCACGCCGGAATCCCAGGAGATGACCTTGATGCCGCGCTGCGCAGCCTTCTTCAGCGCCGGAACGAGCGCGTCGGGATCGTTGGCCGAAACGGCGATGGCGCTGACGCCCTGGGCGATCAGCGAGTTGATGACTTCGATCTGGCCTTCGGCCGTCGTCGTCGTCGGACCGGTATAGATGACCTCGACGCCGCCGAGTTCCTTGGCGGCTTCCTGCGCGCCCTTGTTGGCGGCATCGAAGAAGCCGTTGCCGAGCGACTTGACGACGAGACCGATCTTGATGTCGGCGGCACTTGCCGTGCCGGCCATCATGGCGACGGCAAATGCCACGCCGATTGCGAGTTTCTTTGCGAGTTTCATGCTTTCATCCTCCCACTTGATTGACACTCTTCACACCTGGCCGGCGCCTTATGCGACCGACGAGGAATCCTCCTTGATTGCCTGGGCGACCGGGCTCGCGACAATGAGCCTGATGCCGGCATTCTCGATCATCCTGACGGCTTCCTCTGGAATGCCGTCATCGGTGATGATTGTGGACACACGCTCGAGCGGGCACAGAATGAGGCTCGACCGGCGATGGAACTTGCTGGAATCGGCCATGACGACCAATTCGTCGGCCTGATGCATCAGCTTCTGTTCGCTTTGAATAATCAGCGCATCGGCTTCCATGATGCCGAGCGGGCCGACGCCCTGCGCGCCGATGAAGAAGCGGCGGGCGTAGAAATTGCGGATCGCGTCATTGTCGAAGGGGGAGAGGATCAGGCTCTGCTCGCGATAAATCGCGCCGCCCGGCACCGTCACGGTGTTCTTCGAATGCTTGACCAGATGTTCGGCGATGGCGAAAGAATTGGTCATCACCTGCAGGCGGTGCGCCGCCATGAAATGCACCATCTGGAAGGTGGTCGTGCCGCCGTTGATGATGATCGCATCGCCCGGATCGCAAAGCTCGACCGCCTGGCGTGCAATTGCGCGTTTCTTGTCGATATTGACCGATTCCGAAACGCGGAAGGGGCGGCCGGCGAGATTGCCAAGCTGCGGCGGATGCACCGCCTCGGCGCCACCGCGCACACGCCGGATCTTGCCCTGAACATGAAGAGCCGCAATGTCGCGACGGATCGTCGCCTCGGAAGCCTCGGTCAGCTCGGAAATATCCTGAACCGTCACGACGGACTTTTCCTGAACGGCGCTCAGAATGATGCGATGGCGTTCGCGTTCGTGCATGGGGCTCCTCCTTCGATCGTTTATTTCGCACATATGACAATGTGTCAATCAAAAACGATCATAAATTTTCATATTGCGCTGCACAATAATCGAATTTGATCGTTTTCGATTGACAAGCTGCGTTTTGATGAGCGATACCGTCAGCGAAAAGGGGCGCGAACTTTGCGTCTCGATGAAGATTTCATATGGGAGGATGACATGGCGGCGAACGTCCGGCTTCTGGAAAACCGGTGGGATGATGCTTACGCGGCAGGCCTCGATGAGCCTGGCAAGCTGCTCTATCGCTCCAACCTGCTCGGCGCCGACAAGCGCATCACCAATTATGGCGGCGGCAACACCTCGGCGAAGGTGATGGAAACCGATCCGCTGACCGGCGGCAAGGTCAAGGTGCTCTGGGTCAAGGGCTCGGGCGGCGACGTCGGCACGATCAAGCTCGACGGTTTCGCGACGCTCTACCAGGACAAGCTGGAATCGCTGAAGGGTATCTATAAGGGTGTCGAGGACGAGGACCGCATGGTCGGCTTCCTGCCGCACTGCACCTTCAACCTGAATGCCCGCGCCGCCTCGATCGACACGCCGCTGCACGGTTTCGTGCCTTTCACCCATGTCGACCACATGCATCCCGATGCGATCATCGCGATCGCCGCATCGAAGAATTCGAAGGAATTGACGCAGCAGATCTTCGGCGACGAGATCGGCTGGCTGCCCTGGCGCCGTCCGGGCTTCCAGCTCGGCCTCGACCTCGGCGCATTCGTTGCCGCAAACCCGAATGCCAAGGGTGTGGTGCTGGAAAGCCACGGCCTCTTCACCTGGGCGAACGATGCCAAGGCCTGCTACGAGCTGACGCTCGATATCATCAACAAGGCGATCGTCTGGTTCGCCGAAAAGACCGAAGGCAAGACCATTTTCGGCGGTGCGGTCGCACAGAGCCTGGCCGTTGCCGAACGCCGCGCCATCGCCGCCCGGCTGATGCCGGAAATCCGCGGCCGCATCGGCAAGCAGGAGCGCAAGCTCGGACATTTCGACGATCAGGACGCCGTGCTCGAATTCGTCAATTCCAGCGATCTGCGCCCGCTCGGTGCGCTCGGCACCAGCTGCCCTGACCATTTCCTGCGCACCAAGATCCGCCCGCTGATCGTCGATTTCGACCCGGCCAAGCCGGATGTCGAGGCGATCGTTGCCGGCCTCGACAAGGCGCTGGAGGATTACCGCGCCGATTACGCCCGCTATTACAACGACTGCAAGCACGACAATTCGCCTGCCATCCGCGATGCCAATCCGGTCATCTTCCTCGTTCCCGGCGTCGGCATGCTGTCCTTTGCCCGCGACAAGGCGACGGCCCGCATCGCCAGCGAATTCTACGTCAACGCCATCAACGTCATGCGCGGCGCCTCGACGGTCTCGGAATATCAGGGCCTGCCGGAGCAGGAAGCCTTCGACATCGAATATTGGCTACTCGAAGAGGCCAAGCTGCAGCGCATGCCGAAGCCGAAGAGCCTTGCCGGCCGCGTCGCCTTCGTCACCGGCGGCGCCGGCGGCATCGGCCGGGCGACGGCCGCGCGCCTCGTCGGCGAAGGCGCCTGCGTGGTGCTTGCCGATATCGACCAGGCAGCGCTCGAGGGCACCGAAGCCGATTTCGTCAAGCGATATGGCGCTGACGCCGTGCGCAGCGTTCGGCTCGACGTCACCAAGGAAGACGCAGTGATTGCCTCCTTCGCGGACGCCTGCGTCGAATTCGGCGGCATCGATATCCTCGTCTCGAATGCCGGCATTGCCTCCTCCGCGCCGATCGAAGCCACTGAGCTTTCGACCTGGAACCGCAATATCGACATTCTCGCGACCGGCTATTTCCTCGTCTCGCGTGAAGCCTTCCGCCTGTTCCGCCGTCAGGCGCTCGGCGGCAACGTCATCTTCGTCGCTTCGAAAAACGGTCTGGCCGCCTCGCCGAACGCGTCTGCCTATTGCACGGCAAAGGCTGCTGAAATCCATCTCGCCCGCTGCCTGGCGCTGGAAGGCGCCGATGCCGGCATCCGCGTCAACACCGTCAATCCGGATGCGGTCCTGCGCGGTTCGAAGATCTGGAGCGGCGAATGGCGCGAGCAGCGTGCCGCCTCATCCAAGATCGAGGTGGACGATCTCGAGGAACATTACCGCAAGCGTTCGATGCTGAAACTCAACGTGTTTCCGGAAGATATCGCCGAGGCGATCTACTTCCTCGCTTCGGACCTTTCGGCGAAATCGACCGGCAACATCATCAACGTCGATGCCGGCAACGTGCAGAGTTTTACGCGCTAGAACAAAGAGCTATTTCCGGAGGATCACCCATATTGCGTGGATGACCCCCGGCAGATAGCCGCAGAGTGTCAGCAATATATTGAGCCAGAAATGCAGGCCGATCCCGACCTGCAAAAATACGCCAAGGGGCGGCAGGATGATCGCAAGAAGAATGCGGACAACGTCCATCGTAGCTCCTTCGTTTGAAGACATGTAAGCGTTTGAACGCGAACCGTGCCCTATGGTTCGCGACCAGGGAGGAATAGATGACAGATTCCAGGATTGCGCCAGATCTGGTCGCGACTGACAACGACAAGCGGGCAACCGCGCTGAAAGCCGATTACGAGGCACTGGGCGCGACGCTTTCCCGTCGCGGTGTCGATATCGAGGCGGTCACCCGCCAGGTTGCGGAATTCTTCGTTGCCGTTCCCTCCTGGGGCGTTGGGACTGGCGGCACGCGTTTTGCCCGTTTCCCCGGTACCGGCGAGCCCCGCGGCATCTTCGACAAGCTCGACGATTGCGCCGTCATCAACCAGCTGACGCAGGCGACCCCGAACGTCTCGCTGCATATTCCCTGGGACAAGGCGGATGCCAGGGAGTTGAAGGCCAAGGGCGACGCGCTCGGCCTCGGCTTCGATGCGATGAACTCGAACACCTTTTCGGATGCGCCCGGCCAGGCCCATTCCTATAAATACGGCTCGCTCAGCCACACCGATGCGGCGACGCGGGCGCAGGCGGTCGAGCACAATCTCGAATGCATCGAGATCGGCAAGGCGCTCGGCTCGAAGGCGCTGACGGTCTGGATCGGCGACGGCTCGAACTTCCCCGGCCAGAGCCATTTCACCAAGGCTTTCGAGCGTTACCTCGCTTCGATGGCGGACATCTACAAGGCGCTGCCCGACGATTGGAAGCTGTTCTCCGAGCACAAGATGTACGAGCCGGCCTTCTATTCGACCATCGTGCAGGATTGGGGCACCAACTACCTGATTGCCCAGACGCTCGGCCCCAAGGCCTATTGCCTCGTCGATCTCGGTCACCATGCGCCGAACACCAATATCGAGATGATCGTCGCCCGACTGATCCAATTCGGCAAGCTCGGTGGTTTCCACTTCAACGATTCGAAATATGGCGATGACGATCTCGACGCCGGCGCGATCGATCCCTACCGGCTGTTCCTCGTCTTCAACGAACTGGTCGATGCCGAGCAGCGCGGCGTCAACGACTTCAACCCGGCCCATATGATCGACCAGTCGCACAATGTCACCGACCCGATCGAAAGCCTGATCAACAGCGCCAACGAAATCCGCCGCGCCTATGCGCAGGCGCTGCTCGTCGACCGCAAGGCGCTCTCCGGCTACCAGGACGACAACGACGCGCTGATGGCATCGGAAACGCTGAAGCGCGCCTATCGCGCCGATGTCGAGCCGATCCTCGCCGAAGCCCGACGCAGGGCCGGCGGCGCAATCGACCCGATCGCCGTCTATCGCGCCAGCGGCTATCGCAAGAAGGTAGCGGCCGAGCGCCCGGCATCTGCTGCCGGCGGCGGCGGCATCATCTGAACGACCGATTGTTTCGCATGGCCTGAAGCCTGGTGATTAGGGATGATGGTTGCCGGCAGCGCAGGGGTAATGCGTTGCCGGCAACCTCGCCGGTTACGGCTTCCAGGCCCCGGCGATCTGGCGGGTGGCGATGTTCAGCCGGTTCCAGACATTGATGTTGGCGATGGCGATGACGAGTGCCGCAAGGCTCCTGCCGTCATAATGCCGGGTCGCTTCGTCCCAGATATCATCCGGCACAGGGTCGGCGCGATCGCTGACGCGGGTTACCGCCTCGGTCAGCGCAAGGGCTGCCCGCTCGGCATCGCTGAAATAGGGCGAGTCGCGCCAGGCGCCGATGGCAAAGAGCCGTTCGTCGGTTTCGCCGAGCTTCTTTGCAATGCGGGGATGCCCGTCGACACAGACGCTGCAACCGTTGATCTGGCTGGCGCGCAGATTGACGAGTTCGAGCAGCTTGGGCGAAAGGCCGGTTTCGGCCGGCACCTTGCTGAGAGCCGCCAGCGCCTGCATGGCTGCGGGAAGGACGAGGGCGGGATTTCCCATTCTCTCCTGCATGATAAGTCTCCTTTATAGGTTTACCGTCTGACGATCCGCCGGCGCTGTCACATCGGCCGGGGTTCATTCGTCATGGAATTGACGGAATGCAGCGGAGGAATGTGACAAATGGACGAGAAAAAATGGCTGACTGAAGAATTCGAGGCGAACAGAGCGCATCTGAGGGCGGCAGCCTATCGCATGCTCGGCTCGCGCAGCGAGGCGGAGGATGCCGTTCAGGAGGCCTGGCTGCGGCTTAGCCGCACCGATACGACAGGGGTCGACAATCTCGGCGGCTGGCTGACGACGGTGGTGGCGCGCATCTGCCTCGACATGCTGCGCGCCCGCAAGAACCGGCGCGAGGAACCGCTGGAGGCGCCCGTCCATGCCGGGATCGCCGATCCGGCGAACGATCCCGAGCGCGAAGCCGCCTTTGCCGATTCGGTCGGTCTGGCACTGCTCGTCCTGCTGCAGACGCTGGCGCCCGCCGAACGTGTCGCCTTCGTACTGCACGACATGTTCGATCTGCCCTTCGACGAGATCGCACCGATCATCGGCCGTTCGTCCGCGGCCACCCGCCAGCTCGCAAGCCGCGCCCGCCGCCGGGTGCAGGGGGTGGACGAAGCGCCTGATGGCGATTTCGGCCGCAAGCGGACGATCGCCGAGGCCTTTCTGACGGCGTCGCGCAATGGCGATCTGGAGGGATTGATCGCGGTGCTTGCCCCTGACGTCGTCTTCCGGCCGGATGCGACGGCGGCCCGCTTCGGCACCATTGGAAAAATGCGCGGCGCAGCTCACGTGGCCGAAGCCTTCAAGGGTCGGGCGCAGGCGGCAGAAATCGCCATCGTCGATGGTGAGCTCGGATTTGTCGTGGAGATCAAGGGCCAGCTCCGCGTCGTCGTGGCGCTGACGATTGCTGATGACAGGATCGCCGCGATCGACGCCATCGCCGATCCGGATCACCTGGAGCAGCTTGACTATTCGATCCTTCGGGATTGAAAACAAACACAAATTTGTCGGATCTTCGAGATAGGCGCGCTTTGCAAGGAGCGCGCCGCTGACATTTTCTGAGCGGTGTCGGCCGCGTCATTTTTCTTGACAGCGGCATCCTCAGCTCTATTCTATTATAAAGATTTATATAGCATAACTATGGAATTTTAGACGGAGGACCGGGGAGCGATCCCGGTCCAAGACTTCGAAAGGAATGCATGTCATGTCCGGCGACCAGGCGAAGAAGCCGCTTCTCCTCACCAATGTCAAACCGATCGCATTCGGCTCTGGCCCATCAGAGGGGGCAATCGACATTGTCGTCAATGCCGATGGCAGCATCGCCGAGATCGGTCCGTCGCTTTCGGTCTCGCAGGATGTGACGCGCATCGACGGCAAGGGCGCCTTCATTTCGCCGGGCTGGGTCGATCTGCATGTGCATATCTGGCACGGCGGCACTGATATTTCCATCCGTCCGTCCGAATGCGGCCTCGAGCGCGGCGTCACTACGCTGGTCGATGCCGGCTCTGCCGGTGAGGCGAATTTCCATGGCTTCCGCGAATATATCATCGAGCCCTCGCGCGAGCGCATCAAGGCCTTCCTTAATCTCGGCTCGATCGGCCTCGTTGCCTGCAACCGCGTCGCGGAATTGCGGGATATCCGCGATATCGATCTCGACCGCATTCTCGAAGTTTATGCCGCAAACAGCGAGCACATTGTCGGCATCAAGGTGCGCGCCAGCCATGTCATCACCGGATCCTGGGGCGTCACCCCGGTCAAGCTCGGCAAGAAGATCGCCAAGATTTTGAAAGTGCCGATGATGGTGCATGTCGGCGAGCCGCCGGCGCTCTATGACGAAGTGCTGGAGATCCTGGGCCCCGGCGACGTCGTCACCCACTGCTTCAACGGCAAGGCCGGGTCGAGCATCATGGAAGATGAGGACCTCTTCAATCTCGCCGAGCGCTGCGCCTCCGAGGGCATCCGTCTCGATATCGGCCACGGCGGCGCCTCCTTCTCCTTTAAGGTCGCCGAGGCGGCGATCGCGCGCGGGCTTCTGCCGTTCTCGATCTCGACCGATCTGCACGGCCATTCGATGAACTTCCCGGTCTGGGACCTGGCGACGACGATGTCGAAGCTGCTCAGCGTCGGCATGCCTTTCGACAAGGTGGTGGAAGCCGTTACCCATGCGCCGGCATCCGTCATCAAGCTGTCGATGGAGAACCGGCTTGCGGTTGGCTCGCAAGCGGAGTTCACCATTTTCGATCTGGTCGATTCCGATCTCGAGGCGACGGATTCCAATGGCGACGTCTCGGTCCTCAACAAGCTGTTCGAGCCGCGCTATGCGGTGATGGGCGTTGATGCCTTTGCCGCCAGCCGCTATGTGCCGCGGGCGCGCAAGCTGGTGCGTCACAGCCACGGCTATTCCTACAGGTAGGATTCGCGGAAGAGGGCAGGGCTCAGCGGTTGCGCCAGCCCATCAGCTTTTCGATCCGTTCGGCTGAACTGCGCACATGGGCTGTATAGTGGTTCTCGTCGGAAAACGCCTTCTGTTCCGGCAGCACGATGGAAATGGTGGCGACGCACTGGCCGTCGCGATCGCAGATCGGCGAGGCGATGCAGGCAACCGCATAATCCGATTCCCCTGCCTGGATCGACAGGCGCGATTCGAAGGCCTTGCCGGCGGCTTCCGACAGCGTGCCCGGATCGATCTCGGCGCGGCCAGTCGGCGATGAGCGGGCACAGCGCTTGAACAGTTCGATGCGCTCCTCCTCGGCAAGGTGGCCGACGAGCAGGCGGCCGGAGGCCGTCCAGTTCAGCGGCACCCTTGTGCCGACGCGGGACGCCACCTGAAAATGGCTCGGGCCGTCGGCCATGGCCAGCACCAGCATATAGTCGCCGTCACGGCCGCAGACCTGCACGGTTTCGCCGGCCTGGCGGCAGAGATCGTGCATTTCGTGCGTAGCGATGCTCATGAAATCCAACGACCTGGCATAGGCAAGGCCGTAATGGTAGAGCCGCGCGCCAAGCCAGATCGAGCCGTCCGCCTGGCGTGTCAGCATGTTTTTCTCAACGAGATCGTCGACGATGACGTAAACGGTCGACAGCGGCGCCTTCACCGCCTTGGCGATAGCATAGACACCGGCCGGCGATCCGGTCTCGTAAAGATGATCGATCACCTGAAGCGCCCGGTCGATGCCGCTGACGCGTGCGCGGCGCGCGCCCTTGCCACCGGTCTCGCCGGCAACGCCCTCATCTTCTGAGTAAACTGCGGATGATGTCTTTCCGTCCAATTCCACGCACCTCATAAAACTGCGATCATGTTACATTACTATGGCATAGATGTCGCTGTGGCAAATCGCAACAAAAGATAACCCTACGGCATCGTTTCGGCAGTTGCGGTGGTGGGATTGATCTGCCGGTGGCATCATAACAGCTGGTGCTTTGCTCCGACGATGTTGCAAGCCTTCGCCAACCCCTTGTCCAGTGTGACGAGCGTGGCGTCGCTGCCGAGCGCGACAGCGAGATGGAGTGCATCGCCAGCGCGAAGACCAATGTCGAATTGATCGGTCATTCGTGCCGCTTCAACAAAGTGCGCTCGCGATATCGGCAGGAGCTCGAATGTCGTCGAACATAATTCTCTGAACATCGCCAATGCCTTGCCGCGATCGGCCGGGTCGATCTGTCCGTTTCTTGTCTTGAGCGCGACGGCGCTTGAAAATTCGGTGATCGTCCAGCCGCTGACCGCGATCTCTTCGGATCCAAGCGTCGCTAGCCATTGCTGCACGTCGTCCGTGCGGGTTTCGATCGTCCAGGCGGCGACGAGGACTGACGTGTCGATATAAAGCATCAGTAACGGTCGGTATCGCGCATGTCGCGGATGAAAGTCGTGGAATCGACTGGCTCGGCCGGCGGCTTCATCGAGGCGGTCAATGCCTTCAGCCGCTCGACATCGATCGGTTTTTTGCGCGTCTTGACGGGCACGAGCTGCGCCACCGGCTTGCCATGCCGCAAAATCTCGACGGTCTCGCCGGCTTCGACGCGATTGAGCAATTCGCTAAGATGGGCCTTGGCTTCCGCTAGATTGACACTTGCCATGATGCCTCTTGATGACCAATTTTCTAGTCATTTTAGTCTGAAAGCTAAACAGCCGCAAGACCGCGGCACGACAATCGCGGTTACCGGCGGCAAGCCGATCCTCTAAAGCGGCAAGGGCCGCCGTCTGGTTTTGACGGCAGCCCTTGACGGGGGCAGGGAGAGATCCCCAAGCTGTTTAGGCGGCTTCTTCAGCCGAAGCAGGGCACTGCCGGCAGATTGGCGCGGCTTGCGAGTGCTCCGATCATATTGCCCACCGATTTCGAGCGCGGTTCGCGCTTGCGGGCGGCCGTCTCCAGGAGTTGCTTGAAGTCTTCAAGCTTTACGCCGTCGGCGCGCAACACCATGGCGATCAGGGGGTCGTGAAGGGCTTCGGATATCGTCAGGTCATCTCTGGTCTTTGTCATGGTTGTCCTCCTTTCGTGGGCGGTAGCCCGTGTTCCACTTTCCGCTGCCATGCCCTCGGCATTGACTTTCGCGTTTCGTGGTGTTACCGGTAAGTAACAATGCATTTGTTACCGATCGGTCACATTGATGTCAAGGACTACGTCCGCAAAAAAATCAGAAACTTCGAATGAAATCCCCGCAGCCGTTCCAGAAGATCGCATCCCACCGCGGGAGCGTATCGTCTCGACCGCCTCGGAGCTTTTCCGCGAGCGCGGGATTCGCGGCATCGGCGTCGATGCCATTGCCGACGCGGCTCTGACCAACAAGATGACGCTATACCGGCATTTCGGCTCGAAGGACGAGCTCGTCTGCGAGACGCTTCGCCGCGCCTCCGAAAAGGCGGGTGCCATTTGGCGCGATCTGGAAACGGCCTATCCCGGCAATCCGCGCGCCCAGCTGGACGCCTGGGTGGAGCTGCGGGCGCAATGTCTGAACGGCGAGCCCGCCGGCTGCGATCTCGCCAATGCCGCCATCGAGCTGAAGGGCGAGGGCCATCCGGCCCACGAAATGATCGAGCGGCACAAGGCCGAACAGCGTGATCGCCTGGCCGCGCTCTGTTCGGCGGCCGGCGCGCGCGAACCCCAGCTTCTTGCCGATACATTGACGCTGCTGCTCGAGGGCGCACGCGTCAGCCGCCAGGCCATGGGCGCTGCCGGCTGCTGCGGTCATTTCGCCAAGGCCTGCCACGCGGCGATCGCGTCTTTCGCCTGAGGACCGCAAGTGTGTGGGAGGGGAACCTTACCGCTTCCATGCCGTTTTCACACTAACCCGAGGACGATGTGGAGGCAGGGAGATGAACTACGTCTATCTCAAACGCCTGTATGCCAAACGCGCCGAGCTCGAAGCCAAGCTGGAGCTGCATGATGCACGCTATTGTTTCGGCGAAGAAGAGGTCGAAGACGGCACCGACAGCGATCTGCGTCAGCGGTTGAGCGAAATTTCCGAGGAGATTGCTACGCTGGAGAGCAGGCCGGGCCGATAACTACTGATTTGCAACAGCATTCAGATTTTAAGCGACCGGCATAAAATCAGTCTGTGCTGGCGTTGAGGATTTCCATCGTCCGACCGTCGAATTTTCCCTGATAGAAATGCTCGATCACTTGGTGGAAGGGCGAACCATGGTCGCTGATCGCGGCAAACAAGGTCATCGACGAGCGCAGCTTGAGGTCGTCGGGTGAGCCCAGGATCTCGTGCGCCGATCGGCCGTCCACCGACAGGATCGCCTCGACGCAACGCAGCAGCCGGCTTGAGAGAATGGGATCGGCGAGATAGGCGGCGGCTTCCTCCGCCGAGCGGATCGCATATTTTTCCGCCATCGCCGACGTACCGAGACCGGCGATCTGCGGGAAGATGAACCACATCCAGTGAGACGTCTTGCGCCCGGCTTTCAACTCCAAAAGCGCCCGCTCGTATACGCCGTTCTGGGCGTCGATGAAGCGGTGAAGCTTGTAGTCGATGTCGCCGGCCATGGTCCTTTTCCCTTTTCCTGCTGTCGATGCAGCCTGGGCCAAGGTTTCCACGCCCGGCGATCTACAGCGCCGCGCGTCTTTCAGACGCGCAAAGGACGCTGTAGCACTTTGAATGACTGCATAATTTCATCCTTAAATCGGTTTCCGATTTAAGGAATTATGCAGTGGTTTTGCTATCAGCAAACCCTCTCAGCGTAGGGGCTGCTGTCGCGGCAATGGCCGTAGGCCGGATGCTGCGGCATGTTATCGCCGGCCGGGGCGGCAATGGCCGATGTCGTCATCGGGTCGGTATTGCCGGAAGAATATGCGGCAAAACCCGCAAAGCTCAAGAGAACCAGCGCTCCGACCACGACAATGCGCTCGAAGGCCGAAAGTTTCTGGGCGCTGACATGATCTACATAATCGCGTTCGCCTAAACCGGCGGTTTCGTCCTCTTTTACATGGAGGGTCACCATATCCTGGCGACGGGTTAAAGTTTCACAATCTGTCATTTTAATTACTCCTGCAACACATGCGGCGCCGGTCTCTCTGGGGCAAACTCTCACCCTCGTGCCGAACCGCTTCCGCATGCGAGCAGCATGTGTGTCTTCGATCGTGGCAATTGAAGGGGCGATATGCAAACTCAGTGTTCAAAAAATCGTACCAATAAATGCAAAATATCGTGAAGCTCTGGTTCACCGGAATGATCCGGGGTAGTCCAGAGAGGAACATCTCTCTTCTGGATAGTCCCATGAGCAAATCCTTCGGCGCGATGTCGGTCGCGCAGCTTTCGGTCCTCATTCAAGGTGGCGCGGCCGATCCTGTCGAGGTGGCCGAGGCGGTCTTTGATTCCATCGCGAATTATGCCGACAGGGCGATCTTCACCACACTGCTTGAAGGCCGGGCGATGGAGGAGGCGCGAGCCTCTTCGCGACGTCTGCTGGAAGGGCGCTCGCTTGGATTGCTGGACGGCATTCCGATAGCCTGGAAGGATCTTTTCGACATGGAAGGCTTGCCGACGACGGCGGGTTCCGTCGTTCTGGCAAAGGATATGCCGGCCAAGCGCGATGCAGCTGTCGTTGCTTTGCTCAGGCAGGCGGGCATGGTCGCAGTCGGACGCACCAATATGAGCGAATTCGCCTTTTCCGGCCTCGGCATCAATCCGCATTACGGCACGCCGGTAAATCCGCGAAGCCTCGATCGCCCACGCATTCCGGGCGGCTCATCCTCCGGTGCGGGTGTCGTCGTCGCGGCCGGGTTGGTGCCGGTCGCCATGGGCACCGATACCGGCGGCTCAGTGCGTATTCCCGCCGCTTTCAATGGTATCGTCGGCTATAAAGCAACACGCGGCCGCCATGCGATGGCAGGCGTCTATCCGCTGGCAAAGAGCCTGGATTCGCTGGGACCGCTCTGCCGCAGCGTCAGGGACGTGGTCTGGATCGATGCGGCAATGCGCGGGCTGACGGCGCCCGATGTCGTTGAGCTTCCCCTGCAAGGCCTGGAACTCATCGTGCCTGAAAATATCGTCTTCGATGGCGCTGAAGCCGGCGTCGTCGATGCGTTCGAGGCAGCTCTGGGACGTTTTCAAAGGGCGGGCGCCAAGGTTGCCCGCACCGTCATCCCTGCCTTCAACGAGATATTCGATCTGATGACGAGATATGGTCCGCTGGTGACGGCGGAGGCTTTCGCACTTCACCGCGAACGCTTGGCAGGACCGGACGCGGACAGCATGGACCACCGTGTCGTCATGCGCACCCGTCTCGGAAGCAAGACGACGCTGCCCGATTACTTGGCGATCCTCGAGGCGCGCAGCCGCCTGATCGCCGATGTCGAGCGCCTCGTTGGCGACCGGCTGCTCGCCTTTCCGACCGTCGCCCATGTCGCGCCGCCGATCGGGCCGTTGGAGCAGGATGACGAGCTGTTCTTCACGACGAACAACAAGACGTTGCGCAACACTGCGCTCGGCAATTTCCTCGACTGGTGCGGCGTTTCCATTCCCTGCGGCACGGGCGAGGCTGGCATGCCTGTTGGACTGCTGCTTTCGGCCACCGCCCATCGCGATGAGGCGCTGCTGGGGATTGCCCTTGCCGCCGAGGCAGTCATCCGCGACGATTTTGCCTGAATTGGCAATTGAACCGCCGGGATTTAGTTGCCATTGATGGCATTAGGAGATCCCGGAGGAAAGCAAGTGCAGGTTTTGCAAAACGGACGTTTCGCGGTTTCGACATGGTCGCTGCATCGGCTGCTCGGCGCCGTTCATGCCTATAGTCCCGATCCCGAGAAAAGTGTTGCGGCGAAAGAACCTTATGGCCCCGGTGCCGCGGCGCTGATCGACGTGCCGGCGGCGCTGGTCGCGCGCGGCGTCAATCGGCTGGAGGTCTGCTCCTTCCATCTGCCGAGCCTTGACGCCGCCTATATAAGCGAATTGTGCGATGCGATGGCGGCCTCGAACGTGCTGTTCCAGACGCTGCTCGTCGAGGACGGTGATCCGAGCCATCCCGAGACGGCCGAACGCGACGTTGAATGGATGGCGAAGTGGATCGACATCGCTGCTGCCCTTGGGGCGCAGAGGATGCGCGTCATTGCCGGCAAGCAGAAGCCGACGGAGGAAAACCTTACCCGCGCCGCCCGCCATCTGAACTGGCTGGCCGGAAAGGCGGAAGGCAGCGGCGTGCGTGTCGTCGTCGAGAACTGGTTCGACCTGCTGCCGTCGCCGGTCGAGATGAACTGGCTGCTGGACCGGCTGGACGGCAAGGTCGGTCTCAACGGCGACCTCGGCAACTGGGCGGCGCCGGCCAAATATCAAGGCCTCGCCGACATCATGGGCCGGGCGGAAATCTGCCATGCCAAGGCCGATTACGGCGTCACCGGCCTCGATGCCGAGGATTACCGCACGTGCCTGGAGATGTGCGAGAAGGCCGGTTACGACGGCCCCTTCACGCTGATCTATGACTCGCCCTTCTTCCCTGACGAATGGGACGGCATCCTGCTGCAGAAGGCGTTCATAGAGGACTTCCTGCGCGAGGCGCCGGCGCGCAGAACGGCTTAATCAGAAGCACTTCTTGCTCATTCCTGGCGTGGGAATCTTTGGTTTTCCTCCAGCACGTTCAGATCCATGTGGTTGCGCATATAGCGCTCCGAGGCTTTCTGCAGCGGCTGATAGTCCCACGGATAATAGGCCCCATTGCGCAGCGCCGCATAGACCACCCAGCGGCGCGCCTGGCTTTCGCGCACGGCTGCGTCGAAAGCGGAAAGGTTCCAGCGCCGGCCGGCCTGTTCGACAAGTCTTGCCAAGATCCCGGCGTGCGCCGGGTCGGCCGCCAGATTGTCGAGCTCCTGCGGATCGGCGTCGAGATCAAAAAGCATCGGCGGGTCCTTCTCGCAGAGCGAGAGTTTGTATCGCCCGTCCCGGATGCAGACGAGCGGCGCTTCGGAACCCTCTGCGGCATATTCCATCGGCACAGGGCTGCGGCTGCCGGTGCCTTCGGCAAGCGCTGCGAGATCCTCGCCCTCGGTCCATGGCTTCAGCGAGGCGATATCGATCCCGGCAAGACCGGCCAGCGTCGGTGTCACATCGAGCGTGGAGACAGGCTGATCGATCCGTCTGGGCTTCCAGCCGGGTACTGACATCATCAGCGGAACGCGGGCCGATCCTTCGAAGAAGTTCATCTTGAACCAGAGGCCGCGATCGCCGAGCATATCGCCATGGTCGGACGCAAAGAGGATGATCGTGTTGTCAGTCATGCGGGTCCGTTCCAGGACGCCCAGAATGTCGCCGATCTTCTCGTCGACATAGGAGATATTGGCGAAATAGCCGCGCCTTGCCCGCCTGATCTGCTCATCGCTGATGTCGAAAGCGTCGTGGTCGCAGGCCTTCATCAAACGCTGCGAGTGCGGGTCCTGCCGCTCGAAGGCAATCGGCGCAACCGTCGGGTCAAGTGCCGGGCAATCCTCATAGAGGTCCCAGAATTTGCGGCGCGCGACATAGGGGTCGTGCGGATGGGTGAAGCTGACGGTCAGGCACCAGGGGCGCTCGTCATGGCCGCGCGAGAGATCGAACAGCTTGCGGGCGGCATGGTAGGCGACCTCGTCGTCATATTCCATCTGGTTGGTGATCTCGGCAATGCCGGCGCCGGTGACCGAGCCCAGATTGTGATACCACCAGTCTATGCGTTCGCCGGGCTTGTTATAATCGGGCGTCCAGCCAAAATCGGCCGGGTATATGTCCGTCGTCAGCCGCTCCTCGAAGCCATGCAACTGATCGGGGCCGACGAAATGCATCTTGCCGGAAAGCGCCGTCTGGTATCCGGCAGCGCGCAGATGATGCGCATAGGTCGGAATGTCAGAGGCAAATTCCGCCGCATTGTCATAGACGCGGGTTCGGCTCGGCAATTGTCCGGACATGAAGGAGGCCCGCGCCGGTGCGCAGAGCGGGCTTGCCGTATAGGCGTTGGTGAAGCGCACGGAACGCTCCGCCAATGATTTCAGATGCGGCGCATGCAGAAACTCGGCCGGCCCATCTGGAAAGAAAGTCCCATTCAGCTGATCGACCATCAGGATGAGGATATTCGGACGAGCCATGTGACATTGTCTCCTGTGGTCTCAAAGGCCGGGGTAGGTCCTGTTGAAGTGCACCCATTGTTATTTGCAGATCTTATCAAAGCCAGTATCATAATACTTGTAAAGCTGGGTTTTTTTGATGTTTGCCAAAAGGAATTTTTATGTCAGACCGCCGGCCTGAGCTGGGATGGATGCGCATCTTCGCCGAGGTCGCAAGGCTCGGCAGCTTTTCGGCCGCGGCGGCAGGTCTCGGCCTTACGCAGCCTGCCGTCAGTTACCAGATTCGGCGCCTGGAGGAGCAGTTCGGCGTCGCCCTGCTGCGCCGGCAGCATCGCGGCGTCGAGTTGACCGCGGAGGGCGAACGGCTTTTCCAGGTCACCGCCAAGACGGTTGGTGACATCGATACTCTGGCGCGCAGTTTTCGCACCGAGGCTCAAAGGCCGGTCGTCAGACTGAGAACCGACTATGCCTTTTCAGCGCTTTGGCTGATCCCGCGCATGCACGGCTTTCGCCTGCTTCACCCCGAAACGGATATACAGATCGTCGCGACCCAGAGGCTTGAGCCCGGCTTTCGTGACGACGCAGATGTGGTGGTGGTTTTCGGCACAAAGGCCGAATTCGGCGCCATCGGATCACTCCTGCTGCAGGAAAAGGTCGTGCCCGTCTGCACGCGAGGCTTTCTCGATCGCAACGGCCCGTTCGCCGATCCGCAGCAGCTGGCCAAGGCGATCCTGATCCATCTCGATTCGCCGACGCCATCGCCCTGGTTCGACTGGCGAAGTTATCTTGCCGAATTCTCCGTTGCTCGCGATCTCCATGCCGGCCGCGGCGATGTCAGCTTCAACACCTACTCGCTGGTTGTCCAGGCCGCGCTCAGCGAACAGGGCGTGGCGATCGGCTGGATGGGGCTGGTTGATACGCTTCTCTCCACGCATATGCTGGTGGAAGCCGGGCCGCCGCTCGAGGCACCCGACCGCGGTTATTGGCTGATACCGCCGCGATCGGCAAACGCTGATAGCGAGAGGCTCAGCACCTGGCTGGTGGATGAAGTCGGCAGGACATGACATTCGGACGGAGGCCGGCCGGTCATTGCATCGGAATATGTGTGCGCTCAGGAGAGAAGCCTTGTCATGACCGACGCCGACCGACATTGTGGCATCGATTCATAGGGAAGGACCGAAGCATGTCGCGAACCATCGGATACGTCGTTGGACTGCTCATGATCCTGTTGGGACTGATCTGGATCGCCCAGGGAAGTGGCTATTTTCCCTATCCCGCGTCCAGTTTCATGATCAACCAAAGCATCTGGGTTCTCTGGGGAGGCATCATGGCTGTCGCGGGGCTGGCTGTGACAATCATTATCTCACGACTGCGCCGGAGAGGATGAGCCGGCACGTGCATGGCTTTGAGGGAGTTCGACATCGACGAGTTCCTCGAGCAGAAATATCTGGCGGCTAACGGCCTGTCGAATTGAGGAGAATGGCATGAGCGCAGCTGAAATCGACGGCTTTGCGGACCGGATCAGGCAGCACCGGGGCGGCATGATCTCCGCCTGGATCGGTATTCCCGACGCCACGCTCGCCAATCACCTGGCGCAGGAGGCCTTCGACACCATCGTGCTGGATATGCAGCACGGCATGTGGGACATGCCCTCGGCAGCCAACGCCGTCGCCCAGGTGCGGCTTGCCGGCAAGCCGGCGCTGGCGCGCATACCAGTCGGCGATTTCGCTTCCGCCTCGCGCCTGCTCGACGCCGGAGCCTCCGGCATCATCGCGCCGATGATCAATTCGGCCGAAGACGCGCAAGCCTTCGTCAAGAGCACCAAATACCCGCCTCTCGGCGAACGCAGCTGGGGACCGTCGCTGGCGCTCAACCATACAGGCCTGTCTGCCGATGATTATCTGAAGAACGCCAACGCACTCACCGTCGCCATCGCCATGATCGAGACCCGGGCGGCACTCGAGGCGATCGACGGCATCCTCGGCGTTGCCGGCATCGATGGAATTTTCATCGGTCCTTCCGACCTTTCGATTGCACTCTCCAACGGTGATCAGGTGGCGCCGAACGCCGCCGAGATCGACAGCGCCATGCAGCATGCGGTTTCGCGCTGCCGCGCCCATGGCAAATTCGCCTGCGCCTTCGCCGGCGACGGCGAGCGGGCCGGCGAATTGCTGAAATTCGGCTTCGATCTGGTCATTGCCGGTGCCGAGACAGCGCAGTTGCGCTCCGGCGCCCGCCGCGCCATCAATGCTGCCCGCAGGATCGCTTCGGCTTGAGCGTCATTTCACCGGCTTGACGGCCAGCCAGATGACGTGGCGGGCGCCGCCGCGTTTGCCGTTGGCGCGGGTATTGACCGCATCGACGGCAAAACCGCTGCCCTTGAGACGTCGCGTGAAATCGGGGTCCGGACCGGACGACCAGACGGCGAGCACGCCGCCGGGGCGCAATGCGTCGCCGGCGGCGCGAAGGCCGGCGAAATCATAAAGCCGATCGTTGGATTTGCGGGTCAGGCCATCAGGGCCGTTATCGACATCGAGCAGGATCGCGTCATAGGCAGCCCTGCCGGCGCGGATCGCTTCGCCGACGTCGCCCTGATGGATGCTGACACGCGGATCGTCGAGGCAACCCTTGAAGACCTCGGCCATCGGCCCGCGCGCCCAGGCGATGACGGCAGGCACCAGTTCGGCGACGGTGACGCCGGCATCATCGGGAAGGACGGCGAGAGCGGCGCGCAGGGTAAAACCCATGCCGAGCCCGCCGATCAGTATTCTTGGTCTTGGATGCGTCTTGATTCGCTCCCACGACAGCGTTGCAAGTGCTTCCTCCGAGCCGCTGAGGCGGCTGTTCATCAGCTCGTTGGCGCCGAGCATGATCGAGAATTCGCTGCCGCGCTGCTTCAGCCGCAATTCGCCGTTTTCACCGGGAATGGTCGCGGAATCGAGCTGGATCCAGGGCAGCATGACGGCTTCGCCTCTTATGAAAGGGACCGTCCCCTAGCATAGGGCGCTAGATGAGGCCAGCAAGCCGGCCTCAGATCATCCGGATGAAATGATCCGGCCCCATTTCGATTATGTCGTCCTGCGGCACGGCCGAACGGCGGCGGATATCCTCCACCTCGTCGGGCCTCAGCCGGGCCTTCGGGTCGTCGAAGCGGACATCCGGATCGGGTACGGCCGAGAGCAGCAGACGGGTATAGGGATGCAGCGGATTGTCGATCACCTTGGCAACGCTGCCCCATTCGACGATCTGGCCGGCATACATCACGGCGATGTCCTCGGCGACATAACGGGCGGTGGCGATATCATGGGTGATGTAGAGCAGGCCGAGATTCCTCTCCTGCTTCATCTCGTTCAACAGGTTCAGCACGCCGAGGCGCACCGAGACGTCGAGCATCGAGGTCGGTTCGTCGGCGACGATCACCTCCGGCTTGACGGCCAAGGCGCGAGCGATGTTGACGCGCTGGCGCTGGCCGCCGGAGAGTTCGTGCGGATATTTCGGCGCGACGAGATCGGGATCGAGCCTGACGCGCTGCAGCAGTTCGCGGATCGCGGCGTCGATCTCGGCCCCCTTGATCTCCGGGCGGTGCAGCTTCAGCGGCCGCCGGAGATGATGGGCGATGGTGTGGGCAGGGTTCAGCGAGGCGAAGGGGTCCTGGAAGATCATCTGCACCGAGCGGCGGTAGCGGGCGATCTCAGCGGATTTCGCCGCCTCGACAGGCCGGCCCTTGTAGAGGATCCGGCCGGATGTCGGCAGATATTCGCGCATCGCCATGCGGGCGCAGGTGGTCTTGCCGCTGCCGGATTCGCCAACGAGCGCCAGCGCCCGGCCGGCATGCAGCGAAAACGAGATGGCGCGCGCCGCATGCACGGCCCCGGAACCATAGCCGAAGGTCTTCGTCACCTGGTCGAGCGCGAGTATGGCGTCTGTCATAAGAGCACTCCTCCGTGCAGCGAGGGGAAAGAGGCCCAGAGCTTCTTCGTGTAGTCGTGCTTGGGCGTTCGGTAGATCGCTTCGGCCGTGTTCTGCTCCACCAGCTGGCCAGATAGCATGATGCCGATGCGGTCGCAGAATTGCACCATCAGCCCGAGATCATGGGTGATGAACAGCACGGAAAAGCCGAAGCTGCGGCGCAATTCATTGATGCGCTGCAGGATTTCGCGCTGGACGACGACGTCGAGCGCCGTCGTCGGCTCGTCCATGACGACGAGCTTCGGATCGAGCGCCATGCAGATGGCGATGACGATGCGCTGGCGCATGCCGCCGGAAAACTGGTGCGGATAGTCGCGCATGCGATCCGGCGCGATGTCGACGAGCGTCAGCATTTCGGCGGTGCGCTCGCGGGCTGCAGCACGGCTCATGTTCTTGTGAGTGCGCAGCATGTCGTAGAATTGCGTTTCGATGCGCAGCACCGGGTTCAGCGAGTTCATGGCGCTCTGAAAGACCATGGCGACCTCACGCCAGCGGAATGCGCTGAGCGCCTGCCGGTCGAGGCCGAGCACGTCGCGGCCGTCGAGCAGGATGCGGCTTTCCTTGCGGATCAGCGCCGGCGGCTTGTGCAGGCGGCTGATGGCAAAAGCGATGGTGCTCTTGCCGCAACCGGATTCGCCGGCCAAGCCGAAAACCTCGCCGGGCGCGACATCGAAACTGACATCCTCGACGGCGCGGAAATCCTTCTCCTCGCCGATATAGTCGATGGTGAGGTTTCTCACCGAAAGCAGCGGCTGCGTCACAGGCGGCCCTCCCCGGAGCGGACGAGCAGGGACCAGCGCTTCAGATGATTGCCGGTGCGCAGCCGTGGGTTGGCGATTTCGTCGACAGCGAAGTTCAGCAATGACATGCCGATGCCGAGGAAGGCGAGTGCGAAGCAGGGGGTGAGAATATCCCACCAGGCGCCGACCGAAAGGGCCGAGGCCTTCTGCGCATTGTAGAGCATGGTCCCCCACGAGATCGCTCTCGGATCGCCGAGGCCGAGGAATTCCAGCGTCGCCTCGGTGATGATCGCGAAGATGACGCTGCCGATGAAATTGATGCCGACGATTGAAATCACGTTGGGAAAGATCTCGAATGTCATGATGCGCCATTGCGGCTCACCCATCATCTCGGCCGATTTGACGAAATCCTTCTGCTTGACGGAGAGCGTTTCGGCGCGGGTGACGCGTGCGCCCCAGGCCCAGGAGGTGGCGCCGAGGATGAGGGCGATGACGAGGGGGCTTGCCTGGCCGATGAAGGCGGCAAGCACGAGCAGCAGCGGCAGGTTTGGAACGACCAGGACCATATTGGTGAAGAAGCTGATGATCTCGTCGGTCTTGCCGCCGCGATAGCCGGAGATGATGCCGAGTGCGGTGCCGACCAGCGTGATCAGCAGGCCGGCGCCAAAGCCGACGGCAAGCGAGGTGCGGGCACCGTAGATCAGCCGGGCAAAGACATCCTGGCCGATGCGCGTGGTGCCGAGAATATGGTCGAGTGACGGAGCCTGGTGCGGCCGCCCGGTGCGGGCGGCGGGATCGTACTGCGTCAGCAGGGGCGCTGCGATCGCAACGAGGACGATGAAGGCGATGATGACGAGGCCGACCAGCGCCTTGCGGTTTCGAAGCAGGGTCTTCATCTCACGCTCCCTTCAGCCGCGGGTCGAGCAGCACATAGCTGACGTCGACGATAAAATTGGCGATCAGCATGGTCGCGGTCATGATGAGGAGCTGGCCCTGGATGACGGGGTAATCGCGGGCGAGGATCGCCTGGTAGAGAATGTTGCCGAGGCCGGGATAGTTATAGACGACCTCCGTCACCAGCGAGCCGCCGAGGATGGTGCCGATGGCGATGGCAAGGCTGGAGACGGTTGGCAGCAGGGCGTTGCGCGCCGCGTACCAGAGCATCACATGCCGATCCGAAAGGCCCTTGGCGCGGGCCATGACGATATAGTCCTCGCCGAGCAGGTTGATCATGTTGTTGCGCATGGTGACGGTGAAACCGCCGATCAGCACGGTGCAGAGCGTCACCATCGGCAGGACGCCGTGATAAGCGAGGCTGCCGATATATTGCAGGCTGAAGGCCGGATCGAGCGATGGGTCGGCGGCATAGCCGTTCGGAAACCAGCCGAGCGTGAAGCCGAAGATGAAGAGCACGATCAGCGAGGTAACGACGGCCGGCACCGAGGTGGCAAAGATTGCGCCGACGGAGACGATGACATCGAACTTGCTGCCGCGGCGCCAGGCGGCGACGATGCCGAGGAAGGTGCCGAGCGCGAAGCTCACGATCGTCGCCGTGCCCATCAGGCCGACGGTCCAGACGAGGGCATGGCCGAGCACCGAGGTGACCGGCAGCGGAAAATATTTGATCGAGCGGCCGAGATCGCCGGTGAAGATGCTGCCGAGATAAGTGAGGTACTGCTGCCAGAGCGGACCGTCGACGAAGCCGAAGGTGAGCTTCAGCGCCTGCAGGCTTTCCGGTGGCAATTCGGTGCCGGCACTCGAAAACATGATCTGCACGGGATCGCCCGGCATCAGACGAGGCAGGAAGAAATTGATTGTCGCTGCCGCGATAAAGGCTGCCATGTAGAAGACGAGGCGGCGAAGCAGGAAAGCCATGAGGACTCCGTCGTGACGGAGCGGCGCTTTACGCCGCTCCCGAGGATTGCGATGCTTACTTGACCGGCTCGAGAGCGAGCAGGTTCAGCAGGCGTGCCGGATTGGTCCGCGAGATCGACGGATTGACGAAGGGGGTTTCCTTGGTCGACCAGCCGGTGAAGCGCTTGGTGTTGTACTGATACCAGTTCGGATTGTTGAACACCGGAATCATCGGCAGGTTTTCGGCGACGATGCGCTGCGCCTTGTTCATCGCGTCCTTCTGCTTGGCAAGGTCGGCGGTATGGGTGAACTCGGTGACGAGTTTCTCGACCTCCGGGTTGAACCAGCGCTGCGCGGTGAAACGGGTCTTGCCCTTGTCCGAAGCGCTGAAAGCGCGCTTGTAGGGATAGTAGGGCGAAGCCGATGCCGGCAGGCTGTTGATCGCCGCATCGAAGGTGCCGTTGATGAGGTTGCCTGTCCAGACGGCTTCTTCAGGCGTTTCGATCTTGGCGTCGATACCGACCGCCTGCATGCCTTCGACGGCGAGGTTGACGGTGTCGATCCAGTCGGTCCAGGCGCTGGGGACGATGATCGAGAAGGAGATCTTGGTGCCGTCGGGATTGTCGCGGAAGCCGTCACCGTCCTTGTCCTTGTAGCCCGCCTCGTCGAGCAGGGCCTTGGCGGCATCGGCATCATAGATGGCGAACTTGCCGAAGTCGGCTTTGACGGACGGGTCCGACCAGCTCTTGTAAAGCTCGCCCATCAGGCCGGGGTCTTCGTTCAGCGTCGGATAGCCGTAGCCGGCGACGTCGATCATCGTCTTGCGGTCGAGCGCCATCGAGACGGCACGGCGGAACTTCAGGTCGTTGAAGGCCTTCTTGTTGTTCTCGTTCGCCGTTTCCAGGTTGAACAGGAAGGCGACCATGCTGCTCGGCGAATACCAGTAGTGGAAATGCTCCGGATCCTTTGAAACATAGACATTGTCGATATCGGGAATGAAGGAGACGCCCCAGTCGAGCGTGCCGTCGGCCGTTGCGGTCAGCATCTGGTTGTTGTCGGCAAGCTGCGGGAAGCGCATGCAATCGACCTTCAGGTGCTCGTTGTCCCAGTAGTTCGGGTTGCGGCACTGGTCGTAGGTCTGACCGGTGAAGCGCGGCACTTCCGTTAGCGGGCCGCTTCCAACAGGCGTTTCGTTTGCGAAAGTGACCGGATCGGCAACGTCCTTCCAGACATGTTCCGGAACGATCGGCAGTTGCGAGATCTGTTCGGCGGCAAGCGAGCTCGGATTGGCGAGCGTGAAGCGCACCGTCTGGCCGTCGACTGCCTGCACATCGGTGATGAAGGTCCAGATGCTGACGAAGTCGAGCGCCGGGAACTTCTTCAGGTAATCATAGGTGAACTTGACGTCGGCTGCGGTCAGCGGCTTGCCGTCCGACCATTTCAGGTTCGGGCGCAGCTTGAAATCGATGCTCTTCAGATCGTCGGAGAGTTTGAAGCTTTCGGCCAGGCGATAGACCGGCTTGTTGCTGTCGAAGCGATTGAAGACGACCAGCGGCTCGTAGATGAAGTCGAGTGTCGACTGGCGCGACGAGGTCTGGTTGAACGGGTTGAAGTTGCGAACCCAGGTCGTCGCCGGTTCGATATTCACTGTGAGGACCGTCTGCGCCATGGCAGAACCCGAAAGCAGTGTTAGTGCGGCGGCGGCAAGAAGATATTTTTTCATATTTCATTCCCCTTTTCTTATGCGGTGAGAGATGACGTGCCGGTCAGGAGACCAGCGCGCTTGCAAACATGTCTTCGACTTGCGCATGGGCGGCGCGGACATCGATCTTGAGATAGCCGAGGCGGGCCTTGCCGGCAGCGATCCGCTGCAGGGCAGCTTCCGTCAGCGGGCAGGCGGCCTTGGCGGCGGCTTCGCTTTCCTTGACGTCGCCGTGGCTGTGGAGCGCGATGTCGAAGCCAGCGTCGAGCACCTGTTTGACGCGCTCCGGCAAGGTGCCGGAGAGCGACTCCATGAAGATGCAGTCGGAAATCAGCACGCCGTCATAACCCATGTCCTTGCGGATCACGTCGTGCATGATCGGCGAGACCGATGCCGGCAGCTCCGCGTCATAGGCCGAGTAGACGACATGGGCGACCATGGCCCAGGGCGTATCCTTCAGCGCCACGAAGGGCTTGAAATCGGTGGCGGTGAGCGTCTCGCGGCTGGCATTGACGACCGGACGCTCCTTGTGGGAATCGAGCGTCGCACGGCCATGGCCGGGAATGTGCTTGATCACAGGCATGTTGCCGGTCTCGAGCAGGCCATCGACCACCTCGCGGCCGAGGGCCGCGATGACATCGGGATCAGGGCCGAAGGAGCGGGCGCCGATGACCGCGCTCGTCGTCTCGAAGACGAGGTCGAGAACGGGCGAGCAGCCGCTCGAAAGGCCGAGTTCCGTCATCATCGCGCCCATGGCCTGGGAGGAAAGGCGCAGTGCTTTTTTGCCGAGATCGAAATCGCGGCGCGCAAGTTCGGCAAACTGGCCGAAACTGCGGAAGAGCGGCCAGGGGCCGGCATCGAGATGCTGAACGCGGCCGCCTTCCTGGTCGGTGAAGATAGGCGCGTCGTCGCGGCCGACGGCTTCGCGGAAACGCTCGATCAGACGCCTCGTCTGCTCCGGCTCGCGCTGATTGCGCCGGCCGACGAAGAGGCCGAGCGGATTGGTTTCGCGAAAGAGGGCGAATTCATCATCCGAAATAGTGGGATTCGGAAGGCCGACGAAAAGGGCGAGCGGGGTCGAGGACAATTCTGTAGCTCCGGTATCAGATGGTCATTTCGGCGTGCTTCTCAGCATGCCTTCGTAGATGCCCTTGTCGGGGGCGGGGATGACGATTGCGCCTGCGGTCTTGGCGTAGAAATCGACCGGGCCGGCATCGCCGATGAGGGCATAGGCGTGGCCGAGCGTCTTCATGGTCTGAAGGCAGGCGGAAAAGAGGGCGAGCCCGATGCCCTTGCCGCGGGCATCGGGATCGACGCCGGTCGGGCCGAAGAAGCCGCGGGCTGTCGTGTCATAGCAGGCAAAGCCCAGCAGCTTGCCGCCGTCGACGGCGATCAGGCAGGCAACGGGCTGCCGGGAGAAGGCGACCGTGACTTCGCTTGCCCAGTTCTCGCTGAAGTGTTCGCGAACCCAGCTGACGATGAAATGCAGTTCCGGGGGGAGGGCCGGACGGATGGAGACGCCGACATCGTCGGCTTTGCGTTTCAGGTCGGCGAGCTCAGTGGAATATAGGCTCACAAGCAGGTCTGGCACCTGTTACTCCTCCAGTTATTCCTTTATTGCGGAACATATCCCCTTTTAGTGTCATAGACTTGGCCATCTAACCGGGCTTGTCAACAAGGTTTTTCAAACCACCAAAGGCGCGACCCGCCGCTGTCCCCAGGGTTTCAACGCAAAGTAGGTGCCATACGCAAAAACGGCCCGGGAAGGCCGGGCCGTTTCGATTGGCGGAATATTGGTGGAACGAGCGCCTATTCGCCATCTTTCCAAAGCGCATGAAAATGCTGCACCGGGCCGTGCCCGGAGCCGACGGTGAGTTGTCCGGCAGCTGCGACCGCGCCGGCAAGGTAATCCTTTGCGATGGCGACGGCCTCTTGCGCCGAGGCGCCCTTGGCGAGTTCGGCTGCCAACGCGCTGGAGAGCGTGCAGCCGGTGCCGTGGGTGTTCTTGGTCGGCACGCGCCTGGCTTCAAACCAGTGCAGGCCGTCGGCCGTGGCAAGCACGTCAGGGCTCTCGTCGCTGTCGAGATGGCCGCCCTTGACCAGTACCGCGGCCGGGCCAAGCGCGCGCAGGCGCTCGGCCTGTTCCGCCATCTCAGCACGGATGGTCGCGACCGGCTGATGCAGCAGGGCGGCGGCTTCCGGCAGGTTCGGGGTCAGCAGTGTGGCAAGCGGCAGCAGCCGATGGGTCAGCACGTCGACCGCTTCGGGCGCCAGCAGGGCGGCTCCGCCCTTGGCGATCATGACAGGGTCGATAACGATCGGAATGTCGCGGTGGGCAGCCAGCGCACCGGCAACGGCGTCGGCGATGCCGGCATTGGCGATCATACCGATCTTGACGGCGTCGACGCGGACATCGGCAAAGACGGCATTGATCTGATCGGCGACGAATTGCGGCGGCACCAGATGCAGGCCGCTGACGCCTTGCGTGTTCTGCGCGGTCAGCGCGGTCAGCACCGCCATGCCGTAGACGCCGCGGGCGGAAAAGGCTTTGAGATCGGCCTGGATGCCGGCGCCGCCGGAGGGATCAGAGCCGGCGATCGAAAGAACGTTGCGGATCATGCGCGGACCTTTCGAATTTCTGCCGCGATGCGGCGCGTAGCCGCTTCGGGGTCCGACGTGCCGCAGATGGCGGAGACGACGGCAAGCCCACTGGCGCCTGCGGCAAACACTTGGGCGACATGATCCGCCTTGAGCCCGCCGATTGCGACCGATGGCACGGGCGAGGCCTTTACCAGCCTTGCAAGTCCGTCAAAACCGATCGGCTGTTTGTGATCGGCCTTGGTCGGTGTCGCAAACACCGGCCCGACGCCGGTGTAATCGACGAGATCAGGATCGACGGCGGTAGCAAGCGCCTCGCTCTCCACCGATAGGCCGAGGATCATCTCGGGGCCGATCATCGTTCGCGCTCTCACCGCATCCATGTCTTCCTGGCCGATATGCAGGCCGTTGGCGCCGATGGCGATTGCCGCCTCGACGTCATCGTTGACAATGAGGAGGGCGCCGGTCCCGTCCAGCGCCTGTTTCAGGGCGCGGCCGGTCTCGATCATCCTGATGGTGCCGGCGTGCTTGTCGCGCAGCTGCACCATGGTCGCGCCGCCGGCCACGGCAAGGCGCGCGGTTTCGACCATGCCGATCCCGGCGCAGAGATCGGGGTCGAGGACGAGATAGAGCGAAAGGTCGAAAGCCTTCATGCGGCTGATATCCTTGCCCTGGCGTCAAGCGTTTCGGCGTCGAGCGCGGTCAGCGCATCGAGGAAGCGCCAGGAGAAGGAGCCGGGGCCGGCCGCCCCAAGTGCTGCCTCCTCGCCGGCGATGGCGAAGGTTGAAAGTGCTGCGACCGTCGCGCCGAAGGTATCTTCGGGTGCCGTAGCGGCAAAGGCACCGACGAGGCAGGTGAGCGAGCAGCCGAGTGCTGTGACCTGAGGCATCAAGGCCGATCCGCCTTCGATGCGCACGGCCCGCTCGCCGTCGGTAACGAAATCCACCGCACCGGTAACGGCGACCACCGCCAGCTGCCGCTCAGCCAGCCATCGTGCCGAACCTTCCGCCTGCTCGACCGGATCGCGGCTGTCGACGCCCTGGCCGCGGCTCTCACCACCGGCAAGCGCGATGATCTCGGAGGCGTTGCCGCGGATGATCGTGGGCTTGAGGGCGAGCAGTTCGGCGACCGCATTGCGGCGGAAAGCCGTCGCATAATGGGCGACGGGATCGAGCACCCAGGGCTTTCCAGCTGATGTCGCCGCCTTCGCAGCCGCCTGCATGCCATCGATCCATTGCGTCGACAGCGTGCCGATATTGATTGTCACAGCACTGGCGATCGCGGCGAATTCGCCGGCTTCTTCGGCGGCATGCACCATGGCCGGCGAGGCGCCGGCGGCAAGCAGAACATTTGCGGCGATATTCATGGCGACGTAATTGGTGATGCACTGAACGAGCGGCGGCTTTTCACGCATTGCCTTCAGCATCGCTCCTGGTGTGGTCTTGGTCTGCATGTGGCCCCTTTCAGGCGGGGGCGGGCACGGGGCGGTTCGTGCGGGCGATGCCGCGACCCCGAGCGACTCCCTCCGCCGGCATTATCCGGTTCAGGTTCGAAGGGTGCTTCTCAGCCCATCTGTCGACGGGCGCCCCTGTCTCTCATC
Source organism: Rhizobium sp. WYCCWR10014 (assembly GCF_001657485.1). Lineage (GTDB taxonomy): Bacteria > Pseudomonadota > Alphaproteobacteria > Rhizobiales > Rhizobiaceae > Rhizobium. The sequence goes on from NZ_LXFU01000051.1 coordinate 132,552, forward strand.
GCGCTCTTTTTCGCAGAGAACGAGGCGCCTGTCACCCCGAAAATGACAAGTGCTCGACCTACGCGCCGCCGCGTCTCTTTTACGAAAGGCGGGCTTCCCTGCCGCGATAGACCTCCGGATCGGGGATCGGAACCGCGGCGATCAGCGCACGGGTGTAGTCATCCCTCGGGTTCTCGAAGATATCCCGACGTGTGCCGGTTTCGATGATGCGGCCGGCGCGCATGACGGCGACGTTGTGGGACATGCGCTCGACCACCGCCATGTCGTGGGAGATGAACAGATAGGCGAGCCCCATCGTTTCCTGCAGTTCGAGCAGCAGGTCGAGCACCCGGGCGCGGACGGAGACGTCAAGCGCTGCGACGCTTTCGTCGGCGACGATCAGCTTGGGCTCCAGCGCCAGCGCCCGGGCGATGCAGATGCGCTGGCGCTGGCCGCCTGAAAATTCGTGTGGATAGCGCGTCGCCGCATCAGGCGTCAGGCCGACCCGGCGCAGCAGTTCGGCGACGCGGTCCTGCCGTTCACTGTGGTTGCCGATGCCGTGGATGACCATCGGTTCGCCGATCGCCTTGCCGACGGCCATGCGCGGGTCGAGCGAGGCATAGGGATCCTGGAAGATCATCTGCGCCGAGCGGCGCACGGGCCGCATCTCGCGCTGGCTGAGGCCGGCAATATTGCGGCCGTCGATCAGGACGTTGCCCTCGAAGGGGATGAGACCGAGCACGGCCTTGCCGGTCGTCGATTTGCCGGAACCGCTTTCGCCGACAAGGCCGAGCGTTTCACCCGGCAGGATATCGAAGGAAACGTCGTCGACGGCTGCGACCGGCGGCTTGCCCTTGAAAAACCGGCTTGCGGCATTGCCATAGGTGACGGTGAGGTCGCGCACGTTCAGGACAGGCGTGCGGTCCGGATGCAGCGTCTCGACGGCGCGCTGTGTGATGCGCGGTGGACGGTCGGTGCCTGCAAGCGCGCCGAGCCGCGGGACGGCGGCCAGCAGTTGCTGCGTATAGGCCTCCTTCGGCCGCTGGAAGATGGCGAGCGTCGTTCCTTGCTCGACGATCCTGCCGTTCTGCATGATGACGACGCGGTCGGCCATTTCGGCGACGACGCCCATGTCGTGGGTGATGAGGATGATCGAGGCGCCGAATTCGCGCTTCAACTCGCGCATCAGCCTGAGGATCTGCGCCTGTACGGTGACGTCGAGTGCGGTCGTCGGTTCGTCGGCGATCAGCACCTTCGGCCGGCAGGAGAGCGCCATGGCGATCATCACCCGTTGCCTCATGCCGCCGGAAAGCTCATGCGGATATTGCTTCAGCCGTCGGGCCGGGTCGGTGATCTGCACGGCGTCGAGCATCTTCAGCGCCACCGCCTCGGCATTCTCGCTGCCCTGGTGCGCGCGGATTGCTTCGGTCAGCTGGTTGCCGACCGACATGACCGGGTTGAGCGAGGTCATCGGCTCCTGGAACACCATGGCGATATCGCCGCCGCGCACGCTGCGCATCGCCCGGTCGGAAAGCTTAAGCAGGTCGCGCTCGCCAAGCAGCACGCTGCCTGAGGCGACCCGCAGCGAGGCTTTCGGCAAGAGCCCCATGATCGACAGCGAGGTGACCGACTTGCCGGAGCCGGATTCGCCGGCGATGCAGAGCGTTTCGCCGCCTGCAAGCTCGAAGCTGACATCCTGGAGAACGGGCTTCCGGCCTTCGGGGGTGCGGGCATCGACGCTCAGATTGCGAAGGCTGAGCACCGGTGCCGCGGCGGGCATGGCTTCGTTCACGCGAACACGATCCTCGGGAAATAGAAGGAAACCACCCAGTTCGGCTGGTCGACGATCTCGCTGATCCGGAGATCGCCGCAAACCGAGCAGAGCAGATAGGCATCGACGGCGCTCATGCCGTGTTCGGCGCCGAGAAGATCGATCATGCGCATGACGCTTTCGCGTGCTCCGGTCATCAGGTCAGGGCCGATGCCGGTCGTCACCTCGTAGCCGGCGCCGTCGAGATGGCGGGTCACCGGTTCGGTCGTGGTGAAGCGCGGCGTCTGCAGCTTGGCGTCCTTGACGAGCTCAATCGTCGCTTCGACGTTCATCTGGCTTTCGATCGCCGTGCCGCAGACTTCGCCATCGCCCTGGGCAGCATGGGTATCACCGATCGAAAACAGCGCGCCGTCGACCTCGACGGGCAGATAGAGCGTCACCCCCGCCGTCAGGTCGCGGATGTCCATGTTGCCGCCGACGCGACGCGGGGGAACGACGGAATGGGTGCCGGGCTCGGCGGGTGCAACGCCGATCGTGCCGGCGAAGGGCTTCAGCGGCACGCGGCCGCCCGGGCCGTAAAGGGCGGGCACCATGGTGTTGGCATCGTAAGACCAGACGTGCAGTGCCGGATCCGTGAACTGGTCGGCAAGCAGGCCGAAGCCTGGAATATTGGCGGTCCAGCCGACGCCCGACGGAATGAACTTGCGCAGCGTCACCTTCAGCGCATCGCCGGGCTTGGCACCTTCGATATAAACCGGGCCGGAGACCGGGTTGATCTTGCCGAAATCGAGCGCGTTCAGCGTTTCCAGCGTCGCGTTGCTTCCGAGTTGGCCACCCGATGAATCCATGCATTCGAAGTGGATCGTCTCGCCGGGCTTGGCGACGACGGCGGGGACGAAATCCTTGTTCCAGCCGAAATTATGCTGGGCGCGGTGAATGGTGTGGGTGCAGGCGATGCACATGTCGTGTCTCCCTCGATTTTATGACGCCTTCCCGGCTGGGACCGGGAAGGCATTGTTCTTCAGGGCTTACTGCTTGACGTAGATCGCGTCGTAATTGATGACGCGGGTCGGATCGATGTAGATGTTGTCAGCACCGCCCATGCGCAGCGACTTGGCGACGACGCGGCGTTCGTTGATGACAGGGATCCACGGCGCATCGGCCATGATATCGGTGAAGATCTTGCCCCAGGCGGCGGTGCGCTCGGCTGCTTTTGCCGGATCGGACATGGAGTCGGCAGCAACGGCGCGCTTGTCGAGATCGGCATTGCAGTACCATGACCAGTTCCAGCCGCCCGGAACCGCGCCGGCGCAACCGAGGATTGGGCCATAAAAGTTGGAGGGATCCGGGAAGTCGGCGATCCAGGCCATGCCGCCCGACCAGATCATCGGCGCTTCGCCTTCCGTGCCGCCGGCCGAGATGACGTTTGCCTGGGCGAGCGCCCGGACTTCGGCCTTGACGCCGACGGCGGCCAGATCCTGCTGGATCGCCTGGGCAATACGCGGCTGCGGATCGGTGTTGGTGGAGTAGAGTACGGTTTCGAAGCCATCGGGATAGCCGGCTTCGGCAAGCAGTGCCTTGGCTTTCGCCACGTCATAGGCATAGCCGGTGAAGGCCTTGTCGTAGCCCGGCATCAGCGGTGGCAGCGGCTGGTTGGCAGGCGTTGCACGGCCGTTGAGGATACGGGTGATGCGCTCCTTGTTGACCGCCATGTTCAACGCCTGGCGAACCTTGACGTTGTCGAAGGGCTTCACCTTGGTGTTCAGCGTGATGTAGCCGGTGTGCAGCTGTTCGCCGTCGACGATCATCTGCGCGCCGTCGGCCGAATTCTTGATTTCGAGGAATTTTGCCGGCGGAATGCCATCGCCGGCAATATCGACCTCGCCCTTCTGCAGGCGCAAGAGCGCCACCAGCGGCTCTTGGCCGACCTCGACCTTGAAGCTGTCGATATAGGGAACGCCCTTGACGAAATAGTCCTTGTTGCGCTCGAAAACGAGCTGCTGGCCGATCGTCCACTCCTTGAGGATGAAGGTGCCGGAGCCGACCGGCTTCTTGCCGAAATCGCCGGCGGCCGCCTCGACGGCTTCCTTCGGCACGACCGAGGCGAAGTTGATGGCGAGCACGTGCAGGAAGGTGGCGTCGGGACGTGAGAGGTTGAAGATGACGGTGCTATCGTCAGGCGTCTCGATGCCGGAGAGCGTCGTCGTCTTGCCGCCGGTTTCATCCTCGAAGCCCTTGATGGCGCCGAAGAAGCCGGCGCCGGGCCCTTGAGTCTTCGGGTCGACGGCCCGTTCGATCGAATATTTCACGTCGGAGGCGACGAGTTCGCGGCCGTTCGAGAACTTCACGCCCTTGTGCAGCTTGAAGGTATAGGTCAAGCCATCGGGCGAAACGGTGAAGCTCTCGGCAAGTGAGGGAACCGGGTTCGGCGTGCCGGGTGCGTAATCCATCAGGCGGGAATAGAGGCTCTTGATCATCGACCAGTTGACCCAGTCGTAGCCGATTGCCGGGTCGAGCGTGGTGATGTCGTCCTTGTAGGTGACGACGATATCGCCGCCCTGCTTGGGCGTGTCCTGCGCCATGACGGACAATGGGGCGAGCGCCACCATCGTTGCCATGGTCGTCTGTTGCAGCCAGCGTTTGAACATCTTGGTTCCCCTTCTTTGGTTGCTGTCAGCGTGTGCGGATGCGCGGATCGATGACCGGCGCGATGAGGTCGGCAAGCAGATTGCCGATGATGATGGCGAGCGCCGACGTCAGCGTGACGCCCATGATGATCGGGATGTCGACCTGCTGGATTGCCTGCCAGGCGAGCTGGCCGATGCCGGGCCAGCCGTAGACTGCTTCAACCACGACCACGCCGCCCATGAACTGGCCGATATCGATGCCGATCATGGCGATGATCGGCAGCACGGCATTGGGCAGCGCATGGCGCAGGATGACACGCTTCGAGGAAAGACCCTTGGCGCGCGCCGTGCGGACGTAATCCTGGTTCAGCACATCAATCATCGACGAGCGCACCATCCGGGCATACCAGCCGGCGCCGCAGATGCCGAGCGTTACGGCCGGCAGGACGAGATGCGAGAAGCTGCCGTAGCCGCTCATCGGAAACCAGCCGAGCGTTGCCGCCAGCAGATAGAGCAGCAGCAGGGCGACGAGAAATTGCGGTGCGGAGGTGCCGACAAAGGAGGCCATCATCACCAGCCGGTCGACGAAGCCGCCGCGGCGCACGGCGGCGATGGTGCCGAGCGTCAGGCCGAGCGCCACCTCGACGAAGATGCCGGCGAGCATCAGCGTCAGTGTTGCCGGCAGTCGTGCGGCGATCAGCGTCCAGACGTCGGTTTTCTGCGCATAGGAGCGGCCGAGATTGCCATGCAGCAGATTGCCGAGATAGGTGCCGAACTGGACCAGCAGCGGCTGGTCGAGGCCAAGCTCATGGCGGATGTTGCCGACTGTCTGGGTCGTGGCGCTGCGGCCGGCGATCATGCGGGCCGGATCGGCGGGCAGGGCGTAGAGCAGCACGAAGGTGATTGCAGCGACGCCGAGCAGGATAAGGGCCGCCTGCAGCAGCCGGCGGAGCATCACGAAACCCATCAGCCCCTCCCGCGCTGGGTCGGGTCGAGAATGTCGCGTAGTGCGTCGCCCACCAGATTGAAGGAAAGCGCCGTCAGAAGGATGATCGCGCCGGGAATGAAGACCAGCCAGGGAGCGGCCTGAAAATAGCTTTGGCTCTCGAAGATGATGTTGCCCCAGGAGGGCTGCGGCGGCTGGACGCCGACGCCGAGGAAGGAAAGTGTGGCCTCGAGCAGCACGGTGGTGGCAATGCCGAGCGTTCCCCAGACGATTGCCGTCGGCACGAGGTGCGGCAGGATATGCATGAAGAGCACGCGCATATGGCCGGCGCCGAGCGAGCGTTCCGCCATGATGAAATCGCGCTCCACCAGCCCGCGGGTTTCGGTGTAGACGATGCGGGCGACCTGCACCCAGTTGACGAGCGCGATCACCATGGCGACGATCCAGAGGCTCGGCTTCAAAAGGGCTGCCAGTACGATGGCGAGCAACAGCGCCGGAAAGGCCATCATCAGATCGGTGAAGCGCATCAGGATGTTGCCCGGCAGCCCGCGGAGATAACCGGCAACGATGCCGACGAAGAGGCCGATCGCCACCGCAATGCCATTGGCGACAAGGCCGATGATCAGCGAGGTGCGGGCGCCAAAGAGCAGGCGCGAGAAGAGGTCGCGGCCGAGCGTGTCGGTGCCCAGCAGATAGGGGCCGCCCGGCGGCAGCGGCGCGCCTTCGAGCGAAAGGCCGTCAAACATCTGCTCGTCGGGGCTGAACGGCGCGATCCACGGCGCAGCAATTGCCAGCGCGATTACGAGTGTGACGATCACCAGCCCGAAGAGGGCCGTCGGCTGGCGGATCATCTGTTTCAAGACATGCATCAGCCCGCCTCCGGCAGAGGTTCTGCTCCTGCCAGAATGAAGGCTGATATCTGCTCCATAGGCAGGCGGCGGCGCATGGCGCAATTGCGCAGGATTGCGTAGGCGCTCTCTTCGTCGATGCCGTGTGCGGCCTGAAGCTTTTCGACGGCGGCGTGAACGAGCGGCCGCAGCCGGACGCGCTCTTCGAGATATTTCAGCTTTTCCGCAGTCGCCTTGCGCTCCTGATGAATGGAGACGGCCATGACAAGCGCCGGATAGACGGCCGATGTGGCGATCGGCTTGGCGATGATCGCGCCGGCACCCTGTCCAAGGGCCCAGGCGATGCGGCCGGGTGCTTCCGAACCAAGCAAGGCGACAACGGGGCACGCAGGCGTTTCGCCGTTCCAGGGCAGCAGATCGTCCCAGCCCTGGTCGGCATCGACGATGACGAGATCAGGCAGTGCCGCGGTTGAAAGCGGCGCCCATTGCAGCGCTGCATGGATGCCGAGCAGGCGAAGCTGACGGATCAGCCTTTCGGTGTTGCCGTCCTCGCGATGCAGGACCATCGCCTGCCAGCCGGTGAAATTGGGTGTCTCCTTCATGACACCACCCTCAGCCGCGGAAAGGCCTGCCGGTTGCGGCCGGTCAGATAGGGGTCGGCGGCGAGCGGCGGCCGCGAGGCGACGACATCGAAGCCGTTGTCGGCGTTGATCCGGCCGAGATGGAAGGGCAGGGCGGCATGATTGGTCTCCCGGTCGATCGAAAGCGCGCCGAACAGGGTCGGCCAGGATCGATTGTAGAGCTCGCGCCGGACGGCGTCGGGCTCGTCACCGCCGGCAGCGACGATCGCGTCGACGCAGAGCCGGACGGCCGTATAGGCGCTGGCAAAAACGCTGGAGACGCGCCGCTCGGCGCCGTGATGCTCGGTGACGCGAGCCTTGAAGGCGGCATTTTCCGGGGTCGCGATACTGTCGAAATAGGACGCGGCGCAAAGCTGGCCGGCGGCGGCTCCGGCGGCGATATCGTCGAGCTCGCATTCCATCAGGTCGCAGCTGACGACCGGGCAGTTTTCTGCCCGGAAGGCCGGGTCGCGATCACCGAGCGCCTTGATCGCCTCCAGGAAGGCATAGCTCGACGGTCCGATCAGATTGTTGAGGATAAAGCTCGGGCGGCGCTGGGCGATCTCGGCGACGATGCGCTCGACGGCGGTTTCCTCGAGCGGAAGATAGCGTTCGCCCAGCACCTCGCCGCAGGCATTGGTAATCAGTTCGCGGGCGAGCCGGTTCATCTCCCAGCCCCAGACATAGTTGGCGCCGACGAGATAGGGCCTTGCCCCGTAACGCGGGATCAGGTGCTCGAAAAGCGGCAGCAGATGCTGGTTCGGGCAGCCGCCGACATAGATGACGTTCTCGTTGGCCTCGAAGCCTTCATAGGGGCACATGTACCAGAGCAGGCCGTCATGTTTCTCGACGAGCGGGATGACTTCCTTGCGTGCCGCAGAGGTGATCGTGCCGACGATATGGCGGCAGCCGGCGCGCAGAAGATGGCGCGCGCCGTCGAGATAGGCGGCAAGATCGGCATGGGGGTCGAAGAAGACCGGTTCGATCGCCAGCCCTTCGACGCCGGTATATTCGGCCATGGCGAAATCGGCGCCGTCGCGCGCGTCGCGGCCCATCGAGCCGTAAGGTCCGGTGGTCGAATAGAGGATACCGATTTTCAGCGCGTCATTCATGAAGTGACCATATCAAAAACCCCACGACGCTGGTCCCATCGAGCGATGAGGCGTCATGGGGCGAAACTGCCCAGAGACTATCGGAGTCATGTCAATGCGGCGGCCTTCTGCCTAATCCGCAGGCTTGAGTAAAATACAGGCAGCTAGTCTTTGTCAAGTGTGCTGCCCTGCACTCGCAGTCATTTGATCTTGTTCTCTCGGTAGAGCCGCGAAAGGGCGCTCTTCTAGCTCAAATCATGCAGATCCTTGGTGATCGCCGGGCCGATCGAGAATTCGGAAAAGCGAACCGTCAGGCCACTGCGCTCCGGCGTGCAGGCGGTCGGTCCGACCTCGTAGTGCGCTGCTGCCGGGAAGGGGGCGAGCCGCAGCAGCGGCCAGAAGCTGCCATCACGCGAAGCCTGGATGCGCATTGCGCCGTTGGCGACGGTCACGCGGATGCGGAAATCCTCCAGCTCTTTGAAGGGTTGTGCCACGGACCAGTCGGACTTGCCGTCGGTGACGACGGTGCTGAGGAAGGCTTCGCCGTCGGTGAATTCGACGCCTGTTTTCACCCAGCGCCTCTCGTCGATGCGCACCATCAGGCCGGCCTGGTCGTAGAGCGTGCGGAATTCGCCCTGGACCCGGATCTGAGCGGTGAAGCCGTCGCTGAAAGGAAAGGCGAGGAAATGGCCGCTGTCGCGGGTGAAGCCGTAATGGGTCTCCCGCCAGAAATCAGTTTTCTCATCGGTCGTCAGGGTAAGTCCGCCTTCGTCCGCCTGCCAGTTGGCCGGCTCGTTCAGCCATTTGCCGTCGTTGAAATCGATGCTCATCCTGTTCTCCCGTTCCGTTGAAGCCTCACTGCGATTGACACACCTTGGCACAATGCGCGGTCTTGTTGCAGGCGGGCGCAGCCAAGGATTGTGTGTTTCTCCGGCGTCTCGCTGTCCGCCGAGCGCATAATCCGTCGCTCCTGCTTGACAGGATCGATCGATCTCCTATTCTGTTACAAAAAGATGAATTACATAATTGTGGAACTAAACGGGAGCCCTCACATGAAAACACTGGTCGCATTCCTTCTCGGCACCGCGCTCGTCGCCCTGCCTTCGACGCTCCTTGCCCAGGAAAAGGGCGGCGTCATCAATGTCGCGACGATCGGCGAGCCGCCGACGCTCGATCCGATGTCGTCGACGGCCGATCTGGTCGGCATCGTTACGCAGCACATTTTCGAAACGCTCTACACCTTCGACAAGAGCTGGAACGTCACGCCGCTTCTGGCCGAAAGCCTGCCTGAGATCAGTGCCGACGGCAAAACCTACACGATCAAGCTCAGGACCGGCATCAAGTTCCACGACAATACCGACATGACCTCGGAAGATGTCGTCGCTTCTCTTGGCCGCTGGATGAAGATCGCTTCGCGCGGCAAGCAGGTCGCCGGCTTCATCGATAAGGTCACTGCCGCCGATCCAGCGACCGTGACGATCACGCTGAAGCAACCCTATGCGCCGCTGACCTCGCTGCTCGCCTTCAACAATTCGGCCGCGATCATCATCCCTTCCGAAAAGCAGGACGAGCCGATGAAAGACTTCATCGGCACCGGTCCCTACATGCTGAAGGAGCGCAAGGCCGACCAGTATATCCAGCTCGTCCGCTTCGATGGCTACAAGTCGCGCGAAGGCGACAGCAATGGTTATGGCGGCGCCCGCCACCAGTATCTCGATGAAATCCGCTTCGTGCCGGTGCCGGATCCGAACACCCGCGTCGAGGCCGCCGTTTCCGGACAATACGACTACGTCGACTCGATCCCGGTCGAATCCTATGACAAGCTGAAGGCCTCCACCGCCTCGCAGCCGATCATCCTGAAGCCCTTCGGCTATCCGGTGTTCGTCTTCAACACGGCCGATGGCGTCAACAAGAATGTCGAGGTTCGCAAGGCGGTCCGCCAGGCGCTCAGCATGGAAGACATGCTGGCCGCAGCTTTCGGCAGCAAGGATTTCTACGCACTCGACGGCGCCATCTATCCGGAATCTTATTCCTGGCATACGGATGCCGGCGTCGAAGGCGCTTACAACGTCGCCGATCCGGAAGGGGCGGCCGCTGCCGCCAAGAAGGCCGGCTACAATGGTGAGCCGATCCGTATCCTGACCAGCCGCCAGTATGAATTCCACTACAAGATGGCGCAGGTCGCCGCCGAATATCTGAAGCTTGCCGGCTTCACCGTCGATATGCAGGTTGTGGACTGGGCAACGCTGACGCAGCGCCGTACCGATCCGAAGCTCTGGGATATCTATATCACCCATAGCCCCTTCCTGCCGGAGCCTGCTTTGATCGGCTCGCTCTCGACAAGCTCGCCGGGCTGGTGGGATACGCCGGCCCGCAAGGCCGCCGTCGATGCCTTCACCTCGGAAGTTGATCCGAAGAAGCGCGTGGCGCTCTGGGCCGATGTCCAGAAGGCGATCTATGCCGACGCACCTTTCATGAAGATCGGGGACTTCAACGCCGTTTCGGCAGAATCGACCAAGCTTGAAGGCGTCGATCCGGCTCCGTGGCCGTATTTCTGGAATGCTTCGATCAAGAAGTAAACATCGCCACCGATACCGGCCATTCCTGGTCGGTATCGGTCTTCTTTTTTGCAGCATCTGCAAGGGTTTGCCAGGCATTCATGATACGCTACATCCTCCAGCGCCTGTTCGGCATGATCGTCGTGATGTTTCTCGTCGTCACGATCGTCTTCGTCATCGTGCGCGTGACGCCGGGAGATCCGGCCGCCGTCATGCTCGGGCCGGATGCGACGCCGCAGGATATTGCCGACCTCAGGGCCCGGCTCGGCCTCGATCAGTCGCTCGGCCTGCAATATGTCTACTATATCGGCCAGATGCTGAGAGGTGATCTCGGTCAGTCGATCTTCCTCAACATGCCTGTCACCTCGGCCTTGCTCGACCGGGCCGAGCCGACCTTCTTCCTGACTTTGTTTTCGCTCGCCATTGCCAGCATCATCGCCCTGCCGATCGGCATCTATGCCGCCTATCGGCGCGGCTCCTTCATTGACCAGGCGGCAACGACGCTCGCCATGTTTGCCGCCAGCATTCCGAGCTTCTGGCTCGGCCTGATCCTGATGCAGTTCTTCGCCGTCAGGCTCAACCTCTTCCCGGTCTCGGGTTATGGCGGTCCGGGCTCGACCTTTCTCGATCGGATGTATCATCTGACGCTGCCTGCCTTTGCGCTCGGCATCGTCTCCTCGGCGCTGATCCTGCGTTTCACCCGCGCGTCGATGCTTGATGTGCTTGGCGACGATTATATCCGCACGGCACGCGCCAAGGGGTTGATCGAGCGCCGGGTCATTCTCAAGCACGCGCTGAAGAATGCGCTGATCCCGATCCTGACGGTGATCGGCCTGACGGCAGCGGTGCTGATATCTGGCGCCGTCGTCACCGAGACCGTCTTCGGCCTGCCGGGTGTCGGCAATCTCGTCGTCTCGGCGGTTCTCCGCCGCGACTATCCGGTCATCCAGGGGGCTCTGCTCGTCATCGCCGCGCTCTACGTGCTGATCAATTTTGCGATCGACATGCTCTATCTGCTGATCGATCCGAGGGTGCGCTACTGATGACCGATATCGCAATCAAATCAGTCGAAGGCGAGGGCAGCAAATTCACCAAGCGCCTGCTGAAGCGCAAGACGGTCGCCTTGGGTCTGCTGATCCTGACGATCTTCGTGCTTCTGGCAGTCTTTGCGCCTGTTGTCGCGCCCTATTCGCCGTCGAAGCTTTCCATCGTCAATCGGCTGAAGCCGCCGAGCGGCACCTTTTTCTTCGGCACCGATGAGTTCGGCCGTGACGTCTTTTCGCGTACGATCTTCGCCGGCCGCTTGTCGCTGCTCGTCGGTGTTGCGGTCGTGACGCTCTCGGCCGTGATCGGCGTGACGCTCGGCCTGCTTGCCGGCTTCTTTCAGAAGCTTGATACGCCGATCGCCCGGCTGATCGACGCGATGATGGCGTTTCCGGATATTCTGCTGGCGATTGCGCTCGTTGCTGCCCTCGGCCCGTCGTTGACGACTGTTATCATCGCGCTGTCGATCGTCTATGCGCCGCGCCTTGCCCGCATCGTCCGCGCTTCGACGCTTGTCATTCGTGAACTGCCCTATGTCGAGGCGGCGAGGGCGCTCGGCATTTCGACCTTCCACATCATGACACGGCATGTGCTGCGCAATCTGCTGTCGCCGATCCTGGTGCAGGCCACCTTCCTCTTTGCGAGCGCGATGCTTGCCGAAGCCGGCCTGTCTTTCCTCGGCCTTGGCGTCAGCCCCGAAATCCCGACCTGGGGAACGATGATCGCCGCCGGCCGCCAGTATATCGGCCAGGCCGACTGGATGACGCTGTTTCCAGGCGTCGCCATCATCCTCTCCGTGCTGTCGCTGCAGATGGTCGGCGATGGCCTCAGAGACATGCTCGATCCAAGACAGCGCAAGGATCTTTAATCGCCGACCAAACGTCGGCCCAATCGAAATTCGCCAAATCGAAAATTGCATGACAGGAGTTTGCGTGAATCAGTTTCCCACCGCCGCCGGCAAGGTCGAGAACTCGCCTTACGAACGGCTTGCCGCCCTCGGTATTGCGCTTCCGCCGCCGCCGCCGCCGATCGCCAATTTCGTCACGCACGTGATCGAAGGCAATATGCTCTACCTCTCCGGCCAGGGCCCGCGTGAGGCCGACGGCTTCATGCATGCCGGCAAGGTCGGTGGTGGGGTCAGTGTCGAGGCGGCCTACGGCCATGCGCGGCTGACCGGCATTAACCTGCTTGCCGTCATGCAGGACGCGCTCGGCGATCTCTCCCGGGTCAAGCGGGTAGTGAAATTGCTCGGCATGGTCAATGCCGTGCCTGATTTCGAGGATCATCCGAGCGTCATCAACGGTTGCTCGGATCTGCTGATTGAAGTCTTCGGGCAAGCCGGCGAACATGCCCGCTCGGCCGTCGGCTTCGGCTCGCTGCCCGGCAACATCACCGTCGAGATCGAGGCGATCGTCGCCTTGCACGGCTAACGGGAACTCGACACAGTTGATCGACCGCCCCATGTTTCGTTTTTCGACCCAGACTCCTGGAGATCTCCATGTCCACTGATATACGCCCGTCGCTCGGCCTTCGCCCTGTCATCAATGTATCGGGCACGATGACCAGCCTCGGCGCCTCGATCGTCGTTCCCGAAGCGATCAGCGCGATGGCATCGATCCTGCCGCACTTCGTCGAGATCAACGACCTGCAACGCAAGGCCAGCGCCGTCATCGCCCGGCTGACCGGCGGCGAGGCGGGCTTCGTCACCGCCTCCTGCTCGGCCGGCATTTCGCTGGCTGTCGCCGGCGCGATCACCGGCAATAACCTGCTGGCGATCGAGAAGCTGCCGGATGTCGTGTCGGAGAAGAACGAAGTGCTGGTGCAGATGGGCCACGTGGTGAGCTACGGCGCCCCGGTCGACCAGGCGATCCGGCTTGCCGGCGGCAAGGTCGTGCTTGTGGGGCAGGCGACCTCGACGCATCGCTTCCACATGGAAAACGCCATCACCGATAAGACCGCCGCCGCCGTCTATGTCGTCTCCCACCATGTCGTCGACTACGGCCTTTTGAACCTCAAGGAATTCGTCGAGATTGCCCATGCCAAGGGCGTGCCCGTCATTGTCGATGCGGCCTCGGAATATGATCTCAGGATTTTCCTGGAGCAGGGGGCCGATATCGCCCTTTACTCCGGCCACAAATTCCTCGGCGGCCCGACCTCGGGCATCGTTGCCGGCAGCAAGGAGCTGGTGCGCCACGCCTTCCTGCAGAATATGGGCATCGGCCGCGGCATGAAGGTCGGCAAGGAGAGCATCTTCGGCGTCATGGCAGCACTCGAAGCCTGGGAAAACCGCGACCATGCCGGCATCCGGGAACGCGAGACCGGCTATCTCAACCTGTGGAAGCGCACGCTCGACGGCCGCCCCGGCCTCACCGCATTGATCGAGCCTGACCCGACCAACAATCCGCTCGATCGGCTGCGCCTGATCGTCGATCCCGAGCAGGCGCATATCACTGCCTGGGATCTGGCCGATGCGCTTGCCAAGGGCAGCCCGCCAATCATCGTGCGCGATCACGAGGTGGAGCACCGCTATTTCTACCTTGACCCGTGCAATCTGCATCCGGGCGAGGAGATGATTGTCGCGGAGCGCCTGGCGCAGGAACTCGACAAGGCGCGCGCCTCCAACGAGATCATCGCAACGCCGATCGAGAACCGCAGCAGGCACCGCTTCGACGGTGCGCTGCGCTGGCCGGATTGATCCGCCGCCGCTCATCTGCCGCAAGAGGAACCACCATGGCCACTGCCCAAGCGCAACCGATTGAGACAACCACCGACGTTCTTTCCGTCGAAAGGTTGACGACATCCTTCCTGGTGGACGGCGTCTGGAAACCGGTCGTGCGCGATGTTTCCTTCACGGTGGCGCCAGCGGAGACGGTGGCGATCGTCGGCGAATCCGGCTCGGGCAAGAGCGTCACCTCTCTCTCGATCATGCGGCTGCTGCAGGCGGATACGAGCCGTGTCGAGGGTCGCGTCATGCTCGGCGGACGCGACCTCCTGGCATTGCCGGAAAATGCCATGCGGCAGGTGCGTGGCAACGAGGTGGCGATGATCTTCCAGGAGCCGATGACATCGCTCAATCCGCTCTTCACCATCGGCGACCAGATTTCCGAAGCTCTGCTCTGCCATTCCGATATGAGCAGGGCCGATGCCAAAGCTGAGACGATAAGGCTGCTGGAAAAGGTCCGCATCCCGTCTGCCGCCTCGCGCTTTGGCGAATATCCGCATCGCTTCTCCGGCGGCATGCGCCAGCGGGTGATGATCGCCATGGCGCTCGCCAGCCGGCCGAAGCTGTTGATTGCCGACGAGCCGACGACGGCGCTCGACGTCACCATCCAGGGCCAGATCCTCGATCTGATCAAGATGCTGCAGGACGAGGAGGGGACCTCCGTTCTGTTCATCACCCATGACATGGGCGTTGTTGCCGAGATCGCCGACCGGACGGTGGTGATGTATCGCGGCGAACAGGTGGAAAGCGGCGCCACGGCCGATATCTTCCACCGCGGCAAACATCCCTATACGAGAGCGCTACTATCCGCTGTGCCGGTGCTCGGCTCGATGCAGGGCCGGCAACGGCCGTTGCGTTTTCCCGTGGTCAATACCGCAACGGGTGAATCGGACATTCCCGCCGAGGTCGCCGATACGGTGGCAGCGACACCCGTCCTGCAGGTGAAGAACCTCACCAAGCGTTTCGACATTCATTCCGGCCTGTTTGGCCGGCTGACCAGCCGGGTGCATGCCGTCGAAAATGTCTCCTTCGATCTTCATGCCGGTGAGACGCTGTCGCTCGTCGGCGAATCCGGCTGCGGCAAATCGACGACCGGCCGCGCCATCATGCGCCTCATCGAGCCGCAGGCCGGTTCCGTTCTTGTCGAGGGCAGGGAGGTGCTCGGCCTCGACAGGAAGGATCTGCGCGAGATGCGCAAATCCGTGCAGATGATCTTCCAGGATCCCTTTGCCAGCCTCAATCCGCGCATGACGGTCGGTGCTGCGATCGCCGAACCCTATCTCGAGCACAAGATGGGCAACTCGAAACAGGCAAAAGAGGTCGTCGCCGATTTGCTGGTGAAGGTCGGTCTGTCGGCGGATATGGCCGCGCGTTATCCGCATGAATTTTCCGGCGGCCAGCGCCAGCGCATATGCATTGCCCGCGCGCTTGCCTTGGAGCCGAAGGTCATCGTCGCCGATGAAAGCGTCTCGGCGCTCGATGTCTCGATCAAGGCGCAGGTCATCAACCTGATGCTCGATCTGCAGCAGAGTTTCAACCTCGCCTTCCTGTTCATCTCACACGACATGGCGGTGGTCGAGCGTGTCAGCCACCGTGTTGCGGTGATGTATCTCGGCGAGATCGTCGAGATCGGCCCGCGGTCCGCGGTCTTCGAAAATCCGCAGCATCCCTATACGAAGAAGCTCATCGCGGCAGTGCCGGTGCCCGATCCAGACCGCCGCCATGAAAAGCGGTTGGTGGCGAATGACGAGATCAAGAGCCCGATGCGCCCGGTCGACTATCAGCCTGCGAGCACGTCTTATCGTGAGGTCGGGCCGGGCCATCTGGTCATGGCTGATCGGTAGGCTTGCCATTGCGTTTCGGATTTGACCGGCGCTATTCCATCGCCAGGATCATGTTGCGCACGACGGGGTAGATTTCCCCCTCCCAGCGGCGGCCGCTGAAGACGCCGTAATGTCCGACATTGGCCTGAAGATGATGGCGCTTCAGATGCGGGCGCAGCGCCCGACAGAGATCGTGCGCGGCCGAGGTCTGGCCGAGGGCGCAGATATCGTCGCGCCCGCCCTCGACGGTCAAAAGCGCCGTGTTGCGGATCTGGCCCGGGTCGACCTTGCGGCCATGGTGGGTCAAGTCGCCGGTCGCGAGTTCCGCCTTCTGGAAGACGCGCTCGATGGTTTCGATGTAGAATTCCTCGGTGAGGTCGAGCACGGCGAAATATTCGTCGTAGAACTTCTTGATCTTGCCGGCTTCGGCTGTCTCGCCCTTCGCCAGATGGTCGTAAAGCTTGCGATGGGCGTCCTGGTGGCGCTGCATGTTCATCGACATGAAGGCGACGAGCTGGAGGAAGCCGGGATAGACGCGCCGTCCCGCACCCCGATAACGCCAGGGAACGCCTGTGATCAGCGAATTCTCGAACCAGGCGAGCGATTTCGACACGGCAAGCTCGTTGACCTTCGTCGGGCTTTCGCGCGGGTCGATCGGCCCGGCCATCAACGTCATGGTGCGTGGGGTGGCGGGATGCCGCTCTTCCGACATCACGGCAACGGCGGCCAGCGCCTGTACGCAGGGCTGGCAGACGGCGAGGATATGAGCGCCGGGGCCGATTTCCTCCAGGAAATGCATGATATAATCGACATAGTCGTCCATGCCGAAGCGTCCTGCCGACAGCGGCACGTCGCGGGCATTGGCCCAGTCGGTAATATAGACGTCGTGATCGCGCAGCAGGGTCTGCACGGTGCCGCGCAGGAGTGTGGCGAAATGGCCGGACAGCGGTGCGACGACCAGCACCCGCGGCCGCTTTGCATCGGTGTCCGTTGCAAAGCGCAGCAGCGTGCCGAAGGGCAGGTCGAGCACGGACTCGACGGTGACGGGCGCCATGCGGTTGCCGATCAAGGCCGAGGTGATGGCGAAATCCGGACGTTCGTGAGTAATCTCGAAGCGGGAAATCATCTCCATCGCGGCGGAGAACTGCCGTCCCATTTCGCCGCCGGGGTTCCAGAACGCTGTCGCAGAAAACATCTGCAGGCGCCGCGCCAGATCGCGGAGCGGCGCGATGAGGTCATCCTGGAACTGATAGGCCTGATAGAGCATGGCCGAAATCTCCCGCACTGCCGCATCGATGCGGCGGTGCAAAAAATGCTAGTGGAATATGTCCTGCCATGCGAGAAGATTATCGAGGAAGAAGCAACATTGTCCGACAAGGATACGAGCCCGATGTCGCAAGCTGCACTGACGATTTCCTCGAAGAACTACTCCTCATGGTCTCTGCGCGGCTGGCTGCTGTGCCGGATGGCGGGGCTGGATTTCGCCGAAGTCCTTGTGGAGATGGATGACGAGGCGCGTCAGGAACTGCTTCTACTTTCACCGTCGGTTCTGGTGCCGAGGCTGACCCATGACGAGGTGACGGTCTGGGACACGCTGGCGATTGCCGAATATCTCCATGAGGTCGTGCCGGATGCCGGGCTCTGGCCCACTGAGCGCGCGGCGCGCGCCCGCTGCCGGTCGGTGTCGGGCGAGATGCATTCGGGGTTCCACAATCTGCGCTCGGCATTGCCGATGAACCTCAAGGCGCGGCATGCGAGCTTCAAGATATTCTCGGGCGCGCGGCCCGATGTCGAGCGCGTCAAGGCAATCTGGACCGAATGCCTCGAGGCAAGCGGTGGGCCCTGGCTGTTCGGGGCCGCGCCAACTGTGGCCGATGCGATGTACGCGCCGGTCTGCACCCGCTTTCGCACCTATGCGGTGGAACTGGAGCCGCGGCTTGCAGCCTATGTCGAGACGGTGCTGTCCTGGCCGCTGATGGGCGAATGGACCGAAGGGGCGTTGGTCGAGCCGGACGAGATCGTCGAGCTGGAAGTCGAGTTCTGACGGAAACGTGCCGGACGGCTCCGCATCAATTTTCACGGGTCGAATTAAGAGTTGCCTGGACGATGAGCGGCGCATAAAGCAGATGCAGTGCCACATGCCGCGAAGCCTGGACCGATGAACAGAGATTATTATTCCAAACTCGGCGGATTGCCGCCGCAAACCGAGCTGCTTTCCAGCAAGGCCGTCTTCACCACCGCCTATGCGGTCATCCCGCGCAGCGTCATGACCGACATCGTCACCAGCGTCCTTCCGCATTGGACGGGGACACGGGCATGGGTTCTCTCCAGGCCGCTCTCCGGTTTTTCCGAGACCTTCTCGCAATATGTGATGGAAGTTCAGCCAGGCGGCGGAAGCGATCGGCCGGAGCCCGACAAGCGGGCCGAAGCGGTTCTGTTCGTCGTCGAAGGCGAGATGGCCGTGGAACTCGACGGCGTCAGCCATCCGCTCCGGGCCGGTTCGTTCGCCTATCTTCCGGCGGGTTCGGTCTGGCGCCTGAAAAACGGCGGCTCAACTGCGGCAAAATTCCACTGGATTCGAAAGGCCTTTCAGGAGGTCGAGGGGCTGGAGCCACCACCGGCGATCGTCACGCATGAGGACGAACACGCCATCTCGGCGATGCCCGACACCGATGGACGCTGGGGGACGACCCGGTTCATCGATCCGGCCGATGTCCGCTACGACATGCATGTGAATATCGTGACTTTGGAGCCGGGCGCCGTGATCCCCTTCATGGAAACCCATGTCATGGAGCATGGTCTCTATGTACTGGAAGGCAAGGCCGTCTATCGGCTGAACCAGGATTGGGTCGAGGTCGAAGCCGGCGACTTCATGTGGCTGCGCTCTTTCTGCCCGCAGGCATGTTACGCCGGCGGCCCCGGCCGTTTCCGCTACCTGCTTTACAAGGACGTCAACCGTCACATGACGCTCTGGTAGGATCTATCGCAGAGGGACGATGAGGCTCGAAAGCGAACGTCTGATTTTGAGACCCTGGCGACTGCAGGATCGCAAGCCTTTCGCTGCGATCAATGCCGAGCCCGACGTTGTCAGATATCTCAATCCTCTGACCGACGAACAGTCGAATGCGATGCTCGACCGTATCGACCTTCACTTCGAGGATCATGGCTGGGGGTTCTGGGCGCTGGAAGAGAAGGCAAGCGGCGCGTTGATCGGTATGTGCGGCCTCGCCAAGGTTTCACCGACTTTGCCATTTGCCCCGGCAGTCGAAATCGGTTGGCGGCTCTCCGCGTCGCGGCACGGTGCCGGCTATGCGCGCGAGGCCGCGGAACGGTCTCTCGACTTTGCGTTCAACACGCTGAAGCTTGACCGCATTGTCAGTTTCACGGTGCCCGCAAACAGCAATTCCTGGGGTTTGATGAGGCGACTGGGGATGAACCAGATCGGTGAGTTCGATCATCCCAATTTGGCCGAGGGCCATCCTTTGCGCCATCACGTGCTCTATGAGCTGCGATCATCAGCCGGTATTTGAAAGCGGATCTCAGGGGAGGCCCCAGCTGAGTCCCTCAAACAACCAAGAGTGCGCTCTCGTAATTCTAGCAATCCATGATTGTGAAAGTGGCGTAATCTATCTTATGGAACTGATTCAGATTTAGCCGCGCGATATGCATGTACAGTACGCTGTAGGCTCGTTCGCGCTGCTCGTAATCTCGTTTCATTGGAAACTCCGGTGGGCGTCCAACAATCAAAATTGCGATAAAGTTCGAGGCGCTTGCCTCGTTGAAGACATTCATCGCGGAGAAGTCGGAACTGTTTTGCTGGGCGCTCGTTAAATCCGCGGCGGGGGAACCAGAGATGACCAGGTCGAAATTTGAATGGCTTGCGCGGGCCGGATATAGCGCTCGAGGTATTGTGTTTTTGCTCGTTGCTGCGCTGGCAGTATTTTCGAGCTTCGGCGGCGGAAAGGCCGATACCAAATCAGCGCTCGACGCTGTCTTGGAACAACCATTCGGCCGGGTGTGGCTGGGCTTGATAGGGCTCGGGCTACTCGGCTTTGTAGCATGGCGGCTTGCCCAGTCCATCGCGAACGCAGACAACCATGATCACAGTGTGAAAAGCTACCTGATCCGTGCCGCCCTTCTCGGGAGCGCCGTGGCCTACATGGGGTTGGCGATATACGCCTTTCAGGACGCCCTTGGTTTTGGATCAGGTGGCGACGGCGGAGAAAAGGACTTAGCAGCCTGGGCCATGTCGCAGCCGTTTGGTCGTTTCCTGGCTGGTGCGATTGGTCTCGGCTTTGTCGTTGGTGGTGTTGTTACCGCGCTGAAAGGTATCACGCGGCGATTTGAGCGATATCTCATGATCGGTCAAAGCCGACCTCTGTTATTGGTTTGCGTCTATGGGCTGGTTTCCCGTGGGGTCGTTTTCGTGATCGTCGGCGTCTTCTTTTGCTATGCGGCCTTCACCGTCGATTCGGGCCAGGCGGGAAGCATAAGTGATGCCTTGACCTTCGTGAGACAGCTTCCTTTCGGAGCCGTTCTCTACCTCGTCGTGGCTATCGGCTTGGCTGCGTTCGGGATCTATAATTTGGTCGAGGCACGCTATCGAACCGTGTCGACACCACAACTCTCGCAGGTACGGTCGGAACTGCCACTATCTCGTAACTGAGAAGCATTTGAGAAAAGTCATGTCAACTTTGATGTCCATGACGGCTTTGGCTTCGGCGGCGCTGGTGCTCATGCGTCCAACCCGCGCTTCTGCAGCGAGCGCGTGCGCTTTGAACGCCGCTGCCTCGGTTTACGGGTGGTGGGAGTTTTTCATTTAGGGGGAGATCTAACTTGAGTGTCGCGACCACGCGCGAGGACTTCAATAGCAGCAAATTTTTTGCAGGGATTGCACGCGGTATTGCTGGAGCATTGCTTTTTGCGCTGCCCATGTTCATGACCATGGAAATGTGGGAGCTCGGCTTCTACATGGACCGCGGCCGCCTGTTTCTCTTGCTGATCGTCAATATTCCCCTCCTCGTTATTCTCTCGGACCGGATCGGATTTGAGCGGACGTCGACCTGGCGACAAGCGATCCGTGACGCAAGTATTGCCTACGGCCTTGGGGTTCTGGGCAGCGCACTGATCCTCATCGTCATGGGGGTGCTGAAATACGATCAATCCCCGCACGAGATTATCGGAATCATCGCCATCCAAGCCATACCTGCCAGCATTGGCGCGATGCTAGGTCGGAGCCAGCTCGGCGGACAATCGGACGATGATGACGATGCCAAGGAAGTCGATAGTGATGACCCAGTCCAAGAACGGGAAACGACCTACGCCGGTGAACTATTCCTGATGGCGGTCGGCGCCCTGTTCCTCAACCTCAACGTCGCGCCCACCGAGGAAATGATCTTGCTCTCGTACAAGATGACCCCGTGGCATGGCTTGCTCATGATCGCCGCCTCGCTGGCAGTCATGCATGGGTTCGTTTACGCCCTTTCTTTCAAGGGGAGCCACGATCTCGCCGAGGGTACGCCAAGCTGGCACGCTTTCGTTCGTTTCACCCTGCCGGGCTATGTAATTGCCGGTCTGATCAGTGCCTATTGCCTCTGGACGTTTCACAGAACCGATGACATCGGGTCTACCCAAATCCTTATGGCCGTTGTCGTTCTGAGCTTTCCCGGTGCCATTGGCGCGGCGGCAGCTCGCCTGATCCTGTGAGGCAACATGACAAAAATCTCCAACGACAAAAATGTGGAAGCAGGCGAACCGCATTGGATTGAATGGGCCACGGGCGTCGTCTCGGCCGTAATTGTCCTTGGCGTGATTGCTTGGATTGGCAAGGATGCATTGGTGGACCGCGATTCTTCGCCGAACCTGGTCGGGGTCTTGCTGCAAACCGAAAAGCGCGACGGTGGCTTTCAAGTCCTCTTCGAAATCCGAAACGATTCAAGCGCGACCGCGTCGCAGGTAACCGTCCAGGGCGAGATGCGAGAACACGGTTCGGTGCTCGAAAACGTCGAGACCGTCTTGGACTATGTCCCGGGACACTCGAAAGCCAAAGGTGGGCTGATATTCCAGCAAGACCCCGCCGGGAAGACGTTGACGATCAGAGCGTCCTCATTTGATGAGCCATAGTCGAGCGATATGGATATCTCCGCTCCTTACGAGACGGATTTGGACATTTGGAGAGCATCAGGCGTTGCTGCGGGATGCCCGCGGACAAAAAAGAACGCCGCTTCGGGCGAGGAAACTTAGTCCGTGTTCTCGTAGTCGAAATCGTCGTCGAGCTCGACGCCTAGCGGTCGCTCGCGACCATGGCGGATGGCGAAGATGATGATCTCGTCTTTCCTGATTTCATAGTCGACCAGATAGACGCCCATCACGAAGCGAAGGACGCCTGGAGCCGGAAGCTCTTCGGTAGTCCTACCCATTTCGGGAAATCGGCTGAGATTCTGACGCAGCCGTTTCAGATCGTCGGAGAACTGCTGCGCCGCTCGGTGGCTCTTGGATTTGAGATAGTAAGCCTCTGCCTTGACGGTCTCTCTGGCCGCCGGCGACAGTGTAATCTTCAAGCCGCAGCTCCCTTGACGATCGCATCGACTTCGTCGATCACGTCATCAAGATCGTGGCCGCGGCCAGCATCGATATCCTCGCGAGCACGCGCAATGTCGATGATCTCTCTGCCCTCGGCCGCCAGATAGGACTTCAGGGCACGTACGAATACCCAGCTTCTGGACTTGTTCGAGATCTTCGCGATTTCTTCGATCTCGGAAAGGACATCTAAGGGCAGGCGCATGGTGAGCGGGTCCGAAAGATTATGAGCTGACATCGTTTTCGCCTCCGTTTGTAATACAAAGATAGTTCTTGGAGGGGCGTCCGTCAAACTGCAAAAAGAACCCCGCTTCGGGCGAGGAAACCGGGCCAGTCTGAGAGATAGAACAACCGCGAGGAGTTTCTCGCCTGCTGCTTCGAAGGACTTCGCGGATGCCTGCCGCACGATGAAGTCGCAATGCGGGTACAGCCGCTCGGTCACCAAGTTGGCGAACCAGACCGATGAGAACCTGACAACAGTCGCGACGGGAGTCTCTCAACACCAGCGGCAGACCCGCGATAAAGCGGTTGTCGAGTTTCAGGCATGGGAGTTGGCTTTTAGCGAGGGCGGAGAGACTGAGGCAAAAAGCATGGTTGGCCGAGGGCCGAACGACGGGAGCTCCTTGCCTGGCTGATGGCGCACTACCTATTACGTCCTCGCGGACAACTGAGCAAAATCGGCGTTCGCCGGATTGAGGTGACCACGAACGACTTCACCTTCAAGGATCGGATCGAAGCCATAAAGGTGCGGCTTGTCAGCACCCACGGCGCCGGTGACGAATTCACCGGCGTACTGGCCGCTGAAATCGCAGGTGGGACCGGACTGGAGGGGGCGCTCCACGCCGCTAATCACGCAGCCGCCGTGCTAGTCAGCACGCCGCGCGACATCAGTCAGTAACTGACAGTGTCGATTATTCTCGGAGTTTTATCGGTCAGGCCGTTCGTCCAAGGGTGGAAAGTGCATCCTGCAGTCTGAGCGCCGCCAGCGCCTTGGTTGCCTCATCTGGAGACCATCCCGCTTCCAGCGCCGCAGACAGAACCAGCGACTCCGTTTGAAGCTCAAGCTTCTCATAAAGCGGCTCGATGGCTTCGCGGGCTGTTACAACATGCTGGTCTGGGGGTGTTATGGGTGTGGCGGCAACCGTAGGCATGAAATGCTCCTCCTATTGAACGCTAAGGTTCGAAACCCGTTAGGGGCATCCTTGTTCCATTCATATCGCCTTTTCGGTCTTCGAGCGGCGATGCTAATGATGACGACGCCACATATGGCGAAATTTTCTCCATCGCAGGAACGCGCGAATGATGATTGCCGGCGGGATCTTCTTGTGGTCGCCGACAGTCCCCTGCCTGGTGATAGATGCGTTCGGGTCGAGCAGAAACGCGACCAACGTGCTTGCACTCTGCGCCTCTACTTCGAGCTTGTCATCAGATAAATGCAGCCCCTGCTCGCCTTCGGCGAACGTCTGCTTATTGACGACAACGGAACCGCTAAAGACGTAGAAATAGAGGTCTCGGCCTTGTTTCTGCGGAAATTCCACCCGTATGCCCGCATCTAGCCGCATATCGAAGAAGTCGATCGCGCTGCGGACATAGAAGGGCGCGCCCTCCCCTTCCGGCCCGACTAGGTGTCGCCAGACGTTTGCCGCGGCAGCTGGCATCGGCCCGTGCTGGATCTTCGGCTCGAGATCGACCGCATAAGGGCGAATAAGGATCTGCAGCATTCGCAGAGGGGGATCGGATGCCAGCGTCTCTTCGGAATGCCAGAAGCTTTTTCCGGCATTCATCACCATCAGATGATCGCGGTCGATCACCAACCGGCCAGCGGCCCTATCGTCGTGACGCATGACGCCGTCGGGCACCCAGGAAATGATCTCGTCGTTCCGGTGCTCATGCATCGCAACCAGGCGGCCAGGATCGAGGATGGATTCAACGACCATGGCGAGGGGGCCCAGGCCGTGATCGGTCGGCTTCGGCTTCAACCAGCCCGGCATGTTGACATGTGCGACGAAGCCTCCCGCATCCCGCACCACGAACGTTCGTGCACCCTTGATCAGCATCGCATCCTCCATGCTTGCAAGGCAGTGACCAGCCAAGGCCACGACGCGCCCTGCGTTGTGATCAGGGACCAGGGCGCGTCGTCCCGCTCTACAAGTCGATCACGATATTGCCCTCAGGCTTCGCGCAGCAGATCAGCACATTGCCGTCCGCCGGCGCATCGATGGGGTCCGGGCGGTAACGGACCGTTCCCTCGACAAGTCCGGTCTCGCAAGTGTGACAGACGCCGGTTCGGCATGACCATCGCACCGGCACGTCGCAGGCCTCGGCCAGCTCAAGCAAGCTCAGGAATGTCGGCTCCCAGCGCACATTGAGACCGGTGCGGGCAAACGACACCAGCGGCCCCGAGCCTGGAAGCCCTGCCGGCAAATGTGGTGGCCGGCGGGGCGAAGCAGCTATGCCGGGGGTCATTGCAGGACCGGCGCCGAACATCTCGCTGTGTATGCGATCCGGCGCGATGCCCAAGGCTTCAAGGCCGACGGTCAGATCACTCATGAAGCCCGACGGTCCGCAGACATAGACGTCACAGTCGCGCGGCAGGTTGAGCGATTTGAGCACCTGCGCATCCAGATGGCCGTGAGCGTCGAAATCTATATCGAGCCGATCCTTAGGCTCGGGAGAGCTATAGCAAATGTGGCTGTGATGGTGACCGAGCGCCTTGAGCAGCCCGCGCGCCTCTTCGGCAAACGGATGTTCGCGGCCATTGCGGGTTCCATATAACCACCAGACTTCCCGCGTCGATGCTTCGGCGGCCAAAACATGAAGCATCGCCAGCACCGGCGTCACTCCGATCCCGGCACTTATTAGAACAACCGGTGTATCGCCCTGCCGCAATGTGAAACTGCCGCGTGCGGCACTTGCCTGTACGATGTCGCCAACCTGCAACTCGTCGTCGATGTAGCCGCTGGCAGCGCCATGGGCCTCCCGCTTGATGCTGACGCGGTAGTGGGTGGCGCTGGGCTCGCCTGACAGCGAATAGCTGCGCATCAGCGCAGGCGCCGAAGCCGGCCCGAGCCGCAGCACCACGAACTGCCCGGGGAGTGCTGCGGCAACAGGTTGGCCATCTGCTGGTTCGAGCAGAAGCGAAACCACGCTGCCGCTTTCACGCACCTTGCGCGACACACGCAGCGGGCGAAACCCGCGCCATGCCGGAGGTGGGCCGGAGGCGGCTGTCAGCCCGGCATTTCCTGTTGTCGCGCCCTCCTCCCGCTCCTGATTGAGCAGCGCTTCGAAAGAACGACGCCAGCCTGGGCTCAGCGCCGGGATGCGTAGCGCGCGCTCCAACTGATCGCGGGGGTGACCCGGCATATAAAGCAGCGCGTTGATCTCGAAAACGCTCATGCCCTCGGGGCCGGACGCCACTTTCGTGATCTCGTCGCCGGCCTGCACTTCCCCTTCCTCCAGCACACGGAAGTAGAAACCAGGGCGGCCATGTTTGACCACCAGGGCGGCCATCTCCGGCTCGTCCATGCGTATGCCGAGCCGGTAGCAGGTGACGCGCGGTTGCGTCACTTCGAACAAAGCGCTGCCGATCCGGTAACGGTCTCCAACGCATACTTCTGCGTCCGGCAAGCCATCGACGGTGAAATTCTCGCCGAACTGCCCGTAGACGAACCCGTCTCGGCGCAATTGCTCCTGCCAGTACCGATAGGAATCGATCTGATAGACAAAGACTGCGCGGCCTTCGCCGCCGTGGCCAGCCAGGTCGCCTTGTCCATCGCCGTCCACGTTCAGGCGCCGCACCATACGCGGGCCGTCGACCGGCGTCTTCCAAATGGCAGTGTTGACGATCTTGCCTTGCCAGGTGATGTCGCGCGGCAGGCCCACATTGACCGAAAGCAAGTGTACCATGACATTTCTCCCGAATGATGCTCACCGCAATTTCGAGATCGACGGAGGACGGTTACAGCGTCAATCTCAGCTCGAGATAGTGTTCGGTCAACGTCGTCAAGGTGAAGGCTCTGTTGAGGCCGCTCGGATTTGGCAACAGCCAGACGGCGGCGCCGGCAAATTCCTCAGGCTGCCGACCCCATTCAACATCGGCTCGAAGACTGATAGCCGCGTATGCCGCCTTTCCGAGAAAGGCCAGATTGGCTGGCGCAAACTTTCGTATCTTGTTTTCCAGGACAGCCGCGGCACTGAGGTAATCCTGCCTCTTGAGCTCGCTTGCGCTTTTCGTGGGACGTGAAACCGCGGATGTAAGACCGCAGCCATATTGCAGCAGCTCGCGCTCTTCATCCGCCCGCAGCAGACGCGGTGTAAATCCAGCCAGATGCAATACCCGCCAAAAACGGTTGCTCGGGTTCGAGAAATTATGGCCGTCGCGAACGGCGGACAGAGCCGGATTCAATCCGCAGAAAACCACGGAAAGATCAGGTGCGAGGATTTCCGACAATCCGGCTTTCGGCATCGTGGGGGCGTCTGGACCATCGAGGTCCGCGGACATGGCATCATCTTGCATTATGGGACATCGCTCGGATTAAGCCCGTCAAATACACCAACCGTGCATGGATCGAAACAAGAAGAGGCCCGTCTAAAAAACACTCGGTGCTAATCATCTTGCTGAAAATGCCGATGAATGGCCTTAGTGGCAATTTGAAAAATAACGGGCGCAATCGATTCTTGACAGGATCTGCAATGACCACCGAAGCACGCAATTCGCATCCCATCTACTTCATCGGAGCTTTTGCCACGGGCGGACTCCTGACTTTCATGGTGCACCTCAACGGCGAGTTGGCCCGTTATGGCAATCCCCTGTTCTCATCTTGGACCGCACACGGCACAGGCATCATCGCAGCCGTCATTCTTCTCCTGGTGGTCCACCGCCGGCGCACGCCGTTGTTAGAAAAAGCCCCCAACGCACCTTGGTGGGCTTATCTCGGTGGGATATCCGGCGCGGCAACGGTCATTTTGACCTCGACTGCGGTCAACTCACCGCTCGGGCTCTCCGGCACCTTGGCTTTGGGTTTGGCAGGCCAGGTCGCCTTCAGCGTCGCGGCCGACAGCTGGGGACTGTTCGGTCTGCCAAAGCGACGCCCAGATAGACGAGACATCTTAGCACTCGGCTTGGTCGTCACGGGGGCCGCACTCATTATCCTGTTTGGGCGAGGTGCGGCGTGACGGTGTTCATTCTCCTGGCCTGCCTGGGCGGTGTGCTCGTCGGCCTCAGTCGTCAGCTCAATGGGCGGTTGAGCATATCGACCACGCCGCTGATCGCATCCTTCTGGAACCATGCCATAGGCTTTGCTGCCCTGACCTGCCTTGGCCTCCTTGTCGGAGGTCTGCTTCCCGCGGGTGCTGCCGAGGCGCCTTGGTATGCCTATCTGGGTGGTCCCATCGGCGTCATCTTCGTGGCGGCGGGCAGTTGGGTCATTGCTCGAATAGGAGCGGTGAATTCGGCTCTGCTGATCATCGGCGGCCAGATGGTGACAGGGGTGGCATTTGATTATCTCAGCGCGGTCCCAGCGTCGTTTTGGGCGAACGCGACTGGAATTGTTCTCATCATCGGCGGAATGATGGTCAGTCGGGGACGCCGCAATGCCAGCGGTTCGCAATAGCCAATCCGATGGCTTTCGAAGCCATGGCTGAACCAGCAATTTCATCGACCGATCGCAAGCCAAGGGATAGATTGACGGCGGGGATGCCTCCCCGCCCCGCAGCATCTTTTTAGGCGCGGCGTTCTCAGGGCAGGGCTACCGGCTGTGAACCGTTGCGGGCATCACATCGTCGGGTATCGGGCACACATAGGCTTTGCCGCTGGTCTTTTCCCGCCACTCGGCTTTCGCGGTTGCCAGAAGGTCGGATGACGTCATCAATGCGAGCCCCGTGGTCGCAAGCGTTTTCGCCGCATGCGCCATAGCCTTGTGCGCGGCCGGGCTTTTTCCCTGCGCGACGACCTGCCAGGTATGGGGATTGGTGCCGATCGCCCAGGCTGGCGCCCAGCATTGCGCGGTCGGCGTCACCCAGCTGACATCGCCGACATCGGTCGATCCGGCCCGGAAATGCGATTGTCCTTCGAAATCGCGCAGCCCGGTGTGCAACGGCGTCGAGCCATCGACCTTGGCATTGGAGAACACATCGCCGGTGATCTGATAGAGGCGGATGCTGCTCTTGATCGCTTCCTCAGTGAAGGTGTCCTGGATTTTCCTGGCGAAGGCGATGTCAGCCTCGTCGAAGGCGATCGGCCCGAGCGTGACCATGTTGTCGTGCATTGCCGTTTCAAGCGTGATGTTGGGAAGAAGGTTCGTCGAGGCGGTGTCGAACACGATCTCGACTTCGGTTTCGGTCATCATCGCAGCACCTCGTGCAACTTTCTCGACGCGCCCGGCAAGCGCAAGCGCCTGCGGCATGTCAGGCGCCCTGATCAGATAGAGAACCTCGGCGCTGGCCTGCACGACATTGGCGGCCCTGCCGCCGGTGTCGGTAATCGCGTAGTGAACGCGACAATCCTGCGGCATGTGTTCACGCAGGAAATTGACGCCGACATTCATGAGTTCGACAGCATCGAGCGCCGAACGGCCGAGATGGGCGCTGTTGGCCGCATGTGCCGCGACACCCCTGAAGCGATAGTAATATTCGAGAACGGCAAGATTGTTCGTCGAGCGAACACCGTTGAACGGAGCCGGATGCCAGGTCAGGGCGGCATCGACGTCATCAAAAGCGCCGGCGCGAACCATGAAGGTCTTTCCGGAACCGCCCTCCTCTCCCGGGCAGCCGTAATAGCGCACCGTTCCGGGCAGGTTGTTCTGCTTAAGGTGGCGGGCAAGTGCGACCGCCGCCATCAGCGATCCGACACCAAGCAGATTGTGCCCGCAGCCGTGACCGGTCGCTCCCGCCGTTTGGGGACGAGGCTCGGCCAGGTTGGCGGTCTGGCTCATTCCGGCCAGGGCATCGAATTCGCCGAGGAAGGCAATCACCGGCTTGCCGCTGCCGGATTCGCCGATGAAGGCCGTTTCCATGCCTGCGACGCCGCGGCGCACGGCAAAGCCGTTTTCCTCGAGCGTCCTTGCCAGCAATTGCGACGAGCGCCGCTCCTCGAACTTCAACTCCGCGAAATCCCAGATACTGTCGCTGAGGGCGACATAATCGGGTTTCATCTTTTCGATCGTCGCGGCAATGGAGCTGATCGCGTCAAGATTCATGGCATTTCCTCGCTGTCAGTCCTGCCGCCACAGGGACGTGTTGCACCGGACCCGGCAGGACTGCCTGCCGGATCTCCTGTTGATTGTCGAAGTGGGACGGCCGCGCCCGATCCACCGGGCGCGGCAATTCGGGCTCAATTGTCGAGCGAAACTTCCCAAAGACGGGCATTCGATTGCCAGACGGGCTGACCCTTCAGCTTCTTGGTCGCGCCCCAGACATCGACCATGTCATAGAGGAAGATCCCCGGCATTTCCTTGAGCATCAGCGTATGAAACTCGTCGAAGATCGCCTGACGCTTCGTCTGATCGGCCTCCGCATAGGCGGCCTTCATCAGCTCGACTGCCTTCGGGTCATCCCACATCAAGGAAGCGTTCTTGTCCTTGTTGCCGACATAGAAGCCGTACATCAGCGCCGGATCGAGCCGCGGCGCGACCGATTGCGAGATGATCTGGTAGTTGCCGGACCGGCGGCGATCGACCTGCGTCGCATAGTCGAGCACCTCGATCTGCACATTGAGACCTGCCTGCTGCATCATGGCCTGCGCCATCACCGCGGCCGGGAAGCTTGGCACGTTGCTGCGCTTGTTGGCGATGATGGTAATCGGCTCGCCCTTGTAGCCGGCCTCCGCGAGCTCCTTCTTCGCGGCCTCGATGTCGTAGGGCAGACGCTTCTTCTGGACATCGTCGAAATAGAGCGAGTCTTGCGAAACCATCGAACCGTTGGCTGCGCCGGTGCCATTGGAGGCGGCCTCGACGAGCTGGTCGAGATCGAGTGCCATCGCCATGGCGCGGCGCACGCCGGGATTGCTCAGAACTTTGTCGCGCGTCTGGATGTAGAAGAGGTTTTTGCCGTTGTTGCGCGCCACGATCAGTTGCATCGTGTCGCTGGTCTTGAATTCGGGAATGAGATCCGGCGAAATCTCCGCGGTGTCGAGCACCCCGGACTGAAGGCCGGCCTTTACGGTCGAAGCATCGGGAATGACCATGAACTTGATGCCATCGACGAGAGGGCGCTTGGAGCCGACCATGCCGTCGGGCTTGCCGTCGTTCTGAGGCGAGACATAATCGTCGAACTTGGCGATGAACGTGAAGTCAAATTCACGGACTGCTTGCGCTGGGGAAATCGGAATATGTCCGGCGCCTCTTTCCTGCATCTTCGCGGGCTTGCCGATTTGGAAAACTTGTCCGGCGACGATCCCTTCTGGAGCCTGATCACAGGCCATCAATCGTCTTGACAGGCCGGGGGGACGGATTGGCGGCGGGGAGAACTCCCCCGCCGCGGCTCGTTCTTCTCAGGCGAGGTATTTCGTAAACCAGTCGACCGTCCGCTGCCAGGCGAGCTTGGCAGCCGCTTCGTCGTAGCGGGGGGTGGAATCATTGTGAAAGCCGTGATTGACGTCAGGGTAGACGTAGGCCTCGAATGTCTTTTCCGATGACTTCAGCGCAGCTTCATAGGCCGGCCAGCCTTCGTTGATCCCCTTGTCCAGTCCGGCATAATGGAGAAGCAGCGGCGCCTTGATCTTCGGCACGTCTTCGGCGCGCGGCTGCCGGCCGTAGAAGGGCACGGCTGCGGCAAGCTCTGGATAGGCGACCGCCGCGGCGTTGGAGACGCCGCCGCCATAGCAGAAACCGGTGATGCCGACCTTGCCGGTGGTGAGATCGCTGTGCATCAAAAATTCGACCGCCGCGAAGAAGTCGTTCATCAGCTTTTCCGGGTCGACCTTCTGCTGGAGTTCCCTTCCCTTTTCGTCATTGCCGGGATAGCCCCCGACCGAGGTCAGGCCATCCGGCGCAAGTGCGATGAAACCCGCCTTCGCCACGCGCCGCGCCACATCTTCGATATAGGGGTTCAGGCCCCTGTTCTCGTGAACGACCACCACGGCCGCGACTTTGCCGGTGGCGTTTTTGGGGCGGACGAGATAGCCGCGGACATCCCCATTTCCCTTTGGCGAGGGATAGGTGATGTATTCGGCAGATATATCGGGATCGGTGAATTCAACCTGGGTCGCCAGCGCATAGTCGGGGCTCAGCGATGAAAGAATGGCCGCTGCCGTCAGCCCGCCGACCGCGAATTTGCCGGCCCGGTCGAGAAACTCGCGCTTGGTAATTCTCCCGTGCGCGTAATAATCGTAGAGTTCGAGAAGTTCCTGAGGGAAATCCTTGGCTGTCATACGGGTCATGATGGCTCCTCCGTGCCTTCGGGTCTCGCATCATCCTACACACGTAAACTCACGAGTCTTTTCAACATTTCGCGAGTCCCGCGTGTGCTTGCCATGGCGATCGCTGCCTGCGCCAACAGTCGCTGAATTCGCCGAACCTGCTGCAAACGGCGCGCGCTCTTTTCTTTGGCAATCCGCGTCCGGCCGGTCATAAGCAGCAATCGACCGCCGGCTATCGATCTATGAAAATTAATTTCATACTCGCGCTTCGATGCCCGTTTTCTATTGACGCCTCTCGATTTTTGTCCCAACTTAAAGAAAATAAATTACTAAATGGGAACCTGATCGGCATGAAAGTGGGAATCATCGGGCTAGGATTCCGGCTCGGCTATCTCGGCTATGTTTTCAAGGCAATCGATAGCAGCTTCGACATTGTTGGCTATGTGGATCCGGAACCGGCCGGACTTCCCGGATTGACGGAAAAGGGAATTTCAGTCGGCAAGGCCTATGGTTCGCCGGAGGAGCTCCTTGCCTCCGAAAAGCTCGATCTGCTGATGATCGGCTCCCCAAACCATCTGCATCTCGACCATATCAGGCTCGGACTTCAAGCCGGTCTCAAGGTCTTTTGCGAAAAGCCAATTGTCACGACGATCGCCGAAAGCATCGAACTTGCCCATCTGATGGCAAAATTCGGCCATGAGCGACTGATGGTCGGTCTCGTGCTGCGCTATTCTCCTCTTTACAAGGATCTCCGCGCCATCCAGGCCGCGGGCAAGCTCGGCCAGATCGTGTCGATCGAGGCTTCCGAACATATCGAGCCTTATCACGGCGCCTTCTTCATGCGCGACTGGCGCCGCTATGAGCGCTATTCCGGCAGCTTCATGCTGGAGAAATGCTGCCACGACCTCGATCTTTACAATGGCGTCGCCGGCGCACGGCCGGAGCGCGTCGCCAGTTTCGGCGGCCGCAAGAGCTTCATTCCGGCCAACGACCCGGCGCGCGAGGGCATCAACGACCTCGAGCTCTTCCACCGCAAGCCGAGCGGATGGATGGGATCGGACAAGGTCTTCGACAGCGATGCCGATATCATCGACTATCAGGTGGCGATCGTCGAATATGCCAATGGCGTCGGCATGAACTTCCACACCAATCTGAACGTGCCCGACCAGTTCCGCCGTTTCGCCATCATGGGTTCGCGCGGCATGGCCGAAGGTGATTTCGTTCGTGGCTATCTCGACGTTCACGAACAACTGACCGGCAACAAGGTGGTCGAGAACAAATATGCCGCCACCGAGCTCTCCCAGCATTACGGCGCCGATGAGCAGATGGCGAGCGACCTGCTTGAAAGCGTGCGCACCGGGCTCGAACTTCCTGTTTCCACCCTGAACGCGCTCGAAGCCGGCATCCTCGCCTTGGCGATGGACGAAGCGAGGATGAAGAAAGCGGTCGTCGATCTCAGACCCATCTGGGACCGCTTCGACGAAGCCCTTCACGCGAGAGCGGCTTGAGGAGGGCGGCAAGATGAGTGTTCAAAGAAGCACCTTCATCTTCGCTTGCATCCTTCTTCTCCCGGCTGTCCTTTATGTTCTGGCGATCGTCGCCTATCCGCTGGTCGATACCTTCATTCTCTCCTTCACCGACGCGTCGCTCAGGAAGACCACCAATTGGGTCGGCTGGGCTAATTACGAGAAGATCTTCAACGAGCGGTTTGCCGAAGTCATCATCCGCACCTTCATCTGGACCTTCTTCTCGGTCGCCCTGAAAATGGTGATCGGCACCTTCGGTGCGACGATGCTGAATGCCGCGGTCCCCGGCCGCTCATTGTTCCGGCTGCTGACCATGCCGCCATGGATCGTGCCGATGGCGATCGGCATCTTCATGTGGGGCTGGATGTATAATGGCCAGTTCGGGATGATATCGGGCATGCTGCAGCGCTTCGGTCTCGTCGACGGCCCTGTCGCCTTCCTCGCCTATGGAAACACCGCCTTCTGGGCAACGATCATCACCGACGTGTGGATCGGCGTGCCGCTGGTGACGATCTACTTCCTGGCGGCGATCCAATCCATTCCGAAGGATCTCTACGAGGCCGCCTGGACCGACGGCGCCGGCCGCTGGTACCGCTTCCGCCGCATCACGCTGCCGCTGATGGTGCCGGCGATCATTACCATGTCGATGCTCTCGCTGATCGCCACCTTCAACTCGTTCGACATCATTTGGATCCTGACGCAGGGCGGACCGAGCGGCGAGACGACGACGATGATCATCGATACCTATCAGACCGCGATCGGCTCGAAGAAATACGGTGAAGGTGCAGCGCGCGCCGTTTTGATCTGCATCTTCCTGTCGCTCTTCTGCTTCGCCTATTTCCGCGTCACCCGCCGCCTCAATCCGGAGAAACGCGCATGAGCAATGCGGCCATGATCGACCGTTACCGCCGGTGGGAAATCATCCTGATCTATTGCGGCATCGCGCTGTTTCTATTCTTCGTTCTCTCGCCCTTCGTCGAAGGATTCCTGGTGTCGCTGAAGCCGCTCAGCCAGCTATTCTCCTCGCCCTATCGTTTCTGGCCGGAGAACGGCTCCTTCGAAGCCTACCGCACGATGTGGATCAGCGTGCCGGGCTTCGGGCGCTATATCTTCAACTCGTTCTTCATCTCGATCATCGTCACGCTGATCGTGCTCTGCCTCGTCATTCCGGCGGCCTATGCCTTCGCGAAGTTCGAATTCAGGGGCATGGGCATCCTGCTCGGCGCCTTCCTGACGGTGAACATGTTCTCCGGCGCCGTGCTGTTGATCCCGCTCTTCCGGCTGATGCGCAGCATCGGCGTGCTCAACACCTATCTCGCCATGATCGTGCCGGGCGTCGCCTTCCTGATCCCCTCGGCGATCTGGCTGCTGCGCACCTACATGATCCGCATTCCACAGGAGCTTAACGAAGCGGCCTATATGGATGGCGCCAGCCATTTCTACACGCTGCGCCGGGTCATCCTGCCCATTGCGATGCCGGGGATCATCGTCGTCGCCATCACTACCTTCATCGGCGCTTACGCCCAGCAATTCATCTTCGCGCTGACGTTCAACTCGAAGACCGAATACATGCCCTTGCCAGTGGGGCTCTTTGCTTACTTCGGCAAGCAGGAGGTCATCTGGAACGAACTGATGGCGGCTTCCTTCGTCGGTATCGCGCCGGCGATGGTCGTCATCTTCTTCCTTCAGCGCTACCTTGTCGGCGGGCTTACCGCCGGTGCGGTGAAACAATAAGACCAAAAAACGAGTGAACAGCTAACACAAGAATGGGAGTCACGACGTGAGCATATCAATCAAGACAGGCCTTATGGCGCTCGCCCTGCTCGGTTCGACGGCACTGACCGCCGTCACTGCCCAGGCGGCCGACAAGGAAATCAGCTGGATCTATTGCGGCGACACGATCGACCCGGTCCACACCAAATACATCAAGCAGTGGGAAGAAAAGAACACCGGCTGGAAGGTCGCCCCCGAGGTTGTCGGATGGGCACAGTGCCAGGACAAGGCAACGACGCTTGCTGCCGCCGGCACGCCGGTGGCGATGGCCTATGTCGGCTCGCGCACGTTGAAGGAATTCGCGCAGAACGACCTTATCGTTCCGGTTCCGATGACCGATGACGAGAAGAAGACCTACTATCCGAACATCGTCAACACCGTGACCTTCGAGGGCACGCAATGGGGTGTTCCGATCGCCTTCTCCACCAAGGCGCTCTATTGGAACAAGGATCTCTTCAAGCAGGCTGGTCTCGACCCCGAGACGCCGCCGAAGACCTGGGCTGAAGAAATCGAGATGGCAAAGACCATCAAGGAAAAGACCGGCATTCCGGGCTTCGGTCTCTCCGCCAAGACCTTCGACAACACGATGCACCAGTTCATGCATTGGGTTTACACCAACAACGGCACGGTGATTGATGCCGACGGCAAAGTCACCCTCGACAGCCCGCAGATTCTCGCCGCGCTGAAGGCCTACAAGGACATCGTCCCCTACTCCGAAGAAGGCCCGACCGCCTACGAGCAGAACGAAGTCCGCGCCATCTTCCTCGACGGCAAAGTGGCAATGATCCAGGCAGGCTCGGGTGCAGCCGACCGCCTGAAGGCAACGAAAATCAGCTGGGGCATCACGACGCTGCCGCTCGGCCCCGACGCCAAAGGCCCCGGCACGCTGCTGATCACCGACAGCCTGGCGATCTTCAAGGGTTCGGGGGTCGAGGACAAGGCGACGGAATTCGCCAAGTTCATCACCTCGCCGGATGTGCAATCCGAATACGAACTGCAGGGCGGCGCGGGCCTCACTCCGCTGCGGCCGTCAGCAAAGGTCGATGAATTCGTCGCCAAGGATCCCCACTGGAAGCCCTTGATCGACGGCATCAGCTACGGTGGTCCCGAGCCGCTCTTCACCGACTACAAGGGCTTCCAGAACTCGATGATCGAGATGATCCAGTCCGTGGTGACGGGCAAGGCCGAGCCGGAGGCAGCACTCAAGAAGGCCGCCGGCGAAGTCGAGGCGTTCAAGTAGGCCTCTTTGGGGGCGCGGGATCGCGGACGGCAACAGCCCGCGATCCCCCTCCCACGCAGCGCCGCATGTACGTTCTTAGGGCGGCGCTGTAACACCTTGAATTGCTGCATGATTCCTTAAATCGAATCCGATGTAAGGAATCATGCAGTCACGCTGATCGAATGTGCGACGAAGGCCGCCGGTGGAGACAGATTTTTGGGACAGCTCCTACTCAACAAAGTTCAGAAATTCTATGGCGACTACGAAGTTCTGAAGGGCGTGCAGCTCGATGTGAAGAACGGCGAGTTCGTCGTCTTCGTCGGTCCGTCCGGCTGCGGCAAATCCACCTTGCTGCGCATGATTGCCGGTCTCGACGCAACGACGGCGGGCGACATCGTCATCGATGGCATCAGGGTCAATGATCTGCCGCCGGTCAAGCGCGGCATCGCCATGGTGTTTCAGTCCTACGCGCTTTATCCGCACATGACCGTCTTCGAGAACATCGCCTTCCCGCTTCGGGTCGAAAGGATGGAAGAGGAAAAGCTCAAGGCCAAGGTGGAAAATGCGGCGCGCATCCTTCACCTCGAACAGCGGCTGCAGCAGAAACCCGGCATGCTGTCCGGCGGCCAGCGCCAGCGCGTCGCGATCGGCCGCGCCATCGTGCGCGAACCGAAGATATTCCTGTTCGACGAGCCGCTTTCCAACCTCGACGCAGCACTTCGCGCCGACATGCGCATCGAGCTTGCCAAGCTGCACCGGCAGTTGAAGGCGACGATGATCTATGTGACGCACGACCAGGTCGAGGCGATGACCATGGCCGACCGTATCGTCGTGCTGGATTCCGGCGACATCTCCCAGACCGGCGCGCCGCTGGAGCTCTATCACAAGCCTGCAAATCAGTTTGTCGCCGGCTTCATCGGCAATCCGAAAATGAATTTCCTGCCGGTGACCTGCAAAGGCATCAGCGCCGGCGGCGTCGAAGTCGATTATCTCGGCCAATCCGCCGTTCTGCCGGTAACGCCGCGCGACGGTATGGCCGGTAAGACCCTGACGCTCGGCATCCGCCCGGAGCATATCCAGCTCAACGGCGGCGATATCGTCTTTACCGTGACGCCGACGGTGATCGAACGCCTCGGGGCAAATACGGTCGCTTACGCCTCGCTGAATGGAGAGTCCGAGAATTTCTGCGCCATGCTGCCCGGCAGCGTCGGCATCCGCCCCGACACGCCGGTTGCCACCGGCATCAACGCCGCCGATTGCCATCTCTTCGACGAGGCTGGCATCGCCTTCGAGCGGCGGGTGGAGCTGACGGAAATCGATATGAATGTGATCAATCCGACGGCGGCTTGAAACGACCGGCTCTGTTTCAGCGGTTCGGGCGTCGGCAGTATGGCGGAATTGCGCCTCTCGTTCAGCGATTTCTCGGGCGGCATGTTACGAACTTAGGAACGGTCAGCCGCGCCCCGAAGCATTCGGACCGTTTCGCGTGACTGTCATCAACCGAGCCGCGCCCCGGCGACGAGCGCTTTAGTCCGCCACCCGCGCGCGTAGGCGGGGCAAGATCCAGTCGAGGAAGCAGCGCACCTTCAGCGACAGCGGATCGGCTGGTCCATGCATCACGTTCACAGGCAGCGGTTCCGGCGCGAACTCCGTCAGCAATTCCTGCAGAGCGCCGGAGCGCAGCTGATCGGAAATCTGGTAAGACAGTACGCGGATGATGCCGATACCGGCCATTGCAGCCTGAATGGCCGCCTCCGTCGTGTTGACCGCGAGTTTGGGGTGCGGCTCGATGGTGAAGGCCGGACCGTCCCGGCGGTAGCGCCATTCCGGCGCGGTCGCAAAGCCCTGGAAGCTTATACCGTCATGTCGTGCGAGGTCTTCCGGCTGACGCGGCACGCCTCGGCGGGCCAGATATTCGGGGCTGGCGCAGATCACCCGGCGGACACTGCCGACGCGTGTTGCGATCAGTGCACTGTCCGTCAGGTGGCCAATTCTAAGAGCCACGTCAACCTGCTCGTCCGCAAGATTGATCTGCCGATCGACCAGCGTCAGGCGCAGGTTGATATTGGGTTGCTCCTTCAAGAATTGCAGCGAGATTGGCAGCAGATGACGCTCGCCGAAGGCAACAGGTGCGGTCACATGGAGCCCGCCACGCAGCGCTCCATGGTCGCCGCTCGCCTGCCGCTCCGCCGCGTCCAGCTCCTCAAGGATGCGGCGTGAGGCGGCGACAAAGGCGCGCCCCTCTTCGGTCAGCGACAGGCCCCGGCGAGTGCGCAGCACCAAGGGCACGCCGAGGTGCTTTTCAAGATGGGCGACCTTGCGGCTGACCGTGGCAAGCGGGGCACGCAGTTGCCGCGCCCCGGCAGAAAGGCTGCCGGCATCGACCACCGCCAGCAATACCGACATCGCGTCAAATCGATCCATGCAATCCTTCCGTTATCTGAGAGGAATGTTCTCAAAATGGCAGGATACCCTACTGATTGTGGATATCATAGCTTCACGTCGTTCACCGGCGCTGTTCGGTTTCCCGTATTGCTAATGATCAGGAAGGACGCCATGCCCAAACTTTCGCGCCGTGCCTTTGCAAGCGCCCTCCCTCTCGGCTTGCTCGGGGGAAGCCTTTTCGGCGGAGGAATGATTGAAGGCGCGTCCGCGCTTGCCGCGACACCGGCTACGGCCAAAGCGCCGGTCAGCGTTACGCCGCTCGCGCAGATCCGCATCGGTCGTTTCACGGTGACGGCGTTGACGGACGGCTATGCGGATATGCCCTATGATTATTTTCCGGGGCGAACCGCGGCGGAGGTCGAACAGGCGGCAGTCGCGCAGTTCACCGCCCGCGCCAGCGGGGTGCGGTTCCTGTTCAACCAGTATCTCGTCGAGGATGGCGAACGCCGCATCCTGATCGATGCCGGTGCGGCAGGCTCGATCGGGCAGACCGGCCAACTGCCGCAGGCGCTCGCCGCGCTCGGCCTGCAGCCCGACCAGATCGACGCGGTGATCGTGACGCATATGCATCAGGACCACATGGGCGGTCTGATCCTCGGAGGCAAGAACAACTATCCCAAGGCGGAACTCTATATAGATCGCCGCGACGTCGCCCATTGGACCGACCCGGCCAAGCGCAGCGGCGCACCCGATTATCTGCAGACCAGCTTCAAAATGGCCGACGAGGTCGTGCGCCTCTATCCGAGACTTCAGGCGATCGACGGAGAGCGAGAAATCGTGCCGGGCGTCTCGATTGTCGACCTGACCGGCCATACACCCGGCCATATCGGCGTGCGGGTCGAGGATGGCGGGCAGAGCCTCATCATGGTCTCGGATATGATCTTTCCCGTCGTTCATCCTGGGGCGACCGACGTGTTCTTCCTATTCGAGCAGGATCCTGCCGCGGCCAAAGCCATGCGCGACCGGTTCTTTCCTCGCGCCGCTTCGGAAGGCGCCCTCATCGCCGCCACGCACATGCCCTTCCCAGGGCTCGGCCGTGTCGTTGCCGACCGTGGGCAGATGCGTTGGCAGGTAGCGGATTGGGCCCTGCAGAACTGAGGTCTGCTTGGCGGTCGCAAGGGTAGTGATCGCCATGACCGCTTTCGCGGGGCTGCTGCACCGCGATAAAGCCGCGTTTGGCGATCAGGGCTATTTCGACCTCAATCGGAACCAACCCCTACCAGACGAGACCGCGGGCCGCGACATCCTCTACGCGGGTGACGATACCGCCCCGATGGAAGACCATCGTATCGAACAGGTTGGACACTACGCAGGTGTGGTTCGGGATGATGAAGAGCTTCTCGCCGATCTGTGGTCGGGGGCCGGTGCAACTCGACAGGTCGATGACGCCGTGTTCTTCCGAGAGGCTGCTGATCCGCGCCTCGGGATAACCGACGATCAGGCCGTAATCGCTAAAACCCTGAAGATCCGATGTCAGAGCCTTCGACCCGGCATCGATGACGGCGCGGTCCGCGTTTGGCCGTGACACGACGGTTGCAAGCACATGCATCGCGCAATCGTCCTCGGAGCAATGACCCATGCGCACCATCTGGCGATCGTTGTAGATATAGGTGCCGGCGCGGTGTTCCGTGGCCGACGTGACGAGATGCGCCTCGAAAAGGCTCGGCGTTCCGCCATTGCTGACGATCGGGCAGTCAATGCCTTCCGATTTCAGATGTTGCAGCGTTTCGGCAATGAAGGCTTCCACAGCGGCGGCCGATTGCGGCTTCGGATAGGTCACGATGCCGCCGAAGGTGAGGCCGTCGGCAGCGGCGATGCGCTTGGCGAGCGAGGCCGCCTCACCCGGTGTCTGCACGCCGCAGCGGCTGCCGCCGGTATCGCATTCGACCAGTACGTTCAGCGGCTTGTGGCCGGAGAAATGTGCTGCCAGCCCGTCGACCGTCACTTCGCTGTCGGCGACGACCTTGAGGGCCGAAATTCTCTCGTTCAACTTGGCCAGCCGCTCGAGCTTCTGCGGACCCAGGATGTTGAAGGTGATGAGGATATCCTCGAAGCCGGCTTCGGNGTCACCTTCTGGCAATTGATGCCCTTGGCGCCGGCGGCAACCTGCGCGACGGCGAGAGCCGGGATCTTGTGCGTCTTGATATGCGGGCGGAAGTTCAGCCCGTGCTGATCCATATAGGATTGAACGCGGTCTATGTTCGAAGCCAGCCGGTCTTCGTCGATCACAGGACGCGGCGTCGAGAGATCGGCGATCCTGTCGCCTGCCTTGGCGATGACGGCAAACCTGGCATCAGGCATCTAGGCGGCTCCGCGTTCTGGTCCGTGTGGATCGGCCACGATCGGCCATATGGTCTTCGGTGCTCGCCGGTATGGCGTCGTCGCCGGATTATTGGGATAGGGCGTTCCGGCGGAGCAGTAAAGGATCTCGGCCGCGATCTTCGAGAAGGACGCGAAGAAGTGGTTGGTGGATTTGATCACCAGGATCTTTTGCCTGGCGGGATCGATGCCCATCGCCGAAAAAAGGCTCGGATCAAAGCTTTGAGCGCGGGTCGAATTGAGGATGATGTCGAGGCCGTCAAACACGATATGTGCGGCATCGCCGAAAGGTGCGAGGCTCTCGCCGAACTGCATCTCGGCATTCTTCACCAGCTTGACGACCTTGACGGTGCCGTCGATGGGATTGCCGGTGCCCGGCGCCGACTTGGCGCCGAAGCGCAGTGGAATTTCTGCCCCCTCGCCTGCCGCAAAACAAATCTGGACGGCCACCGGATCCCAGATGGTGCCGATCGCTGCACTCGTGACGCCGCGGGCCATG
Source organism: Rhizobium sp. WYCCWR10014 (assembly GCF_001657485.1). GTDB lineage: Bacteria > Pseudomonadota > Alphaproteobacteria > Rhizobiales > Rhizobiaceae > Rhizobium. The sequence continues at coordinate 174,296 of NZ_LXFU01000051.1, forward strand.
AGCTCTCCGAGGATAACCGTCGCATCTCCTGCGGTGCCACCGCCCGGATTATCCCAGACGTCGGCAATGACAACAGGCCATGCGGTGGCGGCGATCGCACGCGCAACGGCTTCCTTCTCGTCGATCTGCGGGACCATGAAGGTGCCGCGCTTCGAAAATAGCTCGAGGCCGAGTTCGCGCGCTAAAGCCGCGCCTTTCTCCGGCTTATTATCCGTCACGACAAGCAGCTTCGTTCCCATCTCGGGAACGTCGCCCACCATGAAGCCGTGGATCACCGAGATCGACAGGATGTCCGGATCATCCTTCTCGATCTGCATGATCTTGTCTACGAAGGAACGCATGGGCTCGCGCGATGTCGGGAAAACGTCGATCATGCGGCAGTCGAACACTGACATAACAGGCTTGACCCGACCTTCGAGCATTTCGACCGCAATGCGCCAGAGATCCTCGGCGCGGTCGACGAAGTCCGTATGCGGAAACTCTTTGAAATAGACGGCGAAATTAAGCGCTGCGACGCGTTTTGCGGTGAGATGGCTGTGCGGATCGAGTTCGGCACAGATGAGGACATCAGGCCCGACGATCTCGCGGATGCGCGAGAGAAGATCGCCTTCCGTATCCTCGTATCCGGCGGCCACCATGGCGCCGTGCAGGCCCATGACGACAGCGTCGACAGGCATTGCCGCGCGGAGTTGGCCTATGATTTCGTCACGCAATTCCTCGTAGGTCGCCCGGTTGACGAGGCCCGCAGGATCGGCCCAGGTGGCGGTTCCTTCGATCAGCTCCCAACCCTTTTCTCGGGTGACGCGCCTTCCGACGGTGATCGGCGCGGTGCAGAGTGTCGGTGTTTCGGGATGTTGGCCGGGCGGGGCATAAAGCGACGCTTCGAACGCGCGACGATCCACGCAGATCGGGGAAAAGGTATTGGTCTCGGTCGCCAGTGCTGCCGTGAAAATGCGCAAGAAAGTGGCCTTCGTGTTGTCGGCCCCGCGTCAACCCATCGGGTTCGGCAGGTAGCCGGTGAAACCTGAGATTTTCCAGCGTCCTTGGTGAAGCCTGCAATAATAGAGCGTCTGCCATTGCATGACATCGCGGGTACCGTCAGGCTTGGAAATGCCGCCGTCGAATTTCTTGCGGACGAGCGCCATGTCGCCTTCGATTTCGATATCTTCCAGCGTCGTCGTGGTGAAGATCGCCGTGCGAGCATCCTCTGCGAAGCTCTGGCCGGCGAAATCCTTCGCCTGCCTCAGCCATTCCTCGCGATAGGCCGACAGCGTCGGAAATGCGAGGCGCCACTTGTCGGGGCTGACTTCCTTTCGGCCGTCGATGCCGATGAAGCCCTCTTCCACGAAGTCATGTTCGACCATCGACCAATCGGCGGCCAAAAAGGCATCGATATCGCGCGGAACGAGCATCTCCCAGATAGCGTGCCGGGCGCTGTCGGACGGGAAAGGATTCTTGAAAGGATCGCGCATATCTGCCCCAGATTGAAATTCTTTTCATAAAACGTGTTTTTCACTGGTCAAATTCTGCTTTCTATGGTCACTTGTCAACTTATCAAGAAAATAATTTGCAAGGACTTCAGCATGCCCATCAAGCGCTATGGCACTGTTCAAACGGGCGCCGGCGGCAAGGCGCTGCCTTTCGCACGTGCGGTCGAAGCCGACGGATGGCTGTATGTTTCCGGGCAGGTTGCGATGGAAGATGGCGAAATCATCGACGGCAACATCATCGCCCAGACCCACAAGACGATCGCCAATGTCCTTTCGATCCTCGATGAAGCCGGATACGGCGTCGAGGACGTCGTGCGCGTCGGCGTCTGGCTCGACGATCCGCGCGATTTCTGGACCTTCAATAAAATCTATCAGGAGTATTTCGGCGAACATCCGCCGGCACGCGCCTGTGTGCAATCGTCGATGATGGTTGATTGCAAGGTTGAGATCGACTGCGTGGCCTATAAGAAGAAGGATAGATAGACAACTATCGGGGGGGACGGGCTTGGATATCTTTTCAACGCTGCAAGAAGACAAGGGCCGGCTCTCTCCCTCCGAGAGCCGCATCGCGGAGATCATCGTCAACGACTTCGAGTTTGCCGTGAATGCCTCGATCATCGAGCTTGCGGAACGAGCCGAGGTATCGCCGCCGACCGTCACCCGCTTTTGCCGGCGGCTCGGTTGCGAGAGCTTTTCCGACTTCAAGGTGCAGCTTGCCCGCACCGCCCATATCGGCGTGCGCTATCTGAAACCGGAATCGAAAAGCACCGATCCGGCTGATGTCGCCCAGGATATCATCACCAAGGCCCAGAACGCGCTCTTTCTCCTGCACCGGTCGCTCGATCTTGCCGCGATCGAAGCCGCCGTCTCTCATATCGCCAAGGCCGAGATGATCTATGCGTTCGGGTCGGGCGGCAACTCGTCGATGATCGCCGACGAACTGCAGAACCGGCTCTTCCGTCTCGGGCTTCGCATCACGGCAAGTTCCGACCACAGCATGCAGTTGATGATGGCTGCCGCGGCAAGGCCCGGCGACGTGTTGATCGGCTCATCATTCTCAGGGCGCAATATGGAGCTGGTACGGGCCTTCGAGCTTGCCCGCCAGACAAAGGTGAAGACGATCGCCCTCACCCAGACGGACAGCCCGGTTGCAAAGGCCGCCGAAATCGTCGTGCCGATCGATCTTCCCGAGGGCCACAATATCTATCGCCCGACCTCGACGCGCATCGCCTACATCGCGACGATCGATATCCTGTCGAGCTTGGTCGCCTATGCCGTTCAGCCAAAGGCGACGACCACGCTTCGGCGTATCAAGCAGCAGCTTGTCATTCACCGTGACGGCGACGACCGGCAATTGCTTGGAGATTGAGGTTCATGAACGGGAGCGACAGAAAATGACGCAGTCGATTGCCATCGTCACCGGCGCTGCGGGCGATATCGGCGCGGCGATCGCCGCACGGCTCGCCGATGACCACGACGTCGTGGTTCTCGCCGACATCGATGCCGCGGCTGCGGTTGCCGTGGCGTCGAAGCTCGGGGCGGACGACCGTTTCGTCGCCGTCGGATGTGATGTGACCAGCGAGACGAGCATTGCCGAATTGGCAAGGCGCGCTGCCGACGTCGGCGTGGTTCGAACCCTGGTCAATAATGCCGGTGCCGCCCGCGCGACCAGCCTGCACGAGACGACGCCCGAGATCTGGCGGGCGGACAATGCGCTCAATCTCGAAGCGGCATTCTTATGTTTCCGTGCATTCGAGCCCATGCTGAAGGCCTCGAAGGGTTCCGTCGTCAATATCGCCTCGGTCAACGGCATGCATGTCTTCGGGCACCCGGCCTATAGCGTCGCCAAGGCCGGCCTTCTGCATTTCACCCGACTGGTCGCTGTGGAGTACGGCAAGTTCGGCATCCGCTCCAACGCCGTCGCACCTGGCACGGTGAAGACGCAGGCCTGGGAAGTGCGCGCGGCAGCCAATCCGAATGTGTTCGAGGAAGCACGCCGCTGGTATCCGTTGCAGCGCGTTGTCGATCCGAAAGATGTTGCCAATGCCGTGGCCTTCCTTGCCGGTCCCCTGGCCGCAGCCATCACCGGCGTCTGCCTACCTGTCGATTGCGGCCTTACGGCCGGCCAGGCCGAACTCGCGCGAACCTTCTCGCAATCGGAACATTACTGAGAACCGCCATAACTTTTTGTTTTTAAGCAATTCCGGACAAAAAACCGCTTCACACTTTTCCTGGAATTGCTCCAGAGGAAGACGAGAGGAGCAGGTTGGGAGACCGGCTTACTTCTGATCGATGACCGCATGAGCCGACTTTTTCCCGACGTCTTCCGCAATCCGGCGATCCGCGCCAGCATGATCGCCATTTTCACCTTTGGAATGGCGGGGGCGATGACCGCACCTTACCGTTCGGTCGTGGGTATCCGCGAACTGGGCTTGAGCGACGGCCTCTATTCCTTCCTGAGTTTCGTCTCGGCGGCGGTGAACGTCGTCATCAGCATTCTTCTCGGCAATCTCGCCGACCGGCTTGGCGAGTACCGGTCGACGATGATCGGCGCTTGCCTGTTCGGCATCGTCGGCTACGGCATGGTCTACGCTTTTCCGACTGCGGCCATATTCGTCATCAGCGGCTTGTTGCCCCTGCCGATCTACGGGGCGCTGAACTCGCTGCTGTTTGCCAATGCGCGCGCGGCGATGCACGGCATGAACCGAAGCGACATGGTTACGGCCAACTCCGGCGTGCGCGCCATGATCTCGCTGTCCTGGGTGCTGATCCCAGGGGTAACCGGCCTGCTTCTGTCAGGCGCATCGAGCATGCTGCCGGCCTACCTCTTTGCCAGCATCTCATGCCTGCTCTGCCAGGGCATCATTGTCTTCGCCCTGCCGAAGCGCGCGGGAACGGAGATGGCCGCAGCGCATCATCTCAGCTATCTCGGCGCGCTTCGCCAGGTGGTTTCGCCGCGCATCTCGGCGCATATTTGCGGGGTGGCGCTGATCACCAGCACGCTGCATCTGAACGACGCCCTTCTGCCATTGATCGCCACTGGTGCTGCGCATGGCAGGTTGAGCGACGTCGGCATTCTCGTCGGCATCGTCGCATTGCTGGAAGTCGTCTTCATCATCGTCTGGTCACGCATCGCGCGGAAGACCGGCCAGATGACGGCGCTTGCCGCCGGTACCATCATCTATGCCGTGTTCCTCAGCCTGCTCGGCTTTGCCTCCGAGCCATGGCACCTCTATGCGCTCACCTTACTTGCCGGCATCGGAGCGTCGGCAATCATCACCATTCCGATCACCTATCTGCAGGACTTGATCGCCGACCGACCGGGGCTCGGCAGCGCGCTGATCTCAGTCAATATCTTCGCCAGCGCCGGGATCGGCGCGCTCGTCTTTGCCGCCGGCACCTATGTGACAGGCTATTCGGGAACTGCGATCCTGAGCGCCGTCACCGGATTGGCGGGGATAGCGATCATCGGCCTCTTGCATAGAGGCAAAGCCCATTAGCCGGCGCCATCGGCAAAGGGGACGTGACGAAGAATGTGGCTTTCATCGGTGTTCGTCTTGTGACAAGGGTGACGCACCATTTCCTTTGAAGGCGACATGAAGGCGATCTCCGGCACGAATCTCGAACAGGCCAAGTCTCACAACCGGCGTGTGGTGATCGAGGCTGTCCGCACGCACGGTCCCTTGTCGCGCGCAGCGATCGCCCGGATGACGGCGCTGACGGCTCAGACCGTGTCGAATATCGTCGAGGAACTGGAGAGATCGCATCTTCTCGTCCCGTCCGAGGCGCAGAAGCTGGCGCGCGGCCAGCCGATCATTCCCTACACCATCAATCCGCGCGGCGCCTATTCGATTGGCCTCGAACTTGGCCGCCAGCGCGCCAGTGGCGTTCTAACGGATCTCTCCGGCGCGGTTTGCGCCCGCATCGAGCGCCATGTCGAACATCCGGATCCGCAACGGGCCATGCCGGCTCTTCAGTCCATCGTCGAGGATCTTCAGCAGGCCTTCGTTTTCGATCGGAACCGGCTGCTCGGCGTCGGGATGGCCCTGCCCGGCCGCTATGCCGATGGCGGCACCACTTCTCTCAGCCCCCTGAACCTGCCCGGCTGGCAGGGTTTTCCTGTCGGGCATGAGCTGGAACAGCGGGTTAAGGTGCCGGTGCTTGTCGAAAACGATGCGACGGCAGCAGCGATCGGCGAGCGTCTTCACGGCGTCGCCCGCGGTTTGGGCAGCTTCGTCTACCTCTTCCTCGCCGGCGGAGGCGGCATCGGCGCCGGAATGTTCCTCGATGGTCACCTCTACAAGGGTAGCCGCAACAATGCCGGTGAGATCGGGCATATCATCGTCGAACCGCAAGGCAAGCTCTGCAGCTGCGGCAAGCGCGGCTGTCTGGATCGCTACATCTCGCTGACGGTCGCCTACGAATTCATGGGCATTGCCAATGCCGAGGAGCTTTCGCCTGACGATCTCGATGCGCTGATCGCCAAGGGCGGCGAAGGTCTCGACGCCTGGCTAGACCAGGCCGTCCAGCCGCTGCGGCAGACCGTCGACTTTCTGGAACTGGCCTTCGATCCGCAGACCATCGTACTTGGAGGCAGCATCTCGACATCGCTGATGCTTCGGCTTGCAGAGCGGCTGGAGCCGCTGCACACCCCGATCGATCCCAACCAGAAGCGGACATTGCCCCGCGTCATGATCGGCATGACCGGCAAGGATACGGCGATCCTCGGCGCCGCCGCCCTGCCGATCTTTTCCGAAACCAATCCGCGCTTCGACGTGCTGCAAAAGCCGCTCGGCTAGGGAGATTGCCGGGGCCGGCCTCTCATCCGCCTGCCGGCAGCCGCGCCTCTGCCTGCGGCTGGCGACGGGCTAGAGGTCGCGCAAAGATGACCACGTTCCCGAGAAGCGTCAGCGCCAGCCCGATCAGGCCTAGGCCGGTCCAGTGGTAGCCCTCGAAGACCGTCGACAACGACAGGGCGACGATCGGGAACAGGACGGTGGCATAGGCAGCGCGTGAGGAGCCGATGCGGGACACCAGCATGAGGTAGGTGGTGAAGCCGATCACCGATCCGATTGCCGCGAGATAGAGCAGGGCGGCAAGATAGGTGATGTTGGGCGGCGCCACGATCGGCGTTTGCGTCACGGCAATCAGGAACAGGAGGACGATCGCGCCATAGGTCATGCCCCAGGCATTGGCGGTCAGCGGTGAGATTCCGGCCGCGCTGTTTCGACGCGATGCCATATTGCCCAGCGAGAAGAACAGCGTGCCAAGCGCTGCGAGCCCGATCCCTTTCAGCGTGCCCATGTCGAAATCGACGACAACATCCTGTCCGAAAAGCAGGAGGAGGCCGGTTGCTCCGAGCGCCGCTGCGAGAAGCGTGCGGCCTGTAATGCGGTCGCCGAAGAAGAGACGCGCATTGACGGCATTGTAGATCGTTGCGAGCGAGAAGATCACGGAGATTAGCCCGGACGGGATAGAGGCGGCGGCGTTGTAGAAGCAGATGAAATTGAGGCTGAACAGGCAAAGCGCCTGCGCAAGGATGAAAGGTTGATCGCGCAAGGCAGGGAGCTTGAGCCGCCGCATGACAGCCAGGATGGCGACGAGGATCACTGCTGCGACCGCAAATCTGTAAAAGACCGAGACCAAGACCGGCACGGGACCGACCTGCATCGCAATGGCGATCCAGGTCGTCCCCCATATGAGCACGGTTGCGATGAAGAGAGCGGCATTTGCCATGGAGTGATCCTCGTTTTCCCGACCAATAGGCGGACCGAGAGCAGGCCTCTTGCAGATTCTTGCTATGAAATCGATTTGCTCGGACTTCCGGCTCGCCATGCGGGTCGTCCGCCGGTATTGTTCGCACGGCATGGTCAGGTGTGGGGAAGAATTGGTGAAATATAGTCACCCCTCGGTTTTCGGGTTTTTGTCAGCATCTCCCACTGCGCGGATGTCACAATCCATCGATTTGGGGTTCGGGCGATCAGCTGCCATCTGGAGCAATGCACACGACAGGATGAGCTATCAGCGGCCGAACGGTCATACGTTCAGTCTTTATCTCAGAGGCGGCGCCGGAACGCGTCGTCTGGATGGCAGCCCCGCCGCGCGCGGCCGTCCGGGGGTGCTGTGCATCATGCCACAGGAGCACTCGTCCGAATGGGAAATCACCGACTTCTCCCAATTCGTTCATCTGTATGTTCCCGACGACCAGATGCGCCGGATGTTTGCGGAGACGTTTGACCGTGATGCTCGGCTCATGGCTCTTCCCGAAGTGACCTTCGCAGATGCACCTGCCTTGGCGCGCACGCTTCGGCAGATGACGCAAGCGATCGTGGCGGGCAGTCATCTGCAGGCTGAAGAAGCGATGGCACAGACGATCAACGATTTCTTCGTTGATCGTCGTTATGGAGGGATGCGTCCCTGCGCGATCAGCGGCGGGCTCGCTCCTCATGTGCGGCGCCGGAGTCTGGAGTATATCGAGGCCCATCTCGGTGAGACAATCCGATTGCAGGATCTGGCGGCGATCGGGCAGCTCAGCGCCTTTCATTTTCAGCGGATGTTCCGGGCAAGCTACGGTGTGTCCCCGCATGGCTGGGTGGCTCACCGGCGTGTCGAGCGCGCCAAATCGATGTTATCAGGCATGGACCCAATAGCGCAGATCGCTTCGGCCTGCGGCTTCAGCAGCCAGAGCCACATGACACGGGCATTTAAGTTGGGCACAGGCGTCACACCCTCTGCCTATCGGCAACGACAGTGAAGCCCCTTCACTCGACCGCCCTTCTCTTTTCCGAAACCAATCCGCGTTTCGACGTCCTCGCTCGGCTAAACCGAGGGCTCTTCGGCCCTCCCGGGCCTCACTTCACCGCGATGACGACCTTGCCCTTGACGCGGCCTGTCTCCACATAGTCCAGCGCCTCGTTGGTCTTCTCGAACGGGAAGGCCCGGTCGATGACGGGGCGGATGGCGCCCGCCTCAATCAGCGAGGTGATCTTGCCGAGCTGCGCGCCGTTTGCCGTCATGAAGAGGAAGGAATAGCCGATCCCGCGGCGTTGCGATTTCCGCCGGATGCCTAAACTCAAGAAACGAATGACCTGCCGCAGCAGCCAGCCGAAGCCGTTTTCCCTGGCGAAATCGGGGTCGGGCGGACCTGATATCGAGATCAGCTTGCCGCCCGGCTTCAGGACGGCGAGCGATTTCTCCAGCGTATCCTTGCCGAGGCTGTTCAGCACAACGTCATAGCCCTTCAGCACTTTTTCGAAGTCGTCCTTCTTGTAGTCGACCACCACGTCGGCGCCGAGGCTTTTCACCAGATCGATATTTGCCGTGCTCACGGTCGTCGCCACATGGACGCCGAGATGTTTGGCAAGCTGGATCGCGATGGTGCCGACGCCGCCGGAGCCCGCATGGATCAGCACCCTCTGCCCCTTCTGCAGCTTGGCGCGCTCGATAAGCGCCTGCCATGCGGTCAGCGCCACAAGCGGAATGGATGCGGCTTCTTCCATGCTGAGATTGGCGGGCTTCAGCGCGACATCGCCAGCGTCGATGGCGATGTACTCGGCGAAGGTGCCGATGCGATCCTGGCCGGGGCGCGCATAGACCGCGTCGCCGGGTTTGAACTGCCGAACGTTGGCGCCTACCCGGACCACGACACCGGCGACATCATTGCCGAGCGCCAACGGAAGGCGGTAAGGCAGGATCGGCTTGAACTCGCCGTCCCGGATCTTGGCATCCAGCGGGTTCACGCTGGCGGCATGGATCTCGACCATGACGTCATTCTCGCGCAGCTGCGGTTCAGGGCTCTGGCCGAGCCTGAGGGCGCCGCCCTTCTTGTAGCGATCGATCAGGAATGCTTTCATGAGGGCGAACTTTCGTTTTTGTGGTGCGCCGGAAATGCGGTAAGGCAGGCTCAACCGGGAAGTTTGTTGAATTTCCGGAGGCTCTTGTCGACGAAGGACTCGGGCAGGAAGCGGCGGATGAAACGCACCTGTCCTGCTGCTTTCCCGGCAGTATAGCGTCGCTTGGGCGACAGCGCATTGGCAGCCCGGATGACTGTTGCGGCAACCACCTCGGGCGCATCTCCTTTTGAGACGATCTCGCGCATCAGCTTCTCCGCGTCGGCGCGCACCGCATCATAGACGGCAATCGGCCGGTCGGGGCGCGTGATGTTCTCCTCGAAGGAGGTGCGGGTGACACCCGGTTCGACGAGCACGACGCGGATGCCCTGTGTGCGCACTTCATGGTCGAGGGATTCCGAATAGCCTTCGATCGCATGCTTGGTCGCTGCGTAGAGCGCGTTGAAAGGCGCCGGGATCAGTCCAAGGATCGAGCTCAGGTTGACGATCCGGCCCCTGCGCTGCCGCCGCATCACCGGCAGTACAGCATTGGTCATTCTGATGGTGCCGAAAACGTTGACGTCGAATATGGTTTTCGCCTGCGCCGTCGTCGACTCCTCGGCGCCACCGAGCAGGCCGATCCCGGCATTATTGACGAGCAGATCGATCTGCCCTGCCCGGCTCAGAACCTCGTCGACGACGCCCTGCACGGATTGATCATCGATGACGTCGCAGACCAGCATGGTGATCCCATCGGCGGTGTCGGACATCGGCTTTCGACTGGTGCCGAACACCCGGTAACCGTCGCGTAGCAAGGCCCTCGCCGTCACCAGCCCGATGCCGGAAGAAGCCCCTGTGACCAGGGCAATGCCGCGTTCTCTCTTGCTCATCGACGTCTGCCTTCGTTTTGTCGTGGAATATCCATGCGCAGTCTGTTACTATCAAATCGATAGCAAGTCACTACTAAAAAGATATCGACATGAAGAATCTTTCCGAACAGCCCTGCCTGATCGCCCGTAGCCTGGCACTCGTCGGCGATGCGTGGAGCATGTTGATCATGCGCGACGCCCATGCGGGGCTGACCCGCTTCGATGAATTTCGCAAAAGCCTTGGCATTGTCCCGACAATGCTGACGGGGCGGCTGTCATCGCTGACCGAGGAAGGATTGCTGGAAAAACGCCGCTATTCCGAGCGTCCGCCGCGCGACGAATATGTGCTGACGGAAGCCGGACGCGACTTTCTGCCGGTGCTGTTTGCGATCGGCGCCTGGGGCCGCAAGCACCGCGGCGGCGGTGCAGTCACCCGCTTCTTCGACGTCGAGACCGGTACGGAGATCGATCCCGTCACCATCGACCGCGCGACCGGCGCGCCGATTGGAACACGTCCTATTCGTATCGCAGCACCCGGATGCGAGCTGCCTGCGGCAGATGAAGCGGCACCTGACAACGCCCTTTGAAAGCGATGTCAGTATCCCCCGCCATCCACCGCCTCCGGCGATGGCAAGGGTGATCCTCAAATAAAGCCCGCGGTGCCAATCCGAGCGTTACGACTGCTGTAGTCCGTAGAGTAGCGGCATCAGTCCTGCGAGCGCCCTGAAACGCTCCCACGACTTGGACGAAGGCTTCGTCCAGCCTGTTTCGGCAAGTGCGGAAAGGCGCGGGAAGACGAGGCGGTCGAAAACGGCGCGATCCGTCATCGGCTCGGACCAGATGCAGGCCTGGATGCCGAGGAGTTGCTGTTTCTGGCTCGCCGTCCAGCCGCCGATGGGATCGAAATTGTAGAGCTTCTCGGCATCTGAAGTCCCCGCCCAGCTGGCGCCGGGCTCATCCCAGTCGGGCCTGAGCGCCATGTCGAGGTAGTAGACCTGTCCGGGGCAGACGACGATTTCGTAGCCGCGCTCGGCAAGTTCGGCCGAGACCTCGACATTGCGCCAGCTGCAGAGATAGCTCTTCGATTTGTCGATGACATCGCCGTGGGCGGCCTCTTCCCAGCCGCCGGTGATGCAGCCCTTGCTCGCAAGGAAGCGCTGGACGCGGTTCAGGAACTCCGCCTGCAGGAAGGCGGCACCCGAGCCGTGGATGTCGTCGGCGCCATGGGTATTGGTCACGACGTTCAGCCGTTTGGCATGCGCATCGGCAACCTCGTTGCCGGCGACGCTGCGCAGGCGCTCGAGCGCCTCCGGCGAACCCGACCACGCGCCAAGCGGAACTTCGTCGGCGCCGAGATGGATGATCTTGAACGGAAAGAGCTCGATGAGCTCGGAGAGGATCGTCTCGATGATCTCATAGGTCTTCTCGCGGGCCGGATTGATGCAATTGTCGGGAAAGCCCTGAACCGAATAATAGCTGCCGACCTCGGCCGGATCGCGCAGCTCCGGTATCGCCTGCAGCATGGCGTAGCAATGACCGGGGACATCGATCTCCGGCACGATCTCCACGCCGAAGCTCTTGCCATGGGCGACGATCTCGCGGATGGCGGCCTTGGTGTAATAACCGCCTGTGCGGGCCGGGCTCGAACCGAGCAGCGGCGGAACGGCCAGACCGTGGCCGCGCCAGGCGCCGACCGCCGTCAGATCAGGATAGGCGTCGATCTCGACGCGCCATGCTTCGTCGTCGGAAAGGTGCCAGTGGAAGCGGTTGAGCTTGTTCCAGGCAAGCACCGCCAACAGCTTCTTGACCTCGGCCGCACCGTAGAACTGGCGGGCGACATCGAGATGCAGCCCACGCCAACCCATCGACGGCTCATCGACGATCTCGCCGGAAGCCGGAAACTGGAAGACCTCGGGATGCAGCCTTGCACCGCGCCAGATCTGGCCGAGCGTGACGAGACCGTAGAGGAAGCCGGTCCGGCTGCTTGCCTCGATCGTGATCGCCTCATCCTCGAAGCCCAGCCGATAGGCCTCCGGCCCGAACCCGACGGCATCCTTCAGGGCAACCGGAACCGCGCCTTCCGCCTCGCTCCGCACGATGCCCTCGACGGCAAACAGATGCTCGACCAGCGCTGCGAAGTTTCGTGCTGCCGCCTGCCCTTCAGCGCTCTGCGCCTGCGGCGCAAAACCGGCCGGCAGCGGCCGGCGGGAAGTGACCGACACATGGTTCGGCCAGGGGATGATCGACACCTGAACGGGCGCATTGATGGGAACCGGATAGATCTCGGCGCCACGCTTCAAGGGTGCGTTGCTGACCGAAGATCGCGTCGGCTCGATGGTGAGCACGATCGTGCTGCCATCGGAAAGCGCGAGATAGCCGCTCGTCGCGCCGTCCGTCCAGTGACGGAATTGCCAGCTCAGCGCGTAGACCGAGATCGTCCAGGTCTCGCCGGCGCCGAGAACGAAATTGGCCGGCGGCTGGAATTCGGTGAAATTCGAGAGCCGTTTCGAAACCGTCGCGCCTTCGACGCGCCCGGCCGGATCGACACGACCCGGGCCGCTGACGCAGAGGGAGAAATTCGAAAGCGGCTCAGTGCCGAGGTTCTTGAGGCGCAGGACATAGGAAAACTCCTTACCATCAGCAGGCGGGTTCCAAAGGGTTTCAAGCCGCAGGGCTTTCGGTCGTGATGTGGACATGGTCACTCTTCCTTCTGAAGATCAGGTCTTGAGCATTCCGGCGTAAATGCCGGGAGCGGAATTGGGGATAGGCATGGCCCCGACGGCCTTTTCGTAAAAGGCAGAAGGGCCGACATCGCCGATGATCGCGTAGGCATAGCCCATCGCTTTCAGGTCGTTCAGGCTGGCAAAAAGCAATGCCCGGCCGATGCCGAGCCCGCGAAGGCCCTCGTCGACACCGGTCGGTCCGAAGAAGCCGCGCGCCGTCGCTTCATGGCAGGAAAAACCGACGAGCTTCTGTTCGCGCGTGGCGATGAAGCAGGTCGGCGGCTGGCGGGTCATGGCGACGGATGCCTTGCTCGCCCATCCCTCACCGAATTGTTCTGCGATCCAGCCAGTGATCAGCCGGAATTCCGGCGGCAGGGCACGGCGGATCGTCACACCCTCCCGGGCCATTCGCTCGGGCGACTGCGTATCTGGCGGCAGGGTGGAAAGGTTTACCAGATAGTCCACTTTGCCATCCTTCAGCTGGAAACGCCGAGTGCGCGTATGAAATGGTTGGAGCCGACCTGCTCGATGACAGTCGATTCAGGACGGCTGAGCGAGCGTACCTTTTCTGCCTGTTCGAGGAAACGCGCGCTTCCGCCGGTCACGAACGGCCGGCTGCCATCCGGAACGGCTGACAGCAGCAACCTTGTATAGGGATGGCGTGGATCGGACAGAACCGTATCGGTGTCGCCCCATTCGACCATCTGGCCGGCGAACATGACGACGATCTCCTCGGCCACATGTGCGGCCGTTGCGATGTCGTGCGTGATATAGAGCATGGCGAGGTCATTCTCGCGTTTCACCGTCGCGAGCAGATCGAGAATGTCCTTGCGGATGGAGACATCAAGCATCGAGGTCGGCTCATCGGCGACCAGCACGCTCGGCGCAACCGCCAGCGCCCGGGCGATATTCACCCGCTGCCGCTGGCCGCCGGAGAGTTCATGCGGGAATTTCTGCCTGGTCAAATCGGGTTCCAGCCCGACGCTTGTCAGCAGACGGGCGATCTCTTCGGCAAGATCCGCCCTGGAGCCGCTCTGCCGATGCAGTTGCAGCGGCCGCGCCAGATGGTGGCTGACGGTGAAGGCCGGGTTGAGCGACGAGAACGGATCCTGGAAGACCATCTGCACCTCCCTGCGGTACTGATGCTCATCCTTCGCCTCGCCGCGGGCAGTCAGATCCTGCCCGCGGAAAAACAGCCTGCCGCCCGTCGGCCTGTCCAAGCGGGCGATGATGCGAGCGCACGTCGTCTTGCCGCAGCCGGATTCGCCGACCAGCGCCAACGCCCGCCCGGGAAAGAGCGAGAAGGACACACCTTTCAGCGCATGAACCGGGCCGAAATTACGCTGGATGTCTTCGAGCCGGATCACGGCGTCGGCGACAACAGGATTTGCCTCCGCTTTCATGCCAAGACTCCCGAGTGATGCGGATTGCCTGGAAGCTGCGGAATGGCATTCCAAAGCTTGCGCGTATAATCGTGCCGCGGCGCTTGAGCGACCTGGCGAACGTCGCCCACTTCGACGAGTTCGCCCTTCAGCATCACGCCGATGCGCTGGCAGAGTTGCGCCATCAGATGCAGGTCATGGGTGATGAAGAGCACCGAGAAACCATAGCTCCGCTGCAGATCGACGACCTGCTCGAGGATCTCCCGCTGCACGACCACGTCGAGAGCCGTTGTCGGCTCGTCCATGATGATAAGCTCGGGTCTCAACGCCAGGCAGATGGCGATGACGATGCGCTGGCGCATGCCGCCGGAGAACTGGTGCGGGTAGTCGCCGATGCGATGTGTGGGGATGCCGACGAGACGGAACATCTCCTCAGCCCGAGCCCTTGATTCCTCATGCGAGCAACCGGTGTGCCGGCGCAGAACGTCATGGAACTGCGCCTCGACCCGCATCAGCGGATTGAGCGAATTCATCGCGCTCTGGAAGACCATGCCGATGCGCTTCCAGCGGATTTTCTGCAACTCGCGTTCGGGCAGCCTCAGGAGATCCTGTCCGTCCAGCCGGATGCTGCCGCCGCTGATCCAGGCAGGCGCCTTGGAAAGACGCGTGATGGCATAGGCAATCGTGCTCTTGCCGCAACCGGATTCACCCGCCAGCCCGAAGATCTCGCCCCGGCCGATATTGAAGGAGACCTCCTTGACGGCGCGGAACTCTCCCTTGTCGATGAGGTAGTCGACATTGAGCTTTTCGATTTCCAGAAGATTGTCGCTCATCGGCCAACCTCCAGTTCCCTGTTGCGGGCACGGTTGAGGCGGAACCAGCGCGTCAACGCCGGGCCGGAGCGCAGCTGCGGATTGGCGATCTCGTCGAAGGTGAAATTCAAAAGCGCGAGGCCTAGCCCCGTCAGCGCGATGCCGACTGCCGGCACCCCGATGTCCCACCATGCACCGACCATGATCGCCGAGGAATTCTGGGCATTGTAGAGCATCGTGCCCCAGGAGACCTTCAGCGGATCGCCGAAGCCCAGATATTCGAGCGTCGTCTGGGCAACGATGGCGTAGATGATGCTGCCGACGAGGTTGATGCCGATCAGCGTCGTCAGGTTCGGCAGGATTTCCACGAAGATGATGCGCCAGGCCGGCTCTCCGATCATCTTGGAGGCCGTGACGAAGTCACGATTGCGAAGCGCCATCGTCTGCGAGCGTGTCATGCGGGCGCCCCAGGGCCAGGAGGTCAGCGCGATGATCGCCATGATCGTCATCGGCCCCACCGTCCCGGCAAAGGAGGCGAGCAGGATTAAGAGCGGCATGTTGGGGACAACAAGCACGGCATTGGTCGCAAGATCGAGCACCGCATCGGTCCTGCCTCCGGCATAACCGGCGACGAGGCCGATGGCCGTGCCGAGAACCGTGATGGCAATGCCCGTGGCAAAACCGACGGAGAGAGAGCTACGGGCGCCCCAGACGAACTGGCGATAGACATCCCGCCCCATCTTCGTCGTGCCCATGACATGTTCGATCGACGGCGGCTGATGCGAGCGCCCGACACGCGCTCCGGGTTCGCCGGGCGCAACGATCGGCGCAAACAGCGCCATCAGCCACAGAGCCATAACGATGACGAGGCCGGCCAGCGCTTTCTTCTGCCTGAGGATGGGTCGCAGCGTAAAGCTCATCAGACGGCCTCCCGTAATCTGGGATCGACGAGCCCGTAGATGATGTCGACGAGGAAGTTGGCGCCCAGCGTCGCGAGCGTCATCAGCAGCAACTGCCCCTGGATGACAGGATAATCGCGGGCGATGCTCGCAGTATAAAGAGTCAGCCCCAACCCCGGATAGTTGAAGACGATCTCGGTGACGATCGAGCCGCCGAAGACGGCGCCGAGCATCAGCGCCAGGTTGGTGAGAACAGGAAGCATGGCATTGCGTGCGCCGTAGCCGAACATGACCGTGAGGTGGCTGAGCCCCTTGGCGCGCGCCATGGTTACATAGTCCTCGCCGAGTACCGAGATCATCGATGAGCGCATGGTCGTCTGGAATTCGCCGATCAGGAACGGCGAAAGCGTCAGGACCGGCAGGATCGCATGGGCGAACACGCTGCCAATGAAGGTGAAATCGAAGGCGGGATCGAGGTTCGGATCATAGGCATATCCCACCGGAAACCAGCGCAGTGAGACCGCGAAGACGAAAAGTGTCGTCAGCGCCACGATGACCGGCGGCACCGAAATCATGATCACGGAGAGCGGCGAGACGATCGTGTCGAAGCGTCCGCCACGGCGCCAGGCCGAAATCGCGCCGAGCACGACACCGACGCAGAGCGAAAAGATGATTGCGGTGGTGACAAGGAAGACGGTCCAGAGCGTCGAACGGCCGAGAACCTGGACGACGGTCTGGGGGTAATATTTGACCGAGACGCCGAGATCGAGGGTCGCCAACCCCTTCACGTAATCGACGAATTGCCAAAGCATCGGCTGGTCGACCGCGCCGAAGCGCGCCTTGATCGCCTCGACGGCGGCAGGGGTTGCCCGTGGGCCGAGCTGGGCAATCATGGCATCGACCGGGCTCCCCGGCATGAGCCGGGGAAGAATGAAGTTCATGACGATGGCGAACGCCAGGGCGACCGCATAGACGCCGAGGCGCCGGCTCGAAACGCGCATTTCCGCTTCCTCGCGAGGCTTATTGGACCGGCTTGAGACGCAGCAGATGCATCAGGCGCATGCGGTTGTTGTCATGGTCTTCCGGGTTCATGACGGGATCCTTGTCGGTGACCCAGCCGGTGAAACGCTTGCTGGAGAACTGATACCAGGTCGGCCCGTTGAATACCGGCACGACAGGAAAGTCGTCGGCAATCAGCAGCTGGATGTCGTTGAAGATCTTCCTGTGATCGTCCTCCGACGTCGCCGTCAGATACTGATCGAAAAGCGCGTCCAGCTTCGGGTTCGAATAGCGCGAGGGCGCGCCGGTGATGCGCCCGCCATAGGCGGTCGACAGGCTCTGGTAATAGCCGCGAAATGGCGTAGCACCGTCGGCGCGGGAGTTCATGACGACCTCGAAGCTGCCATCGATGATCTGCTTGCGCCATTGTTCATATTCCGGCGTGGCAACGGACGCGTTGACGCCGGCAGCACGCAGTCCTTCGACCGCGATCTGGACCGCGTCGATCCAGTCCGTCCAGCCGTTCGGAACGATGATCGGGAAGGCGATCGGCTTGCCGCTCGGCGTCGTGCGGAAGCCGTCGGCACCCTTCTTGTAGCCGGCATCATCGAGGATCTTGTTGGCCTTCTCGGTATCGAAGCCCATGAAGGCGTCCTTGTCGCCCTCGGCGCCCTTGTTGCGCCAGGTCTCAAAACGCGGCGGCAGGCCGGTCGCATGCTCGTTGACGACAGGATAGCCGAAGCCCGCAATATCGACCATCGACGCGCGATCCATGGCGAGGCTGAAGGCATGGCGGAAGTTCAGATCCTTGTAGGCCTCGAGGTTGCCTTCATTACCGCTCTTGAAGTTCATCTGGAAGGCGACGGTTTCGGCCGGCGGCTGCCAGTAGCCGTTATGGTCGGCATCGAGCGCCACGAAGGTCTTGTCGATCTGTGGAATGAAGGATCCGATCCAGTCCATATTGCCTTCCGGGAGGATGGCAAGCATCTGGTCGTTGCCTGATATCTGCGGCAGTCTGAGGCAATCGACATGCAGCGAGGCGGCATCCCAATAGTTCGGGTTGCGGCACTGCTCATAGACCTGCGGCGTGAAACGGCGCAGCTCCGTCATCGGGCCGGAACCGACCGGCTTCTCGTTCTTGAAGGCGACCGGATCGGAAACATCCTTCCAGATATGCTCGGGAACGACGGCGAGATCGGCAAGCGTTTCCGGGAAATCGGAGTTCACGGCCTTGAGATCGATCCTGACCTCGGTCGCCGACGGCGCCTCGACGGATGCAATGGTTTCGCCGACGCCGACAGTGTCGAGTGCTGCGTTCTTCAGCATGAGATCGATCGTGTATTTTACGTCAGCCGACGTCAGCGGCTGGCCGTCGGACCACTTCAGACCAGGCCGCAGCGTATAGGTGACGGATTTCATATCCTCGGAGAACTTATAGTTGGTCGCCAGGCGAAACACCGGCTTGCCGCCATCCTCGGCATTGAAGATGACCAGGGGCTCGTAGATGAAATCCATCGTGCTCTGCCGGCGGCCGGCAAGATCGAACGGATTGAAGTTCTGAACCCAGCTGCTCTGCTCCTCGATATGCATCGTCAGCACCGACTCTGCGGCTGCACCACCCGCCCCAAAAAAGACGAGCGCCGTCAGGGCGGTTGCCGCCGCAAAACCGGCGCGCATGGAATTTGCACTCTTGCTCAATCTCATTTCATCGTTCCCCTTGTTGCTTATTTTTGAAGTCAATCAAATTGATTTAATATTGATAGTCAGTTTCCTGCCGACACGTCAATTGCCGATCTCAAACTTTTTGCAACGGCCTCCGAGCCGGTTATCAGCATTGTTTTGTAAGGATAATTCCGGCGTTAATAATTAATGTACCTTTAAGTACCATAATTGTTTCAACGATGGCGAATCGACCTGCTCGAACATTGGTCGATAAGCATGAGGCTGCTCGCCACGGCCGGGATGTCACCCGGGATGCAACACATTCAACTTCTAAGAGCGGGTCGAATTTCCCATGACGAGCATCAATACGAACAATTCAGCGATGTCTGCCCTTCAGACGCTGCGCAACATCAACTCCAGTCTCGAAACGACACAGAATAGTGTTTCTACCGGCTATCGGGTCGACACCGCATCCGACAATGCCGCCTACTGGTCGATCGCAACCACGATGCGGTCCGACAACAAGGCGCTCTCCGCCGTCTCCGACGCGCTCGGCCTTGGCGCAGCAAAGGTCGATACTGCCTATACGGCCATGGACAATGCGATCGACGTTGTCGACGAGATCAAATCCAAGCTTGTCGCAGCGACCGAGGACGGTGTGGACAAGTCCAAGGTCCAGGAAGAAATCAGTCAGCTTCAGGAACAGCTGCTGAGCATTGCCCAGTCGGCGTCGTTCTCGGGTGAAAACTGGGTCGCCGGCGCCGATGGCACCAAAAGTGTCGTATCGTCCTTCGTTCGCGACGGCTCCGGCGCCGTTTCCGTTAAAATGACGAAATACGCTCTGGATACCAGCTCCACGGGCAATGTGTTGTTCGGCATGAGCAGCGGGACGATCGATACCGCGTCCGGCATCCTCGGAACGGTGGACGCAAACGGCGATTCCGTCTATTCGCTTGATATCACCGACTTCACCACCGGTCAGATCCAGTCGGCGCTGTCGACCATCGAATCCGCACTGTCGGCAATGACCTCTGCCGGTGCGCAACTGGGTTCGATCTCGACGCGCATCGATCTGCAGGAAGACTTCGTCAGCGCGCTTTCCGATTCGATCGACTCGGGTGTGGGTCGGCTGGTCGACGCCGACATGGAGGAGGAGTCGAGCAAACTGTCTGCCTTGCAAACACAACAGCAGCTTGCGATTCAGTCGCTATCGATCGCGAATTCGTCGTCGCAGAATATCCTGTCGCTCTTCCGCAGCTAAACGCCGGATATATAGGACGCTCGGAGCAAATCCGTTGATGATACGATCGAGCCTGGCCCACACGGTCAGGCTCGATCGCGTTCAACTCGCTCGTGCAAATTTGTGTCGGCGGGTCCCTATCCCTCCTGTCCTCATCCGAACTATGGTGTCGCGATCGGCGAAATCGCGGTTCACTTCCGAGCCATGCTGTCCGTCGTCTCGATCGCAACCACGATCGGCCTTAGTCTTCGCACCCGAGGGCGGAGAACGCAGCGCGCGGGATCATCGCATGTCGGAACGACTTGAATCTGCCCGTCCTGATGAAACGCCCGCCATCGTCTGGCTCGGCTTCATGGCGATGTGCGTCGGCATGTTCATGGCGATCCTCGACGTCCAGGTGGTGGCGACATCTCTGCCGACCATCCAGTCGGCGCTCGGTATCGATCCGGATCAGATGAGCTGGATACAGACGGCCTATCTCATCGCCGAAGTGGTGGCGATCCCGCTCACCGGCTTCTTGACCCGGCTTTTGACGATGCGATGGCTGTTCGTTACCGCCATCAGCCTGTTCGTCGCAGCCTCCGCCGGCTGTGCGATGAGCGGCAGCTTCGGCGAGTTGGTGGCCTGGCGCGTGCTTCAGGGTTTTTCCGGCGGAACGCTGATCCCCTCGGTATTTTCAGCCGTGTTCATTCTCTTTCCGAACGAGCGGCAGGCGCTTGCGACGACGATCGCCGGCGTGCTTGCGGTGCTGGCGCCGACCGTCGGGCCGATCGTCGGCGGATGGCTGACGCAGACCTATTCCTGGCACTGGCTGTTCCTGATCAACATCATCCCCGGTATCATCTCGGCAATCCTGGCCGCACGATCCCTGCCGCGGCAGGCGACCGATCCGTCCGAACTCAGGCATCTCGATGGACTGGCGCTCGCGCTGATGGCGACCGCGCTGACGAGCCTGGAACTCAGCCTGAAGGAGGCGCCGACGAGCGGCTGGATCTCGGCCTATGTGCTCAGCCTGCTAACCGTCTGCCTTGCTTCGGGAGGCGTCTTCGTCTGGCGAACGCTGCGCCGAGACAGGCCGATCGTCGATCTCGGCAACTTCGGCGATCGGAACTTTCTCGTCGGCTCCGTCCTGAGCTTCGTGCTCGGCATCGGCCTCTTTGGCTCGGTCTATCTCATGCCGGTCTTCCTCGCTTTCATCAGAGGACACGACGCGCTCGAAATCGGCATGACGATGCTGGTCACGGGCATCGCGCAACTGGTGACCGCGCCGATCGCGGTCGCGCTGGAGAAGCGCATGGATGCACGCCTGCTGTCGGCGGCCGGTTTCGCGCTCTTTGCGATCGGCGTCGGGATGAGCGCGTTTCAGGATCCTCGCACGGATTATGACGCGATGTTCTGGCCGCAGGTCGTGCGCGGCGTCGCCATCATGTTCTGCCTGCTGCCGCCGACGCGGCTGGCGCTCGGCACACTTCCGCCAGATCGCATTCCCGATGCCAGTGGACTTTTCAACCTGATGCGCAATCTCGGCGGGGCGATCGGCATCGCGCTCATCGACACCATCATCTACACGCGCTCGGAACCGCTGGGACAATCCCTGTGGACCCGTCTTCAAGCCGGCGACATCGAGGCTGCGACATTTGTCGGCGCACCTCTTCAGACCATATCGGGACATAGCGGCAGCTTCGATGCGGATACCACGGCGCTGCTCGATCCGCTGGTCCAGACGGCGGCAAGCGTCCAGGCAATCAATGAAGCCTGGATGGTCATTGCCGTCCTGACCGGCTGCGCCCTGCTCTCAGTGCCCTTTGCCAGGCGGCCAACGCCGACGTGAAAACCAGAGCTGACGAAACCGCTTAAAGAGAATCAACTAAGTTGTTGAAAATCTTGGATCCGAGACTGCGATGGGGAATCTGAGCAGTCCTAACTCGCGCATGGCACCAGCCAGATCACCGAAATACCCTTCAATATTCGATCGCATCCACACAGCTTCATTGGGTCGATTTAACGTAAGGGCAGAAGCGAAGCCTCCGTCCCACATCATCTTGCTTATCTCGGAAAGACAGTATGTAAAACATCGGTCAAACCGCTTCTAGGCCAGCGCAGCACTGCGCGTCTCGGCATCGATGAAATAGGCTGCGGCACCTGCCAACAGCAGCAAAGCAGCGAAAATCCCGATGACCAGGCCGAAATCTTTGGTCACAAAAAGACCAATCAACGATGGCGCGAGCAGCCCTCCAAGCCGAGCCATGGCACCGGCGGCACCCATTCCGGTTGCCCTGGACGCAGTAGGATAAAGCTCTGGCGTATAGGCGTAGAGTGCACCCCACGTACCAAGTAGCGCGAAGCTCATGATTAGCAGTGACGACGCTACCAAGAGTGCGGATGAGCCGACGACGAACAAAATGCATCCCATCGCGGAAAGGATGCAAAATGCCACAAGCGTTGGACGTCTCCCCCACTTTTCGACGCCGTAGGCAGCGAGCGCATACCCGGGAATCTGGGCAAGCGCGATCAGCACAAGAAAACCGTAGCCGCGAACGAAGCCAAAGCCGTCCCCGGCAAGTTTCGGAGGCATCCAGGTGAAGACACCATAGTAGGAAATGGACACCAGAAACCAAACCGCGAGGATCAGAAGGGTTCGACGCCGCAGAGCGTCGGAGAATATTCCAATACTACGCGTCGGTGCTGCGGGCGCGAGGTCAACCTCTTGCCCCAGAGCACTGCGGCCATTCACCAGGGCCATCCGGTCGATGATCGCCTTTGCATCTCCACCCCTTCCCTTGCGTAGAAGATAGAGCGGCGATTCCGGCACGAAAAACCGCAGACCGAAACCGATAATCGCCGGGACTGCTGTTACGGCAAAGATCAATCGCCAGGCTTCGGCCACGTTCCACAGACTGAGCAGCCAGGCTGCAATTGCGACAACAAGGGTCCCGACGGCCCAGAAGCCCTCCAGCAGCACCAGCCACCTGCCTCGGTTCTTCGCCGGTAGGAATTCGGCCATCATCGCATAGTCCACCGGCAACGTCCCGCCGACTGCTGCACCGGTCAGGAAGCGCATGAACAGAAGGAAGGTAAAGTCTGGCGCGAAAATTGACAGCGTGCCAAAGACCGCATCACAGGAGACTGTCGCGATCAGAACGCTGCGACGACCGATCCTATCGGCAAGCCGACCAAACCCCATTGCGCCCAGAAACATGCCAAGGAAAAACACCGTGCCCGTCTGAAGCGCCTGCGGCACCGTTAGTTCGAAGCTCGTGGCGATCGAAGCCGCTGTGAAGCCCACTGCGATGACCTGCATGGCGTCAGCTGCCCAAACCAAGCCGAAGATGGCCATCAGCCGTCCCTGATATCGTCCTGCCCCCGCGTGGTTGAGTGCATCGTCGATTGTGATTGGGGTCATTTGTTTCCAAACCCGGCTGCCATGGACCGCTCATAGTGCATTCAGGCCAAAAGATCGCAGCCGCAAGCCGCGATGGCCATTTGCCAGCCTTACCTGTGCGTTTTATGACATTCTGCAAGGTGATCGGCTCGTACATCTGATCTGAAGCTTAAGACCGGAGCCTGAGAGGCCGCTGCTAAAGTTGCGAGGAAAATGTTTGAGAGACTTTGAACTGCTTGTTGCGGCAATCGCGGCCGTTCCTGCGATGCCAGTAAATCTCGCTCATGCACAAACGAGCATTGGCGATGCAACCGCTATGGGCCTAACGGGCTCATGCGACAAGCTCATCTTGGGAAAACAGAAGCTCGCTGATAGCTGTTCGGGCAAGCTGCTCAACATGTCCTATCCAGACGGTCGTGTCGGCTTCTACTTTATTCTCGATGACGGACGGATCGTGACCTTCAGCGGTATGGATGCTCCCAATCGGACGCCGGACAGCGACGTCGTGAAGGTCGACAAGGTGATCATCGGCGTTAAGGGGAAGCCAAACGATCCAGAGGTCGTCGCCGCGACCGGTACATGTACCTATGGCAACCCTTATGAAGGCGAAGCGACCGTCTCCTGTGATGGCACGATGTCTAATGGCCAACGGTTTTCCGCGAGGTTCACGTCTGACGGTAAACCGCCGACTTGACCACGAGTGGCACCACCCTCCTGCCTTCGGGATTGGCTTTAGTCCGTCACAACCCGCGAATTTGAAAAGCCCGATTTCACAGATCGGGCTTTTAACTTCCTCGCCGTGAATTAGTCTCGATGCTCGGGCATCTCTTTCAGCCGATCTTTTGTCCAGGACGTAACCGCGTGAACGTCGCCATCTTCATCGCGCATGAAGTCCAGATCGCTGATCGGCACGGACACAGGTTTTGCGCCAATGCCGAGAAACCCACCGACGTCGATGACGACATTTGCGCTGCGGCCAGAACCGTGCACGTGGTCCACGCTTCCAACCTTGTCGTCATCTGCGCCGTAGACAGTAGCGCCTTCAAGGACTGCGGCCGTTAGTTCGTCGGTGCCTAGTCTTACGTGCTTGCTATGGTCCATTTTCAAACTCCTCCGTTCGAGCCCATGTGAAAGCCGCCGGGGTGCAGTTTGTTCCTGCGTGAGGCTAATGGTTGACGCTCGAAAAGCGATCGGCCTTTGGGAACTGTTGTCGTTGTTGAAGCTCCCGTGGATGAACGGTTAACCTGGCGAATGGCTTGAAATGGTCGGCCGTGCCGAGCCCCATGGCCCTATCGCGCATTCGTAGCGAAATCTAACCTACGACTTCGGCTTGAAGAACCTATCGGCTTCCTTCATCGCATTCTGCGCCGAGCCGTACAGCGCCCTTACGGCATCGCGCATTTCGGCAAACGCCTGCACGGTTCGTGGCGAAATGTAATCGCCTCTTGCTTCCGCATTGAGCCGCAAAGCTCTCTCGCAATCGGCGGCAATTCTATCCAGCTCCGGGGAAACCCGATAGAGCCGTTCCAAAATGGCGTCGATGTCACCCTTGGCGCGTTCAGACATTCGTTCTGCCATCAAACACTCACCGCTGTGTCCCTTCCCCTGCAGGAGCTGAAGAACTCCTAAAGCAGTGTTCCCTGTTCGGCTTCGTCAGCCACTTTCACGTCCGCGCCGCCACGGCGGCGAAGTTCCGTCTCCGCGCTGAAGCGGACGTCGGCATCCCGATCGCGAGCGAACGCCTGCAATGCCGCAATATCCAGCCGATCCCAGCTTTTGCCACGCTCATGGCCTGAAGGTACTCGTGGCAAAAGGCCAGGCTCGCTGCTCCATTTCACCAGTTGCTCGAAGGTGGATTCATTCAACATGTCCCGCAAATGGTGTGCGGTTACGTACGCATCGGGCATCGCGCGGTGGGCCGGAAGGCCAATCGCGTGCACCAGTCCCTCGGGCATACGCAGGTAGCGGAGCATCTGATTGGAGAACCTCGGCAGTTCAGGCCACAGCCGAAGTGCGCATTTCCACGTACATATCCAGGCCGCTCCACCGGCATATCTGGGGGTGCAGTAGCGCTGCTCGAAACTTGCCCGATGTGCAGCCAGTGCGATTGCTCCACCTTCCGGCCGTAAGACGCTGGAGGCGATTTCTTTCCAAAAAGGTGCTGTCGCGACCTCCGCGTCCAAGATGTGATGTATTGCCATCGTCTCAGGAGAGATCGGTCGCCCTGGATTTACAAGCAATGATCCGCGCTCATCGTCAACCCGCCATCCCCCATCATGGCCGAGCACGACGTCCTGCCATCCGATCTCGCAAACATCATTCGGGCCATTCCCGGCTGTTTCGAGGTCAACGACGCGGATGCGAGATTTATGATCTACAGGTTTTGATAGAATCCCACTGCTCTCAATCAACATATTTAGCTATTTCGACCCAATGCCGTAAAAGTCCAGATATCGCTCGGACATGATGGGACAGGCTATTAACGTTTGTCGACATGGTCGACGTGCTTTACCTAAGCGACATGGGCAAAAGAGGCCTGCTACGCCACGAGCACCGATCAATTTGGAGAATGTTCCCGATGTTTTGTGAAATAACCGGGGAACTTACCTGGCACAGAAGATCGGGACTTTACGCGACGGCGTCTCGCCTGTATTGCAGCGCCACTTCAGATCGCCTGCCGACTTGTTGGTTTTCGCGCTTTGAGCAACAAAAAGGGCGCTCCCCGGAAACGGGTTGAGCGCCCTATAAGTTTCTTCCATTGCAACCTGGGAATTGGATGGCGGTCGATCAAACCCGGCGGCAACGCGTGATTTTCGCGGACAAAAAAAGAGGGCCGACGGAGAACCGTGGCCCATTAATTGTGAAGGTATAAACCTCCAGAGGGGAACAGCTGAAACGACGGAACTGGGAGGAAAAGCCGTCGTGTTGCATCAGCTGTAATCACCATGCTCCTTTTTTGACCGGTTGGAAAACATTTTTTGTGCAAGGCAGCTATGCAACAGTGGATCATCCGGCCGAAATAGTCCGTGGAGGATGGCCTCTTGAACGCTGCTACCGCGACCTGGATCTTGAACTCTTTAGAAGGCGTCGATCTGGCGCCGGACTAGGTCACAGAGAAACGAGCCATCAAATCCTGGAGAGGCCATGCTTGAGGACGCGACGCCCTTAATCGGGTTCGACGATTTCGTTTGATTTTACTCGGCGTCGTCGTTCGCCTTTGGGAACAGTTGCAGCACATTTGACCCACTCGGGTGCGCCAGAGCGCGCGCCTTTGAGCGCCGCGAGGTGTTTTCCCCAGCCTTTTGGACAGCTGAAACGAGACCTTCCCGCTGGCGATAATAATCTGGCTTGGCAGGCAGGGTGAGGTCAAACTCTTCAAGCATACGCTCAATAATGTCCATCGCTTCAGCCGCCAGACCAGCATAACCTTCTTGGCGACGCTCGAAGAAGCCATCGTATCCCGGCCTGGAAAGGTCGAGACTATCCAACGCATAAGAAAGGGTCTTCACTCGGTTCGACAACCACAAAATTTCTTCTGAGAGCTCGGTACTAAAAAGCCCCCAGTTTGCGTCCTGCGGGAGTGCAAGGGCTGGATCACGAACGTGAAACGCGAATTCGCCTTCATCCATGGGATTGAATTCGGGCATGTCGTGAACAGCCGCATAGCTGGCGCCGACAAAATCGTCCAGGGCCAGCACCGTCAGCATCGCTAGGTTTCTAACCTCGGCTTTCGGGCGCCGGTTGATCCCAGACTTCGCAAGTCGGATAACGATGGGAAGCAAGGAGCCAGCGGCTAAACCGCCAGCGCCGATGAGCGCTCCCATTGCCATAATCCCTTGGGTGGTTTCGAAGAACTGCGTCAATAGTCACCTCGTTGAATGGGAGTTGCGAGTTGCATCAAGAAGCACGCACAGACGGAATCAGCGCTTTTCCGTCCCAGTTTGCCTTGAAGTTAAATGATAGGGAACTCCGTTCCCGCCTTATGGCGCCATTGAGCAACCTGACCGTATCATCGTCACCGTCGACCTCAGTTCAATTGACGCCTTGGCAATGACCTCTCGGTGCAACTTTCGAATTGAAACATCAAGTGATATCGGCTGGCCTGTCTTTCAAGGACCTAATCGAGAACCGGCGATATTGGTAAGATTTCTCTCAACCATTTTGCGTCATCCTCCAGTTCCCTTCTGAAGCCAATCGACGAGATCTCATGGCCACGGACCTTACGCGCAGTTTTCAAATGCCCCGACGCGATGAGCTTGGCCTCGTTGCGATCAGCAACGGTTCCGGCCTGTCGATAACGGCCCTGCCGAACGGCACCCTGTTTGCCATCGAATACGTCGACGACAAGGGATCGGTGCAGATCAACCAGATCCAGGGCTCGCCGCTCGCCGGCGGCGTCGGTCGCCTTTATCTGCGCATCGGCGGGGCCGCGCCCGAGGTGGTGGAGCTTGTCGGGCCACGCGCCAATGGCAGCTTCGGGCACAATGCGACGAGCCTGGCCTGGAGCGGCAAAACAGGCGATATCGGCTACGACGTCCGCCTCGAGCTTCATTCCTCCGGAACGGCCTGGTTCTGGCGTGCCTCCATCCGGCATCTCAAGGAGGGGACGCTGCCGGTCGATCTGGTGCTGATCCAGGACGTTGGTCTCGGCGATCGCGGCTTCCTGATGAACAGCGAAGCCTATGCCTCACAATATGTCGACCATCATATCGCCGGTCACGAGACATTCGGCCCTGTCGTGATGAACCGACAAAATCTAAAACAGTCGGGTGCCCGTAACCCTTGGCTCGTGCAAGGCTGCCTCGATGGGGCGGCCGCCTATGCCACGGATGCGATCCAGCTGGTGCAGGCGAAGGACCGCCTCGACGACCAGCTGGTCGGCCCTTTCGGCACCAGCTTGCCGAGCAAACGGCGCCAGCAAGAGACGGCGTGTCCCGCCATCCAGTCGAAATCGCTCTCCGTCCCGGCAAGCGGTGTGACCGCGACCTTCTTTGCCGTGTTTGCCGCCGATCATCCCGAGGCGTCGAGCGATGCCGACCTTACACGGCTTGACGAGCTCGCGGCGACCGACAGTGCGGCTGCCGATATCGAGGAGGTCGCGCCGGTCCGCAGCCTGCTACAGGATGCAGCCCTGCTGAAGGCCGAGGCGCTGGATAAAAAGGCGATCGGCAAGCTCTATCCGGAGCGGAGCCTGGAAGAGCGCGTCGACGGAAAGCTTCTTTCGTTTTTCGTCTCCGACGGCGTTCTGAACCGCCATGTGGTCCTACGCGACAAGGAGCTCATTGTGGCGCGCCGTCACGGCGCGATCGTCAGAAGCGGTGAGAATATGCTGCTCGACGATGCGACGCTTGCCGCGACCTGCTGGATGCAGGGCATTTTCGCGGCCCAGCTGACGATCGGCAATACCTCTTTTCACAAGCTCTTTTCCGTCTCCCGCGACCCCTACAATCTGACCCGCGCCAGCGGGCTGCGCATCATGGCGGATGTCGGCGCCGGCTGGCAGCTTCTGGCGGTGCCGTCGGCGTTCGAAATGGGGCTCAGCGATTGCCGCTGGATCTATCGTTGCGCGGAACGCACGATCATCGTGTCGGCGGCCGCCTCCGGCGAGGATGCGGCGATGCAGTGGACCGTCTCCGTCGAGGGCAAGCCGTGCCGCTTCCTGGTGTTTGGTCATATCGTGCTCGGCGAGCGCGAATATGACGTGGGTGGGCAGATCGAATTCGATACGGCAGGCAAACGCATTCTTTTCCGACCGGACCCGGCCTGGCTCTGGGGCGAGCGTTATCCCGATGCCGGATATTGGCTGGTGAGTTCGACGCCCGATGCCATCGAGGAAATCGGCGGCGACGAACTGCTCTACAGCGATGGGGTAACACGCAACGGTGCTTTCGTGGCGCTCCGATCCCGGCCGACACAGGCGCTCTGCTTTGCCGTCGTCGGCTCGATGACCGATGCCACGGATGCCGAGCGCCTGGCGCAGCGTTATGAGGCCGGCGTCACCGACGAAGCCATGCTTGCACCGGCATCAAAATTTTGGCGGAACGCGGTGCGCGGCATAACGATCGGCAGCACCTCGCCCGACCTTGCCGCGCAGACGACGCTGCTGCCCTGGCTGGCGCATGATGCGATCGTGCATTTGAGCGTGCCGCACGGCCTCGAGCAATATACCGGTGCGGCCTGGGGCACACGCGACGCCTGCCAGGGGCCGATCGAATTCTTGCTTGCCTATGAGCATGACCGCGAAGCCAAGGCGGTGCTGAAAACCGTTTTCAGCGAACAATACCTGGAAAAAGGTGACTGGCCCCAATGGTTCATGCTGGAGCCCTATGCCAACATCCGGGCAGGCGATAGTCACGGCGACATCGTCGTCTGGCCGCTGAAGGCGCTCTGTGACTATATCGAAGCGACCGGCGATCTTGCCATCCTCGACGAGAAGGTCTCCTGGCGCGATGAAAAGACGATGGCCAGGGCGCCAGAGCTCGACACCATCGCGATCCATGTCGAGAAGCTGCTCGAGACCGTTCGCGAAGCTTTCATCCCGGGAACGCATCTGATCCGCTATGGCGAGGGAGACTGGAACGATTCCCTGCAGCCGGCCGATCCGCATCTGCGCGACTGGATGGTCAGCAGCTGGACCGTTGCCCTGCTCTACGAGCAGATCGTCCGTTATTCGGCGATCCTGCGCCGCCTCGGCCACGGCGACAAGGCCAAAATCGACAAGGCGAAGGGTTTGAGGAAGATCGCTACGGCGATGCGCCGGGATTTCAACCGCCATCTCGTGCGCGACGGCGTCGTGGCCGGCTATGGCATCTTCGATCCCAGCCATGACGGCGTCGAGTTACTGCTGCACCCGAGCGACCGGCGCACGGGGCTGCATTACTCGCTGATCTCGATGACGCAGGCGATGCTCGGGGGGCTGTTCACACCGCCTCAGAGGCACGAGCATATGAAGCTGATCGAAGAGCATCTGCTCTTCCCCGACGGCGTGCGGCTGATGGAAAAGCCCGCGACCTATGCCGGCGGGCCTGAGACGCTGTTTCGCCGCGCCGAGTCCTCCTCCTTCTTCGGCCGCGAGATCGGGTTGATGTATGTCCATGCGCATCTGCGCTACTGCGAGACGCTGGCGCTCGATGCCGAGGCGGAAGAGCTCTGGAAGGCGATCGCCGTCGTCAATCCGATTTCCGTCACCACAGCGCTGCCGCATGCTTCACTGCGCCAGCGCAATACCTATTTCAGCAGCAGCGATGCGGCTTTCCATGATCGTTATCAGGCAACGGCCGAATGGGAACGCGTCAAGGCGGGGGAAATCGCCGTCGACGGTGGATGGCGGATCTATTCAAGCGGCCCCGGGCTCTACACCCGAAGCTTCGTCGAAAATATCCTCGGCTTCAAACGGCGCTTCGGCCGGCGCAAACGCCAACCGCTTCTGCCCGCGATCCACGCTTCTGTCGATCTGCAAACCGACCACGCCGCCTGGCGGCGGCTGATGAAGCCGAAGCCCGAGCTGTGAAAAGGATTATGCCGTAGCGTCACGCAACTCTTCGAAGCGTGCGGCACTTTTCGACAGGTGGCTTCGGATGGCGCGGCGCGCGGCAAGCTCGTCACGGTCGCGGATCGCCGCGAATATGGCATGGTGTTCCCTGCGCATGCGCGCCGCATGACGCTTGCGTTCGGCTGATGTCATCTTGTCCAGGCGTGCCCATTGCCGCGGCACCATGATGTTGCCGAACGTGTCGAAGAGGCGACCGTAATAGGAGTTGTGCGTCGCGACCAGAATGGACCTGTGGAAGGCGTAATCCTCTTGCGCGCCGTATCCACCCTCCTCGAGCGCCTTGTCGAGGGCGTCGAGACGATCCTGCATGCGCTCGATGTCCTCCTGGGTGCGCCGCAACGCGGCAAGACCGGCAGCTTCGTATTCGACCCCCATGCGCAGCTCCAGCACGCGCAGAACCTCGTCGATCGACTGCAGGTCGTTCGGAATGATCGAGAAGGATCTGGGCGTCGGATCGTTCGAGACGAAAGCGCCAAGGCCTTGCCGCGTGGTGATCAACCCCTTCGCGCGCAGGGCGGCGAGCGCTTCGCGAACGATCGTCCGGCTGACGCCGGTCGCCGTCATGATCGCCTGTTCGGTCGGCAGGCGTTGGCCGGGCTTCAGGTCGCCGGATTCGATTTGCGCCGTCAACATATCGGCAAGGTTGCTGCGCAGGTTCGGCGCCTGCTGAGTCGTATTGAAGTCCGCGTTGTCCTTATCTGCCATCCTGTTTCGAAATCCCGGTGTCGGGGCGGCCTCGCCGTCCCCGTTTCCTGTTCGCACTCCGTATCCACGCCGATGCGGTGGGCAGCAGCTCTAGAACAAAATGGTTTTAGGCCGGGTCGGCCTAAAATCTGAATCCTGTTCTACATTATATAGTTAGAGCATGATGTCGTCCGAAAACCGCTCATACTTTTCGGCATCATGCTCTAGCGCATAACCCCGAAAACAAGAATCGATTTCTGCGGTCATGCGGAAAATCAAGCGACAGAGCCTCCTTGGCGCGGTGTCTAGGTCTGATCGATTGGTGAGACCGATCAGCGCGCCAGCCAACCGCCATCGACGGGCAGTACCGTTCCATGCACGTAGTCGGATGCCGACGATGCCAGGAATACGGCCGCACCGCCGAGTTCGGACGGCGTTCCCCAGCGCCCGGCCGGTATGCGGGCAAGGATGGCCGCATTGCGGTCGGCATCCTCGCGCAGCGCCGTGGTGTTGTTGGTCACGAAGTAGCCCGGGGCGATGGCGTTGACGTTGACGCCCTTGCCGGCCCATTCGCAGGCCAGCAGCTTGGTCAGTCCGGCGAGGCCACTTTTCGAGGCGGTATAGGACGGGATCCGGATGCCGCCCTGGAAGGAGAGCAGCGAGGCGATGTTGATGATCTTGCCCCTGCCCTTGTCGACCATGTGGCGGCCGGCTGCCTGCGACAGGAAGAAGGCGGTCTTCAGGTTGACGTCGATCACCGCGTCCCAGTCTTCCTCGGTGAAGTCGAGCGCATCGGCGCGGCGGATGATTCCGGCATTGTTGACGAGGATGTCGAGGCCGCCGAAGGTCTGGATGGTCTCAGTGACGATCCCCTTTACCGGCTCGATACTGGCGAGATCGGCCTTGACGACATGGAAACGGCTTCCCGCTTCCTTCACCAGCGCCTCGGTTTCGTCCATTGAGGAGCGTCCGACGGCGACGATCGACGCACCGGCCTGCGCCAATGCTGCCGCGATGGCCTGGCCGAGACCGGTATTGGCGCCGGTGACGACGGCAACCCGGCCTGAAAGGTCGAAGGGATTTGCCACGACGCTCACCTCAGATCCGCAATGGCGATATGGTCCATGTCGGTGAAGCTCTTATTGTCGCCGGCCATCGCCCAGATGAAGCTGTAGTTCTTGGTGCCGGCGCCCGAATGAATCGACCAGGGCGGCGAGATGACCGCCTGTTCGTTGGCGACGAGCATATGCCGGGTCTGCTGCGGCTCGCCCATGAAGTGGAACACACGCTGCTCCGCTTCGAGATCGAAATAGAGATAGGCTTCCATGCGGCGGTCATGCGTATGGGCCGGCATTGTGTTCCAGACGCTGCCCGGCTCGATCATGGTGAAGCCGAGGGTGAGTTGGCAGGACTGGCAGACGTCCGGATGGATGAACTGATAGATCGACCGCTTGTTGGCTGTTGCAGCTTCGCCCGGCGTCAGGTGACGGGCCTTTTCGCGGGTGAGCAACACGGTCGGGTGCGCTTGGTGCGCCGGCGTCGAGACCAGATAGAACTTTGCCGGGTTGGCAGCATCCGCGCTCTCGAACCTGATGTCCTTGGCACCCTTGCCGACATAGAGGCAATCATATTTGGCAAGATCGTAATTCGTGCCGTCGACGATGATGCGGCCGGCCCCACCGATGTTCAGGGCGCCGAGTTCACGCTCGGCAAGGAAGGTTTCCTGTCCGATCGCAGTCGGCGCCGTCAGCGTCAGCCCGGGGCCAAGCGGCGTCGCGCCGCCGATGACCATGCGGTCGTAATGCGAATATGTGAGCCGGATCTCGCCGCTCGCGAAGACGGTTTCCACCAGAAAGTGACGCCGCAGCGTCTCCGTGTCGAAATCGCGCACGGCCTCGGGATGGGAGGCGTGCCTCACGTCGATCTGCATGTCAATTTTCCTTCCGCTTCATTGTCGCTACGGGTCGTCGCTATTACGGAAGCCGGTCTTGTCCGGCCTGTTCCGCTGCGGCGGTATCCATCCGGTTACATAGTTGTACGACAAGTTTGGAGTCAACATGTTTGTCCGTGCGCGCTCGAGGAGACGCAAGGCCCGCAAGAGCACAAAAGAAAATCAGGGAATGGACAGGAGAATTTCTGGAGATGATGACGCCATCATCCAAGCAGTGGATCGCAAGCGGCCGTTCTTGGGCGATCCGGCGGTGCTATCGGCCAAAACGAAAAAGCCTGCCGCGGGAGGAGGTGCGGCAGGCTTTCGTAAAAAACCGAACGACAGCTGGGAGGAGGAGTGCTGTCATTCCACAGGCGACCCTGGGAGGAGGATGGGGCGCCTGTCTATCGAAGGGATGCGGGAGGAGGTGCATCGCTTCGATAGAAATTATCATACTTATTTTTTGCTCAGTTGATAGGCATTTCTTTGCAGGGCAGCTATGCGTTATGCGAAAAGCGGGAGGCTCGATCACATGGTCCATCTGCCGGAAGCACAAAAGCAAAGCGCCCGCTCGGGAGGAAGCAGGCGCTGGCATAGTCTTTGAAGATGCTTGGTCTAAGCTGCCGTTAGCGGGCGATGGCTGCGCGGGCGACGTTGCGGATTTCGCTGCGGCCGATGCCGAGGTCGTCCAGTTCGCGTGCGGACATACGACCCAGTTCAGCGACCGTCTGACGATACTTGCGCCAGTTATTGAAAGAGCGTGCTACGTTCATGATGATCCCCTTTCGTGGGCTTTCGAAGCTTAGCTGCCAGTCCTTGGCGCTTCGTTCGCTTCGATGAGTTGTATATAGTACGGGACATCTGATTATTGCAGCGCCAATGCATCACTGCACCTATGCGGCGCTTGCATGGGTCGCCATATGCCGTAGCCAATCGGGATCCGAACCGCTTCGCGGTCAGAGTTTGAAGCGATCGAAGGCCGTCAGCCGCACGATCGGCGGTTCCGCCTCGGCCCATCGGTAGATATCCGAGCGCAGATAGGAAAGCTCGTCGTCGAGATCCTCTTCGCCGACTTCGATCCACCAGGACTTCAAGCGACCGTCGCTGCCGTCCGACCAGCGGTAACCCCTCGCCTTCAGATGATCCTTCATCTCGAACGGGCTGTGTTCGGCAAAGATGCGGATGCGCGAGCGCTGGCTGGCCCGGTACAGCTCGGTGAACGGGCTTTCACCGTCGCGCTGCTCCCGATCGAGGATTTCCAGGAGGGCGTGGCAGTCGTCCACGGCGCGATGGCCTTCGTGAAAATAGCCGGCCTGGCCGACGAGATAACCGAGCTTCGTGCCCTCGAAGCCGCGGGCGCTCCAATTAATCTCCGAAACCGAGCATGCCCAGGCCTTGCCGGTGAAAATCGTCGAGAAAGCCTCGCAGAACGGCCGGTCGAAACCGGCATTGTGAGCAATGATCAGATCCGCCGGCTCGATCAGAGTTCTCAGCGATCGGATATCGATGAGTTGTCCTTCGACCATCGCATCGGTGATACCCGTCAGCCGGGTGATGTCGGGCGGGATCGGCCGGGAGGGCTGTTGCAGGCCGCCGTAAATGCCGACGATATCGCCGATCGCGCCGTCATCGTCGAAGGTAAAGGCGACGGCGCCGATTTCGATGATCTCGTCGCTGCGATGGTTGAGACCCGTGGTCTCCGTATCGAGAATGACGCCGAGGCGCGAAAACCCCGGCTGTCTGACTGACGCAATCGGCCGGGCGACCAGTTTTCTCAAGATGCGATAGTTGCCGCTCTCTTCGAGCGCCCGCGCC
This sequence comes from Rhizobium sp. WYCCWR10014, assembly GCF_001657485.1. GTDB lineage: Bacteria > Pseudomonadota > Alphaproteobacteria > Rhizobiales > Rhizobiaceae > Rhizobium. The sequence goes on from NZ_LXFU01000051.1 coordinate 209,564, forward strand.
ATGTCTTCATTGGAGTGGACGACCGGCTGCGATGGCCGCCGGTGCGATGGACCGCGTGCCTTGGCCGTCGCGGACGATGCCTTGGCAAACATGTCGAGTTGCGAATCTCTGTGCACGCTCATCGAATCTATATGTCACGGAGACGCGATTTAATCCATCGCCGGACAGCACCGCGCGTTTTTTTCGCGAGGCGCAACGGATGCTCCAAAGGATGCCGCGCATAGTGTGGAGTGGTTTTGCGACAACGACATCCGCAAAACCAAAGACCTGAACCGGCAAGCGAATCTGAAAGATCGCGACGCGCTTTAGCACTTCGAATTATGCAGTAGCGAGATGCGGTGGAGTATCAACGCGTGCCGTTTTGTCTGGCGGGAAGCTCAGCCGGCAGACCGCGCCGGGATTGCGGTTGTCGATCGTCACCTCGCCGCCGTGCATGCGCAGGATGTCGCGAACGAGATTGAGGCCGAGGCCGGCACCGCGTCCGTCGTGATGGCGTTTGAAGAACGGCTCGAATATGCGATCCCGCATATCGGCGGGGATGCCCGGTCCCTCGTCCCTGACCTCGATCCAGTTGCAGCCGGCGGTCAGCGAAATGGTACCTTTCCTGCCGCCGTGGTTGATCGCGTTCTGCAGGATGTTCATCAGGGCGCGCTGCAGCGCCAGAGGATCGCCCTCGATCTCGCCGGCGCCGTCGACATCGAACTGCACCATATAGCCCGCGGCAAAGGCCAGCGGCGCCATCTCGATGATGACCTTCCTGGCCAGCTGGCCGAGATCGACCTTGCAGAATTGGACCTTGCCCTGTTTCAGCCGCTGAAGATCGAGCATCTGCTCGGTGAGTACGGCAAGCCTTGCGGCATCTTCCAAGAGGTCGGTCTTGATCGAACTGTGCGGCAGGGACCCAATTCGCGTATTCAGAATGGCGATCGGCGTGCGCAGCTCGTGGGCGGCGTCGGTCAGAAACCGCTCTTGCCGCTCATAACCCTCGTCGAGACGACCGAGCGCGCGGTTGACGGCGTGCACCAGCGGCGCGATCTCTTCCGGAGTATCGTTTTCCGACAGCCGGCCGCCACGCTGGTCGATATCGATCGTATCGGCCTGGAGCGCGGCCTGGTCGATCCCGACCAGCGACCTTCGCACGACGAGCGGCGTCGCGATCAACGCACCCAACGCCATCACTGCGACGATGGGAATAACAATTTTCACAAGGACCAGCGAAAGCTTGAGCAGGATGAAGGTTGACGAGTTGGGGCCGTCAGTGCCTGTCAGAAACTGCACCTGTCCCCAATCCGTCGCAATCCACTTCATCCGGGCAGCTGGACGGTCGTGGTCGCCGAGGTTCGAGCCGAACTTCGCCTGGCCGACATGATCGAGCGTGTTGCCGATTGCGGCATATTCTTCCGGAATCCGGCCCTCGCTCAAAACATGTCCCTGCATGTCGCGAACAGTGTACCAGAGATCGGGCGCCTCCTTGCGCAGCTGTCGCAGATCCTCGGTCTCCCTCAGGCTCAACTCTCCTGTGGGTTGGCGGAAGACGGCCTGGCGCAGGATCTCGATCGTGCCCTCCGTCGAGCTGAACTCGGATATCTTGCCAACCGAAATCAGCACGATCATCACCAGGATGAGCACGACCGATTGCACGGCAAGAAGCCGCCAGAACAGGCGCTTGCGCAGCGAATAGGAGCATCGTTTGCTCATGATGATTCACGCAGGAGATAACCCACGCCCCGGATAACGTTGATGACCACGCCCGCTTGCGATGCTGCCAGCTTGCGCCGCAACCGCGATATGTGGGAATCGAGCGCGTTCGACTGGATCTCGTCGTCGAAGCCGAAGACCGCTTCCATCAAGGCCGGTCTGGGCACCATGCGACCGGCCCGGCGCATGAGGCATTCGAGCACCAACGCCTCCCGGCGCGGCATTTCCAGACGCAGACCGGAAACGATGATGTCGCAATAGGTCGGGTCGAACGAAAGACGGCCGATCGAAATCAGCGCCGGGCGCAAGGTTTCGGAGCGGCGCATAACTGCGCGCAGCCGCGCCAGAAGTTCGTCGAAGACGAAGGGTTTGGCAAGGTAATCGTCGGCACCGGTCTCAAGGCCGGTGATCCTATCTGGAACCTCTCCCTTGGCGGTGATGACGATGATTGGCAGCGTCAGCCCCTTCTTGCGGATCTTCGGAATGAGTTCGAGGCCATCGCCGTCGGGCAGTTGCCGATCCAGAAGCACGGCGTCGTAGGCGCCGTCGCCGATCACCAGTTCGGCGTCGCATAGGGTCGAAACGTGATCCATAACCATGTCGTGCCTGGTGAGCGCCCCTCGGAGCGCCACAGCCATTTGAGGTTCATCCTCGATCAGTAATATGCGCATCTCACATTCCTATCGGGGGGCCCATCGGGGGCCCATCGGGGCCGTCGGTCCATAGGTGGAAACCATATCACCCTCGAGCAAGTCTGCGATGCCTGTCGCGCATCGAATGCCGGATCGCCGCCTCGTATCGAAGGATCGTATCCGTCATCATGCGCGGCGCTGCTCGATCAATGCCATTGGCTGGTACCTGCGGCTGATGCGGTAGACCGCGGCCGGCGGGATATTGCGGAACGTCCAGCCGATCCTCTTTGAGACAAGACCGAGAGAGTCGAGGATTTCGACGGGCACCGGGCATTTCGGCCCGTAGGTGAACTGATAGAAGGCACCGTGTGGCCTGAGGTTGGAAAAGCAGCCCTCGAGCAGCGCCTGCACATCGTCGGGCCGCATGGCAAGAAGCGGAAGCCCGCTGACGACGCCACCGAAGAATCTTCCGGAAAGCGCCGTCTTCCACATCTCCCGCACGTCCAGCTGCAGCACCCTGGCATCGGGAAAGCGATCTTGAAGCAACGTGGCGAAATCCCGTTCGTATTCGATCAGCGTCAGATCGCGCTCGGCAATGCCGCGTTCCAAAAGGGCTGTAGTGAAAACGCCGGTGCCCGGACCGAGTTCGAGAATCGGCCCGGTTATCGCAGAGATTTCCTTGGTCATCAGGCCCGCAAGGCGCGGGCCTGATGGCGTGATCGAGGCAATGCGCAGTGGCGCGCGAAGCCAGGCAAGAAGAAAGCGTCGTCGATCGAAACGTGACATTGGACCTTCATAGTGGCTGATTGATCCCACCCATGAACCGGCTCAACATTGCAACAGTCTGTCATGTCGCAGTCACTGTGACGCAGACGCAGATTTTTATGCCTGAGAGGCGACCTTCCGCTGCGCTGTTCTGAGCCCATTCCGATCGATCCAGCCTTTGATTTCGGCGGCAATCGCCTCGGGCTGGTCTTCGGGGGCAATGTGACGCGCTGGCCCGCAGCCCCTGATTTCCAAGCCGGCGATGGTGTCGCGGCACCACGAAATCATCTCGCTGCCGATCAATAGCGTTTCGGCGGTCCCGTCGAAGGTCAGTAGCAGCTTGGGCGTCTCAGGACTGGCGGAAAGCCAGCGGTCATAGGCCTCGATCCTGGCGACCACATCGGCCGGCTCGCCGTTGATCGGCATGGCGCGCGGCCATTCCAGCAGCGGGCGCCGGCTGTCGCGGTCCGGATAGGGGGCGCGGTAGACGTCCCAATCGGCATCGCTGAGCCCTTTCAGCGTGGTTGCGCGCAAGGCCTGTTCGATGAAGAAATTTTCGTCGAGGACCTTGGCCTCGCCGGTTCCCGCACCCCGCAACAGTTCATAACGTGCCTTTCCGCCGCCTGGCAGATCTTCCCAGCTCATCGGCCGCAGGATGGTTTCCATGAAGGCAATGCCGCGCACCCGCTCGGCGTGGCGCGAGGCCCAGTCGAATGCCAGCGCGCCGCCCCAGTCGTGGCCGACGAGCACGACGTCGTCGAGGTCAAGCGCTTCGAACCAGGCGTCGAGATAGGCGATGTGATCGCCATAGCGATAGCCGATGTCGGGTTTGCCGGAGCGTCCCATGCCGATCAGATCGGGCGCCAGGCAGCGGCCGGGCCCGATGCCGGACATGATGTTCCGCCAGAGATGCGATGAGGTGGGATTGCCGTGAAGGAAGACGATCGGGTCGCCCTCCCCCAGTTCCTCGTAGGAGATGAACGAGGTGAGAATATCGATGATCGGCATATGGAGCTCCGCGCTTTCGTGCTATATAGTCAGGCAGCTGTCCATTTATCATATAGACAGGCAACTGTCTATATTGTTGCGCGGGGTTTCATGTCGTCTTCTTCCCTTGGCCTGTTGTTGCGTCTGGTCCATCAACATTGGACACAGGCCGTCGAAGCGGCGCTCGATGAGGCAGGCTACGGAGATATCCGCCCACCGCACGCCAACGTCTTCACCTTCGCACGGCCCGAGGGCATCCAGGTTAGCGAGCTGACCAAGCTCGCCCGCGTTCGCAAGCAGACGATGACGCAGGCCGTGGAAGAACTCGAGCGCTTGGGTTATGTCGAGCGCCGGCCCGATCCGAACGATCGGCGCGGCAGGCTGGTGTTTCTGACGGAAAAAGGCCAGGGGGTCAGGCCGATAGCGATGGCGGCGGGCCGGCACGTCGATGAAAACTGGGCGGCCTTGACCAGCCAGCAGCAGATGGACGATCTGCGGACAGCACTTCGGCGGCTGCTGGAGCAGCTGCAATAGCGAAGCGGGGCTTGCTTGAGACGACCCTTTCCACTTAACCGTCGCGCGACCGAAGGAAAATACATGCCTGGTGACAACAGCAAAGGTGCCGACGAGGATGTCATCATCATCGGCGCCGGTGCCGCCGGCATCGCCGCCGCCCGTCGCCTGCAGGCAATCCGCCCGGATCTGTCCATCCTCCTGCTTGAAGCCGGCGACCGTCTCGGCGGTCGCGCCTGGACGGCCAGCCTGCCTGAAGCCGCCGATATCGGGCTCGATCTCGGCTGCGGCTGGCTGCATGGCGCGCGGACCAATGCCTGGACTGCCATCGCCGGCGAGGTCGGACTGACGGTCGACCGCACGCCGGCGCCCTGGAACGATGGCGGACGGCGGCTTCAGCGGGATGACGCCGAGGCGCATGCCGCAAGCGAGGCGATAGGCGCCTATTTCGAGCGCCTCGAGAGCCACGCGGGGAATGACGCAGCCATGGCCGATATGCTCGAGCCCGGCAATGCCTGGAACGGCCAGATCCGGGCGGTCGGCACCTATATCACCGGCGCAGAGCTGGAGCGGTCGTCGGTCGTCGATTACAACAGATACGATCCCGGCCCTGGCCCTGACTGGCGGGTGCGCGAGGGCTACGGAACGCTGGTCTCGCTTTACGGCAAGCCGGTTCGGGCAAGGCTCGGCACGGAGGTGACGCGCATCGACCATCGTCACGCCGGCCGTATCCGCATCGAGACGAACCAGGGTGTGCTGAGTGCCCGTGCGGTGCTGGTGACCGTTTCGACCAATGTGCTTGCCGCCGGCAAGATCAACTTCGATCCGCCTTTGCCTGACAAGATCGAGGCAGCGGCCCGTTTGCCGCTCGGGCTTGCCGACAAGCTCTTCTTGAGGCTCGCAAACCAGGAGGCACTGCCGGCGGACACGCATATGCTCGGCTCTACCCGTCGCGGCGCGACCGGCACCTATCAGCTCCGGCCATTCGGTGCGCCCGTCGTCGAGGCCTATTTCGCCGGCGACCTTGCGCATGATCTGGAGCGCCAAGGCAGAGAGGCTGCCTTCTCCTTCGCTGGCGACGAACTGGCGGCACATTTTGGCGCGGACATCCGCAAGGAGCTGTCGGTTGCGGCAATGTCGGCTTGGGCCGCAGCGCCCCATATCGGCGGCTCCTATTCCTACGCCGAACCCGGCGCCTCCGATCAACGCGGCCGTCTCGCCGCGCCGCATGACGAGCGGATCTTTTTTGCCGGCGAGGCCTGTTCGACGTCGCGTTATTCGACGGCGCACGGCGCCTACGAGACCGGCGTCGCCGCAGCCGATCTGATCGCCGGCTCGTTTTCGCAAAATCCGTAATCGTTGTCGGCCGCAACGGCAGGCAGGAATATTTTTTTCTCACTTGTCGCGCGGGCGGGATTGGTTATGCTCACCCCAGCCTCTGTGCTCCCAGCCCAGGGCGCTATACGTCATCCGGCGGCAAGCGGCCGCCTCAAGCACAATATTGTCATTGTCATTGATTGCAGGAGCCCCGGCTTCTACCCCGACGTTTGCACGTCGGCTGCGGGTATCCGCATGAGGAGGAAGAAATGGATTATCGCAAGCTCGGTCCCAGCGGGACCGTCGTCACCGCCTATTGCCTCGGCACCATGACCTTCGGCGCGGAGGCCGACGAGGCCGCCTCGCACAAGCTGCTCGACGATTATTTCGCCTGGGGCGGCAATTTCATCGATACCGCCGACGTCTATAGCGCCGGAAAGTCGGAAGAGATCATCGGACGCTGGCTGAAGGCGCGCCCGACCGAGGCCCGCCAGGCGATCGTCGCCACCAAGGGGCGCTTTCCGATGGGCAACGGCCCCAACGATATCGGCCTGTCGCGCCGGCATCTTAGCCAGGCGCTCGACGATTCGCTCCGCCGCCTCGGCCTCGAGCAGATCGACCTTTACCAGATGCATGCCTGGGACGCGCTGACGCCGATCGAGGAGACGCTGCGTTTCCTCGACGACGCGGTTTCCTCCGGCAAGATCGGCTATTACGGCTTCTCCAACTATGTCGGCTGGCATATCGCCAAGGCCTCGGAGATCGCCAAGGCTCGCGGTTATACCCGTCCGGTGACGCTGCAGCCGCAATATAACCTGCTGGTGCGCGACATCGAGCTCGAGATCGTCGCGGCCTGCCAGGATGCCGGCATGGGTCTGTTGCCGTGGTCACCGCTGGGCGGCGGCTGGCTGACCGGCAAATACAAGCGCGACGAGATGCCGACGGGCGCCACCCGCCTCGGCGAAAACCCCAATCGCGGCGGCGAATCCTTTGCGCCGCGCAATGCGCTGGAGAGAACCTGGGCAATCATCGCTGTCGTCGAGGAGATCGCCAAGGCGCATGGCGTCAGCATGGCGCAGGTGGCGCTCGCCTGGACGGCAGCGCAGCCGGCAATCACGTCAGTCATCCTCGGCGCCCGCACGCCGGAGCAGCTCGCTGACAATTTGGGCGCCATGAAGGTCAAGCTTTCCGATGACGAGATGACGAGATTGAACGATGTGAGCGCCCCTCAGCCACTCGACTATCCCTACGGCAAGGGCGGCATCAACCAGCGCCACCGCAAGATCGAGGGCGGCCGCTGAGCCTTCCGTCTATAACCGGATGAGACGTCTCGCCCGGCCTGCGACCAACAACGAAAAAAGCCGCCATGTTTCCATGGCGGCTTAGCGGCCTTTCTGCTTGGGAGGCGATTTTAGGCCGGAAGCTGGAAGATCACGTTGGCGATCAGGACGATCGCCAGGCCGCCGGCGAGCGCGACGTAAGGCAGGATGCCGGCTTTCTTGACGCCGAGATCCTGGCCGACGAGACCGAGATCCTCCATCGCGCCGGCCGGGAATTTGCCGCCGTCGCGCACATAGTGGCGATAGGCGAAGACCGGCAGGATCAGGGCGGCGAAGATGAAGCCCACCCAGAGCGCGTTGGAATAACCCCAGACCTTGGCACCGGCGCCGAGAAACAGCGCGTTGACGAAGGCCAGCACGGTGTTGAGGCCGATCAGCCAGGTCGGCGCCTTCCAGGGGCGTTCAATATGGCCGGAATCCATCCGGTGGATCCAGCCGGAATTGAGGTTCAGGAAGTTGAAGATGATGTAGCCGACATTCGAAACGGCGAGCACGAAGAAGTAGCCGCCGACATCCGAGGCGATTGCCAGCAGGAAGAGATTGAAGGCGAAATCGGTCCACATCGCCCGCGTCGGGGCGCCGTGCTCGTTCACGTGGTCGAGATATTTCGGCAGCCAGCCGTCCTTCGAGCCCTGGTAGAGCGTGCGCGAAGAGCCGGCCATCGCCGTCATGATGGCGAGGAAAAGCGCCATGATCATCAGTACGACGAGAAGCTGGGTGACGACGCGGCCGGCGCCGATCAGGCCGCCGAGCGCTTCGGCAACACCCGTGCCATCGACGATGCCGGGGGCCAGCATGCCTGCATGGCCGAGGACGCCCTGGAAGGCGAAGGGCACGAGAAAGAAGAACAGGCAGCAGGCAAGGCCGGAATAGAAGATTGCCTTGAAGGTGTCGGTCTTCGGGTTCTTGAGTTCGCGAGTGTAGCAGACCGCCGTCTCGAAGCCGTAGGTCGACCAGGCGGCGATATAGAGGCCTCCGAGGAAGAGCGTCCAGCCGCCGTTGCTCCATGTGCCGTCGGCGGCGGCATAGGCGGCGGTCGGCGGCACGAGGCCGGTGACGTTGGTGGCAAGGATCTGGCCGCTGACGATCGGATAGAGGCCGATGATGAGCAGCGGCACCAGCACGATGATTGCCAGCCACTTCTGCACGCTTGCCGTTTCCGAAATGCCGCGATGCTGGATCGCGAAGATGATCAGCATCAGGATGCCGCCGATGAAGAAGGTGGCGTTGATATTGGCGGTGGCGAGGAAGGGAATGTTGAAGCTCAAGAGCGACCAGCTGCGGATCGCCGGCGTCAGGGCGGCGATCCCGTCGGTGCTGAGCAACGCCTTGATGGCGTCGTCCGGCGTCGTGCCGGCATGGGCGGCGATATATTCGGCGACGCGGGGGCTGTCGGCCGTGATGGAAGCGGCATGCGCTGAGATCCAGTCGAGGACCATCTGCGAATCCGCTGCCGGAATCGGGTAGAATGCGTTGAGGATGTAACCGGCGGCGATGGCGCAGCCGAGCGACAGCACCGGCGACCAGGCAAACCAGTTGCACCAGACCGACAGCGGCGCGATGAATTTCGAGTAACGCAGCCAGGCGGTGGCGCCATAGACCGACGCGCCGCCGGATTTGTTGGCGAACATGCCGGCGATCTCGGCATAGGTGAAGGATTGCAGGAAACCCATCACCATCGAGATGATCCAGACGACGAAGGCAAGCTTGCCCGTCGTGCCTGCGATGCCGCCAATGGAGAAAAGAACGAGCGGCGGCACGCCCGCAGCCACCCAGAATGCGCCCTTCCAGTCGAGCGCACGTACAAGCTTACCTTCGGTGCCGGATGCAATCCCGGCCTCCACAATGTCTGTCATCGGTGAAATTCCCCATTCTATTTGTTCCGGACGTATCTTTGTACGTCTCCCTGAACGTGTCTCCCTGACAGTCTCAAGCCCGCCCGGATGATTTTGGCGATCCGTGTTCCCGACGGATTCCCCGAGTCTCAACTCTTGATGCATAGTGAAGATATTTTCTTTTTAGTCAACATCACTTTACTTTCCCGGGACATTTTGTAACCTGCTTGCGTGGGTGTCCGAGGACGCCCGATCCTCCCATGAGGGCAGTATGCGAGAACTTCATCCTGCTATGACGGGCCTGCGGCCGGCGTCTGCGAGCCTCGTGCGCTATCCCGGCATTCCCACCTTGCCGGAGGGAACCGAGCGCTACAGGGCAAAGGGCGGCGGATCGGTCGTTATGCGCGTCGAGCCGGGCGACCGCGTCAGCGTTATCGACAGCGAGGGCGGACAGGTCTGCGAAATCTCTTTCCTCGATGAGAAAGGGAGGTTCCTGGCCGCTGGTCTCGGAACGGCATTCAGCAATTCGGCCAATGGTTTGAAAGCCATTCTTCAGGCAGAGGATGAGAGTGCTGCCCGAACGCGCGCAGCACTTCAGCGTCGCGGCGCCGATCTGGCCACGGCCGGCGCGCTCAGCATCTTCGGGGCCGGATCGACGCCGGGCAGCCGGGCGGAATTCACGATCTCCATGAAGGGCCTGTTGATCGTCGCTGCGCCCGCTGGCGCCATGTCACCGGAGGCGCAGGATACGGCGACGCCGATCGAGATCAGGATCAAGCGCAGTCTGCTGATCCGCGATTATGCCTCCGCCCTGCCGGAACCGGCCGCCGATCCGCTCGAGGATATCCGCATCCGGGCGGCCACCGCCGCAGCCTATTTCGTGCGGGCCGGCGAATTCATCCAGATCATCGATGTCTATGGACGCCAGTGCACGGATTTCCAGGCTTTTGCCGCCCGCAAGGTCGACAAGGGTCTCGACCTCGCGCTTGATTCCACCGTCACCCGCACGCTGCTCGGCCGCAGCTATCCGATGCCGGGCCTGCCCTCCAAGGCCTTCGACCGCGACTTCGAGCCGCTGGTCGAGATCGTTCAGGATACGGTCGGGCGCCACGACGCTTTCGCGACCGCCTGCAATTCGCGCTATTACGACGACATGGGTTATCCCGGCCACGTCAACTGCACGGATAATTTCAACGCGGCGCTGGCGCCTTACGGCATTGCCGGCCGCAAGGGCTGGGAAGCGTTGAACTATTTCTACAACACCAATATCGACCACAACAACCAGCTCTATCTCGACGAGCCCTGGTCGCGCCCCGGTGACTACGTGCTGATGCGGGCGCTGACCGACCTCGTCTGTGTCTCCTCGTCCTGCCCTGACGATATCGACGCGGCGAACGGCTGGGATCCGACGGATATCCACGTCCGCACCTTTTCCGGAAAAGAGAAATTCTCACGAGCGGTAGCCTATCGCATGACCCCAGATGCCGACGCCGAACTGACGCGCGAAACCGCCTTCCATCCCCGCCTTTCCGAGTTGACGCGGGACTACACCGAATATCGCGGCTACTGGCTGGCGAACCGCTTTTCCAGCGAAGGGCCGGTCGAGGAATACTGGGCCTGCCGCGAGCGCGCCGCCGTCATCGACCTTTCGCCCTTGCGGAAATTCGAGGTGACGGGGCCGGATGCCGAGGAACTGCTGCAATATTGCCTGACGCGCGACGTGCGCAAACTGTCGACCGGCCAGGTCGTCTATTCCGCCATGTGCTACGAAAACGGCGGCATGATCGATGACGGAACGCTCTTTAGGCTCGGCGACAAGAACTTCCGCTGGATCGGCGGCGATGATTTCAGCGGCATCTGGTTGCGTGAGCAGGCCGAGAAGAAGGGCTTCAAGGCCTGGGTCCGCTCATCGACCGATCAGATGCACAATATCGCCCTGCAGGGTCCGAAGAGCCGCGATATCCTGAAGGAGATCATCTGGACGGCTCCGCGCCAACCTGAGATCGGCGAACTCGAATGGTTCCGCTTCACCGTCGGCCGCATCGGCGGCTTCGAGGGTGCCCCCGTCGTCGTCTCGCGCACGGGTTATACCGGCGAACTCGGCTACGAGATCTTCTGTCATCCGAAGGACGCGCTGACGGTTTTCGACGCCGTCTGGGAGGCGGGGCAGCCACACGGGTTGAAGCCGATGGGGCTGGAGGCGCTCGACATGGTCCGCATCGAGGCGGGCCTGATCTTCGCTCACCACGAATTCACCGACCAGACGGACCCGTTCGAAGCCGGCATCGGCTTCACGGTGCCGCTGAAATCCAAACAGGACGATTTCATCGGCCGCGAGGCGCTGATCCGGCGCAAGGAGCATCCGCGCCATCTGCTCGTCGGGCTCGACATCAAGGCGAACGAAGCGGTCGGCCACGGCGATTGCATCCATATCGGCCGCGCCCAGGTGGGCGTCGTCACCAGCGCCACGCGCTCGCCGGTCCTCGGCAAGACGATCGCGCTCGCCCGCATCGAAGTGATGCATGCAACCCCCGGCACCGAGGTCGAGATCGGCAAGCTCGACGGCCATCAGAAGCGCCTGCCGGCGACGATCGTGCCGCTTTCGCATTACGACCCGCAGAAGACGCGGCCCCGCTCGTAATGCCTGCTTTGGAGGTTCGGGAGACGGCGATCGGCTTCTCGCGCGGTTGATGAAGCCGCACGTTTTAGCGGCGGCATGCAAGGTGACAGAGATGCAACCTTATATTGAGTGCATGACCCTGAAAAACTAAAAGTTGACAAATTTGGATTGAATTACTATATCTCGGTTGTCGATATTGCTTGTTTGACTTTTGTTATCGCGCGCTGGCAACGTGCCCTGGACGAACTTCCCTCTTCAAAATCGAGATCATCATCCGTCGTGCCTTCGCACGTGCGGTCGTTCAATTGCTATGAAAGGGTTTGTTATGACCACTGGCACAGTTAAATGGTTCAATTCCACCAAGGGCTTCGGCTTCATTCAGCCTGACGATGGCGGCGCTGACGCCTTCGTCCACATCTCTGCCGTCGAACGCGCTGGAATGCGTGAAATCGTCGAAGGCCAGAAGATCGGCTACGAGCTCGAGCGCGATAACAAGTCGGGCAAAATGTCCGCTTGCAATCTCCAAGCTGCTTAAACTGAAATCTGCTTTCCTTTGACCGCGGATGTACCGGCACTGTCGAAAGTATGATACTATCAAGGTCAGGCAAATTGCCTGGCCTTTTTGCTGCTTTCGCCAAGCGGGCTCATAAATCCAGGATTGATATGACAGAGTCACACAGCAAATCACGCAAGCAGGCGGAGATTGCCTTCGGAAACGCGCAATCGCAGTTCCTGGCCAGAAGCCGCGCGGTCGAAGAGATCGATTCGACCGTACGTGCCCGCGATGAAAAAACCCTGCGGTTACGCGAAGCGCGTGAGGCCAAGGAATTGCAGGATCGCTTGACAGGAGTTACTGCTCCCAGCGCGAAGCGAAAAAAGAAAATCTGATCCTACTGCATAATTCCTTAAATCGGATTCGATTTCAGGATAAAACCATGCAGCAGTTTACAGCGCCCTTTGCGCGTCTGATGGCGCGCGGGGCCGTAGGGTCAAGTCAAACAGTCAGGAAACAGATTTGAAAAACGCCAGAAACAACGAGCTTTCCGATCGCCGCAGCGCCGCTGCCGAAGCCAAGGCGGCTCTCCTCAATGCGTATCGTAACGCCAAGGATTCAGCCGAACCCACAAGGCTTGCAAAGCAGGCGGAGCGCCAAGCCATTGCCGCGGCCAGGGAAGAACGTCGCGCTCAGCGAGAACGCGCCAAGCAAGAGGAACTGGAGCGGGCTCAGGCGGCCGAGGCCGAACGCCAGGCTGCCGCCGAGGCCGCAGCACGCGCAGAAGTCGACGCGCGCGAAGCAGCTGACAAAGACCGGATCGCTCGCGTGATTGCCGACGAAGCTGCCCGAAAGGCCGAACGCGACCTGCGCTACGCCAATCGCAAAGCCAGAAAGTCCTGATCGTCAGCGCCGCCTGTTGTCGCAACAGGCAGCGCTCTCTTTCAAGCGGCCTGCACGGCTGCATTCAGCGGGATTTCGACGTCGATCTCAAGGGTCGAGACGTACTCGTTGCGATCGATCGTCACCTGCACCTTGTCGTGGTCGAGCTGTACATGCTTTGCGATCACAGCAAGGATTTCCTCGCGCAGCAGGGTGACCAGGTCAGACCCCGCCGAGGAACGTTCATGAGCGAGAAGGACCTGCAGCCGTTCGCGGGCGGCCGGTGCGGTTCTCTGCTTGTTGAAAAGACGGAAAATATTCATGCCGCCCTCCGTCCGAAGATCTTACCGAAAATATTCCTCTTTTCCTCTGGGATGGCGATCGGCACCGTCTCGCCGGCGAGCCGGCGAGCAGCGTCGAAATAGGCCATAGCAGCCGCGCTGCGGCTGTCTGCCAGCGTAACGGGTGCACCGATGTTGGATGCCCGCAGAACATCCATGCTTTCGGGTATGATGCCGAGCAGCGGGATGGACAGGATTTCCAGGACGTCGTCGACCTTGAGCATGTCGCCGCGTTCGGCGCGATTGGCGTCGTAGCGGGTGAGCAGCAGGTGCTTTTCCATCCGCTCGCCACGCTCGGCCTTGGCGGTCTTGGCATCCAGCAGGCCGATGATGCGATCCGAATCACGCACCGACGAGACCTCGGGATTGGTGACGACCACGGCAACATCGGCGTGGCGCATGGCAAGCGTTGCGCCGCGCTCGATCCCGGCGGGGCTGTCGCAGATGATCCAGTCGAAATAGCGCTTCAGGTCGTTGATGACGCGCTCGACGCCCTCGGCCGTCAGATTGTCCTTGTCGCGCGTCTGCGAGGCCGGCAGCAGGAACAGCGTTTCCAAACGCTTGTCGCGGATCAGCGCCTGGGTGAGCTTGGCGTCGCCCTGGATGACATTGATCAGGTCGTAGACGACCCTGCGTTCGGCGCCCATCACGAGGTCGAGATTGCGCAGGCCCACGTCGAAATCGACGACGACGACTTTTTCATTGCGTTGCGCCAGCGCCGCTCCCAATGCGGCGGTCGAGGTGGTCTTGCCAACCCCGCCCTTGCCTGACGTGACGACGATCACTTTCCCCATCATTGTCTCTCCTTTGCCGTGGCCCCAGTAATTCAAAGTGTTAAAGCGATCCTCTTGCGGCTCTCGAAGAGACGCGCGGCGCTGCCGTCAGATCAGTTTCTCTGCCATGATCGCGTCGTCTTCGAGCCAGAGCTGAACAGCCTGTCCGCGAAGATTGGGCGCCATGTCTTCCGCCATTTTGTAGATGCCGTCGATTGCAACCAGCTCGGCCTCGAGCTTGCGGCAGAATATCCGCGCCGATGCGTTTCCGATGGACCCTGCCATGGCTCGGCCACGCAAGGCGCCATAGATATGGACGGACCCGCCGGCGATGACCTCGGCACCCGAGGCGACCGAACCGATGACGGTGACGTCGCCTTCCGGAAAGATTACCGATTGCCCCGAGCGCACAGGCTCCCGGATGACGATCGATTGCATGGCCGGGCGGGTCTCTGCCGCTGCCGGTTTGCCGGGCGGATCGACGGGCTCCTTTGTCTGAACCTCGATATCGGAAACCGACCGGCCCCCTTTGAGTGCCGGCGGCATGCCGGACCCCAGGATGGAAGGCCGCGCGCCCTCGATGCCCATGATACTGACATTGCGCTTGGCAAGTTCGGCAATGAGGTCCTTCAGCTGCGGCCGGTCGATTTGCAGGTCCGTCAGGTCGAGCACGACAGGCCGTCCGAGGAAGAAGCCGGCCGAACGGGCGGCCAGATCGTCCAGCCGGATCAACCAATCATCGATCGGAAGATCCGGGGACAGCATGACCGCCAGGAAAGAGCGGCCCTTGATGCGGATAGAGCGAGCGTCTGTTAGCACTTTGGTCATCTATGTGAAGAAATCGTTGACCATGTCTACCGCTGCTATGGTTAACAAAAAGTTAACGCGGCCTTAATTTCACTAACAATCACCTGAGATTCGTCAGGCACAGAATTATTGCAAGTCATTGGAATCGCGTTGCAATCTCTGGAAGCGCCGAACGGTTAATTATATGGCTTTGAACGTGAGCCGCAAATCTGCGGCTGCTTGGGTAACACTCAGCCTTCCGCCTTGCGTTGTGCGTTGGAAATGGCGCGTGCGGCCTCTTCCGAGGAGTTGGCAAGCGTGCGCATTTCGGCCGCCAGCACGGCAAAGCCCGATCCGGCCGTGCCGGCGCGGGCGGCCTCGATGCCGGCATTGACGGCGAGCAGCTTCAGGTAGCGCAGCGATTGCAGGATCTCATTGGTCTTCGAAGCGGTGACGCGCATGTCGGCGGTCTGGTCATCGATTCGCTGATAGAGTGATTCGATATTGATGATGCTGCCTTCGAGATAGAGAAGCTCGCCCTTCTCGTCCCAGATGCCGCCGCCCGTCTCGGTGACCCAGATGAGATGGCCCATGGCGTGACGGATGCGGTATTCCATCGTCCAGTCCGTGCGCCTCTCCAGCGCCCGTCCGACGATCTCGTCCATCACAGGCACGTCTTCCTCGTACATGATCGAGGTGAAGGTCCGCGTGCGGTTGCCGATGATCTCGTCGGCCGGATAACCGAAGATGCGCTCGATACCGTTGGTCATCTCAAGCATCGTATAGTTTTCGTCGGCACGGCAGCGATAGAGAAAACCGCTCATGCGCCCGAGAATGCTCGTTTGAAAATCCATGAAGGCCACATCCGAAGAGAAGAGTTGCAGATGGATTTATGTCGTCTCATTTAGAAAGGCGCACGTCCAAATGCCGGAAGAGAGCACCAACACCCTCCTCCGGCAATGCAGGTCCGCCTCATCAGTTGCGCAGATATTCCTCCATGGAATCGTCGAGCGCCTCGACCCAGGGTGTGTGATGCGTCGGCGACATGTTGCCGGTCATCAGCGACCGGTAGGCATGATCGCGAAAGCCCATGATGTTGTGGGCCTTGTGATGTTCCCACTCCATGAAGGTCTGGTTGGTGCCCTCGATGTCGAAATTGGGATAATCGGTTTCGGCAAGCAGTTCCTTCACATAGTCGCCCTGATACCAGATCATCTGCTCGGCATCATCGAGCGTTTCCTCGCGGGCGCGCCACATGTCGAAATTTGCCTTCAGCTCCTCTTCGGACGGCAGGGTGATGCGACCCATCATCACGTCGCGCGCCCACCAGGCCTGCACGTCGAACATGTTGAAGGTGTAGAACTGGTCCTGCATGCCGATATAGAAAAGCTGCGGGTTCTTGTCGAAGATCACCCCCTTGTAGAGGCTGTCGGCCCAGAGGCGATTGGCGGTCTTCAGCCTTAGATCGTCGGGCAGGAAGGGGAAGTGGTGCTGGTATCCGGTGCAGAGGATCACGGCATCGACCTCCTTGGTCGAGCCGTCGAGGAAATGCGCCGTGCGGTTTTCGAGCCTGGTCAGCAGCGGCCGTTCCTCGAAATTCTCCGGCCATTTGAAGCCCATCGGCTTCGAGCGGTAGCTGGTCGTCACCGATTTTGCGCCGTATTTCCAGCATTGCGAGCCGATGTCTTCGGCCGAATAGCTGCGGCCGACGATCAGGATATCCTTGCCCTTGAACTCCAGCGCGTCGCGGAAATCATGGGCATGCAGCACGCGGCCGTTGAAGGTCTTCACGCCCTCGAAATAGGGCACGTTCGGCGTCGAGAAATGACCTGATGCCACGACGACATAGTCGAATTCCTCGTCATACATCCGGTCCTCGATGCGGTTATGCGCCGTCACCGTGAATTTCTTCGTCTGATCGTCGAAGCGGACCATGCGCACCGGCGTGCTGAAGCGCACCCAGTGGCGGACGTTCGCCTTCTCGACGCGGCCCTTGATGTAATCCCAGAGCACGGCGCGCGGCGGATAGGAGGCGATCGGCTTGCCGAAATGCTCTTCGAACGAATAATCGGCGAATTCGAGGCATTCCTTCGGGCCGTTCGACCAGAGGTAACGATACATGCTGCCATGGACCGGCTCGCCATATTCGTCGAGGCCGGTGCGCCAGGTGTAGTTCCAGAGCCCGCCCCAATCCGACTGCTTTTCGAAGCAGACGATCTCCGGGATCTCGGCGCCCTTCTGGGCGGCCGATTGAAAGGCGCGCAGCTGCGCCAGCCCGGAAGGACCGGCACCGATGACGGCTACTCTTGTCATGAAGCATTCCCCTCTTGATTATATCGTTTTATCTTGCACATTCGCTGCGCCTCAGTCCGGATAGATGCCGGGGCTGGTCGGCGCCCCGTCGTCATATTTGGCAAGCCAGTCGATCGTCGTCTCGCGGAAGCGGGTGAGGCCCTTGTAGTCGATGAGCTCGGGCGGCAGCGTCTTCAGCACGCGCGGAAAGCGGCGCGCCCATTTCGGCACGGTGACGAGCTCTTCCATGTTCATCAGGTAGCAGCGGATGACGAAGAGGATGGCGTTCGAGCGCGGCAGGCGCCAGAGGCTCTGCAGCTCGACGCGCAGATGCACCTTTTCTCCGACATTCTCCGGCGTCACCGTGGTGCGGTCAGGACCCCATTTGTGATAATTCTCCGGGCTGGTGTCGAGCCGCGGATTGATCGTCATCGTCCAGTTGAAGCGTCGCGTCGGCTTGCCCTGCTGCAGGTTCAACAGGAATTTCAGCGCCCGGTCGA
Source organism: Rhizobium sp. WYCCWR10014 (assembly GCF_001657485.1). GTDB lineage: Bacteria > Pseudomonadota > Alphaproteobacteria > Rhizobiales > Rhizobiaceae > Rhizobium. Next base: position 227,338 of record NZ_LXFU01000051.1, read on the forward strand.
AGACGCCGATCTGGTGGGCGAGCGGCACCGGCCCGTGCCATTCCATGAAGTTCATGCCGATATCGAAATCGAGCGACCAGTCGGCCTGAGTGGTCACCATGCCGGCATCCATCCAGAGATTGCTGTCGCGCTGGTCGACGATGCAGAAATCGCCCTGGGCCTGGCGGGTGATATATTCGAAGGGCTCAAAGGGCAGCGTCGAGGCATCGCCGAAGGTGAAGCTGTCGTCGATGCCGAGCGGGCGGTTGATCCAGCGCCACTGGTCGCCGTTGCGGATCAGTGTGAAATGATCGGGGTAACCCGCCGCCTGCTCTTCCATCAAAAGTTCGAGCGTGTCCCACTGCGCGCTCATCATATGCGGCAGGGCCTGGTAGCGCAGCGGATCTTCCTTCAGCACCAGCGCCCGGTCGTGCATTTCGGCGACGTAATGCTCGTCGACGTCGATCAGGCTTTCGTAGACGGTTCCCGCCCGGCCGTGCACATGCGGCTCCATGTTGACCGAATACATGTATTCGTCACGGTCGAAGGGAAACGGGAAACGCCGGATGTTTTCGGGGCTGTTGCGATAGCTGAAATCGTTCCGGAAGGTTTCCTGCTTGAAGACGATTGCCATGTCCGGTCTCCTTGTTCCGCTTCCGATGCCGCTAAAGATCAAGATGCAGCGTGTTTCCCTCGAAGCGGGAAACGCAGATCATCACCTTGCGGCCGGATGCCTTTTCTTCGCTCGTCAAATAGACGTCATGGTGCAGCAGCTTGCCGTCGCAGGTGACGACCCCGGTCTCGCATTGACCGCAGGCGCCGCCGCGACAGAGGAAGGGCGCGTCGACGCCGGCCGCCTCGATCGCCTCCAGCATGCTTTCGTGATGGCCGACCTTCACGGTCTTGCCGGACCGCAGGAGCTCGATCGCGAAGGGCTTGCCGGGCAGTGACGACAGGAACCGTTCCGAATGCAGGTTCTGCTCCGGCCAGCCGGCGTTGAGGCCGGTTTTCAGCACGCCGTCGATCATGCCGGACGGGCCGCAGACATAAAGATGCGTGCCGAGCGGCTGGGTGCCCAGCAGGCGTGTGAGGGGGATGGCGTCGCCTTCGGCGTCGCAATAGATCTTGATCCGATGTCCGCCATAACGCTCGACGAGTTGCTGCCAATAGGCACCGCGGTCGCGCGTGCGGATGGCATAATGCAGCTCGAAATTGGCGCCTTCGCGGGAAAACTGCTCCATCATCGCGATGAATGGGGTAATGCCGATGCCACCGGCGATCAGAAGGTGCTTGCGCCCGCGCCAGTCCGGCTGGAACAGGTTGACGGGATAGCTGACCTTCAGCTCGTCGCCTTCGCTGAGCTTCTCATGCATGAAGGTGGAGCCGCCGCGCGAATCCTCGACGTGCAGCACGCTGATCTCATAGGCTGCGCAATCATGCGGCGGCGACATCAGCGAATAGGCGTTGCGGCGCATATGGCCGCCATCGTTCATCAAGACGATGACGTGGGCGCCGCCGGAGAAATAAGGCATCGGCTTGCCGTCAAGGCGCTCGAAACGGAAGCGCTTGACGCGCTCGGCGATCGGCGTGATCCGCGTCACGCGGACAGGAATTTCAGTGCCACCGCTCAAAGGAACAACTCCTCCGGATCAGGCGCGCTGCCCGGTTCTTCCGCATCGATATTGACGCCCTGGAAGGCAGCGAGCCGGCGCGAATAATGGTCGCGTACCAGAAGCGGCAGCCCGCAATGGCTGCAGGCAAAGGGGCTGGTGGTGACGTCGTCGGTGATGCCCTTGCAATGGACGCATTGCACACGCCGGGCCAGCGAGCCGCGATGCTCGGTGATGACGGAGGCGTGGTCCATGCCGTAATCGAGCGCCACCAGCATCGCCTGGCCGATGAAGCCTTCCGTGCCCGATAGATAAAGCCGCGTGCCCATATGGGCGGTCGCGAGCGAACCCTTCAATCGGAAGAGCAGCGTTGCGATGGTCGGCGCCGTGAAGAACATGTCGGCGCCGAGGCGGCGCAGCGCCTCGTCGAGGCCGGACCCTTGAGAGCCGCGGGCGACATAGAGGATTTCGCTGCGGGAAAGCGCCGTTTCGTCAAGCGCCGGCTGCTGATCGAGGAGAGCCTTGGCGCCCTCCCCCTCGAGCGCGAAAATGTGCCGCCGGGCGTTGGGCTGGATGGTCAGGCCCGTGTAGACTGGACGGCTCTTGATGCCTGCAACGAGCATTCGCGTGCTCCTTAACCTACGGCGGTCCTCTTCTTCTTCTCCGGATCGTCGAAAGGAAGCGTGTGGGCGGTGGCGCCTGCCTTCACGGTCTTGCCGCGGACTTCGAGTTTCGTCCCATGCACCGCCTTGTCAACGTCCAGACGGGCAATCGCCATGGATTTCTTCGTCAGCGACGAATAGCTCGGGCAGGTAATGACGCCGACCTTTTTGCCGTCGGCAAAGACTTCGTCGCCGAGATCGGCCGGTCCGTCGGCATCGATCAGCATGCCGAAGATCTTGAAGCGTTCCTTGCCCTTCAGGCGAGCATGTTCCTCGGCGCCGCGGAAGCCCGTCTTGCCGGGGCTGACGGTGAAGTCGAGGCCGAGTTCCCAGAGGCTGTCGCCGGGCGGCTGATCGGCGAAGGGATACATCTGCGAATTGTCGTAGGGGTAGAAGAGCAGGTAGCTTTCGACCCGCAGCATGTCGAGAACGGAGAAGCAGCAGGGGATGATGCCCATTTCCTTGCCTTCCTCGACGATCCGGTCCCAGACCATCACGGCGTCCTGGCCGCGTACGAAGATCTCGTAGCCGCGTTCACCGGTATAGCCGGTACGAGAGATCATCACCGGTGCGCCGAACAGCGTCGTCTGCATGTGGTGGAAATATTTGAGGTCGCGGATGCCGGGCACATATTTGGCGAGATAGTCGACCGCGATCGGACCCTGCAGCGACAGGTCGTGCAGGTCGTCGTCGAAGAGCACGGCGCAATTGCGGCCGGCCGCCTGCTTGACGACCTCTTCATGCCCAGAGCCGGAGCCATGTACCAGCATCCAGGAATTCGGGCCGGTGCGATAGACGATGCAGTCGTCGGTAAAGTGTCCGCGATCGTTCAGCATGGTCGCGTAGACCGACCGGCCGGGGTAGATCTTCGTCAGGTCGCGGGTGGTGATGGAGTCAAGCACTGCGATGGCGTGCGGGCCGACCAGGTGCACCTTCTTCAAGCCCGAGACATCCATGATGCCGGCCTTGGTGCGGACGGCGACATGTTCTTCCGACATGTCCTTGTCGTAGGTCCAGGCGGTGCCCATGCCGCTCCAGTCCTCAAGCTTCGATCCCAGAGCGCGATGCCGATCCGCCAAGACGGAGAAACGCCATGATAAAGCCATTGTCCGTTCCCTTTTGTTTCCTCTACGGAATATTTATTTCCTGACTATATAAGTCTTTCGCGCCGTGGCAAGCCCGCCCGGCATGCATTTCCCAAACTTTGATGGCACCTGCCGCAACCTTAACGCTCTGAATGACGGATGCGGCGAGGCACTACTGTCGATGCAAGTCTCAACCCATGCGTTCGGAGGCGTAGCTGCCGGGGCTTGCCGGGAAGACCACGGTACGATTGCCATTGATGAAGGTGCGGTGATGGATATGGGCGTGGATGGCACGTGCCAGCACCTGGCTTTCGACGTCGCGGCCGATCGAGACGTAGTCGTCGGGCGACTGCGCATGGGTGATGCGCGCCGTGTCCTGCTCGATGATCGGGCCTTCGTCGAGATCGGCGGTGACGTAATGCGCCGTCGCCCCGATCAGCTTCACGCCGCGGCCGTAGGCCTGCTTGTAAGGATTGGCGCCCTTGAAACTCGGCAGGAAGGAATGGTGGATGTTGATGATCCGGCCGGACATCTTCTGGCACATCTCGTCCGACAGGATCTGCATGTAGCGGGCGAGCACGATCAGCTCCGTGCCGGTCTGCTCGGCCACTTCCATGATATGGGCCTCGGCCTGCGCCTTGTTGGCCTTGGTGACGGGAATATGGTGGAAGGGAATGTCGTGGTTGACCACGACCTTCTGGTAATCGAAATGGTTGGAGACGACGCCGACGATATCGATCGGCAGCGCGCCGATCTTCCAGCGATAAAGCAGGTCGTTGAGGCAATGGCCGAAGCGCGACACCATCAGCAGCACCTTCATGCGCTTCTCGCTGTCGTGGAAATCGAAATCCATGTCGAAAGGAGCGGCGACGGCTGCAAAACCGGTGTCGATATCGGCGCCCGAGAGACCCTCTTCCGAAATGAAGCTGACGCGCATGAAGAACTTGCCGGTATCGAGATCGTCGAACTGCGAGCTGTCGATGATGTTGCAGCCCTTGTCGGCCAGATAGCTCGAAATCGCCGCGACGATGCCGCGTGTCGATTTGCAGGATACGGTGAGTACGAAGTTCTTCATGCTGTCTCTTTCTTCGCTATCCCAAGTGCAGAGGGGCAGATCACGCCGGAGCTTGTCCGCTCCGGCGCATCAGCGTGTCTGCAGAACGTCCGTCCCTTCAGATGTCGAGCGTGCTGTCGCGTTCCCACTGGGTGAAATGCGAGCAGTAGGCATTCCATTCCTGATGCTTGAGCTTGAGATAAGCGGCGGAAAACTCAGCCCCGATCGCCTCCTTCAAGCCCTCGTCGGCATCATAGGCACGCAGCGCGTCGAGCAGATTGAGCGGCAGGCGCGGCGCGTCCTTCACCAGATACCCCTCGGCATACATGTCGATATCGTAGTGCCGGCCGGGATCGGCTTGGCTGCGGATGCCGTCGAGGCCGGCCGCGATGATGATCGCCTGCAGCAGGTACGGATTGACCGCACCATCAGGCAGGCGCAGCTCGAAACGGCCCGGTCCCGGCACACGCACCATGTGGGTGCGGTTGTTGCCCGTCCAGGTCACGGTGTTCGGCGCCCAGGTCGCGCCCGATGTGGTGCGCGGCGCGTTGATGCGCTTATAGGAATTGACCGTCGGATTGGTGATCGCGGCAAGCGCGGAGGCGTGCTTCATGATGCCGCCGAGGAAGGTTTTACCCTGAGCGGAGAGCCCAAATGGCATTTCCTTGTCCGCGAAGGCGTTGACCTTGCCATCGATGTCCCAGACCGAGATGTGGGCATGGCAGCCATTTCCGGTCAGGCCCTTGAAGGGCTTCGGCATGAAGGTGGCGCGAAGGCCGTGCTTTTCGGCGACCGACTTGACCATGAACTTGAAGAAGGAGTGCTTGTCTGCCGTCTGAAGCGCGTCGTCATATTCCCAGTTCATCTCGAACTGGCCGTTCGCGTCCTCGTGGTCGTTCTGATAGGGCTTCCAGCCGAGCTCGAGCATGTAGTCGCAAATCTCGGCGATGACATCATAGCGACGCATCACGGCCTGCTGATCGTAGCAGGGCTTTTCGGCTGTATCGAACTGGTCCGAAATCACCGAGCCGTCGGCGGAGATCAGAAAGAACTCGGGTTCCACGCCGGTTTTCACCCGGAGCCCTTCTTTCGCAGCTTCAGCGACCAGTCTTTTCAGCAGCACACGCGGCGCCTGTTCGACAGGCTTGTCGTCCATGACGCAGTCGGCGGCAACCCATGCGACGTCTTTCTTCCAGGGTAGTTGGATGACCGAGGAAGCATCGGGAAGCGCGAACAGGTCGGGATGAGCCGGCGTCAAATCGAGCCAGGTTGCAAAGCCCGCAAAGCCAGCGCCATCTTTCTGCATGTCGGCGATGGCTTCCGCGGGGACCAGCTTGGCGCGTTGGCCGCCGAACAAGTCGGTATAGCTGATCATGAAATATTTGATGCCTTTGTCTCTGGCAAAAGCAGCAAGGTCCAGTGTCATTCTCGTTCCCCTTTGGATTTCTTAGAGACACCTTGGTTATGGATGCGAGACGGCCGGGACGTTTGCCCGGCCGGTAGAAATCAGTAGCCTCCCTTGCCGGGATACCAGTTTGTGCCGGCGAGCGGGATCTGGGCCATGGCGGCCGCCTCCATCGTCAGGGCGCAAAGATCTTCCGGTTCCAGGTTGTGCAGGTGGTTCTTGCCGCAGGCGCGCGCAATGGTCTGGGCTTCCAGCGTCATAACCTTCAGATAGTTGGCGAGACGGCGGCCGGCGGCGATCGGATCAAGCCGCTTCATCAGTTCCGGGTCCTGCGTCGTGATGCCAGCCGGGTCTTTGCCCTCGTGCCAGTCATCATAGGCGCCGGCCGTCGTGCCGAGCTTTTGGTATTCTTCTTCCCAATGCGGATCGTTGTCGCCGATCGCAACGAGTGCTGCGGTGCCGATGGCAACGGCATCGGCACCCAGCGCCAGTGCCTTGGCCACGTCGGCGCCCGAACGGATGCCGCCCGAGATGATCAGCTGCACCTTGCGATGCATGCCGAGATCCTGCAGCGCCTGGACCGCGGGGCGAATGCAGGCGAGCGTCGGCATGCCGACATTCTCGATGAACACATCCTGGGTCGCGGCGGTTCCGCCCTGCATGCCATCGAGCACCACCACGTCGGCCCCGGCCTTCACGGCCAGCGCCGTATCGTAATAGGGACGCGCGCCGCCGACCTTCACATAGATCGGCTTTTCCCAGTCAGTGATCTCGCGCAGTTCCAGGATCTTGATTTCGAGGTCGTCCGGGCCGGTCCAATCCGGATGGCGGCAGGCCGAGCGCTGGTCGATTCCCTTCGGCAGGTTGCGCATGTTGGCGACGCGATCGGAGATCTTCTGGCCGAGCAGCATGCCGCCGCCGCCGGGCTTTGCGCCCTGACCGACAACCACTTCGATCGCATCGGCGCGACGCAGGTCCTTGGGGTTCATGCCGTATCGCGACGGCAGATACTGGTAGACCAGTGTCTGTGAGTGGCCGCGCTCTTCATCGGTCATCCCGCCGTCGCCTGTCGTGGTGGAGGTTCCGGCAATCGTCGCGCCGCGTCCGAGCGCTTCCTTGGCATTGCCTGACAGGGCGCCGAAGCTCATGCCGGCAATGGTGATCGGCGTTTTCAGGTGGATGGGCTTTTTGGCAAAGCGTGCGCCGAGGACGACTGACGTGTCGCACTTCTCGCGGTAACCTTCGAGCGGATAGCGCGAGATCGATGCGCCGAGAAACAGCAGGTCATCGAAATGCGGAACCTTCCGTTTGGTGCCGGCGCCACGGATGTCGTAAATGCCGGTCGCCGCAGCACGACGGATTTCAGCCAGCGTGTAATCATCGAAGGTCGCTGACTTGCGCGGCGGGGTATAGGGGTTGTGATAGCTCATGATGGTCCCTCGCCTTAATATGCGTCAGCGTTGTCGATATTGAAATTGTAGAGCTTGCGGGCGGAGCCGTAACGCTTGAATTCCTCGGGCCTCACTTCGCTCACGCCCGCCTTTTCGAGAAGTTCGGCCAGCTTCGTCAGATGCTCCGGACGCAGCTCCTTTTCGATGCAATCGGCACCCAGGCTCTTGACCGAACCGCGCACGAAGAGCTTTGCCTCATAGAGCGAATCCCCAAGCGCATCGCCGGCATCGCCGAGCACCACGAGGTGGCCGGACTGCCCCATGAAGGCGGACATATGGCCGATATTGCCATGAACGACGATGTCGATGCCTTTCATCGAGATGCCGCAGCGTGACGCCGCATTGCCCTTGATGACAAGGAGGCCGCCGCGGCCGGTTGCCCCGGCATACTGGCTGGCATCGCCCTCGATGACGACTGTTCCAGACATCATGTTTTCCGCGACACCCGGACCTGCCGAACCGTGAACGGTGACGGTCCCGCCGTCGTTCATTCCAGCACAGTAATAGCCGACGGATCCCTTCACATCGACGGTGACCGGCGCATCGATGCCGACGGCGACCGAATGGCTGCCGCGCGGATTGACGACTTCGAAGGAAAGATCGTTCGAACCGTTCTGGATGTTGTGCAGGGCGCTGTTGAGTTCACGCAACGGCGTAGTGGCAAGATCAATGACAGGCATGTTTCGATAACCCTTGGAGAATGCGCATGAGGTGCCGGTCATGCGACCTTCTGGTGGTCCCAGAAATAGACGGTTGCAGGCTCCGGCTCCCAGACCCGGGCATTCTCGATGCCGGGCAGATTGACGAGCGCCCGGTATTCCGAACCGAAGGCGACATACTGCTCCGTTTCGGCCATGACAGCGGGCTTGCAGGCAATCGCGTCGCGCACGACGCCGAAGCCGGATTTCGTACCGACGACGAAGGTGAAGAAGCCGTCGAGGTCATCGACCGCGCCTTCCAGCGCCTGGCCGAGATTCTTGCCCTTGGCCATCTCTGCGGTCAGATAGGCGGCGGCGACCTCGGTATCGTTTTCCGTTTCGAAGGTCATGCCTTCGCGCTTCAGCTCGCGGCGGAGATTGTTGTGGTTGGACAGTGAGCCATTATGCACCAGGCATTGGTCGGAGCCGGTGGAGAAAGGATGGGCGCCGAGCGTCGTGACGGCTGATTCCGTCGCCATGCGGGTATGGCCGATGCCATGGGTGCCGGCCATTGAACTGACCGCGAAGCGGGAGACGACATCCTTCGGCAGGCCGGTCTCCTTATAGATCTCGATGGCGTCGCCGCTGCTCATGATGCGAACGTTCGGACGCAAGTCCGCAACGGCTGCCTTGCCCGCGTCGAGCAGGTCCTTGGCAAGCGTGATGACGGCATGCGTGCTCTTCACCTGGATGGCGACCGGTGCGCCAACCGCCTCGCCGAGCTCGGCCTCGAGGCCGGCGAAATCCTTCTTCGGATTGGCCGACTGGATGGTGATCTTGGCATTGTTGCCGCTGGTGTCGCCATAGATCGCGATACCGGCACTGTCCGGCCCGCGATCCGTCATCGTCACCAGCATGGACGACAGGAGCGCGCCGAGCTCCGGTTCGAGACTTTTATCCTTGAGAAAGAGACCCACAATTCCGCACATGACCAGACCTCCGTTCGTGTTGAGAAAGGACTAGCAGGTCTGTTTTGCGATTTCAACTCGGAAGAAAGATTTTTTCTTTTAAGGCAAGTCAGCCCTTCGAGCTTCGCTGTGGATAGGTGATGATCGAAAGGTATTTGCTCGGCAGTTTCACCAACTGCTCCGGCCCATGCGGTGCATCGGCATCGAAGAACAGGCTGTCGCCCGGCTCCATCTGGAAAAGCTGGTCGCCATGGCGGTAAACGACCACGCCTTCGAGCATGTAGAGAAATTCCATGCCCTCGTGCTGAAAGGTCGGGAAGGTGTCGGAATCGGCCGTTAGTGTGATGAGGTAAGGCTCGACGATGACGCCGCTGGTATTGTTGTCGATATGGCCGAGCAGATTATATTGATGGCCGGCGCGCGTGCCGCGCCGTTCGAGCTCGATGCCTTGGCCGGCCTTGACGAAGACGGCATTGCGCGGTTCCTCATAGCGGCGAAAAAAGGCAGTCAGCGGTACGCCAAGCGCCCGCGACAGCGATTGCAGCGTCGTCAACGACGGCGAGATGTTGCCGTTCTCGATCTTCGACAGCATGCCGAGTGAAATGCCGGTGGCGGCCGCCAGATCGGTGACCGTGATGCCGAGTTTCTTGCGGTAGGCGCGCACCTCATGGCCGATCGCCATTTCGAGGTTGTTTTCCTTCGGCTCGCGAACGGCGTGCGGGTCCTGGGACAAGGGAGCGCGTCCACTATTCGCCTGTTCCGGTTGCTCTGCCGCTTTACGGTTGGATTTCATGGGTTTTCCACTGCCGCCTTTTCTTTTGTCCACGGCAACCCTATCGTCATAGTGAAAATTTCTCAACCGTGAAGAAAACCTATTCCCGCCGCGCCTCGCGCGGAGCGATGCCGTAGAGGGCGCGGAACATCCGGGAAAAATGGCTCAGACTGGAAAAGCCGGTGGCCACCGCAATTTCCGAGACGGAAAGCGGGCTCTGCTTCAGCAGGCGATGGGCATGCTGCAGCCTGATCCTGCGGTATTGATCGAGGAAGGTGGTATTGAGCTGGGCCGCAAAGAGCCGGTCGAGATGGCGGGTGGTGACGCCGGCGATGCGCGCCATGGCGGCACGCTCGAGCGGCATCTCGATCGTCTCTTCCATCCGCTCGAGAACGCTGAGCAGGCCGGGATGATAGACGCCATAGCGCTCCGCCAGCGAGGCGCGCTGGGGTGCGGCGGGTTCGTTGACCTCTGTATGAAGATACCAGTCGCTGACGCGGCGGGCGAAATCCGGCCCCATGCGCTCGGCGATCAGCACATGCATCATGTCGAGCGGTGCGATGCCGCCGCCGCAGGTAATCCGGTTGCCGTCGATCATGAAGCGCGCCTGGCGCGGCGTGAGGTCTGGGAAGGCTTCAAGAAGGGCTGCGGCATGCTCCCAGTGGATGGTGAAATCGCGGCCGCCAAGCAGACCGGCAGCGGCCATCAGATAGGGGCCGCCCGAGATGCCGCCGATCCTCACACCTTCGCGCGACAGCTGCCGCAAGCAGGCAAGTACGCCGGGATACCGCCAGTCGCGGGGCAACCCGCCGGCGCAGACGAAGGCCGTTCCGAGCCCCGCGCCCCTGACGGGCAGCGGTTCGGCGGGGACGCTGACGCCCGAGGAGGAAAGCGCCGGCGCGCCATCGGGCGAGAAGATCTGCAGCCGATAGATCTCACGGCCGGCCAAGAGATTTGCAGCCCTGAGCGGCTCGGTCGCCGAGGCATAAGACATCAGCGCGAACCCCGGGATTAGGATGAAGCCGATCGTCTGCGCATTTCTGCTATCAAGTGAGGACATGTCTCTTTCTTAGCGATTCATGTCCTTATCATGCAAGTCTGCCGTGCTCTTTCTGGCATCATTGCCCTGTTCTTTCCGGGGTGACCCATGCGCTATTCCGCTCTTTCGATTTTCCTGAATGGCCTTCGCGGCAACAAAGGCTGGGCGCCTGCCTGGCGCGACCCGGCGCCAAAGCCGCATTACGACGTCATCATCGTCGGTGGCGGCGGCCATGGTCTTGCCACCGCCTATTATCTTGCCAAGGAATTCGGCGTCACCAATGTCGCCGTCCTCGAAAAGGGCTATCTCGGCTCCGGCAATATCGGCAGGAACACGACGATCATCCGCTCGAACTATTTGCTGCCTGGTAATAATCCCTTCTACGAGCTGTCGATGAAGCTTTGGGAAGGGCTGGAGCAGGACTTCAACTTCAACGCCATGGTCTCGCAGCGCGGCGTGCTCAACCTCTTCCATTCCGACGCGCAGCGCGATGCGTATACGCGCCGCGGCAACGCCATGCGGCTGCACGGCGTCGACGCCGAGCTTCTCGACAGGCAGGCGGTGCGCAAGAAATTGCCCTTCCTCGATTTCGGCAATGCCCGTTTTCCCATTATGGGCGGCCTGTTCCAGCCGCGCGGCGGCACGGTGCGCCACGATGCGGTCGCCTGGGGTTATGCGCGCGGCGCAGACAGCCGCGGCGTCGACATCATCACCCAGTGCGAGGTGACCGGCATCCGCAGCGAAAACGGACACGTGACCGGCGTCGAGACCAGCAAGGGCTTCATCGGCTGCGGCAAGCTGGCGCTTGCGGCGGCCGGCAACTCCACCGTCGTCGCCGATATGGCCGGCCTGCGGCTGCCAATCGAAAGCCATGTGCTGCAGGCCTTCGTTTCCGAAGGGCTGAAGCCCTTCATCGACACGGTCGTCACCTTCGGCGCCGGGCATTTCTATGCGTCCCAGTCGGACAAGGGCGGCCTCGTCTTCGGCGGCGACATCGATGGCTACAATTCCTATGCCCAGCGCGGCAATCTCGCTTGCGTCGAGCATGTTGCCGAAGCCGGGCTGGCGCTGATCCCGTCGCTGTCGCGGGTGCGTTATCTGCGCTCCTGGGGTGGCGTCATGGATATGAGCATGGACGGCTCGCCGATCATCGACCGCACCCATATCGACAATCTCTATCTCAACACCGGCTGGTGTTACGGCGGCTTCAAGGCCACGCCCGCCTCCGGCTTCTGCTACGCCCATCTGATTGCCCGCAATGCGCCGCATCAGACCGCCCGCGCCTTCCGGCTCGACCGCTTCGCGCGCGGCTACCCGATCGACGAAAAGGGCGTCGGCGCCCAGCCCAATCTGCACTGAGGACTTTCGACGATGGCAAGCCTGATTTCCTGTCCCCATTGCGGCGCCCGACCCAAGGAGGAATTTACGATCCGCGGTGATGCGGGCCCTGCTCGGCCGGCACCGGATGCCGGTGCGGAGGCCTGGTTCGATTATGTCTATCTGCGTGACAATCCGCGGGGCCGGCACAGCGAATACTGGCACCACTCCTCCGGATGCCGCCGCTGGCTGATCGTCGAACGCGATACCGTCACCCATGCGGTCCACGGCGTCAGGGACGCCGCACTTTCCAAGCTCGGCGGAGAACCGGCATGACGAGCTTCCGTCTTTCCTCCGGCGGCCGGATCGACCGCGCCACGACACTCGGTTTCACCTTCGACAGCAGGCCGCTTGAAGGCCATCCGGGCGACACGCTCGCCTCGGCGCTGCTTGCCAACGGCGTCCAGCTCGTCGGCCGCAGCTTCAAATATCATCGCCCGCGCGGCATCCTGACGGCAGGCGCTGCCGAACCGAACGCGCTGGTGACGACAGGCAGCGGCGGGCGCACCGAGCCGAATACGCGCGCGACGATGATCGAGCTTTACCAGGGGCTGACGGCAAGGAGCCAGAACCGCTGGCCCTCGCTCGCCTTCGATGTCGGCGCGGTCAACGGGCTGCTCTCGCCCTTCCTCAGCGCCGGCTTCTACTACAAGACCTTCATGTGGCCGGCGGCCCTCTGGGAAAAGCTCTATGAGCCGGTGATCCGCAAGGCGGCGGGCCTCGGCAGGGCATCCTACGAGGCCGATCCCGACAGCTACGAAAAATGCTGGGCGCATTGCGATCTGCTGGTGATCGGCGCCGGCCCTGCTGGTCTTGCCGCAGCGCTGACCGCCGGCCGCGCCGGTGCGCGCGTCATCCTCGCCGACGAGGGATCCGAACTCGGCGGCGGCCTGCTTTCCGACAGCGGTTCTGTCGACGGCAAGCCGGCGGACGCGCTTTTGGGAGAGCTGCTTGCCGAACTGGAGGGACTTGCGAATGTGCGCCGCCTGCCGCGCGTGACGGTGTTCGGCTGGTACGACGACAATGTCTTCGGCGCCGTCGAGCGGGTGCAGAAACATGTGGCGATGCCCGATCCTGATCGTCCGGTCGAAAGACTGTGGCGCATCGTCGCCCGGCAGGCGATCCTTGCGACCGGCGCCGAGGAGCGTCCGATCGTCTTCGGCGGCAACGATATTCCCGGTGTGATGATGGCAGGCGCCATGCGCAGCTATCTCAACCGGCAGGCGGTCGCGCCCGGCAGAAGCACTGTCATCTTCACCACCAACGATGCCGGATATCGAACCGCAGCCGATCTCGAGGCCGCCGGCCTCGCGGTCGCGGCGATCGTCGACAGCCGCGGGGATGCGGCCGCGAGCTGGCAGGGCCGCGCCGAAGTGCTGAAGGGCGCCAGGGTCATCGATGCATTTGGCGGCAAGCGCCTGCGCGGCGTCAGCGTCGAGGCAGCAGGCGGCACCCGTCGGATTGAAGCGGATGCGCTTGCCATGTCGGGCGGATGGAGCCCGATCATTCATCTTGCCTGCCATCGCGGTGCAAAACCGCAATGGTCGAACGAGGCCTCGGCGTTTCTGGCGCCCGTCCAGCAGGAAGGTCTGACTGTTGCCGGCTCGGCTGCCGGCATGCTGCAAACCGCGACCTGCCTCGGGGATGGAGCCGCAAAGGCAGCTGTCGCGTTGAAGACGATCGGTTTCGCAGCGGCGAAGCCGGCCTTTGCTCCGGCGTCCGAGACGGCTGCACAGGCAAAGCCGCTCTGGTCGGTCAAGGGCTCGAAGGGCAAGGCTTTCGTCGATTATCAGAACGACGTGCATCTCAAGGATTTGGGTCTCGCCGTCCGCGAAGGCTATGGCCATGTCGAGCTCGCCAAGCGTTACACGACATCAGGCATGGCGACCGACCAGGGCAAGCTTTCCAATATCAACGCCATCGGCATTCTCGCCGAGGCGCGCGGCGTGTCTCCCGCGGCGGTGGGAACGACGACCTTCCGGCCCTTCTATACGCCGGTTTCCTTCGGCGCCCTCACCGGGGCGTCGCGCGGCAAACATTTCCAGCCGGCGCGCAAATCGCCGCTGCATGGCTGGGCTGAGAAGAGCGGTGCGGTCTTCGTCGAAACCGGCCTGTGGTACCGTTCCTCCTGGTTCCCGCGCCCCGGCGAGACGACATGGCGCGAAAGCGTCGACCGCGAGGTGCTGAACATCCGGAAGAATGCCGGCCTCTGCGACGTCTCGACCCTGGGCAAGATCGAGATCTTCGGGAAGGATGCCGCGACCTTCCTCGATCGCATCTATTGCAACGGCTTCGCCAAGCTCGCCGTTGGCAAGGCGCGTTACGGCATCATGCTGCGTGAGGACGGCTTCATCTATGATGACGGCACCACCAGCCGGTTTAGTGACGGCCATTTCTTCATGACCACGACGACCGCACTTGCCGCCGGTGTGCTGACCCATCTCGAATTCTGCGCTCAGACGCTCTGGCCGGAACTCGACGTCTGCTTCGCCTCCTCTACCGATCAATGGGCGCAAATGGCCGTCGCCGGGCCGAAGTCGCGCGCCATTCTCCAGGAGATCGTCGACGAGGACTTGTCGGATGCGGCCTTCCCCTTCATGAGCGCTCGCAAGGTCTCGCTCTTCGGCGGCGGGCTCGAGGGCCGGCTCTTCCGGATCTCCTTCTCCGGCGAACTCGCCTACGAACTGGCCGTACCGGCCGGCTACGGCGAAAGTGTCGCCGATGCGGTCATGGCGGCGGGCGGAAAACATGGCATCTGCGCCTATGGCGCCGAAGCGCTCGGCGTCATGCGCATCGAAAAGGGTCATGTCACCCATGCCGAAATCAACGGCACGGTAACACCAGGCGACCTCGGTTTCGGCCGCATGGTTTCATCGACCAAGCCGGATTTCATCGGTAAGGCAATGCTGGCCCGCGAAGGACTGCAGGATCCCGAGCGGCCGCGCCTCGTCGGCGTCAAGCCGCTCGATCCGGCAAGTGGTTTCCGCACCGGCTCGCATATTCTTGCCGACGGCGTTGCCGCGACCCTCGAAAACGACCAGGGCTACGTCACATCAAGCGCCTTTTCGCCGGGGCTTGGCCATACGATCGGCCTGGCGCTCGTCAGGCGCGGGCCGGAGCGCATCGGTGAAAAGGTGACGGTCTGGAACGGCCTGCGCAACGAATTCACCGATGCGGTGCTCTGCCATCCCGTCTTCATCGATCCCGAAAACGAGAAGCTCCATGCGTGATCTTCCGCAACATAAACCGGTTCTGGCCGGAACGGTCTATAACGGCATCTCGGAGGCAGGCATCCGGCTGGCAGCCCTGCCGGAGGGCCATCTCCTGCATGTGCTGGGCGCCATCGAGCCATCCGCGCTCGCCGCGGAATTGGTGAAGGCGGGCTTTGCTGAGAGTTCGATCCGCAAGGCGGGCTTCCGGCAATGGTTCGTCGCCGGCGACGAGCCGCTTGTCCGGGCCAGCCTCGATACTCTCGCCGCAGCGCTTGCGGGAAAGGCCTACGTCATGGACCAGAGCCACGGGCGCGTGCGTATCGGCGTTTCCGGCCGCTCTTCGCGGGCGCTTCTTTCAAAGGGAACTGCCGTCGATCTCGATCCTTCCGTCTTTCCGGAAGGTCATTCGGCCATGACGATGGTCGGTCATCTCTCGGTGCAGATCGTCCGCACCGGCGATGACAGCTTCGAGCTTACGGTGCTGCGCAGCTTTGCCGAAAGTCTCTGGGACGATCTCGCTCATATGGCGGCCAGCGCCGAAAAGGATGGCGCATCGTCATCGTAACGAGAGCCAGCATGTATTGCTGGAACCCGAAAAGCCATGACGGCTTCAATGTTGCATCTCACGGTCTGCAACGCCTCGCCTTGTCGGCGAGGGCGGTTGGTCAGAGTTGTCGGTATGATAACACGAAACTCGGCAGCGTCGTTTCGCCTGGCTTGACCTCCAGCGTATTGCCATCGGCAAAGGAGAGCGTCAGCGCGCTGCCGAAGAAGAAATCCACCGAGATTCCATCGTTATCGTTTCCGTCGAAAGAAATCGTAGCCTTGTTGCCCGCTATGGTTACCTTAGTATTCTCAGCGGTGAAGCCTTCTCCCAACTCAACGGTGGAGGCGCTTCGGGCCAATGTAAGGGAATCCTGTCCGTCGCCGATCGCGAATTTGACGGTCGATCCGGAGCTTCCGTAGCTCTCAGCCTGGATGCCGCTGATGACAATTTTGTCATTTCCGGTCCCGCCGGTGACAACATTCCCAATCCCAACCTGGATAGTATCGTTGCCAGCACCCGCATCAATCGTATTGTTGTGCCAGGCAATGATGGCATCGTCTCCTGCATCACCCGTCACTGTGCTTTCCAATCCGGCAAAAAGCGTATCATTTCCCTGGCCGCCGTTGATCGTGCTGTGAGAGCTAACCGATATCGAATCGTTTCCGGCGCCGCCGCTGATGTTCATTTCGAAGCTTCCGCTGATGATGTCGTCTCCAGCACCGCCGTTCACCCCGCCGCCCGGTCCCGCACGGATAATGTCATCCTTATCAGTGCCGGTGATGTCCGAAAACGCGCCGCCGACGATGAACTGCCCGCCGTTCTCAAGCAGAATTCGGGTGATCTGGCCCTCCGTCTGCTTCAGCGGATCGAGATTGACGCCGGAAATGGATGACAGAATCTGGCTGGCGGCCGACTGTTTTGTCGTCGCCGCAGCCGACTGGACGGAGCCCTTGAGAAGGGTCAGGGCCGTCGAATTGCCGGAAGCTGCGGACGATGAAGCGGAAATCATGATGTGTTCTCTGTCGAGCGCCCCCTCATGAGGCGGCATTGCAGATCGTCATCATGACGAACGTGATCATTTGATATCGCTAGAGTGCAACGAGAACATTAATAGAGTATTGCATATGTGCAATCATTGCGCGAATAAAAGCCGCCGCTAAAGCCCTTGTTGGCGGTGGCATCCGCCAACAAGTTTCAAGCTGGTTGCGCGGCAGCACCGACCCATTCGGGGCGCTCCGCGCCTTGCAACTCCTCCACCGCATCGGCGGCAAAGCTCGGCACGACACCGGTCCACAGCAATGCGCCATCGGGATTGGAATGTCCGTCGCCCTCGAGCTTGTAGATGCTTTCGACAATATACTGGCCGTCATTGTTCAGGCCCTTGATCTCGGAAATCTCGATCACCCGGCGCCGGCCGGTGCGCTTGAAGCGGGCGATCTGCACGACGACGTCAACCGCCGAAGCGATCTGGGCGCGCAGCGGCCGAAGCGGCATGTCGATATCAGACATCAGCGCCAGCGTTTCCAGCCGGTGCAGCGAGTCATAGGGTGTGTTCGCGTGCACTGTCGAAAGGCTGCCGCTGTGACCTGAGGTCATCGCCTGGATCATATCGAGCGCCTCGCCGCCGCGGCACTCGCCGACGATGATCCGGTCGGGCCGCATGCGCAACGACGAGCGGAACAGGTCGCGGATGCTGGCGCCGCCGCGACCGAAACGGTCGGGCTTCGTCACTTCGAGATAGACCACGTGTTCCTTGCGGATCTGCAGTTCGGATGTGTCCTCGATGACGATGACGCGCTCGTGGTCGGCAAAGGCTTCCGATAGCGCGTTCAGCATCGTCGTCTTGCCGGTGCCGGTGCCGCCGGAGATGATGACGTTCTTCTGCAGCCCGACGGCCGCCTGCAGCAGCGACAGCGATTCCTCGGTCAGACTGCCTTGGGTGACGAGGTCGCGGATGCTGCGATGTTCTTTCAGGAAGCGGCGGATGGAGATGCAAAGCCCGGTGCGGGCGGCGGGCGGCTGGATCATCTGCACGCGCGAACCGTCGGGCAGACGTGCCTCGATGCTCGGCTCCTCCGGCGTCAGTCGCTTGCCTGAGAACTGCGCGATGCTGCGCGCGGCCGATTCCAGATCCTCACGACTGGCGAAGCGCGTATCGGCGCGTTCGAGCTTGCCTCGCCTCTCGACGAAGATGTCGGATGTCCCGTTGATCAGGATTTCGGACACGCTCGGATCATCGAGGAGAAAACGGATCGGCCCGAGCAGCTTGTCCAGCGCCCGGGTCAGGACCTGGAAGGTCGCCTGTTCGGCAGCGTCGTCGGAAACGGCCTTCATCAGAGCGGCATCCCGACCAGGACCGTGCTCATGCCGAACAACGTCGCCATCATCTGAACCGCTGTCGGAAAGAACATCATCAATGGAATGAGGACCAATCCAAGTATTAATATGCTGCTCATCGTTTCCATCGTTCTCTCTCCGGATCGACTGGCGGGCGATACCCACCATTTGAAAAGCTTAATCCAGATCGCCAAACAACGCCATGGTCGTGCGCCGCGCGGGCAGTGATTCCGACCATCGTACGCCGTTTCTTCTATGGCTTTGAAAGAATTGGCCAATTTTGGAGCAATAGACGAAGTCGCGAAGGTCGATCAAAAACTTGTTCTCCGCAGGTAAAACTTCAGCCCGTTCAAAAGCTTAGTTGAAAAAATCCGTCGTCAACTGCGATTTTGCAGCCGACGCCTCCAAGACAATTGGAACCCTTCGTTTCGTTTGCTTGACGGGGGGCTGGCCTTGGGCGCACTCTTGGGTCTTAATGGTGTTGCTCAACAAACGTTGGCCGCCGGGGAAGAAAAGCTGAAGCAGAAAATATCATTGGATCGAGCAACATGCTCGTTCGGATCGATAGCGTATGCTTGGTTCATCTTCACCACGGCTTCGAACCGAAACAAACCTGGGAATGAGGAGTAATCACATGTTTGGTAAACTCAAGACTCTCGCAATTGCACTTCACAAGGACGAACGCGGCGACATGGCCCAGATCGTCCTGGCCGTCGCCCTGATCGTCATTCCGCTGATGCTGATCCTGCTCGCATTCGGCAAACAGATCGGCGAATGGTTCAACGAAAAGAACACGGCGCTCTCGGATGCCGAGAGAATTCCTGAGCCGGGTCAATAAGCGGGTCGGGATCATGGATACGACCTATGATCTGACCCTGATGCCTGCGGCGGCGGCTCTCGCCGTCGCCTGCACCATGACCGCGGCGGTGCTCGACCATCGCCACGGTCATATCCCGAACGCCGTCACCTATCCCTGCCTGCTTGGCGGGTTCATGTTGGCGGCAGTCAGCGGCGGTCTCGCAGGCATAGGGCTTGCCTTCGCAGGCCTCCTTGCAGCCGGCCTGATTTTCATCATCGCCTTCGCAGCCGGAAGCTGCGGCGGCGGCGACGTCAAGCTGATGGCGGCGCTCGGCGCCATTCTTGGCCTCTGGCCCGCCATCGACGTCACGCTTGCATCGCTCATGGCCGGCGGCGTGATCGCGGTTTTCTCCATGGTGCGACGTGTTCAGTGGAGCGTGCTGGCACGAACGGTCGGACTGTTTGCGCTTCTCCTGCCTGCCGGTTTCCGCGATGCCGCTTCGGTGCTCAAGCCACGCGAAACCCATCATACCGTCCGCTTCGGCGTTGCCGCTGCCCTCGGACTTCTCTGGTGCCTTTTCATGCCCGATTTCACCCCTCTTTCATTCGTGAGGTAACGGCAATGCGCGCGGAACTCGAACGCCCCATCTTCGACGGTGCCTTCTGGAGTTCGATCCTGCACTCGCGGACCTTCTGGGTCCCTCAGGATCACGGCGCGCTCCTCGGTACCTTTGCGATCGCCATGATGCTGCTTGCCTCGATGCTGCTGCTGCCGCGGCTTTCCGCCCGCCGGCGCCGGATATCGGAGCTTCACGGCGATATCTCCGGCAGCACGACGATGATGGATTTCGTTCTCGTGACACCGGTCTTCGTCTTCTTCATGTTCGTAGTCTTCCAGTTCACGATCCTGGCCAAGAACCACCTCTTCACCCATTATGCCGCCTACGCGGCGGCCCGCAGCGCCCGCGTCTATTTCTGCCCGGCTTTTCCGATCACGCTTAGAAGCATCATCGACGTCAAGACCTGCGATGACGATGCTGCCGCCGGCAAGGCCGATCTTGCCGCCCGCCTGGCGCTGATCCCGGCTGCCCCTTACGACCAGCTCAGATGCGTCGGCGCCTGCCAGCCGCCGGAAGAGGCGCTCAAAAGCCTCGCCGATGCCTCCGGCCTTTCGAAGAACTGGCGGGCGATGCGCAACCAGGCCCGTTACATGTTCGACCCCCAGAACGTCACGGTCACCGTCGACCGCGCGCCGATGGCGCTCTATGCCGCCATCAACCGCTCGCCGCATGTACCGGTGACCGCCAAGGTGGAAGCGCGCTTCCTGTTGCTCGAGTATGCCGGCTGGGTCTTTGCCCGCGGCCAGAGGAAAGACGGCCGCTACTACACGATCTCGAAGGCGGAGGTGAACCTGCTATGACACCGACCCTCATAAAGCGCCTGCACCGCGACGAACGCGGCTTCCTGTCACCGATCATTCTCTACATGACGATCGCGCTCGCTTTGATGATTGTCTGGATCCTGAATACGGGACAGATGATCTACGACAAGCAGCGCACGCAGGACACGGCGGATGCCGCGGCACTCGTCCATGCCGACTGGGAAGCCCGCTATCTCAACATCATGGCGATGAACAACGTCGCCTCCTCGCAGGCAACCGTCGTCATGGCGACCTCGGTCGCCTTCCAGCTGACGACCGCGGAATTGGCCCTGCGCTCGGGCGCCATTCTGGCGAAACTCGCCGAATATTCTTTCACGGATGGCTTCGGACCGGCGTCGCTTCTACCGCCGATGCCGCCGATGCCCCATTGCCCGGGCTGGCAGAAGGTCCCGATCGTCGGCGGCATCATCTACGGTGCTTGCCTGGCGTTCCAGGGGGTCCGGGCGATAGGAGCCACCAAGGCGATTGCATATACGGTGAAAGCACAGATCGATTATGATCCCTGGGGCCTCATCGTGAAGTCCAGCGACATCATCGACGCGATGAACGACCTCAACGACTACCTCGTCGAGAGCTTTCCTCAGCGCGTCGGTAACGAAGCCCTGCATCTGGTGCGCCTGAACAAGTCGGACCACGTCGTCTTCCATCCGCCGTGCGAATCCTGCGGCCAGGCTGGAGAAGGCGCTGGCGGTAACCTGCCGGTCGATCGCGACGGCATCAATCCCGCCTCGGCCTATGCTGAAATGTGCCTCGCCATGACCTATGGCACCCAGGGGCAGGATCCGTTTCTCATGCGCGGCGAGTTTGCCAATCGCGGCTTCCCCAACGGCAAGGGTCCGTTGACCGCAGGCGGCGTCGACGGCAGCCATATCCGCGATTGGGTCAATCACGAGAGCGGCATCGACGATGCTTTAGTGGACTTCTACATCTTTTATGAAGCCTTCGGCCCGGCCTATCTGAGCAAGATCCCGTTCAAGGCGATCATCGAGCAATTTGGCGATCTCAGCTGGTGGCAGGAACTGCTGCTCGATGGCAGCTTCTTTGTCGCCGAGGAATTCTTCGGCATCGAATTCGGCATCGTGAACCCCTTTCAGCTGCCGATCGACAAGCCACCGCGCTATTCGGACAAGCAGACAAAGGACGAGAACGATTTCACCCGCAAGTTCGACACGATCTGGAATGGTGTCTGCAGCCCGGCGGGCGCTGCGATTTCGATGGTAGGCGCACTGCCCGTCGTCTCCTTCCCGAAGCCTTACTGGCTGAAGGGACGCACACCTTTCAACTTCACGCCCTTCGGCGGCGAGCAACTCGACGACTACCAGACGTTGGCGATCGTTTCGCGCGCCCCGCGCGCCAGGCTGCAGATCCGCATCTTCAAGGACAAGACACCGTCCGCCTACGCCTTGGCGCAGAGCTGGGTCCACAACTACACGGCCTTCGACCTCTACACCCAGGACTGGCTGGCATCGCTTGCCCCCGCGACACTCGCCGACGATACCGGCGCGGTTTCCAACACCATCAAGCAGAGCCCGGCAGCCGACAGTTTTACCGGCTTGACCCGCGTCTTCGATCAGGGAGGAGCCAATGCCTGGGCTGCCGTCAACACACACTGAGCCTATGGGCGGTCCTCCGGGCCGCGGGCTGCTGATGCGGCTGCACCGCGACAGGCGCGGTCTTGCCTCGATAGAATTCGTGCTCGCCGCGCCGGTCATCCTGCTGATCGTGATTTTCGTCATCCATGCGAACAAGATTTCCACCAAGAAGGTGGGAACCATGGTGGCGATGCGCAACGCCGCCTTCGCCGAGGCGAATGGGCTGGACTGCACGTCGGATTTCTCGAACGTCTTCCCTATCCCGGCCTTGCCGGCACTGCCCGGGCGCGACGCCATGAGCTGCTCACGCGCACCATCGCATGAAGGCGGCGGCGACCCTCAGCGCACCTTTGTCTGGGACGACGTACAGAATACCTGGAAGAGCGACGGCCGCGAGTTCGGCGATATGGTCGGCGACCTCGCCAATGAAAAGCCGCAGCTCGTCACGGCGACGGCCGACCGGGTTTATAAGTTCAGGGATTCCGACGATCTCGATACGATCAGGAGCCTCCGCTGGAAGGACGCCTTCACGGTTGATGATTCGACGCTCTTTGCCTCTCACAATAACGATACCACGAGCCGAGGCTACGACCCGACGCTGCGCCGGGAAATCCGCGATGTGGCCGACGACTCCGGCGATCTGTTCGACGGCGTCTTCCCGGGAGCGAAATAAGATGAGACAGGGCTCGCGCATCTCCTTCCGTTTTGCCAGGCATCTCGCCGGTTTGGCGCTCTTCATCGGGCTCGCCGCCGCCATGGCCACACCTGTTCGCGCCGAAATCTACAAGGATTTCAGAGTGACGCTGAATTCGATGCTGGCCAGCATTCTCGGCGCGCCAGAGCGGGCGCCGCGCGATCTCGCCATCAACGGCCAGCCACTTGAGTTCACGCCCTATCAGAGCGATCGCAGCATTTCCGATATCACCGACGAATGGCTGCGGGTGCTGGCTGCCAACACAAGGCCGGCCTTGCCGACAAGCAACGACAAGGAAGAACTGACCGCCGTCATTGCCGCCAACATGCTGATCGTCCCGAAGACGAGCCGCATCCGCGACGATCTTGCCGTGGTGGTGCGGTTCTTCGACGGCGACGGCGAGGCGGCCCTCGACTATCTCCGCCGGCAGGATCCTAAAAATCCTTCGGCAAGAGCGCCGATCCCAGGCGTCTCGATCATGATCCGCCGCCCCGCCGGTGCACCGCGGACCGAGGTGCTGATGAGCCGCTTCGAGGATGTCGCCTCGACGCTGCCGGCCTTCGCGGCTCCGGCCGATATCAGCAAGTTGCCGATGTCGCTGCGTCCGCCGGCCGGTGTCGATGTGCTGAGCGATATCGGCGACCGCGACAAGGGCCACACGTCGCGCACGGTAGTGTCGAAAGGCACGCTGTCGGCCGTGCGCTGGTCCGATCAGCGCGCCGATCTGCTCGCCCGCGATGGTTTCACCATTGAGACGCCGCCGGCACAGCGCGGCGGGGTCACCGCGCTCTATGGCCGGCGCGGAAGCGTCGAGGCCAATGTTCTCTATACCCGCAGCAAGACCGACGGCCGGACCGTCGAAGTCATTCAAATCAGGCAACCCTTCGTCGAAGGAATAACACCATGAACTGGAAGCTCATCGCGGCGGTCATCGTCGGGCTCATCACCGGCGTTCTGCTTTATTTCTGGACCGAGAGCGTCAAGAACGAGCAGACGGCTTATGCCTTCATGCGGCTCCAGCCCGACAGGAAGGTCACACGAGGACAGGCGATTACGCCCGACATGCTCGCCGAACCGGTGATGCTGCCGGAAAGCTTCGGGGCGCTCGCCAAACTCGCGGTGCCCGCTGCCAGCGCCTACCAGGAATGGCTGAAGGACAGGACGGCCGCCAGCGACATTCCGGCCGGCTCCGTGCTGCTCTTCCAGTATTTCGACGATACCGACGGCGGACGCCTGACGACGATGATCGCGCCTGGCAAGCGGGCCCTGACCCTTCCCGTCAACGCGGCCGCAGCCGTCGGCCATTTCGTCGAGCCGGGCAGCTATGTCGATATCATCGGCACGGTCGACGAACCGGTCGAACCCGTGGCGCCGGCCGCCGCCACCCAGCCGGGAGCTCCGGGCCAGCCCGCTGCCGTGCCAGGTCAGCCTGCCGTCCAGGGTCAGGCGCCGGCCACAGCCGGACAGCCGCAGGCTCCAGCCCAGCCGCAGTCGCCGGTCGAGCAGATGCTGAAGAACTATCTTACCCAATATCCCGGGGCCGACGAGAACGATGTCAACGCCTACCGCAAACAGGCGCAGGATTATAAGCTCGGCATCAGCTCGCGCACCCGCGTCGTCACCCGCACCTTCCTGCAGAATGTCAAAGTGCTGGCCGTCGGCGCGGCGACGACGGCGGAGGGCGCGGTCACCAAGGCCAACAGCACCTACAACAATGTGACCGTCGAAGTGACGCCGTCGGAAGCTGAAATGCTGATTTTTGCCATGGGCCAGTCGAACGGCAGCCTGAACCTCGTGCTGCGCAATCCGGCCGACAATACCGTCGAGGACCTGCCGAGCATCAACTGGACGCGCATGTGACCGGCGCGGGAGAGTAAGCCATGCTGTTGAAGATTTCCTATGAGGACGGCAGCGGTCGGGAGGTGATCCCGCTCTCGGCGAACGAGACCTATTTCGTCGGCGAAAGCAGCACACTGACGCTTCCCGCCGGCGCGGGCGTCGTGCGGCTTCGCGGCAGCCACGTCTCCTCGCCGCAATTCGTGCTGCGAAAGTCTGGCCAGGGCTGGTCGGTGCAGCATCACGGCCGCAACCCGACGCGCGTCGACGATCAGCCGCTTCGGGCCGGCACGCCGGTTGCGGTTTCGGCCGGCATGTCGATCTGGGTGCCCAACGTCACGATCGAACTCGTCGAGCCGGCGGCGGTGGCCGAAGCGGTGACGCAATTTCCCGATCAGGAACGCGTGCTCGCCCTGCAGATGGAAATCCACGAGCGCCTGCTGAAGGACACGCAATATGACCGGCTGGTGAAATCTTCCGATTTCGGCCGCGAAGACACGCGAAACCGAATCCGCGAGCGCCTCGACATGTTCATCAAGGAGGCGCTCGACAGCGCGCCGCAGGATCTCGTCATCCTCGTCATCAAGAACGCCGTCTATCGGTGGCTGGCAAAACGCATCGCCCGCACGGGGCGGCGTGATGCTTCGTCGAATGCCGCAAGCCTCTCGCGCGAGGAGCAGGACAATCGCCGTCTCTTCGACGTCGGCAAGGCACTGATTTCGGCCCTTCAGCTCAAGCTCAACTTCGAATCCACCCGCTCCGACTTTGCCCAGCTCGATACGCGGTTCAGCGCCGCCTTCCAGTCCAGGCAGGCTCTTTTCAACGCCGGCGACCGCTACGAGATCGCCCATATGCACCTGCGCTCCAATATCGAGGAGCTGATGTATCGCTGGGGGACGATCTCGGAGCTGATGGATCTCGATGTCATCTCGGAAATCATGGTGACCCGCTATGACGAGATCTACGTCGAAAAATTCGGCCTGCTGGAACGTTATCCCTTCGCCTTCGCCAATGAGCGGCAGCTGATGAAGGTGATCGAGCGCATCGCCGTTGATTCCAACCGTTCGATCAACGAGAGCGAGGCGATGGCCGACTTCCGGATGCCGGATGGCTCACGCGTCAACGCCGTCATTCCGCCGCTGGCGGTCAAGGGCGCCTGCCTCACCATCCGCAAATTCGGCGGCAAGTCGAGGCTCGACATCAGCAAGCTGGTGACCGCCGGCGCGCTCAGCGAGCCGATGCGCGCCTTCCTCGAGGCTGCCGTCCGTTCACGCAAGAACATCGTCGTCTCAGGCGGCACCGGCTCCGGCAAGACGACGCTGCTGAACAGCCTGTCGCAATTCATCCCGGTCGGCGAGCGCGTCGTTGCCGTCGAGGACACGTCGGAACTGCAGCTCGACGGCATCCATGTCGTCTATCTGCAATCGCGGCCGAAGACGGCGGAATCTGAGACCAGCGTCACCATCCGCGACCTCGTGCGCAACGCGCTGCGCATGCGGCCCGACCGCATCATCGTCGGCGAGTGCCGTGGTGCGGAGGCGATCGACATGCTGCAGGCGATGAACACCGGCCATGCCGGCTCGATGACGACGGCGCATGCCAACACGCCGCAGGACATGATGACCCGCCTGGAGGTGATGGTGCTGCAGGGCCAGAGTTCACTGCCGGTCATGGCCATCCGCCAGCAGATCGTTGCCGCCGTCGAACTCGTCGTGCAGCTGAACCGCCTGGCGAACGGGCGGCGCGCCGTGACCGAAATATCGGAGGTGATCGGCATCGATCCGGATACCGGCCTCATCATAGTCGAGCCGATCTTCAATCTCGTCGGCCGCGCCGGCGGCCAGGCCGTGCATGCCTTCACCGGCTACCTGCCGAGCTTCGTCGCCGAACTCGTCGAGTTCAACGACGACGGCGAGATCGAGAAACTGGACATGTTCGTCTAGAGCGGTTCAGGGTTTCGCGGAAGCGCAGAACCGCTCTAAGTTTTTGTTTTTACGCAATTCCCGGCAAAAGGGCTTTGCGCTTTGCCTGGGAAACCACTTCGCACTTTTCCTGGAATTGCTCTGAGGGGGAAGCCATGGATATCAGCATTCTGCAGATTTTTACGATCGCCCTCGGCGCTGTAACGGCGGGATTGCTCGTCTGGGGCGCACCGGTGCGCTGGCCGGCGCCGCTGCTGCGCGCCACTGAACGCGACATTGCGCTCGCCAGCGAGGCGGCGCAGGTCTTCGGGCGCGATGCCGTTCCGCCCTATACGATGATCCTCGCCTACGGCATCACGGCGATCGTCGTCTTCGTGGTGATCTCGCTGATCTTCGGGCCGATCTTCGGCTTCGTCGTCGCCATCCCGGTCGCCTTCTTCCTGCCCAAGGGCTTGATCCGTTATTTC
Source organism: Rhizobium sp. WYCCWR10014 (assembly GCF_001657485.1). Classification (GTDB taxonomy): domain Bacteria; phylum Pseudomonadota; class Alphaproteobacteria; order Rhizobiales; family Rhizobiaceae; genus Rhizobium. The sequence goes on from NZ_LXFU01000051.1 coordinate 254,224, forward strand.
CTGCAGCGGCGCTGGCTGCAGATCGAATCGCAGCTTCCCTATGCCGTCGACCAGATTGTCTCGGCGGTGCGTACCGGCAAGCCGCTTGCCGTCGCCGTCAATGCGGTGGCCGATACCGGTCAGATGCCGGCCTCGCGCGAATTCGAGCGCATCGCCCGCGAACAGAAGCTTGGCATCGGCCTGGTCGAGGCGCTCGACCGCCACGGCCGCACTGTGCCGAGCCTGCACTTCAAGATGGTCGATGCGGCCCTCGGTCTCTTTGCCCGGCAGGGCGGCGACATTTCCGAGCCGCTGACGGAAATGTCGAAATCCTTCAAGGAAATCTGGAAGCTCGATCAGAAGATCACCACCTCGTCGTCGCAGGCGCGCATGAACTTCCGCGTCGTCAATGGCGGCGCGCTGTTCATGATCCTGCTGATCTTCTTCGGTCAGCCGGAACTGATCGACAAGGTGTTCGGCAACGCCATCGGCATCGTCATCGCGATCGTCGGCGCCATTCTCTATGCGACCGGTTTCTTCTGGATGCGCTCGATGATGAAGGTGTCGGTTTGATGTCTCAGATACCTCTCGCCCCCATCGCCGTCGTCTTTGCCGGGATCACCGCTGCGCTGTTCGTCTGGTGGATCGGCGATCTGCTCGGCAGCATTCAGGTGGTGCGCCGGTCCGCCAGCGGCGATGGTCCGCCCCCGAACATTGTCGACAGCATCGGCATGCGCACGCCGGTCGAATTCGTGCTGACGCATTTCGAGCCGCTTCTGGCCGATTACGGCGCGCAGCTCGAGCAGAAGCTGATCTATGCCGGCCGGCCCTTCGGCGGCGTGACGGGACGGGAATATATCGCCCTTCTCGTCGTTTTGAGCCTGTTCGGTTTCGTCGTGCTCGGTGTGCTGTTCGGCATCGCCAGCGGCAGCGTGATTGGCGGGCTGGTGGCCGGGCTGATCCTTGGCCTGATCCCCGCCATCTATTTCTGGGTCGTCGCCGACGACAAGGCGCAGGACCGCAAGGAACGCATCTCGCGCGAATTTCCCTATTTCCTCGATCTCGTGGTCATGACGCAGCAGGCGCAAGCGACACTGCCGGAAAGCCTGAGGCTTTATGCCGAGGCGGCACCGGGCACCGTCATGAGCGAGGAGATTGAACAGACGCTGAAGGACGTGGCGCTCGGCACCGGCATGATCGAGGCGTTGCAGCGCCTGGAGCGCCGCATGACCGCCGAGGAGGTCATCCGCGTCATCCGCGCCGTGATCCAGGGCGAAGTCGAAGGCAGCAACCGCGTCGAGTTGTTGCGCGAGCACGCGCGCGACCTGCGCTTCCGTCGCTGGGAAAAGGCCGACAGGGCCAGTGAAAAGCTGAAGGCCAAGATCGTCATGCCGGCGATGATGATCGTCGTGTCGATCCTGCTTCTGGTGCTGGCGCCTGCAATTGTCGAAATGATGTCGAGTGGGATGTTCTGATCATGGTCTTTTCCTTCTTTCGCGGAAACAAGCCTAGCCTTCTGCAGACCGGTCCCGGCGGCCAGAGCCGCAGCCATGTGCTCGACCGGCCGGAAATGTCGATTGGGCGGGCTTCCAATGCCGATATCGTCGTCGACGATCCTTTCCTGGCGCCGATCCATGCGCGCATCGAGCGGCAGAGCGACGGCGGCTTCATCATCCGCCGCATGGGGCTGAACCCGATCATGCTGCGCGGCGAAGCGCTGTTGCAGACTGCCTCGCTGAAAGCCGGCGACAGCTTCCGCCTCGGCAAGGACGTCGAATTCCAGTTCGTCGTCAAGGCCGCCGCCAAGGAAGCGCCGAAGAAGGAGGCCTCCAAGACGAGCGACGACAAGCCGAAAAAGTCGCTCCTCAAGCAGCCGGCCTTCCTGGCCGGCATGGGTGTCGTCTATCTCGCCATCGTCGGTATCATCGGCTACGTGATCCTGTCTGACAGCGGCAGCGCGGAGAGTGGCCCGACGGCTGAGCGCATCAGTGCGGAAGCCGCCCGCATTCCGACATGCATCAAGAATGCCCGGCGCATGCGCCAGGTTTCCGAGCAAAGCTTCAACGGCGCCGTCGGCGGCCGCGTCGGCAGGGATGGCGACGCAACCTATGCCGCCCTCTCGCTGGCAGCCGAACCATCTGATGACGCCGCGCTGGCAAAGGCCGCCGAGCCGATCGTCGAGGCCTACAAACGCACGGCGCTCGCAGCCCTTGCCTCGGAAAACCGCGGCAATAACACGCTGGCGCAGACCCTCTATCAGCAAACCTACGATCTCGTTCCCGACGTCAACTGCTCAGCCGCGCGCTTCGCGCTGCAGCGCCGCGCCGCCACAAAGCCGCCGGCGCGGCGTTGATCGGAGGCCTGTAGCAAGCAATGCACGCCGGTGTCGGGGTAATCAGCGGCGCGCGCATTGCACAGGGCTGCTCTATGGCTGCCCGAGGGGCTTGGCCTTCCCCGCCTCGCATTCCGGCAGTCGCACAGGTTTGGCGAGGTTCGCCAGCGCCTCGGGCTTGGCGCATGCCGGGAAGCCAGCGAGCGGCATTGTCTCTATGAACCGATTGCGCTCGATTATGCTTAGGCCGGGTTCATTGATCATGCTCTCGACAGTTAGATCCGGGTGCTGCTTGAGAGTTTCCATAGCTGAAGCATGCGCCTCATCGGTTCGACCCAGTGCCGCAAGCGAGCTGCTACGGACTACCCAGGTCCACCTTTGGTAGTTGTTGGGCGTCATGCGCTCCAGCATCTTCACCGCGTCCTCATACCGCCCCGCCATAAAATAGGCAGGTGCGAAGAAGTTGGACGCCCACATCGGATAACTCGGATCGAGCCGCATGACCTTGTCGACCATTTGAGCACCGCGTTCTGGTTCACCGAAGCGTGCTGCATACCCGCTGTAAAAGGTCAGGATTTCGGACGAGCCCGGAGCCAGGCGAAGGGCCGTGTCGAATTCGGACTTGCCGCGGCCCATATCGCCCTTATTGGCAAGGCTCATACCAAACACCGCATGGGCTTCAGCGTCGCTTGGATCAAGCCGCACCGCGCGTTCGGCCACATCGGCGGCCGCCTTGCGGTTGCTCTCGGGGTCGACGCCAAACACGCCCATCAGATCATGAGCATGGTAAAGTTCTACCCAGGCCCGGGCTAGCCCTGGGTCGAGCTCGACGGCGCGGTTGAGAAACGTGATGGCCTCCTCGTCATCGGCTTTGGTGAGCTTTTCGATCTTCTCGGACCCGAGAAGATAGTAATCATAAGCATTCAGGTTTTCAGGCCGTTTGCGTTTGGCTGCAGCCCGCCCGGCCTCTTGAATCAGTCCCACTCCGCCGCCGAGGCGGTTGGCCACCTGTTCTGCGATTTCGGTCTGAACGGCGAACACGTCCTCTGCAGGCCGGTCCCAATTCTCCGACCAAAGATGGTGGCCGGTTTTCGCATCGATCAACTGTGCTGTGATCCGTACCCGGCCACTCTGCCGCTGGATCGAGCCTTGCAGTACAAAGCCGACATGGAGCGCGCTTGCGACCTGACGGGCATCCACCGGCTTGCCTTTATAAACGTCCGTCGAATTTCGGGCCACCACCTCGAATTCGGGAAACCGCGCGAGGTCGGTAATGATGTCCTCAGTTAGGCCATCGGCCAGACGCCCGCTAGCCTCGTCGCCGCCATAATTGTCGAAGGGCAGCACCGCCACCGACGGCTTGCCGCTCAAAGGTTCCGGCTGCAAGAACCACCAAACCCCGCCGCCCGCCAGAGCCAGCGCCACGATCGCCGCTGCAGCCGTCTTGGCCCAGCGCGGCATCCTTCCGAGAAGCGGCCGACGCGCCCGTTTGCCGTCAAGTCTCAGTCGATACATCCGCACTGGGCGGCTGATGTTCTTGACCTGCTGCTCGCCGGCGAAATCGAGCGGCCAGTCGAGTTTGCCCTGGAGATGATCGTATGCCGTGCCCGACACCACCACGCCGCCCGGCTCGGCCAAATGCTCCAGCCGCGCGGCGACGTTCACCCCATCCCCATAGACATCGCCATCCACCAAGGCCACATCGCCCAGATTGATCCCGACGCGAAATACGATGCGCTCAGGCTCCGGTAGGTCGGCGTTGCGCGCCGCCACGACATTCTGAAACTCCGCGGCGCAGGCAACCGCATCAACCACGCTGTCGAAGGAGACGAGCGCGCCGTCGCCCATCAGCTTGATAACGGTGCCATGGCGCAGGGAGATGGCGGGATTGATCAGTTCGGCGCGGATGGCCTTCAGTCGCTTGATGGTGCCGGCCTCATCGGCCTCCATCGCCTTGGAGTAGCCGACCATATCCGCCGCTAGGATTGCGAGCAGCTTCCGGTCAAGCGTGGGGGTGCCCATCATCGTTGCCTTGCATGAACATGCAATCGTGTCGGCAGTCTACACCCATCGACGCGCTGCAACTAGCACACCGCTAAAACGGCATGTCTGCTTGTGGTAACATCCGCCCCAGAACCGAAACAGACGTCACGCGTCAAAGGGGACACTCCTCGGCACTCGCAGAACATCTGACATCCGCGCGCCGACGGTGCCATAAATGAGCTTCATCGAGGGAGGGACCGTGATGCAGAAGAATACGCCGGACTTCAGGGGCAAGGTGACGTTGGTGACGGGATCGAGCTTGCTGGTGGACGGTGGATGGTCCGTCGCCTGAGGCGGAGGCTCCTGCATAGCAGCGGAAGATCATTCGCCGCTTTCGGCTTCCGCGGTGTATCCGCCGTCGTCCCCGACCGAGCGTGGTCAGCCAAACCGGTCCATCGGAAATCTATTACTATCCGCGACATCGCTGTCGGCCGACGGTTCGGCCGCATAGATGAGGTACATCGGAACAGGTTTGTAGGACATTCCGGCAGCACCTGCTCGAGCCATTTTGCATTTTGTGCTTCTTGAGCTTTGCGACTGATGTCCGCGGCTGCTGGCGCAAACGTGACGTCGAAAGGCGAGTAGCCCCCGAAATTCCGACTATCTTTGCGCGCTTGACGGCAGGTCCGGCTGTCGCTCTCCAACTTCCTGCCGGACGAGCGATAGAGCGGCGATACCCGCCTCATCGGCCGCACGTAGAAGCGCTTCCCGGAATTGTTCTGGAGCGATCTTGCCGCTCAATGCGTCGACGCAGGCTTTCACGGCAGCCACATATTCCTCGCCGTCATCGCAAGGCCAGTCGTTGATCAGGAGACGCGCCGCGTCGCCCAGCGTCCATACGATCTTGCGAGATGCCGGGCCTCGCAAAGCAAATCCAACCGGCGTGAATGCTGATGATGTATTCCAGCACATTGTCCCCTCGACCCCTCAAGGCACGGGTACTACAGTCCCCACCTTCAATATACGCGCGTATTTTGTAATTTGGAATTGAAAAATGTTGAAGCGTACCCCTTGAGAGCGAGCTGCCGGATGAAGAAGAAAGGGCGCTCTGGAAACTTATGTCGGGCGCCCTGCCGTCGTCGACAAGTGTTGCACTGATGGACGCGTTGCGGGTTCGCAGCGGATTACCTCGCCCCCGTGACAGCGGCGCACGCTTCCGGTTCCACATTTCGCCGCGCTCACCGCAATTCGGCGGTGACGCGGAAGATGCCGCCGGTTGAGGCGTCGGAACAGACGACGAAGGTCGAGCCTTCCTGCGCCATGAAGGCGACATTGCCGCCGGCTTCGCAGGGGGTGGCGCTCCATTGCAGGATGATATCGCCGTTATCGGGCAGTTTTTCCGGCGTAATCTTCGCCGCGCTTGCCATCCATTCCGTCGCCGACGGCAGGTGGACGGGCGCGTTCAGCTGCTTCGACAGCCAGGCCGTATAGTTCTGCGCCACGGCAAGCGGCACGTCGTCGGCCGGCTGCTGCGGATTGTCGGCATAGGCCTGGGCTGCGGCGGGATCGGAATTGGCAGTGTAATATTCCGCCATCTCGGCACGGGTGATGGCCTTCGTCTGCATGCAGAAGGGCTTGTCGATCTTCACCGCGCCATTCGCAACGCCGAGCATGCCGCCTAGCTCTTTCATCGACGAGGTCATCAGCCGGACATTCTCCAGCGAATAACTTCCCGCCGGCACGGTCTCGAAGGCAAGCGTCTGTGAAACCGGGCAGAAGCCGCGTGCCGAAAGCGCCTCGAGATCGGCCAGGATCGGCTGGTAGGCGACGATAGCGAGCTTATAGGCTTCCGCGGTGTAGCGGCCGTCAGCCTCGCCGATCTTCGGGGCGAGTGCGGCAAGCGTCGGATCGGCAGCACCGGCGCGTGTCGCGATCGAGGCGCTGAGATCGGTGACTTTCTGCTTCAGCGCCGTCGCCTCGTCCTTTGCCGCCATGACATCGGCAATGACGGCGTCGAACAGTTTGGCGGCGTCGCCATAGCCCGACGTCGCGGCCGGCATCTGCCATTGCTCGGCCTTGGCCTTGGCCTCGGTCATCAGGCCGCTCGCCTTGGCGACATCGGGACTATCGCCGGCGCCGATGCGATTGACGGTTTCGCGTTTTGCCGAGGCGTCCTTTTCGGCCGCCGTTAGCGCGGTCAGCGCCTTGGCGAGATCGTCAAACGTCGTTTTCGACTCGTCGTAGGCGCCGACCGCAGCATGCATCTGCTTTGCGGTGGCGGCATCGGCAGCAGTCTTCATCTTGGCGTCGGCCTCGGCAAAAACTGGCGCCTTGTCGCCGCCGGCGGCCGAAGCGGCAGCCTTCGCCTTTTCGGCATTCTCCTTCGAGATGCCGATCAACGCATTGCCGAGATTGATGGCTGCCGTCTGGAAGCCAGGAAGGGCCTTTTCATAGTCTTCGTCCTTGAGCAGTGCATCGGCCGATGTCAGCGCCGCAGCACCCGTGTCATACGAGAGTTTCGCCTGGTCACTGGCCGGGCGCTCCGGCGCCTTGGCGGCAATCGCCTTCTGCTTTCTGCTTTCGGCCTCCTTCTTCCAGGTGCCGACATCGGCTACGAGTTTCGGATCCGGGGCCAGCAGCTTCGGGATGGTGAAGACGCCGACGCCGATGCAGATCAGCAGCAGTGCTGCGATCATGGAGATTTTGACAGGCGTCCATTTCTTCGGCTTCGGGGTGTCCTGCTGCTGCGGCATGCCGCCGCGCGGATCCCATGACATCGGCTGGATGCCTGTCGTCACGCGCGCGAATTCGCCCAGCGCATCGGCGCCCGTGCGCGGTCGCGCGCTCGGATCGCGGCTCAGCATCCGTTCCACAAGGCTTGCAAGACCTTCGGGAAAGCCGGGGATCAGCACATCGAGGCGGGGAAAGATATTGGAAGGGTCGAGATGGATGTTCTTCCAGCTCTGCTCGCGTTGATGCTCGTCTTCCCAGACCATGACGCTGTCGAAGACGCTGGCATAGGTCTGCCGCGGCAGGAACAGCTTGTAGGCGATCATGCCCATGGCGTAGATATCGAGTGCCGCGGATGCGGAGAAGGTGCCGCTGGCATAGATCTCCGGCGCGCCGAATTCCGGCACATAGGGCGGGATGATGTGCTCGCCGATCTTCGAGATCAGATGCAGGTTGCCGATCCGGACCGACAGGCCGGAATAGTCCTCCGACACGTAGATGCACTGGTCCGTCAGCGCATTGTGGGCGTAACCGGCGCCGTGCAGCGTTGCCAGCCCCTCGAGGATGTGGCGGCCGATCTCGGCGGCGCGCTCGTAAGCCACCATCTCCGTTTCGTCGAGATATTGATGCAGCGTTTTCGACGGCCGCTTCTCGACAATGTAGAAATTGTCGTCTTCCGGCGACGGCGGGATGAGGTCCTCGATTTCGACGAAGCGCCGCGCCGTCAGCGATTTGGCCTCGTTGATGGAGGTCCAGACCCGCTCGAAACGAGCCTTGTCCAGCTTCAGCGCCATATCGGGCGCGACGATGAAGACCGCATGGTCCATCCGCTTGTCCTGGGCCGGATAGACGATGAACTCATTCTCATAGACCGGCTCGCCGATCGTGTAGCGGGCGATCAGATCACTTCTCATGCACTTGTCCCCCTGCATTCATTGCATTCATGAAACCGAATTCTATTCGCCCGCCAGAAGCGGATCGCCGATCAGACCCGCGGCCAGCAGCAGGCCGGTCCTTGTGTCGCGAAGCGCGAAGGCGAAACGGGCATCGGCCACGACACGAACAAGCTTCGGATCGATGCTGCGTTCCGTGATGACAGCCGTGGCTGCCGCTGCCTCCGTGCCGTTTTCGTCAACCTTGATCATCGTCTTCTGAAGGACGCGTGCCAGACTGATGTTTTCCTTGGTGAAACCCGGGAAACCCGCATCCTGGGCCTTCTCGGGCGCCACTCCCATCGCATTGAGTACCGGCATCAAATCACGCCCGTCGTTCAGGGAAAAGCGGGGCAGGAAGATTTCGCCCTTGGCGGCTTCGAATTTTTCCCCTTGCAGCCAGGAAGTGAGAGCCTTCAGGTCCGCGCCGCCCACACCCTTGCCGGAGCGCGCCGTCACCACGACCATACTGTAGCTCTCGCCGGCATAGGCAAGGTCGACGGCGGTGAATTTCTCGTCGAAGCGGAATTTCTGGCCCTCGCCGGCAAGATGCATCATCGGCACCGAAATCGTCGATCCATCAGGCCGCTGAAAGGGGCTTGCCGGGCTTTCCTTGTCAAAGGAGGTCTTCCAGCGCGCCTTGAAGGTGAGCGCGCCGAGGCTGACGAAGCCGCCGCCGGGTGGTGCATCCAGGATGACCGGAATGGCGCCCCTCGTGGCGTCCTTGACCCAGCCGTTGATGTGCTCGACCGATTTCGGTCCGTCGAGATCCTCGATCGACGGCTTGATCCGGTGGCCGGCGAGCATGGAGAGCGCATCGGGGACGAGCACCAGCTTATCGTCGAAGACGATCGCGACCGCCGTCGTCAACGGCGCATCCGCCGCTGCCGGCTTCTCGGGGGTCATGGCGTCAAGCGCCGTTTCCGGTCCCTTCACCTCGCCGCCGAAGCCGAGGCTCTTGGCGATCGATGCCTTGCCCTCGTCGGAGGCGCCGAGGGCGGCAAGGCCGAGTGCTGCGGCAAGGCTTGCCGGCGATACCATGATATTGGCGGCACCCTCCTTTGCCAGCGTCCGGTCGATCAGTTCGGCGGCAAGTCCGGCTTGTGCTGCAAGCATCGCCTTGCTGTCGCCGGCATGAGCCGGGGCAAGCGCCATCAGGGAAGCGGCAAGACCCGCCAGCAGAGTGGATTTCGGCATGGTTCGCTCCTGTTCAGCGGATGCGATAGAATTTGGAATCGAACGACCATTTGCCTTGGGCGCCGTTCTCGTCGTCGCCGACGATCCTGAGGCTGCGGGCGAGATCGTAGACATAGTTGAAGGCGGCGCGCTGGCCGACGAGCGGCGTCGGCACATCGGGCAGGTCGAGCACCTCGATCGGTTTGTCGCTGAGGATGGCAACGACCATGCCGACGCCAGCCGGCCCTTCCACCACATATTCGAAGCCGGTATAGGGATTGCGGGCATCCGGCACGACGACCGGCCGGGCCGGATCGAGCCGGTTGTCGCCGCTTTTGGCTGTCGGTTTCAGGCCCATGGAGCGCTTGTTCGGGTAAAGCTGCGTCAGCTTGCCGGAGGCGTCGATATCGACCAGGATCAGGTAACCGGACTTTTTGGTGGAGACACGCATCGCCACCTTGTCACCGATGCTGACCGCGGTGCCGGGCAGCACGTCGACGGCGACTCCGGCCTCATTGTCGCTCTTCAGCGTGTTCTCGACGGCGGCGACCGCCGTCTTCGCCTCCTCGCCGGTGATCACATCCCGGCCGAGCGCATCCGGCTGGCCATAAAATTGCGGGACTGGCGTGAAGCGGCAGTCTCCCGCATGTGTGCGGCAATATTCGTCCGATTTGCGCCGGACATAGTCGAGAAGCGCGGCATTGCTGACATTCGGCTTGTCGGATGCGCGCGCCACGCCATCCTGCACCCCTTCGATGAAGCGGCGGGTAAAGACGCCGAGCGCCGGCTTGGCCTCGCGGTCGACGAGGGCCCACTGCCCTGAATTGACGGCCGACCAGACCATGGCGTTTTCGCCGCCGAAGGAGAATTTGGCTTCCTTGCCTGATTTGTTCGGGGGTTCGAGCGCTGCCAGCGCCGGGCCGAGGCAACGCACGGTGCCGGAGGGTGCGGCCACCGCGCTGCGGCTGCCGGGCCCGACATGGCAGGCATCGATCAGCAGCGTGACGCGGCGGTCCTTGAGGCTGTTCAGCCGGGCGGCGATCTCGGTTTCGCGGATCTGGTTGGTGACGGTTACCGTGCCGCCCTCGCGCACCAGCTTGGCATCGGCTGCAACCAGCGTCGGGCTGGTTGTCGCCTCCGCACCCATTTCTTCCGAGCCCTGGCCGCTGAAATAGAGGAAGACGCGACTTCCCGGCGTCGACTGGCGCACCAGCCAGTCGTCGATCTCGGCAAGGATCGCCTCGCGGGTCGCCTTGCGGTTGGTCAGCGTGTGGATCTGTTCCGGGCGGTAGGCGAGCGTCTTGGCGAGGAAGACCTGCATCGTCTTCACATCGCTGGCGGAGCCGGTCAGTTTCGCCTCGCGCATCTCGTAATCGTCGATGCCGATCAACAGCGCGCGGTCGCCGGGCGAGCTTTCGATCACCGGCGTCTGGACGACCGGCGGCTGCACGGCGGGTTCGTCGGCGGCAGGCTGGTCAGCCGGCGAGGTATCGCCGGCGGGCGTGTCGGCAGCAGGCGTTTCGGTCGTGCCGGCAGGCGCTGTATCGCCGGCGGGCGGGGTGGTGATGGCGAGATTGGCCTCTTCCTGTCCGGACTTCCTCTGCTTCGTCCCGCCACTGGCCGTAGTGGACGCGACCTGATCGCCGGCGGCAGGTCCTTCAACATTGGGCACGTCGCCGTCGGTCTTTGCGGCGATCCAGTCGCGGAAGGCGGCAACCCGGGTATAGACGCCGTAATGTTCGGCCTCGGCGCAGCCGGCGCCCCAGCTGACGACGCCGAGCTGGATCCAGCGCTTGTCGGGACGCTGGGCGACCAGCGGTCCGCCGCTGTCGCCCTGGCAGGCGTCCTTGCCGCCTTCGGCATAACCGGCGCAGACATTGCGCTCGTCGATCGGGTTCATGCGCATCGAACTGTCGCGATAGGCGGCGCGGCAGTCCTCGCGCGGAACGATCGGCAGTTCCACTTCCTGCAGCTCGGTCGGCAGGTATTTGTCGTCCCAGCCATGATCGGCCTTGGTGTAACCCCAGCCGGTGACGACGGCCGGGTGGCCCGCGGCCTCCACCTCGTCATCGGAGGCCGAGGCGAGGATCGCCGGCTTTGATTTGGCGGGCTCGGCAAGCTTGATGAGGGCGATGTCGTTGGCGAAGACCTTGCGGTCGAAATCCTCATGGATGATCACGTCTTCCACGGCAAGGCCCGGCTTGTCGGGCCCGTCGACCGCGATAACCTTGTCGATCTTCGACTTGCCCTCGACGATCAGCAAGTCTCGGGCGAAGAGATCCTGCTTGCCGGAGCGGCCGCTGGTGACGCAATGGGCGGCGGTCAATATCCAGCGGGGCGCGATCAGCGAGCCGCCGCAATGACCGCCGAAACGGCCGCGTTGTTCGGGGTCGGGCGCCAGGATCTTTACCTGCCAGGGCCATTCGCCCTTCTTGGCGGCCTGGCCGCCGATGACACGCCCACCATCCTCACCGGCGAAATCGGTGTCCTGCTGCGCAAGAGCCGGAGAGGCGAGCAGCAGCATGACGGACGCAATATTGAGGACCTTGCTGATCGACGTGCTCATAGCTTGGCTCCGGCGGAGGTATAGAGGACCGTAAATCCGACGCGTGCGCCCTCGGGCAGGAATTCGCTGAGGCGCTTGGCGATATTGCCGGCGGTGCGGCGCCTGTCGTTCTGCTTCAGGAATTCAATAAGTTCGGGCATCGGGGTTTCAGAAGTGACGGCGACGAGCAGGTCCGTGCCGAAAGGTGCGACGACCGAAAGGTCGAGATCGAAGGTCTGAGACATCTCAGCACCGGCCTCCTTCTCGTTCGGATAGAGGAACTGCACGGTTCCATCGCCGGTGACGTCGAAGAGCACGAGCTTGCGGCCTGATATATCGGACACCGTGACGCCGACGCGCTCACCTTCGCGATGGACGGTGTCGGAAGGCGTCACGCGTACGGTCTGCGGGTTTGTCTCGGAGAGCCGCTTCAGCGCATCGAGCGCCGCCATCCGGTCGACGACGAAAGGCATGTCGCCGGCACCGACGCCGGAGGCGACGACATCGCCGCCGGCAATCGCCTCATGTTTTTCCGGATCAAAGACCAATTCGGCATCAGCACCCTCCGTCAGCTTGAACGGTGTGACTGCGGGATCGATCCCCTGCAGCACCGGCTCCGAGCCGAGGGCGGCAACGCTGATCGGCGCGGGCTCGGCGGGCAGCGGAGCGTTTGATTTCTCCGTCGCCGCCTGCCCCCCCGCCCCTTCGTAATTGTAGACGACCGCGCGATCGAGATCGGTTCCGGGCGGGCTTTCGGTAAAGATGTTCTGCCGCTGGTTGGTGAACTGGTAGACCGCCTGGCGCACATATTCGAACAGTTCGCGGCGGCTGACGGCGCCGTCGGCGTTGCGGTCCGCGGCCCCTTCGAAGGCGCGGGCGGTGGCATAGCTCAGCGCGCCTCGTTTCTGCGGAATGCCGGGAATTGATATCTCGGGCGACTTGGTGTTCTCGTCGACGGCGGCGAGGAAAGTCAGCCGCTTGAAATCGAAGCCGGTGGACAGCGCATCCGCCGTGGTCGAAATCGGCGCGAGATCATCTTCCTCGATCGTATAGGAAGGCGCCTGACGAAAGGTGATCTCGGCGCCGCGCGGATCGACGTCGCGGGTCATGCCGCCGGCATGGCAGGTATCGGCGATGAAGACCACATCGGCACCCTTGGCCTCGAGCTTGCGGATCAGCGTCTTGAATTCGTCGCCGAAGATGCGCTCGCGCGATCCGGGCAGCCGGGTGTCGAAGCCTGCGAGGATATAGACCTCGTCGCGGCCGCTCGGTTTCGAGCCCTTGACGCGTTCCGGCTCGCTCGACCCATGACCGGCGATGCCGAGCACGACGAGGTCGCCAGGCCCTGCCCGTTCCGTCACGGCCTCGATCGCATGGAAAATGCCCTCGCGGTCGGCAGCGCCATTCTTCAGGAGCGTCATGTCCTCGACGCCGACCGAGCGCAGCGAAAGCGATAGGTCGTCGGCGTCGGCGACGGCGCCGTGCAGCGGTGGAACATTGCGGTAGAGGTCGATGCCGATCAGCACGGCCCTGACCGCACCACGCTCCGGCGCCTCGATCACCCTTGCCAGGCTCTCGGTGGCCGCCATGGTGAGGAGGGCAAGTGCTGCGGCCATGGAAACGAATGCGGTCATGGCCAGATTCCTCCTCGCCCGGCCTATTCGCGGCGCCATTCGACACGGCGGTTCAGCGCATCGACATCGTCTTCGGTGAGGTTTGCGGTTGCGGTGACGTCCACCGGTTCGGATGCTCCGCGGCCTTCGGCGTCGATTGTCGCGTCGAGGCCGTTGCTCTTCAGGAAGTCGGCGACGGCCTGGGCGCGGCGTTCGGACAGCTTCTGATTATAGTCGTCACCGCCGCGCCGGTCGGTATGGCCAACGAGGATGATGCGGCCGGGCTTCTGTTCCTTAAGCGCCTCCAGCAATTCCTGGGCGGCTTCGGTGCCGATCGAGGTGAAGCTCGACTTGTTGAAATCGAAGGTGATCGGAACCGGAATGGAGACCGGCACGATGCCGCGCACATTCTCGGAATAGATGCCGCCGAGCACGCCGCTGCGGTGATCCTTTTCGGCCGGCACGAAGCTGCCTTCAGGATTGTCGCTCGTCGGGTTGGCGGCAAGGATGCGAGCCTGGGCGGCGCGCTGGATGAGGTCGGAAATCGTCTCGGCGGGCGGCGCCTTCGGCGTGCGGGTCTCGTTCTTGATGATCTCGATCGCCTGCTGGTAATCGGCGGCAGCATCGGCGAAGCGGCGTGCGGAGAAATAGATCTCGCCGAGCGTGGCGGAGGCCTGCCAGAGCACCTGCGGACTGTCGGCGGCGACAAGCAGCGGCTCGTAATCGGCGACCGGCTTGTTGTCGGCCATCATCTCCTGGGCGGCGGAAAGCCTGAGGGCCGCGACGCGGCGCTGGGCATTCACCTGGAACTGGCCGCAATCGGCACTGACGGCGATCGCATCGGCTTCAGCCGCGGCAGCACCGATATCCTTGGCGGCAACGGCGGTGTTCAGCTTGTCGAGAAGGGTGGTGCAAACGGGCGTATCGGCGTTTGCAACCTCGATCTCCTCGCCGGCTTGATCAGGTTCGGCCGAACGGCCGAGGTTTAGCTGCGGCATCTTGATGCTGAAGCCGCCGGGAAGCTTGAATTGCGGCATCTTGATCTGCGGCATCGGCATTTTCGGCATCTTCGTCTGCGAAGACTGGCTCGGCTGCTTGTACTGCGTGGGCTGCTTATATTGGGTCGGCCGGGTGGATGAGGTGGTGTCGGCCGGACCGATCAGTTCCAGTTCGTCGGCGGCAAGCTCCTGGCCGGGCGCCAGGTTGGTGACGATCTTGTATTTCTTCGGCGGCTGCTGGGTTGCCTGCTCGACAGGCTTCGGCGCAACCTTTTTCGGAGCAGCCGGCTTCGGTTTTTCCACCACCGTTTCCGGCTTCTTGGCGACTTCCTGTTTCGTTACCGGCTTCGGAGCCGCCGCGGGTTTCGGCGCAACGGGCGGCTTTGCGGCCTGCTCGACCGGCGCGGGTTTTGCTGCGGGGGCGGCTGCGACGGGCGGGATGGCGGCCGGACTATCGACCGTCGTCAGCATCAGCGTCTTGCTGCTGATCTTGGTGCCGAGGCTGCGGGCTTCCTCTAGGCTACGGGAAACGGCATCCATGCCGCCGTCGATCGAGCGGAACATGCCACCGCCGCTGCCGCCGAGATCGGCGAAGATGTTGAGCGGCTTGGAGGAATAGAAGACCTTGATCTGCTCCTGGCCGACCGGGCCGGAAACCTGCAGCTTGGCGCCGCTTGCCGGATCCGGCACCTGCACGCGCTTGCCGGCGCCGACAAGGGCGTCGGTCTGATACTTGTTCGGGAAAAGCTTCACGACCGCGCCGTTCGGCGAGACGTTCAGCACCGTGACATAGGCATTCTCGGTCGATTGGATGAAGAGGCCGACAACTTCGCCAATGGCGTATTTGGCTTCAGCGCGATCGAAGGTGATGCTGACAGGCCCGGTCTGCGCCGGCGCCTCAGTCAATGTCCGTTCGTTCTGCGCCTCGACGGCGGGAACCACCGAAAAGAACGAAAGAAAAGTGGCTGCTGCCAGGATGGCTTTGCGGTTCGGCATTGGAAACCTCCTCTTCGAACATCTCACACTGTGTTGAAGATGAGAATAGCACTGACTGGCGAAATTGGGATGGTTTCGCCTGTCTTGCTTGAGGGAGGGTTACAATTTATTTGGAGCCTGGAAGAATCCGCCAAGGCAAAGACGTGAGCAAGACTCGCGCTCTGGAATAACCGGAACCTGTTATAGTCCGTTCGACTGCGAGGAGGCGGTTAGTTCTTGGGTTTCTGCCCGGCTGATTTCAAAATCGAGATCAGGTCGCTCATTCCCTCGGGCGAGGAATTGTAGAGCCAGAGAATATCCGGATTGTCGATCGTGAATTCCTTGCCGGGGCCCGAGCCCATGTCGCGGCCGGGCGAGGTCGCATCGGGCAGCTTGTCCTCGCCGGGCGTCAACCCCTTGGCGCGTTCGTGTTCGGCGATGATCGCGGTCGCCGCGGCAAAGGCCTTTTCGTCATGCTGGCGCAGCGCCGCAAGCGAGGGGTTTCGCGCCGCGAGCGCGTCCTCTGTCGGGCCGGAATGCGCGAGCTCAGGTATCTGCAGCGCCAGCAGAAGGCTGATCGACAAGGTCATGAGCCAGGATTTCGTCATCGTCGTCACATCCGTCTTATTGGCGCCACTGCGCGACAAAAGCACGTCGCATTAAACTTGATTCATGCGACGTGCTTTCGCTCTTTGTTTTTATGCATGTCGTTGCCCCGGAACCGCTGCACCCTTCCGGCGACATGCATAAGCGCGCCCCGAGAATAGGGAGAGGCCGGAAGGAAGGCAACGGCGCTCGGTGCCAATCGATTGGGAGGGTTGAAATCGGCTGGCAGCGGCGCTTTCGCTCATTGTTTCATGCATGTCGTCGACCCTCGCTGCACAGTTCCCGCCGACATGCATTACAGGATCTTCAATTGCTGCAGGCTAAGGCGCAGGTCGCGCAACATCTCGCCGAAGATCTCCTCGATCATCCCGGTCGACCAGACGACCATGGTGCCGTAGGGCGAGCGCTTGCGCTGCATGAAGCCCGCCGTCTCGAAATCGATCAATGTCTTGCGGCAGGTCTCGCTCGACATCACCGCAACAAGGAAACGGGCGAGATTGGACTGGTCGATCGCGCCTGATTTTTCTGCCCAGTTCTGGATCAGCCGCGGCTTGGTGTCGGCGGTGAACATCGAGGCGAGCGCCCGATCCTGCGAAAGCCCCAGGCGCTGCAGCTTAGCCGGATCGCGGGTGAGCGAAACCACGTAATCATTGTGCAGATCGGCGAAGCGTTCGATATCCTCGGCGGTGCTGATGCCGAAGACCTTCATCGAATAGAGAAACTCGGCCATCAGATAGGTCGGCTCCGAGCGCAGTTGCGCCAGATGCTTGTCGTCCTTGCTGGCCGAGGCGGCGCAGACGCGGTCTGAGAAACCTATTCTCGCCGCGCGAACCTGCTCCAGCAAGCTTATGTCGAGCGCCAGTTCGTCACCGTTCCATTCCAGCATAAGCATTTCCTGCCGACAAATCTTCGAACCGATGCTCTTGTACTATCGCCGGCGCAGATCTCCAAATCGTTTGGAAAGCAACGGCTTGCTGAGAAGTCATATCTAGCCTACCATTTTTGAAAGACGTGACGGTCTTTCGGGGGTCGAGGCAATGCGTGGTTTTGAGTCGCATATTTTGTTTGCCGCGGCACTTGCGGTCGCCTCGCCGGTTTTCGCCAAAGATACGACGATCATCGAGCTTCGCGGCGGCGACGGCGCGCGTTCGGTCGGCATCATCTCATCCAACGAGGAAGCGGAGGCATCCGGGCCGGCGGCGATCACCGTTGGCGACGACGGCACCATCTACATCCTCGACCAGAACAACGGCCGGGTGCTCGCCGTCGACGCCGAACGCTCGCAGGCCGAGCCTGAAATCCTGCCGCTGCCGGAAAATGCCACGCCGGAGGATCTCGCCGTCGTTCACAACGAACTCTACCTTTGGTCCGACGGCGTCGTGCCGCTCGAGCGCTCCACCGATGCCGATGGCCGGTCGCAGACGCTGCGTGCCGTCGACGGCGGCGGTGATGCCGACGACTATACCCGCTCGGTCTTCGCCTCCATGGGCTCGGTATCGCCGGGCCCGCTGAACAGCATCATCGAAGAGATCGGGCGCAGCACCAGCCGGCCCGAGGCCCGCCCGCCGGTCATTCAATACGTACCAAGCCGCGGGCTCGGCGATATCGTTGCCGAGGTCTCGGCTGCCGCAAACGACAAGGCGGAAATCCTGCTGCGGCGCAGCAGCTCGGAGGAGAATTTCCTTTCGCTGCAGCTCGCCTCGGAAGGGCGGATCGGCACCGTCGAACTTCTCGACATCGACACGACAGGCAGGCCCTATGCGCTGGTCGAGCTCGTTCCCGCCGACCGGCCCGAGCGCACCGGCATGCTGGTAGTGCGCTTCACGCCGAACGGCGCGATGGACCGGGTCTACGACCTGCCGATCGAACCCGGCACGGTATTTTCCAGGCGTTTCGTGGCGATCGGCCCGCGCGGCGACGTGCTTTACCTGCGCTCGCAGGAAAGCCGGGCCCAGGTGCTGCGGCTCGACGGCCGGGAGCCCGGCCGCAAACTTGCCGTCGCCCGCCCGGCCAAGCAGCCGACTGCCGGCAAGCCCGGCAAGACGCCGAAGGTGGCGATCGTGCCGAAATCGCGCAGCGACGTCATCGAGCGGGCAATCGGCTTCGAGACGCTGAATTGGCTGGTGACATCAACCGCCTATGGCAGGGATCCCGGCCCGGGCTGCGTCAACATGAACCGGTTGCGCCGCCCGATCTACCTAATCGGCAAGCGCGGCCAGACGGTCAAGGGTGTTCCCTACTGCTGGGGCTGCAAGACGCCGCTCGAAAATTTCGTCGGTGGCGTGGAAAAGGGCCAGACCGCCGGCAATGTCTGCACCAAGAGCGCGCCGCAATCCAATATCCTCGGCGTCGACTGCTCCGGTTTCGTCAGCGACGCCTGGGGCCTGAAGATGCACGTTTCGACGCGCGCTATCCCCGGGATCACCAAGCGCCTCTCCGACCCCTGGTCGATGCGGCCGGGCGACGCGCTGAACAAGCCGGGCTCGCATGTCCTGTTGTTCATGCGCTTTACGGCCGACAAGAAGGTGGAGGTGATGGAGGCCTCGCCGAATGCCTGCAAGGGCCGCGTCTGCCGCAATACCTATTCGCTCGGCAGCCTCTTGATGCGCGGCTACCAGCCGGTGCGCTTCAAGGGGCTCGACGGCTGAACGGCCGGACCTCACGCCGCCGGTCCGCCATATAATTGCAGCAATTCAAAGTGTTACAGCCTCCTTTGCGCGTCTTTTCAGACGCGCGGCGCTGTGGGTGTCAGCCGCCGTTTTGCCATCGCCAGAAGTCCGTGAGCTGCAACGCTGTCGGCATAGTCCCGATAGACGGGATCCCGGCTCAGCATTCGTTCCTCCGCTCGCGCACGCATGACGTAGATAAGACTGACGATCGCCAGCATACCGGCCCGGGCAAGCCCTTCCGCAAGGCCGCTGGCGAGGAAACCTGGGATTGCAACCAGCCACCAGGCGATGTTCTTCGAGATATAGGCCGGATGCTTCATGAAGCGATAGGGGCCCGATGTGATGATGCCGCGATGGGTGAGATTTGAAAATCGCGGCCCGAAAGCGACGGTCGCCCAGACATAGATTAAGGTGCAGAACAGCGTCGCGACGCTCCAGAGGATGAAGACGGCCGACCCTTCCTGGATCACGGTCTCCCAGCCCGGCCCCTCGCCATAGGGCACGAAGGCATGGGAGATCGCAGGGAAGAACGGCTCGTAACAGATGAGGCAGACGAGCCAGCCGAGTGCGGTCGTCTCCGTCGCCCTGACATGCCAACCGAAAAGCTTGAAAGTCGCGACATAGCCGCCGGCGGCAAGCACGACGTCGAGAAGAAAGGCAAGCTGCAACAGGCCTTCGAACCAGGCCGCCGAGAGCGGCGGGAACGCCCAAGCCGGCCTCTCGGCAAGATTGGAAAGAGCCGCCATGCCGCCCGAGAACATCAGGACGAGAAAGAAGCACTTGATCGCGAGCAGGCGCAATGCGAACAGCACGTCCTCCTCGCGAAAATCCTGCATCAACACCGCGCGCCCGACCTGGTTGAGATAATCGTCGGGCTCCTCCGCGACCAGATCGGTGACCGCGACGTAGAGAATGGTGGCGCCGGCAAGTGCGATGGAAAGCGGAATGGTGGTGTGGCTAGCCTCAACGATCCATCGGACCGCCGACGACTGCATGAAAAACGGAAAGACCGAACAGGCGATGACGACCACGCCAAGGAGCGCAGCGAGGCCCACAAGCTTCGCTCCGATGCGACGCCAGAAGATGGCCGGAGCCTCGTCTCGTCTCTTTCGCGATATCCAGGTCGAACGAGCAGCGGATGTGCCGTCGACGGCGATCCACGCCAGGAGAAGGCAGAACACAGCAAGGGTCATCGCCATGCCGGACTCGAGCCGGAGATATGTGGAGAGTGCGATGCCGGTTGCTGCTCCGATGAACGTCGCAGCTTGGATCATGAAAGACCCTGCCTTTACCAGGAAGGACCGCCGCTCGAAGAGTTGCCGGAACTCGACGACCCGCTAGAGCTAGAACCACCGCCCATGCCGCCGCCAGAGCCACCGCCGCCGGAATTCCCACTGGAACTGTTCTCTGAGCGGGCGAAAGCGGGTTGCGCGGCCACCTTTTTAACGGTGGGAGTGGTTTTCCTGGTCGGCGTGGCGCTCCTGGCCGCCGGCTCTTCGCTGGCAAACAGCGTCCTGGCGCCAGGATCGAAGATGCAGCTTTGCAGGATTGCGCCTGAGCCTGCGATGAATGTCGAGCACAATAGCATACGGATGATTAGCTTGCTGTTCATGTAGGGCGCCCCCGGACCGCCGTTTTAGAAGAGATCGTACCTAGGATTTCGCTTGACCCATGTCGCTTTGGCGAGCTTGACGAGCCTGTCATCGAGCGACTTGGTCTTCGGAATTGACTTTTTTTCCTGAGCGGTGAGCTCCGCGGCAAAGGCGGCCTCCGCATTCTTCTTCGCAGCGCTAGGCATCCTCTTGAGTTCCGCCAGCGCCTGGTTCTTCGGATCGCCGCTGCCCGGCATGTTGATGGCAGTCGCCAGTGCGAAGTAACGTGCCGCGATTGCAAGACTGTCAGCGTCCGCACCCTCTTCCTTCGCGAGCATCGCGCGGTCGAGGGCACCCCAATAGTCGCCGCGTTCGGCGCCCATCTCCAGCCACTTCACCGCTTCCGCTTTGTCCGCGGCAACGCCGATACCGTCGCGGTACATGCGTCCGAGATTTGTCGGAGCATGGGGCTGTCCGCCCTCCGCCGCCCGCGTGAAAAGATCGAGGGCTTTCGGGAGATCCTCCGGTGCGCCCTTTCCGAAACGGTAGACGAGCGCAAGATTGTTCAGCGAATAGATGTCGTTGCGCTGGACGCCGGCTTCGTAGAAGCGGATACCGCGCTCCGGATCGGCCGGAACGTTGACGCCGTTCAGGAAGATATAGCCGAGTTCGTTCATCGCATAGGTATGGCCGAGATCGGCGGCCTGCAGCATCAGGCGCAACCCGAGCTGCTGATCGGCCTTGGTGCCGCGACCGTGATAGAGGGCCTTGCCGTAGCTGTGCAGGGCGAAGGGATCGCCCTTGGCCGCACCATCCTTGGCGATCTGGCTAGCCTTGGCCGCATCGCGCGGGACGGAGGCGCCGAACTCATAAAGCCTTGATAGTTCCTGGATCGCCCGGACATGCCCGGCATCCGTTGCCTTCTTGATCGTGGCGAACGCCGTTTTGGTATCGCGGTTGGCAAGCTGGGCACGGCCGAGCTGATAGATGAAGCGCGCCACCCCGGGATAGGCCTTCACCGCGTCCATGCAAGCGGGCAGCGCATCATCGGCGACGATCTCGTTTGGCAGCTTGCCTGCTGTCACGCCCTGCAGATCGAGCGGAGCTGCGGCTGCGCTATCGCAGGCGTCGAGCGTCGGCTTGAAAGTGACGGTCGCCGGCGGCAAGTCGTCGTTGGCGGCCTGTAGCGTCAGGGCGAAAGACTGGTTTTCGGTGCCGATCTGCGGCTCATAGGAAAGAGCGGGAATATCGGCGGCTTCGAGCACGTGACCGAGCCCGATCACGCGGTCTCCGGTGCGCAGCGTGCCCTTGTCGGGCAGGGCCGCGACCTTAAAGGTCATCTCCGCGGTCGATGCCGGCACGACTGGCAGGCTGGCTTCAACAGGGCCGACGCCAATCGTTGTGTCCACGTCGCGCGGTAGCGTCTTCAGATAGGCTTCGGCATCGGCCAGCCGCACCTGCTTTTCCTGTTCGAGCTGGGCGATCTTGGCGCCGGCATCCGCCGAGACGGTGATCGCGACGACGCCCTGCGTCGCCTGACCGTAAGGGTCGCTGACGGTATAGCCGATCAGGCCGACGGTTCCGGCGGCAACGCCTGATGAATCATAGGTCAGCGCCGTCAGTGCCGCCGCTGGCATCTTCGCGCCCTGCTCGACCGGCTTGCCGTCGAAGCTGAGTTTGCCGATCTTGGGAAGCTGGTTGAGGGTGACGAGCAGCGCCGAGCCGGTCTCGTCATGCGGCGGGGCGATCGGCAATTTGGTCGTGGCCGCACCCTCCGGCACGCTCACCTGCTGCATCGGTTCGACGCTCGGCGGCGGCGGCGCCGGAATGAAATAGAAGCTGTCCATCAGCGAGGAGTTTTCCCAGGGGACCTGCTTGCCGCCGGTCATGGCCATCACGTCGCGGCGCACATCAGTCAGGACCTGGCGGATTTCCTTGTTGGGCTCGCTCGCCCGCTTGATGAAGGATTCGGAATAGGGGCTGAGCGCCCCGGTGCCATCGAGCGCCACCTGGCCGGGTTCTGTCGAAAAGGCGATCAAGCTGCCGAGATCGCTGTCGATGCGCGCGAGCCCGCGTGTGGCGCCGACCGGCTCCAGTTTTTCCGCCATCCAGAATTTCTGGGCATTGAAGGGATTGTTGCGGCAGGCGTCGAGGAAGATCAGCTGCACCCGCGAATTCTGCTTGAGATGGTTCAGGATGAGGTCGAGTGGCATTGTCTGCGTCTCAACGTCATAGGGCGTCTCCAGCGTCGCATCGACCGGCACGATGAAATTCTGGCCGCCCACCTGGATGCCGTGGCCCGAATAGTAGATGAGGCCGGCCTCAGCATTGCTGGTCGAACGCAGGAAGCGGCGCACCGTATCTTCGAGCCCGATACGGTCGACATTAACGCCGATCGTCACGTCGAAACCGGCCGCGCGCAACGTGGTCGCGACCTCTTCGACATCATTGGCAGGATTGGGAAGCGAGGGCAGCGTCTTGTAGACCGAGTTGCCGATGACGAGGGCGACGCGGCGCCCGCTCTCCTCGGTGATGGCTGCATGTACCGTGCCGATCGATAGCAGCACTGCTGCGATGATCAGCAGATAAGCGTATAGTCTCTTGACGCAGTGAAACTTGGGCATGGCTCGATCGCAAACATTCTATTGTCTAAGTTCAATAAAATTTGCTGGCCTGCTGGTGCTGGGCCCCCTCCGCATTCACATTTCAAAACTATTCCTCGGCGCTCTAAAAAGCAAGCTTCGCCGCCTCCAAGTGAATTGGAGCAGTCCCGTCAGATTGGAAGCCCATCGGCGGCGGGAAAGACTGTAAGAATCAAGAAATTATCATGCGGCCGGCATCGGATACGTCAGCTGCGGCGAACTCTCCTTAAGCTCGAAACGTATAGTTGCTGATCGAGGCCGGTTTCATCTCGATGGAGAAGCCCGGCAGGGTGGGCGGCATGTAGGCGGCGTTCTCGATCCGGCAGGGGTCGAGGAAGTGTTCGTGCAGATGATCGACATATTCGATAACGCGGCCTTTCTTGGTGCCGGACACCGCGACGTAATCGATCATCGACAGATGCTGCACATATTCGCAAAGGCCGACGCCGCCCGCATGCGGCCAGACCGGCAGGTCGAACTTGGCGGCAATCAGCAGCACGGCCAGAACCTCGTTCAGCCCACCCATGCGGCAGGAATCGATCTGCACGATGTCGATCGCGCCCTCGGCGATGAACTGCTTGAACATGATGCGGTTCTGGCACATCTCGCCGGTCGCGACCTTCACCGGGGCGATCGCCTGGCGGATCTTGCGGTGGCCAGCGACATCGTCAGGGCTTGTGGGCTCCTCGATGAAGAAGGGCTTGGCGAAGGAGAGCGCCTTCACCCAGTCGATCGCCTGGCCGACGTCCCAGACCTGGTTGGCGTCGATCATCAGGTAACGATCGGGGCCGATCACTTCACGGGCGATCCTCAGGCGGCGGGTATCGTCTTCCAGGTCGCGGCCGACCTTCATCTTGATATGGTTGAAGCCGGCATCGATCGCCTCCTGGCAGAGGCGCCGCAGCTTCTCGTCGCCATAGCCCAGCCAGCCGGCCGAGGTCGTGTAGCAGGCGTAACCCTCCTTTTCGAGGATTGCGATGCGTTCGGCCTTGCCCGCCTCGGCACGCTTCAGGATCTCGACCGCCTCGGCGCGCGTCAGCACGTCGGTGAGATAACGGTAGTCGACGATATCGGCGATCGCTTCCGGCGACATTTCGGCGACGAGCCGCCAGACGGGCTTGCCGGCCTGCTTGGCGAGCAGATCCCAGACGGCATTGACGACCGCGCCGGTCGCCAGATGAATGGCGCCCTTTTCCGGGCCGATCCAGCGCAGCTGGCTGTCGCTGGTCAGATGCCGCCAGAAGGCGCCGGGATGGGCCAGAACCTCTGTGAGGTCGGCACCGACGACGAGGTGGCGCATCGCTTCGATCGCCATGCAGCAAATGTCGTTGCCGCGGCCGATGGTGAAGGTCAGGCCGTGGCCGGCAAGATCAGGCGCATCCGTATCGAGAATGACGTAGGCGGCCGAATAATCCGGATCGGGGTTCATCGCATCGGATCCGTCCAGGCTTTGCGACGTGGGAAAGCGGAGATCGAAGACACGAAGGTCGGTGATGCGGGTCATGGTGTTTCTCCCGATTATATTGGCCGATTATATAGAGCTGATTGCAGTGGGCGGACCGGCCGGCAAGACTGCCGGGCCGGCCGCATCCGCTGAAATCAGATCGTCCAGCCGCCGTCGATAGCGATCGCCTGGCCCGACGTGTAGGTCGCACCGGCGAGATAGACGGCGAGATCGGCGATCTCTTCCGGCGAGCCGAGCCGGCCCATAGGCTGGCGGGCGATGAAGGCGGCGCGCGCCGCGTCGTAATCACCCTGCGCCCGCATCCGATCCTGCAGCGACGGGCTTTCCACCGTGCCGGGGCAGATGGCGTTGCAGCGGATGCCCTGACCGACGTAATCGGCGGCGACGGCTTTGGTGAGCCCGATCACCGCCGCCTTGGTGACGCCGTAGGCGAAGCGGTTCGGCACGCCCTTGATGCTGGAGGCGACGGAGGCCATGTTGATGATCGCCCCGTCCTTGCGCTCGATCATGCCGGGCAGCACGGCGCGGATGGTGCGGATCATCGCCTTGACGTTGAGGTCGAAGGCGAATTCGAGATCGGAATCCTTCATCTCGAGGATCGAGCCGGCATGGACGAAGCCGGCGCAGTTGAACAGCACGTCGACGGCTCCGATCTCGGCGACCAGAGCCTTGACCGCATCCTCTTCGAGCACGTTCAGCTTATGGGTGGCAACGCCGGTTTCCGCGGCAAGCGTCGCGAGCGCCTCGGTGTTGATGTCGGTCGCGTGGACCTTGGCGCCGATCGCGGCAAAGGCTGCCGCCGTCGCCCGGCCGATGCCCTGGCCGGCGGCGGTGATGAGAACGGTCTTGCCGGAAAGTCTGCTTGTCATATCACGGGCCTTTTCTGGAATGTCTACGCTGGACGATGGAGTGCGGGTCATGTCTTGGCGAAGCTCAGTCGTGATGGAACGGCTTGTCCATTATCGTCCGCCATTCGCCTTCTTTGCGCGTTTCGACCGGGTTCTGGCAAGATGCGCGCAGCTCTCCGTGTTAAATGGAGGAGTTGCCACTGCTGCAAAGGCAGAGCAGCTCCTCCCGTCGCCGCCCTGCTCTTCAGTGATGATTTGTCTGTTTATAGACAAACAGACGATTGGCCAAGGGTCAAGTGCGAAGTTTTCCTTTTCCGGCTGCGGTTCTGCGTATATGCAGAGTGGTATTCACAGGAGGAAGGAATGGAGACCGACGAGTCCGACCGCTATCGTGCTCCTGCCCTCGACAAGGGCCTCGATATCCTGGAGCTGCTTGCCGGCGTCGACAGCGGTCTCACCCAGGCTGATATTGCCAAGCGGCTCGACCGCAGCCCCAACGAATTCTACCGCATGCTCGATCGCTTGGTACGGCGCGGTTACGTCACCCGACTGGATGGCGACCGCTACTCACTGACGCTGAAGCTCTTCGGCCTTGCGCAGCTGCATGCGCCGGTGCGCCGGCTCGCCTCTTACGCCACGCCGCTGATGCGCGATCTTGCCCAGCGCACGCGCCAGGCCAATCACCTCGCTGTCTTCGATCGGGGTGCTGCCGTCGTCATCGCCCAGCAGGAGGCGCCGGACTATTGGGGATTTTCAATCCGCATCGGCGCCCATATCAGCCTCTTCGATACCGGATCGGGGCATGTGCTGCTGGCCTTCCGCAGCGAGGAGGAGCGGGAGATGATGATCTCGGAACATGTGCGTAGCCGCGCCGACGTCGAACTCGGGCCAGAATTCTACGATCGTCTCGACCAGATCCGCGAGCGCGGCTACGAGATGATGGCGAGCGCCCAGACTTCAGGCGTCTACAATCTTTCCGCTCCCGTCCTCGGACCGGACCGCCGCTGCATCGCCGCCCTCACCTGCCCCTTCATCGCGCTCGTGAATGCCCCGTCGGCTCCCGATATCACCCAGGCGATCACGCTGGTGCAGAAGACCGCCGCCCAGCTTTCGCTGCTTGCCGGCGCCGATGTCGTCACCCCTGCCTGAGGCCCAAGAATTTCTATTTGAACAATCCATTCACCAGGGATAGTTTCACGAAACCATCTGGGAGGAAGAGCGTGTTCATCGACACCCATCTGCATATCATCGATCGAGCGGCCCTGCCCTATCCCTGGCTTTCCGGCACGCCTGATCTCGATCATGATTTCCTCTACGAGGCCTATGCGACGGAGGCCCGGCGCTGCGGCATCACCACGGTGCTGCATATGGAGGTCGACGTCGATCCCGCCGCCATGCAGGCCGAGACCGATCACGTCGCCGGCATAGCCAAAAAGGAAGGCAGTCTGCTTGCCGGCGCCATCGTCTCCTGCCGGCCGGAAGAGGAAGGCTTTGCCGCCTATCTCGAGCGGCAAAAGGCCGATCCCTTCGTCAAGGGATTCCGCCGCGTGCTGCATGTCGTGCCCGATGATGTCTCCGAAGGCGCCCTGTTTCGCGAAAACATCAGGCGCATCGGCGGCAGCGGCCTGACCTTCGACCTTTGCACCTTGCCGCATCAGGCGAGCCGTGTGACCGCCCTCGTCGATCTTGCGCCTGATGTGCAGTTCGTGCTCGACCATTGCGGCGTGCCGGATATCCGCTCGGATGCCTTTGAGCCCTGGAAGGCGGGCATTTCAGAGATTGCCCGGCGGCCGAACGTCGTCTGCAAGATTTCCGGCGTCGTCGCCTATACCGATGCGAAGACTTGGACGGCGCAAACGCTACAACCCTATATCGAACATGTGACCGCAAGTTTCGGCTGGGACCGCGTCGTCTGGGGCAGCGACTGGCCGGTCTGCACGCTCGGTGGCGGCCTCTCTACCTGGGTTGCGGCGACCCATGCCATGCTTTCCGGCGCGAGCGCGACAGAGCGCTCGAAGTTGCTTTTCGCCAATGCACAGCGCCTCTGGTCGCTCTGACGTCATAAAATAAAGCGACCGGTCTCCTGGATGTGCCATTTCGGCATGTTTTTTGTACCATTCCGGGACAAAAAGGGCCAGATTTTCGGGTTTAACTCTATCTACATGCAAGCAATTGCTAGCCTTATTTATCTCGGCTAAAAGTTGTTGACACGGATATGGCGAATAACCCCTTGTCCGCTGCCTTCAGAAGGGAAATGAGATGAAAGAAGAACCGCATTCCGTCGATGTTCACGTCGGAAAGACGATCCGCATCCAGCGTCTGTTGAGGAAAGTTTCTCAAACGGAACTGGGCGATCGTGTGGGCGTAACGTTCCAGCAGATCCAGAAATACGAAAAGGGCTCCAACCGCGTTTCCGCCAGCATGCTGGTCGAAATCGCCGGCGCGCTGAAGGTCGATGTCAGGACGTTTTTCGACGATCTGTCGACCCCTGATACAGCCAACGACAACGCCGCTCCGAGCGAGGAATTCGTTATTTCGCGCGAAGGCGTGCTTCTCAATGCGGCGTTCTTTTCGATCAAGAACGAAGCGCTTCGCAAGAAGATCCTGAAGCTGGTCCAGGCGATTGCCAACACCGGACAGTTGGATACTGAAGCGGCCGAATAGACCGGTTGTCCTTCACGCGCTCCGAACGGACCGCATGAGGATCAATGGCGGTTGATCGAGATCAAAAGCAATCGATCGGGCTCAATGGCGATCGATCAGGATTAGATTCTCGCTGGCATCCTTCATTGCGATCTTGGCTTTGCTGCCGAGCAGCTTCTCGAGATTGACGTCAAGCTCCCTGTCGGGGTCTATGCCGTCCCAATCGATGACGACCTGCAGCAGCGCCATGTTCGTCAAATGCGTCAGATTGCGCAGCTGAAGCTTTTCAGCCTCATCCTTGGCTGCCGACAGCAGCCGGAAGATCCTTGCATATTCGCTGCCGGTAGCTTCGTTGTGGTGTTCAAACATCGTTCCCGCCCTCTTTGGTCGTGGAACCCTACGATTCCATCATTACTGCATCTTCCGCCGCGACCGTTATTCAAGCGTTACAGGAACCGCATTGCGCGTGACTTCGGCGTGCAGGAGCTCCCAGTGCGAGGTTGCGGCAAAGCGCCAGTCACGGTTGACAGGGCGGAATTTGTCCCGGCGCAGCCATTCCAGCACCAGTAACGCGTCGCCCCGCTTGCGCTCGACCCGGTTCCCGCGGATGGCGGCGAGGATGTGATCGCGGCGCGGCCTGCGGAAATGGCACTCGTCGGCCACCTTCGCATAGGTGCGCTCGGAGAAATGCAGGAAACGGCCGGCAAGCAGCAGCTTCTTGCGCTCGCCGGACGAGATTTCGCCGTTGGCGTAAAGCGCATCGATAGTCGGCTCGAAATCGACCCAGGGTACGGAAAGCGGCAGCCAGCCGAGCTCCTGCGGCGCATGCACCAGCGCAACGGCCTCGTCGTCGAGCAGCCGCCCGGACTCATAGTCTTCGAAGACCGAGCCGAGCCCCACCATGCCGAAGGGCGCGCATTCGGCTGCCCGCAACGCGCCCATGCTGGCGCCGCCGGCAACGGCGACATCGTGTTCGAGTGCGTAAAGTATTTCCTTGTGCCAGACCGAGGGCAGATCGCCGAAATAGCCGTCGACGAGACCGATCGCGGTGGCGCCGTCCTCAACGGCTTTCAGGATGTCGCCGCAGGCGGCCGGTGGCCGGAAATCGATGCGGGGGGACATGGCTCTTGCCGCGGCAAGATCGCTGCCCAGGCTCGGGCCGACGAACAGCACTTTCATGATTCGGCTCCTCTCATGGTGTTGACCGCGCGCAGGCCGAGCTGGATGTATTGGCCTGAAATATCGACCTCCAGTCCCGGCACGATCACCCTGACGACGGAGACCGGCAGGGCCGGGTGCGGAAACGGCACGACGACGATCTGCTCGATACCGGTCGCCGCCAGCCGCTCGGAAATATGGCCGATGGTGTCCTGGATCGTCGCCGGGCGGCGATCGCGGGCCTGGAACGAGCGCATCCGGCCGCTGCCCTCGCAGAGTTCAACCACCTGCTGCATCGCCGCACTCCTGTCGAGCCGCTGATAGATGCGCGGCGAGAAATCGTCGCGGCTGCCGGCAATCGCGGTCAGCCGGCTCTGCGCCGCTTCGGTGATGGCGCGCAGCGCGGCGCGCACGGGATCGGGATGGCAGCCGCAGCCACCGCAGACATGCGACCAGCGCGCGTCGACACGGTCGGAAAGGTTGCCTGGCATGATGACCGCCAGAAAAGCGGGAACGCCGATATCCGTCGTCATGTCGAGGAGCAGCAGTTTCATGCCGGCCCGGGTGATCCGGTCGGTCATGACGTCGATGACCGCATCGCCGAAGGAGGCGGGGTCGATGCGGCTCTCCTTCAGGCGCTCGGGCGATTTCAGCTGGGTCAAGGCCCAGGCGTCGCGCTCCACCAACTCGCAAAGTCCATGCAGGACCGCCTCGGACGGCGTGTTGCCGGAGGCAAGCCCATCGCTCGACTGCTCGAAGCCCGGCGGCCTCTCGCCGCGATGGTCGAGACCGACAAGCCACCAGGGCACGAAGACGCTGCTGCCGGAAAGGACGTCGAACCCCGTGCACCAGGGAATAGGACTGCTGCCGATCTCGTCGGGCGCGCAGCGTGCGACATTGTCGAGATCGATCATGGCGGCACGCTCCGCCCGCATGCTCTCGACCGTCGCCTGCGTCAGGTCGGCGGGGGCAATTTCGGCGATCCGCGTCTCGACCGCCTCCATCGCCGCCGAGGCCATGGCGGCATCATTGTCGATACCCTTGCCCTGAAAGACCGACAGCGTATGGCTGTTCGGCCTTGTTGCGAAGGCGACAGGGATGTTCAGAACGTCGAGTGCGGTCAGCAGACCGACGCGCGTGATGCCGAATTCGCGCAGATGGGGCCTGATGGCCGCCAAGGTCTGCGCCGGCGTGACGGCGCGGTCATGATAATCGCTGACACCGGCCGATGATCGTTTAAGGTCACCGGCAAGCGTTTCAAGGTCGGTGAAAGCGGACATGCCGATTTGTTCCTTAGCGGAACTTCAGGGCATGTGTGAGGTTTTCGAGACCGTTCGGAGCGATGTTGAGTTCGTCCTGCTTCATCGCGGCCTTGGCTGCAGCCGAGAAACGCGGCTGAGAGAGAATTGCGGCATTGGTTTCAACGTTGGTTTTCATTTTCCATCTCCGATAGGGAAGGCAGCGGGAGGCTGCCGTTAACCGTCGGAGAGGAACATTGCCTGCGTCATTTAAGCGTTACAGGCTTATTTAAAAGGCAATGGATCAGGGAAGTCCGGCCAGATGCAGGCCATGAATCAGCGATTCCGTGTAGCGGGGGTCGCGATCAGGAACGAAATGGCGGATATCCTCACACCGGAAATCCGGGAAACTTTCCAGAACCACCTTTGCATATGTGTGGGCATTCGTCATGTCGCCTGCCATGGCATGGGCGGCGGCGAGCAAGCGAGCCGTCGCCTGCTTTGATCTCACTGGCTCAAGCGCCTCGATCGTCTTTTCATATTCCCCGCGGTCGAAGTGAATGCCGCCGAGATTCCAGTAGTAATAGTCAGGCGGCAGGGGATTGAGCCTGAAGGCGGCCTTATTCAGCTCCAGCGCTTCGTCGAAGTCGCCATTGTGGCACCGGGCATCGGCATAGTCGGCGAGGATGTCGGCGTCGTTAGGATTGAGATCCTGAGCTTGCTGGAAATATTCCAGGCTTTCGTCAAAGCGGCGGCGATAGAGCGCCACGAAGCCGAGCTCGCGGTAGGCCCGGCCGCTGTTCGGGTCGGACTGCTGCGCCTGCCGGGCAGCACCGTTCGCCTCGTCGAGCAATTCCTTGTCCCGCATGCCGCGGATCAGCCATTCCATGCCGAGCGCGCGCGACATGCCGGCATGGGCGGCAGAGAAATGTTCGTAACGATTGAGCGAGGATTTGAACCATTTGCGCGCCTGGCGCAGATGCTGCAGGTCGGTCTGGGCGATCAGCCGCTTGCCTTCCAGGTAGAGACGGTATGCGGACGGCGGCGCCTCGCCGATCGGCATCGCCAGTTCGTGACGTTCGATCGTGTCGGCGAGCGAGGAGACTATCCGTCGCGTCAGATGCGCGAAGGATTCACTGATCTTCTGCATGACCAGCGGCAGTTCGATGGCCCAGATCACTTCCGAGGTCGTCGTCCGCGTCAGCCGGCAGGTCGCATAGACATCCTCGTCGCGGCCCTGGATGGTGACGTAGACCGCATAGTCGAAGCTGAGGTCGAGCGGACCGGGCACGGCACGCGACGGATCGATCGAACGGCTGAGGATCTCCAGGCTCGTATGCGCGGCGATCACCTTGAAGCCGCGCTGCTGGCTGAGGCCGATGGTGACGTCTTCGAGAAGCGCCCTGCCGACGCGCTCCATCAGCGGATCGGTGAAGATGCTTTCCGGCGGCAGGATGATGATACGCGGCTGACCAAGCGGACCGACGGAAAGGTTGGGCGCCGACTGAGGATGTCCCGATGTCGCCTGTGCTGCCGGCACCAGGTTAAGTTCGCGGGCAAGAGCGGTGGTGCTTTCTTCCGGCTCGGTGTCGAAAT
Source organism: Rhizobium sp. WYCCWR10014 (assembly GCF_001657485.1). Lineage (GTDB taxonomy): Bacteria > Pseudomonadota > Alphaproteobacteria > Rhizobiales > Rhizobiaceae > Rhizobium. The sequence continues at coordinate 285,944 of NZ_LXFU01000051.1, forward strand.
CGTCCTTCAGCTGGCTCTTGCACTTCAGATAGGCCTGACGCGCCGCTGCCGGATCGTTCATCCTGACATAGGTGCGCATCAAGGCGCGATAGGCCGTCTCGCTGGCAGGGTCGAGTTCCAGCAGGCGCCTGGCAAGCGTGACCTGCTCTTCATCAGATCTGCCTTCCGATGTCTCGACCAGCCGGGTGAGATGGGCGGAGCGCAGCTCGTCGGTACGCTGGCGCTCAAAGGTCAGCCAGTCCTCGGCGCCCTGCGTCGGCGATTTGACGCCTTCGAGCAATTCGCCGTTCAGGAGGTCTTCGGGTGCGAGCGGCCCTTTCTGCTTCAGGATATGAACGTCGACCTCCCAGCCATCTGCAAGGCCGATGTGGGTTCGGGTCGGGGCAAGCAGCGGTGGAAGGCCGGCGGGAACGCTTTGTTCGATGCGCGCCAGCAGCTGGCGCAGGCTGCCAGCCCGTTTTTCCGGCAGTTCCGATTGCCAGAGCTGTCGCCTGACGGTTTCGCGGTCGAGTTCTAAATTGGGTTCGGCGGCGAGCATGGCGAGGAGAAAATAAGACTTCTCCGGCAAGGGGAGTTCCTTCCCCGCCGCCAGCAATCTCGGTCTTCCGAGCAGGCACAGCCTGTTCGTCAGCATCTGCCGGATGTCCGTCGCATCTCGGTTCTCACCCCTGAAAGCCAAGGCGCACAAGCGCACCGGCCAGTCCAAACTATGTTAGAGCCATTAGAGGCCGACGCATAGCGGTTTTGCTTTAAAAAGAGGAAGTTTCATCGAATATTTGCATATTCTCGCGCCACACGGGGAGGCAATGCTTTACCAACACTTTCGTGAAGATGCGGTTTGCCTGTCGTGGCGGCAAGTTATTTCCGCTGCCGATGGTCCCCATCCCCCGCTTTTCCCGACCAAATCGCTGCCGCGTTAAAGGCCGAGCGCCTTGATGTGCTCGATCGAACGTCGGGCAAAGCGGCGCCAGTCGGCCGGATTGTCATGCTCAGTGACGATATGCTCAGCCTTTGTCTCGCGGAAGAGTGGTACGAATTTTTCCCAGTCGATGATGCCGTCGCCGGTCGCAGCCCAACCGTCTTCCGTCGTGGTGCCCTTCGGTGCCATGTCCTTCATCTGGATAGCGACGATGCGGTCGGCGAATCTCTTCAGTTCGGCCGCCGGATCGGCGCCGGCGCGGGTGATCCAGCCGCAATCGATCTCGAACCAGACAGTGTCGCCGCCACCATCGAAGATATGGTCGATCGGCCGCGAACCGTCGGCCAGCGCAAAGAATTCGAAATCGTGATTGTGCCAGGCAACCTTGAGCCCGTGTTCCGCCGCCTGCTCAGCGCCTTCGGCCAATTGCGCGCCCAGGCTCCTCCAATAATCCGCCGTCGTGCCGCGCTCTTCGGCTGCCACATAGGGCGGGATCATGATGGTGGCGCCCATCGTCAGCGCGATGTCGATGAAGCGCTGCGGTTCCTCGACCAGCCCCTTCAGCGGCATGTGAAAACAATGGCATTTCAGTCCAGCATCGTCGAGCGCCGTGCGGAAAGCCTTGGGATCGGCTTCATAAGCCGGAAGCCAGGGCTCGATCGCGTCGTAGCCGAAAGCCTTCAGCTCGGGAAACTGGGCAAAAAGTGGCGGAAAATTGCGCGAGGAGTAAAGCTGGTAGGAGATCGGATAGGTCAAGTCTTTGCTCCTTTCGTGCCGGCCTCAGCTTCGGCCGGTGGTGCTTTCCCGGATGACGAGATCCGGCTCGATCATGGTGACACGCGGGTCGGGCAGCCCGTCCTTGGCGGCGACGAGCCGCATCAGCCGCTCGACGGCAAGCTCGGTGACGATGTCGACGGCGTAGTTGACGCTCGAAATCGGCGTTGCGGCATGTTCGGCGAATTCGATATTGTCGAAGCCGATGATGGCGACATCTTTCGGCACGTTCACGCCGTTCTTCTGGCACCAGCGCAAGGCGCCGATCGCAAGGGAATCATTGGCGGCGAAGACGCCGGTCGGCCGATTGGCAGCGCTCATCAGCTGGTCCATTGCCCAATAGCCCTTCATCACCGAATGGCCCTGCGGGTCGGCCGTCAGCACCGGCTCGAAGGCGATGCCGGCTTCCGAAAGCGCCTGCAGGTAGCCTTCGCTCTTTTCCAGATTGCCGAGCGGATTGGCGCTGTCGATGATGCCGATCCTGCGATGGCCGGTGTCGATCAGGTGCCGCGTCGCCTTATAGGCGCCGCGCCTCTCATCGACGCAGACCGCGTCGATGCCGGAATCCGGATCGCCGACGAGCAGCACGATCGGATAGTTCGACTGGCGGATCTTGCGGATATGATCGAGCTTGCGATGGCTGCGGGGATAGATGAGCATGCCGTCGACCTGGCGCGAGCGGAACATTTCCAGCGCCCTGATCTCCTCCTCCGGATCGTTGTTGGAGGTGGCAAACAGCGTACCGTAGCCCCTGTCGGCCAGCTCCAGTTCGATCGCCTGCGCCGTGCGCATCAGCGTCGGATTGGTGATGTCGGTGAGGATAAGGCCGATCGTCTTCGTCTCGCGGCTGACCAGCGACTGGGCGATGTGGTTCGGCAGGTAATTCAGCGCCTCGGCGATGTTGCGGATCAGCTGGCGCGTTTCCTCCGGGATGCGCGGGCTGCCGCGAAGCGCCAGCGAGACCGTGTTCACGGAGAATCCGGTCTTGTCGGCAATGTCTTTGAGGCGGACGCTCGATCTGGTCATCGTGAGGGCGGCTATATGTCCTGATGCTTAATCTTCCTTCCATAACCTTCCCCCGTGGAAAGCGAAAGCTTCCACCGGGAAAGTGAAAGTCTCCGCCCGGGGGAGCGGAAGCTTTCCGGGGAAAGCGGAAGCGAAAGCCGCGGGATTGCCGCCCCACGGCTTTCCTCGATCCCCTTTATTTTCCTTCGGCATGCAGCCGTTTGATGCCCTGATATTGCAGGCAGTCCGGATGCATCTCCATCAGCTCGATGCGGTTGCCGTCGGGATCCTCGATCCAGGCCTGGCGATTGCCGTCGAGGCCCGGCTTGATCTCGGCCGTGAGCTTGATGCCGGCCGCCTGGATCCTCGCCGCCGTCGCATCCAGATCCTCGATGGTGAAGCACATGTGGTTGACGCCGTTGGCGTTCCAGCCGGGCGCCCGGTCGTTTTCTGCGCCAGGAAAGATTTCGAGATAGTGGTCGTCGGTGATGCGCAGATAGACGAGCCAGGTCGAGCCGTCGTCGTTCTTCAGGCGCAGCATCTCAGGAAAACCAAGGCGGTCGCGGTAGAAATCGAGTGACGCCTCGAGGTCCTTGACCTTGATGGCGACATGGCCGTAGCCGGTAATTCCAAGCATGTTTCCTCCTCACGGGCAACGTCGGTCGCCGCCGTCAACAGCGTTCCGATCAACAGAAGCCAATTTGCATTAACGATAATACAGAATCACAATTGTACGCAGCGCGCGGAATTGTCAACCGTCGGCGGATTCAATCCCAATCGGGCCCCCAGTCGGGATCGATGGTGCGCTGGTTGCGGTCGAGCATCTCTATGAGGGCGATCTCCTCCTGTTTCAGCTGCAGTTTGCCGGCGGCGAAATTCGAACGGATGCGTTCGGCCCGGCTCGACGTCGGAATGGCGCAATAGCCCTTGGCGAGTTCGAAGGCGATGATCACCTGCTCGACCGTGGCAGCGTGATTGCCGGCGATTGAGCTGAGCACGGGATCCCCGGATAGCGTGCCGCGGGCGATCGGCAGATAGCAGGTGACGAGGATGTCGTTTCGCTGGCAGTAATCTGCGAGTTTCTTGTTCTGTATCAGTGGGTTGAGTTCAAACTGATTGTTGATGATACGCCCTTTGCCGATGATGGCTTCTGCTTGTTGCAGTAGCGCGATGGTGAAGTTGGAGACGCCGATCAGCCGCGTCAGCCCCCTCTCCTGCGCCTCGGCGATCTGCGAGAGATAGACCTCAAGGGCAATGGCGCCGTTGGGCGCCGGCCAATGGATGAGCGTCAGGTCGACCCGGTCAATGTGCATCGCCTCCAGGCTCTTTTCGAGCGAAGGGATGAGCTTGCCTTCGCCGAAATGATCGGTCGAGATCTTCGTCGTCATGAAGACCTCGCTCCGCGCAATGCCGGATCGGCGCAGCGCCTCGCCGGTCTCGAATTCCGTGTCGTAGGTCTGCGCGGTATCGAGGTGCCGATAGCCCGTCTCCAGCGCGCAGAGGATGGCGTCTATGCCCTCCTTGCCGTTGCGGCCATAGGTGCCGAAACCCAATTGCGGTATAAGTTGCTGATTTTCCATATGAATTCTCTTTCCTTCCGGTCGCGTCCGGCCGGCCTGGCCGAGCTTATGGCCAGTTCCGAGCGATATTGGGCGAAAATCGTCTGTTGACGTATGCCCATTTTTGATCTTAGTTTAACGATAATACAAGCCTGTTAAGGTTTGGTCCAATGTGGGAGCGTTGGTCTGGGAGGAAGAGATGCAACTACGCTGGAGCCGGTTGATGCCCCAGCTGGCTCTTGCGCCGGCTGTTGCCGTCACCTTCGTCGCATTCATCGGCGCGATCGGCTGGACGGCATGGCTTTCGCTGACGCGCAGCCGCCGCGTTCCGGAATATGAGATCGACTGGAGCCAGTGGACACGCCAGTATGAGCGGCTGTTCAACGATGCCGGCTGGGCGATCTCGCTGCACAACCTGGTCATTCTTGGCATCGGCAGCGCCCTTGCCATCGTCTTCGGCTTCATCCTCGCTGCGATGATCGATCGCGAATGGCGCGGCGAGAGCTTCTTCCGCACGGTCTTCCTCTACCCGCTTGCCGTCTCGCTGATCGTCACGGGTGCCGCCTGGCGCTGGATCTTCAATCCGCAGCTCGGGCTTCAGAATTTCCTGCATGGTCTTGGCTTCACTTCGGTCAGCTTCAACTGGCTGGCGAGCCCCGAGACCGCCATGTATGCGATCATTCTCGCCTCGATCTGGCAGAGCTCCGGCTTCTACATGGCCCTGATGCTATCAGGCCTGAAATCGATCAACACCGAAATCTGGAGTGCCGCGCGCCTCGACGGCGTCAGCTTCTGGCGGCTCTATCTGGAGATCATCATCCCGATGATGAAGTTCACCTTCATCACCTGCGCTATCCTGCTCTCCCTCGGTGTCATCAAGGCCTACGACGTGATCGTAGCGATGACCAATGGCGGGCCTGGCAATTCCACCTGGGTTCCGGCCTATTTCACCATCAACGCGCTCTCGGCCAAGAGCAATATCGGCTACGCCTCGGCTGCCGCGATCACCATGCTTGTCATCACCGCGCTGATCTTCCTGCCGCTGGTGCTGATCACCACCTGGCAACAGCGCCGGGCGAACGGGGGATCGCGATGACGATGGTGACGCAAGCAGCAGTGCTGGAAGATGCGGCGAACGCTTCACCCGGCCCGCGCCAGCCCTTCTTCCCCCGCAAGAAGAAACGCATCCCCGGACGCTCGATCGCCATACTGCTGTTCCTGACGATGTGCGCGCTGTTCTTCTGCGTGCCCCTCTATGTCGTCGTCGTCACCTCGTTCAAGACGATGGACCAGATCCGCGAGGGCGCGATCTTCTCGCTGCCGCATGTCTGGACGCTCGAGGCCTGGGACCACGCCTGGAACAAGGCCTGCTCCGGCATCAACTGCAACGGTTTGAAGGTCGGCTTCTGGAATTCGGTGCTGATCCTCTTCCCTTCGCTGATCCTGTCGATCGCCTTGTCGATCGTCACAGGTTATGCGCTGGCGCTCTGGAATGTGCGCTGGGCGAATGCCTTTCTCTTCCTGCTCTTCATCTGCGCCTTCGTGCCCTTCCAGGTCATCATGTATCCGCTGATCCGCATCGCCGCGTCGATCGGCATCTATGGCACGCTCTGGGGCATCGCCGCGGTGCATGCCGTGCTCGCCATGCCGGTGCTGACGCTGATCTTCCGCAACTACTACAAGGACATTCCGCAGGAGATCATGCGGGCCGCGATCATCGATTCCGGCTCCTTCTGGCGCATCTTCATCGAGATCATCCTGCCGATGTCGGGCAATATCCTGATCGTTGTGCTCATCCTGCAGATCACCTCGATCTGGAACGACTATCTGATCGGCGTCACCTTCGGCGGCCTCGGCACCCAGCCGATGACCGTCATCCTCGCCAATCTCATCACCGTGTCCACAGGCGTCGTCGCCTATAACGACAATATGGCGGCCGCCCTGCTCACCGCCATTCCGCCCCTCGTCATCTATTTCCTCGTCGGCAAGTTCTTCGTTCAGGGGATCACCGCCGGCGCGATCAAGGGTTGACCCATGCCGCGTGTTTCCTTCGAACATATCGTCAAGTCGTTCGGCGCGGTGACGATCCTCGACGATCTCAATCTTGCGGTCGAGGATGGCGATTTCCTGGTGCTGCTCGGCCCTTCCGGCTGCGGCAAGACCACCCTGCTCAACCTGCTCGCCGGTCTGCTCGAAGTTTCCGACGGCCGCATCATGATCGGCGAGCGCGACGTCACCGATCTCGATCCCAGGGATCGCGGCCTCGCCATGGTCTTCCAGTCCTATGCGCTCTACCCGACCAAGACCGTCTACGGAAACCTGAAATTCGGCCTTGCCGCGAGCCGCCTCGAGCGGGCCGAGGTCGAGCAGCGCATCGCCGCTGCCGCCAAGCTGCTGCAGATCGAGCCGCTGCTTGCCCGCAAGCCCGGGCAGCTCTCCGGAGGCCAGCGCCAGCGCGTCGCCATCGGCCGGGCGCTCGTCAAGCAGGCCGGCGTCATCCTCTTCGACGAGCCGCTGTCCAATCTCGATGCGAAGCTTCGCACCGAGATGCGCCTGGAGATCAAGAAGCTGCACGACACGCTGAAGCCGACCGTCGTCTATGTCACCCATGACCAGATCGAAGCGATGACCATGGCGACGAAGATCGCGGTGATGGATGGCGGCCTCATCCAGCAATTCGGTACACCCGACGAGATTTACGGCAAACCCGCCAATCTTTTCGTTGCCGGTTTCATCGGCGCTCCGGCGATGAATCTCCGCCCGGCGCGGCTGAAGGTGGATGGCCATTGCGTCAAGGCGGGTTTCGATACCGGCGATACCATCGATCTCGGCGACTATGGTTTTGCGCAGCGGCCGGAAAGCGGTGCCGAGGTCGTCATCGGCCTCAGGCCCGAACATTTCGTCGTCGCCGATCAGCCGGTCGCCAACGCAGCGGCAAGCTTCGAGCTGCCGCTCAGACATACCGAACGCACAGGCTCCGACGCCACCGCCTATCTCGGTTTCGGTGATCAGTTGCTGGCGCTGCGCGTCGATCCGGACCGCGCAGCCGGCTTCAGCGCCGGCGAGAAGCTGCGCGCCGATTTTCCGCGCGGCAAGGTCAATGTCTTCGACGCCCGCACCGGGCGACGCATGTGAATGAGCAACCAAAGGGAGGAATGGAAATGATAAACAGGATACTTGCCGGCATCACCGCCGCAATGCTTGCAGGCGCCGCTCCCATCGGCGCGCAAGCGACCGATCTCGTGATCTATCACACCTGGTCGGCGCCGCCTGAAGTGGCGGCACTGAACGTCCTCAAGAAGAACCTGGAGGCCAAAGGCGACAGCTGGACCGATATCGCCATCCCGCATGATACCGGCTCCAACGTCAACCTGATGAACCTCGTTGCCGGCGGCAACCCGCCGAACCTGTTCATGGAGTCCAATCCCGGCGTCTATCGCGATCTGACGAAAGCCGGTCTCGGCCGGCCGCTGACGGATTTCTTCAAGGACCATGGCTACCCGGACAAGTATCCGGATGCGGTGGCCCATTCGATGGTTGTCGACGACCAGGTCATGAAGGTGCCGACCGCGCTGCACATCGATGGCATGGTCTATTACAATATGGATGTCGCCAAGAAGCTCGGCATCGATCCGGCGGCCTGGAAATCGCTCGACGAAATGTTTGCCGACTTCGACAAGATCAAGGCGGCGGGCGTCATTCCGCTGGCCGTCGGCGGCCAGCAATGGCAGGTGGGTTACCTCACCCATGCTCTGGCCGCGACGATCGGCGGACCGGACTTCTTCAACAAGATCTATGGCGAAAAGCCCGATCCCGCCGTCTTCGATACGCCGGAATTCCGCCAGGTGTTCGACTATCTGCGCAAATTCCAGCAGGCGGCCGACGAAGGCTCGGCCAACCGCGAATGGAACCTCACCACCAACCTCGTCATAACAGGCAAGGCGCTGATGCAGATCCATGGCGACTGGATGAAGGGCGAATGGCTGGCGGCCGGCAAGACCGCTGGAAAGGATTTCGGCTGCATCCAGATCCCCGGCGCCAAAGCCGTGGCTGCCAGCGTCGACAGCTGGGGCCTGCTTGGCGGCCAGCCTGCTGACAAGGACAAGGCCGAACTCGACTTTGCCTCGATCGTCGTCGATCCGAATGTCCAGGCCGAATTTGCCAAAGCGAAGGGCTCGACCCCGGTGCGCCTCGATGCGCCGCAGGACAGTCTCGACGCCTGCTCCAAGGAAGTGCTGCGCATCGTTGCCGATCCGAAGCATCAGGTACAGAACCCGCACGCCATCAGCGACGCCGACTGGGAGAACTCGATCTGGGACGTGGCCTTCAATTTCTGGAGCGATCCCGACATGAGCGTCGACGACGCGATCGCCAAGATCAAGGAAAACTACAAGACCATTCTCGGCTAGAGCGGCTCGAGGTTTCTCCCGAAGGCGCGGTCCGTTTCCGAAACGGCGGGCCGTCCTAACCCCATTGCAGAAAGGAATACCGATGGACAAGCGTTTGCTTGATGAAGATGCCGTCATGCAGATCTGCTTCGTGACCGACGATGTGCAGAAATCCGCCGCCTGGTTTTCGGAACTGACCGGCAAGCCGGTGCCGCCGGAAGGCAAAGCCGCCGAGCCGGATGAGGCGCAGGCGATCTACAACGGCAAGCCCGCCGAGGTCGGCTGCCGCATTATCATGTTCAAGTTCGGCAATATCGACGTCGAATTCCTGCAGCCCGGCCCGGAGAAAAGTGCCTGGCGTGACCTGCTGGAGGAGAAGGGGCCGGGCTGTCACCACATCGCCTTCAAGACGAAGAACCTCACTAACCGAAATCGCTATCTCGAGGACAAGGGCCACCGTCTGCTCCAGCGTGGCGAATTCGACGGTGGCCACGGGCGCTATGCCTATTACGACACGGTGCCCGATCTCGGCGTGATGATCGAACTGCTGGAATTCGACAGCGACAAAGAGGTCCAGCCGAAGCAGGCCTGAGGGATCACAGCGCCTGTGCAATCCGTTTCGGGCTAACCTCCGTTGCGGCCGCGGCTTCGACGAAATCGAGCCCGATATCCAGCACCGGGGCGCTGTGTGTGAGCCAGCCGACGGAAATGAGGTCGACACCGGAAGCGGCGATTGCGGCAGCCGTTATCGGCGTGACCCGGCCGGACGCTTCGGTGATGGCTCGGCCGGCGACGATGGCGACGGCCTCGTGCAGCTGATCCGGTGTCATATTGTCGAGCAGAACGGCATCGACGCCGGTCTCCATCGCTTCACGCAGTTGATCGAGGGTGTCCACTTCGACCTCGATCTTCACCATGTGGCCGACGCCTGCCCGCGCCCGGCGGATCGCTTCAGCGACCCCACCGGCGATGGCGACATGATTATCCTTGATCAGCACCGCGTCATAAAGCGCGAAACGGTGGTTCATGCCGCCACCGGCCCGCACCGCATATTTCTCCAGCGCCCTCAGCCCCGGCGTCGTCTTGCGCGTGCAAGTGACGGAAGCCTTGGTGCCGCGGATGGCGGCGGCGATCCCTGCTGTCACTGTGGCGATGCCAGAGAGGTGACCGAGGAAATTCAGCGCGGTGCGCTCGGCGCTCAGCAGGCCACGCGACGGGCCTTCGATGGTGGCGATCGCGTCGCCGGGTTTTACCGCGTCGCCGTCCTGGAGATGGCGGCGCATGACGATCTCTGGATCGACGAGGGCGAAGGCGAGTTCGGCCGCATCGAGACCGGCAATCACGCCTGGCTGACGGGCCGCCATCACCACCGTCGAACGGTGATCGCGAGGGATGACGGAGGCCGAGGTGATATCGCCGGCAAGACCGAGATCTTCGAGCAGGGCTGCCCGCACCAAGGGTTCGACGATCAGGCGTGAAAGGGGAACGAGGCTCATCTCAGGCACTCCTTGCAAGGGCGTAGGGCGGCGTCGCGCGGGCGATCTCCAGAACGTCGGAAAGGCACATCTGGCGCCGGTTGGCGTTGGCGAGCTTCAGCGGAAAGTCGGTGCGGGCATGGGCGCCGCGCGATTCCATCCGCAGGCTGGCAAAGACGGCGATCGAGAGCGCGACGATGGCCGGATCGGCGGCAGGGCCGTTGCCTTCGGCAAGCGGCAGCAGGGCGGCGATCGCGCCATGAAGGGCGCCGGCATTACGCAGCACGCCGAGATGGCGCGAGACGATCGGCCGCACGAATGACGCATCGGCCGGCGCCGGGAGACTTCCGGCGGAAATGGTGCCGGTACCACCTGCGGGCATGCCTGAAATGTCGCGTGCCGCCCGCATGCCCATGACAGCCGCCTCCAGCAGCGAATTGCTGGCAAGCCGGTTTGCGCCGTGGAGGCCGGTTGAGGCCGCCTCTCCCGCAACCCAGAGACCGGGAACCGAGCTGCGGCCATTTGCATCCGTGGCCACGCCGCCCATGTGATAGTGAATGGCGGGTCGCACCGGAATGAGGTCTTTCGCCGGATCGATGCCGGCCTCGCCGCAAAGGGTCGAGATGACAGGAAAGCGCGTGGCAAAGCGGCTGCCGATAGCATCGCGGGCATCGAGAAAGACTCGTCCGCCCCGGGCGATTTCGGCGCTGATCGCCCGCGCCACCACGTCGCGCGGGGCAAGTTCAGCCCCTGGAATGCGGGCCATGAACCGTTCGCCTCGTTCGTTGACGAGCAAAGCCCCCTCCCCGCGCACTGCCTCGCTGACGAGCGCCAGCGGCCTGCGGCGTGAATCGAGTGCGGTTGGATGGAACTGGACGAATTCCATATCGGCAAGCGCGGCACCGGCCCTTGCTGCAAGCGCGATCCCCTGGCCGAAGTTACCCATTGGATTGGTGGTCGCGTCGTAAAGTCCGCCAATGCCGCCGGTGGCGAGCACCACCCTCGAAGTCGGCAGAATGGCGGCGCCATTGGCGGTCGCGCAGAGCAGGCCGGCGACCTGCTCGCCATCCATCACAATCCGCCGCGCCTCGAAACCTTCGAGCACTGATATAGCTGGCGTTTTCATCACCGCCTTGATCAGCGCGGCGATGATCGCAGCACCCGAGCCGTCGCCTTCGGCATGGACGATGCGGCGGCGATTATGGGCCGCCTCCAGCCCGAGTGAAAGCTCGCCCGCGGCATTCCGGTCGAAACGAACGCCGGCCCGCTCCAGCGCGGCAATTGCTGCCGGCGCCTCGGCGATGATGTCGGCGGCAATGGCCGGATCGCAGAGCCCGTCGCCGGCCGCAAGCGTATCGGCAAGATGCAGTGCCGCGCTATCGTCGGCGCCGACGCTGGCGGCGATGCCGCCCTGCGCCCAGGCGCTCGACGTCTCCGCGCCAAGGGCCGCGCGGGTGACGATCACGCAAGGTTCAGGCGCCAGCGTCAGCGCGGTCATCAATCCCGCAAGCCCGCTGCCGACGATAACCGTGCGTCCTGATAGCTGCTCGAGAATCTCGGTCATATCGCCAGCATCCTTTCGACGGCGCGGCGCGCGGCCACCGCAATCGCCGGATCGACGGTGACCTCGTGGCGGTTTTCCTCGAGTGCCGTCCGGATATTTGCAAGCGTGATGCGCTTCATGTGCGGGCAGAGATTGCAGGGGCGAATGAATTCGACATCGGGATGGTGCACGGCGACATTGTCGCTCATCGAGCATTCGGTGAGCAGCACGACGCGCGCCGGTTTCTGCCTGCCGACATAATCCGACATGACAGCGGTGGACCCGGCGAAATCGGCTTCGGCGACCACCTCGGGCGGGCATTCGGGATGGGCGAGCACAGTTACGCCGGGATGGTTTTCGCGCAGCTGGCGCACGTCCTCGGCGGTGAAGAGTTCATGCACTTCGCAATGGCCGTGCCAGGCGATGATCTCGACATCAGTCTCGCGGGCGATGTTGCGCGCAAGATATTCGTCCGGGATCATCAGCACCTTCGGCACACCGAGCGATTCCACCACCTGTTTGGCATTCCCCGAGGTGCAGCAGATGTCGGAGGCAGCCTTCACTGCGGCCGAGGTGTTGACATAGGTGATGATGGGCACGCCGGGATGGGCCTGGCGCAGCAGGGCGATATCCTCGGGCGTGATCGAATCCGCCAGCGAACAGCCGGCGGCGAGATCCGGGATCAGCACGGTTTTCTCGGGGTTCAGCAGCTTGGCGGTCTCGGCCATGAAATGCACGCCGGCAAGCACGATGACATCGGCATCGACCTCGATTGCCTTGCGGGCGAGCGCCAGGCTGTCGCCGACGATATCGGCCACGCCGTGGAAGATCTCCGGTGTCTGATAGTTGTGCGCGAGAATGACGGCGTTGCGGCGGCGCTTGAGTTCTAGGATCGCGTCGACGTCATTTTCGAAGGTCATCCATTCGGCTTTGGGAATGACACGGCTGACGCGCTCGTAGAGCGAGGATGCGGAAACAGGATAATTCATGACCGGCTCCTAATTATGCTCTCTTTGAGCATATCTTGGGCAAAGAGATATTCTCACAGTGAGCATATGTCAATTGCGAGAGAGCGGTAATTTCGTTCCCGCCAGCGCCCGTTCTTCGAGAACGGTGTGGCGGAAGCGGAAAAGCTTGGCCGGCCGGCCGCCGGTTTCGCTTTCGGTGCCGCCGGTTTCCTCCACCAGTTCCTGCTGTTCAATGAGGCGGCGGAAATTCTGCTTGTGCAGCGTAAGCCCCGCCAACGCCTCGATAGTGCGCTGCAGCCTCAGCAGCGTGAAACTGTCAGGCATCAGCTCGAAGACGACAGGGCGATATTTGATCTTGGCGCGCAGCCGGGCGATTCCGGTCGCGAGGATCCGCCGGTGATCGGCAAACATTGCGCGTCCGAGATTGGCCTCTGCGCCGCATCCGGCTTCCGAGACGAGCCCCGCCTCGTAAAGCAGTTCATAGCGCTGCAGGGCCAGATCCTCGTTCCAGCCGCCTCCGTCGAGGCCGAAGGTGAAATCCGCCCGGCGATGGCGATGGTCGCGTCTTGCCGGATCGGCATCGGCCCAGCTCCTCAGGCGCGCCATGATCTCGTCAAGCACGGCTGGCCGGCCCTGTCGGTGGTCTTCCCAGGGGAAATATTCGTACCAGCCGTGCCATCCCGGCCGGCCGGCGCCAGACTGCTCGTTGACGAGGCCGAGATAGCTGATCGAGATCGTTCGTCCGCCTGGGATGTCGTTGTTCCGGTCGCGGTCGGCGAAGGTATAGAGCTGTTCGAGATAGCCGACGGGGTGTTCCGTCTGCTCCTGCACCCATTCGCGCAGGCCCGATTGCAGGGTCCGGTGACCCATTTCGAAGGGGCCGGAGGGCAACGCATTGCCGGAACGGATGGTCATCACGCGCGGCTCGTCCCCCGTCACCGCGACGAGCACCGCAATCAATTCCGCATGCGCAAAGCCGATCGTCACAGGGGACCGAATACTCCGTTCCGAATGAATCGAACGGACAATTCCTGACACAGGCCGGGACGGAAGCCAATGGAGCGGAAGTGCCTTTGCGGCACTTCCCACATGATCGAGGCAACAGAGCGCCTTTGCCCTCAGCTATTGCCCGTCTCGCTTTTCAGCCGCTGCAGAAATATCTCCAATTCCGCGTCGTCGATACCGACGAGATGGCGCTTTTCCGGATAGGCGCCGGTCCTGACATCCTCGGCGAATTCGGTGAAGGCGGCGATGCGCTCTCGCTGCAGCCGGTCGTGTTCGGCGGCGAAGTCGCGATAGACCTTGGCATGGCGGGGATAGTGGTCGCGATTGGCGCCGAGCACGTCGTCGGCGAAGAGATATTGGGCGCCGCAGCCGCTGCCTGCTCCCATGGAGATCATCAGCATCGAGGTGTTGCTGCTGATGGCGGCAGCGACATCCCCAGGCACCACTTCGATTTCGGCGGCGAAGGCGCCGGCCTCCTCCAGCGCCTTGGTCTGCCGCCAGATCTCGGCGGCGCTTACCGCCGTCTTGCCGACGGCGCGGAAGCCGCCGGTCCAGGTCGCCTTCGAAGGGATCAGCCCGAGATGGCCGCAGACCGGGATGCCTTCATCGCGCATGCGCCGGATCGTCTGCAGGCTTGCGGCGCAATAGACCGCATCACCTCCTGCCTTCAGCGCAGCAAAGGCCGCACGCAGATAGTCCTCGGCCGAGACATGGTCGCCATATTCGAGCCCCGGAATGGCAAAGGGCGTGGGCGCGGCTTCGCGAAAGATCGGTCCAAGCAGCGAGGGCGGTACAGAGACCATGTCGATCCCGGCCTTTTCGGCGGCTTCCGCCTCCTCCAGGGAGGTGACGCGCAGCATGGTGAGCTGGCGCTTGCCTTTTTCCGCAAGCAGATCGGCGACGGTTGCGCGTCTATGTTTTTTCATCATCAATTCCTTTGAAAATATCGGGTGAAAATATCAGGCGGCTCAGGCGGCCAGCAGGGATTTCAGCTTGATGTCGCTGGCTGCGAGTGCTGCCGGGTTCGGATGGGCGCGCGCTGCGATCAGCATTTCGGCGAGCCTGATATCGCGTGCCACCGCATTGCCTGGCCCGATGCCGCTTGCGGCGATCAATCGTCCGCCGGCGTCGAGATGGAAGAGAATGAAGGCGCCTGCGCCGAGCTCGCGGCGATGATGCGTCGCGGCCCCTTCGGCAAGGCCCGATATCTGTAGCGTCATGTCGTATTGATCCGACCAGAACCACGGCACCGCCGAAACGGCCTCGTTCAGGCCGAGCATGTTGGCCGCGGCCAATGTGCCCTGCTCCTGGGCGTTGCGCCAGGATTCAAGCCGCACCCGCCGGCCGCCATAGATCGACAGCGGAAAGGAGCAGCAGTCGCCGGCTGCGAAGACATCAGGAGCAGAGGTCTGGAGATAGGTGTCGACCGCAATGCCGTTGTCGATGGCGAGGCCTGCTCTTTCGGCGATCTCGACATTCGGCCGTGCACCGATGCCGACGAGGACGAGATCGGCGTCGATTGCCTCGCCGGTCGACAATCGGATCAGCGCTTTTCCGGTTTCCTCAGTCAGTGCTTCGATGGAAACGCCGCAGCGGATATCGACGCCTTCAGCGCGATGGCGCTCGGTGAGCAGATGAGCGATCTCCTCGGGCACGCCACGTTTCAGCACGCGTTCCAGCCCCTCGATGACGGTGACGTCGGCGCCAAGCAGCCGCGCCGTGGCCGCAAGTTCCAGTCCGATGAACCCGCCACCGATGATGGCGATATGCCGTCCCGGCTTCATCGCATCGCGCAACGCCGCCGCATCGTGATGCGTCCGCAGCGAACGAATATGCCGGCTGCCTTCTGGTGCGCCGGGGAATGACCGCGCGGCCGCACCCGTCGCCAGCAAAAGCTTGTCGTAGGAAAGCACGGTACCGTCCGAAAGCGTGACGGTCCTGGATGCGGTGTCGAGATCCCTTGCCTCGAGGCCGGTTAGCAGCCGGATGCCGTTTTCGATGTATTTTTCCGCCGCGGCGATAAATTTCGGATCGCTTGCATCGGTGGAGCCGGCCTTTGAAAGCGGCGGCCGCTCATAGGGCGGAAGCGGCTCGGCGCCAACCAGCGTTATCTCGCCGGCAAAGCCCTTTTCCCGCAAGGCGAAGGCGGCGCGCGCACCGCATTCGCCCGCGCCCAGGATGACGTAATGAGCCATGCCGGCCTCCCTCAGAGCGAGATGAAGACGGCGCCGTCTTCGATCTTGACAGGATAGGTCTTGAGATTGACGCAGACCGGCGCACCCTTGGCTTCGCCCGTCTTGTAGTTGAAGCGGCCATTATGCTTTGGACATTCGATGATCTCATCCATGACAAGCCCGTCGGCCAGGTGGATATGTTCATGCGTGCAGAGCCCGTCGGTCGCGAAGAATTCGTCGTCCGGGCTGCGATAGACCGCGAAGGTGCGCCCACCGTGATCGAAGCGGATGACATCCTCCTCGTCGATCTCGTCCTTGTCGCAGACCTGGATCCAATTTCCGCTCATCTTGTCCTCCCTCGATTGTCATTATTGCGCGGCCGGGGCCAGCTCGTTGTGGAATTCCTCGCGATAGGGCCGCGCGGTGGCCGGCAGTTCGCGCTTCAGGAAATAATCCTCGTTGCGCAGCTGGCGCAGGAAGGCTGGGATCATCTCGCGATAGCCGGACCAGATCGACGGGTTCGGCGCTGGCAGGTCATGCTTGATCATCGCGTGCAGCTTCGGCAGCGCGTGGTAGGGCACCATCGGAAACATGTGATGCTCGACGTGGTAGTTCATGTTCCAGTAAATGAAGCGGCTGATGGGGTTCATATAGACCGTGCGGCTGTTCAGCCGATGGTCGGTGACGTTGTCGGCAAGGCCGCCATGCTGGAGCAGTCCGGTCAGTACATGGTGCCAGGCGCCATAGAGGCGCGGCAGGCCGATCAGCATCAGCGGCAGGATCGAACCCATGGCGATCGCGGCCGCGATCGTCGCGATATAGATCGCCAGCCACATGCGGGCGATGCGGACGGCCTTTGGCTGCTCCATCTCGGGAATGAAGGTTTTTTCCGCCGCGCTGACGCCGCCGAAGGCATTGCGCAGCATGTCGATGATCGCATGCCAGGCGTCGAGGATGCCGAAGAAATTAAGCACCAGCCGGAAGAGATCGGGCGGCCGCATGACGGCGATCTCGGGATCGCGGCCGACGATCACCGTATCGGTGTGATGGCGCGCATGGCTCCAGCGCCAGGTCACCGGATTGCGCATGATCATGAAGCAGGCAATCTGGTAGACGACATCGTTCATCCAGCGGGTCTTGAAGGCGGTGCCATGGCCGCATTCGTGCCAACGACTGTCGGAGGCCGAGCCGTAGAGCACGCCATAGGCGAGGAAGAAGGGCAGCGCGATCCACGAGCCCCAGAAATAAATGCCGAGCCCCGCAAGGACGACCATGCTGCCGAGCCAGAGGGCCGTGTCGCGGATCGCCGGCGCATCGGAGCGCTGCATCAGCGCCTTCATCTCCTTGCGCGGAATGTCGGTGTGATACCATTCGGCTGCCGCCAGCCCCGTCTCGACGGCGGTGCGGCCGCTTTCGCCGAGAAGGTCGTAGTCCCGCTTCTTTGTCTGGGTCGCCATTATCCGCCTCCCGTTGCCCTTGCCTTTGAGAATAGGTTGACTTTGGAAAGCGCTCAATGCAGGCTTGATATAATCTATCAAAAGCCATCACGAATGACTTGCATTCATGATTGAATCCATCAGGAACGCCGATGCGCCGTCCCACCATATCCGATCTTGCCCGCGCCTCCGGCGTCAGCGTCGCCACCGTCGACCGCGTTCTCAACGCCCGCCACCGGGTGCGCGAGGAAACGGCGCGACGGGTCTATGATGCGGCGCAGTCGATCGGCTATCACGCTGTCGGGCTGATCAAGCAGCGCGTCTTCGAGGACCTTCCGCAATACAGGCTCGCCTTCCTGCTGCAGAAGCCGATGCAGCCCTTTTATCAGAGCTTCGTGCGTGAGATCGAAACTGCAGCGCGGGCGCTGACGAGCGCGCGCATCCAGACGCAGATCGACTTTCCGTCAGCTGCGACACCGGCTGCGATCGTCGAAAAGATCAAGACACTCGGCGCCCGCAACCAGGCCGTTGCCTTGGTCGGCCCGGATTATCCGGCGGTGACAACAGCGGTCGAAGAGCTGAAGGAGCGCGGTATTCCGGTGTTCTCGCTGCTCTCCGACCTCGCCACCGGCGTGCGCGACGCCTATGTCGGCGTCAACAACCGCAAGGTCGGACGCACCGCAGCTTGGACCATTGCGCGCACGGCCCGCATGCCCGGCAAGGTCGCCTGTTTTGTCGGCAGCCACCGCTTTCACGGCCATGAGCTCCGAGAAATCGGCTTTCGCTCCTATTTTCGCGAGAATGCGCCCGACTTCGATGTCGTCGACACGCTGATCAATCTCGAGACAGCCGAGATCACCCATGAGGCGACGTTGACGCTGCTGCAGAAACATCCCGATCTTGTCGGCCTCTATGTCTGCGGCGGCGGCATGGAGGGGGCGATCTCGGCATTCCGCGAAGAAGGCGTCGGCGGCAAGATCGTCCTGGTGGTCAACGAGCTGACACCCGACAGCAAAGCCGGCCTTGCCGACGATATCGTCGCCATGGCGATCGGAACCCCCCTGCCCGCACTCTGCAAGGAGTTGATGGTGCTGATGACGGGCGCCATCGAAAACGGCGAAACGGCTGTTCCCGGGCAGCTCTTCCTGCCTTTCGATATCCATATTTCCGAGAACATCTGAGCAATGATGGAATTCCATCATTCCGTTCGAAATCATCTCAGCAATGAAAGCCGGCGCCGGCGATGACGGATGGATTGCGACGCGAATTCCGATAGAGATTCGCTGACCCATTCACGAGGACTGCTCCGCCCTGATGCGGAGATCAGGAGGAGTACCGATCATGACTTCGATCCGTTTTGCGCTCAACCACATGGCCGCGCCGTCGCTTGCCATCGACGATTTTTTCGCGCTGGCCCGATCGCTCGGCATCGATTCCGTCGAGATCCGCAACGACCTTTCCGGCAATGCCATCCTCGACGGCACCAAACCCGAAACGATCAGGCAAGCGGCTGCCCGCCATGGCGTGACGATCATCTCGATCAACGCCCTGCAACGCTTCAACGAGTGGAACGCGGCCCGGGCCGCCGAAGCGCAGGAACTGATCGACTATGCCAGCGCGTCGGGCGCCAAGGCGCTTGTCCTCGTTCCGAAGAATGACGGCACCGGCTGCGCCAATGGCGAACGGCAGGCCAATCTGCGCCAGTCACTGGTTGCATTGAAGCCGATGCTGGAGAAAGCCGGCATTATCGGTCTCGTCGAGCCGCTCGGGTTTGAGATCTGCTCGCTGCGCTCGAAGACCGAGGCGGCCGAGGCCATCAGGGAACTTGGCGGGGAATCGACCTTCAGGCTCGTCCACGACACCTTCCACCATCATCTTGCCGGCGAAGCGGCAACCTTCCCTGAACTGGCCGGTCTCGTACACATTTCCGGTGTTAGCGATCCTTCCGTTGCTGTTGCCGACATGCGCGATTCTCACCGTGTCCTGGTGGATGCCGACGATCTGCTCGACAATGCCGGGCAGGTCAAGGCGCTGCTGCAGGCCGGCTATACCGGCCCGTTCTCCTTCGAGCCCTTTGCAGCGGAAGTTCATGCGCTGAAGGATCCGGCCGGTGCGCTGCGCGCCAGCATGGAATATCTCAGTGCGCGGGTCTAAAAGCCGCGCGGTCGCTTGACGCTACTCTCTACCTCTGAACCGGCGCTGATAGGCCGGATCATAGAGCGAGCTTTCGCGGAAATCCTCCGCTGCCAGCGAGGGGCCGACGAAGATGATCGCTGTGCGTTCGATCGGTTCGGCGGAGACCTTTGCTTCGATATTGGCGAGCGTGCCGCGCAGGACGCGCTCGTCCGGCCAGGAGGCCTTGACGACGATGGCGACCGGGCAATCGACGCCGTAAAGCGGCGTCAACTCTTCGACCACCTGCTTCAGCGCGTGGATTGCCAGATGGATCGCCAGCGTGGCGCCTGTCGCGCCGAATTTTGCCAGTGTCTCGTCGTTGGGCATTGGTGACGCGCGGCCGGAGACGCGGGTCAGCACCAGGCTTTGGGCCACGGCGGGGATCGTCAGTTCGCGCCCCAGCGTCGAGGCTGCGGCGGCAAAGGCCGGAACGCCCGGCGTCATCGTATAGTCGATCCCATGTTTTTGAAGCCGGCGCACCTGTTCGGCGACTGCACTCCAGACCGAGAGATCGCCCGAATGCAGTCGGGCGACATCCTGGCCGGCCGCGGCAGCGCGAAGATATTCCGCCTCGATCTCGTCGAGCGACATCGGCGCCGTATCGACGATGTGGGCGTCAGGCGGGCAATATTGCAGCAGTTCGGGCGAGACGATCGAGCCGGCATAAAGGCAGACCGGGCACCGGGCGATGAGATCGCGACCACGCACCGTGATCAGATCCGCAGCACCTGGTCCCGCGCCGATGAAATGCACCGTCATCTCGTCATCCTTTCGTCCAGCGCCACTGCGTTACCGGCATGGCCGGCCGCCAGCCGGTCATGCCGCCGACGGGCTGGGCGCGCGATATTTCGATCCGCGTGAGGAAGCCGCCGCGTTTGGCATGTTCGGCGAGCAGTACCGCTTCCATCTCCAGCGTCACGGCATTGGCAACGAGCCGCCCTCCCCGCTTTAGCGCGGCAATTGCGGTATCGACAACACCCGGTTCGCTGCCGCCGCCGCCGAGGAAGATCACATCCGGCTCCGGCAGGTCTTTCAGCGCGAGGGGTGCCGCACCTTCGACGACAGCAAGATGCGGTACGCCGAAGGCGGCTGCGTTGCGGGCGGCCCGCGCGGCCCGATCCGGCGACTGTTCGACGGCGATTGCCTTCAGGCTGGGATCGACCAGCATCCATTCGATGCCGATCGATCCCGAGCCTGCGCCGATATCCCAGAGCAGCTCGCCGTGACGCGGCGCGAGGGCCGAAAGCGTCATCGCCCGGATTTCACGCTTGGTGATCTGTCCGTCATGCTCGAACAGCACGTCTTCGAGCCCGGCCGTAAAAGGCAGGATGCGAGCCCCCTCCCCTGCCGCGATATCGAGTGCGCAGACATTCAGGGGATCGATATCCAGGAGGTCGAAATCCGCCACCGCCGCACTTCTCTGCCGTTCCCGAACGCCGCCAAGCGCCTCGAGCACGGTAAGCTGAGACTGACCGAAGCCAGCAGCCGTCAGCAGGGCAGCCAGGTCGCCAGGCCCCTTCTCGTCCGAGGTCAGCGCGATGATGCGCCGTCCGGGGTGCAGATGCGGCCGGATCAGATCGATCGGCCGTCCATGCAGCGAGATCGTTGCGACGTCCTGCAGCGGCCAGCCAAGGCGGGAGGCCGCAAGGCTGAAGGCCGAGGGTGCGGGGATAGTGCGCATCTCTTCCGCCGCCACATGGCGGGAGAGCGTTGCGCCGACGCCATAAAGAAACGGATCGCCGGAGGCGAGCACGACAACAGGCGTGCCGCGCCTTTCGAGGATAGCCTCGACCGAGCGCTCGAACGGGCTTTGCCAGGAAAGGCTTTCGCCTGTGATCAGCGATGCGGCAAGCGCCTGGTGCCTCGCACCGCCGAAGACGGCGGGTGCGGTCGAAATCAGCCTCTTCGCCTCCTCGCCCAGCCCTTCTGGACCATCTTCGCCGATGCCGATAATAGTCAGCCAGCGCTGGCCGGACGCAGGAGAGACATCAGACATGGGAAGACCCCGCATCCTGATCCTTGGCGGCAGCAGCGAGGCGCGGCTGCTGGCCGAGGCGCTCGCGGCACGGGACGATAGTGATATTCTTCTGTCGCTTGCCGGACGCACCGAAAAACCGGCCGTACAGCCTGTTCCGGTTCGTATCGGCGGTTTCGGCGGCGCTGCCGCACTCGCCGATTTCCTGAAGGCCGGAGGATATGATCTGTTGATCGACGTCACGCACCCCTTCGCCGAGCGCATTTCGGCCAATGCGGCTTTCGCGGCTGAGACCACCGGCATCGCTGCCATCGCTCTGCGCCGTCCCGAATGGCAACGCCGGCCGGGCGATCGCTGGCAGGAGGTGGGGAGCATTCCGGCTGCCATCGAAGCGCTTGGCCCCCTCCCCCGCCATGTCTTCCTGGCGACGGGCCGGCAGGGTGCGCATCATGCCGAAGCCGCGCCGCAACATCACTACCTCGTTCGCAGCGTCGATCCCGTCGAACCGCCGCTTGCGCTTGATAGTGTCGAGTACATCCTCGATCGGGGTCCGTTCACGCTGGAAGGCGAATGCGATCTTCTGAGGCAGCACGACATCGACGCCATCGTCGCCAAGAATAGCGGCGGTCTCGCCACCTATGCGAAGATCGAGGCAGCCCGCCTGCTCGGTATCGAGGTTATGATGGTGGCGCGCGCGCCGGCCTCGATCGTCAAGGCGGTCGACACTGTCGAGGCGGCGCTGGCGGCGATCGATCACCTGTTTCCCCCTGCCATGAAACGCGGCGTGTAAACGAGGTCCAGTCTGCCTGGCCGTGTGACGATGCGTGTCTCGGCCGAGCCGATGATGATGCAGGTCGCCATATCGGCCATCGACGCATCTGCCTGCGACAGCTGCTGGACGGCGATGCGTTCATCCGGCCGCCCGGCCGCGCGGCCGAAAATAACCGGTGTTGTCGCAGGCAGATGGTCACGCAACAGCTTGAAGGCGTCGCCGAGCTGCCAGGGCCGTGCCCGGCTGATCGGATTATAGAGCGCGATGACGAAACCCGCTTTTGCCGCCAGTTCAAGGCGGGTTTCTATTATATTCCAAGGCTTTAGATTGTCAGACAGCGATATGGCGCAGAAATCGTGGCCAAGCGGAGCACCGGCTCTTGCCGCTACGGCCAGCATCGCCGTGATGCCGGGCAGAATGGTGAGATCGACCGAGCGCCAGGCGGCCGGCCCGTTCTCGATTGCCTCGCAGACGGCGGCCGCCATGGCGAAGACGCCGGGGTCGCCGCCGGAGACGACGCAGACTTTCGCGCCGTCAGCCGCCATGGCGAGTGCTGCCCCTGCCCTGTCGAGCTCCTCGCGATTGTCCGAGGCATGTCGCAGTTGATCGTGGCGGAGCTCCAGCCTGTCGAGATAAGGGCCGTAGCCGAAGAAATCCGTCGCCGCATCGACAGCGGCCAGCGCTTCCGGCGTCATCTGCTCGGGGTTGCCGGGACCGGTGCCGATCACGAAAAGCGTGCCGCTCATCGGCTGCCCTCCCAGCCCGGCACCAGCACGAGCGAAAAATACGGTGCATCGCCGTCTGTCCTGTCGGCAAGCTTTTCCATCGCCGCATTCGCCATGGTGCCGCGCTCGACATAGACGGCTTCCGTAAGCCGTCCTGCCGCTGCGAGCGCCCGGCGGATCTTCGGGAGATTTCGGCCGACCTTCATGATGACGGCGGCTTGCGTGTCGGCAAGGCGGCGCGTCAGCTCGGCCTCGGCCATCGTACCGGGCAGTACGGTAAGCACGTCGTCGCCCTGGACGATCGGCATGCCGGCAAGCGACCAGCAGCCCGACATGGCGCTGATGCCCGGGATCACTTCCGTCGGGTAGCGTGTGGAAAGCCTGACATGCAGGTGCATATAGGAGCCGTAGAAGAGCGGATCGCCTTCGCTGAGAACGGCGACAGTCAGTCCGGCATCGAGATGCCCGGCGACCGCTTTGGCAGACAGATCGTAGAATTGGGTGATCAGCCTCTGATAGCGTTCGTCGTTCTTGTCGATTTCGGTCGTCACCGGATAATAGAGCGGCAGCAGCGTCACCCCGGATTTCAGCAGCGGCTCGACGATCGCCTTGCCATTGCCGCCCCTGCCCTGCTTGGCGAAATAGGCGATCACATCAGCGCCTTCGATGGCGCGTACGGCTTTGAGGGTGAGGAGCTCCGGATCGCCGGGGCCCGTGCCGACGCCGATCAGACGGCCGCTTGTCGTCATAGGCCCGGCCTCGCCAAAGCATTGATGGCGGCTGCCGTCATGGCGCTGCCGCCGAGCCGGCCGCGCACGATGGCAAAGGGTACGCCATAGGAATTTTCCGCCAATGCATCCTTCGATTCGGCCGCGCCGACGAAGCCCACGGGCATGCCGAGGATCGCTGCGGGTTTCGGGGCGCCGTCGCGCAGGAGTTCGAGCAGATGGAAGAGGGCGGTCGGTGCGTTGCCGATCGCGACAACGCTGCCGCCGAGCCGATCGAGCCAGAGATGCATGGCGGCGGCCGAGCGCGTATTGCCGGTCTCGCGCGCAAGTTCGGGTGTCTGGGGATCGCGCAGCGTGCAGATCACCTCGTTCAGCGCCGGCAGCCGCGCCCGGGTGACGCCCTGGGATACCATTTCCGCGTCGCAGAAGATCGGCGCCCCGCCTTTCAGCGCCTCGCGCGCCGCGTTGACGAAATCGGCGGAGAACAGGAAATGCTCCGCCGCTTCGACCAGCCCGCAGGCATGGATCATGCGCACGGCGATTTCGGCTTGATCGTCGGTGAAGCGCGAAAGATCGGCCTCGGCACGGATAATGGCAAAGGAACGCTCGTAGATCGCATCGCCGCTGCGGATATAATCGTAGTCTGGCATTCCTATTCCTGTCGCAGCGCCTTCGAAACGCCGGTTGCGCCAAGCCGTGTAAGGCAGGCGGCGGTCGATTCGCCAGCGTCTTTGTTGTCTTCGATGGACCGGGCGAGCCTCTCTATAGCGAAATCGATCCGACCGCCAGCGATCCGTTCGTCCGGCAGATCCGCCGCGAGCCCATTGAGGATGAGGCCATAACCTTCCGCCGAGCCCGTCAGGGTCAGCGCCGGCCGGGCATGAGCGCAGCCCTTGGCGCAGCCGGATAGATGCAGCGTCAGCGAACCGTCGAAAAGGGCAGGTGCCGTAGCAATGAGGCGGCGCGCCAGGGTTCGGGTCTCGTAAAAGGCCGAACCGCAGGCGCCGGCGCCGGCGCAGGCGGCGATATGCTCGCTGTTGTCGCCGGGTTGCGCGCTGAAGCCATGTCTGGCTGCGGCGACCTGCATAGCCGGCACTGTACCTGCTGGAAGACCAATGAAGAAAAACCCGCGACCGGGCGCAAGCCGGATGGCTACTGCGCCACGAGCCGTTGCCACATCGAGCAAAGCGATGAGATCGGACGCTCTCATCTGCCCGAATTCCGGCCTGACGCCGAGTATGGTTTTGCCGTCCTCAAGCCTGTGCAAGCCGGCAAGCGGCATGCCTGCCGCGCGGGTCGGAATGAAGTGAATGCCATCCATCGCTGGAAAATGCGCCCGCAGATGCGCTGGATCGATATCCCTTGCTCGCCTGCCCTGCCCGAGGGCTGCCAAGAGGCTCAGAATTTCGCCGACGGCTGATATGGCCACCTCGGCAGGACCGATCGCGACCGGCATTGCAGTTTCACCGTCGCCATTGATCGCGACAAGCCAATCCGCGCCGAATTGCGCGACGATACGAATATCGGCGGACAGTGCCGACAAGCCGAAGGATCCACCGCCGTCGACGATAAGCGAGAGCTTCGGCGCAAGCCGCGGCGAGGCAAGCAGATCGTGGAGCGTACGACGCAAGGCCATTTCCATTGCGGCCGGATCGCTTATCTCGTCCGGGTCGATGCCGTGCAGCGGCGATGTCTCGATCGCCGGCCCGTCCGGCACGGTGATCCCGGCGGCATCGATATCGGCGGCGAGCTGCCCGACGGTCTCGGCCCGAAGGCCTCGGATCTGCAGATTGCCGCGGGCGGTGATTTCGAGAACGCCGTTTCCATGTGCTGCGGCCGAGCGGGCAAGGCTTGCGAATTGCGACAGCGTCAACGCGCCGCCGGCCGGCCGCAGGCGTACCAGCAAACCATCGCCGGTCAGCATGGGCGCGGCAAGGGCGGGGCAGGCGCCGCGTCTACGCATCGTCGCCGCCGGGCGACCGTGCAGATCCGCCTCGCCTGTCCTGTCGCTCGCCTTTGCGGCCTTAATGCTCATTCTCGATCCTCTGGCCACTTCTTACATGATCGCAGCCGGGCCGGCAAAGCATGCTGGAAAGGCTCCGGACTGGCTATTCGTCGAAATCCCGGCCCTTGCGCAGGAGATAGATGTCCATGATCCAGCCGTGACGCTGCCTGGCCTCGGCCCTCAGCGTCAGAATGTCGGTGGCGATGTCGCCAAGTCGTCCTGATCTGACGATCTCGTCCTTGGTGCCGAGATAGGCGCCCCAGAAGATCTCGGCGTCGGGATCGTCGATCTTGGCAAAAGCCTGTTCGCCATCAAGCATGACGACTGTGCTGTCGGTCAGAAGCCCGTTCTGCGCCAGCCTACGCCCTGTGGTGATTTCGATCGGCTTGCCGACGAGGTTGACCGGGATTCTGTGGCTCGCCGCCAGCGCCTGGATGCTGGTGATGCCGGGAATGACGCTGTAGCCGAAATCCACGCGGCCTTCGCCGCGCACGCGTTCGATGATGCGGATCGTGCTGTCATAGAGACTGGGATCACCCCAGACGAGAAAGGCGCCGCTGCCGTCATCCGGGAGACCGGAGATCAGTTCTCCATAGATGCGGGCGATCTCACCGTGCCAGGCGTCGACGCTCTGCACATAGGTCTTGTCTGCCGTCTGTCTTTGCGGCACCGCGAATTCCGAAATTCTGCCGGCCGGCCGCGTGATATAGCGTTCGCAGATATCCCGCCGGATATCGGCGAGCACTTCCTTGCCGGCGCCCTTGACCGGCAGGAAGACCACGTCGGCTGCGTTCATCGCGTTGATCGCCTGTATGGTCAGGTGCTCCGGGTTGCCCGTGCCGATGCCGATGATATGGATATGCTTCAAGCGATACTCCCCGTTGAGTCCTGGCGGTCTTGCCGAAAAAGCCGGCCGGCCGCAAGGGTAGGACAGGGAGTTGGCCGCGGCCAACCGGGCCTGTGGGTGGCACTGGGCCCTGTTGTTGCTGCAAATCCCGAATCGTGTCACTTTCGATACGCTTTTTGACGCTATGTTGAAAGAAAAGCGCATCGAAAAGGATTGGGTGTTTTGGACAACATTAGCGTATCGACGACAGATGTACGGATCGAGCGGCATGCGAACCAGCTTTCGCGGCAACTGAAGCTCCTCCGCGACAAGCTGTTTCCGCCGCTCTCACAAAAGACGCTTCGAACATTCTCTTCCGGCGAGGCGGCCCAGATGATCGGCGTCTCCGACGGCTATCTTCGCCAGCTTTCGCTGGATGGCAAGGGACCGCAGCCGGATCTTGCCCAGAACGGCCGGCGTTCCTACACGCTCGGCCAGATCAACGAGTTGCGCCAGTATATGGCCAAGCTCAAGCCGAAGGATGCGCTTTCCTATCAGCCGTGGCGCCGCCCTGGCGAAAAGCTGCAGACGGTTGCCGTCACCAATTTCAAGGGCGGCTCGGCCAAAACAACGACGACGCTCTATCTGGCGCAGTATCTGGCGCTGGCGGGTTACCGGGTGCTTGCGATCGATCTCGATCCGCAGGCTTCGCTCTCCTCCATGCTCGGCGTTCAGCCCGAATTCGATCTTTCCGAAGGCGATACGCTCTATGGCGCAATTCGTTACGATGAGGACCGCAAGTCGCTGAAGGAGATTGTCCGCAAGACCTATTTCGACGGGCTGGATCTGGTGCCGGGCAATCTCGAACTGATGGAGTTCGAGCATGAGACGCCACGGGCACTGAACGACCGGCAGCGACCTGGCGAACTGTTCTTCCGTCGCGTTGGCGTTGCCATTGCCGAGGTCGAGGCCGATTACGACATCGTGGTGATCGACTGCCCGCCGCAGCTCGGTTACCTCACGCTTGGCGCCGTTTGCGCAGCAACATCGCTGCTCATCACAATCCATCCGCAAATGGTCGACGTCGCCTCCATGTCGCAGTTCCTGCTGATGACGTCGGATCTGCTTTCCGTCGTGCGCAAGGCCGGCGGCGACCTGCAGCATGACTTCATCAAGTACGTCGTCACGCGCCACGAACCCTTCGATGCGCCGCAGTCGCAGATCGTTGCGCTGCTGCGCAGTCTTTTCAGTGATGACGTGTTGACGGCGACCATTCTCAAATCGACGGCGATCGCCGATGTCGGTTTGACCAAGCAGACGCTCTACGAGATCGAGAAGGGGCAGGTGCGCCGCTCGACCTATGACCGGGCGCTGGAATCGGTCAATGCCGCCAACAGCGAGGTTCTCGCCGGTATTCACAAAGCCTGGGGTCGAGCATGAGCAGACGCGATCGCCTGAAAGGTCTTTTTGACGATACGGCGCAGGAGTTGGCCGCGGCCAACTACGAGGAGCCATCTTCACGCGGATCGGCCGGGCCGGTTCGGACGATGGCGCTGACCCTTGGCCGCATGGAGGAAGAGAGCAGGGCGATGCAGGAGGCCTTGCTCTCCGGCGAACGCATTGTCGAACTCGATCCCAATCTGATCGATTCCTCCTTCGTCCGCGACCGCCTTGCCGACCAGCCGCTCGATATGGAGGACGAGCTGGTGCAGTCGATTGCTGAGAACGGCCAGGAAGTGCCGATCCTCGTTCGCCGCCATCCCAATGATGACGAACGCTACCAGATCGCCTACGGCCATCGCCGCCTGCAGGCAGTCAAGCTGCTTGGGCTCAAGGTCCAGGCGATCGTCCGCAAGCTCGACGATACCGATGTCGTCATCGCGCAGGGCATTGAGAATTCGGCACGTCGGAACCTGTCGTATATCGAGCGCGCGGTCTTTGCCCTCAATCTCGAGCTCAAGGGTTTTGAGCGTCCCGTTATCATGAAGGCACTGTCGACGGACAAGACGGAGCTATCGAAGCTGATATCCGTTGCAAAAGCCATCCCCGCCGAGATCGTCAGGTCGGTTGGCGCTGCACCCGGCATCGGGCGACGCCGGTGGATGGCGCTTGCCCAGGACTGGAATGGGATGACGGCCGCGCGGCTTGCCAAGCTCATTGCTTCGGAAGGTTTCTCGGCTGAAGAGAGCGACCGCCGTTTCGAGCTTTTGGTTGCCGAGCTCGCCAAGAAAGAGGCGAAGCCCGAAACCACGGAATTTGACTGGAAGCCGAAGAGCGGCGGCAAGATTGCCGGCCGAATCAAAAGCGCCGGCAATTCCTTCACGATCGCGTTGAAGACCGGCGATGCGCCGGATTTCGGCGCTTACATTTCACGCCGTCTCGATGAGCTTTACGAGGCCTATCGGGCCGGCAGATTGCAAGCAGGAGAGTAAGCCGCAAAAGAAAAAAGCCTCCGAACGTTGCCGCCGCGGAAGCCTTTCTCATATCTGGACAATCTGAGAATCGCACTTCCTCGAATCACTGTCAAGCGTCTTCGGCATCCTTTTGGGTGGTAGGTTTCTTTTGCCTTGAAAAAAGGTGAGGGACATGGAGCCTCAATATATATCGACGCCCTTTGGGCGGCGATCGATGACACGTGGCATGCTGGCAAGTCAGGAAAGCGCCAGCAAGGTCGATCCGGATGCGTCAGTCGACAAGTGGAAGATTTTTCGCGCGCTCTGCGAAGCAAAGGACATGGTCGGCGTATCCGACCGTGCCCTGGCTGTTCTCAACGCGCTGTTGACTTTCTATCCGAAGAACGAGATTGCCGAGGCCAACGGTTTCGTTGTCTTTCCGTCAAACGAGCAGCTGTCGCTTCGCACGCACGGCATGGCTGGTACGACGTTGCGGCGGAACCTGGCGATGCTGGTGGAAGCCGGCCTGATCATCCGGCGGGATAGCCCGAACGGGAAGCGTTTTGCCCGCCGCAATGGCGAGGGCGGGCTTGGTGAGGCCTATGGCTTCAGCCTGGCGCCGCTCCTGGTGCGCGCTCGCGAGATCGAGGCGCAGGCGGCTCAGGTGATGGCCGCTAAGCTCGAATGGAAGCGCCTGAGGGAGCGGCTGACACTTTGCCGGCGTGACATCACCAAGCTCATCGAGATCGCGCTGGAAGAGGAAATTGCCGGCGAATGGATCGAGATGCAGAAGCATTTCAATCTGCTTTCCGCAAGCCTGCCGCGGCGCCCGTCGACTGCCGAGATGGAAAGCCTGCTGGCCGATCTCGAAGCTTTCCGGGAATTGATCGTCAAGACGCTGGAATCGAAGTCGAAAACAGAAAAAACAGACGCCAATGATAGCCAGAACGGTCGGCACATACATAATTCAAACCCACACCTTATATCTGAACTTGAACCAAGCTTCGAGACGAAGCAGGGCGCAAAGCCGGAGGAAGAACCGCAGCCGTGGCGGGAGCCGCCGAAATCCTTCCCCCTTGCCATGGTGCTGCAGGCGTGCCCGGAGATCATCGCTTACGGACCGGGCGGCGGCATTGGCAGCTGGCGCGATCTGATGGCAGCGGCCGTCATTGTCCGTTCCACTCTTGGCGTCAGCCCCAGCGCCTATCAGCTGGCCTGCGATGTCATGGGGCCGGAAAACGCCGCCACGGTGATTGCCTGCATCCTGGAAAGGGGCGGACATATCAACTCGGCCGGCGGCTACCTGCGCGACCTGACGCGACGGGCGGAGCGCGGCGAATTCTCGCTCGGACCGATGCTGATGGCGCTGATGCGGGCAAATGGTCCGACAGCGAGGAAAACCGGATGACCGCCAATGAAAAAGCTTCGCGCCAGCTCAGACGGTTAGAAGGATATGAAGCCGGTCGATCAGCCAGCTAATCGGCTTCTTTCCCTCCAGTTTTGTTGAAATACACTGTTAACCATGTCATACATGGCGGAAGGAAACCCGTATTTTGCTTCCATTTGTGAAAAACCGTAAAGCTTAACAATGCGCTACGATATCGACGGTGCAATGCTTCAAACCCTGCTTCCAGCCCTTACCGCGGCGGAGGATGCAGTGGCGCGGCTGGACGAACGGGTGTTGCGCTCGCCGGTCGGCGAGGGATTTGCCGAACGCGGCCATTTCTTCGACGCTGTCGGCGCGCTCTGGGTGGCCGGCGAACTCGTGCATGTCGAGGATCTCGTTTTGCATGATGCACATATGGATAGCCGCGCTCCCACCCACGAACTGACGATCGCCCATTCTGTGCTGCGAGCACGTCGGCGCATCTGGACCGGCGACCCTTCCTGGGCACTTGGCGTCTCGGGCCTTGCAACGCTGACTGCGACCGGCGGGGAAGGGGAGGGGAAAGCGCAGGAAGTGAAGAACCTGGCAGTTCCGCTCGAGACCGACGGAGAGGGCGAGGATGAGGACGGGCCGCTTGCTGCCGAGATGGCGGAGATCGATGCGCTTCTTGCCCGCTCGCAGAAGCTGCTCGACGTTCATACAGGGAAAACGCCGGCAAGCGAGACAGCCGCCGTTACTCCGGCAAGACGCAACGAAGACCCTCTCGGTTTGCTCGGTGACGACGAGTGGGACGAAGAACAGCGGCTTGCGGAGTGGCGAAGCGTCCAGCCATTGGCCGACAGCTTGCCGCCGGTGCTCGGCGCTATCATCCTCTTCGAAGCCTGGGAAAGGATCGAGCCGTTGCGGCGTCAGCACTGGCTCGGCGGTCTTCTGGTCGCAAGCCATCTACGGGCCCGCGGCAAGGTCGCCTCGCATCTGTTTTCTTTCTACGGCGGGCTGAAGCTGGTGCGCCATGAGCGTCGTCGGGCACGCGATCGCGTCACGCGGCTGCAAGCCTTTCTGGAGGCGATGCATCTGGGTGCTGTGGCCGGCCTCAAGGAACTCGATCGCTTGTCGCTGGCGCGTACGCAGATGGAGCTGCGCTTTCGCGGCCGCCGTTCGAACAGCAGTCTCCCGGAGCTTGCCGATTTCATCCTGTCGCGGCCGATGGTCTCGGCGGCGATGATTGCCCGTCATCTGCGCATCACACCGCGCGGCGCGCTCAACCTCGTCAACGAGATCGGCATTCGTGAAATCACCGGTCGCGGCCGCTATCGCGCCTGGGGTATCATCTAGCGAATAACCCCGAAATCCGGTTTCGATTTTCGGACAGGATTATGCGGCGATTCAAAGTGATAGAGCGTCCTTCGCGCGTCTGAAAAGACGCGCGGCGCTCCAATGCATGTCGCCCAAATGTGCGCAGCGGTTTTGATTCCGATTTGACGCGATGCGCCTTAAACGAAAACGGCCGGGCGTTGGCCCGGCCGTTTCGCTATGGTGAGCACCCAGTCCGCCATCCTGTCACAGACTGCAGACCAGGCGCCCTTGCGCTTCCATTGCCCCCAGAAGCGCAGTCCTATTCCCGCTCGCCCGTGAAGTTGAGCAGAAGCTGGAAGATGTTGACGAAGTTCAGGTAGAGCGAGAGCGCACCGAAGACGGCAAGCTTCTGGTTCGATTCCTGATCAAAGTTTTCCGAATACTGTTCCTTGATGTTCTGCGTGTCGTAAGCGGTGAGACCGACGAAGACGACGATGCCGATCACCGAGATCGCGAACTGCAGCGCGCTCGAACCCAGGAAGATGTTGACGACCGAGGCGATGATGACGCCGAAGAGGCCCATCATCAGGAACGAGCCCATGCGCGAGAGATCACGCTTCGTCGCATAGCCGTAGAGGCTGGTGGCGCCGAACATCGTGGCGGTGATGAAGAAGGTCCGTGCGATGCTCGCCCCGGTGAAGACCAGGAAGACGGAAGCGAGCGACAGGCCCATCACGGCGCAGAAGGCCCAGAAGGTGATCTGGGCGGTGCTGGTCGACATCGTCTGGATCTTGAACGAGAAGAAGAAGACGAAGGCGAGCGGGGCAAGCATCACCACCCACTTCAGCGGCGAGCCGAAGATCGGGACGTAGAGTGCCGGCGTCGAGCCGACGACAAAGGCGACGAGGCCTGTGATGACGAGGCCGAGAGCCATATAGTTGTAGACGCGCAGCATATGCTGACGCAGGCCTTCGTCGAAGAGGGCCTGGGAGCCGGCGACGGCGCCGTAGCGGGGATTGATCGGGTTCATGCTGATCTCCTCGGTTTGAATTAATAGAGCGAGCGGGCGAGCCGTTCGGCCGCCTGGTCGAGATTGAGACCGCTATCGTCGGCGATCAGCGCATAAGCGACCTCGCCGATCTGCCAATAGGCGGCTTCTGCTTTTTCCAGCGTCAGATGGTTGACCGGCTTGACCTCGAAGGCACCCGGACGGACGGCGAAAAGCGATAGTCGCTTTCCGTCTGCTTGTTCGATCGCCATCTCGACGCTGGGGCCGAATTCGGACGGGAAGATCTGCACGTCGGCGACCTTCCAATCTCCAGGCAGTTCGGGCATCACGATCGCGGTGGCGGCGCGAATATCGTCGGCGCTATAGGTGGCCGGCGTCTGCGGAGGCATCGATTGGCGCAGGGCCGCGGTCTGATAGGCGCGCATGGCATCCTCGACATAGGCGGGTGCCGGAACCGATGCCACCACCTCAGTCGCCGAGAAGGCGCCGAAGGAATTGTGCGCCACCCAGCCGGCGGCAATTAGAATGCCGACGGCGGCAATGCGCTGCATCGAATGGAAGATGCGGCCATAGGAAAGGCCACGTTCCAGCCGGCGGGCCGCATCGCGGGTCTCGGGGCGGCCGAAGGCACTTTCGCCGGCAAGCGCCAGACGCAGTTCGCCCTTGACGCTGAGGTCGGCCATGACCTTGGCGGCAATCGCCGGATTCTCGGAGAGAAAGGATTCCACCTGGATGCGACGGGCGACGTCGAGTTCGCCATCGACATAGGCGTCGAGATCGGCATCGAGGATCGGATCAATTGCTTTCATTGCCGTTCCCTCCGATGATTCTCAGATGCGAAACCCGCGGCGTCTTCTCCTCGAATTCGCGCAGTTGAGCGCGCGCGCGGGAGATGCGCGACATCAGCGTCCCCACAGGTATGCCGAGCGCCTGGGCGGCTTCCTGATAGGAAAGGTCTTCGATCGCAACGAGATGCAGCGCCTCGCGCTGTTCCTCCGGCAGGTCGAAGAAGGCGTCGCGCACCTGCTGCAGGCGCACGGCATGTTCCTGGCCGGCCGGCAGCGACTGCTCGGCTTCGACAGCCGCTTCATCGTGACGGCGCGTCAGCGACCGGTTCCGGCGAAGACGATCGATATGGGCATTGTGCAGGATGGAGAGCAGCCAGGTGCGCAGGTTGCCGCCGCTGCGGAAGCTCTTTCGCTTCTCGAAGGCGCGCACCAGCGCATCATGCACCAGATCCTCCGCCTCGTCCGAATTGCGCACCAGCGAGCGAGCGTAGCGCCTCAGCGCTGCAAGCTGTCCGATGACGTCGAAGGGGCGTTCTCTGCGTTCCATGATTGAGTATACGCAATTGCGGCGGGTTTTATTCCCGGCGGATGTAAAAAAATCATCCGGACCGAAGACCGTCGCCGGATCATCATCAAAATAGTCTTCTCAAGCGGACAGGCGCCTCAAATCCGCGATTGTTTATGACAATTACATGACAGATCATGACGCCGCTGATTTGCAGGGGACAATCAAGAATGAAGGAAAAAAAGCGGGTCTACGAAGCTCTCGTGGACGGCGCCATGGAAGGGCTGACGGATGAGGCGCTCTATGATTTCGTCAAGGCGCGTTGTCCGAAGGCTACCAGCAAGAAGATCGTCCGGGCCTCGCTTCTCGCCCTGATGGATCCGCATCTCAGGGACCGCAATATTCTCGACGTGATCTATGCGCTGGCGATCAAGCATCGGCTGGATGATGGCGTGCTGGACGACGGCGAAGACGAGGAGCCCGACGAGCGAGGACAATCGTCGCAGGCGGCCAACCAGAACTTGCCACAGCTTTCCTGATGCAGATCCCTGAAATGGTCAGCCGCCGTCGGAAAGCTCTTCGAGGATCGGACAGTCCGGCCTGTCGTTGCCGTGACAGGCATGCACGAGGTGCTCCAGCGTCCGGCGCAATTCCGTCAGTTCGCGGATCTTGCGGTCGACCTCGGCAAGTTTGGTCTCAGCAATATCCTTGACGTCCGCGCTCGCCCGGTCCTTGTCCTCGTAGAGCGCCAGCAATTGCCGGCATTCTTCGACGGAAAAGCCGAGGCCGCGCGAGCGCTGCAGGAAGCGCAGTTTGTGGATATCGGTTGCGGCATAGTCGCGATAGCCGTTTCCGCCCCTGTCGGGGCGGATGAGGCCGATATCCTCGTAATAGCGGATGGTCTTGGAAGGCAGGCCGGAGCGTTCCGATGCTTCGCCGATATTCATCGCCGTCTCCTATAGTTTTGCAAAGCGCAGTCTGAGCGCATTTGATATGACCGAAACGGACGAGAGGCTCATCGCTGCCGCGGCGATCATCGGCGACAGCAGCAGCCCGAAGATCGGATAGAGCAGGCCCGCCGCAACCGGCACGCCGAGCGCATTATAGCCGAAGGCGAAGCCGAGATTCTGGCGGATGTTTCGCATCGTCGCCTCCGCCAGCCGCCGCGCCCTGACGATGCCGTTCAAATCGCCCTTTACCAATGTGATGCCGGCGCTTTCCATCGCGACGTCGGCGCCGGTACCCATGGCGATGCCGACATCGGCGGCGGCAAGCGCCGGCGCGTCGTTGACGCCGTCACCGGCCATGGCGATGATGGCGCCCTTGGCACGCAACTCGTCGATCAGCGCCTTTTTGCCTTCCGGAAGCATATCGGCGCGCACCTCGTCGATGCCGAGGCTTTTTGCCACCGCACGTGCCGTGCGCTCGTTGTCGCCCGTCGCCATGATGATCTTCAATCCGCTGTCGTGCAGCGCCTTGATGGCGGCCGCTGTCGTCGGCTTGATACGGTCGGCGACGGCGACGAGACCGGCAATCGCGCCGTCGATCACCACGAACATCACCGTCTTGCCTTCGCCGCGCAGGGCTTCGGTCTTCTCGGCAAGTGCTGCCGGATCGATGCCGAGATCGGCGAGCATCGCCGAATTGCCAAGCGCCACAGACGTGCCGCCGGCAAGGCCCTGAACGCCCTTGCCGGTCTTTGCCTCGAAACCGGTGACCTCGACGAAGGGGATGCCGCGCTCCTCGGCGCCGGAAACGATCGCTTCGGCCAGCGGATGTTCGGAGCCGCGCTCCAGGCTTGCCGCCAGCGACAGTAGTCGGTCTTCCCCGACGCCACCGAAGGCGACGACGTCGGTAAGCTTCGGCTTGCCTTCGGTCAACGTGCCGGTCTTGTCGACGATCAGCGTGCCGACCTTGGAAAAGCGCTCCAGCGCTTCGGCGTCCTTGATCAGCACGCCTTCCTGCGCGCCGCGCCCGGTGGCGATCATGATCGACATCGGCGTCGCAAGGCCAAGCGCACAGGGGCAGGCGATGATGAGAACGGCAACGGCGGCAAGCAGGCCATTTGCCATGCGTGGTTCCGGCCCGATCGCGGCCCAGACGAGGAAGGCAAGCACGGCAGCGGCGACCACCGCCGGCACGAAGACGGCCGACACCCGATCGACCGCGCCCTGGATCGGCGCGCGCGAGCGTTGCGCCTTGGCGACCATGTCGACGATGCGTGACAGCACCATGTCGGCGCCGACTTTCTCGGCGGCCATGACGAAGGTGCCGTTCTTGTTGATCGTGCCGCCGGTCAGCGGGTCGCCCTTCGACTTCTCCAGGGGCAGGGGCTCACCAGTGATCATCGATTCATCGACGGTCGATTGGCCTTCGAGGACGGAGCCATCCACCGGCACCCGCTCGCCGGGGCGCACGCGCAGTCGGTCGCCGGTCTGGATATCGTCCACCGGCACGTCGCTCTCGCTGCCCTGGGCATCGATGCGCCGCGCCGTCTTCGGCGCAAGGTCGAGAAGAGCGCGGATTGCCGAGCCGGTGCGTTCGCGCGCTTTCAGTTCCAGCACCTGGCCGACGAAGACGAGCGCGACGATGACGGCGGCCGCCTCGAAATAGACGGGCACGGCCGCACCGTGGCCATGGAAGCTCATCGGGAAGATGCCGGGCGCAAGCGTGGCGACGACGCTGTAGAGATAGGCGGTGCCGACGCCGAGACCGATCAGCGTCCACATGTTCGGGCTGCGGTTGACGAGGGACGCCCATGCGCGGCGGAAGAAGGGCAGGGCTGCCCAGAGCACCACCGGTGTTGCCAGCAGCAGTTCGATGTAGGTCGCTTGCGGCTCGCCGATCGTTTCGCGAAGCGGCAGGCCGAACATCGGCCCCATGCTCAGCGCCAGTAGCGGCACGGCAAGCACGGCGCTGACCCAGAGCCGCCTGCTAAAATCCACGAGTTCCGGGTTCGGGCCTTCATCAGCAGGCGGAATGCCCGTCGGCTCCAGCGCCATGCCGCATTTCGGGCAATCCCCCGGACGATCGCTGACGACCTCAGGATGCATCGGGCAGGTATAAAGCGTTCCCTTGGGTGCCGGCTTTGCCGGCGGGCGGCCGCCGTCGCGATAGGCTGCGGGGTCGGCTTCGAACTTCGCCTGGCAGGCGGCGGAGCAGAAATAGAATTTCTCGCCTTCGTGCTTCAGAAAATGTTTCGCCGTGGAGCGATCGACGGTCATGCCGCAGACGGGATCCTTAGCGGCGAGGTAATCCTCAGGTGCCGCCGCAAACTTCGTCAGGCAGCCCTGCGAGCAGAAATGATAGGTGTGGCCGTCATGGTCGAGCGAGGGCTTGCCGGCCTGCGGATCGACGGTCATGCCGCAGACAGGATCACGGGTCATTGCGCTTGCAGCCTTTTCGGGTTCATGGCCGCAATGGCAATGGTCGTCGCCATCGGCGTGACTGTGATGGTGATCGTGTTCGTGCTTGATATCCATGACTATCTCCTGTGCCCGGAGAGGGCACTTGGATAGGCTTATCAACCTTCCAGCAACTGGAAGGTCAAGCACTATTTTCATGGACGAGATTTTTGCGGCGGCTGATCCTCAGATCGGGGTGATCAGCCCGACCGGCTGGCTCCCGAGCAGGGTGGCGAGCGAAATGCTTCCTCCCGGCTCGATCGTCTTTCCGGTCACCAGATCGGCCTTCAGCCCGTGAAGCGGGGAGGGGACGGCAATCGCCGTATCCTCCCAGAATTCCTGACCGGCAAAGAGCACGCCCGGATCGAGCCAGCCGAACATCAGCCGTGGCGCCACGACGATTGCGAAATCACCCTTATGCACCCGGGCAAAAGCAAGCACATGGTCGCGCCGGTTGCCCGTCACCTTCAGCGGCAGATAGTCGCCTCCGGCAAAGAGGTCTGCTTGCCGCTGGCGCAGCTGCAGGCCGATCCCGACGAGGCGCTGTTTCAACGCCGCCGCCTGCAGCTTGGCGATCGGCCCGGATTCATCAAGCCATTCCTTCAGCCGCTGATGATCGACCGGCCGGCGGTTGTCGGGATCGACGAGGCTGAAATCGAAGCCCTCCGCACCCTGATAGATATCGGGAATGCCGGGGGCCGTCAGCTTGAGCAGCGTCTGTGACAGGCTGTTGAGGTAACCCGCAGCGATGAAAGGCTGCAGCACCCTTTCGAAATCCTCGAGGAAGACGTCATTGTCAGGCGAAACCAGCGCCGCGGCATAGGTGGTGACCGCTTCCTCGTAAGCGGCATCCTGTTCTGTCCAGCCGCTGCGCAGTTTCGCCTCGCGCGCGGCCTTGACCGCATAATCGGTGAAGCGTTTTCGGAGTTCTTCCGTGTGTACTCGGTCAAAATCCTCCGGCCAGATGCCGGCCAGAGCCTGATAGAGCATCCATTCGACATTCGGCTCCGGCGCTGCGCCCTCCGGCAGATCCTTCAGCCACGGCCGGTTCATGTCGCGCCAACGCTCGACCGCCTGTGCAAAAACATCCGCGCCCTCGCTCAACGCATAAAGCCTTGAGCGCGCATCCTCGCCGCGTTTGGTGTCGTGGGTGGCGCTTGCCGAAAGGCCATGCGGCTGCAGCCGCGCCCGTTCGGCCATGCGACGGTGGAATTCCTCCGGGCCGCCCGGCGCCTTGCCCGGTTCACCGCCCACTTCGTTGGCGGCAAGCAGCCTGTTGTAGCGGTAGAACAGCGTATCCTCCGTCGCCTTCGCCATCACCGGCCCGCTCAATTGCTGGAAGCGGATGCGGAACTCGTGGGCCGCGTCACCTTCGACCTTGCCTTCGAGAAGCTTCAGCACATGGTCGCATGCACCCCGATCATCGAGCTGCGCCATGGCTTGCGAGGCGGTCGCCGCAAGGACCGATGAATCCTGCCAGGAAAGCGGGCCGCCGTCGCCATAGGTGCGGTAGACGGGAAAGGCGATCAGCAACTCGCTGAGCGCGGTGGCGATCTCGTCTCTTTTTAGCTCGGGAAATATGCCTGCCGCGATCGACACCAGCCTGTCGGTCTCGCCGGCGAAATTGCGTTCGACCATCAGTTGCTTGGCAATTCTGCGGCCCGCCTCAAGGTCACCCGTCTCGCCGGCGAGAGCGCGATAGGCATCGTCCAATATGCGTAAACCACCGCCGTCGATGAACAGCTCGCTGAGCGCGGCGATGAATTCATATCCCGTGGTGCCGGCGACCGGCCAGCTCTCCGGCAGGACCTCGCTGGCCCCGAGGATCTTTTCGACGACGATATAGGTGTCCGGTCCGACCGCCTCCCGCAACCTGTCGAGATAGGCCGTAGGCTCGGCGAGCCCGTCGACATGGTCGATGCGCAGGCCCTGCACCTTGCCATGGCGCACCAGCTCGATCGCCAGCCGGTGCATGTCTTCGAACACAGTCGGATCTTCGACCCGGATGCCGACCAGTCCGGTCACCTCGAAAAAGCGGCGATAGCTCAGATGTCGTGCAGCCTCCTTCCAATGGGTCAGTCGCCAGTGCTGCCCCTCATGCAGGTTTCTGACGAAATCGCGATCGGCCGAAAGGACATCGAGTTTTTGCCGCAGGGCTGCCCGATCGCCACCTTCGAAGAGGATGTCACGCATCGCGCGGTTGAAATTCTCGCCCGAGGTGACGGCTCCAGCCTCCACCATTCTGGTGGCAACCGGATCGTCGAGCCGATTTGCGATCGCTCCGTAACTCGCAGGGTTCAGCGGCAACAGCGTTTCGAAATAACCGAAGGCGAAATTGCCGTGCGTTTCGTCGACCGTGATGCGTAGTTCGCCGTCGGCCAGTGCTCCCTCGAAATCCTGGCCGAGCTGCGGCAGGGTCAGCGGTTCGCTCCAGTCGATGTCGAAGTGCCTGGCATAGGCGCTTTGCCGGCCAAACGCCAGAACGTCGCGCCACCAGCCGTTTTCCGGCGAGGCTGCCATGTGGTTCGGGACGATGTCGAGGATCAGTCCCATGCCCGCCGAGGCAAGGCCTTCCGTCAGCCGCTCGAATCCGGCCCGGCCGCCGAGCGCCGGGTCGATCTCGTTGGCGTCCGTGACGTCATAGCCGTGGGTCGAGCCGCTGACGGCGGTGAAGATCGGAGAGGCGTAAAGGTGGCTGATGCCGAGCGTCTTGAGGTAGGGGACGAGGTCGCAGGCGCGATCGAAGGTCATGCCGTTGCGGAATTGTATCCGGTAGGTCGCTGTCGGGAGTGTCATGAGGCCGCTGATGTTGGAAGGAGACCCACCCGAACGGTTGCGGCCGGGTTTTTGTTCCCTTGCAGCGCCGCGCGTCCCTTTAGACGCGTATAGGTCGCTAAAACATTTGGAGTCGGGACATCGTGCGTTCGGAAGTTCTAGTCGATGAAAACGCCGACGCTTGCGGCGCGTCCGGCCGAGTCGATGACGGTCAGTTTCGAATAGCCGCCGCCATCGGGCAGCCATTGCTGAATGCGCCGGCGGGAGAGATCGGGCAGCGGCTTGCCGTTGGCAAGCCAGCGGAAGGGGGCTCGGCCGCCCTGGAGCTTCAGCATCAGCGGTGACAGGTTGCCTTGCCCAGCGCCGAGATCTACATGCGCGCCCTCGGGCGGATAGATGATCTCAGGCGCGGCCTCGCGGCCGGAGGCAAGCAGGCCGCTGGCATTGAGAGCAAAACGTCGCTGACTGATCGGCAGCTCGGACTGGGCGATGCGCACGGCGCCTGCAGGCGGACGGGGCAGCGGCGTCGTCGCGATGCCGGACTTGGCGAAAGCTTCAAAGAGGATGGGCGCGGCGGTGCCATAACCGGTCAATCCCGGCACGGCGCTATTGTCGGGCCGCCCGACCCAGACGCCGAGCACATAACGGCCATCATAGCCGACCGACCAGGCGTCGCGGTAGCCGTAGCTGGTGCCGGTCTTGTAGGCGATGCCGCGCTGCGGCGCGCCGGCCGGCGGAATGACACCGGAGAGAATATCGGCGACGTTCCAGACCGCGACCGGCTCCAGCAGCGGTTCGCCGTCGAGCTTGCTCGGTGCGCCGGTAACGCCGTCGCCGAGCCTTGCCGGCTGGCCGCGATTGGCGAGCGCCGTATAGAGTTGCACTAGATCCTTCAGAGTGATGCCGACGCCGCCAAGACCGATCGCAAGCCCCGGCGTCTCGTTCGGCGGCAGGACCGGGCGCACCTCGGCGCGGCGGAAGCGCACCATCAGCCGCGACGGCCCGACGGCATCGAGCAGCTTGACGGCCGGCACGTTCAGCGAAAGCTGCAGCGCCTCGCGCACGGTGACGTCGCCCTGGTAGCTCATGTCGAAATTGCGTGGCCGGTAGCCGAAAAAATCGGCGGGTCGGTCTTCGATGATCGTCTCCTGGGACACCAGGCCCTGTTCGAAGGCGAGCCCGTAGATGAAGGGCTTCAGCGTCGAGCCCGGCGAGCGATTGACGCGCGTCATGTCGATCCAGCCGGAGCGGCTGGCATCGAAATAATCGGCCGAGCCGACCTCGCCGACGATCGCGCCGGTTTGCGCATCCGCCATTATCATGGCGAGCGAAAGCTTCGGCCCGAGCTTCATGGCCGCTGCCCGCGCAACCGCCTCCAGCCCCTGCTGCACCTGCTTCTTCAGCGTCGTCTGATGCTTGAGGACATCAGGCTCCTTGCGCAGTGCTGACTCGGCGACATGGGCGGCAAGTGCGGGCAACTGCATGCGCCGCGACGGCACTGCAACGCCTTCAGCTCGCTCCGCTTCGCCGTCGCCAACGGCTCGAGCGACCGCCACGCGGTCGAGCACACGTTTGCGGGCGGCCTCGGCTGCCTTGAGATTGCGGTCTGGCCGGCGCCGTTCCGGCAATTGCGGCAGGGCGACGAGCAGCGCCGCCTCGGCGACCGTCAGACGGCGCGGTTCCTTGCCGAAATAGGCAAGGCTTGCGGCGCGCACGCCTTCCAGATTGCCGCCATAGGGCGCATGCGTCAGATAAAGGTCGAGGATCTCCTGCTTCGACAGCCGCCGCTCGATCTGCACGGCGCGCACCAATTGCAAGAGCTTTGCCGAAAGCGAGCGCCCGTCGCGCGGCTCAATCAGCCGCGCCACCTGCATTGACAGCGTCGAGGCGCCGGAGACGATGCGGCCGTTGCTGACCAATTGCATGGCGGCTCGCCCGAGCGCGAAGGGGTCGACGCCGCTATGGTCGTAGAAACGCTGGTCCTCATAGGCGATCAACATGCGCAGGAATTGCGGATCGACCTCGGGGACCGTTGTCTTCAGCCGCCAGCGGCCTTCCGACGTCGCAAAGGCACGCAACAATTGCCCATCGGCATCCAGCACTTCGGCGGACACGGCATTCGCCCCGGCGAGCGGCGGCGGAAAGGCTTTGTCAGCGGCATCGAGCGCAAAGAGAACCGCACTGGCAAGAACGATGCCGGCGGCCGACCCGATCGCAAACTTGTGCCTCCGCCTCATGGTTGAGCCGTCACGACCTCCATCTTGCCTGTTGCCGTGCGGGCAGAAAGCTCCGGCCGGTACATATCCTCGACGTTTGCGGCGGGATGGTCGTAGGTGCCGGGGGTGACGGCGCGCACGACATAGGCGACGTTGAATTCGCGGTTGTCGCCTGCCGCGCGGTTGAAGGCGGCGACGAAGCGATCGTAGCGGAATTCGGTATGGGCAGCGGAAATCTCGCCGATCCAGTCGAAATTCGTCATCTGGGCGCTGTCGACAAGGTTAGGATTGTCGATCTCGAAGCCGGCGGGCAGAAGGTCGGTGATGACGATGCGCGACGGCCAGTCATTGGTTTCACGCACATGGATGACGACGACATAGCGTTCATTCTGCTTTGCCTCGCTGACATTCGCCTGCTCGCCGTCGAGCGTGTAATAGGTCCGCTCGATGGTGAAGCCGTCGCCGCCGGCCGGCAGCGGCACTGTCGGGGCGGCAACGGTGGTGACCACAGCCGAAACCGCGTCGTTGGTCTGGTTGGTCAGCGTCAGCGGATGGTCGGCCAGCGCATCGCCGGTCATGCGTGCCATGTAGGCACCGGTGTGCGCGGCCCCATTGACATCGACCTTCAGGCCATCGTCACCGCCCTGGATGGCGCGCGCGGCAAGCAGCATCCAGGTTTCTTCCTGCGTGCTCTTGTATTTGCTGCGCTCCCATTCCTTGCCGACCGCCTTGGCGAGTTCCGGGATGACGGGTGGTACCGGCCGGCTTTCGGCAGCGAGCGCCAGGATCGCCGCACCATCGCGCAGGATCGTGCCATAGTCGGTGCGCGACAGGTTCACGCGCGACACCATCGATTGCTCCGACATCTGCAGCGCGTCGAGGAAGATATTCTTCGAACGCTGCGCATCGCCGTAAAGCGCCAGCGCGGCGGCGATATGCGCCTTGGCGAGCGGCGTCGGGAAGTCGTTGATCATCGTATCGGCATAGTAGCGCAGATCGCTGATCGCAGCCTTCTTGTTGCGGGCAAGGACGTAGATGGCATAGGCGATCTGGTCGCCCTGGCCCTTGATGTCGGTGGTGTAGGACAAGGTGTTCTGCAGGTTTTCGAGCGCCTGCACGAAAGCCCTTTCCGGCACGTCGTATTTCATTTCGCGGGCCCGCGTCAGGAAATCGGTGACGTAGGAATCGAGCCAGACATCACCCGAATCCGGTCCCCAGAGACCGAAGCTGCCGGCCGAGGCCTGATAGGAGAGCACGCGGTAGATCGCATCCTGCACGCGCTTCTTCACATCATCGTCACTTTCCATGCCCGCCTGCTTCGCCACTTCGGCGAGGTAAAGCAGCGGCAGCGCCCGGCTGGTGGTCTGCTCGGCGCAGCCGAAGGGATAGCGGTCGAGCGTCATCAGCAGGGCTGGAATATCGAAGGCGGCCGAACGGGTGACGTTGACGCTGATCGAGGCTCCGGGCAGCACGCTATCGGCCAGCAGGTTCTTGTCGACGGTGAGTTTTGCCCCCGGCTTCAGCGCCAGCACCCTGCGTTCGGTGATCGGCAAGGAGGACGGGCGCACCGGCACGTCGACCGTCTGGTCGAGCGAAAGGCCGGAAGCGTCGGAAAGGTTGATCGAGACGCTGCCGGCGCCCGGCTGTCTACCGATGAGCGAAAGCGTCAACTCGGATTTCGCGCCGGCCTCGAGGCGGATCGTCTGCGAGGCGGACGCTTCGTCGATGCCAACCGCATTATTGCCGGTCAGCTGCAGCTTGTAGTCGCCGGCCGGTGCATCGGTGTTGGCGATGTCGAGGCGCAGATTGGCCTTGTCGCCGGGGGAGAGGAACTTCGGCAGGCTGGCGGTCACCACGACTGGATCGCGGATGATGACATCCTTGACGCCGTGGCCGACGCCTGATTTCGACCAGGCGACTGCCATGACGCGCGCCGTGCCGTTGAATTGCGGGATGTCGAAGGAGACATTGGCCTTGCCTTCGGCGTCGAGCTTCACCGGCCCGGAGAAGAAGGCGACAAGCTTCTGCGTCGGCGGGCTTGCCTGCAGCGCGATGGCGCCGCCATCGCCGCCGGTCCTGAGCTTGCCGGTCGCACCCAGTGAGCCGTCGATCAGGCGGCCATAGAGGTCGCGGATTTCGAGGCCGAGCTGGCGCTGGCCGAAATACCAGTCCTCCGGGTTCGGCGGTTCGTAGCGCGTCAGGTTGAGAATGCCGACATCGACGGCAGCAACCGTCACATAGGCATCCTCGTTGGCGCCGGCGCCCGCCACCTGCAGGCTGATATTCAACGGTCCGCGCGGCAGCATCTTTTCGGGCGTGTCGAGCGTCACCTGCAGCGCGCGCTGTTCGGGATCGACTTTCAGCCATTTGATGCCGATCGAGCGCATCGGCATATGGCTGTCTTGGGCGTCGCCGGGGCGGAAGAGCGTGGCGGTCACATAGGCGCCAGCACCCCAAT
The DNA here is from genome assembly GCF_001657485.1 of Rhizobium sp. WYCCWR10014. Lineage (GTDB taxonomy): Bacteria > Pseudomonadota > Alphaproteobacteria > Rhizobiales > Rhizobiaceae > Rhizobium. The sequence continues at coordinate 330,627 of NZ_LXFU01000051.1, forward strand.
CAGCAGTGACGGGGATGTCGACCTCGCCGCCGGTCTCGCCGATCGTGGCGTTCTGTACGGCAACCAGCTTTTCCGTTCCTGATGTAACCATCAGCTCGCCGCCATAGCGCGAGGTGACTTTCAGCTTGGCCGTTTCGCCGATCTTGTAGCTGTCCTTGTCGAGGGCGATCTCAAGCCCGTCGGGCGTTTCGGTCGAGGTCGAGGTCACGAACCAGCCGGCGTCGAATTCGACGCTGGAGGTCGGCCCGTCGGCATCGGGGCTTTCCACTTCGAGGCGATAGCGGCCCCAGGTCACCGGCACGGAGATCTTGCCGCCGTCCATGGTCGCGTCGACGCTGCCGTTGGAGACCTGCTCGGCGGTGTAGACCGGCTCGTATTTCCATGCCGTTCCCTCGCGATACCACTGATATTCGCGGTTGAGGCTGTAGAATTTCCAGCGAAGGCCCTTCGTCTCCTGCTTCTGTCCATCGGCATTGACGCCGATCACCGTGAAGTTGGCGATCGAGTTCTCCGGCAGATCGTCGGAAAATTCCGGCTTGATGCCGATCGACGCCCGCTCGTTCTTCACCGGAATGGTCAAAGTGCGCTCGATGGCACGCCCGCCCGCCTCCTGCATGCGCATATAGACGGTGGCGTTGAGCAGCTGCGTCGTTGCCGGCAGTTCGCTGATGGTGAGATCCGTCGAAGCTTCGCCGTTCTCGTCGAGTTCCGGCAGGCCGTCGATCGGCAGGCGCGAATCCTCACTCGCCTCTTCGTCGGCAAGCCCGAAGAAGAAGCCCTTATAGGCCGCACTCTCGCGTGTCGGCTTGACGACGACGTCGCCTTCGAGCGTCAGGCCGGCGGCCGGGGCGCCGTAGAGATATTTGCCTGAAACCGTGATCGTCGCCGGCGTATCCGGGCCGACTTCCTTGGCCTCGGTCTTGATCTCCATGTCGGTGCGATCGGGGACGAAATCGTCGACGAGGAAACTCTTGGTGGCGATCGCGCTGCCCTTGGGATCGGTATAGATGTTCATCGTCCAGGTGCCGCGCATGGCGTTTTCCTGGGTCGGGAAATCGATGGAGTAGCCGCCGAGATTGCTGGTCTGGCTGACGATCCGCCGGTCCTCGACACCGTCGGGACGGCTGAAGATGAAGGTGAGCGGCAGGTTCTCGATGGCGTTGCCATCGGTGTCGCGGGCAAGTGCCTGCGCATGCACCGTCTCGCCGGCGCGGTAGATGCCGCGTTCGGTAAACGTCAGCACGTCGATGGCGCCGGGTGCGGCGCGGCCCGTCACGCCGCGGTCGGAAAGGTCGAAGCCGGCGCGCGTCATGTCGAGGAAGACGTAGTCCGACGTGCTGTTCCTGGCGGTAATGACGGCAGGCGTGAGCGCCGCCGTGCCGCGGATCAGGCCGGCGGTGAAGGTGGCGCGGCCGTTTTCGTCGGTGGTGGCGGTGCCGAGCACTTCATTGTTCTTGGCAAGCAGCTGCAGCTCGACGCCTGCGATCGGCTTGGCCGAGGCGAGCGAGCGGGTGAAGACGTTGAGCCCGTCGGTGCCGGCATAGGTGGTGACGCCGATATCGGAGACCAGGAACCATTGCGTCGCCTGCGAATCCCACTCCTGCGCGGGACCGTTTGCCGAAGTTGCGGTCATCACATAGATGCCGGGCTTACGTTCGGGCAGCGCCTCGTCGACCGGGAAGCTGGTGACGATGTCCTTGTTGAGCTCGTTGGCGATGTCGATCGAGCCCTGCCAGACGAGTTCGCCGTTCTGATCCTGGATGTTCTGGGCGCTGTAGCCGTCGAGCTGGGACAGGAACTGCGAATTGGTCAAGAGCGGCGCGATGGCTCGATCGCCGATGCGGTAGAGTTTCAAGTTGGCCGAGGTCATGTTGACCGAGACGATCGGGATGCCGCGGCGCGCCGTCGAGGGCAGCACGAAGCTGTCGCCGGTGAAGCGCACCACCTGGCTGCGGTCCTTGATATAGACGTCGATGCTGACAGGTGCTTCGAGCACCTCGTCGACGGATGACGGCAGGCCGGTACGGAAGGCGATCTTGTAGGTCTGGCCATGCGTCAGCCCCTCGACGCAGATCTGCTTGTTCTTGGTTTCCAGCGCCTTCGGCGCTTCGCCGTTCAGCGTCACGAAGGGCGTGTAGTCGGTGGTTTTGACCAGCGCCTCGGAGAAGGTGACGCAGGCACGCGGCGTGGCGCTGTCGGCATCGACCGTGTGTTCGGTGACGCGGAAGCCCTGCGTCGATTTCAGCTGCAGATAGGCCGCCTGCACATCCTTGGCGCCGACGAGCGCCAGGCTCGCCTTGTAGGCGTCGAGCGCCGGGCGGTAGTTGGCATTCCGTTCCAGTGCATTGGCGAGCACGGCCAGCGCCTCGGCGCGTTTGGCGGTGGTGCGCGTCAGCTCGTAGCCGTTCAGCGCGTCGAGCACTGCCTGGCCGGTCGTGTTGCTTTCGGCGCTGCCGAGCGAGGCTGCGGCGCGGGCGGTTTCGAGCCAGAGATCGGCGTCGTCAGGCGTGATCGACAGCGCACCATGGAAAGACTTCAGCGCGTCGGCCAGATTGTTGCCGGTGAGGTCTAGGCGGGCGTTGGCCGTCAGGCTGTCGACGCCCTGGCCCTGCTGGTCGTCGGCAAGCGTGAGATTGTCCTTGAAGTCGTGGGCCTGCTGGATGAGATCGTTGCTCAGGAAGGTCAGGCGCGGCGCAGCACCTATATCCCGCTCCTGCTGGCCGGCCGTTTCGACGATCTTGCCGGCGATGGCGCCGGGGAAGGCGTTCATTGTCTTGAAATCGGATTTCAGGAAGCACCATTTCACCTTGGGATTGTAGGTGAAGGCCTTGCAGCTCTTGTCGCCGATGCAGGATGTCTTGCACTGATCGAGCGAGACATTCTGCTCGGTGCGAAGATCGAAGCCGAAGAAATCGGCGTCCTTGATCGTCTGGATGTCGCGCTTGGTGTCCGCAGCGACGGCGGGAAAGCTAATGGCGATCATGGAAAATGCGATTGTCGCGAAAGCGAAGAACGAGCGCACGGACATAGGTTCCCCCCGGAAATGCTGGCTTTGACCGGCGGGCACTGTCCTCACTCCTCGCGAGATTGTCAACTCAAGTTGAGCGCTGTTTCATCTTCGCACAGGCGCTTTCGTCTGGCTGTCACATCGGCGTGAGTGACCGGCTTGTGATTTGCGGCATCTACAAGGATGAGCAAGTATTTGGGCCGTCGCAGGAGGTAGCGCCATGTCCACGTCTTCCCACCGCAGGAGCCTTGTCGCGCTCCTTGCTGCCACTCTATTCTCGCTCGGCGTGTGTGCCGCGAACGCGGCCGAGGACGCAGTCGTCATCCCGCCGCCGGCCGTTGACGAGGCGGCTAGCTCAGGCAGCCGGACCGCCATTTTCGCCGGCGGCTGTTTCTGGGGTGTCCAGGGCGTCTTCCAGCACGTGAAGGGTGTCGAGAGCGCCGTCTCCGGTTATGCCGGCGGCGACGCCAAAACGGCGCAGTATGAAACCGTCAGCACCGGCTCGACGGGTCACGCCGAAGCCGTCCAGGTGACGTTCGATCCGAAACAGGTGAGCTACGGCAAGTTGCTGCAGATCTTCTTCTCGGTGGCGCACAACCCGACGCAGCTGAATTTCCAGGGTCCGGACCGGGGAACGCAGTACCGTTCGGCGGTGTTCGTTGCCGATCCCGAGCAGCGCAAGGTCGCCGAGAGCTATATCGGCCAGCTCGACAAGGCGCATGTCTTCCCGCAGCCGATCGTCACCAAAGTCTCCGAAACGACAGGTTTCTATCCGGCCGAAGCCTATCATCAGGATTTCCTGACGCTCAATCCGACCTATCCCTATATCGTCTACAACGACCTGCCGAAAATCGAGAACCTGAAGTCGCTGTTTCCCACCAACTACCGCGGCAAACCGGTGCTTGTGATGAAGGTCAAGGGCTGATGAAGCCGACAGCTTGTGAATGATCGTTCAGGGCACAATTTCTATGGGTGTATGATTGGGAACGCGGGCCCAAATATCGCGCATTTCCGAGTTGGTGACTGCGATACACCCGTCCGTCCAATCCAATAGTCGATGGGCGTTTCCGAACAGGCCCCATCCGTTGGGAAGCCCGTGGATCATGATATTGCCGCCGGGACGAAAGCCACCTGCTTCAGCGTTGCGCTGATCATCAGGGCTTGGATATGAGATGTGCAGGCTCAGATGCGCCATGGACTGAGGATTTCGCCAGTCTATTTGATAACGCCCTTCAGGCGTTTTCTCGTCACCTTCCCGTTGTTTGGGACCCTCGTCGGCAGCGGTCCCAAGAGAAATCCGATATGTGGAAATGGGAGCATCGCCTCTGAGAAGGACCATGCGACGTTCGGCTTTATAGACACGAATGAGATCAGCCCGCTGCTCCAACGGCGCATCTGGAGGCGGCGAGCCTGAGCCGATCTTGGCCATCAATTTCGTATAAACGAACAAGCTGATGATCAGGGCGGCTAAAACGATAAATTTTTTTCTCAATATGATTCTCATCTTTAGCTGACGGAAGGGTTATACCGCGATCGCCCCTCATCCAGGCAGCGCACAGTTGAGATCGACCATGTCCGGCGCCTCTTTTTTGCTTTAAATCCGTCAATTTTAAGAATTTATCAACGTTAACAATATCTTAAATATGGGAAATCGCGTTTCACCGCGGAACATATCGTTCAGTTGCCCGTTACCACCCTGAGTTTCGCGTGGGATAGGCTGCCGGAGCGGATCCCTCTTTAGAAGTACAGGCGTAACCAAGGGGACGTATCATGGCCACCAATGTCGTGCGGCGCTGGCAACGAGATGATCTCATGAAACAGAGAGTATTAATCGTCGAAGATGAATTCCTGATCGCCCTGGATATCGAGGCGACGGTGGAAGGCATGGGCATGCAGGTCGCGGGCCTTGCGAATGATCGCGAACAGGCACTGCGGCTGGCGCCGCTGGCCGATATCGCCTTCGTCGACGTCAACCTCGCCGACGGCCCGACCGGGCCCGAGATCGGCCGACAGCTTGCGCAAGAGCATGGCATTGCCGTCGTCTTCATGACCGGTAATCCCGAAGCGGTCGCCGATGGCGTCAAGGGTGCGGTCGGCGTGGTTCAGAAGCCGGTCATGCCTTCGGTTGTCGAACAGCTGGTGAAATATCTCGCCGCGCGCCGTGTTGGCATGTTCGCCGTCGTACCCTCACAAATGACGGTCTTTGCCTGATCGGAGCCTTGGTCGAAAGGCCCTCATCAGCCTGATATGGCTGCGAGCTGCGGCGGATGGCCGGCCTTTTCCGGCTCCGGCCTGCCATAGGCTTTGAGAAAGGTGCGGACCGCGTTGCGCGCCGCCCTTTCCAGTTCTTCATCGGTGGGTGTGGCGCCGAGAAGGATCATCATCTGCAGGTCGGCATTGCCGAGTGCCACGAACTGGCGGGCGGCGACGTCGAAATCGTCGATGACGAGCGCGCCCTTATGGGCAAGCCGCCCGAAAAGTGCTGACAGTGCGGTGATCAACTTGCCCGGCCCCTGCTGGCGCCAGCTTTCGAAGAGGTGCGGATAGCGCTCGCCCTCGGTCTGCACCAGCTTGCGCAGGAATTTTCCGTCGTGGTTGCAGATGCAGTTCTTGTTGAGGCGCACGGCGAAGGTCGTCAGCTCGTCCTCCAGATCGTCGTCGCGATCGGGAAAGGTCGAAAGCACCGAGAACAGCATGGCATTGGCGCGGTTCATGACGTCTTCGACGACGGCGACGAACAGCGTTTCCTTCTCGCGGTAGTGATTGTAGATCGTCTGGCGCGAGACACAGGCGACGGCGGCGATCTCGTCGATGCTGGCGCCGGCAAAGCCCTGGCGGCAGAATACGTCGGCCGCGGCATCGAGGATCGACATGCGCTTGGCGCATTGTCCGCGCTGCGTATGCCCCGTCATCCGGGCTGCCGGTGTCATGCGATCTTTCATGAGAACAAGATAAGACGTCTTGACGTTTTAGACAATGGCGTCTAATTTTACATCTGTGTCCAAATTTATTGACACTCCTGGTTTCGCCGCAGGAGATATGAGCTCCCAACTTCGTCTTCGCGCGAACGATCATCATTCAACCCGCGCATCGGCCGAAAATCGGAACCGATTTTCGGAAAGCACGATGCGTAGATTTAAAATCTTAGAGCGTCCTTTGTGCGTCCGAGAGGACGCACGGCGCTCTAAGAGCAATGTGGCGGAGCGACAATCCGGTACCTCCGCCGCGCTTTTATGAAAGATCACCATTATGACGGCTCCCTTCTTTCGCATTGCCCTCATTCTCGGCCTTCTGTCGGCCATCGGGCCCTTTGCCATCGACATGTATCTGCCTGCGCTGCCGTCCATCGGCCAGGACCTGCATGCCGATAACAACGTCACCCAGCTTACCCTTCTTGCCTTCTTCATCTCCTTTGCGCTCGCCCAGCTCGTCTACGGTCCGCTGTCGGATATGTGGGGCCGCAAGCTGCCGCTCTATCTCGGCATCGGCCTCTTCGCCGTCGCCTCGGTCGGCTGTGCGCTGGCGACCGATATCGAAACGCTGATAGCCTTCCGTTTCGTTCAGGGTATCGGCGGTGCCGCCGGCATGGTCATTCCGCGCGCCATCGTCCGCGACATGCACACCGGCGTCCAGGCCGCCCGCCTGATGTCACTGCTGATGCTGGTCTTCTCGATCTCGCCGATCCTGGCGCCGCTGACCGGCAGCGCCGTCATCGAGTTCTACGGCTGGCGCGGCGTATTCTGGGCCGTGACGATCGCCGCCTTGATTGGCCTCGTCCTGCTCGCCACCCAGCTTGACGAAACCCGTTCACCGGCCGAACGCAGCGGCAGCGGCCTGAAGAGCGCCATGGCGGCCTACCGCCTGCTGCTTGCCGACCGCAACTTCCTGACGCTGACCTTCATCGGCGGCCTCGGCATTTCGAGCTTCCTGGTCTATCTCGCCAACTCGCCCTTCGTGCTGATCCAGCATTACGGGCTGACGCCGACGCAATACAGTTTCGCCTTCTCGATCAACGCCGTGTCCTTTTTCGCGGTATCGCAGGCGACGGGCTGGCTCGGCGAGCGTTTCGGCCTCGTGCGCGTCATGCGGATTGCGGTCAGCGCTTTTGCCCTTGCCATGGTGGTGATGGCGGTGGTGATGGCCGCCGGCTTCAACCAGCTGCCTGTCCTGGCGACCTTCCTGTTCATCGGCTACGGCTTCCTCGGCCTCGTCATCCCGACGAGCGCGGTGCTTGCGCTCGAGGATCACGGCGAGATCGCCGGCACCGCCTCGTCGCTGATGGGCACGCTGCACTTCGTGATCGCCGCCGTCGCCATGGTCATATCGAGCGTCTTCTTCGACGGCACAGCCGTTCCGATGGCCGCCGGTATCGCGCTCTGCGCCTTCGCAGCCTTCGTGCTGACCCAGGCAACGATCGGCCGCCGCGCCGCTGTGGCCGCTGCTGAATGATCAGATAGACCGTACCTGGGCTTCGGGTACGGTCACATCATCAGGGTTGCGGCTGCGAGAAAATGCCGCGCACAATTGAATATCGGCTGGCCGCCCTATTTATCCGATCCCGAAGCATGGTCATACCGGAGAATACTTATGGTCGACGAGAAGCGGCTGATTTCGAAAATCACCTGGAAGCTGATGCCGTTTCTCGGCATCCTTTATCTCATCGCCTATATCGATCGGCAGAACGTCAGCTTCGCCAAGCTGCAGATGGTCGATGCCCTGGCAATGAGCGAATATGCCTACGGCCTCGGCGCTTCGCTCTTCTTCATCGGCTATTTTCTCTTCGAGGTGCCGAGCAACCTCTTCCTTGACAGGCTCGGCGCTCGTGTCTGGTTCGCACGCATCCTGGTCTCCTGGGGCATCGTCACCATCGCGCTCGCCTTCACGCAGAACGCGACGATGTTCTATATCCTGCGTTTCCTGCTCGGTGTCTGCGAAGCCGGCTTCTTTCCCGGCGTCCTCTATCTGCTGACGCTGTGGTTTCCCTCGACCTATCGCGGCAGGATGGTCGGGCTGTTCATGATCTTCAGCGCGATTGCCAATGCCGTCGGTGCGCCGCTCGGCGGCGTGCTGCTCGATCTCGACGGTCTCTACGGTTTTGCCGGCTGGGAGTGGGTCTTCCTGGCGACGGGCGTTCCGGCTGTGATCGCCGGCATCGTCACCTTCTTCTATCTTCCCGGCCGGCCCGAAAACGCAAGCTTCCTGAATAATGAGGAGAAGCAGTGGCTCGAACGCCGGCTCACTTCCGAAAATTCCGGCATGGGCGAGAATGCCGGCAACGGCTTCAAGGCGCTCATCGACCCACGCGTGCTGCTGATGGCGCTCTGCTATATCGCCTTTCCGCTTTCGGCCTATGGGCTGAGCTATTGGCTGCCGACCATCGTCAAGGCTTTCGGCGTTAGCAACACGGTGAACGGTTTCCTCAACATCATCCCCTGGGTGCTCGTCGCGATCGCGCTCTATGTCGTTCCCGCCATGGCCGACAAGGCGCAATCGAAGACGCCCTATATCGTCATTCCGGCTTTCATCGGCGCCGCCTGCCTGCTGCTCTCGGCGCTGATCCCGAACCACACTTTGCAATTCGCCTTCCTCTGCGTCGCCGCTGCCGGAATCTTCGCGCCCCAACCGGTGTTCTGGAGCCTGCCTTCCCGTTTCCTCAAGGGGGCCGGGGCTGCGGCGGGCCTTGCCGCCATCAATTCGGTCGGAAATCTCGGCGGCTTCGTCGCCCAGAACGTCGTGCCCTGGATCAAGGAAGCGAGCGGCAGCACGATCGCGCCGATGTTCTTCCTGGCCGCCTGCCTGGCGGCCGGAGCCCTGCTGGTCTTCTTTGTCACGCGTCAGCTGTCGCACAGGGAGCATTCGGCGGCTCCGAGCGGGGTCTGATCAAGCCGTCAAATATCTACGCGGCGAGCTTCAGCCCGTCAGCGTGAAGGCGTCGCTTTCGCCGGGAACGAGTTCCAGCGGCCAGATCCTGTTGCGGGCGCCCTGCGGATAGTGATCGGCATAGGCCGGCATGGTGGCGAGCAGGGTTTCGCCGAGCTGCGCGCCGAGATCGCGCAGCGACATGCGGAAGGAGGTCAGCGTCGGTTGCAGGAAATGCGTGCGCGGCTCCTCGCGGAAACCGACGACGGCGAGGTCGCGGCCGGGCACGATGCCGGCCTCGGCAAGCCTGCGGTAAAGCCCGATCGCCATCAGTTCGTGGATCAGGATGATCGCCGTCGGCCGCTCTTTGATCATCAGCAATTCGTGGCCGGCCTGATAACCGCCCTGTTCGCTCGACTTGACCCGGATGACGAGGGCCGGGTCGAAGGCAATACCGTGCCGTTGCAGCGCCTGGCGGTAGGCGTCGATAAAGACGTAGCCGAGATTGATGTCGGAGGAGGGGGCGGCCACCGCGATCCGCCGGTGGCCTTTGGCGACCAGGCGGTCAACGCCGCGCGCCGCCACGCCCTCGAAATCGAGGTCCATCCAGGTGTAGCTGCCGCCCGACGCGCTACGGCCAAGCGCCACGAAGGGGATACGGGCCTTTTCCAGAAGCTCGATACGCCTATCGGTGCGCCGTGTCGCCGAGATGATCAGCGCGTCGACAAGCCGGCGCGCCACCATGCGCTTCAGATATTCATGCGGGTCCTCGTCATCGGGGCAGGGCAGCATGACGAGATCGAGCTTGTGGCGGGAAAAGACGCTCTGCAGCCCGTCGGTGACGCCAAGGAAGAAGTCGTCGCTGTTTTCGACCGTCTCGCGGCTTACCTCGAGCATCAGCCCGATGACGTTGGTCATCCCCTGGCGAAGACTGCGGCCCGATTGGTTGGCGACGTAACCGAGCTCTTCGGCGGCGGCGAGCACGCGCCGGCGCGTTTCGTCGTTGACGTCGGGCTTGCCGTTCAGAGCACGGGACACCGTTCCGATCGAAATGTCGAGATGCTCGGCGAGCTGGCGGATTCCCTTCATCTCCGGCGATCTTCCTCCCTTATGCATGTCGCCCAAAAGTGTGCAGCGGTTTTGGGATAACGACATGCGTCAAACCGTCAGCCCTTCTTGCCACAGGATGGAGCCTGCGAAAAGCCGCGGGGGAGGGTCAGGGTCTGAAGCTCTGGCGGATGACGAGTTCCGGAATGACGCGTTCGTAACCTGCGGGCAAGCCCGGGTTTTCAAGCCGCCGCTCCATCAGCGCGACGGCGCGATGCGCCATGGTCAGCGGATCCTGGCGGAAGGTGGTCAGCTGATAGCTCAGCCAGGAGGATTCCGGCACGTCGTCGAAGCCGATGACGGCGACGTCCTCGGGAATGCGCAGCCGCGCTTCCAGGCGCACGACATCCATCAGTCCGAAAGCGATCTGGTCGTTGGCGCAGAAGACGGCGTCGGGTTTTATCGTCTGCGAGAAGAGCGCGCGTGCGGCAGTGACGCCGCCGTCATAGTCGGAATCGCCGCCGCGTCCGACGACGACGGGTACACCGAGCGATTCGGCTGTCGACAGGAAGGCGCTTTCGCGCTCGATGATAGCAGGCGTTCCGGTGTTGGAGCCGATGACCGCCAGCCGCCGTCTGCCGCTCTCGTAAAAAGCCGTCGCCGCCTTGCGGGAGGCCTCGGAGTTACCGGCGCGCACATGGTCGGCGTCGGGTTCCGATCGGCCGATCACCACGAGCGGCTGGCCATTTCGCTGGGCGAGTTCGAAGAAACTCACTGGCGGTGAGCCGGACAGGATGATGATCGCTTCGGCACGGTGGCCGATCAGCATCTTCTGGGCGGCGAGCAGTTCGTCTTCCGTCTGGCCGGTATTGACGAGAATAGGGATACTGCCGCGTTTGATCAGGCATTTGGCAAGCGCTGCGGCCAGATGCGCGCGAAAACCCACTTCCGGCCGTGTCGCGACGATGCCGACAAGCCGGCTCTGGTTGGCAAGCACACCGCGCGCCAGGTCGTTGACATGGTAGCCGAGTTCCTGTGCAGCCCGCAGCACCTTTTCGCGCGTTGCAGGCGCCACGCTGGTGCCCGGCGTGAAGGTACGCGAGACGGCGGAGCGCGAAACGCCCGCCAATTGCGCCACTTGCTCGGCGCTGACGAAGCGCATGCGTTCTTTCTTTGGCGTCTTGTCGCCGTTCACTGGACCATCATTCATCGGCTTTCAGCTATTGGTCGTCTCTGACAGCCGGATGACAGGCGGCCGTGGCAGCTTGAAATTTTTGCTATCGGGAGTGACTGCGAGCTGACGGCATTGGCCCACGCAAAGAAAAACCGAGGCTCCCGGATGCAGCCTCGGTTGAGGGGGGAAAATCAGCGGCGACGACGTATCATCGGTTCGCGCCGCCATAGGGGAAGGCCAGGTCTGCCCGTTATTCGCAGACGCGTACAGTTTCGGCATGGTAGCCGCCGTCATAGCGGTTGCGGACATCGCGGTCCTCATACCAGCATCTCGGCGCAGGTTCGACATAGCGAGGACCATCGATATAGCGAGGCTCATCGACGTAGCGAGGGCCGCCGCCATTGGCGATTGCGCCGCCAATTAGCCCGCCAACAACACCTGCGGCAACGCCGCCGGCGATAATTCGACCGGTGTTATCGTGGTGATGGCGATCACGCGCGGCTGCGGGCTGAATGGCCAATCCAACAAGGGCCGTTGCGATCAACAGGCTGCTGGTAACTGTCTTCATAATATTCTCCTCAGTGGCACTCGCCCCGGATAAAAGGGAAATGCGGCAGCAAGGCGTTTGTTCGTTCAAACTTTGCGACAGGCATTAATGCATGGCTTCAGATTAGAGCGTTGTGCGCCCTCACGGACACACAAAGGTCGCTCTACCACTTTCGATCCTCGCATCGTGCTATTTGAAAATCGATTCCGATTTTCGCCAGCACGATGCGCTAGGTCGCCGAATCCGCTGCCGTCGTCTCTTCCAGCACGTCTTCGGGAATGTCGTCAAAGGAAGAGTAGTTCAGATTGTAGAGCTTGGAATAGAGCTTGCCGTTCTTCATCAGCTGGCGGTGGTTGCCGCTTTCGATGATTTCGCCGTTCTGCAGCACGATGATGCGGTCCGCCTCACGGATCGTCGCAAGCCGGTGGGCGATGACAAGGCCGGTGCGGTTTTCGAGCAGCTTTACCAGCGCTTTCTGGATCAGCATCTCGGTATAGCTGTCGATATTGGCGGTCGCTTCGTCGAGCACGAGGATCTTCGCGTCCGCCACCAATGCGCGGGCAAAGCTCAAAAGCTGGCGCTGGCCGAGCGAGAGATTGCCGCCGCGCTCGCCAAGGACACTATCGTAACCATCGGGCAGGCGCATGACGAAGTCATGCGCGCCGACGGCCTTCGCCGCCTCGATCACCTGTTCGCGCGTCGCCTCCAGCTTGTGGTAGCGGATGTTCTCGAAAACGGTGCCGGTAAAGAGGAAGGGTTCCTGCAGCACCATGGCGATCTGCGCTCCAAGCGAATCCTGCGTCAGATCACGCACATCGTCGCCGCCGACCAGCACCTGGCCCTGCTGCACGTCGTAGAAGCGATGGATCAGCGACATGCAGCTCGATTTGCCGGACCCCGTCGGGCCGACCAGCGCCACCGTCTCGCCGGGATTGACCTTGAAGCTGACATGCTTCAGCACCGGATGTTTCGGATTGTAGCCGAAGACGACGTCCTTGAATTCCACCGATCCGTCCATGTCGCGCGACAAGGCTTTGGCATCGGGCGCATCCTTGATGTCGACAGGCACGTCGAGCACTTCGGTCAGCCGCTGGCCGGACGCCATGGCGCGCTGCATCACCGAATATTGCAGGGTCAGCGAACGGATCGGGTCGAAGAAGCGCTGGATGTAGAACAGGAAGGCGACGAGCACGCCGACATCGAGCGCCTGATTGAGAACGCGGGCGCCGCCGACGACGATGACGAGCGCCATCGCCACGCCGGTCAGGCTGTCGACGATCGGCACCATCACCTGCGCATAGCGTGCCGCCGTCAGATGCGTCTTGAGGTTGGCATGCGCCTTGTCGTCGTAAAGCGTGAAGTTGACGCCCTGCCTGTCCATGCTCTGGACGGCGCGCACGCCATGGATCGCTTCTGCAAGCGCACCATTCGCAACCGAATTGGTCTCGTGCGCGGCCATGAAGGATTTGCGCGCCAGCGGCAGCCAGAAGAGCCGCACGATGAAGAGCACCGGCAGCACCGAAAGCGTCAGCAGCCCCAATTTGAAGTCGAGATAGAGCATCACGAAAATGATGCCGAAAAGCAGCACGATGTCGCCGACGGACAGTACCGATGTTTCGAGGAATTCCTGCATCGAGTTGACGTCGCCCTGCAGGCGCGACATCAGCCGGCCGACTTCCGTCTTGTCCATGAAGGAGAGCGAGACGTGCTGGAGATGCGAAAACATCGCCTTGCGGATATCGAAGAGCACATCTTCGGCCACGCCACCGACCAGCGTTTCCTGCGCGTAGCTTGCCGCATAATTGATTGATATGGCGATGGTGAAGGCGACGATCGACCAGGCCAGGGCCGAATGGTTGCCGCCTGGCGACATGCCGTGGTCGATGGCATAACGGATGATCAGCGGGATGGTGAGCTGCATCATCGTGAAGGTCAAAACGGCGACGACGGACCAAAGGACCTGGCGGCGATAGGGGTGAACGAAAACCCAGATGCGCTTGACGATGTTGCCGTCGAAGGCCTTGCCGAACATCTCCTCCTCGACGCGATGCGAACCGACCACCGCCCGCGGCGGGCGGCGTCCATCCTCGCGAACGTCGGGACGCTCGGTTTCCAGTTCCTCGGCCATGCCATTCCTCCCGCGGCCATCACGTCCGGTGGCCTGCATAGTTATTGCTTGTCCCTCTTTTCCCCGATGGGCAGAAGAAGGGAATTCATTGCTAGGCGCTCAAGACCTCGTCGCCCGGCCGCACCTGCAAGTCGTAGAGCGCCTTGTAGCGGCCGCCGAGCGAAAGCAGCGCTTCATGCGTTCCGCGCTCGACGATCCGGCCGTCTTCGACGAACAGGATCTGGTCGGCATGCATCAGCGAGCTCAGGCGGTGGGCGACGATGATCGTCACGCGGTCGGCAGCATAGCGGCGCATGGCGCCGCGGATGCGCTGCTCGGTGGCCGCATCGATTGCCGCCGTCGAATCGTCGAACACCATTACCGCCGGTTTCAGCATCAGCGCGCGGGCGATCGAAAGACGCTGCCGCTGGCCGCCGGACAGCGAAACGCCGCGCTCACCGACGACGGTGCCATAACCTATGGGAAGGCCGAGCACGTAATTGTGCAGCTGGGCGCTCTCACTGGCGCGTTCGATGCGGCCTTCCTTCGCCCACGGGTCGCCATAGGCGATGTTGTTTTCGATCGTCGTGGTGAACAGGAAGGAATCCTGTTGCACGACGGCAACCGCCCGGCGCAGCGATTGCAGCGTCGCCTTGCGGATGTCCTGGCCGTCGATCGTGATCTTGCCGCCGCTGACGTCGTAGAAGCGGGGAATGAGATGGGCGATCGTCGACTTGCCGCTACCGGGGGGGCCGACGATGCCGATCGTCTGGCCGCGCCTGGCTTCGAAGGAGATATCGTCGAGCACTGTGCGCTTTTCGGAACCGGGATAGGCGAAACTGACATTCTCGAAGCGCAGCACGCCGTCCGTGAGTTTCAGCTCTTTCGCATCCGGCGCATCCTTGATCGCGATGTCGAGGTCGAGAAGGGCAAACAGGCGTGAGCCGCAGGTGGAGGCGCGGGCAAAGGCGTTGACCATCAGGCCGAGCTGGCGCACCGGCATCTGCAGGATGGTCATGAAGGTCAGGAACGATGCCAGCGTACCGACGGTGATCTCGCCCGACATCACCTTGCCGCCGCCGACCCAGAGCACCAGGCCCATCGCCGCAAAGAAGGAGAAGGTCATGGCGCTGGTATTGGTGACGCGGATGCCGACGCGCTGATGGGCGAGCGCCAGCGCGCTCTTCGACGCCGCCTCGAATTTCGAAATCTCGTGTTCGTGGGCGGCAAAGGCACGCACGACGCGGATGCCGCCGAGATTTTCCTCCATGATGCGGGTCAGCACCGAAAGCCGCTCCTGCAGGTCGAGCCAGGTGGCGCGTAGCCTGAGCTGCGTCGCCGACGAGCGCCAGCCGACGAAGGGCACGAAACTCAGCGCCAGGAGGCCGAGCACGACATCGGTCGACAGCAGCATATAGGCGCCGATGCCGATTAGGATCGACAGCAGGATCATCCGGACGAGCGCGGTGGAAAAATACATGCGCACGCCTTCGAGATCGAGCAGGCCGACGGTGATCAGATCGCCGGAATGGACGGTGTCATGAAAGCTGAAGGAGAGCCGCTGGATCTTCTCATAGCAGGCCAGCCGCAACTCGTAGCCGATGTGATGGCCGACGGCTTCGCTGTAGTAGTTCTGGACCATGGTGAAGAGGCCGCGCAGCACGCTGGCGCCGAGCAGCAGCAATGCCGTGGTCAAAAGCGCGTCCTGCGCCACCAGACCCGCCGCACCGCCGCTCATCGCCATCTGCGTGTGGTCGACGGCCTGGCCGAGAAGGCGCGGGATCATCAGCTGGAAGGTGGAGGCCACAAGCGTGGCCCCGATCGCAAAGCCGGATTGCCAGGGGTGGCGGAAGGCCATCATGGTGATGCGCACCAAGGTGAAGAGGCCTCGGCCCCAGCCTGCCGCAGTTGCAAGCGCCATCGAAGCCGAAGGCTTCGTCGCGCGTATTAACGCATCGCTGCTCACGGTATTTTTTCCAATAGATGTGTGGTCGGACGCTGGTCCGAAAAGACGGCAAATCCATGAAGGGATTGATAGCACCCTCACTTTTGCCGATTCCATTTGGGGGTTCAAGTAAAGAATTCACCAGTTGGTTATTTTTACGTGAGGTCTCCTCGCTTCCCGGCTGGAACAATCTGTGCGCGGACGGGTTGCAGCAGGCGAATGGCAACCGCCCACCGCTACCGGAGAGACCCATGCCGCTGAAAGCTCTCGCCCTCAACGCCACGCTGAAGACCAGCGACGCCAAGGACGCGTCCTCCACCGACCGGATGATCGGCCTCATCGACAAGGCGATGTCGGCATATGGCGTTGAGACTGAAGTGCTCCGCCTCGCCGATTTCAACGTCAAGCCGGGCGTCACTTCCGACGAAGGTGCCGGCGACGACTGGCCCGATATCCGCGCGAAGGTGCTCTCCGCCGATATCCTGCTGATGGCGACGCCGATCTGGCTCGGCCAGCCATCCAGTGTCTGCAAGCGGGCACTGGAGCGAATGGACGCCTTCCTCGAGGAGACCGACGACCAAGGCCGCATGGTCTCCTATGGCAAGGTCGCGGCTGTTGCCGTCGTCGGCAACGAGGACGGCGCCCATCATGTGTCGGCCGAGCTCTACCAGGCGCTGAACGACGTCGGCTTCACCATTCCGGCCAACGCGGTGGCTTATTGGGTCGGCGAGGCAATGGGTTCCACCAATTTCGTCGATCTCGACAAGGTGCCGAAGGTCGTGACCAAAGCCGTCGATATGCTGGCGCGCAACACGGTCCATCTGGCTGGCCTGCTGAAGGCAAAACAATATCCGGGCGAGGGCAGCTGAGGCCGCTGTTGCTTCAAGGTTTCAGCCCTCAATTCGCAGTTTACGGTGCAAAACTCGGCGAGATTTCCACCGGATGCTTCTAAATTATGTGATATTTCAATTACTTGAAAAATGAGCAACAAAGCTCTTGCCACCTGCGCCATTTAGCGCTTTCATACACTACCAGTTTGATAGACTATGGACGAGCGTAATTGCTCCCCTAGATCTCTTGCGGGGCCGCTGGTTCGGACCCCGATGCCGCGGCAGGTGTTGTGAATGGCCGCATGAACCTCATCAACGCGTGAACCGCTGTTTTATGCGTTGAAACCTCGATCGACCCAGGGTGCGGATGAAGCCGCAAAGGAGTTGCGATGACGGTTCAGGGACTTTTTTCGGCGAGAGCCAATGCGGCGGCGCAGATATCAGCCGTGCCGCGCATTGCGATCGTCGGCCGCGGTTTTTCCGGCATGATGACGGCAATCGCATTGATGAAGACGGTGCGCGCCCCCTTCCATCTGCAGCTGTTCGATCCGAATTCGTCGGTCAGCGGTGGGCAGGCGCTGGCCTCGGTCCGTTCCTCGACGATCCTCAACACCCGCGTCCGTGATCTCTCGGTTTCGGTCGGCGACAACGACGATTTCAACGACTGGCTCTGCGGCAATGCCGCCTTCCGCGCCGCCGTGCCGGCCGCCATCCCTGGATTCCGGCAGATCTTCGTGCCGAAGGAAATCTTCAGCGATTATGTCTACCAACGCTTTTCGGAAGCGCTGGCCGCCCGCCGGGACATCACCGTCCAGGTCTGCAACGATCCGGTCGTGGCGATCCGCAGGAGCCACGGCAATCGCTTCCTGCTGGAAAGCGCCAATCCCGCCAATCCGCTGTTCGATACCGTGATCCTCGCCACCGGCTACGGCCTGACGGCGCCGGATGCCGGCGGTGAGGACGTTTCGCCTATCAGGGCCCAGCGCCTCGTCGCGCGGCCACATGCGGTGTTGCTCGGCAGCGGTATCCGCGTCGTCGACCAGCTGCTGCAGCTGCGCGATTCCGGTTACACCGGCCAGGTGACGATCGTTTCCCGGCGCGGTTTCCTGCCCCAGAGCCATACACCGAATTCCGCCGATCCGGTCTTCCCCGCCGAAGCGCTGCCGCAGAGCCTGCCGGAGATCGTCCACTTCATCCGTCAAGCCTGTCGCGAAGCGGAGGAAGCAGGACGAAGCTGGCAATCGGTGATGAACGGCTTGAGGAAACATGCCCGCTCGCTCTGGCGCTCGCTGCCGGCGCGCGACAAGCATCAGTTCAACCGCCACCTCAGGGCGATCTACGACAGCCATCGTAACCGCCTGCCGGAAGCCATGCACCTGCGACTGAGACGCGAACTCGCCGAAGGCCGCACGGTTCTGCGCCGCGGCCGGGTCGGCCGCCGGGGCCTGAGCGGCCTGTTCTTCACGCCGGCCGGTTCCGCCGCCGAGGAGGTCATCCATGCCGAGCGCATCATCGATTGCCGCTGCCAGGCGCCGGATCTTTCAGCGCCCTTGATGCAGAGCCTGCTTTCGGCTGGCCTCGCCATGCCGGACGAGCTCTCGCTGGGGCTCGCGGTCAACGCGCGCGGCGAGCCCTTCCTCGAAGACGGTTCGACCGTCGCCGGACTCTTTGCCGTCGGTCCCCTTGGTCTCGGTAGCCTGCCCGATATCGATCTCGTGCCGGAGATCGTCTCGCAGGCCTATGCCGCAGCCGAGCGGATCAGTGAGGGGTTCTACCCGCAGGTCAAGGCCGTCTGAAAATTTGAGGCTGTTTAGGAACCATCCGCTCCCTGCCGCGTTATAATGCGCTGGTGACTCCGAGGGGCCTATGGAAGTGCTGAATCGACATGACACGTCTCTTGACGAAGAAGGACGCTTTCGCCTTCTGGTCGATGCCATCACCGACTACGCCATCTATATGCTGAGCCCCGACGGCATCATCACCAGCTGGAATAGCGGCGCTCAGCGCTTCAAAGGTTACAAGCCTTCCGAAATTCTCGGCGAGCATTTTTCCCGTTTCTATCTGGAAGAGGACCGCGCCGCGGGACTACCGGCGCGCGCGCTGGCCACGGCGGCCGACCACGGCCGCTTCGAGGGAGAAGGGTGGCGCCAGCGCAAGGATGGCAGCCGCTTCTGGGCCCATGTTATCATCGATCCGATCCGTCATCCGTCCGGCGAGCTCATCGGCTATGCCAAGATCACCCGCGACCTGACCGAACGCAGGGCAGCTGAACAGGCGATCCGCCAGAGCGAGGAACAGTTCCGCCGGCTGGTCCAGGGCGTCTCGGACTATGCGATCTACATGCTCGATCCCGGCGGCAATGTCAGCAGCTGGAATTTCGGCGCCGAGCGCATCAAGGGCTATCGGCCGCAAGAAATTATCGGCCGGCATTTCTCGACCTTCTACACCCCGGAGGACCGTGAAGCCGGCGTGCCGGAAAAAGCGCTGGGCATTGCCCGCGCCGAGGGCCGGTTCGAGCGCGAAGGCTGGCGCGTCCGCAAGGACGGCAGCCGTTTTTGGGCCAGCGTCGTCATCGACGCCATCCGGGACGACGAAGGCGATGTGCTCGGTTTCGCGAAGATCACCCGCGATATCACCGAGAAGATGGAGACCCAGCGGGCATTGGAGCAGGCGCGCGAAGAGCTCTTTCAGTCGCAGAAAATGGAGGCGATCGGTCAATTGACCGGTGGTATCGCCCATGATTTCAACAATCTGCTGATGGCTGTCCTCGGCAGTCTCGAAATCCTGAAGAAACGCATGCCGCAGGATCTCTCGCTGACATCGCTGGTCGACAATGCCATGCAGGGTGCCCAGCGGGGTGCTGCGCTGACGCAGCGCATGCTGGCCTTTTCCCGCCGGCAGGAACTGCAGTTGGAGCCGATCGACGTCTCGGGCCTGATCCGCGGCATGATGGATATGCTCAGCCGTTCGCTCGGCCCCCTTACCGTGATCGAGACCTCTTTCCCTGTCAGGCTGCCGACGATCCTCACCGATCCGAACCAGCTGGAGATGGCGATCCTGAATCTCGTCGTCAACGCCCGCGACGCCATGCCGTCTGGCGGCCGGATCGTGCTTCGGGCTTCCGAAGAGTCGCTGCCATCAGGCAAGAGCCAGCTGCCGCCTGGCCGCTATGTCCGCATCGCGGTGATCGACGAAGGCGAGGGCATGGATGCAAAGACGCTGGAGCAGGCCATCACGCCGTTCTTCACCACCAAGGGCGTCGGCAAGGGCACGGGCCTCGGCCTTTCTATGGTGCAGGGCCTTGCGTCCCAGTCCGGCGGCCGCCTCATGATGAAGAGCAGCCCGGGCGAAGGCACGACGGCCGAATTATGGTTCCCGGTCGCAATTGTCGAGCCGGTGACCGAGGCGGCCGCCGATCGGCCGCAGCAGGAGGAAAATGCGCCGCGCCGGCTGCGCATCGTCGCCGTCGATGACGATGGACTGGTCCTGATGAATACGGCGCTGATGCTGGAGGATCTAGGCCATACCGTGTTCGAGGCGATGGCGGGCTCCGAGGCGCTCGACATCCTGCGCAAACAGGAGGTCGACCTGGTGATTTGCGACCATGCCATGCCGCGCATGACGGGTGCGCAGCTCGCACAGGCGATCCGCAACGAATGGCCTGATATGCCGATCATCCTCGCAACCGGTTACGCCGAAATCCCCGAAGGGGCCGGCATCGTCGACCTGCCCCGCCTCGGCAAACCCTTCTCGCAGGCGCAGCTCGCCGAGGCGATCGGCCGGATCGCCTCATAAGCGGCGACGGCTACCCCTCTCACCGCGAAGAATGAACACCAGCAATGCCAGCACCATCGCCGCCAGCCCGTACCAGGTGATCGCGTAGATGAGATGGTTGTTGGGGAAGGCGATGACGGTCAGGCCGCCGACAGGCAGGCCGCCCGGATTGGGGGTGGCATCGGCGTCGATGAAATAGGGTGCGACCGCACCGACGCCGCGCTTTTCAGCGATCGCTGCGACATCGCGCGAATACCATCGGTCGGCTACGACGTCATTCGATTGCAGCAGCGATCCCTTCGGCTCCGTCATCCGCATCAACCCGGTAATCTCGACCGGGCCTGACAGCTCGCCCTCGCGGCGCGAGGCCGGGTCGCGCCTGTCGGTCGGCACGAAGCCGCGATTGACGAGGATTGATGTGCCGTCGGCAAGCGCCAGCGGCGTCATCACCCAATATCCCGGACCGAGCGCGGTCGAGGCATAGACCAGCGTTTCCTTGTCGTTGGCCAGCGTCCCGGCTGCCGTCACCCGCCGATATTCGTCATCAGTGGCGTTGACCTTGCTCCAGCCGGCCTGTGCGGGGGCCGGCACGGGTGCTGCATGCACACGCTGATCGACGCGGGCAATGAGGTCGCGTTTCCAGGCAAGGCGCTCAACCTGCCAGGTGCCGAGCGCGGCGAGTGCCGCGGCAAGCAGCACCAGACAGACGGCGAAGATGGCACGTTTTGCCCGCCGTCTATCCGATTTTTCCGAGGGAGCCTGCGGGTGACGCTGCCGCCGACCCTTGGTGACCGTCACGGCATGTTCTTCATCATCTCGGGGCTCATCGGCATCATGTTGGTATTGAGATGATGCATGACCCAGAGCGAGCCGGAGAGAGCGATGGCGACGATGATGAGGGTGAAGATCAGCGCCATGATCGTCCAGCCGCCCTCGCTCCTTGTATTCATGTGCAGGAAGAAGACCATGTGGACGACGATCTGGATCGCGCCGAGGCCCATCACCAGCACCGCCGTAACGGCCGGGCTTTCAAACACGCCTGCCATGACCAGCCAGAAGGGAATGGCGGTCAGGATGACGGAAAGCACGAAGCCCGTCATATAGCTGCGGAACGTGCCGTGGCCGGCCTGATGGCCGTGGCTGTGGCCGTGATGAGCCTCGTGGGCGTCCTCATGTGCAGGTGCTTGCGAACTCATCCGAGAACTCCCAACAGGTAGACGAAGGAAAAGACGCCGATCCAGACGACATCGAGGAAGTGCCAGAACATCGAAAGGCACATCAGGCGGCGGCGGTTGGCCTCGATCAGCCCATGCGTCGACACCTGCACCATCAGCGTGACCAGCCAGATGATGCCGAAGGTGACGTGCAGTCCGTGCGTGCCGACCAGGGTGAAGAAGGAGGAGAGGAATGCGCTGCGCGTCGGCCCGGCGCCTTCATGGATCAGGTGGATGAACTCGTAGAGTTCGAGCCCGATGAAGGCTGCGCCGAACAGGCCGGTCACACCAAGCCAGAACAGCGTTTCGGCCTTTGCGTTCCGCTCCATCTGCAGCATCGCGAAGCCGTAGGTGATCGAGGAGAAGAGCAGCATCGAGGTGTTGAGGGCAACGATCGGCAGATCGAAGAGATCGGCCGGCGACGGACCGGCGGCATAATTGCGGCCGAGGACGGCATGCGTTGCAAACAGCACCGCGAAGATCAGGCAGTCGCTCATCAGGTAGAGCCAGAAGCCGAGATTGGTGCTGTTTTCCGGATGATGGTCTTCCGTCAGGTAGAATTCCGGCTTTTCGGCCGTGTCGATGGTCTGATCGCTCATGGTCATCACACCTGCTCGGCAAGCAGCGCGGTGCGCTTGCCTTCCGTTTCGGTTACCTCTTCGGCGGGGATGTAGAAGTCGCGTCTGTAATTGAAAGTATGGCCGATCGCGACGACGAGCATGGCGACGAAGGAGACGACGACCAGCCACCACATGTACCAGATCAGGCCGAAGGCAAGCGCGACGCTGATGCCCGACAGGATCGCGCCGGTGCCGGTATTCTTCGGCATGTGGATCGGCCGGAAGCCTTCCAGCGGACGCGCATAACCGCGGTTCTTCATGTCGTACCAGCTGTCATGATCGTGCACGACAGGCGTCAAGGCGAAGTTGTATTCCGGCGGCGGCGAGGAGGTCGACCATTCCAGCGTACGGCCATCCCAGGGATCGCCGCTGTCGTCGCGCAATTCCTCGCGCCTCATGAAGCTGACGACGATCTGGATCAGGAAGGCGGCAATGCCAAGCGCGATCAGACCGACGCCGAAGGCGGCGATGATGAACCAGATCTGTATCGACGGGTCCTCGAACTGGCTCATGCGGCGGGTGACGCCCATCAGGCCGAGGACATAGAGCGGCATGAAGGCGAACCAGAAGCCGATCTGCCAGAACCAGAAGCTCATCTTGCCCCAGAAGGGATCGAGCTTGAAGCCGAAGGCCTTGGGGAACCAGTAGTTGACGCCGGCAAACATGCCGAAAAGAACGCCGCCGATGATGACGTTGTGGAAGTGGGCGATGAGGAACAGCGAATTGTGCAGCACGAAGTCGGCAGGCGGCACGGCAAGCATGACGCCGGTCATGCCGCCGATGACGAAGGTCACCATGAAGCCGACCGTCCACAGCATCGGCACCTCATAGCGGATGCGGCCGCGATACATGGTGAAGAGCCAGTTGAACATCTTCGCCCCCGTCGGGATCGAGATGATCATCGTGGTGATGCCGAAGAAGGAGTTGACGCTGGCGCCCGAGCCCATGGTGAAGAAGTGGTGCAGCCAGACGATGTAGGAGAGAATCATGATCACGCAGGTCGCGTAGACCATCGAGGCGTAGCCGAACAGGCGTTTGCCGGAGAAGGTGGCGACGACTTCCGAGAAGATGCCGAAGGCCGGCAGTACGAGGATGTAGACCTCCGGATGACCCCAGATCCAGATGAGGTTGATGTACATCATCGGATTGCCGCCGAGGTCGTTGGTAAAGAAGTTCGTGCCGGCATAACGGTCGAGCGACAGCAGGGCGAGCGTTGCCGTCAGGATCGGGAAGGAGGCGACGATCAACACGTTGGTGCAAAGCGCCGTCCAGGTGAAGACCGGCATCTTCATGAAGGTCATGCCCGGCGCACGCATCTTGACGATGGTGGCGATCAGGTTGATGCCCGAAAGCGTCGTTCCCACACCGGCCACCTGCAGGCCCCAGATATAGTAATCGACACCGACGCCCGGACTGTAGGCAGCGCCAGACAGCGGCGGGTAGGCGAGCCAGCCGGTCTGGGCAAATTCGCCGATGAACAGCGACAGCATGATGATGATCGCGCCGGCGGTGGTCATCCAGAAGGAGAAGTTGTTGAGGAAGGGGAAGGAGACGTCGCGCGCGCCGATCTGCAGCGGCACCACGAAGTTCATCAGACCGGTGACGAAGGGCATCGCCACGAAGAAGATCATGATGACGCCGTGGGCGGTGAAGACCTGGTCGTAATGGTGCGGCGGCAGATAGCCTTCCGAACCGTTGAAGGCGATCGCCTGCTGGATGCGCATCAGGATCGCGTCGGAGAAGCCGCGCAGCAGCATGATGACGGCCAGGATCACATACATGATGCCGATCTTCTTGTGATCGACGCTGCAGATCCAGTCGCGCCAGAGCGGACCCCAGAACTTGAAATAGGTGATGATGCCGAGCACCGCGAGGGCGCCGATGACGACGCCGATGAAGGTCACCACCAGGATCGGCTCGTGGTAGGGGATGGCATCGAGGGTCAACCGGCCGAAGACGAACTTCAGGAGGTCAGGATTGGAAAACATGGAACAACCCGTTCATTATGTCTTGCGACGCAAAGCGCCAGGTTAATTGTTGTTGTTGAGCTGCGCCGGCGCCGGATCGGCGCCATTGCTCATGCCGGGCATGGAATGACCCTCATGCTGCATGTCCATGCCGGGCATGTCGTGCTGCATGCTGTTGCCGTCGGTCCGCTCGGCAGGCTCGCTGCGTGCCGGAGCCCCGGTCGCCGGCACGGTGGCGGCGGGCGCCACGATGCCTTCGTCGGCATGACGGTCGTCATATCGCAGCTTTTCGCGGTTCTCGGCACTTTCCTTGCCGCCGCCGCCCATCATGTCGATGTGCATCATCTCGTTCATGCACATCTTGCCAGGTGTGGCGCACATGTTGAGGATGGCATTGTAAAGGTCGGCATCGGCTCCGGCATAATAACGCACCGGTTCCTTCTCGCTCGGCTTCTCGAGCTTCAGATAGGCGTCGCGGTTGAGCATCGTGCCCTGCTGCTTGACCTGCGCCACCCAGGCGTCAAAGCCCGCCTGGTCGAGGCCGTGGAACTTGAAGCGCATGTGCGAGAAGCCGCTTCCGCTGTAATTGGCGGAGAAGCCTTCATATTCGCCTTGCTTGTTGATGACGGCATGCAGCTTCGTCTCCATGCCGGGCATCGCATAGATCTGGCCGGCAAGGGCAGGGATGTAGAAGGAGTTCATCACCGAGGAGGCGGTGATCTTGAAATTGATCGGCTTGTCGACCGGGGCAGCAAGTTCGTTGACGGTAGCGATGCCGAGTTCGGGATAGAAGAACAGCCACTTCCAGTCGAGCGCCACGACCTCGACGTTCAACGGCTTGGTATCGGCCGGAATGGCGCGCTCCGCATCGAGGCGGTCGAGCGGGCGGTAGGGATCGAGCTTATGGGTGGAAATCCAGGTGACGGCGCCGAGCGCGATGATGATCGCCAGCGGTGCCGCCCAGATCACGATTTCGAGACGGGTCGAATGGTGCCATTCCGGCGCGTAGGTGGCGGCCGTATTGGAGCGGCGGTAGCGCCAGGCGAAGAATAGCGTCAGGAAGATCACCGGTATGATGATCAACAGCATCAGCACCGTCGAGATGACGATGAGATCGCGCTGTTGCACGGCGATGTCGCCGGAGGGCGCCATGACCACCATGTTGCATCCTGCCAGGAAAAGCAGCGGCAAGACGGATAGAAGGCGGGAAAACTTCATGAGTTTTGGCACGTCTCTAAGCTCTTGTTGTTTCGTTTGTTCCGCGACTAACGCACTGGACCTGATAGCGACATGAGGTGTTTGGTCGCAGTGCAGCAATCATGCCGCACTGCGGCACAAATCATGTTGCACTACAGCTTTGAAATCCTGATGAAATCAAGAAGGATTTTTCGCGAGCGCATGTTCCAATCAATATATCCGTAAGAACCGGCCATGCCAGCGTTCCCATGGGAAAATCGCTGCCCGGATCACGCTATTTTTCCTGCCCACGCCTCATTTTGAGCCGCCATGACGAACTATTTACGTCTTACGGACTTGATAAGCCTGCAGGTTTGATCAAGATCAGGCTGAGGCGCCTTGGCGAAAGCGCTTCAACGAGGGAGGCGTTTCATGGCTACAACATCGAATTACGGGCCGTCATCATCGTCGCTGGAACGCGACGCGCGGCGCATTCACGACGACAAGCCGGTTTCGCCGGGCAGCATCGCCATCGGCGTGGTGATCGGCCGCATGTCGGAATTCTTCGATTTCTTCGTCTACGGCCTCGCCTCGGTCCTGGTCTTTCCACAGCTGATTTTCCCCTTCGCGCCGGACAGGCTGACGGGAACGCTCTATTCCTTCGCCATCTTCTCGCTGGCCTTCCTGGCCCGCCCCGTCGGCTCCGTCGTCTTCATGACGATCGACCGGCTGTATGGCCGTGGCACCAAGCTGACCATCGCGCTCTTCCTGCTCGGCGGCTCCACAGCATCGATCGCCTTCCTGCCGGGTTACGAGGAGATCGGCGTCTGGTCGATCGCGTTGCTTGCGCTCTTCCGTCTCGGCCAGGGCTTCGCGCTCGGCGGCGCCTGGGACGGCCTTGCCTCGCTGCTGGCGCTCAACGCACCGGCCAAGCACCGTGGCTGGTATGCGATGATCCCGCAGCTCGGCGCGCCGATCGGCTTTGCGCTGGCAAGCACGCTGTTTGGTTATTTCGTCGCCAATCTTTCCAGTGAGGATTTCCTCTCCTGGGGCTGGCGTTATCCCTTCTTCGTCGCCTTCGCGATCAACGTCGTGGCGCTGTTTGCGCGTTTGCGGCTGGTCATGACCAAGGAGTTCGGGACGCTGCTGGAGCAGCATGAGCTGGAAGCAGCACCGATCCTCGACGTGCTGCGGGTCCACGGCCGCGACATCCTGATCGGCGCCTTCGTGCCGCTCGCGAGTTTTGCCATGTTCCACCTCGTCACCATCTTCCCGCTCGGGTGGATGAGCCTTTACGGCAACCAGCCGATCGGCGCCTTTATGGTGGTGCAGGTGATCGGCGCCGCGGTCGGCATCCTCACGATCATCGCGTCTGGCCTGATCGCTGACCGTATCGGCCGGCGCGCCCAGCTTGCCATCTGCGCCGTCATCATCGCCGTCTTCAGCTTTATCGGGCCGAGCCTGATCGCATCCGGCAACAGCGGCCATGACGCTTTCGTTATCATCGGCTTCGGCGTGCTCGGTCTTTCCTTCGGCCAGGCGACCGGCTCGATCTCGTCCCGCTTCGGCCGCGGCTACCGCTATACGGGTGCCGCCTTCACCTCGGATCTGGCCTGGTTGATCGGCGCGGGTTTTGCGCCACTGGTGGCGCTCAGCCTATCCAGCCGCTTCGGCCTGACCTTCGTCGGCTATTACCTGCTTTCCGGCGCCATCTGCACGCTTGCAGCACTTGCCTTCAGCAGGGCGCTGGAACAGCGCGAATAGACGCTGTCGAACAAAAGATCTGCATGGGAAACCATGCAGGCTTTCGGTTGTAACAGCGCAGGTCCAATTGTTGAACGCGTAGCAATCCGGAATGAAATGCATATCTTGTCGGCCTGAGCGAGGATATGCCATGACAGCAGGAACCATCGATCACGCGACGCTCTCGCGTCTGGTCGAGGCGGGCGCCCTACACGCAGTCCACGTCGTCGGCAAGACCGGTGGCTGGTCCGTCGTCATCCGCTACGGCAAGGTCGAGCGCCCGCTTGCGGCCCAACGCAGCAGGCAGGTGCGCGTCTTCAAGCGCATGGATGCCTTGGTTTCTTACCTCACGAACGTCGGCATCTCGCGGTTCGACGTCGATGCGGCCGGTTACGCTCCGGAGACGGCCCTGCGGCCGGATCGGGACGCCGCTCTGCGTCTTACCCATGAGGCGGCGGAATACGACAAGTGGTTCCGCGAACAGGTCGAGGAAGCGATCCGGGAAGCCGACGATCCCAATACCGTCTGGGTTCCTCACGAGGTCGTTGAGGAAGAGATGGCGCGCGAGCGTAGCGAGTTGCTTGGCTTGCTTAAGAATGAGGGCAAGTGAGGATCATCTCGACTGAGACGGCCCGTAGAGCCAGGCAGCAGGCGACCGCATATATTGCAGCGCAAGACCGTGCGGCTGCCCTTAATGGTCTGGACGAAATTCGCGACAAACGATCCTGCTGCGGGATCATCCGGAAATGGGACGAAAAGGGCGAAGGCAGGGAACGCGCGAATTCATCATCTCTCGAACGCCGTTCCTTGTCGTCTATCGTTATCTGCCGAAGAGCGAGACGATCGAGATACTGCATTTCCTGCATGGTGCCCAGCAATGGCCGCCGAAAGGCTGAATGCGCTTTTACTGCGCCATCTGCGGCTGTTTTGCCGCCCGGGCCGCGGTTAGCTCCGCCGTGGTGTGGTTCAGGCGGTCGGCCAGCACGCGCATGATTTCCACGGCCATTTCCGGGAAATCGCTGAGCAGCTTCAAAAAGTGCTCCTTGCTGATGCGCAGCACCTCGAGCGGCGAGGTGGCGCGCACCGTTGCCGTGCGCGAGACGTCGCAGAGGATGGCGATTTCGCCGACGATGGAATTGGGTTCGACATCGGCGACCTTGATCTCGCCGGCCGGCGAGGAGACGACGATATCGGCGGTACCCGAGAGGATGACGTAAGCGGCATCACCGACATCGCCTTGATGAAAGAGGTTCTGCCCGGCGTTGTAGGTCATGCGATCAGAAGTAAAGGCCAAAAGCTTGAGCTTTGCTGGCGCAATCCTTGAAAAGATCGGCACCCTTCGCAGCATTTCGACTTCGTCTCTCAACAGCATGAGCGTTTCAATCCCCTGACGCAGGGTCCGCGGGACCGTGCGTCTTCAAAACTCCAAGGCGTTCCCCCACGGGAACACCCACTATCGCCGCCCCTATAGAATATTACGATAACAGTTCCTTGAACATCCCGTTTTTCTCGGAAAGTTCGGGATAGTTTCCGGCTTCCGCCAATCCGCCGCGGTCGAAGAGCAGGATCCGGTCGAACATCTCGGCCAGCCGGGCGTTGGAAAGCACCCAGATGATCGCCGGCCGATGGCCTTCTTCATGCAGGCCTTCGATGATGTTGCGGGTGATCTGATCTTGAACGCGCTGGTCGAGCGCCGACAGCGGCCGGTTGAAGATGAAATAGTCCGAGCGCTTCAACAGTGCGCGGGCAAGGTTCAGCTTCTGACGCTGCACCATGGTCAGGCGCTTGCCGCCGGAGCCGACGTCGAATTCGAGGCCGATCGACAGCACGTCGTCATAAAGGTCGAGCGCATCGAAGAGTTCGCCCATGATGCCGCGGATGCGCTCGGAGGCGTCGGCCTGCTGATAGGCGATGCGGCCGAAGAGCACATTGTCCATCAGGCTTGCCGACGGGGTGAAACGCTCGGCGTCGTAGCGCTCGATCAGCTCGGCGAGATCGGCCGGAATATGCTCGTGGAACTGCTTGCGGGCGCTGACGATCTTCTCCATGAGTTCGTTCGTCAGCAAGCCGAAGCGATGGCGCGGCTCGATATAGGCAAAACTCAGCCGGATGATGGCCGAACGTTCTTCCGGCGTGGCATCCTCGAAGCGGCGGCTTTGCAGCTTCTGCAGCAGCGCCTGGTAGGTCGGAATGTCGTCCGCCGTCATGAAGGTCAGCTGCTGGAAGAAAGGATGGTCCGGCGGCAGGTCGTGGAAGAGTTCCACCGCGTTTTCGGCGATCTCGAGGCCCATGGCGTAGAGGTCGGTGCTAAGCCCGGTCTCACGGAAGAGCTGCTGGAAATAGGGATGCGCGGCAAGCCTGCGGTTGGTCATCAAAGGCCGCTTCATCGTGCCGAAGAGCAGGTTCTCGCCGACCGTCGCCTGGCCGTTATAGGCGTCAAAATCGAAAGGCACGACGATCGTGTCGAGCCCCTCGTCGCGCAGCCGGTCGCGCAGCGAGGCGCGCAGCGCCACGACGTGGTCGCCGAGCGCCACATGCACGTCGGTGTTGACGGTCGAGCGCAGCGCCAGATCGAGGATGTCCTGCGAGATCAGGACGGCGTCGAGCACCGGGCGGATCGCTTTCAGAATGTCCTCGGGCCCGCTGGCGCCGGCGGCCTTGTAGTCCACCCAGTCGCTATTGAGGTCGAGCGTCGGATTGCCGGCCTTCTCCGCCTCGGCAGAATGCCATTTATACTCCAGCGCTTCCCGCTCGTCGTAAACCGGATCGGTCATCGGCGCATGTTTCAGGCCGTAGAGCAGATTGCTGGCGAGCGTGCCGTGGAAGAAGAAGGTGTCGGACGAGGCATAGGAGATCCGCCGGCCGGTGATCGATTCCGGCATGTCGAGGAGATCGCGGCCGTCGATGGTGATGCGGCCGGAGTCCGGCCAGACCATGCGGCCGAGCGCTTCGGCGAAGGCTTCCGCGCCGCTGCCGTTCGGCCCGACGATTGCCACCGTCTCGTTCGGCTTGATCTCGACGGAGACATGGTCGACGAGGCGGGCGCCGCTGTCGTCGGAAAGCGTCAGGTTGGTGACGACGAACGCGCCCGTCAGCGCCCCGACCGGGGCGGTCGCGAGTTCCTGGATGCGGCTGTCGATCAGCGGCTCGACATTGAACTGCTCGTAGACCTGCTGGTACTTCACCTGCACGTCCTGGCGCATCTGGTCCCAGTCGATCAGTTCCTTCAGCGGGCCGGGCAGGTCCTTGTAGGCGGATATGACGGCGACGAGCTGACCGATGTCGAGCCGGCCCTGCAGCGCCAGGTAGCCGCCGATCGCGTAAAACAGGAACGGCGTGACCTGGGCGAGGAAATTGTTGATGAACTTCACCAGGAACTTCCACTGGTAAAGGTCGTAGCGGATCGAGAAGATCCGGCCGAGCCGTGAGGCGATGTCGGCGCGTTCGAGGTTCGATGTGTCGTTGCCGTGGATCGTGCCGATGCCGTCGACGATTTCGCCGACGCGGCCGGAGAGCTCGCGCGCCGTCAGCTGCCGCTGGCGGCCGAGATCCAGCAGGCGCTTGCGCATGCGGGGAATGACGATCGCCTGGACGCCGACGATGCCGGCGGCGATCATGCCGAGCCAGAAATTCTGGACGATGATGAAGGCGAGCGCCGTGATCGCCTGGCCGCCGAGAAGGGCAGGGGAGACGAAGGCATCGCCGGTGAAGCCGCCCATCGGCTCCACCTCGTCCTTGATCATCGTGGCGATTTCGGCCGATTTCACCCGCTTGAAGTGAATGGGCGGAAAGCGCAGCACCCGGTCGATCAGCTCGAAGCGGATACGGCGCAGCATGCGCTCGCCGAGCCGGCCCTTATAGGTGTTGATGTAGAACTTGAAGAGGCCGTTCAGCACCACCAGCGCCAGAAATACCAGGCTGAGAGCCATCAGCATCTGGAAGCGGTTGAGCTGCAACCCTTGAAAGAATTCGACATGGCCGATCAGCGGCAGGTCGTAGGCAATGTGCATGAAGGTCTGCGTTGCGCCCGGACCTTCGAAGCCGTCACCCTGGATCGGTCCGTTGACGATCTGCTTCGGCAGGTCGAAGGACAGGAAATAGGGCACCATCGAGGCGGCGACGACAGCCAGAATCCACAGCTGCTGCAGCCGCGTGTTCTTCCAGATGTAGCGGGCGAGGCTTTTTTCCATGGCTAACCGTCAGCTTGCTGGGAAATTCCGGGGGCGCGATCCGGGCGCCGGGACGGGAAGGAATTTTGAGAACAGGATCATGCAGCCGGACCGCCGATATCGCAATGAAAACAAGGCGAAGCGACCGGCTGCAAAAATGCCGATTCTCGCCGGAACTTTGCTTATATCACAGGAATTTTGGATTAGGCGAGGGATTCGGCAATCATGGAGCGAATGATGCCGGCGGTTTTCTCCGCCCCGTCGAGGTCGAGCAAGACCGGCCCCCGGCGCGGTGCGGCGAGCGCCTTTTCGACCGCCTCTTTCACATGGCCCGACGTCAGTCCGTCTTCCGGCAGGATATCGGCGAGGCCGAGCGCCTGCAGCCGTTCGGCGCGCACCGTCTGCTCGGTCTCGCCGCCGGCGACGAAGGGGATGAGGATCGCCCGGCATTCGGTGCGAAGCAGGTCGCCGACGGTGTTGTAGCCTGCCTGCGAGATCGACACCTTGGCACCGCGCAGCAGCGAGGGAAAATCCTTGCGGAAGCGCACCAGCGTCACATTCGGGCCCACGTCCTCAGACAGCGCGGCGAAATCGGCCTCCGGCAGGTTCGGGCCTGATACCAGCAGCCAGCGAAGATTGCCCGGCAGCAGCGCTGCCGCCTCTTTGGCCGCGCCGATCAGTGCGGCGCCGACCGCACCGCCGCCCGCCGAGGCGATGATGTCGAATGTCTCGGTCGGTTCCGGCGCCGGCGGAGCTGCGACGAGGCCGGTATAACGCAGCCTGTCGGCGATCTCGGATGTCAGCGGAAAGGTGTCCTCGAGCCTGACGAAACCGGGATCGCCGTGGACGAGCACGGCATCGAAATGATCCTTGACCAGCGTGACGGTTTCCGCGTCGCGGCCGGGCTTGCGGTTTTCCTGCAGGATGTCGCGCACCGAGCTTACGAGTTTCGGCCTGGGTTCGGCCTTGTCGATCGCCTCGAGCAAGGGCAGCAGTTCGAAGCGCATCTGTCTTCGGCCGAAGGGGAAGGCTTCGATGATGACGACATCCGGCCTTGCGGCGTTGAAGGCGTCAAGCAGCAGCTGGCGGCGTGTCTTGAGGAAATCCTCGCCGGCCGGCCGGCCCTCGGCATCGGCGAGGCCGGAAAAACCAGCATTGCTGGCGACGACCGCCGGCAGGGCCACGGTCTTCACGCCTTCGCCCGGAAAGCCCGGCACCGGCAGGCCGCCGGTCACGACAGTCACATCAAAACCGTCCTTGACCAGAGCATTGGCGATGCGGCTGGCGCGGGCTATATGGCCGATGCCGAGCAGATGCTGGACGTAGAAGAAAATACGCGGTGCCGTCATGACGCCTTCTGCCATTCGGCCTCGAACAGGCCGGTGAGCTGTCTGATGCTGGAGTGATAATCGAAATATTCGCGCACCTGGCTTTCGGCGGCGTCGCCGAGGCGCTTGCGCAGTTCAGGATCGCGGATCGCTGCTTCCAGCGCTCTGGCCAGCAGCGCCGGATCCTCCGGCGGCACGACGAGGCCGTTTTCACCGTTCTTCAGGAGCTCGGGCACCCCCGATACTTCGGTCGAGAGGCAGACGAGCCGCTGGCTCGAGGCCTCGACCAGGACGTTCGGCAGGCCGTCGCGGTCGCCGTTGGCGGCGATACGGCAGGCAAGCGCGAAGAGGTCGGCGCGGCGGTAATGATCGAGCACGTCTTCCTGAGCCAAGGCGCCCTTCCAGACGATGCGGCCGGAGATGCCGAGTTCGGTGGCGAGCGCCTTCAATTTGGCAAGCTCCTCGCCGCCGCCGATATGGTCCATGCGCCAGTGAAGGTCGGCGGGCAGCAACGCCAGCGCGCGCAGCAGCACGTCGTAACCCTTCTTCTCGACGGCGCGGCCGACGCTGAGGATGAAGGCCGGATCGTCGGGGTCGCCGCCGGTGCGGTCCGAGCGCTCGCCGGCAAAATGGCCGAAACGGGCGAGATCGAGACCGTGGTAACTCAAGTGCACGGCCTCCCTGCGCGATGTCAGGGTGCGCATATGGTCGTAGCCCGTCCTGGTGCAGGTGACGGTCCAGCGGGCGCTGCCGAGTTTCTCGTTCAGCTCCCAGTCTGGCGATGTCCATATGTCCTTGGCATGCGCCGAACAGGTCCAGGGGGTGCCGGTCAGGATGCTCGCATATTCCGTCACCGAAGCCGGCGTGTGAATGAAATGGGCATGCAGCCATTCGCCCTCGTCCGGCCATTCGCGCGCGAGCACCAGCGCCTGGCCGAGCCGGCGGAGGCGATTGCGGGAGATGTCGCGCTTGAGGTCGGCGAGGAAGCGCTTCATCAGCGCCTTGAAGCCTGGTTTGGAGAAACCGGCGATGAGGCCTTTCAGCACGCGGATCGGCTCCTCGTGCAGATATTCCGGCAGATAGACGACGCGCGCCCGGATCTCGTCATGGACGGGATGGCGCTTCTTGTCGGTCGGCCGGCGCATCGAAATCAGGGTGAGGTCGAAGCCGGCCTTTTCGAGGCCGAGCAGCTCTTGGGCGATGAAGGTTTCGGAAAGGCGGGGATAGCCTTTCAGCACGACGAGGATCTTGCGGCGTGGCGGCAAGGCTGTGCCCTATTCCGCGCCGACGAGGGAAAGGTGGCTGCCGCGGCCGTCGATCCAGCGGCCGACGGTCTGCGAGATATGGTCCAGTCCTTCGAGACGCATATTGCCGCCGCTCTTCGACGGTGGCTGGCGCAAGGGCAGGCGCTTCAGCGCTTCGGCCATGATTGTGGGGTCGACCGACTGGTCCGGCAGCAGCATGTCGACGAGGCCGAGCTCGCTTGCCCGCTGGGCGCGCAGCAGCTGCTCCTCGCGCGGCTTGACGCGCGGCACGATGAGGGCTGGCTTGTCGAAGGAGAGGATCTCGCAATAGGTGTTGTAGCCGCCCATGGCGACGACGCCGGTGGCGCCGTCGATCAGCTCTTCCATGTGGTTATCGAACTCGATCACCTCGATATAGGGGATCGCTTCTCCCTTCTGAACCAGCTTGGCCCGCTCGGCGGCCGGCATATAGGGACCGAGCACGACGAGCGCCTTCTGCGTCAGCGTCGGGTCGGCCTCATAGGCGTTCATGACGTCGTGGACGAGATCGGAGCCGTCGCCGCCGCCGCCTGTCGTGACGAGGATGTAATTATCCTTGCGGGCGTTGATCGAGGTCTTGCCCCTGGAGACGCTGCGTTGCAGGAAGCCGACGAAATCCATCTTCCGGCGCAGGCTTTGCGGCACGTCGAGGCCGATCAGCGGATCGTAGAATTCCGGCGGACCGTACACCCAGACGCTGTCGTAATACTGGTCGATCTTCTGCATGATGCTGTTCTTCTTCCACTCGGCCTCGAGCAGATGCGGCGCATCCATGATCTCGCGCAGGCCGAGCACCAGGACGGTGCCGCGGGCCTTGAGATAGGCCAGCGTATCCTCGACCTCGCCCTTCAGTCCCATCGGTTCCTTGTCGACGATGAAGATATCGGGCTGGAAGGTCTCGGCCGTGTGGCGAATGCTCGACTCTCGCATCTTCAGCGTCTCGTGCAGGTCGATATGGCTGGCGAGCGAGGTATATTCACCGTTGCGGAGCTTGATGACGCTCGGGATCTTCACGAAGTCGACACGGGCGCGGTAGTCGAAGGCGCCGGCGATCGTGGCACCCGAAATGATCAGAATATTGAGGCCGCGATAATCCTCGACCAGCGCATGGGCGATGGCGCGACAGCGGCGCAGATGGCCGAGACCGAAAGTGTCGTGGCTGTACATGAGGATGCGCGCATCTTCGAGACGTCTGGACATGGGCATCCCTTCTGGGGTCAGCAACATAGTTAGTAACCCCACCGTCCGGAGGCCAAGAGGTGGGGGCGGTGCCATGATGCGCCGCCGCGTTTCCTGCTATTTGTAGGGATCTGCCGCATCACGCAAGCCGTCTCCCAGAAAGTTGAACGCCAAAATGACAAGAACAACAGGAATGATCGGATAGAGCAGCCACGGATAGAAGGCGATGACGCTGACGCTTTTTGCCTCGGTCAGCAGAATGCCCCAGCTGGTGATCGGCGGACGAAGGCCGAGGCCGAGGAAGGAGAGCGCGGTCTCCCCAAGGATCATCCCGGGGATGGAAATCGTCGCCGACGCAATGAGATGCGACATGAAGCCCGGCACCAGATGCCGGCCGATGATGCGCGGCGTGCTGGCGCCCATCAGCTGTGCGGCCTGGACATAATCCTCCTCGCGCAGCGCCAGGAGTTTGGAGCGCACGGCACGCGCGAGCCCCGTCCAGTCGATGATGCCGAGGATGACGGTGATGCCGAAATAGATGACGATCGGGCTCCACGTCACCGGCATGATGGCGGCCAGCGCCATCCACAGCGGCAGGCTCGGCAGCGATTGCAGCACTTCGATCAGGCGCTGGACGATGAGATCGAAAATGCCGCCGCGATAGCCGGCAAGGCCACCGATGACGATGCCGAGCACGAAGCTGATCGAAATGCCGATCAGACCGATCGTCAGCGATATGCGCGCGCCGTAGAGGATGCGCGACAGCACGTCGCGGCCGAGCCGGTCGGTGCCAAGCAGGAACATCTGGCCGCCGATCGCCGGGCAGACGAGATGATAATTCGAGGCAACAACGCCCCAGAATTTGTAGCCATCGCCGCGGCAGAAGAAGCGGATCGGCTGCACGTCGTTCGGCCTGTCGCTATAGACACGGTGTAGCGTGTCTAGATCGAGCGTCATGCTCCGGCCGTAGACGAAGGGACCGACGAAGCTGCCCTTGTCGAAGAAGTGGATGGGTTGCGGCGGCGCATGGATGAAATCGACATTGCGCGTGTGCAGGCCGTAGGGCGCCAGGAACTCGACGATCAGGATCATCAGGTAGACGGCGGCGAGAAAGATGCCGGAGATCAAGGCCAGCTTGTGCTGCTTGAACTTCCACCACATCAGCTGCTTCTGCGAAGCGAGATGGATGCGCGATTGCGCCGACGTCATGCTTTCGGTCGCAAGCGGATCGAAAGGCGCGGTCGAGACGTAGTGCGGAAGCGGCGCTCCGGGTGCGGGAAGGGGCGACATTATTTGGTGCTCCTGCCTTGCAGACGGATGCGGGGATCAAGGAAGCCGAGCGCGATGTCGGAGATCAGCACGCCGATGACATTGAGGAAGGCCAGGAACATCAGGAAGGAGCCGGCGAGATACATGTCCTGGCTCTGCAACGCCTTGATGAGCATCGGCCCCGTCGTCTCCAGCGACAGCACGATCGCGACGATCTCGGCGCCCGAGATGATCGACGGCAGGATCGAGCCGATATCGGCGACGAAGAAGTTGAGCGCCATGCGCAGCGGATATTTGACCAGCGCCTTCAGCGGCGGCAGGCCCTTGGCGCGGGCGGTGACGACATATTGCTTCTGCATCTCGTCGAGGAGGTTGGCGCGCAGCCGCCGGATCATGCCGGCCGTGCCGGCCGTGCCGACGATGATGACCGGGATCCACAGGTGAGAGAGGATCGACCGCGCCTTCTCCCAGCTCATCGGCGCCGAAATATATTGCTGGTCCATCAGATGGCCGATCGAGATGCCGAACCAGATATTGGCGAAATACATCAGGATCAGAGCAAGCATGAAGTTCGGAATGGCGATGCCCATCAGGCCGAGGAACGTCAGCCCGTAATCACCCCAGCTGTACTGGTGCGTGGCCGAATAGATGCCGATCGGAAAGGCGATCAGCCAGGTGAGCAGGATCGTCGTGAAGGAGACGAGCATCGTCAGCCACAGACGATCGCCGACCACGTCGGAGACCGGCAGCTGGTATTCGAAGGAATAGCCGAAATCGCCGTGCAGCATGCCGCCGACCCAATAGAAATAGCGCACGATTTCCGGCTTGTCGAAGCCGTATTGCTGGCGCATCTCCTCGATTTCCTGGAGGTTGGCGGTCTCGCCGGAGGCACGCAGCTCGGCGATCTGGCTCTCGAAGAAGTCGCCGGGCGGCAGCTCGATGATGGTGAAAACCAGCGCTGAAATGACGAAGAGCGTCGGCACCATGGCGGCGATGCGCCAGAGAATGTATCTGAGCACGCCTCAGGCCTCCTTGTACCAGAATGCATCCGGCATGTAGACGCCGAGATAGGAGGTTGGATCGAAGCCGTAGAGCGCTTTCTCCGGCAGGTTCTGCAGCTTGGCGGCGCGAAGGATCGGCTGCAGCGTGCTGTTGATGAGGCCGATCGAGAAGACCTGCTGCGTATAGAGCGCCAGCATCTTGTGCCAGATCACCTGGCGCTCCTCGAATTTCGCCGTCGAGCCCCATTGGCTGAGCAGCTCGACCATTTCCGCAGCCTCAGGCAGATCCGGTGCGACGCCCTCCTGGCCGGCGGAGAGGTAATGCATGCCCCAGAGCGGCCATTGCAGCTGATCGTCGAGCGTCGGCGCAAGGCCGGCCGGCGACATGTCGGCCGTCGGCACGCCATTGTCGAGGCCGTACCAGATCGACATCATGATCGAACCGCTCATGGCGCGGTTGCGGAACACGTCGCGCTGCGAGGTGCGGGTATAGAGCGCCAGGCCGATATTGGCCCAGTGATCGTGCACCAGTTCCAGCACGTCGGTATCGAGATTGCTCTCGCCGGCGGTCTCGACGGTGATCTCGGCGCGACGCCCGTCCGGCAGGAGCCGGATGCCGTCGTCGCCGCGTTTGGTCAAGCCGAGTTCGTCGAGCAGGCGGTTGGCCTCGTCGGGATCGAACTTCACGAAGGCGTCGGCATATTCCTGCTTGAAGAGCGGGCTGTCGGGCAGGACCGTATCGGCGCTTGGCGTGCCGAGGCCGTAGAAGGCGACCATGTTGATCTCGTGCCGGTCGATCGCCAGCGACAGCGCCCGGCGCAGGCGCACGTCGCGGAAAAGGCCGCGCCACACCTCGTCGGCGCAGTTGAGGTTCGGCAGCAGCGTAATGCGCGAGCCGCGCGCGAGCTTCCAGAGATTGACCTTCACCGGGAAGCGCTTTTCTGCCTCCTTCAGGAAGGTGTAGTCGTTGAAATCGATGCCGGTCACCTGCAGGTCGGCCTCACCTGCACCCGCCTTGGCGGCGATGATCGAGGAGGAGGAGACGTTGAGGATGAAACGGTCGAGATAGGGAAGCTGCCTGCCGGTCTCGTCGATGCGGTGGAAGAACGGGTTGCGCTCGAAGACGAACTGCTCCGACGGCAGCGGCGTCGTATTGCGCCAGGGATCGAGCGTCGGCAGGTTCGGATTTTCCGGACGGTAGGAGCGCGCCATCTTGATGTGCAGATCCTGCCATTTCTTGACGCGGTAGGTCTTCATCAGCTCGTCCATCTTCGCCTGGTCCGGCTGAAATTCCTTGTGGAACTGCTTGAGGTAATGACCGGGACCGAAGATAACGAGCGGCTGCGGGCCTGCCAATGTCGGCAGGAACATCGGGTTGGGTTTTTCCCAGGTGTAGCGCACGGTCAGCGGATCGAGCACCTCGAAGCGCGGCAGGCTGCCGTGCGGACGAAGCTCCAGCGCGCCGCCGCCGGGCGTCAGCTTGTCGTTCAGGATGACGTCTTCCCACCAGTAGCGGAAATCGTCGGCCGTGAACGGCTGGCCATCGGACCATTTATGGCCCTCGCGCAGCGTGAAGGTAAAGACCGTGTCGTCCTCGGACTGGAAACCGGCCAGGATGTCCGGCTGGAACTGCAGGTGCTTGTTGTAGCCGATCAGGCGGGCATAGCCGTAGATCGTCATGAAGCGGATGTCGCGCTGGCTGCCTATGATAGTGCGCACCGTGCCGCCGTAGGCACCGGGTTCGAGCCCCATCTCCTTCAGGTTGACGATGCGCGGGCGCACGGGAATGCGATCGGCCATCGGCGGCAGGCTGCCCGATGTCAGCCGTTCCTTCAGAAATTCCGGCTCGCCGACCTGTCCGGCGCGAAGCACCGCGGGCGCGATCGCTGCGCCGACGAGGCCGCCGAGAAACGTGCGACGCGTCACCATCAGCGCAACTCCTTGGCATTGGCGCCTTTGCGGGCGCGCACCAGATGACCGTCGCCGAGGTCGGCATAGGCAAGTTCGGACGCGTCGTCATGTTCGGCGGTGAAGGTCACCCCCCAGTTCTGCTTGTCGGCGGCGCCGTTTTCCCTGAGCGCCTTGAAATCGAGCGGCCGGTCGAGATCGGGGAAGGGGACGGCGGCGAGCAGCGATTTCGTATAGGGGTGCACCGGATCACGCAGGATGATTTCGCGCGGCGCAATCTCGACGATGCGGCCCTTGCACATCACCGCGATCCGGTCGGCCATGTAATCGACGACGGCGAGATTGTGCGAAATGAACAGATAGGTAAGCCCCAGTTCCTTCTGCAGGTCCTTCAACAGGTTTAGGATCTGTGCCTGCACGGAGACGTCGAGCGCCGAGACCGGCTCGTCGAGGATGACGAGCTTGGGGCCGAGCGCAAGTGCGCGGGCAATCCCGATGCGCTGGCGCTGGCCGCCGGAAAAACTGTGCGGATAGCGGCTGAGATAACGCTTGTCGAGGCCGATTGCCGCCATCAATCCTTCGACCTTGCGCTTGCGCTCGTCGCTGTCGCCGCGGTCATGGATCTCGAGCGGTTCACTCAGGATGTTGCGCACCGTCATGCGCGGCGAGAGCGAGGAGACCGGGTCCTGGAACACCATCTGGATCTTGGTCCGCATGTCCTGCAGCTCCGAGCCTTTGACGGCAAGCACGTCGACGACTTCCTTGCCGTCGTTGAACACCACCGCGCCGCTGTCCGGCGTGATGGCGCGCATCAGGATCTTGCTGAGCGTGGTCTTGCCGCAACCGGACTCGCCCACCAGGCCGAGACATTCGCCGCGGCGGATGTCGAAGCTGACGTCGTCGACGGCGCGCAGGACGGTGGCTTCGTGCTTGCCGAAGAAACTGCGCTTGCGCGTCTTGTAGGTCTTCGAGAGATTGGCGACGGAAAGCAGGATGCCCGGCGCCTCTGCCTGGAGCGGCTTCTTCTTGCCGACCAGGGACTCGAGATTGACCGTTACCTCGCGCAACGCTTTCAGCCGCTCGCCGGGTTTCATGTCGAAATGCGGAACGGCGGCCATCAGGCCCTTGAGATAGGGATGCTGCGGATTGCGGAAGATATCCTCGACCGGTCCTGCTTCCATGATCTCGCCGTGATAGATGACGACCACCTCGTCGGCCATGTTGGCGACGATGCCGAGATCGTGGGTGATGAGCAGCATCGCCATGCCGAGCTTGGCCTGCAGCTCGCGAAGCAGCTCCAGGATCTGCGCCTGGATCGTCACGTCGAGCGCTGTCGTCGGTTCATCGGCGATCAACAGCGCCGGCTTGCAGATCAGCGCCATGGCGATCATCGCGCGCTGGCGCATGCCGCCCGACAGTTCGAACGGATACATGTCGTAGGTGCGATGTGGATTGGAGAAGCCGACCAGGCCAAGCATCTCCTCGGTCTTTTCGCGCGCCTCCTGCTTGTCGGCTTTGGTATGGATCAGCAGCACTTCGCTGATCTGATTGCCGATCGTATGCAGCGGCGAGAGCGAGGTCATCGGCTCCTGGAAGATCGTCGCCATGCGCCGGCCGCGCAGGTCGCGCATTTCCTCGCTATCACGCGGATAGGACAGGATATCGGTCGTGCTGTTGTCGAGCGGATCGGTGAAAAGGATGCTGCCCGAGGCCTTGGCCGGATTGGGCAGAATGCCCATGATCGACTGGCTGATCACCGATTTTCCCGAGCCGGATTCACCGACGAGAGCGGTGACCTTGCCTGGAAGAATGCGAAGATTGGCTTGTTTTACGACGCGTAGCCGGTCACCGAAAACCGAAAAGGAGACGTCGAGATTTTCAATACGCAACAGATCCGCTGCAGACGCCATACCAATGAAATTCCCCAGTCTTCTATGTTCCCGTTAAGGCACACTATCGTACCGCAAACAGGGTGTCTAGCTGATGACAATCATAGATAAACCAGCATGTCCCGCCGAAGTTCCCCGGGCGAGACGCGCAGATTATAACAGGGGTTGTAAGCTCTTACTGGATGAATTTCTCCATGCTGGTGCGCTTGACCTGATTCTTGGCGTCGCGATGCAGGAGAATGACCTGCTCGGCCTCTGAAAGTCCGTTCTGCACGGCCTCGCGGAAGCTCTCGTCGACGTTGATTGCCGGTGCCGGCGCGCGCGGCTGCAGCACGGTCACCTTCTGGCGGATGCCCCGCAGCTTCTCTTCGCCCAGCGTCGTCCATTCGCCGCCGCAATAGCCGGCGAAGGCCTGGCTGGCGACGACCTCGCGGCCGTATTTCTTGGTCAGGATCTGCAGACGCTGCACCTCGTTGACCGCCGAGCCGAAGGCGGAGAAGGTCAGCCGGTCCTTGAGGCCGACATTGCCGAACATGACGTTGCCGACATGCAGGCCGATGCCGTAGCCGATCCTGCTCAGGCCCTTCTGCTCGCGGTCCCTGTTGAGTTCGGCCACCCGTGCCTGTGCCTGATGGACGGCCGAAAGAGCCGCCTCGCAGGCAATTTTCGATGGGTCCTTGTGGCGTCCGCAAGGATAGACTGCAAGGAAGCCGTCGCCGAGGAAGCTCAGGATCTCGCCGCCATTGCGGTTGAACGGGGCGGCGATCGCGTCGAAGAACTGGTTCAGCGTGTCGATATAGGCCTGCCGGCCTTCCTTTTCGGCATACATGGTGGATTCGCGCATGTCGCCCATGACGAGGGCCGCGCGGATCGTCTCACCGTCGCCGCGGCGGATCTGGCCGTTCAGCACCCGCTTGCCGGCGTCGCCGCCGAGATAGGTGGTCAGCATGTTGTTGGCGAGCTTGCCGAGCACGGCCATCTTGGCGGCGACCGCCAGATGGTTCTGCATCCTGAGCAGCGCATCGATCATGTCGTCGGAAAAGCCGGTATTATGGTCCGTCGACCAGGAACCCATCATGCCCTGCACCGAGCCGTCGCCGAAGGGCTGCACGAAGGCCAGGTAATCGGTGATGCTGTCCTTGCGCAGGTCTTCGAAGATCGGAAATTCGTTCGGCCCTTCCTGTATCAGCCGGCGGCGGATGTGCTGCAGATTATTGTCGAGCAGGTAATAATAGGGGCTTTGCAGGAAGCGGTCCGGCTTCTGCCCGGCGGGCATGCGGAAGCCCTCGATGGTGACGCCACTGGCGCGCCGCCAGGTGAAGCTGAGCGCGTCATAGAGCGGATGAAGCATCGAAAAGGAAAGATGAACGCGCGCAAGTGGCAGGCCCGCCGCAGTGAGCCTTTCGCAGAAACCGCGCACGATGTTTTCAAGCTCGTCTCCGGCCAGCGAAGAGTTCGTCAGCCATTCAGCGACCCTGTCCAACAGGATGGAGGACACGCTGGATTCGATCGTGCTCATTCTCGGTATGATCCTCATAAGGCACGCCATCCCCAAGAGCCAAACGTCCCTCGGCCGGCACATTTGTGATGTGCAGGTCACAAGGAAATCAGGATGTACGAGCGGTATTATTGTGTCAACGATCTGCCAAAAGCCCGGCAGCGGCGCCCCTCAGCTCCCCATGGCGGGATCGGACGGGTAGTCCTTTCGCGGTGGTTCATTATCAAAAGTCAAAATAGGGATGCTGCAAATGCGAAACAATGGGATCAGCATTTTTTTGTGCGCTGGAGTTGCAGCAAACGGCGTGGCCTGAGTCATTTCCGCCACACCCGGATAAGCATCGCAAGGGGTCTCGGTCCTGTTTTTTGCTCCTCTCGACAGCGCAGAGATGGAGCCCGGGTTTAATTTGCCTGGATCATGCATTAGATCAGCCTTCTGTTCCCGTTTGAAAGATCCCGCCTTGGCCAGCTCCTCCTTCGATACGCTTTTGCAGAAGATCGAAATCCGCACGGCGCGCGCCGGCATCATCGGCCTCGGCTATGTCGGCCTACCGCTGGCGATGGCGGTGGCGCGCAGCGGCTTTGCGGTCACCGGCTTCGACATCGATCCGGGCAAGATGGTGGCTCTCGATGCCCGCCGCTCCTATATCGACGCGGTGAGCGATAAGGCACTTTCGGCCGAGATCGATGCGGGCCGCTTCAAGGCGACGACTGATTTCGCCGGCCTTGCCGAGTGCGACGTCATCATCATCTGCGTGCCGACGCCGCTCACCAAACATCGCGATCCCGATCTTTCCTTCGTCGAGGCGACGTCGCGTTCGATCGCTGCGCATTTGCGTCCCGGTCAGCTCGTCGTGCTGGAATCGACCACCTATCCCGGCACGACCGACGATGTGGTGAAGGTCATTCTCGAAGGCACCGGGCTGAAATCAGGCTTGGACTTCTTCGTCGGCTTCTCGCCGGAGCGCGAGGATCCCGGCAACCAGCATTATCATACAGCCACGATTCCCAAGGTCGTCGCCGGCGATGGGCCCGAGGCGCTGGCGCTGATGAAGGCCTTCTATGGTGCGGCGGTATCGTCCGTCGTTCCGGTCTCTTCGAATGCGACGGCCGAGGCCGTGAAGCTCACCGAAAACATCTTCCGCTCGGTCAACATCGCCCTCGTCAACGAGCTGAAGACCGTCTATGCGGCCATGGGCATCGACGTTTGGGAAGTGATCGACGCGGCCAAGACCAAGCCCTTCGGCTACATGCCCTTCTATCCCGGCCCGGGTCTTGGCGGTCATTGCATCCCGATCGATCCCTTCTACCTCACCTGGAAATCGCGCGAATACGAGCTGCCGACCCGCTTCATCGAGCTCGCCGGTGAGATCAATTCGGCAATGCCCCGTTATGTCGTCGGCAAGCTTGCCGAAGCACTCGACATCCGCGCCGGCAAGGCGCTGAGCCGCAGCAGGGTGCTGGTGCTTGGGCTTGCCTATAAGAAGAACGTCGCCGATATCCGCGAGAGCCCGTCGCTGCGGCTGATCGAGATCATCGAGGAGCGCGGCGGACACGCAGATTATCATGATCCCTTCGTCGCCGAGATCCCGCCGACGCGCGAATACCAGGCGCTGAAGGGCCGCAAATCGGTAGTGCTGACGCCGGAGGCCATTACCGGCTACGATGCGGTGCTGGTCGCGACCGATCACGACAGGGTGGATTATGCAACGCTCGCAAATAGTGCCCCGCTGATCATCGATACGCGCAACGTCTTCAACCGGCTCGGCCTTTCGGCTGATCACGTCATCAAGGCATGACGGAAACGCCTTACGGCCTGTCGTCAACGACGCCCTCTTTAATGTCCATAAAACGACCGGAAACCTGACATCGAATCCTGTACGGAAATTATGTCAGGTAATTGCGTGCGTTTATGAAGACACTTGGGATTCTGCAGCAGCAAGAGAGACCACCGTTGGGCGGTCTCTCTATAAGCGATGATGGATGAGAGGTGACATCAAGACCTTATGAACGAGAGCAAGTCGGGGTTGAGGACATCCGCATGCGTGGTCAGCATGCCATGGGGGTAGCCGGGATAAGTTTTC
Organism: Rhizobium sp. WYCCWR10014; assembly: GCF_001657485.1. Taxonomy (GTDB): domain Bacteria; phylum Pseudomonadota; class Alphaproteobacteria; order Rhizobiales; family Rhizobiaceae; genus Rhizobium. Next base: position 375,244 of record NZ_LXFU01000051.1, read on the forward strand.
AGCGACCCATTCTTGAGCAAGTCGACCGCACGCGGCACGGAACTTGCGAACGGGACGACTTGATCGGCCTCGCCATGCATCACCAGCACCGGCACGGTGATCTTCTTGAGATCCTCGGTGTAGTCTTCGAGCCAGGAGTTGACGGTCGCGTAGTGAGCGAGAGCGCCACCAGCCATCCCCTGGCGCCACCAGTTCGCAATGACTGCTTCAGAGGGCTTGGCCCCATCGAGGTTGTAGCCGTAGAACGGATTCTCAGGGACGAAACGGTAAAATTCAGACCGGTTGCCCAACACGCCTGCCCGGATCGCTTCGAACCACTCCGGCGGCTGACCGGTCGGGTTTTCCTCGCTCCGATACATGTTCGGCGTTAGTGAGGCGACCAGCACCGCCTTGGCGACGCGTTCCTGGTGGCGAGCGACATAGCGAGCCACCTCACCACCACCTGTCGAGTGGCCGATGTGGATCGCGTCGCGCAGGTCGAGGTGTTCCGTCAGGGCCGCAAGGTCTGCAACCCAGTGGTCCATGTCATTGCCGTTGCTGGGCTGGTCGGACCGGCCGTGACCGCGTCGGTCGTGGGCGATTACCCGATACCCGTGATGAAGGAAGAATGTCATCTGGGCATCCCAGTCGTCCGCAGTGAGCGGCCAACCGTGGCTGAAAACGATCGGCTGACCTGTTCCCCAGTCCTTGTAGAAGATGTTTACGCCGTCTTTCGTTGTGATCGCAGGCATTGTTCAGTTCCTTATGTTAGCCGCGGATTGGACGTCATCACTCACTGGCGCGGCGTTCCAGCAAGAAACTTGTGAAATACACGACCAGTCGTCTATTTACTGGCCAAAAATATTCAGGTCACGAGGGCGGGCAAAACGAAACCCTCAAAAGTGTCGAACGGCAAGCGGTTGCGTTCGACCTTGGCACGCGTGACCGCGCCTTCGAACGCGTCGATCAAGGCGGCGGCAACCTGTCCCGTATCCCTTCCAGCCGGCAATTCACCCTGGGCTTGGGCTTCACGCAGGCATTCGGTGAGCGAGGCTACCCATTGGCGGTAAATCGCCGCCAGCTTAATGCGTACCCGCTCGCTCGACGGCGTGACCTCGATCGCCATATTCCCGATCAGGCAACCAACCGCGTAACGGCGTCGCTCGTGAAACTCTACCAAGCCCGCGAAATGGCCCGCGACACGCGCTAGCGGCGCCATGCCATGATCGGTCAAAATCGGCCCGTAGGTAGCAAACACCGAATCCCAATACTCGTTCAGTAACTCGACAGCGAATGCCTCCTTGCTTTCGAAATAATTATAGAACGATCCCTTGGGCACACCAGCCGACGCCGTAATCTCCTGAACGCCGGTGGCATTGAAGCCGAGGGTGCTGACGAGGTCTCCCCCCTTTTCCAGGAGGCGCGATCTGGTTTCTGGATTGGCTGGTCTGGGCATGATTTGATCTTATGGTGGGTGTTTCGTGTTTCGATGGTTTATATATGACCAGTCGTCTATTAATTGTCAAATTGAAAATACGAATGCGCGACATTTTTTCATCGCAGCGCTGTGCCTGTTGCGACTTTCCGAGCGTGCAGGGGTCGAAACCGCATCAAACGGATGTTCAACCGCCTCAAACAGTTCCGTCGCGTCGCGACCCAATACGACAAGAACGGACAATCCTTCTCGATATTCCTCGCCCTGGCCGCCGTCAAAATATGGCTGCCATACTTTGTCAACAGTCGGAATCGATTCAACACATTCTGCAGCAATTCAAAGTGCTGCAGCGTCCTTTGCGCATCTTATACTTAATCTGCCCAGCTTTTTGTTGTTAAGGCAGGCTTCATTCCTGCGCTTTAAGCTGGCGAACTTGCCACAACCATTTCGGGGGCGGATTCGGTGAGTTCCGAGGGAGGACTATCTTGAAGAGTTTTGTTGCCGCGGCTATCGCAATCGGTGTCATGTGTTCCTGCGCTTCTGTCGCAACAGCGCAGACGAAAGGCGACTGGGTTCTCGGAAACTACAAGGGGGCCGGTTATTGGTTCCCCGGCGTTATCGACAGTGCCTCGGGCGGCAAGGTGACGATCCGATATGATGACGGCGATAAGGAAACTGTTTCCTTGAGCGAGGTGCGTCCTTATGACTGGGTCATCGGCATGAAGGTCGAGTGCAACTACAAGGGTGCTGGCGATTGGTATGCAGGCAAGATCACCTCGCTTGGCGGCGAGAAGATCGGTATCGCCTACGATGATGGCGACAAGGAAACCACACGGACCGGTCGCTGCCGTTCCCGATAAAGTCCTTGCTTGAACCAATGCGAGATCAGCCCGTCGCCGTCAAAGCGACGGGTTTATTCTTCGTCGGACGATCAGGTTTGATGCGGCGCTGTCGCAAGCATCTTGCCGGTCATCCGGCTTGCGGCCACCGCATAACCGCCGGCCGCGCCGTCGATGAAATGCATGTGGTCGCGTGAGATCGGCGTCGGCACGAAGCAGGTCATCAGCGCCGAGGCCTGCCGATGCAGGCCGTAGCGGACAATGCCCCTGGCGCGTGCCGCTTCCAGTAGCGTCTCGATCCGTTTCAGATGCTCGGCGTCGACGTCGATCGTCATCTTCAGCCCGTCATCGAACTTGCGAAAATCGGAATTGCCGGCGACGTCGCGCTTGTAGCGGCGGGCGTCGAAGCGGCCGAGTGGAATGCCAACCTTGTAGCACACGACCGTGATGGCGAGCTGCAGGAAGATGATGAGCTTCTGGCGCAATCGCCGGCCAGCCGGCGCGGTGGCCTTGGCTTCACGGTTGATGCCATGCAGCGAGAAGGCAAGGTTCGGACCATCCGCCGGCACCGGGTGGCTGTCCCGGTTCTGCTCGGTGGTGATGGCAACGATGCCGCTGACGAGGTCCCGGAATTCCTGCCCCGGCCGGCCTTCGCCGGGAACCGCGATAATCGAGACGATCTCGCCGTGCCTGGCCTCGATCGGGCTCCAGCGGCAGGAGAGGCCGGTGAGATCCGGGCGCGTTCCCGGGGCTGCGCGCTCAATGCCGTACCGGCCGAGCTTCATCTGTCTTTCGGCCCAGCTGGTGCCGCCGCCCCAAAACATCGCATAGGTGACATAAGGGCTTACGGAGTAACGTGCGACGCGGACGTCGAGGCCCTCGGCGCGGGTGTCGGCGACCGGCACGATGGCGATCCGCAGCGTCAGGCCCAAATCCTCCTCGACCCAGATCTGCACGGCGGCAAGGGCATCGCGCGCTGTCTTTTCCAGCGAGCCCGGAAGCGCGATCAGCGCGCCGTCGCCGCCGAAGACGAAGGGATAATCGCCCTTGCCGACGGAATTCAACACCGCCGATATGACGCTGGCGCCCGCCATGTTGACGTCCTTGTAACGGCCGGCGGCGATCGCTGGCGTCGAGCCGACGATGTCGGCGAGCGCCAGCACCCAACCATCAGGCAGCGGCCGGTAGTTGGCGGCGTCGGTCACGCCCTCGAATTCGCTGAAGAGCGGCACTTCGGCAAAGAAATCTTCGTCGGTCACGGTTTTCATATCGTCCAGCTTAGCACAGACCCATGTCGCCACTGCAACGCCAATTCCCATTTACGGCAATCGACTAGGCAAGGTTTCATGTGTTAGAGCATTTCGGGCTTTTTCGGATGCACTGAAACGCCCTATCTTTTTGTTTTTACGCAATTCCGGACGCAAAACCGCCCTCGCAGTTTTGCTGGAATTGCTCCAGGACCGCCGACGATTTCATGACGGATATAGATTAGATGAGCCGCCTCGACAGCTTCATACGCCGGTTGACGGCCCAACGCGACATTTTGAACTCGATCATCGACCTGGTGGGGGAAACGCCAGGCCCGGTGCTGGAGTTCGGCCTCGGCAACGGCCGCACCTATGATCACCTGCGCGAGAACTTTCCCGGGCGGCGCATCGTCGCTTTCGACTGGGAAGTCCGTTCCTATTCGGCCTCGACACCAGAGGCGCAAGACATGGTGACCGGCAATATCCGCGAGTCCGGCCAAGCCTTCGTCGGCATCGGCGCGGCCCTTGCCCATGCCGATATCGGCACCGGCCATGACGAGATCGACGCGGTGACGCTGACCTGGCTGCCGCAGCTGATGGCCGGCGTGCTCGCCCATAACGGCATCGCCGTCAGCGGGCTGCCGCTGGAGCATCCCGAGCTCATGGCGCTGCCTCTGCCAGAAGGCATCAAGGAAGGCCGTTATTTCCTGTATCGCAGGACGTAGCATCAGCAATTGAAAGTGCGACAGCGCCGCGGCTCTCGAAAAGACGCGCGGCGCTGTCGTGTTTCGGTCACGCCACCAGACCCTTGGTCAGTTCCAGCGCCTGCCGTTCGAACAGTCGGCGATAGATACCGTTATTGAGCCTGATCAGCGCCTGGTGATCGCCTTCCTCGACGATCTTTCCCTTGTCGAAAACCAGCAACCGGTCCAGCGCCCGCACCGTGGACAGCCGGTGGGCGATCACCAGCGTCGTGCGGCCGTTCATCAGGCGTTCCATGGCCTGCTGGATCTGCACCTCGCTCTCGCTGTCGAGGCTTGATGTCGCCTCGTCCAGGATCAGCACCGGCGCATCCGCCAGGAAGGCACGGGCAATGGCGACACGCTGCCGCTCGCCGCCCGACAGCTTGACGCCGCGCTCCCCCACCATCGTCTCATAGCCCTTGGGCAGGTCCATGATGAAGTCGTGGGCACTCGCCTGTTTCGCCGCCTGCTCGATCTCGCGCCGCGAGGCGTTCGGCCGGCTATAGGCGATGTTTTCCGCCAGTGTGCGGTGGAACAGGATGGGCTCCTGCTGCACGATGGCGATTTGGCCGCGCAGGCTTGATTGCTTGACCGCTGCGATATCCTGTCCGTCGATGCGGATTTCGCCCGAGTTGACGTCATAGAGGCGCTGGATGAGCTTGACGAAGGTCGTCTTGCCGGAACCCGAATGTCCGACCAGGCCGACGCGCTCACCCGGCTTGATGGTGACCGAAAAGTCCTCATAAAGCGGAGTGGGGTGCGCGCCATACTGGAAGGTGATGCGATCGAAGACGATCTCGCCCTCGCCAATCTCGATCGGCGTGGCGTTCGGCCTGTCCTCGATGCCGAGCGGCATCTTGTCGAGCAGCACCAGTTCTTCCATGTCGTTGACGGCACGCTGCAGATTGCGGATGTCCTGGCCGACATTGCGCAGATAGCCCTGCAGAACGAAGAACATGGCCAGCACGAAGGTGATGTCGCCAGGCGTCGCCAGCCCCTGCCGCCACATGATCAGGCCCGTTCCGAGAATGCCTGCCTGCATCGAAACCATCAGGAAACCCTGGATCGTGCCGCTCAATGTGCCGCGCTTCCATGTCCGCCGCGTGCGGCTGTCCCATCTGGCCATCACGTGGCCCAGGCGCACCTCTTCGCGGCCTTCGGCGCCGAAGGCCTTGACCACGGAATTGCAGCTGATGGCATCCGCCAGCGCGCCGCCAAGCTTGGTGTCCCAGGCATTGGCAAGTCGTGCCGCCGGCGACACGAAGCCCATGGAAAGCGCCACCGTCACGCCGATATAGATCAGCGAGCCCGCAGCCACGATCAGGCCCATGATCGGCCAGTAGCTGCCGAGCACGATGCTGGCGCCGACCAGCATGACGATGGACGGCAAAAGGGCGACCAGCAGCAAGTCGTTGAGCTGGTCGAGCGCCCACATGCCGCGGGTGATCTTGCGCACCGTCGAACCGGCAAAGCTGTTGGCGTGCCAGTCGGTCGAAAACCGCTGCACCTTGTGGAAACCGTTATTCGTCACATCCGCCATGGTGCGCAGCGTCAGCCGGATGATGCCGTTGAAGATGAACCAGCGCAGCGCCACGCTGGTCAGGCCGAGTGCCACGACGATGACGAAGGCGCGCAGCGCCCGGTCAGCCCCGTTGCCGCCGGCAATGGCATCGACGATCTGGCCGGAAAACACCGGCACCATGACTTCGGCCAGTGTGCTGGCAATGACCAGCACGATGATGCCGCCCACCAATACAGGCCGATGTCGCCAATGATGGAAAACAAAGCCGAGCACATGGCGATAGGCATCGGCGCGGAAATCGAGCTTCTTGCGAGTCATTTTAATCGCTCGGCGCCGTGTCGGCGACCGGTCCTCAATAGAGAGTTGGATGGCACAGCCCAAGCAGGAGACGAAATGATCCCGTCAGATCAATCGGGCTATGAATTAAGGGAAAACCGCATGTCGGGCGCGCTTAAGGCGGGCCGCGAATGGAAATGACCTAGCGTCGGGACATTCCGCACGGGAAGGTTTCGATGATTGCTGGTGTCATGCAACGCCTCCCTTATGTTCGAACTAAAGCGGTGAGCGTTTTGTACCGAAGCATTTCGCCATTGCCAAGCGGATATTTGCAACCTAACGGAAAGTGATGCGGAAACGACACACCTTGTAGCTTGCGGCCGCTCAGGAGGCGCAGGAATAGGATGTGGCCGGGCGCGTGGCCCGTTTCGCCTCGAAGTCGGCCGCGATTTTGTCCAGCGTCACGCTGTCCAGCCGCCGCAGGAGCAGGGCCTGGGCCTCCTTCATCGCGTCGCCGAGAGCGACATTCACCGCCTGTTCCACGAGGCATTGCGGCTGGTCGTCGGCCGGGCCAATGGCGAAGAGATGCGGTTCGCCGATGGCGTTGTAGACGTCGAGCAGGGTGATCTCGGACAGCGGACGTACCAGCGTCCAGCCGCCGCCATGGCCTTTTTCGGAGCGGACGTAGCCCTGTTCGCGAAGACCCGCCATGGTGCGGCGGACGACGACGGGATTGGTGTTCAGCATTTTCGCGATCATGTCGGAGGTCGCCGAATGCTGGTGCTTATCCATGTGGATCAGCACGTGCAGCATGCGTGAAAGGCGGCTGTCATTGCGCATGGTTCTCTTCCTGTCGAACGGACGGGTCATTATCGCAAGCAGATCGTAACAAGACAAGTAACATGATGCTTGACGGCGTCATCTCATGTAACTTATGTTGAGTCATGAGTTTCATATCAAGGGAGAGTTCCATGTCGTTCGAAGCCATTGTCATCGGCGGAAACTTTGCCGGCCTTTCGGCAGCCATGCAGCTGGCCAGGGCACGGCGTCGCGTTCTGCTCGTCGATGCCGGCGCGCCGCGCAATCGCTTTTCTGAAGACTCGCATGGCTTCCTCGGCCAGGATGGCCAGACGCCGGCGGCGATCATGGAGGAGGGAAAACGGCAGCTTTCGCTTTATCCGACCATCACCATCCGCGAGGGGAAAGTCGTCCGGGCCCACAGCGATGGTGATGCGTTCATCGTCGGCACCGAAGACGGCGGCGAGGAACGAGCCGCGCGCATCGTGCTGGCAACCGGCGTCAGCGACACGCTGCCCGAAATCCCTGGCTTGCAGGAGCGATGGGGCCGCTCCGCGCTGCACTGCCCCTATTGCCACGGTTTCGAGGTCAGTGGCGGCAATCTCGGCGTTCTCGCAAACCATCCGCATTCGGCCCATTCGGCCATGATGATCCCGGACTGGGGAACAACGACCTTTTTCACTCAAGCGCTGTTCGAGCCCGATGAAGAGCAGTTGGCGAAGCTGGCTGCCCGTGGTGTCCGGATCGAACGCAGCCCTATCGTGGAATTGCTGGGCGACAGTCCGAAGCTTGAGGCCGTTCGCCTCGCCGATGGCCGCGTTGTGCCGCTCGATGCCGTCTTCGTCGCGCCGAAAACAACGATGTCGAGCCCGGTTGCCGAACAGATCGGCTGTGCCTTCGACGACGGCCCCTTCGGGCCAATCATCCGCATCGCCGATAACAAGGAAACCACCGTCAAGGGTGTCTTTGCCGCCGGCGATGCGGCAAGTGCCATGCACAATGCCACGCTCGCCTCCGCCTCGGGCGTGCTCGCCGGCGTGCATTGCCATCAATCGCTTGTCCTGCAGTCGGTCGCATAAGGCGGAAACAGCACGTCAAGCGGGTGAAAGTTCCCCCCAGCAGGTCAGGTCCCATCGCTTCGTCGAACTGAAAATCTCACCGCTTTAAGCATTGCCTGGCGCGGAACCCCCTTGATTACCGCTCAAACACACAGATCCGGCAATATGGAGCAATCGCCACGGCCACCGGTTAAGTTACCGCCAGTACGGCCCCGGTGTCGTACTGACGCACGAAATCCACCCGCATGCCGTTCCAGTGATAGCAGTAATGGCGCCCTTGGACAGGAATGGTTATGGCGTCCGGCCAGAAAATGCCGATGCAACGTTGACCGGGCATTCGAACGCTGTTCCACAAGAGACCGTCGCTTCCCGCTGCACGAAGTTCGCGTCCCTCAATCTGGGAAGCGGTGCAATCGTCCGGATGCAGGGCGCCAGGCACCGCGTTCACGTCGTCTAGTCCTCGGTCCACGCTGCCCACCAGGACACGAAAGTCCGATGTCCACCCCGGACGCTGGGGCGTTGAGCTCATGAATTTCTGATGATGATGTATCGTTTCGGCGACAGCGACTTCTTCACTGTCGCCTGCATAGTAGATACCATAGCTTCCGTCCGTGAAGCGTCCCGGCCGCCCCGTTGAGCAATGGACGAATGGGGCCATTATATAACTAGCGCCGGTGCCCGAAACGCGACGGTTGGCGGGCACCTTTCCAAGATCGCCCACCTCAAATCGAATGCGCGGATTCGTTTTCGCCTCGACGGCCACAAGGGCCTCCCAGTCGCGGGGGTCGGCGATGTCCTCGAACAAATCGATTGGCGGATGGATCGATCTAATGATGCGGTAGGTTTTAGGCCACTGTACGTGGGAGCGGACCGCAAGGCCGCTTACCAAGCGCTCCGCTCCGCATCGAGCCATTCACGCATCACGGCAAGGTCAGAAAGCTCGCCCTGAAGCATCACGTCCAGCGCCGACTTGCCGCCAAAGGCCGTATTGGGTGCTTTGATCCACTCATATCCCCTTGATGGGTCCTTAAACAGATGTCGCACCCCCTTGTGGATACCCATCAGATGAGCCATCCGCATTTTCAGGTCCCGATCGACACGTCCCACCTTGCCTTCTTTCCACCGTGCCCATGTGCGGGCCGACAAACCTCCGAGCAAGGTGCAGGCCTGGGCCTCCGTGAGCTTCCAGGCGTTGAAGAGGTTTACCGTCGTGCGGGCGAGCGCCCCTGCTTCCGTATCGGTGATTTCAGCCGATGTTCTGTTAAAGGGAGTCGAAGCAATGGGTTGAAGCTGCATGGTATGCTCTCTTTCTGGCATAAAGATAGCATATTGCTGCCAATTGGCAAATACAATTCTCCTCCAACGACTGCATCACATGGACAGTAAAAAGGGTGGTCGAACGCTCAAGCGTTCGCTTCATCTCATGGCCTCAAGAGGCTGGTTGTGAATGCGGCGCGTGTGAAAATCTCAACGCGTTAATCATTGCTTTTAAAATAATGAGCCGATGCAACCGACTTATTGCAATTTCTACGTTTGAATTGTAGCTGTTTTTCATCTGAAATGACTGCGAGCAAGAGGATAGTGACACCGGGGATCACCGCGCTTGCATCAGCATAAATGGGGGCATTGAAATGGGGTTTACTGAAGCCGTTCGGACTGTTCTAACGCAGAAATATGCAACCTTTTCCGGCAGGGCCTCCCGCTCGGAGTTCTGGTGGTTTCAGCTGTTCTATGTGCTTGTGCTGATCGCACTTCTAATCGTGGCCAGTTTGGCCGGTGCCTTTTCAGATATTCAGGATGATGGACCTTCGTCAGTGTTATTCGCTTTCGGGGCCGTCGGTGGATTGTTCGCGCTTGCAATGTTTTTGCCGCAGATATCTCTTCAGGTTCGCCGCTTCCATGATCGCAACATTTCCGCTTGGTGGTATCTCGCGCTGTTCATCCTGAACATGATTCCCGCCGTCGGTTTCATTGGAGGCCTTGCGATGTTGGTGATTTGCGTGCTCAGGGGCATGGAGGGTCCGAACAAGTTCGGGCCCGATCCTCTGCGCCCCGAAGTGAGAGCAGAGGTCTTCGCCTAGAGCATGGCCATCCGCAACCTCGGCCTGCTGGCGGCTTTGTCGCTCGCCGCCTCGGCTCAGTTTTCACCTGCGCAGGCGCAGGGAAATGACAGTCAGCAGATTGGGGTCGGTGATCATCAAACGAGCGCCGTCGGAGCCGAATATGCCGCGCAGTGCCAGCAGAACGGATTGCGCTGCACGCTCGTCTATGGCGACCCCTCTGCAAAGGTCGAACCGGCATCGAATACGACAAAATCGTCGCCACAACGCAAGCCGTTGATGAGCCCACGGGAGCCGGTCGTCAACGGTCCTCTCGCGGTTGCTATCGTGCTTGTCGGTCTCATCGTGGTCATCGGCTTGTGGATACGCTTCGGCAACGGTGGCGTCTTGCTTTCATCGGCCCCACGCGACATCAAGCGGCAGGGGGAGGCGCCGGAAAGCTGGCGCACCTCAGCAGCCGAGGCCGAGGAAAAGCCGAGCGACTTCCTGCAACGCATTGCCGCCATGGCGGATCGCAGGCAGGCGCTTGTCCTGCTGCTCAGACATTGCCTGCTTCACGCGGCGGATGTGACGGGAACAAGGCTTTTCCGCTCGGATACGGAACGGGCCGTTTTCGCCCGTCTACCGAGCAATATGCCAGAACGCGACCGGCTTGAAAATTTTCTGACGGCAGTGGAACTCGTTCATTACGGCGGCCGCACGCTTGCGGAAAGCCATTTCGGCGTCCTTCTGACGACGGCGCGCGGCTTACTGTCATCAGGCAGAGTGGCCAATGCGTAATTCGGGGCCTCTTCTGTTGCTGGGGCTGCTGCTTGCGGTGGCGGCGCTGGCAGTCTTTGCGCTTTCGCGCGGCAGCGATTTCGACCGCTCGCCGCTTGGCAACAAGGGGTTGGAAACGTGGCTGCAAGCCAAGGGTATCCCTGTCGTCCGATCCGACCCTCATGTCGCTCGGGCGCGTTCGGAAATCTCGCTGCGCATCATTCCCCTGTCGATACGCCAAGCCGAGGCTGTCGCACCTCAGGCAAACGAGGAAGCGGATGACGCAGGCCCGGAAAGCCCGATCCGGGAATCAAACCGCTATGCGCTGCCGACGCTGATCGTTTTGCCGAAATGGCGCGGCAGCGTGGCAACGGATGGTGTTGCCGGCAAATCCGGACTGGCCGATCTCGCCGATATCGGCGCCGAACTCGACAAGATCGGTTATTCAGATTTTGGCTTCGCCCGCAGCAGCACCGATTTTGAAGAGGCACAACCGCAGCTGAAACCGGGCCAGCCGTTCAAGATCGCCCTCTATCAGGCACAAACCTTCGAACGGTCGAGCCTCCCGAGCGGCTGGGAGGAACTCGTGGGCACGCCGTCGGGCGCGCTGCTCCTGCACGGCGAGGACGACCCCAACGTCTATTTGCTATCGGATCCGGACCTATTGAACAATCACGGACTGGCTCTGGCCGATAACGCCTCCTTTGCCGTGTCGCTCGTCACGCTGCTGCGTGGCGCGGGCGAGAAGCGGCCAGTCTATCTGGATACGGCCGGCCTGCCCCTGGATAGCAAGAAACCGGCGGATGAGGGCCGGACCTACGAGCGCTCTGCCTCGGATTTCAAGCGGTTTTTCGCTTATCCGCTGTCCGTCATCTGGGGAGTGCTGTTTGTCGTCGCCGCGATTTGTTTCTGGCGCGGCGCCTATCGCTTCGGGCCTGCCTTGAACGAGACATCCGGAAACATCGAGCTGTCGAAGACCGCCGCGATCGATGCGACGGCGCGTCTGCTGCGCCTTTCGGGCAATGATGGCCGGATGACCGGACAGTTCGTGCTCCATCTGCTTGCGGACAAGGCGCAACTGGTCTTCGGCCCCGGAGCCGGAAACGAGGCGGGCATAGAGCGGCTGTTTCAACGCCTGGCGCGCCGCGATCAGGCGGCGGCGAAGGCATTGCATTCGTCAGCGCAGGCGCTGATCGATCGTGGACATCGGATGACGCGGGCGGATCTGCACCGCAATCTCGAAATTTTTAGAAAATCGCTGGGGAGCACTGACCTTGGATCTAGGTGAATTTCGCAATCTTATCGCTGCGGTTCGTGGCGAAATCGGCAAAGCGGTGCAGGGTCAGGATGCGATCATCGATCTCGTCCTGATCTCGATCTTTGCCGGCGGGCATTGCCTGGTCGAAGGTCCGCCCGGCACGGCCAAAACCCTGCTTGCCCGGTCGGTCTCCGCCGCCATGGCGCTGCAATATCGTCGCATCCAGTTCACGCCAGACCTGATGCCCGGCGACGTTCTGGGCGTCAATCTCTTCAATTTCCAGACCAATCAGTTCCACCTGACCAAGGGCCCGGTCTTTACCGACATTCTTCTCGCCGATGAGATCAATCGCGCGCCCCCGAAGACGCAATCGGCTTTGCTGCAGGCGATGAACGAGCGAATGGTCACGCTTGATGGAACCGATTATTCCCTGGGGCCGGACTTCTTCGTGCTTGCCACGCAAAACCCGATCGAGCAGCAGGGCACCTATCCTTTGCCCGAAGCACAGCTCGATCGCTTCCTGTTCAAGCTTGTCGTCGATTTTCCCAGCCGCGATACGGAAATTGCCATCCTCTCCAAACACGCGACGCAGGCGCTGAAATCAGACCTGCGCAATGCCGGCATCCGCCCGCTTGTCACGAGTGCCGCACTCGCCGAAGGGCGGGCGCTGATCGATGCGATCCATCTGGACAACACGATCCTGACCTACATCGTCGATCTGGTGCGCGCCACGCGCTCCGATCCCGACATTCTCTACGGTGCGTCGACCCGCGCAGCCGACGCTGTTGCATCGGCAGTGCGCGTGCGCGCGGCTTTCGAGGGAAGGGATTACGGCTTGCCGGACGATGTCCAGGCGTTGCTGGTGCCCGCCTTGCGCCATCGCATCGTGCTTTCGCCCTCGGCGGAAATTGATGGGCGCACGCCGGACGAGGTGCTGCGCAATATCATGAACCGCGTGGATGCGCCCCGTTAGATGCGGCCATCCTCCACTCTGATCGCGCTCGTTCTGATTTCCGCCGCGGTGACGGTCTTCACCAGCGTGTGGTGGCGCGACATGAGCTACTTCTTGCTCCTCATGTGGCTTGCGCTTGCAGCCCTGACCGTCGCCGATCTGGTCATCTCCAACCTGGCGGGCAGGATGACGGTCGATTTCGATTTGCCGCCGCAGGGCTTTGTCGGCCACACCCCCGCGTTTGCGGTCGGTATCCGGCCGCAGAAGGGCGCGCTGTCCCGGAAAATCGAAATCCGGCTCGATCTCGCTCCCGAGCTTATCGTCGACGAAATCAGATGGCTCAACCCTGCATCGGGTGCCGGAGAAGGAGAGGTCAAGGCCTCTATGGACCTTCGTCTGACCCGGCGGGGACGGTACGCGGTCAACGAGCTGTGGCTGAAGTGGCCATCGCGATTGAAGCTGCTCGAGATCATCGCGAAGATGCCCGTCGGCAAAGAGATCGCTGTCCAGCCCGACATATCGCCGGTGCTGACGGGAGCGATCAAGACCCAGATCCTGCCGTTGGAGGCCGGCCAGAAGGATTTGCGGTTGCGTGGCGAGGGATCGGAATTCCACCAGCTGCGGGAATTTGCTAGCGGCATGGATCCGCGCAGCATCGATTGGAAGCGGTCGGCGCGCATGCGTAGTCTCGTCGTGCGCGAGATGCGGGCCGAACGAAACCACCAGATCATCCTCTGCGTCGATTCCGGGCGGCTGATGGGCGAACAGCTTGCCGGCTTCACGAAGCTCGATCGCGCCATCAATGCGGCGCTCGCCATGTGCTGGGGTGCAGGCCTTGCCGGCGATCTCGTCGGCTTCTACAGCTTCGACAGCCGTCCGCGTCTGTTCGTGCCGGCCTTGCCCGGCCGAGCGGCCTTTCCGCGGCTGCAGACGGTGTGCGCCGGGCTGCGCTACGAAACCCAGGAGACCAACCATACGCTGGGACTGACCCACCTGTCGGGACGCCTGAAGCGACGTTCGCTGGTTGTGATATTCTCCGATTTCGTCGACACCATCACGGCGGAGCTGATGATCGAGAACATACAGGTGCTCGCCCGGCATCACTTCGTCGTCTATGTCGCCTTGCGCGATCCGATGCTGGGAAAGCTCATCGAACCCGAGGAAACGACGCTCGATGCCGTCGCTCGCTCGGTTGCGGCACGCCAGATCCTTCACGAAAGGCGCGCCGTCATGGAAAAGCTGGCGCGTCTCGGCGTGCTTTGCCTCGATAGCACGCCGGAGGCACTGACTTCGGATCTCATTGCGCGTTACATCGAAATCAAATCCCGTGACATGATATGATGGATATCGGTATCGACGGCAGGATGGATAAGGGCGCGACAGTCAATGTCGGCACCGTCCAGAACGATACGCTTCGTTCGGCCCGCTTCCGGCTGGAGCGCGAGGCACACTGGCGTCAACTGGACAAACTCGTGACGCGTGCCGAGAAAGGGGGCGCAGCCGCGCTCGGCTATGATGAGGTCCGCAATCTCGCCAGCGGCTACAGGCAGGCGATGAACTCGCTGAGCGTGGCGCGCGATATTTCTCTCGATCGCGCCCTGATTGCCTATCTGGAAAGCCTCTGCGCCCGGGCCTATCTCGTCGTCTACGCCCCGCAGGAAAGCCTGGGCGGCCTGATGAGGCGCCTGCTGTCGCACGGCATTCCCCAGGCCGTGCGTCGCTCGGCCCTACCTTTGTTCATCGGCTTCCTGGCGCTCATTCTGGGGGCGGCTGCCGGATACAGGCTCTGCGCCAACGATCCGAGCTGGTTCTATACCTTGGTGCCGCCGGAGATGGCCGACCAGCGTACGCCTGATGCCTCGACCGACTACCTCCGTTCGACCATCTATGGCGATGAAGGGCATGACAGCGACCGGCTGGCCGCATTTTCCGCCTTTCTCTTTTCCCACAACACGACCATCGTCATCCTGATCTTCACCCTTGGTGTGTTCGTGTCGGTGCCGAGCTTCATCCTGACCTTTTACAATGGTCTGATCCTCGGCGCGTTCTTCGCGATGTTTTATCGCAGAGGGCTGGGCTACGACGTCTTCGCCTGGCTCTCGATCCACGGCGTGACCGAGCTTGCGGCCATCGCCATTGCCTGCGCGGGTGGGGCAAGGCTCGGACTTGCCGTTCTCCTTCCAGGTGCCAGAACACGAAAGGAAGCTTTGCGCCACCAGGCGCATGATGCCGTCAAGCTCGCCATCCTCGCAGGGCTGATGCTTGTCGCGGCAGCCTTCATCGAAGGCTTCCTGCGCCAACTGATCCAGGATCCGACCTGGCGTCTCATCATCGGCTGGGGGATGGGCGTCTGCTGGGTGGGATGGCTGGTGCTTGGAGGTCGCGAAAGCAAAGCGTCGCGTGAGGCGGTGCGATGAACCGGACAGACAAGGACGGCAAGCGCGTCGAGCAGTTCATCCCGCCGGAGGGCGTCCCGATCACCTTCGCCATTGCCTCGCTCGGAACCCGTTTCGGCGCGCAATTCCTCGACATCGTCTTCACCACAATCATCATATTCATCTGTGCCACCGCCATCATCTTCACAGGCGTTCTGCCCATGACGGCGGAGGCGATGCTCATGGTGCTGCTCGGCTTTTTGGTGCAGATCCCCTATTACATCCTCTCGGAACTCATCTGGAACGGACGCACGCTCGGAAAAAGAATAACGGGCATCCGCGTCATCAATGTGGACGGACGGCGGCTGACGCCGCACCAGGTGACCGCGCGCAACCTGATGAAACAGGTGGAGATTTTCGCCCCCATGGGCCTTTTGGCTTCGGTCGGCACGCAGTCTGCCTGGGAAAACGGTCTGACGAGCCTCTGGCTGCTGGTGGTGGTCGTCGTCCCCTTCACCAACCGACGCCGGCAAAGGCTTGGCGACATCATCGCCGGCACCTTGGTGGTCGACACTCCGCGCTCCGTGCTGCTCGCCGACCTCGCGCTGTCTGCTCCTGCCGCCGCATCGACGCAGGCGGAATTCGAATTCTTGGCCGAACATCTCGATATCTACGGCAAATATGAGTTGCAGACGCTGGAGGACGTGCTTCGCGGCTCGACGAAGACGCCCAACCACAAAGAGATCGAACAGATCGTGCGCACCATTACCCGGAGGATCCGGTACGAAGACACCGTGAAGCCGGGCAGGGAGCTGGTTTTCCTGAACGAGTTCTATCGCGCCCAGCGCGAGCATCTGGAAAGCTTGAAGCTTTTCGGCACGCTGCGGGAGAACAAGTATCATGAGCATGTGCGGACGGAGGCGAAGAAGCTTGCTTGAGGGGCTACCGATCGAACTGTGAAAGAACCGTGGTTTTGAACTGCAGCCCATTGACTGCGGAAATTCGGGAATTTGTATTGTGTCCAGAGATTGTAATTCAGGGATGATATAATGAAGCTTCTTATCTTAGGCGCGGTCGCGCTTATACTTTCTGCCACAGGTCACGCTCAGGCCGACGATCGCACAGCCGCAACAGCAAACTCCTTTCGGGCTATCACCAAATCGGCATGCGGTTTCAACATGACGCCAGCATCGGCAATGAGGGCTGCAACCGCTCTTGGAATGCTGGATCTTCGGGAGCCATTGCTTCCGGCGATGTTGGAAGTTTGTAAAGAGGAAATAAAAGGAAACAAAAGTAAAACCATTGAGATTCGGGTTCCCGACAACCACAAAGTGATGCGGAAAGTCCTGCTTGAAAGGGCCAAGTGGTGGCAATGATGCCGACTTCGTGGGTGGCATCGATGGCGGCGACGAACAAGGTGGTCGGCGCCCCGGCGTCAGCCATGCGCTGGTGATGAACGCCGACGCCGGAATGCGTCGCTCTGAAAGGCGTGCCGTGTGGCCCCCTCATCCGACCCTGCGGGCCACTTTCTCCCCGTTGGGGAGAAGAGGGAGTAAAACCGCTGCCGCTTTTTTCCACGGCAGACGTTGAAGCGGGGCGTTGCCACAATTCTCTTCTCCCCCGCGGGGAGAAGGTGCCGGCAGGCGGATGAGCGGGCCACAGGGCCCAAGGACACCCCCTACGGCAAAAACAGCACATTGTACTGATCGAACTCCCCTGGCAGCTCACGGACCTTCATCTCCACCTCGCGGTCCTCGAAGAGGACGAGGCAGTCGTCGTAGAAGCCGGACAGCGTGGAGATGAAGGCTTTCGTTCCTTCCGGGCCGTAGAACAGCGGCGTGAACTCCATGTGGAGCGGTACGCGGCGGGCAAGCAGCGGCTGCATCGATCGGCAGGCGACCGGCTCGTAGCCTTCGATATCCATCCAGACGAGGCCGATTGCGGCCGGGTCGACCGAAAGTCCGGCAAGGATCTCGGAGACCGGCTTCACCGGCACGCTGATCTTCCTGTCGCTCGGGCTCTGGCGGATGGCGCTGCTCTTGCCGTGATTGTTGAGGTTGAGGAAAAAGTCGATCTCGCCTTCGTGCTCGCCGGCGGCGCAATGGACGAGCCGGACTTTTTCCTCCAGCCGGTTCTGGCGGATGTTAAGTTGAAGCAGCGGGAAATTGCGTGGATCGGGCTCGACACTGACGATCTGGGCGTAAGTATCGCTGAGGGCGAAATAGACCGTCTGGGTGCCGATATTGCCGCCGATCTCGAGCAGCGTCGCGTCCTTCCGGAGCAGACCGCGCTCGCGCAGGATGACGATCAGCCGGTCGACGGCCTCGCGCTCGAAATGGCCCTTCCGGAAGACCTTGCGGCCGATATAGTCGGCGGGCGAGAACGTCATCAGATGGTCGCCGGCGTCGACCGTCATCGAGACGACGCGTGGGCCGATATTCTCGATCAGCAGACGGCGGCCGAAGCGCGTGTCGAAGAAGCGCGAAGCGGCGGCATTGCGCGCCTTGCGCAGCCGGCGGCTCCAATATTTGGCGGTCAGCCAGGGCTTGCCGGGCATCAGGCTTTTCCTTCGAGCGGCTCTGCCGCTTTCTCTCTCGGAATGACGTAGACTTTCAAGGGCAGGGCCCGGCCGCGCACACTGATTTCGCGGCTTTCGATGCCGGAAAGATCAGCACCGGAAAGGTTGGCCACCGGCTCGGAGATGACGATCGCCGCCTCGAATTCCTTTGCAGCGCTTTCCAACCGGCTCGCGACGTTCACGGTATCGCCGATCGCCGTCATGCTGCGCACCCGGCCGTATCCCATCGTGCCGACGACGGCCGGGCCGGTGTGAATGCCGATCGCGATGCGCAGCGGCAGCGCCAGTTCGTCGGCGAGCTCGGCGGCGAGTTTCTCGATCTCGGCGACGATCACTGCTGCCGCGTTGAGCGCCTGGCGGCAGGCTTCCTCCGGCGCGGTGTTGAGCCCGAAGAGCGCCATGGCGCCGTCGCCGATGAACTTGTCGAGCCGCCCGCCCGACTGCTCCACGGCCTTGCCGATGATGGCGAAATAGCGGTTCAGCAGGAAGACGACATCGAAGGGCAGGCGGGTTTCCGTCAGCGTGGTGAAATGGCGGATATCGACGAAGAGCACGGCGATCTCGCGCTCGCGCCCGGGGCTCGTCTCCTGGCTGTTGGCGGGAAGTGCTGCCTCGATCGCCGGCACGAGAAGCGGCGCGACGGCAACGTCGCGGTTCGGACGAAGCTGGCAGGCGAGGCGGACATCCGGGCCGGCATTGATGCGCTTCAGCGTCGTCTGTTCCATCTTGTCGGGGGCAGGCAGGCTTTCGTAATCGCCGAGGATCTGGACGCGGCAGGTGGAGCACTGGCCCTTGCCGCCGCAGACGGCATAATGCGGCAGACCGCCGAGCCGGCTTGCTTCCAGCACCGAGAATCCGCGTGGCACACGGATCACCTCGCCGCCCGGATAATTCACGGCGACCTGGTCAAGCCGCTCCTTCAGCTTGCGCCGGGCGCGGGCGACGACGACGATGAGCAGCGAGGCCGAGAAGGCGCCGTAGAGCCCGGCACGGATCATGGCGACCTGACGGTGAACCTCCGGGTTCGAGGCGTAACGGGTGTTGACGCCCTCCTTGTAAGCGCTGACCGTCATTGACTGCTGGTAGGAAGGGTCGGCGAGCGTCCGGCCCATTTCGACGAAGCCGAGCAGCGCGAGCACCGGCACGAGGATGGCGAGCGCCAGCATCAGCGGTGCGAAGTCCGGGTACCAGGACCGATAGCGCAGCCAGAAATGGATGCCGATGCAGCCGTGGATCCAGACGGCGACGACGGCGAGCGCCTGCCGCGCGCCGTTTGCCGGATTCCGGATCCACAGCGAACTGACGACCGTCTCGTAATCATCGATGTAGCCGTAGAACTCGTGGGCGATGCGCGTGCCGATGACATGATCCATAAGCAGCAGCGGGATCATCAGGCCGAGCACGATCTGCGCCATTTCCCCCTTCGGCATGACCAGGCTGCGGCGCATGTAGATGGCGCGAAGCACCAGCGCGATATGGATGAGGACCGACGAATAGAAGATGGCGGTCCCCAAAGGATTGCGCCAGATCGCCAGGAAGAGGTGGGCGGCCTTATCGGCGGCGGCGACGGAAATCAGGCCAATCGCATGGTTCGACAAATGCAGCACGACGAAGATGAAAATGACGAGGCCGGAACCGAGCCTCGCCCTTCTGATCGTCCGTTCCGAAAAAATCCCTGTGGCCGAGACAGTCGTCATTCATTCCCGTTCTTGTCGATGTAACCGCAGGCCCATAGAGATTGGGAAAGAGGCAGAATTGCTTCGATCGCGATCACATTCCATATGCTTATGCGCAAGTTTTCGGCAAAGGGACAATAGCGGAATTTTCCCGACGGGCGCGAAAGTTGTAAACAGTGTGTCTTACCTGAGGTGTTCCAATGCGGGTGGCTTTCTACGCGCCGATGAAATCGCCGAACCATCCGGTGCCGTCGGGCGACCGGCTGATGGCGCAGCTGTTGATCCAGGCGCTGGAGCTTGGCGGACATCAGGTCGACGTCGCCTCCGAATTCCGCACCCATGCCTCGACACCGGAGGCGGCAGCGGCGCTCGAACCCGCCATTTCCGCCGAGCTGGAGCGGCTGCGGCTGACATGGAAATCCGGGCCACGACCGGAACTCTGGTTCTGCTACCACCCCTATTACAAATCGCCCGATCCCTTCGGGCCGGCGATCTCTGCCGAATTTGCCATTTCCTATGTCACCGCCGAAGCCTCCTATGCGGAAAAACGCGACCGAACCGGCTGGGCAGCATCCCAGAAACTGGTGGGCGAGGCGATCATGCGGGCGGCGGTCAATATCAGCTTCACCGAGCGTGACCAGGCCGGGATCACAGCCGCCTTTCCGCAGGCGCGCCTTGCCCGGCTGAAACCCTTCATCGACACGGCATTGTTCGAGAAGGGGTCCCCGGCGCCCGATCCGCGCCGGCTGATGGCGGTCGCGATGATGCGGGCCGGCGACAAGATGGACAGTTATGCGATGCTTGCAAAAGCGTTGCGCCTGATCGAAGACCGATCCTGGACGCTTGCCGTCATCGGCGATGGTCCGATGCGGCAAGAGGTGCAGGCGCTGTTTGCCGACTTTCCTGGCCGGATCGAATGGCTGGGCGAGCGCAATGCCGTCGAGGTCGCCGAACTGCTTGGGCGCGGCGGCGTCTATGTCTGGCCCGGCTGCGGCGAGGCCTATGGTCTTGCCTATCTGGAGGCCCAGGCCGCGGGACTGCCTGTCGTTGCGCAGGAAACGGCAGGCGTGCCAGCGGTGGTCGAGGCTGGCGTCACCGGCCTGCTGACGCCGGATGGCGATGTCGCAGCCTATGCCGAGGCTGTGGCCGCCCTGCTTGAAGACAGGCAAAGACGTGACGCCATGGGGCAGGCGGCGCGGCGCTTCGTGCTCGGCGAGCGCTCGCTTGCGACGGCGGCGCGGCTATTGAACGGAATTTTGCGCGACAGCGCAGCAACAGGAGTGACGTGATGACCGACGCAATAGCTTGGGACCCCCTGCGCCGCGAGCTTGATCGCTGGCAGGCTGCCGGTCGCGTGGCGCGCTTCTGGCTGCGCGATGACGATGCCGTCGAGCCGACGCAGGCGCTGGAGACGCTGATAGCGCTCGCCCGTCAAAGCGAGGTTCCGCTGACGCTCGCCGTCATTCCCGGCCTGACCGGCGAGGCGCTGGCCGTGCGGTTGGCGGAGGAAACATCCGTCACTGTCGCCGTGCATGGCTGGTCTCATACGAACCATGCGGGGCCGCAGGCGAAGAAGCAGGAACTCGGTGGCGACCGTCCGGCGGAGGTCGTGCTCGGCGAATTGGGTGAAGGGTTCCGGCTGCTGCAGCGGCTTCATCCGGCCCGCTTGGTGCCGGTGCTGGTGCCGCCCTGGAACCGGATTGACCCGGCCCTCATCCCGGCGCTGCCCGGTCTCGGATTTGCAGCACTTTCGGTCTATGGGCGGGCAAAGCAGGGTGGCCCGATGCCGCTCCTCAACACCCATGTCGACATCATCGACTGGCACGGCACGCGCGGCGGACGGAGCGAGGCGGAATTGGTGGTCGAGCTGGTGGCGGAGCTTCGCGACCGGTTTGCCGGCAGCGACGAGCCCGTCGGCGTGCTCACCCACCACCTGGTGCATGATACGGCCGCATGGGATTTCCTGTCGGCCCTGTTCGCGACCACGGGCCGGCATCCGGCCGTCCGCTGGTCGCCGGCGTCAGCACTTCTCCAGACTTAAGAACAGTCGTCAAGCAGCGGTCACGCGTGCACTCGCCCGAGGAACTCTCGCATGAGCGCGACAACGTCATCGAGATGCGTCTCGAGCAGCCAGTGACCGCCGCCGAGCAGATGCAGTTCGGCATCCGGCAGATCACGCAGATAGGCCCGAGCCGACTTTTCCGGCATGTAGTGGTCGTTCGGACCCCAGACGATCAAGGTGGGCGGCCGGTATTCGCGGAGATATTTGCGGTGTTCCGGGAACCAGGCCCGGTTCTCCTTCAATCCGGCGATCAGGTCTATGGCGATTTCCTTGCGCTGCGGCGTGATCAGCGACCAATGCAGCTTCCAGAGATCGGGCGGGATCGTATCGGCCAGGCGAGGTGGCAGATCGTTGAGGAATTCCTCCTTGAAAGTCTCCTCGTTGATCGCCTCCGCCAGCGCCTTCCTCATTTCCGATCTCGGAAGCGTCCATGTCGCCTCGATATCCGCATATTTCGGTCCGAGGGCATCTTCATAGGGAATGTCGCCATTCTGGATGATCAGCGCCACGATGCGCTGAGGGGCTCTGATCGCCAACCGGGCACCGATCGGCGAGCCGAAGTCGTGGAGGTAGAGGACGAATCGGTCGACATTCATCGCACTGATGAAGGCCTCCAGCCAGGCAGCGTATCCATCGAAGCTGTAGTCGAAATCATCCGGCGTGCCGCTGTAGCCGGCACCCGGGAAATCCGGCGCAATCAGACGCCAACAGTCGGCAAGGCGCGGCATGAGATTGCGAAATTCATAGGATGAGCAGGGATATCCGTGCGGCAGCAACAAGACCGGCGCATCCGGTTGGCCGGCCTCGCGGTAAAAAGTCTCGACGCCTGCAACCGTCATCCGGCGATGTCGGACGAGAGTGACCATCGGAAACCTCCTTGTGAACTGTCTTCGTTGCTCAATGAGGCGCCCAGCGCCTGGTGTTCACTTTCGGTCTTTCTCAAACTGCTCGGCGCCTTCCACCGGTCGAAGCCACGGCTCGCGGCGTTTGACCCAGAGTTCGTAGCTCGGCACCAAAGGCGTCGGCGCCTCGGAGAGGATGCCAAGCTTGATTTCCGCCTCCTGGTCATCGGCGGAAAACAGCCGCGAACCGCACCCGGTACAGAAATGCCGACCTTGAAACGCGGCGGTTTCGCCTGAATGTTCGAATTGGCCGGCGGGCCAGATCCCGTAGAAGGTAAAGGCCGAACCGCTTTCTTGCCTGCAGTCCGTGCAATGACAGATTCCAACGCGTAAGGGTTCGCCCCGAACGGAAATATGCACCTGCCCGCAGAGACACTTTCCGGAAAGCACGGTCATGACGGATGCCTGTTTCGTTGATTTTGCGCTGCGGGGAAAACGGTCCGGCCCAGCATCTGTTCCGTCATGACGTCGCGCATGCCGGTTCGACGGATGGGCTCTCCGTCAAAGAGGTTCGGACCGGCAAGATGAAGGCCGCCTTCGGCGGCCTGCTAGATCACCACGATCTGATTGTCGCGGGCGGCAAAGGATTCGGGGAAGGCGGCCTGCGCCTGTGTTTCCATCTCCGCCAGCTGCTCGTCCGTGCGGGAGGGGGCGTGGTGGAAGAGCGCGAAGCGCTTGCTGCCCGCCATTTTCGCAAGCTCGGTGCCATGCTGCCAGGTCGAATGGCCGAAGCCCTTGAAACGCTGCATCTCGTCTTCATTGTAGGTGCAGTCGTAGACGACGAGATCGGCGTCCCGCATCATCTCCAGCGAGACCGGATCATAGCTCCCGGGATTATGCTCGATGTCATAGACGAGAGCGACCGAACGGCCCTGCCATTCGATGCGGTAACCGATGGCGCCGCCTGGATGGTTCAGCATGAAGGTCTTGATCTCGATCCCCGCGTGCGGGGTCAGCACCTGACCGGCGTGGAAATCGCGGAAGTTCATCGTCGCCTGACAGATGTCGGTCTTGACGGGAAACCAGGGCGGGCTGATGAACTGCTCGACCATTTCCCGCGTGCTCATCTTGCCATCGAGATGGCCGGACCAGATGTTGACGTTGATCGAGGGATAATAGATCGCCTTGAAGAAGGGCAGGCCGATGATGTGGTCGTAATGGCAGTGGCTGAAGAACAGGTCGACGTCGCTGACGCCGTCGGCGAGCATCGACAGCCCGGCCTCGCGCAGGCCCGAACCCGCGTCGAAGATCATCCGATGTTTTCCGCAGCGAATTTCGATGCAGGAAGTGTTACCGCCGTAGCGATCGAACTCGGGGCCTGACACGGGAATACTGCCGCGGACGCCCCAAAATTTTACCTGAAACAGTTCTGTCGTCATCGTTCTTCAAACCGGCCTTCCCGCATCGCCATCGTAGTCATAGTTTAGCCCGATGCGAAGCAGCAGAATTCCACGGGTTTGCCTGTTCCCCCTTCCATTCTCCTAACCGCTAGCGGAAGAAGAAGTAGATTTTCCTAAGCAATCGGCTTTCTGTTCGGAAAGCAACCCGGTATGGTTGGTTTTCGGTAAACAGGCTGCTGAGGGCGGGGGACATTTTCCCGTAAGTCATGCCTATTAGATGGTTGCGCGCGATTGAAAAAACAATTGCCGCCCTGTCGAGCCGAAAATCCAGTTCCGAAGCTTGGGGGGCCGGCTATATCTGACGACAGCTGACTGGGCTCTGACAGTCAGCCTTCTTTCATTTTGCATGTCTCTTGCGGCTTGGTCTGGAACGTTCATCGATAGGCCGGGGGCCGCTCTGCGCTATCGTGGGTCCTTCGGGCGGTCGTTTAGGCCGGTGCTGACCTTCGACATCGCCGTCACTCGCGGTTTGCCGTCTGCGGCGCGGGGATGCGCGTCTTCGCATCCGACCGACCTGTCTCCGGAGCGGCGTCGGCAACGCCGTCACCCGCTTCCCTGCTGCTGCCCATGTTCACGGGCGGGGCGCGCTGTTCGTCGACGGAGGTCTCTGGAAGCTCGTCGTCCTGTGTGTCCTCGTTCAGCGACTTAGGAGGAAGCTTGGCGGAACTGGGGATTGAGTTCGTTGTCATGTTGGTTCTCCTTCTGGAGAAGGAACTCGCAGGCGCCGACGCAGTTCCACCTGCCGCCGTCGTGATCCTGCCATCCTTTTTCGCGATCAACACCCGCCACGCCGAGGCGTGATTCTGCATGAAATGAGGAGTTTGATATGCTGAAGACCACATTGATCGCGACGACAACGTTACTGGCCCTTACCCAGTTCGCCAGCGCTTCCAGCGACAGCGCATGGAACGCACTGTTTGCGAAGGCGAACGGGACCTGCATCGGTCAGTCGCGAATGGTGTCACCGGAAGCGACCGCGCCGGTGGTCTTTGACGATGCGACTGGCAAGGTAGCAATTCTTCTCCGCGAGAAGAGCTCGAAGTCGAAGAAGCTCGTGAACCTCATCTGCCTGTACGACAAGAAGTCGGGCAAGGCGTCCATTGCCGAGTATCAGTGGCTCGGACAGTAGGGACCGGCGGCCAGGGCGTCAAAGCGGCGGTCGAACTCAGGTGGTCTGTCGAGCATAGCGGGGGCCCGGCTCACCTACCGTGCTGTTCTGTTTAACGATTCCGGGGACTATCATGGGCGGCAATATTCGCGCATGCGTTTTCACGTTCGATCGGCAAACGAGGCCGAGTAACGATTATGGATCCGAAGAAAATCAAAGACGTTCGATTTCAATCACGCGAATGACGATCTCCTCCTGACGGAACCGCGCCTCCAGTTTCTTTCGGTAGGACGACCACCAGGCGCGGTCGAGATCGGGGGTCATTACCTCGGCGACAACGATGCGGTCCTGCTCGATTTCGCCGTCGTCGCGCCACAGTCCTTCGGCGGGTGAGTTGACGTGAAGAGTGACGCCGCCGAACTTCGCCGTGAGTTCGTCGCGGACAAGGTCGACGTTCGTCCGGCTCCCACGAGGGTGTGAAACTGGAAGGAGGATTTCGACGAGATACGGCATCCTGGTTAACCGGCGTCGCGACGGGAAGTTCCTCGGTGCCAGCGCCGTCGGCGATCCATCCTGAAAGTGTGGATCGAGCGCCGCCATCGTCGCACAGGCGGTAGAATGAGGGTGGACGACACTAACTCGGATGCTGTCTGATCAGATTGATCAAGGCGTCAGGCGGTCCAACCTCAATGCCTTGGTGCCCTGGTTTTCTCTCGCCGCAGCGTCCAGCTTTTTCAGTAAGTCGCCGAAAACATCTTCGCAGTCGGTGGGCAATGAGAACTCTGGCAGCCCACGCAAACGTGGTCCCAAGCGCTTCAAGGTATCGCGCTGGATAATTCCTGCTGTGGTTGTCCCATACGTTTCAGACATGATGGCACAACGAAGGCGCCAGCCTTAGGTTCCGCAATATTTGTATTACTATTTGATGACTCGCGGGGCAGAGGCCGTCTCCAGGCAAAGCGTTCACCGCCAGTCCCGGTAATTCCCAGATATTCCCGGTTAATGCCATGTGATCTTGCGGGTTACGCGAAGAGCCAGCCGAAACGACTTATGGCGCGTGTATTGCGTTTACCCCCGTTCGCCTGTTCTCCGGGAAAACCACCATCATATGAGAAATTTGTGCATCCGATTGTGGGAATGTTTCCTTGCTTTAGGATGCCAGAAAGCGATATATCCGACGATACGGGAAATATAAGAGACTCGCGATGTTGCCGCCGACTATCAACGAGACCATCGCCGAGAGCAGCTACAGGCGCATTCGAGCCGACATCATTTTTGGCCGGCTGCCTCCCGGACAAAAGCTGAAATTGGAAAGCCTGAAGGAGACCTACGAGACCAGCATCAGCACACTTCGAGAAGTGCTGAACCGGCTCTCCTCCGAGGGGCTGGTCCTCGCCGAGGGGCAAAAAGGGTTCGAAGTGTCGCCAGTGTCGGTTTCAGACCTCAAGGAGACGGCGGCGCTGAGGCTTCTCTTGGAAACACATGCGCTGGAGCAGTCGTTCGTGCATGGCGACGTGGAGTGGGAGGCTCCGCTGGTATCGGCGCATTACAAATTGGCGCGGATGGAACAGGTGATGGCATCCGGTGATACCAGCAGGGCCGAGGACTGGAAGCGCTACGACTGGGAGTTCCACCAAGCCCTGATATCCGCCTGCGGGTCGAAACTGCTGATGGAGACGCATTCGGTAATCTTCGACAGATATCTCAGATATCAGATGGTTGCCTTGTCCTATCGAGGCGATGTCGCAGCCAATGAACATCAGCAGCTTTTGGATGCGGCCTTGCGACGGGACGCGGAGACGGCCAAGCGGGTGCTTGTCCTGCATATTCAAGGCGGGGTCGAACACGCACTGGCAAGAGGAACGCTGAGATAGAAATGGTCCGGACGTTTCTCTTCGAGCTTTAGGTCCGTCACGTAAATCACATTTCGGCGAAACCAGGAAAAGCCATGCTCAAGCAAGTCCACGACCCAGCTGAAACAGTAAGCGATGTTGTCTTTCGGCAGATCCGCGAGGATATCATATCGGGGACATTGCCGCCGGGGGCCAAGATCAAGCTGGAGCAGGCAAAGGAGCGCTACTCCATCGGCATTTCATCGCTGCGTGAAATCCTGAGCCGCCTGACCACGGAAAACCTCGTCGTCGCCGAGGGGCAGCGCGGTTTTGAAGTCAGCCCCGCTTCGCGCCGCGAACTCCTCGAGCTCGCCGACCTCAGGATCGTTCTGGAAACACATGCGATCGGCCTTGCCTTCGCTGCGGGAAATCTTGAATGGGAGGGGCGCATCGTCGCCGCCCATCACCGGCTGGCTGCCGCTGAACGCAAGCTCCTTGCCGGCGACGTCTCGCGGACAGTCGACTGGGTCCGATACGACTGGGAGTTCCATCAGGCGATCGTCTCGGCCTGCAATTCGGCGACGCTGATGGCGACATTGTCGTCCGTCTTCGACCGCTTTCTCCGCTACCATATGCTGGCCGAAAGTTTTCGCGGAAAGCCGGTCGTCGATGACCATAAGCTTTTGTTTGAGCTGTCCATTCAGCGCGACGTCGCCGGCGCGACCGACGTCGTCAGACGGCACGTTCAAAGCGGCGTGGACCATGTGCTGAAGAGCGGCCGGATTACCTAAAGCAGGATCTCAAAAGGCGTCTTTCGGAATTCCTTCCGGACGCATCTGTTTCTTCAGGGCGGCGATCCGGAAAATTGCGTTCGGCGCGCCGTAGCCGCGGTAGCCGCGGCGCTCGACGATCTCGAAAAAGAAGCCCTCTCCATAGGTTCCGCTATAGAGCTGGAAATACTCGCCATGCTCGTCGCGGTCATAGAGGATGTTTTCCGCCTTCAGCCGCTCGGTCAATGCAGGATCGAGGCCGAAGCGTGCTTCGACGTCGTCGTAGTAGTTCGGCGAAATGTGCAGCGACCGGAAACCGCAAACACGAAGGCTTTCGGCGGTCGCAAAGATGTCGTCGGTCAAAAACGCCAGGTGCTGGATACCGGCCCCGAATTTCTCGGCGATGAAATGTCCCGCCAGCGTCCGGCGATTCTCGGCGCCGTTCATGGTAATGCGCAGCGCCCCGGTGTCGTTCTCGACGACTTGACTGCGCACCACCCCTGACGGATCGATGATATCGACCATCGGGGTCTTCCGCGTCTCGAAAATGGACGTGTAGAACAGAAGCCAGGTGAGCATTTCATCGTAGCCGACCGTCTGGGCGACGTGATCAACGCGCAAGAGGCCTGCCGACGGCGCGTCGCTGTCATCGGTGACCGGCTGAAAGTCGATTTCCGAGAAGCGACCCAATGCGCTCTTGTCGTCGATGAGATAGATGATCCCGCCTCCCACGCCCCGAATGGCAGGCAGCTCTAGCTCACCGTCTACGACAGGCTGGGTGAATGGCTCGGCATCCAGGGCGAGCGCGCGCTCATAGGCCTTGGCGGCATCGTCGACGACCAGGGCCATGGCATAGGCGAAGGTACCGTGAACGGCGTAGGCCGCATTGGCGAATCCTGCCTGATCGACATTGACGAGGATCCGTATCTCGCCCTGCTCGAAAAGAGAGACCTTCTTCGTGCGGTGGATTGCCGTCTTCTTGAATCCGAGGGTGCGCAGCAATGCGACCAGCTCGACTTCATCCTGTTCGTCCGTGGCAAACTCGACGAAGCCGACGCCTTTGACGGAAGGCCTTTCCGGCATCGCCGCCCCGGTCATGCTGCCGATGCCGAGATGGCGGCGTACCTGATCACCGAGATAGATCAGGGAGCGGTGGCCATCGGCCGCAATGGCACGCGACAAACCACCTCGAAACTGATCGTTGAAGATCTCCAGGGAGAAATAGCCATCATAACCTGTCGCCGCGACGGCTTCGGTGAACGCCGTGACGGGAAGGTCGCCTTCACCCGGCATGTTTCGGAAGTGGCGGCTCCAATAGAGCAGATCCATGTCGATCAGCGGGGCATCGGCAAGCTGGACGATGAAGATCTTCTCTTTGGGAATCGAGCGGATCGAATTGACGTCGATCTTGCGCGACAAGGTGTGGAAGCTGTCGAGGATAAGACCGATATTCGGATGATCGGCGCGACGGACGATCTCCCAGGCGTCGCGGTGGTCGCTGATATGGCGGCCCCAGGCAAGTGCCTCGTAGCCCACCCTAAGTCCACGCCGGGCGGCACGCTCGCCAAGTTCATGAAAGTCCGCCGCGGCCCGGTCGATGCCGCCGACGGCTGCCGGCGAGACGTTGGAGCAGACGAGCACCAGATCCGTTCCGAGCTGCTGCATCACGTCGAACTTCCGCTCCGCGCGGTCAAACGTGCGGCTTCGCAACGGCTCCGGCATGCCCTCGAAGTCACGAAATGGCTGAAACAGGGTTATCTCCAGGCCATGGTCGCGGACGAGTTTTCCGACATCGGCCGGGCTTCCGTCGAAGGCGAGGAAGTCATTTTCGAAGATCTCGACGCCGTCGAAGCCCGCCTGGGCGATCGCCTCGAGCTTCTCCGGCAGTTCGCCGCTGATCGTTACAGTCGCAATCGAGGTCCTCATGTCAAAGCCCTTCCGATATCCGTGCGAGATTAAACGAGCGCCGAGTACGACGATGTGTCCCGGAAAGCCGCTCGCTACTATTATGGCAAATGTCGTGAGGAATTCAAATAGCGTGTCTTATTATAAATTCTCATATGATTTTGAAAAACTCTGTTGATTTGAGCGCGGGTCTCTGGCAATCATTCTCCTCACAGTCAAAAGGTGAGGTGGCTGTCCGGTCGAGTGACCGCCAAAGGAGGAGGAATCACATGTTCAAATCTATGCTGACGCGCCGAAACGCGATGCTCGGAGCCGCGGCCCTGGTGGCTGCCGTCACCCTGGCGCAACCGGCCGCCGCCATCACGCCTGATGAGATCAAGGCTCGCGGCAAGATCATCGTCGGAATTCAGGGTGACAACCCGCCCTGGGGCTTTGTGACCAGCGGCGGCAAACAGGACGGCCTCGACGCCGACATCGCAACGCTGTTTGCCAAGGAACTGGGTGTTTCGGTCGAGTTCGTGCCGCTTGAAGTCAACAACCGCATTCCCGCACTGACGGCCGGCCGAGTTGACGTTCTCTTCGCGACGATGGCAATGCTGCCGGATCGCGCAAAGGCCGTGCAGTTCAGCAAGCCCTATGTTGCCAATGCCATCGTTCTGATTGGTCCGAAGTCGGCTGAGATCAAGAAGAATGAGGACATGGCCAAGTTCACGGTCGGCGTCGCCAAGGGTGCTGCCCAGGACACGCAGGTCACCAAGAACGCACCGCCGAGCACGACCATCCGGCGCTATGATGGCGACGCCGCGAGCGTCCAGGCGCTGGTGTCCGGCCAAGTCGAGACGCTTGGCGGCAACATCTTCTACATGGACCGGGTGGAGAAGGCCCGACCGGGCGAATTCGAAAACAAGCTTGAGTTCCAGAAGCTCTACAACGGTGCTTGCACGCGTCTCGGCGAAAAGGAAATCAATGCGGCGCTCAACACCTTCATCGACAAGATCAAGGCCAACGGCGAACTCAAGGCAGTCTACGACAAGTGGATGAAGGTTCCGGTCCCGGAATTCCCGGAAACGCTGGAAGGCATTCCGTTCGCGGCGAACTGAGCGAACGGCAAAGCCGGACGAGGCCCGGTCTTACGGTTGATATAGGGCCGGCCTACCGCTCTTCCGTCATGCTCGGGCTCGTCCCGAGCATCCACAGCGGCGGATCCCCGGCAGAACGCCGAGGATGATGTCCTCATAGAGGCAAACCTCACGAGCCGAGGCCGGGCATGCGATGCCCGGCAACGCAACCGCCATGCTTAAGGCTCTGCCCGCATCCAGGAGCGCGATCATGAACAAACCAATCTTTGTGCTCAACGGGCCGAACCTCAATCTTCTCGGTCAGCGCGAGCCGGCGATCTATGGAACCACGACGCTGGCCGACATCAGGAAACGGTGCGTGACCAAGGCAAAGGCGCTCGGATTCGACGTCGAGTTTCGCCAGACCAATTTCGAGGGCGAACTGGTCGAGAGCGTGCACCAGGCCCGGACCGACGCCTGCGGCATCATCATCAATCCCGCCGGCTATACCTTCACATCGATCGCTCTTCTCGATGCATTGAAAATGTTCGACCCGCCGAAGATCGAGCTGCATATTTCGAATGTTCATGCGCGCGAAAGCATCTACCACAATTCGCTGATCTCGCGCGTTGCCACGGCCATCATGATCGGCTTTGGAGCGGATGGCTACGAACTGGCTGTCCAGGCGATGGCTGGAATGGTCAAGCGCGACTGAATTTTCCGGAAGTCGGACCAGAAGGATCGCCATGAACTATAAGTTGGATTTCACCCCGGTCATAGATGGCCTGCCGAGCCTACTGCTCGGCTGCCTGGGGACATTCTTGCTTGCCATTTGTGGAATGCTGCTGGCGATCGTGATCGGAATTGGCGGTGTTGCCTTGCGCGACTCTGCGCTGAAGCCGGCGCGATGGCTGGTCATCGCCTTCGTCGAATTGATCCGCAACACGCCGTTTCTGGTGCAGATCTTCTTCATCTATTTTGCGCTTCCACTGACGGGCATCAGGCTGGATCCGACACCGACGGCGATTATCGCGCTCGGCATCAACGGTGGCGCCTACGCAATCGAGATCATTCGCGGTGGCGTCCAGTCGATCCCGAAGGGACAGATGGAAGCGGGTCTGGCGCTTGGTCTGCACAAGGCTCAGGTCTTCCGGCTGATCATCCTCAAGCCGGCATTACGGGCGATCTATCCGTCCTTGACCAGCCAGTTCGTCCTGCTGACGCTGACGACCAGCATTGCATCGGCGATTTCGGCCTACGAGCTGACGTCCGTTTCGCAGCGCATCGAGTCGGAGAGCTTCCGCAGCTTCGAGGTCTACTTCACCGTCACGGTTTTCTATTTCGTGATCTCCTGGCTGATGATGCGCATCTTCGCGCTGTTTTCGGCGCGCTACTTCAAATATCCGGTCAAGTAGGAGGAATTCCATGGGTCACGAAGAATTCGTCTTCCTCCTGATCGGCCTGAAATGGACCGTGCTCCTGTCCGCCGTCGGTTTTGTCTGCGGCGGCATAGCGGGGCTCGGCGTCGCCCTTGCCCGTGCCTCGGGCATACCGCTGCTGGAACGCGTCACGGCCGGTTATATCGCCGTCTTCCAGGGAACCCCGCTGCTGATGCAGCTGTTCGTCGTCTATTACGGCCTGGCGCTGGTGGGGCTGATGCTCGATTCCTGGGTGGCCGTCGCCATCGGACTGACGCTGCATGCCAGCGCCTATCTCGGCGAGATCTGGCGCGGATCGATCGAAGCGGTTCCGCGCGGCCAGACGGAAGCGGCAAAGGCTCTCAGCCTCAGATACGTCTCGCGCATGAAGGATGTCATCCTGCCGCAGGCGCTGCGCATTTCGCTGCCCGCCACGATCGGTTTCCTCGTGCAACTGATCAAGGGCACCTCGCTTGCATCGATCGTCGGCTTCACCGAGCTGACGCGGGCCGGCAACATCATCTCCAACCAGATTTTCCAACCGCTGACGGTCTTCGGCATCGTCGGCATTCTCTATTTCCTGATGTGCTGCCCACTGACGATTCTTGGCGCCCGCCTCGAACGAAAGTTCGCCGCCTCTGCGCGCTGATCCGTCCCTCGTCCTCGACGCGGTCCAGCCCGCCAATATGGAGTTCTACCGATGACCAGTCCCAGTCCCGCTCAAGGCGAAGAAACCATGATCACCATGGAGCGGGTGGAGAAGTGGTATGGCGCTTTTCAAGCCCTGCGCGACATCAACATATCGGTTCGCAGCGGCGAGAGGATCGTCTTGTGCGGACCCTCCGGCAGCGGCAAGTCGACGCTTATTCGCTGCATCAACCATCTCGAGACCTATGAAAAAGGTGAAATCCGCGTCGGCGGGATTCTTCTCGGCAATCAGGCCAAGACCATCGATGCGATCCGTCGCGAGGTCGGCATGGTCTTCCAGCAGTTCAATCTGTTTCCGCATCTGACCGTGCTGCAGAACTGCATGCTGGCGCCGATGAAGGCAGCCGGCGTCGGCAAGGCGGAGGCCGAGGAACGGGCACGCGGGCTGCTCGAGCGGGTCAAGATCCTGGAGCAGGCCGACAAATATCCGGTGCAGCTTTCGGGCGGCCAGCAGCAGCGCGTGGCGATCGCCCGCGCGCTTTGCATGCGGCCGAAAGTCATGCTGTTCGATGAGCCGACGTCGGCGCTCGATCCGGAGATGGTCAAGGAGGTGCTGGATACGATGATCGCGCTGGCCGATGAGGGCATGACGATGATCTGCGTCACGCATGAGATGGGCTTTGCCCGCCAGGTCGCCGATCGCGTGATCTTCATGGCCAGCGGCGCGATCGTCGAGGAAGCCCCGCCCGCCGAATTCTTCACGAACCCACAGCATGAGCGAACCAGGAAATTCCTCGGAGAAATCCTGCGGAAGTAAGGGGCTCAAGTCGATGCGTCTGGCAAATATACCTCTAGCAGATTCCAGGAGCCGGCAATGAAGCCGCTAGG
This sequence comes from Rhizobium sp. WYCCWR10014, assembly GCF_001657485.1. Lineage (GTDB taxonomy): Bacteria > Pseudomonadota > Alphaproteobacteria > Rhizobiales > Rhizobiaceae > Rhizobium. The sequence continues at coordinate 408,790 of NZ_LXFU01000051.1, forward strand.
GATTGCGGTCATGGGAGCCGGCCTCATCGGCAGGCGCCACGTCGAGCGTGTCATGTCCGAGCCCGGAACGGTTCTCTCGGCGGTGGTCGATCCTTCCGCCGCCGGTCGCGACTTTGCCGAGACCGTCGGTGCCCGATGGTACCGGAGCTTTTCGGACATTCGGGTCGAGGACAGGCCTGACGGCGTCATCGTGGCAACACCGAACCAGCTTCACGTCGAGAACGGAATGGAGATCGTCGCCGCCGGCATCCCTGTCCTGATCGAGAAACCGATCGCCGACGACGTCGATGCCGCCGCCGCGCTGGTCGCCGCCGGCGAGAAGGCGGGCATACCGCTGCTGGTCGGCCACCACAGGCGCCACAACCCGATGATCCAGGCGGTCAAGCAGATCGTCGACGGCGGAAGGCTTGGCCGGATCGTCACGGTGCACGGCACGTTCTGGGTCGCCAAGCCCGACGACTATTTCGATATCCCCTGGCGGCGCGAAGCGGGCGCCGGCCCGGTCTTCGTCAACCTGATCCATGATGTCGATCTCTTCCGATATTTCTTCGGCGAGGTCGAGTCCGTCCATGCGATGGAATCGCATGCCGTGCGGAACCATGCCGTCGAGGATACGGCCGTCGTCACACTGCGTTTCGCAAGCGGGGTGCTTGCCACCCTCAACGGCAGCGATGCCGTGGCCGCGCCCTGGAGCTGGGAGACGACCACCGGTGAGAATCCCGCTTTTCCCCGCTACGATCAGTTCTGCTACCAGATCGGCGGCACCAAGGGTTCGCTCGGAATTCCCGATCCGACGCATTGGACGAGCCCCTCGAGGCCCGACTGGCTGGAGCCGCTTGCCGAGGAGCGGGTGCCCTACGCAGCGGCCGATCCCCTTTCCGTTCAGCTCGGACATTTTTGCGACGTCATTCGTGGTGATGCCACGCCTCTGGTGAGTGGGCGGGAGGGCCTCGCCACGCTCAGGGTCGTCGAAGCAATCAAGAGATCGGCGCGCTGGGGACAGATGATCCACCTCGCTGACGCCCGCGCCATTTCCGACCCCCAGAAAGTCTGACCACATGATCACCGGGACGACCAAACTCATCGCGCATCTCGGCTATCCGACGGAGTCCTTCAAGGCGCCGCTGATCTACAATCCGTACTTCGAGAAGAACGGAATTGATGCCGTCGTCGTGCCGATGGGCTGCAGGCCGGAGGACTATCCGGCTTTTCTGAAACTTCTGTTCCGGCTATCCAATATCCACGGTGCCCTGATCACCATGCCGCACAAGATTTCTACGATGGCGCTTCTCGACGAAACGTCGACCAACGCGAAAGTCGCAGGTTCGTGCAATGCGGTCCGTCTCGGTTCCGACGGCGCGCTGATCGGTGACATGTTCGATGGCGAGGGCTTCGTTCGCGGCGTCTTGCGCAAGGGTAAGAAGGTCGAGGGAGCCCATGCGCTCATAGCCGGTGCCGGCGGCGTCGGCTCGGCGATCGCGGCGTCCTTGGCACAGGCGGGTGTCGCCCATCTCGCCATCTTCGACGCCAACGAGGCGACCGCCGCCGCGCTGCTGGACAGGCTGAAGAAATATTATCCGCACCTTGAAGTGACGGTCGGCTCCACCGATCCTGATGGTTTCGACATCGTCGTCAACGCGACACCTCTCGGAATGCGACGGGGCGACCCGCTGCCGATCGATATCGATCGCATTTCTCCGTCGACCTTCGTCGGCGAAGTCGTGATGACGAAGGAGATAACCCCTTTTCTCGAAGCCGTGCGGGCGCGCGGCTGTGCATTTCAGGTTGGGACGGACATGTTGTTCGAACAGATCCCCGCCTATCTCGAATTCTTCGAATTCCCGACGACGACGGCCGACAATCTGCGGGCGATCGCCAAACTCGGATGATGCCGAATTTAGAGCAAGATGCCGTAAGGTGTGAGCGGTTTTGGGACGACCTTGGTCTCGTCAAACTCGCTTCAGCCAAAATCTGGACGCGCTTTTCCGATGTGATCAGCTACGGCTGGCGGCGATCAGGGCATGCGATGCATCGCGGAGCAATCCGGTTGCCTCGCCGTGTTCAAAGAGCTGCATGCTGACAAAGGCACCGTTGATCAGAACCGCGAGTTGACCGGCGAGGCGATCGGGCGCGGCAACCGCCAGAGCCTCGGCGATAGTCTTGAGACGACGCCGCATCTCGCGCATGTGGGCTTCGGCGACCTTCCGGGCGGGGTGATCTACCTCAGGGAACTCGGCCGCGGTGTTGATCTGCGGGCAGCCCCGGTAATTTCCCCGCCCGACCCGTTCGCCGATCCACTCAAAGTGTGCATCGAGCTCGGCCTCGGCATCGTCCGGATGCTGTTCCGTCACGCGATCCCATGTGCTCCAGAAGTCCAGGTCTTCGCGCTTGAGGAAGGCGGCGACGAGGTCGTCCTTCGTGCCGAAATGGCGGTAGAGGCTGGTTTTGGCGACGCCGGATTTTTCGACCACAAGATCGACACCGACAGCGCGCACGCCGCGCCGGTAAAAGAGTTCTGATGCCGTCTCGAGAATTCTGTCCCGCACCTCCTTGGTGGCGGGTGCAGGGGCGTTTGCGGAGGTTTTTGTCATTCGCATATCTCCATTTCCGCCACAGTAGCAGAAAATCCATTGACACGCTACAGACCTGTATGTTTTAGATACAGACAGGTCTGTAGCGCGGGAGAGAACAATGACCATCTACGAAGCTGATATCATGAAGACGCCCCAATCTGTCGCGGTCTTGGGAGCGAACGGCCATACCGGTCGTTTTGTCGTAGCCGAACTTTTGCGGCGCGGTCTCAAGCCCATCGCGATTGGACGGAACGCCGAGCGGCTGGCGGCTGCGGGCTTTATGGAGCGTGGCATTGAATGCCGCGAAGCAGCGGTCGAGAATGACGAGGAACTCGACAGGGCGCTAGCCGGCGCGGCGGCAATCATCAACTGCGCCGGCCCGTTCATGGACACCGCCGACGCAGTGGTGCGTGCAGCGTTGCGAGTGGGGATCCATTATCTCGACGTGACGGCCGAGCAACCGAGTGTGCAGGCCACGTTCGAGAGGCACGAGGTTACGGCCCGGGAAGCGGGCGTAGCCGTCATCCCGGCCATGGGTTTCTATGGCGGATTGGCGGACCTGCTCGTGGCAGCCGTCATGGCCGAGTGGGAGCACGCCGACGACATCGAAATTCGAATTGCGCTCGACAGCTGGCTCCCGACGAGAGGCACACGCGTTACCGGAGAAAGAAACACTGTGCGGCGCCTGGCCGTCAGCGGTGGGCAGCTGGAGCCGGTGCATCAACCGCCTGCCGAAAGGATTTCGACTTTACCGGCCCCGTTCGGCCAGCAGACTTTCGTCGAGATTCCCTTTTCGGAAGTGCCGCTGATCGCGCGGCACGTCCGGACGAAGGAACTGCACACCTTCTTGAGCACAGTCGCTCTGCGGGATGTCCGCGATCCGTCGACGCCTCCGCCGCAGGCGGTCGACGAATTCGGGCGTTCGGCGCAGCGCTTCGCCGTAGAGGTGATTGTCACGCAAGAAGGCGTGCGCCGTCGGATCATCGCGCAGGGACAAGACATCTACGCCGTTTCGGCCCCGATTATCTGCGAAGCGGTTCAGCGCATCCTGTCAGGCGACATCCGCGATATCGGCGCAAAACCGCCGGCAGAGATTTTCAATGCCGCCAGCTTCCTGCAGGCGCTCGGCCCGGATCTGTCGGTCGAGATATCGGAAACTTAGTTCGGACCGCCGGACTTTCAGAAAGTCCCTCACGATGGCTTGGGAGACTTTCGGATCTAAAACGATCCCGCTCTAGAGCGAGGCCGTGATGCCGCCGTCGACGGTCAACATATGGCCGTTGACGAAGGATGAGGCATCCGAGGCCAGGAAGACGGCGGCGCCGACGAGCTCCTTGACCTCGCCCCAGCGGCCGGCCGGCGTGCGGTTTTCCAGCCAGCCGGAAAACTTGGGATCGTCGACCAGCGCCTGGTTGAGCGGCGTGCGGAAATAGCCGGGCGCGATCGCATTGACCTGCAGGCCGTATTTCGCCCAGTCGGTCGCCATGCCGCGCGTCAGGTTCTTCACCGCGCCCTTGGTCGCGGTATAGGGCGCGATGCCGGGACGGGCGAGTTCGGCCTGGACGGAGGCGATGTTGATGATCTTGCCGCGGCCGCGCGATATCATCGCCTGGGCGACCGGCTGGCTGACATAAAACAGGCTGGAGACATTGGTCTTGAAGATCTCGTCCCATTTGTCGACCGGGAAGTTCTCCAGCGGTGCGCGGAACTGCATGCCGGCATTGTTGACGAGGATGTCGATTGGGCCGATTTCCGCCTCGATATAGGCGATGGCGGTGCGGCTGGCTTCCGCGTCGGTGACGTCGAAGGCGGCACTGACGGCATGGCGATGGCTGCGACGGATATCCTCGGCGGCGGCCTCCGCCTTCTGGGCGTTGCGGCCGTTGATGATGATCGAGGCGCCATGCTCGGCAAGCCCGACCGCCATTGCGCGGCCGATGCCCTGGCTGGAGCCGGTGACGAGGGCGCGGCGGCCGGAGAGATCGAAAAGGGGGAAGGTCACGAGGCTGCTCCTGATTTCATTGCACTCTGCATAGCCGGTTTCCGGCATCAGATGCAAAGGCGCTGAATCAAGTCGTTCCAAGCCTCTTGATATTCCCCGTCAGCTCCTTCGCCAGTCGAAGGCTGGCGGCGGTTGCCATCGTCATTTGCGGCAGCAGCAGCCATTCGAGCGTCCAGGCAGCACCCGAGCGTTCCTGTTCGTGGACGAGGGACTGGTGGATGCCCGATAGAAGAGTGGCGTTGAAGCGGGCGAGCGCGACGAGGACCTCGGCGGAAACGGGGTTTTGCTTGTGCGCCATCGCCGACGAGGTGCCGCCGCCCGAGATTTCGATTTCATCGCTGGCCTGGGCAAGCAGCGCGATATCCTGGCCCATCTTGCCGAGACTGCCCGATATCGATGCAAACAGCCCGGCGATATCGGCGATCGGCAGACGCCCGCTCTGCCATTGCGGTGCATCGGTGAGGCCGAGTTCCTGGGCGAGCGAGGCCCGGATGGCCGCGGCCTGCGATCCGAGCTTGTCCAGCGTGCCGGCCGCACCCCCGAACTGGACGGGAAAACCCTGCTCGGTCAGGCGGTCGCGATAGGTTGTCAGCGGCTCCCGCCACGCACGGAGGCGGTCGGAGACGGTAATCGGAATGGCCGCCTGCATGCGGGTATGACCCATCAGCTGGTTGCGGCCGAACTGGCCGTCCAGCGCATCGAGCCCTGCGGCAATAGTGGAAAGCCGGCCGGCAAGCAGGAAGACGACGGCCTTCAGGCGGATCATCAGGCTGGTATCGATGGCATCCTGGCTGGTGGCGCCGAGATGCAGGCTTTTTGCCGCTTCCTCGCCGACATCCGTGCGTAGCTGCTTGATGAGATCGGGAACGACGACGCCGTCCCTCGCCGTTGCCGATCGAAGACTGGAGACATCGGGCGAGAAGGCGGCGCAGGTGTCGGTGATGCGCCTTGCCGCTTCGGCGGGAATGAGGCCATGAGCGGCTTCAGCCTTGGCGAGTGCGGCCTCGAAGGAGAGCATGGCCCGGATATCCGTCTCGGCAGAGAAATAGGGCGCGATTTCGTCGTCGCCGAGCAGGCCGGAAAGGAAAGGATGGTCGAAGGGCGATGCGGTCATGATCGTCTCGGTTCGTGGTTGTGGCCCCTTATCCGGCCGCCGCCATCTTCTCCCGGCGGGGGAGAAGGGACTCAAGGCGGCGTCCGCGCTTTATGGGCAGGTGATCAGGCGCTGGGCACGTCCCCTCTCCCTCGGGGAGCGGGGAGGGTAAGGGGACGCTACCCGCACATCACCGCCCCAGCAAGCCGATCGCGACGCCCGTCCTCAGATATCGAGAAACACCGTTTCCTTTGGACCCTGCAGATGGATGTCGAAATGACAGGATGCGCCGTCGCGAGTGGCGATCATAGTCGCGACGCGCTCGCGATGTTCGATGCGCGAAAGCAGCGGGTCGGCGGCGTTGGCTTCCGTCTCTTCCGGAAAATACATGCGCGTGTGCAGGCCGATATTGATGCCGCGGGCGACGATCCAGAAGGTGATGTGCGGGGCTTGTCTGCGGCCGTCCTTGAAGGGGACGCGGCCGGGCTTGACGGTCTCGAAACTGTAGACGCCGTCCTCGGCGCGGGTCGGGCAGCGGCCCCAGCCGGTGAAATTGGGATCGGCAGTACCGCGCATTTCCGACGGGCTGTTGTAGAGGCCGGCGCTGTCGGCCTGCCAGATCTCGATGACCGCGTCGCGCACCAATGCGCCGGCGCCGTCGAAGATACGGCCGGTGACGGTGATGCGTTCGCCGAGCGTCTTGTCGTTGACCATCCCGATGCCGAGATCGGTGTCGTAGACGCCCGAGATGTCGCAGAAATTCGGCGTCAGGCCGATATGCACATAGGGGCCTGCCGTCTGCGACGGGGTTTCCTTGAGGTAGCCGAGCTGCTGCATGGTCAGTTACCCTCCGGTTTGTTTTCGAACATCGTCGAGCGGCGGCCGCGCAGCACGATATCGAATTTATAGGCACGTGAATCCATCGGGATGGTGTTGCCCCAGTCGAGCGGCGCGATCAGCTGCTCGATCGCCGCCTTATCGGGTATCGTGCCGACGATCGGACATTTCCAGATCATCGGATCGCCTTCGAAATACATCTGGGTGATCAGGCGCTGGGCAAAGCCATGGCCGAAGATCGAGAAATGGATATGGGCGGGACGCCAGTCGTTGATGCCGTTCGGCCAGGGATAGGCGCCGGGGCGGACGGTGCGGAAATGATAGTGGCCGTCCTCGTCGGTGATGGCGCGGCCGCAGCCGCCGAAATTCGGGTCGATCGCCGCCAGATAGGTTTCCTTCTTGTGGCGATAGCGGCCACCGGCATTGGCTTGCCAGAACTCGACCAAGGCGCCGGCAACCGGCCTGGCGCGTTCGTCGAGCACCCGGCCATGGACGATGATGCGTTCGCCGATGGCGCTTTCGCCGGGCTGCGCGTAGTTCAGGATGAGGTCGTTGTCGAGTTCGCCGATCATCGAATGGCCGAAGACCGGGCCGGTGGTTTCGGAAATCGTGCCGTCGAGCGACAGCAGCGCGCGCTGCGGCGCACGCAGCACGGAGGTCTTGTAGCCGGGGGTCAGCGCCGGCGCATGCCAGGCGCGGTCGCGGGCGAAGAAGCCGCCGGTCTCGGGCTTGCGGTTCGGTCGTTCGGACATGTTCCTCCCTCAGGCCGCCTTTTCGGCGTCCATCTGTTCAAAAGCCTGCTTTGCGATCTTGATCGCGTGATTGGCGGCGGGAACGCCGGCATAGATCGCCACATGCAGCAGGGCCTCGCAGATATCCTCGCGGGTCGCCCCCGTATTGGCGGTGGCGCGCACATGCATGGCGACCTCGTCGTCCTGGCCAAGCGCGGCAAGCAGAGCGATGGTGATGATCGAGCGCTCTCGCTTCGTCAGTGCCGGGCGCGACCAGACATGGCCCCAGGCGGCTTCGGTGATCAACTCCTGAAAGGGGCGGTCGAACTCCGTCGATTTGGCGGCGGCGCGGTCGACATGGGCGTCGCCGAGCACGGCGCGGCGGGTCGCCATGCCTTGGCGATAGCGCTCGGAAGGGGACGCGGTCTCATTCATGGGCTGACTTCTCCAGGCGGAATGGATGTGAGGAAGGCGCGGATGATCGCCGTCAGCGCCTCGGGCTGCTCGACGCAGGGAATGTGCGCGCAATTGGGGATCACTTCGTAACGGGCGCCTGATATCAGCTTCGCGGTTGAGAGCACGAGATCGGGCGGCGTCGAGCCATCCTGGTCGCCGACGATGCAGATTGTCGGGACGGTGATCGTTTTTGCGACCTCGGTGAAATCGGCATCGCGGATCGCGGCGCAGGCGGCGACATAGCCCTCGACGGGCTGGCGCGTCAGCATGTTGCAATAGCCGGCATAGGCAGTGCTCTCGGGCCGGCGGAAGGCGGGCGTGAACCAACGCTCCATGACTGCGTCGACGATGCTGGCGATGCCGTTTTGCTCGACGGCGGCGATGCGGGCGTTCCAGCTCTCGGCCGTGCCGATCTTGTGGGCGGTGTCGCAGAGGATCAGCGCGCGAACCAGATCCGGCCGGCGATGATAGAGCGACTGGGCGATGAGGCCGCCGACGGAGAGGCCGCAGATGACGGCCTCCTTGACTGACAGCAGATCGAGAAGGCCGGCGAGATCCGTCGCATGGTCCTCGATCGATGAGGGGAGCTGGCCGACATCGGAAAGGCCGTGGCCGCGCTTGTCATAAAGCACGATGGCGAATTCACCGGCAAGCCGCACCACGACGTCGCGCCAGATGCGGAAATCCGTGCCCAGCGAGTTGGCGAAGACGATCACCGGCCTGTCGGCAGGGGCACCAATGATCTGATAGTGGATCGTCACGTCGTTTATGCGGGCGAATTGCACGTCACTCTCCTCCTGAATGGTGAAATTGACTGGTTGATCCGGTTAAGTAAAATGATATTTATTGGCGTTTCGATAACCCTGGAGTTATGCGAGCGATGATCGACAGCCGGGTCAAGTTCCGCCATCTGCAAACCTTTGTCGAGGTGGCGCGGCAGAAGAGCGTCATGAAGGCCGCCGAATTGCTGCATGTCAGCCAGCCGGCGGTCACCAAGACGATCCGTGAACTGGAACAGGTCCTGGGTGTCGATGTCTTCGAGCGCGATGGCCGCGGCATCAAGATCACCCGCTATGGCGAGGTTTTCCTGCGGCACGCGGGTGCGGCGCTGACGGCGTTGCGCCAGGGTCTCGATTCCGTCTCGCAGGAGCAGTTCGCCGATGCGCCGCCGATCCGGATCGGCGCGCTGCCGACGGTGTCATCGCGCATCATGCCGCGGGCGATGGAACTCTTCCTCAAGGAAAAGACCTGGAGCCGGGTGAAGATCGTCACCGGCGAGAACGCGGTGCTCCTCGAGCAGCTTCGCGTCGGTGATCTCGACCTTGTCGTCGGACGTCTGGCCGGCGCCGAGATGATGGCCGGCTTTTCCTTCGAACATCTTTATTCCGAGCAGGTGGTGTTTGCCGTGCGCGCCGGCCATCCGCTGCTCGACAGCCGGCAATCGCTGTTTGCGGGCTTTGGCAACTATACGGTGCTGATGCCGACGCGCGGTTCGATCATCCGGCCGGTGGTGGAAAATTTCCTCATCGCCAACGGCGTCTCCAGCCTGCCGAACCAGATCGAGACGGTGTCGGATTCCTTCGGCCGCGCATTCCTCAGGGCAAGTGACGCGATCTGGATCATTTCCAACGGCGTCGTGGCCGGCGATGTCGCCGACGGGCGGCTGGCGCTTCTGCCGGTCGATACCGGCGAGACCAAGGGGCCTGTCGGGTTGACGATGCGCGCCGATGCCGTGCCGTCTCTGCCGCAATCGATCCTTATGCAGACGATCCGCGAGGCGGCAGGCGAGGCGGCCCTTTAAATTCGCTTGATGAATGCCTAGATTTGGACTAAGTCTAATTCAAGACAGGAGGCTTTCATGCAGCATGCGCGACGTGAGCAACGGGAAGACCAGGGGCCACAGCGGCTGGACATGGAACGGTTTGCTCCGGCCAACCGCAAGAGGCTGAGCGCCCCGGCCCTGCGAACCTTTCTGGCGATCGCCGATCTCTGGGGGCTGAGCGAGGAGCAGCGTCTGCTCATGCTCGGTTATCCCTCTCGGTCGACCTACCACAATTGGGCCAAACAGGCGCGCGAGCATGGCGCGTTCACGCTCGATGTCGATACGCTGACCCGCATCTCGGCCGTGCTCGGCATCCATCAGGCGCTCGGCGTGCTGTTTTCCGATGAACGCGCCGGCGTCGCCTGGCTGCGCACGCCGCATCAGGCGCCGGTTTTCGGCGGCCATCCGCCGCTTGATATCGTGACGAATGGGACCCAGGACGGGTTGATGACCGTCCGCCGGTTTCTCGACGGCGCCCGAGGTGGTCTCTACATGCAGCCGAATGCGCTCGACGAAGCCTTCACGCCCTACGAAGATGCGGACATCGTCTTCCGGTGAGCGACCGTTTTGCTGGGGCGCCGCGTCCGTCGTACCGGCTGATCCCGTCGCAATTTCCCCCGATCGGGCTTTTCGAGACGGTAACGCGGGCGGCCGATCTCGAAGCCGTGATGGAGCTCGTCGGCTGGACCAACGACCGGCTCGTCGCCGACCGCATCCAACGGCTTCCCGAGGACCAATGGGTTTACGGCGTTGCCAATGCCAGCATTGTCATGGCGGCATTCCTGCATGTTGCGCCGGGAGGAATGCGCTTCAACGGCCCCGATCTCGGCGCCTGGTATGCCGCCGACGATCTCCGCACAGCCGCCGCCGAGGTTGGCCATCATCTCAGGCGCGAGGCCGTCGCGCGTGGGGTCGCGACGATGGCGCGCACCTATCGAAGCTATTCGGCCGCTCTGATTGGCGATTACCTCGACATTCGCGGAGAGCAGACGCTACGGCCGGATGTCTATGACGGCACGAGCTATGCGGCGTCGCAAATGCTGGGGGAAGAGGTGCGCTCGAGCGGCGGCGCCGGTATCCTCTATGACAGTGTCCGGCTGAGAGGTGGAGTGGCGATCGTCGCCCATCGGCCGCGCAATATTCAGGGCGTGCTGCAGGCCGACCACTTCGAAATCACCGTTTCCGCCGCCGACCGACGCATCGATGTCAGGAAGCTTGCGGCCTGACCGCGGCAGGCTGCCGACACCGGAGATATGGTGACACTCAAACCGGCAGTCGTTCGGCCCATGCCATCGCCGCCTTCGCCATCGTAGCGAGGTGATCGGCACTTGAGAAGCCGGAGATGGTCTTGCGCGGCTTGAGGTCGTGGTCGCCGTCCTCGAGCCAGAGGATCTCGATCCTGTCGGACAGATCGTAACCCTGCACCTCGTCCCGCGTGCCGAATTCGTCGCGTGTTCCCTGGCAGATCAGCGCCGGCGTCGTCAGCCCCCTGAGATGGCCGGTGCGCAGCTTCTGCGGCTGGCCGGGCGGATGGAAGGGATAGCCGAGGCAGAGCAGGCCGGCGATCTTTCCCCGACCATGGAGATCGTCGGCGACCATGCTGGCGACCCGGCCGCCCATCGACTTGCCGCCGATGATCAAAGGGCTGCTGGCACCGAGCCCTTCAATGGCCGCCTCGTATTCGGGATTGAGCGTTTCGGCGCGCGGCGGCGGCTTGCGGCCTTCCGAGGTGCGGCGGGCGGCCATATAGGCGAATTCGAAACGGGCGACGCGGAAGGCGACGCTGGCGAGCGCATTTGCCGCTGCTGTCATCGATGCCGAATCCATCGGCGCGCCCGCGCCATGCGCAAGAAGGATCGTGAAGCGCGCATCCTCGGGCCCCTGCAGCAGAAACTTGTCAAGCATCGGTAATCCTCCATCCCATCGCCGGAACCAAGTCGACAGCCGTGACTTTTTCTTTGAAAGGAGACTGACAATGTCGACGAATGATCAAAACGTAAAGCCCGAGCAACGGCGCCCTAGGGATGTCGGCGCCGTTCCCGAAAAGCCGGAGCCCGCCGACGCGGAATCGATGGCGCCGCCGGTGGTGCAGCCGGCTGGGGTCAGGGACAAAAGCGAACGACCCGCGGTCAATCCGATCACCGGGGTCGCCTCCTGATCGACTACGGTCAATTATCGTGTAGAACCGCTGAACCGCCTCTTGAAACCCCGGCGGAAAGGGTCCATATACCCGTCCTGCCTGAAAAATGGATGCGCGCGGTATCGACGTTGTCGAGCTGCTCGTGTCCGACAGGATAAGGGCGCTCCCCGCAAGGGTCGAGCGCCCTTTTTGCTTTACAGCGCTGGTGCTCGTGGCCGCAACTTGCATTGAGCGACCGCAAATTCGTCCCAGCGGGATGCGTCAAACTGGAATGAAGAGCTTCCAGGAGCAAAGACGCGATCCATGATTTTTTCCCACGATAACGTGACGATGATCTGGGAAATTGATGCAGGTAGATTTCTGTCGCCGCAGGTCCTGACAACTCGAGCCCGCAACTAACGAAAAATAAGAATTGGCTGGGGAACCTGTATTCTCACATCATTTCAATGACTTAGTGTAAAAGCCTTGAAATTCCCTCTGTTTTCCAATCGCGAGCGACCGTGGATGCCACCTTTGTGCCCTGGGCATCAGTCAACTGGACGGTCTAACGGCAATAATTTCCGCTTTCGGGCCTCATGTTTGCGGCGAGGCGGCTAAAAGGCTCACGGCAGTTTTGCGCCTCCAAAGTGGTCATCGAGCCACCGGTCGACGTCGCCGCAAAGCGGACATTACGTGGTGAAAACACCCGGTCGCAGCGGAGCCATAAGCTGTCACCTCGCCATTTCAGTGACGAGGGCTCGGCACTGCAGTGTAGTGGCGCTATGCTGCAATCCGAAAAAGTCTAGTTCCGAAAGGACATATTGGCGAGTCTGATCCGGGGCGAGATGGCTTTATGGCTTGCTGTGCTAACGGCGAAGAACACCGGCAGACAAATGCCAGCACGGAGACAATACTGGCGGCAGCCTGAGATATTCCTCTTCCGCCCTTTCGCCGAGGCGCTCTACTGTTTCGAAGCACGGAACCGGCCGCTGGCAGACGCGGAAAATCCGCTTACCGGCCGGCAGCGGCAGATATTGACGATGATGGCGCAGGGCAAGACGAGCGGCGAGATCGCCGAGGAGCTGAACCTGTCGCGGCGCACGGTGGAGGCGCACCGCGCGAGAATGATGCGCTCCACCGGGATCAGGAACGCTGCGGAACTGATGGCCTGGTTCTCGACCGAGATGAATTGAGGTGTGTTTGAGACGCATGAACGGCGTGTGGCCGATAGCTTCGGCCACACTAGCCGCGTGATACCGGAGTCAGCCGCTGATCGGCGGTCGCGACGGTGCAAGCCTCATGGTCTGTGAGTAGGCGAGCGGTGAACGGTTGCCCGGAAGATTGGCGTCAAGGATGAGTGTCTTCACATCGTCGACGCGAATATCGATTACGATGACATCCTCCAGCTTGTCGATCTGCCATACGGCATAGCCGAGGCCTGGACCGTATCCGCAATCGCATTCGCAATAGCCGGATGTAAGCTGGTGGGGTAGACATGGCAGGAACATGATCAACGGCTTTGGCAAATCATAGCAGTGCCCTTCATAGGAGTAGCCGTATATGACGCCGATGCTCCTGCCTTTGTCATCGTCGCAGCATTTCTTGGAGGATATCTCCACCGGGAGAGCATAAACATCGAAACCCAGCAGGCCCGCGAGTGTGATTTTTTCCTTAAAAATCCCAAGGAAGTTATTGGGATCAAGGCTGTATGCCAGGCTTTTTCTTGCGATTTCTGCTATTTTCTTTGTATCGCCCTCGATGTTGTTGACGTGTAGGTCATTTTCGAGTCGTTTTAGTACCTCTTCCTCGGAATATACAAAGATGGGCGCGTGAGGAGCCGGGCGCCCATATAATCGCACTTCGCCTGGTCTATAGGCGCTATAGTTGGGAGGCGTTAGGCCTGTTGCGTTTGGACCTACACCGGGATGGCAGCAGCAGTCGCTCATGTTCCCCTCCTATCATGGACTGGTTTCAACTGATGATTTCACGCCATACAAAATTTGCCTTGAGCCGTTCGGCCGCGACCCCGTCGACCGTTGCTGCAACCACCGCCCTTGCGACTTGATCAAGCGTCATGGTGTTTGGGTCGAGCGAGCGCAGCGACCCCGCGAGCGCGCTACCGACCTGGTCGCGGGCGGTTTCGAGTGCCAGCTTGAAATAGAGCGGCCGGTCGCGGAACGATCGCTCGGTCAAGCCGCGAAACTCTTCGAATTGGTCGAGCGTCAATTCACGGAGATCGACGTCGAGCAGGCGCGGGTCGGCGAACCCTTCGCGAACCAATTGGCGGTGGTAGACGTCCACGATGCTGTCGAAGATCGCGCCGAGGAAGGGGAGCGAGCGGTCGTGCGGTTCGCGGGTGGTTTCCGACATGCGGCGGAAATTGGTAGCCAGCCGGATTTGCGTCTCGGGACTAGTCTCGGCGAAACGGTTGAGCTCGTTGGAGAGCAGAAGATTGCCTTGCGTCCGACGCAGCAGCCGGTCGGCGGCGGAATCGAAATGCAGCAGCGAGATCAGCGACACACAGTCGGAAAAGGCTTCCGAAAACGGGAAGAAATCGGCCTCGCGCGATGTGATCATCGGGATGCCGAGTTCCGACAGGCTGATGAAATGGCCGACCTCGTGGGCGATTGTGTCGAAGTTCAGCGCATAGGGCCGCAGCACGCCGCCGACATCGGAGGCTCCCAGCTCCAGATAGCCGTAGCCGGCATGGGCGTTGTCCCAGTCGACCAGGGGAATGATTTCCAGGCGGCGAAAGGCCGGGTCGAAGAACCAGCGGATGCGATGACCGAGATAGCTGTGCCAGATGTCGAGCACGAAATGTACGCAGGCATAGACGTGGACGCCGAGGTAGGCCCGCGATTTCGGGTCCATATTGTCGAAGTTGCGATCCGGGCCAGATCGTGCCGCCGGTCGCCGCTCGCCTTCGAACGGCGGCAGATCGTCGGGACCATAGGGCTGTTTTTCGATCAACGGATCGACCACGTACACCCACTGGTCGCTAGGTCCGTCACGGATCTCGTCGGGCAGGATCGAGAGCCAGACGCGATCGGGCTCTTCGTAGCCGGGGATGAAGGGAGGCTGGGGGAAAATCCAGAATCGTGTTCCGATGCGTGGGTTCACGCGTTCCGTCACATTGTTCGGATACAGTTCCATGGCACAATCGCTTTCGAAGAAGAAGGATTGAGCAACCACACGTTTAATTAGTAATTTCGTATCAAGTCGATGTCAATATGCGAGGCTTCCAAATCTCTCATGAAAGTATTGGTCGCGACCCAGGCGCGATCAACGTCGCGGCCCTGCCGCTCTACTGTTAGTGAAGGCGCCTTACGTAACGTAAGGAGGGCGTCCTGGCGCTTTTGCCCGGTCATTTCTTTCCGCAATGCCGAGATACGGTCACTGGAAAATCCCCCAGCGCGCAATAGGGCTGCGAGCGAGCGATTGCGAAAGTTCGTCCCGCGCGCCAATGCGATGAGCTGGTCGCGCTCATCGGATGTCATCATATTTCGGCGGGCAAGCGTCGAGAACGTCCGTTGAAGGTCGACCAGTGCGTCCGTGAGCGGCAGAAAGCCGAGTTCGGCGGGCCCCGACTGCACGGCGACCGCATCCTCCGCCGTCAACGGCCAGCGCCGGTACCACCTATAGATCAGGCCGACGCCGATCATGCCATAGGGCGCAAGCTCGGCCGCCCGCAAGGCTCCCATGCTGGCCGCGCCGATCATGACGATGCCTTGTGCCATCGCCCAGAGAATTTCCTTGTGGCGGACGGCGGGGCGGTCCTCGAACTGTCCGTCGATCAGCACCATCGCACGTGGGCGGAAGGCATGGGCGGCGAGTATGACGTCTCCCTGGGATACGGGCTGAAGATAGGTCGCGTCGAGCACCGCCTGCGCCTCGTCGAGACGCAGCGTGGGGCCGAGAAATACCAGAATTGGACCTTCCTTGCCGGCATTCGTCATCGGCAACCCCTCAACGCAAAATTGAAAACGGCCGCGCACCCGCAAGAATGGTTCGCACGCAGGCCACGCCTGCTTCGGCGTCCGCTCCGACCGGTACGGCGAGAACAGGTCCAAGCCCGCAGGCGGCAACCCGGTCGACGACGTCGCGCAGGCATGTTGGGGCGAAGGGCGACGCTGCCGTGCCCGCAGCCGTGGCTTCGAGGATCAGGCGGCGGGCGTCCGCGACGAGCGGATCGGTGCTCTTGCGATAGTGTTCGCGCGTCTGGTCGTCGCGCGCGCCGGAAATCGCCCCGGCGCGCGCCGACAATGCCTCCAGCATCGCGCTCGCCGCGGCTGTCTCGACGGTAAAGCCCGCCGAATGGCCCTCCGTCGGCAACGCCAGGGTCGGCTCAGCCGCGCCGGCCTCGATCGCCTGGCACCAGATCACCGGTAGGTCGGTGGGCGAGGGGGCGTGCCAAAGCGCGAAAGCGATGCCCTGCGTCCGGGTGACCGAAAGAATATGCTCGACCTTCGGCCCGATGTGCGATGTCGCTATGCGGCGACGATCGAAAAAGCCGTGGGTGGTGAAGGCCCGCGCGATCGCGTCGCGTTCGATGCATTCGAACAGTCCATGCGCGAAGGCATCGCGCGCCGTGCTGTGGCAGGCAAGGCCGGTGGTGGTGCGGATGAACAATCCGTCGCCCTGTGGCTCGGGATCGGTATAGCAGGTATGAACGAGTTCGAGCGGCACCGGCTGCGGCGCTCCGCTCGCGACATCGACAGCCAAGGTCCAGGGAATTGGCAGCGATCGCCATGCGGTGCCGGCGTGGGGAAGCAGCAGGTTTTCGAGCAGGGCCGCGTCGATCCGAAGCTCGTCGGCGGTCGCAAGAAAGCAGTCCGAGGAGGGAATGCGCTCGGCGAAGAAACGCTCGAGACCCTCCATGATCGCCCCGACCGCCGCCTCCATCAGGGTGAGGCCGCGGCCAAGCGAGGTCACCTCGGAAAGCGCGGCCGGCTGGATGGCCTGCGCCACCGGCAGACCGAGACGGTCGAGCCCGGTCAGGTCGGCGAGACGGGTGATGCCGGCCCGGCGGCTGAAAGGGAGTAGCCTGCGAAAACATGCCTCGGCGGCGCCGGGGTCGGCCGGCGTATCGAGCGGTTGCCTCAAGCCGGCGGCAAGCTCGTCGCGAAAGTCGGCAATCCGTCCGTCGATCGCCGGCGGGGCAGGGGTCAGGCCTTCGGCCGTGTCAGCGTCCGATAACAACGCCCAGCTCCCGGGTTGAGCGGCTCGCCCTTTGCATCAGAGCCATCGCACCCTGGCTTTCGGCGATGGTCACGGCTGTCAGCAGTTCGGCGGCGACAAGATTGGTTTTCACGTTTCCCCGAGCGCGCAGCACAGCCCGGCAGCGGTAGAGTTCGGCGAGCCAGTAGGCATGGCCGGTTTCCTTGGCCTGCCGGATGGCGTCGGTGACGACGTCGATGGCCTGCTCATACTTGCCGGCAAGGCCGAGGAGGGTCGCGTGCATGTAGAGATAGATCGGCAGGTCGGCGACGGCGCCGAGATCCTTGAGCAGCGCCAATCCCTCGCCGAACATCTCATGGCCGGCGAGGAGGTCGTCGCTGTGGGCTTTGGCCCAGCCGCCGAAAAGCAGCGACATGCCAGCGAGCGACTGCATCTCATGTTGCTGGGCAAAGAGCTGCATCCGGCTCGAAACATCCGCCAGCCGCTCGAAATCGTCGCGGTAGAAGGCCGAGACCGCCTCGGTGTCGAGCGAATGGGCGGTACTCGGAACATGGCCGATGCGCTCGACCAGGCCGACCATGTCCGCAAGTGCTGTGTCCGAGGCCGAGCCTTGTCCCGTCAGCCAGAGCGACAGAGCGAGTTGTCCGAGGCCGCAGACCTTGGCGTCGTGGCCGCCATAGAGCGTTCGCGCGGTTTCGGCCGATCGCTCGTCGTAGAGCGCAAGCCCCGCCGTGATCGCCTCCTGCGTCTCCTTGTGCCAGCCGAGATTGAAGTCGATCGCCCAGATGCAATGCTTGACCTGCAGGGCGATTTCGCGATCTTCGGTGCCAAGCATCATCATCTGCACTTCGAGTGCGCGGTCGTGCATGACGAGAAAGTCAGGCCCGGTCAGCCACCAGCCCCAATAGATCGGAAACCACTTTGGCTGGTCTTCCTTCGGCTGGCGGCGGGCGATGGCGACGCCGTCTTCGTACAGCTTGCGGGCGGGCGGAGAATTGGCGCCGACGAGGCCAGTGAGGATCGGGCCGAGCCTGGTGAAGGCGGAAAGCCGCAAGGCGTCGACCGCCTCGCTTTCGTCCATCTCGGCGCAAAGGGCCAGCGCGTGTTCCAGATGGTGGCGCGCCTCGATCATCGCCGAGCGGCCGGCACTCTCGGAGCCGGCGGCGATGAACAGCCGAATTGCCTCCTCCGTGAGCCCGGCGCGTTCCGCCTGGTCGGCGAGCCCGCCGGTGTCGATCCATTCCGCCAGCCCACGGTCGTCGCTGACGGCGTTGAACAGCCGTCGGTGCAGAACCTGCCGTTGCTTGCGCAGCAGTGCCTTGTAGATCGTTTCCTGGATCAGGGCGTGTCGGAAGCGGTAGATCACGGTTCCGCCGGTTCGGCCACGCGTCAGAAAGCCGGTTTCGCACAGCACATCCGCCGCACTCGCCAGCGACCGCCTGGCGAGATCCGGCAAAAGCGCGTGAAGCAGCGGCAGCGTCGTACGGCCGCCGGCGATAGCCGCGGCTCGCGCCACGTCCCGCGCCGGTCCGAGGCGCGCGAGCCGTTCGTCGAGAATCCCTTCGAAGGCAAGCGCGTGCGTGTGAGAGACCTTGGCCTCGCCGTCATGCGCGATTGCCTCAGGAATATTCGCCGCATCCGCAGGCGCGATCTCCGTGATCCACTGGCAGATCTCCTCGATGAACAGCGGAACGCCGCCGGAAATCCGCTCCGTCGCCTCCAGAAGTTCCGGAAGTGCCGTGCGCTTGTGTGCCGGCCAACTCGCTTCGATCGCCTGCTTCGTCTCGTCGCGATTGAGTGGATTCAACGACAGGTGCACCACGTCGGCACCGTCGGCCCAATCCATCGCGGCGCCGGGGCGCAAGGTGACGACGAGAAGGATGGGAAGCCGTGAAACTGTGCGGACGATTTCCCCAAGGAGGTCCTGCGACGTCGGATCGATCCAGTGAACATCCTCGACCGCCATGATCAGCGGACCGCGGGCGCCGACGGTCTCCAGCGCATGGATGGTCGCCCGCCGCGCCCTGTCGCGGATTGCCTTGGGATTGCTGCCGGAGAGGGACTCGTTTCGGCCCGCAGCGCCGAGCAGATACGAAAACAGTTCGGCGACGTCTGGCTCTTCTATGCCGTGGTGCGCGAACGCGGCGGCGACGGTTGTCGCCGTCAGGCGTGAGGGGCCAGCCGCCTTGGACGCCGTGCCGGGAAAGCCATGCATGAGCGGGTGAAGCGTGGAGCGCGCGCCGCCGGGCGCGCACTGAAACAGGAAGGCCCTCGATCGCTCCTTGCGGGTAAGCTTGCGGATCTCCCGCAAAAGCCGTGATTTGCCGATGCCGGCGTCGCCTTCGATCGCCAGGATCTGGCCTTTCCCGGCCAAGACCTCTCGCCAGCAACGGCCAATTGTCTCAAGCTCGGCGGCACGGCCGATGAAGGAACCGCCAAGCCGTCCGAAGGCGTAGAAGCGGGTGACTTCGGTACGATGTTCGAGCGCCCGCCAAACCCTTTCGGGCTCGGCAAATCCCTTTAGCGACCGGCTGCCCTCGAAGATGAAGGCGTAGGCGCGTCCAGCGAGGGTCTTCGTTTCCTCCGAGACGAGAATGCTGTCAGGGGCCGCGAGCGCTTCCAGCCGCGTCGCCATGGCGAGCGCCGCCCCCGTCACCGGCTCCTGCGAAGGGACTTCCTCGCGCGGTTCCTGGACCAGCGCGATGGAGGTGGCGATGCCGACGCGGACATGCATGTCGCCGCGCCGCGCCTCGCGGCCGATGCGCCGGCAGGCCTCGATAACGTCGAAGCCAGCGCGAATCGCCAGCGACGCGGCATCGCGCGAGCCAAGTTCCGTCGGGAAAAGGGCAACACCGCCGTCACCGGCCTCGACCCGCATCACGCCGGAACGTGCGACGATCGCCGACCGCACCGCCTGCTGAAAGGCGGAAATCAGCTCCTGGAAGTCCTCGATATCGAGTTGATGGAATAGATTTGTCGATCCGACAAGATCGTAGCAGAGCGCCGTGATGAGGCGCCGCTCGCTGCCATGCTCTGCCGGCCGCGCGCCCCCGCCCGGCGATTTTCGTGGGTGCTTCGGTGAGTTGATAGGACTTTCGCTCGCCATCGCCGCCCCTTGCGTGTCTGGTAAATCCTGCACCTGACAAAGCGACTATAACACAGGCCGACACGATGTGTCGGTAGCCAAAAGTTGAAAGGAGATCGGATTGTACGCGGCACGAAATGCCGTGCGGCGGGGCAGACCCGCACGTCGAAATTACGCAACGATTTCAAAGAGAGTGGCACGCCAGCCGAGATGAAAATGCGAACCTCTTTGTTATTGATATCAAAACCTAATTTCCGGATTCTATTGCGGCTTGCTAGACGCAAGCTTTGATGCGCTTCAGAAAGGCCTTTTGGTAAGTTTCATGGATGACATAACAATCTCGGCACGTGAGTGGCTAATAAGCAATTCGAATCCGATAGCGATTTTTCTCTACGGCAGCCGTGCGTATGGAACAGCGACGCAGGACAGTGACCACGACTTCCTGATCGTGCTTAGTGATGAAGCCTACGAGAGCTTACCGGGATCTCCTTAGACCTATTTCCAGCGCAGGCTCAGTGAAGCGGTCGGTTCAGATTGCGACACCGTCGTGAATTCGAGATCAGGCTTCATTGAATCCAATAGGGACGCTCCGGCAGCCGGCCTTCCCAAGGGATCCCACGCTTGGCAGGCATTGAACCGTGGCAAACTCTTGTTTCCCAAACTCGATATCGAGGCGTTCATGCGAACTCTTCGATAGACCTTTTTTGCCGGTGGTTTCGGGAGGCGAAATGACTGCCTGAAGGCGGCATTTGTGTTGAGCAAAGCATAGATACGCCTCAGACAGAATCTCAAATTCGGCGGACATTCCCGTCAGAGCAAATTTCAAGGATGGGGCCAACAAGATCATAAACGACTGAGTCGCGCGCGAAGGAGTTTAACCTCTCCTGAGCTAGATCAAGGGGAAGGAGCCCGATTTGGACCTTCTGATGTCCACCCTCCGCAGAAAAGCCCGCCTCCACATTTATTCCGCCTACATCCGTCAAAAGATAGCGCGCATGAAAATCGGCTCCGCCTGTGCGTTCCTTCCAGCTAAAGAGCGTAATCGACATGCCGTCTGGTATTAGGCCCTGCATCCATTTGTGAGCCTCTCGCTCAACGAATTCAGGTGGGGGTCTGTTGTCATGATCACAGAAATGAATCTCACAATTTACGCCAGCGCCGCCAGATGCCTGTATTGTGTCAAGGCATGCTTTCAGTGTCTCCTGATACCTAACCTTGCTGATATCGAAGAACCGGTCGACAAAGAGGACCTTTGTTGACGACACCAATAGTGGTTTCATAGCACTCGCCATTGACGCGCCGATGCGGTCAACGTCCCAAGTGTGTGGCGCGGTCATGAGCGGATGTCCCTCATCAACATCGTCGAATACCAGGACCTGCTGATGCAGACCCGGATTCTCCGCGGCAATAATCGCATGAAATGGCAAAATCGCTTGTTGCGCAATCGCGTTCGTTAGCCATCCACCGACGGTCGGATCATAAGGCCTACCTGACCGAATGACCTTCGACTTTTTTGCGTGCTGAAGACTTTCCTCAAGACGTTTACGCTCGATCGGCTTCATGGTCTCGGAAGCAGCATAGACTTCCTTAAACCACGCCTTCGGGAACTGGGATATCAGCCGCCCACGATCAAAACCGAATTTTTCTATTAGATATCGAAAATCTTTCCAGCTTGAACCGATTGCCTGAGGCTCGACTGCATACTCGTAGAGCATCAGAACAGCTCCTCCGCGCGCTCTTCAAAAAAGCCCTTCGGCCAGCGGTCGATGAAATCTCCCTCGCGATCAACGCGAAGTGGCCGGAAGCGGACGCCATCAGTGGTGCTCTCGACATAGATCACGGCAAGATCATCCGGGGAGAGGCCTATCATCCCGGGCGGTACTTCATTCTCGCTCGTCTCGCGGATGCGTCGCAACAGGCGAAGCATGATGTGCTCGCTATGCGTTTCGACGAGCAATGACTTGCCGGAGCCGAAGATACTCTCGCTTTTCTGAACAGCCTGGATGAACAGATCGCCCAAGCCGACCTGGATGGCGGGATGAACGTGCAACTCTGGCTGCTCAATCGCAAGAATGCCCTGCTGGCTTCGAAGGCAACCGACAATCACCGGGATCATCTGCGAAATGCCGACACCCACATCGCTCGGTGCGACGATGATCCCCTTTTCGAAGTCGCGCAGGGTGATTTCAGAACGTCCGCTGAGCGTCGCGTATAGGTCTTGCAGGTCGCCCAGATCGTCTTCGGAAAGCCCGCGCTCAAAAAGCTGGTGGAATCGACTTGGAACCGGCACCTCTTTGAACTGGAACTTTTCAAGCCGATACCCAGTCTTTAGCCGCTCTTCTCCTCCAAGCCACGCGTTCACCTCTTCAAGAAGCTTGCCGGAAGGCTCGGTATAGAGCAAGTCCCAGGCCGCAAGGCCCTGCGCCCAGCGCGATTCATCCGGTGAGAGGCGCGGACGAAATTTCCGGCTCGGGATTTCACGCAGCGGTCCGACATAAGTCATCCCGCTGAGATAATCGCGGACGATACGGATGGGCCCAAGAACCAGTTCGTCCAGCAAAGCGCTCAAGCCTGCCCTGCGGCGGCGTTCAAGTTCATATTTATCGACCGCAGCGCGCTCTCCGTCCTTGTTCAGCCGCGAGATCGCTGCGCTGGCTGCATAGCGTTGACGAATAAGGCTCTGATCAATCTCAACCAATTCAAGGCCGAGCGGTCGATCCAAGTCCGGCAGCGCGCCGTGGACTGTCTCGACGGCGATCCGGAATTCGACAGTCTCGTTCTCGGTCGCGTCTGCGGAGGTTTCACGAGAGAGTTCCCATATCTCATTGCCGATTGGCGTCGAGAATGGATCGTCAAAGTAGCCTTCTTCTGCATCCTCAACCAGTTCATCGTACACTTCCTCAACGAACTCAGCGTCGTCGTCCGGGATGGTGGTCGCTTGCAGTAGCGGATGCGCAAAATTGAAGGCCGTCAAATGTGCTCGGCCTTGCTGAGCTGGCGAGTGAAGCTCCGCGACCGTGGAGCCATCAATCTCCACTGATGCCTTTGCTATGAACGGCGCTTGGAGCAAGTCACTCCAGCGAGCTTCGATGCCCAAGGCGATTTCCTGGACGATCGCGTACTCTTTCAGTTCTGTATTCTCGCCGACGAGGTAGCGGATCCCAAGATTCTTAAAATTTGGGTCGTCAAGGCTTTCTCCGGAATTCAGCGGCAAGCGCTCGCTGCCTTGATCATCTCGCAGGTCAATGCAAACTTTCATCTTGATGGCGCGATTGAGGTCATGGCCGTGTACCAGCGTCGCAAACCCTCCCAGATCAATCAGGCCGCCAGCGATTGTCTGGTCTGGGTCCGCGTTTCGGCGTTCAAGGATTTCGCGCAGATAGTGTAGCGATTGAAGGATCGTGCTTTTGCCGGCGCTGTTCGGGCCGAATAGCAGCGTGATCGGCTTCAGATCGATGACCTGTGCGGCGCCAATCCCCTTGAAGTTTTCGATTTCGATTCTGGAAAGCCTCATGGATCAAAATGCCCTAAATTTGGAAAGTGCTCAGTGAATGCATCTCGTACCGCGCTCCATTGGGCAGCGTCGCAATTCTTTCTGCTGTGGACCACGTTCAGTACAGAATAACCCGCCGCCACCAGCGCATCTCGCAGCTGTTTTTCCAGCGCAGCCACCTTGTCCCGAACTGGGATGTGCCGCAGCATCTGATCGGCACGAAGTTGGTCCTTGGTCATTCCGATTTCCGGAAAAATCGGACCATATGAGATCAGTTCGAACTGATGGCAGTTCTCGGGTTCTACCCCAGCTTCAGTCAGCAGCCTTCGCAAGCTGTTTGCGGCCTTGGAGAACCCAAGGTGCTGTCCCATGCGGGTGTAGGGCGCGGTGGCGTGGGGGCTGCTGCTGTCACCGGTGCGGCCCACATAGAGCCGCTCTCCCTTGGGCGTCTGGACGCGCCAGACATATAGCCAGAATCCTCGCTGGAGCATTGGGCCGGGAAGCGTCAGGCGGTGGAGGCTGGCCGCCGTGGTGGCCTCGCTAGGGGGCTGGTCGTCCGGAAGGGGCTGGATGCTCATGCCATGGTCCTACAGGTCACCGGCAAAGGCGCGTTGGGAGAGGGCAGCAAAGAGGTCACTTGCCATAACCTTCTGGTCCAGTAGCCGATTGTTTGCCGCGACGTGCTTTTCAAAGATTTGCCCAAACCTCGTCTGCTCATCAGGGGCCGGCCTGAGGAATTCTATCTTCTGGAACTCCCCTTTGCTTATCATCCCCTTCATTGAGTTAGTTGATGACCTCAAGACCAGTTGTTTTCCGATCAGGAACTGCACGTAAAGAAAATAAACATTCACATCGGGATTGGGGATGATCGCGTTTATCTGTTGGTTAAACGCCACCGGACGGTTTGCAATTGCAGCCCGCCCAATACTCGATGGGCTTCCTGCTATGCATGTTACAAGGATTGAACCTTTGGGGACAATCCTGCCAATTGTGCGCCCTCTTTCGGAAAGACCTTCGACAGCTCGGGTCACAAAGTGCTCGTTGGTGTTAACGTTGTCGGACTTGATCCATTCGATTGCATCGCCGAAGTTCCCGGGATCAGACCGTGGCGGTGTGTTGCCAGTCACGATCCTGCCAAATTTTCCCAAAGGTTGGCTGGGCAAATTCTTGGCGTTTGTAAGGGGATCACCAAACATCTCCAGAAACACCGACGCGAGGAAGTCATCCGCCAAGGCGAGGGTCTGTTCGCGTTTGCGGCGGATGGCGTCGGCCTTATCCAATATCGCCGCGATCCGTCGTTGTTCAATTGGATCAATCAGTGGGAAGTTGATATCCTCCAGCTTGGCCTTGTCAACGTGGGGGATAGTGGCCCCACGGCTCTGCGCCTCTTGGTTCAGTTTTGGGAAGAGGCTATCAAGCATACGGCCCAGGAAGCGAGGGTTCCAACGATCAGGTTCTTTCAGTCGCAACCGCGACACAGTGCTGCCGATTGCGCCGGCAACACCGTAGCCGACCGTCCCAGCATTGGCCCCGTCCCATATTATGCAAAGATCGTCGCCCGTAACCACCACTGGCTTCGGATCGATAGCGAATTTGGTAGGGGCCATACCGCGAACTTCGTCAATCTGGATGTAGGGATGCGATCCAGGGATAAAGGTGTCCGAAGTCGCTGCGGCCTTCTTGCCCTTACGGATGTCGAAAACCTCCCCGAGCTTCTTAGTCTTCGTCATCCCAGCAGTTCCTCAAGCTCTGCCAAGTCCGACGCAATGTCATCGTTTAGCTTTTTCATTCGGTCCAAGACAACCAACGGGGCATCGTAGGTCTGGGCCACATGAACCCGTACTTTGTATTTCCCCAGTGACAGATCGTAATTCGAATCCCTGATCTCCTGGGCCGATACGAAGAAGGCTTTCTGCGTTCGGTCGGTATCGCGGCTCGCGTCTTTGTTCCGCCATGCTGCTAGACATGCGGGGAGGTCGTTGGCCGATATGGGTTCCCGCTTGTCATCCAGCGAAAGGCCGTCAGCCTCGACATCGTAAAAAAACACGTCATCCGTCCGCCCACCCTTGGTGAAAACAAGTATGCCGGTGCTGACCCCGGCATAGGGTTTGAACACGCCTGAGGGCAGCGAAATCACCGCCTCCAACTGGTTGTGATCCAAGAGCAACTTTCGCAGGGCAACGTGGGCAGTAGACGAGCCGAACAGAACACCGTCTGGCACGATGGTCGCCGAGCGCCCACCGGTCTTGAGCATGCGCAGGATGAGCACGAGGAAAAGCAGTTCCGTCTTCTTCGTCTTCACTTTACGCAAGAGTGAGGCATGGACATCCTCAAAATCTAGCTGACCCTTAAAGGGTGGATTCGCTAGGATGACGTTGAAGCCATCGGCAGCGGCCGTCGGGAACTTGTCGGTGAAGCCTGCGCTCAACGTGTCCTGATAATGGATGTCGGGGTTATCGACGCCATGCAGCATGAGATTCATGGCCGCGATACGGAGCATCGTGGCGTCGAAATCGAAGCCATGGAACATGCCGCTGCGAATATGCTCGCGGTGATCCTCCAGTAGGTCGCCGGTGTAGGTCTTTTCCGTCTTGCCTGTCTCGGGATCGGTCTCTTCCAGAACTCCCTCAGGCGAGGTGTATTTTTCCAGAAGATACTGCATCGTTTCGACAAGGAATCCGCCGGTGCCGCACGATGGATCGCCGATCACGTCGGTAGGTTTCGGTTCCAGCAAATCGACCATCATCCGGATGATATGGCGCGGCGTGCGAAACTGGCCATTGATGCCGGCGGTCGTCAGCTTGCTGAGCAGGTACTCGTAGAGATCGCCCTTAGCGTCGCCTTCGGTAAGCGGCAGTTGGTCGATCATGCTGACCGCTTTCACCAGAAGGCTCGGCTTCTGGATCATGAGCTGCGCGTCCTTCATGAATTCCGCGAAGGCAGTGCCACTCGTTGATGATTTCCTGAAATGCGGAAATACCTTGTCCCGGACCAAAGGCAGCATGGCGTCAGCGCCCAAGTGCCGGAACTGCGACCAGCGCAGGCTCTGCTCGTCACCCGAGAACCGCTTCTGAAACGATGTGCCAGTACGCTTCAAGCGGTTCTCGTCGCGCGTTTCGTTGATGTCGAGCAGACGCGCAAACATGAGGAACGTGATTTGCTCAATCACGGTCAACGGGTTGGTGATGCCGCCCTGCCAGAACTCGGTCCAGAGTGCGTCCACCCTGCGCTTCAGGTCTCCAGTAATCATTTAGTCATTCGTCCTTTCAGGAGAGTCTTTTGTTGCCGCATCGCCCGCTGGAGGCGGTGCGAACGCGGTCAGGATTTTGAGGAGATCGTCGATCTCCTCTGTCTTTTCGAAGACGCCATCCAGTCCGTCCGCGTCTACAACGGTAAATGGCTGCTCATAGAGGCGGTCCACAGTTACAGACCCAAAACGGGCAATGTGGTTCTGAAGCAACCCGAGGAAGCGCGTTTGCTTCGCCGTGAGGCTAGGATGTCGGCGCGCAAATTCGGCGAACCGGGCGGCAACCGCTTCTGGGTCCAGCCCAACGATTGACCGGATCGCGAACTCAAGTGGAACCGCTGTGCCGGCGAAGAACTCTTCGAGCACGTCACGGCTTGCGTTCGGGCTTTGTATCAGAATGAGCGAAACAAGAGCCTGAATATCGGCTTCAGAAACGGCCTCACCCGCGTGAATTTTTCTGAGAGTGGGGTTGGTATCGAAGTGCCGCTTCAGTTCGGCCTCGATGATTTCCTGGTATGCCCTCATGTCAACAGTCTTGAGACTCGTCGCTCGACGACTTGTCTGGAAGCCAGCGGCATCTTCCTTCACGTCGATGACCTTCGCCGGCAGCGACGTGGCGCCCCGGCGGTCACGGTGATGCATGATTTCCCTCAGCGGTGTGCGCACCGATTCCAGGTCGGCGACGGTCATGCCGTTCCAGAACTCATCGGATTTGACCCGCTTGATAACTTCCGCCTTCTCCCGGACGGGGTTGAGGTGCATCTGTAGAGCCGAAAGCCGGTCGAGCAGTTCGATTTTCAGATCTGCAACGTCCGCCGACTTGCGCAGCACTGCTATCTGGGTGCGTGTTATCAAGAGATCCAAAGCATAGGCATCGCTCAACCCGCGAATGTTCCGCCATTGCATAAGCGGTGCTACGACCTGTCGAAGCATCGCAACGGCCGCGGGCGCGAAAGATCTCAGCGTCGCCGGATCTGACAGCGCCCGCTTCTCGCGCCACTTTTCACGGACTGAGACTGACTCCTCGGGTAGCGCCTCTATGTCCTTGGCGATGAGTTCGATCACGTTGTCAAAGATCGCAACTTCGCTCGTGCGAAGCGCTATCTCGGCGAGTAGGACCCGTTCTTCGAATACCAGTTGAAGCAACGGCTTTGACTGGGTGGGCTCGGCGGGGCGAAAGCCCATTTCAAAGCGCTCGAAGTTCCCCCAATGATCAAATATCCGGAATATTTTCTTGTCCTTGCCGGGACCGAACAGGTCGGGCTTCAGGCGCGTTCCACGTCCGATCATCTGCCAGAACTTGACAGGCGAACGGACTGGTTTGGCGAAGACAAGGTTAAGGATTTCCGGGATGTCGATGCCTGTATCGAGCATGTCGACCGAGATTGCGATGGTGAGCTCGGAGTTTGCGCCGTCGCCCTTGAAATCGTCGATTAGCTGCTCTGCGCGCGGGTCATAATTATCGATCACCTGGCAGAAACGCCCGCCGTACTGCGGATACATCTCATCGAACATCTGTCGCATGAGCACAGCATGTTGATGGTTCCGGGCGAAAATGATGCTCTTACCTGGAAGCTGGCCAGTAGCGTCACGCAGACCGTTTTCCATGAGATTGCGAAGAATCGCGCGGTTGGTGTCCTTATTATAGATGATTTTGTCGATCTGCTCTGATGAGAAATCGTACTGTGCCGGATCCTCGCCCTGTTCCTCAAGCTCCTGAATCTGCTCTTTCGTCAGGATATCGAGCCTGATCCCTTCGCGCAGAAACTGCGTCGTATGCTCGAAGACTTCAAACGGCGTGAGGAACCTGTCCTGAACGGCCTGTTCGAGATCGTAGTTCGATGTCGGCAATTGCGCTTCGCAGCCGAACAGGCTGAATGTATTACGCGACACGAAATCAATCGGGGTCGCCGTCAAGCCGATCTGAAGGCAGTCGAAATAATGAAACATGTCGCCATATACATTGTAGATGCTTCGATGCGACTCATCGGCGATGATCAAGTCGAAGAAACCAACATCGAAGGACTGGTAGACCTTCTGCATGGCGGGATATGTTGCCAGGAATATCCGCTCGCTCGCCGATGTGTTCACTCGCGAGTTGACGATGCGAATGGGATCTGACAGGAAATCGCCGAAAGCATTTTTGGCCTGCTTGCGCAATTCACGACGATCGCAAAGAAACAACACGCGCTTGACCCAGCCGGCGCGAACAAGCAATTCCGCCAGCGCTATGGCAACGCGGGTCTTACCGGTGCCGGTTGCCTGAACGACGAGCGCTTTCCGATGGCCATCGGTAAACCGTTCTGACACGCGCTTGATCGCCTCAATCTGATAAAGACGATTGACGACAGCGGCATTTGGTTCAAGCGAGTTGAGCGGCTTCCTGCTCGACCGCTGAAAATTCACGAGGTACTGCAGGCTATCCTTCGAATAGTAGCCGAACACTTTCCGCGGCGGATAACCTAGAACGTCGTCCCACATCCAGATGTCGTACCCGTTGGTGTAGAAGATGACCGGGCGCCGTCCGTGCATCTTCTCAAGGCCATCAGCATACAGTTTGGCTTGTTGCCTTCCCCGCTCCGGGTCCACAGCAGTCTTCTTAGCCTCTATGACCGCGAGAGGATTCCCGTTGTCATCCCAGAGCACATAGTCGGCATAGCCGAGGCCCGAGGCAGTGGGCTGATGTTTGACCTCAATCTCTTTGCCGACCTCCGCCGTACTGGCGTTGGCAGGACCAACGCTCCAGTTGGCAGTGGCAAGCAGGCTATCGATAATACGGACACGGGTCGTCGCCTCATTGAACGCCAGCAGGTTGGCAGTTGCCGCGCCGGATGACGCCAGCGACTGAATCTCTTCAACTCTCTTTTCCGCTGTCACGGCGGCTTCGCGCGCGGCTTCCAGTTCGCGAAGAAGCGCTTCCATTTGTGCTTCTTGAGCGGCCAGCTTCTCCAGGACCTGGCGCTTCTCGCGCTTTAGTTGACCTTTGCTCTCATCGACAGCTTCCGCCATCGGTTGCACAAAGGCTGGGATCAAGGCTGCATCGCCTTTGCCAAACTGCACGAAAAGCCAGCGGCCCAAGTCGAACGCTTCTTGAAGTAGCCAGAGAGCGCTTCGAACAGTCGCGGGCTCACCGTGCGCAGCCTTGTTGCCGTGAATTCGAAGGGCGTGAAGCTTGTCGAGCACTACCTTCGGCGTAATGGCTACAAAAGACTGGTTGGTCAGCAGATCAACGAAGGCCGGCCGCTCGGGCTTGGGCAAACTCAAGTCACGATAGATGTCCTTAGTAAGGTTCTCAGCAAAAAGCCGCAGTTTTACGAGCGCGCTCACGGGGTCGTCGTGCGCGTACGCCTCGGCGAAGCCGCCAAGCGATGCGAGTTCCGGCCAAGCTCCGCGAAGGATTTCAAAGTTGCGAGATTTCATCAGAAGGACTCCGACGGTGCGGATAAATTTGCTTTTTGATCTGAAGTAAGTCTCGCAGCTTCGTTTCCGTCGAAAGCCGAACGAAAGCCTCTCGCCAATCCCTTGATACCCTTTTCAACCCGAACCATGATCATCATCGAGAGCCTGCGGCCTCCACCCCTCCTGCTCAAAGAATTCTGCGCGTGCTAATGCCGATTGCACATCGCTGTAGCTTGAAACAACTATATGTTGTCGCCGCGCAGGCTCCTTGGACGCATCTCCCAATAGACCGAGTCGGCGGAGAACGTAAAACAGCATCGCGTATCGAACCGACAGGACACATTTGCCATCTGTCATTCCATAATCTTTAGCCACAACACTCTGCTGGCTGGGCGTGAGATTGGGATGGGGGACGATCTCAAAGCTGAAATACTCGTTCCATAGCTTGTCATGGCCCTCCGACGCTCCTGACTCGCCCGGTGCGCGGGCTTCCAGCGCCCGTGGCAGTAGGAAATCCTTGAATTTGCTGTCGATGTGGCAGAAGGCCCGCGCGTGCCAACGAAAGCCGTCATAGCCGAAGGCATGTGGCGTAATGCGGCGCCAGACCGGGTCGGGCCGCTGTTTGCTCATGGACTGGTACAGGATTTCGATCGACCGGTGGTCGCGCACCGCTTCGAGCACGGCCCGTAACACGTCTGTATTGATGTCCCGCTTCGGGGTAAGGGCGATGTCGGTCTTCGGCGGATTGGCGATCCAGGACTCAACGGGCATCGACAGCCCTTCGCCCAGCGAACGCAGCCGCGACAGGTAGGCATCTGGATCGGGCTTCAGAAAGCGCGGCTCGAAATCCTTGGCGGCGACGTAGCGCTTGCCGCTCTTGTCGTACTCCACATTCCCCGGTGCGCGCTCCTGATAGAGCGAGAGGTCTTTTGAGGCCTGCGGCACAGACACGCCGAACACGTCGATGATATCCGACCGGTTGACCCCGCCCTCCCAGAAAAGACGGAACTCGATGAATTCGAGCCGCTGCTCCACACCCCATCGGATGCCGGGGTTTTCATTCTCCATTGTGACCACCATAAAAGGGTATAGAAACTATATTGACAGCGAAACTAGACGCGTATAGTTTCTTATCCCATCAGCGGGCCGTGGTCAACAGGATTCGGGGATTTTCCCTTCCCGTGACCGCCCGGCGCTGCCGCGACCAACACCGAACCGTCCCGGCAGAGCTGCGGACCACAGGAGATGAATATGACTGCGAAGCTGACCTTCCACCCTCTCGGCAATGCAGACTGCACCCGGATCGATTTTGCCGATGGCAAGAAGATGCTGGTCGACTATGCCGATATGCGGAACGATAACGACCCCTATGACAAGCGGATCGACCTCCCCGTCGAACTGAAGGCCGACCTTCGAGCCGCCGGCCGGGATAACTACGACGTCGTCTGCTTTACCCATCTGGACGACGATCACTGTTGCGGGGCGGGCGATTTCTTCTGGCTCAACCACGCTGCGAAATACCAGGGCGAAGGCCGCATCAAGATCAAGGAACTGTGGGTGCCCGCGGCGGCGATCCTGGAGGATGGCTGCGAGGACAGCGCCCGGATTGTCCGGCAGGAAGCACGCCACCGGCTGCGGCAGGGCTACGGCATCCGTGTTTTCTCGCGCCCGAAAAAGCTGGCCGACTGGCTGGCGAAGCAGGGTCTCTCGCTGGAATCGCGGGCGCACCTCATCACCGACGCGGGCCAGACCGTTCCCGGCTTTTCCAAGTACGGGACGGAACAGGCCGAATTCTTCATCCACAGCCCCTTCGGCTGGCGTCAGAACGAGAACGGGATTGTTGACCGGAATCAGGACAGCGTCGTCTTCCAGGCCACGTTCCTCGAAGGCGGCCGCGAGACCTATGCGCTGTTCATGTCGGACATCCACGCGGACTCGATCGACCAGATCGTCCTGACCACCAAGCGCCATGGGCGCGAGGACCGCCTGCTGTGGGACATTTTCAAGGTCCCGCATCACTGCTCCTACACGGCGATCGGCTGGACGAAGGGCGAGGATGAGGCCGAGCCCACCGAGCACGTCGAGTGGCTGTGCGAGACGCAGGCGCGCGAACGCCACATCATGGTGTCGACGAGCAAGCCGATGCCGCTCAAGGGGACGGACGAAGACGCCGATGTCCAGCCGCCCCACCGACAGGCAGGCAACTACTATAAGGGGGTCGCGCGCCGCGCCGACGGGTCGTTCAAGGTGACCATGGAATCTCCCTCGACAGCCCGGCCGAAGCCGCTCAGCATCGAGATCACGGGCCGCGGCGCGCAGCTCCTGACCGTCTCGGCCGTGGCCGGTGCGGCCAGCATCATCTCCACCCCGGCGCGGGCGGGCTGAGGATGAGGGCAGAGCTTCATCCCTGGTGGTCGGCCTTCGGGCAGTCGGTGGCACCGGACGCGGTCGCGCCCGATGCCGCGCGGGCGGTTATCGCGCATGTCTCGTCCGGCCGCGCGCCGTCCGTCACGCTGATCGCCGCGCGGCAATCCGACGATGGCGCCCTGGCAGCGCTTCACCTCAACATCGAGGTAGAGCGCCCGCAGGACCTGGCAGCGCCCATCCGCGGCTTGGAGCCGGTGGCCGTGGTCTTCGGGACGGGCGGCGAGCAGCCGGCGGTCCTGGCGCTGCGTCTTGATTTCCCGGAAACCATGCACCAAAACTGGACGCCGGACGACACGCCGCGTGCCTTGTGCATCGACGACCGGCCGTGGGAGGAAGCGCGGCTGGCCTTCACGCCCGCCGACTTTATTCGCCGCATCCAGCTCTGGCTCGCCAAGGCGGCTCGCGGCGAGCTTCATGATACGGCGCAGCCGCTGGAACCCCTTTTCTTCTGCAACCCGGCGACCATAATCCTGCCGGCGGCGGCACTGACGCCGGCCGACAATCCTGCCGAACTGGTCGGCCATCTCCGCAACGAGCGGGAGACGATCATCGTCACCGAGTTCGTGCGGCCGGGTGCGGACAGCCCTGATCCGCAGTTCGTGGTCGTCCCCTTGCGCGCCGCGCCGCAGGGTATGCAGCGCCTGCAGCACGCCCCGCAAACACTCAACGCGCTCGCAAAGCAGTTGCATGAGTGCGGCATTGACCTGAGCGCCGAACTCCGTGCCCGCGTCATCGCATGGGCCGGGCTTGATGCCACGGCCGTCCGCCGCCTCCAGGCGCGGATCGCCCTCGTTGTCGCCTTCCCGGTCGCAGGGGACGGCGGCCGTCAGGCCGACGACCTGCGCGCGTTCGTCACCCACGATTCCGCCGGGGATGTCGGTGTCGCCCTCGGCGTGCTCGCGCACAATGACAGCGATGTGGGCTCGGGCAGCGGCTATGTCAGGATGGTCGGCGTAGCCGCCGGCACGGCCGTGCCCGGCCTTCCCATCTCGCCCGCCGACGTGCATCTGGGATTTGACCGCGCTGTCGGCGCGATGATCAGCGGGCAGGCCCGGCCTGATAGGCGCCGCTGCGTCTTGGTCGGCGCTGGCTCGCTGGGATCGCAGCTGGCGGTCAACCTCGCGCGCGAGGGGCGGTTTGATTGG
Source organism: Rhizobium sp. WYCCWR10014 (assembly GCF_001657485.1). GTDB lineage: Bacteria > Pseudomonadota > Alphaproteobacteria > Rhizobiales > Rhizobiaceae > Rhizobium. Next base: position 442,397 of record NZ_LXFU01000051.1, read on the forward strand.
ACGATGATCGATCATGACAGCCTGCTGCCGCACAACCTTGCCCGCCACGCGCTCTATCCGATCGATGTCGGCAGGCCCAAGGTCGTGGGCCTGGCGCACCGCGTCGGCGCCTTGCTTGGCGAGCCGGTCCGGTTTTTTCAGGCGAATATCCTCCATCCGCGAGAAGAGCTGGCCGCGGATATCGACGCCGCGCTGGCCGGCGCGGAGATCATCATCGATGGCTCGGCCTCCGTGGCCGTGTCGCGGCATCTTGCCGATCTGCCGCGCCCCGGCGCGCGCCGCTTGTCGGTCTTTTTCAACCCGGCCGGAACGGCGGTCGTGCTCCTGGCCGAAGGGGCCGATCCGGACATCACGCTGCGCGACCTGGAAGCGCAGTATCACCGCCTCGTCCAGAGTGATCCGCAGCTGGCGGCGCACCTTCAGGCCGAGACAGGCATCCGGTACAGCGGCTCTTGCCGCGCCGCGACGAATCGCATTCCGGCGGCGCGGGCGGCGCTGCTGAGTGCGATCGCTGCGCAGGCGATCACCGACGCGCTTTCCGCCCCGCAAGCGGTCGTCCGCGTCTGGACGCTGGGCGATAACCATACCGTCAGCCTGTCCGAACAGCCCGGTTCTCCCGTGCGCCGGATCGCCCTCGGCGACTGGACCGTGACCTACGACCAGGAACTCGCGCGCCAGATCGCTGCTCATCGTGCGGCGGGCCTGCCGCGTGAAACCGGCGGCGTTCTTCTCGGGATCACCGACACGAGCCGCCGCGTTGTTCACCTCGTCTTTGCTTTACCGGCACCGCAGGACAGCGCGGGGAGCGTGACGGCTTTCGAGCGCGGCGTGTCGGGGCTGGCGGCTGCAGTCACGGCGGCCGCCGAACGGTCGCTGCATCAGGTCCGCTATGTGGGCGAATGGCATTCCCATCCGCGGGGCTCGTCCACCCGCCCCAGCGCCACCGACATCCGGCAATTGTGCTGGCTGACCGAGGAGCTGGAGAGCGAGGGCGTTCCCGCCCTGATGGCGATCGCGGGGGATCACGGAGAGCTACGTGTTCTGCTCGCGGGCAGGGACATCCAGCTCCCCGGCGAAGATGCCGCATGAACGATCTCACCTTGGCGCAGGACATCCAGAGCGTGTTCGCGGCCCACGCCGCGCAGGATGATTTCCTGCAGGCCCGCAAGCTTGAAGACACCATCGGCCTGTGCCTTTCAGGCGGGGGCTACCGCGCGATGATTTACCACGTCGGGGCTATCATTCGCCTCAACCAGCTCGGCTTCCTGCCGCGTCTCGCGGAGGTCGCCAGCGTCTCCGGCGGCTCGATCACAGCCGGCCTGCTGGCGCTGCGCTGGCCCGCCCTGCGCTTCGATGAGGATGGCCGCGCGGTCAATCTCGATGAGTTGTTCGTCTCGTCTTTGCTGCGTTTTGCCGGCAAGGGAATCGATATCAAGGCCGCCCTTTACGGCCTGCTGCCGGGCTTCAGCGCGGGCGACAGCCTTGTCCGCGCCTATGATCGGCACCTTTTCCAAGGAGCGTGTCTGCAAGACATCACCGAGTCACCGCGCTTCACCTTCATGGCCACGAATCTGCAAACGGGCAGCGGCTGGCGCTTCGGAAAGAGCTATGCGGCGGACTACCGCGTGGGCCTGATTGACAGGCCGGTGATTCCGCTGGCGCGGGTCGTTGCCGCGTCATCGGCCTTCCCCCCGATCCTCTCGCCGGTGCGTATCGACCTGTCGGGCGAGTCCGTGCGGCCCACGGCCGGCGCCGACCTCCACCGGGCCCCCTTCACCACGACCGCTGTTCTTGCCGATGGCGGCATCTATGACAATCTCGGTCTCGAGCGTGTCTGGAAGCGGTGCCGGACCATCCTGGTCAGCAATGCCGGCCGCACGATCCCCGAAGTCGGCCGCCCCTCGGGGCGCTGGATCGGCCAGATGTTCCGCACGCTCAGTCTGATCCAGCAACAGGCCGAGCATTCCCGGCGGCGTATCCTGTTCGGCATGGCCAACCGGGGACAGCGGCAGGTGGCCTACTGGAGCATCGACGCGGCGCCCGCCCACTACGCCGTGCCGGACGCCCTCCCGCTTTCCGCTGACGAGGCAGTGGCCGCCGCTTCCCTGCGGACCCGCCTGAACCCGTTCTCCCCTGAGGAGCAACGCCTCCTGCTCAGGGCCGGCTATGCTGGGGCCGACGCGTCGCTGCGCGCCCGCGGTATGACACAAAATTCGCCGGCGGCCTGTTACGATTTCCTGCCCTGATACATGCACCTGCTTGGTTTGGCTTCGTCCGTGGTCCTTGATACACGAAGGTAACGGGAAACAGTGAAGTGACATTCTGTTTTGGTGGCGTACTCGTGACAGTAACGAAATCTTGCTTGAGCCGTCGCGCGTCACTCGCGGGATGTTCAGCTCGGCATGCACTCTTATTTACTGCCGAATGGAGCCGCCTTCAAGGTCCTGTGGAGCTTTGATCAAGGAAGTTCCAGATCGTACCGCAGGTGCACAGGTGTGATTGAAACATTTTGCAGCTTTTCGAAACAATTCGAAACGGCCGTGAGCACGAGAGCGGCATGCATGCGGCGGAAAAGCATCGGCCGGATCGGCCGCCGATTAGGCTACAATTTGAATAAATGTTTAGACGTATTCACAACGAGTTTTCGACGACTTCGATGTATTCCTCTCCGAAGGAACACCATCGGCGAGCCCACAAACGTCGGTATGCGGATGGCCGGGAGACGACCGTTCGTGAATGTGTGGTCAATCGTGGCCAAGGTCTTGCCGAACCGTTGCCGCAACATTTCGCTGTTGGTTGAGGCGTTTTGTTTGTTTCCCGTTGCGGCCGACCGTGTGCCGCCCCATCCTCGATGGAGGAGGCGCGTGATGAACAAGCGAAACGAGATGCGAAAGGGGCGGGTGATCGTCGACGCGTCATATACGCCGCTCGGGCCGTTGTCGGCCGCGCGCGTGCTGCGTGATCATCTGCCGACCATCGCGGAGTGGAGAAGCCAGGGCGCAAGTTGGGAGCAGATTGCCGCTCTGTTGAGAGAAGCCGGCTGGCGATCGAGAAAGGGGGAGGAAATCAGCGCTCAGAGCCTGCGTGCCACTGTGTCTCGTATCGAGCGATCGATACGACCGCAACCGTCGCGAAGTAGTGTTGTCGCCATCACGCGTATTCCCGACACCCGACCTTTTCCCGGGAAAGGCAAGATCGAAGACGGACACGCAAGCGACGACGTTGCCGCGCGTATTCGGCGTGCGGCTACTTTGCGATCCGGAGGGTGCGCAGACTGATGGAGAGTGGAAGGCAGGACGTGCAAGACGATCTGAAAGACCTGAGCGAGGAGACGTTTGTCCCGTCCCTGACCGGCGGCGGACGGCCTCAAAGATTGTGGCCGAGATCGCCCAAGTTCCTGAGAAGACGTCGCTTTTTGGTGAGGGAGACAAACGCTGATTTGCAGCGAAAAGCCGGTCTGAAATAGCCCGCCTGCGAGACCTGGATTCCAAGCCTTATCGAGGAACGCTATGCAATTTCTCCCGCGCCGGAGTAGACGGCTGCTTAAGCGTTGATTTAGGCATCCCGATTTTGGCTGCGGGTACTCAACTCCTGCTTTTCAAGCAGGTCTTGCACGTAGGCCAGCCTCACTCGAATAGCCTCAATCTCCTCTACCAGACTTCCCTGGTAAGTTGAACTTCGGGCGAATGACTGTTCAAGGCGATAAACAACCTCAGATGTGATGGTCCGTGAGTTAGCGCGTGCGGCAGTCTCGATTTCCCGTTTCAAATCTTCCGGGATTCGCAACCGAAAATGTGGGTCACCTCGAGTCATCGCGCCCCTCAGCACTTTTCCCTTGCGAAGACGACGCACGGTGTGTTATCGAATTGATGACGCACGGTGCGTCATTGGCTTTGCTTGCGGTAGTCGTACAGAATTTGCTGTCCTGCTCCGATAAGAGAAGGTTGCAAGACGGCGGATCTGTGAGCGAGGAGTGGACGTGCAATCTGAGATACCTGACAGCGTTCATTTAGGCCGGTTCCGATCGGGAGCCGCGTAAATAACGCAGTCTGCCCTACGAATCTAATGAGTCCATAACTCCAGCAGGATCATAACTTGTTGAAGAGGCCGCACGCAAATTAAAGCGAGCGGCAACGCACATTTTTTAGAATTGATCAGAAAGTAGCTCCCATGGAACTACGCCAACTCTCCTACTTTGTCGCGGTGGCCGAGGAACTGCACTTCGGCCGGGCTGCTGCCAAGGTGCGCATCGCCCAGCCGGCGCTCTCAAATCACGTGCAGGCGCTGGAGCGCGAACTCGGCTGTGCGCTGTTCATCCGCTCGACCAGGCGGGTGGAACTGACCAGGGCAGGGGAGATCTTCCACGAGCGCTGCGTCGGGATCCTGAGCGAGGTCGATCTGAGTGCCGAGATCACCAGGGCGGTGGCCGGCAAGACGATCAGGCAGATCAGGATCGGCACCGTCTATCCGGCGACCACCGGCGTGCTGCCGGCGTTTCTTTCAAAGATCGCCCGCAAGTATCCGGATATCCGCATCCATATATCAAGCGGCAATACCGGCGATATCATCCGTGGCCTGGAAAACGGCCAGATCAATCTCGGCTTCATCCGGCCGGTGGAAAACATCGGCTCGCTGCGCTTCTCCTCGATCGCCCATGAGCGTTATCTGCTGGCGGTGGCCAGGACCAACCCACTGGCGGAGCAGACCGAGATTGCCATCGACGACCTGCGCGGGGAGAAGATCATCGCCTTCAATCGCAAGAACCTCTCCTACACAGAGCGGTACTTCAACGAGAAGTTCGAGGAATACGATCTGACCCGTAATATCGCCTATAGCTGCGACGACACCTATTCGCTGGTGTCGCTGGTCTCGGCAGGCCTTGGCATCGGCTTTGCGCCGGAATGGACCGAGGGCCTGCCGAACCGGGCCTTCGAGCTGAAGGCGGTGAGAGGCATCGACTTCCGGATCGGGCTTGGTGTCGCCTGGAACAAGGAGGATCCGACCGCCTCGCGCGATGACATCGTCGATATCGCACGCTCACTGGCGCGGCCGGGCAGGTGAGGCGGGGGTATCGCGGTGCCGGCCTAAGCGGAACGGCTTGCCGGGGGCAGGGTATCAGGCAAATGATGGGACGTCAGGCGGTTCTGCGCAACTGCCTCGCTCATCATGCCCCTGCGTCATCTGCTGCGAGATGGATCCGCTCCTCGATCTTAGTATCGTTACCCTTCAATCGCCGCGCAACAGCAAGGCTGCCGAAACCAATCGACTTATCATAGCGCGCCCGGTCGCTTCGAGGGGAATGGTTGCGAAGGTCCAAGACGTCACGCCGCAGCGTGGGGAGCTGGGTTTGCGATAGTGACGAGGAAGGTGAGGTTGTCGAGCATGTGGGTGCTGTGACATCAGCATCACGTTCGGGACGTGGGCGTAACGCTGATTGGGACGTTCTTTCGTGCAATTGAGGGCATGGGACCAGACTCGCTGGAAGTCGACTCTCTGAGAGCTGTGTACGACGCCGACCCGGATCCAAACTGACGATCCCGGCGACGAGGTCGACGAACTATCGAACGACTGACCCGCTGCCCAAGACTAACCACGCCGGCTGGTTAGGCTGGTTTCTTGTTCAGGATGCATGAGCACTGAAATTCTTTGCTCGCAAGGCCGCATCGCTGAAATGCTTTTGACCACGGATGTACTGGCTCGATGAGGAAGGTCGGCGCAGTTTTCGCCCCGGCCTTTTTGTTGCTGAGGGGCTGGGGTTCCCTCAGGGCGGATCAGTGCCAAGTATCCAGCAACGGCTCGTCGTCGTCAAAGTTTCCATTGCTGGCGGCATCGTACGGGTTGATGCTCCGGCCGCCCGCCACGCGTGCCATATGGCGTCAACTGAACCATGACCTCTTTCGCACGCTCGATGGCCTCGTCTTCGCTTGCAGCGTGACCGTCCGCGACCTTGATCGACACCGCTTCGCCGTCGTCGCCGACAAAGTCTACCCGCCATCCGGTTGTCTCGTGAACAATCTTCGTTTCCAGCAAGTGCATGTGACTACCCTGACTTCCTACCTTTAAGATCTGCCTCGACGCTCTTCCGGAGCGCGTCCATGATGCTGACCACATTCGACTTCGGAGCGGCCTCGGCAGCTTTCCCCTTCGCCGTTCTTTTCGTTTTCAGCGCCTTCTTCTTCTCAGCGATGAGCTTCAGCAGGCTCTCCTGGATTGGATCACTCACCATGTCCGGAGACCAACGCGCGGTCTTCTTCTTGATAAGCTGCTGCACAAGGGGAATGAGATCCGGATCGGCCTGCTCGTCGATGTCTTCGAAGTAATTGTCCTCCGGTCGAACCTCGTCGCCGAAACGCAGCGTCCAGAGTACGATGCCTTCGCCGCGCGGTTCCAGGACGACCGCTCGCTCTCGGCGGCCCATCACGAGCTTCGACACGCCGAAAACCTTGTCGGCCTTCATGGCATCCCTGATCACCGCAAATGCCTCGTTGCCGACGGCGTCGTCCGGCATCAGGTAGTGCGGCTTCTCAAGGTAGATCCACTCGATGCTGTCGGCCGGGACGAACTTGTCGATATCGATCGTCTTCACCGTGTCGAGCGCAACGGCATCCAGATCGTCCTCGGTGAGGATAACGTAGTCATTCTCCCCGCGAGCGTAGCCCTTGGCTTCGTTGTCGTCCCCGACGGGCTTGCCCGTGACGGAATCGATGTACCGGGAGACGACGCGGTTGCCCGTCTCCTTGTTGAGCGTATGGAAGCGAACCTTCTCGCTTTCGCTCGTAGCCGGGGTCATAGCCACGGGGCAGGTGACCAGGGAGAGTTTGAGATAGCCTTTCCAGTAATATTTCGCAGCCATGACCTATCTCCCTAGCTCGCTTTGCGCTGCGGGGCAGCCTTTGAAGTGGCGGACTTCGCTGCCGCCCCGCGCGCGGCGCGCTGCCTCCCGGTGCCAGTGTTGGCGTTGGCGGCAGTGCGTTTCGGTTTGTCAGTAGCGGTTTTCATCATGCCTGCGCTCTCGCGGAGCGCGGCCAGCAGATCGTTGGGCTTCGAGACCTGCACCTTCTTCGGCTTCGGAAGCGACTTGCCTTCCAGCTTCGCCTTCACCAGTTCCGCAAGGGCGGCTTCGTAGCGGTCGTCGAAGGTCGCCGGATCGAACTCGCCCTTCTTGGTGCTGATGATGTGCTTGGCAAGATCGAGCATCTCGCCCTGGATCTTGAGCTTGGGTATCTCCTCGAAAGCCTTTTCGGAGGAACGAACCTCGTAATCGTAGTTGAGCGTGCTGGCGATCAGGCCCTTGCCGTGCGGCCGTATCAGCACCGTACGCATTCGACGAAATAGGACGGTACGGGCGATGGCCGCGACCATCGACTTCTTCATCGCATCGCGCAGAGCCGCGAACGCGTCTCCGCCCATCTTGTCGGGCGTCAGGTAGTACGGCTTGTCGAAGTAGACGTCGTCGACGTCGGAGCGCGGGATGAACGCCTCGATCTCGAGCGTTTTGTTGCTCTCAGGGATAGCGGCGGAAACTTCCTCGGGATCGATGATGATGTATTGGCCGTTCTCGATCTCGAAGCCCTTGGTCTGGGCTTCCTTCGGCACCGGATCTTCGGTCTCGCTATCTACGAAGATGCGGTTGACGCGGTTGCCCGTGGCCTTGTTGATGGTGTTGAAGGTGATGCGCTCGCTAGTCGAGGCCGCCGTGTAGAGAGCGACGCCGCAGCTTACCTCGCCGAACTTCAAAAAGCCTTTCCACTGCGCACGCTGTCCTGACGGCATGACAAATACTCCGAATCACTAATCCGCGACTCAAAGACGTGTCAGGGTGATTCGTTCCGACTCAAAACGAATCATTTTTCAATACTTTACGGAATTTCTCTCCCAAATTGATTCCGCCGTCTTCGCTGGTCGAATTGCGCCCGGCAGTAGTGGAAAGCGGTGGAGATTGTTTAGTTCGAGAGCCACAGTAACCTCCTTCCTCCAGCACCATGCCGGGCACCTCGCTTAGGGGATTCCGCAACTGCTTCAAGCGCATCATCATCATCCATTATCTCGCGGGAACCACCGGAATCGTTATGAGTTTCTACTGCGGACGTTCATTTGAAGGAGAAGCCCCGATGGCACAGACACCGACATCCCGCGGCCGCGCACAGGATCGAGCCCGCGTGGCCGGCGGCCAGGATCACGAGGTCAAGTACGAAGCAACGAAGCAAGGCGTCTCGAAAGATGCGGTTAAGAAGGCCGTGAAGAGCGCTGGAAACTCACGGAAGAAGGTCGAGGCGGAGATTGGTCGCCGTTAGACGGCCGAACGGCGTTGTCCCGTCCACGGACGAGGCAGGTCCCGTGGGTGTCCTGGCTTTGCTAGTCTGGGATCATGGTGACGTCACTATCTCGTTAGGAAGCAGTCATAGCCACGCGAGCCTGCCGCCTCCATGTCTGGGGTAACGCATGTCCAGGTGCATAGAGAAAGACTACCTGCTGATTTCGAAGGCGGTCCGTGAATGGTATCGGCACTACAAGGTGGAGTGGGACGACAAAGCGTCGTCATTTTTGTGCGATGCCGCGATCGACCTCTACGACGACGGCTGTCGCTCGCTAGAGGAGATGGCGACTGTTCTGATCGGCACTTACGTCGGGCTGGCCGCCACGCGCGTAAACGCGCCATCTTCCAGCTCAGTACATTGAGGGCCAGATCAGATCGGGGCTGAACTCGACGAATTCGCACTGCACGTGATCCACTGCCGGCGTGATCCGTCCCAGAACTCCTGACTTTCGATTTGCGACAGTGTTCCACATTCCCGCTAGGGGCTGGGAATTCGCCCCGGCCTTTTTTATTATTCTCACGGTTTGTACCCTGGCGCCGAGCCGAGATCTTGCGACGGCAATTGGCGAGCGTTGAAGATTTGTTGAGGGTAATCCAGCCCAAAGTCGGGAGCCGACGTAGCCCCAGCAACGACTGCCTTGTTGCGTTTCACCTCACCTTAGCGACAGCGAGCAGCAAGAGAGATACGGTGCCCCAGCGCCGATCGTCGGTCGCGATTAAAATCGTGGGGGCGGAATGCAAGGAGTTCAACAACCACTGCTGACCGGTTTCGGGGCCGCCGCGTCGGCTATGGAGGTCGCTCGCGGTCTGGACCTGACGGGGCGGGTTGCGCTAGTCACCGGCGGTTCGTCCGGTCTTGGGCTGGAGACAGCCCGCGCGCTTCGAATGTCGGGGGCGAACGTACATGTTTCGGCTCTTGACCCCGTCGCCGCCCGCACGGCATTGAACGGGATCGGCGGGATTGAGGTATGGCCGCTCGACCTCGCGGATCAGGCATCGGTTAAAGCCTTTGCTAAAACCTTCCTTGAGCACCAGGGTCGGCTCGACATTCTGGTTCTAAACGCAGGAATAATGGCACAGCCGCTCTTTCGCGACAAACGTGGTAGGGAGGGCCATTTCTCGATCAATTACCTTGGACACTATGAGCTCACCGTGCGGCTATGGCCAGCATTGCTCGCCGCCGGGAAATCCAGAGTGGTCGTCCTGTCGTCCCGGGGCCATCAGATGTCCGATGTCGATCTCGAAGATATCGATTTCGCGCGCCGTCCCTACGACAAGTGGATGGCCTACGGCCAATCCAAGACAGCGAATGCTCTCTTCGCGGTATCGCTCGACAGGCGCGGGCGTGGGCATGGCGTTCGTGCCTTTTCTGTCCATCCCGGAATGATTGTCACCCCCGGTATTCGCCATCTATCCCGATCCGAGTTCGACGCCTTCGGCGCGCTCGAAGCGGATGGGACTCCCGTGATCGATCCGACGATGGATAAGAAAACCCCGGAGCAGGGGGCGGCGACGTCAGTCTGGTGCGCAACTTCCCCGGCGCTGAGTTCATCAGGCGGGGTCTACTGCGAGAACTGCGATATCGCGTCCGTTCAGACCGATAGCCCCTTCGGGGTGCGGCCGTATGCGATCGACCCGGAGAGGGCCGAAATCTTGTGGCAAATGAGCGCGATGTTGACGGGTTTAGATATTGTAATAACGTGAAGGCACAGTGTTGTATCTCGCTGGGCCTTTTGGTGCTTGACGGCGGCATGGGCATGTACTGATCACCATAAAAGGAAGATGGACGGCCCGCTGCGCCGTTACCCTACATTTTTCAAGCGATGTTTGTATTGTGATGTCATCCTGGAACTCTACTGGTTCGATCAGAATGCGCGGCATTACTCGGTGTTCAAGCCGGCGCCGCTCCGTTGTCAGGGCAGATCAGAATGGAAGGGAATGCACTACTTAACGCAACCGCTGCGCCGAATTTAGCGACATCCTTCGGCGAATTCCGGCTGTACCCGGGGCGTCACCTCCTTGTCAAAGACCAGGAGCCGGTGGCAGTCGGCTCGCGGGCGCTCGAAATCCTCATCGCGCTGACCGAGCGGCCTGGCGAACTCCTGACGAAGGACGAACTGATCGCGAGGGCCTGGCCGAATACCATAGTTGAGGAATCGAATCTGAGAGCGCAGATCGCAGTGCTTCGTAGGGCACTCGGCGAAGACCACTCAACCGCGCGCTACATTGCCGCCGTGCCTTCGCGGGGCTATCGGTTCGTCGCTCCAATTTTCCATCTTGAACTGCCGAATGGGCCTGCCGGGGATGCAGCTCCGAACAATCTCCCAAGGCAACTGACGCGACCGATCGGAAGGGAGGAGGCAATCGAAATTCTTGAAGGACGGGTTCAACGGTCTCGTCTTGTATCCATTGTCGGTCCTGGCGGGATCGGAAAGACAACGGTCGGCATCCGTGTGGCGGAAGAGCTCTCTTCGTCGTATGAGCATGGCGTGTGCTTCCTGGATCTGGCACCGCTCGGGAATCCTTCGTCGCTTCCCTCCGTCCTTGCATCACAGCTTCGGCTCCCGAAGATTACGGGCGATACCGTTTCCCTGTTGACCGCCCACCTGCGTGACAAGCGTATGCTTCTGGTGTTCGACAGTTGCGAACTCGTTCTGGAGGCCGTCGCAGGACTAGCGGAGATCCTGCTCCGGGAGGCTCCGGGTATCGGCATTCTGGCTACCAGCCGAGAGGCATTGAGGGTGGAGGGGGAAAGCGTCTACAGGCTTCCCGCTCTCGATATGCCCCCGCTTGGCTCGGGCCTTACGGCTGCCGATGCCTTGGCATTTTCCGCCATCCGCCTTTTTGTGGACCGGGCAACTTCGTCCGGAAGTGAGTTCACGTTCGATGACGACGAAGCTCCGATTGTCACCCACATATGCCGTCAGCTCGACGGAATTGCCCTGGCAATCGAGCTCGCTGCCGGTCGGGTCGAGGCATTTGGCACCCGAGGAATAGCGGAGCTTTTGAACGATCGGCTACGATTGCTGACGGGTGGACGGCGCACCGCGCTTCCACGGCACCAGACGCTTGCTGCCATGATCGACTGGAGCTACGGTGCGCTTTCGCGCGAGGAGCAGGCGGTGTTGCGAGGGCTGGCCGTGTTCGCTGGTGAATTCGGGCGGGAGGCAGCGGCAGCCGTTGCTTTCGATCCACTCGCAATCGAACGCGATGTACCGGGGCAACTCGCGCAACTCGTGGCGAAGTCCCTTTTAGCTGTTGATACGCACGGCAAGGCGGCACGATACCGACTGCTCGATACGACACGTGCCTTCGCTGCAAGCAAATTGCAGGAGGAAGGGGAGGTAAGCCTCGTCGTCCGGCGCCTTGCGAGATATCTGTGTGCGACCCTCGAGCATTCGGCAGAGGAAGTGGAAACCCTGTCAAGCGAGGATTGGCTGCTCAAGTATGGGGCACAAATCAACAACGTCCGCCACGTCCTCGACTGGGCGTATTCCGACAACGGCGACGCCGAGGTAGGGGTCGGCGTCACTGTCTCGGCCATTCCGCTCTGGTATCAATTGTCGCTGGTCGATGAGTGCCTGACGTGTGTGCGCCGCGCACTCCTTGCCTTCGACCCAGGGGAAAAGCGGGATGGGCGCGGCCGTCAGGTCATGCAGCTCTATAGGGCGCTCGGTCTCTCGCAGGCCTTCAAGGTCGGGTTCGCTCCACAGGCTCCTGCCGCGTTCGCAAAGGCACTGGAGATTGCCGAAGAGCTGGGCGATGTCGACGCGCAGGCAGAAGCCCTGTGGGGCTTGTGGATCGCGCAGGTGGGTATGGGCGAATATCGGGCATCGCGCGACAATGCCGAGCGGTTCGTGAGGCTTGCTCGTAACAGCCTCGACAGGTTTATCGGCGACCGCATGCTGAGCATGACGCTCTTCTGCATGGGAGATTTCCGGGGTGCCCGTCGCCACGCCGATCTCATGCTGGAGCACGATGTCTCGACCGAGCTTCCCCCCGGCGGGTACGTCCGGTTCAGATTTGGTCAGTCCGTTTCGGCGCGAATACAGCCCGCTCAGCTCCTGTGGATGCAGGGCCTACCTGATCAGGCCGTGCGCGCCGCCGATGCCGCCGTGGAAGCGGCACGCACCTCCGGCCACGCGATTTCGCTTTGCGAAGCATTGGCCCGATGGTCATGTCCAATACTGGTTCATGTTGGGGACCTCACGGCGGCCGATTGCGCGATCACAGAGCTGCTTGATTTGGCCAAACTGAACGGCCTTGGTCCTTGGGAGGTCTTCGGCCGCTGCTGGAAAGCGGCCCTGCTGATCCAGCGGGGACATCCCGAAAAAGGCGTTGCGCTTCTGCGCAGCGGGCTGGACGAACTGCGGCAGGTCAAGCTTTTCAACCTTTACAACGTCAGATTTGTCTGCTTCCTGGCCGAGGGTCTCGCCTCGCTCGGCGAGCACGCCGAAGCGCGGGCTCTAGTGGAGGCAGCCATTGCCGCAAGCGAGGAAAAGGACGAGCTCTGGTACATTACGGAGCTCTATCGTCTGAAAGGTGAAATCCTTGCTGGGTGCGGACATGGCGACGAAGCCGAGCACTGCTATCTCCATTCCTTGGAACTGGCACGACATCAGGACGCACTTTCCTTGGAATTGAGAGCGGCCGTGAGCCTTTCTCAAGCGGTCGCGGGGCGGGACGAAAGAACTAAAGCGCGCGACCTTCTGGCGACGGTCTATGAACGTTTCATCGAAGGTTTCGATACCGCGGACCTGCGCGCGGCGAAGGCGATACTGGCCGAACTGTCCTGACCGGGACTTGCTTGCCGTTGCGCGGGCGCCTGCTTGACCGTTACACAAGAATTCACGGCGATTCACTGGCTGGTGGCCGTCGTGTTCTGCCATCTTGTGTCCGTCGCCGGATTGTCGGCAACGCATGAAGGGCGGACCGATGATGACCACCACGCCTACCGAAATGGACGCACTCGTCCTCACAGAGACTAACTCGGACCTTGTCCGGACCCGCATGGTCTGTCCTGCTCCCGCGGCGGGGGAGGTTCTCGTCCGCGTCAAGGCGAGCAGCGTCAACCCGCTCGATCTCAAGATCAAGAGCGGACAGGCTCCGCACGCCCGCCACCCGTTACCCGCCATCCTTGGAATGGACTTAGCCGGGGTCGTCGAGGCAGTGGGTCCTGGCGTCACCGCGTTCAAGCCGCGGGACGAGGTTTTCGGCTTGACTGGCGGCGTTGGTGGCCTGCAGGGTTCATTGGCGACTTTCGTCTCGGTCGATGCCGATCTTCTGGCTCCCAAGCCAACCAACCTCACCATGCGCGAGGCCGCGGCACTGCCCCTGGTATTCATAACCGCCTGGGAAGGGTTGGTTGATCGCGCAGCGGTGCAGGCACGGCAAAAGGTACTCGTAATCGGTGCGGGCGGCGTCGGTCACATAGCAATCCAGATCGCACGCGCCTTCGGAGCCGAGGTCTTCGCTATAGACAAGGGCTCGAAGCAGAGGCAGATCGAAGAGCTGTGCGCGACCGCGATCGACCGCCATCAGACGACCGTCGAGGAGTACGTGAAGGACCACACGGGCGGACGCGGCTTCGATGTCGTCTATGATACCGTCGGCGGGGCAGGGATTGATACCGCGTTCAACGCCGTGAGCAGGTTCGGTCACGTCGTCAGTTGCCTCGGATGGGGCACCCATTCGCTCGGGCCGCTATCCTTCCGGGCGGCAAGCTACTCGGGCGTGTTCACGCTTCTGCCGATCCTGACCGGAGAGGGCCGCGCGCATCACGGGGCAATCCTGCGCGAGGCAAAGCGCCTTGCCGAGGCCGCGAAGATCGCTCCTCTCCTCGACCCGCGCCGCTATAGCTTCGAGACTGTCGGCGAAGCCTATGCCGAAATCGAAAACCACACCGCCAACGGAAAGATCGTCATCGACGTCGCCCCGTAGGAGGGCGTCTCACCCCAGCCAAGGAAAAAGCTATGCCATTCGTAAACGTAAAGCTCGTCGACGGCGTCTTCACGCCTGAGGAAAAGCACGCCATGGCCAAGGCGCTGACCGATGTCATGGTCAAGTTCGAAGGCTCGGAGGCCTTCCGCGAGGTCGTCTGGGTCCTGATCGAGGAACTGCACACGGATGGCTGGCACATCGGCGGCAGGCCGTTCGAGGGGCCGAAGTCCCTGATGACCACCCTTTCGAAATCGAAAGACATCGTCGAGACGATCGATGGCCATCCAACGACACGCAAGGAGTGGGCCGCGGCCGCGCCGGTCGTTGGCTGACCGCCCTGCAATTTGAGCCGGGGCGAACACAGAAAGCGGATGGAAAACCTCCGTCCGCGCAGAGCCATCCGGTTGAAAAAGGGACAGGACCATGACTTCGAGAGAACATTTTCCGATACCTGCTGTGACGAGACGGGAGGTCCTACTGGGAACGGCCGCCACGGCACTCGCCGTAGTGCCGATGCAGGCACTTGCTGCCACGGCCTCTTCAAATCTGATCAATGCGAACATCGAAACCGGGAGTGAGACCATGAGCAGCATTACTACGAAAGACGGCGCGCAGATTTTCTACAAGGATTGGGGTTCCGGCCAGCCGATCGTATTCCACCACGGCTGGCCACTCAGCGCCGACGACTGGGACAACCAGATGCTCTTTTTCCTTGCGAAAGGATACCGCGTCATCGCACACGACCGTAGAGGCCATGGCCGCTCGAGCCAGACTTCCGGTGGCAACGACATGGATACGTACGCCGCCGATGTAGCGGCACTGGCCGAGGCTCTCGACCTTCGCGACGCCGTCCACATCGGACATTCGACGGGCGGCGGCGAAGTCACCAGATATGTGGCGAGACATGGGAAGAGCCGGGTCGCGAAAGCGGTTCTCATTTCCGCAATCCCTCCGGTCATGGTCAAGTCCGACAAGAATCCGGGCGGACTTCCGATCGAGGTGTTCGACGGCTACAGGGCGGCATTGGCCGCGAACCGCGCGCAGCTCTACCTCGATATCGCGAGCGGACCGTTCTATGGCTTTAACCGCCCCGGTGCGACCGTCTCGGAAGGCACTATCCGCAACTGGTGGCGACAGGGCATGATGGGCGGAGCGAATGCACATTACGAATGCATCAAGGTCTTCTCTGAGACTGATTTCACGGAAGACCTCAAGGTCATCGACGTCCCCGTGCTCGTGATGCACGGCAGCGACGACCAGGTGGTTCCCATCGCCGACTCCGCGGAGCTGTCGGTGAAGTTGCTCAAGAACGGGAAGCTCAAGGTCTACGACGGCTACCCGCATGGGATGTTCACGACGCACGCCGACGTGATCAACGCCGATCTCTTGTCCTTCATCAAGGCTTGACGGCCGGGCAGGCCGCAAGGCGCGCCTCGACCTCTCCAACTCCAGTTCGAAAGCCGTCGGCTCGTTCGAGTCCGGCTGCGGAAAGGTATGTCATGAAATCCGATCACATGCTCTCACGCCGTGGATTTTGCCTCTGCTGCATTGGCGCGGCGGGATTTGCCGCCACAGGGGGATGGTTGAGCCCCCGCGAGGCCTACGCGGAGGCGCGCGGCTTGGTGAGCCTCATAAAGGACAGCGCCGCGAAGTCCTCCATCTCAACCCACAAGCTCAGGAATGGCATCACCATCCTCGAAGGATCGGGCGGCAACATCGCGGTGTTGGAAGGCAAGGATGGCCTCGTCATGGTCGACGCCGGGATCAGTGTCTCGCAGAAACAGATGACCAAGGCGCTATCCGACATCTCGCCGGATCCCGTATCCCACTTGATCAACACCCATTGGCATTTCGACCACGCGGATGGAAACCCGTGGATCGGCTCGGACGGTGCAAAGATCATCGCGCATGAGAAGACCCGCAAGTATCTTTCGCAGGTCCAACGTGTGGAGGACTGGGACTACAATTTTCTCCCGCTGGCGCGGAGCGGCGTCCCCCAGCATGTATTCTCGAAGGAGCATACGCTCAAACTCAACGGTAACACTCTCGATCTGAAATATTACGGCCCGGCCCACACGGACGGCGACATCTCCGTGATGTTCGGCGAGGCGGATGTCCTCCATGTGGGCGATACATACTGGAACGGCATCTATCCATTCATCGATCACTCGACAGGCGGAAGCATCGACGGAATGATCGCGGCATCTGAAGCGAACCTCGCCGCGTCCACAGACAAGACCATCATCATTCCGGGACATGGAAACCCCGTGAGCAACCGCGCCGAGTTGCGTGACTTCCGCGACATGCTGGTCGCCATCCGCGAGAACGTGGCAAAACTCAAGCGCCAGGGACGCTCCCTCGACGAAGTGGTCGAGGCAAAGTCGACGGCGGCGTTCGACGAGAAGTGGGGTCAGTTCGTGATTGACCCCGCCTTCTTCACAAGGCTGGTCTACGCCGGCGTCTAGGGTGCCGCGATCTAACTAAGCCCACAGGCGCGCTCCTCCCACCGCTCCCTCGCGCGCCTCCGGGGCGCCGCCAATTGGCGCCCCGGACCTATTCGCAACCAGTAATCTCTAAGGAGACGAACATGCCGGATGAAAAAAGCGAGCTCGTAATCGATATCCCTGTCGAACTGCGAGAAGTGAAGTCAGTCCACAGCATCGGAGGGCTGGAGTTCGAGGGCGACTTGCCCGCCTCTCTGTTCCATCTTCAGTTGATCACGACTGACATCGCGAATTGGAAAGCGGCATCTGAAGTGATCGTGGTGTTCCACACCAACGCCGGCCACGTCACGCTAGGCGATGAGGCCTACAATGCGTCGCGGAACATCGCCACTGGCAACCCCTACAAAAAGTTGGTCGCGGACCTCATCGACATCGGTGTCAAAGTCGAGCTTTGCGGAGCGACGGCGAAGGTGAACGGCTGGGGCAACGCCGATCTTCTGCCCCGCATCAAGATCAATCTCGACGCCATGGCGCGGACGATCCAGCTCGTCCAGCAAGGATTCGTCAAGATCACCGAGTGACCTTCCGATTCCCTGTCCTGCCGAACGAACGCCCAGGAGAGTGCCATGCTCCAAATGCCATTTGGTTTCCATTCGACGGCCTCCGATGTCCTGAAGGGTATTGATCTCCGTGGAAGGACAATGATCGTGATCGGAGGCGCAAGCGGGATCGGTACCGAGACGATGGCAGCTCTTGCCGCCGCCGGTGCGTCTGTTGTCATCGCTAGTCAGCGCGCCTCGCGGGTTTCATTCACCCGCTTGAACATGCCCGGCGTGTATCCGGTTACGCGCTTGAACACCTTATTGAATGCGGCATCGGATGCGTATCCGGTCTTGTGGGCGATTTCCGATATCGGCGCTGGGGATGTGAGGAGAAGCGAAGAAGCGCAGTAGACTCGCCAGGAGGTCATGTATTCCAGCGGAGTCTGGCCAAGAACGTTTTTGAAACGCGCGGCGAAAGCGGACCGCGACATGCCCGCCGCTCTGGCAAGGGAATCGACGGTCCAGTCCTTTGCGGGATCGGCATGGATGGCCTCGATAGCGAATTTTAGTCGGTCATCGGACGCAGCGGCCAACCAACCGCGCTTCTGGTGCCTGTCATCGCCCACGTAGGCTCGAAGCGCATGGATAAACAGAAGCTCGAATAGTCGGGCCACCGCTGCGTCTGCGCCCAGACCAGGAACGGAGGTTTCAAGAGCAAGCATGTTCAGGATGGTCGCGAAACTCTCGGTTCGTCCAGCGCCTTTCGTCAGATGCAGAAACGGCGGAAGCACGTCGAGGGCGTAATTGCGCCCGAGCGGCTCCATCTCGAAGGATCCGCTGATGAATATCGTTGTCGCTCCGCCGCCGCCGAACTTGATACCGTTGCCCACGCGGGCTCGCTCGACGTCGACGCAGTCGATGAGCACCGAACGTTCGTCGTCGAAAATTTGGTACGCGGCGTCCGCCAGCAGGATGAAGACGTCACCGCTTTCCAGCCGTGTGGGCAGGGCCTGGCCGGGCGTGGTCAATACAGCCGAGCCGCTAACGACATGTACGAACTTCACCACTGGCTCGCCGGGGGAAACGATCCCCCAGGGTGCGCTTGCCTCCAGACGGGTGAACTTCGCCTCCCTGATGCGGGGGGCAGCGAAGATTTTCGAAAGCGCGTCCATGTTGCCTCGCCAAAGTTGGACGATCCGACAACAAACAGAGACTAACCAATCTCAAACGTCCGGAACGGGCGACTTATGTAGACACCCTAACGGAGATTGCAAATGCATAGCGACATAGAGGCATTCGAAGCGATCGGGGTCGAGAAGGCCCGGTATTGCCGATACATTGACACCAAACGCTGGGTGAGTTCGGGAAGCTGTTCTCGACCGAGCCAGAAGCACGCTTCATGGACCCAGAAGGAAGCACAGTCGCTGCGTTCAATTCTGTCGGCGACTTCGTCGCGGCAACCGCCCGCTATCTTGAGGGCGCCCGTACGATCCACCAGGTCCACAACGCCGAACTGGAACGAGTGTCCGCCCACCAGGTCACGGCGATCTGGTCCATGGAGGATTACCTCGTCTTCCCCGAGGATGACGAAACACGTCCGGCCAGCATGCACGGCTACGGACACTACCACGAAACGTGGGAGCTGGCGGATGGACAGTGGCGCATTGCGAAGCTCGCCCTCCGTCGCACCATTCTTGAAATCAAGCCCAAGGAGCGCGTCCAATGACCCAAGCACCAATCAGAGTTGGCATCATCGGGGTGCACCCCGACCGTGGCTGGGCATCTACCGCCCATGTTCCCGCTCTTCAGGAGCTGCCGCAGTTCCGGCTTTCGGCGCTAAGCCACAGCCGGATTGAAGTCGCACAGGCAGCGGCCCAGAAGTTCGGGTTCGACCACGCTGTCTCATCGACCGAGGAGCTCGTGAACCACCCCGAAGTGGATCTCGTCGTCGTTACAGTCAGGGTCCCGGAGCATCTCAAGTTGGTCACCGCCGCCCTCGAGGCCGGGAAATCAGTGTTTTCCGAATGGCCTCTCGGCATGAACGTCCGGGATGCGGAAGCAATGAACGAGCTTGCCGCTGCCACGGGTGTCTTGACGATGATCGGTCTCCAGACCCGCGCCAACCCGGCCATCTGGCACGTTCGACAGCTCGTAGGCGACGGGTATGTTGGCGAGGTTCTCTCGGCCTCCGTTATCGGCTCCGGGATCACCTGGGGCGAGGAAATCGAGGAAGCCTTCCGGTACACCCTGGATCCATCCAAAGGGGCGAGCATGCTCCACGTGCCGTTCGCGCATACAATGGACGCTCTTGGGTTCGCGCTGGGGTCTGAGTTCCTCAGCGTTTCAGGGACGCTGTCAACTCGGCGGCCCACTATCAGAATAGCGGAGAGCCGCGAGATTGTTCCGCTCACGGTCGCAGACCAGATCGCCTTTAGCGGCAGGCTTGAATCGGGCGCTCTTGTGATAAGCCATTTCCGCGGCGGCCTTTCGCGCGCGACGAATTTTCATATGGAGATCAACGGGAGCAAGGGAGACTTGCTCCTGACCAGCCCGGTCGGCTACGTGGGCGTTGGCGGGTTCAACCTTTCTGGTGCACGAGCGGGCGAGAACCTGCATCCAATCCCCGTTCCAGGCGACTTCGGGCCGGAAGAGAATGTCCTGATCGGCAACGTAAAGAAACTCTACCAACTCTTTGCCGCCGACAAACAGTCCGGCACGCGCCAAAGCCCGACGTTCCAAAGCGCCGTCAACCTGCATCGGCTGGTCAACGCGGTCGAACAGAGTGGAGGGGTATGGCGCAATGTCTGAGAAGATGCGTGCGTTGGTGCTGGACGCCCCCGGCGGACCTGAAGTCCTGCAGGTGCGGGACATAGCGAAGGCGAAAATCGAGAGACCTCAGGATGTTCTCATCAAAGTCGTCGCGGCCGGGATTAATCCGGCCGATTGGCAGAATAGAAAGAGTGGACAGAGGCCCGATCCAAATGCGGACGCCGGATCGCCGACAATTCTCGGCATCGACGGCGTCGGCGTTGTTGAGGATATCGGCGACGCTGTCGACAACGTCTCGATCGGAGACGAAGTATGGTACATCGATGGCGGCTATCCCGGCAACCCGGGCAGCTACGCGGAATACAAGGTGGTACAGGGGGCATATGTTGCGCGAAAGCCGAAGAACCTCGATTTCGTGCAGGCTGCCGCGCTCCCTGTAGTCGGCCTGACCGCGTGGGAAGCCGTCTTCGACAAGGGGATGGTCAAGCCCGGCGATCACGTGCTGGTGCACGGGGGAGCGGGCGGACTCGGCCACATCGCTATACAGTACCTTTCGGCCATCGGGGCGCGTACGGCTACTACGGTTTCAAGTGAGGCAAAAGCCGACCTCGCGCTGAAGCTGGGTGCCGACCTGGCAATCCGTTATCGGATGGAAGACGTCGGCTCGGCACTGAAGTCCTGGAGTGGCAAGGAGGGAGCCGATGTTGTGTTCGACTTTGTCGGACATGACAACTTCGCGCGGAGCTTCGGCCACGTTGCGCCGTATGGCCGCCTCGTGAACACCGTGGTCTCGAACTGGCCGAGCGGAGGAAACGGGTTCGCGGAATGGCGAAACCTGGACATCTCGTTCGTCAATATCGGCCTGCCGCAGATCGCTCGCGACCACCAGCGTAGACTGAGACAAATCCGCGTTCTGGACGAGATATCCGAGAGGGCCGACCAGGGCACGCTGCGTGCCCATATCGACCGAGTTGTTTCATTCGACGGGGTGGGTGATGCCCAGAGGGCACTGGAGGACGGGGAAACTTTGGGGCGAGTGGTGTTGAAAATATGATGCCATCGTTGGGAGAGGTTGGCTCTGGCACCAAGGCGATACCAGAGGCCGCTGACGATCGACGACAAGATTCGAGCTGAGCCCAGAGGCAGCACAGCGGTGATGCCCTGCGGTTGCTTGAGTACGCGGAGCGCGCCTTCACGCGCTGCGGTTTACTGCGGTCTAAACTCTTGAAATCGTGAGGATATGTGATGTCTATGATCGATTGGAATGCCTATCACCAGCAGGTGCTGGCGGGAGTAGCCGAAATTGCCGTACTGAGTCCGGATGTGATCAGGGGCTATCAGGCGATCGGCGGAGCGGCGCGTAAAACCAATCTGCTGGGTACCAAGGTCAACGAACTGATCGCTCTAGCGGCTGCGGTCTCGTTGCGCTGCGATGGGTGTATCGTTGTGCACACCGAGGCCGCGCTTAAAGCGGGCGCCACGCGGGAGGAGATCGCCGAGGCGCTCGGGACGGCGATTGGTGTCAACGCTGGGGCAGGACTCGTTTATTCCACGCGGGTGATGGATGCTGTCAAATCAAAGGCTTCATGAACGCTGGCGGTAGATCGAGGGTTAGCCAGGAAATCCGCATTTGGGTGAGGGACGCTGTCCACGCTCAGGCACGCCCGGAGGCCGCCTTGCGGCCTTCGGGCCCGATGAAGATCTCGCTCATTTCGGCTCTCCCACGATGCGCAATGCCATCTCCCAAAGCCGGTCCGCATTGGCGCTGTCGAGCGCGTAAGGCGCAACACCTTCCAGCTTCCCGTCCGGTCGGCGGGCGATCAGAGCGGCCTCCTGGCAGTTGTCGAAATATCGACCGTTGACGCCCTCAACAAGCGGCGAGGCGGCTAGCAGCACGGATGTCGCGGCGCCTTGCTGAGGGTTCTTGCGAAGATGCTCGGGCGTCTTCAGGCCGCCGGTGTGCCGCTGGAGGTTTGTCGCGATGGCGCCTGGATTAAGGGCGTTCGAGACGATGCCGTCGGACGCCCAGCGCTCCTTGATGCCAACCGACAGCAGTATGCACGCAGTCTTCGACTGGGCATAACCTAGAAGCGGGTTGTACTGGGTGAAATGAAAATGCGGATCATCCCAAATGACCGGGCCGAAGAGGCTGCCGGTCGAACTGACGGATACGACGCGTGCTCCATTGGCGGCGGCAAGCTGGCGACGCAGCCCCATCGTCAACGCGAAGTGGCCGAGGAAGTTCGTGCCGAACTGCAACTCGCAGCCTTCCGCGGTTCGTTCCAGCTCCGGCACCATCATGATGCCCGCATTGTTGACAAGGGCGTGGATCGGTTTGTCCCAGTCGTCGACGAACTTTTGTACAGAATTCAAGTCGGCGACATCGAGTGGGCGGACTTCGATCTTCGAGTTACCAGTCTCCTTCCTCAAGCCCTTTGCGACTTCTTCCGCGGCGTCAACGCGCCTCGCTGCAATGGTTACCGACGCACCGGCTGCGGCTAGGCTCTTTACCGTTTCGATGCCGATGCCGCTGGCCCCGCCGGTTACGATCATGGTCTTGCCGGACAGGTCGACACCGGCGAGCACCTCCGATGCGGTCGAGGTAAAGCCGAATGGAATTTGCTGGGACATCATAGTTCCTTTCCTGAGGGGTTGTGTTTGAAGTAGCTGTTCTTCATTGTGCTGATTAGATGGACAACACAGAACGGCATGCTGAGAGAATTCGAACGGTCGGCGCGTTGTCGCCGGCGGAGCTGGCGGCCTTCGCAGCGGTTGCGGAGTACGGCGGATTCCGCGCGGCCGCTCGACGAAGCGGCATTAGCCCTTCCGCTCTCAGCCACAGTGTCGCGAGCTTGGAGAGCCGCCTCAATGTGCAGCTCTTCCATCGCTCGACCCGCAACGTATCGCTCACTGACGCAGGTAAGCGTTTCTTCGCCCGACTTCGACCGGCACTTGTTGAGATCGCCGACGCCGCGGACGAACTGGGCGAATTCACTTCCAAGCCCTCCGGTACGTTGCGGATCAACGCGGATGCGGCGGCTGCGGAGCAGGTGCTGGCACCGTTGGTGCTTGAATTCATGGCGGCGTTTCCCGACGTGCGCGTCGAGATCGTCAGCGAGCGCCGACTCGTGGACATCGCCGAAAACGGGTTCGATTGCGGTATCCGCTCCAGCGAGATTATCTCGGAGGACATGGTGGCAATTCCGGTCGGGCCGATGCAGCAGCATATCGTCGTCGCCGCACCGTCATATCTTGCGGGCCGTCCCCCGTTGCGATCACCGGCCGAGCTGAGGGGCCAACGTTGCATCCAGCTTCGTATGCCGGGAGGCGGCATGTACCGTTGGGAGTTCGAAAGGCGAGGAGAGGCACTCGTCGTCGAGACGGCTGGCGGCCTCGTGCTCGACAATTCAAGGCTAATTCTGGCAGCGGCAGTCCATGGTTACGGCCTGGCTTATGTGACGAAGTGGATGGCCTCCGCCGCTCTTGAAACTGGAGCCTTGGTCGAACTGCTGGGAGAATGGACGCCGCCTTATCCAGGCCTGCATCTCTACTACCCGAGACACCGCCATCTCAGTGCCTCCATGCGGGCCTTCGTTTCGTTCCTGCGGGATAGAAAGCAAGCACGATGATCCGCTTCTTCCCGTTGATCGGACTCTCGCACGCAGGGTTTCCACCATCGACCGTCCGCCAAGACGAACTAAATCCGGACCCGCCGGGATAGATCGCGCGCATGCGGACGGCTCGGGCGAGCAGGGGAGGTCACGTGACTAGGGTGGGGAGCTGCCGTTATCTGGAAATCTCTGCGAGAAGCGCTTCGATATCATCGACTCCTGATGATCTTCAAGGCCAACCCTTATGCGCAAGACGAGATCGTCTGCATCCCACCTCCGCACCGTCCGGTAGGCCTTGACGGGCATAGGCGCAACAAGACTGCGTGTTCCGCCCCAAGATGCTCCTATCGCAAATGTTTTGAGCACATTGAGAGCCGGCGAGACCCGATCGGACACATGCAAGTCAAGGCGCGCTTCAGGACGATACGGCGAATTCGATTCATTCAGGGTAGAATAGTGCGTCGGATGCGTGTCTGTCATCCGGCGCGGCATGAACTTTGTCGATGCCAAAATTGGGAGCTCAATTCTAAGATCGACTACCCCAGGTTATCCGCCAGAAAACCTCCGAGCGACTTTGCCTCGTTGGACAAAGTTGCCCGACCTTTCACCAGCGCCATCTCAGACGCCGGCTGATCGTCGAACCCATCGGCAGGACCGAGCTGCCGGTGTTCGGAAAGCACCGCATCGGATGGCAACAGACTGATCCCGAGGCCCGAAGCGACCGCTGCCTGCACACCCATCAAGCCTTGGCTCGTATAGGCGATCCTCCAACGGCGACCGCTTTGCTCGATAGCGCGGATGGCCCGATCCCGGTAGATGCATCCGACGGGAAACACCGCAAGTGGCACGGGGTCGGCCTCCACGGAACGCGTGGCGCATCGTACCCAAACCAGTTTCTCCTTCCAACTGGCAAGACATTGCCCATTACCGGGCTCGCGCTTGATCAGCGCGAGGTCGATTTCGCCCGCGTCCAATTGACGTCGAAGCTCTGTGCTCCAGCCGCTGACAGTGTCGAGTCTGATATGCGGCGATGCAGCAGAAAATCCCGACAGGAGGTCGATCAGGCGTCGCCCGGCAAAATCCTCCGGCACCCCAAGGCGCACGGTTCGGGGTGCAAAAGGTTTCCGCATGACTTCAGCGGCTTCCGCTGCGGTCGCAAGTATCCTGCGGGCATAGCTCAGCAGTACTTCGCCGGCCTCAGTCGTCTCGACGGTTCCGGACGATTTGTCCCGACGCAGCAGGACAGAACCGATGTTGAGCTCAAGCTTCTTGATCTGCTGGCTCACCGTCGATTGCGTGAGGTGCACCCGCTCGGCGGCCTTGGTGAAGCCGCCGCAATCGACGACCGCGGCAAAGGTTTTCAGAAGGTCCAGATCGAAGCCGAAGGTCATTTGATTCGTCGATTTCCTGTATGGTGATATTTAATTTTCCAATGATTGATGTGTTTGTCAATGTCGGGCTGAACAAAGGAGACAAGATATGACATTGCCCGGAGCCAGACCAACATGGTTGACCTTTGATTGCTACGGAACCCTGATCCAGTGGGACGAAGGGCTGCTAGCGGCGATGGAGAGGATACTGTCCGCAAAAGGTAGCGATATCGATCAGCAAACCTTCATCGCAGTTTATGACCGACATGAACATGCACTGGAAACGGAGCGTCCTCACCGAACTTTTGCCGACGTCAGCGCCCTTGCCCTGGAAAGGGCGATTGTCGAATTCGGTCTTCCGTTTGACGCCGCTGATGCCGAAATCCTGACTTCCTCCATCGGCAAGATGCCGCCGTTTCCGGAGGTCGTGGCAACGTTGGAAAGGTTAAAAGCTGCTCGCTTCCGCCTTGCCATCATCTCGAACACTGACGACGCCATCATCGCCGGAAATGTCGCCCAGCTTGGCAGTTCAATCGACCGCGTCATCACGGCTGAGCAAGCTGGTGCCTACAAGCCCTCCGGTCAGACCTTCCGTTACGCCTGGAAAAGCCTTGGCATTGGTATGGACGATCTGGTGCACATCTGCGCCAGCCCGCATCTTGATCTTGCTGCAGCGCGCGAGCTTGGATTTCGCACTGTTTGGGTCGACCGTGGCACAGGCCGCAAACCACTTTCTGATTACCAGCCAGATGCAAGAGTCCCGACACTCGACAAGGTACCCGCCGTCTTTGCCGCGGCAGGCTGGATGTAATCCGAAGGAGACAGCAATGGCGCATGAACTGAAGATTTCGAAGACGAACGACAGTCGCCGTCACAACCTTCCGCTGGATAGCGAGGAGATCTGGCAAGCCAGGGTTGACCTTGCTGCTTGCCTTCGCATGGCTGCTCGCCTGGGTCTTGAAGAGGGAATCTGCAATCATTTCTCGGCCGTTGTGCCTGGGCACCCCGACCTCTTCATCGTCAACCGCCTCGGCTGGGCGTTTCAGGAGGCAACCGCTTCATCGCTGCTGATCTGTGATTTCGAGGGCAACATTGTCGTCGGTGATGGCGTTCCTGAAGCAACCGCCTTCTACATTCACGCACGGCTGCACAAAATGTCGCCGAGGGTGGGGGCTGCCTTTCATACGCACATGCCGAATGCCACGGCGCTCAGTATGGTCGAAGGCGAACCACTGGTTTGGGCCGGGCAGACGGCGCTTAAGTTCTACGGCCGTGTCGCGGTGGATGAGAACTATAACGGTCTCGCGCTGGACGAAAGTGAGGGCGATCGAATTGCCTCGGTCCTTGTCGAAAAGGATATCTTGTTCATGAAGAACCATGGAGTCATGGTTTGTGCGCCCAACATCGCCGAGGCTTGGGACGATCTCTACTATCTTGAACGCGCCGCCGAAGTCCAGTTGAAGGCGATGGGTTCGGGCCGCAGGCTACTGCCAGTTTTACCTGCTGTCGCGGCGGAAGCGGCACGGCAGATGCGGGAAGGGGACCCGGAGAGCGCCCGGTTGCATCTGGAAAGTATCCGGCGGGTACTCGATCGGCAGGCTCCGGAATACCGAGATTGAGCAGATGGATAGGTGACGGGTTTCGGAACTCGCTTTTCTCCATTCCACACTTCAGGGCGTGCCTTCGCTGATCAGTCAGTACCGAGGCTGAGGCTTCTCTGGCTGCGTGCTCGATGACCAATCCTCGAGGCAGTGAGACCATGTGGATCTTCTCTTTGCAGGAGCTTGCCATCAAATGTGAGCACAGACTGGAGTTCATAACGAAGCTACTGCCGTGGATCCGTCGGACGAGCGGTTTCAGACTTGACCGTCGATCAACGGACCGGCCAGAGTTATTATCGCCTCAGAGTTTCCATTCCCGTCGCTGAATGGGCCCGTCTTGACGATCTGACGCCTGTGCCCGGCATGCCAGTGGAAGCCTTCGTTCAGACGGGGAGAGGAAGGCACTCGCCTATCTTACGAAGCCTCTTACCGATCAAGTAGTTCGGGCGTTTAGAGAGGAATGACAGTGGCTTGCGACAATCTGAGCAGGACCCTTAAGGCCAGATTCACGGCAATTTTTGCCTCGCAGGATTCGAGTGCGCTGCTCCGAGGCGCTGCGTCTAGTATGGCGCGTTTTGTATCGTCGCGAAGTTAAATGTGTCAACCATGGTAGCAATGGGGTCTGGGAAATACCGGTAAGTTGCAACGCGCTTCCCATGCAAAATGTAGTCTTTTGGCTCGACGTCTCCCATCACAATCAGCGAAACCGTCACCCTGGAAGTTCCCAGCATCTTGAGGGCAACGATTCTTTCCCGTGGGTTCGGGCATTGCTCCCCGACGTCACACAGCCTGCCAATCAATCTCATTTGAGCGAAAGGCTCGAAACCTGCGAAAGATGTACCGCCTATGAACTTAACCTTGTCCTTGAAGGCCGACCATTCCGTTCCGGCGGTAATCTTCTCAAACATCGGGACTGCGTTTTTGAAGGTGAAGTCCTTTGCAACGAAAGGCGCGACCGAAGAGATCAAAAGCGTGACATGCTTTTCGCCAATCCCGCAGTCAATCCACAAATGGTGGTCGTCAGGCGCGCTGGGCTCAATGTCGCGAACTTTACATGCGGGGTCGGCAGCCATGCTAGTATTGGCTGGCCCCCTGACAAGCCACATGCCAGCGGATGATCTCTCAGCGGATACAGCCCAAAGCGTCACAATGAGAATGATTGCAGAAAAAAATCTTGGCATCAAATTATCCTATTCGCGTCCGTTGTGAAGCTGCGATGGTTTTTCTGTTCTTCAGCGTGGTCGGCGGGAGTCAGAGGTGGACTTTCGATAACTGCGCCAAGTTCCCTGCGGCGGCCCGATCAAATTCTGCCAGTCCATTTCCAGGCCTTTCAGTGCCGCCACCGTTGCCAGGCCGACCGCCTTCGATACCCTGACCGCAACTGCGTTACCGATCTGCTCGGCAGCCTTTTCAAAGCCCTCAACAAAGTGCCAATCAGGGAAGTCCTGTAGCCGAGCACGCATGCGCAACGGGGACGAATCCCTCGTTCACGGCGTCGGTCGGCGCCGCCTTCGGTACTGGAGCGTAGGTGAACCCTTTTGATCTCCGGCGGGCGTCCCGAAGGATGTCCTGAGAGCCCTTCAACGACTTCGCAAATCCCACGTATGTGGACAACTCGACGGCCGGGAGATTGCATCTTGCCTTCAGGAACGCCTTCGCTTCTGCAGGCGGGACGATCCCCATCAGCTTTTCGACCTCCACCGCCATCTGCAGGACGCGGTCGGTCATCTGTTCCTGCAGCTTCAGGATGCGTGCTCGGGCGTCGGAAAGCGCCTGCGCCTTTGGGTCGGTGGCGGCCATAAAGAGTGTCCCCTTTCGGGACCTCCATACGATGTCGGATCTTTCAGGGCCGGTAAACGTATCGGTAAAATATGAGCGATCTCAAAGTATTCGATCGCTTGCTTCCAACTAACATCGTGGAAAGAAATAACGCCCCAATCAAGCAGAATGGTTCGCAGCGCGAGCCATCCCCGGCGGCACCAGGTCGAGCAGACGGTGCGCGCTGGATCACGTTCTGCTCAAGCCATTCTATCCCTACGTCAGGCTGTCTCTAGATCTGAGGTCATCGGCGCCTCCCGCCTTTAAAGGACGGTCGGACAAGAGAGCTCCGCAAGAGCCTGCCGAAGAAGGCCAGAGATCGCTCCCCGGCCTTCGGATTGTGGATGCCCGTCATCAACCGACCTTGGACTTCAGCATGTCGAGATGGTCGATGTGCTCTTTGACCTGGCCTCGGGCCAGCTTCGTCACGCTCAGATGCTCGCGGTTCTGGCCGACCTTCAGATAGTCCTCCTGGATCGTGAGCAGCTTCTTGTGGCCGTCGAGCTGAGCCGTCACGTAGGCTTTGTCGAAGTCCTTGCCGGCAGTAGCCTTCAGCTTATCGAGCGACGACTTGCCATCGGCGTCGAGCATGGCTTCAACCTCGGATTCGGTCGGCGGCTTCAGAGCGCCCTCGGCCTTGCCGTCGGTCTCCATCGACTTCAGGATGTCGGCGATCGTCTCCTGCTCTGCGACTTCCCATTTGGCGAATTCCTTTATCATCGGGCCGGACGCCTTCTCGACGGCCACGCGGCTGGCCGCAAGCGACAGCGAGCCGACTTTCTTGGTTTCGTCGGCGTGCTTCTTTTCGGCGTCGCCGGGAGCGGCGGCCGTCTGGGCGAAGGCGGGCATGGAAGGGAATGCCGGGACGGCGGCGGCGAAAGCTGCGGAAGTCAGAAGGGTGCGGCGGTTCATGATGGTCTCCTCGTTTGAACGCGACACCGAACCTTGCTTAACGCTCAAAGTTCCGGCGTGGCAACGAGGAGAAGGGAACATCCAAAGACGACGAAGGTTAGCCTAGCAGAAGGAGTCAGCATCATGGGAATGAACAAGCCGAAGGACGGTGCGCCTGGCACCACGGACCAGTCTCCGCGATGGGAAGGTCCCCAGGAAAACACGCCGCGAGGATATCTGCCCGCCAAGGACGATCCCGACCGTGCGGAAAACGCTAATGGCGAGACCAATGTCGACCCCGAGGTCAAGAAGATCTCGGACGTTGTGAACAGCACCTGATGGTCACCGGCATAGTCTGGCCGCGTCAGCGGATACAGGGGCGTTCTGTAGCTCCTGCTTGACGTTCCTTGCCGATGACGCCAATTGGCACGAGCCGCTAACAGATTCGCAGCTATTGGGGCCGTTGGCCGGAACCATCGAGAGCACGGCGGATTTCCTCTTACCGAGGCATGGAGCACAAGCATGGACAACGACAAGACGGCCCAGGAGGCGATCGAGGAGACAGGGAAGAAGCAGGTCGATGGGCAGGGTCTACCGGCTGCCGGTCCACACGCGACTAAGGAACAGACGGACGAAAGCAAGACGCCTGGCGCGGGCGCACTTCCCGACCGTGAAGACGAAAGCGTTTCTCCCGGCGGCGGCTGAACGTATCGCGCGATGGCGCCGGTGATCCTCCGGAGCCGCCGCTAGCCTTTCGAAACCCGGATCGCGCCGACATCCTCTAAAATCCCTTGCACGGCTGCGATCTGCCCCGCGGTGATATCGACGGAAACCTCGATGTCGCCCTCTAACGCGCCGTCGTCGCGAGTTCCTTCGTCATGCGATGCGTCCCCGCCAGAAGCCATCGAACCGGAGGTATTTTCGTCCGTCGCCGACTGTACGAAGATGTCACGCCTCGAAATGCCTTGCTGTTGCACAAGATGCTCCACCGCGAGGTCGGCGGCTTCACGCGTTGAAAAGCTCGCGCGGATCGTAACGGTGCTGTCGTCTGCCATGATGGATCTCCTGGGGGCCGATCGAAGCAAAACTCTTGGGGCGCTCCGTTGTTCGAAGCTTCATGTCTTTCTTTCGGCGGGCGACTCGTCAGGCCGCAGCTCTCGCTCATGGCAAAGACAACGTTTGAGAGGCTGCTTTCGCAACGCTTACGCGGCGTCGCGAAAGCCTGGACTTTCAAAGAGGAGCTTCAAACGCGCAGTGCCATTTGGGGAGAACTTTTGCGTCGCGATTTCCTGATACCAGGTGAAGCTCCTGTCAACAAAATCCTCCTTTGGAGGGACGTATCTAGTGCGGCGGGGGGACGGTCCAACCCCATACTTCGGTGGCAGGTTGAAGCTCCTTTTCACAGTCCTACGTGTTGGAGGGTGGAAGGAGTACTTGAATGAAGACAGAGCCCGACAAGCCGGACTTTAAGACGATGTCCGAAGCCGTGCAGGCTTGGTACCGGTTCTACGAGGTGGATCCGAAAGACGGCCTTTCCGACGTACTTTGCCAGGCGGCAATCGACTTCTACCAGGAGGGGCATCGCACTTCCGACGATATCGCGACAGCGCTCATCGGAACTTACGTAGGCATCCACGCCACGCGAGTGAACGCGCCGACCTCCGCCGCGTTGCACTGATCCCAGACGGAGACCGCTTTGTTTCAGACAGCCTCCAACCTCAAAATCTTCCGCGAAGCGCTGTCCGAGCACCTGCAGCTCCCAGAGTATTTCCTGGGAATGCACGCCTTTTTCGACGGCGAGGTCGTGTTCGCCCGCGACGTCGTCCAGGTGAACTTCGATCTGTCACCGTTTCCCGTTGATTTCGAAAACATGTGGAGCTGGTTCAGGGAGCAGCTTCGTGGCCAGCCCGAGCAGGAGACATTCGCGTACGAGCTCGCATTCGCAGTCGAGGCGGAAGAGGACCCGGCGATGGAAATGCTGGCGGAGATCACCCGCGGCTCGGGCATTACACTCTGGATGATCGATCTCGCTCATCAGGACACGCCCACGGATGGCAAGCGATACGTTATCGTCTCCGCGCCCGACAAAAAGCGCTCGAAGGAATTTCGAGACACTTACCACGGAAAGGATGGCCTTGCGGGGTCGTGAGGAGGGCGAGACAGTCTCGTTGTCGGCGGAGATGGGGCGTCCCGCCGAGTTTTATTGGAACTGGCTCTGCCCGCAGGGATTAGCTTCACGAGGACAACCCAGGAGAAGACTAATGTCATTCAACGTACTGATTGTCGAAGACCAGCCACTGATCGCCTTGAACCTGCAGGATACGGTGGAAGAGCTTGGCCACCACACCGTCGGCATCGCGAGCAACATGTATCAGGCGCTCTTGCTTTCCACCGGCGCGGACATCGCGCTCGTTGACGTCAATCTTGAAGATGGGCCAACCGGGCCGATCACCGGCCGCACCTTGGCGGATACGGACGTTTCGGTCCTGTTCATGACCAGTGATCCCGGCGGAATCCGAGGCGGCGTGCCTGGAGCGCTAGGCGTCATCCAGAAGCCAGTCCGCGACATCGAGCTTGTCGAGGCAATCCAATTTGCCGAGCGGCGGGCTGGGAATACGGACATACCGCCGCCGAAATGCTTCATCGAATTTTCGCCACACGGCGCGTCCGCTTCGGAGCAAACTAAACGGCGCGCCGCTCGGCATCGCCGGTAGTCCAATCGGTGATGACGACGTTGCGCCCACCAGCCTTCGCTCGAAGAAGGGACGCGTCGGCCCTCTGCATCAGGTTTGTCGACGGTTGGCCGTCTTGTGTTGACGCCACGCCTATCGAGACCGTCACGGTCCCGAGCGGCCGACCCAAGTAGGTGATGGGTGCTCTCTCGATTGCACCGCGCAGTCGCTCCGCGAGCGACCTTGCCTCCTTCTGGTCGGCGCCTAGCATCACGATCGCGAACTCTTCTCCACCGAACCGATGTACTGCCCCATGATTTCCAGCCACGTCCATCATGATCGCTGCCACCTGGCTCATAACGAAATCGCCCGCGTCATGCCCGAAGTCGTCGTTGAAGCGCTTGAAATGGTCGATGTCGATCATCATCAGCGCAGCGGGGAGATCAGTCGCCTCCCGGCGCAGTCGATTGAGGTTCTCGTCGAGCGACCGTCTGTTCAGAAGGCCCGTGAGCGGGTCCTTCACCGCGAGGTTGGCCAGTCGATCTCTGAGCTGCAGATTGGCGATGGCTAACCCAAGGTTCTCTGCGATCAGCTCGATGTAGATGCGGGCGGCGATCAACTCCAATCCGCCGTCGGGACCTTCGAAGTAGAGCATCCCAACCGTGTCGCCATGGGCCGCGAGTGGCATACAGAGGCTTCCGTCTTTGGTCGTTTCGTCCAGATGCTGACACGGGACGTCGCCATGCTCGGCTTCGCTGAGATGGGGGCGGCCACGTCGAAGCCCCCAGCACTGAATGGACGGAAACTCGGTGGTCGAGCGGCGTGGAGCACCCCAGGTGTCTGCGGCGCTCAAGACGGTCCGGCCTTCGCTCATGACGAACAGGTGCCCACCTAGCTCGGGAAAAATCTGCACGGCATAGCGGGCCACCACCGGAGCAAGTTCTGCCTCGTCCTGGCAACCCTGCAGCCGATGCATCAACTGGAGGATCAGATCCTTTATCTGCTGGTCCTTGCGCCGCTCGGCGTCGAGCCTGTCGCGCTCCAATCCGTTGTCTCGGAAGATTTGGATGGCGTCGTTCATGTCGCCGATCTCATCTCGGCGGCCGTCAGCCAGCAGTTCGACGGTGTAGTCCTGTTTGGCCAATCGCCGGACGACGCCGCTCATCTGGTGGAGTGGACGTGCAACCCGCCGCTTCAATACGAAGTAGAGCACGCTCAAGAATACGAGTGCGGTGATTGCCAGAAGCGATTTCGCTATTGCTCCCCAAAGGTCCGCCTTCTCCTTGGCGGAACGAAGGTCTTCCTGTCCACTCGCGTCGACAAGGTCGGTAAAGTGAGCGACGCTAGCCATCAAGTCGGTCAGCGCTTCCTCATGTTCCGGGGAGAAAACCGCTGCTCTTCCGACGTCCTGTTTGCCAGCGGCGAAATCCTTGACGGCCTGCTCCTCGATGGCGTCGAGCACTTCTGCGTCGGCCTCGACTGTCTGCAGGGCCGTCCGCTCCTGGTCGGTAAGGTTCGAGTTGACGAGACGCTTTACCGACTGTTCTCGTTCGCGCTCGAGCGCATCGGCTGCCCGAAAGGCATTCAGGTAACGTTCCTCGCCCTTGATCACATACAGCCGGGCGTCTTCGGTCGTCTTTTCGGCAGCACTCTGTAGCTGCTCGACCGTTTCATCCAGCGTCCAAGCGGTGGTCGCGGCGTCGCGCTCCATGTCAGCGCTTCTAACCGCCATTATGAACGCTCCACCCGAGAGAAGCGTCAGAGCTACGGTTGTGGCGTAGGCCCAATTTGTGATCGTGCTAATCCGCATCCGGCTCGTCCTCGCGTGCAGCTACCGGTTATGGGAGCTGTGCTTATGCGACCGAAGATTAGCGATTAGCGATTTACGTGTGCTTAACGATTCAGGTTCGGAGCTGGCGCTATCCTCAACTGATGATGAAGCACCAATCTGGGTCGCGCAGCGCGCGCGAGATGACCGACATGATCATCGCGCTCAAGGCTGCTCCCGACATGACAGGATACCAATGATCTCTCGGATCAAGGCACCCGGCGGTGCCGTCGGACACAGAAAGGCCCGCCGGTAGCACCTGGCGGGCCTTTATCACCGACACATGGCTTTATGCCTTGTCGACGACCTTCTTGACTGCGTCCTTCGCTTGGCCCTTCGCCTGTTGGGCGTCGCCCTTGACCTCCTGAGCGAGGCCCTTGGCTTGCATTTCCTTATTGTCTACTGCCTTGCCGACGCCCTGACGGGCCTTACCTGTGAGCTCATTTGCCTTGCCGGTAACTTTGTCCGCTGTGCTGCCCATCGAATTTCTCCTTGTTGGAAACTGAATTGTTTCAGTGAGATACCAACGGGCCTTGAACAAGATCGTTCCATCGATAGGGGCTTGAATGTCGAGGGAGATTTGTGGCCAATTGCTAAAACGAGCGGATCGACGGGAGGATTGAGCTTGCGAGTAAGGGGATTGAGGTGGGTCGTATTTGCAGTGTGCCTCGCGGCATCCGCGAGTGGGCAACTCTCGGCACAGGAGGTCGGCGAGGCCATCGTCGACGCCACCATTGGCGAATGGCTGATCGCTTCAGAAGATGGCTCCGTTGGCTGTCACATTCTGGGCAAAGACAAGACCATCGGCGGTCGGGTGGTGACAGAGGGCAAGACGTGCGAGGCGCCTTGGCACGATGAGATCGCGGCCTGGGATTTCTCGGATCCAGGGATCGTGCTTCGTGATGCTGCTAGAAAGCAACTCGTCGGATTTCAGGAGCAGGAAGGAGGACCGTGGAGAACACCCTTGGACGTCTCACCGGTCATCTATTTCATCCCGCAGCCCGGATCGATGGATCGGATACCGACGGCCAAGGACGCCTACGGCAAGTGGGTTCTAAGCGACAAGAGAGGCAAACCTCTGTGCCATCTATCGCTCTTGGAGACGGTCTCGAAGAGGTTGGACGACGCCAGCGCCGTTCAGCTTGGCAAGGATTGCGCAGCGAGCGTCAGGAAGACCAAAATCGACGCATGGCAGATCGCATAGATCCAGCTGGTGATCATCGGAGGGGAGGACTGGGTCTACACGATGACCCCGGACAAGGATGGCTTTGTCTCCGACGACGGCAAGTTCCACCTGAGGCGAGATGAATGACGACAATGACAACTGCTTTCCTTTCGCGGAAAGGACGCGCATTCGGGCGACCTTCAATGTTGCGGCCCTTATTGTCGTCTGGGTGATCTTGGCCGCCGCATTGCTGCGGATCAGAGCTCAGCGACCATTTGATTGCCGAGAGAACCTGCGGAGCCGGCCGGATCTGCAAGGAGCATTGAGGCACTTGGCGATGGACTGAGATTCTGGGTTGCACTCGAAGAGTGCAGTGTGCGGCCGCACTTGCGTCGCGGTGAGATGAGCGTCAGTCGCTTCCAACGCGCACCTGCTCCACCGAGAGACTTCCCGCAGGCAGTGGCTTGAGCAGCTGATCCTGGGGTTTCGATAGAGCCAGCCAGTGTCGCCATTCCTCGGGTTTCAAGATGACAACCTGTCGATTATGGATCGGCTCGACATCGGGGCTCGGCTTCGTCGTGAGCATCGTCATCGACGCCGGCTGATTGCCTTCTCCTTCGCGCCACAGCCCAGCAATGGCGAATATCGCGCCATCGGCGAGCGTGAACCTGTGCTTCGCCTTCGGGTATTTCGTTCCGGTAAACTCGAAGAAGGCCGACGCCGGGATGAGGCAGCGTTTGCTCTCTGAGAAATCCCGGTTTTCCGAGACGAAATTAAAAACCGGTCCGCCTTTGCGTCCGGCAGACGGCGGAAAACCGAACTTGGCAGCGAAGAGTTCGAACTCGTCGCCGGATGTCCGGACCACCGGGGCGATATCACCGATTTTGATGTCATCGGCCGTGGGTAGATCGAGTTCAGACTGGTGCGCCGGAATCCGTAGGGCGAGAGACTGCATCATCTCGCAGTACTCTTTCCAGCGAATATGTTGTTCATAGTCATTGCACATAGCGGAACCGCTCGTCAGCTTGGGATGATTATCGGCCCGCCTTCTTTCGACCTTTAAGGTCGGCTTCGACGCTCTTCTTAAGGGCGTCCATGATGCTGATAACGTTTGAAGGCTTCGCGTCGTCGTCCTTTTTATCCTTGGCCACCTTGGACGATTTGGAGGGCTTGAGAGCCTTCTTCTTGGTCGCTATCAGTTTCAGCAAGCTCTCCTGGATCGGATCGCTGACCATCGAAGGCGACCATTCATCAATGTGCCGCTTGATTATTTGAGTGATGGCAGCGACCGTCGAGGTGTCAGCCTTCTTCTCGATACCCTGGAAGTATTCCTCCTCAGGGCGGACCTCGTCACCGAAGCGCAGGGTCCAGACCACGATGCCTTCATCGCGCGGTTCGAGGACCACCGCACGTTCTCGGCGGCCGATTACCACCCTCGAGACGCCAAGGACGTTTTCTGCCTTCATCGCGTCCCGTATGACGGCAAATGCCTCGTTGCCGATCTTCTCGTTAGGAACGAGGTAATGGGGTGTTTCAAGGTAGATCCACTCTATGCTTTCGCGCGGGACGAATTTTTCGATATCGATCGTCCGCACGGTCTCCAGGTCAATGGACTCGAGGTCTTCGTCGGTCAGCAGAACGTAGTCGTTTTCACCGCGCTCGTAGCCCTTGGCTTCGTTTTCATCCTTGACGGGCTTTCCAGTCACGGAATCGACGTAACGTGACAGGACGCGATTGCCGGTCTCCTTGTTGAGCGTGTGGAACCGGACCTTCTCGCTCTCCGATATCGCCGGGCTCATTGCCACGGGACACGTGACAAGCGAAAGCTTGAGGTAGCCTTTCCAGTATGGGCGGGGTGCCATTGGAGTTTCCTAGCTGGCTTTTTTGTGAGGGGTCTTGGCAGCTGTTTTGGGAGCGGCCGCCTTCGTCGTTTTCTTCGCGTTCGCGTTTGCAGCCTTAGTCTTGGATTTGGCAGCTGGTTTGGCGTCCCCCATTCCAGCACTTTCGCGCAGGGCCTTCAGAAGGTCATTGGGCTTTGACACCTGAACTGGCTTCGGCTTGGGTAGCGACCGGCCTTCCGACTTGGCTTTGACCAGATCGGCGAGGGCCGCCTCATAGCGGTCATCGAATGTCGCCGGATCGAAATCACCCTTCTTCGTGCCGATGATGTGCTTGGCGAGGTCGAGCATTTCTCCCTCTACCTTGATCTCGGGGACCTCCTTGAAGGCGTCCTTGGACGAGCGAACCTCGTAATCGAAATTGAGTGTCGTCGCGATCAGGCCGCGCCCGTGTGCGCGGATAAGAACGGTGCGCATCCGTCGAAAGAGAACCGTTCTCGCAATCGCGGTGACGCTGGCTTTTCCTAGGGCATCCCGAAGGCCTGCAAATGCGTCTTCCGAGACCTCATCGGTCGGTACCAGGTAATACGGCTTGTCGAAATAGACATCGTCAACCTCGGAGCAAGGGAGAAACGCCTCGATCTCGAGCATCTTGTCGGAATCCGGGATGACGGCGGTCACCTCTTCCGGGTCGATCATGATGTATTCGCCGTTCTCAATCTCGAAGCCCTTCACCTGGTTTTCCCGCTCGACTGTCTCCTCGGTCTCGCTGTCCACGAACTCGCGGCGTACAGGGTTTCCGGTGGCCTTGTTGATCGTCCGAAAGGAGATGCGATCCGAAGTCGCCGCCGCAGTATAAAGGCCGACGCCGCAGGTGATTTCCCCGACCTTGATGTGGCCTTTCCATTGAGCCCTGTGTGCTGCCATGACTTTCCCTCCGGCCGGAACTTTCCAGTTAACTTGTCGTTCGGCCTTTCGTTCCGAACCACGGGAAGGTGTGCATGTCAGAGCCGCATGAAGACGACAGCGAGGTCCTTCAGGACGAAGAGGCGATCCTGCCAGATGCCGTCCTGATGTGGTTTAGGTTCTATGGGGTCCCCTTCGATGAACGAACTGCCGATGTTTTGTGCGAGCGGGCGATGTTGCTCTACGCAGAAGGGCAAGGCCAGCGCTACATTGAAGATCACCTCATCCGGACGTTTTCAGGTCCGATGGCCATGAGGGTCAACGCTCCGTCTTCGGCTCTAAGCCATTGAGGCACTCGTTTTTTGAGTGCTGCGCGGCCCGGCCATGTGAGGGGCGGGTGCAAAGCGGTGACCTACATCAGCAAGGTGCCTGCTTCCATTACACAAGCTGCTCGGGATCTTCCGGGGACGATCTTCACAGCTTCACGGCTTATGTCTGGGCAATTCGTGCGAGGCGTCCGGCGTCTTTGAAGGCCAGAGTGCCGGTTGAGGGACGCGCTCGGAAAGCCCGCGCTTCGAAAGGCGGCGAGCTGAGGCGTAGCATCGACTGATCACCCATGACGCCCTACGTCGAGATCAGGACGGGGATAGTCTCCAATGGATTGACGGGTCGCGCGGCGTCAGACAAAACGCATCAGCAGGAGTTTATCGATGCGTGTTGCCGCCATCCTCTTCATAGCCGTCTGCCTATTCCTGGCAGGAGCGACCGCTTCACGCGCATATGTGAGCAACTCGAACCTTTGGCTGCTCGTAATCGCGCTTGTCCTCTACACATTAGGCAATCTTTCGATGATCGCTCTCATGCGGACAAGCGGGCTTTCCCTCGCTATTTCGTTGTCTTCGGTCGCGCAGCTTATCGCCATCAACGCGATCGCCGTTCTGGTTTTCGACGAGCGGCTTGGCTGGCATCAGGCGGTTGGCGTACTCCTCGGGATAGCATCGGTTACGCTCATGGTGATCGGATGAATGGCTCTCAATTGCGTTTCCTTGACCACCGCGAATGGCTGTCGTGGGGGCTCTTCTGGGCGCGCAACGGCGTGCGGCGATTGACGGCGGCATTGGAAAAGAGGCTCGGCCGGACTCAGGCTTGGGGGCTAAGGCGACCTGAACATGTACGATATCATGCTTCTTTTCCTTGCTGGCCTGTTGGCAGGCAGCATGAATGCGTTGGCGGGCGGCGGGTCCTTCGTATCCCTGCCTGCGCTGATATCGGTCGGAGTGCCGTCGGTAGCCGCAAACGCGACAAGCACCTTAGCCTTGTTTCCCGGCGGTATGGCGAGCTCGTGGGTCTACCGTGATGGGGTTAGGAGTGTGTGTGGCGTCAATGTCGTGCCCATTGCCATCGTGACGGTGACGGGTGGTGTGGCCGGAAGCATTCTATTGCTGCTAACCCCATCGAGGATTTTCGATGGTATCCTGCCATGGCTTTTGCTAGTGGCGACATTGATGCTCGCTGCAGGCCCGAGGCTCAGCGCCCAGTTGCAGACGCAGGCACGTCCGAGTGTTCTGCTGTTCGCAACGATTCAGTTCTTTCTCGGTCTTTATGGCGGCTATTTTGGCGGCGCGGTGGGTCTCATGATGCTTGCGGCGTGGAGCGCGCTCGGCGGTGGGGACATCAAGAGCCTCAATCCGACAAGAATGGTGATGGTCACCGCCGCCAACGCGGTCGCCGTCGTCGTCTTCGTACTTGCCGGGGCAATCGTATGGCAGCAGTGCATTCCCATGACGATCGGAGCCGTTATCGGCGGGTGGATCGGAGCACACATCGGACGAAGGCTGCCATCATCGGCCGTTCGGCTGCTAACCCTCGCGGTCGCCTTTTTGACGACCGCGGTGTTCTTTTCGCGAGCCTACCTTTGAGCGGAGGTCCTGTACCGCTGAGGCTCTCAGTCAATAACTTGCAATTGAAGGAGCGAAGTCCCGCAAAATGCTCAAGCGGCTCGACGAATGGATTGCGGGACGGCGTATCCAGCGGGTTTGATTGAGAACGCACGAACGATGGTCATTGCCGCCGAATATTCGCGGCACGCAGATGAGCTGGTGCCAAGTGCGCCTTTCCAAATTCGCGGATTTGCGGGTTCATGGGCGAGAGGCGCGATCCGGGCTGCTGGATCACTCACCTAACGCCCGCAATGCGGCGGGCGCGTCCTCGAAAGCGTAGGGATTGATGAACTGGCGTTGCCAGTTTCTTGTGTAACGGTGAAAGCCGGACGGATCGAAAGCGACCAACGCTCATGTCCAGAAGGGGGCCCGAAAGGGAGGCTTGGGAAATCAACCCGCAATATCGCAATAAATAGATACACATTGTGTATGCGTTTGTGGTATATGGCCTTGAAGGAAAAGGCCATGACCAGCAAAAACGCCACCGATACCCATACCCGCGCCGTTAACTTGAGGGTTCGTGAGGACGTTCGCGTCCTGATCGACCGCGCCGCCAAGGCCCACGGGAAAACCCGTTCGGATTTCATGATCGATGCTTCGCGCCGTGCCGCGGAAGACGCGCTTCTCGATCAGACATTGGTGCGGGTCGATCCTGACAGCTACAAACACTATCTCGCCATCCTCGACCAGCCGCCAAGTAGCGAAGGCTTCGAACGGTTGATGAACGCTCCCAAACCCTGGCAGCCGTAATGTTATCGGCACCGACGCTTCTCGGCGAAGCGCACGATCTCCAGCTATTCG
The DNA here is from genome assembly GCF_001657485.1 of Rhizobium sp. WYCCWR10014. Lineage (GTDB taxonomy): Bacteria > Pseudomonadota > Alphaproteobacteria > Rhizobiales > Rhizobiaceae > Rhizobium. The sequence goes on from NZ_LXFU01000051.1 coordinate 482,850, forward strand.
ACAGCGGGCATGACAGCCTTGATGAATGGCTGCGCCGCAGGGCGCGGGCCAATCAGGTCAGCGGCGCGTCGCGAACCTATGTGGTCTGCGAGGGCGAGCGCGTTGTCGGTTATTACTGCCTCTCATCGGGCGCGCTGGCGGTCGCGGACGCGCCGGGAGCGATCCGGCGCAACATGCCCGACCCGGTTCCCATGGTAGTCCTTGGCCGGCTGGCCATCGATCGCAACTGGCAGGGAAAAGGAATCGGAGCCGGGCTGTTGCAAGACGCCGTACTGCGTACCCGACAGGCAGCCCATATCATGGGTATTCGCGGCGTTCTGGTTCACGCGATTTCGGTTGAAGCCAAGGCCTTCTATGAGCATTTTGGATTTGCAGCGTCGCCCGCCAATCCTATGGCTTTGGTGTTGTCATTAAAGGCTCAAGTAGGCCTGAAGTGATCTGTGAAAATCGCCTTCAGTCGCTCGTCTGACCACGCTCGGCGAATTGACGGAGAGCTTCGAAACGATTTGTCAAAAATCGGGATCCATGTCCTGTTGGCCACATGATTCGGAATATTTAGAGCTTGCCGGTATTAGAAGAAGAAAGCCGGTTACAAGAAATGGGCCTATGTCGACTGGCTCTTTGCTTTCCGGTAACCACACCCAGACGAAAGTTCGTTGTTCTCAGCCTTAGAAGTCATCATTCACCTGCGTAGAGGAGGGGCGAACGGACTTCGGAAGAAGAGCAAGCATCGCGTTGTTTGCCGATATCGCCGTTGCAAGCGTTGCATGATCGGCGTTGAACAGGCGCACGCCTACAATGGCGGCCACTTCGAAGAAGGCTCCGATCGCGCAGCTAGGGTCGCCCTTTTCGATCCGCTGCAACAGCCCGCGCGAGATACCGGCGCGGTCTGCCAGCTCCTGTGTGGTCAGTTTGCGCTCGATCCGAGCGCGCCTGATCAACTGGCTGAAAACGAGCAGGGCATCCCGGCTGTAATGTGAGTAAGCGCGTGATATGAGCTTTGGCATGATCACCTGTTGATCTATTAATACACCACTAACGGCCTTTACGGCCTATTTATAGATCATTATTTCCGAGGAGTATCCCGCGTTATTGCGCGCCGCTACCTTTCCTGCCAGCCGCTCACCGGTCAGAGGCAGCCGCCAAGCGTTGATTGTTTCCGTAGTGTCCCATCCCGAGGGGACGAAGCCGTGGTTGTCATCGTGATGGGACGGATAGCGCGCCGGACTAAGATGGCGACCGATCGGAATTGGGGGAAGCGACTGTCGAACGATCGATCGAGCGGTCAAGCCAGCAAGCAACCGATTATGGACGAGTTCGTCGCTTGGCAGAGGTGATCAATCTCGTGCCTGCAATCGTCAAGCTCATCTGGCCAAGGACGGGGAGCTCGTTCCCATCAGAAAGAACGTCGCATGATCTCAGTCAGCAGCATGCACCTGAACGCCGCGGCAGAGCAGTCCCCATGTCGGGCTTCGTTGGGCCTCCTCGGCGTGAGCTTGCGTCATCGGATCGTCGCCGTCATCTGGCTCGGGGCCATCAGGCGGCGGGGCCTCACCAGGATCTCGCTCAGGTTCGGGATTGCCGATCGGCGGCGCTGGCGGCGGAACGATAGGCTCGTTGGGTACGGACATGGTTTCCTCCTTGCTAACCGGGAAACTCGCGTGCCCTTCCGTTTATTCAAGAGGTGGTGCCGTGAAGCGATGCTTTTCTCGAGCAGAGAACTGATCGCCGCCGACCGTCTCGGGCCACGACCGGCTCTTTTATAAGGATAGCAAAGGTACAAACATCCAAAAAGGCATGCGCTTGCGGAGGGACGAACAAGACGATCCGAGGATCTTGCAAGCAATGTGGTATCGGCGGCTCCATGCCTGGCTCTCCGATCGAGATATCAGTGTCGGCTTCGATGATGGTGAAACATGGCGAGGTAGAAACGCCGGAACTTGTCCGGCAGGGCAATCGGTCATCCTCGAAGTAAAGCGGTATTTCGATGTTGTCGGCGTTTCGGAATTTGGGGCGTTCGACTTCCTCGCGAACATGTCGGCGGCCTTGGTGGCTTCAGCATGGCGTTAATGGCTGGCCAGCGTTTCCCTGCCACCAGGTGCCCATGCTGACGCTGGCGATGCTGAGGCGACTGAAACGCCTTTAGAACTATTCTCTTTTTCACTATGCGCCCCCGCGAAACGAGCTTCGGCATACCAGCGACGATCACGGAACGGTTCTTGCACGGTTACTAATATGTTTACCGTGGGGAGACCTAACGTCATGAAATGGCACAGATCCGGAGAGTTTACTCCCTTGATGCTCGTTGTGAGTGGGCCGGAAAAGTACAAACTTGTCGCAACTCTTTGGGAGGCCGCCAATATGCTGACGGCTTGCTGGCCCATCGACGATGGAGAAGAGTATCTCACAGCGATTAGGGCATGCCGGGATGCACTTCATGGGGACGTCTCGGCCGAGGACGCACGAGAAGCGCTGATCCGTGCCGCCGACGAAGCTGGCATTCCGGTGATCACCGTCGTTCACTGAGCTTCGCTGCCGATTATGAAATGAGTTCACGGGCGCCTCCGTGACACAGCCCTCTCGTTCCGCTGCATACGCGTAGGTCCATCCCGCTAAACATCACCTTCAGGCGGCGCGCGGACGCCAGTTCGTTTGGCCTCTTTTGGGCGACAAGTGCCAGCTTCCGTTAATTCATCCACTTCACGTGCGTCTGCGACGGGTCGATGCCAAGGAAGGAGGGAACACCTTCCCCCAGCAACGGCATGTTCTGGCCGTCGAATTTACCGTGTCGCCGTCGACGACGGTCAAAGATACGCAGATGATCCTCCCAGCAATCGTTGGACGATATCTCCACGCTCGGCCGCCTCTAGCTTCCGCCTGAGTGCCTGTTCCTGCTCGTATGACTTGTGTGGGAAATGCTCGAAGCACCACCAGCGGGTCACCACAGCCGGAGAGGGACTGTTGCCCCAGCCACCCCACTCCTCACATCCCTTTTCTTCGCAATAGTGGACATGCATTTGCGGCGCTTCCGTCAGCGGCCGTCGGTCGGTGTCGCTCATATTTCCTCCTGGAGTTGCCAGCCCGCTTTCGGGACCGGCCACCCCTTCTGGGCCGCGCGGAAATCAGCCTCAGCTTCGGCCTTCTTCTTGGCTTCCGTGATGCCTGTTGCCCAAACTGTGATGCGCATGCGGCCGGCTTTGAATACGAAGCGCCGTTCGGTCGTTTGCTTGCCTGCCGTGTATCCTGCGCGAAAGCATGCGCGGGCAACCGACAGGCTGATGCTCTCGCGGAAAGACTGCGGTTGCGACGACCACCAGTCTCTCAGAGCAGTCTCAAATGACACGAACTTTGGTGGGGGACGGTCAAGCATGGGCGTCAGCCCTGGTCTCGGGCTCGACGTGACAGACCTGCCACCGCAACCGCGTTCTCTCATGAATCGTTTTGGGCATATCAGTCTCGATGGTAGCTCGGTCGCCAGCCGCGGGCCATGCCTCGGCTCATGGCGCCTTCGGTCAATGCCAACTGCCGGCGAAGGTGACGGATATCCTCCAGCAGGGTGTCTATAGCTGCGTGCGTATCGCCTCTGTGGTAGGCAATCACCTCTGCACGCTCATCGTCTTCCACGGCTTCGCCGATCGGCTGCTCTCGCATGTCCGTGCTCCGTACTTCGATTTCCAGAATGGCGGCCGCGCGCCGATGTTCTTATTATGTTCTGATCTCGATGTGAGTCAATAACCAATCTGGGTCAATTGCTTCTTTAGGCGCTGCTGATGTCTTCGCGCGATGGCAAAGCCGCCTCGGTGAAGCCGACGAGCCGATCCGCAGTCGGTTTTTATGAGATTGTGTAACGGCTGCCCGCTACAGTGCGCAATCGATACAAGGCTTAAGAACTCCCGTCAGAGCCAACACGATGCCGAGCAGAACGAACGACGTCGTCAGTACCCAAAAAGGCCAGTCGATCAGGAACTTCTGTCTCGGCGCCGCCCAGTCCTGATCATGATCTGGGAACTCAGATCGATGGAGCTTCGGGCCGAAATCTTTGCTGAAATCGAAGCCGTTTCTGAGGTAAAAGATGAGCGACCTGATGTACCAATACCAGCTGTAAGCACACATGCTTCCGACAAAGCAGAACGCGAACCACAACTGAATTCGATCTTCACTCAATCAAGCTTCCCCATCGGTCTCGCCATCTTCATCCAGTTCGTGCACCGGCAGATAGGTGTTCTTCTCCATCCACTCCCGGACGATAAACCTGATCATGTCGTTGCGCGTCTTGCCGAGCTCGCCCGCCAAGTCGCGCAGGGCGTCTTCGACATCATCCTCCATCGAGAGCCCGCCTGCATTACGCAGCCGCAGCGCGGCCCGACGAAGCATGATCTGAAGATCCGCTCGCGAAACATCTGCGATCCGATCGGCGGCGTCCTCGAGCAGTGTGGCGGTGTCGGGAGATGTCATGGGTTTACCTGCGCGCGGTCATTAGGGATGGCGCAGCGGAATTGATGCCCCGCCGCGATTTGCCGGTCGATCGGACAGCCCATCCAGGCGCGCCGCAGGAGCCGAGGAGGGAGGCCGCCGGAAATTTGCTAATGAAGCGGGTCATCAGGTGCTACTCGTCAATCTCATTGCCATCATCGTCGTACTCCGCCCCGCGGTCAGAGTCCTCGACATAAGTCCGGCATCCCTCTGCAAAAGACGATGAGTTGCCCGAGCAATCGTCCTCGCTTTGAATGCCGTTCTCCTCCGCCCATTCATAGCCGGCCCTGTGACCCTCGCAGTTGTCGACGCAGGAATTCCCGCCGAAGCTCTGCGCGAAGACCGGGGCTGCAAGGGTTGCCACCAGCAGAGCGCTCGCAAGCAACGTCGCCATCACGCTGCGCACTACCAGCCTCCTGGACGAGACATTGCGCTTCTGCCGCCGCACCTATTTCCCGCGGCATCGTACTGCCAATCATACTGGCAGTTGCCTGGATAGCGTCTCGTTGGAGTATATGCACCGCCGCCGCAGTTGCCGTTAGCGCATACTGCCGCTGCCGTCCCGACCAATGCAAGCCCCACGAGAACCGCGGCGGCCTGCCTTTGCTGAGCGACCATCCGCTCACATTCCAACATGCTCATCCCGCGTCGGTTCACTTCCGCCACGAGCTGGAATTGAAACGCTGGATCCTGCGTTTCCAGCGCCGTCTTGCAAAGCGCGGCTTTGCTCACGGCCGACGGCTTGTTGTTGAATTCAACCGGCGTCGTTGTGCAGGTCGCCAAGGCGAACGACATCGCCACGACGCCGAAACGTCGAGCTAACAGATACATTTTCACGGATAACCCCTCAGTTGCCCGCTGCCACCATCGCAGAATTCGGTTCCACGTCAAATTGCATGTTAATCTATCGTTAACGCAGCTTTAGGATGTACGGCGAAGGCTGCGTTGGCGTAGCGCCCATGTTGTCTTACTGTTTGCGCAATCGCACCGCCGCCCGACGATGCAAATCTGGAGATCCGCTCGCCGGACATGTACGATCGGCAGTCGGAAGGGCGCGATGCTGATCATGAACTGGTTCGATGATCCGCATTCGGAGGCGCGATCTTGATCTGCTTGGCTTTGGCGGTCCGGGCGCCGAGCCGGCCAAAGCGCGGGGCGAATATTTTCCGTCGGCACTGTCGATTTTCGCAACAGCCGATCGTCCTTGTCATGATGTGCTGGCACCGCGATCGTGGCTTCAGCACGTTCTCAGGCAACAGAAGGAGCTATTGCCATGGATAATCAGCATCTGGTCCCCGCCGCCGTGCTCGCGGCCAAGAACGGCGTCCGGTTTCCCAATGAGAGCGAGGAATATCGCATTGCCCGCGACGCGCTGCTGGCCGAAGAGATCGAATTGCGCCGGCATATCGAGCGCGTGGCGGTACAGCGCCGGGCGCTGCCGCCGGGCGGCGAGGTGACGAAAGACTACCGCTTCGAAGGCAGCGACGGGCCGATCTCCTTCAGCGAGCTCTTCGCCGACAAGGACACGCTGATCGTCTACAGCTACATGTTCGGCCCGCAACGCGAGCGCCCGTGCCCGATGTGCACCTCGCTGCTGTCGGCTTGGGACGGCGAGGTGCCCGACATTAAGCAGCGCGCAGCCTTGGCCGTCGTCGCCCGCTCGCCGATTGAAAAACTGCTCGCCTTCAAGAAGGAGCGTGGCTGGCATCATCTGCCGCTTTATTCCGACGCGACGGACGACTACAGCCGCGACTATCACGGAATCGGCGGGGATGGCAGCGATGACGCGGCCTTCAACGTCTTCACGCGCCGCGACGGCACCATCCGCCATTTCTGGAGCCAGGAGATGGGCGGTGTGACGGCAGATCCCGGTGAGGATCCGCGCGGCGCGCCCGACCTGATGCCGCTCTGGACCATTATCGATTCGACGCCCGAAGGCCGCCCGGCGGACTGGTATCCGAAGCTGTCTTATTAAGATCAGCCGCGTCGTACGCCGTCAGCCGGTGGAGCGGTTTCTTGAGGGCTCGGCCCATTCGATGCTGGTAACCGCGTCATCCGGCAGCGGCGGCGGATCGATGTCGTAGACATAGCCGGAGAGCATGTCGGCGGCGCGTTCCGTCGCCTTGATCTTCGCCTGGGTTTCGGCGACCGCCTTGGAGATCGCTTCGATCCGGGCGCGGAACATGTGGGCAAGCACATCGCGGCCGGACTGTTTTTCGAGTCGTTCCAGATGCAGTCCGATTCGCGAGGCGTGGCGCTCGAGCTCGCTCTTACTGAAACGCGCCTTGCGCAGTTCCTCGGAAAGGCTGTCCTGCATGACGGCGACGGGATCGAAACTTCCGGGTGCGCGTTCGTCGAGCACCGCGTCGGTGACGAGCTTCTCGATCATCACGAGCGCCTGCAACTCGGCCGCATCGGCGAATTCGACGTCATAGCCGGTATCGTCGTACACCTTTCGCCGGACCGGATCGAGAAGCAGCCCGTAGGCTTTCTGCAGATTGGCAAAGGCGTCCGAATCACCGCCCGAATCGGGGTGGGTAACCTTCGCCAGGCGCCGATAGGCGGCCTTCAGCTGCGCCTCGTCCGCATCGCGTTCAACGCCGAGAATATCGTATGGATCCGTCACGCCTGCTCCCTTGCTCCCCGCCACGTTGCGGGCAGTCTAGGTCTTCTTCTGCATCAGAAGGGCGAAGTTTAGACCGAAACGAGGAATGACGTCCATGGCCCGAGATGGCGATGGTTTGTGCAAATGCTTCGGCAAACCTTCGATTGCTCAATGTTTTCAATTCGTTGTTCGAAGATCAGCCTGTGATGATCGAAGCGAGATAACATCTGGCGTCGCCATCGATTTCCAGAATGGTTGCGGCGGCGTTCTCGATCAGCAGCGCATCGCCGGCCGCAAGCGCGCCAGTCTCGCCGTCCCGCCGGAATGACAATGCGCCGCGATGGCAGAAGAACAGGCATGTCGAGGGCGGCAGCGGCACGGTCTTGCCGCCATCGGCGTCGATCCGGATCAGCGTATGGGCGAGCCCGTCACGGCGCGTCATGACGTTGAGATCGGTGATCGCTCCGTCTTCGAGCCTGGCGGCGACCGGGATATCCGCCGCGAAGGCCAGCGGATCGCTTGCCGTTGTCAGCAGCACCGGCGTGCTGCCTGCCACATCGAGCACCATGCCGTTGCCATCGAGGATCGCCAGCGTCCGGTCGATGCCGGGAAAGATGGAAAACGGGCCGTCCTCCGCGACCGTCGCCATGCTGATGCGCCAGTCGAAGTCGTTGATCGAACCGCCGGGTGGAAAGACGGCGATTTCCACCGTCTCTCCCTTTCCGTTTTTCCACGGCATGCGTTTGTGATCGCCGGCGCGCAGGATCCTCACGGGCCTCAGTTCCCGAGAATGCCGGGCAGGCGCAGGCCCTTTTCCTTGGCGCAGTCGATGGCGATCTCGTAACCGGCATCGGCGTGGCGCATGACGCCGGTCGCCGGGTCGTTCCAGAGCACGCGCTCGAGGCGTCTTGCGGCATCGTCCGTGCCATCGGCGCAGATGACCATGCCCGAATGCTGCGAGAAGCCCATGCCGACGCCGCCGCCGTGATGCAGCGACACCCAGGTCGCGCCCGACGCCGTGTTGAGCAGTGCGTTGAGCAGCGGCCAATCGGAGACGGCATCAGATCCGTCCTTCATCGCTTCGGTCTCGCGGTTCGGCGAGGCAACGGAGCCGGAGTCCAGATGGTCGCGGCCGATGACGATCGGGGCGGAGAGTTCGCCTGTTCTCACCATCTCGTTGAAGGCGAGGCCGAGCTTGTGGCGGTCGCCGAGGCCTACCCAGCAGATGCGCGCCGGCAGGCCCTGGAAGGCGATGCGCTCCCTGGCCATATCGAGCCAATGATGCAGATGCTTGTTGTCAGGCAGCAGCTCCTTCACCTTGGCATCGGTCTTGTAGATATCCTCCGGATCGCCGGAAAGGGCCGCCCAGCGGAACGGGCCGATGCCGCGGCAAAACAGCGGGCGGATATAGGCCGGCACGAAGCCCGGGAAGGCGAAGGCGTTTTCGAGGCCTTCGTCCTTGGCGACCTGGCGGATATTGTTGCCGTAATCGAGTGTCGGAATACCGGCGTTCCAGAAGGCGATCATCGCTTCGACATGCTCGCGCATCGAGGCGCGCGCTGCTTTTTCCACAGCCTTCGGATCGCTTTCGCGCTTTGCCTTCCATTCGCCCATCGTCCAGCCCTTCGGCAGATAGCCGTTGATCGGGTCGTGGGCCGAGGTCTGGTCGGTGACGATATCGGGGCGGATGCCCCGGCGGACCATCTCCGGCAGGATTTCGGCGGCGTTGCCGAGCAGGCCGACGGATTTCGCCTCGCCGGCCTTGGTCCAGCGGTCGATCATCTCAAGCGCTTCATCGAGCGTCTCGGCCTTGGCGTCGACATAGCGGGTGCGCAGGCGGAAATCGATCGAGTCGGGATTGCATTCGACGGCAAGGCAGCAGGCGCCGGCCATGACGGCGGCGAGCGGCTGGGCGCCGCCCATGCCGCCGAGCCCGCCGGTCAGGATCCATTTGCCCTTGAGATTGCCGCCGTAATGCTGGCGTCCGGCCTCGACGAAGGTCTCGTAGGTGCCCTGCACGATGCCCTGCGTGCCGATATAGATCCACGAGCCGGCCGTCATCTGGCCGTACATGGCAAGGCCCTTCTTATCCAGCTCGTTGAAATGGTCCCAGGTCGCCCAATGCGGCACGAGGTTGGAATTGGCGATCAACACCCGCGGCGCATCCTTGTGGGTACGGAACACGCCGACCGGCTTGCCGGATTGCACAACCAGCGTTTCGTCTTCCGTCAGCGTCTTCAGCGTCGCGACGATGCGGTCGAAATCCTCCCAGGTGCGGGCGGCGCGGCCGATGCCGCCATAGACGACGAGCTCGTTCGGGTTTTCGGCGACATCCGGATCGAGATTGTTCATCAGCATGCGCAGCGGCGCTTCGGTCATCCAGCTCTTGGCATTGAGATCGTTGCCGCGGGGTGCGCGGATTTCGCGGATATTGTGGCGTGGATTGTTCATGGCGGTTCCCCTGTCGAGAGATCGTTATCGTTTCAGGCCTGGCGCAATCTGTTCGATGCGCACCAGAATGTTCTTGAGATGAACGCGAAGTCTGTCTGCCTTGGCGGCGGCGTAGGCAAAGGGTGGTGCCTCGGTCTCAAGATGCGTCGATTGCGCGAGCTCCATCTGGATCGCGTGCACACCAGTGTCGGGCCGACCATAGTGGCGTGTCGTCCAGCCGCCCTTGAAGCGGCCGTTGAGCACGCCGTCGTAACCTGCGGCGGCTTCGACGACAGTGAGCGTCGCCTGCTCGATCGCGCGGTCGCACGTCTTGCCCATATCCGTGCCGATATTGAAGTCCGGCAGCTTGCCTTCGAAGAGGAAGGGAATGTGCGAGCGGATCGAGTGGCAGTCGTAAAGGATCGCGACGCCATGGATGGCTCTCACCCGCTCGATCTCGGCGGCGAGCGCTGCGTGATAGGGAGCATGGAAGTCCCGCAGCCGCGCCGTGATGTCGGCCTCGTCGGGTGCAGCGCCTTCCTTCCAGATCGCCTTGCCGTCGAAATCCGTTTCCGGAATGAGGCCGGTGGTGTTCTGGCCGGGGTAGAGGCTGACGCCGGCCGGATCGCGGTTGGCGTCGATCACATAGCGGTGGAAGGTGGCGCGCACGGTGGTGACACTGTCCAGCAGGCCATCATAGAGCTGGTGAATGTGCCAGTCGGTGTCGGCGAGCATCCTGCCGTTATCGTTGAGCCGGTCGGCGATCTCAGGCGGCACGTCGGTGCCGGTATGGGGAAAGCCGAGGATGACGGGGGAGGTGCCTTGGCGAATTTCGTATGGGGAGGAGATTTTTTCTTCCACCATCATCTCAGCCCTCCAATACCGGCAATATGCCAGATGAAACCGAGGCGTTGAGCGCGCCCGTCGCTACCAGCTCGGCAGCGGCGACGAGGTCGTTTGCCATATAGCGGTCGACGTCGAGGCTCGGGACCTTGCTGCGGATTGCGGTGATCGCCTTGCCAAGCTCCGGGCTCGTCGACAGCGGCGCGCGCAGTTCGACGCCTTGGGCGGCGGTCAGCGCCTCGATGCCGATGATGCCGAACAGGTTCTCGGTCATGCCAAGCAGGCGGCGGGCACCATGGCAGGCCATCGAGACATGGTCTTCCTGGTTGGCCGAAGTCGGCGTCGAGTCGACCGAGGCCGGGTGCGACATCTGCTTGTTCTCGGACATCAGCGCCGCAGACGTCACCTCGGCGATCATCAGGCCGGAATTCAAGCCCGGCTTCTTGGCCAGAAAGGCCGGCAGGCCGTAGGAGAGGGTCGGATCGACCAGCAGCGCGATGCGGCGCTGCGAAATCGCGCCGATCTCGCAGACGGCGAGCGCGATCTGGTCAGCGGCAAAGGCGACGGGTTCGGCGTGAAAATTGCCGCCGGAGACGACGGAATTGTCGGACAGCACCAGCGGATTGTCGGTGACCGCGTTGGCCTCGATCTCAAGCGTGCGGGCAACCGAGCGCAGCAGATCGAGGCAGGCGCCGTCGACCTGCGGCTGGCAGCGGATGCAATAGGGATCCTGTACACGCTCGTCGCCTTCGATATGGCTCTGGCGAATGATCGAGTTTTCGAGCAGGGCGCGAAGCGCGGCCGCCGTGTCGATCTGACCCTTATGGCCACGCAGTGTATGAATATCCGGATGGAAGGGCGCCGAAGAGCCCATGGCGGCGTCGGTGGACATGGCGCCGGTGATGAGAGCTGCCTGCGCGGCACGATGGGCGCGGAAGAGGCCGGCAAGCGCCAGCGCCGTCGAGGTCTGGGTGCCGTTGATCAGCGCCAGGCCCTCCTTGGCGGCGAGCACGATCGGTCTGAGGCCAGCCCTTTCCAGGGCTGCAGCGCCCGAGAGGCGTTCGCCGGCGAAGAAGGCTTCGGCCTCACCCATCATCACCGCCGCCATATGGGCGAGCGGCGCAAGATCGCCGGAGGCGCCGACCGAGCCCTTTTCCGGGATCAGCGGAATGACGCCCTTTTCCAGCATGCCCTCGATCAGCCGCACCAGTTCCAGCCGCACGCCGGAGGCGCCGCGCCCGAGCGAGACCAGCTTCAGCGCCATGATCAGCCGCACGATATTCTCAGGCAGCGGCGCGCCGACGCCGCAGCAATGCGACAGGATGAGATTGCGCTGCAACGTCGTCACGTCGGCGCTGTCGATCTTGATCGAGGCGAGTTTGCCGAAGCCGGTATTGATGCCGTAGACCGGCGCGTTGCCGGCAGCGATCTCGGCGATGCGGGCAGCGGCCTTGGCGATGCCAGTATCGAAAGCGGGATCGAGCCTTGCCGGCACGCCCGTCCAGTAGATGGTTTCCAGATCCTTGAGCGAGACGGAGCCCGGGTGGAGCGTGATGGTCATCGGCCGTTCCTTTCGCCCTTGAAGACGCGTGCGTAAAGCGGGTTGAAGCCGATGCGGTAGACGAGCTCGGCGAGGCTTTCGATATTCCAGATGGCGAGGTCGGCGGATTTGCCGGCTTCGAGCGTTCCGGTCTTGTCGAGCAGGCCGAGCGCGCGCGCACCTTCACGGGTGGCGCCGGCGATGCATTCCTCGACGGTCAGGCCGAAAAGTGTGGCCGACATGTTCATGGTGAGCAGCATCGAAGTGAGCGGCGAGGTGCCGGGATTGCAGTCGGTGGCGATCGCGATCGGCACGTCTGCCCGCCGCAGCGCCTCTACCGGCGGCTTCTGCTTTTCATGGATGGCGTAGAAGGCGCCGGGCAGCAGCACGGCAACGGTGCCGGCTGCAGCCATCGCCGCAACGCCATCCTCGTCGAGATATTCGAGGTGATCGGCTGACAGTGCGCCGTATGACGCGGCGAGCTTGGCGCCACCGAGATTGGAGAGCTGCTCGGCATGCAGCTTGACCGGCAGGCCGAGCGCCTTGGCCTTGTCGAAGACGCGGGCGATCTCGGTCGTGGAAAAGGCGATGCCCTCGCAGAAGCCGTCGACGGCATCGGCAAGACCGAGGCCATGTATGTCGTCGAGACCGGGCAGGACGACATCATCGAGATAATCGCCGTTGCGACCCTTATATTCCACGGGCGTCGCATGGGCGCCGAGATAGCTGGTGGTGACGCGCACCGGTCTGACATGGCCGAGCAGGCGGGCGCTCTGCAGCATCTTCACTTCACCGGTCCGGTTCAGGCCGTAGCCGGATTTGATCTCGATCGTGGTGACACCTTCTGCAAGCAGCGTGTCGAGCCGCGGCAGCGCCTGGGTGACAAGCTCCTCGACCGACAAAGCATTGGTCGCCTTCACCGAGGAAACGATGCCGCCGCCGGCGCGTGCGACCTCCTCGTAAGTCGCGCCTGCCAGGCGCATTTCGAACTCGCGGGCGCGGTTGCCGCCGTGAACGATATGGGTGTGGCAATCGACGAGACCGGGCGTTACCCAGCGGCCTTCGAGATCGAAGATTTCGGAGTGTTCGATGGCCGATGCCGGAAGCTCGCTCTCGGCGCCGGCAAAGGCGATGCGGCCGTTTTCGACCAGCACGGCACCCTTTTCGACGATGCCGAGCCCTTCCTTGCCAGGCGCCAGCGTGGCGAGCCGCGCATTGCGCCAAAGCACTGGGCGGGCTTCTGCGGACGAGGTTTCCTCTGAAAAATTGTTCCCGGTCATCAGCTTTGCGCCTTTCCATATGCCAAAACATGTATATACATAATCGACAGGTGACAAGAGAAATTTTGTGCGCTTTTCTGGAAAAGAAAGATCGGCGGCACGGCAAGAGGAGAGGCAAGGCCATGACCACACTTCACGCAGACACGGCGCTGACGCCGCAGGGCTGGCAGAAGGATGTGCGACTGACGCTCGAAGCCGGCCGCATCGCGCGGGTCGAAATCGGCGTTCCCTTCGAGCCCGGCGACGAACGCCACGCTCTCCTCGTTCCGGCCATGGCAAACCTGCACAGCCATGCCTTCCAGCGGGCGATGGCCGGCCTTGCGGAAGTGCGCGGCCCGGCCAATGACAGCTTCTGGAGCTGGCGCACTGTCATGTACAAATTTGCCCTGGCGATGACGCCGGAGCATGTCGAGGCGGTTGCCGCCAAGCTTTACGCGGAGATGCTGGAAGCCGGTTTTTCCCGCGTCGGCGAATTCCACTATCTCCACCATGACAGGGACGGCGGCACTTATGCCAATATCGCCGAGCTTGCCGAGCGCATCGGTGCTGCGAGCGAAGAGACCGGTATCGGCCTGACGCTGCTGCCGGTCTTCTATGCCCATTCCGGCTTCGGCGGCGCTGCGCCCATCGACGGCCAGCGGCGTTTCATCAATTCGCTCGAAAGCTTCGAAAGGCTGATGGAGGGATGCCGGGCGGTAACCGCCCGGCTCGACGGCGCCGAGCTCGGGCTGGCGCCGCACAGCCTGCGCGCCGCAACGCCCGAGGAACTGGCAAGGCTCGTGCCGATGGCGGGCGACGGTCCCATCCATATCCATGTCGCCGAGCAGGTAAAGGAGGTCGAGGACTGCATCGCCTGGTCCGGCGCGCGGCCAGTGGAATGGCTGCTCGATCATGCGCCTGTGGATGAGCGCTGGTGCCTGATCCATGCGACGCACATGACCGAGGACGAAACGCGGCGGATGGCGAAAAGCGGCGCGATCGCCGGCCTCTGCCCGATCACCGAAGCCAATCTCGGCGACGGCGCCTTTGCCGCGCCGCTCTTCCTCGAAGAGGGCGGGCGTTACGGCATCGGTTCCGATTCCAACGTACTGATCTCCGTGCCGGAGGAATTGCGTCAGCTCGAATATTCGCAGCGCCTGGCGCTTCGCGCCCGCAACGTCGTCGCAGCACCCGGTGGTTCGACGGCGCTTTCGCTGTTCACACATGCACTTGCCGGCGGCGGCGCCGCATTGAAGGCACCGGGAGGTCTCGCCGAGGGCCATCACGCCGATATCGTTTCGTTCGATGCCGCGGCGGTTCCCTATCTCGCAGGCGACCAGATCCTCGACCATTGGCTGTTTGCAGGCGGCATTTCCATCGATTGCGTTTGGGCACGCGGCCGCAAGCAGGTTAAGGGCGGTCGCCATCTCAAGCGTGACGCCATCGACCGGCGGTTCCTCGTTGCGATGGGCGAATTGCTGGCCGCCTGAAAAAGAGCTTTTCCTGTCCAGGCATTCGAATTAGAGCAGTTCCAGCAAAAGAGTGTAGTTTTTCGTCCGGAATTGCGTAAAAACAAAGAGATAGCGGGAGACCAATCGGAACGTGTCGATGAACCAAAGCAGGGATCCCACCTTGCATCAGCGCATCCTGAGCGACATCGAGGGCCGTATCGTCTCTGGCGATTGGCCGCCGGGGCACCGCATTCCCTTCGAGGTCGATCTCGCCACGCAGTATGACTGCTCGCGCATGACGGTGAACAAGGTGCTGACCCAGCTTGCCAAGGCCGGCCTCATCGAGCGCCGCAAGAAGTCCGGCAGCTTCGTCACCCAGCCGCAGGCGCAATCGGCCATTCTCGAAATCCACGATATCAAGGCCGAGGTGCAGTCGCTGAACCTGCCCTATTCCTATGCGGTTTTGAAGAAGGCGAGCCGCAAGGCCAAGGCGGACGACAGCCGCCGTCTGGAACTGCCGGTGGCGTCTTCGGTCGTCGAGGTCGTCTGCATCCACAATGCCGGCGCGCGGCCCTTCTGCCTGGAGGAGCGGCTGATCAGTCTTGCGACGGTTCCTGAAGCCGCCGATGCCGATTTTCTGACGATGGCGCCGGGTCCGTGGCTGCTGAACCAGGTGCCGTGGAGCACGGCCGAACACCGGATCCATGCCGTCTCAGCTGGTGCCGAGCTGGCTGCGGCTCTCGATCTACCACGCAATACCGCCTGCCTCGTGGTCGAACGCCGCACCTGGAGCAATGCCGGCCCGGTGACGCATGTGCGCTTCACCTATCCGGGCGATCGTCACGCGCTGGTGGCGCGTTTCACGCCGGCATCGTAATAAAGAGCCCGATCGAACCGGCTCGTTCCCCGGTGACGAACCTGCTGGATCCGTCAAAATCCCGCCCGTGGCTGGCTGTCGAAACTGCTGGGCATGAGGGCCGCCGGCAGCGTCATCGTCCGCCATGCGATCGCAGCAGGCGAGGCATGGCGGACGATCCGGCAGATACGGGGGGTTTATTGTGCCGTGGCATCAGGCGGCCGTTATAAGGTTTTGGCGGAGACTTATAACGTCCTGTGAAAGTCGGTACCGGCCAAACTCGGGAGCGACTGACTGCGGTAGCCCTCCCTCAGCCGAGCGATGCGAGCCTCTGCTGATCACAGCCTCACACCCGATGGCGCAGCCTGCTAAGTCCCATATACAACATCGCGGGTGTTTTCATTCCTCGAACATCTTGCCGCTGCGCGCTTCCAGCCGATAGCGGTGGCCGGGATAGACGAGGCGGGCGGTCGAGACCACCTGTTTTGCCGACCATGTGCGCCGGCGGATCGTCAGGCATGGTTCGGTCTTCATGATGGTCAAAAGTTTGCATTCCCAGGCCTGCGGCATCGCCGCCTCGACGACGTGCTCGGAGCCGCTGAGCGGGGCGGCGGCCGTTAGATAGGCGTTCGGAGTCAGCGTCGAAAAATCCTGAGCGAGATATTCCGGGGCGGCTTCCGGATGGACGAAACGGTCCTCGATCTGCACTGGAACGCCATTTTCGCTGTGGACGATCAGCGAGTGGAAAACCGCAGCACCGATCGGCAGTTCCAGCGCGTCGGCAACCTCGGGAGACGCGGTTTCCTGGGCGAGAACAACGACAGAGGCTTCATGGACATGGCCGCGTTCGGCGATTTCCTCGGCGATGTTGCGCACTTCGAACAGCGCCGAATAGCCCTTGCGTTCAGCGACGAAGGAGCCGACACCCTGGATGCGGACGAGTTCGCCCTCATTGGCAAGTTCGCGCAGTGCCCGGTTGGCGGTCATCTTGCTGACGCCGAGTTCGACGACGAGTTCGTTTTCCGAGGGCACGCGATATTTCGGCGGCCACTCGCCGCTCTGGATGCGGTCGAGGATCACCTGCTTGACGCCGGCATAAAGCGGGGTGCTGTCATTTTCCGCCAGTTCGCGCTTCATTTCGCCCGGACGCTTCATTGCCTATTCCTTTTGCACGAATGGAATTCGCCACATAATTCGACTTTCCCTCTTGCATATCACAAAATATCTCATATGGTACCATATACAACCTCCCAATCGGTCCTTTGAGAAAAATAGGACAGGAAAGGGCAAGCCGGCGAAGATCGGCCGTGGTGACGCAAGGTCTGTTTCAACTCCAGAGGAGAAATCACAAATGAAATTCAGCGCAATCCTGTTTTGTGGCGTGGCGGCTTTTTCCGCCTTCGCCGCGCCTGCCTTTTCCAAGGACTGGACGAAGGCGACCATTACTCTCGAAGGCGCCTATGCGCCCTGGAACCTCACCAATGCCGACGGCACGCTCGGCGGCTTCGAGCCGGAACTCGCCAAGGTGCTGTGCGAACGCGCCAAGATCGAGTGCACGCTGGTTGCCTCCGACTGGGACGGCATGATCCCGGCGCTCAACGCCGGCAAGTTCGACGTCATCATGGATGCGCTGTCGATCACCGAGGAGCGCAAGCAGGTGATCGGCTTCACCATTCCCTATGCCGCCACCCCTGCAGCGTTTGCCACCGCCAAGGACAGCCCGCTGGCAAACGCCGCCGGCACCGGCGCCACGATCAAGATGACGCCTGGGCAGACCGGCGTGACGGAGATCGACGCGCTGAAGGCCGCCTTCAAGGGCAAGACGATCGGGATCCAGGCGGCGACCGTCTACGCCAAGTTCGTCTATGACAATTTCGGCGACATTGCCGAGATTCGCGAATACAAGACCGGCGCCGATCGCGACCTCGACCTGCAGAACGGCCGTATCGACCTCGGTTTCGACGACGCCGTCTATTTCGCCAACGCGTTCAAGGCCGCCAACGACACGCTCGCCTTCACCGGCCCAGAGATCGTCGGCTCGATCTGGGGCGAGGGCGAAGGTCTCGGCATCCGCAAGGCCGATACCGACCTGCGCGACAAGTTCAACGAGGCGATCAAGTCGACGCTTGCCGACGGCACTGTCAAGAACCTCTCGATGAAGTGGTTCAAGGTCGACGTCAGCCCGCAGGAATAAGCGTTTCGGCCTTTCGGCGGCAAACACCTGTCTCCGGCTTTATCGCCGGAGACGGCATGCTCGAACAGGATGATTTTAGGCCGGGTCGGCCTAAATTCTGAATCCTGTTCTAAATTTCAGAGTTAGAGCATGATGTCGTCCGAAAACCGCTGACACTTTTCGGCATCATGCTCTGGTGTCAATCCGCAAACACTGCCACGGACGGGGAACGGACGATATGGCAAGCTTGGAACTGCTCGGCTTCGGCTCGACCGGATGGGGCGCGCTGCTCATTGCCGCCGCCTTGATGACGCTGGCCGTCACGGCAACGGCGCTGGCGATCGGCGCGGTGCTCGGCGCGATCATTGCTGCGGCGAAACTCTCCGGCAATCTTATCCTCGTCGCGCTCGGCAACGTCTATACGACCGTGTTTCGCGGCGTGCCCGAGCTGCTGATCATCTATCTCATCTATTTCGGCGGCTCCTCTGCCGTCACCGCGATCGGCCAGGCGATGGGTTACGAGGGCTTCCTCGGCTTGCCCTCCTTTATCGCAGGCGCGCTTGCGGTCGGCATCATTTCCGGCGCCTATCAGGCGGAGGTGTTCCGCGGCGCTTTTCACGCCATTTCCAAGGGCGAGCTCGAAGCGGCCTCGGCGATCGGCATGCATCGCGGCATGCGCCTTCGCCGCATCATCATGCCGCAGGTGTTTCGCCTCGCTATCCCCGGCCTCGGTAACGTGTGGCAGCTCAGTCTCAAGGATTCGGCGCTGATCTCCGTCACCGGCCTTGCCGAGCTGATGCGCACAAGCCAGGTGGCGGCAGGCTCGACCCGGCAATATTTCCTGTTCTTCATCGCCGGCGGCTGCCTCTATCTTCTCCTCACCAGCCTTTCTGACCGCATCTTCAACGGGGCGGAGCGCCGCGCCAATCGCAGCATGCCGGCATCGGCCATGGGCCAGGCGTAAGGAGGCGACAATGGATTTCACCTTCATCGCCTCGACCATGGTCACCCTGCTCAAGGCCGTACCGACGACGCTCATCCTGTTTTCGCTGTCGATCATCACAGGTGGCCTGCTGGCGCTTGTCATCGTCTGGATGAGGACCAGCGGCAACCCGGTGCTTACGAGCTTCGCAAAGGGTTACATCTTCATCTTCCGCGGCTCGCCGCTGCTGATCCAGATGTTCCTGGTGTTCTATGGCCTCGGCCAGTTCGGCTTCATCCGCTATTCCTTCCTCTGGCCGTTCCTGCGCGAGCCGATGGTCTGCGCCGTGCTGTCGCTGGCGCTCTGCACCGCCGGCTATACGGCGGAGATCTTCCGTGGCGGCATTCGCGCCGTCTCGCCGAAGGAGATCGAAGCGGCGCGCTCTATCGGCATGTCCGGCTTCCTACTGGTCCGCCGCATCCTGGCGCCGATTGCCTTCCGCCACGCGCTGCCGGCCTATTCCACCGAGATCGTGCTGATGATGAAGTCGACGGCACTCGCAAGCCTCGTCACCGTCTGGGAGGTCACCGGCGTCGCCCAGCGGCTGATCTCGCAGACCTACCGCACGATGGAAGTCTTTCTCTGTGCGGCGATCATCTATCTCGTTTTGAACTTCATCATCCTGCAGGGCATGGCTCTGCTCGAATATTCGCTCTCCCGACACCGCCGCGCGGCCCCGCAAGCGCTGAAGGCGTAAGCGGCTTTTGACCCGATTGGAGCACTCATGCCAGGCGTAACCCGACTATCGGTCCGCAATATCCGCAAGAGCTTCGGTACGCACGAGGTCTTGCGCGGCATTTCCCTCGATGCGGAAGATGGCGATGTGATTTCGCTGCTCGGCGCCTCCGGCTCCGGCAAGTCGACCTTTCTGCGCTGCATCAACATGCTGGAAACCGCAAGCGACGGCGAGATCTGGGTCGACGGCGAGGAGATCCGCATGGTGCACAAGAACGGCCGGAGCAAGCCGGCCAGCCAGAAGCAGGTGGACCATATTCGCTCCGAGCTCGGCATGGTGTTCCAGTCCTTCAACCTCTGGTCCCATATGACGATCCTGCAGAACGTCATCGAAGGGCCGATCCACGTGCTGAAGCGACCGCGCGCCGACTGCATCGCCGAGGCCGAAGCGCTGCTCGAAAAGGTCGGCATCGCCGATAAACGTCATGCCTATCCAGCCCATCTCTCCGGCGGTCAGCAGCAGCGAGCGGCAATCGCCCGGGCGCTGGCGATGAAGCCGAAGGTGATGCTGTTCGACGAGCCGACCTCGGCGCTCGATCCGGAGCTTGTCGGCGAAGTGCTGCGCGTCATGCGCGCGCTTGCCGAGGAAGGCATGACCATGCTCGTCGTCACCCATGAGATGAGCTTTGCCCGCAACGTCTCGAACCGCGTCGTCTTCATGCGCGAAGGGCTGATCGAAAGCAGCGGCAAGCCGGACGACATGTTCACCGGCGGCGCGACACCCGCTTTCCGCCAGTTCATCGGCCATTTCGGAAGCGGTCAATGACGATCACCATCGATGCCGTGCTGACCTGGCGTGATGTCGCCCGCGTCGGGGCAGGGGAGGCGCTTGCGCTGTCGCCGGCTGCCTCAGCGCGCGTCGAGCAGGCAAGCCGCATCGTTGCGCGCATCGTCGAGACGGGCGTGCGCGCCTATGGCGTCAATACCGGTGTCGGGGCACTGGCCGATACGGTGGTCGATCGTGCCTCGCAGAGCCTGTTATCGCGCAGCATCGTGCTCAGCCATGCCTGCGGCGTCGGGCCATTGCTTGAAGCCCGCGAGGTGCGCGCCATCATCGCCGCACAAATTGCCAATTTCGCCCATGGACATTCCGGCGTGCGGCGCGAGATCGTCGAGCATCTTGCGGCCATGCTGGAACATGATTGCATTCCCGACGTGCCGTCCAAGGGCTCGGCTGGTTACCTCGTCCACAACGCCCATATTGCCCTTGTTCTGATCGGCGAAGGCAGCGCTCACCTGGGCGACCGGCGCATGAGTGGCCGCGAGGCGCTGGCTGCGATCGGCCTCCAACCGCTGGTGCTCGGCGCCAAGGAGGGCTTGAGCCTGGTCAACGGCACGGCCTGCGCCACCGGCCTGGCGGCCGTGGCGCTTTCGCGCGCCGAGCGGCTGCTCGACTGGGCCGATGCGATCGCAGCGCTGACGCTGGAAGCGGCGGGCTGCCAGATTGCCGCCTTCGACGCCGCCGTGCTGGCGCTACGCCCATCGGCGGGAATAGAGAAAGTCGGAGCGAGCCTGCGCGCGCGGCTCCAGGGCAGCGGCCTTGTCGCCGCCGCCTTCGGCCGGCGCACGCAGGATGCGCTCAGCCTTCGTTCGGTTCCGCATGCCCATGGCGCCGCCCGCGATGTCTTCGACAATTCCGCCCGCGTCGTCGATCAGGAACTTGCCTCGGTGACGGACAATCCGGCTGTCTCTGGCACCCCGGAACAGCCGATCGTCTCTTCCGAGGCGCATGCCGTTGCCCCGGCGCTTGGGCAGGCGGCCGATAGCCTGGCAATTGCGCTCGCACAGATCGGCGCGATCAGCGAACGGCGCATGGACCGGCTGGTCAATCCGCTGGTCAGCGGCCTGCCGCCCTTCCTCGCCAGCGATGCCGGCAGCCATTCCGGCTTCATGATCGCCCAATATACCGCCGCGGCACTCAGCAACGAGAACCGCCGCCTTGCCGCACCCGCGGCCATGGACGGCGGTCTGACCTCCGGCCTGCAGGAAGATTTTCTCGCGCATCCGACGGCCGCCGCCGGCAAGCTGCTCGCCGTCATCGACAATGCCGAATATATCCTGGCGATAGAATTGATGGCCGCTGCCCAGGCGCATGATTTCCTGGCGACGACGGCGCCGCGGGCGGCAGGCACGGACCTCGTCTACAAGGCCGTGCGGGAGCATGTTTCCCATTATGGCGACGATCGGCCGCTCAACGGCGATATCGAGGCTGTCCGCGGCTTGATCCGCGAGACCGCGCCGCCGCGATAATCGGCCTCAGAATGGCTGGGTTTCGGAATTCTGCTTTGGCTTTTCGCCGTCCTCGAGACGTTTGAGGCACAGGACGAAGGTCGGGTAGAGCTGCTCCACCCGCGAGAGCGGCAGCGTCCAGTCACCTTCGTCACCGGCAAAGGTGATCTGCACGTCAGGCATTCCGGCAAAGGAACTCTTGATGATCTTCTTCAACCCGGCGCTCCCCTTGCTGGCCGGCCCCCAGAGGCGAAGCGTGTTCTTGTCGAAGAAATCGGCCGCGATGACCTTCGTCGCCGTACGGTCGGTCAGCGTCACCTCGGTCTTGGTGCCGGCCGGAATATCCCATGTGGTCTTGGCGACCAGCCAGAACGTCTCGGTCGCGCTCTGGCGGAATTCCATGGTCTTGCCGACCTCGCTGTCCCACAGCAGCCGGCAATAGGGATGCGGGCTCTCATTGGCGAAACCGACTGACCATTGTCTCGCGCCGCCGATCCATTCGGTCTCGCCGAAGGCTGAGACCGGCTGCAGGAGGGCGGCCATCAGAACCATCACTGTCGGAATTTTCATCGCCGAAATAATCTCCAACGCCATCGGCCTCAGCAATAGCAAAAGAAGGTTGAGCTTTTGCTACTAAAGCGCCGCGCGACTTTTCATGTTGATGGGCGCTATAGCAGTTTGAACTGCTGTTCCCGCTTGCCGCGTCTGGCTGTGAGTTCGGCTAAAATTCGGCTGGACGCTGCGGCGAACTGAACTGAGCTGACGATGATGTCTTGGTCATGGGCGGATGTCCCACTGCCCTTCAGTGGATCGGGCTGCTCACGCCGCCAACCCCGCGATCCGCGAAAGCAGCCACAGCATCGCGGCGGTCCCGATTATGTAGGCGCCGAACTGACGTGCCGGTGCGGGCTGTATCGTGCTCAGCGCGCTTGCTGCCCGAAGCACGACCAACGCCGCGGCGACGAAGATCAGCTGTCCTGCCTCGACACCCAGGTTGAATGTCAGCAGGCTCAGTGGCACATCGGATCGCGGCAAGCCGATTTCCATCAAGGCACCGGCGAAACCGAAGCCGTGCAGCAGCCCGAAGGCGAAGGCAACGACCCAGGGGTAGCTCTCGGAGAGCCGCCTTTCGCCCGGCTTCATCTTGATCAGTTCGCTTGCGACGAATGCGATACTGAGGGCGATCGTCGCTTCCACCGGTTTCTGCGGCAAACTGAAATATCCGAGTGACGCGCCAGCCAGCGTGATGCTGTGCGCGATCGTAAAGGCCGTGATCGTCTTGACCAGCATCCAGCGGTCTCGAATGAGTAGCATGATTGCAAGCACGAAGAGCAGGTGATCAAGACCCGAGAGTATATGGTCGACGCCCAGCAGAAAATAGGTCTGGGCGAACTCGAGGCTGGTCTGCGCGCCGGCGGCGGTGAAGGAGGGCGCGTCCGGCATGAGGCGCACGACCTCCGTGTCGCCGTTCTCGTATTCGATGCGGACGAGCGCTTCGGTCATGGTCGACTTGAGGCCGTTGATGCCGATCTCGCCGCCCCTCAATCCCCCCGCACAAGCGACGGTGCTTCGCTCCAGATAAGCTCCGTCCGCGATTAACCTCGCCGGTTCGGCTTTCTCGATGCACCGCTTTGGCAGACTTGCATAGAGCCCGAGACGCATGTCGCCTTGCGCCGGAACCTTCCAGACGACGGCGAACTCGTCGCGCGCCGTTTCGCGCATGTCGAGATAGGCCGGCCGAATCTCATGAGTGTACCCCGCTGTGGCCAGCAACACCGGCATCAGCACGGCCAGCAGCGCCCCAAGCCGCGTCATGGGTCGGTTCCCACGCCGGCCGGGCTTTCGACGCTCACCACATAGCGCTTAAGGAGTTCGGCCAAGCGCTGGTTCTCGAGTTCTTTGCGTTTAGCGTTCGTCCACTCCCGGGCAACGGCGTCGCGAACCTCGTCGAGCGTCGGCACTCGGCCGGGCACGCGCTCCGTCACGCGGATCAGGTGCAGCCCGAAGCTGGAATTGACGGGACCCGTCCATTGGCCCGCAGGGATCTTGTCGAGTTCTTCGGCGAAATCGGCGCCGAAGGTCTGGCCGATCGATGTCTTGCTCGAAAGCGGCAGGTCGGGCGGGAGCATCGTGGGGTCGCCAAATAGGGTGCGATCCGTGGCCGAATCGGTCAGCAGCGCTTTGAGAACGGAAGCTGCGTCCTGTGCTCTCGTGTCGCCGCGCCGCTGAGGGTTGAAGTACACCTGCTGGAAGGCCAGCATCGAACCGATCTGGAACATGGCTGCATTGGCTTTCAGATAGGCGTCCAACTCCGCATCGGTCGGTGCCAGCGCTTCGGCGTCGGCGACGTTCAGGAATTCCATCTTCTGGCGCAGGCGGCGACGAACCACCGTGTCGTCCCTGTCGAGCCCGAGCTTCAGCGCCTGGCGTACCAGAATTTCCTCCTTCACATAGTCGTCGATCAGGGCTTTTAGTTCCTCGGCCGTTGGCGGACGTTGCCAGGTCCCCGCGAACACGGCGGCCATTTGCTCGATCTTTGGCGCCGTAACGACGATGCTGTCCGGCTTGTCGTCCGCATCGGCGCCAAAGAGCCCATAAGCCGCAAAGACAAGCAGCGCGAGAGCCAGGAAGTGGACCAGCGGCTCCCTCAACACACGTTTCAACAGGATCGTCCTCACTTTGCCGTATGCTGGGCCGGTCGACGATCCGGCGGCCGGTTCAACCGCCGGCATCGCAGTCATGGCGTGTACCAGATCGGCGAGGTATAGGCGCGTTCGGTGACAGTCATCCGCGTACCCTCAAGCGGCTTCGTTCCAAAGCGTTTGGCATCATAGGCGGTCCAGCGCGGCGTCGGTATCTCGATGACGCGTCCATAGTAGAAGGCCTTCTGCTTCGGGTCGAAGCTGGGGTCTTTCCACACAGCGATCAGTTCCGGCGCACCGATTGTGTTGGTCCAGGTCGCGTTCTCGATGTCGACGGTGCTGCCGACCGATGGCACCTTGCCGTCGGCGCCTGGTTTGCGGTCCCCGCCCCAGGCGACGTCAAACACCTGCTCATGCGTCTCGCCCTTGTCGTCGAGCCAGCCCTTGACGATCTGGTAACGGTCGAGATTGGCTCCAATCGGATCTCGCAGTGCGGCGACGAGAAATGACGGCGCCTTGCCTTCCGGCGCTGCTGTGAGATCGTCGCCCATGGGAACGCCCTTGCTGTAGCCGATCGCGCCGGGGTTGCGGCTCTCGGCATCGGCTGGCGAGAAATCCCACCCGCCGAAGAAGCGCACGGCCATGCGCGATCCGGTTGTCGCATAGGTTTCCTTGCGCTGCATGGCGTCCCAGATCGACTCGCGGGTGTTTTCCGCCGCCCACACCGCCGCGTAGCCCGAAGCGCCAACCTCCCAGTCCATCACCGTGATACCAGTCTTGGCATTCTTGACGAATGTTGCCGTCAGGCGTTCCGGGCTGGGCTCCTGCGGCGTGGTCTTTCCGAAGAAGTTTTCCTCTTCCATGGCTGCAAGGCCCGTATGCGCGTCGGAGCTGCCGACCAGCCCGACCTTATAGGGGTTCGTGCCAAGTTCGGCTTCGAGCTTGAGGCCGTTCTTCAGCGCGGACCTGGTATATTCGAACTCCAGCATATCGGGCGTTTTCGGCACGCTGGCGTCGAGATTGCCGAAGTCCCAGATCTCGAAGTCGGCGAACTCGTCATTGGGCGAGAGCGTCGGATGCGCCTCTCCGGTGCCTTTCGTCTGCGTCGTCTCGTAGAGGCGTTCCCACCTGGAGCGCTGCTCGACATATTCCTTGTCGACCGGCTTGCCGGTGAAGGATTCAATCAGCGGGAACATGCGGCCGTTGGACAGATTGCCGTTGTGCGCGATCGCGAGCACGTTGCCGCCGGTCTTGTCCTCATAGGCCTGCATCCACTTCCATAGATCGCGCGGATTGTCGCTGCCCAAGGGCTTAAGCGTCGTATAGGGCACGACCTGGTCGGCCTTGTCGGCATTGTCGCGGAAGATGACATTGCGATGCAGATTGTTGCCTTCCGTGTTCGAGGTCCACTCATAGCCGATGAAGGCGGTGAAGCGGCCCGGATCATTGTATTCCTCGGCGGCCTTTATCGTGTCCTGCCACGCGTTCTTGTAGGGACGTGTCTCCGGCCCGTAGATCATGCTCTTAGGAAGCGTTCCCTTGCCGAAGCTGAAGATGATCTCGAGTGCGGCCTTGCCGCCTTGTCCCGCCTTGATCTCCTCGTACCAGGTCTTGGCCTGCGGATCGGAAATGACTTCCGGCTTGCCGGCGAAGAGGTCGGGGAACATGCCCATGTTGTCCGAGTGGTCGGCCACCACCAGAAAGTCGAGCGGCCGTGACAGCTTAGCGGGCTGGCCGCTCGACGCCGTAATCTCCTCGCCGCGAGCGAAGCGGTAGGCGTCGCGAGGCGTCAACCGTGCGCCGAATGCGCCGGCATCGAACGAAGCTCCGGTGTGGAGATGCGTGTCGCCGAAGAGCGGCCGGGTCGGAAAATTGCGCCCCGCATAGGGCGAGTAGACAGGTTTGCTGGAAAACGCCTTTCCAGCCTTGGCGCTGTCCAGACTACCTATGTCGGTGGTCTCCTGGGCCGCAGCCGGCAAGGCAGAGCCAAGGCCTACGAGCCCCGCCATTATCAACTTCGCAGATATCTTGTTCTTGTTCATCGCTTCCCCCTTTTGCAGAAGTTATCCTTGAACTGTCTGAGCTGACTCTTGTTGATTTGCACCAATGACGGGAAACCTCGTCTCCCCTTGGTCCGAAGCGATTTCTTCATCAATCCTTCCATCATCCGATTGGACCCAGCCCGCCAAGCACGCTACCTCCGGAGTGAAACGATATCGCTCGGATCGATCCGTGCTGGATACCGAACTGCGAACCACCGTTCTTGCCAAGGCGGCTCTCTGCTTCCTGGGGGCGTCGTTGTTCCGGCTCCTGGGCCAGGCCTTCAAAAGGCGAGCATGTTGGGAGGACAATCGCTCGCGGACGAAGTTCGCCAGTCCGGCGTTAGAACCGTATGGCGACCCCGAAAATCGGCCCCTGCTGGACGACGTCGAAGACGAAGCCGTCATTCTCGTAATTGACGCCAAGTGCGCGATATCCGGCGATCGCCGAGATGCTGTCGTTAAACTTGTAGCCGAGCCCCAATGCCAAGTCCCAGTCGAGATCGGCGCCGCCGGCGCCCACAAGACCCCATCCCGTGAGATAGATCTCCGGCGTGAAGAAGTAGTTGCCCCTGACGCCGGCGACGGCATCGACCCATGTGGCGCTGTCCTCGACATCCACTCCGGCCAGAATGCCGCCATTAAAGGAGATCTCGGTTTCGACCGACCAGACTTTCATGCCGCCGACCACGTCGAGATGGCCATTTTGGTCTTCGAGGATGGCGTAGCCGATGCCAAGAAATCCCGCGAAGGTCTTCGACGTCACATCGACGCTGTCGGCAAGGATGCCGGCCGGCGTGTCGGCATCCGCACCCAGCTTCGTGTAGATCACGTCGCCGACAATGCTGAAGCGATCGTATCTTGCTTCCCCTGCCGCCATGAACGCGAAGTCGAGATTTTCGAGAATATCGCTGAAGTCAGAGTCGAGATGGACTTCCGGAAGCCCGAACTGCCCCGTGTCGCCGGAGATGCCGGCCGCCCAGAAATATGGAGCGAATGTGAATTCCCAGCCGCTCGGGCTCTCGATTGACTTCGCCTCTGGCGCGAGCGGCGTGATATCGGCGGCGTTGCTGGCCGCCGCCGCGCAGATGCCCGTCAATAAAAGCAAGCCACGCAGGTATATGGCTTTCATGAGAATCCCCCGATCTCGTTGGCCGCCTCTGCACTGCTGTCCCCAGTCAGCACTGTGCAGCCAGAATTACATTTGAACAAGCTAAAATACCTATTTTCCGCTGATCGCCTGCTTCAACTGCCCGATGAGGTCCGAAATTTCCCGGTCCTCAGGCCTCAGTCGCGCCAGATTTTCGGCGTGTTTCAACGCCTCCGGCAGCCGCCGAAGCTTGAGACTGTATTGGAGTGCGAGGCCCATGATGTCGGCGTCTCCGCCCGCTGCCCAACCATCGAGCCTGTCCAATGCGTCTTCCGTCCGGCCAGCGGAATCGAGAGCGACGGCAAAGGTCGTCTTGTAGCGGGAGCTTTTTGGATCGAGCCGCACAGCTTCCTCGAGTTCCATTATCGCCTCGGTCAATGCCTGCTTGCGCACCAGGGACAGCGCATGTCCGTAACGTAGGTCCGCTTGTTCGGGCGCCATCCGGATTGCTTCGGCATAGGTCTGCTCCGACTTGTCGTTTCGGCCGGTGGCGCGGTAGAATTCGGCGAGATTGATGTGCATTGTCTCCAATGTCGGATCGAGAAAAATCGACCGCCGGAAGGCCGCTTCGGCCTCGGCGGTACGCTGCCGAGCGAACAGGAAGAAGCCATAATTGCTTTGTGTTTCTGCAACGTCGGCATTCGTTTCGACATAGGCGCGCAGGTCCGCGACAGCGGCTTCCAAATTGCCTCGCCGATCTCCGAAGAGGTCAGGAGGGATGCTTGCCAGGGCATTGGCGGCAGCAACGCGAACCGCGCGCGTCTCATCGCCCACCAGGTCGCCGATCGCGTTAAGCCTCTGCTCAGGCGGGATATTGCCTGCCGCTTCCGCAGCTCCGAGCCTGACGAGCGGATCTGTATCGGCCGCGGCCGTCCGAATGTCGGCGGAGACGTCCACGCCGCCGATCTCACTCATTGCGGCGATGGCGCTGCCCCTCACAATTCCTGCCTGGTCCTTATCACTAACAAGCGCGCGCAGAGCCTCGAGCGCGGCTTGATCGCCGTTCGCGGCCCCGGCGAAGGCATGGGCGATCAACGGGCGTTTGCGCCATTGCGCTCCGTACCATTTGTCCATTGTCTCGGCCGCCCAATCATTCGTTCTGCCGATATGACAGGACGTGCATGCATTCGGCGTTCCGAGGGTTGCCGACAGATCGGGCCGCGGGATGACGAAGGAGTGGTCGCGGCGCGGGTCAACCTTCATGTAGGTGCGTTCGGGCATGTGGCAGTTGGCGCATTGTGCTCCGGTCGAACCGGCCTGATGGTGCGTGTGCGCGGGAGTGTCGAACAGTCCGCTTGGATCCTGGTCGACGAAGCGCTCCGGCTTCGTCTCGGTGTGGCATTGCGTGCACAGCGCATTGCCATCGACCTTGAGGCCGGCATCGTGCGGCCGATGACAGTCGAGACAGGTCACGCCCGCCCTTGCCATCTTGCTTTGCTGAAACGAGCCATATTCGAAGACTTCGTCGAGTATCTGCCCGTCCGGGAAATAAAGACCCTGTCGCAGCAAGGCGGGGGAGAAATAGTCGAGAAAGGGGTTTCCGGGCTGATAGCCGTCCAGCAGCCTGGTGCGCCTGGCATGGCAGGCGAAGCAGGTGCTCCCCTCGACCTTCGGCAAGCCTCTATCGGTCATAGGAGATAAAACATCCGCCGATTGCGCCAACGCGACGTGCTTTGCGCCTGGGCCGTGACAGGACTGGCAGCCGATGCTGGTGGCGACGTAGGTCGACTTGTATTCGTTCGTCCGCGGTTGAAACTTCGCCCGGGGATCAGTCGAATGGCAGTCGATGCAGGTGCGGTTCCAGCGGTAGAAGGGACCTGTCCAATGATAGGTCGAGCCGGGCTTGGCCGGGGTGCCGTCGCCGAGCCAGAACCATTGCCGGCTGGCGGTGTCCCAGGCGATATCGAGAGCCTGCAGCCGCCCTCCTCCGATGTCGGCGAGGTATTGCTGAAGGGGCTCGTAGCCGAAGGTGTATTTGATTTCGAACTCGGCTTGGCCGCCGTCGGCTGCCTCGGTGCCGACGAAGAAGCGGCCGTCGCGACGGGTGAAGGTCGTGACGACGCCGTCATGTTCAAAGCTGCTATTGTTGAAATCGCCGCGCACGGCCCCGTCGTCGGCCAGTGCCATGGCTTTCGCATGATGCGACTTCCAAAAGGCAGCGGCCTGATCGGCGTGGCAGGATGTGCACATCCTTTCGTCCACGAAACCCTCATGGATCGATATTCGCGGGTCGCCAGCGGGTGTCGAGAGGACGTCCTTCGCAAGACTGTGCCCGATAAAGGCGAGCAACAGGAAAAGCAGGACGGTTATTCCCCTCACTGCTACAGACCGAACAGACGCTGCCACTCAATCGCTCCCTGTCGACGTTCCAAAAGGCACGGCGTCATCATGCAAGGCTCCGGCGCCCGGCACATTCATTCCCTAGTCCTTGAACACCTGCTTCCAGTCGGCCTTCATGTCGACGACAGTCCAGCCGGCGATGAAGGCCGCATCCAGCGCCTTGTCGAGGCGGCCGAATTCGGTATCGCGGTCGTAGGCGTATTCGCGCTCGGCATCGGTATGATGGATCAGGACGCCGAGCCTGGCAGGCCCGCCGGCCATGGTCGTCCATTGCAGCATTTGGAGATCTCCGTCGGAATTGCCGAAGGCGGCAATCGGCCGCCGGCCGATGTGCTGGTTGATCCCGACGGGCTTGCCGGCCTTGTCGTCGATGAAATTGACTTCAGGAAGCCGAAAGAGGGCCGGGGTGTCGTCCTGCATCCTGAACTCGGTCTTGATCGACGAACCGACGACCTGCTCTGGTGGGATGCCGTAGACCTTTTCCGCCCAGGGGCGCATCAGCTCGACGCCGCCGCCTGAAACGATGAAGGTCTTGAAGCCGTTGGCGCGGAGATAGGCGAGAAGCTCGATCATCGGCTGGTAGACGAGTTCGGTGTATGGCCGCTTGAATTTAGGGTCACGTGCCGAAGCAAACCAATCGATCACGATCTTCTGAAAATCGCTGCTGGTCATTCCGGCATGCGTCGTCATGATGAGCTCGACAAGGCCCTTTTCGCCGGATGCCGCGAGTGCCTTCATGTCGCCTTCGAGCACGGCTTTGAACGGCTGCGTTTCCTTCCATTCCGGATGCTGCGGTGCAAGCACCTTCACCCGGTCCAGGGCGAACGCAAGCTGCGTATAGATGGGATGCTCGACCCACAGGGTGCCGTCATTGTCGAACACAGCGATACGCTCCGCTTCCGGGACGAAGTCGGCTGACCCTGGTTTTGTCACCTTCTCGACAAAGGAGATGATCGCTTGCTTCGATGCCGTGTCATTCCACGATGGCAGTGCGTCCGTTTGAGCGACTGCCGAGGCCGCGGTAAAAAGGCATGCTGCGGCGGCGAGCGCGACGCAGCGGGAAAAATACAGGAAATTACGTGCCGAAAACATCGCGAAGCCTCCATCGATCAGCTTGCAGCAATCGTGAAACCGGAGATTTACGGCATCCCCGGATCGCTCCGGGGCTGCCAAGGACCTAGTTTCCGGTCGGAGCCGTGATATTGACCCCCTCCTTGCCGAGTTGCTCACGAACCGACTGCAACATCTGATACTTGGACAGTTCGATCGGACCGTCGTAACCCATGCTCTGCAGCTTGCGCGGGGGGTACTCGACGTAGGTTTTCATGAGATCCTTGATCGCCACAGATATGGAGACCAGTGTCCAGGTGTGTTCGGTGTAGTTGTTCATGAAGACGTCGTAGCGTTCTTGCGGATCCTGCAGCAGATCGAACACCTGCGGCACGATGGCGACGTAGGACTGAGCGCCCTTCCAGCCAAGGTTGGTATCAACTGCCAAACCGCCCGTGGCCTGCCCATTGTCGCCGCGCAGGTTGAACACGGCCTTGTAATTGCCGACGCGGGCAGCACCCGGCGTCAGTTCGTTCTCGGTGAAGTAGAACCAGTTCTTGCGGGCCGATTTTCCCGTCCCCAACAGGACAGGGGTCATATCGTAGCTATCGAAGATGATCGGCTTATCTTCGCGGTCCTTGGTGGGCAGCGGCACGCCGCCAGCTGCGGCGAAGGTCGCCATCAGATCGAGACCACCGACGATGTCGTGATTTTTCACGTCATGCTTGATCTTGCCGGGCCAGACAGCGATCGCGGGAACGCGGTTGCCGCCTTCGCGCACGGTGCCTTTCGTGCCGCGAAATGGTGTGTAGCCCGCGTCTGGATAGACGTCTTGCCAAGCACCGTTATCGGTCGTGTAAAAAACCAGCGTATTTCTGTCCATGCCGGTCTCACGCAGCTTGTCCATGATCCTGCCGATGCGTGTATCAAGTTCCACGACGGAGTCCGCATACTTGCTCTTCGAGATCGATTTTCCTTGAAAGTCCGGCGCTGGCATGTTCGGCTGGTGCACTTTCATGAAATTGACGTTGATGAAGAAAGGTTGATCCGGCGTCTTCGCGGCTTCATCGAGAAAGCCCAGTGCCGCTTTCTCAACGTAGCCGTCGAAGAACGGAATGCCGACAACGCCTTCCTTGCCGTCGATCACGGGCGTATCGACATACTGGCCGTTGATCTTGAAGTCTTCCTTGACCTCGCCGCCGGCCTTGCCGGACAGCGAGCCCGTCGTCACCTTCTGGAACAGAGCGCGGGTTTCCGCATCCATATCCGGGAACCAGGTCGGGTCGGCATAGGTGTAGGCATTGAGATGATAGAGGCCGACATACTTCATTTCGTCGTAGCCCTGCGCGATCGGAAGCGCATAGTCTGCCTCTCCAAGGTGCCACTTGCCGGTGAAATAGGTGTGATAGCCACCGCGCTTCAGAACGGAGGCGAGCGTCCATTCGGCTGCGGGCAATCCACCGCCCTGGCCCTGAAACGCCACTGTGGTCATGCCGCTGCGGTTCGGAATTCGTCCCGTCTGCATGGCCGCACGGCCGGGCGTGCAGCTCGGCTGGGCGTAGAAGGAAAAGAACGTCATCCCCTCGTCGGCCAGCTTGTCGATGTTCGGGGTCGGCATCCCGCGACCTTCACCCCCGCCATAGGGGCCGAGATCGCCATAGCCGGTATCATCCGAAACGATAAACAGGATGTTGGGTTTTCGTTGGGCGTCCTGCGCTTGCAGGGGCGAGGCCGCACACCAGAGAATGGTGGATGAAGCCACTCCGATGCAGCGGATAAGGATTCTGCTGTTCATTTCAAATCCCTCCGTTGACGTTCTCGAATGACGAAGCCGCTCGCGGCAAAGGCTGCGATTGCATGCGTCGATCCAATTAGACTGCTTTGAAAACGAAGATCCTGCCGGAACTGCCTCCGGCGGGTTGCGAAGCCGGCCGCATCTCTGCCTGGCCCGCTGAACTTTAGCGAATGGTGCCTTCACCCGATATTGTACTTTAGGGAATCTCTTCGTGCGGTGGCAATCGACAGTAGTGTTGGGCAGATGACGCCGCAGCGGGAAGCTGTTATTGTCGCAAGGCTTTGGGGGAAAGCAGATGGGCTTGGGCCAATGGTCAGGTCGATTACGCTGCGCTGCCATTTTGTTGGGGGTGGCCGCCCTGAGCATGTCCAGTCGTCAGGCAGCAGCGTCCGACACCTCGCTTGCCATCATCGACCGGGTTCCCCGCGTCCTCGTTCTTTATCCCTATGACGAGAGGATCGCGGCGACGACAGCTGCCGGAGAGGCGTTGCGGAGCCGTTTGCTGCAGGCGACAAAGGGCAAGATCGATCTGTTTTCCGAGTTCCTGGATCTCTCGCGGTTTCCGGAAGGCGAACATGTCGCGCGCATGGCCCGATATTTGGGCGAGAAATACGCAGCGCGCCGCCCCGACGTGGTCGTGGCCGTCGGCAGGGAGTCGGCCAGCTTCATCGTCGCGAACCGCGGCACGATCGCTCCCGGCGCGAAAATCGTCGCCGCCGGTTTCGGCACCGCCACCGCTGAGAAGATCGCTTTGCCGGATGACGTGATCGGAGCCTTCTCGACATTCAACATTCTGAAGACGGCCGAGATGGCCCGCGGCCTGCAGCCCGATGCCCGCCACCTCTACATCGTCGGTGGCTCGTCCGACTTCGACCGGAGCTGGCTGACGACGGCCCGTGCGGATTTGAAACAGTTCTCCAAATCCTATGATACGACGACGTATCTGGAAGATCTGACGATCGACGAATTCGTCGAGCGCGCGTCCCGCGTGCCGCCCGACAGCATCATCCTGGCATTGACGGTCTTCAAGGATCGGACAGGGCGCAACTTCGTTCCGCGCGACGCGATCAGACAGATCGCGGCGACCGCCAGCGCGCCTGTCTATGGACCTTATCAGACCTACATCGATCATGGCGTCGTCGGCGGCAATACCGTCACATTCGATGCGCTGGGCCGGACCGTCGGCGACCTCGTCATCGATGCGATGGCCGGCAAGCCGGTGTCGGATCTTGAAGCGCCCCAGACATATATAGCCGATGCCCGGCAACTCCAGCGCTGGGGGCTTGCCGAAAAGGATCTGCCACCGGGCACGGTCCCTATGTACCGGGATAAAAGCCTCTGGGAGGAACACTGGCCAATTCTGGTGGCGGGGAGCGGCCTCGTGCTGGCGCAGGCCAGCATCATCTCGGTGCTCTTGTTCGAGCGGAGGCGCCGCCGCGATGCCGAGAGTCGGTCGCGCCTTCACTTGCTCGAAGCCGTCCACCTTAACCAGTCGGCGACAGCCGGAGCATTGTCCTCGTCCATTGCTCACGAACTAAACCAGCCCCTTTCGGCCATCCGAAACAATGCGGAGGCAGCCGCGGTGCTGCTTCGGAGCGAAAACCCGGATCACGAACTGATTCAGCAGATTCTCCTCGACATCCAGGAGGACGATCAGCGCGCAGGCGATATCATTAGCCGGATGAGAGGGTTGCTCAAGAAGAGAAGCGAGATCGATTGGCAGGAGTTTGATCTGAATGATGTCACGTCGAGCGCAATCCATATCATTCACGGCGAGGCGGAACGGCGCGGAATTACGCTGAACTCAACACAGCAGCCCGGCGAGTTGCCGGTTCGTGCCGACAAAGTTCATGTGCAGCAGGTTATCCTAAATCTTGCAACCAACGCTATGGACGCCATGCTGGACGCCCCACCGCCCGGGAGAGCGCTTACCTTTGCAACGGGACTGGCGAACGAGAAGGCGGAGTTGCGGGTCTCCGACACCGGAGACGGCATTCCGGAGGAAAGGCTGATCCGCATCTTCGAACCGTTCTATACCACCAAGCAGGCGGGCACGGGGCTGGGTCTGTCCATAGCCCGCGCCATTATCGAGACCTATGGCGGTAGCATCTGCGCCGACAACCGCCCCGAAGGAGGCGCGGTCTTTCGCGTGGCCCTGCCTCTCGCTCACAGGGAGGAGCGATCGAGATGAAACCGGTTGTCCATATCGTCGATGACGACGCATCCTATCGGACGGCGACCGCAAGGCTGCTTTCCGCACACGGCCTCAGCGTGGAAGCCTATGAATCCGGAGACGAGTTTCTCTCGCGGCTCTCTGCTTGCGAGCCGGGCTGTGTTCTTCTCGACCTCCAGATGCCTGGCCAGTCCGGCCTGCAGATCCAACGCCGCCTGCGCGAGCTGGCGCCGCTATTGCCAGTCGTGTTTCTGACGGGGGAGGGAGACATCAAGGCAAGCGTCGAGGCGATGAAGGCGGGTGCCAAGGATTTTTTGGAGAAGAGTTCGAACACGGCGGCATTGATGGGGGCGATCGACCATGCTCTCATCCAATATGAAAGACAACGGGCCGAACACGACCGTCTTCAAGCCCAGCGGGCGCTGGTGGATGGACTTAGCCCGCGCGAGGCCGAGGTGTTCCGGTTCCTCATTCGCGGCCGTCTCAACAAGCAGATCGCTTATGCACTCGGCATCTCGGAGCGGACGGTGAAGGTGCATCGCCATCAGGTCATGGAAAAGCTTGCCGTTCGCTCGCTGGCCGAGGCGGTGTCTATCGCCGCAAATATTGGTCTCATCGACCAGGATACGTCATCGCCGGCGGGGTGATCGAACTCTTTCCCCTTAGGACAATATCAATCCACCTCCAATTGGCCTAAATTTGACCAGGAACCGTTTAATCTCTCAAGTATTCGAAAGAGGAGGGGGCATGAGTTGGAAAACCTTCGCCGCACGGTCGCTGTCGTCGATGATGACGCAAGCCTGCGGCGCAGCCTCGGGCGGCTGCTCAACGCCTACGATTTTCTGGCCGAGGAGTATGCATCCGCCGAGGACTATCTCGCTCGCGATCTCAAAACGGCGATAGATTGCCTCGTCCTTGATATCGACCTCGGTGGCATGTCCGGCATCGACCTGCAACGCAAGCTGAGGGCCGAGGGGACAACCCTTCCGGTGATTTTCATCACGGCACTGGAAACCGCCTCCGTGAAGGCGGAGGCGGAAAAGGTGGGATGCGTTGCTTATCTGCAGAAGCAATTTTCCGGAGCCACTCTGATCGCGGCCATCAACAAGGCGTTGGGATTGTGACGTGATAGGGCCGGAGATCATGCGCTCCCCAGCACGGCGGTCGGCGTCGCATCGGCGGAAGTCCTTGGGGACCGTGATCGACTTATCGCGATTGCCATCTCGAAGAAGGAGCGCTGAACTTGAGCTGGCGGGCGCACGGCTAGCAATCTTATCGTTTTAGCTTTCGGTCCATGATGCGTTTGTTATATTTCGCCGCTAGCGCGGGTGCGGCGGCCAAGACGCGCTTTTCAATCTCATCCTTCTGTTCCTGCGACACTGCGCCAGGGCTGAACTCGCAAAGCGCTTCGATGACCTCCGCGCGGGACTGCCCGTGCTCTCCAATGCTCTCAGCGATCACGCGGTCCTCGACAGATTGCCAATCTACCTCCGTGGGTTCGGTGGTTGCGAGTTCTTGAGCCGCTATTTTGCCCAGGGTACTTCTCGCGCCAAGCGACTTCTGCAGGGCCGTGAAGCCGCCGACCCGCTTTCGAAATTCCTCGTCTTCATTGAAGGGTGGCTGGAAGGAAGATCGACTGGCAACCTCCTTCGTGCGCATCCGAGTGATGAATGACGGAACAGACGGCTTTGGCGCATCTATCTCCCCATCTGTGAAAAGATTGGGGAATAGCCGCTCGCGGTAATCAAGTGGGAAAGCTATCCGCACGGGTGTTTTCGGTGAGGCGGATTTCAGAAAGCCATGATCGAGTAGGGCCTTCAATGTGTTTCGCGCTGTACGGTCGGGCGACTTCGTGATGAAGCCGATATCACCGCGATCTATCGAGCCATGTTTCAGGACTGCCGAGATGATGTCCGGGGCACGCTTATCGTCGATAACATCTTCGATCAATTTGCGATAACGGCTCTCAAGCTTGTCGAAAGAGAAGACAGCATTGGAAAACTGAATCTGGTCAAGGGCCACCGACAAGAACCATTCGCAATAGTCTTGAAGTGCCTTTGCGGAAAGATTGCCTCGGCCATCTCTATCATTCATGCGCTGCTGGTCGGCATGGTCCATCATGCTTTTGTATTCTGTCTTGTCTTTGAGGCCTCGGGCCAAGCCACGCGATATGGACCACAGCCCTTTCCCGCCCACGCCTGCTTCCTGAGCCATGGCGTGCGACATCAGTCGGCTCACCCGGCCGTTCCCGTCCATGAAAGGATGGATGAAGTTAAGACGATGATGCGCCGCCGCGATCGCGATAATCTTGTTGGTAGCTCCGGCCTGCGCGGCTGCGTAGCGCTTGGAAAAGTGATCCATGAACGCTTTGACACACGGAGAAGATGGCGGCTGGTGCCGACCGACGGAGACATCGTCTTCGGTTTTTGATCTGAACGCGCCGGGAACGATCTCGACCTTAGGTCCATCGCGGCCTTCGACGAAACGGAATTCTTCCGGCATCTCCTCATAAAAGCGACGATGTACCCAAGCGATGAACTCCGAAGATGTTGGTGATGGTAACGCACCATCCCGGCTCAAACGGTCAATTTCACGCTGAACGACAACATGTGCCTTGGCCTCCAAGACCAGAGGGCGCGTGGCCCCCTCGATTTCGGTGCCCGCGAGCGCTCGCTCGATGTCCTTGGGACGCGTATTGTGCCCTTCGATCAGGTTGGAGTAATAGCAGTTCATCACCCTCACGAGGTCAGACAGCTCGAAGGCGGCGTCGTTGTGCAGGCCGTGGCCCAGCTTCGCGGCTGCCGCCTGCATCTCCACCACGAGATCGGAGATCGAGGATGGGATGCTTTCCTCGAAAAATGCGGGCTCAATTCGGGTCGGGACTTCTTCTGTCATTTGTTGCCGATCTTTTGATCTCGAAAACATGATTATATTTAGGAAGTTAACATGCCTAAATCAAGAAAATTGCCGATGTTGATTGCCGATCTTTGAAGTTTGCGACATGTTGATGGTTTTGCCGATGATTGACAGCAAATTTATACCAATAAATCATATGCTTACCTAAGGCGTAGCCGCAAACCTGCCGATGTTGCTTGCCGATCTTCGCTGACCACGATTTCGCCATGAATATCAGGCGGATCCCGCATCTGGCGGTCAGGTATTTGAGGAGCTTCACAAGTCTCATCGACCAGGATACAGCATCGCCGACAGGATGATCGGACCCCTGGGGCTGCGGCAGTCCTCTATCAGGACGCAACCGAGTCAATGCCTTTCCCCATCTTGCGGTGGGTGTCGATGAACCATGGACGGCGGCCTTGCCGAGCGTAAAAACGCGCTTCAGAGCAACCTTGAATGCCGCTGGACCTTGAATCCCGGGGTTGCATTGACGATTTGGCGAAGACCGACATGATGTAAAGGGAGCACGACGGCAGGCATGAGCGAGGTTCAACGACGAGGTTTTCTGACAAGGCTTACCGCCTATGAACCGCTGACGCTGATTACGGTCGCGTCGATCGCGGGCGGACTGTTCGTGCTCCAGCGGCTGACCAGCGAAGTCCTGGAAGGCGAGACTTTTCGGTTCGACGAGGTGATCCTGCTGGCGTTGAGACGCGCGGACGATCTTGCCGTTCCGATCGGCCCCGACTGGCTGACGCATGCCGTCGACGATATCACCGCCCTCGGCGGCATCACCGTTCTCTCGCTGCTGACGGCTCTGATCACCATCTATCTTCTGTTCGACCGGCGCTGGCCGATCGCCATCTTCGTCGTTTCCTCGGTGCTGACCGGCTGGCTGGCGAGCGCGCTGCTGAAAATCCTCGTCGCCCGGCCGCGTCCCGATATCGTGCCGCATCTCGTCGAGGTGAGCGATCTCAGCTTTCCAAGCGGACATGCCATGGTCTCGGCGGTGACCTATCTGACACTTGGCGCGCTTGTGGCGCGAACGCAGCGCTATCGGTCGACGCGGATCTTCGTCATGGGCGCCGGCGTCTTCCTTGCCGTCATCATCGGCTTGAGCCGGATCTATCTCGGTGTCCATTACCCCACGGATGTCTTCGCCGGATGGTGCGCCGGCGCGCTTTGGGCGCTTTGCTGCTGGCTGATCTCGAAGCGGCTCATTCCGAGCCGCGCCCCTGATGATACCGGCGAAGGTGAAAACGGCGACATCAGATAGCGCGGAGCCTATTGCGGCACCTGGAACAGGTGGCGGATACGCGTTACCAGGGAGCCGACCGAGCGGCCGTGCAACGTGGCGCCTTCGGCCGCGAAGGAATGCTGGCCGGTCTCGATACGGTGTAAGAGGGTAGCGGCAAGCTCTTCGGCGATGCCGGGCCGGTCGTGCAGCAGCGGCGTCAGGCTCGTCTGGGCGATCTCGTAGACGACGACGAAGGTCAGGGCACGCAGGCTGGCGGCCTCGCCGACCCCGATCAACAGTCCGCTTTCACCGAAATAATCGCCCGGCGCCAGCCGGCCGAGTTCGATTTCCTTATGGCCTTCCTGGCGCGTGGCGACCACGGCGCCGCTGCGTACGATCATCAGCGACGCGACCGTATCGCCCTGCTCGATGAGAATGGAATCCTTCTTGTAGGTTCGCCTGGTCATCGAGGCTGCGAGCGTTTCCTTCTCGTCCTCGGTCAAGGAGGAAAACAACGGGATGGCGTCGAGAAGCTTGAGCGGCGTCGGCCGGTGCGGCTTCACCATCTCTTCCGACTGCAACTGGTCGGGCGGTGGGCCGGCTGCGTCGAGCGGCCGTGCCAAGGTGAGGCCGGCGGCCTTGATATGGCGGTAGATGAGATCGAAAATCTCGTTCTTCGCCGGGCCTGTCTGGCCGATATCCCTGACGCGGAAGGAGAGCTCCAGCTCCACTGCATCCGATGTCAGCGACTTGATCTGCACGCCGGGTTTCGGCTCGGTCAGGATCGAGCCGCTGCTCAAAAGCACTGCGCGCATGACCTCGATGATCGCCGACGGCCCGATCGTCGGCACGACCCGGACCGTTAGTGAGGCGCCGTGACTGCGGTCAGGGCTGCTGAGATTGGTCAGCCCGACCTTGGCAAGAAAACTGTTGGGCAGGACGACGAGGTCGTTCGAGCCGTTCAGCAGATGCGTGGAGCGCCAGTTGGTCTCGACGACACGACCCTCGACGCCGTCATTCAGCACGATCCAGTCGCCGATCGTATAGGGACGGCCGAGGTTGAGCGCGATGCCGGAAAACACGTCGCTCAGGGTGCTTTGCATCGCAAGGCCGAGGATGATGGCAAAGACGCCTGATGTGGCGATCAGCGTGCCGACGGGAAAGCTGAAGACATAGGCGACCACCGAGAGGATTGCGCCGAGATAGATCAGGCCGATGACCAGATCCTGAACGAGACGACCTTCGCGCGGTTGGCGCTCGAAGATCAGGAAGACGCGGACGAAGGCGATCAGCGCCCAGGCGGCATTGATCCACCAGACCACCTTGGCAAGGGCGATGAAGACGCGTTCGAAGGTTGAAGCCGTCGCCGGCCCGACTTCGTAGGGCACGATGTCATGATAGAGCAGCAGGACGGTGAGCGCCGCGAAGAAAAACACCTGGCCGGCGAGCTTCCAGCTCGGGAAGGGCCGAAGCGCTATGCGCGTGATGATCGCACCGACCACGGCCAGCGTCCCGGCTTGGATGACAGGATCGGCGAGCATTCCGGACCATGTGGGATTCTCAAGCATCGACCGTCCACTCGCCAGAGCATGATACGGAAAAGTGTGAGCGGGTTTCAGACGACATCATGCCTCACTCTTGAATTCCAATGATCGCTTCGTCGCATCCTGACTTCCAATCCGACTGCGAGGCAACCGCAAAATAGCGCCAGCATCCAGAGCGTCAGAAGCGGACAGGTGACGGATCCGGGTCACCAGCGACCATCCGGGCCGCCGTTCCGCGCGGCGCTGACGATCAACCCCATGTTTGGAGCGCCCCATCCTTACGGCGTCACAAGTTCTGAAGCGCTTACAGCGCCGCGCGTCTTTCAAGACATGCGGCGCTGTAACACTTTCAATCCTCGCACGTGCTTTCCGAAAATCGATTCCGATCTACGGGGCGCCGATGCGCTTTAAGTGCGCGGCTTCAGATTTTCTGGGTCATAGATCGGCTTGTACCCGACGCCGACAACCTCGACCGGATAACTCTCGGAAAAATACTCGACATTCAGCCTGCGTCCGACCTGGCAATGCGACCAGGGCAGATAGGCCAAGGCGATGTTCTTTCCGACCGTTGGGCCGTAGGCGACCGAGGTCGTGTAGGACCGACGGCCAAGCTCGTCGACCAGAACCTCACCTGTGGCGGGATCGACAACTGGCATGTTGCCGACGGGATAACGCTTCACGCCTGATTTGTCGGTATTTTCGGTCATCACAAGGGTGCAGAGCATGGCCGGCTGGTGCTCGCGCGCCTTGTATTCCAGATGTTTTGCCTTGCCGCGGAAATCGGCTTCCTTGACCTTTGGACGGGCGAGGTCGGCTTCGATCAGGTTGTACTGGGTCAAGAGGTCGGCGTTTTGCAGGCGCAGGCTCTTTTCCATGCGGCGCGAGTTTGCATAGGTCTCCACGCCGAAGGCCATCACACCGGTCGAACGCAGCGCATCCCAGACGGCGAGGCCGTCTTCGTACTTCATGTGCAGTTCCCAGCCCTGCTCGCCGACATAGGAGATGCGGAAGGCGGTGACAGGCTTGCCGGCGATTTCGATCGGCTTGATCGCCGCAAAGGCGAAGTTTTCCTGATCGAGCCCGGCCGGATCGGCGACAGCCTTCTTCAGCGTGTCGCGCGCGTTCGGACCCCAGATGCCGATCGTCACGAATTTTTCCGAGACGTCGGTGATGATCACGTCGAGGCCGCGGTCTTCGGCGACCC
This sequence comes from Rhizobium sp. WYCCWR10014, assembly GCF_001657485.1. Lineage (GTDB taxonomy): Bacteria > Pseudomonadota > Alphaproteobacteria > Rhizobiales > Rhizobiaceae > Rhizobium. The sequence continues at coordinate 524,495 of NZ_LXFU01000051.1, forward strand.
GCTTCATGTAGTGCAGGTCGCGCGGGCCGGCATCGGCGCCGTTGACGAGACGGCACCGGTCGGCCATGCGGAAGACGGTGAAGTCGGCGCGCACCATGCCTTCGTCGTCGAGGAAGTGGGTGTAGATGCCCTTGCCGATGTTCGCATCGCCGCCGATCTTGGCTGCGCACAGCCATTCCATCAGCTCGACATGGTCAGGCCCCTCGATATCGACCATGTGGAAATGGCTGAGATTGACGATGCCGCAATCCTCGCTCATCGCCAGATGCTCGGCATTCGACACGCGCCAGAAATGGCGGCTGTCCCATTCGTTCTCGCGGACCGGGACGCGGTCGGCGTATTTCTCCAGAAGGTGCTCGTTGGCGGCGTAGCCGTGCGCACGCTCCCAGCCGCCAAGTTCCATGAAGTAGCCGCCAAGCTCCTTTTCGCGCTCGTAGAAGGGCGAGCGCTTGGCGTTGCGGCCGGATGCATAGGGTTCCCGGGTGTGAACAGCCGGGAAGTAGATCTTCTGCGCGGCTTCGTAGCAGCGGCCCTCGATGAACTCTTCCGTCAACTGATGCGGATAGAAGCGGGCATAGTCGATGCTGTTGTGATCGATTTCAGTACGGCCGTCGGTCATCCAGTCGGCGATCAGCTTGCCATAGCCTGGGCCGTCCTTGACCCAGATGGCAACGCAATACCAGAGACCGCGCACCTTCTGGCTCTCGCCGCAAGACGCGCCGCCGCCGGCGGACACTTGCAGCAGGCCGTTGAAGGAGTGACCTTCGTTATAGCCGAGTTCGCCGAGGATCGGCGTCAGTTCCATGGCGCGCTCGAGCGGCTCGATGATCTGTTCCATCTCGAGATCACGCTGCGAGGGCGAAAGGCGCGCTTCGTGCTTTTCGAGAATGTCGCGCGGATGGCACATGCGCGGATTGGTGGCTTCGTAATAGCCCCACTCGATCTGGCCGCCTTCCGTCGTCGCCGGGTCGCCGGTATCGCGCATGTAGGCGGAGTTGCCCTGGTCGCGCAGCAGCGGAAAGCCGATTTCCTTGCCGGTGCCTTCAAACTCGTTATAGGGGCCGAAGAAGGTGAGCGGATGGTCGACCGGCATGACCGGCAGGTCTTCGCCGACCATTTCCGCGATCAGGCGCCCCCAGAGGCCGGCACAGACGATGACGTGGTCGGCCATGATCGTGCCGCGATGGGTGACGACGCCCTTGATGCGGCCGCCTTCGACGATCAGCGACTTCGCCGGCGTGTTGCCGAAGACCTTAAGCTTGCCGGCCTTTTCGGCGGCATCGACCAGTTTGCCGGCAACGGTCTGCGAGCGGGGGATGACGAGGCCGGCATCCGGATCGTAAAGGCCGCCCATCACCTGATCTTCCTCGATCAGCGGGAACTTCTCCTTGATCTCGGAAGGGCTGACATAATGGGCGCGTGTGCCGAAAGCGCGTGCCGAGGATAGCTTGCGCTTGATTTCCTCCATCCAGGTATCGTCGCCGGTGCGTGCCACTTCGAGGCCGCCAATGCGGGCGTAGTGGCCCATCTTCTCGTAGAAATCGATCGAATATTGCGTGGTCCAGACCGACAGGTAGTCGTGGCTCGTGGTGTAACAGAAGTCCGAGGCATGGGCTGTCGAGCCGATATCGGTCGGTATGCCCGACTTATCGATGCCGACGATATCGTCCCATCCCCGCTCGACGAGATGATGCGCGATGGAGGCGCCGACGATACCACCGAGCCCGATGATGACGACCTTTGCCTTTTCCGGAAATGCTGCCACGTGCTGTTCCTTCTAATTATCGCACGAACTGAAATGCCCTAACCGCGCTTGACGTACGCTTCGCGCGTGAGATGCAGGAGCCATGTCAGCGCCGTAAGGTGTCACGCCCACCGAAATAGCGGAACACCGAGACGCCGCGCTTGGAAGCTGCGATGAGGATATTATGCATAAGGCGCGTGATCGTCATTGGTCCTACGCCGCCGAGTAACGGCGTAATTGCGCCAGTCCGGATCGAGGCGGCGAGGCAACCGCGAGATAGCGCCGGCGATCCGCCCCCGCATCGCACGGTCAGGCAATGAATGGCGACGATCGGATATGGCGAGCCGTTGCAGCTAGCCTGTCCGCTCGCACGCCCGGGGATCACGGCGCCGCAATCGCGGCAAGTCGGTCGATGTCCACAAGCACGATGTCTTCGGAAACAGGCTCGCGATTGTGCAGCCTGAACCATTCCGCGGCTTCCCGCACGCGGTCACCATGCGGCGGCGGATAGGCGCCAAGTCCGAGAACCCATTCCCGCACGGTCTCGCGCTCCATCCGCCCGGCCCGGTACCGATCGCAGACGGTTTTCGCCGATGCGACGAGATCATTGATGCTTTTCACGCGATCCCCTCAATGCACGGACGGCTCTTCATCCTCGAGAAACGATCGAATGCCGTCGCGCGCGACGACGGCCAGGAATTCGTCGAAGGCATCCCGATCGGTCGGAAATGGCTCGTCCCAGCGGATCAGGTCCTCCGCTTGCGTGACCACCTCCATCGTCCAGTCTTCGTTGCTGCCGGAGGTGCGGAAGATGTCGACGAGCACGGTGATCCCGTCGTCGGAGAATTCTCCCGCCAGTTCGGAGTGTTCGAGCTTTTCTTTTTTCGCCATCATTCAGCCACCCGCACCGGGCGGTGCGTCGTTTTCGAGATATTCTTCATATTGAACCGTCTCGGTCTCATTCGTGTCAATCGAGGCATTGGCGCGTTTCGCCAGGCGAACGCCCGCACCACCGCCATTTTCCGGGATGAAAATAACGCCGCCGCCTTCCAGGGCATGCTTCATGTCCTGAAGGGTTCGTTCGTAGGGAGAACGCTTCCCCGCCTCGAAATTAGCGATCGTCGCCTTGGCGACTTTCGAGGCCGACGACAGATCATCCTGAGACCATGCCAAAAGGGCACGAGCAGCACGGCATTGAGCGGAAGATAGACACAAAACAATAACCTTGCATCAAAAGTGTGATTCTGCCTCGGGAAGATTATATTAAAAACGCAATCTCGATACAAGCGATGTGTAGCGCCGGCATCAACGTGAACCGGATTTATTGTTTTTGTTGGGTTTTCAGACCTGCGTTCCGGGCTTTCTATACAGCATGCCCGGCACACCTTGCACCAAGAAGAACATGCTCCCAGCCCGGTGCCCGTCGTCAACGAATGGCCGCTACCACATTCTCCGAGGCGCGACCGTTGTCTCGTAGGCGAGAAGCACGCAAGCTAGCGGCGCCCGCCTGCAAGGGTGGTTAGCTACTGTCAGGCGGCGAGAAGAAACAGTTTACGTCGTTTTCCGTCGGATGAAGGCAGATATGATACCGGCCATCGCCGGAGGGGATTTCGTCCCCATACGGAATGAAGAACAGGTGTGGTTTTGTCACGAGGTGGTGGTCGCCCTCATGCAGGAAGACGGAAAAGCCGCGAGGCCCTCGACTGATGTCGCGAGCGGGGATGGCCTGACAATCTCCAACCAAACCCTGAGCTTTGCAGCACGCCGGAGGATAGGTCCAGCCGCTCTTTGCTTGATGGGCGTCGGTTCGAACGATGGTGCAGACGGAGATCACCCCAAGTGTGATCAGCGATACTGTTGATGTGGCGAGTGTCATTGCATGCCTCCTTAGAGGCAGCCCCTCGAAAAACGCCGGGAGGTTGCGCACTGATTACCAAAACGCGCGATTTTTTTCGACAGCTCGATCAGTTGTTTTTGCTATCAGACTGCACCTGAAAGACCATCGCCGTGATGCTTAGCGGCGCACGGAGGCGGGTCGAACATCGGCCCCATCAAGGTACTCCTCGGCTGCGTCGAAGTGAAATCAAACTTCTGCTGCGCCGACCGCACGGATGGGACCTCCGTTCTCCGACACGTGGGAAAAGGCATCCTGCTGTGCTCCAGAGCAACCATCGGGGTGAGTAGGAGTGGAGACTCCGAAAGATCTCGAAGTATCTACGTTTGCAAAGCGAGGCTCAATTCTTTCGACCTTTGATACTCCACGCCGTCTATCGAACGACCAGGTTGATTGACTGAATATTATTAAAGTCTAATTTAGCTTACCTTTATCACGCACCCGGGAGGTAACAATGCGTGAGCCAGATATGCAAAAACTCGATGCGCTCGTCGGTCGTCTTGTTGGCGACGTCGGTGCCGCCATGTCAGGTGCCCTGGTCGTGCTTGGCGACCAGGTCGGAATCTACAAGGCAATGGCCGACGGAACGCCTTTGAGCGTTGAGCAGCTTGCTGCGAAAACGGGGGTGAAGGAGCGTTATCTCAGGGAGTGGCTCAGCGCCCAGGCGGCTGCCGACTATGTCGCTTACGATGAAAAGACCGATCGTTTCAGCCTGACACCGGAGCAGGCGATGGTGTTCGCCGAGGAAAACAGTCCGGCCTTCTTTGTCGGAGCCTTCGAGGTCGTGCAATCCATGTGGATGGACGAGTCAAAGGTCGCCGATGCCTTCCGCACCGGCAAGGGTCTCGGCTGGCATGAGCACAGCACCTGCCTTTTCCGAGGCACCGAACGGTTCTTTCGCCCGGGCTATAACAGTCATCTCGTGGCCGAATGGATTCCGGCTCTGGCCGGGGTCGAGGCAAAGCTCAAGGCCGGCGCCAGCGTCGCCGATGTCGGCTGCGGTCATGGGGCATCGACCATCCTGATGGCGCAGGCCTATCCCGCTTCCCGCTTTACCGGTTTCGACTATCACGGCCCGTCGATCGAAAGAGCAAAGGCTGCCGCGAAGGATGCAGGTGTCGCCGACCGTGTGACCTTCGAGCAGGGCTCAGCGGCGGAATTTCCGGGGCGCGGCTACGACATGGTCGCCATGTTCGATTGCCTTCACGACATGGGCGATCCCGTCGGCGCCGGCCGGCATGTCAAGGAAACGCTTGGTCCGAACGGGACGTGGCTGATCGTCGAGCCCTTCGCCCACGACAACCTCAAGGATAATCTCAACCCGGTCGGCCGTGTCTATTACGGAGCGTCGACGATGATCTGCACGCCGGCATCGCTCTCCCAGGAGGTGGGGCTTGGGCTTGGCGCGCAAGCGGGCGAGATGAAGCTTCGAAAGGTCGCGCTCGACGCCGGCTTCACGCATTTCCGTCGCGCCACGGAAACGCCGTTCAACATGGTGTTCGAGGTGCGGGCCTGAAGGTTCTGGGTTGCAAGGCCGCCAGCTATCTCAGCTTGCCGATGCTGGCATACATGCCCGTCGTGCGGAATTCGGTGGGATTGGTGCCGTAGACGCGGCGGAAGACCTTGGAGAAATAGTTGGGGTCCTCGAAGCCGCACATGATGGCGACTTCCTTGACCGGCAGGAAGTCTGCCTTGGTCAGAAGTTTGACGGCGCGCTGCAGGCGTTGCTGCAGCACGAATTCGGCCGGCGGCATGCCCTCGCTCTCGGCAAAGCTGCGCGAGAAATGCGCGCGGCTGAGGCCGACGATACCGGCAAGCTCGCTGACCGGCAGCGGCTTTTCGAGGTTGGCGTTGATATGGTCGATCACCGGCTGCATGAAGCTGAGCTCGGCGGCAAAGGCCGGCGAGCCGAAGACATCGTCGTAAAGCGCCATCGCCGCTTCATAGGCAATCGCCGAAGCGGCACCCGGCGACGTCGCGCCCTTGACGAGGCGCAGGCTGCAATCGGCGAGATGGTCGATCGTCGAGGGCTGCAGCTTCAGCACCGGGCCGGCGGTGGACAGCACCATCTGGTGGATGCGCAGCGTTTCCTCGCCATTCATCGAGATCCAGAAATATTCCCAGCGGTCGCCTTTCTCCAGCCAGTAGCGATGATTGTGCGGCACCAGCACGAGCAGCGTGTCGCCACCCTGAAGGCGATAGTTGCGGTGCTGGTAGCGCAGCTGGCCGCTGCCGCTGATCGTGTGCTGCAGCACGGTGAAGGGCGTCTGGCCGCGCCGACGGCCGTCCCAGTCATAGGACTCGTTCTCGCGCACTTCATAGCCGGCGCTGGTCGGCATGGCATGCAATCGCTGCCGGCCGCGGGGCAGCGAAACCGTCCTCATCGACTGTCCGTTGGCGATCAAATCCTGCAGCACAAAATTACCCCTGAAAGCATAATCCTTCTCTGGTCGCCCTGCCGATTTTGGGCATAATCCCGATCGACAAGAGGAAGAGACCACGGTCGACAGAGCGGCCGGGAGGAAAAAGGCAGATTTTACGGCGTTTTCAGCCACATGCGACAGCATGCGGCCTGATCCTCCATGGCCTTCTTTTCCTTAGCATTCGATTGGGTCGAGGTGAAGATCATGAGTTTCAAAATCGCTATCATCGGTGCGGGCAGCGTCGGTTTCACCAAGAAGCTGTTCACCGATATATTGTGCGTTCCCGAGTTTCGCGACATCGAATTCGCGCTGACGGATCTCAGCGAACATAATCTCGAAATGATCAAGGCGATCCTCGACCGCGTCGTCGAGGCGAACGGGCTGCCGACGAAAGTGACGGCGACGACCGACCGGCGCCAGGCGCTGGAAGGCGCGCGTTACATCATCAGCTGCGTCCGGGTCGGTGGGCTCGAGGCCTATGCCGACGATATCAGAATCCCGCTGAAATACGGCATCGACCAATGCGTCGGCGATACGATCTGTGCCGGCGGCATCCTCTATGGCCAGCGCAACATCCCCGTCATCCTCGACTTCTGCAAGGATATCCGCGAGGTCGCCGAGCCCGGCGCGAAATTCCTGAATTATGCCAACCCGATGGCGATGAACACCTGGGCGGCGATCGAATACGGCAAGGTCGATACCGTCGGTCTCTGCCACGGCGTCCAGCATGGCGCCGAACAGATCGCCGAGGTGCTCGGCGCGAAATCGCTGAGCGAGCTCGACTATATCTGCTCCGGCATCAACCATCAGACCTGGTTCATCGACCTTCGCCTCAACGGCCGCAGGATCGGCAAGGACGAGCTCATCGCCGCCTTCGAGGCGCATCCGGTCTATTCGCAGCAGGAGAAATTGCGTATCGACGTGCTGAAGCGTTTCGGCGTCTATTCCACCGAAAGCAACGGCCATCTCTCGGAATACCTGCCCTGGTATCGCAAGCGGCCGGACGAAATCACCCGCTGGATCGACATGTCCGACTGGATCCACGGAGAGACCGGCGGCTATCTCCGCCATTCCACCGAAACGCGCAACTGGTTCGAGACGGAATATCCGCAATTCCTGGAATCCGCCGCAAAGCCGATCGATCCTTCCAAGCGCTCGAACGAACACGCGAGCCATATCCTCGAGGCGCTGGAGACGAACCGGGTCTATCGCGGCCATTTCAACGTCAAGAACAATGGTGTCATCACCAACCTGCCGTCCGATGCGATCATCGAATCGCCGGGCTTCGTCGACCGCTTCGGCATCAACATGGTCTCCGGCGTCACCCTGCCGGAAGCCTGTGCGGCGACCTGCATCGCCTCGATCAATGTCCAGCGCATGTCGGTGCATGCGGCGATATCGGGCGATATCGACCTCTTGAAGCTTGCCGTGCTGCACGATCCGCTGGTCGGCGCCGTCTCGACGCCTGAAGAGGTCTGGCAGATGGTCGACGAAATGGTCGTTGCCCAGGCGCGCTGGCTGCCGCAATATGCGCATGCCGTGCCGGCCGCCAAGGAGCGGCTGTCGAAATCGAAGGTGCAGACCCGCGACTGGGCGGGGGCCGCACGCCGCAACGTTCGCTCGATCGAGGAGCTGCGCGCGGAAAAGGCGGCGCTGAAACAGGCCGTCTGATTTTCTTGAAGGATGGGTCGTCATGGGTTTCCGGGAGGGAAGCCCATGGCGTCAGGCCCGCTTTCATGTCGTTCGAGGAAAAGGAGCCGCGAGCCGTGCTCCGGAACAAGAGGGAGAAACGATGATGAATTTCCGTAACGCAGGCATTCTGGCCGGACTGGCGCTCAGCGTCTCAGCCGCGGCGCTGAATGCATATGCCTCCGAACCAACCGTTCCGCCGGCGCCGGCGGACTTTCCCGCCGAAGGCAAGATCAACTATGTGGCGCGCGACTCCATCCTGGAGTTCAAGGCGCTGCCCGAATATCACGAGCCCGACTGGGTCACGAAGAATTTCGTCGCTACCGGCAAGCTGCCGCCGGTCAAGGACCGCCTGCCGAAGGAACCGCTGGTCTTCAAGACAGGCAATATGCCCGACGGCATCGGTGTCTACGGCGATACCATGCGCCACGTCATCGGCGGCCGGCCGGAAGGCTGGAACTACGGCGCCGGCCAGACGCAGGGCTGGGGCGGCATCGATATCGGCCTTTCCGAATGCCTGACGCGCACTGCGCCGCTGTTCCAGGTGCAGGCCTCAGACACCGAGCCGCTGCCGAACCTCGCCAAGAGCTGGGATTGGTCGCAAGACGGCCATAAGCTGACCATGCACCTGATCGAAGGCGCCAAATGGTCCGATGGCGCGCCATTCAACGCCGACGACATCATGTTCTACTGGGACGACGAAGTCATCGACCCGAACGTCTCGCCGCTCGGCGGCGGCGCCTCGCCGGAAGCCTTCGGCGCCGGGACGACGCTGAAGAAGGTCGACGATTACACTGTCGAATGGACCTTCAAGGAAGCCTTCCCGAAGCAATATCTCTACACGATGTCCTACCCGAATTTCTGCCCGGGTCCGTCGCACATCCTGAAGGCGAAGCATCCGAAATACTCGAAGAACACCTACGACCAGTTCAAGAACGCCTTCCCGCCCGAATTCATGAACATGCCGGTCATGGGCGCCTGGGTACCGGTCGAATATCGCCCGGACGATATCATCGTCATGCGCCGCAACCCCTATTACTGGAAGGTCGACGAGAAGGGCGATCAGCTGCCTTATCTGAATGAGCTGCACTACAAGCTCTCGACCTGGGCCGACCGTGACGTTCAGGCCGTGGCAGGATCGGCTGATTTCTCCAACCTCGAACAGCCGGAAAACTTCGTCGCATCGCTGAAGCGTGCCGCGGAAGAAACCGCGCCCGCCCGCCTTGCCTTCGGCCCGCGCCTCATCGGCTACAATCTGCGCATGAACTTCTCCGCCAACGGCTGGGGCACCCCTGACGAGCGCGGTGAGGCGATCCGCGAGCTGAACCGTAACGAGGACTTCCGCAAGGCCGTCACCATGGCCCTCGACCGCAAGGCAATCGGCGACTCGCTGGTCAAGGGACCGTTCACCGCGATCTATCCCGGCGGGCTCTCCTCCGGCACCAGCTTCTACGACCGCAACTCGACGGTCTACTACCCCTTTGATCTTGAGGGCGCCAAGGCTGAACTCGCCAAAGCCGGTCTCAAGGACACCGACGGCAACGGCATCGTGAACTTCCCGGCCGGGACGCTCGGCGGCAAGGACGTCGAAATCGTCATGCTGATCAACAATCAGTACACGACCGACAAGAGCCTTGCCGAAGGTGTCGTCGGCCAGATGGAGAAACTCGGGCTGAAGATCGTCATCAACGCGCTCGACGGCGCAAAGCGTGATGACGCCCATTATGCCGGCCGCTTCGACTGGCTGATCCAGCGCAACACGACGGAACTGTCGTCGGTGGTGCAGAATACCGAACAGCTTGCCCCTGTCGGCCCGCGCACCAGCTGGCACCATCGCGCCGGCAAGGATGACCAGCTCGATCTGATGCCCTTTGAAAAGGAGCTTGTCGACGTCGTCAACAAGTTCAGGACCAGTCAGAACAACGAGGAGCGCGTCGATCTGATGAAGCAGTATCAGAAGATCTCGACGGAGCACGTCAACACCGTCGGCCTGACGGAATATCCGGGCGCCCTGATCGTCAACAAGCGGTTCTCCAACGTGCCCCAGGGTACGCCGATCATGATGTTCAACTGGGCTGAAGATTCGGTAATCCGCGAACGCCTGTGGGTGGCTGCGGACAAGCAGGGCAAATACGAGCTGTTCCCCGAACAGCTGCCCGGCAAGCCCGGCGAAAAGGGTCCCATAAACTGATGCATGCCGCCCGGAAACAAAGAGTTGAGGCGCGTCGCATGTGATGCGACGCGCTGGAGAGCTCCCTCCCAGCCCGAAGTGAGCTTCCGGCCGCGCGTGCAGCGCGCGGCCGGGCAAAACCAACAAGCCGGCCGCGCTGACAAGGAGCGACTGGCGGCAAGGAGAAGCGAACCGTTCGATGTTACGATTCCTGCTCGTGCGCATAGCCTCTGCGATCCCCATTCTCTTCATCCTGAGCGTGGTGACTTTCGCGATCATCCAGGCCCCGCCTGGCGACTACGCCGATTACATCCGCTCCCAGCTGATCAACCAGGGCGGCGCGTCCTATGCCCAGGCCGAAGCGCAGGCGCAGCTCTACCGGGTCGAACATGGCCTCGATAAGCCGCTGGTCGTCCAATACGTCAACTGGATCGGCGGGATCGTGACGCGCGGCGATTTCGGTTACAGCATGTTTTACAACAAGCCGGTCGCCGATGTCGTCGGTGAACGCCTGCCGCGGACATTGCTTCTGGCGCTCGTCTGCCATCTCTTTGCCTCGGTGCTCGGCATCGGCTTCGGCATCTGGGCGGCGACGCGCCAATATAGCTGGATCGACAGCCTGCTTTCGGGGATTTCCTTCCTCGGCATGACGGTACCGCGCTTCCTGATGGCGCTGATCATCGTCTATCTCCTGGTTTTCCAGCTTAACGTCTCCGAAATCGGCAGCTTCTTCTCGCCGCAATATGGCGGGGCGCCCTGGTCCTGGGCGAAGTTCGTCGATCTGGTCCACCATGTCTGGCCGGTCGTGGCGATCGCCACCTTCGGTGGGCTCGCCTACAATATGCGCGTCATGCGCGGCAATCTGCTCGATACGCTGAATGCCCAATATGTCGAGACGGCCAAGGCCAAGGGGCTTTCCGGCGCAGCGGTGGTGATGCGCCATGCGGTGCCGAACGCGCTGCACCCGCTGGTGATGTACCAGGGCGTCGTGCTGCCCTACATGCTGACCGGCGAGATCGAAACCGCGATCATTTTCGCATTGCCGACCGTCGGCCCGGCGATCGTCGGCTCTATGGCGGTCGGCGACGTCTATGTCACCGCCACCTTCATGATGGTGCTGTCGGCGACACTGATCGTCGGCAACATCATCGCCGACATGCTGCTTGCTTTGCTCGATCCCCGCGTCCGCCAATATGGAGGAGCCTGAGATGTTGGCTTTCGACTCTTCTGCTACGCCGCCGACAACCGACATCGAGACCAAAAAACAATCGCGTGGGCATGAGAGCTATATCGCCCTTGTCTGGCGCCGGCTGAGGCGCTCCTGGACCGGCATGGCAGGGCTGGTGCTCGTCGTGCTGCTGCTCGTCATGGCGATCTTTGCCGATTTCTTCGCGCCGATGGACCCGAAGGCGACCGATGTCGGCTTCGCGCCGCCGCAGATGATGAGCTTCCACGACAAGGACGGCAATTTCGTCTTCCAGCCGCGCGTCTATGCGCTGTCGGATTCCGAAGAGCTCGACCCGGTCACCTTCCAGCCGATCGTCGGCATCGACTACGACAACCCGCGGCTGCTCGGCTTCTTCGTCAAGGGCGCTGAATACCGGCTCTTCGGCCTGATCCCGGCCAACCGGCACTTCTTCGGCTCGACCGACGGCCAGCCGGTGCATTTCCTCGGCACCGACAAGTTCGGCCGCGACGTGCTGTCGCGTGCGATCATCGGCTCGCGCATCTCGCTGACGATCGCCCTGACGGTGGTCTTCATCGTCACCATCATCGGCACGACCGTCGGCATGGTGTCCGGCTATTTCGGCGGCACCTTCGATGTCTGGCTGCAGCGTTTCGTCGAACTGGTGCTCGCCTTCCCACAGCTGCCGCTCTATCTGGCGCTGACCTCGCTGATCCCGGTGACGGCGCCGACCAACGTCTTCCTTGCCTTCGTCATCGCGGTGATGTCGGCGCTCGGCTGGGCGCAGATGTCGCGCGAGGTGCGCGGCAAGACGCTTGCGCTCGCCCGCATCGATTATGTCAGGGCGGCAATGGCCGTCGGCGCGACCGACACGCGCATCATCATGCAGCACATTTTCCCGAATGTGATGAGCCATGTCATCGTCGCGGTGACGCTGCACATACCGAGCGTCGTGCTCTTGGAATCCTTCCTCGGTTTCTTAGGCTTTGCGGTCAAGCCGCCGCTGATTTCCTGGGGCCTGATGCTGCAGGACACGGCGACCTATTCCGTCATCGGCTCTTATCCCTGGATTCTCTCCCCCGTCGGCTTCGTGCTCGTCACCGTCTTCGCATTCAATGCGCTCGGTGACGGATTGCGCGACGCGGTCGATCCTTATTGAGGTGATTGATATGGCTCTTGCACTGGTCAATTCCTTCGCCCCGCCCGTCCGCCACGACCATGATGGCCGCTCGGACACGCCGATTATCGACGCCCGCAATGTCGCGGTGAATTTCAAGGTCGAAGACGGCATGGTCGAAGCCGTCAAGGACGTCTCGTTCCAGCTCTATCGCGGCGAGACGATCGCGATCGTCGGCGAATCCGGCTCCGGCAAATCGGTAACGGCGCGAACGGTGATGGGGCTGTTGTCGAAGCGCGCCGTCGTCTCCGAGAAATCGACGGTCGCCTATGACGGCAGCAATATCCTGAAGTTCTCCGAGCGGGCGCGCCGCAAGCTGCGCGGCGACCGCATCTCGATGATCTTCCAGGAGCCGATGAGCTCGCTGAACCCGATCTATACGATCGGGAGCCAGATCGTCGAAGCGATCCGCGTGCATCGCCGGATCAGCAAGAGGGACGCGCAAAAGCGCGCGCTCGAACTGCTCGAACATGTGCAGATCCCCGATCCCGCAGCGCGGCTCATGCAATATCCCCATCAGCTTTCCGGCGGTCAGCGCCAGCGCGTGATGATCGCCATGGCGCTTGCCAACGATCCGGATGTACTGATCGCCGACGAGCCGACGACGGCGCTCGACGTCACCGTGCAGGCGCAGATCCTCAATCTGATCCGCAACCTGCAGAAGGAACTGGGGATGGCCGTCATCCTCATCACCCACGACCTGACCGTGGTGCGGCAGTTCTCGGATTACGTCTATGTGATGCAGTACGGCGAAGTGCGCGAGCACAACACCACGGAAGCACTGTTTGCCAATCCGCAGGACGCCTATACCAAGCATCTGCTTGCCTCCGAGCCGCGTGGCCAGGCCAATCCGCTGCCGGAGGGATCGGACGTCATCCTCGATGCCAAGGGCGTGCGTGTCTCCTTCATGATGCGCCACGGTACCTTTCTCAAGCCGGCGATGCGTGAGCTTGTCGCCGTCGACAGCCTCGACCTGACGCTGCGCCGTCACGAAACGCTCGGACTCGTGGGCGAATCCGGCTCCGGCAAGACGACATTCGGCCAGGCGATCCTGCGGTTGAACACGCCCGATAGCGGTGAGATCCATTTCGACCATCAGCCGATCCACGGCCTTTCCAGGGCCGAGATGCGGCCCTTGCGCGCCCGCATGCAGGTGGTGTTCCAGGATCCTTTCTCATCGCTCAATCCGCGCATGACGATCGGCCAGATCATCGAGGAAGGTCTCGTCGTCAACAGGCTGGGCGCGACCAAGGCCGAACGCCAGGACCGGGTGCGCGAAGCGCTGATCGCCGCCGGCATGCCGGGCCATATCCTGTCGCGTTTCCCGCACGAATTTTCCGGCGGCCAGCGCCAGCGCATCGCCATTGCCCGCGCCATCGCGCTCGAGCCGGAATTCATCCTGCTCGACGAGCCGACATCGGCGCTCGACCTTTCCGTCCAGGCCCAGATCATCGAACTCCTGCGCAAGCTGCAGGACGAGCGGGGCTTAAGTTACCTGTTCATCTCCCACGATCTCAAGGTCGTCAGGGCGCTCTGCCATCGCGTCATCGTCATGCAGCATGGCAAGATCGTCGAAGAAGGCCCCGTCAACGAAGTTCTCACCCATCCCAAGACCGCCTACACCGAACGGCTCGTCAAGGCCGCTTTCGAGGTAGCATGATTGTCGAATGCCGGAGGTTATAATGGCAGCAAATCCCAAAATCACGTTCATCGGAGCAGGCTCCACCGTCTTCATGAAGAACATCGTCGGCGACGTGTTGCAGCGTCCGGCCCTGTCGGGTGCGACGATCGCCTTGATGGATCTCAATCCGCAGCGGCTGGAAGAAAGCGCCATCGTCGTCAACAAGCTGATCTCGACGCTCGGCGTGAAGGCGAAGGCGGAGACCTATTCCGACCAGCGCAAGGCGCTATCGGGCGCCGATTTCGTCGTCGTCGCCTTCCAGATCGGCGGCTATGAACCCTGCACGGTCACCGATTTCGAAGTGCCGAAGAAATACGGGCTGCGCCAGACGATCGCCGATACGCTCGGCGTCGGCGGCATCATGCGCGGGCTTCGCACCGTGCCGCATCTCTGGAAGGTCTGCGAGGACATGCTCGCGGTCTGCCCCGAGGCGATCATGCTGCAATATGTCAACCCGATGGCGATCAACACCTGGGCGATATCGGAGAAATATCCGACCATTCGCCAGGTTGGCCTCTGCCATTCGGTGCAGGGCACGGCGATGGAGCTCGCCCACGACCTCGACATCCCCTACGAGGAAATCCGCTACCGGGCGGCCGGCATCAACCACATGGCCTTCTATCTCAAGTTCGAGCATCGCCAGGCCGACGGTTCCTATCGCAACCTCTATCCCGACTTGCTGCGCGCCTATCGCGAGGGCAGGGCGCCGAAGCCTGGCTGGAACCCGCGCTGCCCGAACAAGGTGCGCTACGAGATGCTGACGCGGCTCGGCTATTTCGTCACCGAAAGCTCGGAGCATTTCGCCGAATACACGCCCTATTTCATCAAGGAGGGCCGCGACGACCTGATCGAGAAATTCGGCATTCCGCTCGATGAATATCCGAAGCGCTGCATCGAGCAAATCGAGCGTTGGAAGGGCCAGGCGGAGGCCTATCGCTCGGCCGACAAGATCGAGGTCAAGCCGTCGAAGGAATATGCCTCCTCGATCATCAACTCGGTCTGGACCGGCGAGCCCTCGGTGATCTACGGCAATGTCCGCAACAACGGCTGCATCACCTCGCTGCCGACCAATTGCGCCGCCGAAGTGCCCTGCCTCGTCGATGCCTCCGGCATCCAGCCGACCTTCATCGGCGACCTGCCGCCGCAGCTGACGGCGCTGATCCGCACCAATATCAACGTCCAGGAACTAACGGTGCAGGCTCTGATGACGGAAAATCGCGAGCATATCTATCACGCCGCGATGATGGACCCGCATACGGCCGCCGAACTCGACCTCGACCAGATCTGGTCGCTGGTCGACGATCTGCTCGCCACCCATGGTGAGTGGCTGCCCGAATGGGCACGCACGACCCGCAAAGTACAGGCCGCCTGATCCCCTCTCCCGGGTGAGGCGTCAAGGAGCCCCGCGGTCGCAACAACCGCGGGGCTTTTGCGTGGGATGAGGCGTAACGGGCCACTCGTTGGTTCGGCTTCTGTCCAGATCGCACTTTCCCGAACGTGATGAGCCCCGAGCGTAAGCAGTGGTGCCGATATTTTCCGCGCGCGCTGAGTTCTCAAAATTATGGTACTTGAAAGTACCTAAAACGTCCCTATAGTTGAATCCCTTGGAGAGGGAATCGGCCAATGGACTTCGCACTCCTTTTCAACCTGTTCCGGAAGCCCAAGCAGTCCAACGTCACTGACGTCACGCTCTGGCACAAGCACGACACACTCCTGCCGGTGCCACTCGTCGACGCCGCCGCCCGAAACCCGTCGGGACAAATCTGGCGCCGGCTAAACGGTGTGCAATGGGAATATAAGCAGGACCCCGAAACGATTGAAGAATACGATGCTCGACAATATTGAGGCTTAAAGCCCAACCGTCGCAGTGAAATTTGTCATAACGGATCTTTTCCGAGTGATCATCGTCGTCGGGTACACCAGCGCGCACAGGTGACTCGGCGGTGGCTTCGCCCCTGACGAATGACGTCATAGCCGCCATGGCGAGAGGCCGCGCTGCGGGCGCCACAACGAGGTCCGACAGCAGCGATATCAGATCCGGACAATACGAACGCGACATTAGCCGGCGCCGGGGGAAGTGATTCCGTTGTCACCAACCTGCTGTTCGGTCTGGCATTTTGAAGTCGATGCGCAAGCGAACCGGCTGTTTCTACTGCTCCTGGCCGGGCTGGTTCTCTTATCAGCATCTGTCGGCGCAGAGCAATTTGTCGGCAGAGCTTCGGTCATCGACGGCGACAGGATTGAGATCGCCGGACAGCGGATCCGGCTGATGGGATCGATGCTCCGCAAAGCTGGCAGGCCCGTCGCGACGCGGCAGGGAGGCCGTACTACTGCGGCAAGGATGCCGCGTTCGTAATAGGAACGTTCCTGCGGCAACCTGATATTCCCGTTCCGGCGTGGAGGATTTGGCATGCCTACGATTTTGTACCGAAACGATCAGGAGCCGCTTCATACGATCGCGAAGTGGGCATGGTGCATCTCCTCTGACCGACAATAAGAATATGTCGGCTACATTGAGTTCGGTCGGAGGATCAACGGGGCCTCACGCTTTCAGTGGAAGGTGTGCCCGCTCGCAACGCGATTCGTTCTTGGGCGAGCGTTCTTGGCTGCCATGGACAACGCATCAACTATTCTTTCAGGACCCGCCGGCTTGGTGACGACAGGTCGCTCCTCCGGGCTCGCGATAAGGTCGGGGTTCATGGTGAAATACACCACCCCAAGTCCGAATCCGGAAAACAGCGCGCGGGCAATGGACGGTCCGGTGATTCCATCCCCAAGCCGGACGTCGATGATGGCGATGTCTGCTTCGGAGCCGAGCTGCAGAGCCTCCGACATGTTCCCCGCGATGCCTGTGATTTCGAATCCGGCGTCGATCGCGACGTCCTCAATCACCAGAGCGATTCCCGGTTCGTCTTCGACGATGAGCAGGCGCATGTTTCGTCTCCAGGGCGGCTACAGAATCGGCGAGGCGCTCTCTGGCGTCGCCAATCGAAAAACACTTCCTACCACAGGCGGTTCCACGTGTAGGACTTGAGTCTGAAGCATCCCCAACTAAGGTCCGAACAAGGTCCGGGCGGTCGTCCAATCTGACATATTCGCATGACGCTATTCTTTATTGTCCATCAACTTCTCGGAAAGATGGTGTAGCAAGGTGTCATGGTTCGGTGAACTCTGGAGTGCATCGACAGCCGCAGCGAGGGCAAATTGCCCGCGACAGCTCTGAATGTCGCAATGATGCTGAGAACACCATTCCGTCACCGCATCAACGACAAGTTCGATATCATTATCGGAAAGGGAGGTTAGTGCTTGAAACATTTTTGCGGTCCATTGATCTGTGGACGAGGCTAATTTGGATCGATCACCATACGAGTAAGATTGCCGCGACATATGAAGATCGGAAGTAAGCCACGCTTGCTGCGGCAGCCAGGGTCATAAGCGTCGTCCCTTGGACTCCTTCTTTCCAGATGCCATCTCCGAATATCTATTGGACTAGTGTCGTCGATCCATCCTGAACATCAGATGAAGGGGCCACGGGGAAGGGAAAGTATGCTCAATCACACCAGTCGTTACGCTACTTCGGCCTGCACGTCTTGGCGAAGCCTTCTTTGAGCAGCTTCTTGCCAATTTCTTCACCGTTAGTTCGGTAGTGATGATGAGCGGCCGGTGCGTTGGTGTCTTGTCACCGCGCAGCTGATTAAACGCGCAACCTTTTTTCAGCCAGTAGCTCCAGCAGCCGGCCCTTGGCGATCAGCACCAGCTTCCGTTCCAGGCAATTGGAGAAAAAAAGCCCCGCCTTAGGTAGGACGGGGCTAGTCTGGGTTGCGGCGGGCCGCACATTGAAGTGTAGGTGGCTGCCTTATCAAATCTCTGCACGACCCGACTCCTTACGATCGGCCGAGCTAAATTGTTCCCGTGCCGGACAGATTTTTTATCCGCCTTTCGGCCGGCCATGTAGTTCCAGCAGTTTCTGATATTGTTCCTCGACCCTCCGGCACGCCTCCCGCGTCGTTACTCGGCCGCCAACTCGGAAGACAGCGGCCGAACTGATAGGGGTAATGCCGCGCCGGGTGTGAGCGAAATGCCGCGCATTGTCACGGACCACTGGTCGTGATCGCCGCCCCAACACTTCCACCGCCGGTAATACATCAAAGGACGCCCCGATCGTCCTTTGAGCAATCTGGCAGAAGCGCATCGCTAGGACTAAGCTGTACGGGTTCGTGTTTTGGAGCAGTGCCATGGAACTGGTGAATACTGCCTGCACAAGCTTGGAAGCTTTGTTTACAACACTTACTATCTGAATGGTGGGGCAGTGGCGCTCAGTTTCGCCATTTCCATTGCCTTGGTTCTGACGGTTTTCGCGGTGGAACTCACCTATGTGGAGTTCGGCAATTCCGGGTTCCGTCGGGTTCTCTTCGAACGCAGCAAATCCACAATCACCGACATCGTCTATTTCGTCCTTCAGGCGACTGGTGCAAAGCTCGGTCTGGACCGCGACTACTTCAACCAAACCGATCCGTTCCGCGCAAGCATCGCCACAGAAATCCGTTTCTTCCAACGCGCGGGGCAAGCTGCCAGGGCCAAGCGCCGCATAAGCCCTATAAGCGGAAAACCTGCCTCGCCGCAGGGACTGTCGGGCCCGGAAAAGCGCCGGTAGCGCGAAGCTGGCATCGCTCTGTTGTGATAAGCGGCAGCTTTCGGGAATCCACGAACTAGCTCCAAATGACGGAAATGGGTCGATTCCAGCCGCCGCTTCCGCTCCAACAAACCCGGGTTTAATGCGTTGATGTGGAGCCGATCGCAAAGCCGTTGGAAAGGCCGCCGAATTCATAAATACCCGTGCAGAAACCTATAGCCGATAGACTTGCCCCTCGGGGGCTCAAACATATCAACATGCTCGGTCGATACGCATTCACACCGCCGGATTTCGTCGCAGGCGGGGAACTCCGACCGCTGCGCGATCCATCAATCCCGAATCTCAGTCTCCACCGGCTCCGATCTTGCCGAGACCGTGGACGCGATCGGCAGCATCGACGTCAGCGTCCGGGTGGAGCTCGTCTGATCGTTACGGCGGACGAAAAGAACATCTTCGGTGATGGTTGCGAGGCACCAACCCGCGAATGTGCCATTCATGTGATCTGCTCCATGGCTCTGACCGGCCCCTGGACACCGCCTGCCGCTAAATCCCGGGGGGCGCGGCTGCTATGCCTGTCTTGTTCGAGGACCGCCTGGTACGAATCTTGCGCGCAGGCGTCATCAATGATGGTGGTGCATCGGCAAGTGCCTCGCGGGCAGCCGAGGTCAAGTTTGTGGCAACGAAATCTGCCTCCCCAAGCGCGGGCGGTTGCCTTTCCTTCTGGTTTTCCACCCAAAGGACCGCGCCGACGCGAATGGCTGGGTATATGCGCTTGAACCGACGAACAAGTATAGTGGCGTGCCTTGCCGAGTCCTCGTTGAGGAAGCAAACGACGATGGCGTTCGATTGTTTCGGAACGAGGCTCATGGCGCGGCGATTGGGGATGTCAGAATGCCTCGCTGCGACCACCTCGGCTCCTTGTACCTGAAGAATCTGGGCAAGCATCGCAGCCGACGCGTCGTCGAGCGGGCCCCTGCCTCCGACGCAAAAGACGGTCTTGCCCCGTCCGTCAGGTAGTTCGCTCTCATCCCCATTCCCTTCCTTGGGGGGGCTGGGCCGACCTGCCGCTGGCTTCTCCTTCTGTTCCTCTTCTTCTTCTTCCTCTTCCTGCTCTTCTTCCTGCGCGATTTCCGCGAGGTTCGAGACCAGCGTGATGGCGGTCCCGAACACCTGTTCCATCTGCTCGGCGGTCAAGACGCCTCGACGCCTATCCTTCTCCGCGAGGAGAAGGGCAGGAATGGCAACCTTGCCATAGTAATCCTCCAGATAGTCCTCCTCGAGGAATTCCTCAGCGTAATCGGTCGCCTCATCGGGATCGCCGGCGAGAAGCCGCTGGTACAGCCGCTCCTTGGGATCGAGCACCGGGTCACTACCAAAAACGACCTCAAGGAACTCGAACTGCGGGACATACCGGCCCAACACTGCCAGACACACGGTCAGCGGCGTGGACAGCACAAGACCGACTGGTCCCCACAGCCATGCCCAAAAAATCGCCGCGACGATGATTGCCAGCGGAGAAAGGCCGGTACGAGAACCATAGAGCCAGGGCTCGATGACGTTGTTGCTGGTCAATTCCAGCACGAGGAAGATGGCCCCAACCCAAAGAACAAGGCTCCAGCCAGGGTCAACTGCAAAGGCCAGGAACAGCGGCAGAACCGTCGCGATGACAGGCCCTATATAAGGGACAAATCGAAGCACGATGGCTAGCATCCCCCAAAGCGCTGGATTTGGAATGCCAACCGCCCATAGTCCGAGCGCCAATGGTACGCCGTAGGCGCAGTTCACCACCAGCTGCATAAGAAGATACCGCGCGACGCGGCTACCTGCCTCCTGGATGGCTTCTGTTGTGCGATGCAGATCGCCATAGCCAACGAGCCGGATAAAGCGATCGCGAAGCTCTTCCCGCTCTAAAAGCATGAATATTACGACGACGATGATCAAGCCCAATGAGGCGATGGGGCCGAGCAGAGGACCAATCAGGCTAGTCAGCGTTTCAATTGGTCTACTAGGCGCGAATATCTCAACGAGCACGGGCTCCCTTGGTGTTGATCCGGTACCTGGAGCAACTGGGCGCTCCCCGGCGTTGCTGAGCTCACGACCGACGCTCTCAACGACTGATGTCAGGCGCCGCACAATACCGCTATCCGTTCCACTTTCATGGAGAGACCGAATTTTTGCTATGATGTTGCCCTGGTAGGCCGGAAGGTTCTGGGCGACTTCGGCTACGTGTCCCGCTACGACAAGCCCGAACAGGACGAGAACAAGAAAAGCGATCACGACGGTGACGATGACCGCCGGAATACGCGGCATGCCAAGCTTTCGAAGACGAGAGGATATGGGAGCCAACGCGAACGTCAAAAGGACTGCGATGGCTAGCGGAAGAAGTACATTCTTGCCGAAATACAGAATGGCAATAACAGCGAGTACACTCGCGAAGGCAGGCATGCGTGAAGGGGCGGATGGCGAGGTCGAATAGACGCGGCGGGGGCCGAGGTCATTTTCCAATTCCGCCTCCGTGATCTTGGCGTCGCTCGAAGACATCGATGTGTCGGTCGCTCTCACCAAGTCTTTGGAAGTTAGGGCGCAGATCGGCCTCGGCAATGGTGACGGACCTTCCTCGACGGGCTTTAGGGCAACGCTCCGAAAAACAGCCCCCTCGTTTGGGCCATGTCGCCGATCGCAACTTGCTGTAGGCCAGTTCCTTAGCCACTCGTGCTGTTGCGTGCGCCTCTACCGCTGCCGGAAATGGGCGCTGCAGCATTCCTTCAATCCCGCTCCGAGCCAATGGGACCTTTTACGGTAGAACACGCGGCATCGCCCGGCTATAAGGTTCCAAGCCACGTTGGCCTTTTAGCGGTAACCGATGCCCAATCCTCCCGAATCCTCAGGCGAAAGCGTTGGCAACCCGAGCACGGGTCG
Source organism: Rhizobium sp. WYCCWR10014 (assembly GCF_001657485.1). Lineage (GTDB taxonomy): Bacteria > Pseudomonadota > Alphaproteobacteria > Rhizobiales > Rhizobiaceae > Rhizobium. Next base: position 546,011 of record NZ_LXFU01000051.1, read on the forward strand.
CAATCAGCCAACAGATTCAGCAACGCCCGCGGCCGCCTCGAATTCGCCAGGAATCACCCAAGGCGACAATCCGCAACTCCCCCACGGAACCTTCGTGCAAACTCGACAGGCTGCGAGCAATCTACTGCGTGCGCTACGCCGCGATTTGGCGGCAAGTTCTGCTTTGGCGAAGACCAAGACGATGGCTTCGTTTTTGAGAACGAAGCTAAGGAGGTCGATGCGGCTGGAAACCATATCAGCTCCCGCCAAATGGATGACGACCGCTATGGCCAGGGCCGGGCGCGCGATTCGCGATCGGGGTTCCAAGCCGCGCGAAAGTCGCCGACGCCGATTTCTTCCGGCGAACTGGTGGAAATTCGCTATGGGGTCGGCCTTGCTTGTCTGCCTCTTCGTATGCAGCGTGCTGGTGTGGGCCCTCAAGGACGTGCCCTGGAGCGAAATCCGGGATGGAACGTTGAAGCCGATCGTGGTGCTGGAAACCGCCGACGGCGAGCCGTTGGTGAGGCAGGGGCCCTATCAAGGGCCCTATGCTCGATACGACGAGTTTCCGGCCAATCTGATCGATGCCGTCCTTTCCATCGAGGATCGCCGATTCATGGATCATTTTGGCATCGATCCCATGGGCATCGGGAGGGCCCTTCTGCGCAACCTGGAGGCTGGCTCGGTGGTGGAGGGGGGCAGCACGATCACCCAGCAACTTATCAAGCTGCAATACCTCGACAGCGATCGAACGATAAAGCGCAAGATACAGGAGGTTGTGATCGCGGTCTGGCTGGAGTGGAAGCTCGGCAAGCGGGAAATCCTGACGCGCTATCTCAACAGCGTCTATCTTGGCGCCGGCGCCACCGGAATGCCCGCCGCCGCACGCATCTTTTTCAACAAGGATATTGGTGGCCTCAGCCTGTCGGAGTCGGCCATGCTGGCGGGCTTGCTGCGGGCGCCGAGCCAATGGAATCCCATCGACAATTTCGAAGGCGCCCGGCAACGCAGCATGGTCGTTCTCGACGCGATGGCGGCCAATGGCAAGATCACCACGCCACAATTGGAGGAGGCCAAGACGACCTTTGCCAGGCTGCAACCCACGACGCCCACGCCACGCTCCGGAAGCTGGTTTGCAGACTGGATATCCCCCCAAGCAAGCGAAATCGCCGGCTCCTCGCCCGGTTCGACCACGGTGCGCACCACGCTGGTGCCGCGGTTGCAGCAAATCGCCGAAAAGGTCGTGAAACGAGCCCTCGACGGTGAAGGAAAGACGGTCGGAGCATCGCAGGCGGCCTTGGTCGCGATGACGCCCGACGGCGCGGTCGTCGCGATGGTTGGCGGGCGCGACTACAAGGCAAGCCAGTTCAACCGCGCCGTCACCGCGATGCGCCAGCCCGGTTCCACCTTCAAGCTATTCGTCTATTACGCGGCATTGAAGGCTGGACTCACCTTGTCCGACCGGGTTCTCGACGCGCCAATCGACATCGACGGCTGGGCGCCGGAAAATTCCGGTGGCGATTATCGCGGTTGGGTAACGCTTGCCGAGGCGTTCGCGCGATCGCTCAATGCCGCGTCGGTGGCGCTTGCCGAAGAGGTTGGTCTGGACAATGTGATTGCCGCGGCGCGCGAACTCGGCATTGATGCGCCGCTGCCCAACACACCGTCTCTGGCGCTTGGCACTTCCGAGGTCAATCTGCTCAACCTCACCAGCGCCTATGCGTCCGTCCAACTCGGCAGGGCACCTGTCAGGCCCTGGGGCATCATCGACTTTCAAGCGGCAGGGCAGCCCAAGACATTTCGAGTTGGCTCACAAGCAAAGCCGAATGTCGATCTTTCGCCCTACCAGTCGGATCTCGTCGGTCTCCTGCAGTTGGTGGTCGAGCGCGGCACTGGACGTGGAGCGGATCCTGGAACGTTCGCGGCCGGCAAGACCGGCACGAGCCAGAACAATCGGGATGCCTGGTTCGTCGGCTTCACGCAGGCACTCATCGTCGGTGTCTGGGTTGGCAATGATGATGACACGCCGATGAAGGGCGTGACGGGCGGCACCCTGCCAGCGCATGTTTGGCGGGACTTCATGCGCGAGGCGATGGCAGAATCCGCGCTGAGTGGAGTGCGATCGACAGAAGACGCAAACAATGGTCAAGGCGCGCCGCCGTCCTGCAACATCACCGCCTGTTCGCGCGCCTACCGCTCCTTTCGGCCGTCCGATTGTACCTACCAGCCATATTCCGGCGGCCGACGGCTATGCGAAAAGTGATGTGGCTCGGCAAAGAGCACCGATTGCCCAGGATCGCGTCAACGATCGGTCGCTCGCTGCGCTCGGAGCGCCTGTCTGAAGTATCATCCTGAACGGTCATGGGCCGCCGTCCGAGATCTGGCGTCTCATCAATCCCTTTTTGCCAAAAAAAATGGCCCGAGCGTTCGTGGCGCTCGAACCTAGGAGGTTGGTTTCCCAAGATCTCCTACTTATCGGCAAACATCGTCACCCGATCGGATGATCCTGTCCTGATGCCGTGGACTTGCTGGATTAATCACGGACGGTGTTTGCTCCAGGTCCAGGGAGGAGATCTTGGCTGCGCACGGTCACCGGGACGGCCGGGCAAGTGAGGCGAGATCAGGGCTCGCCAAGGGTGCGCCCCAAGCGGAACGGCTTGCCGGGGGCAGTCGGTCCCGGGTTCCGCTCGTTGCGAGCGTCGCTAACGCTAACCCTCCTGCGGCTGCCCTTTTAACCGGTCAAGCCGTGCGCGAACTGGCGCCGGCGCGGACGCGCCTTCGCCTGGTATGCTCATTGTCTGGAGGGGCGTGGCCGGCACGGCCGCGCGTCAAGCTTGGGCGAGCGGCCGCGGCCGCCCGCCCCGATGCTGTTACGGATTTTTGGCGCCACGTGGCCAACCGCGAGCCATCCGCTCGGTCGCCGGACAAGTGTTTGCGGACAACAACGATCGACCATCACCGGCGTGGCATTGAAAAGGAGCCCGGACTGGCCGCGATCTGCCGTGGGCGCGAGCATTTCGTGTATGTTTGGAAAAGATCTCGATTAACCGTATGGCTCGATTAGTATCGGCAGAGGAAACGGACGCTGGACCACGTACAACCACTGCGATATCCAGATCAGAGGCAACATTTGGTAAACAAACCACTAAAGGTTTCGCGTGGGCTTTGAAGCATTGAACAGGCTCTGGGAGGGCGTTCGGGAATCCAGCCACGACTTTCGTGCCTCGACCGACATCTTCCCTTCGCTCGATATTGACAAGACCAGTTCCACGCTCGATCTGCGGGCAAAGGGTGCCGAGAACGGCAAGCTCAATCGGCCCGCTCCAAGCGCCGCGTCGCCGGACGAGGTCGAACAGCGGATAGTCTCTCGGATCGAGGAGGAGAAGGCCGCCTCCTATCAGGTCCTCGAGGATCAATTTCAGACCTTCGAGGGTCGTCTGCGCAATCTTGACTTCGAAGGGCAGTTTGGACTGATCCGGCAAGCCAACGCGTCGAGCGTATCCGACTTCAAGGCCGAGGTGGCGAGTGGCGTCGACGAGTTGCATGGGCTGCGCCGCGATCTCAAGGCCGCCGAGGACGAGATGTCATCCTTCAAGGCGAAACACAACCTCGATCGCGCCGCGAAGGTTTCGACCACCGCCGCACAGGCCTTCAAGATTGCCTTGATCGTTTTCCTCGTGCTCTTCGAGATGATCATGAATGGAAGCTTTCTCGCGAAGGGAAGCGAGCAGGGGATCGTCGGCGGCGTGACGGAGGCGATCGCGTTCGCCGTCCTCAACATCGGATCGGCTCTGCTGTTCTCGATCTATTGCGTTCGCTTTCTGGTTCATCGATCCCTGTTTTTCAAGCTGCTCGGGTTCTGTGGGCTGGTCGCCTATATCTGCATCGCCCTGGGCATCAATCTTGCCCTGGCCCATTATCGCGAGGTGTCATCGACCGTTCTTTCCGGAGCCGGCGCGGAAGTCATATCGCGGCTCAGAAACGCGCCGCTGGAGCTTGCCGAACTGAATTCCTGGATGCTCTTTGCCGTCGGACTGCTTTTTTCGATCCTGGCCTTCATCGATGGGTGCTACCTGACGGATCCCTATCCGGGCTTTGCCGGTGTCAGGAAGCGGTTGGACAGTGCGCGTGCGAACTACATCGACAGGAAGCTCGAGCTCATCGACAACCTTCGTGACATAAGAGACGATCACAACGCGAAGATCGAGGAGATCGTGCGCGATCTCAGCGGACGGCGCCAGGAATGCGCGGCCATCATCGCTCACCGGACGCGGACGGTGGGACTGTTCGCGGAGCATCAGAGCAATCTCGAGCGCGCCGCGAACGCGCTGCTGACGATCTATCGTGACGCAAACCGCGCGGCACGGTCGGAACCCGAGCCGGGTTATTTTTCTCAACCCTACAAGCTCGAGCGCCTGACACCGGTGGTGCGTACCAGCGAGGAATGGGATGACGCGGTCTTGAGTGGCCGAATTCAGGCGGCTCAGGCGGAACTGTCGGAGCAGATTCGCAGGATCGGTGCCGAGTTCGAAGCCGCTGTCGAAAATTATCACAAGCTGGACAACATATTCCCGGAGGCCGGCCTTGGCGCGATCCAGCCGTAGCCGCAGGCGGGGTGGCAATTCCGCAGGGCTGATTGTCGGCGCCATTGCCCTTGGCTTGGTTTCTGTCGCCATTATCGGCGCGTTCGGGTGGCTCAAATACAGGGCAAGCAGCACCGTGGTGGTCGACAAGGCCTCCCTTTGCCCGGTCACCGGCGCGACGTCCGAAACCGCTATCCTGCTTGACGTCACCGATCCCATTTCCGACACGACTGCGCTCGATCTCAAAAACCAGTTTCAGCAAATCGTGGCCAGGGTTCCAGTCGGCGGTGCCATCGACATTTATTCGCTCACCGAGAAGGAAGGCGAGCCGGAGCGAACGTTCCATGGCTGCAATCCAGGCAGCGGTGAACTCGCCGATGAATGGACCAGCAATCCGCGACTGATTCAGGATCGCTGGGAAAAAGGCTTCCAAAAACCCCTCGAAGACATAGCTGGCAGGCTGGCATCCGGCAAGGCAGGCGATGCCTCGCCGATCATGGCCGGCATCCAGCGGATCAACCTTGAGGTCTTCTCGAGCCTCCCCGCCGGAACGCCCAAAGCCCTGTTCGTCGCCTCCGACATGATCGAACACACGCCGGCCTTTTCGAACTACCGCGACGGTGTTGCCTATTCGAAATTTCAGAAAAGCGAGGCGCGTGATAAGTTCAGGACATCTCTCGACGGGGTGTCGGTGAAGATCCTCGCGTTTCAGCGTCCAAACCTGAAATTCTCCGTCGAGGAACTGGCTGAATTTTGGAGAGAGTGGATCACAAAGAATAACGGCTACTTCGACGGTTTCATCCGTCTGGAAGGACAACGCTGATGGCCTCGAGAGAGGTGACAAAGTCCGCGATCCGCGACTACGGGCCGCTGGTGCTCTTTGCGCTCACGACGATCGGCGGCATGGTGTTCATCTGGACGGCAAAGCTCTGGGGATGGTCGACGACGGTCGTCACCGTGGTCCCGTTGCTGCTGATGGCAACGTATTTTCTCGCTTCGCTGCTATTGGCGGGTTTCCGCCTGCATAACGAGCAGGCCGGTGACAATCTCTACTACATGGGCTTTCTCTTCACGCTCTCGAGCCTCGGTGTGTCGCTCTATCTGTTTGCCGGTGAGACCTCCATCGACACGATCGTGCGAAACTTCGGCATCGCGGTGACGTCGACGATTGCCGGGGTGACGCTCCGGATCCTGTTCAACCAGATGCGCCGCGATCCATTGGACATCGAGCGCAGTGCAAGGCACGAACTTGCCGAGATGACCAGGCGCGTCAGAACCGAACTCGATTCATCCGCCCGGGAGTTTTCGAACTATCGCAGGGTCAGCAACCAGATGCTGTCGGAAGGGTTCGACGAGATCGCCCGCCAAGCCGAGAAGAACGGCGAAGATATTCGCAAGGCGATCGAGTCGCTGTCGAAGGAGGCGATCAAGCCCATACAGGAGGCGGCGCAGCAGCTTTCGGCCATTATCGAATCCCACAACAAGACCATCAACGACAGCAACAACAACGCGGCGGCAAAATTGGCCGAAACCACCGGTCAGCTTTCGACGATCATCGACAGGTTCGGCGGCGCGGTGGAAAGCGTGGGCGCACGGCTTGGCGAGATACGTGCCCCGGAAGACGTCATCAAGATCGAGCTCACGCCGGTCATCGAGTCGATCAGGGAGATGACCGAGGCCCATTTGAAGCGCATGGAGGCGGATACCGAGCAGGGGCGTTCCTATATCGAACAAACCAGGCAAGCGCTGCAGCCGTTGCAGACCCTTGAAGAAAAGCTCGACCGTATCGCCAACGCTCTTGAGAAGCCCCCGATGCCGTTGCCGCCTGAGGCAGACCCGATCCAGAGCACTCAGCCGGCCGTTCCAACCGGGGCTTCGGTCTCCGAGGAAACTGCGATCGACTTGGCCAGTCTTGAAGGCTCGCCAGCCAAACCCGTCGAAGTCGACGATAAGCCGCGACCTGCATCAGCGATCGAGCGTAAGAGGTGGTTCAATTGGCAGCGCACATAGCCGAGACCCCGAAACTCGAGCATAAGGGCTACAATCGCGGCCTCATTCTGGGGCTGACCATGGCTGAATCCATGTTGCTGCTCGTCTTTTGTCTCCTGCTGGTGGCGGCAGCGCTCGTGACCGCCGAAAGAAAAAAGCGATATGAGGCCGAGCGGGAGCTGCAGGTCACCGAGCAAAAGCTCGCGGAGCTCAAAAAGGACAATTTCGACGCGACTGCCCGGGTGGTTGAACTTCAGGCCAGGCTTGGAGCCGGCAACCTCTCACCCATCGATCGGGAGAAATTCGAAAAGGAATGGCGGGAACTGATTTCGGCCCGCCAGGCCGTTGACCGCTTGCGGAAAACCGGGGTCGAGATGGCCGACCTCGAAAAACTGGCCGCGCTGCGGAAAGTCCTGGACGACAACGACATAAATCTTGACGCCGCCCCGGCGGAGATCAAAAGGCTTGTCACCGCCAACGCGGCGGCGAAAAGCCCGCACGAGTGGCCGCCCATCATCAACCTCAGCGAAGCTGGCGGCTATTATTTCAGGTCGGGCAGTGCCGAGCTGACCAGCGAATTTCAGCAGAAACTGGGCACGTCCATTTCCGACCAGATCGCGGATAACCTGTCTCGCTATCAGGTCGACGTCATCGAGGTCATCGGCCATACCGACGAGCAGCCGCTGGCCCGCACGAGTTCCAATCTCGACAAAACCTTCATCGATGTCCTGGACAGCAAATTGCCGATCACCGCCCTTGAGCCGGCCGACAATGCCGGGCTGGGATTGGCACGGGCGATGGCCGTCGCGAATATCCTCAAGGCGAACCCAAAACTGAGCCAGGCAACGGTGCTCCCCATGTCGGCGGCGCAATTGATACTTCCGGGCGATACCGTCACCGCAGGACAGGCAGGAAATGTCGAGGCACGACGACGCATCGAAATCAGGATCCGGAGACGGGCTCAGTCCCTGTCTCCGTGATCAATGGCCCCATTGCGGCGACCGCCATCCGGCCTTCAGCGCCTGGGCTTCATCACAGAACCAGCGCTCGCCTTCCTTGGTGTCGACTTTGGTGCGGTCGTACCACGGAGACCATGGCGCGTGGTAGATGTGAACGTTCTCTGAGATATTTCCCTTGATGGGGCAGCCCTTCGGGGCCCGTTGCTCGGCCACCTTCCATCTCTCGGCACGATAATCCCATGCGGGGATCGTGAAGGCCTGCCAAATCCCAAGGTGCTCGCGGTGGGCCCTGTCTTCGAGTGTGACGTAGTCGGTGGAGTATTTTCGGAATGCCCATGCGTTGCCCGACGCGACCATTTCGGCATTGATCTCACGCCGGCCAACACGACACACACCCAGCTGTCGTTGATAGATGTCCACTCCGCGGTCATCGCAGACGACGTCTCCCGATGACACCAGTTCTTCCAACGCCGCGATGGCAACCTTGCCGCAGGGCCAATCTCGTCCGGAAAAAGAAGCGCATTTCTGTCCGGCCTCGGGTGCATCGATTCCGTTGAGCCGAACCGTGATTTGGTCAAGAAGGATGGTGTCCCCGTCTATGACCCGCACCCTGGCAGCAGTCGATTCCCGTGGGAATGCCCCGATCGCGAATATGATGATGACGGTTATCCAAGCCGTTTGTCTAAACTTCGTGATCGCCGACAAGGAGTTGCCTTCTCTGTTCTTCGGAAATGCGACGCGAGGCGCTCGCTTCCAAATTCGCACGCAAAATCCCTATGCCGGCTTAGCGCAGGTTTCCTTGCTGGGAAAGATCGGGAATTCTCCGAGCGCGGCCGATCACGAGGCAATGCGAGACCGTTGCCCATCCCGCTTCAACTTGCAGCGCGCCGATCTGATACCAGGCTCGCAATCCGGGGAAGCCCGTGAATCCATACCCGCTCGTCGAACTGTCTTTGAGCGCGATTATTCAGATCCCCGACCCGTCGAGGTTCCGGTCATCGTCGCCCTCCCAGGGTGAGGGTATCGTCGTGCGACCAAGGTTGGCCGAAGGCATTGGCATCCAACATTTCAGTTCCGGATCCGCATATTCGATGATCTGCCCCGGCGAAGAGTCGGACGCGCGCCAGCCTTCTCCCGCGAACTGATCGCCATTCGACCAATACGCTAGGTCGACCTCGGCCGGCCCCTGCTCGGATGGACGGATCGTGACCAGGATCCGACTACCGTCTTTCGGTGCGCTTGCCATATGGCGCCAACGGTCTGCCTCGTCCATCGTTTTTCCTCCTGCCTCGCTACAGAAGAATGTCACCTCCCCATCGAAAACGGTCAACTGAAACTTTCGATGCGATCCATTGACATGAAATGGAAAACAGCGGGCCGATCCCGTGGCGGAAACGGGCATCGCCCAGGCCGGAGCAAGGTGGCATTTGGAGCGTTCGGCGACGCGGCTTGGAGAACGCATCGCGGCGACATTGATCCCCGTTCCGCGGACAAACTGCTGTCGCGCTTCACCATCGTCGCGGCATCCTTGCATCAGATGCCGCGCAAAACGGTGTCGACGACACGTCATCAGCCCCACGGGTGCGAGTGTGGTCAGTTTGAGCTGGCCGCGTCAGCACGCGTCTAAAGGGGGACCAACCGATGACCGGGGCGGTCCTTTCTTCGAAGGCGAGCGTCAGCGCCCGCGGCACCAGTCGCCTTAACCGCGCTTAGCCAAAGATCGCGCGCAGCTGAGCGAAAAAGCCCCTTGGTTTGGAACCTGCCATCTTTCGCAAGCGGCGAGCGACTGTTGCCGCGCTGACGCGTTCACCGAAATGGCAGAAGCACACGAGATCATGCAATTGCTCGTCGCTGAGTTCGAAGAACCGTTTGGCTTCTCCATAGCTATCATTTTCCATTCCCGCCGCCCGCAGAATGGGATCAGCGAACGCGACGGAGATTGGCGTGCCGTCATCGCGCAGGGCAAGCCGATCTGAAATCGGCTGATATTCGGTTTCGTGAAGTGTCTTGAGAAACGGTCTGGGGCTGCGTTCGAGACTTTCGGCCCACCGTTCAAGCCGTTCGCGCCGCGTTATTTCAAGGCGCTTGCAGGTCGGGCTGACCGTTGCGATGGTTTTCAACTGATCTAGTGCGTACTGTTCCATTTCGGCCTCCTATCTCCGGAAAAATAGATGGTCCGCCTCCCGAAAACAGCGTCGCTCAGGTCGCGGCAGATGTCCAATCACGATTGAAAACGGCATCTCGTTGACGTTTCCGTAAGCACTGGAGGCGCCTTTGCTTGCGGGGCGGCTCTTTTCCCCTAGGGTTTCCGCGCCATGTCATACCAAGGCAACCAGGCAGGGTTCGGTATGGACGAAATTTTCGAACAGCTTCTGCACCTTTCGGAACGCACCGAGACGCTCATAGCCGTCTACGATGGTCATGACCGGCTGCGGTATGCCAACAGCGCCTTTCGTTCGATCTATTTCATCGATCCCGATGAAACTCCGCTCTGGCCTGATCTCATGCGGCGCAATTTCGAGCTCGCGCGAGGCACTGTCATTCGGACGAGCAATTTCGACGAGTGGCTGCGGTCGACACAGTCGCGCCGCGGCAAGATCGGCTATCGAGCTTTCGAGACAGACCTGTGTGATGGCCGATGGTTTTGGATGACCGAGGCGGTCCAGAAGAATGGCTGGATGTTGTGCATTGCGAGCGACATCACCAGTTTGCGAGCACATGGCAGGACTGTCCGGCAGGATCGGGACCAAGCGATCAAGGCTTCTTACACCGACGAACTCACGGGTGTCGCCAACCGCCGCTTTGTGATGGCACGCGTCGACGACATGCTGACCGCCGCCCGGCACGGAAACAACGGATGCCTTGCCGTATTCGACATCGACAATTTCAAGCACATCAATGATCGGCTGGGTCACCATGCCGGAGATGGCGTCCTGCGCGATTTTGCTCATCGCATTCATCAGAATGTTCGCCGCAACGATTGTTTCGGACGGATCGGCGGAGAAGAGTTCCTTCTCGTGATGCCGGCAACCGGGCCGGAAGACGCCATTGCCATGGTCGAGTGCATGCTGACGGTGATCCGCTTCTCCCGCCCTCTGCCTGAATCACCCGACTTCAGCTACACCTGTTCTGCCGGTATCGCCGCTTGCGCCCCATCAGACAGCGCTTCGGAGCTTTATCGACGCGCCGATCAAGCGCTCTACGCTGCCAAGTTGAGCGGACGGGACAGAGTGCGCGCGGCGTAGGGACATGGGCTACGACGCTTGAAGCTCCATTTGGCCTGTCTTGCACGTCAGTCGCTCGCCGGGGCAGTGGCGATCGTCGGGCCGGCCAGGCCGGGCAAGCCAACGTCGCCGCATGCAGCCGCGACGTGAGCGACATGATGCTGGATCGCGGGGTTTGCCATGTCCGCCTCCGTCTAAACCTCCCCCTTTGATTGCGGCCATCGCGTCCTGCCCCGGCTTTTGGTCCTGCCAGGCTCGCGCCGCCGGCAACGGCTTTGCCGTCCTCCACTTCGTTGCGGCCCTGCGGATGCAGGCAGCGCTTGCAGCCCGGCTTTCGGACCGCCGTAGCAGGTCGCGATGGCCGCGACCTCGAAACGGAGGTTCCAACATGAGCAGGCAGCAATCCAATCAACGATCCGATATCTACAGCCGCATCACCAACACGATCATCGCCGATCTTAAACAGGGCGTGCGGCCATGGACCAGACCCTGGACGACAGGACATGCGACAGCCGAGGTCAGCCGGCCACTGCGCCACAACGGCCAACCCTACACCGGGATCAACGTCCTGCTGCTGTGGTCGCAAGCCATCGCCCGTGGCTTTGCCTCATCACGCTGGATGACGTTTCGCCAGGCAATCGAGCTCGGCGGCGCCGTTCGCAAGGGCGAAACCGGCACGACCGTGGTCTTCGCCAGTTCGTTCATCCGCACCGAGACGACCGAGACGGGGACCGAGATCGAACAGGACATTCCATTCCTCAAAGCCTACACGGTGTTCAATACCGATCAGATCGCCGGTCTTGATGGCCGCTTTGACGACGGCGCACCTTGCCAGGATCCGATGAGCCGCATCGGCGATGCCGGCCGCTTTTTTGCCAATACCGGGGCGCTGATCCGGCACGGAGGATCGGCTGCCTATTATGCCGCTCAGCGTGATTACATCCAGATGCCATGCCCGGATGCCTTCCGGGACGATGCTTCCTATGTCGCCGTCCTCAGCCACGAGATCACGCACTGGACCGGCGCAGCGCAAAGGCTGGATCGCGATCTCAGCCGCTACGCCAAAGACAGGAGCGAACGTGCCCGCGAGGAGCTGATTGCCGAACTCGGCAGCGCGTTTGTCTGCGCCGATCTCGGCATTGTCCCAGAGCTCGAACCACGCCCCGACCACGCATGCTATCTCGATGGCTGGCTGAAGGTTCTGGGCAACGACAAGCGTGCCATCTTCTCGGCGGCAGCACATGCCCAGCGCGCGCTCGACTACCTGCATTCCCTGCAGCCGGAACTCGACGAGGAGGAGGCGGCGTGAGCCGTCTCTTCCTTCAGTCAACTGTCTCCTGCGGATGCCGATCACCGTATGACCCGATAGCCTCTCGACCGCTTCCTGCGCAAAAGGGTGAGCAGGAGATCGACGGCTTTTGCCTCGCTATCGAAGACATGGATCTTCTGCTGCCCGCGGCTGCCGATGCGTCCCCAGCTGCGCACCAGCGATGTCCCGCCGAAGAGGTTCGGCTCGATCGACAGCGCATAAAAGCGGGCCATGTTCTTCGATGGATCGATGCGTTCGATATAGAGACGATAGGGCTGAACTGTCATGCGGGCAGAATCGCAAAGTCCAGTTGCTCGCGTCCAACGACATTTGTGAATCGGTTGGGCCCGATCGATTCATCCGGGTGATGTGAACCGCCTGGCTCATCTTTCCTGGTTCATCTTCAATGTGGCAAACAATCCGGTAAATTCCGGATCGGAATAATAGCGCAGCTTTGTCGCGACGATCGGCCGCTGGCCGGTGATGAACAGCAGCTCGGTCTCGGCATGGATGTTGCGGACTTCGTCGGGCGTCAGAAGTGGTCGGGCGACATGCTGCTCGGCGAAGGAGAGGCCGGTCCTTTCCGCATCGAGCGCGCGCGCCGCGGTGTTGAACACCACGGTCTCCTGGCCAAGCAGATCGGATACCAGACGGGCGCTGTCGTGATCATTGACGCCGAACACTTGCAGCACGCCGGCGTTGGACAGAAACGTGCCGGCACGCTGGCCATAGGTGGCGCGCAGCTGATGAATGTCCTGGATGATCGGCCAGAGTTGCACACCGTAGCCTGCCATCAATCCCATGGCCCGTTCGATCGGCGCCAGATGACCAAGGGCGGTAAACTCGTCGAGCAGATAGAGAACCGGCGGCGCGGATGAATGCGGCGAGGGTGCGGTTCGCGCCATCTCGGTCAGGCTTTGGGCCACCAGCAAACGCAGCCAACGTGAATAGGCCGCAAGCCTGTCTGGCGGCAAGACCAGGAACACGGTCGCCGTGTCTGCCTTGAGGTCACCGAACCGAAAATCCGAGCGCCCCAATACCCCGGTCATGCGCGGACTGTCGAGGAAGTGCGTGTGTCGTTGGGCCGCCGACAGCACACCGCTGGCCTCACGGTCCGACTTGCCGAGATGACGGTTGGCGGCCCGCGCAATCAGTCCGTTGACGGCGTCACTTGCCTGCATCTCGTCCAGCACGGCACGGAACGCTTCCGGCGCCAGCGTCAGCAAATGCCTGAGGGTGGTCAGCGTGCGCCTGTCGTCTGGCTGGCTGGCGATCACATGCAGCAGCAAACCTGATATCAGTGCCTTTGCTTCCTCGTTCCAATGCGCATCACCTGACAAGCCTGGTTCGTCGAACACGAGTGCGTCGGCAAGTGTCGTTGCATCCTCGGCGACATCGACGCTGTCTGGATCGACGCCGTCCATCGGATTGAAGGCAGCCGAAGGTCTGCCGGTGACGCCGAATGGATCGAGGATATGAACCGGCCCGAACTTCTCTCGTGCATCACCCGCGATCTGCGCATTCTCGCCTTTCGGATCGATGCAGATGATCGAGCGGTCGGCGGTCAGAAGGTTCGGGATGATGGTGCCGACACCCTTGCCGCTGCGCGTCGGTGCCATGGTCAGAAGATGAGCCGGCCCACTGTAGCGAAGAAGCCGGCCAGAGTTGGTCGCACGGCCGATCAGCAATCCGCCTTCTGCCTTTGTCAGAGGCGCAATCTCTCTTCGGCCGGCAAAGCGCGCAGACCCATGCGTGTCGTCGCTGGCAGTGGCAAAATGCGTGATCAACGGAACCGACAACAATCGAATGAGCAGCACGATGGCAAAGGCCATCACCACCCAGTCGCCAATATGCCAGATGACGTCACCTCTGCTGCTGCCAAGGATCACGCGTCTGACGTAGTCGATCCCGAAGTAGACAGTAACGATGACGATGACGTAGCCGACCGCACCCTTCAGGAACGACCTGGCATATCGCAGCGGAAACGTGATCAGGGCGACGATCGCCCACAGCGGATCGCGGGCCGCCAGGCGCATCATGTTTGCGAAGGCGGTTTTGATCTCGTTGGCATGGATCATGATGCCGCGCTCCCGTTGCCGACATTGCCGAGAGACGGCTCATTTGCCTGCGGCTTTAGGAGATCGTCGAACAGATCCCGATCGCCATCGCGGGTGAGGAATTTTGGCAGTTCCCGTCTCAGCCATTCGGCGATCTCGCCTGCAAACTGCACATCGCGATCATTCTCCAGCCGATGCAGCACAAGTGCGCCGATCAATACCTTGCGGCGTGTATCGATGGCACGTTCCTGCTTGCTGAGCCGGATCTGCAATGTCTTTCGTTGGGCTTCCAGCTGCGCCAGCCGTTCGCCGATGGTTTTGCGCGCCATGATGATCTTCTCCCTTGTTCCTGTTCAGCCATTGGCCGCGGCGATGAACGGATGATCGCAGCCGCTGGCGGGCCTGAATCGAGGTTGTCTCGAAGAGCGGCGTTTCGAAACCCGCAAATCTGCGCGTGGAAGCGACCGGGTGAACGGCTTACGAGGTCATCGGGAGATTGCCGCGTGCTCCCAC
>NZ_LXFU01000052.1 GCF_001657485.1 Rhizobium sp. WYCCWR10014
CAGCACTTTGCCCGAGACGATCGGTGCGCTCGCCGGCAAGACAGGCCTGTTCGGAGACAACGCCGATCGCCGGCACGCGCTTTTCCGGATCGATGCGCTGGCGTCGCATGTTCGCCAATCCGCCAAGACCTGGCAACGTCGCCTCGCGGCCGAATGCGGTTCGGAACGCTGGAAGCGGGAAAAGCAGGACGTGGTCGAGATTCTGGGCCCGAGCCGCCAGAGCGAGGCGCTGCTGCGAAAGCTCGACGATCTCGCCCATACCGACAAGGCAAAGTTCGTCGAGCAACTGGCGGGGACACCGGAGGGGCGTCGAGCGCTTGCCGAGGCAAAGGACATCGCCAGCGCGATCGAAACGCGCTTCGGTCGCGCCGATCCCTCAGATCTCGCGGATCAGCTGAAGCGAGTGGGGCCTGATCAGGCTGGGGACGTCGGGCGTATCCGCCAGGTTGCTCGCCTTGCCGATCGTAGTCATCGTGCCGAGCTCACGCAGCAGATGGAGTTGCAGCGCTCACTGAAGCGCGGCAAGTCCTTGGGGCTTGGGATTTAGACCACCCGCTATGATCGGCTCGGAGCGGGTCGACGTCGGACGGCTGATCGGCGATAGATCAATCAGCGACGTCGATGCCGCCATCTCGCTCTATGATCTGATGGAGGATGGCATGGGTGTTCTTCTCGCTGCCTCACCTGAGGGAAGCGTACCCGAACTCGTTGCAGGCACCACGGCACGCGGATGGTCTCTTCGAAATGCGCCGCACCGAGCCCCGTCTGCTCTGCCCGTGCCATGGTGAGCGGAGCCCCATTTCACGGGAGAATTATATCGCCGATCTCGTGCCTGCGGCGCTTTAGGATCGCCAGTATCCGCTCGAGCAGTGCAGGCAGCTCCCCCTTCGGCGTTTGGGAGTAGGTGGTAAAGGCCGCGCGGGCGGCTTCGATCGCCCTTTCCGCATCGGCGGCACTGCCGATTGCGATCGTTCCGGTGGATTGCTCGGTCGACGGATCGAACACGTCGAGCTCTCTCAGCCTATCGGGGCGACCCATTCACCGTCGATATAGAATTTATGGGCGTTTTCCATGAGGCCATCCTCCAAGTCGAACCGCATTTAAAAGTCGGCAACTTTACCCCAGGCGGATGTCTGGAAGCGGTCGGGATGGTAAGGCCTGGGCTCAACGATCGGCTCATCGCCTGTGACGATATCGGCAATCAGATGACCGGCGCCAGGCCCGATGCCGAAGCCGTGGCCGCTGAAGCCGGCAGCGAGGATGAAACCGGGCAGGGTGGCGATCTCGCCGATCCCCGGCACGCCGTCGGGCGTGCTGTCGATATAGCCTGCCCAGGTCGCGCTGATGGCGGTTTTCTTCAAGTCGGGCAGAAGTTCGAGCGCCCGCGCATGCGTAAGTGCAATGGTTGCCTCATCGACGGTCGGGTCGAGGATGCGCATGCGCTCCATTGGCGTCGGCCTATCGAGCCGCCAGCGGGCCAGAGACTCGTGGCCGGAGCGAAAGCCCTCCAACCCGCCTGGTGCGAGACTGCGCCAGCGTCGGGCGAACATCGGCAGGAACTGCCGCGCGAAGCGGAACTGCTGTGGCGTCGGATCAACACGGGCGCGGCCGCTGATCGCCAGCGTGTGGCCGCCATCGCGGCGTCGCGTCACCGAAACGGCTGATGTGTGCAACGCATCCGGCAAGCTGCTTGCGCCGGGAGATACAGATAGGATCGATGAGCGTATCGAAGCTTGCGGAAATCGAATGCCGAGCTGGCGGCAGAAGGAGGAGGCCCAGGCGCCGCCGGCGAGGACCGCGATTTTCGTGCGGATCGTGCCATGCTCGGTGACGACGCCGGAGAGCCTGCCACCTTCGACGTCGAGGCCGCGGGCAGCACAGGATTGATGCACCGTGCCGCCGAGTTTCAGGATCGCACGCGCAACGGCTGGCGCAGCACTCGCCGGATCGGCGGTGCCGTCGGTCGGCGAAAACACCCCGCCCTTCCATGAGGCGCCGGTGGCACGCCCGCGTTCGGTCGCTTCGGCGCTGCTCAGCATGTGCGTCGTGACGCCGACCGAGCGGGCGAAGTCGCGCCAGCGTGCCCAGCCGGACAGTTCATCGTCGCTATTGCTGAGATAGAAGAGGCCGCAGCGACGGAAGCCCGTATCCTCACCGGTCTCAGTGGCGAAGCGCTCCCACAGGTCGAGGCTCTTCGTCGACATCGGCAGTTCACGGGCGTCGCGATTCTGCTGGCGGCACCAGCCCCAGTTGCGGCTCGATTGCTCGGCGCCGATCAGGCCCTTCTCAACGAGGGCGACCTTCAATCCGCGCCGGGCGAGATAATAGGCCGTGAAAACGCCGACGATGCCGCCGCCGATAACCACCGCATCAGCGGTGGAAGGCAGTTCCGGCGTGGTGTCGACGCGATTGAGAGGTGCGGGCATGGGAGAGTCTCCGTTTTAACCGTAGTGTAGCGGATCCGACGCCACGGCTTTGCCGGAGATCGGTTGGTGGCAGCAGAAGATTCCGTGTTGGGCGGATGCCCGCAGCCGTTTGTGCTTCGGCCTGCCTCGCAACGCGATCGACAGGCCAGCATCATGTGTTAAGGTTGGCGTCGGAAAGCAGCAGCATAATCTGCTGTGTGATTGGCGATCTCGAGCAAGTGAGGGCGTGTGAGATGAAACTCGACCGGATCGACGTAAAAATTCTCTACGAACTGCAGAAGAATGGCCGCGTCACCAATGTGGAGCTCGCCGAACTGGTCAATCTGTCGCCTAGCCCCTGCTTGATGCGGGTGAAGAAGCTGCAATCTGAAGGCTATATCGAAGGCTATTCGGCCCAGATCAACGTCAGCAAGCTCGGGCAGACGCTGACGGTGTTTACCGAGATCACCCTGAAGAACCACCGGCAGATCGACTTCGCCCGCTTCCTTGCGGCGATCGAAAAAGTCGACCAGGTGATCGAATGCCATCTGGTTTCGGGCGGCTACGATTATCTGCTGAAATTCGTCACCGCCGGGATCGACGAATATCAGACTATCATGGAGCGGCTTACCGACCTGGACGTCGGTATCGACAAGTATTTCAGCTTCGTCGTCCTGAAATCGCCGATCGTCAAAGCCCACATGCCTTTGACCACCTTGTTTCCGCTTTAGCCGGCGGGAAGGACCGCGACCGGGCCCCGCTCCTGATCCTCAAACTCCCCCTGGCCGAGCGTCCCAACGCAAACTCTCAGGGTTCCACACCGGCCTCACCCAGTTGCATCTCTCCGATCTAATTAGTCCTGCGCAGATACCGATTCTCTCTGTCGCAGGTTGTTCTCCCTATAATTGAAGCTTCATACTGGTTGGAAGGACTTGCGACAGAATTTCGGGATTGGTCTCCAAGGCCATATTCGCTGCCACTTGGAGATCCTGTGCCGTGGAGCCCAGGCTTTTCAACACGACCTGACCGAGTGCGCGCCGGGTCTGGCAAGCGTCTTGCCTGTGGTTTCGAGGAGGGCAGCGCTGTAACACCTCGACTCGGCGGTCAGTGCCGGCAATAGGCCCGCACCAGCTCCGGATCCTGCTGGAGCCCATCGAGCCAGGCCGGATCGAGCGTCGGCACCGACGAGAAGAGCAGCTGCGAATAGGGATGTTGCGGCGTCTTCACTGTCGAGGATGTGATTTCCTCGACCTTGCGGCCTCCATACATCACGACGATCTCGTCGCAGATCGCCTCCACCACCGAGAGGTCGTGGCTGATGAAGATATAGGAGAGGCCGAGTTCGCGCTGCAATTCCTTGAGCAGGTCGATGACCGCCGCGGCGACCACCGTGTCAAGCGCCGAGGTGATCTCATCGCAGAGGATCAGCTTCGGATCGGCGGCGAGCGCCCGGGCGAAGTTGACGCGCTGTTTCTGTCCGCCCGAGAGTTCGCCCGGCCGGCGATGGCGCAGATTGCGGGGCAGGCGCACCATGTCGAGCAGTTGATCGATCCGGGCGTTCCGTGCCTTTCGATCCATGCGGTGGTAAAAGACCAGAGGTCTGTCGAGGATGTCCTCAACCGATTTTGCCGGATTGAGCGCGGTATCGGCATATTGGAAGACGATCTGCATCTCGCGCAACTCATCGCGGGAGCGCTCGCGGGCGTTGCGATGCAGTTCCGTGCCGTCGAAGACGATCTTGCCGACCGCCGCCGGCAGGATGCCGGCGATTGTGCGGGCGAGCGTCGACTTGCCGCAACCGGATTCGCCGATAATACCGAGATTGCGGCCCCTTTCTACCTTCAGGCTAACATGCTCGACCGCGCGAACGAGCGGCAGGCCATCAGCCTGGCGCTGCCCATAGCCCGCGACAAGACCTTCGATGCTCAGCAGGGGAGCCGTCGCGGGTTCGGCGGGGCCACTTGCGCCGCGCGGTTTCGGTTCGAAGGCTGCGAGCAGCTCCCTGGTATAGGGGTGCTTGGCATTGTTGAGGATTTCGTCGGTGGTGCCGGTTTCCTGGGTCTCTCCGCCTTTCAAGACCACGATGCGGTCGGCGATCTGGGCGACGACAGCAAGGTCGTGCGAGACATAAACGCCAGCGATGCCCCCCTTTTTCATCACCGATTTGAAAGCCCGCAGCACTTCGATCTGGGTGGTGACGTCGAGCGCTGTCGTCGGCTCATCGAAGATGACGAGGGTCGGGTCGCCGATCAGCGCCATGGCGGCGGCCAGACGCTGCAGCTGGCCACCGGAAACCTGGTGCGGATAACGGCTGCCGATCGTCTCAGGTTCCGGGAGCGACAGCGCCCGGAAGAGCTCGACTGCCCTGGCACGCGCATCGTCCGGCGACATCAGCTGATGAATACGCGTGACTTCGATCACCTGGTCCATGATCGATGTGGCGGGATTGAAAGCGGCAGCCGCCGATTGCGGGACATAGGCGACTTCGGTGCCGCGTACCTTGGCGCGCTGCTTCTCGCTGAGCGTGACCATGTCCTTGCCGCCGACCGAAACGCTGCCGCCGGAGATACGACAGCCCGCACGGGTATGGCCCATCAGGGTCAGGGCGATGGTTGTCTTGCCCGAGCCGCTCTCGCCGATCAGCGCAACGATCTCGCCCTCGGCAACATCGAGGCTGACACCCTTGATGATCTCGACGCGTCGACCGGAATCGGTGGTGGCCTCGACCTTCAGGTCACGGATTTCGATGAAATTGCTCATGACGTGCTCCGGTCGCGAATTTTCTGCGGCAGGTTATCAATCAGCAGGTTGACGCTGATCGTCAGGCTGGCGATGGCAAGCGAGGGAAACATCACCGCCGGCGCACCAAACGGCAGGCCGCCGATATTCTCGCGCACCAGCGCTCCCCAGTCGGCATAGGGCGGCTGGACGCCGAGACCGAGGAAGGAAAGCCCGGAGAGCAGCAGAACGATGAAGACGAAGCGGATGCCGAGATCGGCAAGCACCGGCCCGACAATGTTGGGCAGGATCTCTGAGCGAATGAGATAGAGGGTGCTTTCGCCGCGGATGCGCGCGACCGTAATGAAATCCATCGCATTGATGTTGACGGCGAGCGCCCGGGCGAAGCGATAAGCGCCGGGGATGTAGATCACCGACAGCGTCATGATCAGGACCGGGACCGAGGAGCCGACGGCAGCGACGACCACCAGGCCGAACAGCTTGCTCGGGATGGAGTTGAGGGCGTCGAGGAAGCGGCTGAGGATCGTGTCCAGCCAGCCGCCGGCGACCGCTGCGATCATGCCGAGCACGACGCCGCTGAAGCATGCGATCGTGACCGCCGCCAGCGAGATACCGACCGTGTAGCGTGCGCCCATCAGAATCCGCGAGAGCATGTCGCGACCGAGATAATCGGAGCCGAGCCAGAGTTCCCGGCTCATCGGGCCGAAATAGTCGAGATCGATGATCTCGCCGACGGGGTAGGGGAGGATCCATGGCGCGAAGATCGCGACGAGCGCCCATAACAGGATCACAGTGAAGCCGATCGCGCCGACGATGTTGAAGCGATAGCCAAACCGGGTTCCGGACAGCCGGCCGGAGGTGGTTTCGGAACGGGTCATGGTCATCGGAGCCTCGGATTGGAAAGGATGGCGATGATATCCGCGATGGTGATCAGCAGCAGGTAGCCCAGGCAGAAGATCATCGCGCAGCTCTGGATTAGCGGCAGATCGCGGGTGGCGACGGCATCCAGCATCAGCTTGGCGATACCGGGATAGTTGAAAATGGTCTCGACGATGATCACGCCTCCGAGCAGATAGGACAGCGAAAGCGCAACGGCATTGACGATCGGGCCGAGCGCATTCGGCAGTGCATGGCGAAACACGATGCGCGGCCGGGAGGCGCCTTTGAGCAATGCCATCTCGACATAGGGTGTGTTGAGCGTCTCGATGACAGCCGCGCGCGTCATGCGGATCATCTGCGCCGAGACGACGAAGGTGAGGGTGATCACCGGCATGGCATAGACGCGCAACAGATCGGTCATACTATGGACCTCATTGGCGAAAGACAGCGCCGGCAGCCATTTCAGGTAGACGGCGAAGATGAGCGCGGCGGAGGTCGCGACCATGAACTCCGGCACGGAGATGACGCCGATCGTGATCACGGTGACGATCCGGTCGTAAAGGGTGCCGCGCAACATCGCCGCAGTGATCCCGAGCGTCAGCGCGATCGGTACGGAGAACAGTGCGGTGACGCCGGCAAGTTTCAGCGTGTTGACGAAGCGGCCGGCGATGAGAGCGGCGATCGGCATTTCGTTGGCATAGGACGTGCCGAGGTCGCCCTGCAGCAGCCCGACTAACCAGCGCAGGAAACGAAAGAGCGCCGGCTCGTCGAGATGCATGGCCTTGCGCAGGCCCTCGACGGCTTCTGGCGTGGCGGCTTGGCCGAGCAGGATCGTCGCCGTATCTCCAGGCAACAGCGTTGTCGCGAAGAAGACGGCGAAGGAGACGATCACCAGAGTGATCACGGCGACGAACAATCTGCTCAGTACAAGGGATAAGACCTGGCGGTTCACGGGCGTCTTCCCTTTGCGTTCGAGTTGAGTTCCATCAATGCAGATGGAGGAACTGGGGGCGGCTGCAGCCCCAGTCTCCTTTGCTTAATCAGGCTTCAAGCCAGACATATTCCGCGAAAGCGTATCCCATCTGGCCGCCGAGCGGGTTGGCTTCCAGGCCCTTGAGCTTGGCAGTCGTGGCATCGACGTTCGAGATATAGGCCGGAATGATAGTGCCGGCTTCCTGGGCGACCATGCCCTGCATCTCGTTATAGATCGTCTTGCGCTTGTCTTGATCGAGAGAGCCGCGCGCCTCGATCAGCATCTTGTCGAACTTCTCCGACTTGTAGTGGCTTTCGTTCCACGGAGCGTCCGAGGTGTAGAGCAGGGAGAAAAGGATATCGGGGGTCGGCCGCGGGTTGATATTGCCAAAGTGGATCGGTGCCTTGAGCCAGTAATTGTCCCAATAACCGTCAGATGGCACTCGCTGCACATCGAGCTTCATGCCGATTTCTGCGCCGGCCGCCTGGATGATCATGGCCATGTCGATCGAGGAGCTCGCCGCATCGGAAGCGATGATCGGAATGGATTGGCCAAGCACGCCGGCCTTGTCGAAGTGGAACTTCGCCTTCTCAGGATCAAAGGCTCGCGCTTTCAGCTCTGCGTCATGATAGAAGTTCGCCGGTGAAACGGGTTGATCGTTGCCGACTTCACCGAGACCGCGTAGCGCCGATTTGACGATCTGTTCGCGGTTGACGAGATACTTCATGCCCTCGATGAAGTCCCGCTTGTTGCCGGGCTCCATATCCAGTCGCATGTTGAGATTGGTATAGTTGCCGGACGTCGTCTTAGACAAGGTGAAGCCGTCGCCCTGGGCCTCGACAAGGCGCATAGAGCGCGGATTGATCGTGGCTGCAAGATGGATGTCGCCCGCAAGCAGTGCGTTGACACGGGCATTGTCGTCGCTGATCGCGAAATATTCGAAGGAATCGACGTTCGGGCCGGATTTCCAGTAGTTCTTGTTCTTGATCCCGACCGAGCGAACGCCCGGCTCGAAGACTTCCTTGACGAAAGCGCCGGTGCCGTTGGCCTTGGTGAAATCGGTCGTGCCGTCGGAAACGATCATGAAGTGATGCATCGACAGGATGGTCGGCAGGTCGGCATTCGGGCTGGCGAGCGTGATCTCGACGGTCTGCTTGTCGACCGCCTTGAAGCCGGTCATCTGGGCGGCGATCTTTGCGACCTTCGAGCCGACGGATGGGTCCAGATGGCGCTTCAGCGAGAAAACCACGTCATCGGCGGTCAGCGGCTTGCCGTCATGGAAGGTAACGCCGTTCTTCAGCTTGACCGTCCAGGTCTTCGCATCCTTGGACTCGATCGCTTCGGCAAGCTCCATCTGCGGCGTGCCTGATTTGTCGAGGAAGGTGAGGCGGTTATAGAAGGAGCAGCACCGGACATAGTCGGTGGAGAGCGACGCCTTGGCGGGGTCCAGCGTATCGGCCGTGGAGGACGACCAGCCGGCCGCCTTGAGCGTGCCGCCGGAAACCGGCGTGGCGGCGAGCGCCTTGCCGGCGCGGCCAAGCACGAGCCCGCCGGCTGATATGGCCACGCCGCCCGCAAGCATCATATGCAGCAATTCGCGACGGGTGGCGCCACGGCGGATGGCGGTTTCGACCATGGCGTCGTCGGATCTGGTCCAATTGGTGATCTTGTCGTTCATCTCATTCCCCTTTTCTTCTGTGGCGGGCTGCCCGTTGCGGGCAGGCCCGATCTGCTTTCAAAGTCAGGCGCGCGCGGCAGCCACGGCATCAGCAAGGCCGGCCATGGAGGTGAAATGGTAATCGGGTTTGGTGAACTCGGCCGGCTCGATCGTGCCGCCGTAACCCTTCTCGGCATGTCGCCGCTCGATCCAGCAATTGGTCAGCCCGAGTTTCCTGGAAATGCCGATATCGTGGTACTGGCTCTGGGCGACATGCAGGATGTCGTCCTTCGAATGTCCTTCCGAGGCGACGTAATCGAACACCTTCTCGAAGAAGGCGGGATCGGGTTTCTCAGTCCCCGTATCATCCGCCGTGAAGGCGGCATAAAAGGGATTGCCGAGCTCTTTCTCGAAGAAATCGAATGCCCAGCGGCGGGCGTTGGTCATCGCAACGAGGCGGTAATCCTTCGCAAGACTGGCCAGCGCTGCGGCGCTGTCTGCAAAACCCTTCCAGCCCTTCGCCGAATCCCGCAGCCGTTCGCCATATTCTTGATCGGCGGGCAGACCGAGCTTCGGGGCGATCGCCAGGTAGACGCGCACGAGGTCGTCGGGAAAGAGGTCGGCATCCTTTGAGTAGCGGGCTGCGCGGTAGAGGCCAAGCGCCTGCTCGCCGTCGATTTCAGTCCCCGCCTCGGTCGCGATCTCGGCGAGGCAGGTCTTGAGGCCGCCTTCGAAGTCGATGAGCGTGCCGACGACATCGAAGGTCATATATTTGAATTCCGGAAGGCTCTTGCTCACGTGAATTCCCCAGTGTTCGGCTCCGGTGGGAGCGCGGTTCTCGAAGAAGAAAATTCTGTTCCGCCGGCGGGGTCATTGTCCCGCTCTTGTATGGAAGGCCCGCATGTGCCGGGATCCAGGCCTTTCGTTGATTTCAGTGTGTCACCTGCACCGCGCCGGATTCGCCGAATAGGCGCCATGAGGCGGCACAAAATACCGAATCTGACCGTTTCGCGGTATTCTCAGGCCTGCAGCGCCCGACGCACATCCGGGTCCTCCAGCGTCTCGTCCAGGGTGATGCGGGTGCGCTCAACGATCGCGTCTATCTCCGTTTCGGTGCAGCAGAGCGGCGGAGCATAGCCAAGCACGCCGTTGCCGAAGGCGCGGATGACGAGGCCGTGCTCCCAGGCGCGATCGAAGATACGGCGGGCGGGTTCGGCGGATGCCGGCAACGGCGTCTTGTTCACCTTGTCGACCACGAGCTCGACGGCGGCGAGCATGCCGCGGCCGCGGACATCGCCGACGAGCGGATGATCCCTCAGCGACTCCAGGCCCTGCATCAGCCGCGCGCCGGCCCTGACACCATTTTCGAGAAGGCCGTTTTCGTAGAGCTTCAGGACTTCGAGCCCGACCGCGGCGCTGACGGGATGGGCCGAATAGGTGTAGCCATGGCCGACGGCGGCAGCACCCGCGCCTTCGGCAATCGTTTCATAGACATGATCGGCCATGAAGACGGCGCCCATGGGGACGTAGCCCGATGTGAGGCCCTTGGCGGTCGTCATGAAGTCAGGGACGACCTCATCCTCGGTGCAGGCAAAAAGCGGGCCTGTGCGGCCAAAGCCGGTGATCACTTCGTCCGCGACGAAAAGGATGTCGTGCGCGCGGCAGAATTCGCGCATGGCTTTCATCCAGCCTTTCGGGGGCACCAGAACGCCGCCCGAGCCCTGGATCGGCTCGACGTAGAAAGCGGCAACGCGTTCCGGCCCGATCGCTTCGACCTTGCTTTTCAGCGCCGCAAGCGAGGCGTCGATGATCGCTTGCGGATTGTCGCCCACCGGGTTGCGATAGGCGTAGTGAGACGGAATTTTATGCTGCCAGTCGAAGGGAACGCCGAAGCCTGCATGGAAGGCAGGGAGCGCCGTCAGGCCCGCGCCGACCGTCGAGGAGCCATGATAGCCCTGGTCGACCGAGATGAACTGATCGCGCTCGGGCTGTCCACGGGCGTTCCAGTAGTAGCGGATGAAGCGGATCGTGCTGTCTATCGCATCGGATCCGCCGAGCGTGAAATAGACATGGTTGAGATCGCCCGGCGCGCGGTCGGCGAGTTCGCCGGCCAGCCGGATCGCGGGCTCGGAGCCGAGGCCGAAATAGGCCGTCGCATAGGGAAGCTCCCGCATCTGCCGGGCCGCTGCCTCGACGATGCTCTCGTGGCCATAACCGGCATTGACGCACCAGAGGCCGGCAAAGCCGTCGATCAGTTGCTTGCCCGATGCGTCGGTGACCGTCGCGCCCTTCGCAGAGGCCAGCACGCGCACGCCAAGCTTTTCGTGGCCGCGGTAGGAGGCGACCGGATGAATGAGGTGGGCGCGATCGAGTTCGATGAGGGAATTGCTGTACATGGAGATCTCCGGATCAGCCGAGTGCCTGGCTGGCGAGGGCAAAGGTGGTGGCGGTCGGATCGGCAGCGTCGTTGGCCAACGGCTTTCTCATCGTGATTCCGCCGCCGACATGGGAGAGCCCCTGTTCGGCGAGCCAAGGGGAAAGTCCGGCGTCTGCAGTGGTATCGACCCTGAGGAACCGTCCGGGCCGTCTGGCGATGAAATGTTCGATGAGTGTCCTGGCCTCGCCGAGGTCGGCGGCCACCACGGGTCCGATCACTTCGCCGCGGCCGAAAGGACGCAGGCAAGCGAACCCGGAAATACGGCCGTCACGGCGAATGACGGCGAATTCGCCGATCCCGGCGAGATAGGAGAGCAGCCCTTCGCGGTCGGCGCCGAAGGCAAGTCGGTCGAGTGCCGCGATGGCAGGAAGGTCGGCGTCGGTAGCGGCTTGCGTTTCCGCCGGCGCGGCAATTTCTCCGGCAAGACCTTGGTGCTGCAGCACGGTTCCCGTCTCGCGGAAGCCAAGCTTTTGGTAGAGCGGCAGACCTGCCGTCGTCGCCACCAGCCTCAGCGGCCGGTCTCCCGCGGTCAGCAATGCGGCGTCCATCAGCCTGCGGCCGAGGCCGCGCCCGCGCATCGTCTCGTCGACGATGACCATGTTGATGGTCGCACAATCCCCCTTGTATGGTGTGACGAGCACGGTGCCGACGACCTTGCCGTCCTCGACCGCGACCATCGCTTCGCTCAAGGCGAGCGCCAGCTGCCAGTCTTCCGTCCGATGCGGCCAGCCCGCCTGTCGCGAGAGCGCGACGGCGGCTTCCAGATGGTCCGGGCCGAACGGGACGATTTCGATCTGACTTGCTTGCATGGGGGCGTCCTTCATGTCGTGCCCGCCAGTCTGCCGGAGCGCCGGCGGGCAGATCGTCTGAAGGCCATGGTTCAGGCAGTATCTTATGGCTTTGCTATCATCGGCCGCCGCATCTTATGCTAGAACCAACCGATATGCGTCCTATCCAGATCCTGGCGGTGGGTCCTGGCGCTCGACACATCACGGACATGCGATGGGCATGTCAGTGCATCATCGCCAGCGCTGCCGTAAAAAAATCTTCGCCTCCGAAGTTCCCCGATTTCAACGCCAGAAGCATATCGCCCTGGGCATTGCCGACCGTGCGCAGCACCGGCACGCCAGGCGCAATCTCCGGGCCGATCAGAAATGCCGGAATGGCAAGCCTGTCGACCGCCGCGCCTGAGGTTTCACCGCCGGCGACTACGAGGCGCCGCACGCCTCTCTCCACCAGTTCGGCTGTGATGATCGACGTCGCGGTCTCGATCGCGTGGCCGGAGGCTTCCCTTCCATGCAGCGATTGCAGTCGGGACACGGTTTCAGGCGCAGCACTCGCGGCAATGACGAGGGGGCCGGCGGAGATGCGGTCTCCGGCCCAGGAAATCGCTGCGGCGATCTCATCGGGACCGGCAAGCAGCCGTTCCGGGTCGAGCCGCAGGACGGGCATCGACCGTTCGGCGACGTCGATCTGGTGGAGTGTCGCCTTGGAGCAACTGCCGGCAACGATGGCGGAAAGCCCACCCACCGGGCGAATGGCGTCCGCCGTCGTTGCGCCGTCGGACGATATCCGACCGGAGCGGACGAGCGCGCGGGCAAGGCCGAGGCCGAGGCCGGACGCACCGGTGGACACCGGCGTTTCAAGAGCGACCTCGCCGAGCGTTTCAAGATCGCGTTCGAAAATCGCATCGGCGATAACAGCAGTGACGCCTGCCGCGCGCAGGGAGTCTAGCCTTGCCTTGACGGCGCCGGGTCCGGCCGCGATGGCTGTGAGATCGACCAGTCCGACAGCGTTGCGCGATTGTTGGGTGAGAACCCGCACGAGATTGGCGTCATGCATCGGATTGAGGGGGTGATCCTTGAGCGGGCTTTCGTTCAACGGCTGGCCCCCGACGAAGAGATGGCCAAGATAGACGGTGCGTCCCGTTTCCGGAAAGGCGGGTGTCACCAGCACGGAGCCGCCTCCGGCCGCCTCGCTTAATGCCTCGGTGACCGGACCGATATTGCCGGCATCGGTGGAATCGAAGGTCGAGCAGATCTTGTAAAGCACATGGCCGGCACCCCGCTGGCGCAGCCATCGTTCGGCGCTTGCCGCCGCCGCCACGGCATCGGAGGCCGGGACGGCGCGGATCTTCAGGGAAACAACCACAGCGTCGACATCCGGTAGTGCCAGCGACGGATCGGGGATGCCGACCGTCTGCACCGTGCGCAGACCGTTCTTCGTCAGCGTGTTGGCGAGGTCGGAAGCGCCGGTATAGTCGTCAGCAATTGATCCGAGCAAAATAGCCATCCTCTAGCTCCGTGCAAAGGGTTTGAACCAGCCAAGACCGTCCAATGTCTGGCCGCGCGGGATATATTCGCAGCCGATGAAACCGTCGTAATCCAGGCTGTCGATTTCGCCGAATAGATAGGGATAGTTCAACTCCTCCCCGTCCGGTTCGTTGCGTGACGGCACGCTGGCGATCTGGATATGGCCGGTGATCGACAGCAGGCGTCGCAACGCCATGGCGACGTCGCCATGGATGATCTGACGGTGATAGATGTCGAACTGGAGCTTCAGGTTCGGCAGGCCGCATTCGGCAATCAGCCGCTCGGCGGCGCGGAAGTCGTTGAGAAAATATCCAGGCATGTTGCGCCCGTTGATCGGCTCGAGCAGGAGATCGATGCCCTTTTCCGCAAGCCGCCCGGCAGCATAAGTGACGGAGCGCCGGTAACAGGAGGAAGCGTCTTCATCATGAGGGTCGGCGATGCCTGCCATCAGGTGCAATCGCCTGACGCCCGTCGCCGCCGCATAGTCCAGTGCCCGCTCGACATCCGCTTTCAGCGCATCGAACCGTCCAGGAAGAGCCGCGATGCCACGCTCGCCTGCTGCCCAGTCGCCCGGCGGCAGGTTGAACAAGGCCTGCTGCAGATTGTTGCGGGCAAGCCGTTCGGCGATTGCCTCAGGCGTGGCTTCGTAGGGAAAGAGGTATTCGACGGCGGCAAAGCCGGCATCGGCTGCGGCGTCGAAGCGGTCGAGGAACGCCCATTCGTTGAACATCATCGTCAGGTTGGCGGCGAAAACCGGCATGTCTAGCGTTCCTTTTACAGGCTCTGCGGCTCTTTGGTGGAGCTCGGCAATTCAGCGCCGGAGAGCTTGGCATAGAGCCGCGCGAGCGAGGAATCGTCGTCACGGCCCATGCCCGCCCCGGAGGCGGCCAGATACATCTGCAAGGCGGCTGCCGCGAGGGGTACCGGATAACGCTCGGAGCGGGCCATGTCCTGGACGATACCGAGATCCTTGACGAAAATCTCGATGCTGCTGAGCGGCGTATAGTCCCCGGCCAGCACGTGCGGCACACGATTTTCGAACATCCAGGAATTGCCGGCCGACGCGATGATCACCTCATAGACCTTGTCGAGGTCGAGACCCTGCTTGGCGGCAAAGGTTATGGCCTCACAGGCGGCGGCGATGTGCACGCCGGCGAGAAGCTGGTTGATCATCTTGAAGGCCGCGCCTTTACCGGCCTCGTCTCCAAGTTCGTAGACCTTGCCGGCCATGGCGTCGAGACCCGGGCGTGCCGTGTCGAAGGCCTGGCTGGAGCCGGACGCCATGATCGTCAGTTCGCCACGCGCCGACTTGGCCGCGCCGCCCGAAATCGGCGCGTCGAGATAATGCAGGCCGAGAGCCTCCGTCCGCTGTGCCAGATCGCGTGCGACCGCGGGATCCATGGTGGCCGACGAGATGAAGACGGCGCCGGGCTTCATTGTATGCGCGACGCCTTCGGGCCCGAACAGCACGGCCTCGGTCTGCGCGCCGTTGACGACCACGGAGACGACGATGTCGGCGTCCTTCGCCGCAGCGGCAGGGGTTGACGCGCCACGTCCGCCATCGGCGATGAAGCGGTCCACCGCCGCCGGCGTGATGTCATATCCAATGACGTCGAGACCTGCGCGCTTCATCGACTGGGCCATTCCAAGCCCCATGGAACCAAGACCGATGACGGCTGCGACAACGGCCGAGCCCGAGTTTTCAGCAAGCGGTGGCATGAGGAGGTTCTCCAGTCTCGTGAGGAAAGGTCTGCGCCCTCCGGGTACTAACCCGGAGGGGCTGTGGTCTAGCGATTGACGGTTTTCGCAGGAACCGTCAACACGGCCAGCGAACCAATGACCAAGGCCGCCGCCAGCAGATACATGCCGGCGCTGTTGGTGCCGGTGAAGTCTTTGAGATAGCCTACCAGAAACGGCCCGAGAAACCCGGCGAGATTGCCGACGGAATTGATCCAGGCAATGCCGGCCGCAGCGCCCGTACCTGCAAGAAAAGCCGTCGGAAGCGACCAGAACAGCGGCGCGCAACTAATGGCGCCGGCAGCAGCCAGCGAGAGGCAGACAATCGAGACGGTCGTGCTCGTCGCCATCGTCGCCGCAACGAAACCGCCGGCGGCGATGAGGGCCGGGACGACGAGGTGCCAGCGGCGTTCGCGCAGCCTGTCGGCGGAACGTCCGAGCGCCAGCATGGCAACAAATGTGCAGATATAGGGGATCGCGGAAATCAGGCCGATATTGAGGTTTCCGCTGACGCCCGAGGCCTTGACGATGGTCGGCATCCAGAAATTCAGGCCATATTGCCCGAGCACGAAGCAGAAATAGATCAGGCACATCAGCCAGACGCGACGGTCGGTCAGCGTTGCGCCGATGCTGTGCGGGCTGGCCGTCTTGGCCCGGTTCTCCGCCTCGATATTGGCCGTCAGCACGCCTTTTTCCTCATCGTTCAGCCATTTCGCGCCCTGGATCGTATCATCAAGGTAGAACAACGTCGCAACGCCGAAAAGAATGGCCGGAATGGCTTCGATCAGGAACATCCACTGCCAGCCGGAAAGTCCGTGCGTGCCGTGAAAACTGTCCATCAGGAGACCCGAAAGCGG
This sequence comes from Rhizobium sp. WYCCWR10014, assembly GCF_001657485.1. Classification (GTDB taxonomy): domain Bacteria; phylum Pseudomonadota; class Alphaproteobacteria; order Rhizobiales; family Rhizobiaceae; genus Rhizobium. The sequence goes on from NZ_LXFU01000052.1 coordinate 15,997, forward strand.
ATTGCCGAAAATCGCGGAGATCGGGATCGCCGACATGAAGGTGGTGATGATCCTGGCGCGGCGATGGGCCGGATACCACGCGGTCAGATAGAGAATGATGCCGGGGAAAAATCCGGCTTCGGCAACGCCCAGCAGGAAACGCAGGACATAGAAGACGGTTTCCGAAGAGGTGAACATGAAAGCGGCCGAAATGACGCCCCAGGTCAGCATGATGCGGGCGATCCACACCCGTGCGCCAACCTTGTTCATGATGATGTTGCTCGGCACTTCAAACAGAAAATAGCCGATGAAGAAAATGCCCGCGCCGATGCCATAGGCGGCTTCCGAAAGACCGAGCTCGCTCGACATCTGCAGCTTGGCGAAGCCGACATTGACGCGGTCGAGATAGGCGACCACGTAGCACAGCATCAAAAAGGGTACGATGCGCCAGAATACCTTGCCATAGGCACGGTCTTCGAGCGTCTGGGCGGGATGTGCGCCAACGACTGGCGCCTGCGTCTGCAGCGTCATGGTTTTCTCCTCCGATTGTTGCCGCGGTCTCCTGTCGATCCTCCCGCGGCACGCCGAGCCATTTTGGCAGCGCTGCCATTTTCATTAATTCATTTTGGCAGCGCTGCCAACAGCAAATTGGTAGCGCTGCCAAAAAAACCTTGCTTCTTGGCGGGAGCGGTGAAAAATGGTGAAAACGCGGTGGTCATCGGGCGGGCAGGCCGGGCAACCACCCCAACAGTCGGGTTCAAACGTAACGATGGAATTCAAACATCAACCGACGGCAACGCTTGCCGAAGTCGCGGAGGCGGCCGGTGTTGGCGAGAGCACGGTGTCGCGCGTACTGCGCAACCACGGTTCGTTTTCCGGCAAGACGCGGGAGCGGGTGATGGCCGCGGTCGAGCGGCTGGGCTATGTGCCGAACCGGATCGCGGGAACGCTTGCCTCCACCGGTTCGCGTCTTGTCGCCTTCGTAATTCCCTCGCTGTCCAACATCGTCTTCCCCGACGTGCTGCGCGGTGCCAGCGCCGTTCTGGAGGAAAACCGGTATCAGGCGGTATTCTCCGTGACCGATTATGATCCGGGCAAGGAGGAAGCGCTCGCCGCCGCGATGCTCGCCTGGCGGCCGGCGGCGGTCATGCTGGCGGGATGCGAGCATACCGAGGGCACGGTGAAGATGCTACGCGCCAGCGGGTGCCGGGTCGTCGAACTGCTCGATCTGGACGGCGATGCTCTCGACATCGCGGTCGGCTTCTCGAACCGCGCGGCCGGACGGGAGAGCGCTGCCTTCCTGCTGAAGCGGGGCTATCGCCGGATCGGCTATGTCGGCCACGACCTGAACCGCGATACCCGTGCCGGCAAGCGGTTTTCCAGCTTTTGCGAAACGCTCGCTGCGCATGACGCCCCGCTCGTCGCCCGCGAGATTCTCCCAGGCGCTTCGTCCGTGGAAAATGGCAGGTTGGGGCTGGAGCGGCTGCTTGCCCAGACGAGCGATCTCGATGCGGTTTATTTTTCCAACGACGACATGGCGCTGGGCGGTTATTTTCACTGTCTGGCCGAGGGAATCGCGATCCCCTCGAAGCTCGCCATTTTCGGCTATAACGGCCTCGATATCGGCCGAGCAACACCGCAACCCTTGTCGACCATCCGAACGCCGCGCGTGGCGACGGGGCAGATAGCCGCGCAGATGGTCGTCGCCAATGCGCCACCGCAGGCAGTCGATCTCGGCTTTGAACTGATCGAAGGGGCAACCGCCTAATATTGGAGGAACTGTCATGTCCGACGCGCGCCTGCGTGAGGAAATCTGCCGATACGGCCGCTCGCTGTTCGAGCGTGGGCTGACGCCCGGCTCGTCGGGCAACATATCGTTGCGGCTGGAGGACGGCGGCTGGCTGGTCACGCCGACCAACGCCTCGCTGGGCTTTCTCGACCCGGCACGGATCTCCAGGCTCGATGCCGAAGGCCGGCTCCTGTCCGGCGACAAGCCGACCAAGGAAATTCCGCTGCACACGGCCCTTTACGATACGCGCGGCAGCGCCCGCGCCATCGTCCATCTTCACTCCACCCACGCGGTGGCACTGACCATGCTGCCGGAGATCGATCCGCGCGCCGCCCTGCCGCCGATGACGCCATATTATCTGATGCGCGCCGGCGAAACCGCACTGGTGCCCTATTATCGTCCGGGCGATCCTGATGTGGCCGACGCCATTCGCGGGCTGGCGGGTAAGTATTCGTCGGTGCTGCTGGCCAATCACGGACCTGTGGTCGCCGGTGACAGCCTGGAGGCGGCGGTCTTTGCGACCGAGGAACTCGAGGAAACGGCGAAGCTCTATCTGCTGTTGCGCAACCTCAATCCCCGTTTCCTCAGTCCGGCGCAGGTGGCCGATCTCGTCGAAACCTTCGGCCTCGACCTTCCGTCGCATCACGATCACGATCACGACGGCGATTGAAGGCGTCACTCCGCTGGCCGTTGACCGCGGGCAAGCGCGCAACCTTCTGCCAAACCCTGCTTTCGATACGATAGATTCTGCTTTCGATGCCGCCAATTCAGGCGAGTTGCGGGCGAAGCGATGCCTATGATTGTGACACGTCCCCAGTTCCGATCGCTCAAGGATACGCAAATGACGACGTTCCGTCCGAAATACATCACCTTCGACTGCTACGGCACGCTGACCAATTTTCAGATGGCGGAAGGGGCGCGCGACCTCTACGGCGAAGAGCTCGACGAGCGGCGCATGGCGGAGTTCATCAAGAATTTCGCCGCCTATCGGCTCGACGAGATCCTGGGTGACTGGAAACCCTATGCCGAGGTCGTGCACAATTCGCTCGAGCGGACATGCAAGCGCAACGGCGTGACCTTTCGCGATGAAGCCGCCCGGATGATCTATGAGCGGGTTCCGACCTGGGGGCCGCATTCGGATGTCCCGGCCGGTCTCGCCAAGGTCGCCAAGGAAATCCCTTTGGTCATTCTCTCCAACGCCATGAATTCGCAGATCATGTCGAACGTCGAAAAGCTGGGTGCGCCCTTCCATGCGGTCTATACCGCCGAGCAGGCGCAGTCCTACAAGCCACGCTTCAAGGGCTTTGAATATATGCTCGATATGCTGGGCTGTGGGCCGGAAGATGTGCTGCATTGCTCGTCCTCCTTCCGCTACGACCTGATGTCGGCCCACGATCTCGGCATCAAAAACAAGGTTTGGGTCAATCGCGGCCATGAGCCGGCCAACCCTTATTACGGTTATGTCGAAATTCCTGACATCTCGGGCCTGCCTGGCGTCGTCGGGCTCTGACGGAGACACGCGGATGCAGTTCGAATCCTACTGGCACGACACGGCACCAGCCTTTGCCGGCGGCGCTCACGGCCCCGTCGAAGGACATTACGACGTCGCCGTCATCGGCGCCGGCTTCACCGGGCTTGCCGCAGCGCGCCAGCTCGCGAAGGCCGGCGTCAAGGTCGTGGTGCTGGAGGCCGAACGGGTCGGCTGGGGAGCGTCGGGGCGCAATGGCGGCCACCTCAACAACGGGCTCGCCCACAGTTTCCTGTCCGCCAAATCAGCACTCGGCGTGGAGCGGGCCGTTGCCCTCTACAAGGCGTTCGACGATTCCATCGACACGATCGAGGCGATCATTGCCGAAGAGGGAATCGACTGCAATTTCCGCCGCGCCGGAAAGCTGAAGCTTGCCTCCAAGCCGCAGCATTTCGATGCCATTGCCCGCAATTTCGAGGCTGTTCACAGAGAGGTCGATCCGGACACCGCACTTCTGACGGCGAGTGACCTGGAAAGCGAGGTTGGGTCGCCCTTCCATGGCGCCATGCTCTCGAAGAAGAGCGCGATGATGCATATGGGCCGCTATGTCGCTGGGCTCGCTACGGCAGCCGCCCGCCACGGCGCCACGATCTTCGAAGGGGCGGCGGTGACCGCACACCGGCAGGGCAATGGTCGCCACAGCCTGACGACCGCACGGGGCACCGTCACCGCAGACCACGTGCTGGTCGCGACAGGCGCCTATACGCCGTCGCTCCTTAACTATTTCCGCCGCCGGATCGTTTCCGTCGGCAGCTTCCTCATCGCCACCCGTCCGCTGACCGACGCCGAAATCGCCGCTACGATGCCTGGCAACCGCACCTGCGTCACGTCGATGAACATCGGCAACTATTTCCGGCTGTCGCCCGACAAGCGGCTGATCTTCGGCGGTCGCGCCCGGTTTTCCGCCACGTCGGATCAACGATCGGACGCAAGGAGCGGCGATATTCTGCGCGCCAGCCTTGCTGAAATCTTCCCGCAGCTTGCCGGCGTCGAAATCGACTATTGCTGGGGCGGGCTCGTCGACATGACCAAGGACCGCTATCCGCGCGCCGGCTATGTCGATGGTGTCTGGTATGCCATGGGCTATTCCGGCCACGGCGCCCAGCTCTCCACCCATCTCGGCATGATCATGGCCGACGCTATCCTCGGCAAGGTCGACCGTAATCCGATCAAGGGGCTGGAATGGCCGGCCGTTCCCGGCCATTTCGGAAAGCCGTGGTTCCTGCCGCTCGTCGGGCTCTATTACAAGACCCTCGATCGCTTCCAGTAACGGGGCGGGGGCAGGATTGAGTTGAGCACCTGCGCGGGGGTCAACTATCTGGCCTCGCTGACTGGATAGATCCTGAGAATCCCAAGGCGGTTATCAGTCGTGATCACTGCAATACCCGCTTCATATGCCGCGCGGACGATTGCCTCATGCAATTGCTCGGGCTCGCTCTCTCCGGTAAGGACCTCCAAACAGATTCTCACCGCTGTGAGGAATTCCTCACCATCGTCGGTGGGCCATTCCTTCAGCAATAGTTGGGCAGCCTCGTGAGCGGTACGGATCACCTTGCGATCTTTCCCTTCGGCAAAGACAAGAATTATCGTTGGGAACTTTCTCACCATATCGAATCTCATTGCCCCTGAACTCCGCGGAACGGCCAATGCCGAGTCATGGTTTGGACCGAGATTGGCCACACATGTTCGTCAACCATCTCCCGTGTCGTTTCGACAATCACGTGATTATCCTCCGGCTGGTGGGGAGGAGGAGTTCGCTAGATTGGCTTTTAGCTCGCGGGCTGCCGCCTCAAGGAGTCGCTTGAATTCTTCGGAGGTCACGCCATCCGCGCGCATGACGATGGCGATCAGCGGATCACGAAGAGCTTCGGTTATCGTCAGCTCATCGTTCTTTCCGGCAGTTGCGCCAACGGAGCAACAATATTCCGAGGAAAATAGCGCGATCATGGACATACCTTACATTCGGGGTGTTTTAAGAGAGCGCAGCTCGGGTTGATCGCCTTTGAGGTCCAATATCCATTGGCGTCCCCGGGCGACCGAGTGTCTCGAAAGGCAGTTTTGGGCGATCTGCGACACGGCAAGGCCGGCGACCAATGGGTTGTCGACGGTGGCCGGCAGGGTGCGAAAGCTGCCGTCGGTTGCGACTTGGGTGGCGCAATGGCAGACGGAACATGCGTCCTCATGCACCAAGACCAAAGGACCTGCCATGCAATAGTTTGCAGAGCGGCCGACATGCAGATGCGGCGGCAGGCCGGCTTTCAATGCTCGGCAGGCCGACAGGAGATCTTGGGTTGGATGAGAATCGTCACCGGCGAGGATGAAGAACGGGTTATTGGCGTAGTCTGCGATTAACCGCAGCGCCGAGGCGCCTTCCGCAAATTCGGGCAGTGCGAAGACATAGGCCGAGAAACCCGCGGCCAGATGGGTCGCCAGCCTGTCCGTCTTCAGCCAGCCGAGATTCGCCTCGCTCGCCCAAGGGAGACGGTTCAAATCCTTCTCGTCGATACGATCCGCATCCACGAGAAGGAAATGGCGCGCGCCGAGGGTCGCAAGCTGGATGGCGATCTGTGAGCCCAAGTCGCCGCATCCGATGATGACGAAGTCGATATCGCAAAACCGTGCGACGTCGCGTTGCCGATGGCAAAGAGGCGTCAGGATGGTGTCGTGGTGATCGATTGCAGCGGAGTCATATTCGTCCTCCGCCGGCATATCGGAAGCCTTCAACGAGACGACGAACGCAGACCTGGTAACATGGGGGCTCTGTTCCTCGACAGAATCGGCACTATTGCCGGTGAACAGAGCCCCCCGGCCGCCCCGCCCAAGGCTGTGGGTGACGAGGTTTGGGAAGTCGACGGACGCCGTGGCGGTCGCTGACAATCGTTTGGACCGATCATTGACCATCACATCGCCTCCATCTCGCTAGGCGCAACTCCGCGGATCGTCGCGGCGTAGTGACCGTAATCCTCGCCCATCGCATGGTCGGGGGTCTTCACAATCACGTGGAATTTGCCGTCGTACCAGAGGCTGACATTGTCGCCGCTGTCATCGATTTCTCGCCGGCCCATCCGAGGATCGATCGGTTCCTTGCCGCGCAGCAGCATCTGTCCGATATCCCAGGCTTGGCGATCGAGAACTCGCTGGCGCTCGGCAAGATGCGCCTGCCGGTGCGCAATGGGTTCTTCGGCAAGCAACTGGCTGACGAGGAACAAGATCCGACTGCTCCAGGAGGGAATGGCGGCGATGTCTGGGAGGTCGAGGAGGACATCGCCGCCGAGACGTTCGATACCTTTCCGAGCGATGTCGATAAGCGGGACTTGCCGCGCGGCATAGGCGATTATGAATGCCGCTTTCCGGGCGCGGCGCTCAGGATCCGCCTCGGTGGATAGGCATGCCATGCGCAAGGCGCACTCCCAGGGAATGGTGTAGGCCGTATGCAGGATGCTCTCGAGCGTCTGTAAGTCCTTCTTGTATGGGGAAACATATTGAAACTCGCCGGGCAGGGATGCCGCCGCCGAGGTCGTATAGAACCCGAGCAGGATATTCCCCGCCTCATGAAGCAGTTGGGCCGCTGTCGCGGCATGATCGCCGGCGCGCAATCTCTCTCTGGAAAGGACGATGAGCGCGCTGCCCGGCAATTCGTTCGAACTCGAAAAGGAGCACTGCGGTTCGCGCCGCACCCCAACGTAAAGCGTGTGCAGGCCGGCGATCAGACGCTGATGGCCGTACTCGTCCAAGTCCGCGATCAATGCGAAGGCCTTCTCCAGATGGTCGGCGATTCGATCCAATTCCGCATCGTCGGTGATCGGATAGCCGGGCCGGGGATAGTCCGGCATGCATTGGCGGAGGAGGGCTTGCAGGATACGGCTTCGCGCCGGACTTTCGATGTGCACGAGGCCGATGCCGCAAGAGAGCCGGCACGCTGTCTGACGTTCGAGTTCAAGATCCGATGCGATCAGATCCGGCTGCAGATAGCGGCCGACGACCTGCACATCGGGGCGGGCTGCCTGCCATTCCAGACTGCGCGCGAGCGCACCCATCCAGGCTGCAAGTACGGATGAACGGTAAGGGTCGGCGCCAACCGGTCCGGCGACCGCTGGCGGAAGCTCCGGCAGGCGAGTGTATCCGCCATCTGCAAGTTCGGGGAAATAACCTGACAGTGCCTCTACCCCAGCCGAACAACCGGCGAGCTTCGAAGCCGCCGCAAGCGTGCGGCCATATTGGAAGCGTCGCTTCAAAAGGTTGCGTGTTGCCACGCGCTGCAGGGAGACGGAACTTGCCATCAGAGGATTGCGCTTGAGCAGGAGGCGCGCCTCATCTGCCAACTGTTGTATGCGGGCTTCGGACATCGGCAGCCTCCGTGAGTTTGTCTTCGGGCGGATCAAGGTTGCATCTCGGGCAAAAATGCCGGAGTTCGGGACGGCTTCGTCCGGCATCGGAACGTTGCGCGTCGTCCGTTGAGAGGCACTATCGCCCAAGGGCGTCATTCGCCCGCCAGTACCGCGTTAAAAATCCGTAAAAAGGGCGTAAACAAAGAAAAAGCCCCCTCGACAGAGGAGGCTTGGAATCTCTCGAAAAGCATCCCCGGGCTTCAGATGGCCAGGGCTGCCTGCACCGCTGCCCGCGCATTTGGCAGGCCCGATCCAAAGAAATAGCCCATCTCGACGGCGTCCTCGCTTTCGGCGTTCATGCAATCCGCTGTCAATTTCCTCGTTCCGGGTGCGACAATGGCGTCCAGGCGGGATGCGGTCTTCAGAATCGATTTCACTTGAGGTCCCGAGAGGCGGTCACCCAGATTGTGGCGGCTTTTGTAGGCCCGCTGTATCAGGGCACATAGCCCGCCCACCTGCGCCGCCGCGCCTGATGTGCCCCCGAAGGTGGTGTAGTATCCGCCCCCGATGCCGGGATTGGTTCCGAACGGCACGATGGCCGACCACGGATCGGAGCCATGATCATAGCCGAAAATCCCCGATAGGTCGGTCGTCAGCAGCGAGAAGTGCGAATAGCAATATTCCCGCGTTCGAAAAGCGCTGTAGTCGTGCTGCGCGGCAAATGGAGAAAGCCGGTCGAGGCGCAACTGATGCCTGTTGAAGACTTCCCCGTCGTCGGAGGGGGAGACAACCGTCAATCCTTCACCGTAATTGCTGTAGCCCGAACGGAAACCTTCGACGGTAACGGCTCCAACTGCAATGACGCCGTTGTTGTCGGCGGCAAGACTTGCCGGATAGATCAGCTGGCTCTCGCCACTGTTTCCTGCAGCGCAGACGATCGGGATGTGCCGGCTGATGGCGAGGATGAGTTGTTTGAGGACATGCCATGGGCGATCCGGATTGGAGCCTTTCTGCGCAGCCTTCGGCTCCAGTTCAGGCCCACCTTGATCAGCAAGGGCAATACGCGTGAACAGATTGGCGGCATCCTGGTTTTTCCATAATTCCAGGTCGGCCTTCAGCTCGTTCTTCGGATCAACGATGCTGCGTTTCGGGTCAGGCAGACCGCGTGGCAAGACGATTACGTCTGCTTTCTGAAGATAGGCATAGAGGAAGGCCGCAATGAACTGCCGGACATCGTCTTCGAAGGATGTTCTGATCGAGATGAGCCTTGAGAAAGGATCAACGCCGAAATAGGGGATGACATTGCGATTGCCGCTCGTCCGCAGCTCGTCGCCATTCCCATAGAAAGCTCCTTCTGGCGGAAGGCTTGGCGTGCCTTCTTCCGCAACAGCGGCGGGTTCGCCGACGATCAGCCCTGCACAACAGGTACCATGCGACGCAAACAGCGATTCCGGATTGTAGAGCCGCCGGAGAACACCCTCCGACGCGGCGTATTCGGCAACCAGATCACCGAGATAGTCTCGGTCGTCGTTCGAAAGGCCCATATTGCCGAGCGGAGCGATGTCGAGCCCGGCAAAGAAGGCATGTCTTTCCTCGCGGTCAAAGGACGTGGTCGTATCGAGAATTTCGAGCACGCGCGCGCCGTAGCGATGGGTCGTCAAATCGATTGACGCCTCCCGGTCAAGCCGCGTTGCCAGATTGGGATGATCCGGAGATACGCCGACGTCGATCAGCGCGACCCGGGCGGGTCGCAGCGGGCCGGCGGAAGCGATGGCATCCCAGACCGTGCCGGTGATGAGGGGATCGGGGAGCGCGCGTGCGGCGCTCGCATCGGGCGCTGGAGGCGCCGGCGGAGCCGATCCGTATTCCGCGTCGACTACGCCAAGAGCAGTCAGGTGCCAGAGATAGTAGTAGTTGATCGGCGCGGGCTCAGGCATGTGTGTTTGATCCGTCATGGTTGTAACCCCGTTGAGCAGCAGCTGGAGAATTCAGACCCATTCGTCGTGTACGGCCTGGAACAGAGGGCCGAACGCGTCGTGGAGGTAGGGAGCGAAGCGTCGGGCGAGATCTCGCCCTGCCTGCGTGTCGCTCGGATAGTGCAGGCCGGCCCATTCGCGATTTTCGGCGACGTTCTGGGCGATGCGGGCAAGCTCGTCGGTGGCCGGATGTTCCGGCAGGATCGTCGAGAACGCGAAGGCGATCGAAAAGCACTGGAACGAATGGTTGCTGGGATAGGACTCGTGGACCGGCACGGCCAGCAACGGCCGCAGCATGGGCTCAAACTGGTTTGGCCGCAGCCGGTTGAACTGGCTCTTGTAGATCAGTCCGACATATTCGCAGGCCGTCAGGATCGCCTGGAAAAGCCCTTCCGTCTGCTCGAAACCGCCGAGATCCTCGATATGCAATGCGCGGGTGAATTCCCCGACGGAGATCGTCGACTCGATTTGGATGTCGGGCAGGCGCCGCACGCGTTCGCGGTCGCGGCGCTGCATGGAGAGCAGCACCGTCGTTTCGAGGCGGGTATAATCCGGGCCGGGCGGCGGAAGTATATCCAGCATTTCCCAGGTGAAGCGCCGCGCCGCGGTATAGGCGTTGCGTGACGGCTGCTGGTGCAGCCTGCGCAGCTCGAAGGAAGGGATAAGCTGCGACACGCCGAGGCTGGCGCCGTCCATCGTCGACTTGTTCTTGTTCTTGTTCTTGTTCTTATTTTTGTTCTTGTTTTTGTTCAGCGATGCCTTGTTGAGCACCGACTTGTTCGCCACGCTCGTGAGGACCGAGGCTACGGCCATCGTCGCCATCATGGGCCCTGCCAGAGCCGATGCATCTTCAACCGTGCCGGGGGAAAGCGCAGGTTCGGAGGCTGCATCGGGTGCAGCCGGCGACGCACCGGCATCGTCCCTCGGTTCGCATGGAAGGACCGTATCCGGCTCAATCCTGAATTTATAACTGTTTAGAAATAAAACTAATTTTGATTGCGATTCGTGGGCAGTGTCCGCTTCCATTGCAGCCTCCTTGCGCGATGATGTGAAGAATTGTCCGGGGTTCAGCGCAGCTTGGCGCCGGCTTTGAGCAGGCCGTCGATCAAGATCTGGCCGCCGCCTGTGTCGAGTAGCGGATAGCCGCTGCCGCGGAAGGCGTTGATGGAGAAGTCGCCCTCGGCAGCCTCAAGACGCCCCAGATAATGCCGCGCGCCGACGAGATCGTTGGAATGGGCATGACTGGAGGCAAGATAGCGCAGCAGACTGTTGAAGTTCGGCCGTGTCCGCAGGGCTTCTTCGCCTGCAGCTATGGCTGCGGCATGATCGCCTGCAAGCGCTGAGGCAATGCATTTGGTCGTATCGAAGTAATATTTATGCGGGCTGTAGACGCCGAGCTCTTGTACCCAACGCGCCATCGCCACCGCCTTGTCGGGCTGGCCTGCATAGCAGTGCAGCATCGCGTAGAGGTCCCAACCGAGCGGCAGGGCCGGATTCAGGCGGATCGATTTTTCGAACAGGTTGGCCGCATAGTCGTATTCGCCGAACAGGAACGAATGGACGTGGCCGACGAGCGCGAGCGACACGGAATTCTGCGGATCGAGTTCCAGCGCCTTGCGTGCATAGGCCTGGGCTTCCTCGATCAGATGCGCGTCCAGCGCGTTGAAGCGCTGGCCGACCTGGAAAGTCCGAATGAATGACAGCCAGGCAAAAGTCGATGACCGCGGCTGAAACTGGATCTGTTCTTCCAGGCGCCGTTCCGCATTATCGAGGTCGTCGCGCGACAGCCGGAAGATCGCATTGACGGCATCGATCAGGAGACCGTCTTGCGACAATCGGCTGTCGGTTGCCTGGATCTCCTGGAAATAGGCCAGTTGATCGACGGCCTGGCTGATCAGCGCAGCGGCGATGCCGAACTCGCCCCGCTCGAACTGCGTGCGGTTGATTGCCTGACTGCCCAGCCAATGAATGCGGTTGTTGATCAGGTGCTTCATCACCAGTTCGATCAGCACCATGTCACCATCAAACGTGAGGCGAAGCTGTAGGCATATGGGAAGGCTGATCTGCTGTTCGTTCTCTTCAATATGCGGCAAGGTGAAGGAGAGGTCGGTGACGCCAAAGCCCAGCCCATCGATGATGGCTTTTGCAATGAGGTTCTGGAACCGTGTCGCAGCAATTTGTCCACCCTCTCCGGCACCCACCACGATGGGGGATAGAAGAGCCATCATCCATTGCCAAGGACCGCCAACCCGCCGCCCATATGGACCGCTGCTGGCGATGTCCACGGGTTTGCCTGTTCTCGACGTATCCGGGGCGCCTGTTAACGGCAGCAAGGCGGAATGTTTGGCGACATCGCGGCTCGGCTGCTGTCGCGGCTCGAAGACGTCGTGGACTTGTCCTTCATCGAGACGGCGATACCAGTTTTGCCTTTCCAGCGCTAACCAGTCTTCGAATTCGGGATCGCGGATGTCGATACCTTCGAGCAATTCGTCGGTGACTTGATCCGGAGACCGCTCCGTCTGAACCACCAGGTCGGTATCGAGCACGAGTCGGTCCATATCCAGCCAAACGGTATTCTTATCCGCAATCAAGAGATCACGTGCCGGCCCCAGACTCTTATGAATGTCCAAAAGCGCCTGGCGCAGACTGGCTGCCGCCTGGTCATCGGAGCGATCGCTCCATAACTTGTCCCTAAGCCAGATTCTCGAGCGCGAGCCCCGGGTGGACAATGCAAGCATCGCCAGAAGAGCCTGTGCCTTTTTGGATTTCGGAGCAACCGACCGCCCCGCGGCGTCCACAAGGGCAAAAGGCCCGAGCAGGAACATCCGAAACGGATAGTGCTCCTTGTTCATGCGATCCAACGGCCCCGCCCCCGCTGCCTCCGATACGCTCGTTTGGCGGCCGGAAAACCTAGCATCCAGGGGGCAGTCTGCCACAACTTCGGCTCCTGGCAAGCAACCGGGAAGGGAAACCGGGATTGCGAAATGTAAATCTATGCTATGACGATGATCGAACTGAAGCATAACCGGTTGAAATCCCTCTGCGTAACTTCGCAAACCGGCCGTAGCACCCTGCCGTCAAAGCAGCGTCAAAGAAATGTTGTTTTGGCACCGTAATTTTGCGAGGATTCGCCAAAGGCTGCGGAGTACTCAAAACGACGTGTCAGAGTTACTCCAGCAGGAGCATCGACAGTCGCTCCGATCATCCAGCGCCGGGATAATGGCCCGGCGATCTTTTATTTTCCTTTAGTCAGGCGAGCCCACCAATATGGAAGCTCTTCATTTCGAGATATTCCTCGATGCCGCACTGCGCGCCCTCGCGGCCAAGACCGGATTGTTTGATGCCGCCGAAGGGAGCCACCTCGGTGGAGATCGCCCCTGTGTTGAGGCCGACCATGCCGAATTCGAGCGCTTCGGCGACACGCCAGGAGCGTTTCAGGCTCTCGGTGTAGAAATAGGCCGCAAGGCCGAAGGGCGTGGCGTTGGCGATGCGGATCGCCTCTTCCTCGTGGTCGAAACGGAAAAGCGGGGCGACTGGTCCGAAGGTCTCTTCGCTGGCAAGCTGCATCTCGGTCGTTGCACCGCCGAGCACCATCGGCACCGCATATTGATCGCCTTCAGGCATGGAATCTGCGGTGGCGAGGATCCTCGCTCCTTTTTCCACCGCATCGTCGACGTGACGCTTGATCTTCTCGATCGCCGCCTTGTTGATCATCGGCCCGATATCCGTGCCGGCATCCGTGCCGGCCCCAACCCTCATGGCCGATACGCGTGCGGAAAGTTTGGCGGCAAAGGCCTCGTAGACGCCGGACTGGACGAGAAGGCGGTTGGCGCAAACGCAGGTCTGCCCGCCATTGCGGAATTTCGATGCGATTGCGCCTTCCACGGCAAGATCGAGATCGGCGTCGTCGAAGACGATGAACGGCGCGTTGCCGCCGAGTTCGAGGCTGAGCCGCTTGACGCTGTCGGCCGCGCCGCGCATCAGCAGCGAGCCGACGCGGGTCGAGCCGGTGAAAGAGATCTTGCGGACGGTCTGGTTCGCCATCAGCTCGTCGCCGATGCCAGCCGGCATGCCGGTGACGATATTGATGACGCCCTTCGGGATGCCGGCGCGCTCCGCCAATACGCCGAGCGCTAGGGCCGAATAAGGGGTCAGGTCCGATGGCTTGACGACGACCGTGCAGCCTGCGGCGAGTGCCGGCCCGACCTTGCGGGTGATCATCGCATTCGGAAAATTCCACGGTGTGATGATCGCCGATACGCCGACGGGCTCCTTCAGAACGACGATCCGCCGGTCGGTCGTCGGTGAGGGAATGGTCGTCCCGCCGATGCGGCGCGCCTCCTCGGAGAACCATTTGATGAACGAGGCGCCATAGCGGATTTCGCCGCGCGCTTCCGTCAGTGGCTTGCCCTGCTCGCGGGTGAGGATCAGCGCCAGATCCTCGATATTGTCGAGCATCAGATCATGCCAGGCTTCCAGCAATGCGCCGCGCTCGGCATTGGTCTTTGCGCGCCATGAACCAAAGGCTTTCTCCGCCGCGGCGATTGCCGCCCTCGTATCGGTTCCGTCCATGTCGGGCACCGTGCCCAGCACGCGCTGCGTCGCCGGGTCGATCACCTCGATCGTGCGCCCGGCTTGAGCCCCGCGCCATTCTCCGTCGATCAGCCCCAGCTGGCGAAGCAGGCTGCTATCCCTTAATCCGTTCATTCTGTTCTCCATTGATCAGCCCCATTGATCAGCCAAGTACTGAAAGCACTGATGCCGTGATCACGTCGGTCTTGTCCTTGCCGGGAATTGCGCCGATGCCGCGTGCCGTCGTCGCCTCGATTGATGCCATCACCGTTGCGGCGGTAGCCGCTTCTCCCAAATGCTCCAGCATCATCGCGCCCGACCAGATGGCGGCGATCGGATTGGCGATGCCGAGATGAGCGATATCGGGCGCGGAGCCGTGGACCGGTTCAAACATCGATGGCGCCGAGCGATCGGGATTGATATTGGCGGAGGCTGCAAAGCCGAGCCCGCCCTGGATGGCGGCGCCGAGGTCGGTCAGGATGTCGCCGAACAGGTTGGAGGCGACAACGACGTCGAGACTGTCAGGCGCCATGACCATGCGGGCGGCCATGGCGTCGATATGGTAGCTGGTCACCTCGACATCGGGATATTCCGCAGAAAGCTTCTGGGTGATCTCGTCCCAGAAGACCATCGAATATTTCTGGGCGTTGGACTTCGTCACCGAGGCAAGCTTGCCGCTGCGCGCACGCGCTTTTTCAAAGCCGAAGCGCAGGATGCGCTCGACCCCCGTGCGGGTGAAAATCGAAGTCTCGACCGCTACCTCATTATCGGTGCCCTGGTGGACGCGGCCACCGGCGCCGGAATATTCGCCTTCGGTATTTTCACGAATGCAGAGGATGTCGAAGCCGTCAGACCGCAACGGCCCCTGTACACCCGGCAGCAGCCGGTGCGGCCGGATATTGGCATATTGCACGAAAGCCTTGCGGATCGGCAGCAGAAGTCCGTGCAGCGACACCGAATCCGGTACTTTTGCCGGCCAGCCGACGGCGCCGAGCAGGATGGCATCGAAGGATCTGAGCGTTTCGATGCCATCGGCGGGCATCATGCTACCGTTCTCCAGATAGTAGTCGCAGGACCAGGGATAGCTGGTTGCATCAAGAGAAAATCCGTTCGATTGAGCTGCCTTTTCGAGCACGGCCCAGGCTGCTGCCGTCACGTCGCGGCCGATGCCGTCTCCGGGCAGAAGGGCGATTTTGTAGGTTTTCATCGCAGGTCCTCACAGGCTGATGAGCACACTCTTGCTCTTGCGGTTGGCGAGATAGGCGTCGCGGCCGAGATCCTTGCCGATGCCGGACTGCTTGTAACCGCCGGTCGGCAGGATATGGTCGCGCGAGCGGCCGTAGCGGTTGACCCAGACGGTGCCGGCCTGAAGGCGGCGCGTCACGCGGATGGCACGCGAGAGATCGCGGGTGAAGAGGCCGGCGGCAAGCCCATAGGCCGGATGGTCGGCGAGGCTCAGTGCCTCCTCCTCGTCGTCGAAGGTCTGAATGGTCAGCACCGGTCCAAAAATTTCCTCGAGAACCGCCGGCGATGTTGCCGTCACGCCGGAAATCAGGGTCGGTGCGTAGAAATAACCCTCGCGGTCGAGGCGGCGGCCACCGGTGAGGCACTCGGCGCCGTCGTCGGTCGCGGCGCGGATGATACCGTCCATGCGGGTGATCTGTCGTTCGGAGATCACCGGCGAATAATCGGTCGCCTCGTCCCAGGTGGGGCCGGGGCGGATGTTTGCCAGCCTCTCGATAAGTGCGGCTGCGAGCACGTCCGCCACCTTCGCCTCGACGATGAGGCGGGAGCCGCAAACGCAGGCCTGACCGGCGTTGGAGAGAATGCTGCCGGCGATTGCGCCCGCCGCAAGCTCCAGATCGGCATCGGCGAAAACCAGTTGCGGGCTTTTGCCGCCGAGTTCCAGCGTCATCGGCTTGACGCCGGTGCGGGCGATATTGGTCATGATCGCCGAGCCGGCCGCCGTCGAACCGGTGAAGCTGACCTTGGAGATGCCGGGATGTCCGGTGATGGCATTTCCGGTGGTCGGGCCGTCGCCGAGCACGATGTTGACGAGGCCTGCCGGCAGGCCGGCTCGCACCGAAAGTTCGGCGAGATAGAGCGTCGAAAACGGCGTCATTTCCGACGGCTTCAACACCACTGCATTGCCTGCCGCCAGCGCCGGACCGAGCTTCCAGCCGGCCATGGACAAGGGAAAATTCCAAGGCGTGATGGCGCCGACGACGCCATAGGGTTCCGTCATGATCATGCCAAAGTTCGCATCGTCGGTCGGGACGAGGTCGCCGCCTTCCTTGTCGGCGAACTCGGCAAAGAAGCGGATCTGTTCGGCGGTGACGGCGATGTCGCCGGCGACGAGATGACCGATGGGCCGTGTCGAGGAAAGCGCCTCGAGCCTGGCGAGGGTCTCCGCCTCGGCTTCGATCAGGTCCGCCCAGCGCTGCAGCGCCACAGTGCGCTGGCGCGGCCGCATGCCGCCCCAATTGCTCGTCTTCAATGCGGTCCTGGCTGTTTCGACGGCGTGATTGACAAGGGCTTCGTCGGCCAGCGGACAGCCGGCATAGGCCTTGCCGTCGGATGGGCGATGCATGTCGATGACGGCCTCGGCCGGAACCAGCCGCCCGCCAATGAAATGTCCGACGGGCAGGGATATCGTGTTCGGATCGAAGCTGAGTGTCATCGCATGTCCTCGGGATGGGCTGAGGCAAGCCTAACTGGGGAATGCGAGCAGCATGCATCGACCGGTGATACCGCAGCGGCGAAAAATTGCGTTTTCGCCGCCGCCGCAGTCAAATCTACGGCGTCGGCATCACGACACGGTGACGTAGATCTTGCGCACCGTCTCGATCGTCTTCCAGACGCCAACGAAGCCCGGCTTCATGACGAAACTGTCGCCGGCCTTGTAGACAACCGATTGGCCGCCATCCGGCGTGATTTCGACCAAGCCGGAAAGGATGTGGCAGAACTCGAACGTCTCCCCCTTGATCGAGCGCGTCTCGCCGGGCGTCGCTTCCCACACGCCGCTATGAACCGTCTCGCCGCGCGCCACATCCTGCGCCCAGGTCTTGAAGGCCGGATTGCCCGAGATCAGCCGTTCTGAAAGCGGACCGGACTCGCGCGGCGCGAAGGTCGGGTTGGTGTCGATCGTCTTGAGGAGGGACATGATTTCGCTTTCCTAGGTTGAGAGCTCAGTAGCCGCGGCAGCGATCGATCAGTCCGATCGGATCGAGGCCTGTTTGGTGCCGCTTGATGTTGCCGATCACGGCTGCCGCTGCGGTTTCAGCTTGGGTGACGCTCGCAATGTGCGGCGTCAGCAGGATCTTCGGATGGTTCCAGAAGGCATGATCCGCGGGCAGCGGTTCCGGATCGGTGACGTCGACGACGGCGCCGGAGAGATGGCCTGTGTCGAGTGCGTCGACGAGCGCCTGATGATCGAGCTGAGCGCCGCGACCGACATGGACGAGCGCAGCGCCGGCCGGCAATCCGGCGAAGAGCCCGGCATTCAGGAAGCCGCGCGTCTCATCCGTCAGCGGCAGCAGGCAGATGAGAATGTCGGTAGTCGCCAGCAGAGTATCGAGGCCGTCTCGGCCGCTCAGGCATCGGATGCCGTCGATCTCGCGCGGGCTGCGGCTCCAGCCGGAAAGCGGAAAGCCGAAGGGCTGCAGACGTTCGAGCACCGCGCTCCCAAGCATGCCGAGGCCGAGCACACCGATGCGGCGTTCGGAGGCCTGTACCGGCGCGATCGTCTGCCAGGTCCGGCGCCGCTGCTGGTCGAGATAGGTCGGCAGGTCGCGATGGAGCGCAAGTACGGCCAGCGTCACATATTCCTGCATCATCTTGATAATGCCGTCCTCGACCATGCGCACGACCTTGACCGATGCTGGCACGGCATCGATGCGGAACTGGTCGATGCCGGCGCCGATCGAAAAGAGGATTTCGAGATTGCGATAGCGCGCGAGATCATCCGGCACGGTCCAGGTGATGAGGTAGCGCACGCCGTCCGCTTCGACCGACTTGGGATCCATGGAGAAGGCAATGTCGGGCAATTCGCGCGCGAAGGCTTCGGCGAAGATGGCGCCGCGCTTCGCGTCGGAATTGAAGAGAAAGGTCATTGCGTCGGCTCCTTGATCTCGTGCTTCAGGCGCATCGGCGGCCAAGCGCCTCGACCATCGCCTGGCAGGCGAGCAGTTCGCCGGTGAGGATGAATTCGTCCGGCTTGTGGGCGCGGCCGATGTCGCCAGGGCCGCAGATGATCGCGTCGATGCCGGCGCGCTGGAAAAGGCCGGCTTCCGTGCCGTAGCTGACCGCGGCGAGCGGCTCGATGCCGGTCAGCTCGCCAAGCAGTGTCGCAAGCGGCGCATCAGCGGCAAGCGAAAGTGCCGGATAGGCGCTGAGTTCGCGCCATTCCACCTGAAAACCGAACTGCGACAGTGCCTCGGCCGCCACTCGGAGCGGCGCCAGTAGCGTGACAGGTTCGACGCCGGAAATAGCCCGCGCTTCGAACTCGGCCTCGCAACTGTCGGGAATGATGTTGACTGCCTGGCCGCCCTTCAGCGTGCCGACCTGAAGCGAGGAGTAGGGCGGTTCGAAGACAGGCTCGAATGGGCCGGAGGTGAGCCGTTCAGCTTCGGCGCGGGCACAAACCAGAACATCGGTGATGGCATGGATTGCGTTCAGTCCCTGGTCCGGGCGCGAGGAATGGCCGGACCGGCCCCTGACCGTCAGCCGGGCGGCGGCCTTGCCCTTGTGGGCGCGGATTGCCTGCATACCGCTCGGCTCGCCGATGATGGCACCTAGCGGGGCTGCGCAGAGCTCCGGCAGGCGGGCGATCATGTGCGGCACGCCGCGGCAGCCGGCCTCTTCGTCATAGGAAAAGGCAAGGTGGATGGACTGACGAAGTGGCATGGCTGCAAGCGCCGGGACGGCTGCGAGAACGGCGGCCAGGAAACCCTTCATGTCGGTGGCGCCGCGACCATAGAGGCGGTCCGTTTCTGCGCGCAGGCGGAACGGATCGCTGGTCCAGCCGCTTTCGGCGGCGGGGACCACGTCCATATGGCCTGAGAGGATATAGCCCGGTGTTTCCTTCGGGCCGATCGTGGCGAAGAGGTTCGACCGATCGCCCTCCGGGCCGGGAAGCTCCGTGACGACGGCGCCGTGGCTTTGCAGATAGTGCCGTATCCACGCGACGATCTCGCCGTTCGGGGTGCCGACGACGGAGGGGAAGCCAACGAGCCTTTCAAGAATCTCAATCGCCTGCATGGGATTCCTCACGGTGCGGGGATCTTCAAGGTGCTTGCAACTGGGCTGAGGGGAGACGACATTTCCGGGCTTTCACTGTAAACGGCGACTTCGGTCGGTGGATCTCTCAATGACTCTAGAGGGAGGCGCAGGCGTTACTTGCCGAAAGCGCATCGGGATTTGGTTGATTGTTGTGTTTGCGCCGGCCTCACCAGTGAATTGTATCGAACGATCTGTTCTAATCTGGGCAGAGAAGTTTCCGGGCGCAGGCTTGGCCAGAAAAATGCGGCAGGGGGTGGGAGTGAGTGAACTGACATCCGAATCCAGGTTCGTCGATAGTTTCGAGACGCATATCGCCGGGATCGACAGCGTTGCCCTCGACAAGTTGCATGCGCTGTCGATGACCGTCGCCTGGCCGCATCGTGGCGAAGACTGGCAGTTCCTGCGCGAGTTCGGCCAGGGCATCGTGGCGATCGATGAAATCGGCCGCATCCTGGGCTCTGCGATGTGGTTTCCCTACGATGCCCAATTTGCCACCATCGGCATGGTCATTACCTCGCCGCGTCTTCAAACCAATGGCGCCGGGCAATGGCTGATGGGCCACGCACTGGAGCAGGTCGCCGGGCGTAACCTCGGGCTGAATGCGACGCGCGCGGCGCGACGTCTCTATCGTTCCCTGAACTTTGTTCGGGAGGCGCTCGTCTTTCAATGTCAGGGTGAAGCGATATCGCCGCCGGATGTGGAGCTGCCGTCCGGTGCGGTGATACGGGCAGTGGCGACCGGCGATCTGGAAGCGATCGCCGAATTGGACTGCGTGGCCTTCGGCACCGATCGCAAGCTGCTCCTGGCCCGGCTCATGGCAAATTCCAAAGGCATCGTGTTAACCCGTGCCGGCAGGATCGAGGCTTTCTCGCTCTGCCGGCGGTTCGGGCGCGGCCATGTCATCGGTCCCGTTGTGGCGCGCAGTGACGCAGACGCGATCGCCGTCGTCCGCCCGCATGCCGCCGAGCATGCAGGGGCGTTCCTGCGCCTAGATACACGCGAGCAGGGCGGGACCTTTTCCGATTTCCTCTCTCGCTGTGGTCTTCCCGTTTACGACATCGTGACGACCATGTCGCTCGGCGGCCCTTGGCTTCCGGTTCCGGGACATCAGGCGGCGCATGAACCGAGGACCTATGCACTCGTCAGCCAGGCGCTCGGTTGACGCAGGCCTACCTGGCGATCGTTGTCGGGTTAAGACCCGGGACAGACCGGTATGTCGATCAGAGCCTGCCGGCGTTCAAATTCGGGCCGGAACGAACGATATTGCCAGAGACCTTCCGGGCTTTCCCGGCGGTATACGGTCTCGAGCCAGAACACTGTGTCATCGATCGGCAAGACAGGATGCCACGCATACCATTCCGACCAGATTTTTCCTGCCGGGTCTCTGTCCATGATCGCCACTCGCCTCCTCATCGTCAGCGCAACTCGAACATCCGTGCGGCACGGGAGCCGTTGCGATCCCGCGTGCCTCGGCAAATGTTCTATTGTGGAGAATAACAGGGAGGGAATATTCTTCAATGGAGATCATTTTCCCGTACTGCGCGAAGTCTTTCTTGTCCGCGGTCGGCGAATGTTTCAGGTTGTAAGATGTGGCTCTGTTGACGAATGATTTCGCCGGTGGATACAACGCCTCGATTGGACTTCGACACCGGCGATGAACTGCGGTGTTCAATCACCGCTGATCTGTTTGCGTGATGGTTTGGATGGCTCAGCTAATCGAACGCAGCCCGAGATAGGCCGCCAAACTGACGGCGGAGAGAGCGATCGTCAGCCTGGGTCTCGCATCGTCGAACATCGCCGCCAGCGAAAGGCCGAGCATCAGGATGACGGATTTTGCCCAGAGATCCTGATCGGAGACGGTGAAAGCGATTGCCGCCAGAAAGACGGCGCTTGCGACGATTGTCACGGGGGCAGATTTCTCGGCGAGATCGCCGCTTGGGAAATACGGCAGAAGAAAACGGCGCATGCTCAAGCCTGAAGCGACGCTCAGAAGAAGACAGGTCAAGACAAGTTGCAACATAGGGTCGTCGCCGATCGATCCGCAGATAGGCCTAGGCATGCAAACCTCATGCCAGCCTCAAACCCTCAAACGTCGTCCGACAGAGGCCACGTCGCGGCTTGCATGGCTATTTCCTCGGCGTCTCGACCCTTTTTTCGGCAATCGCTCGTCTGTTTGGGCTCATGCTTTTTGTCCGATGCCGAAACCGGCTTGAGCTCACGCAATGATTTTTATATAGAGAATTATCTATCGTCTTAATTCCGAAAACGAGATCCTTTCATTGGACCTTTCATCGATCGAGATATTTCTCGCCGTTGCCAGCGACCGCAGCGTTACCAAGGCTGCCAAGGCCGTAGGGCGGGTGCCGTCGAATGTGACGACGCGCGTCCAGCAATTGGAGGAGGACCTCGGCGTTTCCCTCTTCAGCCGTGACGGCAAGAAGATGACGTTGACACGGGAGGGTGAGACGTTTTTCGCCTATGCCAACCGGCTTATGGCGCTTGCGCTCGAAGCGCGCCAGGCCGTGCGGCCTCTCGCCCCATCGGGGACATTGCGGGTCGGCACCATGGAGAGCACGGCGGCAAGCAGGCTGCCGGCGGCTCTGACGCAATTCAATCAGATGTGGCCGGATGTGTCGCTTCATCTGACGATGGGGGCGTCCCGCGATCTGACCCGCGACGTTCTCTCCGATGCGCTGGATTGCGCGCTGATTGCCCGCCCGCCGAAGACGATGCGCGAGGAAGATTCGGGTTTCGATGCCGAACTCAAGGCGCTTGAGATCGAGCCGGTCTTCGTCGAAGATCTGTTGATCGTGTTGCCTTCCGGGCATCCCTCGATCAAATCCGCCGCCGACCTGCGTGTCGGATCGCTCGCTGCTTTGGAGCCCGGCTGCACCTATCGCCGGATCGCCGAAAACTGGGCGCGCAAATCGAGCGCCCTGCCGACGAGCGAACTCGGCTCCTACCACGCGATCCTGGCGAGCGTTGCGACCGGCAACACGGCCGGCGTCATGCCGCGATCCGTCCTTGATCTCATGCACTGGCCGACGCCTGTCCAGACCCATCAGCTCGGGCCTGTCGATACACTGCTCGTCTACCGCAGGAATGATCGCCCAAGCGCGTTCAACGCATTCCACGAAGTCCTCAGCGCGACAAAGGGCAGAGATATCAGGCTGGCAACAAACTAGCCGCACATCTTTCTCCTTCGCCGTCAGATAATCCTCGCTTAAAATTGGTCTTGTCATGCAGTATCCCGTTTCCCCGAAAGTGGGACCGAGCCGCTTCCGCCGCTTCCGTTTGTTCTCACCTATATTGGCCGGTGCGACCTTACGAGAGCGATTGATTGCATGCCTCGGCGCTTTGCTGGCCATCGGTCTCACCGGCGTCATCAGCGGCTATCTGTTCGGGCAGGGGCCGCATCTTCCGCTAATCGTCGCGCCGATGGGGGCGTCCGCGGTGCTTCTTTTTGCTGTGCCGGCAAGCCCGCTGGCACAGCCTTGGTCGATCATCGGCGGCAATACCATTTCCGCCCTGATGGGGATTATTGCTGCCTATTTCATCCGCGATCCGATCGTCGCGACCGGCGTCGGCGTTTCGCTTGCCATCGGCGCAATGTCCTTCACGCGCTGCCTTCATCCGCCGGGAGGAGCGGCGGCGCTGACCGCCGTGCTCGGCGGTCCTGTCGTTGCCGGCTGGGGATTCCTTTTTCCCTTCGTGCCCGTCGCTTTGAACTCCTGCATTCTCGTCGGCCTTGGCCTGCTGTTCCACAAGCTTTCCAAGCGGAATTATCCGCACGTCGTTCCGAAACCCGCGGAGAACACCCATCAGACGATCGACCTGCCATCGGCCGTGCGGGTGGGTTTTCGCGAGGAAGATGTCGATGCGGCCCTCGAAGCGCTCGACGAAACCTTCGATATCGACCGGGCAGACCTCGGCCGGCTGCTGCAGCAGGTCGAGCTGCAAGCGGCCATCCGCTCAAACGGCAAGATCAGTTGTGCCGATATCATGTCGCGTGACGTGATCGCCATTGGCGAGGCTTCGGAACCGGATGCCGCACGACATCTTCTTTTGAAGCATAATATCCGTACGCTGCCGGTGAAGGATCCTGAGGGCCGTCTCGTCGGCGCTGTCGGCTTGCGGGAGTTGTCGATGAGCACCGAGCGCATCGCGCATGCGATATCGAGGCCGGCGGTGGCCAGGCCTTCGGATCCAGCTCTGTCGCTGTTGCCCGTCCTCACAGACGGGCGCACGCATGCCGTCATCATCGTCGACGACGATTACCGCATCCTTGGCCTGATATCTCAGACGGATCTCCTGAGCGCAGTAGCGCGGCTGCTGCCAAAGGCAGACAATGCGATTCCGGCGGTGGCCTGAGCCGTGAGCGTGGAACTTAGCTGGAGAAAAAATCGGTGCTGATCGAGCGCGATTCAAATGGCGATTTTATCCTGGAATCATCGGAGCTGGCGAAACGGTTCGGATTGTCGCTGGCCGATCTTCGCCGCCACATGCGCCATGGCTCCGTCGTCAGCTCCGTGGAAATCGGCACTGCTGAACACGAGGGGACGAAACGGGTATCGCTTCGGCTCGGCAACAGGCTCTGGCAAGCGGTCTTGAACGATGAAAATGAAGTGCAGCAAGAGCAGATGACCGTTCTTCGGGGTAAATCCTCCGGACATCCGCGCTAAATCGACGCCAGCAGTCGGCAGATCGACCATGACCATGCCGGCTGGAAGCCCCTTGTTCAGTGCAGTCCGAGATAGGCCTTGCGGACGTCTTGGTTATCGAGCAGGGCGGCGCTGTCGCCGGAGAGATGAATGCGGCCGTTGACCATGACATAGGCCCGCTGCGAAAGCTTCAGTGCATGGTTGGCGTTCTGCTCGACGAGAAATATCGTTTTGCCCATCGCAGCGATCTCCCGCAAAACTTCGAAAACGCGCTTGACGATCAGCGGCGCCAGTCCGAGCGACGGTTCGTCGAACAGGATCAGTTCCGGCCGCGCCATCATGGCGCGGGCGATGGCGAGCATTTGCTGTTCGCCGCCTGACATGGTGCCGGCAGTCTGGTTTCGACGTTCCTTGAGGCGCGGGAAGAGCTCGAACATGGTGTTCCGGTCTTCTTCGAAATGGCCCATGCCGATCGGTGTCGTGCCCATCATCATATTCTCTTCGACGGACATCTCCTGGTAGATCTGCCGGCCTTCCGGGACGAGCGCTATGCCGCGTCGGGAAATCCTGCTGGTCGGCATCTGGGAGATGTCTTCGCCACGATGCAGTATCTTGCCGGATGAGGCGCGTGGCGCGCCGAAGATGGAAGAAAGCAGCGTGGTCTTGCCGGCGCCGTTCGCGCCGATCAGGCTGACGATCTCACCGGCTGAGATATGGACGTTTATCGCCTTCAACGCTTCTATCGGGCCGTAATGGGCATGAACGCCGGCGAATTCGAGAAGCGGTACCTGTTTGTTGGACGATTGGCTCATGCTGGTACCTCGTCTTCGCTGACACCGAGATAAGCTGCGACGACGGCCGGATCGTTGGCGACATGCTCAGGCGTGCCGTCGGAGATCACCTCGCCATGATCGAGCACAACGATGTGGTTCGAAATGCGCATGACGAGACCCATGTCGTGCTCGATGACGAGAACCGTCTGCTTGTGATCGGCACAGAGCCGTTGGATGACCTCGGCCAGATCCAGCGTTTCTGAGGGGTTGAGGCCGGCGGCCGGTTCGTCGAGGCATATGAGGCTCGGACCCGTGCACATGGCGCGGGCGATCTCGACCCGGCGCTGCCGGCCGTAGGGCAGTTCGCCGGCCAGGCGGTTGGCGTCGTCGGCAAGCTTCATCTGCCCCAGCCAGTGATAGGCGCGGTCGACGGCCTCTGCCTCGGCCGTGCGGAACGCCCCGGTCCGGAAAACGCCGCTGAGAATATTGTTGCGGGTGGCCAGATGCTGGGCGACCAGAAGGTTCTCGATGACCGACATTTCCTTGAACAGGCGGATGTTCTGGAACGTCCTGGCAATCCCGGCGCGCGTCACGAGATGCGAGCCGCCGGTCATCGGTTTCGTCACCAACTGACCGATATCCGTCGGACCATCGCGCCCGTTCAGCATGATGCGGCCTTCGCTGGAGCGATAGAATCCGGTGATGCAGTTGAACATCGTCGTCTTGCCGGCGCCGTTGGGACCGATCAGGGCAGTGACCGCGCCGCGTTCGACCGAGAAGCTGACGTCCCGGTTGGCGACGATGCCGCCGAAACGCATCGTCACATTCTGTACCTCGAGGATGGGGCTCATCGTCCCGCCTCCGCCTTGCCCTCGAAGGACAGTTCGGTGCCGATGCCTTCTTTCATCGAGCTCGGAAAAAATGCCGGGCGCTTGATGCGGACCAGGCCGCGCGGTTTCCAGATCATCATCACCACCATCAGGATGCCGAAGACCAGGACGCGGTATTCGGCGAACTCACGCAGAAGTTCCGGAAGAATGGTGAGAACGAGGGCTGCAGAGATGACGCCCGCCGTCGATCCGAGACCGCCAAGCACGACGATGGCGAGGATCAGCGCGGATTCGAAGAAGGTGAAGGATGTCGGGTTCACGAAGCCCTGTTGCGCGGCGAAGAAGACGCCGGCGAGGCCGCCCGTGGAGGCGCCGAGCATGAAGGCCGTGAGCTTTGTGAAGACGTGATTGACGCCGAGCGAACGGCAGGCGATCTCGTCTTCCCGCAGTGCTTCCCACATGCGGCCGAGAGGGATGACGCGCAGTCGCTCCACGGCGTAGATGACGAAGCAGACGACAAGAAACAGCACGAAATAGAGAAACCAGAACCGGTAGTCCGCACTGTAGGCGATGCCCAGATATTCATGAATGGGAACTCCGCCCTGTTTGGCGGTACGGGTGAATTCGAGGCCGAGAAAGGTGGGGGCCGGAACCGGAGCGCCGTTCGGCCCGCCGGTGAATGCCAGCCAGTTGTTCAACACGAGACGAATAATCTCGCCGAATCCGAGCGTCACGATGGCAAGATAGTCGCCATGCATCTTCAGAACGGGGAAGGCGAGGACCATGCCGAAGAGGCCGGCCAGGAATGGGGCAAGGATGAGCGCGCCCCAGAACCCGATGCCGAGATATTGCGATCCGAGCGCCAGGAGATAGGCGCCCACGGCGTAGAAGGCGACGTATCCAAGGTCGAGCAGGCCAGCAAGCCCGACGACGATGTTGAGCCCCAGGCCGAGAAGGCAATATATCAGGGCGAGGATCGCAATACCCAGGAAGTACTTGTCCGCAAAAAACGGCAGACTCAACCCGGCGAGAAACAGCACGCCAAGGACCAGCATCGGCGACCGTTCCGTGCCGGTCATGACCGTCACACCAGCGCCGTTGCCGGCCATGCGCCGGGTGAGTTTTCGACCGAGGCTGCTGATCTGGAACAACGAGAGCGCTAGACGTCCTGCCGTGACGACGGCCGCCAGCAGTACCGCGCGCGTCAGTTCGTTCGTGAACGAAAATCCGTCGAGCACCAGTCCTGAGATCGGGCCGAACAGGATGAGGGAGACCGTGAATGTGAGGAGCGCTTCCTTGAAGAGCCCCCGAAGGCGGTTGGATTCCATGGTTCTTGCTCCTCCTCAGACTTTCTGGATTTCCGGCCGGCCAAGCAGGCCATGCGGTCGGAAAAACAGAAGGGTGATGAGCAATGCGAAAGCGAAGACATCCTTGTAGTCGGTGCTGACATAGCCGGCGAAAAGCGCCTCGGTCAGGCCGAGGACGATACCGCCGAGCACGGCGCCGGGCAGCGAGCCGATCCCGCCGAGAACCGCGGCCGTAAAGGCCTTGATGCCCATGACGAAGCCGATGAAAAAGTTGAAGGAGCCGTAGTTGAAGGTGACGAGCGTTCCGCCGACGGCGGCAGTGGCCGCCCCCATGACGAACACCGTCGAAATGATCCGGTCGGTATTGACCCCGAGTATCGCGGAGATCCGGATGTTCTGCTGGGTGGCGCGGCATTCGCGGCCGATCCTGGTGTAGTTGATCACATAGCTCAGCACGCCCATGGCGATCAGCGACGCGAACAGGATCACCGTCTGCATGTAGGTGATCTGCGCGAAGTGGGTATCGTTGCCGATGCGAAACGCCCCCTGGATGAGCGTCGGCACACCCTGGTCGCGCGCGCCCTGGGCGATCTGGACGTAGCTCTGCAGCATCAGCGAGATGCCGATGGCCGAGATCAGCGGAGCAAGCTTGGTCGAGCCGCGAAGCGGCCGATAGGCGACGCGCTCGATCACCCAGCCATAGACGGCCGTGATTGCGCAGCTGATCACCAGCACTGAAATCAAGGCGAAGGGAACCGACTGAACGCCGAAATAGCCAAGGACGGCAAGCGTGATGGCGGCGATATAGGCCGATACCATATAGACGTCGCCATGGGCGAAGTTGATCATCCGGATGACGCCGTAGACCATGGTGTATCCGACCGCGATCAGGCCGTAGATCGTCCCCAGCGTGATGCCATTGAACAATTGTTGAACCAGGATGTAAAAGTCCATGGTGAACCCCTCTTATGGTTTTCGGGGATGGATAAGCCGGCCGAACCTAAAGCGCGTCGCGATCTTTCAGAGTCTTCGGTCGCGCTTTAGGTCTTTATTTTTCCGCATGTCGTTGCCGCAAAACCGCTGCACACATTTGCGCGACAAGCGTTAGGTCCGGCCGGCTCGGGCAAAATGCCTTACTTCACCAGGACAGGGGTTCCCTTGTCGTCGAAGTTGTAGAAGACGAACTTGAAGTCCTTTATGTCGCCCTTGGCGTCCCAGGTGATCTTGCCGATGGCGGAATCGACGGTGTTGCTGCGGAGATAGTCAGCCTGGGCTTTCAACTCGTCGCCGGCCTTCAGTGCTGCAACGACGGCCTGCGCATTGGCATAGCCATAGAGCACGTAGTTTGCCGGCGTGATGTTGGCTTTCTTCAGCGAATCCTGGACGCCCTGCGTAGAGGGATCGGCCAGCGGGTCCGGTGTTGCCGAATAATAGACGTTCTTGAGGTTCTCAGCGCCGCCGGCCGCCGCGACCAGTTCCGCCTGGGCGAAGGCGTCACCGCTGACGATGACCACGTCGACACCCTGCTCCTTCAACTGGCGGATCAGCGGGCCGCCTTCGGGAATGAGACCGCCGAAATAGACGGCGTTGGCGCCGGAGCTCTTGATCTTGGTGACGAGCGCGTTGAAGTCACGTTCGCCACGGGTCAGGCCTTCGTACATTACAGGCTTGATTCCGCGCGCTTCGATCGTCTTCTTGACGGCGTCCACCAGGCCCTGGCCATAGGTGTCCTTGTCGTGGATGAGGGCGATCTTGTCCCGCTTCAGCGTATCCAGAATGAAGCTGCCGGCGACAACGGCCTGCTGGTCGTCACGGCCGCAGCCACGAAACAGATTGTCGAAACCGCGATCGGTCACGGTCGGGTTGGTCGAGGACGGCGTCATTTCGAGGATGCCGGCATCATTATAGATTTCGGAAGCGGGAATCGTGTTGGACGAGCAGAAATGCCCGATCACCGCCTGGACCTTGTCCTGGTCAACGAAACGATTGGCGACGGCAACGGCCTGCTTCGGTTCGCAGGCGTCGTCACCCTTCACCAGTTCAATCTTCTTGCCGTTGATGCCGCCCGACGCGTTGACGTCGGTGACGTAGGCGGACACGCCGCTGAATACCTGCTCGCCAAAGGTCGCATTGGCGCCGGTAAAGGGGCCGGCGACGCCGATCTTGATCGTATCGGCCGCAAAAGCGTTGGAAAACAGCAAGGCGGAGGCGACGGCGGTGGCGCTAAGAAGTGTTGATATGGGTTTCATGTGTTCTTCCCTCTGGTTGAAGCCGTTCGATTTTTGGTCGTCCTCGACGCGGTTCAAGTCCGCGTTCGTGCTTCGCCGTGAAGGTGAAGCTATTAGTTTTGTTAGGTAAATTCTCTTTGTCTCAGCCGCTGAGAAGAGCGAGTTTCGAGACTTTGCTCCTTTTCATAATTGACACTTATATGATAAGTGACATATACGAAGATCGTCAAGCAGAAATGTTGCGGCATCGCTTGCAACAGTGAAGAATGGCAGGATCGATGACCGCGCAAGCGCGGCCTCAACGTTAAGAAAGCGGGGAACAAGACGGTGAGCAGCACGCCACGAAACTGCCGGGTCGGCGTCGATATCGGCGGCACCTTTACGGATATCGCTCTCGACATCGATGGGACGCTTCACTCGACGAAGATCCTGACGGACTATACGGCGCCGGAGCGGGCGATCCTCAAGGGTGTGAAGGCTGTCGCCGACATGGCGGGCATCGCCCTTTCAGAGATCGGCATCCTCATTCATGGGACGACGCTTGCCACCAACGCGCTCATCGAGCGGCGCGGCGCCAAGACCGCCTTCGTGACGACGGAAGGTTTTCGCGACGTGCTCGAGATGCGCACCGAGAACCGTTTCGAGCAATATGATCTCAATATTTCCCTGCCGCCGGCTCTCATCGCGCGCGCAGACCGCTTCGTCGTGCGTGAGCGTATCGATGCGGCGGGCAAGGTTCTGCTTGATCTGGACAATGCTTCGGTTGCAACCGTCGTCGAGAAGGTCGCGGCAGGCGGCTATGAAAGTGTCGCGATCGGCTTCATTCATGCCTATGCCAATGGCGCACACGAGATCGCCGTCCGCGATGCGATCGTGAAGCGCCTTCCTGGCCTCTCCGTTTCGATCTCGTCGGAGGTTTCTCCGCAGATGCGCGAATTCGAACGCTTCAACACAGTCTGTGCCAATGCCTACGTCAAGCCGGCGATCAAATCCTATCTCGACCGTCTCGTCGTGTCGCTGAAGGATATCGGCGTCCGCTGCCCGGTCTTCATGATCCACTCCGGCGGTGGGATCGTCTCGGTCGAGAGCGCCTCCGAATTTCCGGTGCGCCTCGTCGAATCCGGTCCGGCGGGCGGCGCGATCTTCGCGGCCGACATCGCTCGTCAATACGGTCTCGATACGGTTCTTTCCTTCGACATGGGCGGCACCACCGCCAAGATCTGCCTTATCGAAAATCAGGTACCGAAGACGGCCAAGACTTTCGAGGTCGCGCGCACCTATCGGTTCCGCAAGGGATCCGGCATGCCGATTTCCATCCCCGTCGTCGAGATGGTCGAAATCGGCGCAGGCGGCGGTTCGATCGCTTCGGTCGACGCAATGCGCCAGATCCGCGTCGGCCCGCATTCGGCAGCCTCCGAGCCGGGCCCAGCCTGTTATCAGCGCGGCGGCAAGAACCCCACCGTGACCGATGCGGACCTGATCCTCGGCAAGCTCGATCCCGCCAATTTCGCGGGCGGCGCGATCCCGCTTTCCGTCGAGGCGAGCCGCCAGGCGATGAGCGACGATATCGGCGCGGTCATCGGCCTCGACCCGGAGGCTTCCGCTTACGGCACGTGCGAAATGGTCGACGAGAACATGGCCAATGCCGGCCGCGTCCACACCGTCGAGAACGGCAAGAACATTTCCGATTTCACCATGATCACCTTCGGTGGCGCGGGACCGCTGCATGCCGCACGCCTCTGCGAAAAGATGGGGATCTCGACCTTCCTCGTTCCGCCGGGCGCCGGCGTCGGTTCCGCGATCGGTTTCCTCAAGGCGCCGTTCGGCTACGAATCGGTCCGCAGCGCCGTCTTCAGCCTGTCGAATTTCGAATATTTAGAGGCCAACCGCCTGCTGCAAGCCATGAAGGCTGAAGCACTCGGCTTTGTCGAAGGCGGGCTCGACACAGGCTCCCCGGTGATCGAGCGCACGCTGTTCATGCGCTATGCCGGGCAGGGCTGGGATATCCCGGTCCCGCTTGCCGACGACAATTTCGACCCTGCGAGCGCCGAGACGATCGCGGCCTCTTTCGAAAAGGAATATGAGCGCTTCTTCGGCCGCGCCATCGAGGGTCTCGATATCGAGATCGTCAGCTGGTCGGTCAAGGCGAGTTCGCCGCTCCCGCCGGTCGAACGCGTGGCCTCCGTCGCCGAAGGCAATGTCGTGCGGCCGGGCAAGACCCGACGCCTGTTCGAGGCTTCCCAAGGCGCCTATCTCGAAGCCGGCATTCACGAGCGCACCGGCCTGAAGTCCGGCGACGTGATCAAGGGCCCGGCCGTCATCGTCGAGCGTGAGACCTCAACCGTTCTCACTTCCTCCTTCAAGGCCATCGTTCAGCACGACGGCTGCCTTCTCGCAACCCGGATCTGAGGATAGTCACATGAACCAATCCATGATCGATATCCATATGCAGGTCATGTGGAACCGGCTGATCTCTGTCGTTGAAGAGCAGGCGCAGACCCTGATCCGCACGGCCTTCTCCACCTCCGTGCGCGAGGCGGGCGATCTGTCGGCCGGCGTCTTCGACCTGGAAGGCCGTATGCTGGCGCAGGCGGTTACCGGCACGCCCGGCCACGTCAACGCCATGGCGGAATCCGTCGCGCATTTCATTCGCGACATCGGGCCGGACAATATCTTTGAAGGCGACGTCTACATCACCAATGATCCCTGGAAGGGAACGGGCCACTTGCACGACATCACCGTCGTCACGCCCTCCTTCCATCACGGCAAGCTGGTCGGTTATTTCGCCTCGACCGCGCATGTCGTCGATGTCGGCGGCCGCGGTTTCGGGCCGGATGCCCGCGAAGTTTATGAAGAGGGTCTCTTCATTCCGATCATGAAGTTCTTCGAGCGCGGCGAACTGAACCGGACGCTGATCCATATCGTGCGAAACAATGTTCGCGAAAACGATAAGGTCGTCGGTGACTTCTATGCGCTCGCCGCCTGCAACGAAACGGGCCAGCGCCGGCTGGTCGACATGCTGCCGGAATTCAATCTCCCTGACCTGTCGACGATCGGCGGCTTCATCCTCAAGCACAGCCGCGAGGCAACGCTGGAGCGGCTGAAGAACCTTCCGCATGGCTCCTGGAACTATAGCCTCGACCTCGACGGCTATGACGAGCCGGTGCATCTCGCCGCCAAGCTGAGCATCGGCCCCGATGGCGTCGTGGTCGATTTCGACGGCACCTCAGGCATGAGCAAGTTCGGCATCAATGTGCCGCTCGTCTATGCCAAAGCCTATGCCTGCTACGGCATCAAATGCGTCGTGGCGCCGGAAATTCCAAACAATGCGGCCTCCCTCGCGCCCTTCGAGGTGGTGGCGCCGGAAGGCTGCATCCTCAATGCCAAGCGGCCGGCGCCGGTCGCCGTCCGCCACGTTCTCGGCCATTTCGTCCCGGATCTCGTGCTGGGCGCGCTGCATCAGGCACTTCCAGGCCAGGTCCCGGCGGAAGGTGCCAGCGCGCTCTGGAACCTGCATATGAGCGTGCGCCCCGTCTCCGATCAGATCGGCGGCAAGGGCGCGGAAATCCTGATGTTCAATTCCGGAGGCACCGGCGCGCGCGCCGCTCTCGATGGCTTGAACGCCACCGCCTTTCCGAGCGGCGTGCACACGATGCCGATCGAGGCGACGGAGAATGTCGGTCCCGTCATCATCTGGCGCAAGGAATTGCGCGAGGGGTCAGGGGGTGCCGGCGCGCAGCGCGGCGGTCTCGGCCAGATGATCGAGATCGAAGCGGCCGAAGGCTTCAGCTTCCGCTTCTCCGCCATGTTCGACAGGCTTGGCCACCCCGCACGCGGCCGCGAAGGCGGACTGAACGGCACGGCCGGCGCAGTGGCTCTCGACGACGGTACGGTTCTCAAGGGCAAGGGGCTGCAATTCGTACCGGAAGGCCGGCGCCTGGTTCTGTCGCTTCCGGGCGGCGGCGGTTACGGCGATCCGGCACATCGCCCGGCTGATGCGGTCGAGCACGATCTGAAGCATGGATACATCACAGAAGAACAGGCTGAAGCCTACGGCAGGAGCCGATCTAAGGGAGGCAAGGCATGAATATGATTGCATTCGAAAGCACACGCGTTGCGACGATCAAGTCCTCACCGTCCATGGCGGTATCGGTCGCCGCCAAGGCGATGCGGGCCAAAGGAGAGCATGTCGTCGACCTGTCGCTCGGCGAGCCCGATTTCGACACACCTGATCATATCGTCCAGGCGGCGATCGAGGCCATGCGCAAGGGGCTTACTCGCTATACCGCGCCGGACGGACTGGTGGAGCTGCGCGAAGCGATCGTCGCCAAGTTCAAACGCGAGAACGGCCTCGACTACGCCATGGATGAGATCTCCATCGGCAACGGCGCCAAGCAGATACTTTTCAATGCATTCCTGGCCACGCTGGAGCCCGGCGACGAGGTGGTCGTGCCGGCGCCTTACTGGGTCTCCTACACCGACATCATCATCCTGCACGGCGGCATTCCGAAGATCGTGCCCTGCGGTGTCGAAGATGCCTTCAAGATCACAGCCGAGCGGCTGGAAGCCGCCATCACGCCGCAGACGCGTTGGTTCCTGTTCAATTCTCCATCCAATCCGACGGGGGCGATCTATACGGCGGACGAACTGAAGGCGCTCGGTGCGGTGCTGGCGCGGCATCCCCACGTGGCGATCATGTCGGATGAGATCTACGAACATATCGTCTGCGGCGACGTGCCCTTCACGTCGTTCGTCGTCGCGTGCCCGGAGCTGAAGGACCGCACGCTCATCATCAACGGCGTATCCAAGGCCTATGCCATGACAGGATGGCGGCTCGGCTATGCGGCCGGCCCGCGAGAACTGACCAGGGCCTTGAACAAGCTTCAGTCCCAGAGCACGACCTGCCCGTCCTCGATCACCCAGTTTGCGGCCGCCGCAGCGCTCAACGGTCCCCAGGACTTCGTCACGACGGCGGTTGCCGAATACAAGGCGCGCGGCGAACTGGTCGCAAGGGGCTTCAGCGCAATACCCGGTCTTGATGTGCGGGCTCCGGAAGGGGCCTTCTACCTCTTTCCCAAATGCGCCCACTATATCGGCAAGACGGCGCCCGATGGCGCCAGGATTTCCAACGATACGGAACTGGCCTCCTATCTCCTGAGCGAAGGCAAGGTCGCAACCGTTCCCGGTGCCGCTTTCGGCGTCGAACCCTATATTCGCCTTTCCTTCGCGACATCGCGTGACAATCTAGCCATTGCCATCGAGCGCACCGCCGATGCACTGGCCAAACTTCGCTAAAGGGAAAATTCGATGACCGATTATCAGCGCACGCTTCTGACCGGCGCGGCCGGCGCTCTGGGAACCCAGCTGCGCAAGTCAGGAACAAGGCTTGGCAAGATCCTCAGACTGTCTGCACGCAAGCCCTGCGAGAACATCGAACCGCACGAGGAGGATTTCCCGGCCGACCTTTCCGACTTCGACGCCGTTTCGAAAGCCGTGGAGGGTTGCGACGCCATCATTCATATGGGCGGTCAGGGGCTGGAGGCCCCCTGGAACACCATCCTCAACGCCAACATCGTCGGCAGCTACAACATCTATGAGGCAGCCCGGCAGCATGGCGTCAAGCGCATCGTCTATGCCAGCTCCGTTCACGCCATCGGCTTTTACGAGCGCACCGAGACCATCGACGGCAACGTTCCGACCCGCCCCGACAGTCTCTACGGCGTGTCGAAGACCTTCGTCGAAAACCTCGGCCGTTACTATTTCGACAAGTTCGGGATCGAGACCGTGAGCCTGCGCATCGGCTCGTCCTTCGCGGAGCCGACGGACCGGCGCCACCTCATCACCTGGCTTTCCTATCGCGATTGCCGCCAGCTTGTCGAAAAGGGCCTGTCGGCCGAACGCGTCGGCTTCATGGTCGCCTACGGCATGTCGAACAACAGCCGGGCGTTCTGGGACAACCGCACGGCGGCATCGCTTGGATACAAGCCGGAAGACAGCGCCGACGATTATGCTGACAAGGTCTTCGGCAAGACCAAACAAGGCGATCCCAACGATCCGGCGGTGCGCTTCCAGGGCGGCAGCTTTGCCGCCGCCGGCCACTATGAAGACGAGAAGAAGTGAGACGCGCCCGATGCAAGCTTCCAAGTCATCCTATGACGTGGTGATCGTCGGCGGTGCAGTGGTCGGCAGTTCGACGGCATATTTTCTGGCGACCAACCCTGACTTCAACGGATCGGTCCTGGTGATCGAGAAGGACTGGACCTATCAGCGGTCGGCGACGGCGCTGTCTTCCAGCTCCATCCGCCATCAATTTTCGAATGCGATCAATGTCAAAGTCTCGCAGTTCGGGACCGAGTTCATCCGCCACTTCAAGGAAAACGTCACCGTCGACGACGACACGCCGGAGATCGGTTTTCACGAAGCCGGTTATCTGTTCCTCGCCGCGGACGATCGCGGCGACCAGGTTCTCCAGCGCAACCACGAGACCCAGGTCTCGTGCGGCGCGGAGGTGACGCTTCTCGATCCGGATGGTCTCGGCCGGCGGTTTCCCTGGCTGAACCTCGAAGGATTGACGCTCGGCAGCACCGGCGAGCGGGGCGAGGGCTGGTTCGACAGCGTCGGTCTGCTGCAGGGCTTTCGCAAGAAGGCGCGCGCGCTCGGCGTCGAATACATCGAAGACGAAGTTGTTGCCATCAACAGAGAGGGAGACCGCATCGTTTCCGTGTCGACGAAGAGCGGCCAGACGGTCGCCTGCGGCACGATGGTCAATACATCAGGCACCAACGGCAAGAAAATCGCCCGGATGGCCGGGCTCGACGTTCCCGTGGAGCCACGCCGACGCTCGCTGTTCGTCGTCGATTGCCGCACGCCCCTGGAAGGAAAGGTGGGCCTGACAATCGACCCCACGGGTGTTTTCTTCCGGCCCGAGGGCAAGTTTTATCTGATGGGCACCTATCCCAAACATGACCCTGAGGTGGATCCGAACGATTTCGATGTCATGCACGACGAATTCGACGAGGAAATCTGGCCGATCCTGGCGAACCGGGTTCCGGCCTTCGAGGCGATCAAGGTCGTCAATTCCTGGGCCGGCCACTATGACTATTGCACCCTCGATCACAATGTCGTCCTCGGACCACATACTGAGGTCAGCAATTTCCTCTTCGCAAACGGCTTCTCGGGGCACGGTCTCCAGCAGTCGCCGGCAATGGGACGGGGTCTCTCGGAACTGATTACCTATGGCGGCTTCAAGACGCTTGATCTTTCGCCATTCGGCTACGAGCGGGTAGTCGCACAGCGCCCCTTCCTCGAAGACGCCGTCATTTAACGAACAGCATAGGGGCTCCCCGATGAGAAACGAAACATCCAAGCGCAGCGGCGGCCAGGTGCTCGTCGATGCCTTGCGCATCCATGGTGTCGAGCGCGTTTTCGGCGTGCCGGGCGAAAGCTATCTTGCTGCCCTCGACGCCCTTCACGACGTGGAAGATGCCATCGAATTCATCGTCTGCCGACAGGAAGGCGGCGCCGCCTACATGGCGGAAGCCTACGGCAAGATGACCGGCAAACCCGGCATCTGCTTCGTGACCCGCGGGCCGGGCGCGACGAACGCGTCCGTGGGCGTGCATACGGCTTTCCAGGATTCGACACCGATGATCCTGTTCATCGGGCAGGTGGCGCGCGATCAGATGGAGCGCGAAGCATTCCAGGAAATCGATTATCGCCGCATGTTCGGCCAGATGGCAAAGTGGGTCGTCGAGATCGAGGATGCCGCCCGCATTCCTGAGCTCATCAGCCAGGCATTTCACCGAGCCGTCAACGGCCGGCCCGGCCCGGTGGTCGTCGCTCTTCCGGAAGATATGCTGACCGATATGGTCGATGTTGCCGACACCCCGCCCTACAAGCGGGTCGAGGGCTTTGCCGGCCCGCCGCAATTCGACGAATTGCTCGGCCTTCTCTCCGAGGCGAAGCGCCCGATGGTCGTCATCGGCGGCGGCGGCTGGACGCAGCAGGCCGTTGCCGACCTGAAGGCGTTCTCGGAAGCCTTCGGCCTGCCGATCGCCGCTTCCTTCCGCTGCCAGGATCTGTTCGACAACACACACGAAAACTATGCCGGCGACCTTGGTCTTGCCGCAGGGCCGAAGCTGATCCGCCATGTGAAGGATTGTGATCTGCTGATAACAATCGGCGCCCGTCTCGGGGAGATGACGACAGGTGCCTATACGCTGATCGACATTCCGGTTCCCAAGCAGTCGCTCGTTCACATTCATCCCGGCGCGGAGGAACTGGGGCGCGTTTATCACGCGCGATTGCCGATCAATGCCAGCGTCGCTGGTTTCCTGTCGCAGGCGGCAAAGCTGAAGCCGCCGGCTGCGCCGGTGTGGAAGGTCTGGACCAGAACGGCTCATGCCGACTACCTCGAAAACCTCGCGCATCCCGAGGTTCCGGGTCCGGTACAGATGGGCGATATCATGGAATGGTTGCGCGGCCATCTCAAGCCCGATGCCATCCTGACCACCGGCGCCGGCAATTATTCCGCCTGGGCGCATCGCTTCTATCAGTATCGCACCTTCCGCACCCAGCTCGGACCGACGAACGGTTCCATGGGCTACGGCGTGCCGGCGGCGATCGCCGCCAAGATCACCGATCCCGCCCGCACGGTCGTTGCCTTTGCCGGCGACGGATGTTTCCTGATGAACGGTCAGGAACTCGCCACCGCCATGCAGTATGACGCTCGCGTCATCTTTCTCGTCATCAATAACGGCATGTATGGCACGATCCGCATGCACCAGGAGCGTGGGTATCCCGGCCGCGTCTCCGGCACCCGCCTGACGAACCCGGACTTTGCCTCGCTGGCGCGATCCTATGGCCTCCATGGTGAGACCGTGGAAAGGACCGAGGACTTCGCCGGCGCCTTCCAACGCTGCGAGACTTCAGGCAAGCCGGGTCTCATCGAAATCCGGATCGACCCGGAAGCGCTGACGCCGAAAATGAGCCTGACGCAAATTCGCGACCAGGCGATCGCACAGGGAAAGTGATCGCAGGGAAAAGGTGCCGCCTCAAAAAGCCGGGCGGCGCCGCAGCAGACCAGCGGAAAGTGAAGTCGCTTGAGGGGCGTGGACAAGGATCATCCCCAACGGCCAGCCAGCGGCGCTGATCCTTGACCTTCCCCTGACTTAATTCTCCGTTTCGCTGCTCGTCGGCTCATTAAGCATCGTGCGGTATCGATGGAGGCTTTCCTCCAGATGGGCGATCAGCGCGGCCTTCGCAGCCTTGGCATCACCCTGGGTGATGGCGGCCAGGATAGCGGCATGTTCCTTGTTGATCTTCTTCAGGTAGGTGCTGTAGCCGCGCGCCGATTGGCGATGCTTGAGCACGAGGTCGAAATTGATGCTCTCTATCACCGCTTCCAGAAAACTCGGGAAGTGGGGATTGCGGGTGGCGCGGGCGATCGCAAGGTGAAACTCGAAATCGGCGCGCGCCTCGACCTCGGCATTCTCAGTCACCAGGTTTTCGAGGTTGTCGTAGGCGCGGGCAATTTCAGCCAGCGCCTCCGGCGTGCGCCTCGATGCGGCAAGGGCAACGGATTGGATCTCGACGCCGAGCCGCAATTCCAGGATCTGCATCGCGGAGCGAATATCCTCGATGCGGCTGATTTCGAAATTGAGGGTCTTTGCGTCCTTGTCGCTCACATAGACGCCGGCACCCTGTCGTGCGGTGACCCTTCCGCCCACCTTGAGAGAGGTGAGCGCCTCGCGAATGACGGTTCGGGACACGCCGAACTCTTCGCACAGCTGGGCACTTGACGGAATTTTCTCGCCAGGAGCATAAAGACCGGAGTCGATGCGTTCCATCAGCTTCGCAACGACGATTTCCGCGAGATTGCCTCGTTGCGTGATGATTGACACTGGTTTGCTCCGATTTCCACGATCAAATTTAGCACATATCACATATCATGCCACGTCTGATTGCGGAATGTCGGCTCTTTCAGACGTTATCTTGTCGATGACCTGAAAGGGATGCGGGAGACGTTTGTTGTCGATTTCCTTCACCTGGGAGCGGCAGGAATATCCGGTGGCCATCAGACTGTCGGCGTCGCCGGCGGCATCGACCTCCTGCTTCCAGCTCATCGCATAGAGGCGCTCGGAGATCGGCCGATTGCGGGCCTCGTGGCCAAAGGTGCCGGCCATTCCGCAACAGCCCGTTTCTGCTGTCTGAAGGTCGATGCCGAGGTTCGCGAACACTTTTTTCCATTGTGCGATGGAGGCCGGCGCATTGGTGCGTTCGGTGCAATGGGCCATCAACCGGAAGCTCCTGCCTTTGATGGCGGAGGGTGAAGCGGCAAGCCGGCCAAGGTTGGCGGCCAGCCATTCCTGCGGAAGGAGAATGGTTGCCTGCAGCATGCCTTTGTATTCGCTCCGGAACGCAAGCGTCATCGACGGATCGAGCCCGACCAGCGCCACACCCGTATCATCCAGCCGTTGCAGATAGTGCGCGGTCCGCCCGGCCGCAGCCTCGAAACGTCCGAGATAGCCGTGAACGTGCAGGGCCTTGCCATTGACGTGGGACGCGGCGAGGAAGGGCGAAAGCCCCATTTTCCGCGCAAGCCCGATTGCGGCGAGGGCGACCTCGGGATCGAAATAGGCAGTAAACGCATCGGCGACGAAGATGACACTCTGCTCCCTCTCGCGCGGCGACAAGGCATCGATCCGCCGAGGGGTCGCAAGCGGGACGCCAAGGCGGGCGGCTTCCTTCGCCAGAGAGATCCGCGGCAGGCGGGGCAGGGACGTCAGGCCGGCAACGCGCATCATCATCCTGCCGGCTCGCGTGCCGACGACCAGGTTGTAGGCAGGTCGTATCCGGTGGACCAGCGGCAGGGTGGTTTCGATGGCTGCGACCAGCGGATCCTTCAGCGGGCGGAGGTAGCGTCCGTAATAAAGTTCCAGGAATTTGGAGCGGAAGGCCGGGACGCTGACTTTCACCGGACATTGTCCCGCGCAGGCCTTGCACGCCAGACAGGTATCCATCGAAGCGCGGACCTCGTGGGAAAAGTCGTCCCGATTTTGAGGGTTCAGGGAGTTGAAGACACGCCGCGCGAAGCTCGCGAGCGGAACGCTCTGCCGCAGGCGTTTTGCCTCCTGGCGAGCATCGATGCCCTTCTCGGCAAGCAGCCTCAGCCATTCCCGCATCAGAGCGGCGCGGCCCTTGGGCGAAAAACGCCGGTCGCGTGTCGCTTTGTAGGAGGGGCACATGGGGCTCGTTTCGTCGAAATCGAAACAGGCGCCGTTGCCGTTGCAATAGGCGGCGTTGTCGAAGGCTGTGCGGATCTCGTTGCCGATGATGCGGTCGACGTCTCCCCGCAGCGGAACCTCGTCGATCTTCAGCAGCGCTTGGCCGCTGGAAGGGGTTGCGATCTTGCCCGGGTTGAGACGGTTTTCCGGATCGAAAGCCCGTTTGATCTCCTGCAGGCTGGGATAGAGGTCGCCGAAGAATTCCGGCACATATTCCGAACGCACCCCCTTGCCGTGTTCCCCCCATAGCACGCCGCCATATCTGCGCGTCAGCGCCACGACGGCGTCGCTGACCTCCCGGACCAACCGGACATGGTCGTTGCGAGTGAGGTCGAGGGCAGGCCGCACATGCAGGACGCCGGCATCGACATGGCCGAACATGCCGTAGGAAAGGCCCGCGCCATCAAGCAATGCGCGGAACTCGCGGATATAGGCCGCAAGGTTTTCCGGCGGCACGGCGGTATCCTCGACGAAGGCGACAGGCCTGACCGGTCCGTCCACATTGCCGAGCAGGCCGACCGCCCGTTTGCGCATCGACCAGATGGCCTCGACATCGGCATGATCCCGCGCAATCGTATAACCCAAGTGACGGGCGTTTGCGCCGGTAGCAAGCGCGGCGGTCACCTCGGCCAGTTTGCGTTCGAGTTCAACCTCATCGTCTGCGAGCACTTCGGCGATATTGATGCCGTTCGTGGTTCGGCCGGCATCGTCAGGAAAAAAGCGGGCAATGCCCGTCCAGACGATGTCGCCCCTGGCAAGCCCAAGAACTTTCTCATCGACCGTTTCCACCGAGGCGACCTTGAGTGCCACGAGCGTGCGGGCATCCTCCAATGCGGTGTTGAAGTCCCCGTAGCGAATGTTGATCAATGCCGCATGGGCGGGGATCGGCAGAAGGTTGAGTTCGGCTTCGGCGATCATCGCCAGCGTTCCCTCCGAGCCGCAGAGGATGGCATTGAGGTCAAAGCATCCGTTGTTCCGCCGGATGTGAGCGAGGTCGTAACCGGTCATATAGCGGTTGAGTTTCGGAAAAATCTCGGCGATCCGATCGCGTTTGTCGCGCGCGATGCGGTCGACCGTCCTGTGGATCTCGCCGACACGATCCTGGCGCGCGGCGATCTCCGTGAGTGCCTCCGCATCCAGCGGGCGCGACCACCAGTCGGTCCCATCGGCAAGCACGATGCGCAATCCCAGCACGTGGTTGCTGGTTTTGCCGTAGAGGCATGAACCCTGGCCGCAGGCATCGGTGGAGACCATGCCGCCGATGGTAGCGCGATTGGAGGTGGAGAGTTCAGGCGCAAAAAACAGGCCGTAGGGCTTCAATGCCAGGTTCAGCTGATCCTTGACCACGCCCGCCTGGACCCGCGCAATTCTCCTGATCGGGTCGATCTGGAGAATGGAATTCATGTGTCGCGAGCAGTCGACGACGATGCCTGAGGTGAGGGATTGACCGTTCGTGCCGGTTCCGCCGCCGCGCGGCGCGACAGTGATACCGCGAAAGGCCGGTTCCGACAG
Source organism: Rhizobium sp. WYCCWR10014 (assembly GCF_001657485.1). Taxonomy (GTDB): domain Bacteria; phylum Pseudomonadota; class Alphaproteobacteria; order Rhizobiales; family Rhizobiaceae; genus Rhizobium. The sequence continues at coordinate 58,045 of NZ_LXFU01000052.1, forward strand.
CACGGCCGCCGCAATCTGCAGGTCCTCTATGCCCTTGGGGAAAAGGATGCCGGTCGGCTCGATCTGATAGATGGAATTGTCGGTCGAAAAAACGGTGCGGCTTGCCGCGCCGGTTTCGATGTCGCCGTCGAACCCTGCCTCGATGAGCCGCTGGAAGAATCCCACAGCGGGAAGGGGGATCGAACCGTTCGGCCGGAGGCGTGGAATCATTTCGAGACCTTCAAAATGCACTTGAGCTTTGTCGAAGTTGGCATATAAGTGATAACATACAATAATAGTGGCGCAACGCCAAACACTGAGGTGGAACTTTGAAGAACCAGACCGCAATCATCGTTGGCGGCGCTTCCGGGCTCGGATTGACGACGGCCAAGCTGATGATCTCGCATGGGGCGAACAGGATCGGGCTGATCGATCGCAATGAGCAGTTGCTCGACGTCTCGGCCGAGGCGCTTCGCGCTCTCGGTGCCGAAGTGGCAACGGCGGTTGCCGACATTTCTCGGGCGGAGACGGCCCATCGCGGGTTCAACGAGATCGCCGGCAAGCTCGGTCGGATCCACGTGCTCGTCAACAGCGCCGCCATCTATCCGAGACGCCCTATTCTCGAGATCACCGACGAGGAATGGGACCTCGAAAATGCGATCAACGTGAAGGGTACCTATCATATGATGGTGGCCGCCGTTCTTCATATGCGCCAGCACGTGAACGCGCCTGCGGTTACCGGGCGGATTGTCAACGTGACCTCGGTCGATGCGTTCAAGGCTCATCCCCAGAATGCGCATTATGCCGCAACCAAGGCGGCTGTCGTCAGCCTGACGAAATCCTTTGCCCAGGAATGCGCCAAGGACCAGATCCTTGTCAATTCCGTCGCTCCTGCCGGTTTTGCGACGGATCGCGCCAAGGAACTGGGCTTCCTTCCGGAACTGGCTAAGGCCAGCGCGCTTGGCCGCGCGGCCGAGCCGGTCGAAATGGCGGAGTGGATCGTCATGATGGCATCGAGCCGCAACACCTATGCCACCGGCGAAAATGTCGTCGTCAGCGGAGGTTATATCTATGTCTGAGCCGCTACCCTATCAGGTCGCCCTTGTCACCGGTGCGACGAGCGGCATTGGTCGCGCCACCGTCGACAGACTATGTAAGATGGGGCTGACGGTTTATGCCGTCGGCCGAAACGCCGAGGCTCTTGAGGAGCTGGCCCGTGAAAGCGGTGCGAAGCCGGTTCGGGCCGATGTGCGCGATACCGCCGAAATCGTCAGGCAGCTTCACGGAACAGAGGTCGACATCCTGGTCAACAATGCCGGCATTCTCTCGACAAGGGCGACATTCAGCGAGATCGAACCCTCCGAGATCGACGCCATGATCGACATCAATCTCAAAGCGCCGATGCATCTGACCCGTGCATTCCTGCCTGCTATGGTCGAGCGAAAGCGCGGCCACCTGATCTATATCGGTTCGAGCGGCGGCCAGGCGGCGTATCCGAACATGGCGGTCTACGGCCCCACGAAGGCCGGGCTCAGCCTGTTTTGCGACAATCTGCGCTGCGACCTGCTCGGGACCTCGGTTCGTGTGACCGAGGTGGTGCCGGGCCGCGTTCAGACGGAGCTTTATCGAACCGCAATGGCAGGCAACCAGGCGCGGACCCTGCTTTATGACGGCTACCGTCCGATCCAGCCTTCTCACATCGCCTCGATCATCGCCAACGCCATCGAGCTTCCCGTCTTCGTCGACGTCGCCCGAATTGAAGTCTTCCCGACGGACCAGGCGACCGGCGGCGGCACCATGGTCAAATTCCCGGAGCAGTAGGCGGGCGCTCGCTCGCTTCGAAAAGGCCGCGGGCCGCCTCGACCATCGACTGCAGGTGATCGGGGTCGCGCACGCCCTGCCGGTAAAGCTCGATGATGATGCTCGCCGTTCGTTCGGCTTCGTCGCTGTCCTTTTCCACCTGGTATTCGGATCTGATCTTGTCGAAGACCCGCTGGCAGACTTCAAGATCGCGGGAGTCCAGCGGTACCTGCGATCGGTTTTTGATCGTTTGAACCATCTCTATTCCCTCGGGAAAGGCCCGCCCGGCGGTGCGGGCGGGCGATCATTCTAGAAATCCATGCCGGGGCCGGCGGGCATTGACGGCGGCGCGTCCTTCTTGGGCTTCTCGGCGATCATGGCTTCCGTCGTGACGAGCAGGCCGGCGATGGAGGCCGCATCCTGCAGCGCGGTGCGAACCACCTTAGCAGGATCGATGACGCCCTGCGCATAGAGGTCGCCATATTCGCCCGTCTGAGCGTTCCAGCCGTAGGAGAACTCGCTTTTCTCGCGTAGCTTGCCGACGATGACCGAGCCTTCCGCTCCGGCGTTTTCGGCGATCTGGCGAGCCGGCGCCTCGACCGCGCGGCGAACGATGTCGACACCGACGCGCTGGTCACCATTGGCGGTCTTGACGGCGTCGAGCGCCTTGACGGCGCGCAGCAGCGCCACACCGCCGCCCGGCAGAATACCTTCCTCGACCGCCGCGCGGGTTGCATGAAGCGCGTCGTCGACACGATCCTTCTTCTCCTTCACTTCGACTTCCGTCGAGCCGCCGACGCGGATGACGGCAACGCCGCCAGCCAGCTTGGCAAGACGTTCCTGCAGCTTCTCGCGGTCGTAGTCGGAGGTGGTTTCTTCGATCTGGGCCTTGATCTGGGCAACACGGCCTTCGATGTCGGTCTTGGCGCCCGAACCGTCGACGATCGTGGTGTTTTCCTTCTCGATCGACACCTTCTTGGCTCGGCCGAGCATGTCGAGCGTGACGGATTCGAGCTTGATACCGAGATCTTCGGAGATGACGGTGCCGGCGGTCAGGATGGCGATGTCTTCGAGCATGGCCTTGCGGCGGTCGCCGAAGCCAGGAGCCTTGACGGCAGCAATCTTCAGGCCACCGCGCAGCTTGTTGACGACCAGCGTTGCGAGGGCTTCGCCTTCGACGTCTTCAGCGATGATGAGGAGCGGCTTGCTGGACTGGACGACGGCTTCGAGAACCGGGAGCATCGACTGCAGGTTCGAGAGCTTCTTCTCGTGGATGAGAATATAGGGGTCCTCGAACTCCACCCGCATCTTGTCGGCATTGGTGACGAAGTAGGGGCTGAGATAGCCGCGATCGAACTGCATGCCTTCGACGACTTCGAGTTCGGTCTCCGCAGTCTTGGCTTCTTCGACGGTGATGACGCCATCATTGCCGACCTTTTCCATGGCTTCCGCCAAAAAACGGCCGATTTCGGCATCGCCATTGGCGGAGATGGTGCCGACCTGGGCGATTTCGGAATTGTTGGAGATCTTGCGGGCGTTGGCCTTCAGTTCCGCGACGATGGCGGCGACCGCAAGATCGATGCCGCGCTTCAGGTCCATCGGGTTCATGCCCGACGTAACGGCCTTGGCGCCCTCCTTGACGATTGCCTGGGCCAGCACCGTTGCGGTGGTGGTGCCGTCGCCGGCGATGTCGCTGGTCTTCGAAGCAACTTCGCGGACCATCTGGGCGCCCATGTTTTCGAACTTGTCTTCGAGTTCGATTTCCTTGGCGACCGAAACCCCGTCTTTGGTGATGCGTGGGGCGCCGAACGACTTCTCGATCACGACGTTGCGGCCTTTCGGGCCGAGGGTCGCCTTCACGGCGTTGGCCAGGATGTCGACGCCACGCAGCATCTTCTCGCGGGCTTCGGTGCTGAATTTGATTTCTTTAGCAGCCATGTCCTCACTCCTTCATAGGCAGCCAGAGCAATTCCAGGAAAAGTGCGACGCGGTTTTCCGTTCGGAATTGCGTCAGAAATAATAGGTTGGAGCGGTTCTGCGTTTCCATGAAAAGCTGAAACGTTCCAGCATTGACGGATGTCCGCAGGGATCTCAGGCGGCCTGCTTCTTTTCGCCCTGCGGTTCGATAATGCCCATCACGTCGCTTTCCTTCATGATCAGCAGGTCTTCGCCATTGATCTTGATCTCGGTGCCGGACCACTTGCCGAACAGGATGCGATCGCCGGGCTTGACATCGAGCGCCTGGATCTGGCCGGCGTCGTTGCGCGCGCCGGGGCCGACGGCGATCACTTCGCCTTCCTGCGGCTTCTCCTTGGCAGTGTCGGGAATAATGATGCCGCCCTTGGTCTTTTCCTCTGAATCGACCCGGCGGACGAGAATGCGGTCATGAAGCGGTCGGAACGACATGTCTTCCTCCATCGACAAACAATGATGACGTTGTTCCTAGAGCATCATGCCGAAAAGTGTGATCGGTTTTCGGACGACATCATGCTCTAACTACTAATTAGAGCAGGATTCAGATTTTAGGCCGAGCAGGCCTGAAATCATCCTGTTCTGGCCAGACCGGATGACCAGTCCGGGCGGGTGCGCAGCGCTCGCGCGCGAGCCCTGCGAGAACAATTTGGTTCGGCGGCTTTGCAATTCAAGAGGGGGTGAAAGGAAAATTGGCACTCTCTGCCGATGAGTGCTAACGGCTGGCAGGGAACAGAAAATCGCCTCTCACGTTCGAATGATGAAGGCGACGGCGTGGTGCCGAAGGCGAGTTCGAGCAGGATTGAGGCTTGAATCCGGATTTCGGCATTCCCAACTCTTTACTGATCGAGGCTTGCTTGAGCTCGGTCATCGTCCCACGTCTTTTTGGAGTGAGTGACATGGAAGAGAAGACCAATATCATCAAAGACCTCAGTATCGAGGAGCGCGAGGAAATCCTCGTCGATATCGCTCGCACGCTGGAGGACACGGCGCGTGAGGCCTATGTCGAAGGCAACACGCAGTTTGCCGCACTTTCCAACAACATGGCTGAAGCGATCCGCGTCAACGCCGATGAACTCGCCCGTGACGATCCGGAAAATGCCGAGCTCGTATTTCAGCAGGCGACGGCGATGATCTCGCAATTCGAGGCCGTGCACCCCTATCGGATGGTGAGTATGGCCGTCCATTGATCGCCGGATGCGGGGCCCCGCCTCGATCCCCCGCTCAAATCAATCGCCAGCCGCGCGGAACTCTCACTGTTTGCGAAGGTTATTGGATCACAACATCGAAGGTGATCCATGACGACTTACAAATCCAGCGTGCCGCCCGAGAGCGGCACCGACGACGCGCGGTCCGCCGATACAGAACGGGCCGAGACCGATCGCAAAAGGGCATTGGAAACTGCCCGACGCAACGCCAGCTCGGCATTAGATCGTGATCGCGGCACCGAAACCGAAACCCCAAGCCTGAAGCTTGCAAAGGAATATCTCAGCCTCGGCGGCCACCGCCGATCCATGATAGACGACAATATCACCGATGTTCGCCAATGGGACCAGGATCCGCCGGAAGCCGAACGGTTCTGGAAGGAACGGGTGGAGACGCTTCCAAAGGATCAACGCAAGCAGGTGGAGGATTTTCTTCCAACCATCAACACGCCCTGAAAGGGCGGCCGAGCCGCCCTTCGGACGGCTCATTCCAATGCGCGGAGCAGATCATGGCTATAGACAAGCACGAGCAGATACGCCAGCGCGCCTACGAAATCTGGGAGGCCGAAGGCCGCCCGGATGGCGCCGACCAGCGCCATTGGCTTCAAGCCTGCGACGAGCTGTCGGGCGAGGATGAGAATGAGACGCTGCAGAATCTGCTCGATGAAGACGACCGGGATGATGCGGCGCTGCTTCAAGGCGCCGGTGAGAGCGGCAATCTCGATCGGCGGCGGGCGAGGCCCGCCCAGGCCGTCGTGGCTTCCGTCCCCGACATCGAGATGACGACGGGCGAAAAACCCTCCCGGCGGAAGATCAGGAAGACCGAGGGACCGTGATTGCCATGCAGCATCTCGACCATGCCATCCAGATCGCTCTTACAGCCCATGAAGGTAAGGCGGACAAAACCGGCCGGCCTTTCTTCGAACACTGCCAGCGAGTAGCCCTTCTGGTTTCAGGTGACGAGACGCGAACGGTCGCTTACCTTCATGACGTCGTCGAGAAGGGAAACGGCTGGACGCTCGACAGGCTGAGGGAAGAAGGCTTTCCGCCGGCGATCATCTCGGCGGTGAATGCTCTGACACGGCGGCCGGACGAGCCGGATGACGACTTCGTCAGACGTGCGGCATCAAACCCGCTGGCCTTGCCGGTCAAACGGGCCGATCTCGAAGACAATCTCCGGCAGGCCGAACAAGCTGGCAAGAAAACGGAAAAATACCAGCGCGGCCTGGATCTCCTGCATGATATCAGGAACGGACAATAGGAGTTCGGACGAATTTGCGCAGTTCGCCTGCAACTTCCACCAAGGTTGGCAATCGGCGCAAGAGCGCACTGCTCGGCTTGCATGTCATGTGAGCGACCGTAAGTTGGCCTCCGCTGTGCAGCGGCGGAGGCCGTTTGGCCCTATTCATGCTTTGTTGGTAAACCACACCGTCGGCGCGCCGAGCACGCCTCCCGTGCGCATCGCCGTCTTCAGCTCGTCCAGCTTGCTGAACGTTTGCGCCGCTTCAAGCGTGGCAAACTCGTGGGTGACGGTAATATCGTTCGGATTGTCGATGGCTCGATAAACGGCTTGCGCCGTCACCCCATTGGCCTTCTGCACCGGCGAAAACGCATCATATATCTTGCGCCAGGCGGCGTAATCGGAGACCTCGTGCCTTACGAATAACGTCGTCATATCATCCTCCCGCGTTGCATTTCCAGGTTTGGTTGAGACGCCTGTTACGATTGCACGAGGAACACCAAGCTCTCGGGCAAGACGCCGTCATGCGCCATAGCGTCAGCCGCTGCCTTGGTCTGCATGAAGGCCATCAACTTATCCATATCAGCAACGTCCATGACCAGGCCAACGTGGTTAGGCGTTTGAGGATCTGTAAACGTGCGAATGTTGGTGACGCCGATCGGTTCGAATATCTGTTTACGCATTGGTGAAGCGAGCCAGTGCTTCGTGTCTTTGACATTGTGATGGACCATTATGGTAGGCATTGCATCCTCCTCTGGCCTTGAAAAATGAAAGGCCAGTACATCACTACGCTTTGCTAAACTTTAGTTCAACAATATTGCGATGAGGGGGTGTTTTGCTATTTTTGCTGAAAATATAAATATAACTATTTGGAGTAATCCGAAAATATTACGGTTGGCCACCGGTTTTGGCGCGTGTTATTTTCCGACAATGGCTGTTGCAATAGGTCCGGCGTCCGCGACCGCCGCGCGTAAGGCAATGAAGGTTCAGGATGAACGAACGCCAACCATTTGATCTCAGAGCCTATGTGCACGACATCGGAACAAGGCCATGCTTTATCTGCGGCTTGGTCAAGAACGACCCCGCTTTCTTTCACCATCGCGTTTTTGAAGACGACGACACGATCATCTTCCTGAGCAAATATCCCACTCTGCCTGGCTACTGCCTTGTCTGTCCGAGGGAGGACCTCGAGGATCTGGCGGGAGACATGACGACCGATGAATATCTTCGACTACAGGAGAAGGTGCATATTTTGTCTCGCGCGCTCAAAAGCGTGTTCGACGCCGAGCGAATTTATGTGCTTTCGCTCGGCAGCCAGCAAGCCAATAGCCACCTGCATTTTCATGTCGCTCCCTTGCCCTCAGGCGTACCCCTTGAAGAGCAGCAATACCACGCGCTGATGGCGGAGCACGGGGTTCTGCAGATACCTGATGATCAAATGGCACAGCTGTCGCAGCGCATTGCCGAAGCATACCGTTCTGAGTTGACCGCACGATAATCAACCGGCTGGCCCGCAGTCGAAACCCGGAAGCTAATGCTCCAAGCTATGTCCCGAGGGCGAATGCCGGCACCCGTACGCCGTTCTCACGAAAGAGCCGCTTCACCTCGTCGAGGCGGGGGCAAGCGGGCGGGTTATCGAGCGCTTTTGCCCAATTCTCGCGACGGGGCAGGGCCATCGCGGCGGTGACGAGCATGGTGGTTCCGGGGCCGATTTCGCCGCGCAGCTGTGGCAGCAGGGTCTTGGCGTGGATGAGGTTGGTGTTTGGTATCGGGCTCATCGCATGGCCGGCCCTTCGATTGGGCGATAGATCGACGATCGCGCTGACGTCGGTCTGTCCATACCAGACGGCCCGGCCATCGCTTACATCTGAGCGGTCGGCATTGAAATCAGCGCGTTCGATCGCAAAGCCGCCCTCGATGGTGCTGAGGGTACGCGGCGTAGTGATGCGGTGCATGCGGATGTGCCACGGGTTTTCGGGAAGCAACCAGGTTTCGATCATGACGTCATTCCAGGGGCGCCAGCGCGAATAGAGCAGGTCGCCTGTTATCAGCGCCTCTTCGAGGGTTTCCCGCATGCGGAAATGGACGCCGTCGTCGGAAAGGCCCAGCATGCCGTCGAAGCTTGCGGCGGAAAAATTCCGGTCGTCGGCTTCGATGTTGAAGGCGTAGCGCGTGGAGTAGACGAATTTCGAATATTTCTCGTTTGCGCCGAGCATCTTGTCGTGCTGCTGCCCTGAGGAGAGTACGACCACATTTCCCGGCGTGTGCATGGCGACCATTCCGGCCGGCTTAAGCGCAACCGGCTCCGGAAATTCCGGTTGCGGCGCCTCCTCGGCGGTCCAGAATGGATGATCCCCTGCAAGGGCGAGCGGCAGGAAGAATTTCAGCGCCCAATAGGGCGACCCGGGAGAGTTGTAGCTCTCGCTCATGAAGAGGTTCGGGTAGCCGTAGCCGACGGAGAGAACGCCGTCGCGATCGGCAATCGGCATCGCCGACCACCAGCGGATATGGCGCATGTAATACCCCTTGATCTCCGCCCAGGGCAGCGCTTCGACGCCGGCAAAGCCAAGCGCGCCCCAGAAACCGCCCGCCGCGAAGCGGTAGGTCTGGCTGCGGCCGAAGGCGAGTGCTGCGCCATCGGGACCGAACCAGTGGCGGATATCCCTGGTGAAGATCCGGGCGCGATCCCGGAAGCGCTCCTTGCGAGCCTCGTCGCCCTTGGCCAGCACCGTATAGATCAGGCCGTAGAAATGCATGGCGAAGGGAATGTAATGATCGACCCGCCGCACCGGCCCGTCGCGATACCAGCCGGCCCCGAGGTCGAAGGCTTCCAATTCATCGAGATAGGCGAGGGTTTTCCGGTGATCGAACGCCACGCTTACGCGTTCCAGCCCAAGATCGATGAGCACACGAAAGAATTTCCAGTTGTTGTCGATGAATTCCAGCGCGCGCGCCTTGAGAAGATAGGCGGCGACCGTCTTCTTTTCGCTGTCGTCAAGCGGTTCCCAGATATGCTCGGGCACGAGCGCCAGGGCGAAGCCGACGGCTGCGAGCTCGACCAGCCGCTGATTGCGGTCGGCAAGATCGCCCCAATATTCGGGGTGGGCAGGATTGGTGCCGTTTGCGAGCCCGCGCCGATAGAGGTCCCAATGCGGAAACACGCCGCCGCCCGCAGCGAGAGGAACAATTCCCCAGAGCGGCCGCGCAAATCCCTCCAGATCCGCCGCCGCCCGGTCGAAGATCGCGCCAGCCGCACCGAGGCGCACACGGGCGCCGCCTTCGGAAAAATACGGCAGGAGTGGCTCGAACAGATCGATGACGGCCTTGGCGAGGTCGTCGCGTGTCTTCAGGGCATTGCCGAAAAGCGGATTGGCCCGGGCGGGATCATATATCATTGTCAGGCTCGAAATTCATGAAAAGCAGGATCGGCCGCGGGCAGATATTGCCCGCGGCCGTCGATATTTCTGGACGCTTATTTGATGGCCTTCACGCCTTCGGTCATTTCCTTCAGCCCTTCATCGACGGAGGTGCTGTCGGTCATGATCGCGTCATGCACCCGGTTGAGCACGACCTCGATCTTGGCGGCGTTCGGGTTGACCGCCATCTCCAGGTAGGTTTTCGACGGCTTCAGCGCCTCCTTGCTGGCCGCATCCTCAGGAAAGCCGGGTGTTGCCGCGATCTTGGCGCTGACGTCATCCGTCTTGAGCGCAGGGAAGGTGCCCGTCGACGCGATGACTGCCGCGCCCTCAGGACCGGTGACGAACTTGATGAAATCGAGCGCGGCATCCTTGTGGTCGGAATTGGCGTTGACCGCCAGCCCGGAGATCTGCGCGGCGGTCGTGCCGGTTGCCACACCGTCGGGATGCGGGAACTTCACGATGCCCCAGTTCTTGCTCTTCGATTCACCCGATTTCACCTTGGTGATCTGGGTGCCGACGAACCAGGTTCCCATCGGCAGCATGCCGATCGTGCCATTGAAGAAGAGCGCCGAATAATGTGTGTTCGACGTCTTCAGGAAAGCATAGGAGGGAATCGCGCCATCCTTCTGCAGGGTCAGCGCCCGCTCGTACCAGGGCTTCAGGAAGCCGTAATCGCCGTCGACCAGCGTGTGTTTTCCGTCGAGGATGGCGGGCAGTTGAACGGTCGACCGCCAGGTATGCAGAAGCGCGCCATAGGTCTTGTTCGTGCCCATGCCGCCCGAAAGCTTCTCGGCGGTTTCGTCGAACTGCGCCCAGGTCATGTCATTGGTGGGATAGGCGACGCCTGATTTGTCGAATATATCCTTGTTGTAATAGACGACCCAGAAGTCGGACCGGAACGGCAGGGAGTAGATCTTGCCGTCGATGGTCAGCTCCTCGATCAGGCCGCCATAGGGAGCCGGGTCGATTTTCTGATCCTTCACGAAGCTGCTAAGATCGGCGATGTTGCCGGCGCGCACCAGATTGGTGTAGCCCGGCACATCCTTGATGGTGACGATGTCGATGTCCTTGGAGCCGCCGGTCAGCTGCGTCGAGATCATCTGCTGATAGTCCTGCGAGCCGAGGTCCATCGGCTCGAACTTCACGTTGGGGTGCTTGGCCTGATAGGCCTCGATCAGCGGTTTGTAATAGGCGGTCTTGTCCCAGTCCCACAAAGCCCATTTGAGCGTCACCGCGTCTTGGGCAAGCGCTGCCCCGGCCGTCATCGCCGCCAAGGTGAAACCTGCCACGGCAAGTTTCACCGTCCCTCCGAATTTATCCAAATACATTCCCGTTCTCCTTCCCTGGATCATCTCTGGATCAGTTATTTTATGAAGCGTCTCGTATGCGGTTCGCGGTGCGGCTGCGTTGCGTTTGGCAGGTCTAGAACCGTCACCGCCGCCCGATGGACGCCGAATGCGACGGCGAACATTCCGAGTGAAAAATTGAAGGTTGCCGGCATGAACACCGAAACCGGATAGAAGAGGATGTGCGCCACCCAGAGGCTGGCGGTAAAGGCGAGCGCGGCAAGCGCCGGGAGCGGACGGATGACCGAGGCGACCGCGGCCAGGCGCAGCAGCCTCAGAGCCGGCAGATCACGCATCACCATCAAAACGATGAGATGGCAGGCGAGAACCGCGATGAAAGCGGTGGCGACGAGGGCGATGGTCAGCGGTGCGCTGAGCAACAGGTTGTCGCGCGCGCCTGCGGCATAGGTGACGATCGCATAGAGGCCGATTGCAAGCGCGCCGCTCAACGCCAGGCCCCAGGCGGTGGCGCGCCAGAAGTAGCGCAGAAAAGCTTCCGTGAAGTCCCTGAGCAGATAGGTGTTGCGATCTTCCGCCAAGGCTACCGAGACCCGGGCCATGGCGGCGAGCGCCGCCGGCAGCGTCACGACGAAGAGGCCGGCCAGGATGAAGAGGATGTTCAGCTTGACCATCTCCCACCATTCGCGGACGAGGATCTCGGTGAACAGGGCAAGGCCGGTCCTCTTCGGCGCATCCTTCGGAATGCCCGGCCCCTCCCTCGTCCACATGTCCCGCAACCACTGCATAGCCATCTCCCGCAGGCGCCTCAGTATAGAATCGAGCGTTCCGTTTCCTTGTCGAACAGCTGCGCATTGGTCATATCGGCGACCAGGCTCGCCTCCTCGCCGATATCGGGCCGATAGCGCGGCGAGACCCGGGCGATCAGATTGCGCCCGCCTGCCACCATGTTCAGGTGCACTTCCGAGCCCATGGGCTCGGCAAGCTCGACGACCGCCTTGAGGGGCGCCAGGTTCTCCGGTGCGATGTCGGCCGGCGGCAGCTCGTGGAAATTCTCCGGGCGGATGCCGAGCACCAGTTCGCGGCCCTCGTATGGCGCGATCCTGCTCTTGTCGAAATGGGCAGGCAGCGGCAGTTCCCGGCCGTCGAAGACGGCAACGTAGCCGTCGCCCCGGCGCAGAATGGTCGAGGGCAGCATGTTCATCTGCGGCGCGCCGATAAAGCCGGCGACGAACATATTGACCGGACGGTCATAGAGGTTCTGCGGCGTATCCACCTGCTGGATATGTCCGTCCTTCATGACGACGATCCGGTCCGCCATGGTCATAGCCTCCACCTGGTCGTGGGTGACATAGATGAAGGTGGCGTTGAGGCGCTTGTGCAGCTTGGTGATTTCCGAGCGCATCGTGCCGCGCAGCTTGGCATCGAGATTGGAAAGCGGCTCGTCGAGGAGGAAGACAGCCGGATTGCGCACCATCGCGCGGCCAAGCGCGACGCGCTGGCGCTGCCCGCCCGAAAGCGCCTTCGGCTTGCGGTTAAGGAGATGGCTGATGTCGAGGATCCTGGCGGCGTCCTGCACCTGGGCATCGATGAAGTCGCGGGATACCTTCCTGAGCTGCAACCCGAACGCCATGTTCTTGTAGACGGTCATATGCGGATAGAGCGCATAGTTCTGGAAAACCATGGCGATATCCCGATCCTTGGAGGGAACGTCGTTCATGACGTCGCCACCGATCTTGAGCTCTCCTCCCGATATCTCCTCGAGGCCGGCGATCATCCGCAGCGTCGTCGATTTGCCGCAGCCCGACGGGCCGACCAGGATGATGAATTCCTTGTCAGCGATTTCGAGGTCGATGTCGTGGACGACGGTGAGCGCGCCGTAGGATTTGTTCAGCTCTTTAAGCGAAATGCTGGCCATCGGGTCCTCCTGAATTCACCAATAGGAAGACCAGCTGCGCGAAAGGCGCGTCAAAGCTTCCATGTAATAATAATCTCCCCAGGAGACGCATTCATCGACACCCTCGCCGCGGCAGGTGTTGAAGGGCGATTTCTTCGAATAGGTGGCGTGCAGCACCAGGCCGTTGGAGACGGCTGGGTCCTTGACCGCGTAGTGATCGGCAAGGCTCTTCATCATGCGGCGCGCCAGCGTGCGATAGCGTGCGGCCGGTTCCGGCTCGACGAGATCGGCCATTTCCAGAAGGCCGCAGGCGGTGATCGACGCCGACGAGCTGTCGCGCGGCTCGCCGTCGCCGTCCGAAAAGACGAGATCCCAATACGGCACCATGTCGGCCGGCAGCCGGTTGAGATAGAAGGCAAGCAGCCGGTCGAAAGTCCGGCGATATTCCTCAATCCGCTCATAGCGATAGGAGAGCGCCATTCCCGCGATGGCCCAGGCCTGTCCGCGCGCCCAGGCGCTGTCGTCCCTGTAACCCTGCTTGGTGGCGCCGCGCACCGGCGCTCCCGTGACCGGGTCCATGTAGAAGGTATGATAGGTGGAATCGTCGGGCCGCACCGAATTGGCGAGCGTGGTGCGGGCGTGAATGAGAGCGATCTCACGGTATTTCGGATCGCCGGTCTCGCGGCTCGCCCAGTAGAGAAGCGGCAGGTTCAAAAGGCAATCGATGATGTAGCGGTATTCTTCCGCCACCCCCTTGCGGCCCCAGGCCTGGATGAACTGGCCGACGGGCTGGAAACGCTCGATGAGCTGGTCGGCGGCCAGGATCGCGGCCTTGCGGCCATCCTCGTCTCCGACGAGCTTCCAGGCGGCGATGCAGGAAGGCGAATACAGGAAGCCCATGTCGTGATGATCCGTCTCGATGCGGTTCACGATCCGATGCAGGAACGACTGGACCTGGACCTGCGCGGCATCGCGGAAAACCGCCTCGCCGCTATGCTCGAAAGCAAGCCACAGCTCTCCGGGCCAGAAACCAGCGGTCCATTGGTCGTTCGCCACGGCGGGATAGAAATTTCCGACGCTCGAATGGTTCTGCGAGGCATGGGTGAAGGCGGGCAAGTTGCGCCTGATCTGCTCGACGGCAAGATCGAGCGCGGCTTTGACCTCCGGATCGCTGATCGGCTGCGGGGCGACGGACGAGACGGCGTTCATGGGTTTAACCCTTCAGTCCCGTCGAGGCGATGCCCTCGACGAAGAAGCGCTGGAGAGAGAGGAAGACGACGAGAACCGGAATGAGGGCGACGACGGAGGCTGCCATGATGAGCCCGTATTCGGCCGAATATTGCGAGATGAACATGCGCAGGCCGATCTGGACGGTCTTCAGCTCGGTCTTGGTCAGGTAGATCATCGGCCCGAGAAAATCGTTCCAGGTGGTTACGAAGGTGAAGATCGTCAGCGTCGAGAGCGCGGGCTTCGACAGCGGCAGCATGATGCGCGCCCAGATCTGGTATTCGTTCATGCCATCGATGCGGGCCGCCTCGCAGAGCTCGGTCGGGATCGACATGTAGAACTGCCGCATCAGGAAGACCCCGAAGGCGGTGAAAGCCTGCAAGCAGATCAGCGCCAGATGGGTGTTGTTGAGGCCGAATTCGCGCATCAGCAGGAATTGCGGCACCATATAGACCTGCCAGGGCATGGCGATGGTGGCGATGTAGCCGAGGAACAGGGTGTTCTTGTAGGGGAAATTCAGTTTCGCGAAGGCGTAGGCGGCAAAGCTGGAGGTCAAAAGCTGCAGCAGCGTGACGATGATCGTCAGCTTCGACGTGTTGTAGATGAAGAGCGCAAGCGGGATCTTCGTCCAGATATCGACGTAGTTATGCCATTGCGGTTCGGACGGTATCCACTCGATCGGGAAGGCGAAGACGTCGCGGCTGAGCTTCAGGGATGCCGAGAGCATCCAGGCGAAGGGCATCAGCATGATGAGCGTGACAGCGATGACGATGGCGTAGATCGCGACCGATTTGAGGGTCACCTTGCGTCCTGCGACCCTCATTCACCATCCTCCCTTTGACGCCGGAACTGGAAGACGGTGACGGCGAGCACGAGGAAGAACAGAACGAGCGCGACCATGCTGGAATAGCCGAGATCCCAGGAAATGAAGGCCTCGTTGTAGATGTGGTAGACGAGGACGAGCGTCGAGGTGCCAGGCCCACCCTGGGTGATCATGTAGATCTGGTCGAACACCTTGAAGGACTGGATCGTCAGCATGACGGTGACGAAGAAGGTCGTCGGTCCGAGCTGCGGCACGGTGACATGGATGAACTTCTGCCAGGAATTGGCGCCATCGAGATCGGCCGCCTCATAGAGCTCTGCATTGATGCCCTGCAGGCCGGCCAGATAGATGACCATGTAATAGCCCATGTTCTTCCAGATGCCGAAGAGGATCACCGTCACCATCGCCCAGTGGCGATCGGCCGCCCATCCCGGCATGTTCTTGGGATCGAGGCCAAGCGTGTAGAGGATCATGTTCACAGGTCCCATCTCGGGATTGAAGATCATGTTCCAGACGACCGCGACGGCCACCAGCGAAGCGACATAGGGGAAGAACATCGCCGTGCGGAAGAAATCGCGCCCCGCGATCTTCTGATTGAGAAGTACGGCAAGGCCGAGTGCGCAGACGAGCGTCGCCGGCACGGAAGCGACCGTATAGATGACCGTGTTCCAGAACGCCGCGATAAAGGCCTTGTCGTCGAAGAGCCGCCAGAAATTGTCGAGGCCGGCGAAGGTGATCGCATTCGAACCGTCCCAATGCATGAAGGCAAGCACGAAGGCGAACAGGATCGGGCCGAGCGTGAAGACGGCAAAGCCGAGGAAGTTCGGCGCAATGAAGGAGTAGGCGACGAGCGCGCTGCGTATCCTGCGTTGACGCTTGGATAAGACCGCGACTTTTCGGCTTGGGATTGCCGGAGAGCCATCCGTCGCGATGACCGAATTCGATAGGGACACCGATGCCTCCTCTTCCTCCCGCAACGACATAGCACATATCCGGTATTGGTCAAACAAGTTATGAACAGGTCATACGAATTTTATGGAAAGCGCCAAATACATATGATAGGTGAGCATGAAGACCAAACGACCATCGATGCTTTTCCGGTACGGGGAGAGACATGTTCAGCGAGATTTCAGGGGAGCTGCCGGATGTGCTGGGCGATTTCATGCCTGGGGCGGTGGGCTCCGATCGCCCCAGATGGAACTCCGTGCCGCAGTCGGTACGGGAGCTGGTCGTTGGCGAGGCCGAAGAGACGCTTGCGCGCGCCTTTCCGCTGATTACGGCTTCGGACTACCGGGAGTATACCGAGACGGGTAACCGTGCGGGCTTTGAGGAGCTTTATTTCACGCGGCGGCGGATGCTCAACAATCTGGTGCTCGGCGAACTCATCGAAGGCAAGGCGCGGTTCCTGCCGAAGATCATCGACGGCATCTTCCTGATTGCGGAGGAGAGCGGATGGCAGCTTCCGGCGCATAATGCCTATGAACGAAGCGGCGCGCGGCTGCCGCTTCCCGACAATTCGCAGCCTGTCATCGATCTCTTCGCCGCCGAAACAGCCGCCCTGCTGGCCACCGTCGTCGCATTGTTTCGCGACGAGCTCGAGGGCATCAGCCCCGAGATTGCGGCACGCGTGGAGCGCGAGATCGAGATCCGAATCCTCTCGCCCTATCTCGGCCGGCATTTCTGGTGGATGGGCCGCGGTGAGGAGCGGATGAACAACTGGACGGCATGGATAAGCCAGAACGTCCTGTTGACGGTCTTCTCCCTGAAAACCGATCAGCCCACGCGTCACGCCGTCGTCGAAAAGGCGCTCGGCAGCCTCGACGCCTTCCTGAAGGACTATGCCGAGGACGGTGCCTGCGAAGAGGGTGTGCTCTACTACCGCCACGCCGCGCTCTGCCTGCATGGCGCGTTGACCATCCTGGATGCCGTGGCGCCCGGCCTATTCGCCGGGGTCTGGCGGCAGCCGAAGATCCGCAACATGGCCGAATATATTGCCCATATGCATGTGGCCGGCCGCTACTATTTCAACTTCGCGGATTCCTCCGCGGTGGTCGAACCCTGCAGCGCGCGGGAATATCTGTTCGGACAGGCGGTCGGCTCCGAGATGCTGGCTGAGTTCGCTGCGGCCGACAGGGCCGCTTCTGTCAATCCGCACCTGCCCGGGGAATGGAACCTTTGGTATCGCGTGCAGGAACTGCTGGCCGGCCCGACGCTTCCCGCTGCCGCCCCGCCGCCGCCTGCGTCCAGGCGCGATATCTTCTATCCCGGCATCGGCTTGTTCATTGCCCGCGACCGGCAGTTTTCGCTTGCCGTCAAGGGCGGCAACAATGGCGAAGGCCACAATCACAACGATGTCGGAAGCGTCACGCTTTACAAGAACGGACGTCCGTTCCTGATCGATGTCGGCGTCGAGACCTATACCGCAAAGACGTTTTCGGCGCGGCGCTACGAGATATGGACGATGCAGTCGGCTTTCCACAACCTGCCGACGTTCGCAGGCGTCATGCAGTCGGCCGGCGAAGCCTTTGGCGCGCGCGATGTCGAGGTCGAGTTTGACGAGGAGCACGCGCGCTTATCGCTCGATATATCAGGCGCCTATCCCCCCGAGGCACAGCTGCACAGCTATCGGCGTGTCGTTTCCCTGCTGCGCGGCCGCCACGTCGAGATCGTCGATACCTATGGCGGGGGCAAGCCGGCGGTCCTGTCTTTGATGACATGTTTGGTGCCGACCGTCGGCCCCGACAGGATCGATCTGGCCGACCTCGGCAGCATTTTCGCCCAGGGCGCCGGCGAGATCGAAATCGATGAAATCATCGTGGACGACGCCCGGCTGAGATCGGCCTGGCCCGAGAAAATCTATCGGCTTCGCGTGCCGCTTGCCGGTGGGCTGCTGAGATTGCGGATCGTCTAGAACAGGATGATTTAGGCTGGAGCCGCCTAAAGTCTGAATCCTGTTCTAAATTAAAGAGTTAGAGCATGATGTCGTCCGAAAATCGCTCACACTTTTCGGCCATCATGCTCAGGGGAGGACGAGCATGGAATTGACGCTGAAGATCGTGGATGCCGATGGGGCAGTGCTGGCGAGTTCCACAGACCGGGACGAGACGTTCCTGGTCTATCGCCAGACTTATCGCGAAGGCGATTGCGTGGTCGTGGAGGTCTCCGAGCCCGGACATGTCTTCCTCTCCCTTGATGGCGCGGTCCAACCCGGCCTGGTCTATATGAAAGAAGGCGGCTATTCGCTCTCCGTGCCCTTCGGCGACAAACGCAAGCCCTATTCGCCGAATGCCTTCAGGGGCGATATCCACCGGCTTTCAGCTCGAAGCACGCGGCCGGACGAGATCATTCACCGGCGCAATCTCGCCCTCAACCCCTGGGACGATCACGCCAATCGGACGCTGTTTCCGCATGCGCGCGCCAATGTCGAAACCCGGGGCGAAGCGGTCTTTGCCGCGCGTAACGCGATCGACGGCGAAAAGGCCAACGACGATCACGGCTTCTGGCCCTATACGAGCTGGGGCATCAACCGCGATCCGCAAGCGGCGCTGACGGTGGAATTCGGCAGGCCGGTCAGGATCGACGAGATCGTTTTCTATCTCCGGGCCGACTTTCCGCATGATTCCTGGTGGGAAAAGGCCAGCGTCACCTTCTCGAACGGCAAGACCTCCTGCTTTCCGCTGGTAAAATCGGGCGTCGCCCAGGCCTTTCCGATAGAGCCCTGCATCGTCGAATGGGTGGAACTTCACGGTCTGATCAAGGCCGAGGACGCCTCGCCCTATCCGGCGCTGACCCAGATCGAAATCTGGGGAACCGAGGTACAGGAAGCCGGGACGTCACGGTTGCGGTTGAAGACCATTCCGGAAGCGCCGACGGGGGCGCTCGTTGACGACGCTTACGGCGATCCCAGGTGATAGCATCTCTTTCTGCTTCGGTCGGGAACAGAGGCCAAGCATCAGCGGTGGAAACTGTGTCACGCTTGTCAGACCGTTTGCACGTGCTAGGAAGGTCGGATGAGACTGCTTGTGGTGGAGGACAACAAGGATCTGGCGGCCTGGCTGGGTAAAGCCCTGCGACAGGCGCAATACGCTATCGACATCGCCCATGACGGCGAGGACGCGGAGCATATGCTCAAGGTGGCGGAGTATTCAGCGATGATCCTCGATCTGGCGCTGCCCAAGCTTGACGGATTGACGCTGTTGAAGCGGTTGCGGCAGTCCGGAAACAAGCTGCCGGTCATCATCTTGACTGCGAATGCGAGCCTGGACGGCCGTGTTGCAGGGCTTGACAGCGGCGCCGACGATTATCTCGCCAAACCCTTTGAAATCGCCGAGCTCGAAGCGAGGATTCGTGCAGTGGTCCGCCGCGGCCAGGACCGGGCATCGTCCGAGATTACCGTCGGCAACCTGCGTTTCTTCGGCGGGACGCGGCAGTTTTTCGTCGCAGGCGAGCCGCTGCAGCTGACGCCGCGCGAATATGCCGTTCTTGAACAGCTTGTCATGAAGCTGGGCAACACCGTCTCGAAAGCCGCCCTTTCTGAAAGCGTGTTCGGTTTCGACGACGAGGCGGATCCGAGCGCCATCGAAATCTACGTCCACAGGCTACGAAAGAAGCTCGAGAGCAGTTCGGTTCAAATTGCCACGTTGCGCGGACTTGGTTATCTCCTCAGACATGTCCAGTAGCCTCGTCACCAAGGTGGGCGCGATGATCGCTCGGCTCAGCCAGAGCCTGAGGGTGCAACTGCTCTGCTGGGTGCTGCTGACCCTGTTCGGCGCGATCGGCTTCAATCTCTACGACAGCTTCTGGACGGCGGACGCCACAGCAAAGCTGGTGACGGATCGAACACTTCTGGCATCGGCGCGCGTCATTGCCGAAGCCGTCCGCGTCGACGAGGGCGGCAATGTTCAGGTGGACGTGCCGCCTGCCGCGCTGGAGATGTTTGATACGGGCTTTGGCGACCGGGTGTCTTATCAGGTCATCACCGCGTGGGGCAGTCTGGTCAGCGGCTTTCCCGACCTGCCGTTGCCGTCCGTCCAGCGCACCGGTGAGGATCGTGCGTTCCACGGTGCCGATGTGCGCGTCATGATGCTCGACCATCCTGTCGTCGGCCTTCCCGATGATGGCGCGATCTCCGTCACCGTCGCCGTTACGCATCACAGCCAGTATGCGATGCGAAGGCAATTGTGGCTCTCAGATTTTTCGAAGCAGTTCGTGCTCGTCTTCGTCGCAAGCCTGGTGACCATCCTCGGCCTTCAGCGGGGCCTGACCCCTGCGCTGAGGCTGCGGGACGCCCTGCGCCAGCGCGGGCGTAACCGTCTCGATCCGCTGCCGCCGGAGATGGTGCAGAGCGAGCTGCGGCCGCTCGTTCACGCCCTGAACGACTACATGGAGCGCGTCCAGAACCAGATGGCCGCGCAGCGACGGTTCGTATCGAATGCCGCGCATCAACTCAGAACACCGCTGGCGCTGATTTCGACGCAGGCGAGCGTGGCGGCCCGCGAAGCCGATGCGTCTCGCCGCGACGAGGCGCTTTTCGCCCTTCGTGCCAGCACGAAGCAGATTTCGCGTCTCGCCAGCCAGCTCCTCACCTTGTCACGGGCCGAGCCCGGAAGCCGGCGCCCGCGCAGCGATGCGACCGACCTTACGAAGGCTGCCCGCGAGATCCTGGAAGTGCATGCCGAAGAGGCGCTCAAGCGCAACATCGACGTCGGACTGGAAGCCGTCCACCCGGTCATTGTCGACGGCGACGCGACGATGTTGCGCGAGATGTTGGTCAACCTCATAGACAATGCGATCCGCTATACCCGCCCGAATGGACAGGTGACCGTCGCCGTCGGGCAGGCGGACGGCAACGCCGTCGTGACCGTCGAGGACAACGGGCCGGGTATTCCAAGCGGGGAGCGCGAGCAGGTTTTCGAACGATTCTACCGGGTCATGGGGACCGAAGGCGAGGGGAGCGGTCTGGGGCTTGCGATCGTTCGGGAGGTCGTCGAAGGCGCTGGAGGTTCAGTCTCGCTCGATGATGCGGAAGGCGGTGGGCTCGTCGTGACGGTGCGGCTGCCGCTCGCTTAGACCTAAGTGCATCAAAGAAGGCCGGGCATCGCGCCCGGCCTTCTGGTCGATCTGCCTTGGGAGGAGGTCGATTTGATCACTGGGTATCGAGGTGCTGCTGCGGACGCCATTTCGCAAGGCGGTTCTCGATCAATGTCATGATGTATTCGGCAAAAAGCGTGACGACCATGACGAGGAGGATTGCCGCGAACATGCCGGCGGCGTCGAACGTCCCCTTGGCGATCGAGATGAGCTGGCCGATGCCGAAGCGGGCGCCGACGAATTCGCCGACGATTGCGCCGATGATCGCGAAACCGAAGGACACGTGCAGACTGGCGAAGATCCAGCTCATCGCCGACGGGATGACCACGGTGCGGGTGACCTGCCAGTCCGAGGCGCCGAGGATACGCGCGTTGGCGATCATATTGCGGTCGGCCTCGCGCACGCCCTGGAAGGCGTTTGCAAAGACCACGAAGAACACCATGATGAAGGCGAGAGCAACCTTGGAGGGCAGGCCGAGACCCATGATCATGATGAAGATGGGGGCGAGAACGACGCGCGGTATCGAGTTGATCGCCTTGATGTAGACGGAGAAGATGTCCGACAGGAAGCGGTTGCGGCCAAGACCGATGCCGACGAAGACGCCGGTGATTGAGCCCGCGAAGAAGCCGATCAGGGCCTCCTCCATCGTCACCCATAGATTATACCAGAGCGAACCTTCCGTGGTGCCTTCTGTTGCCCATTCGTAGAGGCGCTGAACGACGCCGCTTGGGCTCGAATAGAAGAACGGATCGATCCACTGCATGTTGGAAGACAGCTCCCACATGCCGATCACGAAGACCAGGATGGCGATCTGCCAGAAGCGCACCAGCGTCTTGCGCCGGCGCATTGCCTTCAGCGCCGATGCCTCGATTTCTGTGTCCGACGTGCCCGGCCGAAACATGGTGGCCGAACCGGCCTCAAGTATGGTGTGTGCCATGATATCCTCCCTCAGGCCGCTTCGCTCGCGCGGCGGTAGCTGGTCTCGACCTCCTCGCGCAGGTCCTCCCAGATCGTCTTGCAATAGTCGATGAAGCTCTGCTCGTAGCGGATTTCCGACACGACGCGCGGGCGGGGGAGATCGATCGTGTAGACCGACTTTACCGTCGCGGGGCCGGCGGTCAGAACGTAGACCTTGTCGGCGAGCGCGACGGCCTCTTCGAGGTCGTGGGTCACGAACACCACCGAGGCCTTGCGCTCCGCCCACAGTTTCAATAGCTCTTCATGCATGACCGTGCGGGTCTGCACGTCGAGAGCCGAAAACGGCTCGTCCATCAGCAGAATCTCCGGCTCGTTGATGAAGGTCTGTGCCAGGGAGACGCGCTTGCGCATGCCGCCAGAAAGCTGGTGGGGATAGTGATGGAGAAATTTCGAAAGGCCGACGCGGGCCAGCCAGTCGCGTGCGCTCTTTTCCGCTTCAGTGCGCGACTTGCCGCGAAACAGCGGACCGGCCATGACGTTGTCGATCACGTTCTTCCAAGGAAAGAGTGCGTCGGTCTGGAACGCGAAGCCGACACGCGGGTCAATGCCGGTGATCGGACCGCCCATCAGCCGGACTTCACCGGCGCTCGGGCGTGCGAGACCCGTCACAAGATTGAGCGTCGTCGATTTGCCGCAGCCGGTGGGGCCGACAACGGCGACGAACTCTCCGCGGGCGACCGTCATGTTGAAATCGCGCAAGGCCGTCAGGGACTTGCCGGTCGGCGAGACGAAGCGGCGGCTGACGTTGATCAGCTCGATGGCCGGGATCTGGTTCTTGTCATGTTGCATGATGATACCTGAGGCGTGCTTTGGGCGCGTGCACGCAATGCCCATGGATCGATCGGGAGGTCGCTTCCGGTTGGGACCGGAAGCGACGCGACGCCTTACTTGACGTTCTTGACGAATTCCGTCGTGTAGGTCTTGGAAAGGTCGATCTGCTTGCCCTTGACGTTCTTGGAGAACTCCGAGAGCACGGCAAGCACGGTCTTCGGACCGTCCTCAGGCATGACGCCATCAGGTGTGAACATGCCCTTGCCGTCGTCGAGAGCCTTGATGTAGCCGTCCTTGTCGCCGACGTAGAAGTCCTTCGGCATCTTGTCCGCGATCTCGGCAGAAGAATGCGTGTTGATGTAGCGCAACGTCTTGACGAAGGCGTTGGCGAGCTTCTGCGCCTCTTCCTTGTGCGCGTCGACCCAGGAGGCTTCCATGTAGAGCGAGGCGGCCGGATAGGTGCCACCGAGCGCCTGACGGGTCGACTCGACCGTGCGCATATCGACGAGCACGCTCGCCTCGCCGGTCTTGATCATGCGCGAGATCGTCGGCTCCGTCGTCATGCCGGCCTGGATCTGATCCTGTTGCATGGCGGCGATGAAGGTGCCGCCGGCGCCGACGGGAATTGTCACGACGTCACCGGGCTTCAGGCCGGCCTTCGAGGCCATGAAGAGGGTCAGGAAGTTGGTGGACGAGCCGAGACCGGTGACGCCGAGGCTCTTGCCCTTGAAATCGGCCGGCGACTTGATGTCAGGATACTTGCTCGAGACCATCTCGACCTCGCCCGGCGCCTGGCTGAACTGGACGATGGATTCGACGAATTTGCCTTTGGCCTGCAGGTCCACACAATGGTCGTAGAAGCCGACCACGCCCTGGACGGCGCCGGCCAGAAGCTGGTTCTCGGCATCGACGCCGGCAGCTTCGTTCAGCAGCTCGACGTCGAGACCCTCATCCTTGAAGTATCCGAGCGATTCGGCAAGCTTGGCGGGCAGATAGATCTGCTTCTCATAACCGCCGACCATGATGGTGATCTTATCGGCCGCATGTGCGGTGCTTGTAGCGAAAGATGCTGCGGCGAGAAGCGTCGAAAAAGCGACGGTGTGAAAAAGGCTGCGTGAAGAACGCATGGAAATCTCCTCCTGTGGTTTGCTGGCATCGTCGTCTCGCCACCTTGACCCGTGTCTCCTCCACGATGCTGGCCCTTCCTATGACGTCGAAGCTTTCAACTAGCTTTCAGTCGCGGACGGGTAAGCAGCCCGTCGAATTCCATCGATGCATCCCCCCGACAGCATGCAACATCGAGCCAACGCGGCAAGAGCTTCAAAGTGAAAATAGGGAGAGAATATGTCCTCGACCGTGATCGCGATCTGGTGACCGGCGGCGAGCAGCCTATGAACCTGCGGGCAGCCTTGACCGTGCCGCGCTCGGCGGGTCGTCATTCAGGCGGTTCCAGGCGCGGCGGAGTTGCCGCGCCGAGCCGAAGCCGGCGCGCATCGCGACGGCCTCCATGTCCATCCGTGAACCGGAGAGCATCTCGCGGGCAAGAGCCACGCGCATGCGGTTGACGAAATCCGTAACGCTCATGCCCGTCTGCTCGTTGAACAGCCGTGAGAGGTTGCGCGGGCTGGCACCGCTGAGGCGGGCAAGGGACGCCACCGACCAGTCCTGAGTGGGGTTGGCGACAACCGCATCCTGCGCACGGTGAATGACCGGGTGAATATGGTTGCGACCTTCAAGCCAGGGCGAAAGCTGCGGATCCGAGCCGCCGCGCCTGAGATAGACGACAAGATATCGCGCCACCGCAAGCGCGCAGGCATGGCCCGCCGCTTCGGCAACGATATGCAACATGAGGTCTATGCCGGCGGTGATGCCGGCGCTCGTCAGGCGGTCTCCATCCTCGACATAGAGCCGGTTGTCCCGGACGCGCGCGCTGGGCGCGAGCCTGATCAGATCTTCCATACAGCCGTGATGGGTAGTGCATTCGCGACCGTCGAGCATTCCGGCCTCGGCAGCGAGCAATGCGCCCGAGCAGATCGAAACCAGACGAATTCCCGGACGAATGGTGCGCTTCAGCCATGCGACGATGGCGGCTTGCTCGGCGCGCTCCTGTTCGTCCCACGGGCGGTTGTTTTCCATCGGGGCATCGGCGCTGCCGGCAATGACGACAAGCGCGGTATCGGGCAAACGCTCGGGTAACGCGGCGACGCCCGTAACGGCAAGACCGATCGAGCTGCCGACCGTCGCCGATGGGCCGATATAGGTGACGGTAAAACGCACCGTGCGCTGTTCGAGGTTCGCCTTGCGCAGCACTTCGATCGGGCCGGCGACGTCGAGCAGCAGCACGCGCGGCGGCACGACGACGAAGACCGGGATATCGAAGGGCTGCGCGGCGTCCGTCATGCGGCGAGTGACTTTTCGCTCCCCGCCAGGGCCTGTTCGACGGTCGCGATCCGAGCGAAACGGCCTGAGAGGACCAGTTCGGTCCGGTCCCGGATTTCCCTTGCGCTCCAAGTGCGTCCCGCTGCGTCGGTCATCGGGAAGGTCAATGTCGCTTCGCCGACATAGTCGACTTGATAGCCGAGATCCGAGGCGTGGCGGGTCGTGGTCTCGCAGCACTGTTCGGTGCGAATGCCGGAGACGAGGATACGGCGGACGCCGTTCTCGGTCAGCCACACGTCGAGACCGGAACCGACCAGGGCGCTATGGCGGTTCTTCCTGAACGTCGCCTTGGGAGTGATCCTGAGCGGGGCGAGTGTGCTGACGAACCCGGACGCTTCCGAAAACGGCCCGTTTTCATCGACATGAAAGATCTGGATGATGGGTATTCCATCGGCTTCCGCGCCGTCGATCAGAGCCTGCTGACGATCGATATAGGCGGAAGCGAGGTTTTCGTCCCAGTAATCCCGGTGTCTGAAAGACTCCTGGGCGTCGATAACGAGAAGGACAGTATCATGGCCGGACATTTTTTGCTCCATGGCGGTTGATCATGAAGCCATATTCGGCAATTTGATGGCTCGGGAAAATGCGCGTACCGGACAAACAGCGGACAATTCGCGCCAATCGCCACGGACGCTTCCAGACAGTTCCGGGACCAACTATCAGCTGGTAAAGCTTCGCAGATCTCTCAGCAGGTTGCGGTACCTGGCCTGGCTTCCGACCAGATGGTCGCGCATGGCATTGCGGGCCGCCTGATCGTCCCTGTCCGAGATGGCGACGACGATTGCTTCGTGCTCTCTGTGGATCAACTTTCTATAGGCGGTCTGTTCGGCCGTCCTTGATTCCGGGACAAGCCTCGACTGCGGGATGATCGCAGAGCCCTGCGATTCCAGGAACTGCCTGAACAGCGGATTGTTCGTGGCTTCGGCGATTGCGGCATGGAGCTCTAGATCCGCATCGCGAATGGATTGATCGCTCTCGATGCACTGGAGGATTTTCCGGTGGCACTCGAATATCGCTTCCTCCTGTGCCGGCGAGCGGCGCAAGGCTGCAAGGCCTGCCGCCTCGATTTCGACAGGCGTTCTGATCTCGAGTACTTCAAGGTCGGAAGCTACGCGGGCCTTGTCGACTTTCCGCGCGGAGAGCGCCGGATCAGCGCCGAGTACGAAGATCCCAGCCCCCTGGCGCACCTCGACAAGCCCGTCGGAGCGAAGTGCGGCCACCGCCTCGCGCACGACGGTGCGGCTGACGCTGTGCGTTTCGGTCAGCTCGTGTTCACTAGGAAGCTTGTCGCCGGCAGAATACTGGCCGCTCAATATAGCTTGCCGGAGGCTTTCGCCGACCTGTGAGACCAGCGACCCTGAGCCTTTGCTGCGATCCTTCACCTGCATAGCCACGCCTGCCCCCGCATCGGCTTTGATCCGCATGTCATTCGAACGCGCGGTACGAAATTCACGATTCATCACACATGTATGACAAATTTCTCTATCTTTCAATGCAGGGGCGGCGCTTGTCTCTGCCTGTTTTGCCGGCAGAGCTGCGGTGATTGGATATAACGGAGATTATTCGCTATGATCGGGCGATAGACGACGGAGTTTCGATGGAAACCAAAGTGCGCTCCGCGCATATTCCGCTGCCGCTCACGCGGGAGAAGCCTCGGCGTTTGACGCTTGAGGCTCTGGCCGATGTGGACGAGGGCAATGCCGTCGATCACCGGTCGGTCCAGGCTTGGGCCGATAGCCTCGACGGCGACAGGCCGGTTTTGTTGCCTCGGTGATGAAGTTCAGGCAAGCACTCACAGCCGCCTGGTCGACTCCCCACGCACGAACCTCGGCGTCAGGATAAAATCCTGCGGCGGTGCTGCGGCGCCCTCCGGGCTTGCTATTCTTGCCAGCAGACGCTGTGCCGCAAGCTCCCCGAGCTTCTGGGCATCCTGCACCACCATGGTGATACGGGGCGTGATGACGTTGCTCCAGGGCACGTCGTCGACCATCGCCAGCGACACGTCGTCAGGGCAGCGGAAGCCCATCTCCTGCATAACCTGCAGTGCTGCGAGGCCCGTCATGTTGTTGGCGCCGATGATGGCGGTCGGCCGATCGCGACGGGTGAGCAGGCGCATGGCCTGCGCATGGCCGCCGGTCCGGGTGTAGCCGCCTTCGACCACTAGCGAAGGATCGATGTCCACATCGGCGCCGGCCATCGTGTTCATGAAACCCTTCAGGCGCTCGTCGGCAGTGTGCAGGCCGCTCGGCCCGGAGATGAAACCGATCCGCCTGTGGCCGAGCTGCAGCAGATGTTCCGTCAGGATGGTGGTGGTCAGCGGGTTGTCGGAACCGACAAAATCACGCTCGGCGCCTGCCACCTTTTGGTCGAACATCACGATCGGGGTTTTGAAGTCGCGCAGGAACGTGGCGTACTCCTCGCCGCGCCCGTTTGCCGCCAGCGCAATGCCGGCGATCTTCTGCGCCTCCAGCCGCTCCAGCAGCGCCCGTTCGAGATCGGCCCTGCCGGAGGAGTCGGCGATCAGGACGAAATAGCCGTGGTCGAGCGCCTGGTGCTCGATCTCTCGCCGGATGTCGCCGAAGAACATGTTGCCGAGATTGGCCGAAACGAAACCGATCAGCGAGCTGCGTCCGCGCGCCAGCGTCTGGGCCACCGGATCGATGCGGTAACCGGTCGATTTTATCGCCTGCTGGATGCGGTCGAGAGTCTCGGCGCCGACCCGCTTCGGGCTATTGAGTGCCAGCGAGACGGTCGAGATGGAAACCCCCGCAAGGCGCGCTACGTCTCGTATCGTGGTCATGTCTGTCGAACCGGTTCTAATGCTTTGTTATGTCCGATTTTATTGGTCTGCGCAACATTCATGCTTCAAATCGGCTGTTTTGCGGGGCTTGCCTTTCCGAGTTTTGATCACGAATTTCGGCTTGACAGACATGGGATCAGGCGAGATGATCATTTACCGAACCGGTTCGATATGATGTTAAGCCGGAAAACAGGGAGGAGAAACCTGTGACGAGTTCGGAACGCCAGCCGGAAAATCCGGCATCGGGAGGGGCGGGCAAACACGCCTGGTTCAGCCAGGATCGCCTGGGCATGTTCATCCATTGGGGCCTCTATGCGCTGGGCGCCCGGCATGAGTGGTTGAAGAACCGCGAAGAGCTGACCGACGACCATTACCAGCGCTATTTCGACAATTTCGATCCCGATCTCTACGATCCCAAGGAATGGGCTCGCCGGGCGCGTCTTGCCGGCATGAAATATGTCGTGGTGACGACCAAGCATCACGAGGGTTTCTGCCTGTGGGACAGCAAGGTGACGGATTACAAGGCGCCGAACACGCCCTGTGGCAAGGATCTGCTGACGCCGCTGGTCGACGCCTTCCGCGCCGAAGGGCTGAAGATCGGCTTCTACTATTCGCTGCTTGACTGGCACCATCCCGATTTCCCGATCGACGTTCACCATCCGCTACGCAACCATCCCGACGCCAAGGCGCTGAATGCTGGCCGTAACATCGCCAACTACGCCGCCTATATGCGCGAACAGGTGCGCGAGCTTTTGACCGGCTTCGGCCGCATCGACATCATCTGGTTCGATTTCAGCTATCCCGGGCGCGAATATCGCGGCCTGCCCGGCAAGGGGCGCGCCGACTGGGAGAGCGAGCGCCTGGTCGATCTGGTGCGCGAGCTGCAGCCCGGCATCATCGTCAACAACCGCCTCGATCTGCCGCCCGGCACCCTGCCTGACGTGACGACGCCGGAGCAATATACGCCGCGTGTGGCGCCTGCCATCGCCAGCCAGGGGGTGCTCTGGGAAGCCTGCCATACCTTCAGCGGCTCCTGGGGTTATCACCGCGACGAGAATACCTGGAAGAGCCCGGAACAGATCATCCAGTTGCTGATCGATTCCGTAGCACTCGGCGGCAACCTGCTGATGAATGTCGGCCCGACCGGCCGCGGCACGCTCGATGGGCGCGCCATCAGTGCGCTCGAGGTCTATCAGAACTGGATGGCGGTGAACGGGCGCTCCATCTATGGGGCAGGGCCGTCCGGCTATCCGGTGCCGGCCGGCTGCCGTTATACCCAGCGCGGCAACCGCCTTTATCTGCACGTCTACAATTGGCCTTACCGCCACATCCACATCGAAGGTCTCGCCGACAGGATCGCCTATGCGCAGTTCCTGCATGACGCCAGCGAGGTGCACTGGCTGAGCCATGCCAAAGACGTGGATTCCAATATCGGAGTGACGGTGCCGGAAGGCATGATCACGCTCGAACTGCCGGTCCGGCGCCCGGACGTTACCGTGCCGGTGATCGAGATCGTCCTGAAGGCGTGAGCTCGATCGCACTCGCGTGTCCTTTGCGTTCATGGAGGGAGGAGAAACCCATGAAGGTTCTGAAGAAAACGCTTTTGCTTGCCGCTATCGGCAGCAGTCTTTTTGCCACAGCCGCATCGGCCGAGCAGGTCAACCTGACCTGGCAGATGTGGACCGGCTCCGAAACCGACACCAAGAGTTGGCAGCATTTGGCAGAGATGGTGACCGCCAAGTATCCCGATATCAAGGTGACGCTGACGACGACGGGCTGGGTCGACTACTGGACGCGGCTGCCGGTGCTGGCGGCATCGGGACAGCTCGCCGACATCGTTTCCATGCAGTCGCTGCGCATGCCGAACTTCTATTCGCTGCTCGAGCCCCTGAATGACCGGATCGAGGCCGACAAGTTCGACGTCGGCGCCTTCACACCCTCGATCATCGGCGGCATGTCCGTCGATAAGCAGCTTTACGGTCTGCCCTACGATGTCGGTCCGTGGGTCATCTACTATAATCAGGACGCGCTCGAAGCCGCCGGCGTTCCGCTACCGAAGCCGGGCTGGACACTTGCCGAGTTCACCGATGCAGCCAAGAAGCTGACGAAGGACGGCAAGTATGGCTTCGGCATCACCCCGACGAACTATTCGGTCCTGGCCGCGGCCTGGGGCGATAAATACGTCAACGACGCCGGCGAGCTTGACTTGACCAGTGCGAGCGCAGTTGCCGCCGCCGACAGGATGATCGGCTTTGCCGCCAAGGATAAGATCGCGCCGCTGGTTCCCTCGGGTGGCGCGGATCCCGGTGATGTCGTCCAGGGCCGTTTCAATTCGGGCAACGTCGCCATGTATATCGATGGTCCCTGGTCGATTATCGGCATGAAGGACCAGGCTAAGTTCAAGATCGGCCTCACCACCCTGCCGCGTGACGAAGGCGAACTCTCGGCCGTCACAGCAGGCTCCGGCTTCGGTATTTCCACGTCAAGCAAGAACAAGGATGCGGCCTGGAAGGCCATTCAGGTGCTGACAAGCCCCGAAGCGCTGACCTATCTTGCCGAAGGGGGGCGCGCCTTGCCGGCGCGCACGGCGGCGCAGTCCGCCTGGTACAAGGTGGCGGCCAAGGACATCACCAATGGCGGCGAGGCCATAGATTATTCTCTGGCGCACTCCGTGCCCTACGTGATCACCAACAACTGGGCAGCGGTGGAAAACCTCTTCAATCAGTATTTCCCGCCGGCTTTCGCCGGCAGCGCCGATGCCAAGCAGACGATGGAGTCCATCCAGAGCCTCGCGCAGCAATAAAGCGAGCGCGTCCGACAGGACGCGCTAGCGCCCGCCCGCGGCAGGACCTGCCGCGCATGGAGGAAGACATGTCGCAAAGCGCTGTTGCCGAAGTTTCTTTGCAGCCCGGTCGGCCCCGGCGCTTCCTGAAGCCGGAGACGCAAACGGCCATGCTGTTCCTGTTGCCGAGCTTCCTCGGCTTCATGGTTTTCATGGCCTTGCCGATCGTAGCGTCGCTGGCGCTCAGCTTTACCAACTGGCAGCTGATCTCGACGCCGTCCTTCGTCGGCTTTCAGAATTATATCAGGCTCTTCACCGTTGATCCGGCCTTCTACACCATATTGCGCAACACGCTGTTCTTCGCCGTCGAGTATCTGGCGCTGAACCTCATCATCTCGTTGACGCTGGCGGTCTGGATATCGAGCCTGAAGCGCGGCAAGGCGATCTTCCGTGTAATCTTCTTCCTGCCGACCTTCACGCCCACCATCGCGGCGTCGGTGGTGTGGCTGCTGATCTTCACACCGGACGGGCTGGCCGACACCATCATCCGCGCGCTCGGCCTCGGCCTGCCGAATTTCCTGCTGAGCTCGACCTGGGCCATGCAGGCGATCGTGCTCGTCACCCTGTGGGCGAATGTCGGTTACAACGTCGTGATGTTCAACGCCGCGCTCGACCTTGTGCCGAAGCATTATCTCGAGGCGGCGACGATCGACGGCGCCAATGCCTGGCAGCGCTTCTGGCGCATCCGCCTGCCGCTCATATCGCCGACCATCTTCTTCGGCACCGTGATGACGGCCATCACCTCGCTGCAGATCTTCGACGAGATCTTTGCGATGACGCGCGGCGGGCCGGGCTCGGCGACGGCCACGCTTGGCTTTGCCATCTACCAGAAGGGCTTCACCAATTTCCAGATGGGCTATGCCTCGGCTCTCGCCTGGGTGATGTTCTTCATGATCATGGCGCTCACCATCCTGCAGTTCCACATGCAGCGCAAATGGGTGCATTATGACGACTGATCCGACCTCACGGCATCCGCATTCCGTCTCCCAGCATCGTCACCGCCTCTTGCGGCGCATCGGCTCCTTCGCCAGTTACACGGGGCTTTCGCTGATCGCGCTGCTTTTCCTCTTCCCGTTCTTCTGGATGGTGTCGAACGCGGTGCGCTCCAATGCCGAGGTGATGGCCGTCCCGGTTCGCATCTTCCCCGAGGAATATCATTGGGGAACATTCGTAGAAGCCGTGGTTTCCCTGCCGTTCGGAACCTTCCTGTTGAATTCCTTCGTCGTCGCCTGTGGCGTTACGGCGATCGTAATTGCGGTCTCCTGCCTGTCTGCCTACGCTTTTGCTCGGCTGAAATTTCCCGGCCGGGAGGGGCTGCTGCTCACCTATCTCACCACGCTGATGATCCCGCAGGTGATGCTGGTCATCCCGCTCTTCCTCATCGTCAGCAAGTTCGGCTGGATCAACACCTATCACGGCATGATCCTGCCGGTCGCCTTCAGCTCTTTCGGCACCTTTCTACTGCGGCAGTTCATCCTCGGCATTCCCAAGGATCTCGACGAGGCGGCGATGATGGACGGGGCTTCGCGGCTGCGCATCCTGGTTACGGTCATCATTCCGCTTGCCATGCCGGCCATCGGCCTGCTGGCGCTGTTCACCTTCATCGCACAATGGAAGAGTTTCCTCTGGCCGCTGATTGCCACCAGCGGCGTCGAAATGGCCACGCTGCCGCTCGGGCTCACCCTGTTCCAGACACAGCAGGGCACCGCGTGGAACTACATCATGGCCGGGGCGACGATCTCCATGGTGCCCGGCGTCATCCTGGCCATCTTGCTGCAGAGGGTGATCTACAAGGGCATTACCGTCAGTTCCGGCTTCGGCGGGCGCTAATCTTCATAAGAACAAAGATTTAAGCGTATCCCATCAAGTTTGCTGTGATGCCCTTCAAGTCCGGTCGATCGCCGCCGAAGAAGGCGCTCCTGCCGCCGCAAGATCATACCCTCGCGCTTAACTTTTGCTTCCGGAAGAAAAGTAAAATTTAACCAAAATTTGAAATAACCGCTTCATATCCGAATTGTGCAGGGGAATTCATGAAAACGGCCACGCTTGCATCCATCGCCTTGGCGATATCGATCTCTGCTGCCAATGCCCAGACGATCGGGGTTTCGATGTCCGGTCTCGACAAATTCAGAACAGCACTTCTGAACGGCGTCGTCTCGCATGGGCAGACGATATCCGGCCTCAAACTTGTCACCGAGAATGCCAATGGCGACAAGGAGCTCCAGAAGCAGCAGGTGCAGAAGCTCATTGCCGACAAGGTCGACGCGATCATCCTTGCCGTCTCCGACGGCGACCTCGGGCCGCAAATGACCAAGATGGCGGCAGATGCCGGCATTCCGCTTGTGTACATTAATAACGTTCCTTCCAACCTGCTGGACCTGCCTGATAATCAGGTGGTGGTGGCCTCCAACGAGAAGGAATCCGGAACGCTGGAGACCAAGCAGGTCTGCGCGCTCCTCAAAGGTAAAGGCCGCGTCGTCGTGCTGATGGGCGAACCATTCCACGCCGCCGCCCGCGCCCGCACCCAGGACATCTCCGACGTCATCGCGACACCGGATTGCAAGGGCCTTCAGATCGTCGAGCGGCAGGCTGCCTATTGGTCGAGCGATTATGCCGACCAGCAGATGCAGGAATGGCTGTCGGCCGGCGTCAAGTTCGACGCGGTCATCGCCAATAATGACGAGATGGCGCTCGGCGCGATCCGGGCCATGAAGAAGGCCGGCATGCCGATGAAAGATGTCGTCGTCGCCGGCGTCGACGCGACCGACGACGCGCTCGCCGCGATGGTGGCCGGCGATCTCGACGTGACCATTCTTCAGAGCGCCGTCGGGCAGGGCGCTGCCGCTGTCGACGCTGCCGTCAAGCTGATCCGCAAAGAGAAGGTGCCGCGCGAAAACAACGTTCCCTTCGAACTCGTCACACCTGAGAACATTGCCACCTATCTGCCGAATAGCCAGTGAGCATAAGAGGACTATGATGTTGCATTTCTGGAATAAATTCGGCATTCGCGCACAGATCACCTCCGGCTTCGTGCCGCTGATCCTGTTGATGAGCCTGCTCACGGTCAGCGCGATCTCGGGCATGAACGGGCTCGCCTCGATCTTCTCTTCCTATCGCGCCACGGTCGGCCAAAGTCTCGCCATCTCGGACTACAGCGACCAGCTGAACGAGATTCAGATGTCGGCGGAAGCCTTCCGCTCCACGCCGACGCAGGATGTCGTCGACCGCTTCCGCGCCGGCGTGAAAGCGTTTGATGCGGACGATCCGCGTTTTGCCGGCAATAAGGACCTGCAGTCCGGCCTTGCGGCGATCCGCCAAGACATTGCCGCCTACGGCAAGGCTTTCGAGCAGATCGTCTCCCTTCAGGCCAGGCGTGACGCCTTGATTTCCAAGGTCACCGAATTCGGCCCATGGACCAGCATCGCGCTCAACGATGTCGTGCGCAGCGCCTGGCGCCAGAACGATGTGCCGCTGCTGCAGATGACGGCGGCGACACTGGAGGCCTTGAACCGTAGTCTCTATTTCTCCGAACGCTTCGTGCATTCCGATGATTTTGCGGCCTACGACACGGCGCAGGCAGCACTCGCCGAAGCGGTCGCGCTGAACGAAGCCGCCGCCAAGGCCGCGAAGAACGAGCTGCAGAAGAAGCGCCTGATGGGCGCCGGCCAGCTCATGCAGAATTACACCGCCCGTCTCGGCGACATGAAGGACGTCTTGCAGGCCTCCGGCAATATTCGCCAGACGCAGTTGAACGTGCTCGCGCCGAAAATATCAGGCGGCTTCAAGGACCTGCAGGCCACCGTCACGGGCGCACAGAAGACGCTTGATGGTTCGGTGGACGCAACGGTTGCCTCCGCGACCAGCACGACGCTGGTCATCAGCGGCCTGCTGATCGTCATCGGTCTCGTGCTTTCCTATTTCGTCGGCCGGTTGATTTCCTCGGCGGTGCGCAACATGGCGCAGTCCATGGAGCAGCTTGCCCGCGGCGAGGAAGGGATCGTGATAACGGGCGTCGAGCATCGCCACGAACTGGGAGCCATGGCGCGTTCGCTGAAGGTTTTCCAGGAAACGGGGCGCGCCAAGCTGATTGCGGAAGCCAATGCCGAACGCGCCCGCCTGGCCGCCGAAGAAGAGCGGCTGCGCCAGGAGGCCGAGCGGCTCAGCGATGCGCAGGTGATGGAGCATGCCTTCCGGCAAATTTCCGTCGGGCTGGACGCGCTTTCCAAGGGCGATCTCACCGTCCGCGTCGGCGAAGTCGACCATCGCTACGTCAGGATCCGGGATCATTTCAACAATTCGGTCGCGAGCCTCGAAGAGGCGGTCGACTCCGTCATTCGCGCGGTCGCCACTATCCGATCTGGCCTCGCGGAAATCTCCACGGCGTCCAACGATCTCGCCCGCCGCACCGAGCAGCAGGCAGCCTCGCTGGAGGAGACCGTCGCGGCGCTGGGTGAGGTGACCCGCGGCGTCAATGGAACGGCAGAGGGTGCAAGCCGCGCCCAGGGTGTCGTGGCAACGGCCCGCACCAATGCCGAAAAGGGCGGCGAGATCGTTGCCCGCGCCATCGACGCGATGACGGAAATTCAAAATTCGTCGTCCAAGATCGGCAACATCATCAGCGTCATCGACGAGATCGCCTTCCAGACCAACCTGCTGGCGCTGAACGCCGGCGTGGAAGCGGCGCGCGCCGGCGAGGCGGGCAAGGGCTTTGCCGTCGTGGCCCAGGAAGTCCGCGAGCTCGCCCAGCGCTCCGCCAACGCGGCAAGGGAGATCAAGCAGCTGATCTCCACCTCCTCGGCGCAGGTCAAGACCGGCGTCCAGTTGGTGGGTGAATCCGGCCTCTCGCTCGAACAGATCGTCGAACAGGTCACCGCCATGAATGCGACCGTGGCCGAGATCGCCGTTGCCGCCCGCGAACAGGCGACGAGCCTGCGTGAGGTCTCGGCTGCCGGCGACCAGATGGACAAGGTGACGCAGCAGAACGCCGCGATGGTCGAAGAGACCACGGCAGCCGCACAGAGCCTGACACATGAAACCGAAAGCCTTGCCGAGTTGCTGCGGCGGTTCAGGACAGGCAGCGGCCGGGCATCGGAACATCGCCATTACGCGATGGCATCCTGACTTTCTGTCGATGCAGGCAAGAAAACGCCGCCGCCTCGAAAGGGCGGCGGTGAGCGATCATCGGCCAGCGTCGCCTCAGTGGCTCTCTGATGCGGGACCGTGAGAGTGGCCGGCAATGCTCTTGCGAACATGACGAACTGCTGTCCAGACGGCGAAGAGCACGAGCGGAATGGCGCCGAGAACCGCGAGCTTCGACACGTGCGGATCGACGCCCAGTGCTGAAATACTTTCGAGGCAGATCTTCGCCAGGCCGACGGTGTAATAGGTGATGGCGATGACGGAGAAGCCTTCGACCGCCTGCTGAATATGCACCTGGATGCGCGCCCGCTCTTCCATTGATGTCAGCAGCGACGCGTTCTGATCTTCGAGCTGAACCTGCACGGTGGTTCTAAGGAGGTCTCCGGCCAGGCTGACGCGTTCGGCCAGTTCATCGAGGCGGCGTTCGGCGGCTTCGACCGAGCGGACGGCCGGTTGAAAGCGCCGATCGATAAAGGTGCCGAGCCTCTGGCGCTGTTCGACGCGTTCCTCACGAAGCTCCGACACTCTGCTCGCGACAATTTCGGCATAGGCTTTCGTCGCGCCGAAGCGGTGGCGGGCGAGCGCCGAGAAGTTGAGAACGTCCGAAGAGAGCCTGGTCACCTCGGAAAGCAGTGCCTTGTCGACCTTAATCGCACTCTGCATATGCGCGATCAGCAGGTCGAGGCGCCGGTCGAAGACGGAAAGCTTCGACACCGTCTCGCGCGCCATCGGCAACGCTAACAGCGCCATCATCCGGTACGTCTCGATCTCCAGGAAACGCCTGACCATGCGGCCGGTGCGATAGGCATTGAGGTTGCGGTTGAAGAACAGGAATTCGACGAAACCGCTGTCGGTCAGGCGGAAGTTCGAATGCACTTCCGCGTCGCCGCCGCCGACCTGAGAGGCGACATAGTCGAGCCTCGGTTTTTCCGGACGCTGCCCGTCCTTCTCGTCCCGCACCAGCACCCGAACGGCTGCGATGATCTTCCCGTCGATCTGGCGGCAACAGGCCTGAAAGGCTTCCGGCGGATTGCTGCCGGGTTCGGCCGACGCGGGAACGACGAAGGTCAGGGTGAGGAACTCGGTATGCGCCTCCCACTTCAGCCGGCCGTCGCCGATGCGGCCAATTCCGTGGTTGCCTTCGCGGGTCGTGGAGACGTCCTCCAGTCCCGGCAGGGAATTTGGCATCTGAGGAGGGGCATTTTCTCCGACGATAGCGACGTGCCACACATCCGTGTCGCCATCGAAGTAAAGCGACGGCCGCGCGTGGAGCTCGTTGTGAAGTTCCCTTCGCAGCGGATGCTCGGAGCCCATCGGCATGGAAATGCACCTCTTTACGGTAGACAGTCGCTGGGTCGCCTGATGTAGCCGGGTTGCCAGCATGTGTGAGCCTGCGAGCCGGCGAAGGCCGACAACGCCTATAGCCTCTCCCGAACCGCGTGTCACCATAAAGGGCAACGATGTCGGCGGCTTGCACGACATCGTTTGCCCATTGCTCGATTGTCACCCGCTGAACTGGTGATGCTGACCTTACGACGAGGTTTCTTCCAGACGACGTCCCCCCGTCTCGATCATGCCGATGGCTGCGACCGCGCCGATGGCGGCGACGATCGCGAACATCATGAACACCGAATTGATGCCCTGCGTCCCCACCATATAACCGACCGTGGTCGGTCCGACGGCCGAGGCTATGCGCAGCCATGATGTCGCAAGACCGGTTCCGATGGCGCGCATCCGCGTCGGATAGATCTCCGGCGTGTACAGATAGAGGACCGCATTGATCGACCCGACGACGCCATAGGCAAGCGTTGCCAGCACGATCAACGACCAGAGCTGGCCTGCACCACCTGCCGCCAAGGCGGTCAACAGTGCCGCGCCGACCAGGAAGGATACGATGGCCCAAGTTCTTCGGCCGATGCGGTCGATGCAGAAAGCGCAAACCAGAAGGATGGCGACCTGGGCGACATTGGTCATCGACGCCGCCCGAAGAGCGCTTCCGAGCTCGAGTTTGTAGACGGTGTGATAGAGTGTGGGCATCCAGTTGTTGAGGCTGTTGGCGACGAAGAACGAACTCGCCCAAAGGACCCAGGCAATCAACGTCCTCACGCGGAAGCGTGGAGACAGCAGCTCGCTCCAGCGGCTTCTCGGCTGCCGGGCGACCTGTGCAGGGGCGGGTGCTGCAACCGGCGCTTCAGGCGCCGGCTCCTGTTGATAATCGAGGTTTGCCTTTCTTGCGCTTGCCTCAGCCTGGCGGATGATCGCTTCCGCTTCGTCGAGGCGTTGTTGGCCGATCAACCAGCGGGGCGACTCCGGCAGCCGATAAAGCAGATAGGCAATGACGAGACCGGGAATGCCGCCGATGAAGAAGAGTGATGTCCATCCGAGGATCGGCACGAGTAAGGTCCCAACCTGGCCGGTGATCATCAGCCCGACCGGAAAGATCATCTCGTACAGCATGAAATAGCGGCCGCGTCCCTTCGCCCGCAAAAGTTCGCTGATATAAGTGGCCGCAACCGGCATTTCTCCTCCGACACCGATGCCCTGGATCAGGCGGCACAGGAAAAGCATCTGAAAATTGCCGGTGAGCGCGCAGGCCAGGCCCATGACCGACATCAGCGCTGTGGCTGCTGCCGCCATGGGGACGCGGCCGAAACTTTCGGCAAGACGGCTGAAGAGCAGGGCGCCGAGCAATTGGCCGATGTAGCTGGCGGCGATCATCCAGCCGATCTGGGCCGGAGAAAGCGCCCATAGCTTGATCAGGATCGGCAGGACGAATGCCAGCGAAAGGGCATCGAAGGCATCGAGAAAGGTTGCGCTCCCCATGACGATCCGCGCCCGGCGGTGCCAGGGTGTAAAGGGAATGGCCTCGAAACGGGCAGTCAGCGCTGCGGCGCGACCGCTGTCGGATGCCGGGGTCGGATCTCGGGCTTCAAGCCCATCTGCGGTCGCGGATGCGGCCAGCGTAATTGTGTTGTCGTGCATTCTATCCTCCCAGATTCAGCACCTTGATGATGGCCGGCGTCTTCGCGGTGCCGGCACCCGGTTGGGCATTAGGCGTTAGCTGTCGCACGCCTGAAAAGCGACCGGATCGCATCGGCGATCTGGTCCGGGCATTCGATCGGCGTCAGATGCCGTGCGGCGGACAAGACGGTGAGTGATGCGCCCGGAATGGCCGCAGCCAGATCTCGGGCCGTCTCGACGGGCGTGGCGTAATCCTCCTCGCCAACGACCACTGAAACAG
This sequence comes from Rhizobium sp. WYCCWR10014, assembly GCF_001657485.1. Lineage (GTDB taxonomy): Bacteria > Pseudomonadota > Alphaproteobacteria > Rhizobiales > Rhizobiaceae > Rhizobium. Next base: position 97,210 of record NZ_LXFU01000052.1, read on the forward strand.
GAAACCGGAAACTTCCCAAATGCCAGCGCAGATCCGCATCCCCGAGCATGGCGCAGGTCGATGCATAAGCGTCGATATCGTTGGCGGTAAAGACCGACATGGCATGCTGAACCTGCGCCGGATGATCCATCCGGAATCGATCGCCGAACCAGCGCGTTGCCTGAAACTCGGCCATCGATGACAGGCCTTCGCTGCGCGCCTTTGCCGCCCGGGCACGCCATTCCGCGGGCGCGTTTTCGCCATACCAGGCGGTGGTATCGATCAGCAGCATGGCCCGCACGAGTTTTGGGTGCCGCGCCGCGAAGGCTTGCGCCACGCAGCCTCCCATCGAGCAGCCTGCGATGACGGCGTCACTCCATCCGAGTTCTCCCATCAGGTCGGCGATATCGTCGCCGAACCGCTCGACATTATAGGGGCCGGCGGGCTTGTCGCTCCTGCCATGGCCGCGGCAGTCCATCGTGACGATATCCGCATCGTCCAGCCGCCCGACGACCCGATCCCAGACACTGGCGTCGAGCGCCAGTGAATGGATCAGAACGATGCGTGGCCCACCGGGCCGTCCGCTGCGTCTATAAGCAAGGCCGATACCATCGGATGTTCTCGCATACGCGACGCCGGAAGCCGTCTCTCGCGCATTTGCTGCACTGTTGGACATCGACATTCCCTTTATCCGGCAAGCGCCATATCGTTTTCGCCCACGAGCGGCACGTTCCACGCGTCGTAGCCATAGAGCCAGGAGGTGTCTTCGTTGCCTCCCGACATCCAGGTATTGGCGCTCGAAATCGCCTGGATGCGTGACGTGCGCGGCTTGCGGTTCGCCTCGTAGCGGCGGAACGCGCCTTCGATGTCGTCATTGTCGACGCCGGCAAGGCACCGCGCCAGCACTGCCGCGTCCTCGATCGAGGTTGCAGCCCCCTGCGCCATATAGGGCGTCATCGGGTGGCAGGCGTCGCCGAGAAGCACCACGCGTCCGTCGCTCCAGCGCGGCAAAGGTTCACGTTCGAGGATTGCCCATTTGTGGCAGTCCGGGCATGCATTCAAAACCATCTGCACTTCCGGATGGAAGCCCTCATAAGCGGCGCGCAATTCCTTCACGTCACCCTTGGCGGACCAGGATTCCGAGGTCAGCCAATCGGCGGGCTCGGGCACGCTGGTGACGAAGTAGAGCGAGCTGCGATCGGCGGCGGTATAGTAGATGACGATGTGGCGATCGACACCCCACCACTTCGTTCTGGACGCCTGGATCTCGCCGCCGTTCATCAGGCTTGCGTCGAAGACCGCGCGGTAGGCGATCCGGCCCTTGTGGATCGGCTTGTCAGGGCCGACGACGATGTCGCGAACGAGCGAATGCACGCCATCGGCGCCAATCACGGCATCGGCATCCGCCTTCGTGCCGTCGGCGAAAGAGAGCGTCACGCCGCCCTTCGTCTGATCCAGGCCGACGAGCTTCTTGCCGAGGTGAACGATCTCCGGTGGCAGCACGGAATAAAGCGCTTCATGCAGATCAGCCCGGTGCATGCAGAGAAAGGGCGCGCCATAAAGGCTTTCCGGCATAGGAAGCTCGCGCTTGATCTCACCGGTATCCCAGACGCGGTTGAGGTGAGAGTAAGGTTCGAACGCAACCTTTTGAAGTTTTTCGAGGACGCCGATGCCGCGCAGGACTCGCGATGAATTCGGCAGCATCTGGATGCCGGCGCCGATGCGGGCGAATTTCGGTGCCTGCTCGTAGACATTCACGTCGATGCCGACCTGGCGAAGGGTCGCCGCTGCGGCGAGACCACCCATGCCGGCACCAACGATCGCGATTTTCGGTTTACTTCCAGCCATGCGATTTTCCTCCTTGGCAATCAAGATGGCGCTAGTCGTAATCCGGGGCATATAGTATGTAAAATATTTATATAATTCATCTCTGGAACCTTTTAAGTTTATGATGGGCGCCAATGGAACTGAGACACCTTCGCTATTTCGTGGCCGTTGCAGAAGAGGGCAGCATCTCGCGGGCAGCCGAGCGGCTCAACATCCAGCAGCCGCCGCTTGGTCAGCAGATCCGCGATCTCGAATACGAGCTTGGTGTTTCCCTCTTTGACCGGCATCCTAAGAAGATCGTGCTCAATGCTGCCGGCACGGTTTTCCTTGCCGATGCCCGGGACATCCTCAAGCTGGCCGGTCAGTCAGTCGACAATGTCCGCCGATACGACAAAGGCGAGGCCGGCCATCTGTCGGTCGGCTTTACGAGTTCGGCGTCGCTCCATGTTCTGGCGCCGAAGCTGCTGCAGCAGTTTCGTCTGTCCTATCCGCTCGTGAAAATCGCCGTCGAAGAAAGCGAGACTTACGAACTCATTCTCGCCTTGCAGGAGGGGCGCATCGATGCGGCGTTGCTGCATATCGATGCAAATCGATTTCCGGATCTGGCGAGCACGGTGCTTTCCGAAGAGGACATGATCGTCGCCGTCCCGCTTGGTCATCCCCTCGCAGATGAAAGCCTCGGGCCGATCACGCTGAAAATGCTGGAGGGGCAGGATGTGGTCATTTACAGGCGACCCGACGGTCCAGGCATATTCGAGCAGATATTGCAGTCCCTCGATCGTGCAGGCGTGACGCCTCAGATCGTCGATGAAGTCTATCGCATCGTCGCAGCCATCAACCTCGTTGCCGGCGGCCGTGGCGTCACGATCGTTCCGGCCTCCATGCAGGTCCTCCATCCGGAGGCCATCACCTATCGCGCGCTCGCTCCCGGCCAAATTTCACCCTTGCCGCTCTGCATTGCTTACCGGCGCGATCTGAAGCTCTCGATCGTGCGGAATTTCGTGGCACTCACCAAGGAAATCGCCGCCGTTCCCCCGCTTGCGCGTGATCGTGCCTGACCGTTCAGAGCAAGCGCCAGGCTATGAAGCTCCCAAGCAGTTGCGCGCTGCCGCCGACCGACATCGCGACGATGAAGGCAGTTTCAGCTTCTCCCAAAAAGGCGAAGATCGCTCCGAGTAAGGCGACGCCTATCGTCGCCCCAACCATGCGGGCGACATTGATCAGGGCGCTCGCCGTGCCGGCGCGATCGGCAGCCGCGGTTGAGACCGCGACCGCCGTCAGAGGCCCGGTCGCCATGCCCATCCCGACCCCGGTCAGCAACAGTCCGATCTCTTCGGCAATGAACCAGTCGGCCAGAAAGGATGAGCCGAGCAGGAGATTGCCCAGACCCATCAGCGCCAGTCCGGCCGATATGGTGCCTTTCTTCCCCAGGCGCTCCGAGAGTGAACCGGAGAAGGGTGAGATCGCGATGAAGCTGAGAGCCATCGGCAGCAGAGATAGTCCGACCTCCACCGAGGCCAGGCGTCCGAGGCCGAGGGAGGCGAGCGGAAAAAGAAAGAGCGTGCCGTACATGCCGAACGTCATTGCGGCCGTTCCGGCCATTGCACCGCGGAACTGCCTGTCCGAAAACATCGAGATCGGAACCAGAGCCGTCTGCTCCAGGCGCTTTTCGACGATGATGAAGAGCAGCAGAAGCAGGGCGCCGGCGATGGCCAGGAGGGCCGTCCACGAAGGCGGCAGATGCGATGATTCGATCGCCGTGAGGGTCAGGAGGGTGAGAGAGGTTATCCCCAGCAATTGACCCGGCATGTCGAAGGACCGGCCCTGTCGGTCCGCGCTTTCCGGAACGAAAAGCCGTGCCGTCGCCGCCGCGATCAGCGCGATGGGGATGACGACGAAGAAGACGGATCGCCAGCCGAAATCACGGATGAGGAAACCGCCGAGGCTCGGACCGATCGCCAGCGCCATTCCATTGCAGCCGGCCCAGATTCCGAGCGCTCGAGCACGGATCTTCTCATCCCGGTAGATGACCCGGATCAGCGAAAGCGAAGCTGGCAGGAGGAAGGCGGAGCCGAAGCCGGTCAAGGCTCTCGCCGCGATGAGCATCGCAATGGTCGAGGCGAATGCGCAGGCAAGGCTCGCCAAGGCAAAGACAGCGCAGCCGATCACGAACATCAGACGCCGTCCGTAAAGATCGGCGAACAAGCCACCGCTGATGAGACAGGCTGCATAGACGAGATTGTAGGCGTCGACGACCCATTGCAGTTCGGTGACGGAGGCCTTGAGATCGAGCCCGATCGGCTGAACTGCCAGATTGACGACCGATGTATCGATCTGCGCCACGATCACACCGAGGCAAAGAATGGCGAGAGCGGCGGGCTTCAGCTGCGAGTAAGCCCTGGTGCCTTGTTCGATTGAATCCATGACGCTGCCTTTCCCTTACAGCGCCGCACGTCTCTTTAGACGCGTAAAGGACGCTGTAAGACTTTGAAGGAAGACGTAGCGTGGTCCAGGCCATCGACAATTCGAAACTGGTCGAAGTGTTGGAGAGAAAATGAAAAAGCCACGGCCCTGTTGCGAGGCCGTGGCTGCATGCGCGCATTGTGCGGGACAACGCGTGACCGGTTACTTGGCGGCGAGCGCCTCGTTGACCTTGTCGACGTCGGCACTCATTGCCTTGAAGGTCTCGTCGAGGGAGAGTTCGCCGACGATCAGCTGGCTCATCCTCTGAACGATGAGCTGATAGATGGCGGAGGATCCCTTGAGACGTTCCAGGTCCCGGGCTGCCTGCGGCACGCTATTGCGGCTTCCGAGGAAGACGGCCATCGCCTCCTTGGCATTCTTGCTCTCGAGCTTGTACTGCGGGTCCTTGATGTCGGCGCCCGTCAGGATGACGTAGTTTTCAGCGATTTCACGCTGGACCTTTTCAGAGCCAAGGAATTCGATGAACGCGGCAACGGCCTCCGGAGACTTGGTGCGCTTGAAGCCGACGATCGCGGTGCCACCCGGCATCGCATAGCAGCCGGCATCGCCGCACGGCGCGCTGATCGCCGTCCAGTCGAAGGCGTCGCCGATCTTCTTCTGGAACGGATTGACCATCCAGTTGCCGGCGAGATAGGTCACGACGTTGCCGTTGACGAACTCGTCACCCATGTTCTTGTACTGGGTTCCGCCGGCAGCACCCCACATTTCCTTCGGGAAGGAGCCGTCCTTCGTCCAGCCGTAGAGATCCGTGACATAGCGCTTGGCGGCATCGTCGGGGAAGAAGAACTTGCCGTCCTTGACGTAGTTCGAGCCGTAGGAGAATGCCGCGCCGGAGAAGCGATGGCCCGAGCGATCCATCGTGAAGGGGATCTGGGCACCGGTCGCCTTGGCGACGCGCGCCGAAGCTTCGACGATGTCCTTCAGCGTGGCGGTGGGCTTCGGAAGCGGTTCGCCGGCCTGTTCGAACAGCGTCTTGTTGACGAAGGGCAGGTTGAAGGTCTGCGACGCGATATAGCCGTTGATCGACTGCGGATCGTTGACGCCGGGGAAGCGAAGCGTGTTCAGGCTGTCGCCGTGCAGCTTGGCGAAACCGTCCGGGTCCTTCATGTAGGGACGCATGTCCAGATAATAGGGGGCAAGCTGCCAGTCGGTGATCTTGGCGATGTCAGGGCCTTCGCCGACGGCAAGCTGTACCGGCAGTTGCTTGGCGACCGCATCATAGCCCGAAGAGACGAAATTGACCTTGATGTCTGGATGGGCCGTCTCGAATTCCTTGCTGAGCGCTTCCATCCGCTCGACGTAACCCTGGTCGTCGTCGGTGAACAGAAAGGTGATTGTCTTGGTTTCCGCCATGGCCGCACCGGACCATGCGAAAGAAGCGGTTGCCAGCGCCACCGCGAGGGCACTTGAAAGATAGGTTTTCATTTTCATCCTCCCATGAAAACATTTTCATCAATCGCGGCATTAGCCATCGATAAATCAATTTCATATACTTGACATTCGTTCCGTCAAGCTATTTTCTGCGGCAATAGCGATGTTTTAGAGCAATTTGCAAAAATAGCGCGCACAAATAACCTAATGAAAATATTTTCATAGGATTGCGGAGGAGGCGGTCTGTGGAAGCGGAATGCATCAAGCAGCCGGACGATACGGCGCCAGCATACAGCGTGGCTGAGGGGCAAACGATCACGGCATGGGCCGTTTCCGGCCTCATCGCCAGCTATTTTCCCGGAGAGCCCGCGCCGGCCGAAGACCGTGTGAACTATCGTTTCATCAACGGTTTCGTCGATGTCGGCGACCTCCCCTGCCGCAAGGCCTTCTGGTCCACCATGGTGGGGCGGCCGCTTTCGCCCGACACCTCCTGGCCGACCGAAAGCCTCAATCTTCCCGGCTCGAACCGCCGCGTTGAGTTCACCGGTTTCTGGCATGTGCCGACGCATCTCAGGCGATGGCTGAAGGGAACGTTCAGAACGGAGACTGCGCGAACGCTCAATCTCAGACTGAAGACCTGCGGCGGCGTTCGCATATGGGTCAACGGGCAGGAGGCGGTGCGCTTCGAACCCTTCAAGCGCAATGTCGAGAGCGCAACCGACATAAGCCTGTCCCTTGAAGCTGGCGACAACCAGATTCTCGTCCATACCGAAGACCTGGCCGAGCGCGATACGACGTGGTTCTTCGAGCTCGAGATGCTGGACGTCGAGCCGCTCTGCGTGCTGCTGCCCGTATCGCTGGACCAGGATGAAGTCCGCGAACTGGAAGCCCTTTCGCGCGGCGTGCGCCCGGCCCTCGACGTCTTCGTCAATCAGCCGCTGGAGATCATCTTCGGCACGGCCCCCGAACGCGATCTGCCGGTGGAGCTCAAGGTCGTCGGCCATGGTCACGAGCGGCCCGTTCTCGCGCACTCCCGCTTGACGCTCAAGGCCCATCAGAGCAGCCTCACGGCCGACGATGTCTGCGGCATTGCGGACGGGTATCACGGCGTCCACATGACGATCGGCAGCGGCACAGGTTCGGTCACCCGCGTCATTGATGCAGCCTTCATGAGCAGCATTTCGCCGTTGCCATCAGAGGCGTCGCTCGCCGCCCGCAAGCGCCAGGCGCTGGAATACAGCGCCCGCTTCGGCGCCAACCGCGTCGGGCGCCTGATCGCCATGATGGAAACCGGCCATCACGACCAGGAAAGCTTCGACCGCATCATCGAGGCGACGCTCGCCTCCATCGATGCGCGGGAGGATTGTTCGGATTTCATCATGGTGCCGCTCTTGTGGCTGCTCGGCGCCTATGCCGACCGGATGCCCGATGCCGTGGTCGATCGCATTCGGCATTCCGTCCGCTCCTATCGTTACTGGGTGGACGAGCCGGGCAACGACGCGATGTGGTTCTGGAGCGAGAACCATGTGCTGTGCTTTCACACGAGCCAGCTGCTGGCAGGACTTCTCCTGCCCGACGAGGTGTTTTCGGCCTCGGGCCGGACGGGGCGGCAGCAGGCGGAACTTGGCCGCGAGCGCCTCGGGCGCTGGTTCGACAGCGTCGAAGCCCATGGATTGGCGGAATGGAATTCGGCGGCCTATTACCCGATTGACTTCATCGGCCTGCTGGCGCTGGAGCGCTGGGCCGAGACGGCGATATCGGCGCGCGCCCGCGCCCAGATCGATCTCATCTTCCGCATGATCGCCCTTCATACGCTCGCAGGCGTTCCGGCAGGCTCGCAAGGCCGCGCCTACGACAAGGAGTTGCGTGCCGGCCCGCTGACCGAGCTTGCGCCCTTCGCCCAGGTCGCCTTTGGAACCGGCTGGCTGAACAACGGCGTTGCGGCATTGACCATGTTCTGCGCCGGCGGCTACGAGCCGCCCGCCGATCTGGCCGAGCTTGCCGCGCTCTCGGGCGCAAGAAGCGTCGAGGCACGCTACAGCCAGGGCCTCGAGAGCGGAAAACTGGTGCTGTTCAAGAACGAGGCGGCGCAGCTTTCGACCGTCGTCGATCACAAGACCGGCCAGAAGGGACATCAGCAGCATGTCCTCGACATCCGGCTGGCCGGCCACCCGATGGCGAGGTTGTGGGTCAACCATCCCGGTGAGGACGATCCCTGGGGCAATCAAAGGCCATCCTATTGGGCCGGCAACGGCATCCTCCCGCGCGTTGCCCAGCATTGCGACGTCGCCCTGCTGATCGAGGACACAAGCGACGCACGCCATGCATGGACGCACGCCTATATCGGCCGCGATGGGCTCGACGATCTCATCATCGAAGACAAGTGGCTCATCGCGCGATCGGGCAGGGGATTTTCCGCCCTCTGGGCGTCGAACGGCCTGGAGTTGATCACCGACGGCCCAACCGCCGGCCGCGAGGCGCGCTCCCACGGATCGCTTTGCGGCTGGGCTGGTATCGTCGGATGCGGCGATGGCGACGCTTTCAAGGCATTCACCGAACGCCTATGCCGGACGACGATTTCCTTTGATCCCGGGCTTCGGCGTCTCTCCTTGACGCCGCCGGGCGGCCTGGCGATCGACCTCTCCTATGCCGACGGTCTTTCGATCGGCGGCGAGGCGAGGCCCTTCACCCACGATCAGCCGCACCCGATCCTCACCCACGACAGTGCAACCTCCGGCACCGGCACTGACGGGCCGTTCTACTCCTAAAAACATAGGTCTCCAGCATGAACACAACATCTGTCGATAACGCCGCGCTTCTGACGACGATCGATCGCGTGGCAACGGCTTTCAGCCGGCTCAGGGGCATCAAGGAAGGTCTCGTGACAGGAAATTCCGCCTCCGGAATCCAGTTCGACGAATGGGACTGGGAAGTCGGCGTCGGTCTTTACGGCTTCCTGCGGCGCGCCATTTCCACCAATGATCAGAAAGCGCTGCAGGAGCTCGTTGCCTGGTATGCCGGCCAGATCGAACGCGGCCTGCCGCCGCGCCAGATCAACAGCACGGCGCCGATGCTGCCGCTTGCAATCCTCGTCCAGCATGTCGACCGTCCCGATTTTCGCGCACTCGTCGAGGACTGGGCCGAATGGCTCGTCAAGGAGCTGCCGAAGACCGAGGACGGCGGCTTTCAGCACGTCGTCAAGGAGCGTCTCAACGACGGCGAATTGTGGGACGACACGCTGTTCATGGCCTGCCTGTTTCTTGCCCGGGCCGGCGTGCTCTGCGAGCGCAGCGAATGGATCGACGAGGCCGTCTATCAATTCGTGATCCACACCCGCTACCTCTCCGATCCGGTCAGCGGGCTCTGGTATCACGGCTGGACCTTCAACGGGCGGCACAATTTCGCCAATGCCTTCTGGGCGCGCGGCAATGCCTGGATCACCGTCGCCATCCCCGAGCTCTTCGATCTCGTTCCGACGCTCGGCGAGAAGGACCGGCGTTTTCTGTCGAATGTTCTCGTCAGCCAGGTGCGCTCCTTGAAAGCATACCAGCGGCCGGATGGTATGTTCACGACGCTTCTGGACGATCCGTCTTCGCCGTTGGAAACCTCGGCCACGGCAGGCATTGCCTATGGCATATTGCGGGCCATCGATGCGGGTATTCTCGACAAGGACGACAGGGCCTATGCGGAGCGCGCGCTTGCGGCGGTGTTGGCGCAGATCGACGAAGAAGGCGTCGTCCACGGCGTCTCGGACGGCACGCCGATGGGCCATGACCTCGATTTCTACAGGCGCATCCCCAACGTGCCGACGCCTTATGGCCAGGCGCTGACGATGCTGCTTCTGACGGAAGTCTTTCTCGAGAACGGCGAGCGCCAATGAGCCCCGTGTCCCTTGTCGCGATCGAGCCGGCGCAGGGCGACGATACGGTCCGCCTGCAGGCGGCCATCGACGACCTGTCGGCTTCGGGCGGCGGACGCTTGGAGCTGATGGCGGGCATCCATGTCTGCCGAGGGCTCCAGCTCAAATCCGGCGTCGACCTTCATCTGGCCGCCGGCGCGACCCTGCGTCCCGTTCCGGATTACGCGGCCTATGCGCAGACGACCGTTTCGGTGATCGCCGAAAAGTCGGATCGCGGGATGATCGTCGCCAAGGATGCGCGGAGGATCAGCCTGACGGGGGCGGGCCGCATCGAAGCCGGTTGCGACAGCTTCATTACGGGAGACGACGAGACGGTGGGAACCTTCATCCCGGCCGAATTTCGTCCCCGTGTCGTCGTCTTCGAGGGCTGCGATGAGGTCGAGATCAGCTCCGTCCATATCAGCCGCTCGCCGATGTGGACGCTGCACTTCGTCAACTGCACCGATGTGGCCGTCAGGAACGTGACCATCGACAACGACCGCCGCCTTCCCAACACCGACGGCATCGTGCTGGATGCCTGCCGCGGCGCCGTCATCGAGGACTGCCGGATATCGACGGCCGACGACGGCATATGCCTGAAGACGAGCATCGGTCCTGATCGCGTCGCCATCGGGCGTTGCGAGAATATTCTCGTCCGCCGCTGCTCCGTTCAGAGCCTCAGCTGCGCGCTGAAGATCGGCACGGAAACGCATGGCGACGTCACCAATGTCGTGTTCGAGGATTGCAGCGTCTCATCTTCCAACAGGGCGCTGGGCGTCTTTTCCCGCGACGGCGGCCGGATATCGAACGTCAGGTTTTCGAGAATTGCGGTAGAGTGCCGCGAGACCCCCGATGGCTTCTGGGGCTCGGGGGAGGCGCTGACCGTCAATGTCGTCGACCGAGTTACGGAACGCACGGCAGGCGCCATCGAAAATCTCATCGTCGAGGACATCACCGGGCGGATGGAGGGGGCGATCACCGTCATTTCGACCTCGCCGGCCGGCATCGGCAACGCATCGCTGGCGCGCATCGCCATAGAGCAGCAGGCCGGGCAACTCGGCACGGCGCGATCCTACGACCTGCGTCCGACGAACGCGGACCTTTCCCCGAAAGCCGATGGCGGCGGCCGCGCCAATGCCTGGACCCGCGGGTCGGACGGCCGGGTGATCGGTCTTGAGCACTATCCGGGAGGAATGCCGGCCGTCTACGTGGCGGGGGTCACCGGGATCTTGATGAACGAGGTGCGGATCACGAGGCCGACACCGCTGCCGCAAGGCTGGAACAAAAACGACGCCGTCTTCGAAACGGCGGCATCTGATGGGAGTGGGACATGGCAGAACTGAAACTTTCCAACGTCAACAAGTCGTATGGCTCGGTCAAAGTCCTGCATGACGTCGAACTCGATATCCAAGACGGCGAGTTCGTCGTCTTCGTCGGTCCGTCGGGATGCGGCAAGTCGACCCTGCTGCGTGTCATCGCCGGCCTCGAAGAGGTCACGGATGGCGCAATCGCGATCGGGGGCCGCGACGTCAGCGCGCTCTCGCCGGCAGAGCGCAAGATTGCAATGGTCTTCCAGTCCTACGCGCTCTATCCGCATATGAGCGTTCGCAAGAACCTCGCTTTCGGCCTGGAGAACCTGAAGTTCAAGCGCGCCGAGATTGAGGCGCGGATTGCCGAAGCCGCCAGGATGCTGGCGATCGAGCCCTATCTGGACCGACGCCCGAAGCAGCTTTCGGGCGGCCAGCGCCAGCGCGTGGCGATCGGCCGGGCCATCGTGCGCGAACCGGATATTTTCCTCTTCGACGAGCCGCTGTCCAATCTCGACGCGGCGCTGCGCGTCCAGACCCGGGCCGAGATCACCAAGCTCCACCGCGAGATCAAGACGACGATGATCTATGTCACGCATGACCAGGTCGAGGCGATGACGATGGCCGACAAGATCGTCGTGCTGCGCGCCGGGCGGGTCGAGCAGGTCGGAGCGCCGCTGGACCTGTTCGATAGCCCGCGCAATCTCTTCGTCGCCGGCTTCCTCGGCTCGCCGCGCATGAACATCATCAAGGGCAAGGTATCAGGCGTCGGCGAAAGCGGCGTCACCATCGATGTCGGCAACGGCGGCAGCATCGTCAGCGATGTCGATCTCGCGGGCATTGCGGTCGGCCAGGCCGTTCTCGCCGGTATCCGGCCCGCGCATTTTTCACGGTCCAGCGAGCAAGGCCTGCCGTTCATCGTCCAGTATCACGAGGGACTCGGCACCGAGACCTATGTCTACGGCAACCTTGCAGGGCAGGACGAGCAGATCATCATTCATGAGCCCGGCCATTTCGCGCCGGCGCCTGGTGATCACATCCTGATCGACGCCGCCCCGGGGCGGGTTCATCTGTTCGATCCCGAAAGCGGCCTGGCTTTTGCTCGGCGGCCCGGACAGGGGAGGCGCTGAACATGGCGGCGCTCAAGGCAGGTGCATTGCTGTCCCAGGCAGGGGAAACGGCGATGAGAGTGGTCGAAGCCCCGATAAATATGATCGAGAGCATCTTCGGCCGCAAGCGTATGCCGTGGCTGTTCCTGGCGCCGAACCTCGTTCTGTTCGCCATCTTCACGTTCCTGCCGATCGCGATCGCGATCGGTTACGCCTTCACCGGCGGCACCAATCTTTTCGTCTCGGAGCGCCCCTTCGTCGGCTTGGACAATTTCCGCACGCTGCTTTCCTGCGGCAATTATCTGCAGCCGGGAACCTGCCAGGAATCGTTGTTCTGGACAGCTGTGTGGAACACGCTCTGGTTCGTGGCCTTCAATGTCGTCGCCACATTGCTGGTGGCGCTGATCACGGCGCTGATCCTCAATCGGGCGATTGTCGCGCGTGGCTTCTTCAGGGCGATGTTCTTCTATCCCGTCTTGCTGTCTCCCGTCGTCATCGGCCTCATCTGGAAATGGTTCCTCGATCGCAACGGGCTCCTGAACGCTTTCTTCCAGATGATCGGCGTTCCCCCTGAAATCTTCCTGCTCGACGTCGGCTGGTCGCGCTTCTTCGTCGTCGTGGTGTCGGTCTGGTTTCACATGGGTTTTTATACCCTGATCCTCCTCGCCGGCCTCCAGGCCATCCCGAAGGAGCTCTACGAGGCTGCCTCCATCGATGCCGCCTCGCCACGCCGCACGCTGTTCAGGATCACGCTTCCGCTGCTGGCACCCAACCTGCTGGTGGTGTTCATTCTTTTGATGATCAAATCCGTCCAGATCTTCGACGAGGCCTGGGTTTTGACCAATGGCGGCGGCCCGGGCACGGCCAACAGCTTCATCGTCCAATATATCTACCAGATGGCATTCGGCAGCGATCTTCGCCTGTTCGGTCTCGCATCCGCCGCATCGGTTCTGATGGGGCTGGTGCTTCTGGTTCTCACCCTCATACAGCTGCGCATCGGCAAGCGAATGGAGTCCTGAGATGAACCCGATCAGCTTTTTCACGCGCACACGCCGGGCCGGACGCATCGATATAACCGACATATTGTCATGGGTCTGGCTGATCGGCGGAACCTTCGTAGTGTTGCTTCCGGTCCTCTGGGCCGGTCTCTCCTCGCTGAAGCCGGCCGCCGAGATCACCCGGTTTCCGCCGACGCTGCTTCCCCGGGCCGCCGTCGAACAGACCGTGCCCGGCTTCGACAAGCCGCTGAGCCTCTGGCAGGTCACCGTCGACGGCCAGCAACGTGAAATGGCCATGGTCCGCCGCATTGGCCTCAAGGCCCAGATGGTCGATCCCGCAAACCCGGGACCACCTGTCAGCGTCGACGTCAAGGGGATGACGCCGGTGCAGAAGCTGACGGTCGCCACGCAGAATTACACCGATCCGCTGACGCGCTTCAACTTCCTGACCTTCCTCAAGAATTCGGTGTTCGTCACCTTCGTTGCAACGCTTCTGACGCTCATCGTCAACGCCATGGCGGCCTTCGCCCTGTCGAAATACAAATTTGCAGGGGATACGACGGTCTTCGTCATCATCATTTCGACGCTGATGATCCCGCTCGCGGTCGTCATGGTGCCGGCCTATCTCGTCATCGTCGGGGTCGGGCTTGCCGACAACCTCTGGGGCGTCATCCTGCCGACGGTCGCCTCTCCGACCGCCGTCTTCCTGCTGCGGCAATATATGCTGACCATACCCGACGAGTTGATAGAGGCGGCGCGCGTCGATGCGGCGAGCGAATTCTGCATCTTCTGGCGCATCATCCTGCCGCTGACGGCGCCGGCTCTCGCGGTGCTGGCGATCTTTTCGGTGCTCTGGCGATGGAACGATTTCCTCTGGCCGCTCATCGTCCTCAACAGCCGCGAGAATTTCACCCTGCAGGTCGGTCTGAACGCATTCCAGGGAGAGTTCTCGGTGCAGTGGCACTATATCCTGGCGATGACGTTCCTCAGCCTGCTGCCTGTCACCGTCGTGTTCCTGTTCCTGCAGAAGTACATCACCACGGGCATCGCCGGAACAGGCATGAAGTGAACGGCGAGGCGTGGAGCTAGACCTCCTCGCAATCGCCGAACGACCCATACCACGTCTTCCTCCCGGCTGAGGCGCGTCGCATTGAACCTGGTTCATGCGGCGCGTTTTAGTCTTTGTCTTTGTGCATGGCTCCCAAATCGTCGCCCATTTTGCGTGCGGTATGCGCCGCGGCGAGCGTAGCGCTTGCCACCGAGGCCGGCCGCTCCCGCGACCTGACAGGCGGCCGTTTTAGGCCATGTTGACGCCGATTTCAAAATGCTACGGCGTCCTACACCTATCACAAAACGGTTTCGAAGAGCGGGATCAAGGCCGCGCCGATTGCGCCGGGGGCATCGATTATCTGTGCCACGGCAAGCCTGGGGACGTCACGTAAAACGCCATGCCGAGGCAGATTGTTGAATTCTGTCCGTTCGATCAGCATTCTCGCGAGTGAATGCGGAAGCTCGCCGCCAAGGACGATCAATGCCGGATCAAATATTGCGCAGATCGCATTAATGGCTCGATTGTGGGCCGGCGTGACGCGGTCGACCCACTCCGTAACACCATCCCAGTCCATCAGCTTCTCGTTCTTCAGGTCTCTCAGGGTCAAGTTCAAACGCCCCTTGGCGCGAAGATGTTCAAGCAGGACGCCGAGTGCAGGGCGCTCCTCGTAGTCCTGACGCCCGAAGAGAACGGAAAATTCGCCGGCGTTGCCGAAATTGCCGCGAAACGGCATGCCTCCGGAAACCAGGCCGCCGCCATAGCCATGAAGATGGGCGATATAGGCGAAATCCGCGACATCCCGGCCAACGCCGAAAATTGCTTCCGCCAAGGCTGCGGTCCTGGCGACATTGTCTGCCCAGACCGGCAGGCCAAGTTGCTCTCCAAGCAAAGGCGCAAGGTCGATCAACGACCAATGAGCGAGCGGCAAGGGGCAATTGAAGGCCGTCTCCAGCATGCGATGGCCGGCGACGGCCAGGCCGACGCCGAGGACGTCACGCCGTTCGGCGCCCCGGCGGGCAAGAAGCTCTTCGACCGCTGCTTCGATCCGCTCCATTTCAACGGATAGCGAGGAGCCCGCCTGTGGGATTTCCATTTTTTCCAAAGGCTCGCCGAAACCCATGAGGCAAAGGCCGATCGAACCGACATTCACGGAGATGCCCAGGGTTAAACACCATTCCTTGCGTAGGGTCAGCTCCGGGCTGGGCGGTCCCGGCCGCCGGGTTTCCGAATGGGAAAAGACGAGCATTCCTCGCTCATGAAGCCGCGCGACGATCCTGTGCAATGATTGCTGCGTGAGATCGAGCGGCTCTGTCAGGTCGGAGCGCTCGATCCCCGGAGACTTCCAGATCAGCCGCAACAGGTCGCGTTCGTTGCGGGAGGCTACGCGCACGGGTTGCGTGTCTCGCAAAAAATGCGCGGCAACATGGTTTAACGGATCATACTTCATTTTCGGTTCGTTTTGATTTACACTGTGAGTGTGAACCACATTGGGAGGGCATTTTGCTTCTGTCAAACAGGGAATTCGATCCCCGGTTTGCCGGCCCTGCTTACTTCATCGAGGTTGGCCAAGCCAGCCGGAATGACAGCAATTCACGAAGGTGGAGGTGATCGTGCCCCAAGCGTTTGGAGGGCACGGATATCGGCGGCGCAGCGAATTCAAACGAGGTGGAGTGCTTGATAGGCGGTTAGCCGGTCGGGGGTGTGGAAGGGGAAAGAACCGAGTTGCAGATATCGTTGAGATCCGAAAATACGGCGCGCGCTCCCGAGCGTGAAGCATACGGGTTTGCGCCAACGCATGAAGGCCGAGACTTCGAGTCGATGGTTCGAGCCTATTCTGCAGGCTACGGGGTGTTTGGCGCGAAGCCGCTGAGCAACGACCGGGCCTTTGCCTGGGCAGCGGACTTGAGAACAAGTGAGGCATTTACGGTGCTTCATTCGGTTTATCAGAGTTCCTGGACAATTCGGACACTCGATGAGACGCCGCAACACCTTGCGTTTTACATTCCACACACGGGATCCTTTCGACTGTCCATTGGAAGAAAGGTGGTTGAAAGCGGGGCGGGTCATCTTCTCATGGCCAACAACCACGAGGCTGGCGATCGTTTCATCCAAGGCCCGCACTGCTCGGATGCTCTCTTCCTGGACTGGAAAATTGTGAGGCGAATGCTCGTTTCACTGGTGGAAACGCCGATCCTCGAGTCGCTTGACCTTGAACCTGTCGTAGATCTCGCAACACCGTCGGGTCAGCTTATCGGCAGTCTGGTGCAGACGATCGTGCAGGGCATGCGCAATGACGGTCCGCTTCTGTCTTCACCTCTGGCCTTGGCGGCGATGAGCGAAACGCTCGCTAACCTCGTGATCCGGTTTGGCCGCCACCGTCTTTCCGGCTATTTGGAAAAACAGAAAGTGTGTTTGGTCGCGCCGTGGCATGTCCGGCGTGCTATCGACTATATGCACGCCAACATTGCAGAGCCCCTCACCATGACGATGGTTGCCGATGGTGTCGGTGTTTCACTTCGCGCGCTGCAAACGGGTTTCAGGGCCTTCCGGGGAACTTCACCGGGCGGTTACTTGCGCACGATCAGGCTGCAAGCAGCCCGCGACCAGTTGCGGGACCCGATGAATCAGCGATCCGTCCGCGAAATCTGCGCGATGTGGGGTTTTTCTCATGCCGGCAGGTTCTCTATTATCTACCGTAGCGCCTTTGGAGAAAGCCCGCGCGATACGCGCCTGCGGGCAGAGCGTTTGCGCTAGATCAGGATGATTTTAGGCCCGATCGGCCTAAAATCATCCTGCTCTAAATCAAAAAAATAGAGCATGATGTCGTTCGAAAGCCGCGCACACGTTTCGGCATCATGCGCTAGGAGCGCGGCGGTGCGATGCTGCCGCGCAGGACGAGATGGCATCCGAGTTCCAGGCGATGGGCCGGCCGCTGCGGATCGTTGGCGATCAGCCTTTGTTCGATGAGCGCCAAAGCGGCAGCCCCGAGCTTGTCTGTGGGAACGCTGACAGTCGAGAGCGGCGGACGGCTGAATTCGCCGGGGACGATGTCGTCGAACCCCAGCACCGAAATCGCTTCCGGCACGCGTATGTCACGATCGGCCAATGCCTTCAGGCAGCCGAGCGCCAGATTGTCGGCCGCGCAGAAGACGGCGGTCGCCCCTTTCAACGTGGGATCGCGGTCGAGCAGCGCGTTGATGGCAGCCTCGCCGTGCCTGGGCTCATATCCCTCGGCCTCGACGATCATATTATCAGGCACCGGAAGCTGGGCGGCAAGAAAGGCATCGGAAAAGCCGTCATATCGGCGCTGGATCGTCGTGCGGCCCTTCCAGGTCAGGTGCAGGATACGGCGATGCCCGAGCGCCAGCAGGTGCTCGATGCCGAGCCTTGCCCCGAAGCGGTTTTCGGGGGTGACCGTATCGACCAGCATGGCAGGGTCTTCGCCGTTGACGATGACGACCGGCATATCAGGGGAGGCAAGGCTACGGATCAGTTCCGGCTGATCATCGTTCAGGACCACGATGCCGTCGGCGCGCTCCGAAAGCGCAATCTGCCTGACCTGGGCGCCGTCGATACGCCGGCCGGTGCTGACGAAGGGTACGATCCTGATGCCGCGGCGTTCGCACTCCCTGCGAAGACCGTTGAGGATCGTCCAACTCACCAGATTGAGATCGCTCTCCGGCGCGGCATCGTCGGGAATGGCAAGAAGCAGGACGCGCAAGGCCGCAATCGTCGCCTTCTTCCTCCGGCGGTCGAGGTAACCTAGGCGTTTGGCTGAATCCAGAACCCTTTCGCGCACCTCGATCGTCAGCGGCGCGGTTCCGTTCAGTGCGTGCGAGGCCGTGCTCAGCGACACGTCCGCATCGCGCGCGACATCCTTGAGATTGACTTTGCGTTCCACTTTTTCCGTCGCGAATTGAGGTCGTGCCTTCGAAGGCATAGCTAACTCGATGTTTTTACATAAAAACTTGAGAAAAGCTACGTGCCTGGCGCGGTATTTTTCGTCATTCGGCGATCAGTTCTTGGCAAGCAGGCCATTGAGCAGCAGGTCGAAATAGACCCGCAGGAAGGCCTCCTTATTGGGCGTGGGCACGCGGCGGTCGTCGAATATCAGCCGCAGAACTGTCGTCGTCAGGATGGGCGCGACCACGATGTCGGAGAATTCCACCGGCACTTCGCGGAACTCCCCTGACGCCACACCCTCCAGAATGAGAGCGTCGACTTTGGTGATGATCGGCTCAATGAACTGATCGTGGTGGCGGTCGATCAGGTCGGGGAACCGGTGTCCTTCGGCAATGACGAGCCGCGTCAGCTCGCGGGTCGTGCGATCCTCGGCGATTTGTTCGTAGAGCAGGCCGAGAATGGAAAGAAGCCGGTCGGTGACGCTGCCGCTGAGGCCCTCCGTGATCCCCAGCAGTTCCTGAAACGGCACGGAGAAGTGGTTGATCATGGCTTCGAAAAGCTTCTCCTTCGTCTCGAAGTAGACGTACACTGTACCCTTGGTGACGCCGACCCTGTCGGCGATGTCTTCGACGCGCGTGCCGGTGAAACCGCTTCTCACGAATTCCTCGAAGGCGGCATCCAGGATCTGGATGGGCCGTAGCGCTTTCTGTTCCGCGCGTGTGATCTTCTTCTGAGCTGCCATTTGCCTCGCCTCCCTTGTTGTGCACGCCCTCGACCCTGCGGCACAAAGTTTCATTGACTAATGCGTCAGTCAATTATATAGGAGCGGCCGTTGAGAGCAAGAGGTCAACTATGAGAACCATTCTGGTCGCCACAGCGATCGTATGCGCCATCGGTCTCGGATCATGCAGCGATGAGCGCGGGCCGACTGAGCCAACCCCACGGCAGGTCGGCGTCGTCGTCGCCAAGCCTGAGCCGCTGGTCCAAGGCGGCGCGATCACCGGAGAAGTCCGCGCCCGCGTTCAGACCGATCTGTCCTTCCGCGTCAGCGGCAAGATCATCGAGCGGCTGGTGGAAGTCGGACAGTCGGTGAAGGCGGGGCAACTCCTCGCGCGCATCGATCCGGAAGAGCAGAAGGCAGACCTGGATGTGGCGGCAGCCAATCTTCAGTCGGCTGAGGCGCAGCAGACTCAGGCGCAGCTCGCATATGACCGTCAGCAGAGCCTGTTTCGAACGCAGGTGACGACGCGTGCGGCACTCGACCAGGCGCAGGAGGCGCTTTTGACCGCGCAGGCATCAACCAAGTCGGCGCAGGCGCTCTTCGAAACCGCCCAGGATACCCTGTCTTATACGGAGCTGAAGGCCGACGCCGACGGAGTGATCACCGCCCGCAATGCCGAGGTCGGGCAGGTGGCGCAGGCCGCCCAGGTCGTCTTCACCCTTGCCCATGACGGCGACCGGGATGCCGTCTTTGAGGTTGTCGAAAGCGCGTTCCTGCGCCCGATCGACGGCGACGGGACCGTGACCCTTCTGTCGAACCCCTCGCAGAAGATCGCGGCGAAGGTTCGCGAGATTTCGCCGACGATCGATTCCTCCACAGGAACCATCAAGGTCAAGGTCGCGATATCGAGCGACGCTCCAATCCCTCTCGGCGCTCCCGTCGTCGGGAGATTCAATTACGTCTCGCAGGACGTCATCCAGCTTCCCTGGTCGGCCATGACGTCGAAGGGCGGCAAGCCGGCCGTCTGGATCGTCGATCCCGCATCGTCTGCGGTTTCGGCAAGGGCAGTGGATGTCGCCGGCTACGAAACCGGCAGCTTCATCGTCAAGTCAGGCGTGTCGGAAGGAGATGTCGTGGTGACCGACGGGACCAAGTTCCTCAGGGCGGGTGAAATCGTGTCTTATGTCAAGGAAGCTTCCAAGTGAGTATTCGTCTCAACATAGTCGCACTGATGGTGGGCACGGCCCTGATCTCCTCCTGCGCACCGCAGGAGGAAAGCAAGGAGGAAGCGCCCCGTCCCGTGCTGTCGATGACAGTCAAGCAGACGCCCGCTGCGAGCCTGGGCCTGACCGGTACGATCGAACCGACGATCGAGACCGAACTCGGCTTCCGAATTCTCGGCCGGATGATCGCCCGCAACGTCGATGTCGGAGATATCGTCAAGAAGGATGACGTCGTTGCCGCCATCGATCCGCTGGCGTTGGAACTGGCCGTGCGCAACGCGCAGTCTGACGTGGAGAACAGCGACGCCCAGCTCAGAAACGCGATAACGACGGAGCAACGCCAGCGCGCACTGCTGGAGTCGCGCTCCGGTACCGAAGCATCGCTTGAAGAGGCCGAGCAGGCAAGGCGAACGGCCGCAGCCGCCGTCGCCAAGGCGCAGGCCAACCTCGACAAGGCCAAGGAGCAACTCGGTTATGCCCAGCTTCGGGCGGAATTCGACGGCGTTGTGACGGCGACGTCGGCTGAGGTCGGCCAGGTCGTGTCGGCCGGACAGACGGTCGTGACCATCGCCCGGCCGGACAGGCGCGATGCTGTGGTCGATGTGCCCCAGGCAGCCGCCCAGAAACTGAAAATCGGCGCGCTCTTCGAAGTGACGCTGCAGCTCGCTCCGACGATCCGCACATCGGGAGTCGTGCGCGAGATCGCCCCGGAGGCCGAGACCGCCACCCGCACGAGCAGGACCAAGATCGCCCTCACGGATCCGCCCGAAGCCTTCAGGCTCGGCTCGGTCATCACAGCCTCTGCAACCATTGCCGCGGATCCTGAGATCGTTCTGCCTTCTTCGGCAATCCTTGCCGGCAGCGACGGCCCGAGCGTCTGGATCGTCGATGCGCCGGCCAGGAAGGTATCGCTTCGCCGCGTGAAGATCGACGGCGACATCGAAGACGGCGGAACCGTTCGCATCACCGAAGGGCTCGCGCCCGGAGAAAGGGTCGTCGTGGCAGGCGTGCATAAACTTGAAGATGGCCAGGCCATCAGGATCGACCAGGAGATCAGCCAGTGAAGTCCTTCAATCTTTCCGACTGGGCGCTCGAACACCGTTCGCTCGTCTGGTACTTCATGATCGTCTTCATTCTCGCAGGCGCCTTCTCCTACGTGAAGCTCGGCCGCGAGGAAGATCCGAACTTTACGATCAAGACGATGGTGATCACCGCCCAGTGGCCCGGCGCCTCCGCCGAAGAGGTGACGCGGCAGGTGACCGACAGGATCGAGAAAAAGCTCCAGGAACTGGAATCGCTCGACTACACCAAGAGCGAGACCGTTGCCGGCCAGACGACCGTCTTCGTCGAGCTGCTGCCGACCACCAAGGCAAAGGATGTCGCGCCGACCTGGCTGCGCATCCGCAACATGATCGGAGACATCAAGGGCGATTTCCCCACCGGGGTCGTCGGTCCTTTCTTCAACGATCGCTTCGGCGACGTGTTCGGCAACATCTACGCCTTCACCAGCGACGGGCTTACTCAGCGCCAGCTTCGCGATCTCGTGGAAGATGCCCGTTCCAAGGTTCTGACCGTACCCAACGTTGGCAAGGTCGATGTGATCGGCGCCCAGGACGAGGCAATCTATCTCGAATTCTCCACACGCCAGATCGCCGCCCTCGGGATCGACCAGCAGTCGGTCATCCAGACCCTGCAGGCTCAGAATGCCGTCACGCAGTCCGGCTTCGTTGACGCCGGGCCGGAGCGCATCGCATTGCGCGTCAGCGGACAATTCACCTCCGAGGACAGCCTGAGATCGATCAATCTTCGGATAAACGACCGCTTCTTTCCGCTGAGCGACGTCGCCACGATCAAACGCGGCTACGTGGATCCGCCGTCGGCGCTGTTCCGCTTCGACGGCCAGCCGGCGATCGGGCTTGCCATCGGCATGAAGCAGGGCGCCAATCTTCTGGAGTTCGGCGAGGGGCTCGACGCACAGATGAAACGTGTCGTCGCTGATCTTCCGATCGGTGTGGACGTCCACCGCGTTTCCGATCAGCCAGCCGTGGTCGACGAAGCGGTGTCCGGATTTACCCGCGCGCTCTTCGAGGCGATCGTCATCGTGCTGATCATCAGCTTCATCAGCCTTGGTCTTCGCGCCGGCATGGTGGTGGCGATCTCCATTCCACTCGTCCTGGCGATCACCTTCGTGGTGATGGAATATTCCGGCATTTCGCTTCAGCGCATCTCGCTCGGTGCGCTCATCATCGCGCTCGGGCTGCTTGTCGACGACGCCATGATCGCCGTCGAGATGATGGTGGCCCGCCTGGAGGCGGGCGACGATCTCAGGAAAGCCGCCACCTACGTTTATACATCGACCGCCTTCCCGATGCTGACGGGAACGCTCGTCACCGTTGCCGGCTTCATTCCGGTTGGCCTCAACAACAGTGCTGCCGGTGAATTCACCTTCACGCTTTTCGTGGTCATCGCAGTTTCGCTGATCGTGTCCTGGGTGGTAGCGGTGCTGTTCACGCCGCTTCTCGGCGTTACGATCCTGCCGAAGACGATGAAATCGCATCACGAGAAGAAGGGCCGCTTCGCTTCCATCTTCTCTTGGCTTCTGGGGCTGGCGATGCGCTGGCGCTGGGTCACCATCATCCTCACGGTCGGCGTCTTCGGGCTTTCGATTGGCGGCATGGGGCTGGTGCAGCAGCAGTTCTTCCCGAACTCGGACCGGACCGAGCTCGTCATCGACTGGAACCTCCCCCACAACAGTTCGATCGCCGAAACCAACAGGCAGATGGCGAGATTCGAAAAGGAGATGCTGGCCGACAACAAGGATATCGACCATTGGACGACCTATGTCGGCCAGGGCGCGCCGCGCTTCATCCTGTCCTTTGACGTGCAGACGCCCGACGTGTCGTTCGGACAGACGATCATTGTCACCAAAGGGCTCGACGTGCGTGACAAGCTGCGGGCGGAACTGCAGGATTATCTGACGAAAACCTTCCCCGGCACCGATGCCTTCGTCAAGCTTCTCGACATCGGTCCGCCGGTGGGCAAGCCGGTCCAGTACCGGATCAGCGGCCCCGACATTCAAAAGGTCCGCGATCTCTCGCAGCAGTTTGCCGGCGTCATGGGATCGCACCCGCTTCTGGCAAACCTGGTCCTGGATTGGAACGAACCGTCCCGCGTGGTGAAGGTGGATGTCCTGCAGGACAAGGCGCGCCAGCTCGGCGTATCCTCCGAGGACATCGCTACCGCGCTTAACGGCATCGTCGAAGGTTCGACGGCCACCCAGGTTCGAGACGACATCTACCTTGTCAACGTCATCGGCCGCGCCAGGGCATCCGAGCGCGACTCCATCCAGACGTTGCAGAACCTGCAGCTCTCCACCTCCAACGGCAAGGTCGTGCCGCTCTCGGCTGTGGCGAATTTCCGCTACGAACTCGAGCAGCCGACGATCTGGCGTCGCGACAGGCAACCCACCATAACGGTCAAGGCAGCCGTCGTCGGTCCGACGCAACCGGCCACGATCGTCGACCAGCTCAAGCCGAAGGTGGACGCGTTCGAGAAAAGCCTTCCGGTGGGATACAAGGTGGAAGTGGGCGGCGCAGTCGAATCCAGCGCCGAGGCTCAGGGGCCGATCGCAGCGGTCGCTCCGCTGATGCTGTTTGCGATGGCGACGATCCTGATGATCCAGCTGCAAAGCTTCAGCCGCCTCTTCCTGGTGTTCGCCGTCGCACCGACCGCCCTGATCGGCGTGGTCGCGGCGCTGCTGCTGAGCAATGCCCCTATGGGCTTCGTCGCGATCCTCGGGGTGCTTGCGCTCATCGGCATCCTGATCCGCAATTCCGTCATTCTGGTCGTCCAGATCGAGCATCTGCGCAGTGAAGGAATGGCGCCGTGGCAAGCGGTCATCGAGGCCACCGAACACCGCATGCGGCCGATCATGCTGACGGCCGCGGCAGCCACGCTGGCTCTGATCCCGATCTCGCGCGAGATCTTCTGGGGGCCGATGGCCTACGCCATGATGGGCGGCATCGTCGTCGGAACCGCGCTCACCCTGCTGTTCCTGCCTGCGCTCTACGTTGCGTGGTTCAGGATACCGAGGGATAAAGGCGGCCAGGCCGATGCCGTAGTAGAAGCGTGAGCACGGGCTTCGACGTCGATCGCATGCGGCCGTTGCGGCGGCCGCTGCACGTCCTGGCTTCCAAGGAGAGAACTCGATGACGGAACAGCGTTTGAAAGAGTTTCCGTTGGGGGCCAAGACGATGCTGGTCGCAATCGGCCTGGCGATGCTCGCCGGTTGCGCCACGAGACCGTCGCCGGATGTGTTGAACCCGGTCCATCTGCCGGTTCATCCCCCAGCTCATCTGAATGCATCGCTTCGTTCCGATGAAGCCGCCTCGAGCCGCGTTAACGTGCTCGCTGCGACAAACAGGAACCCCGATACCGCGCGCGGCGGGTTCGGGAGCGGATGGGCTGACAATCTCACCTACGAGCAATATGCGTTTTCGGTCCCTCCCAACCGGAAGGACACCGCGATCACATATCCGACCTCGAGGCCGGATCCCGAACGCCAATTTGCCGTCATCCAGCGCAATCAGCTTCCAAGGGACGCATTCGTAGAGGAGGCGCTCCGCTCCACGCAGTCCGATGGCACCGTCGGCATCTTCGTGCATGGCTACAATTACAGTTATCAAGAGGCGTTGTATCGCACCGCGCAGATCGCCGCGGACGCCAATATTCCGGGCTCTCCGATTCTGTTTTCGTGGCCTTCGGCCGCCGCCGTCGCCGGCTATGTCGCCGACCGAGACGCGGCGTTGTCCTCGCGCAGCGACCTCGACTCGCTTGTCACGTCGCTCTCGGCCTCAGGAAAGGTGAAACGCATCATCCTTTTCGGACACAGCATGGGCGGATTCCTGGTCATGGAAACGGTGCGCCAGCTTAAACTGCAGCATCGCGACGACGTCATCGGCAAACTGGCGGTGATCCTGGCCGCCCCTGACATCGACATCGATGTTTTCCGGTCCCAGCTGAAGGATATCGGGCGGATGCCGATCCCGATATCTCTTCTCGTTTCGAAGGACGACCGGGCGCTGGTGGCCTCGAGCTTCATAGCGGGAGAGCGGGCGCGCGTCGGCCGCCTCGATATCGATGATCCCGTCATCCGGGAGGCTGCCTTGAAGGAAAGGCTCCGGGTCATCGACATCACGTCGATCCAGGCATCCGACGGACTGGGGCACGACCGCTACGCATCACTTGCCAAGTTCGGAGCGCAGCTTGCATCCTTCGAAAGCGGCAGGCGGTCGAGCGCCGGGGACGTTGGCGCCTATGTCTTCGATGCCGCTGGCGCCGCGGTCGCAAGTCCGTTTCGTCTGGCCGGGCGTGTCGTCGGTTCGCAATGACCGGACTGAGGTAAGAGCGGCGATGGCTAATCCTCAGGCATCGTCAAGAGATGTGTACAATGTGACTATTAAATTGTCAGCTGCACAAATGAAGAGCAGACTTCCGCCTGTGGTCGATTTGGCCTCAAGGTCATGGGAGGGCATTCATGAGCGTACGAAATCCGTCTCCCTCGTTATACAACGAGGATCTTGCACCCGCCGAGGAGCGCAAATGGGGTGCATTCAGCATCTTTAACGTCTGGACATCAGACGTCCACAGCCTGTGGGGCTATTATCTGGCGGCGAGCCTGTTCCTGCTGTGTGGCAGCTTCGTCAATTTCGTCATCGCCATCGGCATCGGATCGCTGGTCATCTTCTGCCTGATGAGCTTGGTCGGCAATGCCGGCGTGCGTACCGGCGTCCCCTTTCCGGTTCTGGCGCGCGCCTCCTTCGGCACGTTCGGTGCCAATGTTCCGGCACTGGTCCGGGCGGTGGTCGCCTGCTTCTGGTACGGGGCGCAGACCGCCGCCGCATCCGGCGCCATCGTTGCCTTGCTGATCCGCAACGACAACCTGCTTGCCTTTCACCAGAACAGCCACTTCCTCGGCCACTCGACGCTCGAGGTCATCTGCTATGTCATCGTCTGGGGCCTGCAGCTGCTGATCATTCAGCGCGGGATGGAAACGGTTCGCAAGTTCCAGGATTGGGCGGGTCCGGCCGTCTGGATCATGATGCTGGTGCTCGCCGTCTATCTGGTCGCCAAATCGGGCACCTTCTCCTTCGGGTCCGAAATCCCGCGCGACGTGCTGATCGAAAAGACCAAGGATGCGGGCGTGCCGGGCGAGCCTGGTTCGCTCGCAGCGCTTGCCGCCGTGGCCGCCACATGGATCACCTATTTCGCGGCGCTCTACCTGAATTTCTGCGATTTCTCGCGCTACGCAACGAATGAAAAGGCGCTGAGGAAAGGCAACCTCTGGGGGCTGCCGATCAACCTCCTGGCGTTCTGCCTGGTCGCAGGCGTGACGACCACCGCCGCCTTCACCGTCTACGGAGAGGTGCTGCTGCATCCGGAACAGATATCGGCGAAATTCGACAGCTGGTTCCTGGCGCTGCTGGCGGCGCTGACATTCGCAATTGCAACGCTCGGCATCAACGTTGTGGCGAACTTCGTGTCGCCGGCCTTCGACTTCGCCAATGTCTTCCCGCGCCAGATCAACTTCAAACGCGGCGGATATATCGCCGCCCTGATCGCTCTCGTGCTTTACCCGTTTGCTCCCTGGGAGACGGGTGCTGCGCATTTCGTCAATTTCATCGGATCGACGATGGGGCCGATCTTCGGCATCATGATGGTGGATTACTATCTTATCCGGAGGAGCCAGTTGAACGTCGAAGCGCTCTACCATGAGAATGGCGAGTTCCGGTTCCAGAGCGGATGGCACGGCAATGCCTTCATCGCATTTGCGGTTGGCGTGCTCTTCTCCTCGATCCTGCCGACCTTCACCACCATCCTGCCGGACTGGTGGGGAACCTACGGCTGGTTCTTCGGCGTCGCCATCGGCGGCGCGATCTATTTCGTGTTGAGAATGGGCGCGCGGCGCAAACCGGCCTTCGCGTCCTGACCGAATGAAAAGCGCCCGGCAATCGCCGGGCGCTTTTTTATGTCGGGGTTTCCTGTCGCGGCCTGTTTCAGCGGCGAGCGGCAACCGCATGCACGGCTGCACGAGCCGCTGGCTGCGCCATCGTTCTCGCCGTCGAGCGAAGGGCTGAGGAGTGGCTGGAGGCCACATCATCGAGCTTGAACTGGGCGATGAGTTCGCGAAGCTTCTGGGCTTCCTGCGCGAGCGAATCGGATGCCGCCGTCGACTGTTGCACCATGGTTGCGTTCTGTTGCGTGGTCTGGTCCATCCGGTTGACCGCGACGTTGACCTCGCTGAGGCCGATGGACTGCTCCTTCGCTGAGGTGGCGATTGAATCCATATGGTGATTGATCTGGGTGATGAAGCCGCCGATGGTCTTCAAGGCTTGGCCGGTATCGCGCACCAGCTTGACGCCGCCTTCCACCTCCTTAGAGGAGTTCTGGATCAGGCCCTTGATTTCCTTGGCAGCACTTGCCGAGCGCTGGGCGAGTTCGCGCACTTCCTGGGCGACGACTGCGAAACCCTTGCCGGCCTCGCCGGCTCTTGCCGCTTCCACGCCGGCATTCAGCGCGAGAAGGTTGGTCTGGAACGCGATTTCGTCGATGACGCTGATGATGTTGGAAATCTGCTGCGACGAGGTCTCGATGCGTTCCATCGCCTCTTCGGCGTGGGAAACGACTTCCGCGGAGACCCCGGCACTGCGATTTGCCTCCGTGGCCACTGTGCGCGTCTCCTCGGTTCGCTTGCTGGAGTTCGACACGTTTGCTGTAATCTCCTCCAGTGCGGCCGCCGTCTCTTCGAGCGAAGCTGCCTGCTGCTCCGTGCGCTTTGCAAGATCGCTCGCCCCGGAAGAAATTTCCCGCGTGCCTTCGTCGATCGTGCCGATGCTTTCGGAAATCGCCCTCAGCGTCGCCCCAAGCTGGTTGACGGACTGGTTGAAGTCATGGCGTAGCGCCTCGAAGTCGGGAGCGAAAGTCTCGTTGAGCTGGAAGGCGAGGTCGCCTGCCGCCAACCGCTTCAAACCGGCGGCGAGACCCGAGGTGGCAATGCGCAACCGCTCCGAGGCGTCGGCTTCCGCCTGCTCCTGGGCGGCAAGGCGATCGGCCTCCGCCCTGTTGCGGTTTTCCTCCGCGTCCTTTGCCATTTGCTTGTTGGCGATCGCGGCCTGGCGGAAGATCTCCACCGCTGCCGCCATCGATCCGATTTCGTCGGCGCGATCTGCAAATGGAATCTTGGAATCTGTATCTCCCTCGGCCAGCCGCCGCATCGAGGCGGTGATCCCGGTAATCGGATTGGCGATGCCTGTCAGCACGAAAGCGACGGCACCGAGAACGAGCAATCCAGCGACGCCGATTGCGGCAAGCAGGTAGAATTCTATCGAATCGAAGGTTTGCTTGCTGAGTTCGGCCGCCTTGTTGCTGCCGCTGACGTCCAATTCGACCAGGTTGGTCGTGGCTTCCTTGAGCTTGTCCGAATAGGAGCGCATCTCTCCGCCCAGATATTGCCCGGCTTCTTCGGTCTTGTTGGCGCGGGAAAGGGCGAGCAACTGCGAGCTGCTGGCGATGTAGCCTCCAACACTTTCCTTAATCGTCCTGATCAGTTCACGCTCATGGTCGGATGAAGCCAGCAGAAGATAGGCGTCCACCGATTTGCCGACTGCATCCTCGGCGACTTTAATGGCCTCTTCGCGCGTTTTCTTTTCCGCATCCGACTGCGCGATGATGTGATCGCGATAGGCGAGGCGCAAATTCGTCATGGAGAGATTGATCGCCTGCGAAGCCTGCACGCTCGGCAGCCAATGGGTCGCAATTTCTTCAGTGGAGCCGTTCGTATTTCGAAGACCGTCGACCGCGAGATATGCGACAAGACCGAAAAGAAGAGCAATGCCGCTAAAAATCAATAGCAAGCTCGATTTTATGTTTGGACGACGCATCGAAAGTCCTCATCGAACGCCGGCTTCATACCGGGTTAGCCAAGGACTTTTGTAACGAAAAAAATTTAACGATTTGTTCCAGATGTAAAAAAGCCGTTTACCAGTTTTCCGGAAAATCGCCGCCGCCTTTGCGCTCGGGCTCCCGCTAAAGCAGGAAAATGCCTATCGATGCGGCGTCCGGAATGACAGGAGCCAAAATGATGAAGCGCATATTTTCCGCCCTTCTTGCACTGATCCTTCCGATGCAGGCAGCCGTTTCGCAACCCGCCGACGAAGCGGGGGCACGCAAAGCTCGGTCTATCGCCCAGCTTCAATCGGAAGGTGTGCCAACCATCAATCATCTGCCGACCATCGAGCCCGAGAGCGAGAGCATCCGCCGAAATACAAAGGCGGTCGTTCAGCGGACGATTGCGCTTGCGATCGTCGCTGTGAAAGGCGAGACCGGCGACCACGAAATGGGGCAGGCTCTCATCCGACAGTTCGACGCCCAAAGTTTTTTCACGCCGAAGGAACGGGCGTTCATGGACGATCCCGATCCCACGGATCAGGATCGGACGAACTTCGCCTGGCGCTACGAGGGTGTGCACGTCATGTTGTGGGCGCTCGGGATCAGCTCCGATCTCGAACGTCCCGACCATATTTGCGACGTGCTATCTATTGCGAACACGCTGCGCGAACTGGGGACGGACGGGCTGATGCGTCGCGCCAGGCTTCGTCCGCAGAAAGAACTGCTCGACGCTGCCGATCTCATTTACCGCTACGATTGGGCGGCCGTGAACGCGCGGCTGAAGGGAGAGGAGCCTCCAACCGGATTGGATAAGGGCGTGGTCTACGAACGGCATTATGCCCTCAACTGGCTGATTGGCTACATGGACCAGGATTGGGACGATATTTCCACGGACACGTGATGCTACCGGGACGGCTGGCCACGATGAAGGCGGCTGGTCAGACCCCGCACCGACGCGGTGATGCATGTTTTACGAAATAGCATTATGATCGGCTGAGCGCCTGACCGGCCAAGGGATTGGCCCCGGGGATATATGATCCCGTGCGCGATTGGAGAGGATAGCTGGATTTGGAACGGCTGAAGGATCTGGATAGTGCTCTCGCGCCGGCAGGTGGCGGTTCCACATCGCCTCCCTATGAACGGCCCGGCGTCGTGGCCGCCGCCGTTTATCAGCATGGGCAACGCATTCGCGACATCAGGGTAGAAGAGGCCGGCGAATGGCGAAGCCGGGAGAATGCCGTCGTCTGGATCGGCCTGCACGAGCCGGATGAAGTGCTGCTGCACCAGGTTCAGGCCGAGTTCAATCTCCATGCTCTGGCGATCGAGGACGCAGCACAGCCTCACCAGCGCCCGAAGCTGGAGATTTATGGCGACGCGATGTTTATCGTCGCCCGGACCGCCCATATGAAGGATGACGAAATCGTCTTCGGCGAAACACATTTGTTCGTCGGTCGCGGTTACGTCGTCTCCGTCCGCCACGGCGACTCGTCTTCCTATCTTGCGGTGCGGCAGCGATGCGAGGCCACGCCGGCAGCACTTGCCCACGGCGAGAACTATATTCTCTATTCCATCCTCGATTTCATCGTCGACAACTACATGCCTGTCATCGAGGTCGTGCAGGAGGAAGTCGAGAAGCTCGAGGATCTGGTGCTGCGCGAACAGCTGGAAAAGTCCGACATCGAGCGGCTTTACCTGTTGCGGCGCAAGCTGCTGCGGTTGCGCAACGCCGTGGTGCCCCTCGTGGACGTCTGTCGGCGGTACGAGCATATCGATCTTCCCGGCATGGATCCCACACTCCAGTCGCTTTTTCGCGATGTGACCGATCACGTGCGCCGGGTTCAGGAAGATATCGATGCGCTGCGCGAGGTCCTTGCCTTCGCCTTCGAGGCCAGCGTGATGATCGGCCAGACGGAGCAGACGGCAATCGCCCGCAAGCTCGCCGCCTGGGCGGCAATCCTCGCCGTTCCCACCGCGATCGCCGGTATCTACGGGATGAATTTCAACGATATGCCGGAGCTGAAATTCCAGTACGGCTATTTCGTCGTGCTTGGCGTTATCGTCACCTTGTGCCTAGGCCTCTTCGGTTTCTTCCGTCGAAAGAAGTGGCTCTAGGGGGCAGACGGGAGATCCTGGCCGGCGAAGATACATTAGCACAAGGCCTTCAGCAGCTGATCCCGATAGCTGCGAACATAGTCTATATCGCTGAGATAGAGCCGGGCGTCTCCTGCAATCACGTCCTCCACGAATGTCTCATTTCCGGCCGCCGCACTTGCCAGCATGAAATCGACGAGCGCCTGAAGCCGCCGGCAGATCATCTCGGGGAGCTGGCGCCGATCTTCCCCTGTCGCCCCATATGCCGTGCAGAAGATTTCCGCCCGGCGCAGCTGTTCGTCGAGGCCGAAGGTCACGTTCGGATTGGCGGGATCGGAGAGCGGCGCCCAGCGGTAAACCGAATAGGCCAGATCCCATAGGCGCGGTGCGGGATGGGCGGTATCGAAATCGATGATCCCGACAGCCTCATGGTCTGCCGTAGCGACGTTGTAGGGCGCATAGTCGCCGTGGCATATGATCTCGCGCGGCTCCTGTGGCGGCAGCATCCATGTCTGGATCTGGCGATCCGCTTCGAGAAACCCTTGAGATGCCGAATGAAATTCGCGCAGGAGCCTGGCTGCGGAAAGCAGCATGCGTTCCGATCCGACAAATTGGTCGCTCAGGTCTTCGCAGACGCGCCCGCTGACATAACTGACGACTTCCTGGTTTCCGGCTAATTCAATGGGATCCGGCGCTCCCGGAAAGCCTCTGCTCCTGAGATGGCGCAAGAACCGGTGCACCGTTGGCGTCCATGAGCCGGAAGGCCGTACGACGGTATTGCCGTCCTGCCAGATCTGCCCGGTTCGTCCGCCCTCCAACAGCTTCACGTTCCGGCCTCCAGACGTTCTTTATGCGAATTCAGTTCTTCGATATGGGCCTGAACCGTAGCGCCAAGGTTTGTCTCATGGCAGTTCCGATAGAACGCCACCACGTCGGAAGGCATTCCGTCGGGGATGGGGACGAAGTCTTCAAGCCGCAGGCCGCTTGAGCTGCCGAGTTGCGGATCGATCAGCTGGCTCTCGCTCAAACTGCCGACACGATCGGCCAGGGCTTGGAAATAGGCGAGGTTGGCATCCACCGCCGAAGAGGAGTGCGTCCGGCCGTGCGCAGGGATGACCAGTCTTGCATTGAGGTCACGTATCCGCTCGAGCGAGGAGCGGATCAAGCGCAGGTCGCCTGCATTTTTGCTCCAGACTTCGGGGATGGGGTATTCCACTGCGTCGACGGCCAGACAGACGCGAAGTTCCGGAATCCATACGGCGATATGGTCGGGCGTGTGTCCCGGCGTATGAATGAGTTCCAGCGTCAGATCGCCGCCGTTGAGGGTCATCGAGCCGGAGAACGTAATATCCGGACCGATGAGGTCGACGTTCCGAAACCGCGCCTCCTGGCTCGCCTTGTCCCTCAGGACCTCGCGTGCCGAAGGGTCGCGTAAACGGTCGAGCGCGCCGGCATGCGCGATAATCGGAGCGCGCCCGGCAATGGCGGCATTCCCCCAGAAATGATCCCAATCCATATGCGAATTGATGACGATCAGCGGACGAGCGTTCGTCTGTGCCTCGAGCAGATCCAGCGCCGCCATGCAGAGTTCGGGCGTGCCGAGCGTGTCGATCAGGACATTGAACTTAGCGGTCCGGACGAACACGGCATCAACTTCGTCCCCCGCCCTGACGATCACGATTCGATCATCGAGTCCGGGGTATGAACACAATTCCACCGATGGATTCACGTCTGGTCGCCTTTATTGCAATCGCAGTGATTCATTCGGATACATCAAGTCCCGTTCGGGCGCCTGCTCTTTCAGAACGGTGCGGGGCGGTGGCGGGGCTTCCCGTCGATCTGGCTTTCGCTCTACCGGAACATGTACATCCCAACCTCTCATCACGGTGTTGGGCTCCGCGGCCATACATATGACCATCACACTCGGTTTCGAACGGCCATAGCTCTTCGGCGTCCACCGTGTTTCGAGCGGAACCGCGCAGCGGGGAACCAGCGTCTTCAGGTTGGGCGCCAGCACATCCCATTGCCGGTGCCCCTTGGCGTTCTCGTGCGAAATGAAGCGCCTGGCCTCCTCGCGGATTTCGAACAAGCCATGCGTGTCCTCAGTGGAGCGATCGGTCTCGATGCTCCAGGAGGCGAGGCACAGCGCGCAAGCCGACAGGGCGGCGCTAAGGAGTATCGATCGAAGCAATGGTGCGCCGTCAGCAGCCAAATGGGTCACCCTCCCGGGAGCGGAAGACTATCCAAATACGGCACGAAACTTCAAGGCCCGTCTGCGGAAGCGAGCGCCTTTGATGCGCGAACGGAGCGCGCGCCATCGATCCACGCCGGTGCGGCCGGCGATGTCTGCGCATCGCGAATTGGCAGTTTCAGTGGAACAACCGCGGCCAACAGAAGTTTGCCTTCAAACCAAAACTCGAGCGGCGGCCGATGTCATTCTCTCCAAACCAGGGTGTGTTGAGCACCCCACCCCGGATCTATTATGTCAATCCACTCCTTCTTCAGGGTATCGATGCGTGGCGCGAGGTATTCGACCATGCGGCGGATATCGGTTTCGACCGTGTGCTGACGGCACCTCTGTTCGATCGGGGCGGGGAGCGCAGCATCTTTGCCTCCCAGGATCTGAATCGCCTTGATCCTCAACTGTCGCTCGGAAGCGCAATCGAGGATGGGGTGGGGCGCTTGGGGGAGGCTGCCCGCAAGAGCGGCGTCGCCTTGATGATGGATCTTATGCTCGACGGCAAGGCCCGGAATTCCGAGGCGGGCTTTCGCCCCGTCGACCCGAGACGCTCACCATTGGATCCGGAAGAGCCGATGATCGCGATGGAGGCGGAGTCTCGATCCCGGCTGTTGGAAGAGTGGACAGAACGGCTGCGAGAACTTGCCGGTCTCGGCCTCTCTGGCTACCGGGCGCTCGGGATCGATCGCATTGCGCCGGCGGTTTTCAAATCGCTGATTGCGGCGGTGCGTGAAAAGGCGGACGCGCAATTCCTAGCCTGGACGCCCGGCACCGATTTTGGGGCGAGGGTCGCGGTCAAGAATACAGGCTTTGATGGATGTTTTTCATCGATGGCTTGGTGGGATTTTGACGAGAGATGGTTCATCGAAGAACACCGCGTCCAGAAGCAGCTTGGCTGGCAGATCGCTTTTCCGGAGCCGCCATTCGCCAGGCGGATCGCGCACGGAACCGAGAGCCGCGAAATCGTTGAACGGCGCGCCATAAGGGCGCTACGCCTTGCCGCCTCGCTCGGCGGCGGCCTGATGGTTCCGATGGGCTTCGAATATGGCGCGGCCGCGCCGCTCGATCCGACCCATGGGAATGGAACGGGTTTGCGGGGGCTGCGCCATGACCTCGCTTTCGATATCTCCTCCGAAATTCGCCTTGCGAACGCCGAGGTCGGCAAGGCTCCCCCTGTGCTTGCCTCATCGCTTCGGCTCATCCGCAACGCCAATGGACCTGTCTCAGCGCTGCTGCAATCGGCGGCGGAAGACCTTCGCAGCGCCGAGAATGTGCGGTTCATCCTGCTCAACAGGGACCTTCGGAAAAGTGCGCCCGCTCCAGTGACCGCACTGCGCGAAGCGGCCTCTGGTTTTCTTCCCGCCGGAGCCGACGGCACGGCTCTGCGGCTGCGGGCAGGCGAGACCCTGGTGGTCGAAGGCAAGGCGCCGGCGCCGATCACATCGCGGCCAATCCTCGACGTCGCGCAGGCGATAGCATCACCGCGGCTTGCCATCGAAAACATCACGCCGCGGGTCGATGACGGGCGCTTTCCCGTCAAGAGGGTGGTCGGCGACATCGTCACCGTTGAGGCGGATATATTCGCCGACGGCCACGACCCGATCGCCGCGGTGCTGCTCTGGCGGCCGCTCGATGCGGCGGACTGGAACGAGACGGAGATGCAATTGGTCGAGAATGACCGCTGGCGCGCCGAATTCCTGCTGGAACG
Organism: Rhizobium sp. WYCCWR10014; assembly: GCF_001657485.1. GTDB lineage: Bacteria > Pseudomonadota > Alphaproteobacteria > Rhizobiales > Rhizobiaceae > Rhizobium. The sequence continues at coordinate 132,065 of NZ_LXFU01000052.1, forward strand.
GGTCGGACGCTATGAATTTGCCGTCGAGGCATGGAAGAACCCGTTTGCGATTTTTCGCTACGAACTGGCAAAGAAGAACGATGCCAGGTTGGACCTGAAGCTTGAACTTCAGGAGGGGATAAAGCTCGTTCGTTCGGCCGAGATGCATGCCGGTGCCAGGCTCCGCGCCGAATTAAAGGCGCTAATCACCAATCTCGAAAGCGCCTCGGATGCCGAGCGAACGGCGATCCTGCTCGATGCCGGAACATCCGAATTGATGAACAAGGCGGACAGGCGGCCGTTTCGGCTTCGCTCGACAGCAAGCGCCGTCGATGCCGAACGCAAGGAGGCGGCCTTTGCCAGCTGGTACCAAATCTTCCCGCGCTCGCAGAGCGGCGATCCGGACCGGCACGGCACCTTCGACGACGTCATCCCACGACTGCCCGCCATCCGCGACATGGGCTTCGACGTGCTCTATTTCCCGCCCATTCATCCGATCGGTTCGACCAACCGGAAAGGCCGCAACAACAGCCTGAAAGCCGCGCCCGGCGACCCCGGAAGCCCCTATGCCATCGGCTCCGAGGACGGCGGCCATGACGCTATCCATCCCGAGCTCGGCGAGTTCGAGGATTTCCGCCGGCTGGTCGAGGCGGCGGGCCGGCATGGCCTGGAGATCGCTCTCGACCTCGCGATCCAGGCGTCGCCGGATCACCCCTGGCTGAAGGAGCATCCCGGCTGGTTCGACTGGCGTCCCGACGGCACGATCAAATATGCCGAAAACCCGCCGAAGAAATACGAGGACATCGTCAACGTCGATTTCTACACGAAAGACGCGCTGCCTTCGCTGTGGGTGGAGCTCAGGGATGTCGTGCAGCTTTGGGTGGACCAGGGCGTCAAGCTGTTTCGCGTCGACAATCCGCACACAAAGCCCTTTCCGTTCTGGGAATGGCTGATCGGCGATATCAGGGCCCGTCATCCCGACGTCGTCTTCCTCTCGGAAGCCTTCACCAAGCCGAAGGTCATGTACCGGCTGGCAAAGATCGGCTTCTCCCAGTCCTACACCTATTTCACCTGGCGCAATGCCAAATGGGAGCTCGAGCAATACATGCGAGAGCTGACCGAGACGGCGCCGAAAGAATTCTTCCGCCCGCATTTCTTCGTCAACACGCATGATATCAATCCGGATTTCCTGCAGAACGCGCCGCGCCCGGCCTTCCTGATCCGCGCAGCCCTTGCCGCCACTCTTTCGGGATTGTGGGGCGTCTATAACGGTTTCGAACTTTGCGAGGGGCGTCCCGATGCCAAGCGCAAGGAATATGCCGACAGCGAGAAGTATGAAATCCGCGCCTGGGACTACGACCGGCCGGGCAATATCATTGCCGAAATCAGGACGCTCAATCGCATTCGGACCGAAAACACCGCGCTGCATTCACATCTCGGGCTGACGCTGCTGAACGCGCGAAACGACAATATCCTGTTTTTCGAGAAGGCAAGCCGCGCCCGTGACAACGTCCTGCTGATCGCCATCAGCCTCGATCCCCACAATTTCCAACAAAGCGACGTCGAGCTGCCGCTCTGGCAGTGGTCGCTCGGAGATGGCGGCACGCTGGATGCCGAAGATCTGATCGGCGGGCATCGTTTCAAGTGGACCGGCAAATGGCAAAGCATCGGGCTCAATCCTGAGGTCCTGCCCTATGCGATCTGGCGTATTCGCTCAAGGGAGGCATGAATGGACACGATGAATGCAGATAGCGCGCCGCAGCCGCTCTGGTACAAGGATGCGATTATCTACCAGCTGCACATCAAGTCGTTCTACGACGCCAATGGCGACGGGGTCGGCGATTTCGCCGGCCTGCACCAGAAGCTCGATCATATCGCAGCCCTCGGCGTCAATGCCATCTGGCTCCTGCCTTTCTTTCCCTCTCCGCGCCGCGACGACGGTTACGACATCGCCGACTACGGCAATGTCAGCCCCGATTATGGGACGATGGAGGATTTCCGAGCCTTCGTCGACGCCGCTCACCAGCGCAATATCCGCGTCATCATCGAGCTCGTCATCAACCACACCTCCGATCAGCATCCCTGGTTCCAGCGCGCGCGCCAATCGCCGGCGGGATCGCCGGAGCGCGACTTCTATGTCTGGTCGGATACCGATCAGAAATTTCCGGAAACGCGTATCATTTTCATCGATACGGAAAAATCCAACTGGACATGGGACGCCGTCGCCGGCGCCTATTACTGGCACCGCTTCTATTCCCATCAGCCCGACCTCAATTTCGATAGTCCCCTTGTCATGGAGGAATTGCTGAGGGTGATGCGCTTCTGGCTGGAAACCGGCATCGACGGTTTTCGTCTCGACGCGATCCCTTACCTCGTCGAGCGCGAGGGGACGATCAACGAAAACCTGCCTGAAACCCACGCGATCCTCAAACGCATACGCGCCGCGCTCGATGCCACCCATCCCGGCGTGATGCTGCTTGCCGAGGCCAATCAATGGCCGGAGGACACGCGCGAATATTTCGGGGAGGGTGACGAATGCCACATGGCCTTCCACTTCCCGCTGATGCCGCGCATGTATATGGCGATCGCCAAGGAGGATCGGTTTCCGATCACCGATATCCTGCGCCAGACGCCGGAGATTCCAGACAATTGCCAATGGGCGATCTTCCTTCGCAACCACGACGAGCTGACGCTCGAAATGGTGACCGACGCCGAGCGGGATTATCTCTGGGAGACTTATGCATCCGACAAGCGTGCCCGCATCAATCTCGGCATTAGGCGGCGCCTGGCGCCGTTGATGGAGCGCGACCGCCGGCGGATCGAGCTGATGAACGCGCTTCTTCTCTCGATGCCGGGAACGCCGGTGATCTATTACGGTGACGAGATCGGCATGGGCGACAATATCTATCTCGGCGACCGGGATGGGGTGAGGACGCCGATGCAATGGTCTCCGGACCGCAATGGCGGTTTCTCCAGGGCAGATCCGGCGCGTCTGGTTCTGCCGCCCGTCGCCGACCCGCTTTATGGCTTTGAAGCCGTCAACGTCGAGGCGCAGAGCACAGACGCGCATTCGCTGCTCAACTGGACGCGCAGAATGTTGGCGTTGCGCGGCAGGCATCCCGCCTTCGGGCGTGGCACGCTGCGGTTCCTTTCACCGGAAAATCGCAAGATCCTTGCCTATCTCAGGGAGTATGAAGGCGAGGTCTTGCTTTGTGTTGCCAGTCTCTCGCGGCTGCCGCAGGCCGTCGAACTCGACTTGTCGAGCTTCGAGGGGCGCGTTCCGATTGAACTGACCGGCATGTCGCCGTTTCCGCCGATCGGCCAGTTGACCTATCTCCTGACCTTGCCGCCCTACGGTTTCTTCTGGTTCCAGCTGACGGCTGATGCCGACCCGCCGGCGTGGCGCACCGCACCGCCGGAACAGCTTCCCGATCTGTTGACGATGGTCATCCGGCGTAGCCTGCTCGACCTCGTCGATGAGCCGGGTCATGCGCGCATCCTGAGCGGCGAAATCCTGCCTGCGTATCTCTCCAGGCGGCGATGGTTCGGGGCAAAGGACCAGCCGCTTCAGGCCGCCAGACTGATCTCCGTGACACCAATCCCATTCGCCGATGGCGTCGTCCTCGGCGAGTTGGAGGTCGTGCTGCCGAACCACAGCGAATCCTACCAACTGCCGCTCGCGGTCGCCTGGGACGATGCCCACCCTTCCGCGCTTGCCCAGCAGCTTGCGCTTGGGAGGATTCGCCAAGGCAGACGCGTCGGTTTCCTCACAGATGGATTCGCCGTGGAGGCAATGGCGCGCGGCATTCTGCACGGACTTCGCGACCGCTCGCGCACCACCGGCCGGACCGGCACGCTCGAATTCCTCGGGACAGAACAGCTCGACAGTCTCGATATTTCAGGCGAGCTGCCGGTGCATTGGCTATCGGCTGAACAGTCGAACAGCTCGCTGCTCGTCGGCGACGTAGCGATGATCAAACTGATCAGGCACATCTTCCCGGGCATCCATCCGGAAGTCGAGATGACGCGCTATCTCACCCGTGCCGGCTATGACCATACGGCGCCCCTGCTCGGCGAGGTTGCGCATACCGATTCCAGCGGACGCCGTTCCACCTTGATCATCGTCCAGGGGGCGATCCGCAACCAGGGCGACGCCTGGAACTGGATGCTGAACAATCTGCGCCGTGGGGCCGACGAACTGGTGCTGAACGATCCTGCGGTCCAACCAGACGACGACGTCTTCCGGTCGCTCATCAGTTTCGTCGCGATGGTGGGCCTCAGGCTCGGCGAATTGCATGTCGTGCTCGCTGCGAAGACCGGGGACGAGGCCTTCAGCCCGGTGGTAGCAGGCGACAGCGAGGTCGAGGCGATGAGGAAGGCCGTTGCCGGGGAGCTCGCCTATGCCATGTCGAAGCTCGATGAACGCGACGAGAATGCCGACCCTGCAATCGACTTGCTCGCAACGCCGCTTCTGGAGCGTCGTTTCGAACTCGCAGAGCTCGCCGGGACGCTGGCGGAGAGCTGCCGCCATACGCTGATGACACGCACGCATGGCGACTTCCATCTTGGCCAGATCCTTGTCAGCGAGGGTGATGCCGTCATCATCGACTTCGAGGGCGAGCCTGCGAAAAACCTGACCGAGCGCCGCGCCAAGACGAACCCGTTGCGTGATGTCGCCGGGCTTTTGAGATCGCTGAGCTACCTCGTGGCCACCGCGCAGCTCGATAACGACGCGGTCATCGAACACGACAACGAGGTCCGCCGCGAGGCGATTGCCCGCTTCGGGCGCAATGCCGAGGAGGCATTTCTGGATGCTTATTCGCAGGCGGTCTCCGTATCGAAGGAGCTAGACATGCCACCCGATCAAAGACGCAGGGTTCTCGATGCCTTTCTTCTCGAAAAGGCCGCCTACGAGATCGCCTATGAAGCCCGCAACAGGCCGAAATGGCTTCCGATCCCACTATCCGGCCTTACCGAAATCGTATCGCGTCTGGCGGGGGTCACGGCATGAATGTTGAGCGCTCGGAACTTCTGGCGGGCATCGGACAGGATGCGCTATGGGCCTTGATCGAGGGGCGCCATGGCGATCCGTTTTCGATCCTCGGCCCCCACCAAAGCGGTGGCATGACGATCGTGCGGGTGTATCTGCCCGGTGCGGAAGCGGTCGATCTCATCGATGCGACGAGCGGCCGGGTGGTGGCGCCATTCAGCATCGCCCACCCCTCCGGCCTGTTTGCGGCGGCGGCCGCCTCGAGGACGGGATACCGGCTGCGGATCACATGGCCGGATGCAGTTCAGATCACCGAGGACCCCTACAGTTTCGGTCTGCTGCTCGGAGAGCTCGACCTTCATCTGATATCGGAGGGCACTCACTATAGTCTGAGCCGGACGCTCGGCGCGGTTGATATGTCGATCGACGGCATATCAGGCGTTCGTTTCGCCGTCTGGGCTCCGAATGCGCGCCGCGTCTCGGTTGTCGGCGACTTCAATGCCTGGGACGGGCGGCGAAACCCGATGCGGCTGAGACCGTCGGCGGGCGTCTGGGAGCTGTTTATCCCGCGCCTCGCCCCCGGCGAAAGGTATAAGTTCGAGATCATCGATGCTGAGGGGACCTGTTTGCCGCAGAAGGCCGATCCGGTCGCGAGGGCAAGCGAGGCCGCTCCGTCCACCGCCTCCATCGTGGCATCGTCGACGCCGTTTCGATGGACCGATGACGGTTGGATGAAGGGCCGATCCCGGCAAGATAGGCTGGAGGGCGCATTCTCCGTCTATGAGGTGCACGCCGGCTCCTGGCTTCGCGATCTAAAGGGCGGCAATAGGTCGCTCGACTGGGTCGAACTCAGCCAGCGGCTGGTCCCCTATGTCAGCGACATGGGCTTTACCCATATCGAGCTGCTGCCGATCATGGAGCATCCGTTCGGCGGCTCCTGGGGCTATCAGCCGCTTGGTCTGTTCGCTCCGACCGGCCGATATGGGACGCCTGAGGATTTCGCCTATTTCATCGACCGGTGCCATGGCGCCGGGCTCGGCGTCATCCTCGACTGGGTGCCGGCCCATTTTCCCACAGATGTCTGGGGGCTTGCCCGCTTCGACGGCAGCGCTCTCTACGAGCACGAAGATCCGCGCGAAGGCTTTCACCGCGACTGGAATACGCTGATCTACAATCTCGGCCGCAATGAGGTGAAAGGGTTCCTGATTGCCAGCGCGCTGGAATGGCTGGAGCGCTACCATATCGACGGTTTGCGGGTCGACGCCGTGGCCTCGATGCTTTACCGCGACTACAGCCGCAACGAGGGCGAATGGATTCCCAACCAATATGGTGGTCGCGAGAATCTGGAAGCCGTCGAATTCTTCAAGCACCTGAACAGCATCATTCACGAGCGCTGCCCGCACGCGATGACGATCGCCGAGGAATCGACGGCCTGGCCGGGCGTGACGAAGCCGCCGGAGCAAGGGGGGCTGGGCTTCGACATCAAATGGAACATGGGCTGGATGCATGACAGCCTGAGCTACATCGAGAAGGATCCGATTTATCGGAGCTACGCCCATGGCACGATGACCTTCGGAATGATCTATGCCTATTCCGAGCGCTTCATTCTGCCGATTTCCCATGACGAGGTCGTCTACGGAAAGGGCTCGCTGCTGACGAAGATGCCAGGCGACGAATGGCAAAAATTTGCCAATCTGCGCAGCTATCTCGCCTTCATGTGGGGCCATCCCGGCAAGAAGCTTTTGTTCATGGGAAGCGAAGTCGCCCAGCCCGGCGAGTGGAACCATGACGGGTCGGTGACCTGGGATGTACTGGACCGGCCTCAGCATGTCGGGATTCAGCGGCTGGTGAAGGATCTGAACGGCCTCTACGCGGACGAGCCTGCATTACAATTCGGCGACTTTCATCCCGAGGGTTTCGAATGGGCGGCAGCCGACGACGCCGTCAATTCCGTCCTCGGCATGCTCCGTTATGCGCCCGATCGCGTTTCGTCGATCCTGGTCATGTCGAATTTCACGCCGGTGCCGCGTTACGGCTACAGGATCGGCGTGCCCAGCGACGGTGTGTGGATCGAGCGGATGACGACGGATGCGCGGGAATATGGCGGCTCGGGCCTGGTCAACGGCGCGGTGTCGACGGAACCCGTGCCCGCCCACGGCAGGCCGGTCTCCCTGTCACTGACGCTGCCGCCGCTATCGACGATTTTTCTGCAGGGGCCGTCACCCTGACGGCGCGGCCGCGGAACGGTCATTTCGGTGGCGGTTTCACCGTCACCTGAGATAGTGGATATGCGGGCGCGAATGATAGGGAGAGGTTTCGATACGAGCCTCGACGGAAAAGACATTCCTCAGAAGGTCTTCGCTCAATACGTCCTGCGGCGCGCCGGAGGCGACGATCCTGCCCTGCTGCATGATGATCAGCTGGTCGCAGAACATGGCGGCATGGTTGAGATCGTGCAGGGCGACGATGCTGGTGATCGGCAGGCCGGAGACGAGCCGCATCAGCCCGATCTGGTGCTGGATATCGAGATGGTTTGTGGGCTCGTCGAGGATCAGCTCCTGGGGCGACTGGGCGAGCGCCCTTGCGATATGGGTGCGCTGCTTTTCGCCGCCCGACAGGCTTTGCCAGCGATCGTCGCGCTTCTCCGCCATGCCGGCGCGCGCCAGCGCGGCTTCGACCGCCTCTTCGTCGGTCTTCGTCCAGCCTGAAAACATCGACCGGTGCGGGAACCGGCCGAGCTTGACGACGTCGACGACCCTGAGATTCGCATTTGTGGTGGCATGTTGCTCGACGAAGGCGATCCGCCGGGCGATCGAGCGGCGGCTGATCGTGGCGATGTCGCTCCGGTCGAGCGTGATGCGGCCGGAATGCGGCCGCTTCAGGCCGGCGAGAAGCCGCAGGAGCGAGGTCTTGCCCGAGCCGTTCGGCCCGAGCAGGCCGAGCATCTTGCCAGGCGGCGCGTCCAGGGAAACGCCATCGAGAATAGTCTTCCTGCCAATCTTCCAGATGAGGTTGTCGGCCTTGATGCTCATGATGCGCGCTGGAACCGGTAGAGGATGATCGAGAAGAACGGGACGCCCACCAGCGCCGTGACGACGCCGATCGGCAGGATCTGGTTCGGAATGAGGGCGCGCGCGGCGATGTCGGCGAGCACCATGAAGATCGCCCCTGTTATGGCGCAAGCCGGCAGGAGGCGGACATGCAGCGGCCCGACGACAAAGCGGGCGACATGCGGCACGACGAGGCCGACGAAGCCGATCGATCCTACCATGCTGACGATCGTCGCCGTCATCATTGCCGTCAGCGCAAAGAGCGCCATCCGCGCGCGGCCGACATTGACGCCGAGCGAGGATGCCGCCTCGTCACCGAATGCGAAGGCGTCGAGCACGCGAGCGTAAAACAGGCACCCGACAAGGGCGACGCCGACGACGATAGAAACCAGCGCAAATTCCGGCCAGCGCACGCCGCCGAAGCTGCCGAGCAGCCAGAACATGACGTCGCGGGCCTGCTGTGCATTGGCCGAGGTGGTGACGATATAGGACGTCGTGGCGTTGAAAAGCTGCGAAGCGGCGACACCGGCAAGGATGGTCCGATCCGCTCCGCCGCGCGTGCCGTTCGACAGGAGCGCGACGAAGAAGAAGGCTGCGAAGGCGCCGGCAAAGGCGCCGGCCGATAGCGAAACCGCCCCCGAGCCGATGCCCAGGATGACGATGGCGACGGCGCCGGAAGAGGCGCCGGCCGAGATGCCGAGAACATAGGGTTCGGCAAGCGGATTGCGCAGCAGCGACTGCATGATCGCGCCCGACAGCGCAAGGCCCGCGCCGCAAAAGGCGGCGACAAGCGCCCGGCTGAGACGATAATCCCAGATGACGGTTTCATGGATACGGTTCAGTTCGACCGCGGTCCATCCCAGCCGGTTGGTGACGGCCGAAAACGTCGTGGCAAGCGGGATCGGCAGGTCGCCGATCCCGACGCTGACGCCAATGGCGATAGCGATGAGGCAGAAAGAGGCGAGGAGCAGTGCGAGGACGGCTCCCAGCTGCCGGAAGATACGGCCCGCTTCCGTCACTTCAACAGACCGAGAGCCTTCAGCTGGCCGGCCACCTGCTCAGCGCCGTAGACCGTGCGGACGGTCGGGTTCATGGCCTGGCCGTCCATGATCACGATCGCCTTGTTCTTGACGGCGGGGATCTGGCTGACGGCCGGATCGGTGTTCAGGAAATTGATCTTCGCCTCCGGCTTGTCGAGCTCCCAGCGGTTACGATCGAGACTGGCGATGACGATGACGTCGGGATTGGAGGCGATGATGCCTTCCCAGCCGAGCGTCGGCCATTCCGCTTCCGCTGATATCGCGTTGTGCCCGCCGAGCAGGTCGGCGATGAAGCCGGACGCACTGTTCTTGCCGCCGAGATAGGCGTCGGCCGACGGGCTGGGGCTGGAGAACCAGAAAACGTAGGAAAGGTTCTTGCCGTCCTTCGAAACGCTGGAGCGAAGCTTGGCTTCGCGCGCCTTGAAGTCGGCGATCAGCGCCTGGCCGCGATCGGCGACGTCGAAGATCTGCGAGAGTTCGTCGATCTCCTTGTAGAGAAGGTCCATGTTCCACAGCTCGGCGCGGCTGCCGTATTGGTCCTTGACGTCCTTGGTGCTGAGGCAGGTGCTGGGCGAGAGATAGGTCGCGACGCCGACCTTGTCGAAATCTTCGCGCTTGGCGACCTTGCTGTTCGGCCCGACCAGGCTCGGCAGAGCCGCCGCCACGAAATCGGGATTTTCGGCGAGGATCGATTCGAAAGTCGGCATCTCGACGGTCAGAAGCTTGACCTTGGCATTGGCTTCTGCGAGCTGCGGCAGAACCTTGCTCGGCCAGAAGGCGGTGCCGGCCATCTTGTTCTCGAGGCCGAGCAGCAGCAGGATTTCAGCGCTGTTCTGGCCGAGGCCGATCGCTCGTTCGGGCGCCTTCTGGAAAGTCACCTGCGCGCCGCAGTTTTCCAGTGTCAGCGGGTAGGTCGTCGAACCGGCCAAAGACGGATTTGCGGAAAGGCCGATCATGGTTGAGAGGCCGCAGGCGGCCAGAAGCGATTTGAGGCTGGTCACGAAGAATTCCCGGTGCGTGAGTATGTCCGGCCGCCGTATAGCCTCAGAAACAGGCAGAAAACAAGACGAAAAAAATCAACTTATCGCAAAATTGACAGCGCTGCCGGGCAACGTGTCATCGCCCGTTAGACGGCGGCCGCGTTCGTCGTCTATCCGGGCCGATCGGGCGGCATGGTCCCAAAGCACGTCGCTCCAAAGGCGGCATGGTTCGTAGGGTCGATGGAGACGGCATTGTCGGTGCCGAGGGACTGGCTCCGATCTTCCGTGACGGCCCCGAAGCGAACTCGCTCCGATGTCGACAGCATCTGCATAAACTTTGGAACAGGCTCAGCTCAGCTTTGCCACGAGCTTGGCATAGTCCGAAAACGTCAACCGCTCGCCTCTCCTGCCTGCCTCCTCGGCGAGCTGCAGCACACGGATGGGGAACAGGATCGCGGCGCGGTTGGCACCCGACAGTTCATGGTCGTCGTCCTCCTCGACTGCCTTCGTGGCTTTCGAGAGCGCGGCATTGAGTTCCCCGCTGGTAAGCAATTCCTTCTCGACGATCGCATCACATATCGACGCCATGGCCATGATCAGGCCCTTGAGCTGGAGGTTGGCGGTATTCATGAGAGCTCCGAGAAAAACCGAGGGGATCTGTGACGATGGCGCTCCGGCGCATCGCCGATTGCGCCGCAGGATTGCTACGTCAGTCCGATTGAACCGGCCGGATCGTGTCGACGGTGACCACACCGTCGAGGATCCCGCGCGTGACATCGCGCCTGTTCCGGTCGATCTCGATGACGGTGTAAAGCTTGTCGTCGCGAAAGGCGCTGGCATTGACCGTTGTGACATCCTCGGCGGGAGCCGCATCCACTTCCATGAAGTCGAGCTCACGAGCTGCGGCAACGATCCTGGCATCACCCGCCGTTCTGGCAGCGACGACGACGGTACCATGTCCGGGGGAGTTGTCCCATCTCGGATCGTCGGATGCCGCGATCGGCTCCAACCGGTAGATGTTGAGCATCTCGCCGCCGGCGTCGGGCGACGCTTGCGCAGCCGCATCCTTCATTTGCGCCTGGCTCTCGACAGACTTCCCGAAAGTAGTAGGGCTGGTCGCGTTGTTGATTTCTTCTTTGCCTGTCCTTGAGACGTTCGACATATCGCTCTCCATTGTCAGGACGGAAACGACAGCCGGCAGGCAAGTGTTCCCCCACGCAAGAAAAACCGCAAATTCCGCCTAGACGGTTTCCTGCGAGCACTTTCGATATCTGCAACTACCAGGCTCATTTTGGGCGCTGAATCATGTGAGGATGGACGCGGGATGGCCATACCATTTTCTGAGTTGAGCGCTAAATTACCAGTCGTCGAACAGGGGGATTTTCGTGAGCAACCAATCCAGCGAATTCGCGCGCGACAGCGTTGCGGTAGACAGCCTCAATGGGCATGACCACAAAACGATGGCGTTCGACGACGCCAGCGCGCTTCTGGAAGTCCTTGTCGCGGTCCGGCGCGGCGACTTTTCCGTACGGATGCGGTCCGACCTGACGGGTCTCACCGGCAAGGTCGCCGATGCCCTCAACGACATCATCGCCGCCAATCAGCGCATGGCCCAGCAGCTCGAGCATGTCGGGCAGGTGGTCGGCCGGGACGGGCGAACGAGCACGCGCGTACGCTTCGGCCTGTCGGACGGCTCCTGGTCCGAAATGGAAGGATCGATCAACGGTCTGATCGACGATCTCCTATGGCCGACGACTGCCGTCACGCGCACGATCACGGCAGTCGCCAAGGGAGATCTCCTGCGGACCGTGCCGCTGGATGTCGACGGGCGGCCGCTCAAAGGCGAGTTCCTGCGCTCGGCCGATATCGTCAATACGATGATCAAGCAGCTGAGCGTCTTCACTTCGGAAGTGACGCGCGTCGCGCGCGAGGTTGGCACCGACGGAAAGCTCGGCGGGCAGGCGCAGGTGCCGGAGGTGACGGGCGTCTGGAAGGATCTCACCGAAAGCGTGAACTCGATGGCGTCGAACCTGACGGCGCAGGTGCGTAACATCGCGGAAGTGACGATCGCCGTTGCGAACGGCGATCTTTCCAAGAAGATCACCGTCGACGTGCGCGGCGAGATCCTGCAACTTAAGGAAGCGATCAACACCATGGTCGACCAGCTTAGGTCCTTCGCCTCGGAGGTGACGCGCGTCGCCCGCGAGGTCGGCACCGAAGGCAAGCTCGGCGGACAGGCGCTGGTGCCCGGGGTGGCAGGCACCTGGAAGGATCTGACGGATTCCGTCAACGCCATGTGCGGCAACCTGACGGCGCAGGTGCGCAACATCGCCCAGGTGACGACGGCCGTGGCGCGCGGCGACCTGTCGCGCAAGATCACTGTCGACGTTTCCGGCGAAATCCTCGAGCTGAAGGAAACCATCAACACGATGGTCGACCAGTTGAACGGCTTTGCCGGTGAGGTGACTCGCGTGGCGCGTGAAGTCGGCACCGAAGGTCGGCTCGGCGGCCAGGCGCAAGTGCCAGGCGTCGCCGGCACTTGGAAGGACCTGACCGACAACGTCAATTCCATGGCCTCGAACCTCACGGCGCAGGTGCGCAACATCGCCGAAGTCTCGACCGCGATCGCCAATGGCGACCTGTCGAAGAAGATCACGGTGACGGTGTCGGGGGAAATCCTCGAGCTGAAGGAGACCATCAATACGATGGTCGATCAGCTGAATGCCTTCGCTTCCGAAGTCACCCGCGTCGCTCGCGAAGTGGGCACGGAGGGACGGCTCGGCGGCCAGGCCAATGTGCGTGGCGTCGCCGGCACCTGGAAGGATCTGACCGAGAACGTCAACTCGATGGGCGGCAACCTGACAGCGCAGGTGCGCAATATCGCGGAGGTCTCGACCGCGATCGCCAATGGCGATCTGTCGAAGAAGATCACCGTCGACGTGAAGGGCGAGATCCTCGAATTGAAGGAGACCATCAATACGATGGTCGATCAGCTGAATGCCTTCGCTTCGGAAGTGACCCGCGTCGCCCGCGAAGTGGGCACGGAGGGACGGCTCGGCGGCCAGGCCAATGTGCGCGGCGTCGCCGGCACCTGGAAGGACCTGACAGACAGCGTCAATTCCATGGCGTCCAACCTCACCGGGCAGGTGCGCAACATCGCCGAAGTCGCGACCGCCGTCGCCCAGGGAGACCTGTCGAAGAAGATCACCGTCACCGTGTCGGGCGAAATCCTCGAACTGAAGGAGACCATCAACACGATGGTCGATCAGCTCAACGGTTTTGCCGGTGAAGTCACGCGCGTGGCGCGCGAGGTCGGCACGGAAGGCCGGCTCGGCGGCCAGGCGAACGTGCTCGGCGTCGCCGGCACCTGGAAGGATCTGACCGACAGCGTCAATTCCATGGCGGGCAATCTGACGGCGCAGGTGCGCAACATCGCCGAAGTCTCGACTGCGATTGCCAATGGCGACCTGTCGAAGAAGATCACGGTGTCGGTCTCGGGTGAAATCCTCGAGCTCAAGGAAACGCTGAACACCATGGTCGATCAGTTGAACCGCTTCGCTTCCGAAGTGACGCGCGTCGCCCGCGAAGTCGGCACCGAGGGCAAGCTCGGCGGCCAGGCGCAGGTGCCGGGTGTCGCCGGCACCTGGAAGGACCTCACCGAAAACGTCAACTCCATGGCCTCCAACCTCACCGGTCAGGTCCGCAACATCGCCGAAGTCACGACGGCTGTGGCGCGCGGCGACCTGTCGCGCAAGATCACCGTCGACGTGAAGGGGGAAATCCTCGAGCTGAAGAACACCATCAACACGATGGTGGACCAGCTCAACGCCTTTGCCGGCGAAGTGACGCGCGTCGCGCGCGAAGTCGGCACCGAGGGCAAGCTCGGCGGCCAGGCGCAGGTCTCCGGCGTCGCCGGCACCTGGAAGGACCTGACCGACAGCGTCAACTCCATGGCGGGCAACCTGACGGCGCAGGTGCGCAACATCGCCGAGGTCGCCACCGCAATCGCCAATGGCGACCTGTCGCGCAAGATCACCGTCGACGTGCGCGGCGAAATCCTGCTCCTGAAGGATACGTTGAACACGATGGTCGATCAGCTTCGCTCGTTCGCCGGCGAGGTGACGCGTGTCGCCCGCGAAGTCGGCACCGATGGCAGGCTCGGCGGCCAGGCTGTCGTTCCAGGCGTCGCCGGCACCTGGAAGGACCTGACCGACAACGTCAACCTGCTCGCCGCCAATCTGACGACCCAGGTTCGAAACATTGCCGAAGTCACGACAGCCGTGGCGCGCGGCGACCTGTCGCGAAAGATCACCGTCGACGTGAAGGGAGAAATCCTCGAACTGAAGAACACCATCAATACGATGGTGGACCAGCTCAATGCCTTCGCCGGCGAAGTGACGCGTGTGGCCCGCGAAGTCGGCACCGAAGGCAAGCTCGGCGGCCAGGCGCAGGTGCCTGGCGTCGCCGGCACCTGGAAAGACTTGACCGACACGGTCAACGTCATGGCCGCCAACCTGACCGAGCAGGTCCGCGGCATCGTCAAGGTGGTGACGGCGGTGGCGAACGGTGACCTCGAGCAAAATCTCACCGTCGCATCCAAGGGCGAGGTGGCAGCCCTTGCCGAAACCATCAACAACATGACCAACACGCTCGCGACCTTTGCCGATCAGGTGACCACGGTTGCGCGTGAGGTGGGCGTGGAAGGCCGGCTCGGCGGTCAGGCGAATGTTCCGGGTACCGCGGGAACCTGGAAGGACTTGACCGGCAACGTCAACCTGCTTGCCGCCAATCTGACGACGCAGGTGCGCGCCATCGCCGAGGTGGCGACCGCCGTCACCAAGGGTGACCTGACGCGCTCGATCAAGGTCGACGCGCGCGGCGAAGTGGCCGAGCTCAAGGACAACATCAACACGATGATCGACAACCTCAGGCTCACCACCGAGCGCAACACCGAGCAGGACTGGCTGAAGACCAACCTTGCGCGCTTCACCAACATGCTTCAGGGGCAGCGCGACCTGACGCTGGTCGGCAAGATGCTGCTGTCGGAGCTGGCGCCTCTGGTCGGTGCCCATCAGGGGGTCATCTACCAGGTGGATGCCGACGAGCGGCAGCCGGTATTGTCGCTGCTCTCCACCTATGCGCAAGGGGGCGAGTCGGCGCACCCGGCACGTCTCGAGTTCGGCCAGGGACTTGTCGGTCAGTGCGCCAGTGACGCTCGCCGCATCCTGATCACCAACCTTCCCGACAATGTCGTTCCGATAAGCTCCGGCGTGTTCACGACCCTGCCGAGAAGCGCCATCGTGCTGCCGGTGCATTTCGAGGGGCAGGTGAAAGCAGTGATCGAGCTGGCTTCCGCCGGCGAATTCACCGAGTTGCAGCTGTCGTTCCTCGATCAACTGACGACATCGATCGGCATCGTCCTCAACTCGATCGAAGCGACGATGCAGACCGAAGGCCTGCTCAAGCAGTCCCAGCAGCTCGCCGCCGAGCTGCAGACGCAGCAGCGCGAACTGCAGCAGACCAACGAGCAGCTTGGACAGAAGGCGCAGCAGCTGGAGGAGCGCAACGTCGAAGTCGAGGCGAAGAACCAGGAAATCGAGCAGGCCCGGCGCGCGCTGGAGGAAAAGGCAACCGAGCTCGCGCTGACATCGAAGTACAAATCCGAATTCCTCGCCAACATGTCGCACGAGCTGCGCACGCCTTTGAATTCGATCCTCATTCTCGGCCAGCAGCTGGGAGAAAACCCGGATGGCAACCTGTCGGGCAAACAGGTCGAGTTCGCAAAGACGATCCATGGCGCGGGAACCGATCTGCTGAACCTCATCAGCGACATCCTCGACCTGTCGAAGATCGAGTCCGGAACGGTCTCGGTCGATGCCGAGGAGATCTTCGTCAGCAACCTGCTCGAGATGATGGCGCGGCCATTCCGGCACGAGGCCGAAAACCGCAGCCTGTCGTTCTCGGTCGACGTCGGCGCTGATGTCGCAAAAAGCCTCATCACGGATTCGAAGCGATTGCAGCAGATCCTCAAGAACCTGCTGTCGAATGCCTTCAAGTTCACCGCGCAGGGGGGCGTGACGCTTCGCGTGGCTTCGGCAACAAGCGGCTGGTCGTCCGATCACCCCTCGTTGAAGCATGCGCCTTCTGTCATCGCCTTCGAAGTCGTCGACACCGGCATCGGCATACCGCCTGAAAAACAACGCATCATATTCGAGGCCTTCCAACAGGCGGATGCCTCGACAAGCCGCAAATACGGCGGCACCGGCCTCGGCCTGGCGATCAGCCGCGAACTGGCAAACCTCTTGGGCGGCGAGATCCAGCTGCGCAGCACCCCTGGTGTCGGCAGCACCTTCGTTCTCTATCTGCCACTCACCTATGTCGGCGCCGGCGCGGTTGCGCCGAAGACCGTTCCGCCGGCAAATGTCGTGGAATTCGCCGAGGCGGCGGCACACCGCCGGGCCGAAAAACCGACCGAACATGTCGAAGACGATCGCCACCAGATAGCGGCCGGCGACTCGGTGCTGCTCGTCGTCGAGGACGATGCGCATTACGCCCGCGTCCTGGTGGATCTCGCCCGCGACAACGGATTCAAGGTTCTGGTGGCGATGCGCGGCAGCGATGCTCTCGCCCTCGCGCAGGACTACAGGCCGGCGGCGATCTCGCTCGACATCTTCCTGCCCGACATGCTCGGCTGGACGGTGCTGAGCCAGCTCAAGCAGAATCCGCAGACGCGGCATATTCCGGTCCAGATCATCAGCCTCGACGAGGATCGCCAGCATGGGTTGACCCGCGGCGCCTTCGCCTTCATGAGCAAGCCGACGACGCCGGAAGGCCTCGGCAAGGCACTGTCGCGATTGAAGGCCTATGCGCAGCCGCGCCGCAAGCATCTGCTGCTCGTGGAAGACAACGAGGCCGAGCGTTTGAGCGTCACCGCCCTTCTCGGACATGACGACATCGATATCACCAGCGTCGGCTCCGGATCGGAGGCTCTCGCCGCTCTTCGGCAGAATGCCGCCGACTGCGTGGTGCTCGACCTTTCCCTTCCCGACATGTCTGGCTTCGACGTGCTGGAGCAAATACGCGACGACGCCGAGATCGGTGAGGTGCCGGTGGTCGTGTTCACCGGCCGGGAGCTTTCCCCTGAGGAAGACGCGACATTGCACAGCATGGCCCGGAGCGTCGTGGTCAAGGGGGTCGAGTCACCCGAACGTCTGCTGGATGAGACGGCCCTGTTCCTGCACCGGGTTGTCGCCGACCTGCCCGCCGCAAAACAGGCAACGCTGCAGGACTTGCACAACTCGGATGAGGATCTCGTCGGCGAGAGCGTGCTACTCGTCGACGACGATGCCCGCAACATCTTCGCGCTGAGCAGCGTCCTCGAGCGCCGGGGAATGAGGGTCCTGACCGCGACGACCGGCAGCGAAGCCATCGACGTCATCAATAACGAACCCTCTGTCGCGATCGTGCTGATGGATATCATGATGCCTGGAATGGACGGTTACGAGACGATGCAGGTCATCCGTTCGGAGCCACGGTTCCGGCGGCTGCCAATCCTGGCGCTGACGGCCAAGGCGATGAAGGGCGACCGCGAGAAATGCCTGGAAGCGGGCGCGTCCGACTACCTGGCGAAGCCGGTCAATACCGAACAGCTGTTGTCGGCTCTTCGCATGTGGCTGCATCGCTGAGGATCTCGCCATGAACCCCGTCAACATTCTCCTCGTCGACGACCAACCGGCAAAGCTCCTGAGTTACGAGGTCATACTCGAAGAGCTCCAAGAAAACCTCATCAAGGCGCAATCCGCGCGCGAAGCCTTCGAGCACCTGTTGCGCACCGAGATCGCAGTGATCCTTGTCGATGTCTGCATGCCGGAACAGGATGGGTTCGAGCTCGTCAGCATGATCCGGCAGCATCCGCGCTATCAGAACACGCCGATCATCTTCGTTTCAGCCGTGATGCTGGCGGAACCCGACCGGCTGCGCGGCTATGCGGTGGGCGCGGTCGACTATGTCTCCGTCCCGATCGTCCCCGAAGTGCTGAGAGCCAAGGTGCGGGTCTTCGCCGATCTCTACAGGAAGACGAGGGAACTCGAACGCCTGAACGCCGAGCTGGAGGCCCGCGTTCATCAGCGCACCGCCGAACTTGAGGCCTCGGCAGCGCAATTGCGTGAACTCAACGAGGAACTTGAGCATCGGATCGATCAACGGACGCGCGAGCGCGAAGAGGCGCTCGCACAGCTGTTCGAGGCGCAGAAGCTCGACACGATCGGTCACCTGACGGGTGGCGTGGCGCACGACTTCAATAACCTTCTCATGGCGGTTCTCGGCAGCCTGAACCTTCTGAAGAAACGGCTTCCGGCCGATGAACGCAGCGAACGCCTGGTGACGAATGCGATTCAGGCGGCCGAGCGCGGCACGGCGCTGACCCAGCGCCTGCTTGCCTTCGCACGCCGCCAGGAACTCAAGCCGCAAGCGGTCGACTTCTTCAGGCTGTTCGAAAACGTCGAGGATCTTCTCGCCAAGGCGGTGGGGCCGCGCATCGAAATCCGCAAAAGCATCCCGGCGGATCTGGCGCCCCTCCTGGTCGACAGCAACCAGTTGGAACTGGCGCTGCTTAACCTGTTCGTCAATGCGCGGGATGCGCTCGAAAGCGGCGGAGCCGTGACGGTTGCCGCGGCGGCAGCCGAAGACGCCCGGCCGACCAGCCTCGCGGGCGGAAATTACATCAGGATTTCGGTCTCGGACGATGGCGAGGGGATGGACGAGGCAACGGTCTCGCGTGCCGCCGAGCCGTTTTTCACCACCAAGGGGGTCGGCAAGGGCACCGGGCTCGGCCTGTCGATGGTGCATGGCCTGGCAGCGCAATCCGGCGGCTCGATCCAGATATCGAGCGTCAGGGGCAAGGGCACGACAGTTTCTCTGTGGCTGCCCGTTGCCGAAACCTTCGTCAAGGTGCAGCCGGCCGTCGAGCCTCCGGCGACGGAACCGTTGAAACCGGCGTCGCGGCCGCTTGCCATTCTGGTTGTCGACGACGATGCCCTTGTCAGGACGGGAACCGTGGCGATGCTGGAGGATCTCGGGCACCTGCCGCAGGAAGCGTCTTCCGCTTCCCAGGCTTTGGAATTCTTTGCTGACGGACAGGGTTGCGATCTCGTCATCACCGATCATGCCATGCCGGGGATGACGGGCGCCGAGCTTGCGCGCCACCTTCGCTCGTCCTTTCCAGGCCTGCCCATCATCCTGGCCTCGGGCTATGCCGAGTTTTCCGAGGATCATGGCCTCGGCCGGATGCTGCGGATGAAGAAGCCATTCACGCAGGAACAGCTTCAGGCGGCCATGGACCAGGCGCTCTCGGGCAAAGTCGCGGCGGCCTGACGATCAAAGCGTAAACATGCCGAGGCGACCGGCGCGGCCATCCTGGTGATAGCGGCCGCTTTCGCGCGTCCGCTTGCGGACGAAACTTTTTGCTCCCGCAAAAGTTACCCAAATCCAATCTCACTTCATCGAAGGCTTTCCTTTGACCCAAATGACGTTCGGACCGGCATTCGCCGAAAAGGGCATTCTATTCCGCCTCTGGGCTCCCCTGCCTGAAAGCGTGTCGTTGAAGATCGAAGGCGCTGATCCGCGGCCGATGCAGGCGGTCGGAGACGGCTGGCACCACTGCACGGTCGCGGGTGCCAGTGTCGGTACGCAATACCGCTTCGTCCTGCCGGACGGTCTCGAAATTCCCGATCCCGCCTCACGGTTTCAGCCGCAGGATGTGCACGGACCGAGCGAAGTGGTCGACCTTTCCCTCTATCGCTGGAAGACGAGCGACTGGACCGGACGGCCTTGGGAAGAGATGGTCATCTACGAGATGCATATCGGCTGCTTCACACCGGAGGGAACTTTCAAGGCCGCGATCGAGCGGCTCGACCATCTGCAAGCGCTGGGCGTTACGGCGCTGCAGATCATGCCGCTTAGTGAATTTCCCGGCCGTTACAGCTGGGGTTATGATGGCGTGCTTCCCTATGCTCCAGACAGCAGCTACGGCCGGCCGGTAGATTTCATGGCGTTGGTGGACGCAGCGCACCAGCGCGGCATCGCGGTTTTCCTGGACGTGGTCTACAATCACTTCGGGCCGGACGGGAACTATATCCCCTCCTATGCGCCGCTCTTTACCGACCATCACAAGACGCCCTGGGGCAACGGCATCAACTACGATGGCGATGGATCGGAGATGATCCGCGAGTTCATCATCCAGAATGCCATCTATTGGATCAGCGAGTTCAGGCTCGACGGTTTCCGCTTCGATGCCGTCCACGCCATCAAGGACGACAGCGCCGAGCATCTGCTTCACGCGCTTGCTCGCCGCGTCAGGGCCGCGGCCAGCGACCGGCATGTTCATCTGATCGTCGAAAACGAGGAGAACGACAGCGACCTGTTGCAGCGTGACGAAAACGGGGAAGTGAAGCTGTTCACCGCCCAGTGGAACGACGACGTGCACCACGTGCTGCATATCACTGCGACCGGAGAAACCTTCGGCTATTATGCCGATTACGCCGGTGATGCCGGCAAGCTCGGCCGAGCGCTGGCGGAAGGCTTCGTGTTTCAGGGAGAACTTATGCCCTACCGCGGCGCAAGTCGCGGCAGGCCGAGCGGCCACCTCCCGCCCACCGCTTTCATCTCGTTCATCCAGAACCATGACCAGATCGGCAATCGGGCGCTGGGGGACCGGGTTCTGGCTTCGAGCCCGGCTGATGTCGCCAAGGCCGTCGCCGCCATTTACCTGCTGGCGCCTGAGATTCCGATGCTGTTCATGGGCGAGGAATGGGGCGCCAAAGAGCCTTTCCCCTTCTTCTGCGATTTCGACGAGGATCTGAACGAGAAGGTCAGGAAAGGCCGTCGCGAGGAGCTTTCCCGTCTGCCGGGCTTCGACGCCGACGACCTTCTCGACCCGACGGCGCCATCGACCTTCGCCGCCGCCAAGCTGGACTGGTCCAAACTCGCCTCCTCGGAGGTCCTTGATTTTTACAGGACGCTTCTCGACCTCCGGCACCGAAGGATCGTGCCGTTGCTGAAGGGCGCCGGCGCCGGAAACGCGGTCTATCGCTCGGCGGGATGCGCGCTCGCGGTGGATTGGACCCTGGCGCAAAACCGGCGTCTGCATCTGCACGCCAACCTCGGCGCCGAGGCGGCGCCGCTCGTCTCGCAGCAGGACGACGGCGAGACGATCTTCGCTCTCGGCGGCCGCGACGGCGACGAACTCGCGCCCTGGACGGTGATCTGGAAAATCAGCGAGGCGTGACGGCGTGCTGACAGGAAGGCCATCGAATGATGAAATCTGCTGAGCTCGACAAGCTCGCCCGCCGGCATGGCATCAGCCTGACCAGACCCAGTCCTGATAATCGGGATGTGGCAATATCGGGCGAGACCAAGCGCAAGATCCTCTCGGCACTGAAGGTCGACTTGTCGGGAGCGGCTGATTACGAGACCCGCGCGCCACGGCGGGAGCCCAAGCCGGCGGCTAAGAAGATCCCCAGGTCGTTTCTGCCGGATTTCCTTTCCGGCACGCGCGTCTGGGGCGTGAGCCTGCAGCTTTATGAGCTTCGTTCGGCACGCAACTGGGGCATAGGAGACTTCGAGGATCTATCCGATATGGCGGATCTCGCAGGATCTCTGGGCGCCGATTTCATCGGCCTCACCCCGCTTCATGCGCCGTTTCTCGCCGATCCCGAGCGTTGTAGTCCCTATGAGCCCTCGAGCCGCCAGCATCTCAACCCGCTCTATATCGCGGTCGACCGGTTGCCGGGTTTTGCCTGCAGTGGCGAACTCGAACGGCAACTGGCAAGCCTTCGCCAAACCGATCTCGTCGACTACGCCGGCGTTGCACAGATCAAGCTGAGGGCTCTGCGCGATCTCTGGCCGGCCTGGCGACAGCGCAGCGTGATCGACGAGGTCTATGATCCGGCCGATTTCGACGCCTTCATCACGGTAGGCGGTAACAGCCTGCGGCTGCACGCGCTTTTCGAATGCCTCTCGTTTTTCATGGTCGAGCGCGGGGCGAGCGCCGGCTGGCAACGCTGGCCAGCCGATTTTCAGCGCTTCGACAGCGCCGCCGTCGCCGAATTCGAGCGCGGACACGCGGACGATGTCCGTTTCCACATGTGGCTGCAATGGCTTGCTCACCGGCAGCTGATGCAGGCGGCGGACCGGGCGCGGAAGGCCGGCCTGCGGATCGGGCTCTATCTCGATCTTGCCGTCGGGGAAGCCGTCGATGGCTCGGCGACCTGGAGCGAGCCGGATACCTATGTCTCGAAGGCTACCATCGGCAGCCCACCCGATCCCTTCGCCGTGGGTGGGCAGGACTGGCACCTTGCCGGATATCTGCCTTCCGCGATTGCCGCAGGAGAAATGTCGCCATTCCGGCGCATGGTCAGCGCTGCCATGCGATATGCCGGCGCCATCCGCATCGACCACGCCGCAGCACTTCGCCGCCTCTTCCTGGTGCCATTGGGCAGCAGGCCGGACGGCGGTGCCTATGTCCGCTATCCAGCGGATCGGCTTCTGCAGATCCTCGCCGAAGTGTCCGCCGAGCATCGCTGCCTTGTCATCGGAGAAGACCTGGGACTGATCCCCAAGGGATTGCAGGACGATCTGGCGGCGGCTCACATTCTCTCCTATCGTATCCTTTCTTATGAACAGGACGAGAAGGGCTTCAAGCCGGCGGACGTCTATCCCGTCCTGGCTTTGGCCTGTATTTCGACGCACGATCACCAGACCCTTGCCGGCTGGTGGCGCGGCGCCGACATTCAGGCCCGGTGCGAGCACGGCATCGTGCCGCCCGATCTCACCGAGACACATTTCGAAGACCGCAAGCGCGAGCGGAGGAACCTGAAAGCGGTGCTGAAGGCTGCCGGCCTCGACCTGCCGGCCAGGCTTTCCCAAGCGCGGGCAAGCGAGGAGACGCTGAGGGAATTGACCGTCAGCGCCTATCGCTTCATTGCCAGGACGCCCTCGCTTCTCGCCGCGGTCCGTCTCGCCGATCTCACCGACGAAAAAAGGCCAACCAATGTCCCAGGCACCAGCGACAGCTATCCGAACTGGAAGCCGAAACTATCGGTTTTGCTTCCGGATCTGATCTCGAGCCCGCTGCTTATGAGCGTGACGGCGGCGATGCGGGAGGAACGGCCGCGAAATGATTAAGGCCGTTCGAGCCGTCAATTTCGTCATTGTCGTTCGATCGGGTCTGCTGCGCGTTCGGAAATCGATCGGGGACGGAACGAATAGCAAGCCGGCGAATTTTGAAGGAATAGGGACAGGCATTGCCGAGATGAGGACCTGTCCGCTTTCGCCGCTTTAGTTGCGGCGACCAATATTGATGGAAAACAAGACCATGACGAGCGCATTCATCCTGATCGCATTGGCTCTCATCATCATCTACGCCGGCCCGACATTGCTGTTCATCTGCGTCGGATATGCCGATTATATGCTGGAGCGGCGAAGGCATATGGTGGCGTTGAAGCACGCCGTGAAGCGTCGCAGCGACGAGTTTTAGTTGGACGTTGCTCGGCTTTCCCAAGGGATCCAGAGGCAGGTCGGCAAAACCCGCCTCCGGCAGCCGGCGCTTCGTGAAGCGTCTCTACTATTCGTTAGTCGTTCGCCGTGACCTTGACGCCGAGCACGGAAGGAATGGTGTTCGGTGCGCCCATGGCCGCGCCGATGATCATCGGGACGGGAACCGGCTTTTCCGGCGCGGCGCTGATTGTTAGGCTTTTCGGTCCGTCGAGATAGGCGTTGACGGCAGCCGACACCTGATTTTGCAGCTCGGGCATGTTGAGCTGCGCCATCATCATCGGCACGAGACCTTTCAGCGATTGCGCCAGCTGGTCGCCCGTGACGCCCTGCTGCGAGCCGGCATAATCGAGCGCCTTCTTGGTGATCGAGGCATCGTCGAAGCGGATCGAGGCGCTGTTGATCGTCAGCTGCTGCATCAGCCCCAGCATCGCAAGTCCGACGGCCTGGTTGGCCTCTTCCTTGTTCGGATTGGCTTCGGCGGCCTTCACCGCCTCCTGCAGCGACTTGATGAAGCCCAGCGTGTAACCGGAGAAGTCGACGGCGAAATTCAGCCGGCCGATATTCTTGAAGTCGAAAGCATATTCGTCGACAGCGACCTTGCCGCTTTCGATTTCCCAGATGCCCTTCATCGTCACCGCGCCGTCGAGCGTCGTCAGGCCCAGTTTCTCGATGGCTTCCTTCGCATTCGCATCCTCGACCTGCGACAGGTCGGCCTTGAGACCGGCGACATTGGCGTCATAGGCAAAGCCGCCATCCTGGCGGTCGAGGTTCGACTCGATGCTTTCGATCGCGAGCACGTCCTTGCCCTTGATGTTGAGAGCGATCGGTCCGGTGCTGACGGTTTCATAGAGGAGGATGTCGTTCAGCGTATCGCCCGTCGCATTGGCGGGAATCGTGAGGCCGGTGATCTGGATTTCGTTTGCGGAAAAACGTCCTTCCTCCTGGCTGATGTCGATATCTGGGAAGGAGACGGTCTTGGCGTGATAGCCACCGCCTTCGATTTCCTCAACGCCCTCGAAGGTGAGGTCGCCGATTTTCAAAGTGTCGCCGGGCAGGCTCGAAGATCCCACCTGGACACCGGTCGCCGTTACCGTGTCGCCATCGGCTTCCGCCTTTTCGAAGGTGATGACCGTACCGCCGGCGCTGGTAGCGGCATTGAGCTTCTTCATCATGTCCGTGCCATCGAGGGCAAGCACCGGGCCGGCCAGCGTCAGGAACGCGGTGCTTGCCATCATCAGGTGGAGATTACGCATATGCTTCATGGAGATGTCCTTATGTGGAAAATAGATGAGAGGATTTCGAAATTCCCAGACGGGGCGACTTCCGCTCTCTGGTCGGAAAGAAGAGCGCCGGGGGATATCACGGCCTTCGTCTCGTCAGCTAATTTGGGGGTGGTGAGGTCAGGATCAGCCGGAACGCTGGGTCTGAAGAAACATAGGTATCCATCCGCCGGCGATGGCCGGTAGTATTTTCTCTAGCAGGGGTAGCGTTGAGACTCATCCATTACACAAAAAGTGTATTTCTTCGATTCTTGCAACCCTCCGAACTTCGAATGCGAGATGGGAGTCGCTCGTCCGCGCGGCGCTGCAGAATTCAACCGCGCATTTCCGACACCCGCCCGCGCAACAAATAGACGAGCGCAAAGATCACCAGGAAGGGGTAGACGAGCACGATCATCGGCAGACCGGCAGCCAGCGCATCGTCTTGCACATAGATGTTGAGGACTCCGGCTCCGAGCATCAACGGATAGAGCGGGGCAAACCTGTCGAACCACATCCTGAAAGGCCCCGCCAGGAGCAGAACGAGCGCCGGCAGAATAGAAATGCCGAGATTTCTCGCAACATTCATGAGCTCAGGACCAAGCGGTTCGGTGAAGGAATAAAGTCGGCCGACTTGGCGGGCCGCCCACAGAGCAGCGATTGTGGCCCCTGCATATCCTGCTGGTCTTGCCAACATGGCCGAACTTCCCTCTTGTTCACGCTCCCGCGTCGATGCGGCCCGTTCCTGTGACCATATCCGCGCGCCTGCAGTGCCGCGCGTCTTCGGTATGCAGTGACCTTCATGGCTTCATATTGTCCGCGGCGCCAACGCATTCAAGCATATGCGATCGCTACAGATAGGATTTTCGCTTCGGGTCGAATATCGGCGGATGATCCTCTTCGTCCAGCATATCGAGAAAGGCGTTCAGCCCCTTCTCCTTGATGAAGCGGTATTCCGAACCGGATATCAAATTCACAGTGAGAATCTCGACCGGATCATTCTTTCTCACGCCGATCATCGTGCGACGGTATGAATTGAGCGATGTCTTTTCTGCTCCTGGCATCGTCGCCGTCTCCCCATTCCTTCCATTGCACGCAGACGTGGCAGGCCGGTCCGGCGCAGCACTACTGGCCAAGGTCATGGCCAGAAACCGCCTTCGACTGCATGCTCTGAGAAATGGGAACATTTTTAGAAGCAAAACCACGCTTTGAATGGACTTTTGGTGCCACCAGCCTCTGAAAAATTCAACGCCAAGGTGAGGGGATAGACAACTGCATGCGCTTCGAGAGAACGAGGCGATGGCGCTGTCGTTCCGGTTTCGGGCCGAAGTCTCGCCTGCACTGATGTCTCCGGCCAAATTCTGGAACAATGTCTGTCGTCCCCTGTTACATTGACGATAAAAGCGAGTGTCGCGCGAAGACGAGGCAACTGGAGGGATCGATGAAGTGGAGCTTAGCATTTGGGCTGGTTTTTGCGGTTGTGCTGACCGGCTGCACGACTAGCGCAGGCAGTTATTCGTCGGCAGGACTGGCGCCCATTCCCGGCAGCATCACGTATAATGGCCAGCCTCGGACGAAGTTGATGAAATCGCCGGTGGGCTCTTCCTTCCCCCACACCTTCACAGATCAATGGGGACGCCAGGTCGAGGAGATCTACATCATCCGGCCCGACCGGAGCTTGCTGATCGCCGAGCGCCACTACCGGCCGGTCTTCTCGCTCGACGACGACTAGAACAGGAGGATTTTAGGTCCCGCCGACCTAAATATGAATCCCGTTCTCCGACGCCGATCACACTTTTCGGCATCATGTTCCAGGAAGGAGAAATGATCATGCCGCGCCGCAAGAGCACTGAGACGACGACCCTCGACACCAAGGGAGCCAAGATCGGCGAGCCCGTTCCGAAAGCCATCATCGATACAAGTACGGCCTCCGTCGGCGTTCCCCGGCAGTCAGATCATGACCTCGGCGAAGAGCTCGGCGCGCTGCGAAAGCAGATCGGCGCACTTCAGCAGCATGTTCTCGATGCCGCCCGGTCTGCAAAGGGGAGTGCAGGGAAAGCCATGCGTCAGACGGAGGCAACGGTGAAGCTCTACCCGGCCTCGACGCTCCTGCTCGTCGCGGCGGCCGCCGGCGCGCTTGCCTTCGCCGTTCGTCGCGCCGCTCTGCCGCGCCATCGGCATCAACCCGCACTGCGTGAGTTAAGGGATCTCTACGACACGATCCGCGAGCGCATCTGACAAGATTTCAGGATTGTCAGGATCACGATTATGGCCGACGCTTCCTTATCGAAGCGAGGGATAGACATGTTCGACATCATCATACGCAGCGCTCTTGATATCGTTGGGCAAACGGAGCGCCTTATCGATGGAATGAGGCGACTGCTTGAGAGTGACGGCCTCGATGAAGTCGAGGTCTACGAGCTCGATTATGAGATCGAGCGGCTCGGGGACGTGGTTTTCAACGTGGACGAAGCCGTTCGATCGCTGGCACGCACGGTCGAATGCTGGCCGCAAACCGCTCTCGCCCATGGGATCCGTCGGACATTGCATTGAAGGTTGAAGCCGCTTTAGCAGCTGAGGCGTCATGGATCCCGTCCTGCGTTCGCAATGTCGATTCTGCCTGTCACGCTGATGTCACGCGACCGTCGCAGCAATATGTGCTTGATAGGCGCCGTTAGGCTCAGGCCGGGTAGGTCGAGCTAAAATTGCTTTTTCGCTGGGGCATCGCAATGACCTTGAAAACCTCGGGGGAGAAATCTCAACCCCATGAATTCATCTTTCCGGTTCACACCCGGACGATCGCAGAGATCAGGTACAATAGTCTCAGCCGTGTCATGACGGTAGTCTATCATGACGGCCGCTCCTGCACGACTTCCGGTATACAAGGCCCCGCAATGCTGAGGATCATCGCCCAGCGTCCGCTGGAGAGCTCTCCGTTTCTGTTGCAGACGGTCATCTGAGACGGAAAGACGTCGCCGCCCCTGCCGGTCCAGTGTGGACAGGGTGGCCGCTTGTTAAATCAGCATGATCGTGCATCCATTTCCCGCGGCCTGCGTTCATCCCCCAACAGCCACATGGAGGGAACGCCGATGACCTTTCCACCACCGAAGACCGAATCTCCCGCACAGCGCTTCGAAGAGGCGACCGCTGCCGCACGCGACGCTTTGGAAAGGCTGATTGCAGCCGCCAATGAAGCCGGATGGGGCTCCGAGGAGATAACCGCGGCGCTTCTGAAGGCCGCGCAGTTTCTGAGCGATGCCAACAAGAGAGATCCCGATCCGGCCGACGACCCCTCAATCAGCGATGCACCTGCCAGGGAGCAGATTGGGCATGGCGAGCTCTACGATTAGCGGGATCAGTCTTGGTTGTCCGACGCAATGAGACAAGGATTGCCGGATTTCTTGTTCGAATATGCAAAGCCTTGCTAGCCATGCGGGAGGTAGAGGAGGAATTGCAGGATTATCGTCAGCGCATGAGCAGCGCGACCAAGCCAACCCGGGAGTTTACCCCGAGCTTGGAATAGATGTTTCTGAGGTGGGTTCTGACCGTTTCGTAGCTGATGTGATCGGCTATGGCCACCTCTTTTGGGGAATGGCCGGAGGCAATGCTCGATGCGATCCGAATCTCCGTCGCAGTCAGTTTGTAGGCTTCCATTAGGAAGTCTCGTCGCTCATTGAGTGGCGTGGCCACCAGCGGCTCGACAATGACGGCCACGGTCGGGCCCTCCAAGAACTCAGTGAATGCATCGGACTGGAGCCGGACAAGTGTGATGCGATAACTAGCCTTGTCCTTCCCCTTTGCAATCGCCGTATGCGGCCTTGTTTGCACACCTTTTCTGGACGTCAGGAAATCGAGAACGGCAGCAGACCTCTCGCATTGAAGTTCGAGCTTGCCGCTTGGGGCGATATGCATAGGAAAGCCAGCCGCCATTAAGGTTTCCGCGCTCCTGTTCCATTGACGTGCTCGCCGTTGCTCCGAAACGTAGATCAGTCCGACGCCGATGCTATCAAACAGGGTTTGCGTTGTCTGTCTTTCCGGGGCGAGTAGGTCGCGCTTCCGGATGAAGTCGAAAGCCCTTTTCAAATGGGGAGCGAGTATCGTGTAACGCCCGGCTGCTTCTTTGTTGAAATCGGGGTCCGCTGACGACGTGCAGGTCGATAGGACGAAGGTGCGGGTTTCCTCCCGAATGATGGAGACACCGATGCTCGTCTCGCATTGGGCCTGCCCCTTCAGCCAATCATTGTAGAATTCCGACTTGAGCAAGTCCTCACGTGGAAAGATCTCGTCTCCGCAGACGCCCTGACCGACGGGCACAAAGCTCAATCTCGGAATCCAGGGGTTCACTGCAGCATAGTGGCTGCTGAATTGGTCGACCTCCGCCCTCGAGAATCCCGATACGTAAGGAACATGGGCCACAGGCGAGGCCAGATCGTGGTAATGGAGGGCAGCCTTTCCATTCGGCGAAGTTTGCGCAACGCGATCCAGAAAATCCTGCCAGTTGCACTCGCCGAATAGACTTCCATAGATCAAATCTATCAGCTCAGATGACGCGTCTTTTGACTGGAGCATGAACTTTCTGAAAATCCCACAGCGAGTATTTTCGGTATTAAATAACGTTGGTCAGGCAAAGACAACAGCAACCCCATGTAATATAAATTCGGCGACCATGGGCATTCGTGACGGATTGCAATGCGGTATCACTCGCTGCCTCGCAAAGCGATGTGGGTGTAGCAACTCCATCGATCTCACCGGCCGGTCGCCGCGACGGAGCCGCGCACGACGAGGCTCGTGCCGACGCGCAGACGTTCGACGGCAAGAGGGGTGCGTTCGATACGGGCGATGAGCCGCTCGCCGGCGAGCTTGCCCATCTCGTAGACGCGCTGGTCGACGATGGTGATCGGCGGAACGGTGACGTTGGTCCAGTCGGCGTCGAGAAAAGAAATCATCGACACGTCCTTGGGGATCGACAGGCCGAGCGACTGCAGCGACTTGAAGATGCGCAAGCCGACGAGGCTGTCCGATGCCAGGAGCGCCGTTGGCGCAGCATTGTCGGAGAGCAGACGTTTGATCACGTCGTCCGTCTGTTGCTGGTTCGTGGCGCCGAGCCTGATATAATGAAGAGGGTTCGGCAAACCCGCCTCGGTCAAGACGCTGACAAAACCCTCCACGCGTTCGCGCACGGCGGAATTCGAGATCCGCCCGATATCGGTGAGCCCACCATCCTCGGCATCCATGGCAGAGACGTAGGCGAGGCGGCGATGTCCTTGCCCGATCAGATAGCGGGTCGCGGTGATGGCTGCATCCCGGTCGTCGCCGGTCACGGCGTCGACATCGAGTTCCGGGATAGCCCTATCGAACAAGACCAGCGGCACGCCGGCACGGCGGACGTTCTGCAGATGGTCGAAGCTGTCGCAGCGGGCTGGCGTCACGATCAGGCCATCGACGCGCTTGCCGATCAGGAGGTCGACGGCCGATTTTTCCGCATCGAGCTCTTCGCCCGAATTCGCGATGATGACGTTGAATCCCGCAAGACGGGCCGCATCGCTGATGCCGCGCACCGCCAGACTGAAGAAAGCGTTCTCGATATCGCCGACCACGACCCCGATGATGCCGGACCTTCCCGTGCTCATGCTCCGGGCGAGCTCGTTCGGGCGGTATTCGAGCGCGGCCGCCGCCGCCATGACCCGATCTGTGATCTTGGCGCTGACCACGCCGTAGTTGCCGAGAACGCGGGCGGCTGTCGCCTTCGAGACCTTTGCGGCCTTCGCGACGTCGGCAACGGTGACTGAACGTTTCGGATGAGCGAAATCTTCCATGGCCGAGGACTACAAGAATTGTTGACGACCGGTCAATTGACAGATATCAAATATGTTGTGAGACCGGTCTCTTTGTATCAGAGACCGGTATCTTGTCCATAAGTCTCTGTCGCAACGAGCGGCAGCGGCGGGACGGTCTACAATGCCGACAAGAGCATTCCTTTTCAGAGCGGAGAACGACGATGAAGCCTTTTGAATCAATTCCGGCCATCATGGCCCCGTTGCGGGCCGGCCTTGTCACATGCCTTCTTGTGATGGGGGCAGGCTCTGCGGTCGCCGCCGACGATCCCTATAAGCTGATCGAGCCCGGGGTGATCAGCGTCGGCACGATGGGCGATTCCAAGCCCTATACGTTTGCCACGGCGGACGGCCAGTTTACAGGTTTCGATATCGAGCTGTTTCTCAATGTGGTCTCCCGCCTCGGGTTTCAAAAAGACAAGGTGACGTTCACGGGCCAGGAATTTTCAGCACTGCTACCGTCGGTTGCAAACGAACGGTTCGACGTTGCCGTTGCAGCCATCGGAACCACCGAAGCCCGCAAGAAGACCGTCGATTTTTCCGACGGCTATCTTGCCGGTTATCTCTCCGTCCTGACCCCGGATGCCGGTATCAAGGACGCCGATGGTCTCAAGGGCAAGCGTCTCGGCGTCGTGCAGGGGACCTTGCAGGAAGTCTATGCTGCCAAGAATTTCGGGGGAACTGATCTGGTGAAATTCCCCGACAACAATTCTGCCGTGGCCGCCCTCAACAACGGAACGGTCGATGCGCATTTTCTCGACTACGAGGCCGCCAAACAATATGGCGAGCGCTATCCCGCACTGAAGGTTGCCGTGAATATCCCGTCCTTCGATGCGCCTGCTGGCTTCGTGGTCCGAAAAGGAAACGATGCCTTCCGCACGGCGTTGAACGGTGCGCTTCACGACGCGATGCAGGACGGCACCTGGAAGACCCTTTACGAAAAGTGGTTCCCCGGCTCGCCGATGCCGGAACAGTATCTTCCCAAGAAGTGACGCCGTAAGCCGCCCGCTTACAGGCGGGCGGCTTATCAAGGCTCTGCCGGACGGCGGCGTCTACATCGGCAAGAATTCATGGGGATCTGAATGAACTGGCTTGAAAATCTGCGCCGCAGCTTCCTGGACTGGGACGCTATGGCGGAAGTTCTGCCGAGCATGATCAGCGTCGGCCTGAAGAATACTCTAATTCTGGCCGCCGCCTCGACCGTGCTCGGCGTCGCCATCGGCATGGCGCTTGCCGTGATGGGCATCTCGCAGTCCCGCTGGCTGCGGCTGCCGGCGCGCATCTACACCGATGTTTTCCGCGGGCTGCCGGCGATCGTCACGATCCTGATCATCGGCCAGGGTTTTGCCCGGATCGGGCGTGAGATCTTCGGTCCATCGCCATTTCCGCTCGGCATCCTCGCGCTCAGCCTGATTGCCGGAGCCTATATCGGCGAAATCTTCCGATCGGGCATTCAAAGCGTCGAGCGCGGCCAGATGGAAGCCTGCCGGGCGCTCAGCATGAGCCACGGGCAGGGCATGCGCCTAATCGTCATCCCGCAGGGAATTAGGCGGGTTCTGCCGGCTCTGGTCAATCAATTCATCGGAAACGTCAAGGATTCCAGCCTTGTCTACTTCCTGGGATTGCTTGCCTCCGAGCGGGAGATCTTCCGTGTCGGCCAGGATCAGGCTGTCGTCACGGGTAATCTGTCACCGCTGCTGCTGTCGGGCATCTTCTATCTCGTCATCACTGTGCCGCTGACCCACTTCGTCAATTATATCGATGCGAGACTGCGGCTCGGAAAACAAGGCCGCGGCTCGGGTGGTGCGAGCGGATTGGTCGAGGTGAGCGAACTGCGGGCCGCCGCCGGCCCGCATCCCACGAGCACGGTCGAGGAGAGTACGCCGCGCTTCAAAGGCGGCGCCCTGAACATCCGGGACCTGACCATGGCCTATGGTGATCTCGACGTGCTGAAGGGTGTCGATCTCGATATCGCCGCCGGTACCGTCACCTGCATCATCGGCCCTTCCGGCTCGGGCAAGTCGACGCTGCTGCGCTGCATGAACAGGCTTGTCGAGCCGAAGGGCGGCGACATCCTGCTTGATGGCGAGAGCATCCTGGCAATGAAGCCGGAGAGGCTGCGCCGGCGCGTGGGCATGGTGTTCCAGCACTTCAACCTGTTTCCCGACCACACCGCTCTCGAGAACGTCATGCTTTCGCTGACCAAGATCAAAAAAATGCCGAAGCAGTCGGCACGGCGCATCGCCGAGGCGCGTCTGGCCGATGTCGGTCTCGCAGAGCGTGCGGATCATCGGCCCGCCGGTCTGTCGGGTGGGCAGCAGCAGCGCGTCGCCATCGCGCGGGCGCTGGCCATGGATCCGGAGGTCATGCTCTTCGATGAAGTGACGAGTGCGCTCGATCCCGAACTGGTGAAGGGTGTGCTCGACCTTATGGCCGCTCTCGGCCGTCAGGGAATGACGATGGCCGTGGTCACGCACGAGATGGGATTTGCCCGCAGGGTGGCCGATCAGGTCGTCTTCATGGATGAGGGCCGTATCGTCGAGGCCGGCTGCCCGCAGCAGATCTTCGACAATCCCCGAAGCGAGCGGCTGAAACGCTTCCTTGCGGAAGTTCTCTGAAGCGCCTGAGGCAACGCATGGTGCCCCCGGTCGTCCTCACGCGGATGCGCCGGATTTCGTTCGATGTAGCAAAAGCAGAAGACAAGGTTATCGACATGAATGCTTCCACCAAACCCTTGAAGGTCGTCGTCATCGGCGGCGGGATCTTTGGCGTCTCGACCGCTGTCCATCTGGCACGGCTCGGGGTCCGCACCGTGCTCATCAATGACGGCCCGCTCGCCAACGGCGCCTCCGGCCGTTCGCTCGCCTGGCTCAACTCGGCGCGCAAACGCTCTGATGCCTATCACCGTCTGCGTTTGGCCGGCATAGATCGCTATCGCACGCTGGCCGCGCGCTATCCCGATGCGTCGTGGCTGCGCTTCGACGGGGGCTTGACCTGGGATGCGGACGATGCCGCCAACGAGATCGCCGAGATCTTCGGCTATGAGCGCGATCTCGGCTATCACGCGCAATGGCTCGCGCCGCAAAGAATTGCCGCCGTAACGCCGGGTGTCGACGCAAGTGCGGTGACGCGGCAAGGCGCGATCTTCAATCCCGGGGAGGGCTGGGTCGATCTTCCGTCCTTGATCGGCACACTTGCGGAAGAATTCCGCTCGCTGGGTGGTGAGATCGTCACCGACGCAGGTCGCGCGACGGTCGATATCGAAGGCGGACGTGCCCGTGGCGTGGTCACGGCAGACGGCATGCGCCGCGAGGCGGATGCCGTGCTGCTTGCTGCGGGCGGTGACGTTCCCACAATCGTGGCCGAGGCCGGCCAGCATATCGAGGATGCAACGCCTGTCGCACTTCTCGTCCGGACCAAGCCGATCCGCCATCCGCTGAAGGCCGTGCTCAACACGCCTCGCATTGCCATTCGGCCAACGCCCAGCGGCGGCTTCGCGCTCGATTCCGCCTGGTCCGAGGAAGAGGTGAGCGTAAGGCCCAACGGCAGCTACGAAGTCAGGCAATCGACGCTGGAGGGGCTGCTGCGCGAGG
Source organism: Rhizobium sp. WYCCWR10014 (assembly GCF_001657485.1). GTDB lineage: Bacteria > Pseudomonadota > Alphaproteobacteria > Rhizobiales > Rhizobiaceae > Rhizobium. The sequence continues at coordinate 166,344 of NZ_LXFU01000052.1, forward strand.
CCTCAAGGATTCTCGAAGGTAATCCGCAACTGGAGATCGAAGATTATGGGGTCGGCCCGAAGCCCATCCCGGGCGACGGCGAGCCCGTCTTCGGCGAACTGCCGTCGATCTCAGGCTATTTCGTCGCCTTCAGCCACAGCGGCGCCACTCTCGGCCTGATCGCCGGCGAACTGCTGGCGGACGAGATCGTCACCGGACGCCGCCATCCACTGCTGGCGGACTTTCGGCCGGAGCGTTTCAGCGCGTCGTGACGTGAAGGCGGCATCAGGAGCAGCCGATGCATCCTTCTGAGCCGTCGAGCGTTCTATCGCCAGGAACAACTGGAGACGCATCATGTCCAAGGACGAACGCGGGGACATCGGCACAGACAAGGATTTGCGCGACGGTGTGGAAACCGCACCGGCCTCCTTCGAGGAGGCGAACATCAATCCTGATCTCATCAGACGCGAGGGTTTCGCCAGCGAGGCTGAATATCGGGCGTATATTGCCACGCTCGGTGGTCATGCTCCGTTTGAAGGCACTACCGAGGAGCACCTCCTGATCTCCGATGGTCATGCCCTCGAAGGCCGGCTGCGGGAGCTGAGAGAAGAGATCGAAAACCTTCGCGCTCGCCTTCACGTGATCCAACATCAGGCCGCGACCGTCGTTACGGAAAACGTCCGATGGGCCGATGCCAGCGCTCATGCGCAGCTCGGCAATCAGCCCTGGCTCAAGCTGGCAGGCGCAATGGCGGCGGCCTTCGTCGTCACGAGGGGCATCCGGCGGCTGCCTCTGGGAGCCGTGGCGACGACGGCGCTGCCGTTGGTGGCGGCGGCGATGAACCGGAAAATCGCCCGGTGAAATTCGTCAGCGTCGATGATTGATCAGGCGAAGCCGATTTCTGCAAGCAGAGGCAGGTGGTCCGAGGCAATCCTTGTCAGTCGGTTTTCCAGGACCGCGGCCTGTTTGACGATGAGATCGTCAGTGACGAAGATGTGGTCGAGGCGCATCAGCGGGTAGCGAGAGGGAAAGGTCGCTCTTGCCGCGCCGCCGCCTGCGAGCTGGGCGTCTGTCAATGACCGCGCGGCAAGTCGGTAAGTCGCCGATGACGGAATGGCGTTGAAATCGCCGCAGAGGATGGTTGGAAGAGGTTCATCCGCCGTGCCCCGCAGCCAGCCGGGGTTCAGCAATGTCGTCATCTGTCGGATGCGCTCGCGGCCCCAAAGGCCGAGATGGGTGTTGACGACCAGCAGTTTTCTATCGCCGACCAGTATTTCGACGGAAATGGCGCCGCGCTGTTCGCCGATGGATGGCAGTGGTCCGGCCTTGACAGCGCCTGTCGGCAGCGAAGTGATGATCGCATCGCCATACTGCTCCTCGGCAATCGACAGCGCCGGATGGAAATGAGCCTGCATCTTCAAAAGCGAGGCAATCGCATGGGCCTGGTCGACGCCGCCGGTCCTGCGCCTGAGAACATCGACCTCCTGCAGAGCGACGATATCGGCGCCAGTCTCGGCGATGACGGAAGCAATGCGGCAGGGATCGAGCTTCCGATCGCCCCCGATACAACTGTGCACGTTATAGGTCAGGAGTTTGATTGATTTATTTGGCATGGCCCCGCTGAAAGCTCGTTCCCCACGGGAGAACATGAAGTTCCCCCTGGAGAATAGAAGTTGCCCCGGAGAACATAGAACTTGTTCCCCAGGGAACACAAAACTCGTTTGATCGTTCCCGATTATCGAACCACGGCGCTCGCACTTCTGAGGACAATCGATGAGCTTGAAAAGCATGATCTGGAATGGACTGCTCGTCGCTGCCCTTTGTCTCGCGGTCTTTCTGCTCTATCGGATATTCCAACAATACAGCCTCGATCAGATCGTCCAATCGGTTCGCAGCATACCTTTTTCGACCTTTGGAACGGCACTTCTCTTTGCGGCGGCGTCCTATCTGTGCCTGGGCTGCTTCGATCTCCTGGCGATCCGTTCGCTCGGAAAATCCTTGCCCTATCCCAGGATTGCGCTGGCGTCCTTCATCAGCCTTTCGCTCGGCCACAATATCGGTTTTGCAGGACTCAGCAGCGGTGCCTTTCGCTATCGTTTCTACTCACGCTGGGGACTGACGACGGAGGACGTGGCGAAGATCATCCTGTTTTGCGGCGTCACGGTGGGGCTCGGGCTGATCACGCTTGGCGGCATCGCCATGATCGTCAATCCCGGCGATGCCGGGCGCCTGCTGCGCATCGAACCGGCAAGTGTGCGCATCTTCGGTTCGCTGGCGCTGGTTGTGCCGGTGGTCTATGCCGGCCTGGCGTTTTTCATCCGTGGCACGTTGCGGCTATGGCGCTGGTCGTTTCAGCTGCCCCGATTTTCGATTGCGGTTGCGCAGGTCGGGGTCGGGACGGTCAACTTCATGCTCGTCTCGGCCTGTCTGCATCAGATGCTCTCGGCCTTCGGTGACGTTGCCTTCTTCAGGTCGGTCACGGCTTACGTGCTTGCCAATTCAGCGATCCTCGCAACGCATGTCCCCGGCGGGCTCGGCGTGCTCGAGGCGACCGTCTCCTATGTCGTGCCGAACGAGGCGTCGATCGGTGCGCTGATTGCATTCCGCTGCGCCTATTTCTTCATCCCGCTGGCGCTCGGCACGACGCTTCTCGTCATCAGCGAGGTCGTTTTCCGGCGGACGTCACGCGGGGCGGATGAGGAGGCGGACGAGCGCGCCGAAGCCCAGTCGGTCTAGGGGCGCGAAGGGCCGAACCGGGTCGAAGATCGCCGTGCCAAAAATCGGTGAAATGCTGCCCGACAGCTCGACGGTGAATTCCCGTAAACCCCGAGGCCCGTCATTGAGCGCCTCAACCGCCTCGATCAACGAGCCGCTTTGCATAAAGCCTGCGGCAAAGCTTTCCGGGGTGGTTCCGAGATATTCCGAAAGCAGGCGATTGCGCAGATCCACGATCGCGCGGCGGTGCTCACCATTACTGGCCTCGACAAGCATGTCGCATTCGCAATCCAGCCCTTCCGAGCGATTGTTGAGGTTGGAGGAGCCAATGCGAACCAGCTCGTCATCGGCTATGATCAGTTTGGAATGGACGAGCACCTCCACCTCGCCGCTCTCTTTCGCGACTGGCCCGGGCGCGATTGGCCCGGGCACGACGGCATAATAGACGCGCAGGCGGTCCGCACGATCGGCGCGTTTCAGGCGGCGGATGACCCGGTCGCGATTGCCACCCATGACAATCCTTTCGATCAGCCCATGAGAGCTGCGCGTGCAGATGATGACGACTTCAGGCCCGTCTTCCTCCTGCAGCCGCGCGGCAATGGCGTCGGCGACGCGGAAGGAGGCGAGATATTGCGCCTCGATGTAAAGCTGCCGCCGTGCCCGGGCGATGACGTCCAATGTCATGACGATGCCGTCGCTGATGCCGGGGCGAAGTGCGGTCGAGGGCTCCGTCAGCGCGAAGCTGACCGCGGTCTCCCTCATGGAAACGGCGAGGTCGTCCGGCCAGGCAAAGCGGACATCTTCGGCCAGCGGCAGGTGGTTTTCACCGGTGGTGCTTTCCCAGCGCCGCCTGACGATATCGCCGATCAACCTGGCAGCGTCGCCGGTGACCATTGCCTGAACGTCGTGCAGCGGATCATAGGAAACGCCTTTGGGGTCACGTCGCAATTTATCCTTGGCGCGGTGGAGCCAGGTGTCCCACCGGCGCGACGTCAGGTCTATGCCGCCGATGAAGGCGACGGCGTCGTCGATGCAGACGAGTTTCTGATGGTGGCAGCCGCGCAATGTCGGCTGAAGCTCGAAGCGTAGGTCGATCCGCGCGTTTCTGGGAAAGCCTTTCTTCTGCAGCATCTGCAGGGACTTGCCAGAATAAACGGGGCCGAGCGCCCAGATGAGGATGCGTATTTCGAGCTCCGGATTTGCCGCTGCCAGGGCATGCAACAGGTCGGCCAGCGTTTCGTCGGACTTATCGGGTTCCAACCGGATGTTCGGATTGAAATCCCACCCGACGATCCAGATGGTGCGCCTCGCCTGCCGAAACGCACGCGCCAGCTCGGCGAAATAGCTGTTGCCGTTGATCAGGAAGGCCGCCTTGGCAGCGCTTCCTTCCAGGCACAAGGCGCTGCCCTCCTGTTTTTGGCGGTCGCCCGGCCGTTTTGATTTTGTCTGCGACAAGCTCGGGTTATTGAAGATGCTTTCGAATGTCGTCATGATTGCCTCGGCCTCTAACTGGAGCACAAACGCCCGGAATTTGCCTGGGTTCCCCGATGGGGTCGGCCAGTGGCGCGCTACGGGCCGCCCGCGATGCAGAATGCAAGGAAACGAGATGTCACAACGAGCAGGCAGCGCCGATCTACCCCTTCACGGGGGGCGCGTGCCGCATTGGCTCGGCGACCGGATGACGCGGCTTGGAACGCTGATCACCGAGGCGATCGTCCATCACTATGGCCGCGATGAATTCCTGCGCAGGCTCGCGCATCCGTTCTGGTTCCAGTCCTTCGGCTCGGTCATGGGCATGGACTGGCATTCTTCCGGTATCACCACCAGCGTTCTCGGCGCGCTGAAGCGCGGGCTGAAGCCGCGCGCCGGCGAGCTCGGCCTGCATGTCTGCGGCGGTCGTGGTGCGCATTCGCGTAAGACGCCGCAGGAGCTCGTCTCGATCGGCGAGCGTGTCGGTCTCGACGGGGAGGGGCTCGCGACCACGAGCCGTCTCATCGCCAAGGTCGACAGCGCCGCCCTTCAGGACGGTTTCGACCTTTATCTGCACGGGTTCATCGTCGCCGATGACGGCCATTGGGTGGTTGTGCAGCAAGGCATGAACGGCGACAAGCGTCAGGCCCGGCGGTATCACTGGCTGTCCGAAGGGCTGGAGAGCTTCGTCGACTCGCCGCATGCGGCAATCGAGGGGAGGAGCCAGGGCGAGATCGTCAATCTTGCCGACAGGCGCGCCGAACGCTCGCGGCGCGGTCAGCTCGATCTGCTGGCGACCCTCGGTCCCGACAGAATCATCCGCGAAGCCGCCGCACTGCTGCGTGCCGAAGCGCCGGCGCCCGAACCGGCCGCACAGCCGATGCTGCCGCACCTGATCATGCCTTCCCATCACGATGTCCGCGAGAGCGACGTCAACATGCGGCGCCTGCACGGAAATCTGGCTGCCGCCGCCGACCGCGGGCCAACGGATTTCGAAGAGTTGCTGCTCGTTCCCGGCGTCGGCGCCCGTACGGTGAACGCTCTGGCGATGGTGGCGGAAGTCGTGCACGGCGCGCCCTGCCGTTTTTCCGATCCGGCGCGCTTCTCGATCGCCCATGGCGGCAAGGACCGCCATCCTTTTCCGGTCCCGCTCAAGGTCTATGACGAGACGATCGCCGTAATGAAATCGGCGGTGCAGAAGGGCAGGCTCGGACGCGAGGAGGAGTTGCAGGCGCTCAAGCGCCTGGACGATCAGTCCAGGCAGATGGAACGCTATGTGACAGGTCCGGACCTCAAGGAAATCATTGCCGGCGAATTTCGCCAATCCGCAGATTTCGGCGGCCGCAGCATCTTCGGCTGGGAGGGGCCGCCCGCGGAGTAGGCACCCTTTTATACCACCAGCTTAACTCGTTGTGCCAGGCAGGGCGACCTCGCCGTTTTCCTCACCATCCCAATACCGGATGGAGGACGCTGAAACCTTGATAAGAACGATCCCAGGAGTGTCCACTCCTTCAGGAAACCACCGCTGGAGATCGGGGATCCAATGTTCCTCGAGTGCCGCCTTGTCCCGTACCAGCGACGCGACGCCCTCGACAGCAATGAAAATCCCCGGCTTGCCGAGGAGGCTGGGAGGCGCCGTGAACGTCAGCAGGACGGTGTCGATGCCTTCGATCTCCGTGATTTTCCTGCTGTCTTCATAGGAGAAGAACCAGGAATCCCCGTCATATTCGACGTCGCCGTTACTGCTCATCGGTCGGGCCGAGATGCGGCCGGACCCGGCGTTCGTCGACAGCATGCAGAAATCGATCTTCTTCAGTTGCGAGGATAGGTCTTCGAGGGTCATGGACGCCATTGCAATCTCCCAGGTTTGAATGCTCGGAAGTAGCGTGCAAGCGTCCAGATTGTTCCGTGGAAAGTCCACGACTAAGTCTCGATCCGTTTGAGATTAAGCTTCCATCCGAGCGGTGCCTCGAGGGTGAGCATGGTGAAGACAGGAAGGTTCCACTGGTTGCAACGTCCTGTGTGAAGCTAAAGATACGCGGCGCTGTAGCTTCAATGGCCGTCGGGCGGGACGGCTTCGACTGGAACCGTCTCTTTCAGGTTCTTCCGGTGGAAGATGAAGAGCCCCGCAACGACGATGATTGCGGCACCGACGATGATCTGCGTATCGGGAATATCATTGAAGAAGAGGTAGCCGAGGACGATCGCCCAGAGCAGAAGCGTATATTGCAGCGGGGCTAGCAGCGATGCCGGCGCGAGCTTCAGCGAGCGCGTGATGAGCAGATGTGCGCAGGAGGCGACGATGCCGAGCAGCAGCATGCCGGACCAATCAATGAGCGTTGCCGGCTGCCAGTGGCCGACGCTTAAAACGATGCCGGTGACGAGCGCCGCGATCGTCTGCCAGGTCACGAGCGTCGTGTCGCTGGTCGAGCGCAGATAGCGGCTCATCACCAGCGACAGCGCAAAGGCAAGGCTGCCGGCAAGACCGAAGAGCGATGGAAGCGACAGCATCGCCGTGGATGGACGCAACGCGATGACGACGCCGGCAAAGCCGATCAGAACGGCGAGCCACCGGCGCCAACCGATCTTTTCTCCGAGAAAGAAATGCGAAAGCGCCGCAATATAGATCGGTCCGGCCATATAGAAGGTCATGACATCTGCCAGCGGCAGATAGGCGACGGCAGCGTAGAACAGGGCGACATCGACAGTCGCCATGAAAACACGGATGAATTGCAGGCCCTTCTGCTCGACGCGGAATAAGGCCATCGGCCCTTGCCGGAGGATCATGGGTCCGAGCACGATGAAAGCGCCGACCGAGCGGATCACCAGCACCTGGCCGACGGCAAAGCTCGCGACCAGCCACTTGCCCATTGCATCGTTCAGCGCAAAGAGCAGATCGCCGAGCAGCATCAGCACGACGCCGGTTATGATCAGGTTTCCGGCATCGGCTACGCCAGTCTTGGTCTTCATCTCTCGCATCCTCGCAAAACGGCCGCGCATGCGCGGCCGAGTGCGGCTTCTGCCTTAACAATGCGGATGTCAATGGTCAGTTTGAAGCGCTTGCACCCGAATTTGCCATGGGGTTGGCGAGCGACCGTCCTCATTCACCTCTACCGACAGCTACCTCTCTGATCGGGGCGGCCGGGTGACGTAACGTCGTGGAGCCAGCGAATAAATCGCCGTCTTTGGGATAGAGCCCACTGGTGCCCGCTCACCCCATCAAGTCAGGCTCACCAAGGTAGTGTGCGCTTGTCATTGATGAAGGCGCCCGTCTGACCGTCGTTTGCGACGGCAAGCTGAACGATGATCTCAGCTGCCTGCTCGACCGTCCGATAACCTGTGTTGCCGTTGAAATCGGTCTTTGTGTATCCGGGATCCGCGCTGTTGACCCTGATGCCGAACGACGCGAGGGCCTTGGAAAACGATACGGTCACCGCGTTGAGGGCCGTTTTCGAGCTGTTGTAGCCCAGGCTGTTCACACCATAGAATTCGCTCTCCGGATCTGTCAGGGCGCCAAGCGAACCGAGCTCGCTGCTGACGTTGACGACATTGGCGGAACTCGCGGCCTTGAGCAGAGGCAGGAAAGCTTGCGTAATTCGGATCGGCCCGAACACGTTGATCTCGTAGACCCGACGGATGTCGTCCACCGTCTGATCCGCCGGATCGACGAATGCTCCGGGTATGCCCGCATTGTTGACCAGTGCGTCGAGTTTACCGTCTTCCTGCCTGACACGATCTGCGGCCGCCTTCACACTTGCGTCGTCCTCGACGGCGATTTCAAGGAAACGCACATCGTAACCTTGGGCCCGCAAAGTTTGCGCCGCACTCTCACCGCGCCCCGCATCGCGGGCGCCGAGCCAAACCCGATAACCCATTTCCCCGAGCCGTCGAGCGGTTTCAAAGCCGATGCTCTTGTTGGCGCCGGTGATCAATACATTCTTTGACATGGTGGTTCTCCATTCTGGTTGCCTGCCCAATATGAGGGGGCGACCTTCCGGCCGCGTGCCAAATTCTATTGAACTCTTGCCTAATCCTGCCGAAGGCCTTGCGCGCGTTGGAGGCGGGTGCAATTTAGCAGGTATGGAAAATGTAAGCGAAGAACTAAGGTCCCTGATCGAGAGGCACTCGCGTGGCGGCAGCACGACGACCACCATTCCACGCGTCGGTTTGCTGAGAGCAGAACGCACGACTGAGCCGACGGCAGGCATGACGGAGCTTGTCATATGCTTGGTGCTGCAGGGCGCCAAGGCAATCACTTGCGGCGAGAACATATTGCACTATGGAGCGGGCAGCTACTTCGTCGCCTCGGTCGAGGTTCCCGTCTTTGGCAGAATATCCGAGGCGAGCCGCCAGAAACCATTTCTCGGCGTCGGGTTCAGTTTTGACGCCCGTTACATCGCCGACCTTCTGATCGAGATGCCTGACGTGCACGATCCGGAATTCTTGTGTGGCCTCGGCGTGAGCCCGAGCGATCCGCAGCTCGAAGAAGCGTTTCTGCGGATGATGCGACTTCTTGACAGGCCAAACGAAATTTCCGTCATGGCACCAATGATCGAGCGGGAAATCCTGTTCCGGCTGTTGCAGGGACCGCAGGGAGCGAAGCTGCGGCAGATCGCACAGATCGACGGCCGACAGTCGCAGGTCAGGCGGGCGCTCGCCTGGATTCGCGAAAACTTCACTGAATCCTTCAAAGTCGAAGACCTGGCGCGGATGACGGGAATGAGTGCTTCGGTGTTCCATCGCCACTTCAAGGCGGCAACGACGATGACGCCCATCCAGTATCAGAAGCGGTTCCGGCTCCACGAGGCACGCCGTCTGTTGCTCGAGACTCCAGGCGACGCCACCCGTGTCGCTTTCGCCGTCGGCTATGAAAGCGCGTCCCAATTCAGCCGGGAATACGGGCGGCTGTTCGGACTTCCGCCCGCCCGCGACGCAAGCCGGCTTCGCGCGAAGACCATTGTGCCCATGACGTCGGACGCATCCGATGATGCAATGACCAGTTTCGAACGCGCAAGTTAGCGAGGCTCGTGACAATATTGTTTCAGGATTTGGTTGGCACGTTGACCGGTGTGTGCAGGAAACCCCGGCCTTTTCGGCCGCGGCCCGTAGGCGCTTGTCTCTGGTCCATAAGGCCGCTCGCTCAGCAACGACCCCACCGGCGCGGTGGATTGGCTAAAGCGCCCAATCATCCCAATTCTGGACTTCGGCCGCTTTATCCTCGCGACAAATCGTTTCCAGCGCCAATGAGGCACGGCTGGAGTGCCTTTGTTTATGCCGCAGGATTGCAAATTGCCGGGACGGCAGAGAAAAGCGCACCTTCACCAGCAGACCTTGCGTCAAGAGCGGCGCTGCCACGGCACCTGAGACGACCGTTGCGCAGAGGCCCTCTCTTGCTGCCGATATGACCGCCTCGTTCGACGGCAGCTCAAGCGCGACAGCCAGATCTCCGGGAACTATGCCGAGATTGGAAATCGCCGCCTCGAAAGCCGACCGGGTTCCTGACCCCCTTTCCCGCATGACCCATTTCGTGCCTGAAACCAGCTCCGTCGGTGCAATCGGTTTGCCACGCGCCCAGGGATGGCGCGGACCGACGACGACAAGGAGTTCGTCCTCGGCAAGCGGCTGAACATGCAGCGCCGGCTCATCAACGCTGCCTTCGACGAAGCCGACTTCGGCCAATCCATCGAGAACCGCTTTTGCCGCCGTGGTCGTGTTGCCAATCATCAGCCTCAAGTCGATGCCCGGGTATCGGATCTTGAAACGCATCAGCATCGCCGGTAGCCAATAGCTTGCGATCGTCTGGCTTGCAAAAACGACCAGTTCACCCTTTTGCAAGCCGCCGAGATCGGACAAGACGAGCGCTGCCGCCTTGGCGCGCGCCAGCGTCGCTCTAGCCTCCCCCAGAAACACCCGCCCTTCATATGTCAGCTCTATGCGGCGTCCGACGCGATGGAAAAGTTCGACGCCATAGGAGGTCTCGAGATTGCGGATCGCCGAGCTGACGGCCGATGGCGTCAGCCCGATCGCGAAGGCGGCGTTGGTCAGGTGCTCACGTTCGGCAACCGCGACAAAAATGGAAAGCTGTTCAAATGTCATGATTCAATCGTTCGATTTTACCGAATGAACCATGCTATACTATTCAATGGAAGTCGACAATTGAGTGTGGGAGATTACAGTCCTCCGCAAGGTCTTGCCGATGATTGTTTCCGCCTCACGTTCCCTGTCGCTTCCTGCCATCCTGCCGGGGCTTGTCCTGTGTGCGGCAGTCACGCTCTCTGCCTATCTCGTTGAGCAGCTGCAGATGATGGTTTTCGGCTCGCATTGGATTGAGAGCCTCGTGCTCGCCATTCTGATCGGCGTTGCCGTGCGCTCCTCGATCTGCCTGCCGCAGACGTTCATTCCCGGCATCCAGTTCGCCGCCAAGACGCTGCTGGAGATTGCGGTCGTGTTGCTCGGCGCCTCGCTCAGCACGGCTGCCATCAGGCAGGCCGGACTGCCGCTTGTCGGCGGAATTGCCGTTCTGGTTGCTCTGTCTTTGACCGGCAGCTTTGTTATCGGGCGGCTCCTTGGGCTGTCAGCCAGCCTGGCGACCTTGGTCGCTTGCGGCAATTCGATCTGCGGCAATTCGGCGATTGCCGCCGCAGCGCCGGTGATCGGCGCCAAACCGGACGATATTGCGGCCTCGATAGCCTTTACCGCGCTCCTCGGCATCGGTGCCGTGCTGACGTTGCCGCTACTTCATCTGCTCTTGGGGCTGAGCGCGTTACAATATGGCGTTTTCGCGGGATTGACCGCCTATGCCGTCCCGCAGGTCCTGGCGGCCACGGCCTCTGCGGGAGCCGTCAGCACCCAGGTAGGCACGCTCGTCAAACTGATCCGCGTGATGATGCTCGGACCCGTCATCCTCGTGCTCGGCGCAGTTCATGGCCGCCGCCCTGGCGGCTCAGCAGTCAATCTCCGCCATGTTCTCCCATGGTTCATCCTCGGTTTTGGCGCGATGGCGACGCTTCGTTCCCTCGACGCGATCCCGGCGCCGCTGCTGCCGGGGATGGCGGCAGTCTCCGCCGCCTTCACCGTCACCGCCATGGCCGCTTTGGGCCTCTCCGTCGATGTCAGATCCGTCGCCCATACCGGCGGTCGGGTCCTCGCGGCGGCGGCGCTGTCGCTATTGGCGCTGGCGGCTCTTGGGCTTTGCCTGATCGGGCTGCTGAATATCGCCTGATCGAAGGTAATATGCCCAAAATACTTGCAAAGATTCCAGTTGCCTTCCAAACGATCGACGGCTAGCCTGTATATACAGGCCGGGGAAGCAAAGATCGTCATGCGGGTCATCTCTTCACAGCAAGCTGCGGATCTCCTCGAAGACGGGATGACTGTCGCGGCTTCGGGTTTTGGAGGATGCTGCCATCCCGAGGCCATCACGGCCGCGGTCGAGGAGCGTTTCCTCGCCTCTGGAAAACCCCGTAACCTGACGCTTCTGTTTGCCGCCAGCACGGGCGATCGTCAGACGCGCGGCATGGGACACTTCGGCTATGAAGGCCTCGTCGCCTGCGTGATCGCCGGGGGATGGCGCGGAACGCCGCGCCTTGGCAGGCTGGCAATCGAGGAAAAGATCGAGGCGCATTGCTGGCCGCAGGGCGTCATCGCCCAGCTCTACAGGGCGATTGCCGCCGGTCAGCCCGGAGTGGTCACCCATATCGGGCTCGGCTCTTTCATGGATCCGCTTCATGGCGGCGGCCGCATGAATGCGACGACGCCGCGCGCGCTTGTCGAGCGTGTGTCGCTGCGCGGCAAGGAGTGGCTGCTTTATCCGTCGATGCCGCTCGACTGCGTGCTTTTGCGCGGAACGACGGCCGACGAAGATGGAAACATCACCCTCGAGGACGAGGCCTTCCCGCTCGACGTGCTCGCCATGGCGCAGGCAGGCCGAAACTCCGGTGGTATCGTCGTCGTGCAGGTCAAGCGGATTGCCGAGTGCGGTTCGCTGCAGCCCAATGATGTTCGTATCCCGGCGGCGCTGGTCGATTATGTCGTCGTCTGCGATGATCCGGCCCAGCACGGCATCAGTTTCGCCGAGACGGACAATATCGCCTATACCGGACGCGTCCGGATGGCGGCGAGCCGCCTGCAGCCGGCGCCACTCTCGGTCGATAAGATTATTCAGCGACGTGCCTTCCTGGAGCTGGCGCCGCTCAATCATCCGACGATCAATCTCGGCATCGGCATTGCCGCCGGGATCGGCCGCATCGCCAGCGAAGAGGGATTCGACGATTATACGGTGACGATCGAATCCGGCGTCATCGGCGGCGTGCCGGCCGAAGAGCTGTCCTTTGGCGCCGCCGTCAATCCGACCGCCATCATCCCACAGGCATCGCAGTTCGACTTTTACGATGGCGGCGGCCTCGATATCGCCTTTCTCGGCATGGCCGAGGTGGATCGGCATGGGGCGGTCAATGTCAGCCGCTTCAACAATTCCATCGTCGGGGTCGGCGGCTTCACCAATATCTCGCAGACGGCCAAGCATGTTGTCTATCTCGGCGCATTTTCAGCCGGCGGCGCGGAAATTGCGGTTGCCGACGGCAGGCTCGACATCGTCAGGGACGGCAGAGTTTGCAAGATCGTCGATGATGTCGATCAGATCAGTTCGAGCCCGGCCTTTGCGCCGGAAGGGCAATCACAGCTCGTCGTCACCGAGCGGGCTGTCTTTCGGGTCATCGACGGACGCCTGACGCTGACGGAGTTTGCCCCCGGCATCGATCTTGCCGCCCATGTTCTTGATCGCCTGCCGAAGGGTGTCGCGGTGTCGGACCAGCTGAAGCAGATGGATGCGCGTTTGTTTTCGACCCATGCCATGAAGGACTTTGCCCCATGAAAATCGAGGGAGCCGCCATCATCGTCACTGGCTCGGCAACGGGTGTCGGGGCCGCATGCGTCAAGCAATTCGCCGAGGGCGGTGCCGGGGTGGTCGTCAATTACAGCCGCAGCAAAAAAGAGGCCGAGGAGACGGGCGATATCTGCCGCAGCCTGGGCGCGGAGGTCGAGATCGTCCAGGCCGACGTTGCCGATGACGCGGCCTGCCGCCGAATGGTCGCGACCGCCGTCAATCGCTGGGGCCGTCTCGACGCCTTGGTGAACAATGCCGCAATGACGGTCAAATCAGATCCTTTCGATCTGGAGACGCTGTCGGCCGAAGATTTCCAGAACGTTTTCGGTGTCAACGTCATCGGTGCCTATCAGATGTGCCGGGCGGCGGTGCCTGCAATGCGGGACAGCGGCGGCGGTGCGATCGTCAATGTCTCATCCAACGTTGCCTTTACCGGCGGCGGCAGCTCGCTTGCCTATACGGCCTCCAAGGGCGCGCTCAATGCGCTGACTTTGGCCTTGGCGCGCACCTGCGGTCCCGATATCCGCGTGAACGCGGTTTGTCCCGGCATCATCGATACGCGCTGGATGCGCGATACGCTCGGGCCGGATGCCTATGGAGCCATTGCCAAGCGATTTTCGGAAACCGCGCCGCTCGGCCGGGTCGCGACACCGGAAGATGTTGCCGGCGCCATTGTCTGGCTTGTTCAGGGGGCTGACTTCGTCACCGGCGAATTGCTTTCCGTTGACGGCGGCATCCGCCTGTCCGGTGGTGTTCGCAAACCCGCGACATCTGGCGGAGCCGCGCCGTGACGCTATCGGCCCAATCCATTCTCGACTTTCCGGTGCCGCAAGCGACACATGTGGTTGCCGCAAGAGATGCCATTCTTTACGCCCTCTCGGTTGGCTACGGCACCAATGCGCTCGACGAAAAGGCATTGAACTATGTCTATGAACGCGATCTCGTCACCGCGCCGACCCTTGCCAATATCGTGGCGCATCCAGGCCCATGGATGCAGCAGACAGGTGTCGACTGGGCGCGTCTGGTGCATTCCGAACATCGCCTGACGATCCACCGGCCGGTCCCTCTCGATGTGCCGCTGATCTCCCGATCGCGCGTCTTGTCGGTGATCGACCGCGGCGTTGAGAAAGGAATGTTCGTCAGCTTCGAGCGCCTGATCACAACCGCTGAACGTGATGAGCCGATTGCGACGATCGTCCAGACCAACGCGTGCCGCGGCGACGGTGGATGCGGCTCGGCGGGATCTGCGCCCGAACCCTTGGCAAAAGTCCCGGACAGAGAGCCGGACCTCGAATTCAATGTCGACATTCCTGGCAACGCCGCTCTCATCTATCGCCTGAACGGCGATCTCAATCCATTGCATGTCGATCCGCAGGCAGCCGGCCGGAGCGGCTTTAACCGGCCGATCCTGCATGGACTGTGCAGCTTCGGTTATGCGGGCTACGCCATTGTCGCTGCCATCGATCCAGGCATGGCCAGCGGCTTGAGCGCGATCGCGGCGCGTTTCAGCGCGCCGATCTTTCCCGGTGAAACGATCACCGTACAGATGTGGCGCAACGATGCCGAAATTCGCTTCAGGGGGCTCGTTGCCGCACGGGGCGCGACCATCCTCGACAATGGCATCGCGAGGTTGTCATGACGAAAGCGGTCAAACCGGCCGCCGGCGAGGCGCGCCATTATATCAGGATCAAGGAGCAGATCCTGGCCGAGATCGCCGAGGGCAAGCTTCAGCCGGGAGATCGGGTATCCTCCGAAAGCGAATTGGTGGCGGCATTCGGCGTCAGCCGCATGACGGCGAACCGGGCGCTGCGTGAGTTGATGTTCGAGGGGGTTCTCAAGCGATCCGCCGGGATCGGAACCTTCGTTTCGCCAAAGCACCTCGACGTCGACCTGCTTCAAATCCGCAACATAGCCGACGAAATACTGGAGCGGGGCCACGCGCATCAGGCGATGGTGGTCAAGGCCGGCTTGATGAAGGCGGATGCCAACGTCGCCGATGCGCTCGAACTCGCCCTCGGCGCTGAAGTGATGCATTCGCTGATCGTGCACATGGAAAACGACCAGCCCATTCAGGTCGAGGAGCGCTACGTCAATCCGCTGGTTGCGCCCGACTATCTGTCGACAGACTTCCGCAGCATGACGCCGCACGAATATCTGACGAAAGTGGCGCCGATAACGGCGTTCGAACATATCGTCCAGGCCGTCAAGCCCGATACCGCCATACGCAAATATCTTGGCCTGAAGAATGATCACCCTTGCCTGCGCGTCTTTCGAAGAACCTGGTCAGGCGAGGCCGTCGTGACCTGTGCGCTGTTATACTATCCCGGCGCGCAATATCGGCTGGAAGCACGGTCCACCAAGGGTCCCTCCAGGCCCGTCGCCATTCTCGGAGAGAAACAGTGAGCGCTACCAATTCTCCATCGATCATCTTCAGCGCGGCGCCGCCGACGATCGAGGACATCGCAGCAATTGCCCGTCGGCACGTAAGGATCGAGGTATCCGCCGAGGTCGATGCCCGGATTGTGGCCGCGCGCGCCGTCGTCGACCGCTATACGGAAAGAGATCTGCCGGTCTATGGCCTGACGACGGGACTTGGGGCGGGGGTCGACACCCGACTTGCAACGGAAGATCTGGTGGCGTTCCAGATGCGTGTGCCGCAAGCCCGCGCGGTCGGCGTCGGAACCCCGCTCGCACAGGAATCCGTGCGGGCGATGATGGCGGTCAGGGCCGCCGGCATGGCGGCGGGCGGCTCCGGCGTTTCGCTGAAAGTCTTCCACGGTCTGATTGCCGCCATCAATGCAGGTATTCATCCTGTCGTCCCGTCACTGGGCTCGATCGGTGCGGCGGATTTGGCGCCGCTTGCCCATATGAGCCGGGCGCTTCTCGGCTTCGGTGAGATCGAGCTTGGAGGCGACGTGCTGCCGGCCGCCATCGCCCTTGAAAGGGCCGGCTTGAAGCCTCTCCTATTGGCGCCGAAGGACGGGCATGCGCTTGTTGTGGCCAACAGCCTTTCCATCGGCCTCGCATGTCTGGCGCTTGAGGATATCGAGCGGCTCTTCGATTGGTCCCTGAAGGCGATTGCCGTTAATTTCGAAGCGTTCCGGGCCAATATCAGTGCCTTCGACGACCGCGCTCTGGCTGCAAGACCGGCCTTTGGGCAGCGCCGCGTCGCCGCTCAGCTGATGGAGCTTCTTTCGGGCAGCTCCTTGCTTGCCGCCGATGCAGCAAGACGTCTCCAGGATCCTTTGAGCTACCGCTGCACACCGCAGGTCTGGGGCGCGTTGAGGCATGCGATCGATGAGGCAAGGCAGGCGACTGACATAGAGCTCGTCAGCTCCAGTGACAATCCCGTCGTGATCGCATCCGAGGGCGTCATACTTTCACACGGCAATTTTGACATGACCGCCTTTGTGCTCGCCTGGGAAAGGCTGGGGCAGGCGATGGCGCATTGCGCGGCAGGCACTGCCTATCGGATCATGAAGATCATGTCGCCTGGCATGTCCGACCTGCCACGCTTCCTGACCCCAATGGGCCAGAGCCGTACCGGTTTTGCGACCGTGCAAAAGACCGTCTCGGCCATGGAGGCTGAAATCCGCCATCTGGCCATGCCGGTTTCTCTTTCACCTATTCCTGTGGCCGATGGCGTCGAAGACCAGGCATCGATGGCCCCGAGCGTTTTGGCAAAGACCCAGGCGATCGTCGAGCGCCTGCGCTATCTGGTCGCCATCGAACTGATCGCCTCGGTACAGGCCGTCGAGCTCAGAGGCGTCTCAGGCGAATTGGGCAAGGGATCGGCGGAAGCCTATGCCCTTGTCCGCACTTACGTCCCGCCGCTTGAAGAGGATCGCGCGCAAGGGCCGGATTTTGCAACGATTGCCGCATTGATCGGGCTCGGCCCGCAATAAGCCCGGTTCGCCACTGTCCCGGCAAGAAGGGCAGGGCGCCGACCGGTCATGCTGACGGTTATTCTGGGGAATGCCGTCAGTTCGTTCATTGAAAAGTCAACAAGAGGGAATGATTATGAAAAATTGGACAAAGGGCATCCTTGCAGCCGGCATGATGGCAGCCGCCATGTTCCAGCCTGCATCCGCAGAGACCATCAAGGTCGGCAGCAAGAATTTCACCGAGCAGTTTATCCTTGCCGAAATGTATGCCGCCGTTTTGGAAAATGCCGGCGTCACCGTTGAGCGCAAGATCAACCTCGGCGGCACGTTGATTGCTCACCAGGCATTGGTGGCCGGCGAGATCGATCTCTATCCGGAATATACCGGCACGGCGCTCGCTTCCGTCGTCAAGGGTGAGATGTCGACCGATGCCGAGAAGGTCTACACTGAGGTCAAGGATTTCTACGCCAAGCAGTTCAACCTCACCTGGCTGAAGCCGAGCGGCATCAACAATGGCTATGTCATCGTGGTCCGGCAGGAAACGGCGCAGGCCAACAATCTGAAGAGCCTGTCGGATCTCGCCAAGGTTTCCAAGACCCTGGTCTTCGGCGGCGGCGCTGAATTTCCGGATCGCGCCGACGGCCTGCCCGGCCTGAAGCGTGTCTACGACGCCGAGTTCAAGGAGTTCAAGCAGTTTGCCAAACTTGGCCTTCGTTATGACGCGCTGGAACAAAAGGACATTGACGTCGCCAATGGCGCGGCGACCGACTGGCAGATCGGCTCGAAGAACCTCGTGCCGCTCGCAGATGACAAGGGTCTGTTTCCGCCCTACTACGTGGCGCCGGTTGTCCGTCAGGACATATTGAAGGCCAATCCGAAGGTTGCCGAACTGCTGGAAGCGGTCGGCGCCCATCTCGATAACGAGAAAATGCGGGTCCTCAATGCCAAGGTCGAGACCGATCATGAGGAAGCCAAAGACGTGGCGGTCGAATTCCTCAAGGAAAACGGCCTGCTGCCGAAATGATTGTCATGCCCCGCGGCCGGGTATCAATCCGGCCGCGGTCTGGCAGGGTGTCTGTTCGAAAATCCGTCCGCCAAGCAGCCGGACGGGAATGTGGAGAAGCGGGAAATGCAGGAAATCTGGATCGACTATCTCAACGCCCTTGATGCCAAGGCGCTGGCGTTGACGAATGACGAGATTCTCGATGCAGTGTCGAAGGCGCTGGATGCGCAGGGCAGGGGCGAAACCGTCATCGAGCCGCGTGTCCATCTTGTGCCGGAGAGCTCCGACAAAGGCCATTTCAACGTGCTTCGCGGCTACGTCAAAGCGCTGAACTATGCCGGCGTCAAAGTTGTCGGCGACTTCGTCGACAACTATAAGGTCGATCTGCCCTCGGAGCTTGCGGTCCTCAACCTGTTCGACCCGAACACAGGCGTGCCGAAGGCCATCATCGACGCAACTGCTATCACCGACATGCGCACCGGGGCCGTCACCGCTCTTGGCGCCAAATATCTCGCCCGCAAGAACAGCAAGATTCTCGGCCATATCGGTGCCCGCGGAACCTCTTACTGGAATGTCCGCCTTCTCGATCATCTCTTCGATTTCGATGAAATCCGCGTGCATTCGCGCCGCCCGGAAAGTCGCGATGCTTTCGCCAAGCGTCTCGAGGCGGATCTCGGCAAGAAGGTCATCGTCACCGACAATTGGCAGGATTGCCTCAAGGGCGCCGATATCATGGTCGAGGCCAGCCGCCTGCCGGAACCAGCGCCGCTGTTCAAGACGGAATGGGTGAAGAAGGGAGCCTTCGTCGTGCCCTATGGCACGATGAGCGCGCTCGAATTCGATCTCACCGACATCATGGACAAGGTCGTCGTCGACGATTGGGGGCAATGCGGCCCCGGCAAACCGTTCGGAGCGCTTCGCCGTCACGTCGATGAGGGCAAGGTGACGGCCGAGAATTTGCATGCCGAAATCGGCCAGATCGTCTGTGGCATGAAACCCGGCCGCGAAAGTGAGGAGGAGACGATCCTGTTCTGGCATCGCGGCCTCAGCACGACCGACGTGGCGCTCGGCGCCGCCATGGTCGACAAGGCAAGAGAGATGAATATCGGCCAGCGGCTGCGGTTCGCATAATTGCCATGGTGATGTCCAAGCCGGTCGCCTGTTCGAGAATGTATAATCTCAGCCCGCGCATTCGCGGCCTGTGGGATGCGCTGTTTGCGCAGGTCAGCCTGCGGTCCGGCATTGAACTCGAGATCATTGCTCATGCAGCACCAGCCCCGCTGTCGGAATTGTGGGCGAGACCGGACATGGGCGCGGTCTTCATGTGCGGTTATCCGTTTTCGCGCATGCCTGAGGCTGCGCGACCGACGGTGCTTGCCGCACCTGTCTCGAGCGAGGCATGGTCTTTGGACCAGCCCCTCTATGCCAGCCACATCCTCGTTGCCTCCACCGGGCCGGTGAACGCGGTGGCGGATCTCGCTGCGGCACGCTGGGGCTGGACCGTGCGCGATTCCCAATCGGGCTACCATGCGGCACGCTCCTACCTTGCCGGCCGATTTGCGGGCACGATGAAGCAGAGCACGACGGTCGGACCACTGCTCAACCCCTCAGGCATCGTCGCAGCCCTCAAGGATGGCAGGATCGATGCGGGCGCGATTGACGCTTATGCCTTCCAATTGTTGTCGATGCACGAACGCGAGGAAATCGATGGTCTTCGTATTCTGGCGACGACCGATCCGCTTCCCGCGCCGCTACTGGTTGCCGCGCAAACATTGCCCGCAGACATCGCCATGGCGTTACGGCAGAGCCTCGTGACGCTGCATGAAACGCCTGAGGGAGCGGCGGTTTTGGAACGGCTCGGCCTCGGACGATTTTCGGCGGTCGTTCCGTCCGCCTACGATGTCCTGCCGCAAAGAGCCGACGACGCCGATCGCAGATTGGGGGTCTCATGGTAGACAGGCGAACGAGAGTCCGGACGCGGAGGTCTCGACGATGAAATGGGTCCCTAAACACCTCGATCGGCTATTCGAAGCGCTGTTGGAGCACCTGTATCTCGTGTTTTCCTCGGTCGGCATTGCCTTGGTGATCTCGCTGATCGTCGGGATATGGGCGGCAAGGCGACCGCGGAGCTTCGCGGTTATCATCATCTTCACCGGTATCCTGTTCGCCGTGCCGAGCCTGGCGCTGTTTGCGCTTCTCATTCCGATCATGGGGATCGGGGCAGCACCCGCCATTACCGGTCTTGCCGCCTACTCGCTGATGATCCTGATCCGCAATATCGGCATGGGGTTTCAGGCAATTCCGCGTGACATACTCGAAGCTGCCGATGGCATGGGCTACGGCACGGCGCGGCGGATCTGGGAAGTCGAGCTGCCGCTGGCGATGCCCTATATCGTCGGCGGTATCCGCATTGCAATGGTGACGGTCATCGGCATCGCGACCGTTGCCGCCTATATCAATGCCGGCGGGCTCGGCGTCATCATTTTCGAAGGCATCGACCAGCGGTTTCCCGAAAAGATCATCGCCGGCGGGCTGCTGACGTCATTTCTGGCGCTCTTTGCCGACTACTGTTTTGCATCCTTCGAAAAGCTGCTGCGCCGGCGCAGTGGAGGTAAAGCCGCATGATCGTGATCGATGCATTCAGCTGGATCTTCAACAACTCCGGCGCCTTCTTCAATGCCTTCAATCGCCATCTTCTGATGTGCGTCCTATCGCTCGGCATCGCTTTCGTCATTGCCGTACCACTCGGATTTGCCGTCGCACGGGCACCTCGCGCCGCCTTTGCAGTGGTCAATATTGCCGGCGCCTTGCGCTCGATACCGAGCCTTGCGATCCTGTCGGCGGCGATGCCGTTTCTCGGCATCGGATTGTTGCCATCGGTGGTGGCCCTCATCGTCCTTGCCGTGCCGCCGCTGCTGTTGAGCACAATCATCGGCATCCGCGAGATCGACGCCTCGGTGATCGATGCGGCCGATGGAATGGGCATGAGCGCCGGGCAGATGCTGTGGGAGATAGAACTTCCCCTGGCCGTTCCGTCAATTCTGTCAGGCGTCAGGACGAGCGCCATCCAGGTCATCGGCGGGGCGGCGCTGGCCTCCTTCATCGGCGGCGGCGGGCTTGGCGATTTCATCAATGCCGGCATTGCGATCATGAACATGCCGCGCCTTCTCGTCGGAGCGGTTCCGATAGCCCTGCTCGCGATCTTTGCGGAATTGGCGTTCGGCGCCCTGGAGCGCGTCTTCACTCAACGGCGCTAAGCGGCCGAAAGCGGATATCAGGATGATTCATCTCGACCATGTTACGAAGAATTACGACGGAAGCGGTTCGCATGCGGTCGACAATCTCGACCTTCTGATCGAGACCGGCACGACGGTTGCCCTGATCGGTCCTTCGGGCTGCGGCAAGACCACGACCATGCGCATGATCAATCAGTTGGAGACGCCCACGGCGGGACGGGTGCTGGTCGATGGCAGAGATATCGCCCGGGTCGATCAGAAAGAGCTGCGCCGCAGCATCGGCTATGTCATCCAGCAAGTCGGTCTGTTTCCGCATATGTCGATCGCGCGCAATGTCGCGACCGTGCCGCGGCTTCTCGGTTGGGAAAAGGCGCGCAGCGATCGCCGGGTCGACGAGCTGCTGGATCTCGTAGGACTTGATCCGGCCATCATGCGGCAGCGCCTGCCACACGAATTGTCGGGCGGGCAGCGTCAGCGCGTCGGTTTCGCGCGCGCGCTCGCCGCCGACCCTGCCATCATGCTGATGGACGAACCGTTCGGCGCCATCGATCCGATCACCCGCGTCCGGCTTCAGGACGAATTCCGCGATATTCTGAGGAAGGTGAAGAAGACCGTCGTCATCGTCACCCATGACCTCGATGAGGCGATCAAGATGGGTGATCGCATCGCCATCATGCGCGACGGCCGCCTCCTTCAATATGATACCCCGCAGGAAATCCTTGCGCGTCCCGTCAATGGGTTCGTCGAGAGTTTCCTCGGTCCCGACCGAGCCATAAAAAGGCTAAGCTTGATTGCCGTATCGATGATCATGACCGCGCCGGAACCGTCGAATGGCGATGCCGAGATCGCCGCTGACGCCACGGTTCACGATGCCTTGGCGCTTATCCTCTCCGGTGAGATGCCGGGCCTGCACGTCAAAGCCGCAGACGGGACGCTTGCGGGATATTTGTCTCGCGACACCCTATTGCGCGCCAATCGGCTGTAGGGCAATTCCCCCAAACTGCGCAGCGGTCTTGCGACCGGAATGGCACAAAACCAAAAGATAGTCTCCATGGCGCGGGGAAATGCCGAAGTGCTCCGGCTGCGGTTGTTTGCCGAATGGGCGACATCGCCAGTCGCCATACGACCGGCATGAACCCTTCGAGCGCTCGCAAGCGGCATCGACCGCCCCCAGTGTATGGTGATGAAATATATTTCACGGTATGAATTATATTGACAGCGCTCTGCCGTTGCGATTATCTGCCCATACCGGACTTCGAGGAGGAACTCCGGTCTTCAATGGATCATCGGCAGCCGCTGAGGCGCCGCCGGATATTTGGGAGGGGCTTCGGCCTCGAGGAGGAAACTTGCGCAAATTTCTAAGCACGACCGCATTGGCGGTCCTTGCATCGACGCTTTTGGCCGGCGTGGCCAGCGCGGATACGGAAAATCCGTTCCGCTGCAAGCCGGGTGAAAAATACGTCATGAACGTCATGGTATCGGGCGTCGAATACTGGTTCCCGGTCTATGAAATGTTCAAGCAGGCCGGTCAGCAGCTCGGCTGCGAGACCGCCTATACCGGCACGCCGGAATATGACGTCAACAAGCAGATCGCCACTTTCGACCAGGCGCTGGCCCAGAACCCGGCCGGTATCCTCGTTCATCCGATGAACTCCGATCCGTTCATCGAGCCGATCAACCGGGCGATCGACCAGGGCACGGCGGTCGTGACCTTCGCAGCCGATGCACCGCTTTCCAAGCGCATCTCGTTCGTCACGTCGGACAATACCCGCGAAGGCACCTATGCGGCCGACGCGATTGCCGAAAAGATGGGTGGCAAGGGTGAATATGCCGTTCTCGAAAATCCGGGCCAGGACAACCACGACAAGCGTATCGCCGCCTTCATCGCCCGTATGGAGGAAAAATATCCTGACATGAAGCTCGTCGGCCGCGCTGCGTCCAACCAGGACCCGAACAAGGCCTATCAGGGCCTGATGAGCTTGGTGCAGGCCCATCCGAACATTGGGGCCGTCTTCATGCCGGAAGCGAATTCGGCCATCGGCGCTTCGCAGGCCAACAAGGAAAGCGGCGGCAAGATCCTCGTGATGTGCGCCGACGTCAATGCCAACATTCTCGATATGATCAAGGCAGGCGAAGTGTTCGGTTCGATCAATCCGAACCAGGGCATGCAGGGTTACATGGGCTTCATGCTTCTGTGGCTGGCCAAGCATCCGGAACTCATCGACCCGATGAACGACGCCAAGCGCGCCGGCTTCAACCCGATGAGCATTCCGTTCGTCGACAACGGCCTGTCGATCGTCACGGCTGATAATGCCGACGACTTCTACTGGGACAAGTATCTGAAGCGGCGGGGCACCAAAGGCATCGAGGAGTAAGCCTTTGTGCCGGCTGTCCGGAGGCAGGAAACTCCGGACAGCCACCGCGAGCGTGAGGAGGAGACGATGATGGCGTCGGTGCCGGTTCTGGAAATCCGCAATGTCAGCAAGCACTTCGGGGCGGTGAAGGCGTTGACGGATGTGAGCTTCAGCCTGGAGAAGGGCGAGGTTCATGCGCTTTGCGGCGAAAACGGCGCGGGCAAGTCGACGCTGATGAACATCATTGCCGGCGTGCTGCAGCCGACCGAAGGGGACGTTCTCGTCGATGGCGCGCCGGTAAAGGTGACGTCGCCGGCCGTGGCGCAATCGCTCGGGCTTGGCCTCGTGCATCAGGAAATCGCGCTCTGCCCCGATGCGACGGTGGCCGAGAACATGTTCATGGCCGCGACCAACCGTCGGCGCTCGCCTTTCATGAATTATGGCCGGCTGGAGCGGGATGCACAGGTCGTGATGAATCGTCTGGCGCCGATCGACGTGCGCCGCAAAGTCGGTGACCTGTCGATTTCCAGCCAGCAGCTTGTCGAGATCGCCAAGGCACTGACGCTCGATTGTCGGGTGCTGATCTTCGACGAACCGACGGCTGCTTTGACGGAATCGGAGACGCAGGTCCTGTTCGGAATCATCCGCGACCTCAAGGCGCAGGGTATTTCGATCATCTATATCAGCCACCGCATGGCCGAAATCTTCAGCCTGTGCGACCGGGTCACCGTGTTTCGCGATGGCCGTTATGTCTCGACGGAGAAGGTGGCGGATTTGACGCCGGATGATGTTGTGCGCCGCATGGTCGGGCGCGAGATCACCCAGCTCTATCCGGAAAAACAGGCGCCGGCGGAGCGGACCGATGAGATCATCCTGAGCGTCCGCGATCTCGGCGACGGCAGCCGCTTTACGGATGTGAGCTTCGACCTGCGCAGGGGTGAAATTCTCGGCGTCGGCGGGCTGATCGGCTCGGGGCGCACCGAGATAGCCGAAGGTATTTGCGGATTGCGGCCTGTAACCGGCGGCGAGGTGCAACTGCATGGACAGCGGCTGCGGGCGCGGTCCTATGCGCAGGCAGCGCAGGCTGGCGTCGTCTACCTGTCGGAAGACCGGAAAGGCTCTGGCATTTTCCTCGATCTTTCCATCGCCCAGAACATTGCCGTTCTCGATTTGAAATCGCTGACCGGACCGCTGGGACTGTTGAATTCCAAGGCCGAGGCGGATCGTGCCCACAACCTGGCCCGGCGGCTCGGCGTACGGATGGGTGGCATCGACATGCCGGTCTCGTCGCTGTCGGGCGGAAACCAGCAGAAGGTGGCGATTGCCAAGCAGTTGGCGGTCGATCCCAAGGTCATTCTGATGGATGAGCCGACGCGTGGCATCGATGTCGGCGCCAAATCGGAAATCCACCGGCTGCTGCGCGATCTCGCGCGCTCCGGCATCGGCATCGTCGTCATCTCGTCGGAACTGCCGGAGCTTCTCGGCCTGTGCGATCGGGTGCTGGTTATCCACGAAGGCACGGTCGCAGGCGAGGTCGAGGGCGAAGCGATGACGGAGGAAACGATCATGCGGCTCGCCTCCGGTATCGGCGGTCACAACAATTCAAAGGCATCAGAGCATGCCGCGTAGGGAAAAAGCAGGGGCAGGAGACAGGGTCATGGCGGACGCTACACTGGCAACGGCACATCAGGCACGCGCGCCCGGCTGGAAACGGCTGGGGACGATGCGCGAGGCGGGACTGATCGCGATCATCCTGGCGCTCTGCATCGTCATGAGTTTTGCCTCGCCGCATTTTCTGACGCTCGGCAACTTCCGGGCGATGCTGATGTCGTTCTCGGTGGAAGGGATCGTCGTCGTCGGCATGACCATCCTGTTGATTGTCGGCGGCATCGACCTGTCGGTCGGCTCGGTCGTTTGCTTCTCGATGGTGCTGTCGGGCTCGCTGTTCCTGATGGGACTCGATCCATGGAGCGCATCCCTGATCGGGATCATTGCCAGCGGCCTGATCGGCTGTGTCATGGGCTTCTTCGTCACGGTCGTCGGTCTCAACCACTTCATCACCTCGCTTGCGGCGATGGTCATCGTGCGTGGTATCTGCCTGATCATCACCAAGGGTACGCCGCTGTCGCTCTTCACCTTGCCGCCCTCGTTCAAGGCGGTCGGGCAGGGCACATTATATGGCGTCCCCTATGTAATCCTGATTTTTGTTGCGGTCGTCGTGCTGTTCGATTTCCTGCTGCGCCGGGCAACCGCCTTCCGCAAGGTGTTCTACACCGGCAGCAACGAGAAGGCGGCGCTCTATTCCGGTATCAAGACCAACCAGGTGAAATTCTGGGTGACGGTGCTCTGCGCGACGCTGTCCGGCGTTGCCGGGGTGATCTACATGTCCCGCTTCGGTGCCGCGACCCCGACCTTTGGTGTCGGCATGGAGCTCAACATCATCGCCGCCGCGGTGATCGGCGGTGCGTCGCTGAATGGCGGTTCCGGCACGATCCTTGGGGCTATTCTCGGTATTGCCCTGCTGTCGGTCGTAACAAGCTCATTGATCTTGCTTGACGTGTCCGTCTATTGGCAAGACATGATCAAAGGCTGCATTCTGCTTGCCGCCGTCTCGATCGACCATTTCCTGCACAAGCGGAAGGCTGCCTGATATGCCGATAGCCAAGCTCAAACCCGCAAATGCGCCGCGCGAGGAAATCGTCATCGCCCGGCAGATGCACCAGGCTCTGGTCCTGCATTTCCTCGAGGGACTGACACAGGCGCAAATTGCCGATCAGATCGGCATCTCGCACGCCACCGTCAACCGCCTGATCAAGCGCGGCCGCCAGCTCGGTCTGGTCGAGATCAAGATCAAGTCGCCGGTCGAGCCGCTGGTCGATATGGAAGAACAGCTACGAGCGCTTGGCGGCATCGGCCGTGCCGTCGTGGTGCCGACCGTTTCCGACAATCCGCAGACTGCGCTTCAGGCCGTTGGCGAAGCGGCAGCACGGTTGCTGCTGGAAGAGATTATCGACGGCGATACGATCTGCATCACCGGCGGCAAAGGGGTGAGCGCCGTCGTCGCCGGTCTGCAGCCGCCGCGTCGGTTCAATGTCGAGGTCATTCCAGCAACCGGCTGCGTGCAGGGTAAACACTATACTGACGTCAATCATGTCTCGACCTTGATGGCCGACCGGCTTGGGGGACGTTCCTACCAGATCCACGCGCCCCTCTTTGCCGACGATGCCGAGCAGCGGGCGATGCTGATCAACATGCGTTCCGTCGCAGACGTTTTCAAACGGGCGCGCGAGGCGAAGGTGGCGGTGGTCGGCATTGGCTCGATCCTCTCGGACGATTCGAGCTATTACGACCTGCATCCCTCCTCGAGCACCGACCGCGCCGCGATCGAGCGGTCCGGCGCCTCCTGCGAATTGCTGGCGCATCTGCTCGATGATCATGGCCAAGTCTGCGACTACAGCCTCAACCGTTCGCTGGTGTCGCTGACGCTGCCGGAATTCGCCTCGATCCCCACCAAAATCGGTGTGGCGAGCGGGCCGAACAAGGCAGGCCCGATCCTCAGCGTTCTCAGGGGCAATCATCTCGATACGCTGGTGACCGATGAGGCGACGGGTGCGCGGGTGCTGGCACTGGCGAATGGCGAAGGAAAATGGGCATGAGCGGACAGCAATTGACACGTGAGATCGGCAAATCGGGCGTTTCCGCCTCGGCGGTGGGACTGGGCACCTGGGCGATCGGCGGCTGGATGTGGGGCGGGACCGATGAGGCCGAATCCATCGCCGCGATCCAGGCATCGCTCGATGCCGGCGTGACGCTGATCGATACGGCGCCGGCCTATGGGCTTGGACGTTCCGAGGAGATCGTCGGCAAGGCGCTGACCGGGCGCCGCGATAAGGCAGTCATCGCCACCAAATGCGGCCTTGTCTGGCATACGCAGAAGGGCCGTCATTTCTTCGATCAAGACGGCAAGCCGGTGCACCGTTATCTCGGCCGCGACGCGATCCTGCATGAGGTCGAGGAAAGTCTGAGGCGGCTCGGAACCGATTATATCGACCTCTACATCACCCATTGGCAGGACGCGACGACCCCGATCGAGGAAACGATGCGGGCGCTGGAAGACCTGCGCACATCGGGCAAGATCCGGGCGATCGGCGCAAGCAATGTCAGCCCCGACGACCTCAATGCCTATATTGCTGCTGGTGGTCTCGACGCAATCCAGGAGCGGTTCAGCATGATCGACCGGGAGATCGAGGCGGAGCTTCTGCCGCTGACCAAGGCCAACAGCATAGCGACGCTGAGCTACTCGTCGCTGGCGTTGGGGTTGCTGTCCGGCACCATCGGTCCGGACCGCGTGTTTTCCGGCGACGACCAGCGCAAGGACAATCCGCGCTTTTCGGTCGACAATCGCCAGAAGGCAACGGCGCTGGCCGACGCCATCCGGCCGGTCGCCGAAAGACACGGAGCCAGCATCGCCCAGATCGTGATTGCCTGGACGCTGGCGCAGCCGGGCGTCACCTTTGCACTTTGCGGGGCGCGCAATCCGGCACAAGCGCTCGACAATGCGCGAGCCGGGACCATCCGGCTGGATGCGGCCGATCTTGCGGCCATCGATACGGCCATAGCGGCGAAACTGACTGACATGGACAGGTAGCGGATCGCCATCATGAAACGGCAAGAGATATTGGACGGGCTCCGCCAGAGCCCGAAGGTGGACGTCTGTGTCATCGGTGGCGGCATCAACGGCATCAGCGTCTTTCGCGAGTTGTCGCTGCAGGGGCTGAACGTGCTGCTCGTCGAGAAACACGACTATTGCTCCGGGGCCAGTTCGGCGCTGTCGCGCATGGTCCATGGAGGTCTTCGCTATCTTGAGAACGGCGAATTCAAGCTGGTGCAGGAATCGCTGGTCGAGCGGGACCGGTTGCTGCGCAACGCCCCGCATTACGTCGCGCCGCTGCCGACGACGGTGCCGGTGTTCGATATATTTTCCGGCCTCGGCAATGGCATCGTCCGCTTCCTGGGCCTCAGCCGCCGCCCGAGCCGGCGTGGCGCCGTCGCCATCAAGGCGGGCCTGAGCATCTATGACTTCCTGACCCGCAAGCGGGCGCTGATGCCGCGCCACCAGTTTCGCGGCCGGCGCACGACGCTTGCCAAGTGGCCGGCGCTCAATCCCGACATCAAGAGTTCGGCCACCTATTTCGACGCCTGGGTCAGTCATCCGGAGCGGCTGGGCATCGAGCTTCTGCAGGATGGGCTTTCAGCAAAATTCGGGGCGAAGGCGCTGAATTACGCGGAACTGCGGCGGACAGAGGATGGCCAATATCGGGTCGAGGACCTGATCGGCGGGGCGTCGATTAGCGTCGAACCGGTGCTGATCATCAACGCCACCGGCGGTTGGATAGACATCGCCAACCAGGCGCTGTTTTCGCCAGAAGCACGGCCGGCGCCGTTGATGGGCGGCACCAAGGGCTCGCATCTGATCGTCGACAATGCGGACCTGCGCGACGCACTCGCCGATCACATGATCTACTATGAAAACGAGGACGGGCGGATCTGCATCCTGTTTCCCTATCTCGGCAAGGTTCTCGTCGGTTCGACCGATATCCGCGTCGACGATCCGGAAACGGTGCGCTGCGAGGCAGACGAGCGGGATTATATCCTGCAATCGCTCGCCTTCGTGCTGCCTGATATCACCGTCCGGCCGGAACAGATCGTTTTCCAGTTTTCCGGCGTGCGGCCGCTGCCGGCCAGCACTGACAGCTTTACCGGCCGCATCCCGCGCGATCATTTCTGCACGGTCGTGGAGCCGAAGGATGGTGGCCCACCGGTTCTGTGCATGATCGGCGGCAAGTGGACGACATTCCGATCCTTCGGGGAACTGGCGGCCGACATGGCTCTGGAAAGGCTGGGCAGGCGGCGCCGCATTGCGACAACCGATCGGCCGATCGGCGGCGGGCGGGCATTTCCCGCCAGCGCGGCCGCCTGGCTCACGCAGATGGCGGCCAGCAAGGGCCTTTCCGGCCGGCGCATGGCTGAGATGTTTGCCCGATATGGCACGGATGCCGAGGCGGTTGGCGACTTCATCACGGCCGGCCCCGATGCAGTGCTGCCGCACGCCGGCTACTCGATGCGCGAATTGCAGTTCCTTATCCGCGGTGAAGCGGTGGAACATCTCGACGACCTGCTTTTGCGGCGCACGACGCTTGCCGTTTCGGGCGAACTTACGCTCGACATGATGGATGCCGCACTCGACCTGCTGGCGCAGGAAAAGCACTGGACGCTCGCGCATCGCGCCCGTGAGCGCGAGCGTTTTCTCACCCTTCTCAACCAACGCCACGGCGTTGACGAAAACATGCTTTCCGCAAGGAACGAACCAAGGAGCATAGAATGCGACACAACAGCAAAGTCCGGATGAACCGGCTGTTCGGCGGCGGCCGCTGCCTCGATGTGGCGATCGATCACGGCGTCTGTAACGAACCATCCTTCCTCAATGGGCTGGAGGACATTCAGGCCGTCGTTAAGGCGCTGGTTTCTGCCGGGCCAGATGCGATCCAGATGAATTACGGCCAGGCGGACCTGCTGCAGGACGTGCCCGGCAAGGACAAGCCGGCGTTGGTCATGCGCATCGACATGGGCAATCCCTATAACCGGATCCGCCACCGCGACATGTGGGCAGTGCTGCAGAACGAGGCCGAGCCGTTGATCGGCGCGATCGAGATGGATGCGGCCTGCGTGGTCGTCAACCTGTTCATGCTGCCGGACGAGCCGGACCTGTTCCGCCAGTGCGTGCAGAACATTTCCCGCGTCCGGGCTGATTGCGACAAGTATGGCATGCCGCTGATGATCGAGCCGCTGGTGATGCAGCCGGTGACGGAAAAGGGCGGCTACATGGTCGACGGCGATGCCGACAAGATCGTTACGTTGACGCGGCTCGCCCGTGAGATGGGTGCGGATATCGTCAAGGCGGACCCAACCACCAATGCCGAGGATTTCCACAGAGTGGTGGAAGCAGCCCGTTGCCCGGTTCTGGTGCGCGGCGGCGGCAAGGAGGATCTTCGTGCCGTTTTCGACAAATCCGCCGCCTTGATGCGACAGGGCGCAATGGGCATGGTCTATGGGCGCAACATCTATCAGCACGCCAATCCGAGTGCCGTGGTGCGCGGGCTGATGGCGATCGTGCACGAGGATGCGAGCGGCGAACAGGCCTTTGCGCTCTACCAGCAGGTTTGAGCAGCGATTTCGAACCTTCGGAGGGGTTCTGTATGGGAGAGTATCTTTTGGGGCTCGACGCCGGAAACACCGTCATCAAGGCGGTGATTTACGACCGGCACGGCAACGAGATCGCGGCTGCGTCAGAAGAAGGACACAGCCGCATGCCAAGCCCGGGGCATGTCGAGCGGGGTCTGGACGAATTATGGGCGAATGCCCGGCAGGTCATCCGCGCCTGCATCGAAAAGGCAAGGATCCAGCCGGAGGAAATCGCCGCGATCGGTTGCGCCGGGCATGGCAACGGTCTCTATGCGCTTGATCGCGACGGCGCTCCGCTCATCGGCATTCAGTCGCTCGACACGCGGGCGGCCGGGCTGGTCGATGAATGGCGAGAGGCCGGCGTTGGTGACCGGACCTATCCGATTGCCCGCCAGCGTCCGTGGCCATCCCAGACGCCGACATTGCTTGCCTGGCTGAAGCGTCACCGGCCGGACCTGTTCAACCGCATCGGCACTGTGTTTTTCTCCAAGGATTTCGTCGTCAACCGGCTGACCGGCCGCCGCGTCAGCGAGGTGTCCGACATGTCGGGGGCCGGTCTGCTCGATCTTGCCGCGCGCCGCTACGACAAGGCACTGATGGAAGCCTATGGACTGGGCGATTGCATGGACCTCTTGCCGCCGCTCATCGAAAGCGCCGACATTGCCGGTACGGTGACCGAGGAGGTGGCGACGCAAACCGGGCTCGCCGCCGGTACGCCCGTGATTGGCGGGCTGTTCGACGTCGTCGCCTCGGCGCTCGGCTCGGGCGTTTCGCGCACCGGCAGCGCCTCGATCATTGCCGGCACCTGGAGCATCAACCAGGTCG
This sequence comes from Rhizobium sp. WYCCWR10014, assembly GCF_001657485.1. Classification (GTDB taxonomy): domain Bacteria; phylum Pseudomonadota; class Alphaproteobacteria; order Rhizobiales; family Rhizobiaceae; genus Rhizobium. The sequence continues at coordinate 197,936 of NZ_LXFU01000052.1, forward strand.
TTATAGACAGTCCCGACCTCGACGGGCCGGTCTTCATGTCCTCGACCTTCGATCGCAGTCGCTACATGGCGATGGAGAATAGTGCCACCTCGGCTGCCAATCTCGAATGGCTGGTGCGGGAGTTCTTCGAAGGCGAGCATGCGGATGGCGTTTCGCCCTTCGATGCCTGCTGTGCGCTGGCCGAGGCGATCGAGCCCGCGGCAGACGACCCGCTCTACCATCCATATCTCTATGGTGCCCAGCAGGACGGCCATGCGCGCGCCGGCTTCTACGGCATTGCCGGCTGGCACACCAGGGGGCATCTCATTCGCGCGCTTCTCGAAGGTGTCGCCTTCGGGCATCGCCAGCACATCGAGACGATCCGAGAGGCCGGCGCGGTCTTCAACGAAGCCGTGCTGTCCGGCGGCGGCTCGCGCAGCCTGATCTGGCCGCAGATCTTTGCCGATGTGCTCGGCGTTCCGGTCAGCGTTGCCCGCTCGCGTGAAACCGGTGCACTAGGAGCGGCGATTGCGGCTGGAACCGGCGTCGGTGTCTTCGCGGACTTCGGCGCTGGTGCTGCGGCCATGGTCCGGACCGAGCGGCATTATCGCCCGGATGTCTCGCTTGAGGCGCATTATGCGCGGCGTTACGCTCTTTATCAGGATATCGCCGAAGCGATGGCACCGCTCTGGCGGCGTCTGACGGCGGTCCCGCCGGTTGCAGCGGGGGCGGGGGCGTGAATATGCGTGTGGATGATGCAGCCATTGATGCGGGAAGCTACGACTTCATCATCGTCGGCGCCGGATCGGCGGGATGCGTTCTGGCCAACCGGCTGTCGACCGATCCGAAAAACCGCGTCCTGCTGCTCGAAGCCGGCGGCAGCGACCGCTATCATTGGGTGCATGTGCCGATCGGCTATCTCTACTGCATGGGTAATCCGCGCACCGATTGGATGATGAGGACGGCCGAGGAAGCAGGACTGAACGGCCGGTCACTGCCCTATCCGCGTGGAAAACTGCTGGGCGGCTGCTCCTCGATCAACGGCATGATCTACATGCGCGGCCAGGCGGCCGATTACGATGGTTGGCGGCAGGCGGGCAATTCCGGCTGGGGCTGGGACGACGTGCTGTCCTATTTCCTCAAATCCGAGGACAACTATCGTGGCAAGTCGCGGATGCACGGGGCAGGCGGCGAATGGCGGGTGGAAAAGCAGCGGCTTTCCTGGCCGATCCTCGATGCCTTTCGCGATGCAGCTGAAGAACTCGGTATCCCGAAGACCGACGATTTCAACGATGGCGACAATGAGGGCTCTGGCTATTTCGAGGTCAACCAGCGTGGCGGCCTGCGCTGGAACACGACCAAGGCCTTTCTGCGCCCGGTGATGAAGCGGCCCAATCTGCGTGTGCTGACCGGTGCCGAAACCGAGCGGCTGGAATTCGACGGCAGAATGGTGACCGGCGTGCGGTTCCGGCTGAACGGGCAGAATCATCTGGCTCGCGCCGGTCGCGAGGTCATCCTGTCTGCCGGTGCGATCAATTCGCCGAAAATCCTGGAGCTTTCCGGGGTCGGTCGACCGGATGTGTTGTCCGCTGCCGGACTGGACGTCGTCCATGAACTTCCAGGTGTCGGCGAAAACCTGCAGGACCATCTGCAAATCCGTACGGTCTTCCGTATCGAGGGCGCAAAGACGCTGAACCAGCTCTATCACAACCTGTTCACCCGGGCGGGCATGGGGCTTGAATATATGCTGCGCCGGTCCGGGCCGTTGTCGATGGCGCCGAGCCAGCTCGGTATCTTTGCCAAGAGCGATCCGGCCGTTGCGACCGCCGATCTCGAATATCACGTGCAGCCCTTGAGCACCGACCGGCTCGGCGAGCCGCTGCACAAATATCCGGCGGTCACCGTCTCCGTCTGCAATCTGCGGCCGGAGAGCCGCGGGACCGTGCATGTTGGTGGCCCAGACTTTTCCGTGGCGCCGGAAATCCGCCCGAACTATCTTTCGACCGTCGGCGACCGGATGGTTGCGACGAAATCGATCCGGCACGCCCGCCGGCTTATGGAGGCCGGTGCCATCGCCAAGTACCGGCCGCAGGAGATGCTGCCGGGCACGGAATACCGGACTGACGAGGAACTGATCCGTCGCGTCGGCGATATCGCCACAACGATCTTCCATCCGGTCGGCACCTGCAAGATGGGCAGCGACACGATGGCGGTTGTCGATCCGCAATTGCGGGTGCATGGGCTGGCGAAACTGCGGGTGGTCGATGCCTCGATCATGCCGACGATCGTGTCGGGCAACACCAACTCGCCGGTGATCATGATTGCAGAGAAGGCCGCGGAGAGCATCCTATTAGGGGCTTAATGCACTCTTCACCGTGATGGCCCCCGCATTGTCTGAAAGCGAATGCGTGCAACATCCTTTGTCAGAGAGAAAACGCTCTGGTTTCCGCCACTGCGCTGGCATGAGCGTCCTCATGCGTGATATTCGGGATTTTCCAAGGCGCGGGCGTGAACGACACGCCCAGACCTCGATTGCCGGCGTTTCGGCTTAAAGCATGTCGCGCAAAAGTGCGCAGCGGTTTTGCGCGACCGCTATGCGTAACACAAAGACCTAAAGCGCGAGGCGAATCTGAAAGATCGCGGCGCGCTTTAGAGGACGAAGGCATTCGCGCCCACGGCTCATGAGGATGAGCCCAACCCGCTCAACGCAGGCTGGGCCATCTTCGATTTCGATCAGATAGTCGAGACGTTCTCAGCCTTCGATTTTCCGGTCTTGCGATCCTGTCCAACTTCGAAGCTGACCTTGTCGCCTTCGCGGAGCGACCCGCCGCTCTGCAGCGCAGACACGTGAACAAAAACGTCCTGCCCGCCACCCTCAGGGGTGATGAAGCCGAAGCCCTTGTCGTCATTGAAGAATTTAACGGTACCTGTCGGCATGAGATAACTATTTCCTTGTATCGTTCGACGATTTGCGAAGGCGAAACTATAGCTTCGCAGCTTCTCTATCAACCCTTTAGCACGCCAGCGGCGCTTTGAACGCAAAAAGATATCAGCTCCGACGAAGGTCAATGCGGCTCGTAACAACCGATCGACCTGTAGCCGGGTCGGTATCGACGGTTGTGAGGCGCATGCCCGATGCCCCGGTTTTTTCGATTGTCATCTGCGCACGTCGATCGCCATTGACCTCTTTCGCCCATTTGATCGCGAGGCTTATGGCATTGCCAGCGCGCTTTCCGCCCAGACCCGCGGTGCCGGTGCCCGCGCCCACGTAGGAGCCGGTGTAGGTGTCACCGCTGGCCTTGAGGTTGGCGCTGATGACACGGGAAAAAACGACGAGACTGGTGCAGCGTCCATTGAGTGCAAGGGAACTTGCATTCGCATCCGATTTGAAACGGCACGTGACTTTAATTGTCGGTGCATTTGTCCGCACTTTCACCGTACCATTACCGCTCCAACTTCCCGCCAGTGTTTTGAGGAAGGCGGATTCGTCGGCGTGGGCGGCGCCGGCCATGAGCATTGACGCCGTCGCAGCGGCGATGGCGCAGGCAAGAACCTTAATCATCTGAGTAACTTTCGGGCCGCATAACATCCACATCATGACGCTCGGCTATTGGAGGAGGAGGGGTGTCATATAACCGCCCGGCGATGATTTGGTTCCGTAGGGGAGGTATTGACCGCGTTCCCAAGGCCGCGCGCACGTTTTCAACAAGATCAACGGACCAATGATGCCCAGGCACGCTGAAATGGATTGCCGATCGCCCGCCTGAGGCTTTAGATCGGTCTTACACAATGAGATTGTGCAAGCCGGCCGCATGACATCAATTCCGCTATAGCGCCCAGCGTCCTTTCAGATGCGCAAAGGACGCGCAGCGCTTTGAGTTGCTGCCTCATTGGCCGCTGTCTGAGCTTGCCAGCCCATTGCGCTGTCACATATGAGGGGTCCGACGCCATTGCCTTCACTTGTTCTTCCTGGTCGCCCGCTTTCGTTGGCGCGGAACGTAATCTCCACGCCTAGCGCCTATTTCTGGTCGACGCCCATTATCCTGGCACTGGCTGTCTTTCTATTCGTCTCGGAAGCACCAGGGGTAATCCGCGATTTCCAGATCAGCCAGAACCCTTTGACGCTCGAAAATGGCGACGTGCAAAACGGGCGATGCACGACACGCAAGGCAGTCTTTACCGATTGCGAGGCACGCCTTGTCTACAGTTATGGTGGACGAGACTACGACACCGAGGTGGAGGTCATGTTCGTCGATTTCCATACCGGTGACTACGAAACCGGCCTTGTGATATCAGCCGATCATCCGGAACTTGCGACGATGAGCCTGGGTCTTGATATGCTCTGGAACCGAATCATCACGCTCACTGTGTTTGCGCTACTGCTCGGCGGCATGGGCCTGGGGATGATTTTTCTCGCTATCCGCATTTGGTGGGTCAAGGGCCAGTTGCTTCGGCCCGCCATGCTGACCCCCGTCCCGGTCGAGATCACCGCATTCGACCGCAAACGCGGCGTCCTTTCCATCACCTATAACGACAAGATTGCCGACGACAAAACGGGGCGATCGGCTTACACGCGCATGAAGAATGGAGAGGAGCCTCTGATCGTCGGTGAAGCTAATGGCAAGGCGATCGGACTGGCCGTGAGGCACGGCAATACGGCCCTGCCGGTGCTTCTCGACGATCGTCTGCAGCGCGTGGAGCTTACGGATAATGAGCGCACCGCAGCTCTTGCACCCTTCGCGTATCAGCAAGAACACGACCAGAGTGTGCCGATCTTGATTGATGAACCTAAAAGGTCGGTATCGGTCTGGAAGCGGCTGCAGCTTTTCTTCGGCGTGTTGCTTCTGATCGTCGTGGGTGTGGTCGGCTTCTGGCTTTGGTACGTCACGACCTCCACGACAGCATTCCAATCGCCTGGCATGGACATCAACAATCTCATGCCAGCGCCGTTGAACGAGTGGGGATGCGAGCAGCTGAAGAAGCGGTTCGGTCAGGATCGCGCGCCGTTTGGTTGCGTCGCCGACGATTATACGAGCTGGAAATAGGAAATGGCGCCCGCTGTTTGACCGAGCTACGCCCTTCCGTACATCCGGCTCGCGCGCAGCAGGCGTTGCGAATAGGGGTGTTCGACCGCACCTTTTCGCAAGGCGCCGACATCGACCTGTTCCACGATCTCGCCCGCTTCCATGATGGCGACGCGGCTGCACATGTGCGAGACGACGGCGAGATCATGGCTGACGAGCAGATAGGTCAGGCCGCGATTGGTACGCAAATCCTGGAGGAGATTGAGGATTTCGGCCTGAACCGACACGTCGAGCGCCGATGTCGGTTCGTCGAGAAGCAGAACGTCCGGATCCAGCATCAGCGCACGGGCGATCGCCACGCGCTGCCGCTGGCCCCCGGACAGCTGGTGCGGAAATCTGTAGCTCAGCGCCGGGTCGAGGCCAACCGATCTCAGGACCGCGTTCATGTCGACAGAATTCGTATCCAGCCCCTGATTGCGCAGCGGTTCCTTCAGCTGCGAGCGGATGGTCTTGCGGGGGTGGAGGGATCCATAGGGGTCTTGGAACACCATCTGTACCCGGCGGAAGAAAGGCCGGCTGCGCTGCTGATTTAACGGCTCGCCATGGAGCTCGATCCGGCCGTCATAGTTGGCGTTGAGGCCGGAAAGCGCCCTCAGGACAGTGGACTTCCCGCAGCCGGACTCGCCGACCAGGCCGAAAGCAGTTCCCTTTTCGATGGCGAAGCTCACGTCTCGGACGACAGGCCGCTGCCCGGGCCCGAAACGGACCGTAAGATTGTCGATTTTAATCACCGCGGCGGCTCCAGTGCGAATTCTTCAAGCCAGGCCGGATCTCGTTTCAGGATCGGCAGCCGGGAAGGCGGGTCTTCGATCGTCGGCAAGGATGCCAGCAACCCTTGCGTATAAGGATGTCGCGCCTTGTCGAGATCGCGCGCCTCGAGCACTTCCACGACCCGCCCCGCATACATGATGAGGACGCGATCGCAGAAATTCCGGATGAGATTGAGATCGTGACTGATAAAGATCAGCCCGAGATTACGGCGCAAGACGAGCTCGTCGAGCAGGGCCAGGATCTCGAGCCTCACCGTCACGTCGAGCGCTGACGTCGGTTCGTCGGCGATCAGCACTTCGGGTTCGGCAATCAGCATCATGGCGATCATCGCCCGCTGGCCCATTCCGCCCGAGATTTCGTGCGGATAGAGGCGGGCGACGCGCTCCGGATCGCGGATCTGGACGGCCTCGAGCATATCGAGTGCCTGTTGCCAGGTCTTTGCCCTGCTCGTCCTCGGATGATGGAAGCGGTAGGTCTCGGCAATCTGTTCGCCGATTCGCATGACGGGATTAAGCGAATATTTCGGATCCTGCAGGATCAGGCCGATCCGCCGTCCCCTGATCGTCATCATCGTTTTTTCGTTCGCCTTGAGCAGATCGACGTCGCGAAAGCGCATCCGCTCGGCATTGACGATGGCGGTCGGTGGCAGCAGCTTCATGATGGCACGGCCGACGGTCGACTTTCCCGACCCGGATTCGCCGACGATCCCAAGTTTTTCCTGTCCAAGGGAAAAGCTCACGCCGCGCACGGCCCGCACCTGTCCGCCGCCAAATGCGATTTCGAGATTTTGAATATCGATCAAGGGCTCTGTCATTCTGAACCTCGGGGATCGAGAACATCGCGAAGCGCATCGCCGACGAGGTTGAAGGCGAGGCTGACGAGCGCAATGGCAATGCCGGGTGCTGCGATGACCCAGGGGCTGTCGAGCATGAATTCACGTCCGCTGGCGGCCATCGAACCCCATTCCGGCCACGGTGGCTGCGCCCCAAGGCCGAGGAAGCCGAGGCCGGCGGCAGTGATGATGATGCCGGCCATATTGAGGGTGACGCGGACGATCACCGAGGGAATGCACATCGGCAGGATGTGGCGGGTGATGATCGCGATTGATGTCGCGCCCTGCAGGCGTACGGCGGCGATGTAATCCGCCTTGCGAAGGCTGAGCGTCTCGGCGCGCGCCAGGCGCGCGATCGGAGGCCAGGCCGTCAGTGAAATCGCGATGATCGCATTGGTGATGCCCGGACCGAGCGCTGCGGCAAAACCCAGCGCCAGCACGAGGCCGGGGAAGGAGAGAAAAATATCGGTGACGCGCATCAGGATTTCATCGACGATGCCGCCGAAATAACCCGAGACGGTGCCGATCAGCAGGCCGAGCGGGGCGACGATGACCGTGACGAGCATGATGATGTAGAGCGTGGTGCGGGCGCCATAGATCACCCGTGAAAAGACGTCGCGGCCGAAATTGTCGGTGCCGAGCCAATGGCTCGCCGATGGCGGGGCAAGCCGCCCTGCCATGTCCTGAACGATCGGATCGTAGCTGGTCAGCAGGGGTGCGGCCAGCGCCACGACGATCAGCAGCAGGATGATGGCCAATCCGGCCAGCCCAAGCGGGTGCAGGCTGAATTTCCGCCAGCCCTGATGAATTTGCTGCGCCGATGACTGGAACCAGCCTCGAGGCTCCCGTGCGAGCAGCCAGTTGCGAAGGCCGCCGGTGTTGACGCTGTCTGCGTGCTCAGAGGAGATCGTCATGGCTCACCGTGTCCTCGGATCAAGAATGCGATAAAGGAAGTCCGACAGGATGTTGATCGTCAGGAAGACGGCGCCGATCGTCAGCACCGAACCCATGACCACGTTCATGTCGTTCATCTGCAGCCCCCGGGTCAGGTACTGGCCGAGCCCCGGCCAGCCGAAGACGGTCTCGATCAGCACCGCGCCTTCGAGCAGCCCGCCGAAGGTCAGCGCCATGATCGTCAGGAGCTGTACGCGGATGTTCTTGAATGCGTGGCGCCAGACCACCTTGCGGGTGCCAAGCCCCTTGGCCCGGGCGGTGATGATGTATTCCTGGCTCAGTTGCTCCAGCATGAAGCTCCGCGACATGCGGCTGATATAGGCGACGGAATAGTAGCCGAGGATTGCCGCCGGCAGGATGATGTGTCCGGCCGCGTTGTGGAATACCTCCCATTGGCCCTGAATCGCCGCGTCGATCAGGAGAAAGCCCGTCATCGGTGTGACGAGGCCTTCATAGAAGACATCGATCCGGCCCGAGGCGCCGACGAGTTTCAGCTTCGCATAAAAGACGAAGAGCGCCATCAGCCCGGTCCAGAAGATCGGGATGGAGTGGCCGGCAAGGGCGACGATCCGCGCGATGTGGTCGATAACGGTTCCGCGCCTGACCGCGGCGGTGATCCCTAAGGGAATGCCGACGATCGCCCCGATGATCATGGCGATGATCGCAAGTTCGATCGTCGCGGGAAAGATCGTCATCAGATCGGTGAGGATCGGCTGGCCCGTCGTCGCCGACATGCCGAGATCGCCTGTGGCGATCTTGCCGACATAGGAGAGGAACTGCATCCAGATCGGCTGCCCAAGACCCAGCTCGTTATAGACGCGATCGTAAACCTCCTTGCTGACCTCCGCCCCGGTGATGGCGAGCACCGGGTCGGCGGGCAGCAGGCGGCCCATCGAGAAGGTCAGGAAGAGCAGGCCGAGCAGCGTCGTCACGACTGCCACGACGCGTCCCGCCAGGCGCCGCAGCAGGCTCAGTGCCGGGTGCGGGGCCGCCTCGGCGAACCCGCCCTCAGCGGAGTGCCTGCTGCTCTCCCCCTTCGATGTGATATCGGCGCTTGCCACGGCGTTCTACTCCTTGGTCACGTCATGCCAGCGCGTCGACCATGTCGTATGCCCGTGATAGCCTTTCACGTTGGCGCGCATGACATAGGGGTCGGTTCGCTGGAAGAAGATGACCAGCGGCGAAGCCATGCCGGCATAGATGCCATCCATCTTCTTGAAGATGTCTGTGCGCTTTTCCGTGTCGCGCTCCTTCATCGATTGGTCGATGAGTGTGTTGAGCTCGTCCACCTTCATGCCCGTGCGCCAGAGGTAATAGCTGCCGAGGCGTGCCTCGTCGCTATTGTCGGGGTTAAAGGCATATTGCGTGGCCACGGCGAAGGGATCGGGCAGGCGGGCGCCGGAATTGCCGAGCAGCACTTCGAATTTGCGCTCGCGGAAGGCGGGCGTGAATTCGCCGGGCACGAGATCGAGATCGAGGCCGGCGGCGCGCGCACTCGCCTGCAGCGCTTCGGCGAAGGGCAGGGTCGCGGCTCCCGACGGATTGAGCACCTTCTTCAGGCCATTGGGATATCCGGCCTCCGCCAGCAGCTGCTTGGCCTTGGCGGGATCGTAGTCGTAGCGGACCTCCGCCTCGCCGGGAGCGCCGATCATGCCGCGCGGGATCATCGACTGCCAGGGAAAGCCCGTATAGCGCATGATGTTGCCGGAGATCGCTTTCCAGTCGAAGGCATGCTGGAAGGCCTCGCGAACCTTCGGCTTCTGCAGATCCGGGTCTTTCTGATTGAGGGCGATATAGTAGAAGCCGAGACCCGGGACATTCTCGATGACCATGTCCTTCTTGGTAGCGAGCGCATCGAGGTCGCCGCTTGACACATACTGGCCGACATCGACGTCGCCGGCTTCGAGCTGAAGCCGGAGATTGCCGGATTCCGGGATATGACGAGCGACGACGCGCGCCATGGCAGGCTTGCCGTCCCAATATTTCGGCTGGGCATTGAAGATCGCGACATCGTTCGGCCGCCACTGCGCCAGGCTGAATGGGCCGCTGCCGGCGGAATTGGCGGAAAGCCAGGCACCGCCGAAATCGCCGTTTGCCTCGTGCGACAGCACCGTCTTCTTGTCGACGATGCCGATCGACGAGCCCGCCAGCGAATAGAGCACCAGATCGGTATTGACCGCCTGCGGCAGCTCGATCTCGAGCGTGTGTTCGTCTTTTGCGCGAACGAGCTTTTCGACATTGTCGGGCGTGAAGCCCCAGAGTGCCACGTCGGTGGAGCCGACCTGGCCCATCTTGATGACGCGCTGGATCGACCAGGCGGCATCCTCGGCGGTCACCTTGTTGCCGCTCTGGAAGACCGCGTCGTCGCGTATAGTCAGCGTGATGATCTTGCCATCCGCCGAGACGCTCCATTGCGTCGCGAGCATTGGCTTCAGCGTTTTAAGATCGTCTGGCGACAGCTGCACGAGGTTGTCGTAGAGATTCGAGATCAGCTCGGAAACCGTGCGGGCATTGTTCTGGGCCGGATCGAGCGTCCTTATGCCGGTAAGATTGGTGCCGATCACCAGCATATTGGGCGGCGACGCCGCGAAGCTGGGCTGCGCCGTCGTCAGGGCGCCGGTAATTGCGATCGTTGTCAGTACTTGTCTCAGCATCTCAAGACCTCCCAATCCTGTTGTTTGCGGAAATAGAGCAATTCCAGGAAAAGTGCGAAGCGGTTTTCAGTCCGGAATTGTGTAAAAACAAATGGTTAGCGGCTCCGCGCTTCCATGAAAAGCGGAGCTGCTCTCGTGTCGAACTCAGCCGGCCGCCTTTGCGGAATGCTGCTGGTGTGGACGGATCTGGTTGTCGCCGGCGGCGTTCCAGCCCCGAAGCAGTCGATGAAGGTCTTCGCGATCGTGCTGGTCGAGCAGCGGCAGTCCCGGCACGCGCACGGGGCCGACATCGAGGCCGGAAAAGGTGACGGCCTCCTTGACGACGGTCACGTTTGCGCCATTGCGGAATTTGGTCCGCATCCGCTCGAATGGTTCTAGCTGGCTGACGATAGCTCTTGCCGCGCCGAAGTCTCCTCTTTCGAGCGCATCGTGAACGGCAAGCGACAGGTGCGGCGCCACATTGACGAGACCGGATGTGAAGCCGCGCGCGCCCGCAGCCGTAAATGTCGGCGCCCAGCTCTCCGCCAGGCCGCAGACGAACAGCGCGCCGGCCGGGTCGGCTGCAGCGATCGCTCTCTGCAGCAGCATCAGATCGGTCGTGGCAAACTTGATGCCGGCAATATTGCCGTGGTTTGCGAGACGGATGACATCATCGACACTGAAGCCATCGGCCCTGACATAGGCGATGAGCGGCAGGGTGGAAGCATCCGCAAGATTGCAGAAATAGTCGATCTGAGCCGCAGGTGCTGCGAAAGGATCGACGGGCTGATGCGACATGACGGCGGATGCGCCGATCGCGGCCGCATCTTTCGCCATGCCGATCGCCTCGCGCAGCGACCGGCCGATCGCCGCCGTCACCGGCGCTTTGCCGTTGACGCCAGAAACCGCCGCCTCGTGGACGATCCGGATCTCCTGCGGCGTCAGAGCATAGAATTCCCCGGTGTTGCCGGCAGCGACGATGTTGTGAATACCCGCTGCCGCCACCCGCTCATAGACCTTCGCCGTGATCCGGGGTTCGACTTCACCCTTGCCGTCATAGGCGGTGACGGGAACACCCGATACGCCTGTAAGCGCCTTGCGCATGGTTGCGATGCTCATCTTTCTTCCCCGTTATCTTTCCATCAATCCGCCGTCACCCGAACGTGATCGGCACGCTGTCATCCGACGGGATGATCCCCGAAGCGGAAGGGCGGCAGGCCCTCTGCATCCACATCAAAGGCGATGACCGTCCCCGCCTCGAAACGTCCGGTGCGGTCCGTCGACAGGCTCGTGACAAAGAGGGTGCGCAGATCCGGCCCTCCGAAACACGGCATTGTCGGTGCGGCGACCGGCAGAATGTAGATCTCGACGATTTCGCCTTCGGGCGATATTCGGTTGAGGCGACCGGCGGAAACGCCGGCGCTCCAGTAGAACCCGTCACGATCCGTTGTCGCTCCGTCCGGCCGACCCTCGTCTTCCGTGAAGCTGCGGAGCCGGCGTCCATCGCCGAGGTCGCCCGTATCAGGGTCGAAGTCGAATGCCTGCAGGAAGCATTGCCGGCTGTCGGAATGATACATCCGCCGGCCGTCCGGCGACCAGGCAAGGCCGTTGGAGCTCGTCAGTTCCGTGGCCACGGTCTGCGTGCTGCCGTCGGCGCTCACGCGGAAAAGTGCGGCCTCATTGATCTGCGGCTTGGATTCACTGATCGAGCCGATCCAGAAGTGCCCGTCGGGCCCCACCTTTCCATCGTTGAGGCGGCAATTGATGTCGCGTCCGACCGGATCGGACACAAATTCGAAATCTCCTGAGACGGGATCGAAGAGATGGACGCCCGTCTGAAGGGCCACGACGATCGTGTGATCGCGGCAAAGCCCGAGGGCGCCGATTGCGGCCGGCATGTCGAAGCGGTCGATCTTTCCAGAAGCCGAGAGCCGGACGAGCGCCGGTGCCTGAATATCGACGAACCACAAAGTGCCGGTCTCCTCGTCCCATACTGGCGATTCACCGACCGTCAGCGGTTGCTGGATCACGGAACGGACGTTAGGGCGGATGATCCGAGGCGCCGTCATTCAACCGTCTCCAGGTTCTTGGCCAGACCCTCGGCGTCGCGCATGCGGATGGTGCCGTCGTGATTGATCTCACAGAACCCACCACCCTGGAACGCCAGCGCGACGGGCCCTTCGGATCCCCCTTCGATGCGGGCGTGGTCACGCGGCCGGTCCTGTGGCTGGTAGCCCAATCGTGCCGCCAGATCGTTCTCCCACCACATCTCCTCGGTGTCAGAAACGCCGTAGACCACTGTTGCTGCGATCAACGGGTGCGAAAGGCCGATCCTGACCAATTGCGCCAGATCTCGTGCGCTGATCCAGATCGCAACCGATCGTTCGCTATTGGGATAGGTGCCGGCATTGCCGATGCGGATGGAAAGAGAACGAATGCCTGACGTGTCGTAGTAGAGCCCCGCCACAAGCTCGCCCCAGCATTTGGAAAGTCCATATGGGCTGTCGGGGCGCATGGGGTCGAGCGGTGACACGAGCTGGCCGCGCGGATAAAAACCCGTGGCATGATTGCTCGATGCATAGACGACCCGCTGGACCTTGTTGATCCGCGCCGCTTCGTAAAGATTGTATGTTCCAAGCACGTTCGCATGCAGAATGGCGTTCATGTCGATGCCGCTTGCAATACCGGCGAGATGGACAACGCCATCGATATCCTTCAGCGCAGCCGTTGCTTCGTCGAGCTTTGTAAGATCGGCCCTGACGAAATTCTCGTTTTCGCCAAGCCCGTCAGGTTCCTGGAGATCGATCAGGCTGAGGTGCTCGACATGCGACCGAAGAAGCGGGCGCAGCAGCGTCCCTACACGTCCGGCAGCACCGGTCATAGCGACCCGTTTCATCGTCTCTCCTCCCATTATCGCTCAAACGCCCTGGAACATGCGGGCACGAGCATTCAGTATGTGTCTTTTCATTGCATCATGCGCTTCGGTTTCCCGGTGTGCGAAGATCGCCTCGACGATCACCGCATGCTCATCCTGGACGCTGCGGATCTGTTCCGGCGTCCGCTTCAAGCTCAAGCTTCGCGTGACGGAATGCCCGATGGCGAAATGCGGCTTGAACCACTCGCGCAGGGTGATGTGGAACTGGTTACCGGTCGCCATGGCAATTGCATCGTGTAGAGCCTGGTCCTCCTCGGCGCCAAGCTCCCCGTTGCGCAAACATTGCTCGATCGAAACAAGCGCTGCCGTTATTCGCTCCCTGTCGGCCGGCTGCCAGTTTCGCGCTGCAAGCTCCGCCGCCTCGGCTTCGAGACCGGCGCGGAATTCGAAGAACCGCTGGACATCGGCCAAGGAGCCGACCGGCACCATTTTCAGCATCGACGAATCCGGCCTTTGCCTGACATAGGAACCGGAACCCTTACGCGAAACGACGAGCCCATCGGCTCTCAAGCGTTCGAGCGCTTCGCGCACGACGGGTCTCGATGCGCCGAAATCAGCGGCGAGCTTCGTCTCCGGCGGCAGCCGTTCGTTCACCGGAAAGTTGCCGTCGGCGATCATCCCCACGATCTTCTCGTAGATGATGTCGCTGAAGCGCGTTGCGCCCCTGTTCGAAACGGCATCGACGGCGAATGTCATCATGGTCCTTTTCTCTCAACGCCGCGTGCGCCGGGTCAGCGGCCGCACCCTGGCTGTTGCCGGCCATGAAGTTCAGGGCGGCGACAGCATCTGACAGATCCAACGTTTTTCGTCCTGCTGGCCGTGTTTCAGCGGCACAACGTCGCATTTCAATGCAACATCGCTACAAAATTTGTAATTATCTGTCAACTCTTGTAATCATTTGAGAACGTGTCTATGGTTTCGGTCGTAGCGCCGAGGAGGGCGTCAGCGTCGGGTCGGGGGCCCGCCGCATCAGCCGGCGCAAAGGCTGCGCCGGCACAAAAGGGAGGAATTCGATGGCCAAAGAAATACTGTCGCGTGGCGTCACCCGTCGCGCCGTGCTTGGTGGCATGGCTGGTGTCGCGGCGCTGTCTATCGCCGGTCGCGTGTCTGCCGCAGGCGGCGAAGCGCCGGCCCTTGCGCAGCTCGCCAAGGATGGAAAGCTGCCGCCGCTCGCCGAGCGCCTGCCGAAAAAGCCGATGGTCGTGACGCCGTTCGAGAAGGTCGGAACCTATGGCGGCTCGCTACGCCGCGGCCTTCGCGGTTCATCCGACCATAACGGCATCCTGCGTATGGTCGGCAACCAGAGCCTTGTGCGCTGGAACCTCGATTTTACCGCTGTGCAGCCGAACCTGGCCGAGCGCTGGGAAGTCAGCGACGACGCAACACAATTCACCTTCCATCTCATTGAAGGCGTGCGCTGGTCCGACGGTCATCCTTTTACTGCGGATGACGTCGTTTTCGCGATCGAAGACTGCGTCAAGAATACCGAGCTCTACAGCTCGACGCCGGCGCAGCTTGCTGTCGCCGGCAAGCCGGTCACGGTCGAGAAGGTCGACGACTATACGGTGAAGTTCACCTTTGCTGCGGCCAACGCGCTTTACCTGGAAAACCTCGCCACACCGCTTGGCCAGCATCCGACGCTGTTCCCGAAGCATTACTGCAGCCAGTTCCTGCCGAAATATAATCCCAATATCGAGGCCGATGCGAAGAAGGCCGGCGTCACCAGTTGGACGGAACTGTTCCGCAGCCGTTGCGGCGACATCGAGATCCCGTCGCGATGGGGCAATGTCGATAAGCCGACGCTCGATCCATGGGTGGTCAAGGAGCCCTATGCCGGCGGCGCGACGCGCGTCGTCATGACCCGCAACCCTTATTTCTGGCAGGTCGATACCGAGGGCAACCAGCTCCCCTACATCGATGAAATCAACTTCGGCATCTCGCAGGATGTCGAATCGCTGATGCTGAACGTCATCTCGGGAAAGATCGACATCCAGGAACGTCACATCAGCGTTCTCGCTAACAAGCCGACGCTGTCCAAGAACATGGAAAAAGGCGACTATCGTCTGCTGACGCTCGTGCCTTCGGCCTCGCAACAGTGCCAGATCTACTTCAACATCACCCACAAAGATCCTGCCATGCGCAAGATGTTTGCCGACAAGGCGTTCCGGCAAGCGCTCTCGATCGGCATCAACCGCCAGGAGCTCATCGACATCGTCTATTTCGGACAGAGCGAGCCCTACCAGGCCGGGCCGCGTCCGACCCATCCCTGGTATAACGAGAAATACGCGCGCCAATTCACCGAATTTGACGCCGACAAGGCAGGCGCGATGCTCGATGAGGCCGGCTATAAGAAAGGCGGCGACGGTTTTCGCCTCCGACCCGACGGCCAGAAAGTGTTCTTCTCGATCGACGTCATTCCGACGCTCTATCCCGATCTCGTCGATGCCCTGGAACTGGTCAAGGCGCATTGGGCTCAGATCGGTATCGATATGAAGGTCAACACGATCGAGCGGGCGCTCTATTACACCCGCGGCGACGACAACGCCCATGATGCGGCGGTATGGCCGGGTCCTGGCGGTCTCGATCCGATGCTCGATCCGCGCGATTTCTTCGCCTTCCATCCGCAGGGTTCGCGTTACGCCATCCCGTGGACGCTTTGGTACACCTCCAACGGTGCACGCGGCGAAGAACCACCGGAAAGCCAGAAGAAGCGCATGAAGCTCTTCGACGAAGCGCGTTCGACGGCCGATCTCGACAAGCGCGGTGCGATCATGAAGCAGATCTTCGACATCGCGGCCGAGGAATTCGAGACCGTCGGCCTTTGCCTTGCCGTCGGCGGCTTCGGCATCATCCGCAACAATCTGCGCAATGTCCCCGAGAAGGAGCCGGATAGCTGGTCGTGGCCTAATCCAGGACCTGCACTGCCGCAGCAATTCACCTTCACGAGTTGATTTTCGTCTTGAGCGCCGTGCCATCAGGTGCGGCGCTTTCTTTCAGTTCGCCCCCCGAGATGCCTTGCCGGCCCTGACGGCCGACAAGGCCCGGGAGGCGGCGTTCAATGCAAGAGGCGCCTCATGCTGGTCTTTATCGCCAAACGCTTCCTATGGATGATTCCATCGCTGTTTGCCGTCAGCTTCCTGGCTTTCGTCCTGATCCAGCTGCCGCCGGGCGATTATGTCACGACCTATATTGCGACGCTGGCAGCATCCAACGAGATCGTCGATCAGAACACGGCGGCGCAATTGCGTGAACGCTTCGGCCTCGGCGACCCGATGCTCGTGCAATATTTCAAATGGATATGGGGCATTCTCACACGCGGCGATTTCGGCATCTCCTTCGAATGGCAGCAGCCGGTCTCGGACCTGATCTGGGAGCGCATGGCGCTGACGCTCGTTCTGGCCCTGTCGACATTGATCGCCACCTGGGCGATCGCCCTGCCGATCGGCGTCTTTTCCGCCGTGCGCAAATATTCGATCGGCGACTATTTCTTCACTGCCTTCACCTTCTTTGGCCTGGCCGTTCCGTCCTTCCTGCTGGCGCTGGTGCTGATGTACATCGCGGCGGTCGAATTCGGACAGGATGTCGGCGGGTTGTTTTCTCCGGAATATGAGAACGCGTCCTGGAGCTTCGCCAAGATGGTCGACCTCTTCTCGCATCTCTGGCTGCCCGTCATCATCCTTGCCGTCTCCTCGACGGCGAGCCTCATCCGCGTCATGCGCGCCAACATGCTCGATGAACTACCGAAGCCCTACGTCACAACGGCACGGGCAAAGGGTCTCTCGGAATTTCGGCTGCTGATGAAATATCCTCTGATGATCGCGCTCAATCCGTTCATCTCGACGATTGCCTGGCTGCTGCCCAACCTCATTTCCGGTTCGGTCGTCGTCGCCATCGTCCTCAATCTGCCGACGGCCGCACCTTTGCTGCTGCAGGCGCTGATGGCCCAGGACATGTATCTCGCCGGCGCCTTCGTTCTGCTGATCTGCGCGCTGACGCTGATAGGCTCTCTGATCAGCGATATCCTGCTTGCGCTGGTCGATCCCCGCATCCGGTTGGAATAGGAGCCTCACGTGGTCGACATCCCCATTACAAATATTCAGCCGGATCGCGCCGCCGTCGCATCGCAGTGGCAGCTCATCTGGTGGGCTTTCCGCCGCCATCGGCTGGCCATGGTGGCGCTTGTCGTCACCGTGCTGATGTATATCGTCGCCCTCATTCCCGGCTTCTTCGCCATCAACGATCCGTACCTGCAAAATGCACGGGCGACCTTTCACCCGCCACAGAAACTGCATCTGATCGATACTGAGAACGGGTTCTCCTTCGGCCCGCATTATTATCCGATGAAGCTGACCCGCGATCCGGAAACGCTGGCCGCCATCTACAAGGAAGACACGACGAAGCGTGTCGATGTCCAGTTCTTCGGGCGCGGCTATGAATATTCGGTGTTCGGCCTGTTTAAGACCAACATCCATCTGATCGCCTCGCCCGACAAGACGACGCCGCTGCTTCTCTTCGGCGCCGACAGGCTTGGACGCGATGTCTTCAGCCGAACGGTGCAGGGCTCGCAGATCTCGTTGTCGATCGGCCTCGTCGGTGTCTTCTTCTCGCTGATGCTCGGTATCGTGCTCGGCGGCATCTCGGGATATTACGGCGGCCGCATCGATTTCTTCCTGCAGCGGGTGATCGATTTCGTGCTGTCGCTGCCGACGATCCCGATCTGGCTTGCGATGGCCGCGGCGCTGCCGCAGGACTGGCCTGCGACGCTGCAATACATGATGATCACGATCATCCTGTCGCTGACCGGCTGGGCGCAGCTCGCCCGCGTCGTTCGCGGCCGTTTCCTGTCCTTGCGCACCGAGGAATTCGTCGCCGCCGCGAGGCTCGATGGTGTTCGCGAAAGGCGCATCATCTTTCGCCACATGCTGCCGAGTTTCGCCAGCCATATCATCGCGTCGATCACGCTTGCTGTGCCGGCGATGATCCTTGCCGAAACCTCTCTCTCCTTCCTGGGGCTAGGTCTGCAGCCGCCGACC
Source organism: Rhizobium sp. WYCCWR10014 (assembly GCF_001657485.1). Taxonomy (GTDB): domain Bacteria; phylum Pseudomonadota; class Alphaproteobacteria; order Rhizobiales; family Rhizobiaceae; genus Rhizobium. The sequence continues at coordinate 216,157 of NZ_LXFU01000052.1, forward strand.
ATCTCCTGGGGCGTGCTTCTGCGCGAGGCCCAGAACATTCGCTCGATCGCCACTGCGCCATGGCTCTTTATGCCGGGCTGTGCCGTCGTGGTCGCCGTGATGGCGCTCAACCTTCTCGGCGACGGCCTGCGCGATGCGGCCGACCCCTACAACAAATGAGGCCGGCATGACCGATATCCTTCCTATTGCCGGCAGGCCGCTGTTGCAGGTGAAAAATCTGACGGTCGAGTTCCCTCTTCGCACCGGCGTCTTTCGCGCTGTCAGCGATCTGTCTTTCTCGATCGAGCCGGGCAAGACGCTCTGTGTCGTCGGCGAAAGCGGATCCGGCAAATCGGTGACGGCGCGTTCGATCCTGCAGATCGTCGATGCGCCCGGCCGCATATCCGGCGGATCGATCATATTGAACGATCAGAACGGCGGGTCGACCGATCTGACCAGCCTCAATCCGCGCGGGCGTCAGATCCGAGCGATCCGCGGCCGCGACATCGCCATGATCTTCCAGGAGCCGATGTCGTCGCTGTCGCCGATCCACACGGTCGGCAACCAGATCGTCGAGGCGCTTCGCCTTCACACCCGGATGAGCAAGGCAGAGGCGCGCGCGGAAGCCATATCGCTGCTCAGCCAAGTCGAAATTCCCTCGCCGGAAAAAGCGCTGGACCGCTATGCGTTTCAATATTCCGGCGGCATGCGCCAGCGCGCGATGATCGCCATGGCGCTCGCCTGCAAACCGCAGCTGCTGATCGCCGACGAGCCGACCACGGCGCTCGACGTGACGACGCAGGCCGAAATTCTCGACCTGATCGCCCGGCTGCAGAAGGCCAAGGGCATGGCCGTTCTCTTCATCACGCATGATATGGGCGTCGTAGCGCAGATCGCCGACGATGTGCTGGTCATGCACAACGGCGTCGCCAAGGAATATGCGCCTGTCGAGCAGATCTTTCATGCGCCGAAAGACGACTATACCCGCATGCTGATCGGCTCGGTGCTGAAGCTGGAAGCGAAAGCCGAAATCCGGCTGGTGCGCCCGCCGCTCGACACGACGGCGCCACCGATCCTCGAACTCCGCAATGTATCGATGGATTTCGGCGAGGTAAAAGCGCTGGACGATGTTTCCATTTCGCTTCTGCCGGGCGAAACGCTCGGCATCGTCGGCGAGAGCGGATCCGGCAAGACGACGATGGGTCGCTCGATCATGCGGCTGATCGATCCGACTGCAGGCGAAATCCTCTATCGCCGCGCCGACGGCGACATTATCGATCTGGCAACGGCAAAAGGTCAGACACTCGCCGCCGCAAGGCGGGAATTGCGGATGGTGTTTCAGGATCCTTTCGGCTCCCTCAACCCGCGCATGACCGTCTCCCAAATCATCGGCGAGCCGCTGCTCGTCAATGGCGTCGCAAAGGGGCGGGCGTTGGAGGAGCGCGTTTGCCACCTGATGGAGCAGGTTGGCCTCGACCCGAGGGCGCGCGAACGCTACCCGCACGCATTCTCCGGCGGCCAGCGTCAGCGCATCGGCATTGCCCGTGCCATCACGCTCAATCCGCGCGTCATCGTTGCCGATGAGGCAACCTCGGCACTTGACGTCTCGGTGCGCTCGCAGGTGCTCGATCTGTTGATGCGCCTGCAGGACGAACTCGGTCTCGCCTATATCTTCATCAGTCATGATATCGGCGTTATCCGCTACATGTGTGACCGTGTCGGCGTCATGTACAAAGGCCAGCTCGTCGAAATCGGTGACGCGGAGAAGGTCTGCCGCACACCCGAACATGCCTATACGCAGGCGCTCATATCAGCGATCCCGCGCCCCGATCCGCGTGATCGCGATCATTCGCGGCGTTTCCGATACGTCGCGCCGGACATATTGAAGAATGGGAGTTTTCAGCGATGAAAATCACCGGGATCCGCACTTTTCTCATGCATGTCGGTCAGCCCGATCCCGCGAACTGTGCTTCCGACCAACGTTCTGGCGGTGGCGCCTCCAAGCAGTTCGGCGGCACCAGAAACTGGCTCTTTCTGAAGATCGATACCGATGAGGGCATCACCGGCATCGGTGAATGCTCGGGCTGGCCGCGTGTTGTCGAGACGGCGATCCATGATCTCGCCCCACTGCTCATCGGCGAAGATCCGGCCCATATCGAACGGCTGTGGCAGAAGATGCATATCGCGATGATGGGCCATGGCATGCTCGGGACGGTCGGAGGCGGTGCGATGACCGGCATCGACATTGCGCTATGGGACATCAAGGGCAAGGCGCTCGGCGTGCCTGTCTGGATGCTGCTCGGCGGCAAGGTGCGCGAGCAGATCCCGATCTATTCGCATGCGAATACGCCCGAGCGCGCGCTTGCTCTTAAGGACCGCGGCATAAAGGCGATCAAGTGCGGCGGCGTCGCCGATCCGGTCCGCAAGGTTGCCGCGCTGCGTGACGCCGTCGGCGACGACATGGACATCGCCATCGATCTGCATGGGCCGCCGTGGCTGACGCCTGCGGATGCCTGCCGGCTGGTGCGGGCGCTCGAACCCTATGAATTGATGTGGGTGGAAGATCCGATCGCGCCGGAGAATATCGACGGCTACCGGCGCATCCGCGACGCAGCACATGTGCCGCTTGCCGCCGGCGAGCGTTCGGCGACCATCTTCGGCGAGCGTGAGCTCATCGAGAAGGAACTGGTCGACGTCATCCAGCCGGACACCGGCCGGGCTGGCGGCATCACCCAGATGAAGAAGATCGCGGCCATGGCCGAAGCCCATCATATCCAGATGGCGCCGCATTCGGGTTCGCTCGGGCCGGTGGCGGAATATGCGGCTTTGCATCTGCTTGCAGCGATCCCCAACGCCCTCATCCTTGAACGCCTCGACGATGATTGGGACGGCCGCCGCCAGACGATCGTGCCGCATCCGCAACAGGTCGACGGCTTGATCGCCGTTCCTGATGGCCCGGGACTTGGCTGCGATATCGACGAGGCCTTCGTGGCGCGCTTCCCCAGCAACGGCAATGTCTCGGTCCCGCAAAGTGCCGGTGCCTACAATCCCGGCACCGACAACGAGCATCTCTACGTGCAGACGCGCCAGTCGCGCCGCACCTATTTCAATCGCTAGAAGGACAGAAAGATGAAGATCGACCGCATGCGGGTTTTCATGACCCGCGACAAGGACCGTCCGCGCGTGATCGTCGCGCTCGACACCGATGACGGGCTGACGGGTTGGGGCGAATGCTACAATCACGGCCCCGACAAGGCGCTGCCGCCGCTGCTCGATTATCTCTACGGATTTGTCTCCGGCCAGGACCCGACACGCGTGGAGTATCTCGTCAATCTGCTGATCCAGCAGAGCCGGTTTCCGCCGGGCGCGCTTGGCCTTGCCGCGATCTCCGCGCTCGATCACTGCCTGTGGGACCTTGCGGCCAAGGCGGTGAATGTCCCGGTCTACAAGCTGCTCGGCGGCGAAGTCCGCGACCGCATCAAGGTCTATGCCGGTGTCTATACCGCGCCGGATGCGCCGGCGGCCCGCGACGAATTCGATCGCCTCAAGGAGGGGTGGGGTTTCACCGCCTTCAAGCTCAGCCCCTGGCGGATCGACATGCACTCCAACCGCTGGGGCAATGTCGTCAAAGCTTCGGCGGATTATTTCCGCTCGCTGCGCGAAACGGTCAATGACGAATACGAGATCGCCTTCGACGCCCATGCGAAGATTTTCGAGCCGATCGCCGCTCGCCAGCTCGGCAATGCGCTGGCGCCTTATGATCCGCTGTTTTTCGAGGAGCCGCTGCGTCCTGAAAATATCGAGGCCTGGGGCGATCTGAAACAGGGGCTCAACTGCACGCTGGCGACCGGCGAGTCACTCTACAACAGAAACGAGTTCCTGCGCCTGCTGCAGGTCAAGGGCGCGGACCTCATCCAGCCCGATATCTGCGTCGTCGGCGGCATCAGCGAAATGCGCCGCATCGCCACCCTCGCCGAAGCCTTCTTCGTCGGCGTGGCGCCGCACAACCCGATGGGACCGCTTGCGACGGCGGTCAATGTCCATTTTTCGGCGGCGGCACAGAATTTCCGCATCCTCGAATACCGACTGCCGAAGGGACAGGCCTATGTCTATGGCGGCCTCGATATCGAGAAGCGGGAGGGGGAAACCCGCTATGTCGTCGATCCCTATCTGCCGAAGGACGGCTATCTGGAATTGCGTCCCGACCGGCCGGGCTGGGGCGTCGAAATGGACGAGAAGGCGATGGAAGAAGAAGGATACATCCATTGGCAGCGGCGGGTGCCGAAGCGACCTGACGGCTCCTACGCCTTCGCCTGAGGATATTGCGCGCTTCAAAAATAGGAGCTGGCCGCCAGCATGGCCCGGCCAGCTCCCGCAGGCGGACGCTTCTAGAGCAATTCCAGGAAAAGTGTGAAACGGTTTTCCGTCCGGAATTGCGTAAAAACAAAAGGTTAAGAGCGGTTCTGCGCTTCCGTGAAAAGCTGAACCGCTCTAGGCATCTTTCGGCAGCACTGAGCGAACCCTTGCGACGAAAACATGGAAGTCCTGCATGAAAGTGCGAAGGAAATCGGCGGTTTTGTCGTTCGTGACCTCGCCGTCATCGGTGATCAGCCCCGGTGTGAACTGGATGTAGGCTTCCGGGGCATTCATCTGGGGAGAGTTGCAGAAGCTGAGCACACTGCGCAAATTCTGCTGGGCGACTGCTGTGCCTATCGCGCCCGGCGACGTGCCGATCACCGCTGACGGCTTACGTGTGAACGAGTTGGTGCCGTAGGGGCGGCTCGCCCAGTCGATGGCGTTTTTCAGCCCGCCGGGTATGGATCGATTGTATTCGGGCGTGACGAACAGCACGGCGTCGACGGCCGCGATTGCCGCCTTGAATGCCTTGCCAGCCGTAGGGTAGTCGGCGTCATAGTCGTAGCTGTAGAGCGGCAGGTCCTTGAAGGATATCTCCGACATTTCAAGTTCCGGCGGGGCGAGCCGCACCAACGCCTTGGCGAGCTTGCGGTTGATCGAGCCCTTGGCGAGGCTGCCGATGAGATAGCCTACTTTATGCGTGGTCATGGGGTTCTCCGATATCTCGCATGATAAGACGTATCATACGCAAGAATCCTAGAAGGGGTTTCCTGTTCTTCGATCGCAAGTCACTAATCGCTGAGGAACGTGACCGTCTCGTCGAGCGGGGCGCGGCCTGTACGGGCGTAACTGACCGTGGGATCCTCGTACCCGATCGACATGCCGCAGAAGAGGATGAGCCCGTCCGGGGGTGACAGTACCTCTGCGACCGTCTCGCGAACCTGCGACCACGCCATCTGCGGGCAACTGTGCAGACCTTCGGCGCGGAGCAGCAGCATGATGGTCTGCAGATACATGCCGACGTCGGCCCATTGGGGTAGGCCGAGGTCACGGTCGATGTAGCAGAACAGGGCGGCGGGCGCGCCGAAACAGTTCCAGTTGGCGATTGCTGCCCGCTGGCGCGCCTCCCAGTCCTCGCGCGCAATGCCGAGCGCGCTGTAGCGCTCCTTGCCGAAGGCGGACCGGCGCTCCCCGTAGGGCGGCTTCAGCCCGGCCGGGTACATCTCGTACTGCCGCTTGTCCCAGGCGTCGCCATGGGCCACGCGCTCGACGGCGGACGTCTTGAGCTCCGCCAGTGGTGCGCCGGTCATCACGTAGGTGTTCCACGGCTGGATGTTCGATCCTGACGGCGACCAAGCTGCGGCGGACAGCACACGCTCAAGCACCTCCCTCTGCACAGGCTCGTCTTTGAAACCGCGCACCGACCGTCGACTTTTGACTGCCTCATATACGTCCATGATCGCCTCCATGGCGCTGGCCGTTTGCTACGTCCATACTCATGGCCGCTTCCTCCTGACTGTTCCCGTTCCTGATGTGGTTCATTATCTCCATTCGCAATGGAGGCGTAATCACACCGTGGTCTAGGAGGCGTACATCAAACGTACATCAGGGATAGATGCGTTCGGGGGCATGTGGGCGAAGCATCGCGGGGCTCCCGCGCCACGGGCATCCCGGCCTGGACTTACGCCCCTGAACGGCTCAGCTTGGCGCTTACGCTCAAGCCGCAGTCATCTTGTTCGCCGTCTTCGCCATTGCGCTGCTCTTCGTTGCCGCGGCGCCGATCCCGAGTTGCCTACAAGAGCATGCTCCAATCATGAGCCGCAAGAGCAACGCTTCGTCATTTCGTCAGGTGCCTACGGCTCGGACGCGTTCTATTGGGGAGCGAGGGTGCCATCCGAAGATGTCGGCGAGCGTATCGAGCATCGCCGTGGCTGCAGCGGATTGAAGTGAATAGTAGATCGTCTGGGCAGCCCTTCGCGTCTGCACGAGTTCCTGTTCTCGAAGAATTGCCAAATGCTGGGAAGTCGAAGATTGGCTCAATCCCACCTCGTCGGCCAGGACGCTCACGGACATTTCTCCTTCGGCCAACAGATGCAGAATGTGAAGCCGTTTGGCATTCCCCATAGCCGACAGGAAGTTTGCTTCGTTGTCGAAGGTGTTGGTTTCAGAGGAAGGCGCGGCTGACGATTGATTGTTCAAAGCGAGATCTCCTTTGGGGAACCAAAGCCGGGTATCTGGTCATATCCCCGAGCTTTAATTTAGAGATAACGCATGGGTACGGGGCCGAAACCCATTATTGGCGCCGCATCGTCTTTTCCGGCGCGAATCGGATACGGCGCGCATCAAATGGACAGCGTGGCAGATTATCTTCGAGGCCGGCATCCTTCGCCTGTAAGCTAGCGCGGGCCGACCTGGCGCATTTGCGCGGGCAGTGTTTCCCAGGCCCGGATCAGTTCGCCGATGGAGGCAGCCTCCATCTTGTGCATGACATTGCTGCGATGCAGCTTGACCGTCACCTCGCTGATGCCGAGGTCGAAGGCGATCTGCTTGTTGAGGCGGCCGCGCGCCACTTCATGCAGGACCTCGCGCTCGCGCTGCGTCAGTGTCTCCAGGCGCTTGATATTGCGCTTGGTGATCGCCGCTTCGGCTCGTCGCTCGGCATCCATCGCAATGCCCGCAGTCACGGCGTCGAGCAGCGTCTGGTCTCGCACCGGTTTGGTGAGGAAATCCACGGCGCCGGCCTTCATCGCCTGGACGGTCATCGGGATGTCGCCATGCCCGGTCAGGAAAATGATCGGCTTGGAAATGCCGTTTTCGGCCAGATGGCTCTGCAGGTGAAGGCCGCTTGCGCCTGGCATGCGCACGTCGAGGATCAGGCAGCCGGGGCTATCCAATATATCGGCGTCAAGCAGTTCGCGGGTCGAAGCAAAACTGGTCGACTGGAAACCCGCCGACAGGATCAGCTCCGACAGCGCCTCGCGGACCGATGCGTCGTCATCGACGATAATGACGAGCGGCTGATTCTCTTCATAACTGCATTGCAATGATAACGGCGCCGATCTCCGCAGCAACGGCTGGTCAACTCTCATGTCACCCTCCATCTGTCGATTTATGCAAAGCGTGGGCAATGGCTGCCAGCAGGGCCTGGGCATCGAAGGGCTTGCGGAAAAATCCGCTCGCGCCTTGAGCGCGTCCCTGATCGGCTATCTCGTGGCGGCCCGTGATCATGAATACCGGCAGCTCCGGGCGCGACTTCCTCACCAGGTCACGAAGTTCGAAGCCGTCGATGCCAGGCATTCCGATATCGGTGATGAGCAGGTCGAGGTCCGAGAGCCCGTTGACGAGCAGCGAGCCCGCCGATGAGAAGCTGCGGGCCACATAACCCGCAGATTCCAGAAGGTCGCCCATCGATTCAAGCAACCTTGGATCGTCATCGACAATTGCCACGACGTGTCTTGTCTTGTTCATGTTTCAATTCCCTCCCACTCGGCGCGAGTGGGTTATCGGTATTTCCAATCTCTCCGCGATCCGCACCAGATCGGCGAGCGATGCCGCGGCCATTTTCTGCATCACATTTCTTCTATGGATCTGCAGCGTCACTTCGCTGATCCCCAATTCGGCTGCGGCCTGCTTGTTGAGAAGACCGCTGACGACCAGCGGCAGCACTTCGCGCTCGCGCGGCGTCAGGTCGAGATAGTGTTGTCTGAGCGCGTCGATCTCGGCGCGCTCGGCTCTCTTTTCCCGATCCTGAGCAATCGCCGCGTGGATTGCCGCCATGAGGTCCTCATCGCTGAACGGCTTGGTCAGGAAGTCCACCGCGCCATGCTTGATCGCACGCACGGAGGAGGGAATGTCGCCGTGTCCCGTAATGAAGACGATCGGCGGATGATCCCTGTCGGCGATCTGTCTCTGCAGATCGAGACCGTTGATGTCAGGCAGCTCGATGTCCAGCACGAGGCAGGCGGGTACGTCTGGCTTGTCCGCTCTCACGTAGTCGCAGGCCGATTCGAAGGCGATGGCGTGCATGCCATGCGAGTCCAGCAGTTCGCCGAGCGCTTCCCGGATACGTTCATCGTCGTCGACGATGAAGACGATATGGTCGTCGGCCGTCATGGCGCCGCCTTCGTTTCAATAGGCAATGTGAAGATCAACGTCGCTCCGCACGGATTGTTCTTCTCGGCCCACAATCGTCCGCCGTGCAGTTCGACGATCGAGCGGCAGATGGCCAGCCCCATGCCCATGCCGTTTTCCTTGGTCGTAAAGAACGGCTCGAACATCTTTTCGGGAAAGTCGATGCCCTGGCCGCGATCGCTGACCTCGGTCTGGAGGATATTCCCGATCTGGCACACGCGGATTTCGATGACCCTGTCGCCTGTCGCGGCGTCCATTGCCTCGATGCCGTTGCGGATGAGATTGATCAGAACCTGCTGGATCTGGACGCGGTCGATTGCGATGAGTGGAAGGGTGGTGTCGACCTCCACTACCAGCCGAACGTGACGACGCCAGGCCTCGTCGGCCATGAGGTTGCGCGCTTCGTTGACGATACCGGAGAGCGTCGATGGGATCCTCCTGTCCACGGATTGCTTGAACAGAGCGCGAATGCGGCTGACGACATCCGCCGCGGAGTTGGCATCCCGGATGATGCGCTCGACGGTCCTCTGTGCCCGCTCCATATTCGGCGGCTCGGCCATGAGCCAGCGCTGGCAGGCGTGTGAGTTGGCCACGACGGCCGCAAGCGGCTGGTTCACCTCGTGCGCAATGGAGGCCGAAAGCTCGGCCAGGCTCGCTACTTGGCTCGCGCGTGCAAGACCCTCTCGCGCCCGACGCAGATCTTCCTCCGCGTGAACCTCACCGTCGATGTCAAGGCAGATGACATTCCACTGGACGATGACGCCTTCGGCATTGCGCATCGGTGCCGCACGTGTCTCGACCCAGCGATATTCACCATCATGGCGCCGCAGACGGTGCCTACGCGCATAGGGCTCGCCAGTGGACAATGAATGGGCATAGTTTTCTTTGACGCCTGCCACATCGTCGGGATGAACACCGGCATCGAGTGTGCCGGCCAGCCGGGTTTTGCTCGTTCCGTCCAACTCCTCGAGATTGTAACCGAGGAAGTCGCGCAGTTGCTGGCTGCGATAGATCGGTTCTCCATCAGGTGCTGCGCAATCGATCATTGCCGGCAGCGTTTCAACGAGCTGCCAGAGCGATCGTTCTCTCTCCCGCAGTGCCTCCTCGACGCGCAGTTGATCGTCGATGTCATGCGACAGACCATACCATTGGACGATCCGGCCGCTCTCGTCCCGCAGCGGCTCGGCACTGCCTTTCACCCAGCGGTAGACGCCATCGGCGCGCCGCAGGCGATACTGGCTGGAGAAGCGCTCCCCCGTAGCGAAGGAATGGTTGAGCGCTTGCTCGAGGCTGGCTGCATCGTCGGGATGGACGGCGGCCTCGATGAGCGCCGCCAGCCGGCTGGCGCCCGGCTTTTCCATATCGGCAATGTCGAGACCGAGAAAATCGATCAGGCGCTGGTTGAAGAAGGTCGGAGCCCCTTCCGGATTGAGCCGCCAGAGCAGGCTCGGAACCATGTCTACGAGTTGCGAAAGCTCCCGCTCCCGGTCGCGTAGCGCTTCCTGCGCGCGCATCTCGTCGTCGATGTCGACTGAGATCACATACCATTGCATGATTGCGCCGCTTTGATCCCGCAGTGGTTCTGCGCGGCCGTCGACCCAGCGATAGGCTCCGTCGAAACGGCGCATGCGATATTTTATCGAGAAGGGATCGCCGCTGGCGAGGGAGCTGTGAACCGTCTCGAGCAACCTCGATGCGTCATCGGGATGGACGAGGGTGTGAATGACCGAGGAGAGGCGGCTCATGCCGGGCTTGTCCATATCGCCAACATCGAGACCGAAAAAGTCGATCAGGCGCTTGTTGAAGAAGACCGGTTCGCCTTCCGGCGTCAGGCGCCTGATCTGGACCGGGACCATGTCCACGAGTTGCGACAGCTCGCGTTCGCGGTCGCGCAACGCCTCCAGCGCGCGCACCTCCTCGTCGATATCGAGGGAGACGCCGTACCATTGCACGACCGTTCCGTCGTCGTCGCGACGCGGCTCCACCCTGCATTCGGCCCAGCGGTAGACGCCATCCTTTTCAAGCCAGCGAAACCGCATGACGGAGCCGCCGCCAGTTTCAAAACAATTGCGTAGCGTGCGCTGCACGTCGGACGCATCCTCGGGATGAATCAGCTGCTGCAGCAGCTCGTCGATGCGCGGTTCGGCCCGCGCGTCGAAATTGGCGATGACGGCGCGGAAATGATCCTGGTAGCGTTTGTTGAAGTAGGTCGATCCGCCTGTCGGTTCCACGCTCCAGATGCGGACCGGCACGGCGTCGATCATCTGCTGAAGCTGTCTTTCGCTCCGCCGAATGGCCTCTTCGGCACGCATCTGATCGTCGATATCGTGACAAAGGCCGTACCACTGGACGATGTTTCCGGCCTGATCGCGCATCGGCTCGGCGCGGCTCGACATCCAGCGATAGAGACCATCGGCGCGCCGCAGCCGATACCGCATGACGAAGCTCTCGCCGGTGGCGAGGCAATGGCGAAGGGCGTCCCTGAAACCGGCTGTATCATCGGGATGAACGGTGGCCTGCAGGACCGCCTCCAGCCGGCTCATGCCTGGCCTGTCCGAGTCCGCCACGTCAAGACCCAGGAAATCGACCATCCGCCTATTGAAGAAGGTCGGCTCGCCCTCGGGCGTCAGACGCCAGACATGGCTCGGAACCATGTCTACGAGTTGCGAGAGCTCCTGTTCCCGGTCGCGCAACGTCTCCACGTTTTGGCGCAATGTGAGTACTGCCAGCTGGTGCTGTCGGGATATGGCGGCGACAATCAGCGCCGAAAATGCCGAGATGGCCAGAAACAGCTGCAGCATGATCTGATTGTGTTTCTGAGATTCGGGATCGCCGGCAAACTGGCTGGCGCCCGTTATCGTGAAGACCGCCGTGATCAGAGCAAGCAGAGCGAGCGATACCGCGGCGCCCTTGAACTCGAAGCGGACGGCGGCCCAGAGAAGTGGCGGCATGATGATATAGGCAAAAGGAAGGTAGCCGCTCAGCGAAAGAGCTGCGACACCGAGAAAGATCAGCCCCAGGACGCAGGCTTCCACCCATTGCGCGGGCGAGAACTGCGTCTTGCTGCGCCAGCTGTGAAAGAGGACCAACGCCAGCGGCGACACGATGAGGACACCGGTTGCGTCTCCGATCCACCATAGCGGCCAGGCCGTCGTGAAGGATTGCGATTGGATCGCGAACCAGGCAAGCGTGGCACTTCCCACGGTCGCGCTCACGATCGGTGCAATTCCGGCAGCCAGGACGACGAATGTGAGTACTTCCTGCAGAGTTTCCATCTGAACAGGGTGCTTCAAGGTCCGGTTCACCAGCCATGCCGCGACCATTGCTCCAAGAGCGTTGCCGACATAAATCAGGAAGGCCGCAGGCACGGGGCTGTAGAACCACAGGGAATTGCTGAACATCTCTGCCAGGCAGCCCGCCAGGATCCACCATGGCCAGCTGCGCCTGGAGGCGAGGATGAGGGTCGCGACGAAAAGCCCGCCCGGAGGCCAGATGGAAATACCCGTTCCCGGCACGATTGCCAGCGACTGTGCGAAGCCGCAGGCGAGTACATAGGCGAGGAAGAAAAGCCCCAGTTGCAGGAGTTGGGGACGGTGCGACCAGACGCTCAGCATCAACTGCTCCTGCCGGACAGAGAGAACCGGGGGATCAACAGTATTTCCTGCAGCAGTCGTCGTCGATTTCGGGGCTGGCGAGCTCATGTTACAAAGCGTAATCCCGTCGCACCACAACCGCAACTCATGGAAACCCATGCATTGCGCGGGAATGTAGCCGGAATTTTCGGGCGAACGACGGATCGGAAGGCTGTTCTGCCTTCTCGATGGCGATCCTAGACTTCAGGCTGGTTCCGCTATGCCCTACGGCTAGGGCGTCCGACCTCAGGCACGATGGAAGGCGTCCGGCTTTCCGGTCATTGTCGATCCGCGTGAGGCATTGCAGAAAACGTGCAACAAAGGATGCCGATATGAAAGTCACGGTGGTGGGAGCAAGCGGTCTCATCGGAACGCGGCTCAGCGAGAAGTTGCGCCGATCGGGCCATGACGTCGCGGCCGCATCATTGTCGCTTGGCGTCGACACGGTTACCGGCAAGGGTCTTAATGTGGCGATGGCGGGAACCGAAGTCGTTGTGGACGTGACCAATGCCGCATCCTTCGGCGACAGTTCGGCGTTCGATTTCTTCAAGGCGTCGACGAAGAACCTGCTCGCAGCTGCGGCGCAAGCCGGCGCCAGGCACTATCTTGCACTCTCCGTCGTTGGCACGCCGCGCCTCGTGGAGAGCGACTATTTTCGCGCGAAAATGGTGCAGGAAAATCTCATCCGGGCTTCAAGTCGACCCTACACGATCCTCCGCTCCACGCAATTTTACGAGTTCATAAACGGATTGATCGACATCGGGACTGACGGCAATGTCTTTCGATTGCCATCAGCCTTCATGAGGCCTGTCGCAGCCGGGGATGTCGCCGCATTCCTGGCGGAACTGGCAGCCGGCGCACCCTCGGGCGATGTCGTCGAAATCGGCGGCCCGGAGCAGTTCGGCATCGACGAGATCGCCCGGATCTATCTCGCCGCGAACGAAGACGAACGGCAGGTGATAACCGATCGATCCACGTCGTATTTCGGGGTTGAATTGAGCGAAGACGCGCTGCTTCCTGATGCAGGTGCGCGGGTGGCAACCGAGAAACTATCTGACTGGCTCTACCAATCGATGGGGGAGTAGGCCGTGCGGCTTATCTTCCAGCCGGTAGGGGACTAAAAATTGACCCACCACAGAACGTTCATCTGGCTGCGATTAGAACCCTCAAAGGCTCACCGCAATCTTTAAATCGAGATGAACGCGGGTTAAGGCTTGCCTCCTGAAAGATTGGCGGCGGGTACAATAATGAGCGAGCATATTCCGTGTCGGTTGAGCAGCGTTCACCCCAGCAAATCAGTGCTTCGGGGACGCCCAAGGTTGACGAAAAGACAGCCATTGCCGATCTCTATTTGGGTCAGCAGGTCCGCCCTTACCTCCTCGCCAACAACCGCTTTTATGTGCCGCCACTTTTGGCTCTTCGCATGTGCGGGCACCGGTACACCTTCTCGCAAGAACAGCGTTACTTCAGGAGCTTCGTCTGATTTGTAGATGCAAATTCTCACAGGCTCACATCCCTGTTAGCAGTGAATATTGTGCACTGCAAAACAAGAAATGGCAAACATTCATTTGCCGGGTAAGTCAACGTTAGGCCAGTGCAGGCCCGTGATGCTGAGGCGCTCCCTGCCGGCCGATGCTGAGGACGGTGTCTGTCGGAAGGTCGAGGGGAGCGACGCCGGAGGTTCGGATGTTTTCACTAAGTCGCCGGGGTTCATAACCTCGAAGCATTCAGGAAACCTTTATGAAGCTTAGGGTTGAACTAGTCGCACCCCGCTCCAAATCCCGTCGGCAGCAGTCAAAAAAGAGGGGAGGCGCACATGGGTAACGCACAGATCGATCGGGTCGGTCGGGTAAGATCAGGCTTGGGTTTCATTCTCGTCCTCGTCTCCCTCCTGTCCAGCCCTCAATCCTTCGCCGCACCCGCCGATATCGGCGGCCTGACGGTGACCCTGCCCGATGCCGCTTCCGGCTGGAGGAAAGCCGGCAAGGGCAATCTCTTCATGCTGCAGAAGGATTTTCCGGAAACGGAGGACGACAAGCGCGGCAGTGCTCTGATTCAGATTACCAAGCCTCTCTCGGCAGCGCGCAATTCTCTGCAGGCCGGCATGAAGACCTTCGTCGCAACGCTTCCCGACATGGCAAAGGAAGATATCCTGATCAAGCATTATGGGGTCACGGTGAACGGCGACGACATCCGCGTGGAAGAACGCTGCTGCGTCCACCAGAAGAACGTGACCATCAACCAGATCGTCGTCGGCATCGCCGGCGACAAGCGGCAGGTCTATCTTCAGCTCGTGCTCCTGAATGTGAACGGCGACAGAAGCAGTAGTGCCGAGGCCGATTTCGCAACCCTTGTGCGCTCGGTCAAGCTTGATCCTTCCGACAAAGATTTCGATCTCGTGCCGGCGAGTGACGACGGCGAGCTGGGCGGCGTCTTTACCCATCTCGATACCGGACTCCGGCCGAACGTCTTCGGCGGCATGGATTTCTATTCGGACAGCACGATTACCATGTTCGATCCGAAGGGTCTGTTCAGCACGGAGCTGCCGAAGGGCGGTCGGAGCATTGCCGAACATTGCAAGGACACCCCGACCGTTTGCGGTCTTTACAAGCTTACCGGCGGCGGCTTCTTCTCCTCCGCCGGGTCGATCGAAATGCGCAGTGTCACCTCTGCTTACGGCACGATCGAGATCGAGACGAAACCATTCTCGAAAAAGGGCGAAGACCTGGTGATTGCCGACGCAGACTACCGCGCCGTGCCGCCATTTGATGAGGGTGCGACGCTCGACGGCGAATGGGTATCCACCTTTGCCTCCAGCGGCACGACCGCGACCTCATCGGGATCGGTGGCGTCCAGCCATACGCTGACGCTTCATCGAAACGGCACTTTCGAACGCACAGGCTGGTCCGGCGCCTCGATGACGAACGAAATCGGCGGATCGCGATCGGGCGTGACCACATCAGGCAATCGGCCGGGCGCAAGCGGACGCTACAAGCTTTCCGGCTACCGTCTCGACCTGACCGACGCGAGCGGCAAGACGGAAAGTATGAGCATATTCGAACCGGACAAAGGTTCCGACGGGCTTCTGGTGATCAACGGCAACAACTACCTGAAGGACGACGGGAAATAGGGAGACAGCGCCCAACATATTGATGAATATGGATTTCGACGCCGAATTCATTGACCTCCCGGTCGGCTTGAAAGCCGCCCGGCCTATCAGTCATTTCGAGCCAATGGCATTGCTCACACTGCCTGAAATCTGCCTGACATCGCCAGCCGTCTCGGCGGGCTGAAACGGGCGGTTTGGTTAAGCATTTGTAAATTGGTAACGAATCGAGGCATATAGTAACTGCGCAACTGAAGCGCTTTCGTTCAAAATTGCGCAGTTACTTGGGAAAAAGATCATGCAGCCGAGTCTTGCTCTTCAGGACGATCAAGAGCACCTCCCATCGCTTCTGGCAACAGATGCGAAGGAGTTATCCTATCAACTTCAGCAGCATCAGGCAAAAATCTTCCCCCCGCTGTCGCAAAAAACCATCAGAACATTTTCGCCGGCGGAAGCTGCGGCCTTCATCGGTATCGGCGAAGGTTATCTCCGCCAGGTGGCCGCCGACGGCCATGGGCCCGATCCGCTCGCGAACGGGCGGCGGCTTTACAGTGCAACCGATATGGATCGAATTCGCCGGGTCCTCGACGAGCGAAACGGAACGCCGAAATATGTGCCGGCCCGCAGGCCGGGGGAAAAGCTCCAGATCGTCTCCGTCATGAACTTCAAGGGTGGCTCGGGCAAGACCACCACTGCGGCCCATCTGGCGCAGTTCATGGCGCTCAGGGGCTACCGCGTGCTCGCCGTCGACCTCGATCCGCAGGCCTCCTTGTCCGCCTTGTTCGGCCATCAGCCGGAGTTCGACGTCGGAGAGGGCGAAACGATTTACGGTGCGATCCGATATGAGGATCCCCGCCCCATCGCCGACATCGTGCGCGCCACCTACACACCCAATCTGCATCTCATTCCAGGCAATCTCGAGCTGATGGAGTTCGAGCACGAGACCCCGAAGGCGATGGCGTCGGGTACGGCGGAGACTATGTTCTTTGCCCGCATCGGCGAGGTCCTGACGGAGATCGAAAGCCTCTACGACGTCGTGGTCATCGACTGCCCGCCGCAGCTGGGGTTCCTGACGATGTCGGCGCTCTGCGCGGCAACCTCGGTCTTGATCACGGTTCACCCGCAGATGCTGGATGTCATGTCGATGTCGCAGTTTCTGACGATGACGAGTGAGCTGATGTCGGTCGTGGAAAAGGCCGGCGGGCGTACCAGCTATGATTGGATGCGCTATCTCGTGACGCGGTTCGAACCGAACGACGGGCCGCAAAGCCAGATGACCGGCTTCATGCGGGCGATCTTCGGCAATCGAATGCTCCACAACGCCATGGTGAAGTCGACGGCGGTCGCCGATGCCGGCGTCACCAAGCAGACACTCTACGAGGTCGAGCGGTCGCAGTTCACACGCGGAACCTACGATCGGGCACTGGAATCACTCAACCTCGTGAACGGCGAGATCGAGGCGCATATTCGCTCGACCTGGGGGAGGAAATAGATAGATGGCGCGCAAGAACCTCATCGAAATTTCCGCTCCGAACCCGGAAAGGATGGACGCGGTCGCACCACGCGACAATCGTCCGATCGCCGGATTCGTGCCGCAGGAGCGCAGTGCTGCGCCTGTCGGCGGCATTACCAAGACGCTCGGCAACATTACCGAGAAAATGGAGCGCGCGAGTGAACTGGAACGGCAGCTTGCCACCGGCCAGACCATCGTCGAACTCGATCCCGGCCTGATCGACGCTTCCTTCGTCAGCGATCGATTGGCGATCGATCCGGCCGAACTCGCGCAACTTGTCGAGCAGATCCGCGAGCACGGGCAACAGGTTCCGATCCTTGTCCGCCCGCATCCCGAAACCAGGGGACGCTATCAGGTCGCTTACGGCCATCGACGCCTGGCGGCCACCCGAGAAATCGGCATCCGGGTGCGTGCGGTCGTCCGCGATCTCACCGACGGTCAGCTGGTCGTCAGCCAGGGACAGGAAAACAGCGCTCGAACCAATCTCTCCTACATCGAGCGTGCGCTCTTCGCATCGCGGCTCGAGGAACGCAGCTTTGGCCGCGATGTCATCATGGCGGCTCTCGGCGTGGACAAGGCGGCGCTGTCGAGAATGCTGATCGTCATCCGACAGGTCCCCCTGGAGCTCGTCAACGCCATCGGCGCCGCGCCCGATATCGGCCGCCGGCGATGGTTGGAACTGGGCGAGCGGCTTGAGAAAGCCGACGTCGAAAAGATTGTCGCGGAGTTGTCCGCGGACGACGCGCGCAAAATTTCGAGCGACGAGCGGTTTCAGCGGGCGCTCGTTCTGGCAACGAAGAAGACGGCTGCGCCGAAGCCGGCGGTGGCCAAAACCCAGCTTAGTGGGGTGCCTGTCATGATCAAGAAGACAGCATCCGGTGCGACCTTCGTCTTCGACGGCAAGACCGCACCCGGTTTTGATCAATTCGTCCAGGAAAGGCTGAAGGGCCTGTTCCTGGAGTTCAACAAGGACAGAGGAGCGTAGCGCGCAAAAGAAAAAGGCCCCCAACGACGACGCCGTGGAAGCCCTTCTCAGATCTTAAGCACATCGAGAATCGCATTTCCCCGAATCACAGTCAAGCGTCTTAGGCACCAAATTGGTGGATGGTTTTCTTTTGCCTGAACGAAGGTGAAGGCAAATGGAGAGTGGATATGTGACGACGCCCTTTGGGCGGCGGCCGATGTCGCTTGGCATGCTGGCAAGCCAGCAACTGGCCGAGACCATCGAGCCAGGAATGAAACGCAGCAAATGGAAGCTGTTCAGGGCGATCTGCGAAGCGCGGCCGGCGCTTGGCGTCACCGATCGGGCGCTGACGGTGCTCGACGCACTTTTGACCTTTTACCCTGACGACGAAATTTCCGAGGAAAAGGGGCTGATCGTTTTCCCGTCGAATGCGCAGCTTTCGTTGCGCGCTCGAGGCATGACGCCAGCCACCCTCAGGCGGCATCTTGCCGTGCTGGTCGAGGCCGGCCTCATCCTGCGCAAGGACAGCCCGAATGGAAAGCGCTATGCGCGCCGTGACAGGGCAGGGGCCGTCGGCGAGGCGTTCGGCTTCAGCGTCGCGCCGCTTCTGGCGCGTGCTGTCGAAATCGAAAGTCTGGCCGCTCAGGCGGTTGCCGACCGGGAGCTGCTACGGGTGACCAGGGAACGCCTGACGCTGTGCCGGCGTGATATTTCCAAGTTGATCGCGACGGCACTCGAAGAAGAGATTTCCGGTGATTGGGAAGGCATTTCGGCGATGTTTCGGACTCTTCTCGTTCGAATTCCGCGCGTGGCGACAGCCGAAGCACTGGCACCGCTGCTCGACGAGATGGGACTGCTGCGCGCCGAGATCGTCAACATGCTGGAAAGACGGATAAAAACACAAAAAATAGACGCCAATGAGTCTCAAATTGAGCATCACAAACAGAATTCAAAACCCGACTCCCCTTATGAATTTGAACCAAGCTTCGAAACGAAGCAGGGCGAAAAGGCAGCGGCCGATAACGACCCGAACGCCGGGCCGTCGGACGAGCGAAGATTGATACAGCAAAGGCCGTCCGGCGGAATGAGCAACAGGGCGGGAGGCGCGGCCGATCCAGGGGCCGGGCCAAGCCTGAAATCCTTCCCGCTCGGCCTCGTCGTCCAGGCCTGCCCCAGTATTCTCGATTACGGGCCTGGTGGAACGATCGGCAATTGGCGAGATCTGATGTCGGCGGCCGTCGTCGTGCGCTCGATGCTCGGCGTCAGTCCCTCGGCTTATGAGGAAGCCTGCTCGGGCATGGGACCGGAAAACGCTGCAACCGTGATCGCCTGCATTCTGGAAAGGGGAGGGCACATTAATTCGCCCGGGGGTTATCTCAGAGATCTGACCCGAAGGACTGAAAGGGGCGAATTTGCGATCGGCCCGATGCTGATGGCGCTCGTGCGGGCGAATGGGCCGATGGCGAGGCATGCCAGCTGATCATGCAAAAGCGACTGCCTCGACAGTCTTACAGCGAAGCAGCGCGCAATCAGCTCTTTACAGCTAACATGTTAGTTTGCTACATCTGGTCCGTTCATTGGGAGGAAGCATATTTGACACAAAAATTCGGGCTCTCTGTTGCTCTTGCCACGCCGTTCGACAGCAATGGCAATATCGCGATCGAGGCGATGATCGAGCAGGCACGGCGAAGCCTCGCTTCGGGGTGCTCGAGTGTGACCCTGTTTGGAACGACGGGTGAAGGTTCGTCCATCGGCACGCGGGAACGTGAGCGTGTTCTCGCTTCCATGCTTGATAGCGGAATAGCAGCAAAGCAGATCATCGTCGGCGTCCTGGTTGACGCGGCCGAGGATGCGGCGATGCAGGCCGGCCATGCTCTTTCCAAGGGAGCCCGCAATATCCTTCTTGCTCCTCCTTCCTATTTCAAGAACGTGAGTGACGATGGCGTCTTCCAGTGGTTTTCGGCTGTCTTCGCCATCCTGGGCGACAAGGCGCGAGACATCATCGTCTACAATATTCCCTCGGTCACCATGGTTCCGCTGAGCGTATCGCTGATCGGCCGGCTGCGGGCGGCCTTTCCCAATGTGGTTACGGGCGTCAAGGATTCCTCCGGCGACTGGCCTTACACCGAAGCGCTGCTGAAGACGCATGGCGATCTCGTTATCCTGGTAGGCGACGAACGTCACCTGGCGAAGGGCGTGCGGCTTGGCGGCCAGGGTGCGATCTCCGGCATGGCGAATTTCGTACCTCGCGAAGTCAAGCTGATGGCGGAGGAAGGCAAGGACGATTCTCGCATCGAGGATTTTGTGGCCGAACTGTTGAAATTTCCGGTGACCGCTGCCGTGAAAACCATGGTGACTCATCTGACGTCGGATGAAATCTGGCTTGCGGTTCGCCCACCACTCGTTTCAATATCCGACGAAGGGCAGGCGCAACTCGCTCTTGCGTTCGACACTCTTTTCCGCTCGAAGGCGGCATAGGTCGGAGATGTTTCTGGGAGAGGCGATGGACGGAACGGACGAGCAGCCGACACTGCGGGAAAAGGCGTATGAGAGCTTCACACGCCATCTTCTTGCGCGTGACGTGCGCCCCGGCCAGTTCGTTTCGCAGCGCCGCCTCGTCGAGCTGACAGGGCTGACGCTTGGCGCCATCCGCGAGCTCATCCCGAGGCTCGAAGCCGAAGGTCTGATCAAGACGGTGCCCCAGCGGGGGTTGCAGATCGCGCATATCGACCTGAACCTTATTCGCGAGGCGTTCCAGCTGCGCGTGTTCCTGGAGAAGGAAGCCGTCGCGCTTTTCACCCGCTCCGCGTCTGACGAGACGGTTGCCGGGCTTGTGAAGCAGCATCGGGATATCGCCGACGCCATTCGAAAGGGCGATGGATCGCACGAATTGGAAGTACACGCGCAAGCTGTCGATTGGGGCATGCATGACGCCTTTATCGATGCTTTGGGAAATACCATTATCTCGAACGCCTACCGGGTGAACTCAATCAAGATGCGCCTGATCAGTCAGGACCGTTTTCGCATCGATGGTCACGTCGGACCTGTCATGGTTGAGCACCTGAAGGTGCTCGAGGCGATCGAACGACGATCGGCGGAGGACGCCGTCAGCAGCCTTGTCGCACATATCAATCATGCAAGAGATCGTGCGCTCAGGATATAATCGGAAATAAACAGCCGGGGGTGAGGAGATCGCCGGCAAAAGGAGGAGGAATCACATGTCATCGTTTTTGAATCCGACGAGGCGCGGCTTTCTGGCGGGTACGGCCGCTTTTGGCGCCGGCAGCATGCTCGGCGTCCGGTTGGCATCGGCTGCCGTCGATTGGAAGCGCTTTGCCGGCACGACGCTCGAAGTCAACCTGGTCAAGAGCCCGCGCAGCGAAATACTGATGAAGTACCTGTCCGAATTCGAGGAGCTCACCGGCATCAAGGTCAATGCCGAAGCGACGCCCGAACAACAGCAGCGTCAGAAGACGACCATCGAGCTGAGCTCCGGCAAGCCGAGCTTCGATGTCGTGCACATGAGTTATCATGTCCAGAAGCGGCAGTTCGAAAAGGGCGGCTGGCTTGCCGATATCGGCGGTTTTCTCAAGGATCCCTCTCTGACCGATCCGTCTCTGGTTGAAAGCGACTTCGCCGAAGCCGGCCTGACTTTTGCCAAAGATCCGGACGGCGTGCTGCGTTCGCTTCCATTCTCGGTCGACTACTGGATCATCTATTGGAACAAGGCGCTGTTCGAGAAGAAGGGGCTTGCCTACCCGACGACATTCGAAGAACTCGCCAGTGCTGCGGAGGCGCTCACCGATCCTTCAACCAACACCTACGGCTTCGTCGCCCGCGGCCTGAAGAACGCCAACACACCGGTCTGGACGTCGCTGCTGCTCGGCTATGGTTCGAGCCCGCTCGGCCCTGATGGCAAGCTGCGCACGACATCGCAAGAAGCGATCGATGCGGCCAAGCTTTACCAAAGACTGATGACCAAGACCGCCCCTCCCGGCGTCTCCGGCTTCAACTGGGCCGAGGCGCAGTCGGCCTTCCTGCAGGGCAAGATCGGCATGTGGCTGGACGGCGTCGGTTTTGCGCCGCCGATCGAGAATCCGGAAAAGTCGCGCGTCGTCGGCCAGGTCGGTTACGGCATCATGCCGAAAGGTCCGAAGGCACAGGCCGCAGGCACCTTCGGCGACGGGCTTGGCGTCTTCGCGGCAAGCCAGAAGAAAGAAGCCGGCTACCTCTTTTGCCAATGGGCGATTTCGCATGAAATGGGCGCACGTCTTCTGCAGGCCGGTGCCGGCGTTCCTTTCCGCCAGTCCGTCCTTGAGGATGCGAAGGTCCGCGAAGGCGTCAAGATGCCGGGCGCTTGGCTTGATGCCGTCGTCGGTTCCGGCAAGATCTCGCAGCTCGCGCTGCCGGTCATCATTCCGGTCACCGAGTTCCGCGACGTTTATGGCGTCGGTCTCACCAACATGATCGGCGGCGCCGATCCCGAAACCGAACTGAAGGCAGCGACGGCGCAGTTCGAACCGGTCCTGGCGAAAAGCGAGGGATAATGGCCTCGACAAGCATCGAAACGGCCGCAGTGGCCAAGACGTCGAAAGGAGGGAGCAAACCGGATCGGTTTGCTCCCAACTACTGGCCTTTCGTCATCCCGGCGCTCATCGTCATTGCGGCCGTCATCGTTTTTCCATGGGTGTTTACCCTTTGGATGAGCGTCAACAGCTGGACGCTTGGCCAGTCCCAGGTCTTTGCGGGACTGGACAACTATGCCCGCCTGGTCGTGGACATGCGCTTCTGGGACTCGCTGTGGCATACGGTGCTCTATACGACGCTCTCCGTGGTGGCGCCCCTTTTCCTGGGAACGCTCGCCGCGCTGATCTTCGATACGCAATTTCCGCTGCGCGGCCTTCTGCGCGGCATATTCGTGATGCCGATGATGGCCACACCCGTCGCCATCGCGCTCGTCTGGACGATGATGTTCCACCCGCAGCTCGGCGTCCTCAACTATCTTCTCTCCTTCATCGGTATCGGCCCGCAGGAGTGGATTTATAATCAGAACAGCGTCATCCCATCGCTGGTGCTGGTCGAGACCTGGCAGTGGACGCCGCTTATCATGCTGATCGTGCTCGGCGGTCTGGCGGCGGTTCCGCGCGAGCCCTATGAAAGTGCCGAAATCGACGGAGCCAATGTCTGGCAAAAATTTCGCTATCTGACGCTGCCGATGATCGCGCCGTTCCTGATGATTGCCGTGATGATCCGCAGCATCGATGCGGTGAAAAGTTTCGACATCATCTACGCCATGACCCAAGGCGGTCCGGGCACGGCGTCGGAAACGATCAACATCTATCTCTACAACACTGCTTTCGCTTACTACGATATTGGCTATGGATCTGCGATGGCGGTCGTCTTCTTCATCCTCATCGTCCTGCTCGCCTTCGTCCTGATGATGCTGCGGCAGCGCGCGAACTGGTCCGACGGGGAGGCACGCTGATGAAGCGCAAGACGCTCGATCGCATCGGACTGCTGTTTGTTGCCCTCGTGATGATATCGCCGGTCGTCCTGTTTTTCCTCTGGATGATCTCGCTGTCGCTGAAATATGAAATCGACAACGGCGCTTATCCGCCGATCTTCATCCCGGAGCGCTTTGCCTGGTCGAACTATCTGAAGGTTTTCGAGGAAAACAATTTCTTCCTCTATCTCTGGAATTCGGTGCTGGTGACGGGTGCGGCCACGCTCCTGGCGCTGCTGATCGGCGTGCCGGCCGGATATGGCATCGCGCGCCTGAAGGCTGAGAAGTCTGCGTTGGTCATCATGATCGCGCGCATGACGCCGGGCCTTTCCTTCCTGATCCCGCTCTTCCTGCTGTTCCAGTGGCTGAACCTGCTCGGCACGCTGCTGCCGCAGATCATTATCCATCTCGTCGTCACCGTGCCCATCGTCGTGTGGATCATGATCGGTTATTTCGAGACGACGCCGATGGAACTCGAAGAGGCTGCAAGCATCGACGGCGCAACACCCTGGCAGGTTTTCCGGCTGGTCGCCTTGCCGATTGCCAGGCCGGGCATCGTCGTCGCCTTCATCCTGTCGGTCATCTTCTCGTGGAACAACTTCGTCTTCGGCATCGTGCTCGCCAGCCGCGAGACCCGCACGCTCCCTGTCGCGGTCTACAACATGCTTTCGTTCGAGCAGGTCAGTTGGGGACCGCTGGCGGCGGCGGCGTTGATTGTCACCTTGCCGGTGCTGATATTGACGGTGTTTGCGCAACGGCAGATCGTGGCGGGCCTGACGGCCGGAGCCGTCAAGTGAGCGGGTGAGACCACGGTTTTGACGACTTCTTCTGCCTTCGAGCAGCCTCCAGGCCGGGCGCCCCGCGTTTTGTGTGTCGGCGCGGCAGTCCTCGATACCCTGTTTCGTGTGCGCTCGTTACCCGCCGGCCAGGGCAAAATCCTGCCCTATGATATGCTGCAGATCGCCGAGGGCATGGCGTCGAGCGCCGCCTTTGCAGTCGCCCGGCTGGGCGGCAAAGCCAGCCTCTGGGGTGCAGTCGGCGATGATTCCACCGGCGACCGCATCATTGCCGACCTTAGCGCTAGCGGCATAGACACGAGCGGCATGGTGCGTGTGGCAGGCGCTCGCTCGGCCGTCTCAACGATCCTTGTTGATGACCAGGGCGAGCGCTTGATTGTGCCTTTCTACGATGCGGGCCTGCACGAGACGGTCAAGCCGGTCACAAAACAGGACGTTTCTGCTTTCGATGCGGTGCTGGTCGACGTCCGGTGGCCGAAGCTTGCGCTACGGACGCTGTTGGCAGCGAGAGAGGCGGGCAAGCCGGCCATTCTCGATGGCGACGTTGCAGGCGATGGCGTGATCGAGATGCTTGCCCCGCTGGCCAACCACATCGTGTTCTCGCAGCCGGCGGCCGAGCGGCTTGCCGGAACAGCCGAGCTGGTAACGGTCGTCGGCCTTCTGAAGCGAAAGTTCGAGCATGCCTTCATCAGCGTTACGGCTGGTGAAAGCGGCTGCTTCTGGTTCGATGACCGAACCGGCGAAATTGTCCATCTTGCCGCTCCGAAGGTGAGGGCGGTCGATACGCTCGCAGCCGGCGATATCTTCCATGGCGCTTTTGCGCTGGCTATTTCCGAAGGCTTGCCGATCGAAGAGACGATGCGATTGTCATCCATGGCCGCAGCACTCAAGTGCCAAGTCTTTGGCGGACGCATCGGCGCGCCCACCAGAGCTGAAGTCTGCAAGATGCTGCAAGATTGGCACCCGCCGTTGGCGACGATGACAGGTCCCCATTGGAAGAGGTCGGAAGGCCGCTAAGGTGATCACAGCGGCAGAGTTGTGACATTCCAGGCAGCAAAGATCTGAAATCCGTTGGTGAACGGCATGGAGGCGTTCGTTCGATCACGCTTGCGCTGTCACCAAAAGGTGACCAAGCCCAATCCATCTCCCCGCCCTAAGAACAGAGCACCTCGAACCTTGATGCTGTCGCCAGCATCGCGACAACCCAGCACGGGTGATCGTCGGCCGCGGTTGGCGATCAAATGTTCATTTGAACATTTCATTCTTGCAAAGTGAAACTCGCCTGTTACCATCGGGCTCACGTTCGTAGCGGGAGGCTTCGGACCGACAACAAGTGGGAGTGAGGATGAACAAGATCGCTTTTTTCCTGTCCGCAGGATTGACCAGCCTATCGTTATCCGTTCCGGCAATGGCAGCCACGAAGATCCAGTGGTGGCACGCGATGGGCGGCGAGAATGGCGCGAAGCTTGAACAGATCGCCAAGGGGTTCAACGCATCTCAATCTGACTACGAGATCGTCCCGGTCTTCAAAGGCACCTATGACGAGACGCTGACGGGCGCCATTGCTGCGTTCCGCGCCAACCAGCAGCCCGCAATCGTACAGGTCTACGAAGTCGGCACCGGCACCATGATGGCAGCACAGGGTGCGGTCTATCCCGTTTACCAGTTGATGAAGGACGAGGGAGAGGCTTGGGACCAGAGCAAATTCATTGCTCCGGTGGTCGGTTACTACTCGGACACCAGCGGCAACGTTCTGTCCTTGCCGTTCAATTCCTCGACGCCGATCATGTATTATAACAAGGATGTCTTCAAGAAGGCGGGGCTTGATCCGGAAACGCCGCCGAAAACATGGGCGGACGTTGAAGCCTTTTCGCGGACGATCATGAAGTCTGGCGCAGCCAAATGCGGCTTCACCAGCGCCTGGATCTCCTGGATCCAGACCGAGAACCTGAATGCCCTGCACGATAAGCCGTATTCCACCAAGGCCAACGGTTTTGGCGGCTTGGACGCAGAATTCACCTTCAACAATGATCTCACGATCCGCCATTGGGGCAACCTGAAGAAGTGGCAGGACGAGGGGCTCTTCAAATTCGGCGGACCTGGCGGCGGCGATAACGCTCCGCCGATGTTCTATTCTCAGGAATGCGCGATGTACATGAACTCGTCCGCCGGTCGGGCAGGGGTCATCAACAACGCAAAGGCTTTCAAGGTCGGTTTTGCGCCGCTTCCCTACTATGACGACGTTATTCCACAGCCGCTCAACTCGATTATCGGCGGTGCCACGCTCTGGACGCTGAAGGGTCGCCCGGAAGAGGAGTACAAAGGTGTCGCGAAGTTCTTCACCTACCTGCAGAAGCCGGAAGTCCAAGCCGATTGGCATCAGTTCTCGGGCTACCTGCCGATAACCGAGGCTGCCTATAAGCTGGGCCAGGATCAGGGCTATTACGAGAAGAACCCCGGATCAGATATTGGCATCAAGCAACTGACACGAGTGACACCCACCGACAATTCCAAGGGCATCCGTTTCGGCAACTACGTCCAGGTGCGTGGCATCATCGACGATGAGTTTGCGGCCTTGCTGGGCGGGAAGAAGACGGCGAAGGAAGCAGTTGATTCCGTGGTCGGACGAGGCAACGAACAGCTTCGCGATTTCCAGTCCGCCAACTAACGGGCTTCGTGACGGGGGCTGGTGAAAGTCCGGCCCCCGTTTCCCATCCGTCAGTGTGAGGGCCCATGCAAACCAAACGGACCGTATTTCCCAACAAGCTTTTGCCTTACCTGCTCATCGCCCCCCAAATTTTCGTGACCGTGGTATTTTTCCTCTGGCCTGCGGCAACTGCATTCTGGCAATCTTTCCTGCGCCAGGACGCTTTCGGCTTCAAGACGACCTTCGTCTGGTTCGAAAACTACCGTCGGCTCTTCGCCGATCCGATCTACATCAATGCCTTTGGCCACACGCTCATCTTCGCCATTCTCGTGACGGTCCTGTCAACGTCGATCGCGCTGCTCCTGGCTGCAGCGGCGATGCGTGTGTTGCGCACCTCTCGAATTTATTCGACCCTGCTCATTTGGCCCTATGCCGTCGCCCCCGCGATCGCCGGCATTCTTTGGTGGTTCATGTTCAATCCGTCGATCGGTATCGTCGCCTATATGTTGCGGGCGATGGGGATCAACTGGAACCATCTGATCAATCCTGACGACGCCATGGTCCTGATCGTGATCGCGGCGACGTGGAAGCAGATTTCCTATAACTTCTTGTTCTTCTTGGCTGCGCTGCAATCCGTGCCGCGCTCGCTTCAGGAAGCCGGGGCCATCGACGGAGCCGGGCCGATGAAGCGTTTCTGGACGATCGTGTTCCCGCTGATCTCACCGACGACCTTCTATCTGATTGTCATCAATATCGTTTACGCGATGTTCGATACTTTCGGCATCATTCATGCGACCACCCAGGGCGGACCGGCGCGCGCGACGGAGATCCTTGTCTACAAGGTCTATTTCGACGGGTTCATCGGACTGAATTTGGGTTCGTCGGCGGCGCAGTCGGTCATACTCATGGTGATCGTCGTCGCTCTGACCGCGGTACAATTCCGTTTCATTGAACGCCGCGTGCAATATTGAGGACTTCCAAGGATGGTTGAAAATCGCCCCTTCCTAAATTTCCTGGCGCACCTTGTCCTCATCATCGGCGTCACGATCGTGGTATTTCCCGTCTACGTGGCTTTCATCGCATCGAGCCACGGCCCAAACGACTTCTTGTCAGGTGTCGTACCGCTGACACCAGGTAGCCACATCATCGAGAATTATTCGACGATGCTCTCATCCGGGATGACAAGCTCCGGGGCGCCGCCGATCGGGCCGATGATGATCAACTCGCTGATCATGGCGGTTGGCGTCGCCGTCGGGAAGATCGTCATTTCGATCCTTTCGGCCTTTGCCATCGTCTATTTCCGGTTTCCGTTCCGGACCCTGGCATTCTGGATGATCTTCATCACCCTGATGTTGCCGGTCGAGGTGCGCATCGTGCCGACCTACAAGGTCGTCGCCGACCTTGGAATGCTGAACAACTACGGCGGTCTCATCATTCCGCTGATAGCATCGGCAACGGCAACCTTCCTGTTTCGTCAATTCTTTCTGACCGTCCCTGACGAACTCATGGAGGCTGCCCGTGTCGATGGGGCAGGGCCGATGAAGTTCTTCCGCGATATTCTGCTGCCGCTGTCGATAACCAATATCGCGGCGCTCTTCATCATCCTCTTCGTCCTCGGCTGGAACCAGTATCTCTGGCCGCTCATCATAACGACCGACCAGAGCTTCTACACCGTCGTGATGGGAATCCAGCGCATGGCAGCGGTTGCCGATGCCGAGCCGCGCTGGAACCTCGTGATGGCAGCCGTCATTCTCGCCGCCCTGCCACCCGTCCTCGTCATCGTCGCCATGCAACGCCTTTTTGTTAAAGGCCTGGTCGAAACGGAGAAATGAAATGGCCACGATCAACATCATCGACGTCAAGAAGAATTATGGGGCCGTTCCGGCTGTCAAAGGCATCAACCTGTCTGTTGCAGACGGCGAACTCATCGTGCTCGTCGGCCCGTCCGGCTGCGGCAAATCAACTTTGCTTCGCATGATTGCCGGGCTGGAGACGATCAGCGAAGGCCAGGTCGAGATTGCGGGCCGTAATGTCAATAAGGCAGAGCCGGCCGACCGCGATATCGCGATGGTCTTTCAAAACTATGCGCTTTATCCGCATATGACCGTGCGCGGAAACCTCGAATATGGTTTGAAAAATCGCGGCACCGAACGGGCGGAAATCAACCGCCGTGTGGCGGAGGCGGCCGAGATCCTCGAAATCGGGCCGATGTTGGATCGTAAACCTCGCGAACTGTCCGGCGGGCAGCGCCAGCGTGTTGCAATGGGGCGCGCCATCGTTCGCGAGCCGGCCGCCTTCCTTTTCGATGAGCCTCTGTCCAATCTCGATGCCAAATTGCGGGTGCAGATGCGCGTTGAAATACGCCGGCTGCAACGGCGCCTGAAGACTACCAGCATCTACGTAACGCATGACCAGCTTGAAGCGATGACGCTGGCGGACCGGCTGGTCGTCATGAACGGAGGACTTGTCGAACAGGTCGGCACGCCCGTGGCGGTCTACGATCGCCCGGCTAGTTTGTTTGTCGCCAGCTTCATCGGCTCACCGCCTATGAATCTTGTGCCGATCGACGTCCTCAGGGCAGCCGACAGCGAAAGTGCCCTGGCATTGCCCGCCGGCACCGACATGGTCGGCCTTCGCCCAGACGCGTTGCTCGTCACCAAACCGGTTGAGCCTTCCGTTCGTCTTAATGCAACGGTCGAGTTGCTCGAGCCAATTGGGGGAGAAAGCCATCTGCATGTGCGATTGGGTGGGAGCCAGCAGACGGTCGTCTTGACCGTACCGGGGCGTCCGGATTTTGCCGAGAATGCAAATATCGACGTCTTCGCACGTGTCGGCGCGATGCACCCTTTCAACAGCGATACTGGAAAACGCACCGATTGACTCCGGTTTATTATTTCTCCATCCCAGCCAGAAGACGACGAAAGAGATGAGACGATGACGATCGTAGAGCCGCGATCCGGCCCGAAACGCAGTGAAGTTCAGGCGCATCGAGGCGCCTCTGCCATTGCGCCCGAGAATACCATTGCCGCTTTCCGGGCGGCCGCTGAACAAGGTGCTGAGTGGGTCGAACTCGACGTTGCACTTCTTGCAGACGGTACCCCGGTCGTCATCCACGATGTTTCCATCGATCGCTGTTCGTCGTCAAAGGGAAATCTTGCCGACCTCACGGCGTCGGATCTCGAAGCCATCGACGCTGGCTCATGGTTCAGCCCGAAATTCAAAGGTGAACCACTGCCGACGCTGGCCCGCGTTGTTTCGGCGCTGGGCGAACTCGGCCTCAACGCCAATGTCGAGATCAAGCAGCATGCCCATCACAAGTCACTCGACCAACTGGTCAAAGTCGTTGATCAACATCTGAAAGCGCGGGCGGCGCACACCAAGATCATGATCTCGAGCTTTGATGCCGCTGCGCTGAAGGGAATGCACGAGATTGATCCAAGCTACGACCTCGCCATGCTGTGGAGCAAGTTGCCTGCGGATTGGCTGGATGTCCTTCGGTCGATTCCCGCAAAGACCATCCATCTTGACTACAAGGCTCTCAGTATCGGGTTTCTCGAAGAGGCCGTTCGTCGCTGCATCTCGGTGCGGGCGTGGACCTGCAACGATCCCAAGCGGCTCACATCGTTCTGGGATGTGGGTTTGACCGGCGTGATAACAGACGACCCCAGTGTCTACCTCACGTAAGGAGCGGCGATGGGGCAGCGGATCATATCGAGCCGACAACGTGAGATCCTCGCGCTGATCGAAACGGACGGCGTTCAGTACATCGAGGAGCTGGCACGTCGGTACGATCTGACGACGCAGACGATCCGTCGCGATATCAATGCATTATGCGATCTCGGGCACGCGCGCCGCTTTCACGGCGGCGTCGACCTGCCGGTCGAGGGCAGCAACATCTCGCTCAATGCTCGCGCCCAGCTCAATCGGCGGGCCAAGCGGCTTATCGCCAAGCGCGTCGCCGCCGACATAGGGGCAGAGGCGACAGTGTTCCTCGGGATCGGCAGCACGGTGCGATTCGTTGCCGAGGCGTTGCGTGATCACCAGGGCCTGACGGTGATCACCAACAACATCCACGTCGCTTTGAGCCTTTGCGACGCGCCGAGTGTCGAGGTCCATTTGACGGGCGGTCTTTTGCGCCACGACGATCGCGACGTGGTGGGCACGGATGTGATCAGGTTCGTCGAAAAATTCTATGCGACTTACGCAGTCGTCGGCGCAGGCGCTTTAAGTCCGCTCAACGGTCTGATGGACTTCAGTTATAGCGAAGCCCAAATCACCAATGCCCTCCTTGAGAATTCGCAAACGCAGATATTGGCCGCGGACGTCAGCAAGTGGACGCGAAACGCTTCCGTGCGTGTGGCGCCATTCAGCAAACTCACCCGTTTTTACACCGATCGGCTGCCTGGCGAAGCGGTCGCCACCAACGCTCTCGCCGAGAGCGGCTTGGACGTGGTCACATGCAGCGAGGACATGACATGAGCTACGTAGACCTGGCGCCATCAGCTCGTGAGTTGCAGGATGTGCGCTACCTGTTCACCGATATCGACGATACGCTGACCACCGAAGGCAAGTTACTGCCGCAAACCTACGAAGCTCTCTGGGATCTCAGCCGGGCGGGTATTGCGGTCGTGCCGGTTACGGGCGGCTCCGCCGGTTGGTGCGAACATATCGTTCGTGCCTGGCCGGTGGCCGCAGTCATCGGCGAAAGTGGCGCATATTGTGTCACCCGTCGGGACGGTGACGTCGTCTTCGACTATTGGGAAGACGGCGCCCTGCAGGGTGAGCGCCAACGCCAGCACCTGCAGACGATCAAAGGACTGATCTCGCAAAGGAGCAGGACGTTCAGAATTGCCCACGACCAGGTCTTTCGGCTGGCGGACGTCGCGATCGATATTCAGGGTCACGACCCGCGTGAGGTCGAGGATCTCGCATCCAGTATAAAAGCCAACGGCGGAACGGTTGCGATCAGCTCCATTCACATCAACACTTGGATCGGTGATTACAACAAGCGCTCGATGAGCGAGCGCGTTTTAACCGAGATGTTTGGTGTCGATCCCGATGAAACAGCCGCTGTGACCGCCTTCGTCGGTGACTCTCGAAATGATGCACCGATGTTTGGCTTTATCCGCAACTCTTTCGGGGTCAACAACATCATCCCGGTTCTTTCACAATTGCAACACGCGCCGAAATGGGTCTCCTCGCAGCCCGCCGGGCTTGGCTTTGCCGATATTGCCCAAACGATCTTGAACGCGGCTGGCGCAGGTTCTGAGACGTCTCATCAGCTTTTGACCGAACCGGCGGTCATGCCTGCCAGGAAGTAGCGTTGAGCAACCAGGTAAAGGACCAGCAGAGGAAGCGAACCGAGCACGCTCATCGCCATCATCTCGTTCCATTCGAAGGCGTGCTGGCCCATCAGAAGTTGGATGCCGATCGGAACGGTTCTGAGGTCCATCGATTTTGTCAGCGTCAGCGCGAAGAGGAATTCGTTCCAGGCCAGCAGAAAGGTGTAGACCGCGGTGGCGACGATCCCCGGGATGGAGACAGGAACGATGACGCGCCAAAGCGCCGTCCAGCTCGAACCGCCGTCGACCAGGACGGCCTCGTCCAGCTCTTTCGGTAAGGTGTTGAGGTAGCCTGTCATCAGCAGGATGGCATAAGGCAGCGTGAAGACCATGTAGGTGAGGATCAGCGCCAGATAGGTATCAAAGATCCTGAAGGCGACCACCATTCCGAAATAGGGGATGAGAAGGGTGATGGGTGGAACGGTCTGGGTGCTGATGATGAAGATGTTCAAGGTGTTCTTGAACCGGAACTGATAGCGGCTGAAGCCGTAGGCGGTCACGATCGCGACGACGAGGGTCAGAGCGGTGACGACGCCGGCGACGAAGTAGCTGTTGATGAAGAACCGCACTTTCACCGGATCGTTGAAGATCGTCAGATAGGCGGCCACCGTAAAATCATCCGGCAACAGCCGTGGCGGAAGGGCGAAGATTTCCGTATTCGATTTCAGCGAACTGAAAAACATCCACACGATCGGAAAGGCCGAAAAGACCAGGCCGATCGCCAGACCCAGATAGGTCAGGATGGTCGGCAAAACCGAGCTCTTGAAGGAACGCTTTGCCATGGATCACCTGCGCTGCTGGTGTTTGATGTAGAAGTAGGTGACGCTCATCGAGATGATGAGGATGATCATCGCGCTCGCCGAAGCCAGCGAGAATTGATACTGCGAGAAGGCGAGCTTGTAGGTGAAGGTGGAGAGCACTTCCGTCGAATAGATCGGGCCGCCGCCCGTCGTCATCCATACGAGTGGAAAAACCTGCATCGTCCAGATGAAGTCTAGAAGCGCGATGCTGATGATGATCGGCATCAGCTGGGGAATGGTGATGTACCAGAACTTTTGGAGTTCGTTGGCGCCGTCGATGCCGGCTGCCTCGTAAAGCTCCTTCGAAATGCCCTGGAGGCCGGCGAGCAGGCTGACCATGTAGAGCGGATAACCCGCCCAGATATTTGCGAAGGTCAAAGCGTGAATGGCGGTGCGCGTGGACGAAAACCACTCGACCTTGAAGTTGATGATATGGAGCGCCATCAGCACGCTGTTGACGACGCCGTTCGGGTCGAGCAGCAGGCGCCAGATGATGGCGATGATGACGGCGGTGAACAGCCAGGGCAGGATGAAGAGCACACGCAGGATGCTGCGAATGAGCGGATCGACGCGATTGGTGTTCAACAGCAGCGCGAAGGCCAGGCCGATGATGAAGTGGAAAACGACGCTCATGATCGTGAAATAAAGCGTCTGCACGACCGACTGCCAGAAGACCGGATTCTCGAAGATGGTCAGATAGTTCTGGACGCCTGCGAATGCCGCGTCCTTTTTCATGATGGCGCCGTCCATCAGTGAATATTTGAAGACCATCACCATCGGGAACAGCATCAGCAGAACAAGCAGCAGGGTCGCCGGCGAAACGTAGAAATACGGCACCATCTTTCTCAAGGTGCTGTAACGAAGCCATCCTTTTCTTCGCGCCTTGGCTTGCGCAGCGACCAGAGCCGTAGCCGAATGATTCATGAGCTGTGACTTTCTATTCTGCCGAGATTTGACGACTTGCACCGGCAGCGCCTGGTTGCGCTGCCGGTGATCCGTGAAAGCGACGTGCTTAGAACTTCGCCAGCCACGCCTTCTCGGTATTGGCAGCTGCCTCCTTGGCTGACTGCCCGCCGTCGAACATCTTCTGAACTTCGACGTTCATGTCGCGCATCAGCTCTTCGGCAACCGGAAGGCCGACGAATTCGTTCGCAGGATAACCGCTCTGGAAGATTTTGAAGGCTTCCGCGAAGATCGGGTCCGAGGCCACGAAGTCTGGCTTGGCGTGGACGTTGCCGGGGAAGGCGTTGGCAATCGAGACGAGACGGCCGTTGACATCAGGGCTCATCAGGTATTCGACGAGCTTCCAGGCTTCTTCCTTGTGCTGGCTGCCCTCGCTGATGCCGATGCCCCAGGACGCATAGGGCATGCCGCGCTTGCCGGTGTAGCCGTCAGTGGCCGGCAAGGCGGAGATGCCGAAGTTGAGTTTCGGATTGCGCTCGCGGATGAGGTTCACATGGGCGAGGGAATCCACCATCATGCCGACGCGGCCATTGACGAATTCCTCGACCTTGTCCTGTTCCTTCTTGGCGAAAATGCCGGGAGAAATAACGCCTTCCTTGTTGAGGGAAGCGATATAGTCGAGCGTGCCGACGACGGCTTCATTTTCGAGGTCAGGCTTGCCGTCCTTCAGCATCGAGGCACCGGAGGCCCAGACCCAGGACATCACGTCGTTCTGGATTCCGCTCGGAGACTGCAGCGATAGCGGCAGGACCCAGCCGTATTGGTTCTTCGAGGCGTCGGTCATTTTCTTCGCGGCTTCGGCAAATTCCGTGCGCGTGGTCGGCAACTTGTCGACGCCGGATGCCTTGGCGATATCGAGGTTCACAAAGACCGGGTAGACGAAGGATGCCAGCGGGAACATCACGCTCTTGCCATCGACCTTGACGATATCGGTAATCTGACTCTTGTCGTATTTCGCCTTCTCCATCAGTTCGTCCATGGAGGCGATTGCGCCCTGCTTGGAGAGCCCGTTTACCCAGGCACCATCCAGGCCCACGACGTCGCTCAGCGTTCCCGAGGCTGCGCCGACGACGATCTGGTCGCGCGTTGTGGCATAGGGACCGCTAACCAGCGTCACCTTGATGCCAGGGTTTTTGGCTTCGAAATCGTTCATGATGCCGCGCAGAGCGCCCGACGGCATTTCGGGTTCCCACCATTGAATGAACTCGATGGTGGTGTCGGCAAATGCCGACGTGGCGCAGAGCGCCCATACCGCCACGGCAGCCCGCATCGTCACGCCGAATTTTCTGATATTCATCTGTGCCTCCCAAAGATTGTCAGTTAATCGATCCTCCTCAAGATCGTAGGCAAAGTAGGTTCCCTGAAGCCCCTGTCTGTCAATGAAGAACTGCGATCAGGAAAAGATGGGAGGCCGGCATTCACGGCGCGCGTTGCGTTAAATCATTGATAAAAAATCATAAAATTGATTGACATCATCAGTGTTTTTCTGCAGCATTTGTATTGCTTGTGACGCATTTTTTCTTTACTTTCGTAAACAAATGAAAGTTTACCCAACAAAATGAAAAGCGTGGCACCCGGGTTCTTCACTGCAAATTTTCGAATTTTGGGTGCTGAAACAAGCGCCTTTTGCAACCGCGCGGCGCAGACTGCACAAGTCGCAAATGAAGGGAATATTTCGATTTTCGAAAGGGAGGGCAGACCTGCACAGAAAGTGACGGATCACGCCGGATTATGCGTTGATTTTCGACAATTCCGGAAATCGAAGATCACCCTGTACAAATTGCCGAATGCGTGATTTGGCGCGTCGGCGGATCTGCCGTTGTGCGAAATCGTTCCCGATCAGTTGTCGTCGTCCCGCCAATAAGGAATTGAATGGCCAAGAAAAGTTATAAATCGATGGACGACTTCGCGAGCGCCTCCGGCGTATCGCGTCCGACCTTGTCGAAATATTTCGATGATCCCTCGCAGATCAAGGAGGTGACCCGCAAGCGTATCGAGGCGGCTCTCAAGAAGTCGCATTTCGAGCCGAACCTGTTCGCGCGGCATCTCAATCGCAAGCGGACCAGGAATATCGGGATTCTGGTCCCGACCATGTCGGATCCCTTTTATGTGCAGGTCGTGTCGCTGATCGAGCTGGAGTTGCGCGAAAAGGGATTCTGGCCTGTCCAGATTTCTTCGCACACGCGGCCGGAGCTGGAGGCGGAGGCCGTTCGGACCTTGCTCTCGCTGAAGGTCGCGGGTGCGATCGTGGCGCCGCTCGGAGCCGGTTCGCGCCGTTCCGCGCTGGAAAGGCTGAGGGATGCCATCCCCGTCGTCTGCTTCGACAATCCTGCCGACGCCGACCTTCCTTATGTCGGCAACGACAACGCGCAAAGCATGGCAGCCATTGTGCAATATCTCTGCCGGTCCGGTGAGCCGCCGATCTTCCTGGAAATTCCGCATATGACCGAAAATGCCGGCGAGCGGCAGGCGGGCTACCGCGCGACCATGGCGAGGGAAGGACATTCCCCGTTGGTCATCGATTGCGACGCGCCACCTTCCTGGGAATTCGAGCGTCTCGGATACGAGCAGATGCAGAGAATTCTTGCCAACGGCGGTCTTCCGGGCAAAACGCTGCTATGCGCCAACGACCGCTTCGCTTTCGGCGCGATGGCAGCCGCATTCGCGTCGGGACTGAAAATCGGCCGGAACGACGCTTGCGACGTGCGCATCGCTGGGCACGACGACCACCCGCTAAGCCGATATACCTGTCCGTCGTTGACGACCATGGCGCAGAACGCGCCGGAGATCGCCGCGAAGTCCGTGGAGCTTTTGCTGGCGCATATCGAGAGCGAGGATGATGGAACGACCCCTGTGACGAACAAGGTGATCCTCGAGGCAACGCTGGTTATGCGCGAGTCGGCTTGAGGCCGGCACGGATTTCCGCTTCAACGGGCAAGCGCAGGGTCCATGGCGCGCCATGCTTCTGCGATGGCTTCGAGGGCCTCTTGCCCCTCCGGAATGGCCCGTCTCTTCGATACGAAGCCATGGATCTGTCCGGGCCAGGTGCGACTTGTGGCCTGCGCTTCCAAGCTGAGCCGCTCGGCATAAGCGGCCCCTTCGTCGAACAGCACGTCATGTCCGGCAAGGATCACGAGGGCCGGCGCCACGCCTGCCAGCGACGCTGCGTTAAGCGGCGAAGCTCGCCAGTCCGACCGGCTCGCGGTGTCCGGCAGATAGTGGTCGCGGAACCATTTCATCGCGGCTGCCGTCAGGCCGAAACCCTCTTCGTAACGTGAGTAGCTGTCGGTTGTCTGCAACTGGTCGGTCACCGGATAGATCAGCACCTGTCCGATGACAGGCGGCACCTGCCCGTCCCGCGCCAGCAGGGCGACGACGGCGGCCAGATTGCCACCGGCGCTATCGCCAGCGACGACAACCCGCAAGGGATCGATGCCGAGCGCATCAGCCTGCTCCGTCATCCAGACGAGTGCGGCGGCGCAGTCGTCAATGGCAGCAGGAAAGGGATGTTCCGGGGCCAGGCGATAGTCGGGCGAAACCACGACGGCGCCTGCCATATTGGCAAGCGTCCGGCAGATGTCCTCATGGGTTTCCGGCGCGCCGATCACAAAGCCGCCGCCATGGAAATAAAGCAAGGCCGGTGCGCCCTGGCGCGGCGCGGTCCGTCCGCGCCATATCTTCAACCTGATTGTGCCCAGACGCCTTTCCAGGGTCTCGGCCACGTCTTCGAGCGGCCGTTGGATGTCTGCGAAACTATCCAGATATTGCTGCCGCGCCAGCGCCGGCGTGCAGCTTTCGACCGGCGTTTCCGGATCGCCCGGCCATGCAAGCGCGCGTTTGGCGGATTCGTCCAGTTGTGTCATGCCAGCAAACTCCTCGCTTCGTCTTCCCGCAATTCCCTCGGCTGCGCGACCGTACCCGAAATGATCTGCGCGGCACCGGTTTCGCCGGCACGCAGGATCGCTTCCATGACTTCGAGCACGTGCAGTGCCAGATCGCCTGAAGCGCGCGGCCTACGGCCTTCGATGATTGCGCGTGCGAGATCGGCAAGACCAAGCGTGCGATAGTTGGCACGATCAGGCGCTGTGATCGGCCAATTGACGGCACCGAAGAGTTCGCCTGATGTATCCGTTTCCTGCCAGGGCGCGCCACGGCCGGAGAGCGCGACGGAGCCGCCGAAATTATCGGGGTCGGGCAGGCGGAGCGAACCTTCGGTGCCGTGGAGTTCGATGGGATGGTTGGAGTGGCGGAATACGTCCCAGGAGGTGCCGAAGGTGACTGTAGCACCGCACTCGAATTCCAAGAGCGACAGCACGCTGGTCGGCGTGCCGACCTTGAATGTGGTGCCCTGCTTCGGTCCTTCGGCGGTAATGAGCCGCTCTTCCTGCCCGCTTGTGGCGACGGCCTGCACACGACGGATCGGCCCCATCAGATTGACCATCATCGTGAGATAATAGGGCCCCATATCCATGAGCGGGCCTGCGCCGGCCTGGTAATAAAAGCTGGGATCCGGATGCCAGTGCTCCATGCCGCGCCCCATCATGAAGGCTGTCCCGGTCACTGGCTTGCCGATGGCGCCGGCTTCCATCTGCCGCCGGGCATGGCGTCCAGCCGCGCCGAGGAACGTGTCTGGCGCCGAGCCGAGCATGAGGCCCTTGGCGTCGGCGGCATCCACCAAGCTGCGTCCTTCCGCCGCCGTGACGCCGAGCGGCTTTTCCGTGAAGACATGCTTGCCTGCCGACAGAGCCCGCATCGAAACGTCAAAATGCGCAGCCGGGATCGTCAGGTTGAGGATAAGGTCGATGTTTCTGTCGTCAATGAGGCTATCGACGTCCGCCGCGCGCAAATTGAACTCCGCCGCGCGACGCTTGGCGGCGTCTGCGTTGAGATCTGCACAGGCGGTGATTTCGACGCCGCAAAACAGCGGCGCGTTGCGCATATAGGCAAGCGAAATATTGCCGCATCCGACAACGCCGATCCTGAGTTTCATATCATTGGTCTGTGCCATCTAAGAACCTGATTTCGCCGTTGCGGCTGCGGAGAGTTGAGGGTGCGTAACGTTTTAAGCGCAGGGAATAAATTATATTGACGCACGGTAACATTTGACCGTACGTAATGACAAGACGCTGGGATCGCAATCCCCGATGAGAGCTCGCCGCTTCTGGTTTTCGATCCGCCTCTCGGCGGAAGGGGCTTTCGGCAGACGCGGTGAAGCGCGCGAGGATTGTGGGCGCGGAAGCTTACGGTTTCGGTATCGGCAGCCATCAACGAACAGGTCAGGACCAAGAAATGAAAAATGCTGAGTTGCAGATCGGTTGCCAGACATTCACCTGGGAGATGCTGGGGACAGATTGGGGCGGCGGTCCGGACGATCTGGTACGCGCCATCGCCGATGGCGGATATGCGGGTATCGAAATCACCGACACGATGATCGGTCACTACGCGCTCAAGCCGACCGACTTTGCCCGTACCCTGACGGATGCCGGTTTGACGCTGGTCTCCTTTGCCTTCGGCTCCGCCAGCGGCTTCACGGTGGCGGAAAAGATTGCCTCCGATCTCGACACGGCGCGGCGATGGGTCGATTTCGCGGCGAACTTTCCCGGTGCGCTGGTATCGATGGGATCGGCGACAGTCGTCTCGAATGGTCCGCTCGATGAGAAGTTCGCCATTGCGGCGGAGTGCTACAATCGTGCGACCGAGATCGGACAGTCGGCTGGCGTTACCGTTGCTGTCCATCCTTCCTCGCACCACAACACGCTCCTCTTCACCCGGAACGACTATGACCGCCTGTTTGCTCTCTTGGATCCACGCGTGGGTTGGGTGCCGGATACCGGCCATATCCTGCGTGGCGGCCAGCAGATCGGCGATACGCTGGCAGCGTACCGGGACCGAATCCGCTACGTGCATCTGAAGGACGTTGACGCCGGCGGGACTTGGGCGATGCTGGGCGAAGGCGTCTGCGACGTGCCTGCCGTGATTTCGGCCGTTCGGGATGCGCCGAACTTTATCGGCTGGATCGTGGTGGAAGAAGAATCGGACCATGCCGGAACCGATCCTGCCGCGGCCGTTCGAGCCAACCGTGAGACGCTTCGCGGTCTGGGATTTTAGCCCTTGTCGTATTCCATGGCGTCGGCCAAAGCCATCCGTCGACGCCAAAGCCTCTCCTGTCTCTCTTATAAATTGGAAAGGTGGACTGCAGGTCACGCGTAGCGAACCTCCACGCCCAGCTTGTCCAGCCGGTGACGGATGCTGTGCGGCATGTTGCTGTCCGTGATGATCAGGTCGACGCGCGACAGCGAGAAGGCTTTGGAGGAGGCGCCGATATCAAATTTGCTCGAATCCGCCACCAGGACGACACGCCGGGCCATACGAACCAGGTTGCGCTTGGTCCGGGCGATGTCCTCGGAAACATCGACGACGTCGAAGGCCTGATCGATCGCGTGGGCGCCGACAAAGGCCTGGTGGGCGACGAGGCCGCCGACCGCCTTGTCGGAATCCTGTACGATCGTGCTCACGGTGCTGGGAAATACACGGCCGCCGATCATGTGTACGTCGAGCCCTGGCCGGTACATCAGATGCTGGGCGATGTTCATCGCCGTTGTCGCAACCACGACGTTGTTGACCGGTGGCATCTGCATGGCCACCTGCAGCAGGGTCGAACCGCTGTCGAAGACGATCGACTGGTTATCGATGATCTGTCGCGCAGCCATCTGGGCGATGCGTCGCTTCGCATCGAAATTGCGCTGCATGCGTTCCTCGAAGGCCGCCGCCGGCGAGTCGGACGGCAGGGCGATTGCCCCGCCATGTGTTTTGATCAGCTGCTTCTTGGCGTCCATGATTTCAAGGTCGGAACGGATTGTCACTTCCGAGACTTCGAAGAATTCCGCGAGCTGGCGGGTGCGTGCCTGGCCGACCCGTTGAAGTTCCAGCATGATCTGCTGCCGCCTCTGTTCTGCAAGCATATGTGATCCCGACTGCCGTTATTTACAACAATGCGACTTTTGAAAAACGAAAGTTCGTCATCTCATTCCACGGCTCTTGCTGCAGAAATAGCCGTTCGAGGGCAAAAATGCACGTCAAAAATTCATCATTCATGTGAAAACGAAAGAAATCGAAATATTGAATATTTGTTTGTTTTCGAGTTAGGGTTTGCCAGCATCGGCGCCAGGCAATCGCAAAGGCTGCCATCACAAAGGAAGTATCGCCATGGGTCTCGGAACCAAAGTCCGCCTCGCACGCCTGTTCTCGAATCCATCGGGTCATCTGTTCGGAGGCGCTGTCGATCACTTTGTCGGTTATGGCAATGTGCGTGAGGGCGGGCTTGCCGACCTGCCGGGTGCGCTCAGACGCGTCATGGCGGGAGGTCCCGACTATATCAGCATCCAGCCTGGCGCGGCGCGCCACCTGTGGTCGGAATATGCCGGAAAGGCAGCGCTGGTCATTCAGGGTGGTTGCTTCACTGCCGACGACCGCATTCGCCAGCTCATTGCGACCCCGGAAGACGCGGTGCGCTACGGTGCGGACGCTCTGGCTGTCGCCATTCCCGTGCGCGGCGCCACCGAAGGAGAGTATATCCGCTGGCTCACCGATACGGTCAACGCCGCCGCCCGCTTCGAGATGCCGGTCGTCGCCCATGTCTATCCGCGCGATTTCTCAGACGGCGGCAAGATCGTGTTCACCCCGGATGAGATTGCCTATGCGGTGCGCATCGGCTTCGAGGCCGGTGTCGACGTGATCAAGGTCGGCTATACCGGCGATTTTGAATCCTTCCGCGAGACGGTCGCGACCTGCCCGATTCCAGTCGTGATCGCAGGCGGCCCGAAGACCGATACGCTGCTCGGAGCGCTCGTCCAGACCTCGGAAGCATTGCGCGCTGGAGCCAAAGGCGCGGTCGTCGGTCGCAACCTCTGGGGGCACGGCGATACGACCATGGCCGCGCGCGCCTTCAAGTTCGTCATTCATAACGGGATGGCGCCGGAGGATGCGCTGGCGGCGGCCGGTGCTTGAGACATGTCGCGCCCTTTCCAGGTTTTGGGCTTCGGCGCCCTGGCAATCGATGACATCATCTATGTCGATCGGGGGCTGACGGCTGGAAAGGGGAAGGTGACGAAGCGAGCCACGGACCATGGCGGCAACGTGGCGACGGCCCTTGTTGCCGTCGCCCGGCTCGGCGGTCAGGCAGGCTTCATCGGCTGGCTCGGTGATGAGCCAGCGGCCGACGTGGCGGGCAGCGAACTCGAGCGGGACGGCGTCGACATATCGCTGGCTCCCCGCCACGCTGATGCCGCGCCCATCCGCTCCGTGATCACGGTCGGTCCCGACGGCGACCGGTTCATCGCTTATGATGACGATGTGCTGCACGGCACCTCGGATGCGCTGCCCGACGATGTTCTGATGCAGGCCCCGGTACTGCTGATCGACGGCTATGCCACGCACTCCGAAAGTGTCGTTGCGCGTGCACGCGCCTTGGGCTTGGCCGTGATAGCCGATATCGAATGGACGGTCGGTGCCGCGACCGACCGGATCCTGGCTTTCGCCGATCACCTGGTGCTGCCGCTCGCCTTTGCGCAGGAATACGCCGGCGAGGGTGATCCAACGATGATCCTGGACAAGCTCTGGTCCGGGGATCGATCCGCGGTTGTCTTGACTGACGGCGAACGAGGGACCTACCTCCGCCAGAGGGGCGATGCCATCCGCTGGCATGTGCCGGCCCATCAGGTTCAGGCGGTCGATACGACCGGCGCCGGTGATTGTTTTCACGGTGCCTACGCTCTTGCCCTCGCTAGGGGTAAGAGCCCGCTTGATTGCATTGCCTATGCCACGGCGGCGGCCGCCATTTCCGTGACCGCACGGGGAGGGCGCCGAGGCCTGCCAGATCACCGAACTTGCCTGGCTTGGATGGCGGCGGAGAATGCGCCCGTGCCGCTCCCGATGTGGGAATGGCGGAAATGAGCGCAGGTGTGACCGGTGTCGACGCTGGTCGATCGGCTGAGCCGTGCGTCGCTTATCTGTGATTGAATCGCCTTGCGAGATCTCTCGAAAGCCATGACGCCGCTCATAAAAGTTACGCGCGATAAAAAATATAATTCCGCAAATTAATATTGGTTTCAGTAAAAAGATACATATATTTCAGATAGATATAAGAAACTATCGATAGTTTGCAATGAATTCATCTCGATTCTTTTGTTGACTTTGAAGCTCAGTCCTGAGCCTTCTTGTCGAAAGGATCGCAGACGGCGGGGAGCGCCGTTTGAAGATGTGATCCGGACTGGTACGGGAGGACGAGACGTGGCTGTGGTTGTACTCGACAAAATCTGCAAGACCTATGGAAACAGCTACCATGCGATCAAGGATCTCAGCCTGACGATCCATGATGGCGAGTTTCTGATTCTGGTCGGGCCGTCCGGATGCGGAAAGTCGACCGCTTTGCGGATGATTGCCGGGCTTGAGGAAATCAGCAGCGGAACATTGAGCATCGGCGGTCAGGACGTCGTGGATCTCGCGCCTAAGGACCGGGACATTGCCATGGTCTTTCAGAGCTATGCGCTTTATCCGCACATGACCGTCTTCGACAACATCGCCTTTTCAATGAAGCTGGCCGGAAAGAACAAAGCCGAACGCACCAAGCGCGTGCACGAGATCGCCAAGATCCTGCAGCTGGAATCCTTGCTGGGCAGCAAACCCGCACAGCTCTCCGGCGGCCAGCGCCAGCGAGTTGCGATGGGCCGCGCCATGGTCCGCGAGCCCGCGGCCTTCCTCATGGACGAACCGCTCTCGAATCTTGATGCGAAGTTGCGTGTTCAGATGCGGGCCGAGATCGCCAGCCTGCAGAGACAGCTGGGCGTGACGACGATCTACGTCACGCACGACCAGACCGAAGCGCTGACCATGGGCGATCGGGTCGCGGTGCTGAAGGGCGGCGTGCTTCAGCAGGTGGATACGCCCAAGGCTTTGTATCACCGCCCGGTCAATGCCTTTGTCGCCGGCTTTATCGGTTCGCCGTCGATGAACCTGTTCGAAGGGCGTCTGTCGAGCGGGCGGATCCATCTGTCGGGCTTCTCCATTCCCTTGTCCGACGGCGCCTTCGAGCGTGCTCCCGGTCTATCCGCCTTCGAGGGAAAGGACGTGATCTTTGGGGTCAGGCCGGAGGACCTCTACGACAGCCGGTTGCCGTCTGGCGCCTCCCATCCGACGATCCCGGTTGTCGTGAAGTCGATCGAGGAGCTCGGCTCCGAGCTGATCGTGCACTTGAAGATCGACGCGGTCCGGATCGACTCGGGCGATCCCGATGCCGTCGAGGACCTGAGCGGGGCCGCCAACGCGGTCGCGCGGTTCGAAGCGGTCAGCGCGGTCGAGACGGGCCAATCGATCGATCTGGCCATCGATCCGGCGAAACTGCACTTTTTCAATCCTCAAACGCATATGGCGCTCTGAAGTGACGAGGGAGGGCCAGCAGGCGCTGCTGGCGGCCCAGCCAGAAGACATCGTCGACGTCTGAAAGCATTCCATCCGACGCCGAAACCAGCATTCATCTTCAATATCCGATCCAAAGGGCTTATCGATGCCAGCAAAACAGGAACGACGTCTCCGCATCGGCGTATTGGGAGCGGGCCAGATTGCCCAGGCCGCGCACTTCGAGAGCTGCACGAAGGCAGCCAATGCCGACCTCTATGCGATTTGCGACGTTGCCGAAGATCTCCGCGAACGTATGGCAATCACCCATGGGGCGAAAAAGACCTATGATGACTACGATAAGATGCTGGCCGATCCCGATCTCGATGCCGTGGTCATCGCGACGGCCGATGCGTTTCACGTCCCGGCTTCCCTTCGCGCCCTTCAGGCGGGCAAACATGTCCTCTGCGAAAAGCCGGTCGGCGTCACGATCGAGGAATGCCTTGAACTGAAGGCCGCAGTCGACAAGTCTGGGAAGGTGTTTCAGGTCGGGCACATGAAGCGTTTCGACGCGGGGCTCCAGGCTGCCAAGTCGTTCATCCGCGATGAAATGGGCGAGATGGTCGCTCTGAAAGCATGGTATTGCGACAGCACGCATCGCTATCCGATGACCGATGCAGTGCAGCCCCTGATC
This sequence comes from Rhizobium sp. WYCCWR10014, assembly GCF_001657485.1. Classification (GTDB taxonomy): domain Bacteria; phylum Pseudomonadota; class Alphaproteobacteria; order Rhizobiales; family Rhizobiaceae; genus Rhizobium. The sequence continues at coordinate 260,976 of NZ_LXFU01000052.1, forward strand.
GTTACCAGCGCCAATGCGCGGAAGCCCTCCGCCAATCCGAAAGCCGATCTGCGGCGCTACTACATGCTTGCCCACGGTTGCCATCTGATCGACACCGCACGTTATTTCGCCGGCGACATCGTTTCCGTCAACGCTCGTCTGTCCGAGCGCGCTGGTATCTGGTGCTGGTTCGTGGACGTGGAATTTGCCTCCGGCACGCTCGGCCATCTCGATCTCACTGTCCAGGTGCGCATGGACTGGCACGAAGGCTTCCAGATCTACGGCAAGAACGGCAGCATTTTGGGCAAGACCTATAACCCGTGGTACTACAAGACCAGCGAGGTGGACATTTTCCGAGAGGCGGACGGCGCGACCCATCGCGTGCTCGGTGCCGACGGCCACTTCTATCGCCGTCAGGTCGAAGGCTTCGCCCGCACCATTCTGGATGGCGCCGTGATGGAAGGCGCCAACATCGATGATGGCCTGGCATCCGTCCGGGCCATGGTCGCCGTCGCGCGTTCGGCCGAAAGCGGCAAGGCGGTTGCGCTGTCCGACGTCACGGGTGGGGTGTGATGAAGCTCGGCATATTCGCAAAGACCTTCGAGGGAACGGAACCGGTAAGCGTTCTCAACTCGGTCGCTGGCGCCGGGTTCACCTGCGCGCAATATAATATGGCCTGCTCCGGCCTTCCGCCGATGCCGGAGATCATCACGGAAGCCCAGGCCCGCTCGGTTGCCGAAGCGGCGCGCGAGAGCGGCGTCGAGATTGTCGCCGTTTCCGGCACCTTCAACATGATCCACCCGGATCCTGCCGTTCGCGAGGCCGGCCTTCGCAACTTGGCTACGCTGGCCGAGCGCAGCGCCGGCATGTCGACGACGTTGATCACGCTCTGCACCGGCACACGCGACCCCATCGACCAGTGGAAGGCGCATGCCGACAACAATACGCCGGAGGCCTGGCGGGATCTCCTCGAGGCCATGGGGGCGGCCATTGAGATCGCCGAGCGCTACGAGGTCGATCTCGGCATCGAGCCCGAGCTTGCCAATGTCGTCAACTCGGCTGAGAAAGCCTATCGGCTGATCACGGCACTAACGAGCCCCCGCATCAAGATCGTGCTCGATCCGGCCAATCTCTTCGAGGTCGCGACGCTGGATGAGCAGCGGAGCATCGTGTCCTCCGCCATTGACCTTCTGGCCGATCGGATCGTCATGGCGCATGCGAAAGACCGCAATCCGGACGGTAGTTTCGCGACCGCCGGCAAGGGCGTCCTCGACTACGCGCATTATCTCGGCCGTCTCAAGGCGATTGGTTTTAACGGCAGTCTCGTCACGCATGGTCTTTCGGCCTCGGAGGCGGCCGGTGTAGCGGCCTTCCTGAAGAATAGCCTCGATGGTCATTCTGCGGGGGCAGGAAGATGAGACGGGTTCAACCGTTCGAAACTAGCGACGAGGTCACTCTCAATGTGGATATGGCGGGCGAGGGTGCGTCTGTCATATTCCAGCATGGCCTATGCGGAGACGCGGCGCAGACCGATGAAGTCTTTCCGCTCGACGCGGGGTTTTGCCGGGTTACGATCGAAGCGCGCGGCCACGGACACTCCCAAGCTGGCAATCTGGAGCGGTTGTCGATCGCGACCTTCTGCGATGATATCGCCGCCTATATCGAGAAGAACCTTACGCCGCCGATCGTGATCGGCGGCATCTCGATGGGTGCGGCGATCGCCTTGCGTCTCGCGGTCAAGCGGCCCGATCTCGTCAAGGCTCTGATCATCGCAAGGCCGGCCTGGCTGACGGCACCCGCGCCGGAGAATATGGCGCCCAATGCCGAAGTCGGGCGGCTTTTGAAAACTCTGCCACTGGGCGAGGCAAAGACCACGTTCCTGGCAGGACCGATAGGCGTGCGGCTCGCCGCCGAGGCGCCGGACAATCTGGTCTCGCTTGCCGGCTTTTTCTCCCGCGCGCCTTTGGACGTGACCGCCGAACTGCTCACCAGGATTTCCAATGATGGTCCTGATGTGACCGACGAGGAGGTCGGCAATATCGCGGTACCGACGCTCATCATCGGCCATGATCGGGACAGCATTCATCCTCTTGGCCACGCGCGTGCTCTTGCCGAGCGCATTGCCGGCGCGCGTTTCGTACAGATCACATCGAAGACTGAGAGCCGTGCGCAATACGTCGCCGACTTCCGGCTTGCCATGGGCCATTTTCTGAAGGAGCTCTGAAACAATGACGACCCCCTCCAAGACCTGGATCGCCGATCTTCCGAAGGATCGCCTGATTGCCGAATTCTCCGTCTGGTCGGCCGATCTCGTGCATCTGGCGGATGATCTGGCGCGTGTCGATCCTCACGTCGACATCCTCCATATCGATGTCGCCGATGGCCATTTCGCACCGGCCATGTTGTTTTTCCCGGATCTTGTTGCCGGCGTGCGCAAAGTTTCCGGGCGCCCGATCCATGTTCATCTGATGGTCGCCGACAGCATCCTCCTGTCGCAGATCGAGCAGTTCGCCGATGCGGGCAGCGACCTGATCAGTCTTCATGTTGAAAACGAAAGCGTCGCCGACGAGGCTCTCGATCTTCTCGATCGCCGCGGTGTGGCCGCCGGCATGGTCCTCAAGGTCGATACCCCCGTCGAGCGGGTCGAGAAATATGCTTCCCGGCTGAGTTTTGTGACGCTGCTCGGCACGGCGATCGGTGTGAAGGGCCAGGGCCTCGACGAAAAGGCCGGCGCGCGGCTTCAGCAGGCAAAGCAGATCATCGCCGGCTGCGGTGCGGCGCATCGGATCGTGCTTGCTGCCGACGGCGGTATTCGCGAGCACACTGTGCCTCTTCTGCGCCAGTCGGGTGCGGAGACGGTCGTTCTCGGTTCCCTGGCTTTCAATGCGCCGTCGCTCGACGAGCGGATGGCATGGGTGCGCGCACTCTAACTCATGGTCTTCACATGCAGCAGATTGCCATTGGAATCGACCTCGGTGGGACGCAGGTGCGCGCTGCCCTCGTCGACGAGCAGGGCAAAATTCTCGCCCGCGCAGCCGAACCGACCGATGCGCTGGCAGGCCCCGACCGCGTGCTCGCCCAAATCTGCGGCCTGACCGATAGGCTGCTTGCAGCGTCGAACCTTGCTTCGGTGGTGGGTGTTGGCGTATCCGCTCCGGGCCCACTCGATACGGTCGCCGGCATCGCCTCGAATATCCCAACGCTCTCCGGTTTTGTCGATTTTCCACTGAAGGCGGAATTGCAGAAGCGGTTTCCGTTTCCGGTCGACCTCGAGAATGATGCGATTGCCGCTGCCATCGGCGAGTGGCAGTTCGGAGCCGGCAAGGGGCTCGACAATCTGGTCTATGTCACCGTGAGCACCGGCATTGGCGGTGGCGTTGTGTCGGACGGTCGCGTGGTGCGCGGCCGCAAGGGCATGGCAGCCCATGTCGGGCACATGTCGGTCGTGCCGAACGGAGAGCTTTGCCCCTGCGGCAACAGGGGTTGTTTCGAGGCCTACGGATCCGGAACGGCTTTTGCGCGCCGCGCCCAAATGAGGGCGATGGAATCCAGCGGGACGACGATAGGCGGCGACGGCGGCGCCATCGACAGCCGCAGCGTTTTCGCGGCCGCCAGAAATGGCGATCGTCTCGCAAATCAACTGATCGACGAGGAAGCGGAAATTCTCGGTCGCGGCTTCACCAGCCTGATCCATATCTTCAGTCCCGATATCATCGTGATGGGAGGCGGGCTTTCCCACGAGTTCGACCGGCTGCAGCCGGGGATTCAAGGCTACATCACGCAATGGGCAATGCCGGCATTCAAGGATGTCAGGGTAATGCTGGCGGCGTTGGATCAGAACTCGGGCCTCGTTGGAGCAGCAGCTCTGGCGTTTCTGACAGGGAAGGGCGTTCGGACCTGATCCAGACCCTAGAGGCGCCAGGCTTCGTTAAATGCGCCGGTTCAACTCGTCTTCGCTGATCCCAAAGTGGTCGAGAATGATGCCGACGTTTCGACGATGAGATTTGAAATAGACGTCGAAGAGATCGCCAAGCAGCGGAACCGTTCCGCCGGCGGCGTCGATGCCGAGATTGACGGCCATGCGGGCGAGTTTGTGGGTGGGAATGCCGAGACGTCTTGCCTCATCGATGATGAAAAGACCGATGAGAGATCCGGCAATGTCACCGACGGCGGGGATGAGGCCGAGAATTGAGTCCGCGCCGATCCGCACGCCTATGACAGGCAATCTGACCGCGGTATCCATCAGGCGCGCTATGCCGACGGCGCGTCGAATTCTGCCAAGTTCGATGGACGTCAGGTGTTTCGTGCTGGCGGAGGCTGGCATCAGCGACCTTTTGGCGCGAACGACCGTTCCGCCTCCTCGAGTGAGGGTGCGGGGATGTCGTCGCATTGCTGCGAAATAGTCCAACGCAGCGAAAGCCCGGTGCCATCATGATTTTCCATGGCCGTGAAACGCTGCAAACCCGATAAGGTTCGCCGCGAAAGCAAGGATCATCGCTCGTCGGGAACCACGACCAATTTGCCGACGAAATTCTTCGCCATGAAATCGGTCTGCGCGCGGTGGAATTCCGACAGCGGATAGACGCCGCCGACGAGAGGCCGGATTTTCCGGCTTTCGATATAGCCGACGATCCGGCGGAAGTCGGCGCGGCTTCCCTGGCTCGAGCCGTGCAGCTCCAGCTGCTTCAGATACATGGTCCGCAAATCGAGCTGGACGACCGGGCCGGCGATGGCGCCGGCCGTCGTGTAGCGGCCTTCGGGGCGCAGGATCTTCAGGAGATCGTTGAACAGCGGTCCACCGACGAGATCGGCGACGACATCGATCGGCTGGCCATGGCTGGCGGCATGGACGGCTTCGACGAGATCGCCCTTGCCGCGGGTCACCACCGCCTCGGCGCCGATATCGAGCATCGCCGCCTCCTTGCCGGGGCCGGCGACCGCGATCGGGATGGCGCCGCGAGCGCGTGCGAGCTGGATGATCGCCGAGCCGACGCCGCCCGAGGCGCCGGTCACGAGAACGCGTTCACCGGCGACAAGCCTTGCTCGTTCCAGCATGCGCTCGCCGGTCAGATAGGCGCAGCAGAAGGTAGCGAGTTCGACGTCGGTCAGATCGGTTACGACAACATGGGCGTTCTCGGACGGCAGTGCCATGTATTCGGCATAACCGCCGTCGCGGCCATGGCCCATGTAATCGATGTCGGCGAGGCTGTCGTCGTCGCGGTTGTAGATCGAGAAGTCGACCATGACGCGTTCGCCGATGCGCGCCGAATTAACGCCGGTGCCGACGTCGACGATATGGCCGACCGTATCCGTGCCCTGAATGCGCGGGAATGTCAGCGTGTTGCCTTGCCTGCGCCATGTGGAGACGGCGGACGGATCGTCCTCGGTGCCGTAGGCGCCCTGGCGTACCCAGACGTCGGTATTGTTCATGCCGCAGGCCGTAACGCGGATCAGGACTTCGCCGTGCGCGGGTCTCGGGACGGGCACCTCCCTGTTATAGACGAGCTTGTCCAGACCGCCATGACCGGTGAGCAATACGGCCGCCATCTTTTCCGGGATCGTCATGCTGGTCTTCTCCCTCAGATGGTCTTGAAGACGGTTTCGATCGCATCCGCCGCGGCCTTGACCACGATGTCGGCCTCCTCGCGTGTCAGGCAGAGCGGCGGGGCGAAGCCGAGGATATCGCCCTGCGGCATGGCGCGGCCGATGACGCCGCGTTCGAGGAGGGCAGAGGCAACCTGCGGACCGATCTTGCGGCCGGCATCGAAGAACGTGCGGTCGTCCCTGTCCTCGACGAATTCGATGGCCGCCATCAGCCCGTCACCGCGGACTTCGCCGACGTTGCGGTGGCCGCCGACAGCCTTTGCAAGTTCCGAACGGAAATAGGCGCCGGTCGTGCCGGCATTCTCGACGATGCCGAGTTCGTCGATCAGTTCGAGATTGGCAATACCTGCGGCAGCACAGATCGGATGGGCGGAATAGGTCCAGCCGTGGCCGATCGCGCCAAGCTGATCGGACCCCTGCACCAGGACTTGCCACATCTTGTTCGAAACGATCGTGCCGGAAAGGGGAGCGTAGGCCGAGGTCAGCCCCTTGGCGATGGTGATCAGGTCCGGCTTCATGCCGTAATGATCCGAGCCGAACATCGTGCCGAGGCGACCGAAGCCGGTGACGACTTCATCGGCGACGAGCAGGATGTCATATTTGTCGAGTACGGCCTGGATCTTCTGCCAGTAGGTTTTCGGCGGCGGCACGATGCCGCCGGTGCCGAGGATGGGTTCGCCGATGAAGGCGGCGATCGTTTCCGGGCCTTCGGCGATGATCATCTCCTCGAGCTTGTCGGCGCAATATTGCGAGAACTGCTCCTCGCTCATCGACCGATCGGGGCGGCGGAAATAATAGGGTGCTTCGGTATGCAGCACCGGCGCCCGCGGCAGATCGAAGGCGTTGTGGAAGAGTGCAAGGCCGGTGAGGCTTCCGGTCATGACGCCGGAGCCGTGATAACCGCGCCAGCGCGAGATGATCTTCTTCTTTTCCGGACGGCCGAGGATGTTGTTGTAGTACCAGATGAGCTTGATGTTGGTCTCGTTGGCATCCGAGCCGGAGAGACCGAAATAGACGCGGCTCATGCCGGTGGGCGCGCGGTCGATGATCATCTTCGAAAGGGTGATCGAGGCTTCCGTGCCATGGCCGACATAGGCGTGGTAGTAGGCGAGATTCTTTGCCTGTTCGGCGATCGCATCGGCGATTTTCTGGCGGCCATAGCCGACATTGACGCAATAGAGTCCGGCAAAGGCGTCGAGGCTTTTGCGGCCTGTCGTGTCGGTGATGTAGACGCCTTCGCCGCCGGCGACGACACGGGTCGGCGTCTCGCCGCGGGCATGCCCGCCCATATGGGTCGAGGGGTGGAAGAAGTGATCGCGGTCCCAGGCGGTGAGTTCGTTGCTTCTGTCGAGCATGTCTAGCCTCTTTCTTGAAATGGGGGTCTCACTTGAAATGGGGTCAGGCGGCCGTGTCGATGCAGAGATATTTGAGCTCGGTGAAGGCCTCGAGCCCGTGGCGTGACCCCTCGCGGCCGAGGCCGGACTGCTTCCAGCCGCCGAAGGGAATGGGAGCACCGGTGATCTTCACGCGGTTGACCGCGACCATGCCGTATTCCAGCGCACGGCCGAGCCGCATCTGGCGGGCGCCGTTTTCCGTGACGATATAGGCGACGAGGCCATATTCGGTATCGTTGGCGCGGGCGATAACCTCATCTTCCGTGTCGAAGGCGGTAACTGCCGCCACAGGCCCGAAAGTCTCCTCACGCATGATCAGCGCCTCCGCCGGCACATCGGTCAGCAGCGTCGGTTCGTAAAAAAGCCGGCCGGCCTTGTGGCGCTTGCCGCCGGTGACAAGCCGTGCGCCACGCGTCAGCGCGTCGGAGACCTGTTCCTCGACCTTGGCGACGGCGCGTTCATGCATCAGCGGTCCGATCTCGGCGCCATCCTCGAGCCCCGCACCGACCTTTAGTTCGGCAATGCGGTGGGCGAAGGCCTTGGTGAAGCCGTCAGCGATCCGCCGCTGGACGAAGATGCGATTGGCGGCAAGGCAATCCTGGCCCGATGTGGCAAACTTGGCGTTGACCGCGATATCGACCGCCTTTTCGATATCGGCGTCGTCGAAGATGATCAGCGGGGCGTGGCCGCCGAGTTCCATCACCAGTCGCTTCAGGGTCGGCGCGCACTGGGCGGCGATCAGCCGTCCGATCCCCGTGGAGCCGGTAAAGCTCATGGCGCGCACGCGGGTGTCGGCACACATCCGCCCGACGATGGTTGCGGCATTGCCGGTGACCACGTTGAAGACGCCGGCCGGAATGCCCGCCCGTTCGCCGATCTCGGCAAGCGCCAGTGCTGAAAGCGGCGTCTCGGAGGAGGGGTGGGCGACCACCGTGCATCCGGCGGCCAGCGCTGCGGCAGCCTTTCGGGTAAGCATGGCAGAAGGGAAATTCCAGGGCGTGACGATGCCGACGACGCCGAGCGCCTCGCGCCGGACGATCATTTCCGCGCCGGGCAGATGGCTGGTGACGCTTTCGGCGTTCAGCCGCTTGCCGTCCTCGGCATACCATTCGACGAAGGAGGCGGCGTAATCGATCTCGCCACGCGATTCCGCAAGCGGCTTGCCCTGTTCGAGCGTCATGATCAGCGCCAGATCCTCCTTGGCCGCAAGCATCAGCTCAAACCATTTGCGCAGGATCGCCGCGCGGCTTTGCGGCAGCATCGCGCGCCATGCGGCAAAAGCCTCCGACGCCGCATCGATCGCTACCGCCGTCTCATCGGCGCCAAGGCTTGCAACCCAGGCCAGCGTCGCCGACGAGGCAGGATCGGTGACCTCGAAACTCTTCCCTGATTGGCCGGCGATCCACCGGCCGCCGACATAGGCCAGATCGCGCAGGAGATGACGGTCGGCGAGCCGCGACAACGCGTCATGATAGGCGGGGCGGGCAAAAACGGCGGTCATGTCCATTCTCCTCGTGGCGGTTGACGTCAGTCTTCCACGGGAGCGGGCGAGAGATTGTCTGTTGGCGGATGCGAAAAGAGAGAGATGGTCTAAAGGACGGCGGCCTGGCAGAGAGATTGTCTACGGCGCGGTCTGGTCTTCAGGTCTGTTCTTCGCTGGCGGCAGTGAAGGAAGAGACCGGAAGGACTGTTTCGTCCTTCACCGTCTTGGTGACGATGTAGGTGAAGTAGCGGTCGATGCCGAGTTCGCGGTCGAGAAGCCCATCGACCAGCCGTTGATAGGCGTCGATATCGGGTGCGATGATCTTCAGGATGTAATCAACGCCGCCGCCGACCGACCAGCAGGCAACGATCTCCGGGATTGCGCCGATGGCGCGCTCGAAGCGCTCGAAATCCGCCTGGCGATGGTTGGCGAGCGTCACTTCCATCATCACGCTGGCGACCGGCGCGATGCGCCGTGGCGCGACGCGCGCGTGGTAACCGGTGATGATCCCGGCCTTTTCGAGCTTGCGTAGCCGCATCCAGCACGGCGTCGGCGACAGTCCAGCCTTTTCGGCCAGCGCCAGTTTGGTGATGCGGCCGTCGCGCTGGACGGCGTCGAGAATGCGCAGGTCGATGGCGTCGAGCTTCATGGTGCTTTCTTTAGAAAGAAATCATTTCAAACGCAGGGAAAAGACAATGGGAGCGCATTTTTGCATTGTCAATTGAACTGATTTTCAGCAGTGTTAAAATCATGACAAAGTGGCGCCCCGATCCCTCGCAACTCCGCCGTCCGGCCTATCTCTCGCTTGCCGAGCAAATCGCAAACGCGATCACGGATGGCAAGCTCACCGACGGCACGCAATTGCCGCCGCACCGCAAGATGGCGGATGATCTGCATCTCTCGGTGCAGACGGTCAGCCGCGCCTATGACGAGTTGATCCGCCGGGGGCTGATATCAGGCGAGATCGGACGCGGCAGCTTCGTCCAGACCAGACCGCGCGAGCCGGAGCCGCCTTATCTGCCGGAACGGTTGGGCGAGGTGATCGATCTGTCGATCCTGAAGCCGGTCTGCGAGCAGATCCATTTGGAAAGGCTGCGGCAGGCCTTCGGCTGGCTTTCGGAAAACCTGCCCTCCAGTTCGGCGCTTTCTTTCAGGCCGAATATGGTATTTCCGCGCCACCGCGCCGTCGCCACGGAATGGCTGGCGCGCTGCGGGCTGGAGGTATCGCCGCTGAACATCAGCGTGACGAATGGTGCGACATCGGGCATGACGGTAGCGCTGATGAGCGTCGCCCCGCCCGGCTCGACGGTTGCGACCGAAGCGATCAGCCATCATACGCTCGTTCCGCTCTCCACCTATCTCGGTTTGCATCTGGAAGGGCTGGCGATCGACGAGGAGGGCATGATCCCCGAGGCTCTGGACGAAGCCTGCCGGAAAGGACCGATCCGGGCCATTTTCCTGCAGCCATCGGTGATCAACCCGATGGCGGCGCTGATGAGCGCAGAGCGCAGGCAGGCGCTCGCCACTGTCGCCGCCAAGCATGATATCGCGATCATCGAAAACGACATTCTTGGCCCAATGGTTGAGGGTCGCGCGCCGCCGATGGCCGCGTTTGCGCCGGAGCGGACACTCTACGTCACGAGCTTCACGAAGATCACCGTTCCGGGCCTGCGGATCGGTTATCTCGCCGCGCCCGACCGTTATGTCGCCGCCGTTGCCAACCGGCATCTCGTCTCCAACTGGATGGCGACGCCTGCCATGGCCGAGATCGCCACCCGCTGGGTCAGCGACGGCACGGCAATGGAGCTCGTCAACTGGCAGCGCCGTGCCCTTTTGAGCCGGCACGCGATCGCGGCGGAGATGCTGGCCGGCCTCAGCTACCGGGCGCATCCGCAAAGCCTGCACGTCTGGCTGCCGCTCTCCGGCAACCATACGGAAGACGGATTCGTATCGCAGGCAAGGCTGCGCGGCGTGGCGATCGCGCCTGGCAAATCCTTCCACACCGCCGATCAGGGCTGGACGCCGGCCGTGCGCATCTCGCTTGGTTCAACGACCGAAAGTGAGCTACGGACCGGGCTCGGCATCGTCGCCTCATTGGCGCAAGGAAATCCGGAAGAGCTGCTGCTTGCGATCTGATGCAGATGCCTTGCGTTTGAGCATATGCAGAATAATTGTCATGATATTATTTTACGAATTGACATGATTTTGATGGGCCGTCATCGTTAGGACATTGCTTGTCTCAACAGGGAGAGACATGAATGCTTCCGCCCATCATCCGCATCGACAACATCGTCAAGAAATACGGCCCGCTGACCGTGCTCGACGGCCTGTCGATGAATGTCATGCCGGGCGAGAAGCTGGCGCTGATCGGGCCATCCGGCTCCGGCAAGACGACGATCCTGCGCATTCTGATGACGCTGGAGACGATCAGCGGTGGCCATATCGAGGTCGACGGCGAACAGCTCTATCATATGCCAAATGGCGGCGGGCTAGTTCCGGCCGACGAACGGCATCTGCATCGGATGCGCGAAAAGATCGGCATGGTCTTTCAGCATTTCAATCTGTTCCCGCATAAATGCGTGCTCGACAACGTGACGCTGGCGCCGATGCTGACCAAGGGCATCAAGCGGCCCGTGGCCGAAAAGCGGGCGATGGAGCTTCTCGACATGGTCGGCCTGGCCGACAAGGCTAAAAGTGTCCCGGCGCAGCTTTCCGGCGGGCAGAAGCAGCGCGTCGCCATTGCTAGGGCGCTGGCGCTGTCGCCGAAGATCATGCTGTTCGACGAGGTGACCTCGGCGCTTGACCCGGAACTGGTCGAGGAGGTGCTGAACGTCATGCGGCGGCTCGCCTCCGAGACCGACATGACCATGCTTCTCGTCACGCATGAAATGGGCTTCGCCCATGATTTCGCCGACCGTGTGCTCTTCTTCGATCGCGGCAAGATCGTCGAGGAAGGCAAGCCGGGCGATATCTTTCGCAATCCGACGCAGGAGAGAACGCAGACCTTCCTGCGCAAGATCATTGCGGCGGGGCACCGCGTCTGACCTCAGACATTGCCCGCAAGAACAAGACTCAAGGAAAATCAGAGGAGTTGGGAACGATGAAAGCAGGATATCTTTTGAGCGCCGCCAGCCTGTCGGTGCTTCTGATCACAGCGGCCGCCCCGGCCTCGGCCGCCGATGACAAGCTCGAGCAGCTGAAGGAGCAAGGCTTTGCGCGTATCGCCATCGCCAACGAGCCGCCGTTCACCGCTGTCGGCGCCGACGGCCAGGTGTCCGGCGCTGCCCCCGACGTGGCGCGCGCAATCTTCGAAAAGCTGGGCGTCAAGGAAGTGGTCGCCTCGATCTCGGAATATGGCGCAATGATCCCCGGCCTGCAGGCCGGCCGCCATGACGCGATCACCGCAGGCCTCTTCATGAAGCCCGAGCGCTGCAACGCCGTCGCCTATTCCGAACCGATCCTCTGCGACGCCGAAGCTTTCGCTCTCAAGAAGGGCAACCCGCTGAAGCTGACGAGCTACAAGGACATCGCCGACAATCCGGACGCCAAGATCGGTGCGCCGGGCGGCGGCACCGAAGAGAAGCTGGCGCTCGAGGCCGGCGTGCCGCGTGACCGCGTCATCGTCGTTCCGGATGGCCAGAGCGGCATCAAGATGCTGCAGGACGGCCGCATCGACGTCTACTCGCTGCCGGTCCTGTCGATCCATGACCTGATGGCCAAGGCAAACGATCCGAACCTAGAAACCGTCGCTCCTGTCGTCAATGCGCCGGTCTATTGCGATGGCGCTGCCTTCCGCAAGCAGGACGTTGCGCTCCGCGACGCCTTCGATGTCGAGCTGAAGAAGCTGAAGGAATCGGGCGAATTCGCCAAGATCATCGAGCCCTACGGTTTCTCGGCCAAAGCGGCGATGTCGACAAGCCGCGAAAAGCTCTGCGCCGCGGCGAAGTAACAAAGGGTAAGCAGCCGGCCATGCCCCAGGCATGGCCGGATCACCCTCGAACGATCTCCTAAAGCGCGTCGCGATCTTTCAGATGCACTCCTCGCGCTTTAGGTCCTTGTTTTTACGCATGTTGCTATCGCAAAACCGCTGCAGTTTTGCGCGACATGATCTAGGAAGCGAGCTGCCGATGGCGGTATGGTCCGGCTATCTGACACTGATCCTTGAGGGCGCCCTGGTGACGCTCGAACTGACGATCATGGGGTCTGCGCTGGCGCTGGTGATGGCCTTTCTGGCGGGCCTCGGCCGCCTGTCGCGCTTCTTCGCCGTGCGGGCTCTGGCGACGGCCTATATCGAGTTCTTCCGCGGCACCTCGATCTTCGTCCAGCTCTTCTGGGTCTATTTCGTGCTGCCCTTTGCGGGCTTGACCCTGACGCCGCTGCAGGCGGGCGTGCTGGCGCTCGGGCTGAATGTCGGCGCCTATGCGGCGGAGGTGGTGCGTGGCGCCGTCAAGGCTGTCGGGCGCGAGCAGTCGGAAGCCTGCATCGCGCTCAACCTTTCGCGATACCAGCGCATGCGCCACGTCATCCTGCCGCAGGCGCTGCCGTTGATGCTGCCGACCTTCTGCAATAATGCGATCGAACTCCTGAAGGGCACGGCCGTCGTGTCGCTGATCTCGCTGACGGATATGACGTTTCAGGCGCAGGTAGTGCGGGCGCAGACCGGCAATACGCTTGTGCCCTTCGCGACCATCCTCATCCTCTATTTTCTCATGGCCTCGGCGATCTCGGCGACGATGCGCTGGCTGGAGCGGCGGATGGCGCGCAGCCTCGACGGCATAAGGACCTGATCAGATGGAATGGGATTGGGACTTCGTCTGGCAGATCATGCCGACCCTTCTCGAAGGGTTCAAGATCACTCTTCTCGCGACCATCCTCGGCGCTGCCGTCGCCATGATCGTCGGCCTGGGGCTCGCCATTGCGCGGCGTTCACCGGTCGCCGGTATTTCCAGGACGGTCGCCTTCGTCTCGGAATTCATCCGAGGCACGCCATTGCTGGTGCAGCTCTACTTCATCTTCTACGTGCTGCCGGATATCGGCATCCGACTGGCGCCGCTGGTCGCAGGCGTCATCGGCATGGGCATTCACTATGCGACCTATACCGCCGAGGTCTATCGCGCCGGCATCGAGAACGTGCCGCGCGGACAATGGGAGGCAGCCAAGGCCACCAATCTGTCGACGCGCCAGGCCTGGATCCACGTGATCCTGCCGCAGGCGATCCCGCCGATGATCCCGGCGCTCGCCAATTATTTCATCGCCATGTTCAAGGAAACGCCGCTGCTTTCGGCGATCACCGTGCTCGAACTCATGAACCAGGCAAAGAGCATCGCCAACAGCAATTACCGTTACATCGAGCCGATGACGCTGGTCGGCGTCTTCTTCCTCGTCATCAGCCTGATCTCGGTGGTGGGATTACGCTGGCTCGAGGAACGCTACGCCAGGATGGATGACTGACCATGACCGTAGAGATCGAGATCATCGCTGCCGGCCGGCCGCCGCGGCTGGAGGACCGGCCGCTGGAAAAGCGCATCGGCCTCATCATCCTCGCGACGGACCACACGACGGAAGTCGACTTCCAGCGCATGGTCGCCAACCATCGCCTCGGCGTCTATGTCAGCCGCATCCATTATGCCAATCCGGTCACACCGGAAAACCTGTTGAGGATGCAGCCGTCGCTGACTGAAGGCGCAGCACTGATCCTGCCGGACGAGGCGCTCGATGCCATCGTCTATTCCTGCACCTCCGCCTCGGTGGTGATCGGCGACCGCAACATCGAGGCGGCGATCCATGCGGCCAAGCCCGGCGTTCCCGTCGTGACGCCAACGGCTGCCGCCGTGACCGGCCTGAAGGCGCTGGGCGCCAGACGGATTTCGGTGCTGACGCCCTATACGATCGAGACCAGCCGGCCGATGGCGGACTATTTCGTGGAGCTTGGCTTTGCGATCGACCGCTTCACCTGTCTCGGCCTGACCGATGATCGCGAGATGGCGCGGATCGCGCCGGACGAGATCCTTGCCTTCGCGCGCCAGGCGCTGGCGCCGCAGTCGGATGCGCTGTTTATCTCCTGCACGGCGGTGCGGGCAGCAGAGGTCGCGGCCCGGATCGAGGCTGAAATCGGCAAGCCGGTGGTCACTAGCAATCTCGCGACCGCCTGGGCTTGCCTGCGGCTTTGCGGCGATGATCGGGCGCAGCCCGAACTCGGTCAATTGATGACCAAGCCCTATCGGGAAGGCTGAGATCATGGTGAGCACCTCGCCCGTTTCGCTGGAGGATATCCACGCCGCGGCGCGCCGGATTGCCGGCCGCGTGATCGGCACGCCGATGGTGCAGTCCGCTTCTCTTGGCGAATTGGCCGGCGTGCCGGTCCATCTCAAGCTCGAACATCATCAGACGACCGGCAGCTTCAAGCTGCGCGGAGCGACCAATGCGGTGCTCTCCTTGTCGCCAGCCGAGCGCGCGCGTGGCATCGTCGCAGCCTCGACCGGAAATCACGGCCGGGCGCTTGCCTATGCGGCAAAGGTGGAGGGTGCTGTCGCGACTATCTGCATGTCGCGGCTGGTGCCGGAAAACAAGGTTTCGGAAATCCGCCGCCTCGGGGCCGATGTCCGCATCGTCGGATTATCGCAGGACGAGGCGCAGCAGGAGGTCGACCGGCTGGTTCGCGAGGAGGGGCTGGTGATGGTCCCGCCCTTCGACCATCCTGATGTCGTGGCCGGGCAGGGAACACTGGGCCTCGAAATCATCGACACCTTGCCGGAGGCGGCAACCGTGCTGGTGCCGCTCTCTGGCGGCGGTCTTGCGGCCGGCGTTGCGGCCGCGGTCAAAGGCATCAGTCCGACGGCCAAAGTGATCGGCCTGACGATGGAGAAAGGTGCCGCGATGAAGGCAAGCCTCGATGCCGGACGGCCGGTGCAGGTCGAGGAAGTATCGAGCCTTGCCGACTCGCTCGGCGGCGGCATCGGCCTCGACAATCGCGTGACCTTTGCCATGTGCCGCGACCTTCTCGACGAGGTCATCCTGCTGACGGAAGCGGAAATCGCCGCCGGCATACGCCATGCCTATGCCGCTGAACGCCAGGTCGTCGAAGGCGCTGGCGCGGTCGGTATTGCAGCGCTGCTTGCCGGGAAAATCTGGGGCGACGGTCCCATCGTCGTGATCCTATCCGGGCAGAATGTCGACATGGAACTGCACCGGCGGGTGATCAATGGCAAGGCGGCACTCTGTGGGGAGGAGAGACCATGAGCCGGATGATCATTCTGACGGAAGCGGAACTGAGGAAAGTCATCGCGCTTGATCGTGATGCGGTTGATTGCGTCGAGGCCGCTTTCGCAGCGCTTGCGACCAAGGCTGTCGCCATGCCGCCGATCCTGCGGCTCGACATTCCGGAATATCGGGGCGAAGTCGACGTGAAGACCGCCTATGTGCCCGGCATCGAGGGCTTCGCGATCAAGATCAGCCCCGGCTTCTTCGACAATCCCAAGATCGGCCTGGCGAGCACCAACGGCATGATGGTGCTGCTGTCGAGCCGAACCGGACTGGTGCAGGCGCTGCTCTTGGACAATGGCTATCTCACCGACGTGCGCACCGCAGCAGCCGGCGCCGTCGCGGCAAAACATCTGTCGCGGGAAAATGCATCCGTGGCTGCGATCTTCGGCGCCGGCATACAGGCGCGGCTGCAGCTCGAAGCGCTGACGCTGGTCCGGCCGATCCGCGAAGCGAGGATATGGGCGCGCGATGCCGCCAAGGCGCAAAGCGTGGCAGCGGAATTGACCGGAAAACTCGGGTTTCCCGTCACCGCGATATTGGACGCCAGAGGCGCAATGACCGGCGCTGATCTCATCGTCACCACCACGCCGTCGGAAACGCTGATCATCGAGGCCGGTTGGCTGGAACCCGGACAGCATCTGACGGCCATGGGCTCGGATGCGGAGCACAAGAACGAGATCGATCCGGCCGCCATTGCGGGTGCTGACCTCTACGTCGCCGATAACTTGAAGCAGACGCGCCGTCTCGGCGAGTTGCATCACGCAATCGATGCCGGCCTGGTCGCGGCCGATGCGGTCTTTGCCGAGCTCGGCCAAGTCGTTGCCGGCCTGACGCCCGGACGGACGCGCAACGACCAGATCACCATCGCGGACCTGACCGGGACCGGCATCCAGGACACCGCCATCGCCACGCTCGCCTTTGCCCGCGCCGGTGCGGCAAATGCCGGGACCACGTTTGAAAGCTGAGCGGCGCGACGCCGGAAAAGAAGGGAAGAAACATGACCCAGCCCAATCTCAAATTCTCGCTCGGCGAATATACCGCGCGGTTGGAAAAGACGCGGCGTGCCATGGAGGCGAAGGGCGTCGACCTGCTGATCGTCAGCGACCCGTCGAACATGGCCTGGCTGACCGGCTATGACGGATGGTCCTTCTACGTGCACCAGGCGGTGATCGTGCCGCCGCAGGGCGAGCCGATCTGGTTCGGCCGCGGCCAGGATGCCAATGGCGCCAAGTTCACCGCCTATCTGAAGCACGACAACATCGTCGGCTATCCCGATCACTATGTGCAGTCGACCGAGCGCCACCCCATGGACTACCTTTCGGGGATCCTGACCGAGCGCGGCTTCGGCAAGCTGACGATCGGCGTCGAGATGGACAATTACTGGTTTTCGGCGGCGGCCTTTGCCGCGCTCCAGAAGCACCTGCCGAATGCTCGCTTCGTCGACGCGACCGCCCTCGTCAACTGGCAGCGAGCGGTCAAGAGCGACACCGAGATCGGCTACATGCGCAATGCCGCCCGTATCGTCGAGGCGATGCACGCCCGCATCTTCGACAAGATCGAGGTCGGCATGCGCAAGTGCGATCTGGTCGCGGAAATCTATGATGCCGGCACCCGTGGCGTCGACGGCATCGGAGGCGATTATCCGGCGATCGTGCCGCTGCTGCCGTCCGGCGTCGAAGCATCCGCACCACATCTGACCTGGGACGACCGGCCGATGAAGAAGGGCGAGGGCACCTTCTTCGAGATCGCCGGCTGCTACAACCGCTATCACCTGCCGCTGTCGCGCACCGTCTTCCTCGGCAAGCCGACGCAAGCCTTTCTCGATGCCGAAAAGGCGACGCTGGAAGGGATGGAGGCGGGTCTTGCGGTCGCCAGACCCGGCAATACCTGCGAGGACATCGCCAATGCCTTCTTTGCGGTGCTGAAGAAATACGGGATCGTCAAGGATAACCGCACGGGCTACCCGATCGGCCTTTCCTATCCGCCGGACTGGGGCGAGCGCACCATGAGCCTGCGGCCGGGCGACCGGACGGAGCTGAAGCCCGGTATGACCTTCCATTTCATGACCGGCCTCTGGCTCGACGACATGGGTTTCGAGACGACCGAGAGCATCCTCATCACCGAGAGCGGTGTCGAGTGTTTCGCCAACGTGCCGCGCAAACTGATGGTCAAGGATTGAGGCTGTCATGAAAGAGATTGGCTTGCGGCCGTCACCGATCAGCGCGACGGTCAATTTCGCCGCCGAGGGCGTCCAGCACGGCTTCCTGCGCCTGCCTTACAGTCGCGACGATTCCGCCTGGGGATCGGTGATGGTGCCGATAACGGTCGTCCGGAACGGCAAGGGGCCAACAGCTCTTCTGACCGGCGGCAATCACGGCGACGAGTATGAGGGACCGATCGCGCTCTTCGATCTTGCCCGCACGCTGAAGGCCGAAGAGGTGAACGGCACGGTTATCATCGTGCCGGCCATGAATTATCCGGCATTCCAAGCGGGAACCAGAACCTCGCCGATCGACAGGGGCAACATGAACCGCAGTTTCCCCGGCCGACCGGACGGCACGGTGACCGAGAAGATCGCCGACTATTTCCAACGTGTGCTTCTGCCGATGGCGGATGTCGTTCTCGACTTCCATTCCGGCGGCAAGACGCTCGATTTTCTGCCGTTCTGCGCGGCCCACATCCTGCCGAACAAGCAACAGCAGGAAAAAGCCTTCGAATTCGTGACGGCCTTTGCCGCTCCCTATTCGATGAAAATGCTGGAGATCGATGCGGTCGGCATGTACGACACCGCGGCCGAGGAGATGGGCAAGGTCTTCATCACCACGGAACTCGGCGGCGGCGGCACCGCCACGGCCAAAAGTGCGGCGATTGCCAAGCGCGGCACCATGAATGTGCTACGCCACGCAGGGATCGTCGCGGGCGCCGTCCATACCGGTCCGACGACCTGGCTCGACATGCCGGACGGCCGCTGCTTCTCCTTCGCAGAAGAGGGCGGATTGATCGAACCTGTCATCGATCTTGGTGGAGCCGTCACAGCCGATGCCATCATCGCGCGCATCTATCCGACCGGGCGGACCGGGGTGGCGCCCCGCGATATCCGCGCCGGCATGAACGGTATTCTCTGTGCCCGGCATTTCCCGGGGCTGGTCAAGGCTGGCGACTGCGTTGCCGTCGTGGCGATCGTTACGGGCTGAGGCGGTATCAGCTTCGACTTCTGATCACAGCTCAGGCAGCTTTCTGCGGTCTGGACGTGCTGGCTCCCGCATCGACCTGAAAGCGGTTGACGACCCCCTCCAGCGTCTGCGTTTGGCTGCCAAGGGCGCGGCAGGCCGAGGCAGTTTCGACGGCCATGGCTGCGTTGTGTTGGGTGACCTGATCGAGGGCGTTGACGGAGGCGTTGATCTCGCCGATCGCTACCGCCTGTTCGGAGGATACCGAAACGATGCGGGCGATCAGGCCGGCAACCTGCTCGACCTGGCCTTCGATTTCCAGGAGCGCCTTGCCGGTTCGGTTGACGAGCTCCACACCGGTGGAGACCTGGGCCGAGGAGGTGGAGATCAGAGCTCTGATCTCCTTGGCAGCGTTGGCCGAGCGCATGGCAAGTTCACGCACTTCCTGGGCCACGACGGCAAAACCCTTGCCTGCCTCGCCGGCGCGCGCTGCTTCAACCCCGGCATTGAGCGCCAGAAGATTGGTCTGAAAGGCGATCTCATCGATGACATTGACGATGGCGCCAATCTGGGAGGACGAGCCTTCGATCCTTTCCATGGCGGCGATTGCTTCGCGAACGACGGCTGCCGAATGTTCGGCGCTGGTGCGGGTCTGCGCCATCATGCCTGTCGCCCTGCCGGCATGGTCGGAGGCATCTTTGGCCTTGATATTCATTTCATCGAGCGCGGCTGTCGCCTCTTCGAGCATCGCGGCCTGCTGTTCCGTGCGCGACGCAAGGCTGTCGGCTGCATCGGTGATGCCGGCCGAGGAGCTGCCCACTTGCTTGGAGGTCTGGGCAATCTCCGCCATCGACGCACAAAGCGCGTCCATACTGTCGTTGAACTTCGCGCGCAAAGTCTCGTAGGCAGCGGCGAAGGGTGTCTTGATCCGGCAATCGAGATTGCCAGTCGATAGCTGTTCCAGTCCGTATGTCAGCTGATCGATCACCGTTTCGCGGATCTGCTCCTCGGCAGCCTTTTCGGCCAGCTGGCTGCGTTCACGCTCGAATTCCGCATCGCGAAGTGCGGTCTCACGCTTCTGTGCGTCCTGCCGCTCGAGCGCGTTGCGGCGGAATACCGCGACGGCCTTGGACATGGCTCCGATCTCGTCGGAACGGTTGGCGTAGGGCACGTCAGTCGAAAAATCGCCTTCGGCAAGATTGCCCATATAGGCCTTCATGCCATCGAGCGGCACGATCGCCCGGCGTCGCAGAAGATATAGCCCCACCAGCAATAGCCCGAACGATCCGAAGCCCGCAGCACCCGCATAGATCGTCCAGGTGATGATCTCCGAGGCCGCATTGCGTTCCTCGCCCTTCAGGAAAGCGTCGGAATTGGCAACGAGTTTCTCGACCGCGTCCTGATGCGAATGAAAGGCGACGCGCAGCTGCTCGATCGCACCATGTGCCTTGTCTTCATCCCTGGCGTTCAGGGCCGGAATGATCTCACGGTTCATCACTCCCCAGAATGTATCGCCCTTGGCGATGACATCGTTTTCAAGCTCGTCTTTCAAAGCTTGCGGCAGCCGGGTGGTTTTCCAATAGGCGCGGCGGTCGTCGTAAGCGGCCTTGAGATTTGCGATCTTGGCAAGATTGGTTTCTGTGAGTTCGGGAAATTTGCTTGCCTCGAAGGACAGCATGTAGGATTCGACCACAAACAGCGGCGGCGGCAGAATATCGGCAATCAAATCTTTGCCGTAGACGACCTGCTCATAAACCGGCCCGTTGACTTTCAGCCGTTCGAGCGCCGATTGCTGCAAACCGATCGACATGAAAAGGCCGGCTGAAACGGCGACACCAAACGCCACCAAACTACGAGCAATGGTAAGTGCCAAGACTGTCTCCAAATAACTATTGGCCGCTCTGCTTCGAGATGCCTGATCTGCGTATGGCATTATTTCGCAAGAACACTGAGATATGGTTAATCTTTTTGGCATCGTAACAAAGTAGGGGTCGTGAATACTTGTGGTATCAAGCCATCAGTTGCCATCTTGATGGCTAACAGGCTGATGTTTATATACAGATGAAAGGAGACCGACATGGCTGAACCTCAACTTTCCGTGCGCAGTGCGAAGGCACGCGATCTTGCCCATCGGCTTGCCCGGCGCGAAAATCGCTCAATAGCTGACATCGTTGAGCGGGCTCTGGAATCGTATGAAATACGGGAAGCCGGCCGCGAGGCAGCCACGACCTTTTATGCTCGTCTTTTGCAGCAAAGTGGCACGGATATCGACCTTGAATCAGTTATCAAAGAGGACAGGCACGCACACAAGGGCATCGAACTTTGATCTTTCTCGATACCAACGTCATATCGGAAACCCTAAAAAAGTCGCCCGACGAGGCCGTGATTGCATGGCTGGTCCGTCATGATGCAGAATTGGCGTTACCGACGGTGACAATTGCGGAAATAGCTTTTGGTATCCAGAAGATCCAACCCGATCAGCGAGCCGAACGCCTTAAACAGGGGCTGTCCGACTGGCGCCGTCGCTTCGCGGACCGGATTTTCGGTCTGACCGAAGAGGCAGCTCTCGCTTATGGCGACATTATGGGCCTTGCTGCTCGTCAAGGGCGTGGAATGTCGGCTCCGGATGGCATGATAGCCGCTATTGCGCGGGTGAATGGCGGTCGACTTGCGACGCGAAACCTGGGGGACTTTGCGACCACAGGTCTTGAGTTGATTTCACCATGGCAATTTTGAAATCCCGAAACATGCTTGGCGCTCGTAGCTGAGAGGCCTTTCAAGCCAAGCCCAGGAGCTTTTCGTTCAGGTCGCCGATCTCGCGCAGGAGTTCGACCAATCTGTCCGTGTTTTCCTGGCTGAGCCGGCCCGTTCCGCCGCTGCTGTTCCAAAGATCTTGAAATTCCTGGCTCATGGTGCGTGCGCTGCTCATAATTTCGATGATTTGAGCGCGGTTTTCCCATGTTGCAACGATGGTCGGTTCGTCCATCTCCACCGACATGTCCGGTTCGCGTTCCAGCAAAAACAATTCCTGATTCCTCTTGGGCGATGGCGGTTTGGTTCGGATGACGCCATCCAGCCTATCGGATGGGCCATTCCTGCGATGACTCAGGAACATGGGTTTGACAGTCTCGGAACGATTGAAAATCAAACGATTGGCTAGCGGGTGTGGGGCGGACACGTTAGCCAATCGGCAAACCCTCCCTGGAATCACCCGAAGCAGAATTCGCATGAACAATAAATGGGAAAATTTCCCATTTGTCAACATGCGGCGACAGCGTTTTCAGCGCGGACCCGGACCCGGGCCTGGACCCGGGGGCGGCGGCCCAGGCGGCGGGGCGTCCTGCGTTGGCGGCCCCCCTCTATCCGGAGCGGAAAAATCTCGGTCCGGCCCGCCTCGGCCGAAGGGCGAACGATCGGGCGGCGGTCGATCCGAAGGACCACCTGGACGTCGCGAACCGAAGCCGTCCGGAAAGCGCCCGTCGGGAAAGCCGGTCATTCTGCTTGAGTCCCGCACGCCGACATCGACGAAGCCATGACCATCAGGAGATGGCGGCGTCGAGCCGAAAGGCGCGGACCCTCTGGGTCCCGCGCCCGACTGGTCCTTATCGGTCGGCCGGAAGGTCTCGACGTTGACGATGCCGCGTTTCAAGCCCGGGACCAGGGGTTCAGCCTGAATGCGCGTGATGATCAATCGATCGGCGACGGCCTTGAGACGCACGAGCGTTTGCTTGCCGGCCAGGTATCCATGCGTGCTTCCAAGCGAAAGGCCGCCGATCAGGACGCGATTGCTGCTCTTGACGGGGATCCCTCGAACATGGGCGCCTTCGGAAACGGAGCGGGGCTCGATGCGCCGGGCAATGATCGTACCGTTAGGTTTGCGGATGCCGAACACGGCGACCCGCTTGCCCTTGCGCAGGCCCTTCGTCGCGACACCCGTCGTGTCGATCGTTTGCCCCAGTATGGTCAGGCCGGTCTTGTCTATCCGGTCGATGCGGCCCTGGACTTCGCTGGCGATGGTGATGCGGGCGGCAAGCTTGCCCGTCAGCAGCACCCGGGCGACATGACCGACCTTCATCGCGCTCGCGCGAACGCGTCGGCCGTCGATTTCGATTGGTGTCGTCGCACTGAACGGTATGTGGATGTTGTTGACGATGATGCTTCCAAAGCCCTGGATGGTTCCGACGATGCCGGTTCCGCCGATGCCGTGATCTTCGTTCTCCCCGCCGCCCTGGATGGAAAGTCCGGACCCGCCGATGCCGTGATCGCCCGTCGGTTGCGCGGCGGCACTCTTGGGCCCCAGGACCTGAAGCACTATTCCGGCCAGCAGAAATTGCCTTCTCGAAATCGCCGACGGAGTCATTCGTCCGTCTCCGTCTTGGATGCGGCGTCTGCCTGAAGATCGGCCTCGCCCTCCTCGGTCATGACATAGAGCCCGGCGATCCAGCGGCTGTTGCCGCCGGGGTCGTCCTTGATGGCCTGATGGGCGATCTTGTTGAGCTTCAGGAGCAGCGCCATTCCTTCCGCGCGCGCGATCTCGTCGAGCCGGGCGGCCAGAACGGCTGATATCCCGTCATAATGGACGGCGCGTTCGAAGTTGGGAGGAGGCTCGTTCATCAGGTTCATGACCGACGCCTGCACATGGTCACGGAGGTTGCGCGTAAAATAATGCCGGCGGGCTTCGTCACCGGCATTGGGGACGATCGTTGAGAGGTCGAGCTGGATCCAGCCGTTCTGATCGACAACGACGATACCCTTATCCAGCCAGTCGTCCAGGATGGAGCGGGGGTGGACGTCCTTGGTGATGTCGCTCACCAGGCTCTCGAATGACGGACCGCCGTCGCTGGAGGTCCGGGGCAGGGCGCTCGGCCGATCCTCCGCATCGCAATAAAACGGATCGGCAAGCCATCTGGCGAGAATACGGCTCGTCTGTGAAACGCCGGTGGTCAGGAAGGATGCCGCAAGCACCTGTCCGCGCAGCCGGTTGACGTCCTTGCGGTGAATGCCGGTCAGAAGCGAGATGCGGCTGTCCGTCTGGTTCTTGTTCGGCAGCGCGAATTCCTTCTCTGCGACCTCGATATAGAGGCGGCGAAGAACGGTCGAAAACGAGATGAAGTTGAAGCCGGAGGCGAGTGCGAGCTTGACCAGCGGGCGAAGCACGCGGATCAGCATGGCCTGCAAGGTCTCTTCGGAGAAGGGTAGCTTCGCGCGCGGCTTCGACATCAAGAACACACTCGGTCTCTGAAAGACCATTGCCGGCAGACCTTCGGCAATCGTCCTCAGTCTCCCCTATGGGAAAGTCCAGACTGCCGCAACGGACAAGCCCTATGCAAGACCGGCTCATGCCATGCTTCCTGGCGGCACGGCCGTGATCGCGCCGCCATTGGGAAGGCATTTTGCCTCTTCTGTCAATGCGTTACCGGATGGGGCTCGGGTGACAGCACTGCGCCATGGCGCCAGTCGATCAGCCGGTCGATGCGTGCAATCTTGTGGAAAACCTCGAAAACGTCGAATGAGGTGCCTTTCTCGATGTGGGCTGCCAGCAACTCGCAAAGCTCGAATATTTCAGGGGGCGTACCGGTCATCTCCACGCCGTCATCCGTGAAGACACCCGATCGCGGCCATGCCCGCGTCTGTTGCTCGTCGAGTTTGCTGCCGACGAAAGGGATCGTATCGATGATGCCGGAGGCAAGCGCGAACGCCGCCTCCGCCACGATTTCGGAACACGCCGTGTTGGGCTCCTTCGTTAGGGCCGGTATTTGCAACTGCTTGAGTTCACGCATTTTTCAATCCGTCAGAGATAGTTGACCAGGCTCAGGCTCTGGAGTTTTGAAACGAGCGTGTAGGCCGTTTCCAATTGCGTCTGCAGCTGGTTGACGAGCGTCGAGGCCTCATAGGTATCCACGCCCTGGAGATCGACGAGGTTTCCCTGAAGCAGAGTGGATTGAGCGTCGAGCGCGTCATTTGCCTTTTCGAGCCGCTCCTGGGCGAGGCCGAGTTCGCTTTGCTGCGTCACGATCCCGGAGGTCGCCTGCGCCGCATAGGCGATCGCCTTGGATGCGACGGTGCTCTGCGCGTCGGAGCTGAGATCCTGGCCGAAGAGGGCGGAGACGACGACGGAGGCGAGCGCGAGATAGCGCATGCCTTCGGAATTGGCATTGGTCGACGAGGTGATGGTTTCCGATCCGCTGATCCGGCTCGTCATGTCGGTGCTGGAAGCGGTCGACCAGCCGTCGGAAGCGTCCGTCCAGGCGCTCTCGGAGAACATCGGCTCGACCGTGTCGGTGATGAAGCTGCCGATTTCCTCGCCCGTCAATTCGCTGACGTCTTTTCCGAGACCGGTTGCATAATCGTTCAGAGCCGAAACGACCGTATCTGAGACCGCCGAGGATTGATCGGTCAGAGGCTGACTGTCGAGGTTCGTTCCGCCGAACAGGAACTCGCCATTGACTGACGTGTTTGCCGTCGAGACCAGCTGCGAAATCGTGGCGCTCGCCGTCTGCAGGGCAACGGCGATGCTCGTCGTATCCTGGCTCGCCTGGAGCGCGGTCAGGTTCGAGACCAGGCTGTCGCCGGCATCCTTGAGGCTCGAAAGGGCGGTTTGCGATGCGTTCATGCGCAATTCGACGACGGCATTGCTCGTCTTGAACGAGGCGGCCTGGGCGATGGCGCTGGTGAGATTGATCGACTTTGCAGCGCCGGCGCCGAGGGATACGCCGATATCGGCATAGGTTCCCGTGGTCGCTTCCGTCGAGGCCTGCTGCAGCTTGTTTTGGGACTGGCTGATGGTGAGCCGCAAAACATTCTGCATCGCCGATGATGAGACAAAAGATGCTTTCATGACTAGCTCGCTATGTCGAGGAGCGACTGGAACATCTCGTCGATGACGTTCAGGATCTTTGTCGCCGCTTTGTAGGATTGTTCGATGTCGAGAAGCAGCGTCAGTTCCTCGTCGAGGTTGACGCCGGTTTCGTTGGAATAGGCCTCGTCTGAGCGCGACAAGGCGGCAGCCGTTGTTTCGGAGGCCGAGGTGGCGTCGCTTCGATATTGCTCGAGCCAGCCGATGGAGGCGCTGGCGTAGTCCGTCAGGCTTTGCGACGTCGAGAGACCGGCGTCGGAAGAGAACGAGCGCTGTTCCGTCAGCGCCTCATAGAGCGCGTCGAGATTGTCCGAGAAGCCGCTGTCTCCCGAGGTGTTCAGATCGGTGATGCCGCTGATGGAGCCATCGCGCAGCTTCGTCGCATCGCCGCCCTCGCTGGTGACGACGGCTGGATTGACCGAGATGGTGGAGGCGATCCCTGTCGTATCGTCGGAAGCAGCAGGTGTTCCCCCGGTTGCGCCTGATGCCGTGGTCCACACGAAAAGTCCCGGCGCGCTCGTGCTGCCGTCGGTTTCCGAGAAGATCTGGACGAGCGATTTAGCGATCTCGTCGAGCTGGGCCTGAAATGTCGGGGCGATCTCGTCGCGAAGCTGCAGCAGCGCCTGCAGGCTGCCCGAGGCACTCGTCGTCGATCCCTCGCCGGCGTCGAGCGCAACGCCGTCGATATAGATGGAGTTTCCTTCCGTTCCGGCGACGTAGGTTGCCGTCGAGGCGAACGTGACGGTGCGGGGTATGGTTTCGAACAGCACGGTGCCGTCCGAGGTGTAGAGCGCCATATCGTTATTGTCGCGCACGGCGGAGGTGACGCCGACGATCGAGGAGATCTGTTTCAGGAGTTTTTCACGCTCGTCGAGCGCCGAGGATGTATCGGCGCCGGTCGATGTCGCCAGCTTGACCGCATTGTTGGCGGCCTCGAACTGCGACAGCAGCGTATTCAGGGTGGAGACCTGTGTGGCGATCTCCGCATCCGCCTCGGCTCTGATCGACTGGACGCCGTCGCTTGCGGTATTGAGCGAATTGGCGAGATCCTGCGCGGCGGTCACGGCCGATTGCGCTGATGTCGTGCTGCTTGGCGACGTACTGAATGTCTGGAGCGCCTGCTGGAATGCCGTGAGATAGGTACTCGGCGAAGTCTCGTAGTCATTGCCGCCCACCAGCGACTTCAGGCTTTCGAGGCCGGTCACCAGCGTCTGCTGGGCGCTGTCCTTGGCATTCGTTTGCAGATACTGGGCAAGCAACGCATTTTCCTGCGCCCGACTGATGCTGACGACCTGGGCGCCGGAAAGAGACGTCGTAACCGACGCCTCCCGTCTCACATAGTCGGAATTGCCGACATTGGCGATATTCGTCGAAATGACGCTGCTTTGCTGGCCGGTAGTGTTGAAAATACTTTGGACGCTGTTCAAGGCGGAGGTGAGCGACATGCCGGCGCCCTCCCTATCGTTTCAGATTGACGAGGACATCCATGATATCGGAGCCGGTCTGAAACACCTTCGAATTGGCGGTATAGCTGCGCTGCGCTTCGATCATTTCCGTCAGTTCGCCGGCGAGATCGACATTCGAGCTTTCGAGAGCGCCGGACTGGATGGAGCCAAGCCCGTTCGTCTGCGGGAAGCCGGTGACCGTGACGCCGGACAGTCCGTTGGCACTGTAGACGTTGCCGCTGAGCAGCGTCAGATTGTCGGGGCTGGCGACCGTCGCGAGAGGGATCTGATAGAGAGCCTTTGTCGCGCCGTTCGCATAGGAGACCGACACCACGCCGTCCGCACCGATAGATACCGAGCTCACCGCACTTGCGGCCTGGCCGTCTGCGGAGCCCGTCGCCGAGAAGTCGGAGGCAAGCTGGGTAAAGTCGGAATAGTCCATGGTGACCGTCTTTGCCGTTACCGGATCGACGATGTCGGTGTCGGTCGCGGAGGTCAGCTGGCCATCGGCGTCGAAGGAGAGCGTTGCAACGCTCACGGCATCGGAGGAGTAGGGAAAGGATGTCGTGCTGCCGGTGGCTGCATCGGCATTGCGGTAAACCGCGACCTCCCAGGTGCTGCCGGTGACCGCGCCGCTCGCATCCGTCGTGACGCCGGTCTTGGTGAAATAATAGTCGTACTGGACGGTGCCGCCGAGGCTGTCATAGGCAACCAGCGACATCTTTTGCGTGTCGTCGGTGACGCTTGCCGTGTTGGCGCTCGGCAGCGTCGTCGTATCCGTGACGACGGTCGCTTCGGAATTCAGGTTGCCGCTGAAATAGGCGCTGCTCGAAGCGACGGCGCTCAACCCCGATTGTGATACGTTGACCGGCACCAGTCCGTCGAAGCCGTTGACGACCACCGCCGGCACGCCGGAATCATAGGAATATCCCATTAGCGTGAAACCGGCGCCGTTGACGAGGTTGCCGTCGCTGTCGACCGAGAAGTCGCCGGCCCGGGTGAGCACAGGCGTGCCGTCGGCGCTTTCCACGATGAAGAACCCGTCTCCCGAGATCGCCAGGTCGTAGGCCGAGGTCGTATAGGAAATGTCGCCCTGTTGGGAAATCGCCTGGCGCACCGATGTCTGAACGCCGCCCGAATTGTAATTGCCCGCGGAAGACGGCAGGACCAGCGACGAAAAGGAGGTGGAGACGGCCTTGTAGCCGACGGTATTCGCGTTTGCGATATTGTCGGAAACCGTGCTCAGCCGGTTTGCCTGGGCGCTCATGCCGGAGACGGCGGTTTTCATGCTTCCAAAAATGCTCATGGCTCGATTCCTTTATGGTTTGGGAACATGCCATGTGACGACAGGCTTCCAGGGCCCGGATTGCGGGCGCACGACATCGCTGGCGCCGGACAAGGCCGACACCGGTCGATGATCTGATTGTCTGGACTGACCCCGTGATGGCGATAGGCGCTTCGGCTCATCCGCGCGCTAGTATCGTGCGCCTGTGGCGGCGCACCAACGTTTCAGTATTTCAGGAACGGCCCGGCTGAAGGCTCTGCCAGCTCCACGGCCGGGCCGCTTCAGATCGTCTCATTGCAGTTTCTCCAGCAATTGCAATGGCGACGCTCCGTATCCGCCGTCAGCCCGCGGACTGAAGGGACAATGAACCGGTGTCGGACGTGTCGAGCAGACTAAAGAGCTGGCTCGCCTGGCTTTCGGTGACGTCCTCGGGCTTGCCTGCCATGAACTCGTCCAATGTCACTAGCCCGTCTCCATTCGTATCGAGATCGGAGAGCAGGGATTGAGACTGGTCGTCTTCTGCGGGCGGCGGCGGTGGCGGTCCTTCGGAACGTTGCGACTGCTCGGCCGACATCGCCTCGGTCAGCGCATCGACCGACAGCGAACCCGCTCCTTCGCTGTCGAAGCTGTCGAAAAGCGTGCCGGCCTGGTCTTCCGTCACATCGGACGGTCGGCCTGCTACGAACTCGTCCTTGCTGATGGAGCCGTCGCCATCGGTATCGAGATCGGAGAGCAGGGATGCAAGATCGTCGCCGCCGGCGGGCGGCGGCGGTCCGCCCGGGCGTTGCGACTGCTCAGCCGACATCGCCTCGGTCAGCGCATCGACCGATAGCGAGCCAGTGCTTTCGCTGTCGAAGCTGTTGAAAAGCGTGTTGGCCTGGTCCTCCGTCACCTCGGACGGCCGGGCCGCGACGAACTCGGCCTTACTCACGTAGCCGTCGCCATCGCTGTCCAATTGGGCAACGTCCGTGCCTTCGCCGCCATCCTCATCCTCGCCCGATACCGACTGATCGGAGAAGCGGTTCATCGACAGCGTCATCAGCTGGGACAGGAGTTTGTCGGCGCTGCTGGACGTGTCTTCATCGAGCTGCCCGCTTTTGGTTGCTTTTGCCGACGAAACCGTATTAGAGGATAGGATCTCCTCGGATGCGGATGTCGAGTGCTTGCTATAGGAATAGGAAGAGACTGATGTTGCAGCGGAAATGGTCGTCATAAGCGCTCCATCGCTAGGAGGGTGAGGATGCAACGCATTACAGAACTGTTAAGTTCTCTAAATCGAAATCACTAATGCCACAACCGAAAAAATTGCCCCTCAGAAATCGTAGTCTACGTTCTCAGGTCGTCGGCACGTGTTTCGGCAGGGTGGTCTAGACCGTTATGGATATTATCGACGAACCTGCGGACGAGCCGCGCAAACGCGGTCGACCGAAAGTTTCCAGCGACGAGGACAAGCGGGCGCATATCGTCGAAGTCGCCGGCCGCGTCTTCGTCAAATACGGTTATGCCGGAAGCACGACGGCGATCGTCGCCTCCGAGGCGAGCGTTTCGAAGCAGACGCTCTATAAGCTGTTTCAGAGCAAGGAAGAGTTGTTTGCCGCCGTGGTCGGCGCGCATCGACGCCTGATGCTCGATCTGCCCAGGCCTGCCGAAGATATCTCGATTGCCGCGAGCCTCGAGCGCATTTTCATGATCGATATGGATGAGGACAAGGATGCCGATCGTACTGGCTTCCTGCAACTCGTCTTTCGCGAAGCGGCGCAATTTCCCGAACTTATCGATATCCTGCAGCGCGAAGGCATGCTTGCCAGCCGGCAGCATCTCGCCGACTGGCTGAGCGAACGCCGGTCGGAAGGCAGATTGACGCTGGACGATACGGCGAGTGGAGCCCGGATGCTGATGGATATGATCCTCGGCGGCATGGGTCCGCCGGAAGGGCGCGCGCGGGCCTGGCCCGATCGGGCTCAACTGTTTGCCCATCTTCGCCGCTGCATTGCCATCTTTGCCGCAGGCGTCGGCGCCGCCTGAAGCGTGATGCCAAAAAGTGTGATTGGTTTTCGGACGACATCATGCTCCGATTACTTAATTTAGAACAGGATCCAGATTTTAGGCCGGGTCGGTCTAAAATCTGGATCCTGTTCTAAAGCG
Source organism: Rhizobium sp. WYCCWR10014 (assembly GCF_001657485.1). Classification (GTDB taxonomy): domain Bacteria; phylum Pseudomonadota; class Alphaproteobacteria; order Rhizobiales; family Rhizobiaceae; genus Rhizobium. The sequence continues at coordinate 291,600 of NZ_LXFU01000052.1, forward strand.
CATCGCAATCTGTCAGATTCGCTCCTCGCGCTTTCGTCCGGCAAAACGCGAACCCTTGACTTTCGCTTCCAATTCCGCATTGGATAAATTATAGAACTATAGAGTTCTATTAAGTTGATTCGGCCACATGTAGGTGGCTGCGCTTCGCCATGACCGGCGACGGACATTCCCGCAGAGATGAAAATGTTCACCCGTGACTGCCAGCAGGCTTTCGCGCGGCACCGCCGTGTCTATGAAAGGGACAGACGTTGGTTTCCACCTATGTAAGCTATCTCACGGTCGCGCGAAATCTGAACGCCAGCCTCTCGAACGTGGCTTCACAGGCAACGGTTGCCCGCGACAGCGCCTACTACAAGGAAAACATCGACAAGGTCACGACCGTCGATGAATTCATGAGCGATTACAAGCTCTATTCCTATGCCATGAAGGCCTACGGCCTTGAAGACATGACATATGCTAAGGCCTTCATGAAGAAGGTGCTGGAGAGCGATCTCAGCGATTCATCGAGCTTCGCCAATAGCTTGAGCGACACCCGCTATGCCGAGTTCGCCGCCGCCTTCAAATTCGCTGGCGAGACGAAGACGGCGCAATCGGACGTCCAGCGAGATAATCTGCTTGATGCGTATGAGGAGTCCTTCGACACCGAGGAGGACGATATCGCCGACGCGACGGACTATTTCGAAGAGAATATCTCGTCGATCACCTCGGTCGACGATCTTCTGTCGAGTTCCAAGCTGAAGAACTATGTGCTGACGGCTTTCGGTCTCAGCACCGAATATACCGCGACCAGCTTCCTGAAGAGTGTTTTGACGAGCGATGTCGACGATGCCGATAGTTTCGTCAACCAGCTCGACGACGAGGTCTATGTCAACCTGGCGAAGGCCTTCAACTTCAACGAGGATGGCTCGACCGACGGCGACGTGATGTCGGAAGACCAGATCTCGCTGGTCACAAGCGCTTATGCGGTGGCCTCGGCGACGATCGCTTCCTCGGAAACCGGCGAGGCCTATGACACTTATTTCGCGGCGCAAATCGGCAACGTCACCTCCGTCGATGAGTTGATGAGCGACGACAAACTGGTTTCGTATCTGAGAACTGCCTATGGGCTTACCGATAGCGAAACCGATAACTTCATTTCCGCGGCGCTGAAAAGCGCCGACCTCGCCGACGCGATCGGCTTGTCCGAACTGCACGATGCCTTCAATTTCGATGAAGACGGCGCTCTTGCCGATGGCGACACGGCCCAGACATCGGAACAGACCGCCGCCACCACGGCGGCCTTCGATGAAAATTATGAGGTGCTGATCGCCAACACCGACAGCGAAGATGCCGTCGACAACTATACGACACGCATCGCCAGCGTCACCTCGATCGATGATTTCCTGGTGTCCAATGATGACGACGACGATGACGACAACGACGATCTCCCGGAACTGTGGGAAATGGCGTTGCGAGCCTATGACATAGACCCGGACAGCGTTTCGAGAAGCGAGGTCCGGAAAATTCTCGAAAGCGATCCCTCGGACTCGAAAAGCTATGTCAACAGCCTCGACGATGACCGGTTCGTCGCCTTTCGCAAAGCCTTTAACTTCGACAGCAATGGCGATGTGACCGTACCGCTGCAAGCCATGTCGGAATCTGTCGTCGACGACTACGCCGCCTATTACAAGCAGAACAAGATCCGATACCTCGAGGGTGACGAACTTACCGAAGCGACCGATGCGGCGGACGAGGAGATCACCTATTTTCGCGAGCAGATGGCGACGATCAGCACGGCCAGCGAATTCCTGGCCGACGATCGCCTGGTTTCCTTCGCGCTCGAGGCGAAGGGGCTCGATCCTGCTGATGTCACGTCGGACGCGTTGGAAGAGATGTTTTCTTCCGATCTCGACGACGAAGGCAGTTACGTCAACAAGCTGGACGACAATCGTTTCGCCGAACTCGTCGGCGCGTTCAATTTCGATCAGGACGGCAATATTTCCGCTGATCCGACCGGGACTGTGCAGCAGCGCGGCGATGTGCTGGAGACGATCGATGCCTATGTCAGGCTAACGCTCGAAGACGACCAAGGCGACAGCAACACCGGCGTGCGCCTTGCCCTCTACTTCCAGCGCAAGGCGCCGGAGATCTCAAGCGCCTATAGCATTCTAGGCGACAGCGCACTCTTCGAGTTCTTTACGACGACCTTCAACCTGTCCAGCTACGTCTCGAACATGGACGTCGACAAGCAAGCCGAGATGATCGACAATTTTGTCGACATCGAGGATCTGTCGGATCCTGACAAAGTCGACGATCTGATCAAACGCTTCACTGCCATGTATGACATGACCAACGGCACAGGCACCACGTCGACGGCACTTTCGATCCTGACCGGTTCAGCGACGATAAGCGCCGATACCCTGCTGGCGATGGCGCAATTGAAAAGCGGCTGAGTGGCCGGTAGGCCGCGGTCCCGAAGAACCTGACGGAGGTGCCCCACGGCAGGGTAGGGGCCGGCGGCCTTTGCCAGGATGTGCCTCATCGACGCAACGCTGTTTGAAAACAAAATATACTGCACGTTATATTCATAATTAAATCTCCGTTAATAAGCGCAAGCGAATATTCGCGACATGGCTGGATCGACAGCGATGAATCTAGGGGGATTTGCGAGTGAGTATTCTTGATCGTGGTGCAAATGCTGTTGCGGCTCTTGCTGCTTTATCGAATTCGCAAGCCATGATCGAGTTTGATCTATCGGGCAGGATCCTCACCGCAAACGAAAACTTCTGCAGGGCGCTCGGCTACGAGTTGAGGGAGATTGTCGGAAAACATCACAGCATGTTTGTCGAGCCTGCCTATACATCCTCAACGGAATACAAGGCCTTCTGGACGAAGCTCGCAGCCGGGAAATTCGATCAACAACAATACAAACGGGTTGGGAAAGGCGGGCGCGAGGTCTGGATCGAAGCATCCTACAATCCCGTGTTCCGACGCGGGAAGCCGGTCAAGGTCATCAAGATTGCAACGGATATCACTGCGCAGAAGCTGAGGTCTGCCGAGGATTCGGGCAAGATCGACGCATTGTCCCGGGCTCAGGCGATTATCGAATTCACGCCGGCCGGCGAAATCCTGACCGCGAACGACAATTTCCTGTCCGCGCTTGGTTATTCGCTTGGCGAAATCCAGGGCAAACATCATTCGATCTTCTGTGAAGCCGACTACTCAAGGTCGGAGGCTTACAAGGAATTCTGGCGAAAACTTGCGAGCGGTCAGCTGGTTGCCGACGAATTCATGCGCGTGGGCAAGGGCGGACGGAAGGTCTATATCCAGGCTTCCTACAATCCGATTTTCGACCTGAACGGCAAAGTGTTCAAAGTCGTGAAGTTCGCAACCGATGTCACGGCGCGCGTCGAAAATGTCGAGCAACTTGCCCGTTGCCTGACGAACCTTGCGGATGGTGACCTGTCGCAGATGATCCAGAAGCCTTTCATTCCTTCGCTGGAAAGGTTGCGTGCCGACTTCAACAGCGCCTCGGAGAAGTTGAAGGGCGCAATGGCAACGGTTGCTGAAAATGCCAAGGCGATATCAGCCGGTTCCAACGAAATCCGCACAGCGGCCGACGACCTGGCAAAGCGTACCGAGCAGCAAGCGGCATCCGTCGAAGAGACGGCCGCCGCCCTTGAGGAAATCACGACGACGGTCAAGGATTCGAGCCGCCGCGCCGAGGAGGCCGGTCAACTCGTGGCGCGCGCCAGAAATCATGCTGAGCATTCCGGCCAGGTGGTGCGTGACGCCATTGGAGCGATGGACCAGATCGAAAACTCGTCACGCGAAATTTCCAACATCATCGGTGTCATCGATGAGATTGCCTTCCAGACGAACCTTTTGGCGCTCAATGCCGGCGTAGAGGCGGCACGAGCGGGGGAGGCCGGCAAGGGGTTTGCGGTCGTTGCCCAGGAGGTCCGTGAGCTGGCGCAGCGGTCGGCGAAAGCTGCCAAGGAGATAAAGAGCCTGATCACAGCGTCCGGTTCCCACGTCGCGAACGGCGTCGCCCTCGTGACGAATGCCGGATCCGCGCTCCAGGAAATCGCCAGTCAGGTTCACGAAATCAATACCAACGTCACAGCGATCGTGGAGGCGGCGCGCGAGCAATCGACTGCGCTTGGCGGGATCAGCCAGTCCATCAACACCGTCGACCAGGGAACACAGCAGAATGCCGCAATGGTCGAGGAGCAGACGGCTGCGAGCCATGGTCTCGCCCGAGAGGCTGCCGCGCTCTTCGAGCTTCTTGAACAGTTCCGTTTCAATGATGCGCCGAGATCGAGGTCTTCGTTTGCGCAGGCCGATCGTCACCCCGCCGCACCGACGGCTTTGAAAGTCGTTCGTACTTCGCCCCTCGCATCCATCCAGCGCGGGTCAGCCTCGGCCGCACTGAAGTCCGATTGGGAAGAGTTCTGATTACGCTGACTGAGCCATGCTCAGCAGCATTGGCAACAATCAATCGAGCGACCACGAGCCGGGATAGTTCGGCTTGCGACGCTCGATCCACGCGGCGAGCCCTTCGCGCAAATCGGCGGTTGGCGCCATGCGGGCGAATTGTTCGCCTTCGATCAGCAGCCCCTCCGCAATGCTCTGGTTGATGCCGCGCGTCACCGCCGTCAGAATGCTCGCCGCCGCCAGCGATGAATGACGCAGAATGCGCCGCGCGAGGTGGTGGGCGGCCGGCATGAGAGCGTCATGCGGGACAACTTGGCTGACAAGGCCGAATTCGAGGGCGCGCTGCGGGGAGAATGCGTCGCCCGTCAACAGCAATTCGAGGGCGCGCTTGCGGCCGGCAAGCCTTGGCAAACGCTGCGTTCCGCCAAAGGTCGGCGGCATTGCGAGATTGATCTCGGGCTTGGCGAACAGGGCGCGTTCGCTGGCGATGGCGAGGGGCACAGCCTCGGTGATTTCGCAGCCTCCGCCAAAGGCAATACCGTTGACGGCGGCGATGACGGGTTTGCGGAAGGCCTCCAGCCGCGCAGTTAATCGCTGTCCGCGCGCGACGAAATCGCGCATGGCGACATCGGCGCCCTGCGCCACGCTTTGCGAGAATTCGTAGATATCGCCACCCGCCGAGAATGCCCGCTCGCCTGCGCCGGTGAGGATGATCGCCCGAATTGAACTGTCGGTTTCGATGGCGTCGAGGATCGCGAGCAAGCGGTCTATCAAGGCGTAATTCAGCGCGTTGAGCTTTTCCGGGCGATTGAGAGTGAGCGTGGCGATTCCATCGTGGCAGTCGATCAAAATAGTGTCGGCCATTCGGTTTTCCTTTCCGCTATGCTGCGTCGGGAGAAGTATGCCGCCGGTCGATGCTTGTGTATATTCACTAGTCGGTATACATAGCGACATGATCTCACAGCCAATCCCGACGCGCGAACGCATCATCTCGGCGGCCGCCAAGCTGTTTTACAACGAGGGTATCAGGAGCGTCAGCGTCGATGCGGTGGCTGAAGAGGCCGGTGTCACGAAACGCACCCTTTACTACCATTTCGCCAGCAAGGACGATCTCATCGGGGCCTATCTGGAGGCGCGCGACCAGCCTAACCTCTCTCTGTTCAAGCGCTGGTACGCGGAAACGACGGGCGAACCGGCGGATAAGGTGCAAGGCATCTTTCGCAATCTCGCCCGCGCGGCCCGCCATCCGAAATGGAAGGGCTGCGGCTTTCTGCGCACCTCTGCGGAACTCGTCAATATGCCTGGCCATCCAGCCATGAAAGTTGGGATTGAGCACAAGAAGAGGGTCGAGGCGTGGTTACGGGTCACCTTCGAGGCGGCCGGAATCAAGACGGAGGCGCCGCAGCTCGCCCGGCAGATCCTCCTGCTGCTCGATGGTTCGTTCGCCGTCGTTCTGTTGCATCGCGACCCGACCTATATGGAAGCCGCAGGCGAGGCGGCGGGTTCACTGATCCGCGCTGCGACCGCAAACGCGTAAGGCGCTCGCTCTGAAGACCGCATCCTTCGCCTTCGGCATGGCTGGGGTCGCTGAGCGGGAAGGGCATGATGTTGAGCCTCTAAACAACAAAACAATGCTGCACTGCCGAAAAAATCACCACGCGCACCACTGCGCGTTTTTTCGGCATGACCCATTGACAATTCATCCTTGATGGCACTTCATAACACTGTTCCAGTAAAACAGACATGCGTCCATTATACTGGAACAATAGGAACCATCCATAAGGGGAACGCCATGACCATTTCCTTTCGCACCGGCGTGATGTCGCTGGCCGTCGCCGCTCTGTTGTCCACGCCTGCGCTGGCCGACGGCAGCAAGCTCGATGAAGTGCTGGCCCGCGGCCATCTCGTCCTCGGCACGGGCAGCACCAATGCGCCTTGGCACTTCAAGAGCGCCGACGACAAGCTTCAGGGATTCGACGTCGACATGGGCCACATCATCGCCAAGGCGCTCTTCGGCGATCCTGAAAAGATCGAGTATGTGAACCAGTCCTCCGACGCCCGCATCCCGAACATTACCACCGACAAAGTCGACATCACCTGCCAGTTCATGACGGTTACCGGCGAGCGCGCCCAGCAGATTGCCTTCACCATTCCTTATTATCGCGAGGGTGTCGGCTTGATGCTCAAGGCGGACGGCAAATATGCCGACTACGCCGCCCTGAAGGCGGCCGGTTCCTCCGTTACCATCTCGGTTCTTCAAAACGTCTACGCCGAGGCAATGGTGCATGCGGCCCTGCCGGAGGCGACCGTCGACCAATACGATTCCGTCGACCTGATCTATCAGGCACTGGAGTCAGGACGTGCCGATGCAGTCGCCACGGACCAGTCGTCGCTCGCCTGGTACATGACGCAGAACCCGGGCCGCTATAAAGATGCAGGCTACGGCTGGAACCCGCAGACCTACGCCTGCGGCGTCAAGCGCGGCGATCAGGATTGGCTGAACTTCGTCAACACCGCCCTGCACGAAGCCATGACCGGCGTCGAATTCGACTTTTACGCCAAGTCCTTCAAGACCTGGTTCGGCAAAGATCTGACGCCGCCGCAGATCGGCTTCCCGGTCGAGTTCAAGTAACAGCCATGCGGAGCGGGACATGTTTCCCGCTCCGCATTTAAAGAGTGAGAGCATGACTTCGTCCGAAAACCGCTCAGACTTTTCGGCATCATGCTCTGGTCTGAAAGGGCGGCCTGTATGGGTTACACGTTGAATTTCGCTGCCGTCTGGCGCAATTTCGATTTTCTTTTGAGCGGGCTCGCGCTCAGCCTCGGTCTTGCAGTGATCTCGATCCTGATCGGGGCCGCGATCGGTCTTGTGGTGGCCTTCGCGCTGACGTCCAAGAGCCGCTTTGCGGCCGTGCCGGCCCGGGTCTATGTCACCGTCATTCGCAACCTGCCGATTCTCGTTCTGGTGCTTTTCGTCTTTTTCGCGCTGCCGCAGATGGGCGTGCGCCTCGACAAGATAAAAAGCTTCGTCCTGGTTCTGTCGCTTTATTCCGGCGCCTATCTGGCCGAGGTGTTCCGTGCCGGGCTGCTGTCTATTCCGAGAGGACTGACGGAAGCGGGGCTTGCCATCGGCCTGACGGGGATGCAGATCCGCGGCTCCATCATCGCGCCGCTGATGCTGCGCAACGTGCTGCCATCGCTGTCCTCGACGATCATCTCGCTCTTCAAGGATACCTCGCTCGCCGCCGCCATCGCGGTGCCGGAACTGACGTTTGCCGCCCGCAAGATCAATGTCGAGAGCTTCCGCGTCATAGAGACCTGGATGGTCACATCAGCGCTCTATGTCGCGACCTGTTTCCTCATCGCCGCCGTGATGCGCTTCGTCGAGCGTCGTCTGGCCCTGCCGAGATAGACCTGATGTCCCACACCTTTCTCGAACAACTCTGGATCGCCCGATACGTCATCATGAACGGCATCGGCGTGACCGTGTCGATCTCCCTGCTGGCCATCCTCGCGGGTTCTATACTCGGCGTTTTCGTCGGTTTGGCGCTCGTCTATGGCGGCATTGTTTTGCGTCTGGCCGTGCGCGCCTATACGGATATCATCCGTGGCACGCCGGTGCTCGTGCTGGTGCTCGCGAGCTACTATGTCTCGGCCGCCGTCGGCCTCGATCTCGGGCCGTTCTCTGCCGGCGTGCTCGCCCTTGCCATCTTCTGCTCCTCCCATGTCGGCGAAATCGTGCGCGGGGCGCTTCAGGCGATCCCGAAGGGGCAGACCGAAGCCGCCAAGGCGATCGGCCTGACCTTTACCCAGACCTTCACCTCGGTGCTGTGGCCGCAGGCGATGCGCCAGTGCCTGCCGGCCTGGGTGAATACGGCGGCGGAGATGGTGAAGGCCTCGACGCTGCTCTCCGTCATCGGCGTCGCCGAGCTTCTCCTGCGTACGCAGGAGATCATCTCCCGCAATTTCATGAGCCTCCAGTTCTATTTCCTGGCCGGTGGACTCTATTTCATCATCAACTACGGCATCGAGCACTTCGGCAAATATGTCGAACGCAAGACTGCCCTGCCGTCCTGAGGAGTTCCCCCGATGGCCAAGACCATTCTCGACATCCAGGGTCTGCGCAAGACTTACGGCATCCACGAAGTCCTCAAGGGCGTCGATTGCGCCGTGCAGGAGGGCGAAGTCATTTCTATCATCGGCTCGTCCGGCTCCGGAAAGACCACCTTGCTGCGTTGCATCAACATGCTCGAGGAATTCCAGGGCGGCACGATCAGCCTCGATGGCGAGGAGATCGGTTACCGCGCCGAAGGCGCAACGCGGCGCCGCAAGAGCGAGAAGGAGATTGCGCGCCAGCGCGCGCTGACCGGCATGGCGTTTCAGCAGTTCAATCTTTTCCCGCATATGAGCGCCGCTGAAAACGTCATGCTCGGCCTCGTCAAGGTGAAGAAAATGACGAAGCCGGATGCGCGCGCAATCGCGGAAAAATGGCTCGATCGTGTCGGCCTTTCCGCCCGCGCGAACCACTATCCCGGACAGCTTTCCGGCGGCCAGCAGCAGCGCGTCGCGATCGCCCGCGCCATCGCCATGTCGCCGAGGCTGATGCTGTTCGATGAAGTGACCTCCGCGCTCGACCCGGAACTGGTGGGCGAAGTGCTCCAGGTGATCAAGGGGCTTGCCGCCGACGGCATGACCATGCTGCTCGTCACGCACGAGATGCGCTTTGCCTACGACGTTTCGTCACGGGTCATCTTCATGAACCAGGGCATCATCGGCGAGGAGGGCGATCCGAAGGACATGTTCGTGCATCCGAAGACCGAACGGCTGGCGGAATTCCTCAAAACCTCGAGTTTCAACTAATGCATGTCGCCCAAAAGTGCGCAGCGGTTTTGGGATAACGATTTGCATCAACAAAACTTAAAGAAAGATCCCGTGAGGGTCCGCTCTGCGGATCGTCACGGGCGCTCGGTCCAAGGGTCGACAAGCTCGATCTCAAAGCCCTCGAAATCCTTAATATTGCGAGTGGCGAGGGTGAGATCGTGAGCAATCGCGGTGGCGGCAATCAGGCCGTCCATTGACGACAAGCCGCGCCCGCTTCGCTTTGCGAGCCCCATCAAGTCGCCCCAAGCTATCGCAACCGGCTGATCCACAGGGATGACACGCTGCTCGAAGCGCTGCGGCAGGTCCTGGGCAAGCCATTCAGTCAGCGCGTCGCGCTTTCGGCCGCTTTCCATCAACTTAACACCACGCCGGATCTCCGCGATCGATACGACGCTGATGAATGAGCGATCCTCGTCGAGACTGTCCAGCCATTGTAGGACATGTGCATCGGGACGCGGCCTTGTCACCTCGGAAAGCACATTAGTGTCCAGCAGAAGTCTCACAGCTGAAGATCACGCGGTTCGTCGCGCTGCCGTTCGAGGTCCAGATCGGCGCCACGCAGCGGCGATTGCATCAGAAACTCTGCAAGGGTGCCCTTGCGCGCGGTCTTCCGCTGCCATTCCTCGGCCGAAACGACGACGACGCTTGGTTTGCCATTGCGCATGATTGTTTGCGGCGTTGCTTGCGCGCGTTCGATAACCTCAGACAGCTTGGCCTTCGCACTGGCGACGGTCCAACCTTTATCCTCTGGTCGTGATGGCCGCATTCGCTTTATCCTGACTATAGTGACTATCCTGACTATATAAGCCGAACCGGTCTAACCGCAAGCAACTTTTCGATAGGGAAGGGGCTTTGTCGGCCTTGGGCGGCCTACGCCGATTTGGGTTCGCAAGGCATTGTGGGCTCGCTCAATTTGCGCTCAGTTTGCATTCCCAGCATGCAAATTCCAGGGGGAAGGATCCGAGACATCTTGGAAATCCTGAACGCAGAATTTTGGCACGAGCTTTGCTTTCCTGTCTTGTATGCAAGATAGCCAGACATCTGAGACCACACAGAAGACCATCGAGGAGACGATCGTCTCTGGGATTCTTTCAGCCAAAATCCGGCCTGGGACGCGTCTCAGCGAAAACCAGCTGGCAACGCTCTTCGGCGTGTCTCGAACCCGCGTTCGGGAAGCCATGATGCGCCTGGAAACACGCGGCATTGTGCATGTCAGTCCAAGACGAGGCTGGTTTGTCGTCGAGCCGTCCGCTGAAGAGGCGATCGCGGTCTATGAGGCACGGCGTGTCATCGAGGCCGGGTTGCTGCGCAGCATGCGCGTATTGACGGACGAGGGACGCAAAGCTCTCGACGCGCATTTGAACGAGGAAAAGACCGCAATGGCTGCGGGCGACCGCCAGCGCCTGACCTATTTGATGGGTGATTTCCACATCCGCATCGCAGAATTGAGCGGGAACGCCATCATCGTCGATATCCTCCGCGATCTCACCGCGCGGACGATCCTTATTTCGATGCTCTATCAGTCTGAATTTCACGCAGCACAGTCTCATGACGGGCACTGCCGGATCTTCGAGGCCATGCAAGCGGGCGATTTCGTCAGAGCTGCGGAACTCTCTGTCGACCATCTGGACGAAGTGGAAATGGGCCTCGACCTGACCACGCGCCCGGATCCGCTCTCGGAACTGCGCAGTTCCCTGTCACTTCCTCCCAAGACCGTGCCCTCGGTCTCCCAACTGTCAGACCCAAAAAACCACAACATCAAAGGAGCAATTAAAACATGCTGACAAGACGAGTCTTCTTCGCAATCGCGACCCTGGCTGCAACCTTCGGCTTCGGCTCCGCGTCTCACGCCGATGCTCTTGCCGACATCACGGCGCGCGGTACGCTGCGTGTCGCCGTTCCGCAGGATTTCCCGCCCTTCGGCAGCGTCGGTACCGATATGGCGCCGATGGGCTACGATATCGATGTGGCTAATCTCATTGCCGAAAAGCTGGGCGTCAAGACTGAGCTCGTGCCGGTCACCAGTGCCAACCGCGTTCCCTATCTGCAGACGAACAAAGTCGATCTGGTCATATCAAGCCTCGGCAAGAATGCCGAGCGCGAAAAGGTGATCGATTTCACCACGGCCTACGCACCCTTCTTCAACGGCGTGTTCGCACCGGCCGATGTTTCGATCGCCAAGGTGGAAGATCTCGCCGGCAAGAGCATTGGCGTCACGCGCGGCGCTGTCGAAGATCTCGAACTGACGAAGATCGCGCCAGCCGACGCTACGATCAAGCGCTACGAGGACAATAACGGCACTATCTCGGCCTTCCTGTCCGGCCAGGTCGACACCATCGCCACCGGCAACGTCGTGGCCGCTGCGATCCTCGCCAAAAATCCCCCCAAGCGCCCTGAGATGAAGTTCCTCATCAAGAACTCGCCCTGCTACATCGGTCTCAACAAGGAACAGGCAGCTCTTCTGGAGAAGGTGAACGGCATTATCGCTGCGGCCAAAACCGATGGCGCGCTGAACGCCATATCGCAGAAGTGGCTCGGCGCCGATCTCCCGTCGGATCTCTAAGGGTCGGTCTCACGGATGTCATCCCGCGCCCGCGCGGGATGACATGACGCTCCGTCGCCACAAGAGGGGACAATTCCTTGAGTTACCATTTCGAATTCGGCTGGCTGCTTGAATATTATCCTGAGATCATCAAGGGCATACTGATCACGCTGGAGCTTATCGCGATCGGCGGGGTGCTCGGCATCTCGCTTGGCATCTTCTGTGCCTGGGTGCGCGCACTCGGCCCGGCCTGGCTGAAGCCTGTCGTTGCGACCTATGTCGAACTGATCCGCAACACACCGTTCCTGATCCAGCTCTTTTTCATCTTCTTCGGTCTGCCGTCGCTTGGTTTCAAGCTTTCCGAACTGACGGCGGCCAACCTCGCGATGATCGTCAATCTCGGCGCCTATAGCTGCGAAATTATCCGCGCCGGCATCCAGGCAACCCCGAGGGGCCAGTTCGAGGCAGGCGAAAGCCTTGCCATGACGCGCTTCGAAACCTTCCGGCATGTCGTTCTCGTGCCATCCCTGCAACGCATCTGGCCAGCGCTGTCGTCACAAGTCGTCATCGTCATGCTCGGCTCATCGGTGGTCTCGCAGATCGCCGCGGAGGATCTGACCTTTGCCGCAAACTTCATACAATCGCGAACCTTCCGCGCCTTCGAGGCCTACATCGTCTCGACAGCCATCTACCTAGTGCTGGCGATCCTGCTCCGGCAGGTGCTGGCGGTGGTCGGCGGGTTCATTTTCCCGAGGAGAGCAGCACGATGATCGAGTTCACCCTCTGGGACATCTTGCGCAACCTGCTGCTCGCCACCCGCTGGACAATCGTGCTTTCGCTCGTCTCGTTCATCGGCGGCGGCGCGGTCGGATTGGGGCTGCTGTTCCTGCGCATCAGCAAGCGCAAGGCTTTCAGGGCGCTTGCGAAATATTATATCGAGCTCTTCCAGGGCACGCCGCTGCTGATGCAGCTCTTCATCGCCTTTTTCGGTCTCGGCCTCTTCGGGATCGACGTGCCGGCCTGGCTTGCTGCAGGATTGGCGCTCACCCTGTGGAGTGCCGCCTTTCTCGCCGAGATCTGGCGAGGCTGCGTCGAGGCGGTCGCTCGGGGTCAATGGGAGGCCTCCGCCAGCCTCGGCATGGGTCGGCTGCAGCAGATGCGTTATGTCATCTTGCCCCAGGCGCTGAGGGTCGCCATACCGCCGACGGTCGGTTTCTCCGTGCAAATCGTCAAGGGAACGGCGCTGACCTCGATCATCGGTTTCGTCGAATTGTCGAAAGCCGGCACAGTCGTCACCAATGCCACTTTCCAGCCCTTCACCGTCTACGGGCTCGTCGCTCTCATCTACTTCGCCCTTTGCTGGCCTTTGTCAAAAAGCAGCCAGATCCTGGAAAGGAAGCTCAATGTCGCTCATCGAAATCACTGAAGTCCGCAAGAGCTTTGGCACCACCGAGGTGCTGAAAGGCATCAATCTCGATGTCGAGGCCGGCGAAGTCATCGCCATCATCGGCAAGAGCGGTTCGGGCAAATCGACCCTGCTTCGCTGCATCAACGGCCTGGAGACCATCACCGACGGCTCCATCTCCGTGGCCGGCGCGCAGCTCCTCGATGACGAAGTCCATCTGAAGGCACTGCGCCTCAAGGTCGGCATGATCTTTCAGCAGTTCAACCTCTTCCCGCACCTGACTGTCGGCGGCAACGTCATGCTGTCGCAGACCGTGGTCAAGAAGACGCCGAAAGCCGAAGCCGAGGCGACCGCCCGCAAGATGCTGGAGCGGGTGGGGCTGGGCCACAGGTTCGACGCCTATCCCGACGAGCTCTCGGGCGGCCAGCAGCAGCGCGTCGCCATCGCCCGCGCGCTCGCCATGCAGCCGACAGCACTTCTCTGCGACGAGATCACCTCCGCACTCGATCCGGAACTGGTCGCCGAAGTTCTGGCCGTCGTGCGCGAACTCGCCGCCGAGGGAATGACCCTCCTGATGGTGACGCACGAGATGAAGTTCGCCCGCGACGTCTGCAGCCGCGTCGTCTTCATGCACCAGGGCCGCGTCCACGAAGCAGGACGGCCGGAGGATGTCTTCGCCAATCCGCAGACTGCGGAGTTGAAGCAATTTCTCGGTGTCAACTAAGAGGCAGCGGCAATATTCGACTTGGCGGATTGATGTAACGAGATCGAGTCATAGGGGTGGACGATGCAATCAGGGCTCGTTCATGGCGTGGGCGGTTGCAGCCGTGTATCGAGGGCAAAGGCCTCCTGGAACTTCAGTGCATAGGCGCCCGTCGCGCCGCCTGCCAGAAAAATCAGGTTCCAGCTATGCCGCGAGACCGCACTCGGGATCGCGACGAAACGATGCTGTCGAAGCAAATCGTCTCCGAAGGCTTGCTGGCCCGCGCTGGGAATGCCCGGGCGCAACCAGTTGGGATTGGGCACGTTTCCCGGATCGACAACATGGATATCGCCAGCATCGGCAATGACAGCTGCCGTCATCCTATGCGCCACGGTATCGAGCGCCCGGAACCCCTTGTGGACCGCGACTTCAAGGATCGCCGTCGCGGGATCGAGCGAGCAGTAGACCGCGCGAACCCCCTTGCTGTTCCAGCGGCCGCCAACCCGATAGGCGCCTTCTCCGCTATCCCAAGTCGGTGCATTGACGGCCTGATCGAGCCGCCACGCGACAAGTTCGGTCCCGCCGAGCGGTATCGGCAAAAGGATCATGCATAGACGCCGTATTCCAGGCGATCGAGATGATCCTCGACAAGCTCGACGCCGGCGGGCGTCCCGAGAAGATCGATCGGGCAGCGCTGCTCAAGTCCGACCGCCGGACGCTCCAGCCATTGTTCGGCCTCTGCCTGCGATCCGAAGATATCCGTTGCCTTTGCGAGGATCTCGGCGAATTTCCACGCGCGGCCGCTCTGTTCCTGGTTGAGCGGCTTGGAAGGCATATCCTTCCGCCGCTGCCAGGTGCGCAAGCTCATGCCCACCGCCTTTTCGAGGGACTCGTTCTTGCCGATGACGACGAGAGTGCCGACAAGATGATCCAGTGCGGATGCAGGCAGGCCGTGCAGGAGCAACTCATGGGCGTCGAGGCCATTGGTCAGGCTGCGCGACAGAATGCGCGCGCCACCGAGCAATGCTTCTATTTTTTGCAGTTCACCACCGCCCGCTGCTGCTGAGGAAGGTGCTTTTGCCACGACGGCCATGATCTTTCTCCCGCGTCATCTGTCGCTCACTATATGACACGTGTCGCAGTCAATTTCAAGGTTTGACAGGTTCATCCAGCTATTCGCCGGACCGGATTCCATTGCGCTGGAATTCAATTAGAGACCGAGCCGGATGTTGGCTCCAGGAGCCCGCTGCTGAGGAAACCGATTTAGGCAAGGCCGGGCGGATAAATCTTTCCCGAGCTGGCGGCGACCAAAGCATGTTGCGCAAAACTGTGGAGCGGTTTTGCGCTAACGACATGTGTAAAAACAAAGACCTAAAGCGCGAGGAGTGAATCGGAAAGATCGCGACGGGCTTTAGACGTGATTGACGAGGCTTGCAGCGAATTGAAATGTCGCAATGGGTCGCGGCACTCCAATCCGCAGGCGCGCCGGGAATGGCAGCAGGGCTGCGGTTCCCGGGAATTGTCAGCCTTTGTTGCCAGTCGGGGCGGGCAGCAAGATGGGCTCGACCGAATGTTTCGGTGCCATCAGTTGTGCAAGAATGTCGTCGGCCGAGTGGCTCGAACTGCCAATGCCGGCCTCGCGCAGTTGACGATCGAGGTCACCGCCGTTTTCCAGCGCGGCCAATTCAGCACCGGCTTCGATGCGGCCAGCCGTGACTTCCTGGCGCTTCTTGATACGTTCGAGACTTTCGACGGCGCTACCGAGACGGGTGTTGATGCCCGACTGGCTGTGGGCAATCGCCGACTGAGCGCGCAGCAGCGACTCGTTGGCTTTGACATTCTCCACCTCACGCTTCATCTGAGCAATGCGCGATTCGGTCTCCTGGATCGTGCGCAGCATCTGTTGCTGGCGGGGCAGCAGCCGATCGAGCTCTTCTTGATCGCGCTGCACTTCGGCACGCATACCGGCAATGCGCTGAGCGAGACCCTGAGCCAGATCCGTGCGGCCGGCGGAGATTGCAGCGCGAGCGCTGTCGGTATCCTTCGTCTCCTTTGCGCGGTTTTCTTCCAGTCTGCGCATGACGCTCTTGTTGGACGCCATGATGCCGGCCAGATCGGATCGTGCCGCGCGTAGCGACTGTTCAGCGTCGCGGATTTCCTGGTCAAGAATGCGCATGGACTGGCTGTCGGCGGCCGCTTCAGCTGCCTCGTTAATGCCGCCGCGAATGGCGGTGAAAATCTTTCCCCACGTGCTCACGCTGCAATCTCCCCGCTTTTCCATTCTTCAATCATATGTGCCGCATCGACGGCATTGGCAGCCAGAATCGCGACTTCTTCGACGACCGTCTCGGCCGGTGAGCGTGCTGACAGCGAGCCGAACAGTTCATACCATTCCTCACTGTCGATCGTGGTGATGCCGAAGCTGGAGAGCGGCACGAACTTGTGGGTCTTCAGCACCATACGTTCGAAGGCTTCTCGATTGGGCACGTCCTTGCACGGCACCAAAACAGCGCTGACAAGAATGTCGCGCTCCCCGCTCACGGCGACGAAGACGTCGAGATCGCCTTTTTCCTTAAGGGTTACACATATGACGTCGCCCTGTTCGGGTACGGCTACATCGACATCGCCCAGTGCATCGGGATCGGCGGCGAATAGGCGCGTTAAAGTGGTGAGGTTCCAGGTCTCCAAAAAGTCCTCCATCGGTTGGAACGTCAAAATATTTGGGTAATCGGTTTGCAACTTAAAGATCTGGTGCGCTAAATAAATTTCGCTAGGGTACGCGTTGGGAACGGGGGCGAATCGCTTGCCATTTATCGCTTCATTGATGCGGCGTGTATATCTCTCGCTCAGCGAATTGGCCTGGTCAGCCCTTTTTGTTATCCTCGTAATCCACCTGGTCGCTTCTTACTTGCTCTTCCTGCTGGCCGGCGAACCCGATCTCGTCGGCAATCCGGTCGACTTTCTTTACTACTATATGGTGACGGCAACGACTGTCGGCTATGGCGATCTTTCTCCAAAATCGGGGCTCGGCCGAATCATCGCCGTCCTGTTCGTTCTTCCCGGCGGCATTGCCATCTTCACCGCTGTTCTTGGCAAGTTGTTGACAACTATCGGTACGATCTGGAGGAACCGCATGCGCGGATTGGGAGATTACAGCGAACGCGCCAACCATATCATCGTTCTGGGCTGGCAAGAGGGGCAGACATACCAGACGCTGCGGCTGCTGCATGCCGAACGGCAGGCCAACGAACCGATGAGTGTTCTGGTTGCCAAGGACCTGCCGGAAAATCCCGCCAGCAATTACGCCGACTATATCAGAACCGAGCGACTTGCCGATGCCGACGCTCTGGTGCGGGCCGGAGTGGCTAAGGCGCGCGCGATCATCGCGCGTGGAGCAAATGACGACGAGACGCTGGCCGCTGTTCTGATCGCCGAAGATCATGCGCCCAATGCCCATATCGTCGCCTATTTCGCCGACGACCGAACGGCACAGATGGTCAAACAACGCCGGCCGCGGGTCGAGGCAGTGGGCTCACTCGCCGAGGAACTGCTGTCGCGTGCCGCCCGTGATCCGGGCTCTTCGGAAATCGCTGCACGGCTGCTGTCGGCCGCCTCCACCGACACTGCCTTTTCCCTGCCGGTCCCGCCTTTGCAAACGCCGCTGCTTTATGGAAACGTGTTTTTAAGCCTCAAGCGTCAGCACAATGTGACGCTGGTGGGCATGCTGAGCCAGGGAATGACCGACCTCAATTGCCGAGACGAGGCGCCGCTTCGGGGCGGCGAGACCCTTTACTACATCAGCGGAATGCGGCTAGATCCCGCTGCCATCGCTTGGGCTCGAATGGGAGAGGTATCATGATCGGCTGGTTCGGCGGAAAGAACGAAAAGCCCTTACCCAAAGAACTTGGCCCGTTGAGCGCCGCCATCGGCGGGGCGTTGGAGATCGATTTCCTCTCCCTCGAAGCCGAGGCTTTGGCCGGCCAGCCGGCGATGCCGCTCCCACGGAGCGGCCCGTTCATCATTGCCGCCTACGGTGAGGTCTCGCTCGATGCCGCGACGGTTCTGTCGCGCTACTACGATGAAGACCATCGGATGGTTCAGGTGATGTCGACGTCGGGCCAGCCGGGTGATGTCGACGACATCAGCTTTTATCAGCCCTGGGACAGCGTCGTGCCTGCCGGGCAGGGCGAATGGAACCGCTGGACCGGGCCGGACGGCCTGATCGGCCAGCCAACCTACGATGCCGACGGCATCCTCTATAGCCGCTTCTGGGGCGAAGGCCCGGAACGCACCCCATTGGTGGAGTTTGTCGAGAAGGTCGACGACGGTGAGGCGCAGCGCTCCATTCACCAGACCTGCATGCTGTATTATCGCCCGCTCGGCTCGACGCGCGAAATGCTTTTGATCAATGTCGAGCGTGACCTCGATCTCGGACAGAGCCAGGCAGGCAGCTCGGTGGAATTTCTGATCGGTTATGGACTGGCTCCAGCCGATGTTCGCCGCGTCTGAGGGATCCTATCAATTTCAACGGAGGACTTTTTCAATGCTCGATTATGTGGCGGGTTTGCCTGCCTTCCTCGGCTATTTCGCCGTCGGTCTTGCCGCCTACGGCGTATTCGCGGTGATCTACACATTCTTGACGCCGCAGAAGGAAGTCCAACTCATTCGTGCAGGCAATCTTGCCGCCGTCACGGCATTCCTGGGCGCGCTTGTTGGTTTCAGCCTGCCTCTGGCTTCGGCCGCAGCCAATTCGGTAAGCATCGTCGATTACATCATATGGGCGGTAGTCGGCATTCTGGCCCAGATCCTGGCTTTCTATATTGCGAATTTCACCATGACGGATCTGCATGAAAAGATCACTGCCGACAATATCGCCGCGGGCATATGGGGCGGCGGCATCGCGCTCGTCATCGGTATTCTCAACGCCGCCTGCATGACCTATTGAGGGGAGGGAATGATGCGCAGACGTAAGAGCGGGCACAAACGACCTTTCCTGGCCCTCGGCACTATCGCTGCCTCGACCCTGGCGCTGTCCGGTTGCGGCGATCAGACTCCCTCGGAGACAATGTTCACCTCCGTCGACCAATGCGTGACTTCCGGCATGGACCGGCAGGTCTGCCAGGCCGGCTATCAGGATGCCATGCGGGCCCACCTCGCCGCCGCGCCGCGTTTCAACGGCATGGCCGCCTGCGAGGCCGAATACGGCTCAGGCCAGTGCACGGAACAGTCGGCCAGTGCCGTGCCCAACAGTACCGGCGCAGGCGGTAGCTTCTTCGTGCCGTTCCTGACAGGCTACATGCTGTCTTCGGCACTGAACAACATCGGCGACTATTACAATTATCGCCGGCGCCAGGAGGAGAGTGGCTCCTACGGCTCGACGCCGATTTATCGCAATCGCTCGGGGCAAACGGTGACAACGACTGTTCGCTCAGGCGGTCGCAACGACACCGTGACTGCGCCCTCACGTCAGAGCGTCAAGCCGGTCAACGTCAACACTCGCACCGTCGCCCGTCAAGGCTTCGGTGGCCGTTCGTCGTTCAGTTTCGGCGGCTGACATGAAGCGCATCACCCTTCCGGCGCGTCCTGATTGGCTTGACAAGGCGCGTGCCGTCGGCTTCGGGTTTCACGAAATGTATGGCGAGCCCTATTGGCTCGATGATGCCGCCTATACGTTCACGCTCGATGAGATCGAGATGCAGATCGAAGGGCCGAGCCAGGAATTGCACGACATGTGCATGGATCTGGTGGGTGATATCGTCAGAAGCGAAGAGTCGCTCGACAGGCTGGCCATTCCGGAGGACCTGCGCGATGTGGTGCAGCGCTCCTGGCAGCGCCGCGACCGGCACCTCTACGGCCGGTTCGATCTTGCTTACGACGGCACTGGCCCGGCCAAACTGCTCGAATATAACGCCGATACTCCCACTTCGGTGTTTGAGACGGCTTATTTCCAGTTCAACTGGCTGACCGACCAGGTGGCTTTGGGTATCCTGCCCAAGGACGCGGACCAGTACAATTCCTTGCAGGAAAGCCTCGTCGAGGCATTCGAGCAATTTTCCAAAGAGCCGATCTTCCACTTCGCGGCGATGACCGACAATGAGGAGGATCGCGGCACGACGGTCTATCTGATGGACTGTGCAGTGCAGGCCGGCCATCGCGTCGAGCTTCTGGACATCCGCGAAATCGGCATCGATGCGCAAGGCCGCTACACCGACCTCCAGGATCGGGTGATCGACCGCTGCTTCAAGCTGTACCCGTGGGAGTTCATGCTGCGCGAGCCGTTCGCCCGTCAACTCGTGCGCTCGGGCGATGTTTTCATCGAGCCCGCCTGGAAGGCCGTGCTCTCCAACAAAGGGCTTCTGCCTCTGCTCTGGCAGCGCCACCCCAATCACCCCAACCTGCTGGCGAGCTATTTCGCCGACGACCCGGCGGCCTCGACCTTGAGCGACTATGTGCGCAAACCACTGCTGTCGCGAGAAGGCGAGAACGTTACGATATTCCAAGATGGCCGGGAATTGATTTCCGCCCCCGGCGATTATGGTGACGAAGGTTTTATCGTCCAGGCCTATGCCCCGCTTTTCGAAAGCGATGGCGGCTTCGCCGT
Source organism: Rhizobium sp. WYCCWR10014 (assembly GCF_001657485.1). Lineage (GTDB taxonomy): Bacteria > Pseudomonadota > Alphaproteobacteria > Rhizobiales > Rhizobiaceae > Rhizobium. Next base: position 312,148 of record NZ_LXFU01000052.1, read on the forward strand.
GCTAGGCAGCTGGATCGTCGGTGATCGCGCCTGCGGCCTTGCCGTGCGCGAGGACCGCTCGCGCATAACCGCCAACTTGTCGCGTTTCGTGCCGCACGTCATAGTCGGATAAGAGAAGATCTATCGCGTCAGGCGTAGCTATCTTCGTCTACGCGTCGAGCGATGCCGCCCGAGTTCTCGACGATAATTTCGACACCGATGCCGGCTATCGGCGGACGAGCGATCTGCAATCTCCCAGACGTCGTTCAGACGCGGGGAGTGTGACATTCCAACTTTGCAGAAACAGGACACTTCAACTTTGCGGTGTTGGTTCCAGATTAAATGCAACGCTCTGCGTAAACTACATGCTCAGCTTTCCATGGCCATTAGTTGCTGGCTGAAGACTTCCTTCGGCGTCTGAAACCCCAGGCACTTGCGTGGTGTGTCGTTGAGCCGTTCACACAGCAAGCGGATCTCCTGATAGCTGATATCCAGAACGATGGTCTCCGGCGGCAGGTAGCGCCGGACGCGCTTGTTCGTGTTCTCAACGGTGCCTTTCTGCCATGGCGCTTGCGGGTCGCAAANTGGCTTCTTCGCCAACGGCGTCAGCAACGGTCCGCTGTCGGCGCTGTCCAGCGCTGCGGCTGGCGGCAATGGCGTCTATGCTTACGGCGGATCTGCCACCACAGGTCTCTTCCCGACCAGCACCTTTGACTCGGCAAACTATTATGCCGATGTGGTCTTCCGGCCGCAGCTCGCAGCTTGACGTCGAAGGAGGTTAGAGACGGTTTCGATGAGGCTCATAAAACGCAAATGACAGTCGCTCCGAATGCCGTCATTGACGGGATGCCGATGAACAGCATCGATCGGCTGCCGGTCACAGTGCTCTCGGGTTTTCTCGGCGCCGGCAAGACGACGCTTCTCAGCCACGTGCTGACCAATCGCGAGGGCCTTCGGGTCGCCGTCATCGTCAACGATATGAGCGAGGTGAACATAGACGCCAGTCTCATTCGAGACGGCGGCTGTAACCTGTCGCATACGACGGAGACGTTGATTGAGCTCAGCAATGGCTGCATATGCTGCACCCTGCGCGACGATCTCCTGACGGAAGTGCGGCGACTGGCCGAAGAGGGGCGATACGACTACCTGTTGATAGAAGGAACCGGCATTGCGGAGCCATGCCCTATCGCGGCAACCTTTTCATTCCGGGACGAGAACGGTGTTTCGCTCTCCGATTTTGCGAAACTTGACACGATGGTGACCGTCGTCGACGCCGCAAGCCTCTTGGCCGATTACAGCAGCGCTGATCTGCTTCGCGATCGCGGACTGCAGCGCGACAGCGAGGACCGGCGGACGCTCATCGACCTGTTGGTGGATCAGATCGAGTTTGCCGATATTGTCGTGATCAATAAGATCTCGGATGCGACCGAGGAGATTCGCGCGGAAGTCCGCAAGACGGTGGCTGCACTCAACCCGGATGCCCGCCAGGTGGAGACGGACTTCGGCAAGGTTTCTCTTGCAACCATCCTCAGTACCGGCCTCTTCGATGAAGCAAAAGCCGCCGCTCACCCGTTGTGGCACAAGGAACTGTACAATCCGGGCGACCATGTTCCGGAGACGGAGGAATACGGGGTATCGAGCTTTGTCTATCGTACGAGGCGTCCCTTCGACCCCAAGCGGTTTAGAGCATTCCTGGACGAGCCCTGGCCGGGGGTAATCCGCGCCAAAGGCCATTTCTGGCTTGCCACGCGCCCGCGTCAGGTGGGTTTGATGTCTGCTGCCGGGGTGCAACGGCGCTGTGAACCCATGGGGCTCTGGTGGGCGGCCGTTCCCCGACAAGACTGGCCCAGCCATCAACAGTTTCGTCAGCATCTCGAGAGCCGATGGGACAGCGCTTGGGGCGACCGCCGGCAGGAGCTCGTGTTTATCGGTGTTGATATGGACGAGACAGGCGTCCGCACCGCGTTGGACGACTGCCTGGCCAGCTCGGACCCGCGGGACTGGTCGGCTCTCGAAGATCCGTTTCCGGCCTGGTAGCACGGGACGCGGGAATACCGGCTCAACCGGCCGGACCGGGGAGACAATACCGAACTAGAATTCCTCTTCACCCTGATTCGGCCACTGAGCACTAGCCGGAGGCAGCTTTGCGGCCTTGTCGGTCGGGTATGCGGTGAGGGTCATCATATCGGAGTACGGAGTATCACCCACATACCCCAGATTGCTGTCGTACATTCCCTTTCGAAAGCTGGCAGGATGAAGCCTTCCAATGGTGGTCGACGGGAAACGGGGACGCCGCTCTTGCTGAGATTTCATGTGAGGAATCGCGAATATCTAAGTACTGCCGGCGGCACGCCGAGCTTCTGTCACCCACCCTCTGTCTGGACCGCACTGCTTGGAACTGCGACCGTGGTGTCTTCAAGCACTCAGGGTCGCTACGGTTTTGCCAATCAGGGCAGCGCAACCGTTCAATCCTCCTTCTCCGGCAAGGTCACATCTTCCCTGATATCATCAGGCGACCTGCAATCGTCCCCCGCATTGTCGACGGCGGTGCCGGCGCCTGCAGGAGATAGCGGCGCGCAAGACGGCTTCACCAAGACGGCGTCTACTACGACGGTATTCGAGACGCCTTCCTCGACATTGCAACGCACCGTGCTTGCCCCGGATCCGTCCGAGGAGGCTGCAACACTGCCTGCCGCTCCCGCGCTTACGGGTGTTACCACCGACGCCGACACTGGAAGCACCAACACGGCAGAGCCGGTCAGCTCTTCCAGCAGTCTCGGCACGACTTCGTTGCGCCTTCAGGCCTCGATTGCATCCATCTCGGTGGAGCCGAGCCAGGACGTTCCTGCTGAGACGTCCGCGGCCCCGACAGCACTGGGGTCACTGGCGGCACCGGTGGCGGCGGTTTCGGCTGCGGCGACACCCAACAAGATCGCGCTCGAAAACCTGAAGCAGGGCAACCCGATCAGCGAGTGGGGTCTGGAGGGCGATGGTGGTGGCACCATCCAGGGCTTCGCCACCGAAATCAGCACGAATATCGGCCAGACGGTCGACTTCAAGATCGCCACCGATTCCACCCACTACCGCATCGACATTTACCGCATTGGCTATTACGGCGGGGCCGGCGCGCGCAAGGTCGACTCGATCGAGCAATCGCTGACATCGGCGCAGATCCAGCCGCACCCGATTGTCGACATGTCGCTCGGTCTCATCGATTGCGGCAACTGGTCGGTCTCGGCGAGCTGGCAGATTCCCGACGATGCCGTCTCGGGCGTCTACTTCGCCAAGCTGGTGCGCGAGGATGGCACCGAGGATGCAAGCATCATCCCCTTCGTCGTGCGCGATGACGCCTCGACCAGCGATATCGTCTTCCAGACATCCGACACCACTTGGCAGGCCTATAATGCCTGGGGCGGCGCCAGCCTCTATTATGGCGAAGTCCCCGTCGATCCGGCCGACATGATCGGCTACCTGCCGCCGAACTGCAGCTGCGGGCTGACTGCGATCGGCCGCGCCTCGGCCGTCAGCTACAACCGCCCGATCATCACCAATACCAGCCCGATCGGCGGCTCGCATGATTTCATCTTCGGCGTCGAGTCTTCGGCTATCCAGTGGCTGGAGCAGAACGGCTACGATGTTTCCTATATCTCCGGCGTCGATGCGACGCGCAGCGGCAGCCTGCTGCTGAACCATGATGCCTATCTATCCGTCGGTCATGACGAATACTGGTCGGCCGAGCAGCGCGCCAATGTCGAGGCGGCCCGCGATGCGGGTGTGAACCTCGCCTTCTGGAGCGGCAACGAGTGCTACTGGAAGGTGCGCTGGGAAAGCAGCATCGACGGCAGCGGCCAAGCCTATCGCACCATGGTCTGTTACAAGGAGACCTGGGGCACAAGCACGGATCCGAGCGCTACCGGCACCGGCACCTGGCGCGATCCGCGCTATGCCGATCCGGGGCAGGAGCCGGAGAATTCGCTGACCGGCACGATGTTCCAGGTGGACAGCTACCGCTCCGATACGATCACCATCCCCTACGACTATTCGAACCTGCGCTTCTGGCGCAACACCGATGTCGCCGAGCTGCAGGAGGGCGAGACCTATAATCTGGTGCAGAACCTGCTCGGTTACGAGTGGGATTCCGACGTCGAAAACGGCTTCCGGCCGGATGGCCTCATCAACCTGTCGCTCTCATCCATCGCGGTCAGCACCTATCTGCGCGACTACGGCACGACGGTCGGCGATGCGGTGGCGACCCACAGCCTCACCATGTACCGGGCCGAAAGCGGCGCGCTCGTCTTCGGCGCCGGCACCGTCTTCTGGTCCTGGGGTCTCAACGCCAACCACCAGGGAGCGGCGACGCCGACCGATCCCAACGTGCAGCAGGCCATGGTCAACATGTTTGCGGACATGGGCATCCAGCCGACCACACTCGATGCGAGCTTGATCCTCGCGACCCAGTCGACCGACGAGTTGAAGCCGACCTCGTCGATCAGCTCGCCGATCATCGGTGCCAGCTTCGTCGAGGGGCAGCGCGTCACCATCACCGGCACGGCGCAAGATTTCGGCGGCGGCATCATTGCCGGTGTGGAGGTGTCCACCGACGGCGGCCAGCACTGGTTCAAGGCCACCGGCCGCGAAAGCTGGAGCTATAATTGGGTCGTCCAGGCAAGCGGCACCTATACGATCCTGTCGCGCGCCGTCGACGACAGCGTCAATCTGGAGGCACCATCGGTCGGCAAGCAGGTCACGGTCACCCTGCCGGGCACGCAGGGCCTGTGGACGCTGGCGGAAAAGCCCGCGGTCGAAACGGCGATCGATCGCGATCCGGTCGAGCTCGGCCTGCGCTTCCAAGCGACGACGGCAGGCTCGGTGCAGGGCATCCGCTTCTACAAGGGCTTCTACAATACCGGCGACCACGTCGTCAGCCTCTGGTCCGGCAACGGAACGCTGCTCGCAACCGGCGTGTCGGTGGGTGAATCGCTCTCCGGCTGGCAGACGGTGATGTTCTCCTCGCCGATCCAGATCGCTGCCGGCACGACCTATGTGGCCTCCTATCACAGCAACGGATTCTTCTCCGTCACCGAGAACTATTTCAGCGAGCCCTATGCCAGCGGCGCGCTGAAGGCCGTCGATGGCGGCGGCGTCTTTGCCTATGGTGGCACCAGCACGTTCCCCGGTCAGAGCCCCGGCGGCTCCAACTATTGGGTGGACGTGGTCTTCGATGCCGGCCCCAACAGCCAGCCGCTCGCAACCGACGACAGCGGGCTGATCATCGGCCATAACGGATCGCTTGCTATCTCGATTGCCGCACTCGTGGCAAATGATGTCGATGCCAATGGCGATGCGCTGACCATCACCGCCGTCGGCAATGCGCTCCACGGCACGGTCGCACTCAACACGCAGACCGGAACCATCACCTTCACGCCGGCCAACAATTATTCAGGCCCGGCAAGCTTCACCTATACGCTGTCGGACGGGCGCGGCGGTACGGATCAGGGCAATGTCAGCCTCACCGTTCAGGCAGGTCCGGCCGGCGAGACGCTGTTTACCGGCAGCGAGGGACCGACCGGCGGCGGCTTCAACGACAATACGGCGATGGAACTCGGCATGAAGTTCGTCGCGTCCTCAAACGGCACGATCTCGGGCATCCGCTATTACAAGGCTGCCGGCGATACCAGCGTGCATACCGGCTCCATCTGGAGGGCCGACGGCACGCTCGTCGCCACGGTCACCTTCACCAACGAGTCGCTCTCCGGCTGGCAGACGGCAACCTTCTCCACGCCGCTGCAGATCACGACGGGTGCGACCTATGTCGCCTCCTACCACACGACCGGCAGCTATGTGGCGACCGCAGGCTATTTCAACACGGCCCATACCAACGGCTCGCTGACGGCGCTCGCCGGTGCGAACGGCGTCTATGCGGTCGGATCGGGCTCGACCTTCCCGACGCAGAGCTACCAGTCGTCGAATTACTGGGTCGATGTCGTCTTCAACCAGTCGACGGGCAACACGGTGCCGGTTGCCGCCAACGACAACGGCTACACGACCTATGCCAACACGGCCCTCTCGATTGCCGCGGCCAACCTGCTTGCCAACGACAGCGATGGCGATGGCGACCCGCTGAACATTACCGGCGCCAATGGCGCGGTCAACGGAACGGTGACCTTCAACAGCCAGACCAACACGGTGATCTTCACGCCGAACTCGGGTTATACGGGCGTCGCAAGTTTCTCCTACTCGATCTCGGACGGGCATGGCGGCACGGCTTCGGCCACCGTCAGCCTCACGGTCAATTCGCAGCCCGGCGGCGGCACGACCTCGAGCCTGTTTACCAGCGCCGACACGTCGGGGGTTACCGCCGCCAATGACGCCAACTCGGTCGAACTTGGCGTCAAGTTCATCGCTTCCGCCAACGGCCAGATCACGGGGCTCACCTATTACAGGAGCGCGCAGGATACCGGCACGCATGTCGGCTCGCTCTGGACCGCGAGCGGCCAGCTCCTTGGCCAGGCAACCTTCATCAACGAGACGGCAAGCGGCTGGCAGACGGTTTCCTTCACCCAGCCAATCAATGTTACCGCCGGCGTGACCTATGTGGCGAGCTACCATTCCAACGGCTTCTATTCGGCAACCGCGAACTATTTCACGACAGACTATACGAGCGGGGCGCTGACGGCGCCGGCAAGTTCGATCAGTGGCGGCAACGGCGTCTATGCCTATGGCACGGGCAGCCTGTTCCCGACCGCCTCCTACAATGCCAGCAATTACTGGGTGGACGTGCTCTATCAGCAGGGCGCGCAGAATGCGGTTCCGGTCGCAGCCAATGACAGCGGCTACTCGACCAATACGGGCACGCCAATCACCATCCAGGCCTCGGCGCTGCTTTCAAACGACAGCGATGCCGATGGCGATCCGCTCACGATCACCGGCGTCAGCGGCGCCGTCAACGGCTCGGTCGCCTACAGTGCCCAGGCCCAGACGGTGACCTTCACGCCGACCGCAGGCTATTCGGGACCGGCGAGCTTCAGCTACGCGATATCAGACGGCAAGGGCGGCACGGCCACGGCCCAGGTTGCGCTCGCCATCAACAACCCGGCTGCAGGCCCGGAGCAGAACCTCTTTGCCGCCAATACGACGCCTGCAATCGTCTCCACCAACGACAATCAGCAGGTCAATCTCGGCATGAAATTCCAGGCCGATACGGCAGGCTGGATCACCGGCATCCGCTTCTACAAGGGCACCGACAATACAGGCCCGCATAACGGCTATCTCTGGACCGCCTCGGGCACGCTGCTCGGCAGCGTCGCCTTCAGCAACGAAACGGCAAGCGGCTGGCAGACCGCGACACTCACCCAGCAGGTGGAGATCGCCGCGGATACGACCTACGTCGTTTCCTACAGCACCAACGGCAATTATTCGGCGACCGGCAATTACTTCAGCGCCGATGTGACGAATGGCGACCTCAGGGCGCTCAGCGGCAGCAACGGCGTCTATGCCTATGGGTCGAGCGGGCTGTTCCCGAGCGCCAGCTATAACAGCACAAACTACTATGTGGACGTAGCTTTTAGACCGCAGCTCGCGGCGTAAAGCCCGCGAGCATGTAAGGCCAAGCATCTTTAAAGGGTAATGATATCGATGATGGGTGCAGACAACAGATTGCCGGTAACGGTTCTCGCCGGGTTTCTCGGCGCCGGCAAGACGACTGTCCTCAATCATGTCCTGAGCAATCGTGAGGGTCGCCGGGTAGCTGTCATCGTCAACGATATGAGCGAGGTCAACATCGATGCGGATCTCGTGCGCGAGGGGGGTGCAGACCTCTTGCGCACGGACGAGACGCTGGTAGAGCTCACCAATGGATGCATCTGCTGCACGCTGCGCGACGATCTCCTGAGCGAGGTCCGCCGGCTCGCTAGCGCCGGCCGTTTCGACTATCTGCTGATCGAGGGCACCGGCATTGCCGAGCCGCTGCCGGTCGCAGCCACCTTCTCCTTCCGCGACGAGAGCGGGGCAGCACTCTGCGATGTCGCGCGACTCGACACGATGGTTTCCGTCGTCGATGCGGTCAATCTTCTCGCCGATTACCAGAGCGCCGAGTTCCTTGCTGATCGCGGCGAAAGGCGTGACGGGGGCGATGAGCGCAAGCTCGTCGAACTCCTCGTCGAGCAGATCGAATTTTCCGACGTCGTCATCATCAACAAGGCGGGCGATGTGCCGCCCGCAATGCTCTCGGAGGTTCGCCGGGTCGTCGCGGCGCTCAATCCGGATGCCCGCATCATCGAGGCGGCCTTCGGCCAGGTGCCGCTTGGCGCGATCATGGATACCGGGCTCTTCAGCGAGGCGAAGGCCGCCCGCCATCCGTTCTGGCACAAGGAGCTTTACGGCTGGGGCGACCATGTGCCGGAGACCGAGGAATACGGCATTGCGAGCTTCGTCTATCGCAGCCGCCGGCCTTTCGATCCCGCGCGGCTGAGCCGCGTCATCGAGCAGCCATTGCCCGGCATCATCAGGGCGAAAGGGCATTTCTGGCTGGCGACCCGGCCGGACGAGATCGGCCTGTTGTCGATTGCCGGCACGCAGTGCCGCATCGAGAACAGGGGGTTCTGGTGGGCCTCGGTGCCGCGGGCGCAATGGCCGCGCCATCCGCAATTCCGCCAGTTGCTTGACCGGCATTGGGACGATGTTTGGGGCGACCGTCGCCAGGAGCTGGTCTTCATCGGCTCCGGCTTCGATGAGGCGGCGATCCGGGCCGCGCTCGACGATTGCCTGGCCGGGGGGGAGACGGGTGTAGATCCGCAGACCGCCATCGGCCTTCGCGATCCGTTTCCGGCATGGCGGCACGATACTCACGCATCGGACCGAAAAGTGTGACGCGGTTTTCGGATAATCCGATGTGTCGACTCAAAGGTGAACAGGTTTTGACTATCAACCAGAGGAGAGAACAATGAGCAACGAACTTTATGCAGATGGCATCGGCGAAATCACCATCACGGGAACGATCGTGCGCATCGACCTGATGTCGCTCTCGGCCACAGATCGTGACGCCAACAACAATCCGAAGCCGGTCTTCCGCCAGCGCATCATCATGCCGGTCGATGCCTTCGCCAATGCGGTCGATCTCATGCAGAAGGCGCTTGGCGGGTTGGTCGAGGCGGGTGCGGTCCGTCGCATCGGCGATATGCCAGCTGCGGCTGCTGCCGATATCCAGACGGTGCAGGCCGGCGCTTCGAACGCCTCGCCGAACTTCAACTGATAAAACAAATATTGCCTCGGTCTCGTATTGTTTCGGGTGGGCCATGAGTGGTTTTCTGCATACCAACCTGCACTGTCTTGCGCTCGTCGCGCGTCATCACGGCGTCGATCTTGCTCCTGAACGACTGCAGCACGATTATGCCGTCGGCAACGATCCCGTTGCCATGCGGCAGCTGCTGCGCATGGCCAAGGATGCCGGCCTCAGGGCAAGGCATCTGACGCTCGACTGGCGATCCCTGTTCCAACTCGGCGAGGCATTTCCGGTTCTCGCCGAGCTGACGAACGGCAACTGGGTGGTCATCGCCGGCGCTGTCGGGAGCGGGGAGGATGAGAGAATCCGCGTTCTCGACCCGCTGGCATCACGTGCCGAAGTGATGATGCTCAGCGAAGAGCAGTTCGCCAAGGCCTGGCTCGGATCGGTGATCCTGCTGAAGCGCAACTATCGCATGTCCGATGAGGACCGGCCCTTCGGCTTCCGCTGGTTCGTCCCCGAGATCATCAAGCAGCGCAGCTTCTTCCGAGACGTCGCGCTCGCCGCCTTCGTGCTCTACGGGCTGGGGCTGACGACGCCGATCTTCTTTCAGCTCGTCATTGACAAGGTGCTGGTGCATCAGAGCTATGCGACGTTGACGGTTCTGACGGCGGGCATCGCGATCGCGCTCATCTTCGACGCGACCTTCACCTTCCTGCGCCGCTATCTGCTGCTCTATGCGACAAATAGGATCGACATCCGCGTCGCGACCCGCACCTTCGGCCATCTGCTCAACCTGCCGATCGCGCTCTTCGAGCAGGCCTCGGCCGGCGTTCTCGTCAAGCACATGCAGCAGACCGGGCGCATCCGCGAATTCCTGACCGGCCGGCTGTTTCTCACGCTCCTGGACGGCGTTTCGCTCCTGGTCTTCGTGCCGATCCTGCTTCTCTACAGCGTCAAGCTGACGCTTGTCGTACTCGGTTTCGCCGCCCTCGTCGGGCTCGTGGTAATGACGCTCGTCGGGCCGTTCCAGCGCCGGTTGCAGGCGCTCTACCAGGCCGAAGGCGACCGGCAGGCATTGCTGGTGGAAACCGTGCACGGCATGCGCACCGTCAAATCGCTGGCGTTGGAGCCGCGCCAGCGCAAGGTGTGGGACGATTATTCTGCCCAGGCGATCTCCGTGCGTTTCCGGGTCGACAAGATCTCGACCATTGCCCAGGCGATGACCGGACTGCTGGAGAAGCTGATGAGCGTCGCGATCATCGGCCTGGGAGCGCTCGATGTGTTCAGCGGCGCGATGACGATCGGCGCGCTGGTCGCCTTCAACATGCTCGCCGGCCGGGTCTCGGGACCACTGGTGCAGATCGTCACCATGGTGCACGAATATCAGGAAGTCGCGCTCTCCGTGCGCATGCTCGGCGAGATCATGAACCAGCGGCCGGAGCAGTCGGGCCGCGGGCGAGGTGTTCGGCCGCATCTGCAGGGCCGCATCGAATTCGACAGGGTCAGCTTCCGTTATGGCCCGGATAGCGCGCCGGCGCTCGATAATGTCTCCTTCGCCATTCCGGCGGGCTGCCTCTTCGGCGTGGTCGGCAAGAGCGGCTCGGGCAAGACGACGATCACAAGGCTCATCCAGGGGCTCTATCAGAGCCAGGAAGGCCTCGTGCGCATGGATGGCTATGACAGCCGTGAGATCGACCTCGTGCATCTGAGAACGAGCATCGGCGTCGTGCTGCAGGATAGTTTCCTGTTTCGCGGCTCGGTGCGCGAGAATATTGCCGCCGCCAAGCCCGATGCCAGCATCGAGGAGATCATGGAAGTCGCCCGCATCGCCGGCGCCGAGGAGTTCATCGAACGCCTGCCGCGCGGCTTTGACACGATGCTGGAGGAAAACGCCTCCAATCTGTCAGGCGGCCAGAAGCAGCGGCTTGCCATTGCCCGCGCGCTGATTACCGATCCGAAACTGTTGATCTTCGACGAGGCGACGAGCGCGCTCGACCCCGACAGTGAGGCGATCATCCGCGAAAATCTGAGCCGCATCGCCGCCGGCCGCACCGTTATCATCGTCTCGCACCGACTTTCGACGCTCGTCGATGCCGATGCCATTCTCGTCATCGAGCGTGGCAAGGTCGCCGATATCGGCCGGCACGATCAGCTTGTATCGCGCTGCATGACCTATCGTCACCTGTGGTCCCAGCAGATGAGGCAGGTCGCATGAACGCGCACACCAGAAAATCCAGCGAAAACCTGCCGGTCCCTTCAGGCAAAGGCCCTTCAGACAAGGGGCCCTCGGGGAAGGGGAGGGAGCTTGTCGCCCGCCCACCGTTGCCGCCGGCAATTGCCGAATTCCAGTCCGACGCCGTCGAGCTCGAGGAACGCGCGCCACCTAGAATTGCGCGTATGACGCTCTACTGCGTGACGGCGCTGATTGTTTCGGCGATCATCTGGGCCTCGGTCTCGTCAATCGACGAGGTGGTGATTGCGCCCGGCAAGCTCGTCACCACCCAGCCGACCATCGTCGTCCAGCCGCTCGAAACCTCGATCATCCGTACGATCGAGGTGAAGGTTGGCGAAGTGGTGCATGCCGGTCAGACGCTCGCGACCCTCGACGCCACTTTCAGCCAGGCCGATGTCGACCAGCAGCAGGCGAAGTTCTCCGCCCTCGACGCCCAGGTGAGGCGAATCGAGGCCGAGCTTGCCGGCGACGATTACACGAAGATGGCGCGAGATACGCCCGACCAGATGCTGCAGGCGCAGCTCTTCGGCCAGCGACAGGCCTTCTACATGGCACAGCTGCAGAATTTCGAGCAGCAGATCGCCGGCCAGTCGGCAGCTCTGGCGGCGAGCAGGAATCAGGAAGCCGTGCTCAACGACAGGCGCGATGGGCTCTCGCAGATCGAGGCAGCGCGGGAGCGGCTCTACAACAAACAGAGCGGCTCGCTAATCACGCTGCTCGGCTCGCGCGACGCCCGCCTCGACGTCGAGTCCGACCTGACCGCCGTCCGCGGCCGGGCCGACGAGGCCGCCCACGCCTATGCCAAGCTCCGAGCCGACCGGCAGGCCTTCATCGAGGATTTCCGCCGCGCCGCAATGGAGCAGCTGGTGGAATTGCGCGGCCAGCGCGACATGGCTGACGAGGAACTGAAGAAGATGGCACTGCGCCGCAACATGGTGGCGCTGACGGCGCCGGCAGATTCCGTCGTGCTCGACCTGGCGCAGCGCTCGGTCGGTTCGGTGGTGCGGGAGGCGGAGCCGGTCGTCACACTCGTGCCGATCAACGTGCCGCTCGAAGCCGAAGTATCGATCAACACCCGCGACATTGGCCGCGTGTCCGTCGGCAAGGAGGCCCGCATCAAGCTCGACGCCTATCCCTTCCAGAAATACGGCACCGCCTCGGGCGAGGTGAGAACCATCAGTCAGGACACCTTCCTCACCGGCCAACAGGAGCAGACAGAGACCCCGAGCCAGGCGGCCGCCCCCTTCTTCAAGGCGCGGATACTGCTTGCCGATACCCGGCTGAATGCCGCAGGTATGCCGGTGCGCCTGCTTCCCGGCATGACCGTGTCCACGGAAATAAAGGTCGGCAACCGCACGGTGATCTCCTATTTCCTCTATCCGCTGCTGCGTGGCCTCGATAACGCAATACGCGAACCGTAGGTCACGGCGGATCAGTTCGCCCCACGAGACCCCGAGTAGCTTCGAGGCAGATATTTCGCATCCCATAGCGGCGGCCTGGCCCGCCCGTATTTTGCGAAAACAGGCTCAACTGTAACCGGACACTTTAACTTTGGGCATGTCACAGTTGAATATAGAATGTAGCCGGCTACACAAATTGTGGCGGGGAAGTTGGAATGTCCGGATCGGTGCAAAGTAGAAATGTCACTTTGAGGTCCATATCGTAGGACGACCAGCCCCGATCTGAGCGGCTGGTCCGGATTGCAAGATTAGATCGGGGCGGGTGGGACACACCCCTTCGGCTTTAGCTTTCTCAGTGGCAATTGTTCCGTCGCCGGTTGTACTATTGGCAGCCGTCTGTTGCAGGGTAGGGATCAAAGCCGCACGATGCTTCCGGAAATCAAGCTGCAGGGTGACGTCGATGTCGCCGCGTTGTCACCACTTCTTCGCGGGATGATCCTTTCGGCTTCCTACGCCGACAGTCAGGGCGGCATCGGGTTGACAGCGACCGGCGCCATGAACCGCAAGTTCGTGCATTGGGCCGCCGTTCACTTCCAGTGGCCCGACTACACGTCGGAAGACCTCTACAGCATGAACAAGGTTCTTAATGAAAGCGACATGCCGCCGCTTTGGGTCGTCCGTAGCATGCTTGCTCATCTAAAGCTTCTTCGCAAAAAGAAAGACCTTTTGCTGCCTACAAAACGATGCCGGGAGTTTCTCGCTAGGCCCCAGGCTTATTTTGACCTGATCGCCACGGACTATCTTTATTCGTACATCCATGACGGCCAGACGCTCGAGGAGGTGCGTGAACGAATGCGTTTGTGGCACGTATTCCTCAATCTTATCAATATCAAAGCTAGGCTTGGATGTTCGGTGAACGACTTGCTGAGCGTCCTTTATCCAAGCCTCTTGTCTCAGCCGGAAGCAGCAATGTCAGCAGAAGTCTGGACGTTGGGATCGGAGCTTCGCTACGGTGTCATTCGTCCCTTGTGCTGGCTGGGACTGCTTCACGAAGACCGCGATGGACTGACCATCCTTCAAGATGGGATGTACCACAAGACACCGCTTTGGGCGGCCTGCCTGCAACTCGAATCCGACATGCAAAGCGACATCGCCATGCATTGAGAACGCCCGGTCATTCCGCAGCCGGCTGCCTCATCAGCGCCTTCTCGCGCCGCGCAATCACCGCCGGATCGTTCATGAAGTCTGTCTTGCGGCCTGGCTTTCGGCCCCGTGGCGTGTAGCCATTCTTCTCACTGTTACTCTTGACCTTCGGCCTTGTCTGCTGATTCTGGCGCTCTTTGATATAGGCCAGAACGTCACCGAGCCGCTTGTTCTCGGTGATCGCCGCATGCGTCACCCGCTGGTCCTTATCGAACGTCCTGTAGGGCAGGGAATGCCCCTTCCACCGCACATCCAATCGACCGTCGGCATAGGCGTAGGTCTCGACATAGCGACCAGCTAAACCGCGCGTCACTTCGCTCTCCTCCAACATGATCCGCTTGCGCTCAAACGAAAACGTCAACTGCGATCCGACATAGCGCTGCTCGCGTTTGCACAGAATCTCGCCCAGCCGTTCCGGCGCCAGATTTATCGGCCGGTGCAGGTCTTCCGACCGGGCAGGGACAATCGCAAACCGGGCATTGTAGTACTCCATGAAGCCAGGCAAAAACGCGTTGCCCGTCTCCATGTCGCAGATATGAGCCAGTCGTAATTCCTTGACCAGCCGATCCTGTAGCGTCCGGTTCATCCGTTCGACACGACCCTTGGCCTGACTCGAATTTGCGCAAAGAATCTCGATGCTTAGTTCCGAGAGCGCACGGCCGAACTGGGTCATGCCCTGGCCACCCTTGGCGTCCTTCTTCGCCACCCGGAACACCGTATGCTTGTCGGAATAAAAGGCGATCGGAGCGCCATGCTCCTTCAAGTAAAGTTCGAGCGCGTCGAAATAGGTGAACGTGCTCTCCGATCGTACAAAGCGCAACTGCATCAATCTGCCAGTCGCATCATCGACAAACACCAGCAGCGAGCACGACGGTCCGCGATCTTCAAACCAGCGATGCTCGGAGCCGTCGATCTGCACCAGCTCGCCATAAGCCTCGCGCCGTAGCCGCGGCTGGTGAAACGTCCGGCGCTGCTTGCGCGACAGCCAAAGTCCGGCCTCCGTCATCCAGCCGCGCAACGTCTCGCGCGACACCCGCAATCCATCTCGCTCGGAAAGCTTCTCTGCCGCCAAGGTTGGTCCGAAGTCTGCATAGCGTTCACGAACCAGCGTCACCGCGTAATCCCGAACACCATCGCTGATCCGGTTGTTCGACGGCCGGCCGATCGCCTTGTGCCGGATCGACGCCGCACCACCAGTGCGGATCCGATACAACAGCCGGCGCACCTGGCGCTCGCTCAAATCAAGCACATGCGCCGCCGACACCAATGTCATCCTGCCGGCGATGACTTTCGACAAAATCTCGATCCTCTGCAGATCACGCTCGCTCATCGCAATCAGTCCCATCCGCAATCTCCCAGACGTCATTCAGACGCGGGGAGTGTGACATTCCAACTTTGCAGAAACAGGACACTTCAACTTTGCGTGCTGGTTCCAGATTAAATGCAACGCTCTACGCAAACTACATGCTCTAGTTTTCCATGGCCATTAGTTGCTGGCTGAAGACTTCCTTCGGCGTCTGAAACCCCAGGCACTTGCGTGGCGTGTCGTTGAGCCGTTCACACAGCAAGCGGATCTCCTGATAGCTGATATCCAGAACGATAGTCTCCGGCGGCAGGTAGCGCCGGACGCGCTTGTTCGTGTTCTCAACGGTGCCTTTCTGCCATGGCGCTTGCGGGTCGCAAAACCATGCCGCCGTTCCCATGCCCTTTTCCAGCTCCCGCCATGAGACAAACTCGAGGCCTCGATCAAATGTCAGGCTTTGCCGAGCTTGTGCGGGCAGGGGCGCCAGATGACGGATCAACTGGCTCATGATCGGCTTGGAGCGCCTATCATTATTGCGAAACAGCACGGTGTAGCGGCTCTTTCGCTCGACAACCGTGGCGACATTGGCGGATCCATGTTCCTTTCTGAAGATCATCAGGTCCGCCTCCCAGTGGCCAAACTCGGCTCGGGAATTGATAGATTCAGGCCTGTTACCAATGGCGCAATCAATTGGAAAGATGAGGCTTTTTGGCTTTCGTGCATATCTGGGCCGCCGCTTTCTGCGGCGTTCTGGCAAAAGACGCGCAAGCTGCTGGTCATGACCTTCGGAAGAGTACACATACTGGTAGATCGTTTCGTGGCACAGCCTTGCAGGCCCCTCAGAAATTCTCAGGCG
>NZ_LXFU01000053.1 GCF_001657485.1 Rhizobium sp. WYCCWR10014
CATCTTCACATTGGCAAGCTCGACACCCGTGCCATCCGGCTTCACCCGGATCTTCACGTTGTAGTCGACAACCCGTTTGACGGGCACGAGAATTTTCATGGGCAACCCCCCTTTATTTCTAGACTGCTGGTGGTCAGTGCGGTCGTTCAGCAAGCAATACCCAGAAGGCAAAGAGCGGCGTGTCGAGCGACCTCATGGCATGTCTGATGCCAGGGACATTGTAGAACGACCCACCGATACCTGGCGAGAACCAGTCTCCCTCCCCTTGCTGGAACTCTCCATCGGAAAGCACCAGATAGACCTCCTCGGGCGCGTGGTCGTGATCCGGATAGCGCACATGAGGCGCCAGCAACGTCACGCCGAACCACAAGTCGCTCCGCTCCTCCAATCCGCCCGGGCCGATGATCATGGCATTGGCATGCCCATCGACAAAATTGTCGCTGGCCGTGTGGTCATACTTGCTGCGTCGACGCCATTCAAGCATTGGCTCGATGTCTTTGAACGCCTCGATCAACCGCGTCAGCGAAGAATAATAGGAGGTATCAACCGCAAGCGCCACATCAAGCTGAGCGCAGACGGGCAACCGGCTTCCCTCGCCCGCCCGCGCGCCCCCCGGCTGCTCCAGCGCCGCGAAAAACTGACGGATCGAGCGCCGGGCCTCCGGGGCCTTCGCGAACTGATCGAAAGCCTGAGACGCAGTATCCACGAAAAGCTGGAGGCTTTCCCCGCGTACACGCATATCATCCCCTTCCTTGGAACAGGATGATTTTAGGCCGTCCGGCCCAAATCTGAATCCCGTTCTTTTCGGCGTCATGCACTAAACGATCGGCCGACGATCGGCCGTTCCTGCGATCATATATCCTTGGCGATCCGCAGGCCGTCATAGATGGCGGCATGCGTATTGCGCGCAGCGACAGCATCGCCGATCCGGAATAGCTGGAACTTGCCATCAGGATTGCGAATGACGGACTGCGGTTCCCCGGAAATAAGCTGGTCGTGCGACATCTCGCCGAGGTTCATCGAATTGGGCTTCAGTTCGAAATAGAGCTCATCGAGCGGAATGGTTCCATGATTGACGACGATCTGGTCGAAGCTGTGTTGCCTGGCAATTCCGCCGTAATCGCTGCCGACATGGGCGACGAGCTGGTTGCCGCTCTTCTCGACGGCCTCCAGGCGATAGGTGACGGTGAAGGTCACGTCATGCTTCTGCAGAGAGCGCATATAGGGCACCAGGTTCATGGCCATGACCTCGGGCGCGAAGGACCGGTCCGGCGTCATGATCTCGACCTTGGCGCCTGCCTTGGCGAGAAATTCGGCTGCCTGAAGGCCGGCATGGTCGCCGGCATCGTCGAAAATCAGCACATTGGTTCCAGGCTTCACGTCGCCGGAGATGATGTCCCATGAAGAAACCACCAGATCGTTGCCGCTGGCGAGAACCTCGGTATGCGGCAGGCCGCCGGTCGCGATGATGACGACATCGGGATTCTCGGCCTCGATGGTATCGGCTTCCGCCCAGGTGTTGAAGTGGAAGGTGACGTCATATTTCTCGCACTGGCTCATGCGCCAGTCGATGATGCTAATCATCTCCCTGCGGCGCTCGCTCTGGGCGGTGAGCCGGATCTGACCGCCGGGATTGTTCGCCGCTTCGAAAACGACGACCTGGTGGCCGCGTTCTCCGGCGACGCGCGCCGCTTCCAGACCGGCCGGGCCGGCGCCGACGATGACGACCTTTTTCTTGGCGTCGGCTCTTTCCACGATATGCGGCATGGTCAGTTCGCGGCCGGTGGCGGCATTGTGGATGCAGAAGGCCGCCCCGCCCTGGTAGATGCGATCGAGACAGTAATTGGCGCCGACGCAGGGACGAATATCGTCTTCCCGCTTTTCGATGATCTTGCGGACGATATGAGGGTCGGTCATGTGGGCGCGGGTCATGCCGATCATGTCGACCTTGCCGGAAGCGATCGCATGGCGCGCGGTGGCGACGTCAGGGATTTTCGCCGCATGGAAGGTCGGGAAATTGGTTGCGGCGCGAATTTCGCCAGCGAAATCGAGATGCGGTGAATTCGCCATGCCCTGGATCGGAATCACGTCGGTCAGACCCGCATCGGTATCGATGTGGCCGCGAATGACGTTCAGGTAATCGATCAGGCCGCTTTCCTTCAGGCGCCTGGAGATTTCGAGGCCTTCGGCCTTGCCGTTACCGCCGGGAAGACATTCGTCGGCGGTATAGCGCACGCCCAGAATGAAGTCGTTCCCCACTCTTTGCCGGATGGCTTTGAAGACGTCGAAACAGAAGCGCAAACGGTTGTCGAGCGAGCCGCCGTAGGGGCCGTCGAGCTCGTTGGTGAGCGGCGACGTGAACTGGTCGATCAGATGGCCGTAGGCCTCCAGCTCGACACCGTCCATGCCGCCCGCCTTCATGCGTTCCGCAGCATCGGCAAAATCCTTGATGATGCGCTCGATGTCCCAATCTTCCACCTTCTTCGGGAAGGCGCGGTGGGACGCCTCGCGCTGATGCGATGGGGCCACCACAGGCAGCCAGTCGCCCTTGTCCCAGCGCGTGCGCCGGCCGAGATGGGTGAGCTGGATCATGATCGCCGCGCCCTCTTCATGCACGGCGTCGGTCATTTCCCTGATCCAAGGCACGATCTCGTCCTTGTAGGCGAGCAGGTTGTTGAAGACCGGCGGACTGTCCCTGGAAACCGCGGCGGAGCCCGCCGTCATCGTCAGGGCCACACCGCCCTTTGCCCGCTCCACCGTATAGGCGCGATACCTCTCCTTCGGCATGCCGTCTTCCGGATAGGCCGGCTCGTGGGAGGTCACGATGATACGGTTGCGCAGCGTCAAATGCTTGAGCTGGTAGGGCTGAAGAAGGGGATCGTTCGACATGGGCCGTGGTTCCGGATTAAAAACGTCAGAGGAGACGCTAAGCACAATGTACACATGTGTCAATGTTGAAAACATAGGGGTCGTTGATTTCGACACTGATGTACATTTTCCTTGTGCGCTGCCGTATAATTTGATAGGAGATAGCCTATGGATCAGGCTCTGAACGACACCGGCTGGCGCGGATCACAGGAGGGATGGCTGGAAGCAGCTTACCAGTCGTTGCTGGATTCCGGCGTGGATTCGGTGAAAATTCTGCCGCTGGCGAAGAGGCTCAATCTCTCGCGCACGAGCTTCTACTGGTTCTTCAAGGATCGGGAGGAGCTGTTGGCCGGGCTCGTGGCGCGGTGGCGCGACAAAAACACCGGCAACATCGTCAAGCAGTCCGAAGCCTATGCGGAATCGCTCGCCGAGGCGATGCTCAACGTCTTCGATTGCTGGCTCAACAATGATCTGTTCGACGCCAGGTTCGAATTCGCCGTGCGCAGCTGGGCGTTGCAGTCCGACGAGATTCTCGCCGAGGTCCGGCAAGCCGATCAGCTCCGGCTTGATGCGCTCAAGCGCATGTTTATCCGCTTCGGGCTACCAGAAGCGACATCAGATGTCCGAGCGCGAACAACTTACCTCGTGCAGATCGGTTATATCTCCATGCAATCCAAGGAGGAACTCGCCGTCCGCATGAAACGGATCCCCGAATATATCGCAATCTACACCGGTGAAGTGCCGCAGCAGAGGGAGCTCGATCGCTTCTTCTCCCGGCATGGCTATCGGCCCGGTTAGGGAAGGGCGAGATGAGTGTTTCCCTGAGGATCGGTATCATTGGTGGCGGCGGTTGGCTTGGCGGAGCAATCGCCGGCTCGATCCTTGATGCCGGCCTGGTCGAACCTCGAAACCTCTCCCTCTCCTATCGCAGTGAGCAGCCGCGCCGCTTTCCGAATTCTTTCCTGACCACCGACAATCAGGCGCTTGCCGACCGCTCGGACGTGATTCTTCTCTCCGTCCGCCCTGATGACTGGCATGCTCTTGAGGTCGATGCCGGCGGCAAGCTCGTCATCTCGGTCATGGCGGGCATCCGCCTGGACGCAGTGTCTGAACGCCACAAGACTGGTCGCATCGTCCGCGCTTTGCCGAATGCCGCCGCCGAAGTGGCAAAGTCCTATACGCCGTGGATTGGCGCGAGCGATGTCACCGAAGACGACCGAGCCCTCGTCCGCGCGATCTTTCAGGCATGCGGATCTGAGGACGAGGTCGCAAGGGAAAGCGACATCGATTACCTCACCGGTCTTTCCGGGTCCGGACCGGCATTCCCGGCGCTGCTCGCCGCCGCCATGATGAGCGACGCCGTCGCAAATGGCCTGCCGGCGGAGATTGCGCGCCGCGCCGTCAACACGGTGATCACAGGCGCCGGTCGCCTGCTGGAGCGCCGCGACGAATGTCCCAATGAGGTCGTTCAAACCTTTGTCGGCTATCGCGGAACCACTGCTGCAGCCATCGAAGGCATGCGCGCGGCCGGGTTCGACGCTTCGGTTGCGGATGGGCTGTCGGCGGCATTCAAGAAATCGGTGAGTATGGGAGACGCTTCCTGACAACCGTTGGAGTGGGTCCTGCGGCGCCCCGCTCGGCAAAACCGGCCGCTAAATAGAGGGAACGAGAATGAAAAAACTACTTGCATCGACATGTCTGACGTTCGGCCTGATCGGCGGGGCATCTTTCGCCAGCGCCGCCGAATGCGGCACAGTGACCATCGCCAGCATGAACTGGCAGAGTGCAGAGGTTCTCTCCAACCTCGACAAGTTCATCCTGAACGAAGGTTATGGCTGCGCAGCGGAAATCACCGTCGGCGATACCGTTCCGACGATCACCTCGATGGCCGAAAAGGGCCAGCCGGACATCGCACCTGAAGCCTGGATCGACCTGCTGCCTGATGTCGTCAAGAAGGGAACGGAAGAAGGCCGGATCGTCCAGGTCGGCTCTCCGCTGCCCGATGGCGGCGTGCAGGGCTGGTGGATTCCCAAATATCTGGCCGACGCCCATCCTGATATCAAGACCATCGGCGACGTGCTGAAGCATCCGGAACTCTTCCCCGATCCTGAGGATGCGAAGAAGGGCGCCATCTACAACGGGCCGCAGGGCTGGGGCGGCACCGTGGTGACCACGCAGCTCTACAAGGCCTTCGAAGCCGAGAAGGCCGGCTTCACCCTCGTCGATACCGGCTCGGCCGCCGGCCTCGATGGTTCGATCTCCAAGGCATACGAACGCAAGGAAGGCTGGGCCGGCTACTACTGGGCGCCGACCGCCCTGCTCGGCAAGTATGAGATGGTCAAGCTCGAGGCCGGCGTGCCGAACGACGCCGCCGAATGGAAGCGCTGCAATACCGTCGCCGATTGCCCCGATCCGAAGCCGAACGCATGGCCGGTCGACAAAATCGTCACCCTCGTTGCAAAGCCTTTCTCGGAAAAGGTCGGGCCTGAAGTCATGGACTACCTGACAAAGCGCTCCTGGAGCAACGACACGGTCAACAAGCTGATGGCATGGATGACCGATAACCAGGCAACCGGCGAGGACGGTGCCAAGCACTTCCTCAAAGAAAACAAGGACCTCTGGACCAAGTGGGTCTCGCCTGAGGCAGCCAAGAAGATCGAAGCTGCTCTCTAGAACAGGATGATTTTAGGCCCGTTTGGCCTAAAATGAGAGCATGATGTCGTCCGAAAGCCGCTCACACTTTTCGGCATCATGCTCTAACACCGACTACTGCGGTGCGCTCAATGCGCACCGCCTCTCGCTGCCGATAAAATCAAAAAGACTGCCACGGCTCTTTGAAGAAAAAGGGGAACCGAATGGAATGGTTTTATAAATTCCCGCATATGGATGACGACGCCCTTCGCAATCTGAAGAAGGCGATCGATGACGGTTTTCGCGCATTTACCCGCACCTATGGCGACGCGATCGAAAGCCTCTTCTCCCCGCTGCAGCATTTCCTGATCGCCGCCGACCGCTTCATGACGCAGACGCCGTGGCCGATCATTACGGCAATCATCCTTGTCATCGCATGGTTTGCGAGCCGCAGCCTGAAGATCGTCTTCGGCTGTCTCGTCACGCTGCTGTTGATCGGCTATTTCGACATGTGGGACGATACGATGCGGACGGTCTCGATGATCTTCGTCTGTACCGTGCTCTCCATCGCCATCGGTATTCCGATGGGGATATTGATGGCGCGTTCCGACCGGCTGCAGCGCGTTATCAATCCGATCCTCGACGTCATGCAGACCATGCCGAGCTTCGTCTACCTGATCCCTGTCGTCATGCTGCTCGGAATCGGCAAGGTGCCGGGACTGATTGCCGTCGTCATCTACGCCATCCCACCGATGATAAGGCTGACCGACCTCGGCATCCGCCTGGTCGACAAGGACGTGCTCGAGGCAGCCGATGCGTTCGGAACGTCGAGCTCGCAGAAGCTGTTCAAGGTTCAGCTGCCGTTGGCGCTTCCCACCATCATGGCCGGTATCAACCAGACCATCATGATGGCGCTCGCCATGGTGGTCGTCGCTTCGATGATTGGCGTCCAGGGCCTTGGCCAGCCGGTTCTGAAGGCCATCGCCAACCAGTACTTCACCCTGGGTATTTTCAACGGCCTTGCCATCGTCGGCATCGCCATCATCTTCGACCGGGTCAGCCAGGCGTATGGCAAGCGGCTCCAGAAGCATCGGGAGATCGTCCATGGCTGATCAACGTTTCGGCGGCATCAAGATCCGCCACCTCTACAAGATCTTCGGTCCCAATCCTGGCGCTCATGTCGATGCCGTCAAAAAGGGATTGTCGAAGACCGAGCTCAACGAAAAGCACGGCCACGTGCTCGGCCTGAAAGATATCAATGTCGAGATACCCTCGGGCCGCATCCAGGTCATCATGGGCCTTTCGGGTTCGGGCAAATCGACGCTCATCCGCCACATCAACCGTCTGATCGATCCAACCGCCGGCGAAGTGCTTGTCGACGGCGTCGATGTGGTGAAAATGAACGAGACCGAATTGCGGACGTTTCGCCGGCACCAGACAGCAATGGTGTTTCAGAAGTTCGCGCTTCTGCCGCACCGGAATGTTCTCGACAATACTATCTTCGGCCGCGAAGTGCAGGGCATGGAGCGCTCGAAAGCCGTCGACGTCGCCATGGGCTGGCTGGAGCGGGTCGGCCTGAAGGGCTTCGAGAGCAAATATCCCAACCAGCTATCGGGCGGCATGCAGCAGCGCGTCGGGCTGGCGCGAGCCCTCTCGAACGATGCGCCGGTTCTGCTGATGGACGAGGCCTATTCGGCGCTCGACCCTCTGATCCGCACCGATATGCAGACGGTCCTTCTCGACATTCAGAAGGAGATCAAGAAAACCATCGTCTTCATCACCCATGACCTCGATGAAGCCCTTCGGCTGGGCGACCAGATTGCGATCCTGCGCGATGGCGAAGTCATCCAGCAGGGCACCAGCCAGGACATCGTTCTGCGTCCGGCCGACGCCTACATCGCCAACTTCGTCAAGGAGGTCAATCGAGGCCGGGTCATCCAGGTCGATGCCATCATGACATCCTTGCATTCCGGTGCGGTGCCGGGCGGATTGACGATCGCATCCGGCACGACCGTCGAAGATGCCGTCCGGATCCTGGCATCGGCGGCCCACGACGATGCCAGGGTGGTTTCACCATCCGGGGAAGCATTGGGTCTTGTCACCTTCCGCCAGCTTGCGGGCGCAATGGTGAACTCGCAGGAGGTGGCTCCCCGACGCGACAACGCCCTCTCGGTCGCACTTTGACACTCCAAATGCGGCCGTCTTTCCGTTTCGCTGGTGACACCGATATCAGGCACGTCGCCATTTCTGGAACTGGAAAGTCGGCCGCCTGACGCCCGGGGGATCACCATGTCAAAACTCTTCCCACGTCTGTTTTCGCCGAGCGAGCCGCATTGGAGCTGTGATGGCCGGGCAGAGGATGAGAAATCCGATAGACGCGCTCCGGCAACTGGCGCTCGAAGCCCTGCCTCGCCCGCGACGGCAGCCCGGCCAGCATCCCCGGAGACAGAGCGATGCCCACGTGCGTCACGGAAACCGCTAGTCATGACGTCGATATAAGCGTGTTGGAAGCGATCCGTCGCTTGTGCCTTCGGTAAGAAAATCATTACTCAGCCCAAAGCCGAATGCATCGCGCTCGGCGGCATCATTCCGAAGTTCCCATCGTTGGTGCGAATTGAGAAACTGAAGATCTCTGTCCACTTTCCGCAGCTCATTGCGCAAGACAGGCGGCTTTCAAGCAAGTGCTTACCTATACATTTTGCGCAAGGTCAGTCCAGACTGCGTCACGAAAAGCCGGTTGGCCGACAATATCGGGACCTGACAATTGCTCCATAGCTAAGGAACAGTAAGATCAATCTCGACCAAGGCCATGATGGTTTGCGGTCCCAAAGCCAAGCCCTTCCAGCCATCACCCCCCAGGATGGAAGGGATCGTACATACGCACTCCATCCCGTGCGTATGCCTGCGTGCCTGTCTGCCTGCCGAAGGCCCTCTTTAAGCGGTCCACTAAGAACCTTCGGCAGGCGACTGCGCGGCTCTCGAATGGGGCATTCTCGACAAACTCCAGATGATGCGCATCGCGGTTAGATCGCCGCGGTCGAACCTGGGGTGTGGCGGATACAGCTGTAAAATCGCGCCTTCAGCGTAATCGTTTTATCAGCGGGTTGTCGTCACAACCGGCGGCGTGAAGTCTTGCCAATGGCTGCGGGTTCTGTCAGTTCCTGGTCTGGATGGGAACTAACGCATTCAACGGGTTGGTCTTTTTGACCTCTACCATGCCCGAATTCGGCCTGCATCAGCTGGCGCACGCCGCTGATCTCGATGCCGGTATCACGCGAAGATCCACCTGCTCCGCTGCAAACTGCTGCACTCTATCCAACAATCGTCTAATATACGTCCAAGGCGCTCATCCATGCCGTCTACAGGCTCTGACGAGCGCCGCGGCACAGGACGACCATCCATGACGACTGGCAATGCTGGGAGAGGGACGTGCACCAATCCGACACTCTCGCCGGCGGCGCGTCGCGCTGGCACGTGCGAGCGGTGGAGAAGGGTATGTCGAAACAACCACATCGAACAATGGGAGCCGGATGACAGAAAATAGCACTGCGCCATTCTCATTTCGATTTAGCGGTTCGTCCTTCGACAACATGGTCGAAACGCTGGGCGGAGCTTTTGGCGCATTTGATGCCGAGCCTGTCGGACGCAGTCAGGACTTCCATTGGGGATTGGATTTCTCGGTATGTGACAAGGCCGTCCTGCTCACCGGTTATCATGAGGCGGAGTTTCAGTTCAATATCGAGCCGACCGTCGATACGGCGGAGTATCTGTCGATCGTCGTGCCACGCAGCGGCGGCATGGGGGTAACCTACGGGTCCCGCGTCGCCGAGGCCGGGCAAGGAAAATTGCTTCTCTATAATAATTTCGAACCCAACAGCGTCATCATGCATGGGCGATCGAACGTCATCGACGAGTTGCTGATCAACTGGCCTGTCATCCTGCAGACGATCGGCCAGACGTTCGAGATGCCGTTCAACGGCTCCCTTGACCTGCTGCCCGAACTGGATCTGTCCAAGCCGGAAGGCCGGTTGATCGGCAATCTCACGGAAACGATCATTTCAGGCATGCGCGACGATGGCCCCCTGCTACAGTCGCCGATCGCCATGGCGCATATGACACAGGCGCTCGCCGATCTGGTCGTGCGCCTGGTGCCGCACCGGCTGTCGCAATTCCTGGAGAATGGCCCTGCCCTGATCGCCCCCCGGCATGTCCGCCGCGCGATCGAATTCATGCACGCCAATATCGATCAGCCGATCACCATGCCGAAAGTGGCCGAAGCGGCCGGCGTATCCAGCCGGGCGCTCGAAACCGGTTTTCGCGCGTTCAGGGGAACTTCTCCCGCCGCCTATCTGCTGACGCTTCGTCTGCGTGCCGCGCGCCAGGATCTGCTCGCTCCCGAGAGCAAGGAGACCATGAAGGCCATCTGCCTCAAATGGGGCTTCTTTCACTTCGGCCGGTTTTCCGCAGTCTATAAAGCCACATACGGAGAATACCCCTCCGACACCAGGAAGCGCGTGATGGGTCGATAACGGCCTCAGCTTGCGGCGTGTGAGCAGGTGGCCGGCGTTGACACTGTGATGTTTACGCCTCGTCCCTCGGCGGCAATGTGTAATGCACTCTCATCGTCCTTAGATCCCGCTTCACGATCTGCAACACCTCTTCGCGTTCCGCCAGGACGTTGAGCTCCCTGAGCACGAGAGAATGTGCGATCCCCAGCAGGCGCGCAAAGGCGCGGCTGTCACTGGCAATTCCCAATTCCGCGGCGACAAGGAGACCGGCCTGTATTGATGTCAGCCTGTTATCCCTGCCTTGCGCCGCAGCGACGAGGGCGAGAAAGCGAGACGCTTCTTCGCTCACGCCGCGTTTCGCCGGCGGAAGGACACCATGATCGATTTCGAGGTGGGCGTATCGCTTTCCCTGCCTGCGCTGCCAAGCGGCACGAGCACGTTCAGTTCGGGATAATAACCCGCGATACTTCCCCTCGGAATGTCATAGGGCACAAAGCGGAAATTCTCAGCGATGCGCTCGATACCGTCATCATGCTCGCCGACCACGTCGACCCGGTCACCGGCCTTGGCATTTATCGCCGTCAGGTCGGCTGGATGAATGAAGATGACCTGCCGCTCCCCGTAGACGCCGCGGTATCGGTCATCGAGACCGTAGACCGTCGTATTGTATTGATCGTGCGACCGGAACGTCTGCAGCGCGAAACGCCCCTCGCCCTTTTGCGCCCGCTGATGCACCGTCTCCTCCGGAAGCGCTTCCGAAGAGAACGATGCCTTGCCTGCCGGCGTCTGCCACTCCCGATGGGCGGCCGTGTTGCGCAGGTGGAAACCGCGCGGCTTGCGCAGGCGCGTATTGTAATTTTCGAAGCCTGGAATGGTCGCCTCGATATGATCGCGGATGCGGTCGTGGTCGTCGGCGAGCTCTGACCAGTCGACCACGGCGGAGCCGAGCGTCGCCTGTGCAATGCCGGCAATGATGGCGACTTCCGAGAGGAGATGCGGCGAAGCCGGACGATTGATGCCGGCGGAACCATGCACCATGCTCATCGAATCCTCGACGCTTATGAGCTGTGAGTTGCCTGCCGTATTCAGATCCATCTCGGTGCGCCCGAGGCACGGCAGGATGAAGGCCGTCTCGCCGGGCATGAGATGCGAATGGTTGGGTTTGGTTGCGATGTGCACCGTCAGCTTCAGCCGTCGCAGCGCCTTTTCAACGAGTGCGCTGTCGGGCGTGGCGCGGGCGAAATTGCCGCCAAGCCCTATGAAGGCATCAGCCGAGCCATCGAGCATCGCACCGATCGCGGCAAGGACATTGTGGCCATGTTCGCGAGGAACACTGAAGCGGAAGTGCTTTTCCAGCGCATCGAGGAAATCCTCCGATGGCTTTTCGTTGATGCCGACGGTGCGGTCGCCCTGCACGTTGGAATGGCCGCGAACCGGGCAAAGGCCGGCACCCGGCCGGCCGATATTGCCGCGCAGGAACATGAAGTTGGCGATCTCGCGGATCGTCGCAACCGAATGCAGATGCTGGGTTACGCCCATCGCCCAGGTGCAGATGACCCGCTCGGCGTTGATATAGACATCGGCCGCCCGTTCGATCTCCTGCCGGCTCAGTCCCGATTGGTCCTCGATGTCAGCCCAACTCGTCGCCTCGACCGCTGCCCGGTACTCTGCGAAACCCGCGCAGTGTTCGGCGAGAAATGCATGGTCGAGAACAGAGGGCAGGCCGGCGGCGACGGCTGCATCTTCCGCAGCCAGCACGGCCTTCGCCATCCCGCGCACCGCGGCCATATCGCCGCCGAGTTGCGGCTGGAGATAAAGGCTGGCGATGTCGGTCGAACCGCCGCGCAGCATCTCGATCTTGTCCTGCGGGTCGGAGAAGCGCTCCAGGCCGCGTTCGCGGATGGGATTGAAGACGACGACGCGCGCACCGCGGATCGCCGCCCGGCGCAAGTCGCCGAGCATCCTCGGATGGTTGGTGCCCGGGTTCTGCCCGATCACGAAGATCGCGTCCGCCTCTTCGAAGTCCTCCAGCAGCACGGTGCCCTTGCCCACACCGACCGCCTGACGCATGGCGATGCCGCTTGCCTCGTGGCACATATTGGAGCAATCGGGAAAATTGTTGGTGCCGTAGACGCGCACGAACAGCTGGTACAGGAAGGCGGCCTCGTTGCTCGCCCGGCCCGACGTGTAGAATTCCGCCCGGTTGGGGCTATCGAACCCCCTCAGAATGCCGCCGATCTCGGCAAAGGCATCCTCCCATGCGACCGGCAGGTAACGGTCGCTCGCCGCATCGTAGCGCATCGGATGCGTAAGGCGCCCGTGGAGTTCCAGTTCATAATCCGTCAGCCGGCGAAGCTGCGATACCGTATTGTCAGCGAAGAAGGCGGGCGTTGCCCGCTTCTCCGTCGCCTCCCAGGCGACGGCCTTCACGCCGTTCTCGCAAAACTCGAACGACGATCCGTGCTGCGGATCACCCCAGGCGCAGCCCGGGCAATCGAAGCCGTCCGGCTGGTTCGCCTTCAGCATCGTCCGCGCCCCTGAAATGGGCATGCCGCTTTGAAGCAAACGCTTGCCGCAGCTCTTCAAAGCGCCCCAGCCGCCGGCTGCTGCCGATTTCTTACCAATGAATTTTGTGTCCATGTGCCCTGTATTGTCGAAGCGGGGAAAACATCAAGGGCGCACGAGCGATGGCTCGATAGGAAAAACCTATCAAGGATTCGATCTAGAGCATGTCGCGCAAAAGTGTGCAGCGGTTTTGCGATCACGACATGCGTAGAAACAAAGAGCTAAAGCGCGAAGAGCGAATCTGAAAGATTGCGACGCGCTTTAGCCGGCCTTGATGGCGTGCCGCTCCTCGGGCGAATGTGCCAGGATGCGATTGCGGCCTTGAGTCTTGGCGTCGTAGAGCGCGGCATCGGCCTCGCTCAGGAGGCGGTTCGGGTTGATCCTCAAGGTGGCTCCCGTCGCACAGGATATGCCGATGCTGGCGGTCACCCGGCCGAATTCGCTGCCGGAATGAACGATATTCTCCTGGCTTAGGAGACGTGCGAATTGCTCGGCAACGATCATCGCCCCTTTCGCACTGGTTGCAGGCAGCAGAACCACGAATTCCTCTCCGCCGTAGCGTGCGACGATGTCGGCCGGGCGGCTTACGGACTGGCGCAGACACCTGCTGACGACACGCAGGCATTGGTCTCCGGCGGGATGACCGTAGGTGTCGTTATAGGCCTTGAAGCGGTCGATATCGACCATCAGAAGGCTGAACGGCGTGTTTTTCCTGGCGCTGCCTGCGGTCTCACGGGCGAAAGCCTCGTCGAAGGCCCGGCGATTGACCATGCCGGTGAGCCCATCGGTCTCGGCAAGGGACTTCAGCTGCTCCGCCGACAACCTCAGCGCGATTTCCGCTTGCTTCGTCGCGGTGATGTCGGAGACAACGGCCATCGCCGTGCCGTCTTCCGCAAGCCTTGTCCGGATGCTGCGCCAGTCGCCGTTGTGAAGCTGAACCTCTTCGTCCTTGTTGCTGTGCAACGTGGCGCTGGTGGCCTTGATCCACTCTTCGCGGTCATTGTCCGGGATGCCGGTGCGCTCGCCGGTTTCGGCAACGCGGCGAAGGATATCGCTGATATGCGCGCCCACCACGCGGGCGTCCCCGGATAGCGGAAAGGCAGTGCGATACTGGTCGTTGCAAAAAACGAGAAAGCCCTTGCTGTCGTACATGGCGATGCCATCGGACATGCCGGCCATCGCATGCGACAGCAGGTTCTTGCTCTTGCGCAATTCCCGCTCCAGGGCAGTCCGCTCTGTCACGTCACGCGTGACACCGGCAAGGCCGATCACCCGCCCGTGCCTATCCTTCAGCGGCACCTTGGAGGCGAGCAGGTATCTGTCTTCGATACGCTCGACGGAGTCGATCAGGGGCACCCCGGTGTCCATGACCTGCTGTTCGAGATAATAAAATTCTTCGGCGCGCGGCCGCGATATAAGATTGAAATCCGACAATCCGGTCATCTCCGCCGTGGTTCTGAAACGAAAAAGGCGGCTCATATTTTCATTGACGGTGATGAAGCGGCTGTTTCTGTCCTTCACGTAGAGATAGTCGGGCGACTGCGAAAACGCGGTCACCAAGATGCTCCGCTCCAGCTCCCATTGCTGCGTCTTCAACAGAACGAAACCACACAGCGCCGTCGCCAGGCAGTTTAACACCGTCATCGGCAGACCGATGATCGCCAGCACGCGGGCGTGCACCAGGGTGGGAAGCACCGCCATCAAAACAATAAGTGCGCCGCCGAGCGCGAGGCTCAGCAGCGCAACGTCCATGAGCTCGGCAGATCTCTTCCGGATGCAGACATTGGCAGCCAGGCCAATCCCGGTTGCGACAGCAATTGCGATCAGGCCATCGATCATTGCCGTGCCGCCGACACAGAAGCGGAAGACCATTGCCAGCGACGCCGCGAAGGCCGCCGCGATCGGTCCGCCGAACATGCCCGCCAAAGCAAGAGGCGAGAAGCGCATGTCGATATAGATGCCGGGATTGACTTCGACGGCCAGCAATATGGATCCGATGGAGGCGCCGCCGGCTATGATTCCGAAGACGATTTTTTCCTGTGTGACCGAACGACGCTGAAATTGGATCGAGAAATGCGCCCAGAGCGAAATCGCCAGGCACACGAATGACAGGTTGCCACCGAATTGCGTCCAGATGCCATTCACTGCGTTGGATCCACCTTCCAATACATGTACCGAACCAATCATAGGGCAACACTGGTTTGAGCTTCGTTAAATCAAAGACCTATCAGGCTATATTCGTTCGCGGATGCGTCTCCAGGCCGCTCGGCAGCAATGCGGCGACAGGAAGCGGCGACTGCCGCGACGATGAGGTATGGGCAGGGAGGCCCGCTGCCAGATTGAAGACATCAGAAATACGCGAAACCGGAATTGAAAAGTCACGCTCCAGGATGGCAGGAGACATCATGTCCGCAACGCCCTGCGGTTCAACGGCTAGCACCTGATGCTCGTTTTGGCTTTTCGGCGTGTCTGGGTTCAGGACCCGCCTGCCACAGAGAAGCATCATGACCGCTCCCGGCCCAAACCGGTCATGGGCTTCCAAAAAACCTAAATTTTCCGCGACATCTCATGAATGAGAAGATGGCCAATGGGCTCCCGATTCACGAATTCCGCCTCGACGTGTTTTAGAACATGGCGCTGCCCAGCGAACGGCACCATCTCCATGGCCTCTGCGAACGATACCCACTGAAATTCGCTGTGTTCATCGTTGATAGAAACTGTCTGCTCGGCGTCCACAACGCCGACGAAGACGGGCAGCATGCTGATGGCATTGCGATCAGCCTCATAAAATTGCTCGCAGATATCTGCGGAATAGAGAAAGTCGCAGATCAGGCCTGTCTCTTCACGGACCTCTCGCAACGCTGTTTCCCAGGCCTTCTCGCCGTCCTCGATCCCGCCGGCCACTTGGCACCACTCGCCAACCAACGTGTGATTTCGGCGTAAAAGCAGCACCTCATATCCAGCCGTTCTTTTGCGGATGACGACGACCGATACAGCAAAACAACGGATTGGAATTTCGGCCACTCGCCCTCTCCTCCAAAATGATCCTTTGCGTCGTCGGTTGGTATAACAGGAAGTTCCGCAACGCGCACAACGTCCGCTTCCGGCGCGAACCGGAAGCACGGATGCACAATGAAAGCCTGCTCCGGGGCCGGGAGCGGCCTGGCAGCTTTTTGGCTGCCTAGGAACGACAGCTGATAATCAACCCGCGGGTTAAGGTCTGAGGATGGCCCACACCGGGCCCTCGCAGGCCCATTGCATGCTCTCCAGAATCAGGCTGGGACCAAGCCACGCACCACACGGAACATCATGGGAAATGACCGGGGTCCATCGGGCAAGCCAACCAGATACCCGGCACGAACATGCTGTTCGATCGAACCGCGGGCGTCGTCCGAAAGTGCCATCAATATGCTTGTGGTGCTGCCTGGGCCGTCGGTGAAGGTAGCCCAATAATCCGCGAAGGACGCATACTCGCAATCCACGACAACGGGAGCCTCCGTCACGTCGACGAGGCCGATCTTCCGCCACAACGTCGCCTGACCATTAGGCCAGAAGAGCTGGCGCCCCGCCCGCATGGATCTCAGCCTGGCGAAGTCGACCTCAAGCACGGCGCCGGTGTTAATGACGAGATCGAAGGCGGGCATGCCGCCCAAGAACTGAGTAACGGCGGACGCGACCACGCCGCCTGGACGGGTGACGCGCACCATCTCGGCAACGACCTGTTCAATTTCCGGGATAACGTCCAGGGCCAGCGTGGAAACAGCCGCATCGAAAAAGTTAGTGTCGAACCGCAGGTGCCGGACATCGCCGTGTTCATAGGCGATATTGGAGTGGGATCGTCGACGGCGGGCTCCTTCCAGGTATCCCTCCGATGCGTCGACACCGATCACATGCGCTCCCGCCTCGGCCAGTGCTTTCGACAACACACCTGTCCCACATGCTACATCGAGCACGCGACTGCCCGGAGCAATATTAGCACGGGTGAGAAATGGGCTTGCCAGATGTTCGCTCCAGCGCCCTATGAATGTCTCGTAGACGTCGGGATCGGCCCAATTATATCGCAGTTCTGCGGCTTCCATGGCTTGCCATCCTCTCTCGATCAGGAATGGACTGTAACACGGCCATTCGGGTCGCGCGTATCGCCGTCACACCGGGCAATCCAGCGAAACCTTTTTAACGCCTCTCAAGAAAATATGACACAGCGGGAGCCCCTGAAATCACACTGGCCTTTCCGTCGGGGGGAGCTCCGAGGTGCCGCTTGGTTGGTTTGACTAAAGCATGTCGCGCAAAAGTGTGCAGCGGTTTTGCGGCAACGACATACGTAAAACAAAGAGCTAAAGCGCAAGGAGCGAATCTTAAAGATCGCTAGGCGCTTTAGTGTGATCCGCTTAGGTCGCCCGGTGGGAGTCCGCTTCGCCCACTAACTGCAATCCTTCAGCGCGGCCGTGGCCAACAGGAGCAATTGCCAGCCAGGAGCTGCGGAACGCTGGACACCGTCCGCTGTTAGCACGAGAACCCCGATGCTGAATGACTGCTAAGGGGCCCAAAGCGGTCAAGACCGCCGTCGGTCCCTTTGCTGCCGTTCGAGGTCGATCCGAGGAACGTGCGATATGTGCTAGGATGCGGCCCGAAGGCGGAATGCGACAAACGCACTGCGAGGGGCGGTGTGATCGCACCGGAATTCGCACGACCGAGAGCCGACGTGTGCTCTTGAAAGGGGAGACAAGGACGATGCCGACACCACAGCAACCCAGCCTAATAGTTCGACAGAAATCCCCACAGAATATCGAGTTTCCGTTTTCGTCGCTCTCCGATTGGCTGATCCCAACCGAGCAGTTCTTCGTGCGAAACCATTTCCCGTCGCCGGACCTCGATGCGCGAGACTGGAGATTGCGCGTTGGCGGGGCGGTGGAGCGGCCGATCGAACTTGACCTCGACAGCATCAAGGCGATGCGGAGCACGACTTTCACCGCCGTCGTCGAGTGTGCAGGGAACGGCCGCGTCTATTATGAGCCGCCGAAGGAGGGGTTGCAGTGGCAGAACGGAGCCGTCGGCAATGCCGCGTGGACAGGTGTTCTTCTGCGCGAGATTTTGGAAATGGCGGGCGTTAAGCGAACCGCATGTGAGGTTCTGCTCGCAGGCGCCGACAGCGGCGTCGTCGACGCGAACAAGAAAACAGCTTCTCCCGGCCCCATCGCTTTTGCGCGCAGTTTACCGCTTGAGAAGGCCATCGCTGACAGCACGATCCTTGCCTATTCGATGAACGAGGAGCCGTTGACGCGCGATCACGGCTACCCGCTACGCGCGGTAGTGGGTGGCTGGTTCGGCATGGCTTGGGTCAAGTGGATCACTGATATCACGGTCGTGGAACAACCGTTCCTGGGGTACTGGCAGGCGCGCGACTATTTCCGTTGGGAGCGCAGCCTCGGGGAACCCAGGCTGGTCCCCCTCGCGGAGATGGAGGTCAAAGCGCAGATCGCGCGTCCAGCGCAGGGGGCGCGTCTCATCGCCGGCCAACCGTACCGGATTTTCGGAGCCGCCTGGAGCGGAGAGGCTGCTATCCGGCAGGTGCAGGTCTGCACCGGAGATGGCAGGGGCTGGCGCGAGGCAAGGCTCCTCGAAACAGAACATCCCTTTGCATGGCGCTTGTGGGAGTACATGTGGACCCCTGAAGAAGTGGGGCGATACATACTGCGATGTCGCGCGATGGATGGGGCGGGGTGCGTGCAGCCCGACCTCCAGCGTTCCGACTGCGAGAGCTACGCGGCCAATTGGATCGTTCCGGTGGAGGTTACTGTCGTTCCCGCGCCACAGACGTATGAGGAGGAATTCGTGATCTAATCACCCGCATGGGGCGGAATGGCGGCTTTTGGCGCAACTGCGACCCGCGTTGTCACTGCGCCATGTCCCTTTGCAGCAACAGCGACGGGCATATCGGCCCAAAGCTGACAAGAGGTCGCTCTGTCGTCCCTGCTGGCAGGGCTCGTCCATTCGAATTCTGGACGTCAAACTACCCACATAGCCTATGACTCCTCCGAGTTCGTCATTGCGCCAGGCGCTAGAAAATCTTCTCGGTGGGAAGTCCGAGCGCGAATGAACCCGCATATTGCGCCTGGGCTCCGGGCTGCATCGGATGATAGCGAGCGCCCTGTATGTCACGGAAGCAGCGTTCCAGGCCGTTCTCTCGATAGAATGCCGCGCCGCCTGCGACCTCCATTGCAAGCTCCGTCACCTCGATAGCGTGCCGTGCGACCAAGGAACGGCCGATCATAACCTCGTTGACGGTTTCCGCGGACGGTTCGTTTCGTGCAACGACCTCTAGCATCCAGCGATGGGCGATCTGTGCGGCCCTCAGAGACGTTTCCATGCGCCCGACCAACCCGATCACGTGATCGCTGTTGGCCTTGCTACGGACCATCTTGACTGCAATGTCGCGGGCGCTCTCGGCGATGCCAAGATAGACCGCGTAGATCAGAGGAAACGCGATCGTGCCGATGACTTGAAATACTGGATGCCATTGCCCCGCGCTTCTGGAAAATGCGACACTGGCATCCGGCACGAAGAGGTTTTCGATAATGACATCGTTTGACCCGGTTCCCCTCATTCCAAGTGTTCGCCACGTATCCTCAATTGATACCTCTGGGGATGCCATCGGAACGCCGAAATGGATGACGGAGCGCGCGCCATCCGGTTCTTCATAAACAGCACCGGTCATCAGGATGTTTCCCGCCGCCGCGCCGGAAGTGAAGCGTTTACGTGCGGTGATCCGGTATCCGCCATCAACTTTCAGGGCCTTGCCCGATCCGCCGATCCAGTCCGATCCGCCGCTCGAGAGCAATATGATTTGCTCCGATGCAACACGTCTCAGGAGCGGCTCCACCGCGGCCACCTTTTGATGCCGCCAGCGCCAGGCGGGGATGGCGACTTGATGGGTATGCATGGAAAAGGCAAGCGCGGTGGACCCACATGCACGAGCAATGGATTTGAGCATCTCAGAAAGTTCCGGCACCTCCGCGCCCATCCCGCCCAATTCGATTGGAACGCCTGCCCGCACGAGTCCAGATTCCTTTAGAAGCGCGTAATTCTCGCCGACGAAGGTGTCGCTCTCGTCGATCGATGCGGCGCGTTGCGCGATGGTGGGCAGGACCGAAGTGGTTAGTTCGACAATGGTCCGACCGCCGGCAAGGTTCTGTTTTGGTTCTGCAGGCCCGAGCATATCAATGCCTCCTATCTCGTGAGGATTGAGACTCTGCGCTCGTTTCACAATTGCGGCTAGTACACGAACTGTACTGAACGCCGCCGCCGTAGCATTTGGCGGACCGGTTGTTTTGCAATATTGTGCCTGATCCAGACCGTTGGAGGTCCTTATGGTAGAGCGTGACGGCTACGGGCAATTCTGTCCAGTATCAATGGCGTCGGAAATCCTCTGCTCGCGGTGGACGACCTTGGTCGTCCGCGAACTCCTTTGCGGATCGACGCGCTTTAATGAGTTGCGTCGCGGTCTACCAAAAATGTCTCCGGCACTCTTATCAAAACGACTGAAAGAACTGGAACAAACGGGCGTGATCACGGTGACAAGGAGTGCGAACGGCACGACCCATTACCAACTCACGGCATCGGGTGAAGAATTGAGACCTCTGATCATGGGTCTCGGAAATTGGGCTCAACGGTGGATGGAATCGCGACTTTCCTTGAAGAATCTCGACCCTTCACTGCTCATGTGGGACATGCGGCGGAGCCTCGATACAAGAAGACTTCCGACCCGCCGTTGTACGATACAGTTTCTGTACCCGGAACTTTCGGCCGCGCAAAAGAGCTGGTGGCTTGTGGTCGAAAACGGAAAAGTCGATCTCTGCAACTTCGATCCGGGCTATGATGTAGACCTTCTCGTTGAAGGGCCGCTCCGTTCGATGACCGCAATTTGGATGGGCCTCACGACCATACGTCAGGAAACCGATGCAGAAACGCTGAAACTTGAAGGGGACAGGGTGCTCGCGCGCGACATGCAGGAATGGCTCGGTCTGAGTGTGTTTGCCAAAATCCCCCGGATGAGGGCTTGAACCATCGAAGGCGAGTGGTCCTGACGGATACAGCCCAACAAGGAAGACCCGTCACCCAGCCGGAAAATTGGCACGCACGCCTGCAGAAGCCGATGCCCGCTCTGGAGCGCAAACCGGAAGCACTGATGCCGTCATTGGTTCGAAGCATTCATGGATTTGTCATTGACCACGTTGCTCCGAAGCGGTCGGGGATCGTCGGCTGCGGCGCTCTACAAATGAACAGTCCAAGTCGCTTGGGCAGCAGACAGCGTCCAAGCCTATAGATTTCTATTGGGACGTTCCCGTGTTATGATCCCGGCCCTGGCGTCGTCCGCCGTGGGTTCTGCACACGGAGACTTGTCTGATGAGCGAAGTGGACGTCCTTTTTGCCTCCCTGCGACAGGCGGCTGACGCGCAGACG
Source organism: Rhizobium sp. WYCCWR10014 (assembly GCF_001657485.1). GTDB lineage: Bacteria > Pseudomonadota > Alphaproteobacteria > Rhizobiales > Rhizobiaceae > Rhizobium. The sequence goes on from NZ_LXFU01000053.1 coordinate 21,033, forward strand.
GTTGAGTGCATCGAGAAGGTCGTCATGCATGGCTCGGATCGCGAGCTCAATCGCATCAATGCGCTCGCTTTCGCGGATAAACACCATCTCGATCAAGAAAAAACCATCGCCGCCTTTCTCCATGCAGCCCGCATAGGCGCGTTCGAGATGACCTGGAACGTCCTTTGCCCAGGATGTGGCGGCGTCCTCGATAGCGGTGCAACCCTCAAAACCGTCGTCCACGAGACGTACCACTGCGCGCTCTGCGCGGCCGGATACGAGCCTACCCTCGACGAAATGGTCGAGGTCACGTTCACGGTCAGTCCGCGCGTGCGCAGGATTGCCGCTCACGACCCCGATCGGTTGCCGCCGCTCGAGTACTATCGCCAGATCTTCTTCAGCTCCGGGGTGGACCTGCCTGACGATCTCGAAGCGCGGTTTTCGCGCATCCAGCTGGAGATGATCGAGTTGGCCCCGGGGGAGAAGGCTTTCGTCTCCCTGCAACTGCCAGCGCAGTTCGTCATCATCTTCGATGCGGTCACCCACTCGGCGCAGTTCATCGACGTGCAGGGCGAGCCAACCGACGAACGTCAAACCCTCTCGATGATCATCAGTCGGACGCATGCGCTGAACGAAACCCTGACCCTGCGTCCCGGCTCACTGCGGCTCACCCTCGAGAACCACACCGATCGCAGAGTGGTGCCGAACGTCTGCATCGCAGGCGACGAGCTGCACGACCTCCTGGGCCGCAGGCGGGCTTTCCTGACAGCCAAGCGTCTGCTGACGAACCAGAGCTTCCGCGACATCTATCGGACCGACACGCTCGACGTCGACCAACGCCTCAAGATCACCAGCCTGACCTTCCTCTTCACCGACTTGAGGGGCTCGACCGCGCTTTACGAGCGCGTCGGAGATCTTGCCGCTTTCGATCTGGTGCGCGCGCATTTCCGGGTTCTTCACGAGATCGTCGCGACCGAAGCCGGAGCGGTCGTCAAGACCATAGGCGATGCGGTGATGGCGACCTTCCCGAGCCCGGACCGTGCGGTGGCGGCAGCACTCAGGATGCGGGAGGCGATGCTTCGGTTAAATGCCGAACACGGCAGCGACGATCTTCTTCTGAAGATCGGCATTCATGAGGGACCATGCCTCGCAGTCAACCTGAACGACCGGCAGGACTACTTCGGCCAGACCGTCAATATCGCCTCCCGCGTCCAGGGTCTTGCCGATCCCAATGTGATCATGACGACGGAGGCGATCGTCGACGATGCCCAAGTTTCAGAGATCCTCCGTCACAGCGGCATCACATCGGCCTCCCGGATGGCGGAGCTTCAGGGCATCGGGCGGGAGGTGAGGATTTTTGCGCTGTCTTGAGTTTGGTCTTCTTGGTCACATTAACTTCAGCAGTTTGCGGTAACGGTCGGCCGCAAGCGGACTTTTTCGTTGTCGAAGGACATGGCTGCTTTGCGCCTAATTTTGCCGTTGAAACAGACCTTGCACCTGCCGGAAAGCAGCCATTGTCTAGTTTCAAGGTAACGGCATCTTTGCGCCGCCGGAAGCAGGCGTCGTGGCCTTCATGTCTCGGCGAAGCTGCTTAGATGTTTGCAAAGCATCCTGTCTTCATTCTGGGCTACGGGCTCATCGCCACCATGATGCAAGGCGGTCCAGCGGAAAAGTCATGCGAGACTTGGGCTGGTTGACGTGTTTTGTGAAGCGTCTGAAGAAGCTTGGCCCTGCGATTGAGACCGCCGTTCTCGCACAGCGCATATCCGTTGATCAAGTCCTCGAACGCGTCGGGATTGTCCCCACCCGCTGTCACATCTCTGGCAGGCCGGCCTTTCGGAAGCCGTCAACAAAGTGGTCTCGTACAGATGCATCGCGCAGCGGCTGAGAGCTGAGCCAATGGCCAATCGTGAAATGAGGGTGGGCGATCAGGAACAATTCTGCTTCTCGCCGCGCCTCCTCACGATGGCCCAGCTGTGCAAGCGTAGCAGCCAGGAATTTGCGTGAGTTGGTACGATACGTGTCTTTCCTGCGGAGCGTAGCGGCTGCCGCCTCATAGTCACGCGCGGCGTATTGCGCTTGCCCAAGATGACAAAGATACCAGCACGCTGGATAGGGATTGAGCCGCAGAGCTTTTTCGATCTGCGCCAGTCCGTCTGCAACCCTGCCGTCCAGCACGGACATGTCCGACATGGCGGCCCAGGTGTCGGCGTGGTTGGGGTCCAGCTCCAGGGCCTTGGCGAAGGCGGCCTCCGATTCCTCCCATCGCCGCTCATAAGCCAAAATGGTCCCCAGAACGTAACGGCAGCCGGCATCGTTGGGATCCAGGTCGACCGCCTTCTGCGCGGACGTTACCGCCATCCGACGGTTGGGATCTTCGGGCTCGCCAAAATGAGTCCAGGCAAGCCAACGATTATAGGCGAGCAGACCGAGCGCCTCGGCATATGATGGATCGAGCTCAACCGCGCGTTGGAGTAGCATATAGGCCTCACGCTCAGTTTGCGGCGACTCTTCCGTCAGAAGGCGCGCGCGCACACACAGGTCGTACGCCTCAAAGTTCTTCGGCCGATTGCGCGGCGTCGGGATGGTCAGCCGGCCGACGAGGGCTTCAACAATCTTGGCATTAACTTCATCCTGTAATTCGAAAACATCTTCCACCGTCCTGTCAAACCTCTCGGCCCACAAGTGCTGGCCGGCAAGCGTGTCGACCAATTGGGCATTGATGCGGACACGGCCCATTGCGCGTCTGGCGCTCCCCTCGAGGACATAGCGGACGCCGAGTTCCTGGGCGACCAGCCGTACGTTGACCGGCTTGCCCTTGTAGCCGTACACGGAATTGCGCGCGATGACGAACAGGCCAGCCGTTCGCGAAAGGTCGGTGATCAGGTCTTCGGTCAAGCCGTCGACGAAAGGCGCGTCCGCTTCATCCCCACTCATATTCGTGAACGGCAATACAGCGATCGAGGGACATTCGGGCAGCGGCAATATGCTCTGCAGCGCATCCGGCCAATGCCACACGTGGACCGGTCGAGTGAGGTTCTTCAGGTAGCGTTCGCCTGCATCAAAGAACCGGTCGCTAATCTTGCCGACGATCTCGCCGTGAACATTGGCTGAAATGCAGATACCTCCCGGAGCGGCCTGCGTCTGGAGGCGCGCCGCGACATTGACGTCGTCGCCGAGGACGTCTGAACCGTCGTCAATGACATCTCCCAGATTGACGCCTACACGCAAAAGCAGGCGCTGGTCTCCGGAAGCCTCAACGGCAGTGGTGGCCCGCTGCATTTCCAACGCTGCTGCGACCGCGTCCACCGCGCTACCGAATTCGATCAGGAAGCCGTCGCCCATGACCTTGAAGATGCGACCGTTGTGGCGCATCACAGCCGGCTCGACAATGCCGGAACGGAGTTCCCTCAGGTTCGCCAGCGTTGCGGCTTCGTCAGCCTCCATCAGGCGTGAATATCCCACCACATCGGCAACGACGATGGCAGCAAGGCGACGCTGAAGAGATTGATCCGTCATGTGAGGACAAGCCTAACGACCTAATTAGAAAGTTATTGTTCAACCGCGGGTGAGTCAACAAGTGGTAAGAGGTAATATCCAGGCGATTCCACCTTCCGGCCCCAAAATCCGTCATTCCTTCACGCCGGTCCAACGACCGCTTCTTGGCGCATTGCAGGCCTACTCCGGCTTGGAGTTCCGCATCAGCGTGACTCCGATCCACGACTGGCGAATTAAAGCTTTGACCAATGGGCCCGAGCCTAAGGCCAATCGGCGTAACCCGAGGACAGCATGCTGTTTTCCGAGCCGGCGGAAGCGCGGGCGATCTCGCGGTAGCCGGCGGGCGAAAGGCCGGTCTTGCGTTTGAAGAAATGGCTGAAATAGGTCGGGTCGCGAAAGCCGAGGCCGTCGGAGATTTCCTGGATATTGCGGGCCGATCTTTCCAATCTCAGCTTTGCCTCCTGCACCACACGCTCATGCAGGAGCTGGATCGGCGAGCGGCCGAGCGCCCTTTGGCAGATGGAATGTAGCCGGTCGGCCGTGACGCCCAGCTCCGCGGCATAATCGCTGATCGGCCGGTGCTGGCGGAAGCCGGCCTCGACCAGTTGCCGATATCTCTGCAGGATCGATCCGGTTTCGCCCTGCCCGCGCTGCTCGCTTCTCTCGCCATCGGAACCGCGCCACAGCGCCATCAGAATGAGCCTGATATAGGCGGAGGCGACCATCCAGGAGGAGCGGGTGGGATCACCGAGTTCCCGCACGAAGCCTGATATCAGCGGGCTGATTTCGGCCACAGCTGAGGGATCCAATGCCTCGACCAGCTTGCGCTGTTCGGTGAAGATGCGCAGCGAATAGGATTCCACCTTGTCGCCGATCGCATCGACCATGACCTGCGGCGAAGCGCCGACCAGATGAGCCGCGGTTCCGGCTGATATCGACAGGTCGCATCGCGCCTGCGGCGGCAGGAAGGCAAGCAGCGGTCCGTGCAGCGGCCGATGTTCGCCATTGTCGAAATGAAGCTCTCCACTCCCCTCGCCAAGCAGAAGGAAATGGTGGAAATCGGCATACAGCCCTTTTTGGAAACGGATGCGCCGGTGCGACAGCGACGGCCCGTGCCACTCGCCCCTGGCATAGTGATGAATTCCTCCGTCGGTCGCCAACGCGTCCACTCCATTCCCCAAGTCACACAATGCTGATATCACCGGATAATTACAATATTAACCCAATAAATCGCATTCCATCCAAACCAGATCGGCGTAACCTTTTCCCATCAGCCTTTGGGAGGAGGCTCTTCAACAGATGCAGGAACGCTCAGGCCGCCCTCGTGGCGCCGCGTCCGCGCGTTTTCTCCCATGGCAATAACGCAGGCGCCGGCACATGGCGCCAACACGTGGCGAATTGGGTGGAACAGTGTTTTCGGCAAAGCTGATGATCAACAACGAGGCGATGGATGCTTCCGAAGGGGCCACCTTCGAACGCATCGATCCGTTGACCGGTGATGTCGCAACGATCGCCTCGGCAGGATCCGTTGCCGACATGACAAGGGCAGCCAATGCGGCCGCGGCCGCTTTTCCGGACTGGTCGCAAACCGGTCCGGGCGAACGGCGCAGGCTCCTGAATGCCGCGGCCGATATCCTGGACGCGCGCACGCCCGAACTGATCGCCGCCATGACCGGAGAAACCGGCGCCACCGCGCAATGGGCGGGGATCAATTGCGGGCTCGGCGCGGATATTCTCCGCGAAGCTGCGGCGATGACCACGCAAATCTCAGGCGAGCTCATTCCGTCAGGTATTCCGGGAAGCCTTGCCATGGCGGTCCGCCAGCCGGCAGGCGTCTGCGTCGGCATTGCCCCCTGGAACGCGCCCATCATCCTCGGCACACGCGCCGTTGCCATGCCGCTTGCCTGCGGCAATACGGTCATCCTCAAGGCCTCCGAACTCTGCCCGAAAACCCATGGCCTGATCGGCGACATCCTGCGTGACGCCGGTTTCCCGCGCGGCGTCGTCAATGTCGTTTCCAATGCGCCGAGCGATGCCGCCGCCGTCGTCGACGCATTGATCGCCCATCCGGCCGTCCGCCGCATCAACTTCACCGGCTCCACCCGTGTCGGCAGGATCATCGCCGAATCCGCGGCAAGGCATCTCAAGCGCTGCCTGCTCGAACTCGGCGGCAAGGCGCCGTTCATCGTCCTTGCCGACGCCGATATCGACGAGGCCGTGCGTGCCGCCGCCTTCGGCGCCTTCATGAATCAGGGCCAGATCTGCATGTCGACCGAACGGATCATCCTCATGGACGAGATTGCCGACGGCTTCGTCGGCAAATTCCGGACGAAGGCCGCAACCCTCGTCGCCGGCAATCCCAAAGACGGCAACACGCCGCTCGGTACGCTGATCAACACTGAGGCCACCAGGCGCGTCCGCTCGCTCGTCGACGACGCCCTGCAGAAGGGCGCGGTCCTCGTCTGCGGCGGCCAGGCCAACGGCACGCTGATGGACGCAACCGTCATCGATCACGTGACGCCTGCCATGCGCATCTACCGCGAGGAGAGCTTTGGACCGGTCGCGGCGATCATCCGGGTCGGCAGCATCGACGAGGCTGTGACGGTTGCCAACGACAACGAATATGGGCTGTCGGCGGCCGTTTTCAGCGCCGACGTCAATGCCGCACTTGCCGTTGCCATGCGGCTCGAATCCGGCATCTGCCACATCAACGAAGCCACAGTTTCCGACGAGCCGCAAATGCCGTTCGGCGGCGTCAAATCGAGCGGCTACGGCCGCTTCGGCGGCAAGGCCGCGATCGATGAATTCACCGAGCTCAGATGGATCACCATGGCCTCGGGAAAACGGCACTACCCGATCTGAATTGAGATCGGTCGGGATGAACACTGGGAACGGGCTGGGAGGCCCGCATCAAGAGGGAGGAATGAATTCATGAACGGCATTTTCCGCAACGGAAAATTCAATGCGGCATCGCTGAGCCGCCGCTCTTTCATCGCATCGACCGTGGCGGGCGGGGCGGCGCTGGCGCTTTCCGGCCGCACGGCCTTTGCTCAAAGCAGCGACACGCTGAAGGTCGGCTTCATCAGCCCGCGAACCGGCCCTCTCGGCGGCTTTGGCGAGACGGACGGCTATGTGCTGGAACTGGCGCGCAAGGCGCTGGCGAACGGCCTGCAGGCGGGCGGCAAGACCTGGAAGGTTGAGATCCTCGACCAGGACACCCAGTCCGATCCCTCGCGCGCCGGCCAGCTGGCGAAGGACCTGATCAACAACCAGGCGATCGACCTGATGCTCGCCGTCTCGACACCCGAAACCATCAATCCGGTGGCCGATGCCTGCGAAGCATCAGGCATTCCCTGCCTCTCGACGGTCATGCCCTGGGAAGCCTGGTATTTCGGCCGCGGCGCCAAGCCGGGCGCGCCGTCGCCCTTCAAGTGGACCTATCATTTCGGCTTCGGCGTCGAAGAGTTCCACAAGGCCTATGTTTCGCAGTGGAACCTGATCGAGACCAACAAGAAGGTCGGCGTCATGTATCCCAACGACGCCGACGGCAATGCGATCCGCACCCATCTGGCGCCGGCGCTTGCCAAGGCAGGCTTCACCATCGTCGATCCCGGAGCCTATGAAACCGGAACCACCGACTTTACCGCGCAGATCGCTCTCTTCAGGCAGGAAGGCGTGGAGATCTTCAATTCGTTCCCGATACCGCCTGACTTCGCCGCCTTCTGGCGTCAGGCCGCACAGCAGGGCCTTACCCAGCAAATCAAGATCTGCCAGATCGCCAAGACGGGCTTGTTTCCCTCCGACATCGAGGCGCTCGGCGACCTCGGCCTGAACATCGGCAGCGCCGCCTACTGGCATAAGGCTTTCCCTTACAAGTCGACGCTGACGGGTGTCTCCGGCACCGAACTCGCCGACGGCTATGAAACGGCCAGTGGCAAGCAGTGGACGCAGCAGCTCGGCGCCAGTCTTGCGCTTCTCGACGCCGGCTTCGATGCACTGAAGGCGAGCACGGACGTCAAGAGCAAGGAGGCCGTCGCCAAGGCGATCAGCACGCTGAAGACCACCACGATCGCCGGCAAGGTCGATTTCACCAGCGGTCCCGTCGCCAACGTCTCGCCCGGGCCGATCATCGGCACGCAATGGGTGAAGGCGCCGGAGGGCTCGAAATTCGCGCTCGACTACGTCGTCACCGAAAACGCCACCGACCCCAATGTCCCGGTCGGCTCCAAGCTCACCGCTTACAATGGATAACCAGGTGCAGCGACAGGAAGCACAAAGGCGGCCGGGGGGAGCCTTTCTCTCGGCCAAGGGGATCCACAAGCGGTTCGGCGCGCTCGTGGTGCTGGAGAACCTGGATTTTTCGATGGGTGATGGCGAGGCGGTCGGCATCGTCGGGCCGAACGGCGCGGGAAAGACGACCCTGCTCAGCGTGCTCGCCGGCGCCTTCCCGCCAAGTGAGGGAAGCATTACCTTCGACGGCGCCGACGTGACGAACCGGACGGCGGCGGAACGCTGCCGCTCCGGGCTCGTCCGGACCCATCAGATTCCCAAGCCTTTCAGCGGCATGACGACCTTCGAAAATGTCTTCGTCGCCGCATCGCACGGCAGTGCCGCAAGCCGCGACGAGGCCTATGAGCGTGTGGTGGATTCACTTTCCCTTTGCGGCATGCTCGGGGTGGCCAACCGCCCTGCCGACACGCTCGGCCTGCTCGATCGAAAACGCCTGGAGCTTGCCCGTGCGCTCGCCACGCAGCCGAGGCTATTGCTGCTCGACGAGATCGGCGGCGGCCTGACCGATGGCGAGGCGAGCGAGCTCGTCGAAACCATCCTCGAATTGCGCCGCCGCGGCATCGGCATCGTCTGGATCGAACATATCGTTCACATCCTCCTGCAGGTGGCGGAGCGACTGATCTGCATGGATGCCGGCAGGATCATCGCCGACGGCGAACCGAAGATGGTCATGAGCAATGCGGAGGTGGTCAAGGCCTATCTCGGAGGGACACCCGCATGAGCCTTCTCTCCATCCGCGACCTCGACGTTCGCCACGGCCTGCTCCAGGCGGTGCGCGGCGTCAGCTTCGATCTTGCCAAGGGCGAGGTGCTGGCGCTGGTCGGCGCAAACGGCGCGGGCAAGACGACGCTGCTCAGATCGATCGCCGGCGCCCACCTTCCATCCTCCGGCCGCGTTTTTCTTAACGACGAAGATCTGGCCGCCGTCCCGTCCCATAAGCGGATCGCTAAGGGCATCGCTCTGGTGCCGGAAGGCCGGCGCCTGTTTTCACAGATGACGGTGGAAGAGAACCTGCTTCTCGGAAAGACCTCCGGACGCAAGGGCGATTGGGACATCGATCGCGTCCTCGACGCCTTTCCGAACCTGAAACCCCGCCGTCACGCCAGAACAGGTCACCTCTCGGGCGGGGAACAGCAGGCGACCGCCATCGGCCGGGCGCTGATGAGCAATCCCGATATTCTTCTCCTGGACGAGGTCTCGCTCGGGCTTTCGCCTCTGGTCGTCGATCGCGTCTATGCCCAGTTGCAGGCGCTGCTCACGTCGGGAACGACCATCGCGCTCGTCGAGCAGGACCTCGGCCGCGCCATGAGCGTCGCAAGCCGGGTCATCTGCATGCTGGAAGGACGCATCGTCCTCGACAGGCCGGCGGCGGCCGTCACGCGCGAGCACGTCACCCAGGCCTATTTCGGATTACACCGGGCAGCCGGCGAAAGGAGCGCATCGTGATCAACACCCTGCTCCAGGGCATTCTGCTCGGCGGCTACTACGCCGTTATCGCGTGCGGCCTGTCGTTCATGTTCTCGGTCATGCGGATCATCAATCTCGCGCATGGCAGCCTGGCGGTCGCAGCCGCTTATGGACTGTGGGTGCTCGCCGCCAAATTCGGCATTTCGCCATTTGTCGGCCTGCTGATCGTGCTGCCAGTCATGGCCGCCGTCGGCTGGCTGCTGCAGCGCTTCATTCTGGAACGCAGCGCCCGCGGCGGCACGCTGCTGCCGATCCTGACGACCTTCGGCCTGTCGATCGTCATCGATAACCTGCTGTTCGAGCAGTTCGGCGCCGACACCCGCTCGCTTGCGCCGTTCATCGGCAACCTGTCCTATGCATCATGGCAACTGCCGGGCCACATCTTCGTCGGCAAGCTTGCCGTCCTGATGATGGTGACGGCAGTCCTCATTCTCGGCTCCCTGCAGTTCTTCCTGAGCCGCTTTGCGCTTGGGCGCGCGATCCGCGCCACGGCGGAAGATCCCGATACGGCCGGGCTGGTCGGCATCGACGCCCGCAGGGTCAACGCCGTCGCCACCGCGATCACCATGGTCACGGTCGGCATCGCCGGTGCCTTTCTCGGGATGCGGGCGACCTTCAGCCCCTATGCCGGCGGCCCACAGCTTCTCTTCGCCTTCGAGGCGGCCGTCATTGGAGGAGCGGGATCACTATGGGGGACGCTTGCCGGCGGCATCGTTCTCGGTCTTGCCCAATCGCTCGGCGCGCAATTGCATCCGCAAGGCTTCCTGATCGGCGGCCATGCCGTGTTCCTGCTGGTGCTTTTCGTCAGGCTGTCCCGGTTCGGCATGCCGGCTCTCGACAAAATTGGCGCCTCCCTGCGCACTCGTCTCCGGAGCCCGACATGAGCCCCAACGCGACCCTTGCCTCGACCGGAATATCGATAGAGCGCTGGACGAAATCGTCGCGGGTAGCGCTTGGCTGCATGGCCGCGGTGCTCGCCCTGCTGATGTTTGCCCCTACTGTTCTCGGCGCCGGGGCGATCGACCGGCTGACGGCCCTGTTCATCTACGTGATCCTTGCCGCCATGTGGAATGCGCTTGCTGGTTTCGGTGGGCTGGTTTCGGTCGGTCAGCAGGTGTTCTTCGGCCTCGGCGCTTATTTCACCATCCGGCTTGCGGATGCGGGGCTCAATCCCTTCGTCGCGCTGTTTGCCGCGGCGATCGTGACCGGCGCGCTGTCGATCCCGCTTTCGCTATTCATGCTGCGCCTGAAGGGTGGCGAATTCGCGATCGGCATGTGGGTCGTCGCCACACTCGCCCATCTGCTCGTCAACCTCGACGGGCTGATCCAGGGGGAAACGGGAACCTCGCTGATCTCACTCAACGTCTATGACGGCGGCACGCGGAGGGCAGTGATCTACTGGCTGGCCTTGATAACCATGACCGCCCTGCTCGGCGCTCTCTTCATCCTGATGCGCAGCCGCGCCGGGGCGGCCATGCAGGCGATCCGCGACAATGAGGAGGCGGCAACCTCGCTCGGCGTGCGCGTAATCGCCACCAAGAGGCTGCTCTTCGTGCTCGCCGCCTTCGGCATCGCGGTCGCCGGAGGCCTGTGGCTGGCGACCGCCACGACCTTCCAGCCGAAGACCTATTTCAGCGTCCAATGGACGGCCTACATGATCTTCATGGTGCTGGTCGGCGGGATCGGCAAGTTCGAAGGCGCGATCCTCGGCGCCATCCTGTTCTTCGTGATCGAGACCTTCTTCGGCGCAGCCGGCGTCTGGTACCTGATCGGCCTCGGCGCCACCGCCGTGATCTTCTCGCTCTACCTGCCGCGCGGCCTTTGGGGCGAAATCGAGCGCCGCTTCGATTTTCAACTTCTGCCCGTCGGCTATCGGCTGAAATTGCCCGGTCCGCATAAAATCAAATGGGAAGAATGAGCCGGCTTAATTCCGGACCCTCCTGTGAAAGGTGACGTTCATGCTTTTTGGTAAAACAATTTTGGTGACCGGCGTCGCTTCCGGCATCGGCGCCCGCACGGCGGAACTGGCCGGCCAGATGGGCGCCGAGGTCATCGGCGTCGATGTGCGCGAGCCTGCCAATGGAGGTGCCGCCTTCATCAAGGGTGATCTGTCCACCGCATCAGGCGTTGCCGACATCGTCGCGCAGCTTCCGGTGCGCCTCGACGCGCTCGCCAATGTCGCCGGCCTTTCCGGCAGCACCGGCGTCGTCTCGACGCTCGCCGTCAATTTCTACGGCCTTCGCGCCCTATCCGAAGCCGTGGCGCCCCGCCTGCGCGAAGGCGGTGCCATCGTCAACGTCGCCTCGATCGCCGGCTACGGCTGGCGCTCCAATCTCGATCGGGCAAAATCCTTGACCGCCATCGAGGGCTTTCCCGAGGTAGCGGCGGTCGTCGCCGAACACGGCCTCAAGGACGAGGAAAGCTACCCGCTCTCGAAGGAACTGCTGCTGCTTTGGACCATGCGGGCCGCCCATCAGCCGCTGTTCAAAAACCGTGGCATCCGCGTCAATGCCGTCAGCCCCGGGCCGGTGGAAACGCCGATCCTCAAGCAGTTCCGCGCCGTGCTCGGCGACGCCAGGGTCGATAGCGACATCACCCGCGTCGGCCGCGCCGGCACCTCCGCCGATATCGCCCCCGCCGTGCTCTTCCTCTGCTGGGATGGCGCACGCTGGATCAACGGCGCCAATCTTGCCGTCGACGGCGGCCTCGAAGCTTCCATCAACGCCGAAGTCCTCGGCTTCTAGTTCTTGTCCCAAGGAGACCTCCGATGAATATTTCCCTGCTCATCAACGGCGCCGACCGCGCGGCCTCCGGCGGCCGCACCTACGATCGCATCGATCCCTTCACCGAAAAGCTCGCAAGCCGCGCCGCCGCCGCAAGCCTTGACGACGTTGCCGCGGCCGTCGATGCCGCCAGCGCAGCCTTCGGCGCCTGGTCGAAGAGCGGCCCCGGCCAGCGCCGCGCGATCCTGATGAAGGCTGCCGATATCATGGATTCCAAAGTCGACGAGTTTACCCGGCTGATGATCGAGGAGACCGGCGCAACCGCGCCCTGGGCCGGCTTCAATGTCATGCTCGCCGCCAACATCCTGCGCGAGGCCGGCGCCATGACGACGCAGATATCAGGCGAAATCATCCCTTCCGACAAACCCGGCACGCTCGCCATGGGCGTTCGCCAGGCCGCCGGCGTCTGCCTGGCAATTGCCCCCTGGAACGCGCCCGTCATCCTCGCCACCCGCGCCATCGCCATGCCGATTGCCTGCGGCAACACCGTCGTCCTCAAGGCCTCGGAACAATGCCCCGGCACGCATAGGCTGATCGCCACCGCGCTGACCGAAGCCGGCCTACCCGCTGGTGTCGTCAATGTCATCACCAACGCGCCGGAGGATGCGCCTGAGATCGTTGCGGCGCTGATTGCCCATCCGGCCGTCAAGCGCGTGAACTTCACCGGGTCGACCAAGGTCGGCAAGATCATCGCCGAGACCTGCGGCAAACATCTGAAGCCCGCCCTTCTTGAGCTCGGCGGCAAGGCACCGCTGGTCATCCTCGACGACGCCGATATCGACGGTGCCGTCAATGCCGCCATTTTCGGCGCCTTCATGAACCAGGGCCAGATCTGCATGTCGACGGAACGCATCATCGTCGACGAGACGATCGCCGATCAGTTCGTCGCCAAACTGGCCGCCCGCGCCAGCCAGCTGCCGGCCGGCGATCCGCGTGGCCACGTCGTTCTCGGCTCGCTGATCAGCCTCGACGCAGCGAAGAAAATGGAAGAGCTGATTGCCGATGCGACGGCCAAGGGGGCAAAGCTCGTGGCCGGTGGCAAGCGCTCGGGAACCGTAGTCGAGGCGACGCTGCTCGATCACGTCACGCCCGGGATGCGCGTCTATGCGGAAGAATCCTTCGGCCCGGTCAAGCCGATCATTCGCGTCTCCGGCGAGGAAGAAGCCATCCGCATCGCCAACGACAGCGAATACGGCCTGTCATCCGCCGTCTTCAGCCGGAATGTCCAGCGGGCAATGGCGGTTGCGGCACAAATCGAATCCGGCATCTGCCACATCAATGGCCCGACCGTGCACGATGAGGCGCAAATGCCCTTCGGCGGCGTCAAGGGCAGCGGCTATGGCCGCTTCGGCGGCAAGGCGGCAATCGCCGAATTCACCGACCTGCGCTGGCTCACGGTCGAGGATTCCGCCCAGCACTATCCCTTCTGAGCGGCGGGCAAATTCCGCTACGGATGGCAATCAGCTCCCGAGGCTTCATCGCGCCATGACGGCTTCACGTTTGTGGCGCGATCAGACTTAGACCGGCGACATGCGCCGATGCCCCGCGTCGACCTTTCAGATCGAGAAACCGTCCAGGGCGTCAGCAAGCTTCAGCCAAAGATCATGGGGAGGCGAGGGAATTAATATCCGAAGGCGGCGAGGTCATCGGCATTCAATTCCGGCACATTGGTCAGCATCTGGCGGAGGAAGCCCTCGAAGAGAGCCGGGGTGCACAGCCAGTAGTTCCTGTTTGCATAGCACCCCACGCCATATTGCATCCAGAACTCTCGCAAGCTCTCCGGAACGCGCCCAACGGCACTTTCCGCTTCAGCCTCGGAAATCCGTCTTGCCTCATTGGGTTTGCCTCGCGCTTCAAGAAACGCTGCTGCGGTCATTGGTATTTCCTTAGATCGCGATCTTTCGGACGCTCGAGTCGCTCTTTAAGCTCCCACCAAAGACGTAATCCCCTTCTAAAGCCTGGGATGCTCAATCCGCTCCCATTCGCTTCCATCGAACCGAAAAATATCCTTCTGGCCAACAACCCACAGAACATCACCGACGGCACCGGCATAGAAGATGTATTCACCGCGCAGCTTGGGGAGAGCGGGAGAGAAGCGTCGAAGATCGGAAGTGCCAGGATCGAATTCGAACAGACCGCCGGAACGAACGCTCGAAGGCAACACAAGTTTGCCTCGATAGGGCGTGATCATGTGAAAAAGATTGAGCTGTTGACGCAGATTGACCGGCGTGAACCCGCGTGCGTAGCTGCCGTGCAGCAGCACGCCTTCGCGCCCGCAGATCCAGACGCTATCCGCATGCTCGATGAGGATGCCCGTCAGCGCAGCTTCTTCAAGATGAACCTTGAGTTCATGAAGCGCCGAGCCGTCCCAGAAGCACAAGACAGGTTTGGTACCTTCCACGCCGCAGAGATAGATAGCATCATGGCCTAGCCCATTGATGTCGTGGAAGGATATATTCCGAGGCCTCTTCGATCTGGACTCCATAAGCCATTGCAAAAATCGCGGGTCATCTGTCGGGGGCGCCGTTTTGCTGAGTCGAGCGTGAGCGTCAGGATCGAACAACAGATCATTGGTCAATATGCGCCATTGGTTCGGCTGGCTTCGCACATATATCTGCCCCCCATTGCCGGACGAATAGAGCGTATCTTCGATCCTTGCCAAGGCGAGCATGCGACCATGGCCTTTGGCACCGTCAATCCAAGTACCGGCTCCGGTCATCCTTTCGATTGCTCCACTAGAAAATACATCAAAAATCACCTCTCCTTCCGAAGACATCACGACATAGTCATGGCTATCCGCCGAAGAAATGATTCTCTCGACATGCGCAGCAACCTTTCGATCCTCCCATTGCGATACACCACCCGACCGGTCGTATTTCCATACGACGGAGTCTGGCTCGTAGAGGTCAGAGCTTTCCACCACCGACGATACCAGCAGCGACTGCTCGCTCGCAGCACATGCCCGCGTCAGTTCAGACTTTTCAATAAGAGCTTCCGTCATTTTTTATACTTACCGTTCGATAGGATTTTCGTGGCGCGGCGCGAAGGCGATCGGTCCGTCCTCGACGACTCGAACCGTACAAGTGGTTTGATCCAGCGCAATGTCTGAAACCAGTAGGCATCCTAATCTCAAAGGCTGCTCCAACTCGTGGAGGACAACACTTAAATAGGAGATTCAGGATGTCCATGTTCAGACTGCCAACGATCGCTATGCTGGCCTTGCTCGGTGCCGTCGGCGCCATGGGCAGCGCCTCCGCCCAGACGAAAAGTCCAGACCCGGCCCCGTCTGAGGCAAAACCCGAGGCCAACGGATCGGAAATGATGCCCGGCATGATGGGCCGCAACATGATGCCATCGGACATGAATGAAGGAATGCGCATGATGGGGCCAATGCGCGGTCATATGATGAAGATCATGTTCGTCATCGCCGATACTGATGGGGACGGCGCAATTTCTTTCGCAGAGTTGACCGCAATCCACAAACGCGTCTTCGACGCGGTCGACGCGAACAATGACGGCAAAGTCACACCTGAAGAAATGCAGGCGTTCATGCAAGACATGTGATCGGACGCCGGGCATTTGCCGGCCGTTGCATGGGAGCCCAAAGGAGACTTCTCATGACCTACACGCTCGATAGAACCTCTGGGCGACCAGTTTCGACGATGCGGTCGGCAGGGCCGAATCCGCTCTCATCAAGCACGGTTTCGGTGTTCTGACGGAGATTGATGTCAAGGCAACCATGAAAAAGAAGATCGACGCCGACATCGACGAATACCTCATCCTCGGAGCCTGCAATCCGCGCATGGCGTTCGAGGCGATGAAACTGGAACCAAAGGTGGGGGCCATGCTGCCGTGCAATGTCATCCTGCGCGGGGTCGATGGCGGCAATGTCATGGTGAGCGCCATCGATCCGGTCGCATCCATGCAGGCGATCGACAACGAAGTGCTGAACAGTCTGGCAAGCAAGGTCCGCTGGATGCTCGCCGAGGTGGTGGCCGAGATCTGACGATTATGAGTTCCGGCCCCCGAGCCTTGAGGAGTCGAACTTGCGTCCGCTCCTCTTTCGTTGCGACCAGAACATCCTAGAACTCACCGCGTCCTCAAGCTGGGCGTGCAGGAAGGGGCGGAAAGTTACTCGTCAGACTGCGGTGCCAACCAACGCACCGATCCCCGCCGTCAATGCCATAGCGAAAGCGCCCCAGAAAGTGACGCGGGTGGTGGCCCTCCAGACGTTGGCGCCGCCGGCTTTTGCACCGATAGCGCCCAGCAGCGCGAGGAAGGCCAAAGATGCGGTTGCAACGGTATAGATCAGCACCGAGCCGGGCGAAAGTACGACCATGAGCAGGGGCAATGCGGCCCCCACCGCAAACGTGACGGCCGACGTCAAAGCCGCCTCAACCGGCCGGGCCGCCATGTGTTCGACGATACCGAGTTCGTCGTGCGAATGCGCGTCGAGAGCATCATTTGCGGTCAGTTGGATCGCGACTTGCCTGGCCAGCTCGTCGGTGAGACCGCGTTTGACGTAGATCTCAGTCAGCTCCTCGTACTCAGCTTCGGGTTGCGCCTCCAACTCGATCCGTTCTCGCGCGAGATCGGCTTCCTCGGTGTCCGCTTGGGAGCTTACCGACACGTATTCGCCGGCCGCCATGGACATCGCGCCCGCGACCAGACCAGCGACGCCTGCTACCAGGATCTGCGAGGGTCCGGCGGACGCGGTAGCGACGCCCATGATCAAGCTCGCCGTCGAGACGATTCCATCGTTTGCGCCGAGGACGGCAGCCCGTAGCCAGCCGATGCGGGAGACCAGGTGATGTTCCGAATGCAGTCTGCTCATGCGCGTCTCCAGGACAAAGTCGATTTTGACGTAGTGAGTGCGAGATTAACCGATGAGGGCAATGTCGATCACGAGCAACGCGGCACTCGCGATCACACCTGCGACGGGCACCCAGAACGGGCAAATGAACACACCCGGAGGCAGCGCTATGGTCTCGGTCATCTTTATGCGGATCAGCGCCATGTTTACCAAAGTGAACAGCCCCAAAGTGCACTGCGATGTCAGCTTGGCGAGACCTTCGAGCGGTACGAAGATAGCAAACACCAGGATCGCCGTAGCCCCGATCAAAGTGGCGACGATCGGCGTTCCAGTGTGAGGGTTCAGGCGTCCGAGCACCTGGGGGAGGTTTCCCTGTTGGACCAGGCCGTAGATCACCCGAGAGATCATAATCATGTGCACGATGATGCCGTTTAACGTCGCGATGATCGCGATCGCACTCATGGTCACGAGCGGCATGCCCGTCAGGCGTTCAAAGACGAGTGCGAGCGGCGCGGGCGACCTTGCCAGTTCGTCCGGAGGAACAGTGACCACAGCGACCCATGTGACGCCGGCATAGATGACGGCAGTCAGCCCCAACGTCACGAAGAGCGCGCGAGGCAGAGTCTTCGACGGCGTCTTCATCTCTTCGGCAATGTTGACCAGGTGTTCGAAGCCGATGAAGGAGAACACCGCAATCATGGCGGTACCGAACACGCCGACCCAGGCCGTGGGATTGCCGCCGGGCCATGCCTCCGGCAGGCGCTCGATCAGGCCAACACCTTCGGAGAACCCCGCTCCGACGATGAGGAGGAGACCACCGACCTCAATGAGCGTCATAACACCTGCGAAAGTGATCGAGCTGGCTGTCGCCAGGCATGAAATAGCACCCATTGTCAGCACGACACCGGCGATGATGGAGGATCCAGGAAGCGGAAGGAGGACACCTACATATCCAGCACTACCAGCGCTGATCGTCGCTGCCGAGATGATCGCCGTCACGATGACCAGCAACCCGGTCACGATCGTGAACCATCGCAGCCTAAAAGCCCTATCGACATAGGCGGCTTCACTTGCGCTGACGGGCATTCGCGTGCCGAGTTCTGCAAACGAGGCCGCGCTCAAGCCCATGACTGCGGCGGCACCCAGGAACGCAAGCGGTGCATGCATGCCCGCCCGTCCGGCGGCGACACTGACGAGCACGTAAATACCCGCGCCTATGGTGACGCCGAGACCGTACAGGACGGCGTGCGACAGGGTTAGAATGCGTGCTAGTCTCGGCCGCATCCCGGCGGTTTCGGCGGTCGTTGAATTCACTTCGCGCTCCCATTGTCGCAAGCACGTCCTCCTGAATTCAATACCGGATCTCGGCCATCAAGGATTTGACCACGATCAACTTACGCAGACTTCCAGTTGGAAAGGCACCTGTGTGAACTTCCGGTTATCCTGGCGCTCTTCGAAGGAGAGGCGGAGTTCTCGCACGCGGCGCCGTGCCGTGCCGTGGCAGAGAAGCCGGAGCGTCGGCAATTGCGTTACATCAATGCCGGGTCGAGACGAATGGAGATAGATGATTGCAATCGTGGCGGTCCGCGAGAGATGGAGCAAGACATGACGGCACAATATTTTCTCCCGCTGGCAACATATCCCGATTCAAGTTCCGGATTGATCATTTCGAACGCCGTAACGTTTGCTGGGCACTACGGTGCACATCTTCACGCGTGCGCGCTAACAGTCGCGATTCCGCACATCCCCAACGCATGGTCGTCGTTGCTGCTCGATACTCCGAAGATGATCGAGCATGCCGAGACTGTGAGCCGCGATCGAGCCGCAACGCTGGTTTCATCGGCAACGAACCTCGCAGCGAGCGCCGAGGTTGAATTATCTTGTCGAACAGTCAAAACCAGCTTGCCCCTATTGCACGACACGGCAGTCACGGAGGCACGTTTTTTCGATCTGGCTATTCTCGAATGTATCGCGGACGTTCCGGATACCCGTATTGTCGCCGAAGCGGTCATATTCGGGTCCGGCCGGCCAGCCATCATCTTTCCCAACAAGACCCTCGCGGGCCCGATCGATCACCTGGTCATCGCCTGGGACGGAAGCAGAGCCGCCGCTCGAGCCGTCAACGATGCAAGGCCATTCATTTGCAAGGCCCGGCGGGTCTCGGTGCTATCTTTGACGGGCGAAAAGCCGCTGCCGGCGACGACCGGAACCCACCTCGCTGAGACCCTGGTTTCGAGCGGCGTCAATGCAATCGCAACGACCGCTCGGTTTACTTCGTCATCCATCGGTTTGAGCATTCAGCAAACGGCACTGGAAGTGGGCGCCGATATGCTGGTCATGGGAGGATTTGGACATTCGAGATTACGCGATTTTGTCCTTGGAGGAGCAACCGATGCCGTGTTGCACGAGCCTCTTTTGCCCGTCCTGATGTCACATTGACGAACTGTCCCCGCCGTGGCTTACAAAGGTTTCGACTGCTATCTAGTGGCGTGACGTGGCCGGGTTCGAACGGCGTGGATGTTGGTATCGGTCAAGCCAGGCACCTCCTACGCGAGCCACGAAGCTTCACAAGCATCAATGATGTCCTCCCGGCTGAGACGATAATTGACGAAATCACAACGGAGTTCGCCATGGATATCCCCGTTCTTCCTTATCCTCCTCCTTCGACAGCTTTAGAGGTCGCGCCTTCTGGATACTGGGCGAGTTCGCCCTCGAACCTGCAGGACGGGCTGACGTCCGGCGAAGCGGAGGAACGCGTGTGACGGTTCGGGCCGAACTCTCTTTCTGAGGAAAGCGGCGGAGGGATGTTCGCAGATTGAAGGTGAACGTAATCGCGCACTCCAACACTGCCACCGCAAAATTGAGGGATACGAACAGTGCGACCAATGTGATGCTTGCTGGGTCGCCTCGTTGACGATCCGGCGCGGGAGTTCGAGATGCGCCGCATCAATAACAAGCAGGACCAGCGACAGCCCGGCGACGTAGGCCGAATGACGCCTTCCCGCCAGCCATATTAAACCGAACAGGTCGAAGGGCATTGCATTTACCGCGCTTCCGGTCATTTGTGAGAAGCGGTCCGACAATTTCATTGGAGGATGTTTACCGTGCACTCACGGGTCAGAGAGAGCGCTCGACACGCCTGCTTCGAGAGCCGTCGGATGGTTTCACCAGCAGGACGCCACGACCGTCCCGACCATGAGGACCAGGATGACGAGGAGAAGCCTCGACATGACGGCGTCTGCAATGACAAACATGAAAGAAACTCTGTAACCGGTGTTCCACTCCCACGTTGTCTTCCCCACCTTGATCTGTGGTCAACGCGGCTTCCCAAACTGCCCCGCTCTGGGCGGGGTTCCTTTTTGAGGCACGCCCACTACGGACGCATGTCATCTTGAGGCTTTCAATGCGCGGTCACGCAAGCTGTCGAAATAGCTGGCGCCAACCGGGTGACAAACCGGCGCACGCCCTCTTGGACACCAGAAATGTCTTCTTGGACGGAGAAGGTTCAGTGCGTTCGGGTCACAAGCATGTGTCCAGCCGAGATGTCAAAGTCCAGTCCCTCCCGTCCTGCGCGAGAGAAGTAATCGTCTGCCGCCTTTCGGCACCCAGACCAATCCGAATAGGCGCGAAGTGCGACAGCGCCGCCGACGATGAGGCGAGGCATAACCCGCTCTAGACAGGCGCTGACAGGCTCGTACCAATCAACATCGATATTGGCCAAAGCGACCGGCTCGGCGACTGTAAGCGTGTCTTGCACCTTACCCTTTATCAGTTGGACGTTGTTGGACTCGACGGGATAACCAAACCTAGCGAAGTTGTTCGTCACCGTCGCCATCAGGTCATCATCATAGAGATAGTATTGCCCGCCTCCAAGGCCGACGGCTTCGCCGGCATTGATTTCAGCGTACCGAGCTTTCATGTCGTCGCCATCGTGCTCCGAAGGCGGAGGGAGCATCTCGAACAGGTCGTACACGCGCATACGGCGCTGACGCGACCTGGCGGAACACCTGAGACTTGCTGAACCGCCGCGCCCGCAACCTGCCTCAATGATCAACGCTCCGCTCGGGGCGGTACGACGCACTACCTCAAGCAATTGATGAAGTTGACGATCAGTCGTGTAAGAAAGGTGTTCGGCGCGCACCCTTGACCAAGCCTGTCGAACGGTCCTTGGGTGGGCGGTCCGACGGGCGCGTTCCAAAAGCGCGTTGAGGCGCCAACGCGCCCCACGTGCAACTCTATCTACTGCTTCCATAACGCCCCCATCTCCCCAAAACAGCGTCCGCCTCGGCGAAGCCTTACCTACGACGGGGAAAACGTGTCTTGCCCTTCTCATCGACGAACTCGTCGTTGGCAAAGCTGATCTGTTTTCATGATACGATCATTTCTGGTCCTCACTCGCATACCTTCAAAGCGTTGACGGATAACTCAGCGGTTCATCAGGACAAAGTAAGCCAAGAGGAGGGGGGTGCGGTCTTACATCCATTTCGGAAAAAGATTGACCGTCATCTGCTGCGCGCGGCGTTTCGGGAGCCTATAATTTCAGAGCCTCCCGATCACAGTACGAAACCGGCGTTCTGCAACGACCTATCGAGAAGCTTTATAGACCCTTAGTAGGTTTCCCTCAACGGCCAATTGGCCCGGCTTAGACCGCCTTTCGGCTACGTATCGGGGGGCTATCACTGCCCGTTTGATTGCATCGGCGCGGCCATTCATCCTCCAATTGGGGGTCTGTTGATTCGCTCTTCCTGTGAATTGCCCCCATTTCGACCAGACAGTCGGCATAAGCAGAAAGGCTGGGGAACCGGCGCAATCAACTTTGCTGTGGGCTCGATTGAACTCAATGATAGTTGGATTGATTATCTGCGCGTCTCTGACCGTCGTCGACGGCGACGCGGTGAAATGCAACGGCCAGAACATGCGGCTGCTGGGGGAAGGTGTTCCGTTCGTCTCGGGCATCGACACGCCGGAGATCGGGATCGCACGCTAAGTGCATGAAAGAACGGAAGCTGGCGCTGATCGCCAAGGGCAGGCTGAAAAGGGATCGCGTGTCGTATTGAGCGGCGCAATCGACAAGACGCCGTCGCACCGGCCGCTCCTCGACATCTATCGAACGAACGGGGAAGAGATCGGCAAGAAGCTGCTTCAGGAGAGTTTCGCGCGCACCTGGAGCCCGAAGCAGCGGAATGATTGGTGCAGCGGTTATGGGGACAAGCCACTTCCCGGACGCCGATTTGTCGTAAGCGGCGTGCCGCCCGGCACCGCTGCGAACTCCACCGCATCCTCAGGTGCGGGTAGGACCAACTTGCCCTGCCGCGCCATTGTCCGCCAAGTTGACAGGTGGTTCGGCTTCAACCTATGCCGCTCTGCGACCTCACTCACCATTGGGCCGGGCCGAAGGCTCTCCGAAACCATGCGCCTTGACGTCATCCGGCCAGTGCCGGTGAACCTCACGTCCAGACTTCCTAGCCGTGAGAACCTCCAAATGTAGTCTCCATCGAGAAACTCCCCTTGCTCGTCCATAGAAAGCCGAGCACAGATCAGGAAGGCGAGATCAACGTGGGGCCGGAACATCGGTTACGAAACTCCGGGGACGACTTCATCATTGGAGGGGCTCACCATGCAGAGGCCAGGGTGATCTTGTTCAACACGCCGCCGACGCCGCGGACGCTTTCCGCCGCCACCCTGGCCGCCGCGCGTTCCAGCTCCGTCTCGACCTCTCCCCTCAGGGTGACGATCCCATTCGAGACGGTCGCTTTGACCATTGGGGCGGTTATTTCGAGCTCGGATTCCAGGCGGCTACGAACGGCGGTCCCGAGGGCCTCGTCGCCGGAAGCGGTGCACTGCCGTGGAACCTCGAGGAGCGCTCGCATCAAGTCGCGACGGCTGATCATTCCGGCGAGCCTGCCGTCCTCGACGACCGGCAGGTGCTTGATATCGTGGGCCTGCAGGAGTTCGGCAAGCTGGCTGGCCGTGGCGGTCGGGGCGGCGCTGATGACGGGCGTCGACATCACGTCCTTGACGCGCCAGCTTCGGGCCTTCACATAGTCCGCCAGTGCATCTTCGCGGTCGCGCGTATGCGGTACCGCCCGTCTCGCCCAAGACGACGCCACCCGGCGCAGCAGGTCTCCCTCGGTGACGATGCCCGTGAGCCGCCCTTCGCCATCGACGACGGGCACCGCGCCGATCTTGCTGGCGTTGACGATCTCGACGGCTTCCCTGACGTTGTGTCCCTCGTCGAGCGTCGTCACGGGGGTCGTCATGATGTCTCTAGCAAGCATCGCGCTGTCTCCTTGTTGATGGGACAATTACGGAGCCAACACACGTTGAGCGCATTGACGTGGATCAAGCCTGACCCGAAGCCGCGGGAGGCCTTCTTCGCGCGTCGTCGTCTCCGGAGACTGCCGACGAAGTGCGGCATCAGGCTCGCCGGCATTGCAACCTTTTGCAGGATCAACACGTTATGGTCCGGTCTCGTCCTCGCGCGGCACACCAAGGTCTTTCCGCGCCGTCGCAAGGAGTCTTATGCAGCATTCCGTCAAGCTGGTATCCGTCGGTACCGCAGTTCCGCCACATGTCATCGATCAGCGTGACGCGGCGCGAGCGTCGCACACCGCGTTCTCATCGCGATTTGGCGATTTCGAAAAGCTGGCAAGGGTGTTTGAAACCTCGGGGATTCGACGACGCTACGGCGTCCGGCCGATCGAGTGGTATCTCGAGACGTCGGGATGGCCCGAAAGAAACATCGCTCATATCGAGGGCGCGGGTGCGATGTTCGTGTCCGCCGCCAGTAAAGCGCTTGCGTCGGCTGGCCTAGCCGCAGGCGACGTCGACACGATCGTGACGGTCTCCTCGACTGGTATTGCGACGCCCAGTCTGGAAGCGAGGGTAAGCAGAGAGCTGGGTTTCCGGGACGACGTCGAACGGGTGCCAGTGTTCGGCCTCGGCTGTGCCGGCGGAGTCTCCGGGCTTTCAATCGCGTCACGGCTGGCGGCATCCCGGCCAGGCTCGGTCGTGCTGGTGGTCGCGGTCGAGACCTGCACATTGGCATTTCGCATGGACAAGCTTACCAAGGCGAACATCGTGGCGACCGCCCTCTTCGGCGACGGGGCCGCCGCCTGCGTAGTCCGTGCCAGCGAGGCCGGTCTGGCCGAGGTCGAATTTGCAGGCCAGCATACGTGGCCCGACACGCTGGACATCATGGGGTGGAGCGTCGATCCGGAAGGTCTGGGCGTGATCTTCGACCGTGCGATACCACCGTTCGCCGAAACTCACGTGCTGAAGGGCGTAACATCCATACTCGCCCGATCAGATCTCACTCCTGCCGACGTTGACCGGTTTGCGTGCCACCCCGGTGGATCCAAGGTCATCACCGCCTTGGAATCGGCACTTAAACTGAGCCAGGGAACCCTCGACAAGGAGCGTGAGGTTCTCTCGGATTATGGGAACATGTCGTCGCCAACCGCGCTGTTCGTACTCGATAAGCTTCTGGCGCACGGACTACCCAGGAGAACTGTCCTGACGGCGATGGGACCGGGCTTCACGCTCAGCTGCCTCTCGTTGAGGGCTGTAGCATGATCCCCTCGATCATTCTTCTCGCCACGGTCACGCTAGCGCGGGGGGTGACACGGTTGAGATCGGCGTAGACGAAGTTGAGGCCGGGCGTCGTTCCCCAATGTCCGAGAAGGCGGGGCTTGATTTGTTCCGGCCGAAGCGGCTCGGGCAGAAATTAGCGGTTGATGAGTTCGAGCTCGCGCTCGGTGAGCTGAAGGCTGCTATGCTCAGACATTTTCGATCCTTAAAGCCTGTGCCGGCTGATGACTTCGATCGCCTCTTCGGCGATGACCTGTTCCTCGTCGGTCGGAATGACAAGGGCGACGATTTCGCTTTCCCTCGCGCTGATCACGGTCGCGTTCATCTTGTTCGCGGGCTCGCTCAACGAGAGACCCAGCCAGCCCAGATGGTGGGCCACGCCATTGCGTATCTCCGGTTGATGCTCGCCTATGCCGGCGGTAAAGACGATGGCGTCCACTCCGCCCAGAGAGACGGCGAGCCTTCCTATCTCGCCGGCGATCCTGAAGCAGAAGAGGTCGATGGCTTCTCTTGACGCCGGATGGAAGTCCTCCAGCAGGACCCGGACGTCGCCGCTTTTCCCGGAGACGCCGAGCAGGCCGCACTGGTGGTAGAGGAAATCCTCGAGGCTGTCTGCGTCGCGGAAATTGTTGCGCAAAAGGTGGACGACAGCGCCCGGATCGAGCGAGCCCGGCCGGGTCGACATGGGAATTCCGTCCAGCGGGGAGAAGCCCATGCTGGCGTCCATGCTCACGCCATCGACCATTCCGCAGAGGCTCGCTCCGCTTCCAAGGTGCGCACAGATGATACGGCCAGCGGCCAGGTCCGGATCGTGTTTCCTGAGTTCGCCGGAGACGTACTTATAGGAAAGACCGTGGAAGCCGTATCTGCGGATCCCGGCGTCGTGCAGCTCTCTTGGAACGGCGAGCCTTGCGGCAAGACTGCTCTGCGACGAATGGAATGCGGTATCGAAGGACGCCGTCTGCGGTATCTCCGGATATGCGCTGTTGACTGCGCGGACGATCGCAAGCGCCGGAGGGAGGTGCACCGGCGCGAGATGCGTCAGATCTTCCATTCTGAGGACGACCTCGGGCTCAAGCAGAACGGGGCCATCGAAGACCTGTCCGCCGTGGACGATGCGATGGCCGGCCACCACGGGGTCGAATCCTCTGCGGGCGATGCAATCGACGAGCTGCGAAACCAGCCGCGCATCGATCGCTGTCCCGGACGGAAGATCGACAGCCTCATCCCCGTCAGAAAATCGGAAGGTGAACCTTGGCTGGTCCCCGAGCGTGGCAATACCGCCTGCCAGCCGGAGTGCCCGACCGTCCTTCAGCCTGAAGACGCCGACCTTGAGGCTGGAGGACCCGGCGTTGAAAGTGACGGCAACCCTATCCATGGCCCGAAGCCCTGGAGCGTGCCGTCCCAGCAGACTTCGCAGCCACCTTCGTTGCAGCCTGCCTGGCTGCCTCCTTGCTTGCCTCTTCGAAGAACTCGCATGCGTACTCGAGGACGGACGTCTCGTCTTCCGACGACAGACCGAATGGCGCGCACTGCTCCTTCATGGCCCGCAGGACCTTCTTCTTTAACGCAGCGACCGCAAAGGCATTCTTCGAAGCGAGAACCTCCCTCAGGCAGGTTATAGCGACGACCTCCAGGACGGTAAGCTTGCCTTGCACCTCACCCTGGGTCGGTATCGCGAAGCGTTCTCCGCCGCGCTTGCAGTCACGATCCATGATTAACATTGCCGTCTCTCCTCCCTTCGACCGCCGAAACATCTTCCGGGTCCAGTACACGTCGAAGCCTGCGCAGCACGACCGCGCGGCCCTTCTCGTCGGCGACGGATTTCAGACGGTCGGACAGGTCCAGAACGAACCGCTGATAGTCGTTGTTCCAGTCGGACCTGCCGGGTACGACCGGCTTGATACGTGCGGGCGTCCTGTCTTCGATGAGGCGTGCACCCGCCGGTGAAAGCTCGTAGGCATCATCCAGCGACGGGCAGACGACCTTCGCGGAAACTTGCTTCGGGAGCCGGACGGACATCGCTTGCCGAGCGCTGTCCTCTCCATGGACAAGGAAGATCGCCTTCCGGATCGGTTCCCGACCGGCAACCCACGCATCCAGTTCGCTTGCATCTGCATGTCCGCTGTAGGCGTCGAGCGTGGCCATCCTGGCGCAGACGTGAATCTCCTCGCCCTGGATGCGGACGTCGGTCGCGCCTTCCTGCAGGATGCGGCCCAGTGTCCCCGCCGCTTGGAATCCGACAAACAGCACGGTGCACTCCGGCCGCCAGAGCCAGTTCTTCAGGCGGTGGCGGATCCGGCCCGCCTCGCACATTCCACTTGCCGCGATGATGATGTGAAAGCCCCGGACGAGATCGAGGGCCTTCGACTGCTCGGCCGTCTCGGTGAAGCGGACGTTCGGCGCGTTGAGCGCACGAAGGAACGCCTTGCCGTGACCGAGGTCGGCCGCATGCTTCTTGAAGGCCTCGGTCGCTCGCGATGCGAGCGGCGAGTCAATCATGATAGGGCACCGCGGCACCTCTCCTTCGTCCATGAGGGCGACGAGATCGGTCAGCACTTCCTGCGTCCTCTCAACGGCGAAGGAGGGAGTCAGAAGGACCCCGCCTGGGCTATTCGAACTCGCCACCACTTCGCGCAGCCGGTCCCGTCGATCCTTCAGGGCGTACTCTTCCCGTTCCCTGTCCCCATATGTGCTTTCGCAGATGAGGTAATCGACCCCGGAAGGCGCCAAAGGGAGATTTTCGAACAGCTTGTTGCTCGCGCCGACGTCGCCGGAGAACAAAATTCTTGTCGCCCCGTCGGCGCCGGGCGTCTCGACTTCGATCGATGCGGAACCCATCAGGTGTCCGGCATTCCAGTAACGGAACCTGACGCCGCCAACAGTCTCCCGCCGCTCGCCATACTCGACAGCGATGAACTGCGGCAGCATGCTGCGGGCGTCGTCGGCGGTATAGATGGGCTCCACCGTCTCTCGCGCCCTTCGACGATTCCTTCGGTTGAGCTGTCGGACCTCCGACTCCTGGATGTGACCCGAATCCTGCAGCATGATCGTGCAAAGGTCGATCGTTGCTGCCGTTGCAAAGATTGGCCCGCCGTATCCCGCCTTCGCAAGCTTCGGAAGCAGCCCCGAGTGGTCGATGTGCGCATGTGTGAGCAGCACTGCGTCGACCTTTTCGGGATCGAATGGGAGCGGCTTGTAGTTCAGTTCCTTTTCCGATTTGGATCCTTGAAACATCCCGCAATCAACGAGAATGCGCCCCCCGGCCGTCTCCAGCAGGAAGCACGATCCGGTCACCGAGCCCGCGGCGCCGTGGAAGTGAAGGATCGGATTGGTCATGACAACTCCTATGTGTTGTCGGGCACTTTAAGGCACCCCGGACGACCGCACGTTGACGAAGGTCAAAGATGTATTCGCGGCTCGCCTGACGGGCAATTTTGGGGAGATGCAGGCCGTCGCCAGGTTGAATTGACCCAGCGCAACGGCAGAAATTTTGGACGGCGCATCATACCCCGCGGGGCCAACAGGCTTCGGACCCCAACAGGAGGTAGAAATGACGGACCTAAGAATCCAACAGGACATACTCGACGAGCTGGCGTTCGAACCCAGCATCGACGCCGCCCATATCGGCGTCTCGGTGGAAGACGGCATTGCGACCCTCTCCGGTCATGTGTCGACCTATGCCGAAAAGCTGACGGCGGAGGACGTTGCCGCGCGGGTGAAGGGCGTCCGGGCGGTGGCTGTGGACATCGATGTGCGGTGCGTAGGTCACAAGCAGCATGCAGACGACCAGATCGCGTCGCGGGCGATCGACATCATCGCCTGGACCACGGCGCTCCCGGAGGGACCGGTTCATGTAAAGGTCGAGGACGGCTGGGTGACGTTGTCGGGCGAAGTGCGCTGGCAGTTCCAGAAAGCTGCCGCCGAACGTGCAGTCAGGAAGCTCGGTGGCGTGGTCGGCGTCCTCAATCTGCTGACGATACGGTCGTGCCCAACGGTGCCGGACGTCCGCCGTCGGATCGAGGACGCGCTGAAACGGAGTGCCGAAGTCGACGCCGGCGGCATCTCGGTGAAGGTTCAGGACGACAAGGTCGTCCTCGAAGGCGGCGTGCGCGCCTGGCACGAGCGCGGCGTCGCCGAACGGACTGCCTGGTCTGTTCCAGGCGTTGCCACCGTCGAGAACCACATCCGCATCAACTGAAAAAGAGGGAGGGGTCGCGCCCCTCCCTCTCTCCGCGCCCACCGTACGCCACCCCTCGGCGCAGCGGAGGGTTGACCGTCAGGCCGCCTTGACCGTGATCTTCTTGTCGTTCTTCTGCCGCTCGGGCGTCTTCGGCAGCGTTACCTTGAGAACGCCGTTGGAGAACTTCGCCTCGATCTTCTCGCTGTCCACGCCGCGCGGCAATTCCAGGCTCCGGTGGAATGATCCGTAGCGCCGTTCGGAAAGGTAATAGTCGTTTTCCTTTTCCTCCTTGGCCTCGTTCTTCTCGCCCTTGATGGTGAGAACCCCGTCGGCGAGCGTGACGTCAAGATCCTTGGCGTCGACGCCTGGAAGCTCGGCCGACAGCTCGAAGGCTTTGTCGGATTCAACGAGATCGACGGCGAGCATGCCGCGCGAGAACGCAGCCGGCATCCTGCTGAAGGCCCGGTCGAAGATCGACGGACTGCCGAAGTCGCTGAACACGCGGTCGATCTCGGACCGCAGGCTGTCGAGGGGCCACCAGCGGTCGACTGGCGCCGCCGGCCTTGCTTCGGTCTTAACGGAAAGTTTCGTTGCAGAGTCTGCCATTGTCATTCTCCTTCTCTCAAGAATGCCGTCGTTCACAGGCGGCGACGCGCACATAGAACAGTCCATCGCGTTCTCAGTCTTTGATCACCGTCAAATCACCCTGGCTTTTGTCATTCGAGTTTCCCCGGACTGGCGATTGACTTGGGACAAGGCCCCAACTGCCGGACCATGCGAACATTTCCTCTCTATCGAGGAGGAAAGCCGTCATGACATCGGGATATTGCGTCCGCCTGCTCCACTTGGACGATGCGCTGATCGCCTACAGCCTAATTCAGGTGGCGGCTCCGTGCTTTTCTGCCGACGATTGGGCGCAAGTGGTGGCGAACGCCGATCGGTGGACGCTCGTCTCGTTAAAGGATCCGGCAGGCTATGTGCGTGGGCTGGCCGCCTACCGGATCGGCGCGCATCCGATCGCCGGACGATTGATGGACGTTCCGATCTTCGCGGTGGCGAGCGTCATTGACGACATGACCATCACGGACCTCCTGTTCACCTCGCTTCGAAGGCGATCGGCGGGATGCGACTACATGCGGTTCTGGGCGCAGTTTCCAGGTGATTTCTCAGAGATGGAAAGTGAAGACCGATTTCGTCGGTGGGATCATGGCCTGATGTTCAGGATCGACCGGAAGCCGTCTCCGGCCTTGCTGTGAAGAGATATCCGACGCCACGAACAGACTTGATCAGGCTTGGATTTGCCGCATCCGTCTCTATCTTGCGCCGCAGCCTGACGATCAGTGCGTCGATGGTGCGGTCGAAGCCGTCGCGGCCACGCTTGTGCGTCAAGTCCATCAGCATGTCACGCGTCATGACACGCCCTGCATGGGTGGCGAATACATGCAGCATGTCGAACTCCCCCGTAGACATCGCCACTTCGTCCCCGGCCGGGTTCGTCACCGCTCTCCGTTCCACGTCAAGCCGCCATCCAGCGAAAAAGAGCACGCCTGCTTCCGGGGGTGCGGCTTCGTTGGAAACTGTGCGTCTCCGCAGGACCGTCCTCACGCGGGCGAGCACCTCCCGGAGATGGAATGGCTTGCCAATGTAGTCGTCCGCGCCGACCTCCAGACCGACGACGCGGTCCATGACATCGTCGCGGCCGGACAGCATGATGATGGGAACGTCCGACCCTGAACGGATTTCCCTTGCGAGCTGGAGCCCGTCGCAGTCTCCCGGCATGACGAGGTCAAGCAGAACGGCGTCGAATTTCGCCCCCGCCATTCTGGCGCGCATCTGCGAGCTGCTGCCTGCCACGTCGACGTCGAATCCCTCCTCGCCGAGATATTGCGCGAGCATTCTTTGGATCCGGACATCGTCGTCCACGACAAGTATGCGGGTCCGTCTGACAATTCCGCTCGTCATTCAGCATTCTTCGCTTGTTACGGATTGTTACACAATCGCACCAAGTCTTACGCTTCTCGCATTCCGGTGTCATCAGCGTTCGGTCAAATCCAGGCCACGCAACGGCAGATGGAGCCACGACATGCAAGCGGTATCAAACATCCATTCACTCGAACGGCCACTGTCGCATGGAATGATCGACTTCGCCCCGCTGTTCATGCGCCAGACCGTCGAGACTGCCCAGTCGGGAACCACGATCTTCTTTGAGGGCGACGCCGCCCGGCACGTGTTTCGCATCGTGCGCGGGAACGTCCGCATATGCCGGTTCCTTCCCGACGGCCGCCGCCTCATCATCGGTTTTCTTGGTGCAGGCGACCTGGTCGGACTATCATTTCGCAACCGCTACATGTTTGCAGGCGAAGCCATCGATGAGGTGGCCTTCACCCGGATGAACAAGCGGACGCTGGAAGAGGAACTGCAACTCGTGCCCGATTTCCGGCTTCAGCTCCTGTCGCAACTTCGCGACGAAATCTCCGCAGCGCAGGACCACATGCTCCTGCTGTCGCACAAGAACGCCGAGCAACGCGTCTGCACCTTCCTGCTGCATCGGCTGGAACGGAGCGAGGGACGGGACGGCCGGACGATCAGTCTGCCGATGGTCCGCGCCGATATCGCCGACCATCTCGGCCTGACGATCGAGACCGTGTCGAGGACGCTTACCAAGCTGGTCGCCAAAGGCATACTATTGCCTGCGGACAAGCATCAGTTCAAAGTTGCGAGCCGGTTGGCACTGGCCCGCACCGCCGACGAAGACCCGGACGACCTGTTCGAGGACGTAGACGCAGGAGCACGCTGTGGTGGAACACGCTACCAGTGAGACAGACCTGGACCGGATCGTGCGCATGTTCGACGGCTCCAATCTGATCGTCCACGGCTTCGATGGCGTCATCCAGCGCTGGACCTCGGGCTGCGAGCAGCTCTACGGGTGGTCCGCGTCGGAGGCCGTGGGAAAGGTGGTTCACGATCTTCTGGACACGCAATTCCCGGCGGACGTGGAGGAGCTTCGGACCGAAGTGCGTAACAACGGGTCCTGGACCGGACAGGTGGGGCACCGGCGAAAGGACGGTGCCAGACTCACGATCGTGACGCGGTGGACCGTTCTCGAACTTGGGGATCCGGACACGCTCATCGTCCAGTCCAACAACGACGTGACCCTCAAGCAGCAGGTCGAGGACGAGCTGCGGGAGCGGCAGGCACACCTCCAGTCCATCCTGGCCACGGTCCCCGACGCAATGATCGTGATAGACGACAAGGGTTGCATCGCCTCGTTCAGCACCGCGGCGGAAAAGCTGTTTGGATACTCCGCGCACGAGGCCATCGGGCAGAACGTCTCGATGCTGATGCCGTCTCCGGACAGGGAGGCGCACGACGGATATCTGGATTCATACATTCAGACCGGACGCCGCCGGATCATCGGCTACGGGCGCGTGGTTGTCGGCCTCAGGAAGAACGGGACCACCTTTCCGATGGAGCTCTCGGTCGGCGAGGCGGTTGCCAGCGGCAAGCGGACGTTCACGGGCTTCGTCAGGGATCTGACGAGCCGCCACCGCATCGAAGCCGAGCTGCGGCAGTCACAAAAAATGGAGGCGGTCGGACAGTTGACCGGAGGGCTCGCGCACGATTTCAACAATCTGCTCGCCGTCATCAGCGGCAATCTCGAAATGCTGGAGGCCCGTCTTGCCGAACCGGGGCACTTGTCCCTGTTGCGGGAGGCGCAGTCCGCGGCCGACGACGGCGCCAGACTGACCTCGCAGCTTCTGGCATTCGGAAGGCGGCAGGCCCTCGCACCAAAAGAGCTGGACGTCGGCGCCCTGCTTGGAGAGTTTTCAGACCTCGTCCAGCGAACGCTCGGCGATTCCGTCGAGCTCCGGACGATCATTCCTGGACGGCGGCTGAGCGCAATGGCAGACAAGGCGCAGCTTCAAAGCGCGCTTCTCAACCTTTCGATCAACGCCAGGGACGCGATGCCTGCCGGGGGCCGTCTGACGATCGAGATATCCGGCGTCGAGATCGACGCCGACTACGTCGGGATGTACCCGGCGATCCGCCCCGGCAGATACGTCCTCATTTCGGTCACCGATACGGGCACCGGAATGACATCCGAGGTGATGGAGAGAGCTTTCGAACCGTTCTTCACCACGAAACCGACGGGCTCGGGAACGGGGCTTGGGCTTAGCATGGTCTACGGTTTCGCAAAGCAATCCGCAGGGCACCTGCAGCTCTACAGCGAACCTGGCGAGGGGACGACTGTGCGCCTCTTCCTTCCTCGCGCCGATGGTGGAAGGGATTCCCATCCGGACGAGCAGCAGGTCAAGGACGCCCCCTCTCCTGGCACCGAAACCATCCTGGTGGTCGAAGACGACGCGAGAGTTCGCCGAGTGACGATCAGCCGTCTGCAGACGCTTGGCTACTCGGTGATCGAAGCCACGAACGGGATCGACGCGTTGAAGGAGCTGGAGGCGCGGCACGACGTTGCATTGCTGTTTTCAGACGTCGCCATGCCCGGCATGAACGGCGACGAACTGGCCCGCAAGGTTCGCGAGCGCTGGCCGAGGGTAAAAATCCTTCTCACGTCCGGCTTTTCGGAACCCCATGCTGCGGAGAAGGAGATCGAAGCAGGCGCCGGCTGGCTAAAGAAGCCGTACACGGCGTCGGAGATGTCGACCCGCCTCAGGCTGTTGCTTGACGCGAGGCATGATGGCCATTCTGCTTGACGGCGGGATTCCAATTCGGCGAAACGGGTCTCATTCGCGCTGTCGCTGTTGGTATACGCAACGTCGACCACGGTATCCGTCCTGGCGACAGATCCAGCTAACATCCCCGATCGGCCTTTCTGGACAACAAGCTTTTCCTGACGCTCGCGACGGAGGCTCAGCATCGGCAAGTGCAGAATTTCGTTTCGAAGACGAGAGTGACGCGGCAGTCGGGTAAAGCCGAATAGACCGTCTGATCTTCAATCACGGGATTGGTAGCGTATGCGAGGGCGCTCGCAACGGCGCCCTCGCCGCTGAGCGGGCGGAGCGGCTAACGTCCAGCCGCTCCCAATAATTCGATCACCCGACCGTCAGCCGGTCGTCGAGAGTGCTGATCCCCGGAGCAGACCATGCAGCGCGCTCCGCTGCCTGCCGTTCTGACCAGGTCTTCACCTTGCCGGAGAGTGTGACCTTCCTGCCTTGGACGTCGATTCTGATTGCACCGGCCTCCAGAGCGGCGTCGCGCTGGAAAGCATCCTCGATGCGTTTCTTGACGTCCACCGCCGTAATATGCGGCTTCAGCTCCACTAGGTTGGACACCCCTACCACGCCAGCGAGATCGCGCACGGCGTCGTAGGCTGCGTTCTTTTGATATTGCCACTCGACCTCGCCCCGCAGGGTGATCCACCCCTTGAGAACCCGCACCTGGACCGAATCCTTTGGCACGGAGACGTTCCAGTCGAGCATCTTGACAGCCCGACGGGCGATGTCGTCGTCGTCCGTTTCCTTCGGGCCGAAAATCTGGACCTCGATGTCGGCGGCTATTCCGCGCACGCCCTTGACGCGACTGGCCACCCGCTCGGCGGCTTCCTTCTCCGCGTAGGTACGCACGTGACCGGTCAGGGTTACAATCCCGCTGTGAACCGCGACGCCGATGCCAGCCGCGTCGATGCTGGGCTCGAATTCCATTTCGTCGAGAATACTCTGTCTGAGATGAATGTCGTTCATGACAACCTCCTTCAGGTTTGCGACGTGCCGATGGTGCCAGCGCCGCAGAATTTCGTCGTTGATCTTCATCAACCACGAGAGCGACCTTGCGATCTCATCGGACCGAACACCGTCTGCGAGGTCGCTACTGGGTCTGGACGTCGGCGGCCACGAACAGGCGGTGGCCGTTCCTCACGACCGTGACGAGCGCGCGGGCATGCTCCTTCAAGAGTATTGCGAGCAGTTGCCCGACGTCGGTCACCGGCTGCTGGTCGACAGCGACGATAACGTCGTCTGGCTGCAGGCCGGCCTGTGCCGCGACCGAACCCTCGGCGACGACGACGACGCGCGCGCCGAGACCGTCGGGGGAGTTCGCCATCTCGACGTCGGCGAGAGGGCCACGGGAGATATGGATGGTACGAGGAGCGGCCGGTTCGGCAACCGGTGCGGCGGATACCTCAGGAAAGGCCTCTATCCTTCGGCTGGCGCGATCAATCTGGAAGGACGGCTTGGACTCCAATGGTAGCGATCCCACAAGCCTGCGTACGTCGGACGCGCCGCGCACCGTCCTTCCGTCGACCATTCGGACGACGTCGCCCGGCTGAATTCCTACATTGGCCGCCGGCGAACCGGGCCGGACTTCGCTGACGAGCGCCCCCGGCCCTTCATCGACGCCGAACGCTTTTGCAAGACCGGGCGTCAGGTCCTGCGTGACCAGTCCCACCTCGCCGCGTACCAGCTTGCCGGTCAGGATGAGCTGCCGCATCACGATACCGACAGTCTCGGCGGGCACAGCAAAACCAATGCCGATGCTTCCGCCGGCCGGCCCGATGATCGCGCTGTTGATCCCGACGACGACACCGTTCTCGCTTACAAGCGCGCCGCCCGAGTTGCCGGGATTGGTCGACGCGTCCGTCTGAATGAATCCTTCGTACCCCTCCGATCCCACGGCGCGGCGTCCCAGCGCGCTGACGATGCCCATCGTGGCGGTCTGGCCCAGCCCGAAGGGATTCCCGATCGCGACCACGACGTCGCCGACATGGAGCGAGGACGCGCTTCCAAAATCGGCCTGAACAAGATGATCGGGTGGAATTTGAACGACGGCGACATCCGTTTCGGGATCGGCGCCGACGAGTTTCGCTTTGAAGCGTCGGCCATCGGAGAGCGCCACCTCGATTTTTGAGGCGCTTGCGATGACATGCTGATTGGTGACGATGTAGCCGTGGACCTCGTCGATGACGACACCCGAGCCGGCCGATTGGAAGCCGTGCTCTGCCGGCGCGGCGTCGTCAGGTAGTCCGAAGAATTTTCTGTAGAAGGGATCGGCGAGCGTCGCATCCGCGTCGTCGAGTTCCTTGCCCTGCACCGAGATGCTGACGACGCTCGGCACGACACGCTGGAGCATCGGCGCGAGCGACAGGCTGTCTGCAACGGCTGGAGCCGACAACAGGCTCTCACCTGCGATGAAGAGCGCCCCCAGGGCTAGCAACGAACGCGACATCTCTGATCTCCTCGCGGAAGCGCCGCCGGTTGTCGACGGACGTCTTGACGAAGAAGCTTCCGTTTTGCCCGATCGATCCGCATTGATCCTCGTCAACGAGGATGGCGGCTATGGCACGATGATGGCTGCGCCGTTGATGCGGCCTGCCCGCAGGTCGTCGAGAGCCTCGTTTGCATGTTCAAGCGCGTAGACGATGGTGACGCATCTGACCTCGGCCGCCTTCGCGATCGAGAAGAATTCCGCCCCGTCGCTCCGCGTCAGGTTCGCCACCGAGACGACCCGCCGCTCTCCCCAGAGCAGACGGTAGGGCATGCTCGGGATGTCTGACATGTGGATGCCGCCGCAGACCACCGTTCCGCCCTTCCGCACTACGTCGAGCGCCATCGGCACGAGCTCGCCGGCCGGCGCGAAGATGATGGCGGCGTCGAGCGGCACCGGCGGCGGTTCACCGGAGAACCCGGCCCAGACGGCGCCAAGATCAAGCGCGAACTTCCGCCCAGCCTCGTCTCCTGGACGCACGAACGCATAGACGCTCTGGCCCCGATGCTTGCACACCTGCACGAGGATGTGGGCGGCCGCGCCGAACCCATAGATGCCGATCGTCCTCCCCTCGCCCGCCATCTTCAAGGATCGCCACCCGATGAGGCCAGCGCAGAGAAGAGGCGCGGTCGCCACCGGGTCCGTATCGTCAGGCAGTTCGAACGCGTAGCCCGCCTCGACGACCGCGTGCGTCGCGAAGCCGCCGTCGATCGTGTAGCCGGTGAAGCCGGGAGCGTCGCAAAGATTCTCGCGACCCTCTCGGCAATATGCGCAGTGGCCGCAGGTGTGGCCCAGCC
Source organism: Rhizobium sp. WYCCWR10014 (assembly GCF_001657485.1). Lineage (GTDB taxonomy): Bacteria > Pseudomonadota > Alphaproteobacteria > Rhizobiales > Rhizobiaceae > Rhizobium. Next base: position 57,654 of record NZ_LXFU01000053.1, read on the forward strand.
AGGGTACCCCGACTTTTCGACCGATAAGACGACGAGGAACGCCCTCGCCCGCTGCGATCACGGTTCCCACAATCTCATGCCCCGGAACGAGGGGAAGCTTTGGCTGGGGAAGGTCTCCGTCGCAGACGTGAAGGTCCGTCCGGCAGACGCCGCAGGCCTCCACCTTGACGACGACGTGGCCGGGCGACGCTGGCGGGTCCGGCCGCTCCACGAGACGGAGCGGCCGCCCCACCTGTTCGAGTACCATCGCCCTCACGCTTCCCTCCACCGGCATGTGCCACGCTCTAATCGTATCACCACCTTCCCGATCTTGGCTTGATCCCGGTCAAACATCCGGATTGATGCTCGTCAAAGACGGAACGCGTTGGAGCAGATAGGCTTCTGGACACAGCGCCACGACCTCATCCAAAGGAGACGGACATGCGCGAACAAGAAAAGACCCGCAAGGCAGCAACCGACATAGCCACGACCGTTCCTCCAGTCGAGCGAACGTCCGCAGACCTTGTTCTCGAACGTCGGGACGAGGATCGCTGGGAGGTGACGGCGGCCACGCCGCGGGGCCAGGCGTGGGCGAGAGACCATTTCTGCTGCGCGCTCCGGCAATCCTTCGCTGGCACCATGTGTCTCGACATCATGAGCGCCGATCGGCTTCTCAAGGAAGCGCATGGCGATGGACTGACCACCGAGTTCGTCAGCCTGTCTGGAAAGGACATATACTGACATGTTCGCCACAGTCGTCTGCGCCATCGGCCGAGGATCCCGGCAACGCATGCTCCAGCTGGTCGAAACGGCCCGCGCGCAGCTCGCGCCCAACGGAAGCCTCCACCTCGTTCACGCGCTGGAGGGTCTGCCCTCGTCGGCTACGCCGGACGTTTGGCCGGTCGAGGTGATGGCCGCCGCCGAGGCCAGACTTTCGGAAGCGTTGCGGTCGACCGGCACTCCTGCTTCGATACACGTCCGCGCGGGAAACCCGCCTCAGGTCATCGTCGCCATCGCGAAGGAGATCGCCGCCGATCTCGTCTTGATCGCCTCTCACCGGGACGACGTGCTCGACCGGGTCTTCGGCTCAGTCGTGGACCATGTCGTGCAGCGCGCACCATGCTCCGTGCTCGTCTTGCGAACGACCCGGTGAGCCGCGCGCTTCAAACAACCGTCTTCGCTTCAGCCTCCCGGACCTGACCGGCGGCGGCGTCTCGATACAGTTCGGCGGCGTGCGACAACGTTCGTGACCCGGCCTCGCACAGCCGCGCCACCTCCCTGGGATACTCCTCCAGCTCGCTCTCAACGTAGTCCGAAAGGACCTCGACCGCATCACTGTTGTCGATACTACAGACAAGTCGAGCCAGGAAATCGAAGTATCGGAGCCCCCGTCGCGCGGCGGACGCCGTCAAATCCGTGGTGACCCTCACCGACGCGGCGCAGATCTCGTCTTGAAACAGGAACCCCGTGCGAACAATTGGCGCGAGGTTGGCATTGAGCGTGGCGCTGCGATGCAGGCTGGGGGGATATGGCATGTGGTGCTCCTTTTGTGGGATGTGGTCTCGACTCGAGCTTCGGCGTTCACTCCGTGCTGACTGCGCTCCGTCCCGACACGGCCGTGACGGCAATGCCGTAGAAGACGTGAGGAGAACCATCGAGCATTGGGACCTCGTGGGGCTTCATGGAGCCGATCTCCCACCAGTCCGAATACTTTTGGAGAAGCGACCACGCATGGAGCCTTTCGCTTCGTCGCGCGTCGCTGTCCGGAAACTCCTCGAACCGACCGTCGACGACGACGCTTTTCCAACCGCCGGCGGCAGGACGCTGCTCGACGTGAAGGCAGACCTTGTCGTTCCCCCGCATCCAGTCGAGCTTCTTGCCAGGCATGGTGAAGCTATAGGCGACGCCGCTGGAGAAGGCGAAGTAGATTGCCGCCACGTAGGGCTGGCCATCCTTGCAGCATGCGAGATGACCGAAGCGCTCGTTCTCAAGGATCCGGTAACACTCACCGGGGTTGATCTCCGTCAGCTTGATCGTCATGGCCGTGTTCTCCAGCTTTAGTGAAGGCACGATCATAAGAGCATCGTTGCGCCGAGGCTTTGACAAAGCGCAATGCAAACTCTCTCTGCGGGATGCATCATGACGGCTGTTTAACCTCAGGAGGCCAGCATGAAGCCGCAGTTCCATCTTCCGTTGTCGACCTATCCCGACGCGAGTTCCTTCGCCATAATCGACAATGCTATCGGCCTCGCTCGGCAGAATGACGCCCATCTCGTCGCCAGTATCCCGCAAGTCCGGATCCCCCAGGTCCATCCGCCCTTTCCCACCGTTATCGATGTCGAGACATGGCGGGGACAAGCAGAACGGTATAGCCGGGACAGCGGGACTTCGCTGCGGGAACACGTCGCCGACGCTATTTCGGAAACTGGCTTCGAGGTGCGAATTCACGGATTCGAGGTCAGGGAACCGTTCGTCTATGAACGCTTTTCTGAAATTGCCAAGTGCTACGACCTTTCCATCGTCGAAGCCTCGGAGCTCTCCCGACAACTCTCCGAAACACTGCTATTCGGAAGCGGCCGTCCGCTCGTGCTATTTCCAGCCACCAGCGTCTACTCTCGTGTGGACACGATCGCCGTCGCCTGGGACGGCAGCGCCACCGCAGCGCGCGCCCTTTCCTGCGCACGGGTCTTCATCGAACGCGCGATCAAGGTGCAGGTCATCTCGATCACCGACGACAAGGAGATCGACGAGGCGAACCGCGCCCTCCTGATCTCTTCTTTGAAGCATTCGGGACTCGACGTGGATGACGTATCGATCCAGGCATTCGGCGAGCCCGCGACGGCCGCCATTCAATCGGCCGCGCTGGAACGAAAAGCAGACCTATTGGTCGCGGGCGGATTTGGCCATTCGCGGCTTCGAGAATTCATCCTGGGCGGCGTCACTCGGGAACTGCTCGTCAAGGCCGAGCTACCAGTGCTTCTCGCCCATTAGAGGGCGCGAAGGGCGTTGAGAATGACCGCGACGTCGATGGCCTCCTGAAGCAATGCGCCGCCGACCGGCGGAAGGTATCCCGCTCCTGCGAACCCCATCGCGAGGAGCGAGAGACCTATGCCGGCATAGATGCTTTGAAGCGCGATCTTGCGCGAACGACGCGCAATGCCGATCGCCGTCGCTATCTTGGTGAGGTCGTCCCGGACGAGCACGATATCCGCGGCCTCCGCGGCCGCCGCAAGGTTCTCGACGCCTACCGCGATTCCTACATCGGCTGCTGCCAGCGCTGGCGCGTCGTTCACGCCGTCGCCGACCATCAGCACTTTCCCGTGGACGCGTTCCTTTTCGATGACTGCGACTTTGTCCGCGGGATCTAGCCTCGCCGCGACGTCGTCCAAGCCCAGCGCGCGAGCTATGGCTGTCGCGATAGCCAACTCGTCACCAGAAGCCAGGACTACTCGAGAGATTCCTGACGCCCGGAGCTGGGTGACGAGTTGGACAGCGTCTTCGCGAAGCCGGTCTTCGAGCGTGATCGTGCCAGCCGGCGTGCCGTCAAACAGTACCTTGACACGCATTGCGCTGCCTGACCCGTTCGCCCCGGACGGCGGCGCCTCTCCGAAATAGGCGTCTCCTCCGACGCCGACGCGCACCCCATCGACGATTCCGGAGATTCCGGATCCCGCGGTCTCGGTCACCTCCGATGGGCGGCTCAGTACCAACCCACGTCTATGCGCCTCGTCCACCAGCGCGCGTCCGACCACATGGCCCGACGCCTGGTCCAGCGAGGCGGCCAGCCGCAGGATCCTGTCCGGATGCTCCGGGCCCTCTATTACACCGACTTCCGGCTGTCCCGCGGTGAGCGTCCCCGTCTTGTCGAACACCGCTACTGTGGCCTGTGCGAGGGCCTCGAGAGGTCCCGCGCCCTTCACCAGAACGCCCTCCTTGGCGGCTTTCGAAGTGCCGGCCGCAAGTGCGACGGGTACCGCCAGGATCAACGGACAGGGCGTGGCGACGACAAGCACGGCCACGATCCGTGACATGTCTCCGGAAATGAATGCAGAGACTCCTGCGACCGCGATCGTGGCGACCAGGAACCAGACCGAGAACCGGTCGGCCAGGCGCATCAGTTTCGCCTTGGAACGTCTCGATGCTTCCACGAGCCTCACTATTCCGGCATAGGTGCTGTCCTCGGCCCGACTTAGAACGCGGATTTCGATCGCATCGCCCTCGTTCGTAGCGCCGCTCGAAATGTTGCCACCCATGACGATGCGCACCGGGAAAGGCTCTCCGGTCAGCACCGCCTGGTTGATCGTCGCGACTTGGCCGACGAGCGCCCCGTCGGCGGGTACGACGTCGCCCTTGCGTATCAGGAGCACGTCGCCGACCGCGACCGTCTCGATCGGAATTTCTTCGAAACCGTTTCCGGCAAGCCGCAGGGCCGTCCGCGGAACTTGCGCCAGCAAAGCCGACATGCCCTCGTCGGCGCGACGATGTGCGTATGCCTCCAGAAACTGACCGCCGGAATACATGAGACCGACGATGGCGCCGGCGAGATATTCGCCAAACCATAAAGAGGACCCCATGGCCAGGGCCGCGATCAGGTCCAGACCGTATTCCTCTTTCTGCAGCTTCTTGGCGATTTCCACGCAAAGAGACAGCAGACTCAGGCTGGTGCAGCCCGCCAGGATTAACCGATATCCAGGGCCGTGACCCGCGAGATAGAAGGCGAATGCGGCCGCAAGTGCAAGCAGCGACGACAGCACCAGAAGGCCCGACCGGGAGCCTCCTTCCCTCAGTCGCGACAGCCCGCCCTCAGGCCACGTCCACCTACCAGCCCACCAAGCCGCCGCTGTAGCCACCTCTCACCCTCCCATCAATCCAGAAGCCTCAGCGGAACGATTTTGCGCAATCGATGCAGAACGGTGTATAGGGGACCGCCGCGAGCCGCTCTTTGCCGATCGAGCGGTGGCATTTGACGCATCGCCCGTATGTGCCGTCGTTCAGCCGGTCGATCGCCGCGTCGATGGCCCCGATCTGGTCGCGCCCCTCGGCTTGCATCTCGCGAAGAACCTCATCGTTTTCAACCTGGGTCGCGCGCTCCTCGCTGTCCTTCTCGAGCGCGACGCAGAGGTCCGCATCGATCGCTCCGAGACGACGGACAAGGTCATCCTTCATCGTCTGCAACACGGCCTGTACTGAGCTTTTATTCATTTTAGTGCCTTCCAATCTTGCCTGATCAATGCGGGTCCACACGCGGCATCGTCGGGAACCAATCCAAGCGCAGCGTGTGGCCGCATAAAGCCGCGGTCCATAAATCGGCTCCAGCATATCTCAGTTCGATCGAAGCTCCTTGATCCCGGTCAATGCCTCGTGCGCGGGAGCACATAGGCTGTCGGGGGAGCCTTCAATGAAATCGTCGCGACAAGCCCGGAGCCCATGATGAATCTGACGGCGCAGACACCCGCCCCCACGACGCCTGCGGTGATCGGACTGACAAGCATCGAGGCCGAGGAACGCCTCGCCGAGCTTGGACCCAACACGCTGCCCGAGCCTGAGCCCCCATCGCCGCTGCGGGTCTTTCTCATCCAATTTCGCAATCCGATCATCTACATCCTCTTGCTGGCATCGGCGCTCTCGTTTGCGACCGGCAGAATCGAAGACGGCCTGTTCATTCTCGTCGTGCTTCTGATCAATGCCTCCATAGGCACCTACCAGGAGTATTCTGCGGATCGAGCGGCCGCCGCCCTTCGCAAGCTTGAGCAGCCGTCGGCCAGGGTCATACGGGACGGCGTGGCTTGCAGGATCGAGGCCAAGCGGCTGGTCGTGGGCGACCTCGTTCTTCTGGAATCCGGCGACCGAATCCCTGCCGATCTGATGCTTGTCGATGCAAGTGATCTCCGATGCGACGAGTCGCTTCTGACCGGCGAGTCGATGCCGGTCCCCAAAGGGCGAACCGTCGAAGGATCGTCGGATGAAACCGCCAGTTCCATGCTGCTCGCGGGTTCCTTGGCGACGCGCGGGCGAGCCAAGGGCGTCGTGACCGCTACGGGTACCGCGACGATGCTTGGCGGCATCGCCGCTGAGTTGGGAAGAGCCAATTCGTCGCAGCCCCCGCTTGTTGCCCGTCTGGCGAAGTTCACGAATGCGCTCGCGGTTTTCGTAGGATTGGCAGCTTTGGTGCTGGTCGTCGCGGGCTTCCTGCGGGGTCTCCCTCTGCACGATCTTGTCATGATGTCCGTAGGTCTGGCGGTGAGCGCTGTTCCCGAAGGGCTCCCGATCGCGATCTCCGTCGCGCTTGCCGTCAGCATGCGGCGGATGGCCGCCCGCAACGTCATCGTCCGAAGCATGCCGGCCGTTGAGGCCCTAGGTTCGACCACGATAATCGCCACGGATAAGACGGGTACCTTGACCAGCAACGTGCAGACGGTGACCGAAATTCGCCTGCCGGACGGCACGGACATCGCCCTGGACGCCCATGCAGATCTCGACAAGTGCGAGATCAGGGCGAGCGGCCTGGACAGCGACCTTGTCCGCGAGAGGGCGCGCAGGCTGCTACGCGCTGCATTACTCGCAAACGAAGGAACCCTGGCTCGCCGCGACGATCTCTGGGTCGCCGCCGGAGACACGGTCGACGTGGCGCTTCTTGCAGCAGGACGGAAGGCCGGGTTGGGACAGGAAGAGTTGAACGACCGATACCCGCTGGCGGCAAGGATCGCCTACGAGCCCGAGCACAAATACGCTGCATCCTTCCACCATGGCAGTGATCGGATTCATGTCTTCGTCAAGGGGGCGTCGGAGGTGCTCATAGAAATGTCTGATCGCATGGACTCCGCCGGAAACGCAGTCGAAATCGACCGTGCGTCGCTTTTGGCGCAGAAGGAAGAAATGGCCGCTCGAGGCCTCAGGGTGCTCGCGTTCGCCGAAGGGGAAATCAGCGCGTCCCTCGCCGGAAGCCTCGGACACGGTCACCTTGTCGATCTCGTGTTCTTGGGGCTGGCCGGACTGCAGGACCCGGTCCGGCCTGAAGTGCCGAACGCTATGAAAGACTGCCACGCGGCGGGCGTGGAGGTCGTGATGGTGACCGGGGACGACCCGCGGACTGCTGCCGCGATTGCCCGAGATGCCGGCCTGGGCTTTCACGCGGGCCAAGTCGTTTCGGGCCACGACATCGATGAAGCCGCTCGAGCGGGCGACCAACGGCTGGACGAAATTACGAGAGAGGCCCGCATCTACGCCCGCGTGCAGCCGGCGCAGAAATCGGCGATCGTCGCATCTCTGATCCGCAATGGCCACATCGTCGCCGTCACCGGAGACGGCGTGAACGACGGTCCGGCGTTGAAGAAGGCGCATGTCGGCGTCGCGATGGGACTCAGGGGAACGGAGGTGGCGAAGGAAAGCGCCGATCTTGTCGTCACGGACGACAACTTTGCATCCATCGTCGCGGGGATCTCAGAAGGCCGGGCGGCCTATCGCAACATCCGCAAGGTGGTGCTGATGTCGGTCGCAACGGGCGCCGCCGAGGTCCTGCTCTTCATGCTCGCGCTGCCGTTCGGCCTGCCCATGCCGCTCCTCCCTGTTCAGCTTCTATGGCTCAATCTCGTGACAAACGGCATCCAGGACGTCGCCCTTGCGGGCGGCAGGCCGGAAGGAGACGAACTGGCGGGGCCGCCACGTTCTCCGCTCGAACCTGTCCTCGACCGGACGATGATCCGGCGCGTCGTCCAATCGACGGTCGTGATCGGCGGAGCAGCGTTCCTGGCATTCCAGTGGATGATTGCGCATGGATATGGCGTTCCCGAAGCCCGCAACATAACGCTTCTCATCTTCGTGATGTTCGAGAACGTCCAGACCCTGGCATGCTCCTCCGAAAGACGATCGATATTCTCCGTCGATATCCTTCGGAACCGGTTCCTGCTCCTCAGCGTGCTCGCCGCCCAGACGATCCACATCTCGGCGATGTACGTGCCGTGGCTTAGCGGAACGCTCGGCCTGTCGCCAATCACGCCTCTTGAATGGGGCCTCAGCATGCTGATCGCTAGCTCCCTCGTTCTCGTGACCGAGGTCGACAAGTTCGTCTCCCGGCGACGCCGCGATCGTTCATCCCATGCTTGACGAAGATCAAAGAACGTCGCCGCAAGTGCCGTTATCCTCTCGATATTCAACAAGAGAGGTGATCGAAATGTCCATTCGCACGGTAATGAGCATCCTGACTTCCAAATATTTCGACGAAGACCTGAAGGCCGCCGTGGAGTTTTGCGGAGCCTCCGGAGCGCATCTCAGCGCGGTCGTGATCTGCATGGGCGCGTCGCCGATGATGGGAGAATACAACTCCTTATCCACCGTCTGGCTGGAAGAACGCCAGCGCGAAATCGAGGAACTCGTCAAGAAAGCCGAAGAGATCAAGGCGTATCTCTCGAGCACCGGACTGTCCTACGACGTGCAGGACGTCTATACGGAATATGCTTTTGCGCGGGAGGACGTTGCAGAACGGGCGCTCTACGCGGACGTCGTACTCGTCGGCCGCCAAGCCTGCAAGGACGAGGAACTCCAGAAACGGGTCATGGATGGCGCTCTGTTCCAGACGCCGACGCCGGTCATCATCAACCGTGGACGCCGGCCGCTCTCTTCAACTTCAAAATCGATCGTACTGGCATGGGATTCGAGCGACGAGGCGTCGCGTGCCGCAAGGCAGGCCCTCGACCTGTTGAAGACGGCGGACTGCGTCTACGTGACGATGGTCGATCCAGTCTCGCGAGAGCGGGTGAATGGAGAAGAACCAGGCGCCGACATCGCGAGCTTCCTCGCCCGTCACGGGGTCAAGGTTCAGGTGGATCGCGTGGCCAGCGGCGGAAACACGGCCGACGAGGTCCTGAGGCGACATGCGATGGATGTGAACGCCGACTTGATCGTCATGGGAGCATACAATCACCCTCGCTGGCAGCAGACGCTCTTCGGAGGCGTGACGCGCAACATGATCGAGCAAAGCAGCATGCCAATATTCATGGCGCATTGACGGGGGAGGACACGGCCGCGCTCATGCGCTGCCGTGCCGGAGTGGCGGCATTTCGCATTCACACGATGGGTACGACCATCTCCATCAGCGACGCCGCCGCTGGTCTCTACAAGATGGTCAACGTGTTGGTGTTGCAAGGGTCGCTCGCTCTTCATACGCAAGGGTCACTTCTGGCCGGAAGTCGCGGCTCGCCTGCTGTCGAGCCCTTCGCTTGGCGCCTTAGCCCGGCATCACCGTCCCCCAGTTCCGATACAAAATGTATGCGGCAACCACGAAGATGAGCGCTGCGAAGAGGCGGTTGAGGATGTTCTTGTAGGCGCTGAGCCGCGCAGCGAGCAACATGCCAAAAACGCCGCCGACAATGCCACCGCCAATAAACTCGGAGGCAAGCCACCAATCCACCAAGCCTGAACTGGCATAGTTCAAGGCCGTGGCCAGTCCGAACGCAGCGACGGAGAGGAGAGATGTGCCGATCGCGTTGATCATCGGCATGCCCGTCGCCAGCATGAGGCCGGGGACGATCAGGAAGCCCCCGCCGATGCCGAAGAAGCCGGATGCAACGCCGGCGGCGAGTGCCACGGCGGCGGTGGCAAGGCACATCTTAAGATCGATGGGCCGACATTCTGCCGATACTGGCTTCCTGGGCTTCAACATCAGGACGCCGACGACGAGCATGAGAATGCCGAACAGGAAAATCAGGCGATCTCCGTCCATCGCCTTGCCGAGACTGGAGCCGCCGAGGGCGCCGATGACGCCGAGCGCGGAGAAGACGGCCGCGCAGCGCCACCAGACGTGCGCCTTGATCGCGTGACTTGCGAAGTTCGCGAAGGCATTCACCGAGACCGCAAGCGCACCCGTTCCAATCGCGATGTGCGGCTGGGTCACGCCAACCACGTAGAGTAGTAGCGGCGTCGCCAGGATGGACCCGCCGCCGCCGAGCAGGCCGAGCATGAAGCCGACGATCCCGCCGGAGCCAACGGCCGCCAAAATGGAGGTGTTCACGTCCGCCTGCTCCATACTCTGTCAAACAAGGTCATCCCGACCAGCATGGCGATGACGAACAGGAACGTCTGGGGGAGGCCGACCGATAGGGATGCGACGGCCGGACCGGGACAGAAGCCACCGATCCCCCAGCCCAGGCCGAACAAGGCCGAACCCACGACCAGCGGAGCATCGATCCGACGGTTCGTCGGCACGTGGAAGCTGTCGTCGAAGGCGGGACGCTTCATCCGTTTCATCACCTGCACGCCGATAAAGGCGACGACGACGGCGCCGCCGAGAACGAAGGCAAGGCTCGGATCCCAGGCGCCGAACACGTTGAGGAAGCCTTGGATCCGGACCGGGTTCAGCATGCCGGAGAGGGACAGTCCGAAGCCGAAGACGATACCCGAGGCGAGAGCGGCCACGAATTTGTAGATGTTCCGGTTCACAGTCCGGGACCTCGCAGAATTGCGACGGCGATAACGCCAGCCGTCAGGAACGTGGCGACCGCCACCATCGACCGCGGCGACAGGCGGGCAAGCCCAACCACGCCATGGCCGCTGGTGCAGCCCGATCCCATGCGCGAGCCGAAGCCGACGAGCAGCCCCGCGACGATGATCAGCGGCCAGCCGACGGTGATCTGAACAGCCGGCCAGCCGCCGAACACGAACAGGTATGCGAGTGGCCCGAGCAGCAGCCCGAGCACGAACGCAAGATTGGTGGTCAGTCCCACGCCTTGGGCGAGACGCCCGACGATCCCGCTGATCCCGGCAATCCGGCCGTTGAGGAGCAGAAGCATGACGGCCGACACGCCGATCAGCATGCCCCCGACCAATGATGGCAAATACGCGTTCACTTGTCATCCTTTACGCAGAAAATGTCATAGAGGGCGGCGACCAGTTGCGCGGCCTTCTCTTCCGTCAGGCGGTAGAAGATCTGTTTCCCCTCCCGCCGGGTTTCGACGATCCCGGAGCCACGCAGTACCGTCAGGTGCTGCGACAGATGCGGCTGGTGGAGGTCGAGCTTCGCTTCAAGCCCGCCGACCGAATACTCGCCTTCCACCAGGGTACAGACGATCATCAGGCGCGCCGGATGGGACAGCGTCTTCAGGAGGTTCGCTACCTCTCCGGCCCGGCTGGCCATCTCGGCGGGGGAAAGCCCCGCCCTCCTCATCGCATTTAGATCGGTGGTCATTCCCATGCTGCTCCCTGTAATGCATCGAGCGGAAATTTGAGGTAGCGCTGGCCGTTGGCTTCCGGCTCCGGCAGGCGCCCGCCGCGGATGTTCACCTGCAGGGCATGCAGGATGAGCTTCGGCATCGGCAGCGTCTTGTCGCGCTTCGTCCTGAGCGCCACGAATTCTTCTTCCGTCACGCCAGCAAGATGCGGGTTGAACTTCTTCTGATCGGCCACCGTGCTTTCCCAGCGAGGTGCCCGACCGTCTGGCTGGTAGTCGTGGCCGGTAAAGATCCGCGTCTCATCCGGGAGCGCGAGGATGTCCTGGATCGACTTCCACAGGACGCGGGCGTCACCGCCGGGGAAATCGGCGCGTGCCGTACCGCTGTCGGGCATGAAGAGCGTGTCGTGCACGAAGGCAGCGTCGCCGATCAAAAAGGTGATGGAGGCGAGCGTATGTCCAGGAGAGAACAGCACCTTGGCATCGATCGAGCCGACCTTGAAGGTCTCGCCATGGGCAAACAGCCGGTCCCATTGCGAGCCGTCGGTGGCAAGCCCAGGCCAGTTGTAGATGCCCTTCCACAGCTTCTGGACGTCCACGACGCGCTCGCCGATCGCCATTTGTGCGCCGGTCTTCGATTGCAGATAATGGGCGGCGGAGAAGTGGTCGGCGTGCGGGTGGGTGTCGAGGATCCACTCGACCGTCAGCCCGTTGTCGTGGACGTAGTCGAGGATCGCGTCGGCATTGATGGTCGCCGTCGCACCGGCCCTCTCATCGAAGTCTAGCACCGGGTCAATGATGGCGCACTTGCGGGTCGCGGGATCGGACACCACGTACTGGACGCTCCAGGTTCGTTTATCGAAGAAGCCCTCCACCTGTGGACGGCGCTCGGCCTGCTTCTCAAGCCAGCGTGCCGCGGCGCTGGTGTCGAAGCCGCGGCTGCGTCCGAACGCGACGACCTCGTCGGCAGATATGCGGCCGTCAAGAACCTCTCCGATGAGGTACAGGTTCAGCGACCGAGCACCGGTCTTGCAGTGGGCGAACGCAGGCCCTTCGGATTCGTCGAGCGCGCGTTGAAACGCACGTATGTCCGCCTCAGTGATCGTGCCGGCCGTGACCGGGATGAACGCATAGGTCAGGCCGCGGTGCATCGCTTCCTGACTTTCCGCTTGCGTGCCCGGCTGTGAGGGATCCTCGTCGTCCGGTCGGTTGTTGATGAGGGTCTTGAAACCTTTGTCGCGGAGCGACTGGATGTCCTCAATACTCGGCTGCGGCGAGACGGAAAGCTTCTCGGATATCGTTGTAATGGGCATGACTGGCTCCGGGTGAATTTTCATTATATATTCTCATATAATATATATCGACGTTTCATCAAGGCCGGGCGCGGAACTTTGTGCTTGCCCTGTGGTTGCCGCGAAGAGGAGGACGCATCATGGCCACGACAGCAAACCGAGTCAGCGCGCAGACATCAAACGAGATCAACCGACGCCTGCGCTGGCAGATGGAGGATCGGCTCGCCTACTACGAGGCTCATTCCGACCAGATCGAATCCAGGCTGGCGGAACTGGACCGGGAGTGGGACATCGAACGAACGCTCGAGGCGAACGCCTGGACATTGGCATTCACGGGAACTGTTCTGGCGGCCACGGTGGACAGCCGGCCATCGTGACGGGCTTGCTGTTACAGCAAGCCGTCCAAGGAGGCACCCTCGCTGCCGATCCTGCGCAGGCTGGCCAGCCGCCGATCACGGAGCCGTCTCCGCACTTCGGGCGTGCCGACCTTGCGTTTGGGCGATGTCACGTTGCTTCATCAACGCCCGGTCAAGGCTTTTGTCTGGAACCTCAGACTGTTGCACCGGCCACGGCATTCCACTGCGCCATCGCGCGGATCCGATGAATGTGGGTGGCGAGGGCTGAGCGTTTTTGGTGCGGCGGGACGAAGAGATTTCGGATTGCTGAAAAGACTGAGATGAAACGTTGCAAGCCGCCGGCAGATCGAAATCCCTGCATCATCCGTTCTCGTTTTCGAAGTGGCACGTGAGAATTCTCCGCGCGATTGTTCAGCCCCTTGTGGGATCGATGTTCGACGCCGGGTATTACATCGCGCCTTGCCGCACCGTATGAGCGCAGTTTGTCGCCGACGATGCGCTTCGGCGACAGGCCTTGCTTCTTCAGCAGCCTGACCAGCAATCGCTTGGCAGCCTTGGTATCGCGGCGGGCCTGGACGATCTCGTCGAGAACGTAGCCGTCCCGGTCAACGGCGCGCCAAAGCCAATGTTTCCGGCCGCCGATGGAAATCACCACCTCGTCCAAATGCCAGACATCCTTTTGCGACGGCTTCTTCTGCGCAAATGCTTGGCATAAGCCGCCCCGAATTTACGGCCCCATCGCCGGATCGTTTCGTAAGATACGACAATGCCCCGCTCCAACAGCATTTCCTCGACCAACCGCAGGCTCAACGGAAACCGGAAATACAGCCACACAGCATGGGCGATGATCTGCGGTGGAAAGCGGTGGTCCTTGTAACTGATCGTCGTCGAGCTCATCCTCGCCCAATTATCCGTCAACCGTTAAGTTGCAGACAACGTGACATCGCAGTGCTTGGATAGCTCAGGCTGTTGAACGAAAATGCTGGAGAGGTCGCGGATGGCGCCGGGCGTGTCCCGCTTCCGGCTTCACTCACGCATGCGGATCCCCGCAAGCATGAATGAAAGATATGTCATTGCACGGCTATCCAAAATTCGCAGACATATACAATTTGCGCACGAAACATTGCGTCGGCAGTCCGCACTCCATCGGAAAACGCAGGAATTAACAAAGACTTAAGCACTTCGGATATTTCTTGCACATTAGTATGACTTATTTGACGGTGGTTTTATTGCGCTCGGGTCTTTCATATTCCATTGGTAGGGCCTTCAAAACCCTTCGCGGTCTCGGAAGGGACAGGGGCGGCAATGTCGCGATCGTTGTTGCCCTCACCCTGGTGCCGATGATAGTCGCAGTCGGCGCGAGCTTTGACTACATCCGTACTTACAATGTCCGCCAGAGGATGCAGAGCGACCTCGACACGGCCCTGATCGCCGCAGTCAAAGAGATCGATACCGACGACGCCGACGCCCTCAAGGAAAAGGTTGCGGACTGGTTCCACGCGCAGGTGGAAAACAGCTATACGCTTGGCGACATCGACATCGATACGTCAAACCATAAGATCACCGCGACGGCCAGCGGCACGGTTCCGACGACGCTGATGAAGATCGCCAACATCGACACCGTTGACGTCAGCGTGGCAAGCGCCGTCAAGGGGCCGGCCACCTCCTATCTCAATGTCTATATCGTCATCGACACATCGCCGTCGATGCTTCTGGCGGCAACAACGGCCGGCCAGTCGACCATGTATTCGGGCATCGGCTGCCAGTTCGCCTGCCACACTGGCGATGCACACACTGTCGGCAAGACGAAATACGCCAACAATTACGAATACAGCACGGCCAAGAACATAAAGCTGCGTGCCGATGTTGCCGGCGACGCCGTCAAGGACGTGCTTGCCTTGATCGACACGTCCGACAGCAATCATCAACGCATCAAGGTCGGATTATACAGCCTCGGCGATACCCTCACGGAAGTTCTGGCGCCGACGCTCAGCACGGACACGGCGCGCAATCGCCTCGCGGGCGCAAGTTACGGCCTCACCAGCGCGACCTCCAAGGCAGCCACCTATTTTGACGTGTCGCTTGCGACGCTCAAGCAGAAGGTCGGCACCGGAGGGGACGGAACGTCGTCGGGCTCGCCGCTCAAGCTGGTTCTGCTGCTGACCGACGGCGTCCAGTCGCAGCGCGAATGGGTGACCGACAAGGTCACATGGAAGGACGGAAAGGCCACGTATGGCGCATACTGGAACAAAGTGGCGCCGCTTAATCCGGATTGGTGCGCCTACGTCAAAAACCAGTCCGCCACCATGGCGGTGCTTTACACCGAATATCTGCCGATCACCTCGGACTGGGGTTACAACGCCACTGTGGGCTCGACCATGGCAAGCGCCAACTGGAAGAGCACCTACGGCGGCACCATGCAAAGCGGCGTGTCGACCAGCATCACCAGACGGGATTACATTCCCTATGCGCTTTCCGACTGCGCATCCTCCAAGAGCCTGTTCCTATCAGCGTCGTCGTCGGCCGAGATTACGGCGGGCCTGTCGGCGCTTTTCACCCAATATCTCGCATCCGTCCGGCTGACCCAATGAGGCGAGGGAAACACTTCGCATCGTTGCGCCGCCTGCTTGGCGATCGCAAAGGGGTCGCTGCGATCGAATTTGCGATCCTGGCTCTGCCACTCTTCATCATGATATTCGGCATTATCGAAGTGTCGCTGATGTTCTTCGTCAATTCGGCGCTGGACGCTTCGGTGCACAAGATCTCCCGGATGATCCGCACCGGCGAGGTTGCGTCCTCCAACATCACGCTGGCCGATTTCAAGGCCAGAATCTGCAACGACATGCTTCTCTCGTTCAGTTGCTCCAGCGATCTGCTGGTCAAGGTGATCGTGCTTTCCGACCTCTCGTCCGCCGCCAGCACCGACCCCATCGACGACAGCGGCAATCTCACTGTGACCGAGACCTATGATATCGGCAAGGGCAGCGACTACATCCTAGTTCAGACGTTCCTGCCATGGACGGCCGTCGTCAATTTCTTCAGCCTGTCGAGCGCCAAGCTTTCCGACGGCCGCTACCTGCTCGGATCTTCCGTTCTGTTCCGCAACGAGCCTTTCTGACATGATCATAAAACGGAGCCTGTCCTTCTTCCGCTTCGCCCGATCCCGCGCCCGCCATCTCATGCGCGACCGGTCGGCGGCTTCGGGTGTGGAATTCGCGCTGGTGTTGCCGATCCTGGTGATGCTCCTGTTCGGCACCGTCGATCTCGGCCATGCACTCACAGTCAGCCGAAAGATAGATGAGATCGCCTCTTCCACAGGCGACATGATTTCACAGCAGGGTTCCTGGACGAAATCCGACGTCGCCAAGCTTCTCTCCGGCGCCAGCTTCATCCTGCAGCCCTACGAGATGACGGGGCTCACGATCACCGTCGCCGTGGACGATATCGCCAAGAGCGGCAGTGCGACGGTCAACTGGTCTGCAGCACTCAACACCTCCGCTCTTACCTCCGGCTCGGCGAGCACAATCGAGGTCCCTTCGGAGATCCAGGATGACGGCGTGCAGGTGGTGCTGACCCGGGTGCAGTACACATTGACGACACCGGTCTCGGCGTTCTTTTCAAACTTCACCGGGCAGAATGGCTACAGCTTCGATCGCCATTACTTCAATCGCCCGAGGGTCGGCGACAAGATCACCTACAACTGAGCTGCGGGGCCCGTCGCAATCGGCGGGAGGTCCGCCGGATTGTCCACCAATAAGTCATGACAATGGTGATTGTGGACGATATGGAAGCCCCTTCACCAAGGGAGCACGAAATCATGGCAAAACGAGTTTTCGGCGGCATACGGCGGTCGCCTGTTATCGTGCCGATCGCGCTGGTGATGACTTTGTATTTGAATGGCACTGGCGGGGCAGCACCGACCGATCTTCAATGGTCCCAGGATCCGGGCAGTCATTGCAAATTCGTCGCGCCGGCATCCCTGACAAGCGGCCCCACCTTCTGGATCGGAGCCTGTGTCGACGGCAAGGCGTCCGGAGAAGGGATGCTGCGTCGCCGGGATGGCGACCGGCCCGGGCCTGCCTTCTTCGGCCGGATGAACGATGGTGTCCCCCAGATCGGCGTCATCGATCTGGGGGACGGATACAGAGCCGGCAGTTTCAGCGATGGCGACATCGGCGGTGGAGCCGAGCCTGACCCCGGAACCGGATAGACGCCTTTCGTATCGCAGCTGAGGCCGCGCGGTCGGTCAGCGCCAAATATGCTGGCGAGAACAACGCGGGATCTGCCCACCTTTACGAAGAGCTTGCCAAGACACTGGAACTGCAGACGGATTGAGCATGAGCGAGAAGCTGCAACGGCGATCCTTTCTGGCAGGGCTATGGGCAGCCCTGTCGGCAATGTTTGGAGGCAGCATGCCTGCGGCGGCGGAGAACCAATCTCCGCAGAGCGCCGAAGGCCGCGAAGGCAGAGCTGGCATCCATCCTTGGCTCGGTGTCGGAGAGCGGGTGACCGCTGACGTCGTGTTGGATGGCAAGCTGGTGGCCCAGCTGAACGACACGGCGACGCTTCCCGGCTTGAAAAAACTGCCCGCACTGGTGTTCAACTTGCCGCCGGGACTGAAGCGGCTGCAACTGCGCGGCTCGCTGAGGGATGCCGAGGGCCGGGCCGGATCGTTCTCGAAGACATGGACCGTGCGCGACATGGCCCCGATTTCGGCGACGCTCTATGACGGCTCGCGGCCATTGATCGAACGGGTGCGGGCTTTTGCCGAGAAAACCGAACTGGCGGAAGCGGCCGCTCCCCGGCTGCCTGCCGGCACGACGGCGCAAGCGGCTTTCCGGCAGCTGGAACGACGCCTGCATGTTCAACTGCCCGCGCCGCTGCGCCAACTGCTGGGCGAAGCGGACATACAGATCGGCGACTCCTATTTCCTGGCGCCACAGGATCTCGGGACGGTGAGCGAATTCCTGCTCAATGGTTGGGGTTATACGCGCATCGGCGGCCCGACCGCATTGGACGCGTTGCTGCCGGAGACCGTACTGGCTCGCTACGACCGCAGCGTGGCTGTGTTCATCGAGGTAGGCGACGGCCTTGGCGCCCTCGCCTGGGACCCGGCAGGCGTCAGCCTGCACGAGCAAACCAATAGCTGGGGCGACAAGGGCAACCCCGGCGCCCGGCCTGCCACACCCAATGAGGGCGTGTGGTACTGGCTGCATCAGGAGCACATAGACGAGCCCGAGCTGCTGCTCGACGACGACTATCAACCGAAGAGCGCGGAAGCGGCGCTCACCAACGTGTTCCAGCGCTTCGCGCTGTCCCAGGCCGCTTATCCCGAGACCGATGACGAGCTGGTCATCGACAGCGCCCATCCGCGCAATCTGCTGCAGCTCAGTTTCGACGGGCCCAAAAAACCGCGGCTCTGGTTCCGCAGCTACGATTATCACTACAGCCTCTATTGAGCGGAGCGGCTCACTCGGCAAGCCTGACGATGCCGTATGGATTGAACTTGAACTCGTCGATTTCGTAGGTGGAATCGAAGGAGAGGCTTGCGTGGCGTTCCTTCAGCGTCAGGTCGAGACCCCGCCCGGCGATCTCCTCGGCAACCGCATCAATGATGGCGACGACCTGTCTTTCGTTGCCGGCCGTCTCAGGCACATAGACCTCCGGCAATCCGACGAGATGGAAGCCGACGCTTTCCAGATATCCGCGCGCCGACAGCGGCCGCTTCGCGAAGGCCAGGCGGCCGATCCGCTGCTGGGCAAGAGAGTCCGCGGCTTTCACAGCGGCGGCGCCTTGCCGGATCAGCTCTCTCCATCGGTCCAGCCCATGGGCTATACCGGCGGATTCGCCCTTGACGGCGACGGCGCCTGCGCCGATCAACCGTTCGACAAGAAGGAGAGCCGCCATCGAAACCGTCACGGTCTCCCCCTGCTCCATGCTCGGGCCGAGGACATAGAGGACGGATTGATGATGGGCGACGGCGTCCTCGTCTTCAGGACCCCACGCATCGGGTTCGACCCGGTCCCAGCACACGGCGAAGGACTGGCTCATGCGATCGTCGGGCTCGGCCTGCGAGTAGTTGTCGTCGATGCTGAACCCGCCGGCAAAGTCGGCGATCGCCTGCGATGCCGCCTCGGACAGGTGGCTGAGATCACGATCCTTTCCGAGAAAGCAGAGGACATGCCGGGGCGTTACCGATGAGGCCTCGGCTCGCGCCTTGGTTTCCTCCCCGGTTTCAGGACCGGATTGCTTGGCCGACGACGACGTCCAGCCGATCATCGCCCATATGGACCCAAGGAGCGTGCGACGCATGAGATTCATGAAACCTTCCGTTCGGTCGAATGTTCACAGGCCACGACCTTGTAAGCGTATGAATTCCGAAACGAAAGCAGGATCATGAATGGAGATTGCGCCGTCATCGCCGTCACCGGGCGATACAGGGAAAGCGCAGCGGGCGAAGAGTACGGTTCCACTCGTCGGCCCCGGCTGTTTCTGTTATTTTCATCTCGGCGCATATTGGCTAGGGAGTCACGTCGGCAGCATGTCGGCAAATCAAGCGAAAATGCGCGAGAACTACACGACCGATGTCGCGCTAGGGCCGCTGCAAGCTGCGGAGTAATCGAGTGACAATAGACAGCATTGGGTTCGTCGGAACCGGCGCGATCACCGAAGCGATGGTTCGCGGGCTTCTCACTGAGCCGGCCTATGCCTCCGAGATTCACGTGTCTCCACGAAGCGCTCACATCGCCGCGACGCTGGCCGACGAATTCGCCGCCGTCAGAGTTGCCAAGGACAATCAGGACGTCGTCGAGCGCTGCGACATGGTGTTCCTGGCGATACGGCCGCAGGTCGCCGAGGAGGTCGTGCGCGCGCTATCGTTCAGGGATGGCCAAATGGTCGTCAGCCTCGTTGCGGCGACGGAGCGCCAGGCCCTCTCCGAATGGATCGCCGCCGACGTGCATCTGGTGCAGGCTATACCCCTGCCCTTCGTCGCCGGCCGGCAAGGCGTCACTGCCATCTATCCGCCCGATACCGCCGTCGCAGCGCTTTTCGATGCGCTCGGAACGGCTGTCCAATGCCAGTCGAGGAAGGAATATGATCTTCTCGCGGCAGCGAGCGCAATGATGTCGACCTATTTCGGCATCATGGAGCAGGTTGCCCTCTGGCTGGAAAGAAGCGGCCTCGAAAAGGCGAAGGGACAGGCCTACATTGCCCCGCTGTTTGCAAGCCTCGCGCAGAAAGCGAACAGCCCCGGCAACGAACCGTTCAGCGCGCTGAGCCGCGAATTCGCGACCAAGGGCGGACTGAACGAGCAGGTTTTCTCAGACTTCGAGAAGAAGGGCGGCGTTGTCGCGCTGACCGCTGCACTCGACGGGGTGCTTGCCCGGATCGAGGGCAAGAACTAGAAAGTCGGCGGCGTGCAGGCGCTGATGACCTCGCAGGGCACCGGTCCGACGCAGCGGAAGCGGTGCGGGCGCCTGCTTTCGAAATAGTAGGCGTCACCCGGCCCGAGGATCCGCCGCTCGTCATCGACTGTCACCTCGAGCCGTCCCGAGAGCACGATCCCGCCCTCCTCCCCCTCGTGAACAAGGGGAACCTTTCCAGTGTCGGAGCCCGGCTGGTAACATTCCTTGAGGATTTGCAGGCTGCGGCCGAACAGGTTTTCCCCAACCTGCCTGTAGGAGATGGCGCCCTTGCCGATCTCCACCAGCTCCTCGGCCGCATAGAAGGCCTTCCTTGGACGCTCGGGCTCGAAGGCGAAGAACTCCGCCAGACCGATGGGGATGCCGTCCAGGATTCGCTTCAAGGCCCCGACCGACGGGTTGGAGGCGTTCGATTCGATGAGCGAGATCGTCGAATTGGGCACGCCGGTGCGCTTTGCGAGCTCACGCTGGGAAAGCTTATGGGCGATACGGAGATGGCGAAGACGGTTGCCGATGTCGACGGACATGATGCGGTTCGTTTGTGTTGTTCAGAATATCCAAAATCATACTTCTCTATCCATTGAATTTCAACAGCTTGCACCGACAAAGAAAAGGACTTGTTTGAAAGGGAGAAGTTGCCATTCTCGGCGCCACCCCAAAGGAGGCCAGGATGGACCAGCTCAGCAAAACGAACGCGCCCGTACTTGAAAATTTCTGGATGCCGTTCACCGCGAACCGGCAATTCAAGGCCACACCCCGGCTTCTCGCGGCAGCCGAGGGCATGTATTACACCGACATCGATGGAAATCAGGTGCTCGACGGCACGGCCGGGCTCTGGTGCTGCAACGCCGGCCACGGCCGCAAGAAGATTGCCTATGCCGTCGAGCGACAGCTCGCAACCCTGGACTATGCGCCGACCTTCCAGATGGGGCATCCGATTGCCTTCGACTTCGCCTCGAAATTGGCTGCCACCGCGCCTGGGGGGCCGCAAGCCAAGCTCGACAGGATCTTCTTCACCGGCTCGGGCTCGGAATCGGTCGATACGGCGCTCAAGATCGCCATTGCTTACCAGCGGGCGATCGGCCAGGGCACCCGCACGCGGATCATCGGGCGCGAGAAGGGATATCATGGCGTCGGGTTCGGCGGGATTTCCGTCGGCGGTCTCGTCAACAACCGGCGGGTCTTCCCGCAAATACCGGCCGACCACATGCGCCACACGCTCGACGTCGAGCGCAATGCGTTTTCAAAGGGCCTGCCCCCGCACGGCGTCGAACTGGCGGACGATCTCGAGCGCCTGGTGCAGCTGCACGGCGCCGAAACCATCGCAGCCGTCATCGTCGAGCCGATGTCGGGATCGGCCGGCGTCGTCCTGCCGCCGAAGGGCTATCTGGAGAAGCTGCGCGCGACCGCCGACAAGCACGGCATCCTGCTGATCTTCGACGAGGTCATCACCGGCTTCGGGCGTCTCGGCACTCCTTTTGCGACCGACTATTTCGGCGTCGTACCCGACCTCATCACCACGGCAAAGGGCATCACCAACGGCACGATCCCGATGGGCGCGGTCTTTGCGAGCCGCAAGATCTACGACGGCCTGATGGTCGGACCTGATAACGCGATCGAACTCTTCCACGGCTATACCTATTCCGGCCATCCGGTCGCCTGCGCCGCCGGGCTCGCTACCCTGGAGATCTACGAGGAGGAAGGCCTGCTGACGCGCGCAGCCGATTTGGCCGAGTACTGGCAGGAGGCCCTTCATTCCTTGAAAGGAATGCCTCATGTCGTCGATATCCGCAATCTCGGACTGGTCGGCGCGGTCGAACTGGCTTCTCGTGACGGGGCGCCTGGAACCCGCGCCTACGACATCTTCGTCGACTGCTTCAACAAGGGACTGCTGATCCGGGTGACCGGCGACATTATCGCCCTCTCCCCGCCGCTCATTATCGAGAAAACCCAGATCGACACGATTGCCTCGACGCTCGGTGATGCCTTGAAGCGCGCGGCATAGATCCGCATCCCGCATGACGCTCCCGTCGGCGATCGGACGTCTGGTCCATCGTCGACGGAACCATCCGGCACGCCGAGATGGAGCTCAGCGCTTCAAGGTCTGCGACGGCAATTGGCCGAAGCGCTTCCTGTATTCGGCAGCAAACCGCCCCAGATGCGTAAATCCCCATCTGAGCGCGACGTCGGCGATGGCTTGCTTCTCATCAGACTCGAGCAAATCGCGATGGGCGGCGGCCATCCGAAGGTCATGCAGGTAAGACATCGGGGTCGTATCCCTGAACTGCCGGAAACCCTGCTGCAAAGTCCGAACGCTTACCTTGGCTGCCATCGCGATATCGTTGAGCGAAATCGGCTCGACGATGTGTTCCTGCATGAAGTCGATGGCCCATTTCACATGGCGTGGGGCTGGTGCCGGAGCAGGGAGCGCAAGCTCGTTCGAATAACGATGGGGGCAGGTCTCCAGAAGCAGATAGATCGCCGCGTCGCAGAGCGAACCGGCGGCCAGCGGCGAGCGCTGCAGCGGTCCGTTCCCGCTGAGGCCGCGATGGAGGCTCGAGACAAGTTGCTGGAATACAAGCCCGGGACCGGTCGTCAGATCGATGTGAGGATGAAAATCGACGTCGCCGCTGATCGTTCTCTCGAACATATGCGTCAGGTGGCTGGTGATCTTCGCCTGATCGACGAACAGGCCGAAATGACGGCGGGGGCCAAACAGGCGAGCACCCGCGGCACGACCTGCCTCAAGGATCGTGCCACGAGCGGGAACGGAATAGATTTGCTCCCGCATGCCTTCGAAGGATGCGTTCCCTGCCATCGGCAGAAAAACGATCATCCTGTCGCTGGGCGCCTCCCGCCTGATCAGGATTGTGCCTTCGTAGGTACAGTCGGCTACTGTTACCTCTTCTCCCACGGAGACGAAATTGCAGTGGTATGCAATTGGCATATTGCCTTCGGCCGCAACCTTGATCGGCGAGGTTGGCGTCGACAATATTTCCGAGAGTTCATCCGGGTCCGTTCCGCTGTGCGCCGTTTCCCGAAACAACATGCTCTGCACTGCCAGCTGTCGGGCGAGGCTGCCGTCGTTATCTATATGAGAATTAACGGACATTCGTGACCTCGAAAGGCGAGGCAAACAAGTGATAATGGATTTGCGCAATCATGTTCATCCCTCTTTTTGTGTTGCCCCGGGGCGGTTTAGCCGTAGCGGCTGATGGCGAGATCCCTCACATCGATTTCCGGCTGGCGGCCGCCGACGAGATCGCCGATGAGCCGCGCCGAACCGGTGCTCATGGTCCAGCCGAGCGTGCCGTGACCGGTATTGAGGAAGAGACCGGCGACCTTTGTCGGGCCGATGACCGGCGTGCCATCGGGCGTCATCGGACGCAGGCCGGACCAGAAGGAGGCCTTGGAAACATCGCCGCCGGGGAAGAGATCGGTGACCGAATATTCCAGCGTGCTGCGGCGGGCGAGGCCAAGATCGTTGGTATAGCCTGATATTTCAGCCATGCCGCCGACACGAATGCGATCGCCGAGCCGGGTGATCGCGATCTTGTAGGTCTCGTCCATCACGGTCGATTCCGGCGCGCGTGACGCATCGGCGATCGGGATGGTGAGCGAATAGCCCTTGACGGGATAGACCGGCAGCCGGATGCCGAGCGGCTTGAGCAGCAGCGGCGAATAGCTGCCGAGCGCGACCACCACCGCCTCCGCACTCATCCGCTCACGATCGGTGGTGACACCACGCACGCAGCCGGCCTCGACATCCAGCGCCTTGATCGTCGTCCCGTAAGCGAAACGGACGCCGAGCGCCTCGGCTTTGGCCGCCAGCGCATTGGTGAACTTGAAGCAATCGCCGGTTTCGTCCTTCGGCGTCAGCAGACCGCCGACAATCTTGTCGCGCACATGCTTCAGCGCCGGTTCGAAGCGGATGCAGCCGTCCCGATTCAGCACTTCATAGGGAATGCCGTCGGCAGCCAGCGCCTTGACATCCTTTGCCGAGGCATCGAGCTGCTGCGGCGTACGGAACAGCTGCAGGGTTCCCTGCATGCGTTCATCATAGGCGATGCCGGTCTCGGTGCGAAGGTCGGCCAGCGCGATGCGGCTGTAATCGGCAAGGCGCAGCATGCGGCTCTTGTTGATCGCATAGCGCTCGGAGGTGCAGTTCGACAGCATCCTCGCCATCCAGGAAAGCATGGCCATGTCGAGTTTCGGGCGCAGGATGAGCGGCGCGTGCTTCATGAACAGCCACTTCATGGCCTTCATGGGAATGCCGGGCGCTGCCCATGGCGAACAATAGCCGAAGGAGACTTCGCCGGCATTGGCAAAGCTGGTCTCCAGCGCCGGACCCGACTGCCGGTCGACGACCGTGACGTCATGGCCGGCCTTGGCCAGCTGATAAGCGGATGTGACGCCGACGATGCCGGCTCCTAGAACGATGACCTTCATAATGTTCCCAATGATGGAGCCGCCGGCTCTTAGCGATATTGCCTGTCGTAACGATCGCCCAGGCCGGTTAGGATTTCGTAAGAAATGGTGCCGGCGTCGCGGGCAATGTCCTCGAGCGTCTGATGGCGGCCAAGCACTTCGACGAGACTGCCGAAGGTCAGCGCGCCCTCGGGCAGTGCTGTGATGTCGACGGTCGTGCTGTCCATCGACACGCGGCCGACGATCGGCAGGCGGATGCCCTTGAAATAGACGGCGCCGCGATCGCCGAGGCATCGCGGCAGGCCATCGGCATAGCCGGCGGCAATGGTGGCTAGACGCGTTTCCCGTTGCGCCACATGCGCGCCGCCATAGCCGACCTTCGCACCCGCCGGCACGGTGCGCGTCTGCACGACGGCGACATTGAGGCTGACGACCGGCTCCATCGGGTTCTTCTCGCCGGCGTTCGGAGCGCCGCCATAAAGCGCGATGCCGGGGCGGGCGAGCACGCCGTGATAGGCGCCGCCCAGGAAAACGCCGCCGGAATTGGCGAAGGAAATGTCGAAGCCGGGAAATTCGTCGGCAATGCGGGACATCTCGGCAAACTGCTCGCCGTTCTGTTCGCTGTCCATGTCATCGGCCGAAGCCAGATGGCTCATGATGAACAGGATTTCGACGTTGCTGCCGTCGCCAAGAGCCGCCGCCAGCTCCGCTCGCTCTTCCCTGGGAAACCCGAGCCGCGACATGCCGGTGTCGAATTGCAGGACGGCGGGCAGGCAGCGCTTCAGAATGCGCGCGGCCGCCGACCATTGCCGCCACTGCGCCAGCGAATTGAGAACCGGGACAACCCCCATCTCGGCGCAGGCGATCTCGTTGCCCGGCTGCAAGCCGTTCAACACGAAAATCTGGGCGTCGTGCGCAAGGGCCGGTCTGAGCCTCACGGCCTCGATAAATTGGGCGACGAAGAAATGCCTGCAAGCTTCACCGTAAAGCGTTCTCGCCACCCGCTCGGCGCCGAGACCATAGGCGTCGGCCTTGACGACAGCGCCCGCGCGGACCGGCGCCAGCATCGATACCAGCTTGCGATAGTTGCGGCCGAGGGCGGCAAGATCGACTGTCAGATAGCCCGTGGCTCCTTGCGCGGTCGTGGCAGTTCGTGTGCGGGAAACCAAAATATCGCTATCCATGTCCACCCCTTTTTGATCTCGGGGAGCTTATGAAATAATGGGCGAAATTGCCGATCATTCAGTAGTCGATTATTGTTTGATTTGCTTAGTGGCCGCATAATCAACGAAAATTTGGAACGATCTCTCATGCCCGCTCTAGACGCCATCGATCGCAATATCCTGAGACTGCTGCGCCTCGATGCCCGCATGAGCAATGCCAAGCTCGCAGCCGAGATAGGCCTCTCTCCCTCGGCCTGCCTCAGGCGCATTAAGATCATGGAAAAATCAGGCGTGATCCGCGGCTATACGGTGCTGGTCGACACCGGCAATGCGGATGAGATGATCGCCGTGATCATCAACATCACTCTCGAACGACAGACGGAGGACTATCTCGACCGCCTTGAGGCGGCGGTCCGCCGGCATCCCGAGATCCGGGAATGTTTTCTGATGACGGGTGGTTCGGACTACCTGCTGCGGGTGGAGGTTGCCAATGCGGGCGAGTTCGAGCGGATCCATAAAGAGATCCTTTCGACCTTGCCCGGCGTCCTCAGGATTCATTCCAGCTTCTCGATCCGCAACGTTCTGGCGACGCGCACGAGGGGCAGGCGCTGAAACGCGAACATCAAGCGGCGCCTAATTGCCTATCAGCAGGACCCAATCTCTTACTCCGCTCCGTCGACGGAGCGGCAACCGCCCTGGACTAAAAGGTGAGTTGCACCTTGCAGGCGGTCGCCCGGTCACCGGCGAGGATGAAGGCTGCGTCGGCTTCTTCGAGCGGCAGGCTGTGGCTGATGATTGGACGCACATCGATCTTGCGGCTGGAGATCAGCTCGACGGCGGTCGCGAATTCCTCGTGGAACCGCTGCGTTCCGTGAATGTGAAGCTCCTTGCCGACGATGGCGTTGAGAGGGATCGGGACGTCTCCTGTGACGCCGACCTGTACGATCGTTCCGCGTGGTCTGATGGCGGCAATCGCGCCGCGGATGGCCGGAGCGGCGGCCGAGCATTCGAAGACGAGATCGAAATAGCCCTTTCCCGCCTCGTATTCTGCAAGCGCCGGGGCATCCTTGGAAACATTGATGGTGCGGGTGGCGCCCATCGCTTTTGCCCTGGTGAGCGCCGCATCCGCGAGATCGGTCACCACGATCTCGCTAGCCCCATAATAAGCTGCGACGGCAACCATCAGGGCGCCGATCGGCCCGGCGCCGGTGACCAGCACGCGTTTGCCTGTGATATCTCCCGCACGCGATGCCGCGTGCAGGCAGACGGAGAGCGGCTCGCTGCAGGCCGCTTCCGCAGCAGTTGTCGCAACTCCGACCGCAAAGCACTGCTTGGCCGGCACCACCAGCCACTCCCGGAACATGCCCTGCTCATGCGGCAGGCGCATCGCGCTGCCCATGAAGCGCATTTCCAGGCAGTGGATCGGCATGTTTTTCTGGCAATATTCGCAATGCCTGCAGGGCTGGCTGGGATTGACCGCCACCAGCGTGCCAGCCTTCAGATCGACGCCCTCGCCTGCCTGGCTTACGGTTCCCGATGCCTCGTGGCCGGGTATGATCGGCTCGCGCACTCGGACCGGCCCGAAGCCGCCATCCTGATAATAATGCAGGTCGGAGCCGCAAATCCCTGCGGCCGCCATCTTGAGAAGCACCTCGCCTGGACCGGGGACCGCAACCGTATCGGTCTCGATCCTGAGATCGCCCTTTTGGTAAAGCCGTGCCAGACGTGTCCGCATCGTTTCCATCCTATCTCAACAGTCCAAGCTGCTGCGGCAGCCACAGCGATATGGCCGGGACAAAGGTTATCAGGATCAGCGCCAGGAAGAGCGGCACCAGCCAGGGCAGGATTGCCATGGTCGTGCGTTCGACGGATAGTTTCGCGACCCTCGACAACACGAAAAGCACCATGCCGAGCGGCGGATGCAGCAGTCCGATCATCAGGTTCAGCGTCATGATGAGACCGAACTGGACGGGATCGATCCCGAATTTCAGGACGATCGGGAGAAGGATCGGCACGAGAATGGTGATGGCCGCGATCGTATCCAGGAAGCAGCCGACGAAGAGCATCAGCAGGTTCACGAGGATCAGGAAAACCCATTTATTGTCGGTGATCGACAGGATCGCATCGGACAGCAGCTGGGCCGCCTGGCTCACCGTCAGCAGCCATGCGAAGACCGATGCCGCGGTGACGATGAAGAGAACGGATGCCGTCGTCTCGATCGTATCGAAGCTTGCCTTGGCGAGCGTCGAGGGCGTCATCGTGCGGTAACGCACCAGGCCGAGGAACAGAGACCAGAGGACGGCTGCGACGGCGGCCTCCGTCGGCGTGAACCACCCCATCGTCATGCCGCCGATCAGGATGACCGGCGTCATCAGCGCCATGACGGCGGAGAAGCGGAAATACCAGTCGAGGGCAAGAAGAAGGGCAAGAGCAATGCCCGCCGCAACATTCATCGATACGCCCGCCTGCATCATCAGATAGATGGCCAGCGGCACCGCCAGGACGACAACGATTTCCATCCCCGCCGACAGCAGCTGCCTCACATCGAACGGCGCGTCCGAGCCCCAGCGCTTCTTGTAAGCAAAGGCGGCGACGGTGATCATCATCAGGAGCGTCATGACAATGCCGGGCAGGATGCCCGCCATGAAAAGAGCGCCGATCGAGACGTTCGCCATCATGCCGTAGATCACGAAAGGCAGCGACGGCGGGAAGATCGGGCCGAGCGTTGCCGAAGCCGCCGTCACGCCGACCGCGGCCTCGACCGGATAGCCGTGATCCTTCATCGCCTTGATCTCGATCGTGCCGATACCGGCTGCGTCGGCGAGCGCTGTGCCCGACATGCCGGAGAAGATCACCGAACCGATGATGTTGACTTGCGCGAGACCGCCCTTCATCCAGCCGACGAGAGCAACGGCAAAGGAATAAATGCGGCCGGTGACGCCCGCCGAGTTCATCAGGTTGCCCGCGAGGATGAAGAAGGGCACGGCGAGCAGCGGGAAGCTTTCGACGCCGGCGATCATGCGCTGGGCGACGATGATGTCGGGGGCGACGCCGTAAAGGACAATGTAAAGCACGGATGCGACGGCCATAGAGATGGCAACGGGCACCCCGACCAGCATCAGCACCAGAAACGAGCCAAGAAGCAGTAGCATCAGATCAACCCTCGATGGTCTGGAATTCTTCGGGACGCTCCAGAACGGAGTAGCCGCGGCGCATGTTGGCGATGAAGACGATGATCGCGCGGATCAACATCAGCACGAAGGCGACGAGAACGGCGTAGAAGACGATGTTGCGCGGCAGATCGATGGTGACCATCTGCTCGTCCGCGACGATGTCGACGTAGCGCCACATCAGATGGCAGCCATAGGCGAAGAAGCCGATGCGGACGATATCGACAAAAGTGGCGAGCACGCGCGCCAGGCCTGCAGGCATATAGTGATAGAACACATCCACCTGGATATGCCGCGACGTGCGCACGCACATGACGGATCCGAGAAAGACGACGCCGATCAGGCAATTGATCGCTATTTCCTCGGTCCATGCATAGCTGTCGTTCAGCACATAACGCGTGAAGAACTGCAGGAACACGCAACCGGCCATCAGCCAGAAGACGATCAGCGTGATCCAGTCTTCAATGGCATAGTCCGAGACGTTTGCGGTCGGAGCGTGCCCTTCGAACTCGTGACCGATTTCTTCGGCCGTGATTTGCGTATGGATTTCTTGCGACATGATCGGCCCTGTTCCAGTTGGGGAAGAAGGAGCGCGCTTGGCGGCGCGCCCTTCAGTTGTCGACAAACATCGTCCTTTGCTCGGCGTGATCCTCGGCTCAGTGAGTGCCGATACCTGCCCCTCATCCGGCTGCCGCCACCTTCTCCCCGCCAGCGGGGAGAAGGGACATGGCGCGCCGGCTTCTTTCAACCCTAACCGCTGCGTTTGGCACGTCCCCTCTCCCCGTCTAACGGGGAGAGGGTTAGGGTGAGGGGCATGACGAAAAGGTGGTTTGCAGAGTTTACTGGATCGCGCGGATTGCTTCCCAATCGGCCTTCTCGTAGCCGAAATCCTCGAACTTCACCTTTTCCATCACGGTCTTTTCGAAGTCGGCCTTGTCGACCTCGGCGACGTTCAGGCCCTTTTCCTTGAAGGTCGCAATAAGACCGTTTTCCTTGCCGGCGATCGTCTTGCTGGTGCGCTCGGCCGCCTCCTGCATGACCTCGCCGAAGATCTTCTTGTCCTCGTCGGAAAGGCTCGCCCACCGGGTCTTCGAGATCACGGTGTTGAGGTGATCGACGATGTGGCCGGTGAGGATGATGTTCTTCTGGACTTCATAGAACTTCTTCGCCTCGATTGTCGTCAGCGGGTTTTCCTGTGCCTCGACCGTGCCGTTCTGCAAAGCGAGATAGACTTCGGCAAAGGCGATCGGCGTCGTGTTGGCACCGCAGGCGCGCGGCATGGCGAGATAGGCCGGAACGTCAGGCACCCGGATCTTCAAGCCCTGCATATCGGCGCATTTGGCGATCGGCTTGTTTGATGTCGTGTGGCGCGTGCCGTAATAGCTGACGGCGGCGATGTGGTTGCCGGTCTTGTCTTCATAGCCTTTGGCAAGACGCTTGAAGACATCGCTCTTGGTGTAGGCGATCAGGTGATCGGGACCGCGGAAGATATAGGGGAAGTAAGTCACGCCGATCGGCTTGTAGTCTCGGGCCGCGAAGCTCGATCCCGAGATGATGATGTCGACCGTCCCGAGCTTGAGGCCCTGGTTGATGTCGGCTTCCTTGCCGAGCTGCGACGCCGGATAGACCTCGATCTTGTAGCGCCCGTCGGTGCGCTTGTTGATCTCTTCTGCGGCCCAGACGGAATCCGTGTGGAAGGGCTCTGACGTTTCATAGACATGTGCCCATTTCAGCACTGTCTGGGCCTGCGCGATCGCGCTGCTCGCCATGATCGCGGCTGCAGTGCAAAGTATCGTTGCCAGTCTGCTTTTCATTGCTCTCTCCTCCCGAGCTTGGGTTAAGTCTTGGTCGTTCCTTTCGACGGCCGCTTGTTGCGGCCGCGCTCCTCTTCCCCCGAGAACTCCTCCCCGAAGCTCTCGGAAAACCTCTTCTGCGACATTGTGAGATGGGCGCGCATGGCGGCCTTGGCGCCAGCGGCATCGCCGGCGGCGATCGCGTCGCGAATGGCGCGATGCTCGTCCAGGGCCCTGCGCCATGTCGTCGGCCCCTCGAAGTGGCTGGCGAGCCTTGCGAAATAAGGGGTCATGCGCATGTCGAACATCTCGCCCGTGACGCGGATCAATGTCGCATTCCCAATGATGGCGGCAATGCCGGTGTGGAAGGCGCGATCCGCATCGAGCACTGCGATCGCATCGTTTACCACACCACCCATGCGCGTCAGAGCTTCATCGAGCAGAGCGATATCGTCCGGCTTGGCACGACCGGCAGCTTCTTCGGCGATGGCGCATTCGATGAGGGCGCGGGCCTGCAACAGTTCGAACGGCCCCTCCACCGGCTCGCGCTCAGCCCCGGTGACCGCCGCAGCATGCTGGCGCACCACGTAGATGCCGGAACCCATGCGGATGTTGACGAGTCCTTCGACCTCGAGGACGATCAGCGCCTCGCGGACGGTCGGGCGTGAGACCGAGAGTTGCTCCGCCAGGTCGCGCTCGGCCGGCAGCCGCTGGCCGACGGCAAGCTCGCCGCTGGCGATCATCAAGCGAATCTGATCCGCGACCTGTCTGTAAAGACGGCGTGATTCAACAGGCGAAAACATCTGGGCCTCCCCGGCGGCTTCTCCTCAAGCCGCACAGCTGGTCAACTGGCCTGACCAATTAAGGTACAGGTATCATCACAGAAGTTGTGCGTCAATCCGCCGCATAAACTTAATAGGAGAGTTCACATCCTTGGCTGAGCCGGGCAAGAAAAAACCCCGCCGCAGCGGGGTTCTTTGCGTAGAGGGGTGATCAGTTGTTATGCGCTGCACAGGCCTCATCCATCGGCGTGGCGTTGCTTGTGCCGCCTTGCGTTTGAAGATTGCTGGAGTTGTTGACCGGATTGGGGCACTTGGTCCTGTCGGTTTTCATTGTGCCGGTGGTCGTGGAGCCGGTCGTGGTGGTATCGGTCGCCATCGGCTTTTTGGCCTTCATAGTGCCGCTTGCACCGCCACCCTGATCGGCCTGGTTTTTATCGATCGTGGCCCCGGCCGGCGCCGGATTGGATTGGGCGAAAGCAGACGTGGCCATGCCGATAGAAAGAAGCGAGGCTGCTAAGAGTTTCATACGCATCTGATGTCCTCCTTAGGATCTTTGCGTGATCATTCAGAACCTCGCCGGCGCGTCATTGTTCCGCATTTGCTGCTTACAAATATACACTAGGCTCGGGTCTGCAGGCGCGCAGCCGAGGGTCAAGGCGTGGGGCCGGATCAGGAGACGAGCGATGACCCGTCGCTCGCCAACCGGCGATCGCCGAGTTCGTTAAATTTATTTCGCGTAAAGCGCTCGCGACCGCTCGAGATGCTTGAGAAGGGCCGTTTCCGAACCATCCACGTCGTTTGCGGCCAGACGGTCGACGATCTCGTCGTGTTCGGCGAGCGTGAACTTTTCCTTGCCGGTCCAGATCAGCATCTCGGTATGGTATTCCTTCAGCCAGGCTAGCATTGCTTCGCTGACGGCGACGTAGATCGGGTTGCCCGATATCTGCGCGATGCGGGTGTGGAATTCCATGTCCGCGTCGATGAACTCTTCGGCCCGCCCAAGCGACATTCGCTGGCGTTCGATGACGTTCCTGAGGTCGGCGATATCATTTGCGGAGGCCCGCTGCGCGGCCTCGCGTGCCATGCCGCGTTCGAAGAAGATGCGGGCGCTCTTGAGATGCTCCAGCGAGTCGGCCGATTGCGACAGCATGATCTTCGCGGTGAGATCGACCTGGCGGAATATCGACTTTGCCGTCAGCCTGAGAACCTTCGCCCGCTCACCGTGCGAAATGCTGACAAGACCTTTGTTGGCAAGGGACTGCATGGCCTCCCTGATCGCCGGCCGGCCAACGCCGAAGCGTTCCATCAGCACGCGCTCGGAGGGCATTTCGTCGCCGGGCTGAAGCTCACCCGAGGTGATCATTCGCTCAAGTCGATCAAACACTTCGTCAGAGAGTTTCCGGCGGACGATTTGTTCGAGGGGCTGGGTCATCACATCTCGCTGGCTCAAAATGTTTCCTCCTAACAGTTTTCCGGGTCGAGAACAAAGCTGTCGGTGAAAATTTGCGGATCCGAAGATTCTACTTTTCATAAGTTGGAATACTCATTATACCAGATCATGAGTTGACGCCATGGCAATCTACGTGGCGAGAGGAGCAACCGTCAGTTTCATGATGATTACCCTGACCTACCGTATCGAAACGCCCGGCAGCGTCGAGGCGATGGCGGAAAAGATCGCGAGCGACCAGTCGACCGGAACTTTCGTGCCCGTCCCGGGCGAGACCGAGGAGCTGAAGTCGCGTGTCGCCGCCCGCGTCCTGGCGATTCGTGCTCTCGAAGGCGCAAATCATCCGACCTGGCCCGAGATCGCCCCCGGCACGCTACTCAATCGCGCCGATGTCGACATCGCCTTTCCGTTGGAAGCGATCGGGACCGATCTCTCCGCATTGATGACCATTGCGATCGGCGGCGTCTATTCCATCAAGGGCATGACCGGCATCCGCATCGTCGACATGAGGCTGCCCGATGCCTTCAAAAGCACGCATCCCGGACCGCAGTTCGGCATCCCTGGAAGCCGCCGCCTCACCGGCGTCGAAGGTCGCCCCATCATCGGAACGATCGTCAAGCCGGCGCTTGGCCTCAGACCGCAAGAGACGGCGGAACTCGTCGGCGAGCTGATCTCATCCGGCGTCGACTTTATCAAGGATGACGAAAAACTGATGAGCCCGGCCTATTCGCCGCTCAAGGATCGGGTTTCGGCGATCATGCCGCGCATTCTCGATCACGAGCAGAAGACCGGCAAGAAGGTCATGTACGCCTTCGGCATCTCACATGCCGATCCCGACGAGATGATGCGCAACCACGACATCGTCGCCAAGGCCGGCGGCAACTGCGCCGTCGTCAACATCAACTCGATCGGCTTCGGCGGCATGAGCTTTCTGCGCAAGCGCTCCAATCTGGTGCTGCACGCGCATCGAAACGGTTGGGACGTGCTGACGCGCGACCCGGGCGCCGGCATGGACTTCAAGGTCTATCAGCAATTCTGGCGGCTGCTCGGGGTCGACCAGTTTCAGATCAACGGCATCAGGGTCAAATATTGGGAACCGGACGACAGTTTCGTCTCGTCCTTCAGGGCCGTCAGCACGCCGCTATTCGATGCCTCCGATTGCCCGCTTCCGGTTGCCGGTTCGGGCCAGTGGGGAGGACAAGCGCCTGAGACCTACAAGCGGACCGGCCGGACCGTCGATCTTCTCTATCTCTGCGGCGGTGGCATCGTCAGCCACCCCGGCGGACCGGCGGCCGGCGTTCGGGCCGTGCAGCAGGCCTGGCAGGCCGCGGTCGCGGACATCCCGTTGGAGGTCTACGCGAAAGATCATCCGGAGCTTGCCGCTTCGATTGCAAAATTCAGCGACGGCAAGGGCGCGTGACCACGATGGATGGACCTCTCGTCAGCTATTACGGTGATGACTTCACCGGCTCCACCGATGTCATGGAGGCCTTAGCCTCGAACGGTGTGTCGACCGTGCTCTTCCTCGACGTTCCGACGCCGGAACTGCTTGCGCGCTTTAAGGATTGCCGCGCGATCGGCATTGCCGGAACAAGCCGCAGCGAGACCCCCGCATGGATGCAAGAGCACCTTGCTCGCGCTTTCGAGTGGCTGAATTCGCTTGGCGCTGACATTTGCCACTACAAGGTCTGCTCGACCTTCGATTCCAGCCCCGAAGTCGGCAATATCGGCAAGGCGATCGAAATCGGCCGATCGGTATTCAGGCAATCCGTCGTGCCCGTCATCGTCGGCGCGCCGCAATTGAAGCGCTACACGGCATTCGGCAACCTCTTTGCCGCTTACCAGGGCCGGATTTTTCGCATCGATCGCCATCCCGTCATGAGCCGCCATCCGGTCACCCCGATGGACGAGGCGGACCTTGCGGTCCACCTGTCGAAGCAGACCCGCCTCCCCGTCCTGGTCGCCGATCTTATCGCCATCACCGCGACGGACGCAGATAGGCGGACCGACGAACTGGCGTCGGGTTGCGAGGGGATCCTGCTCATCGATGTCGACTCCGAAGCGACGCAGGAGGCCGCAGGTCGGCAGTTGCTTCGTGTCACCGGCCGTTCCGGAAGCTTCGTCGCCGGCTCGTCGGGGGTCGAATACGCCCTGCTCAGCGCATGGCGTCGGAGCGGCTTCATCGGCGAAAGCAAAGCCGCGTTCTCCGATGTCGGCCCGGCCGACCGCCTTGCCGTCGTGTCGGGCAGCGTGTCGCCGACAACCGAGCGCCAGATCCGGACAGCTGTCGAGAACGGCTTTGAGAGCATCGCGCTCGATCCGCTTGCACTGGTCTCGGAGCATGGCGAAGGCGCGGTCAATGCTGCGGTGGAGGCTGGAACGCAGCAGCTCAAGCAAGGCAAGAGCGTCATCCTCTACACCGCGCTTGGACCGTCTGCAGACCGGGGCACCGACATCGACAGGCTTCCGGGTGCGCGTCACCGGCTCGGAAGCGCGCTCGGCACGATCTTGCGCCGCCTGATCGAGAACGAAGGGCTTTCCCGTGCGGTCGTCGCCGGCGGCGACACATCAAGTCACGCGCTCAGGCCGTTGAAGATCGACGCGCTGACGACGCTTCTCCCGCTGCCCCAGACGCCGGGCTCTCCGCTTTGCCTTGCGCATGGCGACTATCAGCCGACCAACGGCCTGCAGATCGCGCTCAAAGGCGGCCAGGTCGGGACTGACGACTATTTCACGCAGATCCGCGACGGAAGGAAACACTGATGGTTTCCCAAGGTTTCATCGGTCGAACGCGCGATCGACCGGCTTCACGCAGAAAACGCCGGTCCTAACAAATCTAATAGTGATATGGTGATTGACTCATCATACCAGTTGTGATCCTATTGAGAACGGAAAAGGTGAGGAAAACATGACTAAGATTGCCCTCTTCGGCGCAGGCGGGAAAATGGGGTACCGGCTCGCCAAAAATCTCAAAGGCTCGCGTTTCGAGGTCCGCCATATCGAGGTGAGCGACGCAGGCAAGGCCCGTTTGAAGAATGATCTCGGTGTCGATTGCGTACCCGTCGATATCGGGCTCGACGGCGCCGAGGTGGTAATCCTTGCCGTGCCGGACACGGCAATCGGCAAAGTCGCGGCAGGCATCGTCGACAAGCTCACTTCAGGCACCATGGTGATCGCGCTGGACGCTGCGGCTCCCTTTGCCGGCCACCTGCCGAAGCGTGATGATCTTACCTATTTCGTCACCCATCCCTGCCATCCGCCGATCTTCAATGACGAGACGGACATGCAGGCGAAAAAGGACCACTTCGGCGGCCTCTTTGCCAAGCAGCATATCGTCTCGGCACTGATGCAAGGTCCCGAAAGCGCCTACGCGCTTGGCGAGGAAATCGCCAAGCTGATCTGGGCGCCGGTCATGCGCTCGCACCGGGTCACGGTCGATCAACTTGCCATGCTCGAACCGGGCTTGTCGGAAACCGTCTGCGCATCGCTGCTCGTCGTCATGCGGCAGGCCATGGACGAATGCGTGGCGCGCGGCGTGCCGGAACAGGCCGCCCGCGATTTCCTGCTCGGCCATATGAACGTACTCGGCGCGGTCATCTTCAAGGAAGTCGACGGCGTGTTCTCGGATGCCTGCAACAAGGCGATCGAGTTCGGCATCCCGGCGCTGATGCGCGACGACTGGAAAAAGGTATTCGAACCGCAGGAGATCGCCGAAAGCATCCGGCGCATCACCTGAACCGGCTTGGGGAGGCAAGCCCTCCCCGCAACTGCCCCAGGGAGAAGGGGCTTCATTCACAACAGGGAGGAAAATATGAAACTGACGCGCAGACTGACACTCGCAGCTTTTGCCGGCGCACTGGCGCTCGGAACGGCTCTTCCGGCCTTTTCGGCCGATCTCATCGCCATCATCACGCCGGCGCACGACAATCCCTTCTTCAAGGCCGAAGCCGTCGGCGCCGAAGCCAAGGCGAAAGAGCTCGGCTACGAGACGTTGCTCATGACGCATGACGACGACGCCAACAAGCAGTCGGAAATGATCGACACGGCGATCGGACGCGGCGCCAAGGCGATCATTCTCGACAATGCCGGAGCCGACGCCTCCGTCGCGGCCGTCAAAAAGGCGAAGGATGCAGGTATCCCCTCCTTCCTGATCGACCGCGAAATCAACGCGACGGGCGTTGCCGTCGCGCAGATCGTCTCGAACAACTATCAGGGCGCCCAGCTCGGGGCGCAGGAATTCGTCAAGCTGATGGGCGAGAAGGGCAATTACGTCGAGCTGGTCGGCAAGGAATCCGACACCAACGCCGGCATCCGCTCGCAAGGCTATCACGACGTCATCGACGACTATCCAGACCTGAAGTCCGTTGCCAAGCAGTCGGCCAACTGGAGCCAGACGGAAGCCTATTCGAAGATGGAAACCATCCTCCAGGCAAATCCCGACATCAAGGGCGTCATTTCAGGGAATGACACGATGGCCATGGGGGCGATCGCAGCACTGCAGGCGGCCGGCCGCAAGGACGTGATCGTCGTCGGCTTCGACGGTTCCAACGACGTGCGCGACTCCATCAAGTCGGGCGGCATCAAGGCAACGGTCCTGCAGCCCGCCTATGCGCAGGCTCAGTTGGCGGTAGAACAGGCAGACGCCTACATCAAGAACAAGACGACGCCAAAGGAAGAGAAGCAGTTGATGGATTGCGTTCTCATCAATGCCGACAATGCCGGCAAACTCGAAACCTTCGCCCTGACGAACTGATCAGCCGCGAATTGCGGAGGGCGCAGCGCTGCGCCCTCCGCAATGCATTTCGCAAGACGTCGAGGTTTAAAGCATGTTGAGAATGAAGGGCGCCCTCGTCGCTGCCGTCGTGGCGGCCGCCTTGCCCGGTTGCAAGATCATCAAGACCCCGACCGCAGAGGAAAAGGCGGCGGCAGCGGCCAAGACCGCCTTCGACCCGAATGCGAAGGTCGAGTCGATCTGGCAATCCGAGGCAGTGCCGTATTTCGAGAAGCACGCCGGGGATCTCAAGGACGTCATGCAATTGGCCGCCTCCAGCCCCGACGCCGCGGGCGAGAAATACGGCAATCCCCGCAAGCAGAGCAGCTCGCCATGGACCTATGCGGTGAAGATCACCGGCAAGGTTGTCGCGGCCGATACGGCCTCTCGCGCGGCAACGCTCGATGTCGACGCAGATGGCGACGGCAAGGCCGACGCCAAGGTGCAGATCGGACCGGCGCTGCGCGGCACGGCGCTGCGCGACACGTTGGAGTTCGTCAATTTCAACGAATTCAAGAACCAGATCGAGTGGGCACAGTTCGGCAAAGCCTTCAACGAGAAGGCCAATACCACCTTTCTCTCCGCCATCCCCCGTGAGGGCCTCGCCGGCAAGACGGTGACCGCGATCGGCGCTTTTCCGCTGCCGAAGAGCGGCGAGCTGCCGCTCATAACGCCTTCGGAACTGAAGGTCGGTCCATGACCACAGCAGAGGCACAAAAAGACGATGTCATCCTGCGCCTCGACGACGTGTCGAAGGTCTATTCGGGCATTGTCGCCGTCAAGCGCGCCAATCTCGCGCTTCGCCGCGGCGCAGTGAACGTCCTTGTCGGCGAAAACGGTGCAGGCAAGTCGACGCTGATGAAGATCATCGCCGGTGTCGAGCGTCCGACGCTCGGCCATATCATCCTGGATGGCAAGCCCGTATCCTTCGACAGCCCTGCAGACGCGCAAGCGCACGGCATCGGCATGATCTTCCAGGAACTCAATCTCTTCGCCAACATGTCGGTCGCAGAAAACATCTTTGCCAGGCGTGAAATCACCCGTGGCATCCTCGGCATCGATCACAAGGCGCAGGTGCAAAAGGCCAATGCGTTTTTGAAACGTCTCGATGCGGGGATCGAGGCGGATACGATGGTCGAGGATTTGCCGATCGGCCAGCAGCAGCTCGTCGAGATCGCCAAGGCGATGTCGCTGGATGCCCGTATCCTGATCATGGACGAGCCGACGTCGGCTCTTTCGGCGGCCGAAGTCGAGATCCTGTTCAAGGTGATCGCGGAACTGAAAGCCCAGGGCGTGGCGATCGTCTATATCTCGCACCGGCTCGAAGAGCTGATGCGGATAGGCGACTACATCACGGTGCTGCGTGACGGCCAGGTCACCGGCGAGGCAATGGTCCGCGACATCGACACGCGCTGGATCGTGCGCTCGATGATCGGCTCGGATGCCAAGGATTTTGCAAAGTCCGTGGACCACGCCGTCGGAGCTGAAGTCTTTCGCGCCGAAAATATCAGCCTGCCGCGGCCGACAGGTGGTCTTTCGGTCAACAATGTCTCCCTGTCGGTCAAGGCCGGCGAAATCCTCGGCATCTACGGTCTGATGGGTGCCGGGCGCAGCGAATTCTTCGAATGCGTGATCGGCCGGCACACACACTCGACCGGCAAGATCTTCATCGACGGTAAGCATGTTCGCGCCCGCGACACCACGCGGCGCATCCGCCGCGGCCTTGCGCTCATTCCGGAAGACCGGCAGCGGGAAGGCCTGGTTCAGGTGCTTTCCATCGCGTCGAACCTGACGCTGGCGAGCCTTGGCCGCTTCACCCGGCTCTTCCATATCGACAGGGGCGCTGAGAAGAACGCCATTCGCGATGCGATCCGCGACCTCTCGATCAAGGCGCCGAACCCGGATTTCGAGGTGACCTCGATGTCCGGCGGCAATCAGCAGAAGGTCGTCATCGGTAAGGCCTTGATGACCAATCCGAAGGTGCTTCTGATGGACGAGCCGAGCCGCGGCATCGATGTCGGCGCCAAGGCCGACGTCTTTCGCACCATGCGGCGGCTGGCGGCGAACGGGCTCGCCATTCTGTTTTCGACTTCCGACCTCGAGGAGGTCATGGCGCTTTCCGATCGCATCGCGGTCTTGAGCAACGGCCAGCTCATCGCCGTCTTCGATCGCAACGAGGCCACGGAAGAAGCCATTATCGCGGCTTCGGCCAAGGGACACGGACATCAAGGGAAACTCGCGTCATGATGGCGGCTACATCAACCACTCTTGCGCCGAAGGGCGCCAACGGCTCGGCGCTTCTGACACTGATGAAGCTCAGGACGTTCATCGCATTATTTGCGGTCATCATCTTCTTTGCGATCTTCGCCCCGAACTTCACCTCGACGGCGAACATGATTTTGATGTCGAAGCATGTGGCGCTGAACGCCTTCCTGGCGATGGGCATGACCTTCGTCATCATCACCGGCGGCATCGATCTCTCGGTCGGATCGATCGTCGGGCTTTGCGGCATGGTCGCCGGCGGACTGATCCTTTACGGCATCGAATTGCCGATCGGCTACACGATCTTTTTCAACCTCTTCGAGATCGTGCTGATCACCTTGTCGATCGGCCTGCTCATCGGCCTGATCAACGGTCTGCTGATCACCAAACTCAACGTCGCGCCCTTCATCGCCACGCTCGGCACGCTTTATATCGCCCGCGGTCTCGCTTTGCTGTCGTCGGACGGCCAGACGTTTCCGAACCTTGTCGGCCGACCGGAATATGCGACGACCGGCTTCGATTTCTTCGGCGCGGGACGCATTCTCGGCCTGCCGGTGTCGATCTGGATCCTGATCGTGCTTGCGCTGCTGGCCGCCTATGTCGCGCGTTCAACGCCGATCGGCCGTCATATCTTCGCCGTCGGCGGCAATGAGCGGGCCGCGCGCATGTCCGGTATCCGGGTCGATGTCGTGAAGATCTTCGTCTACATGTTCTCCGGACTGTGCGCGGCAATCGTCGGGGTCGTCATCTCCTCCGAACTGATGGCAGCCCATCCGGCGACCGGCGAAAGCTTCGAACTCAATGCGATTGCCGCAGCCGTGCTCGGCGGCACCTCGATGTCGGGCGGCCGCGGCACGATCGGCGGAACGATCATCGGCGCCTTCGTCATCGGCATCCTCTCCGACGGACTGGTGATGATGGGCGTCTCCTCCTTCTGGCAGATGGTCATCAAGGGCCTCGTCATCATCATTGCCGTCGTGGTCGACCAGGCACAGCGCCGCCTGCAGCAGCGCGTCACCCTCATGCAGATGGCAAAGGCAGGTTGATTATGACGGAATTGAAAGGGGCTTTGATCGGATGCGGCTTCTTTGCGGTCAACCAGATGCATGCCTGGAACGACGTTTCGGGCGCCGGCATCGTCGCGATCTGCGATCGTGATCCTGAGCGGCTGAAGATCGTCGGCGATCAGTTCGGCATCGATCGCCGCTATGGCGATGCCGAGGCCTTGTTCGCCGATGGCGGTTTTGATTTCGTCGACATTGCCACGACCGTCCAAAGCCACCGCACCCTCGTCGAAATGGCGGCTCGGAACAAGGTGCCGGCCATCTGCCAGAAGCCGTTCGCCAAGACCTTGTCGGACGCGAAGGCGATGGTCGAGGCGTGTCGCAATGCCGGCATTCCCTTGATGGTGCACGAGAACTTTCGCTGGCAGACGCCGATCCAGGCGGTGCGGAAGGCGCTGGAGACAGATACCATCGGCACGCCCTTCTGGGGCCGCTTCTCCTTCCGTTCGGCCTACGACGTCTTTTCGGGTCAGCCCTATCTCGCCGAGGGCGAACGGTTCATCATTGAAGACCTTGGCATCCATACGCTCGATATCGCCCGCTATATCCTTGGCGACGTTCGCTCGCTCACGGCCCGCACCAAGCGGGTCAATCCGAGAATCAAGGGCGAGGATGTCGCGACCATTCTGCTCGATCATGAAAATGGCGCCACGTCGGTCGTCGACGTCAGCTACGCCACCAGGCTTTCCAGGGAGCCGTTCCCCGAAACCTTGATCGAG
Organism: Rhizobium sp. WYCCWR10014; assembly: GCF_001657485.1. GTDB lineage: Bacteria > Pseudomonadota > Alphaproteobacteria > Rhizobiales > Rhizobiaceae > Rhizobium. The sequence goes on from NZ_LXFU01000053.1 coordinate 99,465, forward strand.
CTCGACGGTTCAGAGGGCACGATCCGCCTGACCCAGGGTTACGGCCTCGAAATCACCAACGCCAAGGGCACCACCACCACGGACGTATCGCCGAAGCTGTTGTCATGGGCCTCGCGGCCCTGGCACAACATCCAGGAGAGCGTCTACGCGATCCAGCAGCATTGGGTCGATCAGCTGGAGCGCGGCGCGGAACATTCGACGTCAGGGTCCGACAATCTGAAAACTTTCGCGCTCGTCGAGGCCGCCTATGACAGCGCGGCCAGGGGACAGACGATCGATGTCGGAGCGATGCTGCGATGACGGTCGATGCGTTCCAGCTCTACGGTACTCGCCTCGTCGAAACGCCCCCGGTTCGCCTGAGAGCCGGAAAACTGGAAGCCGATCTCGCCAACGGCAACCTCCGCACCATCCGCTACGATGGGACCGAGGTGCTGCGAGCGATCTCCTATCTCGTTCGCGACCGGGACTGGGGCACCTACGGCCCTGAAATCACCGACCTCCGGATCGAGCAGAATGACGATCGTTTCGCAGTCGCTTATCGAGCCCGCTGCGAGGGGCCTGACAATACGAGGCTTGTCATCGACATTCGCATCACCGGAAGCGCGGACCGGCTCGACTTCGAAGCCGAAGCCATCACAGGGACCGGCTTCGAGACCAATCGCTGCGGCTTCTGCATCCTGCATCCGATCGTCGGCGTCGCGGGCTCGCCGGCAACGATCGAGCATGTCGACGGGCAGATCGTGGCAACGCGGTTTCCTCATCTCATCGAGCCCTGGCAACCTTTCAAGGACATGCGCGCCATCACCCATGCGGTCACGCCTGACGTTCAGGCGGAATGCCGGATGGAGGGCGACACTTTTGAAATGGAAGATCAAAGGAACTGGTCGGACGCATCCTATAAGACTTATGTCAGGCCGCTCGCCCTGCCCTGGCCCTACCAGATTGCCGCCAATCAACCCGTTCGGCAAAAGACATCGCTTGTTATCAGGGATATCAGCGGTGCAACACGGCATCATCCTCGAGTGTCAGGCGGCGCCATAAAACTTGAACTCGGTGCGCGGACCGGCACCATGCCCGATATCGGCATGATCATTACGCCCGAAGAGGCCGATGCGAGCCTTTCGGCAAAGTCCGTCCTGATGGAGATCGCTCCCCAGGAACTTCTCTTCCATTTCGACCCCGGTGCCGGGCACGGCGTCGAAGCGTTCAGGCGGTTCGCAGCAATGGCGACGGTCCATCGCGGCCGCTCGACGCTGGAGATCGCCCTTCCCTGCAAATCGTCGCCGTCAAGCGAGGCGGCCGAGATCGCCCACCAGATGCGTCTGGCGGAATTCAAGCCGGATGCGATCATGATCTCGCCTTCCGTCGACCGGCAATCGACGCCGCCCGGCAGCACATGGCCGGATTGCCCGCCTTTGGACGAGGTCTATGTCGCCGCCCGCGCCGCCTTTCCCGGCATTCGCATTGGCGGCGGCATGCTGAGCTATTTCACCGAACTCAACCGGAAGCGCGTGCCGGATGGGCAGCTCGACTTCGTCAGCCACTGCACCAACCCTATCGCGCATGCGGCCGACGATCTCAGCGTCATGCAGACATTGGAAGCGCTGCCCTTCATCACCCGGTCGGTGCGTGCGATCTACGGCGACAGGCCCTACCGCATCGGCCCATCGACGATCCCGATGCGGCAGAACCCCTATGGCAGCCGCACGATGGACAATCCGTCGGGCGCACGCATTCCCATGGCCAATCGCGACCCGCGCCACAATGGACGTTTCGCGGAGGCCTTCGCGCTCGGTTACGCGATACGGGTGCTGGATGCCGATCTGGAATGCCTGACCCTATCAGCCTTATCAGGTCCGTTCGGCCTGATCGCCGGTCCGGGGGAACCGACCGAACCAGGCGGGCGTCGTCCGCTGTTCGATACCGTGCGGAGACTGTGTCAATTGGCTGGCACAACCTGGCGGGAATGCGTCTCCTCCTCTCCCTCCGAGGTCCTGTCTTTCGTTGCAAGAGATGCTACGGGCGCCAGGCTTTACGTCGTCAATCTGACGAGCGAAGAGCGAAAGGTCGATTGCCATGCATGCGGGCCGACCGGGAAGGACTCAAGCGGGGATCTGCTGCTTGCCCCATTGGCTGTCGCCGTCTTGCCGCTGGAGCACCACGCGCTGGCGGATTGACCTCCAGTGGTGCAGCTGCATCTATGCGATCGGAACTCGCTCTCGGGAGGATCGATGTGAAGACGAAGAAGCTTATCAATTCCGGCGCAGATGCCGTCGATGAGATGCTGCAGGGGGTCCTGGCGGCGCATCCGCGCCATCTCTACGCGGTAGAAGACATGCCCCGCGCGATCATCGCCAAAAACGGGCCACGCAAGGGCAAGGTCGGACTGGTCATCGGCGGTGGATCCGGGCACGAACCGACATTTCTGGGGTTTGTCGGCAAGGGGCTTGCGGACGCGGCCGCAATCGGCAATGTCTTTGCGTCGCCGCCGCCCGACCCGATTATCGCCTGCGCCATGGCGGTCGACGGCGGCGCCGGTGTAATGTTCATGTATGGCAATTATGCCGGCGACGTGATGAACTTTGACATGGCTGCCGAGATGCTTGCGCTTGACGAGATCGAGGTACGCACCGTGCTTACCACGGATGACGTGGCATCTGCTCCTCCCGATCAGAGGGACAGGCGACGCGGCGTGGCGGGCAACGTCTTCATCTTCAAAGCCGCCGGCGCAGCCTGCGATCTTCTCTACTCGTTTGACGATGTCGAGCGCGCCGCCCGCCATGCCAATGCGCGAACCTATACGATGGGTGTGGCGCTTTCCCCCTGTTCGCTGCCCCAGACCCTCCGGCCAAACTTCCTGATCGGCGAAGGGGAGATGGAGATCGGAATGGGTATCCATGGGGAACCTGGCGTGGCGCGCGAGCCGCTGAGGCCGGCCGACGCGGTGACCGACGAACTCATGGACCGCATTCTTCGCGAAATGAACGCAGATCGGGGTGATCGTGTCGCGGTGCTCGTCAATTCGCTGGGCTCGACCCCGATGATGGAACTCTACATCATGATGCGGCGCGTGAAGTCCCGGCTCGACGATGCCGGGCTCGTCCTCCATACGTCGCTCGTCGGGAATTACTGCACCTCTCTCGAAATGGCCGGCGCGTCGATCACGGTCATGCATCTCGACGATGAGCTTCAGCGATTGATCGACCACCCCTGTGATTGCGCGATGTTTGCGAGGTAATCGATGACGTTTACGACCGAAGACCTGCAGCGCATGTTTGCCGGGATTGCCAAGGATATTGCGGCAGAGAGCGACCATCTCTGCGCGTTGGACGGCGCCATCGGCGATGGGGATCACGGCCTTGCCATGGATGCGGGCTGCCAGGCCGCGGCGAAAGCGGTCGGCGAACTTGACGCCGGGATTGCCCCGACAGCCGCATTCAACGTCGCGGCAAAGGCATTCCTGAATGCGGTCGGCGCTTCGTCCGGCCCGCTATATGCCACGGCCTTCATGCGCGCCGGAGCAGCCGCCAAAGACAAGCAGACATTGAGCGATGACGATTTCCTGCGCGTCTTTGCGGCAATGGCGCAGGGAATTCAGGAACGCGGAAAGGCCGAACCCGGTGAAAAGACGATGGTTGACGCCTGGAAACCCGCGGCTGACGCAGCACTCGATGCCCGGCAGTCGGGAAAGCCCCTCCCCCAATGCTTCGAGGCGGCCGAGCGGGCAGCGCGCGCAGGCTGCGAAGCGACTAGCAACATGACGGCGGCCAAGGGACGGGCTTCGCGCTTGGGGGACCGTGTGATCGGGCACATCGATCCCGGCGCCGCGTCCGCAGTCATCATCATCGCCGCAATGGCCAAATTTGCCCAACATCACAATGGTTAGCTCGTCATACCAGTTGACATGTCAATNGGCCCGGCTTTACAAGAGGAGGACGGTAATGCTGACCCTGTCTGCGAAATTGAAGACCGCGAGCATCGTTGCGATCGCCGTGGCGTCACTATCGGCTACGCCGGTTCTTGCTGAAGACATCACGCTCTGGACCCTCAACTTCGACAATAATGCTGCCAACACAGCTCTGAAGAAGGTGGCGACAGATTTTGAAGCCGCAAATCCCGGAACGCATGTCGAGATCGTCCAGCGCGCCGTCGACGAGCACAAGACCGCATTGCGCGTCGCTGCGGGCTCCGACAAAGGGCCTGACATTTATTTCAGCTGGGCCGGCCTCGGCCTCGGCGGCGAATATGTGAAGGCCGGCCTGTCCCTTCCCCTCGACAAATATTATGCCGAGTACAAGTGGAGCGACGAATTGTTGCCCTCGGCAGCGGCTTTCGCCGACCTCTATCCCGGCGGCAAGCACGGCGTTCCCTTCACCTTCAAGGGTGAGGCCGTCTATTACAACAAGAAGCTTTTCGAACAGGCCGGCATCAAGGAAGAGCCGAAGACCTACGACGAATTCCTTGCCGCAGCCGACAAGCTGAAGGCTGCAGGCATCCCCGCATTCACCTTCGGCGGCACGGTCAACTGGCACGTCATGCGCCTCATGGACGTTATCCTTGAGACGAAGTGCGGTGCTGAAAAGCACGATGCGCTGAAGGCGATGACGTTGGACTGGACCAAGGAACCCTGCGCGACGGAATCCTTCGCGGAGTTTGCGAAGTGGACGAAGGACTATACGCTGCAGCCATTCATGGGCATCGACAACAAGCAGTCCTACAGCCTCTTCACCGCAGGCCGTGCGGCGATGATGCTCGAAGGCGACTGGCTGGTCAGCCAGCTTAACGGCTCCGGCGCCAATCTCGACGACTACGGCATTTTCCCCTTCCCGACCAACACCGATCGTCTCTACGGTTTCGCCGAGTACAACTACATCAGCACCAAGAGCAAGAGCCCTGACGTAGCGGCGAAGTTCCTCGACTACTTCCTCTCGACGAAAGTCCAGCAGGACCTGCTCGGCCAGCTGAGTTCGACCTCCGTCAACAAGAACGTACAATATGCCAACCAGAAGCCGCTCGAGGCGGAATGGCTGGCGATCTTCCAGAAATACGGCAAAGTGTACATGAACGGCGACCAGGCGTTCCCGCTCGACGTCACGACGGAGTACTTCCGGGTCATCAACGATGTTGCTTCCGGCAACACCGAGCCGGCCGATGCGGCCAAGCAGTTGCAGAGCTTTATCGCAAGCCGAACCTGATTCCTCCCGAGGTGCCAGTCGATCGACCCAGCTGTCGATCGACCGGCACATTCTTTCATCAGCTGGCAGCCGCTTCACTGCCAGGAGGAAAGCATGTCACTTCGACAATCGACACATGATCCGCGCGTACAAGCGCTCATCCTGCTCGTGCCGGCCCTGGCAATCTATGCCGTCTTCGCCCTCTATCCGATGCTCAATGTCGTCATCCTGAGCTTCCAGAAATGGAACGGGCTGGATCCGCAGCGGCAATTTGTAGGGCTTGCAAACTACTCGGCGATTTTCACGAAGGATCCTGTCTTCTGGGTTGCCTTCCGCAATACCGTCATCTGGACCTTGATGAGCCTGATCTTCCCGCCGATGGTCGGACTGCTGCTGGCGCTCAGCCTCAATCAGAAGATATTCGGGCGCAATGGCCTCAGGGCCATCTTCTATCTGCCGGTCATCATCGCGCCGATCGCCGTGGCCACCATGTGGAAGTGGATGTACGATCCGTTCTTCGGCCTTTTCAGCCAGCTTCTCACCTCGTGGGGCATGCAGGGCTGGATCAATGACTGGCTGGGCAACAGGGACATCGCCCTTTATTCCATTTTCGTCGCCTATCTCTGGCAGACGGTCGGCTTCTCGATGGTCCTGTTCCTGGCGGGCCTGCAGAATGTCTCTCAGACGCTCGTCGAGGCAGCGCGCATCGATGGCGCCGGCCGCTGGAAGGTGTTCAAGCACGTGACATTGCCGGCCTTGCGCCCGACGATCACGATCGTTCTCGTTCTTTCCGTCATCTCGTCCCTGAAGGCTTTCGACATCGTCTATGGTCTGACGGGCGGCGGGCCGGCGCAGTCCACCCAGATGCTGGCGCTCTGGGCGTTCACGCAGGCGATGCAGATCTTCGATTTCGGACGAGGAGCGGCGATTTCGGTCGTGCTGCTGCTGATCACCATGGCCGTCGTCATTCCCTATCTCAAATGGACCCAGCAGCACGAGGAGGTCGAATCGTGACAGCAGTACCGACCGACCAGACCGCAGTGGATTTGCAGGTCGAACCATCGTCGATGAAGCGGGATCCCATTCTGATCGGTCTCTGGATCACTCTTGTTGTCGTGGCGCTCGTCTGGGTCGCGCCATTCGTCTTCATCGTGTTCACCTCCTTGAAGACGCCGGCGGCAGTGACGGGCACCGGCGCCTTCGTGCCGCCAACCGAGCTCGCTTTCGAAAACTACAGCGCTGCATGGAGCCGCGGCAACTTCGCAAGCTCCTTCTTCAACAGCGTCATCATAACCGTCATCAAGGTGCCGCTCGGGCTGATCCTTTCGGCGATGGCCGCCTATGCCCTTGCCAAGATCAAGCTGAAGATCACCAAGGCCCTGCTGCTGCTCGTCGTGTTCGGCACGATGATCCCCTTCCAGGTGATGCTTGCGCCGCTCTTTACCCTAGTCAATTCACTCGGCCTGATCGACACCTACCCCGGCGTCATCCTTCCCTACATCGCCTTCGGCGTTCCCTATCAGGTTTTCATCCTGCACGGCTTCTTCAAGAGCATTCCCAAGGAGCTGTCGGAAGCAGCCCTGATCGACGGTGCAAGCCACTTCATCATCTTCAGACGGATCTTTCTGCCGGTGTGCCTGCCCGTGCTCGCCGCACTGCTCATCCTCGACTTCGTCTCCACCTGGAACGAATTCGCCATGGCGCTGGTGCTGCTGCAGGATCAGCACATGTGGACCTTACCGCTCGGCCTGATGTCCTTTCAGGGACAGTTCTCGAGCAATTACGGCCAGCTCAATGCGGCCATCGTGATGACCGTCCTGCCGGCGACGATCGTCTATCTCATCTTCCAGCGTTACTTCGTCTCTGGCCTGACCTCCGGCGCCGTCAAAGGCTAGGGCCACGAAAAGCATTCCACGAGGAGAATATTCTATGTCTGATGCAACAGTCGAAAAATGGGGCGTGTTCGAGGCCTCCTTTGATGGACCCTCCGGCGGCAATCCCTATCTCGACGTGGCATTCGATGCCGTGTTCACCCACAAGAGCCGCGAAGTCCGCGTGCCGGGCTTCTATGACGGCAACGGGACCTACCGTATCCGCTTCATGCCGGACATCGAAGGCGAGTGGTCGTTTCTGACCCGTTCCAAGACTGCTGCACTCGACGGCAAGACCGGCGCATTGACCGCGACCGAGCCTTCGACCGGCAATCACGGCCCGGTGCGCGTGCGCAACAAATTCCACTTCGCCTATGCCGACGGCACCCCATTCCTGTCCTTCGGGACGACCTGCTACGCCTGGACGCACCAGCCGCTCGACATGCAGAAGCAGACCCTCGAAACCCTCAGGAAGGCCCGCTTCAACAAGATGCGGATGGGCGTGTTTCCGAAGGATTATCCCTACAATGTCAACGAGCCGCTGCACGCCTGCTTCGAACGCGGAGCTGACGGAAAGGAAAACTTCGATCGCCCGAACCCCGCCTCGTTCCAGCACTTCGAAAAGCAGGTCGCAGCGCTCTGCCAGCTGGGGATCGAAGCCGATATCATCATCTTCCACCCCTATGACCGGTGGGGCTATGCCGACATGTCGGCCGAACAGGATTTTCGCTATGTCGAATATCTGGCCGCTCGTCTCGCCGCCTACCGGAATGTCTGGTGGTCGCTTGCCAATGAATATGATTTCCTCATCGATACGAAGCCGATGGAGCAGTGGGATCGCTACTTCCACATCCTGGAAGAGAACGACCCCTACCAGCACCTGCGCTCCATCCATAATGGCGACGTGACGGCGAATTTCGATCATCGCAAGCCGTGGGTGACGCACACCTGCATTCAAAACCCTGACGTCAAGCGGACACAGGAATGGCGCAATGCCTACGGCAAGCCTGTCGTCAACGACGAGCCCGAATATGAGGGTGACATCCTGCAGTCATGGGGCAATCTCAATGCGCAGGAGCTCGTGCATCGCTTCTGGATCACCATGGCCCGCGGCGGTTATGCCGGCCATGGCGAAACCTATTCTCATCCCGAGGACCTGATCTGGTGGGCCAAAGGCGGGGAACTGCGCGGCGAAGCGTGGAAGCGCATCGCCTTCCTCCGGGACCTCCTGGAAGCCGATGTCAAGCACGGCCTCGAGCCGCTGGGCATCATCGGCGAATGGCCATGGTCCCGCGTGTCGGGCGCGCGCGACGGCGACGGCGATTTCCGCCTGATTTATTTCGGCGAGCATCAGCCGGTGATCTGGTCCACGGGCCTGCCCGTCGACGGCGACGACTATGATGTCGATCTCATCGACACATGGGAGATGACGATCACGCCGGTGGAGAAGGTGGCGGCGCCCGTTCCGCATCCGACGCGTCATGGCTCGGTCGTGCGCGGCGGCAAGCCGGACGCGGCCTTCGGGGTCAAGATTCCGCGCAAGCCGTACCAGGCGCTGCGCGTGCGCAAGAAGCGCTAGAAGATGACAAGAGGTACGAAATGTCTGGCTTGAGCATCAGAAACGTCAAGAAATCCTTCGGCACGGTCGACATCATCCATGGTGTCGACGTCGAGATCGCCGACGGCGAATTTACCATTCTCGTCGGCCCCTCCGGCTGCGGCAAGTCGACATTGCTGCGCATGATTGCCGGGCTCGAGGATATCACCGCCGGTCAAATCAGCATTGACGGCCGGGTCGTGAACAATCTGCAGCCGAAGGATCGCGATATCGCGATGGTCTTCCAGAACTATGCGTTGTACCCGCAGATGACGGTCTCCCAGAACATGGGATTTGCGCTCGAGCTCGCCGGGGTCAAGCGACCGGAAATCGAACAGAAGGTCGGTGAGGCTGCCGCAATTCTCGGATTGCAGCCGCTTCTCGATCGAAAGCCGGCTCAGCTGTCGGGCGGACAGCGGCAGCGCGTCGCGATGGGCCGCGCCATCGTTCGTGATCCGAAAGTCTTTCTCTTCGACGAGCCGCTGTCCAATCTGGATGCGAAACTGCGCGTGAAGATGAGGGCGGAGATCAAGGCTCTGCATCAGCGCCTGAAGACCACGATCGTTTACGTCACCCACGACCAGATCGAAGCCATGACTATGGCTGACAAGATCGTCGTGCTCCACGGCGGTCGCGTCGAACAGATTGGCACGCCGCTCGAACTCTACGACCGACCACGCAATATCTTTGTTGCCGGTTTCCTCGGTTCCCCCGCGATGAACTTTCTCGAGGGAACCCTTGAGGGCGCAGGCAACCCGGTATTGTCGCTGCCGGGTGGGTCACGCGTCACGCTTTCGCGGGCTCCAGCCAATTCCGCCAAAAGACCGCTGACGTTGGGTATTCGTCCCGAAGACATCACCTTCGGTGGCGAAAACGGTGTGGATGCCGTGGTCAAGGTGGTCGAGCCCACCGGATCGGAAACCCATGTCGCCGTGGAGCTCGAAGGCAGGGAGTTGACATGGGTCGTTCGCGAACGTGTCGAGCTGGTTCCGGAACAGCTGGTGAAGCTTTCTTTCGAAACGGCCAAGGTTCACTTCTTCGACCGGGAGACGCAGCAGCGTTTGAGCGCCTGACTAGGTCGCATCAGCAGGTCCGTCGAACGCGGAACCGGAATTTGCCCTTGCAGACGAAACGCTGACTTGTACTTTCTGGTCTCGCCAATAGGCTGTTGGTCGAAGACGAGGTAGCCAGGACATGCACATTCGAAGGGCCGTCTCTACTGACGCGGAGGAGCTGAGCAGTCTCCTGAACGAAATCATCCTTGCCGGCGGAACGACCGCGCTCGAGACTCCGCTTTCGGCTGCCGAGTTCGCGGACTGGTTCATCGATGGCGAGTTTCCTCTGACCTGCCATGTTGCAGAGCACGATCTGTCGCTCGTCGGCTTTCAGTCGCTCAGCCTATACGGCGACCCGCCGAAAGGCTTCGCCGACATCGCCACCTTTGCGCGTATGAGCCCAAGGACCCCAGGCGTCGGCAGCGCTCTTTTCCCCGCAACCCGAGCCGCGGCGGGAGAGCTCGGGCTCGAATTCATCAATGCGACCATCCGCGCCGACAATGTCAGCGGCCTTGGCTATTACGCAAAGATGGGCTTCGAGACCTATGACCGCCTGGTCCAGGTTCCGCTTCAGGACGGGACGCCCGTCGACAGGATCAAGAAGCGTTTCAGAATAGACGCTGGGTATCGCGCGACAGCTCATTCCTGAACGTGTCGATGGCGCAGTCGAAGTACTTTGCATTCAAGGGCCGGACCGCCTCAGCCTTGGCCAGCGTCGCCTGCTGCGGAGACCGAGAGCCCGATGCTGTCTCTCCGCAAGTCACACTTTGATGTGTGGCGACAAGGTCAAATTATGTAGCCTGCGAAATATTAACATCATGAAGTAACAAGGTAGTTTTCCATAAAGGAAGAGAATTGGCATTTAGCTTCCGTCACGAGTTCTCTCCCCCAAACATCAAACATCCGGGATGGAGATGGATTTGGAGCCGCAAAGACGTAAAAAGGAACAGATCAAAGCCATGTCCGGAGATTTGCTCATGCCGACTGCGATGTTCACGGCCGACGAACTGGCGGTGATCCGCCGCGCTTACGCCCATCAGGTGGTGGCAACCGCCGCAACGACGAACCCGCGGATCGAAGCTGCCTTTGCCACCGTCCCGCGCGAAAAATTCCTCGGTGCGCCGCCTTGGCAGATCGCCAATCTGGGCGGCGGATATCGCCCCCTCCCCTCCTCCGACCTGGTTCTGGCCTATCAGGACGTGCTATTCGCCCTGCAGTCCGACAAGGGCGTCAACAATGGCAGTCCGTCACTGCATGCTCGGCTCCTGGCTGAGCTGGACATCCAAATCGGCGATCGCATCGCCCATATCGGTGCCGGCACCGGCTATTACAGCGCCATTCTTTCAGAGCTTGTCGGCGCTTCAGGCCATGTCTATGCCGTCGAGATGGATCCCGATCTGGCTGCCCACGCTCAAGCAGCGCTTGCTGATCGGGCCAATGTCAGCGTCGTTAACGCCGACGGCAGTCAATGGCCGCAGCAAGAGGTGGATGCGATCTATGTGAATTTCGCCGTCGCGCGGCCCGCGGAACCCTGGATCGAACGGCTTCGGCCTGGAGGGCGCCTGGTGCTGCCGCTCGGCGTACCGCGCCAGGACCGACCGCCGAAGGGCGGCCGTCATGCATCCCATGGTGCTGCGCTTCGTATTGAGCGCGGCGAGGGTGGATTTGCGGCGCGTTGGATCGGTACAGCTTATTTCGTCTGCGCCAATGGTGGATTGACAATCGACGATAACGAGATCGACGCGCTGACCGCCGCCTTCAGGCGCGGCGGCATCGAGTTCGTCAAAAGCCTGATCTGGAAGACGGAGCCACGGATAGGGCGCTGCTGGCATATCGGCGACCAATGGGCGCTCTGCTATGACGACGTCTGAGCGATCCGCCCGCCGGCTCCGCAAAACCGACCGTCCATCTCTGCGGCGAACGGGAGCGACGTAGCCCGCCGCAGCACCGGAGCGCTTGACGTCCTCGACACCATCCTTCTTCCTTTGACCGGCGCGATCAGCGAGCCGCACGTCCGACCGACGGTGACGTCGCAACCACAAACATCAGGCGCAAGGGATGGGCGACAACACGCTCAGAGCGCCGACCTCGGAGCTTGGTCCAGGCTCGCCACCGGCACCCTTCCCTCCCCGCTGCTGGAGCGCCCGCGGCGGAAATCCACATCCATCATCTCTCTGATTCAGCCAGCGCCCAGCATGGATCTGAGCCACGGCAATCGACGGAGATCGAGATGGGATTGGGCGCCGACGGCGTACTGACTTGCAGTGGCCAGCGCGCAGCAGATATGGCGCACCGACAGCTGACTCGATCGGCTCCAATAGACTGGCTCGACATGACTAGGGCATTGCACGCCTCCTCTTGGCAGGCGCCGCACAGACCGACGGCTGAGATCAGCAAGCGGCGGCGGCCGCGCCATCGTCGATCGGGTGGCGCTCTTGGCGCATGGCTTGCTCGCCAGCGACCTCACGCGACAACCACGCGCGGCTCTCCTGCTGTTGGCGACGCGGCGGTCGCGGCACAAATCGGCAGCGCAGACAACCCATCGCCGCCCCAAGCCTCCCTGACCTCGACAGATCTCGCGAAGTCGGATCGACACGAATGGAAAGTGAGGATGCGCTGCCTGCCCGGCGGCGGGTTGCCAGAATGACAAAAGCCCGGCGCGGGAGAGATGCGCCGGGCTTCGATAGTGACCGACAGCCTGGGAGGAGAAGTGCCGTCCGTCGGACCGAAGCGGCCAGGAGGGGAAAGCGCTTCGGTCCATCACGAGGTAATGTCGCAATGCGGCAAATTCAAGCCTGGGAGTTGCCGCGGATGTCTCAGACGAAGTGCCAGGCAAGCACAGCCTTCTCTCGCACGCGATCAGGGCTAGGCGAGGGTTGTCCGCGGACAACTTGCCGTCAGCGATCCGGCGGAGGGAGTTTAACAGTTTTCAGAGCGGGCCGACCTGCTCCATCCCGAAATGATTGATGAGGGCAGGCTAGCGCGAACTCGTGGTGCGCCAAGAGCCGGACGCGCGAATGGAGATTGACTCAATGATCGACGACGATCCGCCCTGGGACTGCCTTGCATGACCCTTCACCCGATCAAGGGTGCAGCCTCGCTTGTCTCCACCTGACTGAGGTCGAGGCCGAGCTATCGAACAAGGCGATCACCAAACTGGCCGATCTGGCGCCGACGCCCAACGACGGCGACACATCCATCCGCCCATCACAGGCGAAAGCTGCCGTCGGCATTCAGCCATCCGCCGCATCACTAAAGGCTTCGGCCTCAGACCAGCAAACCTCAAGAAGGGGATCCATCGGTATAGCTTGGACGGACGAGCCGATCGATGCACCGCGAGTTCACAGGCTGCTAGATTCGTAGCCCTCACGTGCCGCGCCCTCTCCCGCCCTCTCCTGAGACGCGTCGCAGGGGCTTCGAAGGACGGAACCGCCGCCTACCAATTTGCCCAGCGAAGCATTGCCGTTAGCCAAACAGCCTAACGCCGAGCGACGGGCGGCTTCGATTGCCGCTTCGTCAACGAGACACAAGAGCGGCGAGAATGACGCCTCATCGGCGCCTTGCCTTCTGGTCGCGGATCACACTCGGAGAGAGAACTATAGCGCCGCAGCCTCTCTGAATGGGTGGCGCTCTGCCCCTGCCCAAACGGGTAGCAAGTTCTTGGTATCGCGGACCCGTCCGCAGACCCGACAGAGATCATCGAAACTCTTGGAGCCGATGCGCCACGTCTGCTCGGCAAGACGCATGAAACCGCTGTTCCATGCTGCCGGGCAGGGACATCGACGAGGCCACATTCCCGCAGGTCCATGGCATCCTTCAGCGGCGCGGTATCAAGGATATTTTCCGGCCGCGCGCACCAATTGCTGAGGAGATCGGCTCGTGTGCAAACGATCTGACAGCCGCCAGATTGATCATCCGGTTGTCCGCGGACAACGGCACGATCAGGCGACATTCGGCCTGCACGGGTTTCGCAGATTCGCCTGAGGGAAGACTGGAGGGTCGACAGTCCTCCCGTCATCGAGGCTGCGCCTTCCGTGCGACAGCCGACCGACAGAACGCTGTCTCGCTGCCACCGCATTCGGCTCTTCATGCGACCGAGCGGAAGGATCACTCGACAGGGGAGGGGCTGGCTTTCGACCTACGGGATCGGCAGGCCGCAGCGAGGCTTTCCGACGCATCAGCTCATTGCGAACGGTGGCCGCCGATATCGACCGACAGTCCGTCAGCGCACATGATCCAGCGGACGACTATCGCCGATCTGCTTGCGGCAGCGAGCGCGCGTATGTGGGAACGGGAGCCACCCGTTCGCCTTATCCTAGGATAGCCGACCGTGGCGCCACGGCCTCGCCGCCATGTCAGATGGGGCGGCGACCTCATTGATGCACGTTGTTTGACGACGCGCAGCCCGTCGCTCTCAAGGCAATGTGGAAGACCTGCGTTAATCCCGGCCGATATGGCAGGAGATGATCCTGCGCCATACAAAGGGGCGCTGGAGATTCCCAGCAATGAGCTGCCCGGAGCAGCGCTGGCAGTGACAGTCCGGGGGGGGGGGCGGCCGGTGGCACATAACGCCAGGCTGCGAGCTTGCCGACGTCCGGAGCAGCGCGCATCATGTCACCGCTTTGCCGCACAGTTGCTATCGCGTGGAGGCTTGGCGATCGCGATACGCGGTCTGCCGATTACCGAGACGCTATCAAGCAACCACCGTGGCCATCAAGATCGCATCAGCAGGCAGGCAGTGTCTCGACGACACTCCGTTATGCGGCGCGCCGGTGAGAGCAATCGGCTTGCAGGCAGCCGGCCTAGTATTTGCCCGTTGATAACGCAAACGGCTATTGCAGGCCATTGTCACCGGCGCTATTGTTTGTTGGACTTGCTGCAAGCACATCGCCTGAGGCGCCGGTCGCAGGTAGGCGCCCGCTTCAGATCGCAGCAGGTGGAATTCAGATCCAAGCCGCGCCTCCGATACGGCTGCGCACCAATCTACCGCTTCGCGGCTGCCAAGCCGCCCCATCGGTAGACTTGTCGAAAAGACACCCAGCACCGCAGTAACGAAACTAAAGTCCCGATTTGCTTCCGTAGCAAGATGCGACTGCAGTGATATCAATAGCTTATAAACGTACCGGCTGCGCGGCTCAATCGTTCCAATCCCTGTTCCCTGACCCGATTGGAGCAACGAACGATCAGGCCCCGCATCAAATGTCCGCAGGAAAGCAACGGCTTGCATCCTTTAGCGGCACCCTGCGTTATCTCCGCACCAGATCGGAGAACATCCTCATGCCAGATGTACTTCACCTCAAGAAATTCCCCGTTGCGGCGACAATGATGGCCGCAGCGATTGGCGCACTTGTGTTGATGCAGGCAACCGAGCGCAGGTCGGTCACCTCGTCTGCGGATACCGGCCGCGCAACTGACGATCATGGCCGCAATGCCAGCACGCCCGAGGCTATCCCATTGAGTGGCCTTCGCGATGTGTTCTGGCGCGTCTTCCACGAGGTCCTCGCCGACCGGGTCACGTTGATTGCCGCGGGCGTGACCTTCTATCTGCTGCTGGCGCTGTTTCCAGCCATGGCCGCGTTGGTATCACTCTACGGGCTGGTTGCAGATCCGGCCACCATATCCGAACATCTTCGCGAATTGGCTGGCCTCATGCCATCTGGAGCGTTCGATCTTCTTGCCAATCAGATCAAGGAACTCGTTGATCGGCGCGATGCCACGCTCGGCATCACCTTCTTCGTCGGCCTCGGCATCGCCCTCTGGAGCACGCATAGCGGTACGCTGGCGATCTTCGACGCGATGAACGTGGCTTATGAGGAGGAGGAGAAGCGGGGGCTCATCCGGTTGAACCTGATCGGCCTCTGCTTCACCTTATGCGCAACGCTTTTGACGGTGGTCATGGTAGCGCTCGTCGGGATCATGCCGGTTGTCCTTTCCTATCTCTGGCTCGATCAATTCAAGGAGCACTTGGCCCTTCTCATGCGATGGCCGCTGCTTCTGCTGGTCGTCGCAGTGGCCGTTACATCGGTCTACCGCTTCGGCCCCAGCCGGGAGCCTGCCAAGCTCCGGTGGATGACTTGGGGCGCGGTTCTGACCACGGCCGCCTGGACCGCCATGTCCCTCGGCTTCTCCTACTATCTGGATCACTTCGCCAATTACAACGCGACATACGGCACGCTCGGCGCACTGATCGGCTTCCTCATCTGGATCTGGCTTTCCGTCGTCATTCTCATCATCGGAGGCGAGCTTAACGCCGAACTGGAGCATCAGACCGCGAAGGACACGACGACAGGAACGCCGATGCCGATGGGAGCGCGCGGAGCCTATGTCGCGGACACTCTGGGCGAGACTATGAGCTGACCGCTATGATTGCTCCTCTCATATGGTTTTGATGTATTCTGACATTTCTGCCAGTCCCGAAACAGGAGACGATGATGACCGCCCCGCATCCTTCCAAAACCCATATCGGCAATCATGCCCTGCATCCCGAAACACAGATGCTGAATTACGGCTACGATCCGGAGCTCTCGGAAGGGGCGGTCAAGCCGCCGGTATTCCTCACCTCGACCTTCGTGTTCAAGACGGCCGAGGATGGTCGCGACTTCTTCGATTACGTGTCGGGCCGTCGCGAGCCGCCAGAGGGGAAGGGGGCGGGCCTCGTCTATTCGCGCTTCAACCATCCGAACAGCGAGATCGTCGAGGACAGGCTGGCCGTCTACGAACGAACGGAAAGCGGCGTGCTGTTTTCATCCGGCATGGCGGCGATCGCCACCACTCTGCTCGCCTTCATCCGGCCGGGGGATGCGATCCTGCATTCGCAGCCACTCTACGGAGGAACGGAAACATTGCTGGCGAAGACCTTCCTGAACCTCGGCGCCGCCGCCGTCGGGTTTGTCGACGGCGTCAGCGAAGGATCGGTGCAGAAGGCGGCGGAAGAGGCGATGGCCAAGGGCCGCGTTTCCGTCATCCTGATCGAGACGCCTGCCAATCCGACCAACAGCCTGGTCGATGTCGCGATGATCCGACGCGTTGCCGACACGATCGGCGCAAGACAGGGCCATATGCCGATCATCGTCTGCGACAACACTCTGCTCGGACCGGTCTTCCAGCGGCCGATCGAGCACGGTGCCGATATTTCGCTCTATTCGCTGACGAAATATGTCGGTGGTCATTCCGATCTGATCGCCGGCGCCGTTCTTGGTCGAAAGGCGGTAATCAAGCAGATCAAGGCCCTGCGCGGCGCGATCGGCACGCAGCTCGATCCACATTCCTGCTGGATGCTCGGCCGTTCGCTGGAAACGCTGCAGCTCCGTATGGAACGGGCAAACAGCAATGCGCGGACCGTCGCCGACTATCTGCGCGATCACCCGAAGGTCGAGAAGGTCCACTATCTGCCCTACAACGATCCGGAATCACCGGCCGGCCGGACCTTCACCGCGCAATGCACCGGCGCCGGCTCGACTTTCTCTTTCGACATTCGCGGCGGGCAGCCAGCCTCGTTCAAATTCCTGAACGCGCTGCAGATCTTCAAGCTTGCGGTCAGCTTGGGCGGCACGGAATCGCTTGCGAGCCATCCAGCCGCCATGACACATTCCGGCGTGCCCGCCGATGTCCGCCAGCGCATCGGGGTTCTGGAATCGACGATCCGCCTTTCGATCGGCATCGAGCATCCGGACGATCTGATCGCCGACCTGGAGATGGCGCTGCAGGCGGTGTGATCGGGGGAGAAACGATGCCCGGCGGCGCCGGGCATCGAGCATGGCCTTTACTTGTCGTCGATTGTCAGTTCCGTCTCGTCGGTATCCAGCACGAACACCGCAAGCAGGCGCGCCGGCTTTGTCTTGCTGGCGTTTTTGCTGACGCTGTGATGATCGCCGGGAAATTCGGGAAAGCTTTCGCCGGCCTTGTAGACCTTCTCCGGCCCGTCATTCACCTTGCTGGTGATCGCCCCTTCGAGAACAGTGGCATAGATGAAGGCCGACGCCGGGTGCGTATGGCCGGGCGAGGAACCGCCCGGCGCATATTCGACGAGCACCCCCCGCATGCTCTTGCCGGGAACATTGGGAAGCTTCTGGTCAAAAACGACGCTTATCTTCGCTTTCCCACCTCCGGCGTGAGCCTGAGTGCCGGCGGCAAGGACAAGGGCGAAGGCTGCTGCCGAGATCATTTTCCTGAGCATGTCTGGTCTCCTCAATTGATAGAATGGGTCGACAGGCTGGGTCGACAGACGCAGCCTCGCTGTCAGGCGCTCTTTTTCTGCGGCGGCTGACGGCTGAGCCAATCGTCGAAGCGGATCTGGCCGAGCCGAGCCTTGGCCCCGGTCACAAGCGAATTGTCCTCGAGCTCGACGCCGAAATAGCGGGCATGCGGATCGGCGACCACCTGGCGGGGATCGTTCATCGCATTGAAGAGACGCGTCACGATTTCGGTGAGGCGGATTTTTTCCGGCCCGCCGATTTCGATCGTACCGTTGACGGGCTGGGCGAGCGCCACATCGGCCATAACGTCGGCGACGTCGTCCGAGGCGATCGGCTGCAGATAGGCCGGCGACAGATGCGCCGTCTGGCCGATCGTGTTCGACTGAGCAATGCCAGCCATGAACTCATGAAACTGGGTGGAATGCACGATGGTGTAGGGTATGCCGGAGCTCTTGATCAGCTCTTCCTGGGCCATCTTGGCGCGCATATAGCTGCTGCCCTGCAGCCGCTCCATGCCGACGATCGACAGCGCGATATGATGCTTCACGCCGGCGGCAGCACCTGCCTTGAGCAGATTGCGGCCCGACGTCTGGAAGAATTCCAGGACGGCCTTGTCCTCGAACGAGGGCGAGTTTGCGAGGTCGAGCACCACCTGTGCGCCGGCGAGCGCTTCCGCCAGGCCTTTGCCGGTGATCGTGTCCACACCCGAATTCGGCGAAGCCGCCAAGACGTCGTGCCCCTTGCTGCGCAATCTTTCCACGGTCTTTGAACCGATGAGGCCCGTGCCGCCGATAACGACGATTTTCATGGGTAGTCTCCTTTTCCTTTACGAGGAGTTTCCTCTGTTGACCTGAAAGCGAGCAGGCAACTGCTCGGCATGCCCCCGCGCCCTCGATGAGCGAAGCGACTTCATCGGCACCGTTGCCGGTGCGGCCGGTGTAACCGATGGGCAGGAGGATGCGCCGGATCGCGGCCCCAAACTATTCTACCTCGGTCGCTGTCACCCTATGCGAACGTAGTAGGCGATCTGGCTCTGCGGTCGAGGCAGTCGGCCGAAGTGGCGGGACATCACATCGACAGGCCTCGAGCAAACCTACCATCGGGGCAGATGGTCGACCCGGAAAGCAAGGCGTATTCACTGGTCCGCAAGCCAGTGACTCCGGCCATCAATCCGCACGATGGAGATAAGAATGATCAAGCGTCTGAACTTCATGGCCCATAAGAACAGCGGCATCGACGGCCTGGTGGCTGTTGAAGGCTGGATAGCGAGCAGCTTCGATCCAAAGCTGCTCGAACTCGTCAAAGTGCGCGTTTCCCAAATGAACGGATGTGCGCATTGCCTGCATATGCACCGCCAGGACGCGCTGAAGCTCGGCGAAACGGATGACCGGCTACTGCTTCTGAACGCGTGGCGGGAGTCGCAGCTCTTCACCACTCGGGAGCGGGCCGCACTCGCCTGGGCCGAGGCTCTCACTCAGATCGCGAAAAGCCATGCGCCGGATGATGTTTATGAAGAGGCGCATGCCAACTTCCCGGATGACGAGCTCGTTGCGCTTTCGATCGGTGTTGCGATGATCAACGCCTGGAACAGGCTGGCGATCGGCTTTCGGCTTCAGCATCCGGCAGATCACAAACGCGCCGCCGCCTGACAGCTGCATGAGCAATAGGCCGGGCGAAAAGCTTCGCCCGGCTATGCAAACTGAATTTGGCCGGGATTGCTGGGTCTCAGCCTTCGACGGGCAATCGCAGTGTCACCACCGTGCCTCGGCCGGGCTCGCTTTCCAGACGGAGATGGCCCCGTGCTTCCCGAACGAAGCGGTTCACCATCGGCAATCCGAGGCCGCCGAGCCCCGATGCTTTCGTCGTGAAGAACGGATCGCTCGCCCGGCGTAGCACATCTTCTGTCATCCCGAGACCATTGTCCGAAATCCGCAATTCGATCCCGGCTGCGGCGCGTTCGTCGTCGATGGCGGTGGCTATGATTGAAATCACGCCGCCATCCGGCATAGCGTCGCGTGCATTGAGCAGCAGATTCATGATGGCGCTTTGCAGCCCTACGCGACTGCATCGGAAAATCGGAAGCGTCTCGCTGGCATATATCTCGAACGCGATATTGCGATCCCAGGTGGCTCTGGCCAGGGCTTCGATCTCCATCAGGCAAGCCCTGACGTCGACCGGCTCGGCCGCGGCATTGCCGTCGCTCGCAAGGCGCATCGTCTGCTGAACGAGCGTTCCTGCCCGCTGAAGCGAAATCCTGGCACTGGCGAAGACCGGCAGGAGGGTAGGGCCGATCTCGATGTCGGGACTGCGTGAAATCATGTTCAGCGCGGAGGTGGCGACCTGGATCAGATTGCCCAGATCGTGCACGACGCCGAATATGCCGTCGGCAGAATTTGCGTCGAGGGAAATTGCATCCGGTCGAGTGTGGGAAAAGTAAGCTTCATCGGCAAGACTGTTGGTATCTGACTGCGACATGTTTTGCTCCTCATCCGCTCCAGCAACAGACATGTCGTTCCCGAGCAAATGGAGGCTATGACGCGAGCGGGGTTGTAGTCGATTGGTTCAAGGGTGAGGGCAAGCAATACCGTCGTATGGTCTCGCGCCGGATGCCGTTACCCCTTTTGGGTCAGGAAAGCTGGGTAGCCTCGAACATGGCGGTGAGGCCGATGCCTCCGCCGATACCGATCATGGCCAGGCCGGTCGCGCCCGGCGCCCATCCGCTGAGATCGCGGATCAGCTGGCTGTAGAGCCGGGTCACGAGGATTGCGCCGGAGGCCCCGAACGGGTGGCCCAAGGCAATTGCTCCGCCGTTCCTGTTGATCGTGTCGGCAGGAATATCGAGCTGATCGAGCGATGCCAGAACCTGGGCCGCGAAGGCCTCGTTGAACTCGATGGCATTGATGCCGGAGAGCGGGACCCCGGGCTGACGCTGCAGCAGCTTCCTGGTCGAGGCCACCGGCCCAATGCCGAGCAGATTGGGATCCACACCGGCAGCGGCGCTATCGATGAAGGCAAGGCCCTTTTCGATATCCATGCTTCTCGCCATTGCGCGGCTCATGACAAGCACCAGGCAGGCGCCGTCGTTCAGCGGGCATGCATTGCCTGCCGTCACCGAACCATCGGCCAGGAAGACCGGCCGGAGGTTTGCGAGCGCCTCGAGAGATGTTGACGCGCGTGGGCACTCGTCCCGTTCGACCAGACCGTGGCCGGTGGAAATGTCGACGATCTCTGGCCGAAAGATGCCCGCCTCGGCCGCCTGTACGGCGAGCCGGTGGCTGCGCAGGGCGAATTCATCCTGTCTCTGGCGCGATATGCCGAACTGACGCGCGACATTTTCGGCGGCAATTCCCATTTCCGGGTCGCCGATCGTTTCAGGCGAAAACCGGGCGCGCCCGTAAAATCGCGGCGGCATCCCATTCGCCTTTGGTCTTTCGACGCGCCATGGCGCGGTGCTGACGCTCTCCACGCCGCCGGCCAGAAAGCACGAACCGGCTTTGGCCTGGATCAACCGGGCTGCCGTGATGATCGCTTCCAGGCCCGAGCCGCATTGCCGATCGATCGAAACACCCGGAACCGCCATGGGCAGACCTGCGGTCAGCGCTGCCAGCCGCGCGATATTTCCGCCGCCGCCGGCGGCGTTGCCCACCAGAACGTCGTCTATGGTGTCAGGTGCAATTCCCGTTTCGGAAAGGATCCGATGAATGATCGGCGCAAGCAGGTCTTCCGCCGCGACAGTCGCAAGCGATCCGAAAGCCCGGCCGATCGGCGACCGGTAGGCGGCAACCACGACCGGCTGCCAATCCACGTCAGGCTGGAAGGCGTAGGACAAGATCGTCTCCAGAAACCACGGCCCGCTCCACTTGCCCCCTCGAGATTTTCCCACTGCTTGTCATCGGCCAGGACCTTATATGGTAAAAGTGCTTGGGGATCTTGTACTTCCCGAGCATCTGCGCGCAATGATCGGCCAGGATTTTTGGGTCCATCGTCTCTCCCGAGACGACGGCGACCATCCGCTGACCGAAATAGGCGTCCGGCAGCCCGAAGACAACGGCATCCTCGACGCCGGGGCAGGCCTTGAGCGCACCCTCGACTTCGGCGGGATAGATGTTGTTGCCGCCTGATATCATCATGCCGCCCGCCCTGCCGATCACCCGCAGCATGCCATTGGCATCGAGTTCGCCGAGATCCCCGACCGTCGCTCCAGCTTCTGTGACCCGGAATGCCTGACCGTCGTCGCCCCAGAGATATCCATCCGCGATCAGGTCGCTGTCGACGAATATGGTTCCCGCCGCATCGGTCCCGACATCCTTTTCATCGGGATCGCGAATGGAAATTCCCACGCCGGGATAGGCTTGTCCGACCCGCTCGATCGGAAAATCGATCTCGCCGCCCGCGAGGGTCGAGACGGTCATGAAACCAATTTCGGATGCGCCGTAATATTCCCGGATACGGGCCTTCGGAAACAGGCGACGCATGGATTCGACCCCGTTCCTGTCGAGCTTTGCGCCAGCGGTCAGAACGTCGCGCAGGGAGGTCAGAGCGGGTTCGCTTGCCCAGGCTCTTGCAATGCCGGCTATATGGGTGGGTACGGCAACCAGCCTCTCGATTTGCCGGGAGGAGAGCGTGCGTGCCACCGCGACGGGATCCCATTTCCGGACTGAGTGAAAGGTTGCCCCGGCATCGAAAGCTTCGACCAATGCATAAAGCGCCAGGCCATGCGCGAGGGCTCCCGGGCACATTGTCGACGGCGCGTCTTCGAGTTCGAAAACGACGCGTCCTCGATCGAGGCTCCGGCGCCATTGTTCGCGCGAGCGATAATAGGCCTTCGGCTCGGCGGTGGTCCCCGAGGTGAAGCCGATCAGAAAGATCTTGTCGGCATCGAGCGGCAGTTCGGTTTCACCTTCCGTCGAGGCGAGGTCGAAAGCCTCCGCTCCGGCAGCGATAACGGGAATGCCGAGTCTTCGGGCAATTTCGGCGCTCGGTCCAGCATCGTCGTCGACAATCAAAACGTCAGGCGCCAGCCGCTCGATTATGCGTTCGATCCTTTCCGCCGGCATCATCGGGTCGATAACCGCGCAGGCATTCGGGAAAGCGGTGGCCGCCGCAAAATACTCGGCAAAGCCGATATGGTTGCCAAGGGTGAGAGCGGCAAGCTTCTCCACACCGGGCAGATCGAGCGTACGGCGGTTCGAGCGAGGGAGATCTTGGAGAAAGCGATAAATTGCGTTGGCGCGCACATAGAGCTCGCCATAGCTGAGCGAGTGCCCGTCGATCACCAGCGCCGGCTTGTCCGGTGTCTCCGTTGCATGTCGAAGAAGCTGCGCATGAATCGGCATGGACACCCGCGGGTTTGAATGATCGGCCGTCAGCCTGGAGACAGAGCGGCTCTGGTCGCTTCGGGAATCGGAGTCGGGCGGCTGTCGGAGAGGCCGACGCAAACCCAGACGAAATGCGCCGATGCGCAATGAGCACCATCGCGCTGGCGAAAGAGTTCTATCGCAAAGGACAGGCTCGTACGCCCAATTTTCTCCACGTCCACCTTTGCCTCGACAACATCGTCAAGGTCGATGGGGCTGTGAAAGGTGATCTCCGCCTTCTTCACGTGATATGCGACGCCCGAGGAGGTGTGACGGAAATGGCTGAGAATTTGCCGTTGCCGCAGGAACTCGACGACAGCATCCTCGCAATAGTCGAGATAACGGGAGTTGTGGACATGACCATAAATGTCGATGTCTCGCATCGAGACCCGGAACGATGCTAAAGGCCTGTCGTCAACGCTCATTCGATCACCGAAAATTCGACGGGGTGATCTAACCGCAGTGTGTGGGGGATGCAATGCAATATCAGGCGGTCGTGCGAAAATTCGGCCCGGCTCAGGATGTCGTCGAACTCGAGCAGGCTGCGCTGCCGTCGCTGGCGCGCGACCAGGTGAGGGTGCGCCTGCTGGCGCGGTCGATCAATCCCTCCGATATCATAACCATATCAGGGGCCTATAGCGGACGCACGACATTGCCCTTCATTCCCGGCTTCGAAGCGTTCGGCGTGGTCGAGCAGTGCGGTGAAGAGGTTCATGTGCTTTCCCCCGGGGCACGCGTGCTGCCGGTGCGCAGCGCCGGCGGCTGGCAGGAATTCAAGGATACCGATCCCGATTGGTGCCTTCGTGTTCCAGACGAACTCACCGACTTCGAGGCTGCGACCAGCTACGTCAACCCGATGACGGCCTGGCTGATGCTGCATAATAAGATCGGGCTGAGGCCCGGCATGCGTATTGCCATCAATGCCGCCGCCTCTTCGATCGGAGCGATATTGATCGGTCTCGCCAATGCCGCAGGCGTGGAGCCTGTCGCCATCGTCCGTAGCGAAGGATCACTTGAGCGCCTGCGCGGCCGGGTCGAGGCTGTTATCATCGATAGGGAAGAAAGCGAAAGCGATCTGGTTGCCGGGCTCGCCGGCCGGCATGGGCTCGACGCGGTTCTCGATTGCGTCGGCGGCGTGCGTGCATCCGTCCTCGCCGATGCGCTGAGGCCGGGCGGACGCTTCGTGCATTACGGCCTGCTTTCGGGCCAAAGCATTCCGGCTTCCTTCTGGGCCTCCCATCCCGATATCGCCTTTTCCTATTGTCACCTCCGGGAATGGGTTCATTCGCAGGCCATGGGCGATGTCCAACGGGCCTATTCCGAGGTCGCGGCACACATCGTTTCGAAAGTCATCGCGACCGAGGTGCGGGAGGTATTCCCCTTGGAAAATGTCCGCCAAGCCCTGCAGTCCGCTCTTCCCTTCCGAACGGGCGGCAAGGTTCTGCTGGCCTGACGAACAGGGTCACTAGGCGTTTTCGTGCCGTTGCCGCGCGCTAGTGATTGCCGGGTGGTTCTGCTCGGCCCATCCGATCAGGGTTTTCATGGGATTGAGGAAGGATCGCCCCAGTTCCGCGGCGCGCACTGAGCGCCGGAAGCTTTGACGGCCGAGCGGGATCGAGAGTAGCATCCATGCGGCAGCGGCAAGGTGGTCAAAGCGGCCGGCCCGTGGAGATGCAACGATGAAACACAAACCTTTCCTCCTGACGTTCGCGGCGCTGGCATTTTGTTCCGCATGGCCAATATCCAGCGCCTTTGCTGCAGCACAGCCTATCTTCTGGAACGCTTTACGGCCGGCCGATCAGCCCAAAGCGACAGTGCCGCTGTCGGGCAAGGCGGTCAGCGGCCCACAAGGCGAAACACTCGCCTGGCATGGCGAGGAACATCCGATCGAATTGACGGGCTTCGTTCTGCCGATCGACCAGGATGGCGATCTTGTCTACGAATTCATGCTGGTGCCCTGGGCCGGAGCCTGCAGCCACATGCCTTCCCCTCCACCCAACCAACTGGTCCGTGTCGTTCCGGAAGAGCCTTTGCACCTGGCAAGAATGTACGAGACCGTCACCGTGACGGGTACCCTGCGGCCGGGCCTGGATCAGGCGCAATTCTTCATGATCGACGGTGACCGCGTCCTCACCTACGGCTACAGCATAAACCATGCCCAGGTAGCGACAGTAACGGCGACGACCGATCCCGATCTGCTGTCACTTTCGCCTTTCGGCATTTTGCCTCGCTAGAACAGGATGTCGTCCGACAAGCCGCTCACACTTTTCGGCATCATGTTCAGTAGAAGGCGCAGGGACGGCTTCTTGCATGAATACCGCCAACTGCGTATATACAACAACATATATACAAACTGCGGAGGACCCTCTAATGCCGCAATATGCGCGTGTATTTCAATCCGGTAATTCGCAAGCCGTCCGGCTGCCGAAAGAATTCCGCTTCAACGTCGACCAGGTGGAGGTGACGCGGGAGGGAGATGCTGTGATCCTTCGGCCACGGGCCGATCGCAGCTTGCGGTGGGCATCGTTGTATAGCGCCTTGGAGCGCGGCCTCAGCGACGATTTCATGGCGGAAGGGCGAGAGCAGCCGGATGAGCAGGAGAGACTTGGTCTTCAGGACCTGTTCAAGTGATCACGCACCTTATCGACACCAATGCGGTGATCGCCCTGATCGGCAGGAAATCGGAAACACTGCTGAAGCGCGTGATCGACAGCGATGAGGGATCGATCGGGCTGTCGACCGTGGTGATGCACGAGCTCTATTATGGCGCCTATAAAAGCGCGAAAATTTCCTACAATCTTGAAACCCTGCGCCTGTTCGTGGCGGATTTCTCAGTTGTCGGTTTCGAGCAGGAGGATGCGTTGGCCGCTGGAGAGATCCGTGCCGCAATGGCGGCAAAGGGAACACCGATCGGTCCCTATGATGTTCTGATCGCCGCTCAGGCGAGGACCCGGGATCTGGTTCTCATTACGAACAATGTCGGGGACTTCCGCCGCGTCGACGATCTGCGTGTCGAGGACTGGACGGTCGGGCGGTAGGTCCGGTCTCAGACGAAAAAAGCCCGGGCGCAGCCTAAACTGCGCCCGGGCAAATTGTCGCCGATTAGACGAGATCGAAACGATCGGCGTTCATGACCTTGGTCCAGGCCGCGACGAAGTCCTTGACGAACTTCCCCTTGGCGTCGGCCTGGCCGTAAACTTCGGCGAAGGCGCGAAGCTGCGAGTGCGAGCCGAAGATCAGGTCGACGCGGGTGCCGGTCCACTTGGTGGCGCCGGTCTTGCGGTCGCGGCCTTCATAGACGCCTTCCTTGCCAGCGAGGGGAACCCACTGCGCGCCCATGTCGAGCAGGTTGACGAAGAAGTCGTTCGTCAACGTCTCGGGACGTGAAGTGAAGACGCCGTGCTCGGGGTCGCCTGCCTTCAGCACGCGCAGGCCGCCGACGAGGACGGTCATCTCTGGCCCGGTCAGCGTCAAGAGCTGGGCGCGGTCGACGAGTGCTTCTTCCGGCTTCATGAACTGATGGCGCTTGCCGTTCACATAGTTGCGGAAGCCGTCGATGCGCGGCTCGAGTGCTGCGAAGGAATGCGCGTCGGTCTGGGCTTCGGAAGCATCCATGCGGCCAGGCGTGAACGGCACGCTGACGGCATGACCGCCGGCCGCTGCCGCCTTTTCCACACCGGCTGCTCCGCCCAGAACGATCAGGTCGGCGAGCGAGATCTTCTTGGCCCCGGTCTGAGCGGCGTTGAAGTCCCTCTGGATGCCTTCGAGAACGCCGAGCACCTTGGCGAGCTGCGCCGGCTGGTTGGCGTCCCAGTCCTTCTGCGGGGCAAGGCGGATGCGCGCGCCATTGGCGCCGCCGCGCTTGTCGGAACCGCGGAAGGTCGAGGCCGACGCCCAGGCGGTCGAGACCAGTTCCTGCACGGTGAGGCCGGTGGCGAGAACCTTTTCCTTCAGTTCGGCAATGTCCTTGTCGTCGACGAGTGGATGGTCGACGGCCGGGATCACATCCTGCCAGATCAAATCTTCGGCCGGAACTTCCGGGCCGAGGTAGCGCACCTTCGGTCCCATGTCGCGGTGGGTCAGCTTGAACCAGGCGCGGGCGAAAGCGTCGGCGAACTGGTCGGGATTTTCGAGGAAGCGGCGGGAGATCTTCTCGTAGGTCGGATCGAAACGCAGCGCGAGATCGCTTGTCAGCATGGTCGGCAGGTGCCTCTTCGAGGCGTCGTAGGCATCCGGAATGGAGGCCTCGGCATTTTTGGCCTGCCACTGCTTCGCGCCGGCCGGGCTCGTCGTCAGTTCCCATTCGAAGGCGAAGAGGTTTTCGAAGAAGTAGTTGCTCCACTTGGTCGGCGTCTGCGACCAGGTGACTTCGAGGCCGGCGGTGATCGCATCCTTGCCGACGCCGGTTCCGAACGAGCTCTTCCAGCCGAGGCCCTGATCCTCGATCGCGCCGCCTTCCGGCTCGGCGCCGATCAGGGACGGATCGCCGGCGCCATGGGTCTTGCCGAAGGTGTGACCGCCGGCGATCAGCGCCACGGTCTCTTCGTCGTTCATCGCCATGCGGCCGAAGGTTTCGCGGATATCGCGCGCCGAGGCGATCGGATCGGGATTGCCGCCCGGGCCTTCCGGATTAACGTAGATGAGGCCCATCTGCACGGCGCCGAGCGGCTCTGCCAGCTCGCGTTCGCCGCTGTAGCGCTCGTCGCCCAGCCAGGTTCCTTCAGGACCCCAGAACAACTCCTCGGGCTCCCACACGTCGGCGCGGCCACCGGCAAATCCGAAGGTCTTGAAGCCCATGGATTCGAGCGCGACGTTGCCGGTGAGGATCAGCAGGTCGGCCCAGGAGATGCGGTTGCCGTATTTCTGCTTGATCGGCCACAGCAGGCGGCGGGCCTTGTCAAGGTTGGCGTTGTCAGGCCAGCTGTTGAGCGGCGCGAAACGCTGCTGGCCCTGGCCGGCGCCCCCTCGGCCGTCGGTGATGCGGTAGGTGCCGGCGCTGTGCCAGGCCATGCGGATGAACAGGCCGCCATAATGGCCGAAATCTGCCGGCCACCAATCCTGCGAATCCGTCATCAACGCATGAAGATCCTTCTTCAGGCCATCGAGATCGAGCTTCTTGAACTCCTCGGCATAGTCAAAGGCTTGGCCGAGCGGGTCGGCGCGGCCGGAATTGTGATGAAGAATCTGCACGTTCAACTGGTCCGGCCACCAGTCGCGATTGGATCTGCTGCGAGGCGTATTGCCGTGTGCAACAGGACATTTGCCTGCGCTGTCAGTGGGATTGTCCATGATCGTCTCCTTCATTGTTTGGTCTGTCTGCGCGTCAAAAAGATGAGCCGAGCTGGTGCCCCACTCTCCCCTTGCAGTCTTCATATCGGAAGCGCTTCATAAATTTAAGTTGGATTTACTGATCGTTGCGATAAGCTGAGATTATGAAGAATCTTACCCTGAAACAGCTACGCTATTTTGAAGCACTGGCAAGAGATGGCCGCTTCCGACGCGCTGCCGACGCCTGTGCGATCTCCCAGCCGGCATTGTCAATGCAGATCAAAGAACTTGAGCAAGAGTTGGGCGGAGAGCTTTTCGAGCGCAACGCGCGTGAAGTGAAGCTGACCGCCTTCGGCCAAAGCGTCGCGCTCAGGATCCGCGAAATCCTGCGTGGTGTGGACGAACTGGCGGATCTGGCGCGCGCCGCACGCGATCCTTTCCTAACGCGGCTGCGCATCGGCATCATCCCAACGATTGCACCCTATCTGTTGCCGGCAATCATCAACGATCTGAACAGAAGCTTTGCCGGTATCCAGATCGAGGTGCGCGAGACGCAGACGTCGAAGCTGGTTCACGAGCTGGCGCAAGGTCAGCTGGACACGGCCATCGTTGCCTTGCCCGTGTCGGAACCCTCCCTGGCAGAACTTGAGCTCTTCAAGGAAGAGTTCGTGCTGGTTCGGCGGCCCGAAGACGAGGGTAAGCCGGTGCCCGAACGCGAGGCGCTGCGCGAAATGCGGTTGCTTCTGCTCGAGGAGGGCCACTGCTTTCGCGATCAGGCCTTGTCGTTCTGCAAGATAGGGCAGGCCCGTCCCCGCGAAGTCATGGAAGGCAGCTCTCTCTCCACCCTGGTCCAGATGGTCAGCGCCGGTATCGGCATCACCTTGATTCCGGAGATGGCCGTTCCCCTCGAAACGCGCTCTGCGCATGTCTCGATCTCCCGTTTTCAGTCTCCGCAGCCGTCGCGAACGATCGGCATGATCTGGCGCAATTCGACGCCCATGGCCAAACAGCTCCAGCAGGTTTCCGAGGCGGTTCGCCGGTCGGCCGACAGCATGCGCGAACAGTATGCCGCCCGGTGATGAACCTGATATGACCTCGCCTCAAGATCGCCGTTTGAACGTATGCTCCGCTGCCGGAAACTGTCGCGATCGGACCTCGTCGGCATAAGCGGCGGCGGCGGCCGAAATCCTCTTGCCGAGTTCGTCGTAGCGCTTGACGAAGCGCGGGGTGAAATCGTTGAAGAGTCCCAAAATATCGTCGGAAACCAGAACCTGGCCGTCACAGGCGGAAGAAGCGCCGATACCGATGGTCGGGATGTGGATAGCGGCCGTCACCTCCCGGGCGAGCGGCTCCACCGTGCCCTCGATGACGACGGCAAAGGCGCCCGAGCCGCCAACGGCGTGGGCGTCACGGCGGATCTTCGACGTCTCGTGTTCGGAATGGCCGACGGACCGATAACCGCCTGAGGTCTGAACCTGCTGCGGCATCAGGCCGATATGGCCCATAACCGGGATCCCCCGCTTGGTCAGAAAGGCGATGGTCTCGGCCATCTCCTCGCCGCCCTCCAGCTTGACGGCATCGCAGCCGGTTTCCTGCAGGATGCGAACAGCGTTGCGGAAGGCAATCTCCTTCGATTCCTGATAGGTGCCGAACGGCATGTCGACGACGACGCAGGCCTTGCCGACGCCGCGCATCACGGCCTTTCCGTGTGCGATCATCATGTCGAGCGTGACGCCGATGGTGCTCTCCATCCCGTAGAGCACCATGCCGAGCGAATCCCCGACCAGTAGCAGGTCGCAATGCTCATCGAGCAGCCGCGCCATGGGCGTCGTATAGGCGGTCAGGCAGACGATCGGCTTGCCGCCCTTCATGGCTGCGACGCGCGCTGGGGTCAGGCGCTTCTGAATTGCGGCAGCGCTCATCTGGTCACTCCCTTTCCCGGCAAGCCCCGCCCGCCGGTAATCCTGTTGTTCGCGATCACTCGGTTGCCACCAACAACCCTGTTATCGAGCAGCCGTGTCGAGCCGACCCGAACGAAGAGCGCCACGACAACAGGGTCCGCGATCGACGTGACCGGCTGCAGCGTCGCGGCATCCCTGACGGCGACGACCTCGGGCTTTGCCAGAGGCTCGCGATTGAGAAATGCCGTGAGCTTTGCCTCGAGTTCCGTCGGTTCGATAAGGCCGTCGGCAACCAGACGCTCCGCCTCGTCAAGGGTCTGAGGGACTATCACCGCGGCACGCCGCTCCGCCTCGCTGAGATAGACGTTGCGCGACGACAATGCGAGGCCGTCGCCGTCCCTGACCGTCGGCACCGATATCACGCGCACCGGCAAGGCCAGATCGTCCACCATGCGCTTGATGATGACGACCTGCTGGTAATCCTTCTCTCCGAAATAGGCGGTCTGCGGCTGCACGATGCTGAAAAGTTTGCAGACGACGGTGGCGACGCCGGCAAAATGCCCAGGCCGTACCGCCCCTTCGAGCTCGCGCCCGAGATCGGGAACGTCGACGACGGTCAACATCGCGCGGGGATACATGTCCTCGACGCCAGGCGAAAAAAGGAAATTGACGCCGGCTTGCCTCAGCATGGCGGCATCGCGCTCCAGATCGCGCGGATATTTGCTCAGATCTTCCGCCGGTCCGAACTGCAGCGGATTGACGAAAATCGAGACGACGACGATGTCGTTCTCTGCGCGGGCGCGCGAGACCAGCTCCATATGACCGGCATGGAGATAGCCCATCGTCGGAACAAGGCCGACGGTCCGCCCCTGCCGCCTCAGCGCATCGAGCGTGTGGCGCAGCTCGTCAATGCTCGAGAAAACCCGCATATATCCTCCCCTGGCCGGTCACTCCATCTTGGGCGCGGATAAGAAGTGTAATCGATGCGGCAGGTCAATGCATATTCCTCGATAAAAACGATTAGATGAGACGCCAGCGATGACACCGGACCATATCAGCCCCGGGGGAACAGATTTTTCGTCCCTTGGCTGCTGTTCCGCGTCTCTCACCTGCTTGCAGTGGAACCGACGATGTGCGACTTCCGTTACTCGCCCTGTCCGTCAAGATACCATCACAGTCGGTCGCTATGGACGTTACATGGAGGACGCATGGACAAGCCCTGGAAGATCAGCCGCGGACCGATTGCGGCAACCGAGCTCGACGTCGAGAAGGCAAACGCGATCAACATGCTGCTGATCCGGCCGGTCGACGTCCTTCCGGCCAAGGCGGGAGATCCTGTCCTTCCATTTGCCGTCGGCCTTTTCAACGAACTCCGCCCGCTGTTGAAGCCCGATATCGGCGTCACGACGCTCAGGCGAGCGACCGCGGCCTATGTCCACTGCCGGCGCTACTATTTTGCCAGTGCCCAACCCGATTCCATGCGCCATAGTCTTGATGGGGAACCGGTCGAACCATTGTCGTCCGAAGACCGGCTGGTCGCGCAAAAACGCTTTCTGAGCCTCAAGCAGACGACCGGAAAGACAGAAGCGCCCGAGCAGACAGAACCGGTCCCCGCTCCCCTGTTGAGCAAAAGCGAACAGATCCGCGCAGCCCTCCTCGGCAAAAAAGGAACGCCGCCAGCTAGCGCGGGATGACATCAGCTTCGCATATACGGCTTGCAGTCATTGCGCCTTCTTGCGTAGGGCGATCGTCATTCGCAGGGGCGACGTAGTCGCTCGATGAGTTTGGCCGCATCGGGGGCGCGGAAAACGCGCCCCCGGCCGGCGCCGGCCGAAGGGGAGGGGCAGTCGGCCGGGTCAGTTCAACGGGGCTTCGCCTGATGTGATCCGCTGCTCGTCTGCGGCAAACAGATGAACCGCATCGTGGATTGGCGCGATCTTCAGCACCTCGCCGGGGGCTGCCCTGATCCGCTCCCTGAAGACGCAGGTCAGCGTCTGCGTCCCCAGCCGGACGATAACAAGCGTTTCCGAACCCGTCGGCTCGACGACCACCGTCGTGACCTCGATGCCGCCTGGGTCCAACCGGATATGTTCGGGACGAATGCCGTAGATGACGGCATCTGCCGGACGGCGCTCACTCGGCAGGAGCAGGCCGTCGGCGGTTCGAAACCCGTCTTCCGTCATGTTGCCACTGATGAAATTCATCGCCGGGGAGCCGATGAAGCCGGCGACGAAGAGATTGTTCGGACGATCGTACAATTCCAGCGGAGAACCCGACTGCTCGATCAGGCCGTCCTTCATGACGACGATCTTGTCGGCCATGGTCATGGCTTCGATCTGGTCGTGGGTGACATAGATGGTCGTCGTCTGCAACCGTTGATGCAGCTCCTTGATCTCCGAGCGCATCTGCACCCTGAGCTTGGCGTCGAGGTTGGACAGGGGCTCGTCGAAGAGGAAGACGGCTGGGTCGCGCACGATCGCCCGCCCCATCGCCACACGCTGTCTCTGGCCGCCCGACAGTTGCTTGGGATATCTCTCCAGGAGACTTTCGAGACCGAGGATCTTCGCGGCGTTGCCGACCCGCTGAGCGATTTCCGACCTCGGCATCCGTTTCAGCCGCAACGAAAAGCCCATGTTCTTGGCAACGGTCATATGCGGGTAGAGCGCGTAATTCTGGAACACCATGGCGATGTCCCGGTCCTTGGGAGCAAGCTCGTTGACGATATGTTTGCCGATCTGGATCTGCCCTGAGGTGATGCCCTCGAGGCCGGCGATCATCCTCAAAAGCGTGGATTTGCCGCAGCCCGAAGGGCCGACCAGAACGACGAACTCCCCGTCGCCGATATCGACCGAGACGCCTTTGATGGCTTTGAACGCGCCGTAATCCTTGCGCGCATTGTTGACCGAAACATGGGCCATTACCGTCCTCCCGAAATCGCTGTCAAAGTCCGCTCAGGACATTTCTCAAATAATCGAGGCCGAGGCGCTCGCCGTCTTTGCGCGTGGCCAAGTCCTTGCCCGGCCAGCCAAAGGCGGCATCCTCGTGTTCGATCGACAGCGTGCCGTCGAAGCCGGCCCCGCGGGCCTGGCGCAGAAACCGCGGCCAATCGATGAGGCCGAGCCCGGGCAGCTTGTATTGCCACCAGCCCTTGCCGTGATAGCCGACAGCCTGCAGGCTATCCTTATCGATTGCCGTGTCCTTGGCATGAAGGATAGCGATGCGATCCTTCACCGCCTCCATCGCCCGATAGGGATCGACGCCGATGCGGATGAGGTGCGAGGGATCAAATTCCAAGCCGAAGCGGGGGTTCTCGATCCTTTGAAAAAGCTCCTGCCATCCTTTCGGCGTCGTACCGATGAAATTGTCCTTCGGACCGGGCCAGTTCTCGATTGCGAAGGTCAGGTTATAGGGCTGCGTCTGCGCGATCAGCCCGTTGGCGAAATCGGCAAAGTCATCAAAGTTGGCTTCATCGCTTGCGGTGTCGTCGCGGCCGGGAAAGATCACGAAGATCGGGACACCTGCTTCACCGATTGCGTCGGCAAATTCGGCGGTCTTCGCCCGAAGTGCCTCACGCTTTGCGCGGTCAGCATCGAGCTGATTGCCGAAATAGGTGATTGACGACACGAAGAGGTCGCGGCTGCGCGCGAGCGCGACGGCGGCGGCCACTTGATCGGGCGTCTTGATATGGCCGCCGACATCGATCTCGATGGCGTCGAAACCGGCAGAAGCGGCGAAATCCACCACTTCCTCGAAGGGGCGATCGTTGAATGTCGAAGTGTAAAAGCCGATCTTCACCAAAATCCTCCTTCACCAAAATACCTGGGGCCTTGCGGCCGTTTCAACCGTTCAGGCGATCCATGTTTTTAAGTGGCGAACGTGTGCGTTGCGCAGCGTCCGCCGATGCGAGCATGAGGGCTGCTGCCATCGGCATGGCCGCCGCTCCCATGGCCGACGCATCCTCTCCGAGCGAGGCGCGATGAAGCGAGGGAAGGTTGGTGTCCTCGGCATCGAGATGCTCGTGCACATAGCGCAGCAATTCGTCGACGATGCGGATCGGCAATCTACCGCCGACAAGGACGGCGTCTGGGTCGACGACCATGCCGATATGCTTGACGGCGACGGCCAGATGCGCGCTCATTTCCTTCAGCCACTGCGACACAAGGCGCCTGCCATGCGCATCCAGCGTCAGGAGATCGTGGGGAACACTCACCTCGACGCCGTGTTGCGCGAGGAAATCATAGAGGAAGAACAGCGAGAATATCTCGCCGAGCAGCTGGACCTTGTGGGCCTTCCCGTCCCGGCCGTCGGCGATCGGCAACCAGCCGATTTCGCCGCTGAGGCCCATGGCGCCACGATGACCGTTGCCATCGAGCACGAGGCCGCCGCCCGGGCATGGATTGATGGCGATGTAGAAGAAGCTGCTGCTTTCAGCACCCAGACCGTAATCGAGCTCGGCAAGGGCTGCGGCATTGGCTTCGTTTTCGATGAAGACGGGATGCGGCGTCAGGTTCTCCAGTGCGGCGCGCACATCGAATGCCGTCCATTCCTGATAGGCCTTGGGCTTGCCGAGAAGCGAAATCTCGCCGAGCCAATCCGGCATAGCCAGACCGATGCCGGCGAGGCGCGCGTCATCGATGAGCCGGCTGCGCTGGAAATGCGAAATCGCATCGGCCGTGAGCTGCAGGAATTCCGCCGGCAGGATGAAGCGTTTCTCGTGGTGCACGCGGGCGCGGACGTTGCCGACGGCATCGACGGCCAGGATCGTCAGATGGTCGCGATCGATGTTGATGCCGATGGCAAAACAGGCATCCGGATTGATTTCGAGTTCGATCGCCGGTTGGCCTCTCAGCCCATGCCGCCGGCGAGCTTCCATGATCAGGCCTTCGTCCAGCAAGCGATCGACGATCCGGGCGATCGCCGGTTTGGTAAAACCCGTCCGCCTGGCGATTTCAGCACGCGAAATCGGCGCCTGGCGATGGATGCAGCGCAGGACGACAGCCCTGTTGTGCTCGCCTGCTTCTTCGACATTGGCGCCGGTCAGATCCGGGGACAGCCTGGCGCCGAGTGTCTGGTTCATGCTCGAAATCCTTCCGTGCGCATAGCCTGAACCCTTCGTCATCCCTTGACCGCGCCGCTGGTCATCGCACCGAGGATCAGCCGCTGGAGCGACAGGAAGGCGACGATCGCCGGAACGACCGCGATGAGGCAGGCCGCGGCAAGCAGTTGGATGGACGAGTCGGTTTGCATGCCACGGAAGTTAAATATCCCGACGCCGATCGGCATCAGATCATTTTTCGTGAGCAACAGAAAAGGCACCAGAAATTGCGACCAGCCGGCAATCACGGTGATGATGAAGACAGACGCAATGCCCGGCGCCGATAGTGGCAGAATGATGCGCCAGAAAACCGAAAATCGATTGCAGCCATCGATCATCGCCGCTTCGTCGAGGCTGCGCGGGATGCCGTCGACCGAACTCTTCAGGAGCCAGGTCGCCAGCGGAACGCCAAGCGCAATATAGACCATGACGACGGCAAAATGCGTATCCAGCAGGCCGAGGCGGTTCATGTAGCGGTAGAGCGGCACCATGATGACAAGCGGCGAAATCATCTGGAAGAGTAGCAGGCCCATCATCGACAGGCCCTTGCCCCG
The DNA here is from genome assembly GCF_001657485.1 of Rhizobium sp. WYCCWR10014. GTDB lineage: Bacteria > Pseudomonadota > Alphaproteobacteria > Rhizobiales > Rhizobiaceae > Rhizobium. The sequence goes on from NZ_LXFU01000053.1 coordinate 135,532, forward strand.
GAACTGAAAGCGGGAAAAGGCGTAAGCCGCGGGCAGTGCGACGATCAGGACGCCGAGCCCGCTGAGGGCGGCAAGCTTGAGGCCGTTCCAGAGATAGATCGGAAAATAGCTGTTGTTCAAAACGGTGATGAAATTGTCGATGGTGGGATTGTTTGGAATATATCGCGCCGCACCGCGATAGATCTCACGCTTGTCGCGCATCGCCATCGACAGGAGGTAGGTGAGGGGGCCGGCGAAGAACACGAACATTACCAGCATGAAGAGATAGCTCATGGCATCGCCGAGCCGCGTTCCGGTCCGTCCACTCATTGCTCTTCCTCCTTCGGCAGGAACGACGCATAGATAAAGGCGAGCCCGAGGCTGATGATCAGCATGAGCACGGAAAGCACGCTGCCGCCGGACAGGTCGTAGTTTCTAAAGACGATATTGAAGACGTAGAGCGAGATGACCTCCGTCGCACGCCCCGGACCGCCGCCCGTCAGCGTGATGATCGCATCGAAGGTATTCACCGTCTGGATCGTAATGAGGATCATGTTGACGAGGATCGCCGCGCGCAGCTGCGGAAGCGTGACGAAGAAAAACTGCTGCGATGCCGTCGCGCCGTCGACTTCAGCTGCTTCATAGAGCGAGGGATCGATCGACTTCAGCGCCGCATACATGACGACCATCGAAAATGCGGTGCCGCGCCATATGTTGGAGATGAGGGTGGACCACGGCGCAATAGCAGGGTCCGAGAGCCAGGCGACAACAGGCATGTGCATCAGCCTCAGAATGCTGTTCAGCGCGCCATAAGGCGCTTCGGAAAAGAGCATCTGCCAGATGATGCCGCCGGCAATTCCGGGGACGACCCAGGCCACCAGCGCCGTCGTTCTGAGGATGGTGGTGCCGAACAGGCCGCGCTTTTCGCCGCGGATGACCACAACAGCCACCGCAAGACCTAAGATCTGCTGACCGATGACGCTTCCGCCGACAAAGATGAGGGTCGCCCATAAAATGTCGGGCAGTTGCGGCGAGCTCAACGCATTGGTGATCGACCCCAGCGTATAATCCTGGTTGTCGCCGATCAGCGTGGCATTGGTGAATGAAAGCCTGAAAACGTCGATGACGGGATAAAGATAGAAGATGCCGATGACGACGATCACGGGCATGATCCAGGGCAGGGGCGCACCGGCGAAACGGCGCATGAACGTTCTGCTTTGAGGCGGGCTGTCAGCCTCGATGGCAATGGGGCTCATTGGCTTCTCTGTCCGGGGTTTCGCTCGCGCATCGGCCCGAAAATCAGAATCGATTTTCGGAAAGCACGATGCGCAGATTCAAAGTTTTACAGCGTCCTTTGCGCGTCTGAAAAGACGTGCGGCGCTGTAGGTCGACGGCGCCTGGGACAGGCGCCGTCACGCTCAGAAGCACTAGAGACGCTTGTAAGCCTCCAGCGCCGCGTTGAAGGCGGCATTCAAGGCGTCTTCGGGCTTTTTGGTCCCCGAGAGCACGTCGCCCATCATGATCTGGATCTGGTTGGAGATTTCAGGATAGATCGGCACGCCTGGGCGTGCCTGTCCGTCGACCAGAGCCTTGGCGAAGGTCTTGTTGGCTTCGGTGGAGAAGACCTCATATTTGTCGAACAGCGATTTCCTGGTCGGCAACTGCTGCTGCAGCGCGTTTGCCGGCCCCATATAAACCTCCCGTGCGAGGTTGGCGCACATCTCGATCTTGTCCTTGTCCTTGCTGAAGGAAGCGATCGTCCAGCCGCCCGTGCCGGTCGAGCGCTGATCGGCGCTGGGGCCGGGGATCGGCGAGAAGGTCCAGTTGTTGAACTCGTCCTCGTCGAGCGTGGCCTTCAGCTGCGCATATTGCCAGTTGCCGCCGATGAAGAGAGCCGTCGTCGCCGCTGCGGCCGCAGCATTCATATCGTCATAATTCGCGATCGTGCTGACGCGCTTAGGCGCTGCCCCGGAGTCGACGAGATCCTTGAAATAATTCAGCGCCTTCAGGAATTTCTCCTTGTTCTCTCCTTCGCCGAACACTGGCTTGCCTGAGTCGTCGACGAGCTTGCCGCCCAGCGCCCAATAATTCGCGAGCCAGTCGAACGTCGTCCCTTCCCAGCGCCCGCCATTGAAGAGAACGCCTTCCATGCCTTCCTTGGTGGAGGCGAGCGCGGCCTTTTTCAGGTCGTCCCATGTCTGCGGCGCATCCGCAACGATCGACTTATTGCGGTAGAGCACACGAAGGTCCGTATCCCACCACCAGGCGCGGACCGTCTGGTCCTTATCCGTGATGCCGCTGCGGATGAAGGGGAACAGGTCATCCACTTCCTCCTTCGAAAAATACGGCGTGAAGTCCGCAAGAACTTTATTGACCATGAACTGCGAGAGAACGAAGGAGTCGACAGCGGCGCAATCAGGCGCGTTGCCGGCCTTGGCCTGCTCCAGCATCTTGGCCTGTTCCGTGCCGATGTCGGAGGACATGAATTGCATCTGCAATTTCCAGTCCGGATGCTTCTTGATGAAATCGACGAAGAGCTTCTGATAGCCCTCGGCGATCGCCGGATCCGAATTGTTGGGACTATCGTTCGTCAGACGGACGACGAGGGATTTTGGCGCATCGGCAAGGCCGATCCTGTCCTTCGTGGCAAGCTCCTGGGCAAATGAAACGGATGCTGAAAATAACATGGTGCTCAGCGCAAATGCGCTGACGGTGGCGCTCTTCATGATGGGTCTCCTCCCCATTTTGAACGGATACAGCCTGGCGGTCAGTTGACCTCTCCTCATTTCCGTGCTGCATTAATTAGATTAAGTTACTTTGATTTGATGTCAAGCCACAGCTTGGGAGGACAGAACCTGGGAGGTTGAGATGCTGGCGACAATCAACAGCAGCTAGCGCACAGTTCCGGAAAATCGAGATCGATTTCCGGAAAAGGATATGCGCCGTGAAAGTGATGGAGCGTCCCGCGACACGTGCGGCGCATCCACCGCAATTTTCCTGAAGAAGAGCACGAGGCAATCGCGGATGGCTGCGATGGCGCGAGTGCGCTTTTGCCCGGCTGAACTGCCGCGGGAAGTTAATTCCATGGAGGATAAGATGCGTCTACTCATTCTCGGTACCGGCGGAATGGCCAACCAGCATGCCGCCAACTTCAAGGCGATCGAAGGCGTCAGCGTCGTGGGCGGCGTCGATGTCGTCCCGGAAAGGCTCGCGGCCTTTTGCACCGAACATGGCATCGCCAATCACTTCACCACCCTTGAGGACGCCCTCGCCTGGGGCGAGTTCGACGCAGTGGCAAACGTGACGCCGGACCGCATTCACCACCCGACGACGCTTCAGGCGATTGCCGCCGGCAAGCACGTCTTCTGCGAAAAGCCGCTCGCCACCGATGCCATCAAGGCCATGGAGATGACCGAGGCCATCGAGCGATCGGGCAAGGTCGGCATGGTCAACTTCACCTATCGCAACTCGCCGGCTCTCCAGAAAGGCCGGCAGATGGTGCTCGCCGGCGAAATCGGGGAGATCAGGCACGTCGAGGCGTCCCACCTTCAAAGCTGGCTGGTCGGCCGCCACTGGGGCGACTGGAAAACCGAAAGCAAATGGCTGTGGCGGCTGAGCAAGAAGCACGGATCCAATGGCGCGCTCGGCGATATCGGAATTCATATCGTCGATTTCGCATCATACGGTTCCGGGCTCGACGTTGCTCACGTCTTCGCGCGGCTGAAGACCTTCGACAAGGCGCCGGGACACAAGATCGGCGAGTATGATCTCGATGCGAACGACAGCTTTACGATGAATGTCGATTTCTTCGGCGGGGCGATCGGGACGATCCAGGCGACGCGCACGGCGGCCGGACAGATGGATCAGCTGCGCCTCAGGGTCTATGGGGAAACCGGCTCGATTGAGATGATCTACGACACCGGAAAGTCGACGCTTCGCGCCTGCCTTGGCGAAGACGTGCACACGGCAACCTGGCGCGACGTCCCCTTCGATCCGGTCGAGACGAACTACCAGCGTTTCGTGCAGGCCGTGCGGGCGGGCAGGACCCAGGAACCCTCGTTCCGGCGGGCGGCCAATATCCAGAAAGTCCTGGACAAGGCGCTGGCCTCCGATCTCAGCCATACCGATGAAGCGCTCGCCTGAGGTAAGATGCATCACGCCGAAGCAGGCGGCAGAAGCAAAGTGTTGAGGAAGGGCAGGAGGGCTGCACCCAGCGCAACGCCGCCGCCGCTGAAGCTTGCAGGCTTCATCGGCGAAATCCAGGGTGTCAGCAAGGGCCTCGTCGAGGTATCGCGCCGCTCGATGGAAAGCTGATGGATCAGCGCTTCGATCACGCCCTGCGGCAGATCGCTGCCGATCATGACGACGCTCGGGGCGAGAAACCCGGCCATGGCGATGATCGGGTCGAGCAGATGGCCTGCGGCCTCCCGTATCCATTGCGACAGTGATGGCGAGGAGATTTCCTCGCCCTTCAGCAGGCTAGTGAACGCCTGGTCGCCGATCCGTGATCGCAGGGATTGGAAACCGACGACGGTATTGAGCTGGACATTGTCCGGACCTGTCAGCATTTCGCCGATACTGCCCGCCCGCCCATGCACGCCGGAATAGGGAATACCGCGAATGAGAAAGCCGGCCTGAACGTCGTCGTCGATAATGATCATCGCAAGTCCGCCTTCCCTGCCAGAGCTGCCGATCGTGCGTTCGGCGAGAAGGCTCGCCGTACACTCGTTCTCGACATAGGGACGCGCAATCGTCGACATCGCGGCGATCTGATCGCTTTGATCCTGCGTCCAGTCGTTGGCGGCGATGCCGAGGCCGATGATCGGCAGGGCAGCGTGGCGATCGACCATATCCCTGACGGACGCATGCACCAGGCCGACTTTGTCTGCGGGGTCCAGCTCGATATAGACCCGGTCATGGACCTGACCACTCAGATCGATGAGCACGGCCTCGCCACGCCTTTGGCGAAGCTTGACGCCGATCGAGAAAGCGCCTTCCGGGCGCAGGGCAAACTCGGTGGCGGCGGCGCCCCCGCCGAGGCCATTGCGGCGGTTGGAGGTGACAAGCCTTTCCTCGGCCAATCGACGGAGAATGTTGGTTATGCCCGGACCGGTCAGACCGCAATGCCGGCCAAGCTCCATCCGTGTCAGCGGACCGTGGCGGCGGATGGCCTCCAGGATGACGCGAATGTTGCGATCGGCAATTTCGCCGGACCGCAGACCGATTGTTTTGGCGCGCGGGGCGCCCATGTCCTGGGTTTGAAGCCGACGCGGCCCTGATCGAAGATACCGCATGACTGTCTTCCTAGAGCACCATCTCGATTGTGTATCACGCTTGCAGGTGTTCGTAACGATTTTCCAGTAGATGCTTGTAACGAAGGGCCGCGGCTCCACACAGTTAAGATGTGCTCGGAATTACTTGCATGGAGAGTTGAATTCAACCGATGACTGATGAATATTCTCCCGCCGCCGACCGCGACCCAAACGCCACCCAGCCAATTCTCGTATTGCGGGGGAGCGTTAGATACCTCTTCATGTTCCTTGGCGTCATGGCGCTCCTTTTCGTCTACCTCTCACTTATCGCCCTTGGGCAGATCAAAATGAGCAGACCTACGAGCGGTGTCGGAGAGGGCCTGTTCGCGATCCTGTTCCTGGTCGTCATCGTTTATGTTGCGGTAAAGGCTCGGCAGGTGGACTTCCGGAAGCCCACAATGGTGATCGGGCCCGACGGTATCGCTGGTCAAAAGCTGCCGAAGCTCATCCCTTGGTCAATGATCGAAAGCGTTGATATCCCTCAGGCCGGGCAGGCGGGATTTATCTACCTGACTGTGCGGAAAGATGCTGATCCGGAGATACTTGAACAGTTGCGCAAGCGGCAGCCTCTTGAAAGGACCGTCGCGATACCGCACAGATGGGTTCCGGAGTTCAGTTCAAGCGAAGTCAAGGACATCGTGAATCGCTACTTTGAACGCTCACGACAAAGCTGAAGCGGAATGAATATTTGCTTCCGACGGCTCATCCGCTGCTGTCGCGCGTCGAGCAGCCATTGCCTCTAATAACTGCAAGGATGATCGTTGCCAAAGCCGTCGCGGCAGGCAGGTCTAAGCGAATAGTCGGTGCCGGTATATCCAACCGAGCCGGTTTGCATCGAGTCATTCGAGCTCGTCGTGCAGGATGACGACGATAAGGCAACCACGATGACGGCTGTCGCGGCTGTCAACAATTTAGGGACTTGAAGCATCCCACCCTCCCCAGCTGCCTGAAATCTGCCATATCAGTGCAATTCTCGGTCAAATAGGGCGGCCAGGGGTTTCGATAACTGTTGTCGCCGATCAAGATCTCGTTATTCCGTGAAGGCCCAAGCGTTTCATTCAATATCTCATCTCACGGCAGCACAGCACCGTTTCGACCTTTCCAGCACCCGCGTTGAAGCGGACGATGAGATTTCCAGGTAATCGGCGTTGATATTCGCGTAGCCGCGACGGGTTCCACAAACAGTTCCGCCATCGGCGAAAATCTCGATGATTCCGCAAGCCGGAGCGGGTTCGCTTCTTCCGGGCTTGACGCCAAATCAAAGTTACTTAATCTAAGACTCTGCAAGCCCGCTTGGAGGAGGGGTCGGGCAATCGCGATGTCGGTCGCGCCATCTTCATCTCCCCCAAAACCATGACCACGACCCCAAAAAGCATGACGACAAGATTGTCAGCCGTCGATTTTCAATAGGATAAGCCATGCCTCTGACCATTGCCCAGCGCCTCGATCGTCTCAAAGTTCGCATTGCCGAGTTGGCCCATTGGCGCGATCGACAAAGTGCTGCGATCGACGGCTGGACGTTCGAGGGCGAGCCGATCGGCCATCACCAGGATTGGCCCCACCGCCAGGGGGTGGTGCATTTTGCCGTGAGCGCTGAAGCGCCGGAGGCGTGGCCTCTGGCAGATATTCGCCTGCAACTCGATCTTGGCGGCGAGAGCCTGATTACGCTGAGCTATCCCGATGGAGAAACGGAAACATTCGGTCTCGATCCTTATCATCAGGAATTCCCGGTGAAGGGCCGCCGCTTTTCGATCGCAACGGAAACCGTCGCCCGCTTTCCGTTCGGCGAGCCCAATCGAGCGCCCAAGCTCAACAAGGCCCGGTTGATCTGGCTCGATGGTCCCGCTCACCGCCTGCATCTTCTGTTGAAGCAGGTGGCCGAGGCAATCGATGCGCTGGGTGAACATGAAGTCGTGCCACATTTGATGGATGCCGCCGAGCATGCATTGCGCAGTCTCGATTGGCCGTCGGATACGGCGGCTTATATCTCCCGCACATCTGGCGCGGTCATGCAGCAGAAGATCTGGGAACTGCCGGAGCTCCAGGAAAATCCGGCGGGTCTCACGGACGAGGAAAGCGCTTCGGCAGCCGCAGCCTTCGATGCCCTGATGGCAAAGCTGAAGAAACTGCAGAAGCGCTTTCCCCCGAATGGAGAACTGCTGCTGACGGGCCATGCGCATATCGATCTTGCCTGGCTTTGGCCTTATCGCGAGACACGGCGGAAAATGCGGCGCACCTTCAATACGGCGCTGTCGCTGATGGAGCGCTCCGAGGATTTCCGCTTCAATCAATCGACCGCCCATTATTACGCGCAGATGGAAGAAGAAGACCCGGAGCTTCTCGAGCGCATCAAGCAGAAGGTCGCGGACGGAAAGTGGGAAACCGTCGGCGGCATGTGGGTGGAGCCCGACACGAACATGCCGACCGGCGAAAGCCTCGCCCGCCAGGTTCTCTATGGCCAGCGTTATTTCGAAAAGACCTTCGGCACGCGCCATACGGTCTGCTGGCTGCCCGATTGCTTCGGCTTTTCAGGCGCGCTGCCGCAAATCCTGAGACAGGGCGGCATCGACAGCTTCTTCACGATCAAGGTCAATTGGAGCGAGACCAACCATATTCCCTCCGATCTCTTCTGGTGGAAGGGTCTCGACGGCAGCCGGGTGCTGACCCATACGTTCGACAATCCGATGCAGGGTTATAACGGCTTCGTGCAACCCGATTGCTACGTGCCTACGTGGAAGAATTTCCGCGGCAAGACGCAGCACGATACCTCGCTGCTGGCCGTCGGTTATGGCGACGGCGGCGGCGGCGTCACGCCCGAGATGGTCGAGCGCGAAGTGCAACTGCGCGATTTCCCGGCTATCCCGCAGGCACGCTGGGGCACCGTCAAAAGCTATTACGAACAGGCGCACCGCACCGCAGGCGAAAAGAACCTTCCCGTGTGGGACGGTGAAATCTATCTCGAACTGCACCGCGCCACGCTGACGTCGCAAAGCGGCGTCAAGCGCAAGCATCGTCAGGCCGAACGTGCGCTGATCACCGCCGAAACCATCGCTTCGCTGGCGCATATGCTCGGAGCAGACAGGCCGAAAAGCCTCGAAGCGAACTGGCGCGTTGTTCTGAAGAATGAGTTTCACGACATTCTGCCGGGCTCGAGCATCCGCGAAGTCTATCAGGATGCAGAGCAGGAACTGGACGGCGTCATCGAATATGCCAAGGCCGAGCAGGCAAAGTCATTTCAGGCGCTGTCGGTCAATCTGCCGAAGGGCGGGGTTGGCGATGCCCTCGTCGTCGTCAATCCGTCTCTTGCGGCCAGACCGCTCAGCGCAACGCTTTCCGACGGTACGATCGTCTCGGCCGCCGATCTCGTCGCACCCTTATCCGTCGCGGTCTTCGACAAGGGCTCGCTCAGGCCGGCAAGCGGGCTGAAGGCAGGCCCCGAGCGTCTCGAAAACGACCACCTCTCGGTCGCTATCGGCAAGGACGGAGCGGTTGCAAGCCTCCTTCACAAGGCAACGGGCCGGGAAGCGGTCGACGGCTCGGCAAATCAGCTCTGGGTCTATCCGGCCGACAAGCCGCGCAACTGGGACGCCTGGGACATCGATGCGGATTATGCCGAAAAGGCCGTCCGCCTCGATGCGCCTGACAGCATCACTCTCGTTGAAGACGGCCCGCACCGCGCGGCGATCCGTGTCGTTTACCGCTACCGGAATTCGAGCGTGACGCAGACCTATGTGCTGACGGCCAACGCCAGGCGGCTCGATATCGAAACGACGATCGACTGGCATGACCGCCGCACCCTGCTGCGAACATTGAACCCGATTGCCGCGCAGGCCCGAAAGGCGACGTTCGAATGCGCCTTCGGCATCGTCGAGCGGGCAACGCACACGAATACGTCCTGGGAGCAGGCGATGTTCGAGGCCGTCGCGCACCGCTTCGTCGATATCAGCGAGCCGGACTTCGGGGTCGCACTGCTCAACAATGCCAAATACGGTCATAGCGCGCGCGGCAATGTGATCGGCATGAGCCTCGTGCGCGGGCCGATCTATCCGGATCCGCTGGCCGATGAAGGCAAACAGAACTTCACCTATGCGCTCATGCCGCATGAAGGCACCTGGCATGAAGGCGGCGTCCTCGGCGAGGCGATCGATCTCAATCAACCGCTCGTCGCGGCTGAGGCCAGCGGCCTCTCCGCCGGCACTTTCGCGCCGCTTGCGGTCACCGGCATCCCTGTCGCGTTCTCAGGCCTGAAGCCGGCGGAAGAGGGCGACGGCCTCATCCTGCGCCTTTACGAACCGGCCGGCCGGCGCGGCAGGCTCGCCCTCAACTTGCCTTCCGGATGGGCAGCATCGCAGCCGCTGAACATTCTCGAGGAGCCGATGGAGCGAAAGGGACCTGCCGACATCATGCCGTTCGAAATCCGGACCTGGAAGCTGGAAACTGCCTGACGCTGTGTCACGCAGACCAAATCCTTTTTGACTTTGAATGCCGCGGAATGATCGGCGGCATTCAAAGAATGAAACCAGGGTGCAATCACAACGCACTCCAAGGCTAGCGTTGCGACCTTCCAGAGCATCGCCCAGGCAGGTTTGCCGCGGGACATTATTTCGGGATGCCTAGCGGCTTGAGAAAGGCTTTGACCATTTCGATGGTGAAGGCGAGATGCGCCTTGCGCCAGTCTTTTTTTGTCAGATCCTGATCGAAAATGAACGACAGCGTGTGTGCATTCGACAAGTGAAACTGACTTAAAGCCACCATTGTCACGTAATAATGAAGCGGATCGACGCCGGTGCGAACCGATCCGTCCTGCGCGCCGCGCGCTAGAAAGTCCGCGATTAATTTGAGCACCGGCGACGACATTTCCCGAACGCGCTGCGATGTCTTCAGGTGCTTGGCTTTTTCGACGTTTTCATTCCTCAGAAGCTGCACTAAACGCAGATCCGAATCGAAATGCTGGTGGATATGCTCAAAGAGCGCGATCAAGCCCTCCAACGGGTTGAGATGATCCACATCGATTTTCAGTTCCTGCTGGCGCAGGTTGAAGAGCGCCTCTTCCAGGACCACCACATAGAGACCAGATTTGCCGCCAAAATGATGATAGAGCATGCGGGGGTTTGCGCCGGACGTCGAAAGTATGCGCTCGGTGCGCGCGCCGGCGAAGCCATGTTGCGAGAACTCCTCGCGTGCGGCTTTCAGGATTTTCGCACGCGTATCGGGCGCGGCGCGCATCTTCCCGGCCGGTGCTGTCACCGCTTTGACGTCAGCGCCCATCGTTGCTTTTCTCCAGACCGCTTTCTAGCGCAAAATCGAGGAGGGCACGATCCGAACCGCATCCACCCATCAATGATAAAGGACTGCTTCCGCATTGGAGTTGTGGTGTCCCCGCATGGCCCGCAAGCGCGGTGAGTGCAAGTGTCGAAGCGTAAAAACGGCCGATTTCTTCGCTAGGTGCGTCGATCCGCAGGTGCGGCACGGATGTCACCGGCAGTAGGGCCACAGTACCGGGCGGCAGCCGGTCTTGCAGCCAACCCGCAAAGTTTTGGCGGACCGCCGCCGCAGTCTCATAATCGGCATAGCTGACGGCCGATGCCCTGGCAAAGCGCTCGCCAATATCCATCGCGAAACGAGGCTTCAGCGCGTTCAGCCGGGATCCAACGCCGCAGGCAATTTCATAACCCTGGATGGTCGAATAGGCCCACTGCAATTGCGCACACGGCCAATGCTCGAACACCCGCATCGGCGCCGCATTTGCAAGCCGTCGTGCGGCGTCCCGGAAGGCATGCGCATCCGCCGGATCCAGCATGTCCAACGTATCTTCAACAATCGAAATCGTTAGGCAATCCACATGCTGCGCCGGCGGCAAGAGCACGTCACCGACGCGAGCGAGGGTCTGTGCGTCGCGGGAGAACCAACCAATAGTGTCATAAGTCGGTGCGAAAGGAAGAACACCATCAAGCGGTACTGCATCGTGGCTCGGTCGCATGCCCCAAATACCACTGAAGGCAGCCGGAACGCGAACCGATCCGCCGGTATCGGTACCGAGTGCAAAATCCACCAGTCGCGCTCCGACCGCAGCGGCTGATCCGCTGGATGATCCTCCCGGCAGCCAATCCGGATTTTGAGGATTGCGCGGCGTGCCATAGTGAACGTTGCGTCCTTCCAGGCTGAAGGCCAATTCGTCAGTCACGGTTTTGCCCAGAAACGTGGCTCCGTTGGCTAGCAATCTGGTTACCACGGGCGCATGTGCCGGGGCAGGGGTCGCGGCCGCGCGCCAGTCGGGATTGCCGCCGCCAGTGCGCCGACCGGCTATGTCGATCAGGTCCTTGACCGCGAAAGTAAGACCCGCAACCGGGCCTTGCGCCGTTGCATCCAGACGAAAAATTTCTCCGGGCACAAAGGCTCCGGCAGTATCGACAATATCCTGGTTGTCCATCATCACACTTGGGGCAAGGTCTTGAGGACGGCGTCCGAATTGCAGACGAAGCCGAAGCATTTCTTGACGTTCCAGATCGTCGCCTCGCTGCAGAAGTCTGGCGAACTGGTGGCACAGCAATCGGCCAGCATGATGCAGCCATAGCCAAGGAAATTGGCATCGGTCAGCGTATGAAGCACGCATTGGTCGGTGTTGCAGCCGGCAAACAGGATGGTACGCGTGCCGAGATTGCGCAGGATGGAATCCAGCGGCGTGTCCCAGAAACCGCTGATCCTGTACTTGTCGACCCGAACGTCACCGGGCTGCGGTTTGAGCTCATCGACCACCTCGGCCGCCCAGGAATCCTTCTCCAGGACGTGCGCGCCGTTGGACGGCAGTGGATCGCCGAGCCCGATGCCCTCGCCACTGTTCTTGTAGAGATGAAGCTGGTTCGGCGGCATGTTGAGGAGGTCCGGTCTATTTCCCCAGTTTACCCAGATGACAGGCACCTCGGCTTGGCGGAGTTGCGGAAGGAGTTTCTGCAAAGGCGCGATCGCGGCGCGATCCGCCTCATAGTTGCCGCCGATATGATCCACCCAACCATCCTTGGCACAAAAATCGTTCTGCATGTCGATAACCACAATTGCTGTGCGGGCGAGGTCGATGGTCACGCCTTGCGGTTCGGCATCGATTGTCACGACCCTTGGCAAAATGGCGGGCAAAGTCATATCGACATTGGTCGGCGTTGCCCGCCAAGCGGTGTTACGGCCCTTTCCGAGGATGCCGCCACTCGTCGCATCTAAGCCCGCCATTTCCCATTCTCCTGCTGCTCTCGAACCAATTGCAGTCGTCGATGCAAGCGTCATGCCATAGCGGGAAAGCCCGGTCTGCCGCAGAAAATGGCGGTCCTCGCACCCGGACTGCAGATCAATTGTGCAGCATCGAGCTGGATCTGGATAATAAATAATCATTTACTTACTTCGTTGAAGCTGAAGTCACAAATTTGTATTTATAATCAAATGGATATTGATGTGGCATAGGCTTTGCCTCCACTTTTCAATGGGAGCTAAAGCGGTTCATCCGCCATCGTTCCGGCGTTCAATCAACAAAGGGAAGCAAAATGATCAAACGGCGAAATGTTCTCATGGCTATGACCACGCTTGCACTGGTCGGAACGAGCCTTGGCGGCGCGATGGCGCAAACCCCGTTGTCGGTCGGTATCCTTATTCCGGGATCGAAGACCGATAAAGGCTGGATGGAATCGGGTTATGACGGTCTGGTCGCGGCGCAGAAGAAATATGGCGACAAGATCGCCGTTCAGATGATTGAAAACATCAACTATGCAGATATGGAGCAGGCGCTTACGCAACTCGCCTCCTCCAACGCACTGGTGATCGGCGTCGGCGGCCAGACCCAGGCTGCGGTGATGAAAATCGCGAAGCGTTTTCCCGACATCAAATTCTCGATCGTCGGCGGCAATGCCGGCGCCGAACTCCCGAACGTCGCCGGTTATGATGTGAAACAGGCCGAGATCGCGTTCGTCGCAGGCGCGGCGGCCGCAATGCTCTCGAAGAGCGGCGCAGTGTCATATGTCGGCGGCATGGAACTTCCGTCGATCGTCAACGCCGGCAAAGAATTCGGCAACGGCGCGAAATACGTCAATCCGAATGTCAAATATTTCGAAGCCTATACCGGCGACTTCGATGACCTCGCAAAGGCCAAGGAAGCGACGTTGACGGCGATCGCGCAAGGTGCGGACGTTCACTATCACATCCTGAACCTCGGCCTGCGCGGCATGGAGCAGGCCGCCAAGGAGAAGGGCACCCACATCATCGGCTCTTACACCAATTATTGCGGCACCGATCCGCTCTATTTGGCATATTCGATCACCGGGGTGGGCTTCCAGGTGAAGTATGCGATCGACGAAACAGTCGGGGGCACCTGGAAGGCCGGTTACAAGCCCTTCGGCTTGGCGATGGGCCCGGAAGCTTCCGACATGGCTGTCTGCAACGCCACCGACGAAATGGCAAAGAAGCTCAAGGCCATCATCGAGGACATCAAGTCCGGCAAGATCAAGGTGCTGGAGGGCTGATGCGCAGCGAGAGAAGCATAGGGGCCAAGGCAGCGCCACTCCTTTCGTTGAAGGGTATCGGCAAGCTCTTCGGCGCGTTCGAGGCACTGGCGGGAATCGATATCGATTTTCACCCTTTCGAAGTCCATTGTCTCCTGGGCGAAAACGGCGCTGGGAAATCCACCCTTTGCAATCTCATCTTCGGCATCAATCGCCCAAGTGCTGGCCAAATGATTCTCGAGGGCAGACCCTACCTGCCCTCGAAACCGCGCGAGGCGCTAACAAGTGGCATTGCCATGGTTCACCAGCATTTCAGCCTGGTGAATGAACTCTCGGTCATCGATAACCTCCTGCTCGGCCGTGGCTTCGGGCGGCTGGACAGAAAAGGCGAAAGTGAACGGCTCGAGGCGATGTCGCGGCGTTTCGGCCTTGAAATTTCGCCAGCCGCGATCGTCGGCGACCTGTCGGTCGGCCAGCGGCAGCGGGTCGAAATCGTCAAATGCCTCATGAACAGTCCGCGCGTCCTGGTGCTCGACGAACCGACCGCCGTGCTGTTGCCAGACGAGATCAGTGCCCTGCTCGGTATCTGCCGGCAGGTGGCCGAAAGCGGCTGCGCCGTGGTCATGGTTACCCATAAGCTCGCTGAGATCGAGCGCGTCGCAGATCGGGTCACCGTCCTTCATCGCGGACGAATTGCCGCTCGGTCGGATCAGCCCGCGTCCGAGATCAGCCGGCTTGTCGGAGCAATGATCCACCGTCCCGACATCGATCCGGATGCGGTGATCGGTGCCCGGGCCGTTGCCTCCCGCAAGCCTGAAACTCCCGTACGCCCGACCCGCGAAGCCATGCAGATAGACGGGATCACAGTTGTCGATCGTCTCGGTGTCAAGCGTCTCGACGACATCACTCTGACGGTCGGCTGCGGCGAAGTGGTTGGTATCGCCGGCGTTGAAGGCAACGGCCAAAGCGAACTCGGCGCCGTCCTTGCCGGCCTGCTGAGGCCAAGCGAGGGTCGTTGGTTTGCCGGGAACCGAGAACTCACGAAGGCGACCCCGCGCCAGATTACCGGGGCGGGCGTCGGCATCGTGCCGGAGGATCGCCATGCGGTCGGAGCGATTTCCAGGATGACGCTGGCGGACAACCTGTTTCTCAATCGCATGCATCAGTTTAGCCGATTCCGCATGATCGACCGTCGTGCACAGCGAAAGGCGGCCGAACAGGCAATGGCGCGTTTCGATGTTCGCGCCGCCGGACCGCTCGTGCCTTTTGGCAGCCTTTCGGGAGGCAACCAGCAGAAGGCGGTTCTCGGGCGGGAACTGACCACGCAGAATCTCAACTTCCTACTTGCCGCGCAACCGACGCGGGGCCTGGATGTCGGCGCGATCGAAGCCGTCTACGGGCTGGTCCGCGATGCCGCCGATGCCGGCGTTGGCGTACTTCTGATTTCATCCGAACTGGACGAATTGATTTCCGTCGCCGACCGGATCCTTGTCTTCTATCGTGGACGGATCGTCGGTGAACATGTCGCGCGGCCCGAGAACGGCCACGCTATCGGGGCACTGATGTCGGGGCAGGCAGCATGAGTGCAAGCACGACAGCAAATCCATCATCCCTTTCACCTCTCTCCGCCCTTCTGCCCGTGCTTCTTCCGGCTGCTGCCGTGCTTGCGGCCGTGGTGGTGGGGATGATCGTCGTGGTCGCCATGGGTGTAACGCTCGACAAGGCGGTCATGGCATTCTATCGCGGCGCTTTCGGAAACGCATATGCGATCTCGGCCTCGCTCAACCGCGCAGTCGCGCTCGCGCTCGTCGGCGTTGGCTTCATCATCGCCAACCGTGCCGGCCTGACCAATGTCGGCGGCGAGGGCCAGATCGCTATCGGAGGCATCGTCGCCACCGCATTCTGTCTGATGCCCGGAATGGCAGACCTGCCCCTCGGGCTTTCCTATCTGCTGCCGCTGCTGGCTGCATCACTTGCCGGCGGCCTTTGGGGTGGGATTGCCGGAATGTTGCGGGTCAGGGCCGGCACCAATGAGGTTATTGCCACCCTCCTTCTCTCCTTTATCGCTGTCTGGCTTCTGTACTGGTGCGTGCAATCGGAGAACCTGTTGCGCCAGCCAATGACCAGTGCGGCGACATTACCCGAATCGCTTGCCATTCCAGAGGCAACCCAGGTGCCGTTGCTGACCGGATCTTACAGCTCCCCGGTAACGCTCGGCCTGCCCATCCTGCTGGGGATTGCAATCATCGCGGCAATCCTGTTGCGCAGGTCGCTTTATGGCTTCGCCCTAAGCGCCGTCGGGCTGAACCCCATTGCCGCCGCCCGGGCGGGTGTGGCGGTCGGTTTTACTATCATATCGGCCATGTGCCTCGCCGGCGCATTGGGCGGGCTGGCAGGCGGCCTGATGCTACAGGGTGAGCAATATTCGCTAAAGGCCGGCTTTTCCTCCGGCTACGGTTTCGACGGTCTGGTGGTCGGACTGCTTGCGCGCGGATCGGTGACGGGCGTGATTGCCGGCGCATTGCTGTTCGGGTTCCTGCGTTCGGGGGGCATATCCATGGAAATGGCAGCCGGCGTGCCTTCGGCGTTGATCGACGTGCTGCAGGGCCTGATCGTCCTGACGATCGCCAGCGCCGCTTATTATCTCGAGCGGAGAATTGCACGATGACGGCAGAGCTCTTCACCCTGTTCCTCGCCTCGACAGTCCGGCTCGCGGTGCCGCTTTTGTTTGCGGCGACTGGAGAACTCGTGTCCGAGCGAGCGGGGGTCGTCAACATGAGCGTCGAGGGCATGATGCTGACCGGCGCTTTCGGTGGTGCGATGGGGGCGGCCTACACCGGATCGCCCATGCTCGGACTCTGCTGCGCCATCCTCGCCGTGCTGCCCATCGCTGTGCTGCAATCGGTGATGACCAACACGCTGCGTGCCAATCAGATTGTCACCGGCATCGGCATCAACATCATGGCTCTCGGCCTGACGACGCTGGGCTACCGAGCCCTTTTCGGTGCAAGATCCCGTGACATCATCCCCGGCTTCGATGCCTGGTCGCCGCCGTTGCTCGGACAAATACCGCTGGTGGGGGGCGTTTTCCAACAAGTGTGGCTGTTTTACCTGGCAGCCGCCATTATCGCTGTCGTTGGCTACGTCCTGGCACGGACCGGCCTAGGCATCGTTTTGCGCGCCGCCGGCGACAACCCGCAATCGGTCATCCGCTCGGGTGCGCCATTGAAGGGTGTCCGGCATGCAGCCGTGATCTTCACCGGGGTGATGTCGGCCCTTGGCGGCGCCTTCCTGTCCATCGGCGACATTCACACCTTTACCGAGGGCATGACAAATGGTGCCGGTTACCTGGCGATCGTCGCCGTGATCTTCGGCAGTTGGCGGCTCTGGCGCACAGTGGCCGCCTGCCTCCTGTTCGGCGCGGCAACCGCACTGCAATTTCAATTGCCGGCCTTTGGCATTCATATTCCGAATGCCCTGCTGATCATGATGCCTTATCTGCTGGCATTGCTGGCTGTTGCAGGTGTGGTTGGCCACCAGACAGCACCGCGGGCGTTGACCCAGAACTAAAAAAACACGCCAATAGACGAAAAGGCAGGAATCGTGAGAGAACGCAATTATATAGACCCCGGCCGCTCGCCGGCCATCGGCGAAAACGGCATGGCGGCAACCTCGCACCCGGCCGCAACGCTAACAGCGATCGACATTCTGCGCGCCGGCGGCAATGCCATCGATGCCGCTCTGGCGGCGGTCGCCGTTCAGAGTGTCGTCGAGCCGGCCATGACCGGCATCGGCGGTGATTGCTTTGCGATCGTTGCCCCAGCCGGAAAACCCATCATTGCGTTCAACGGATCCGGCCGATCCTGTGCGGGGGCTGATGCTGAGCGCTTGCGTGCGAAAGGCTTGTCGCGGATCGATGAAGAAAGCCCGGACGCCGTCACCATTCCCGGCGCCGTCGATGCCTGGTGCCAGCTTTCGCAGACATTCGGCCGAATGGAACTCGCCGAGATCCTGGCGCCGGCCATTGCGCTCGCAGACAACGGCTTCCGCGTTGCCGGCCGGGTAGCGTATGATTGGGCGCGCGAAGGTAAGCGGCTGGAGCACCATGAGGCGGCGCGTACGCAATTCCTGCCGGGTGGCAAGGCGCCGACGACCGGCGACCGCTTTTCCATACCCGCATTGGCGGCCACCTTGCGGGCGATCGCCGCCAATGGCCGTACCGCCTTCTATGAAGGCGCCGTTGCCGAGGAAATGGTCTCCGTGCTTCGCGAATGCGGCGGCCGCCATACTGTAGATGATTTCTCACGCCATCGCGGCTTTGCGACCGAGCCGATCGGTGCGGATTTCCGCGGCCGTCGTGTGCTGGAATGCCCGCCAAACGGCCAGGGTCTCGCCGCTCTGCTGATTGCCCGGATCCTTGACGGTTTCGATCTGTCGGATAACGCCGTAAGCGAGGCCGATCGTGTTCACCTCTTGGCTGAAGCCAGCAAGGCAGCTTATCATCAGCGTGACCTGCTGATCGCCGATCCGGACCATATGCGGATTTCCGTCGAGGAAGTTCTGGGCGACCGTTTCGTTTCCGCATTACGATCCAGAATACGAATGGACCGGGCAAGCGAAGCATCGATCTGGGATGGTCCGGTTCATCGCGATACCGTCTACCTGTCGGTCGTCGATCGTGACGGCAATGCAGTTTCGCTGATCAATT
This sequence comes from Rhizobium sp. WYCCWR10014, assembly GCF_001657485.1. Taxonomy (GTDB): domain Bacteria; phylum Pseudomonadota; class Alphaproteobacteria; order Rhizobiales; family Rhizobiaceae; genus Rhizobium. Next base: position 154,011 of record NZ_LXFU01000053.1, read on the forward strand.
CGCTATTCTCCGCGTTTGGCAGCGGCATCTACGCACCGGTATCGGGGGTCCTGTTGCAGAACCGCGGAAGCGGCTTCTCACTGAACGAAGGCCACGCCAATGAACTCGCACCGCGAAAGCTGCCGCTGCACACGATCATTCCGGGCATGGTGGTCCACAATAACTTGCCCGTGATGCCCTTCGGCGTCATGGGCGGGCAGTTCCAAGCGACGGGCCACGCACATTTCCTCTCGCATCTCTACGACCGCGGCTTCGATCCGCAGCGCGCCAACGAGGCGCCTCGCAGCTTCTCCTTTGACGGCAGACTGTCGCTTGAGCCCGCGTTCGGCGATAAGGTCCGCGCCGACCTGGAAGAGCGCGGCCACCGTACGGAATGGGCAAACGCACCAATCGGCGGCTGCCAGGCAGTTCTTATCGACAGGGCTCGGGGCGTGTTTATTGGAAGCTCGGATCACAGGAAGGACGGGTTTGCGCTTGGGTATTGATACTAAACGAAACGAGCTGCGCGCGCGCCTCGTACTCACTGCTCGAAACCAAGGCTCGCCAGCAGGCGACTGATATAGCCCTCCAACCCGCCGATCATGTCGAAGCGGGTTGGATCGCGCAGCCAGAGCATCTGAAGGCCGTCCATCACGGCGATCAGCTCGGCTGCCATCGCCCGGCCATCGATCTTGCCGTCTATCGAGCCATCGGCGACGGCCCGTTCGAAGGTGACGGCGATGTCATTCTGCAGCTGAGTGGCGCGATCGAGAAACCATGCCTTGGCCGGATGATCCTTCATCAGGCTTTCGGCATTCAGGATGGCGAAGGCCCTGATGACCTCGATCATTTCGGCGTTGCGGCGGAAGACCCCGACCATGCCCTTGAGCAGGCCGCGGAGGTCGGAACGGTAGGGCCCGATGAAGCTTTCGCTTTCGAGATCACGCTTGTCCAGAATGGCAAGCAGGAGATCGACCTTGGTCGGAAAATGGTGCAGCAGGCCGGGCAGCGAGAGGCCGACGTCGCGGGCGACGTCGCCGATGGCGGCATTCTGGTAGCCGTCTTCGGCAAAGCGCCGCATCGCAGCCGTCAGGATCTCCGCGCGGCGGGCTTCGCCCTTGCGGGATCTGCGTCGTCGCTTTTCGTCCTGTCCGGTCTTCGATTCGAATAACTCTGCCATCGTCTCTCCCGCCAATTTCTCCGGCGCTCTTTATCCATACATCAGGCTTCGCCAGTTGACATCTTAAAAATACCGAGTAATCGGTAGGTTTAAGAACTACGTTACGTGCTGAGAAGTGCGCGTTTGCCGCCGGATGAGTTAGCAAGCGCATGCTCCGGCAATACTTCGCAGCACCCGAAGTCCATTGAAGGGGAGGTTTGCATGATCGATTCCATTCTCGACAAGATGACGCTCGAGGAGCAGGTCTCGCTGCTCTCGGGCGCGGATTTCTGGACGACGGTTCCCGTCGAGCGTCTTGATGTGCCGAAGATCAAGGTGACGGACGGACCGAATGGGGCTCGCGGCGCGGGTTCGCTGGTCGGCGGCGTCAAGGCGACCTGCTTTCCTGTCGCAATCGCACTCGGCGCCACTTGGAATCCCGATCTGGTCGAGCGCATGGGCGTGGCGCTTGCCCACCAGGCAAAGAGTAAGGGAGCCGCCGTGCTGCTTGCGCCCACGGTGAATATCCATCGTTCCGGGCTCAACGGGCGAAATTTCGAATGTTATTCCGAGGATCCGATGCTTACCGCGGAACTGGCCGTCGCCTATATCAAAGGCGTGCAGAGCCAAGGGATCGCGGCGACGATCAAGCACTTCGCCGGCAATGAATCCGAGATAGAGCGGCAGACCATGTCTTCCGATGTCGACGAGCGGACGCTGCGCGAAATCTACTTTCCGCCCTTCGAACAGGCTGTCAAACGCGCCGGCGTGATGGCCGTCATGTCTTCCTATAACCGCCTCAACGGCACCTATACGAGCGAGCATGAGTGGCTGCTGACCAAGGTGCTGCGCCAGGAATGGGGATTCGACGGTATCGTCATGTCCGACTGGTTCGGTTCGCATTCGACGGCCGAGACGATCAATGCCGGGCTTGATCTCGAAATGCCCGGCCCGGCGCGCGATCGCGGCGAGAAGCTGGTTGCGGCCGTGCGTGAGGGCAGGGTCGAAGCCGTCACCGTGCGGGCGGCGGCGCAGCGGATCCTGCTTCTACTCGAGCGGGTCGGCGCGTTCGAGAAGAAGCCCGACCTTACGGAGCAGGCGGTCGACCTGCCGGAAGACCGGGCGCTGATCCGGCGTCTCGGCGCAGAGGGCGCAGTCCTTTTGAAGAACGACGGCATACTGCCGCTTGCCAAGACATCGCTCGACCGGATCGCCGTCATCGGACCCAACGCCGCGAGCGCGCGCGTCATGGGCGGCGGCAGCGCACAGATCGCGGCGCATTACCTGGTTAGTCCGCTCGAAGGAATTCGAGCCGCCCTTTCCAATGCCAACAGTGTCAGCCACGCTGTCGGCTGCCGCCACAACCGTCTGATCGAGGTGGCCAAGGGGAAGATCACCGTCGAATATTTCAAGGGGCGCGGCTGCCGGGGCACGCCGCTTCATGTCGAGACCGTCGACAAGGGTGAGTTCTTCTGGTTCGAACTGCCGGCGGCCGAGCTCGACCCCACCGATTTCTCGGCTCGAATGACGATGCAATTCGTGCCGGAGGAGAGCGGCGATCATGTCTTCGGCATGACCAATGCCGGACTGGCGCGGCTCTTCGTCGATGGCAGGCTGACGGTTGACGGCCGTGACGGCTGGGCACGCGGCGAAAACTATTTCGGCACGGCCAATGACGAACAGCGCGGCACGGTGGCGCTGGATGCGGGCAAGGCCCATGCCGTCACCGTCGAGTATGACCCGCCGGCGGCATCAGGAGAGGGGATCAACCTCACGGCCATTCGGTTCGGCGTCGAAAAGCCCTTGGGCGAGGCCGATATCGAGGACGCCGTCGAGACGGCGCTGAATGCCGATGTGGCGCTTCTCTTCGTCGGCCGGGATGGCGAATGGGATACCGAGGGCTTGGATGTGCCCGACATGCGGCTTCCGGGTCGGCAGGAAGAGCTGATCGAGCGGGTTGCGGCCGTCAACGCCAACACCGTGGTCGTGCTGCAGACCGGCGGTCCGGTGGAAATGCCGTGGCTCGGCAAGGTTCGCGCCGTGCTGCAGATCTGGTATCCTGGGCAGGAGCTGGGCAATGCCGTCGCCGATGTCCTCTTCGGCGATGTCGAGCCCGGCGGACGCCTGCCGCAGACATTCCCGAAGGCGCTTGCCGACAATTCCGCCATCACAGGCGATCCGGCCGTCTATCCGGGTAAGGATGGGCATGTACGCTATGCCGAAGGCGTCTTCGTCGGCTACCGTCACCACGATACACGTGCGGTCGAGCCGCTCTTCCCCTTCGGTTTCGGCCTTGGCTATACGCGCTTCAGCTGGGGCGAGCCGCGCCTGTCGACGAGCGAAATGGGTGCCGAAGGCGTGACGGTCAGCGTCGATCTGACCAATATCGGCGACCGGACCGGGTCGGAATTGGTCCAACTCTATGTGCGTTCGCCAAAGTCCAAGGTGGAGCGGCCGGACAAGGAACTGCGCGCCTTCGCAAAGCTTTCGCTGCTGCCCGGTGAGTCTGGGACGGCCGAAATGACGATCCTGCCGCGCGATCTCGCTTATTTCGACGTCGAGGCGGGTGCTTTCCGCGCCGAACCGGGCGATTACCAGCTGGTCGTTGCGGCAAATGCCACGGATATCAGGTTCATCATCGATCTGCCGTCACCACTCGAATATGTCCTGCCACCTTCGTCTTAAACGCAGGCTGGCGAGATCCATGTCGTATTCGAGCTGAACCCGGCCGATAACACTTGGCGCGGCTGCGCCAAGTGTTGAGTGGTTCGACCTGGATCAGGCCGCGTCGGGCTGTGTGCGGAGATTGGTGACGACGCGCCGGTTTTGCACCCTGCAGGATCGCTCCGTGCAATCGCGCACTTCACGATCGTTCCCGTAGCCCTTGGCCCACATGCGCTTGGCATCCACGCCCTTGGAGGCAAGATAGGCCATCGCCGCATCGGCGCGCTTCTGCGACAACGCCTCCATTTGAGATGCGGAACCGGAATCGTCGGCAAATCCCTGCAGCTTGAGCAGCCAAGTCGGGTTCCTGTTGAGCCAGGCGGCCTGGTTATCCAGCGTTGCCATGGCGACGGTATCGAGTGTGGCGGAGTCCTGCTTGAAGTAGATCCGTCGGCCGACATTGAGGATGAAATCCTCTTCACTGCCAGCCCGTACATTCTCGAAGCCAGGGGCGGGATCGTTGGTCTGGCCTGTCATCGGAGCAGCCACGGGTTCTTCCAGAGAGGCGATCTCAGTAGTGGAGCAGGCGGCGAGCGCCAAGAGCATGGCCGCAGCGAGAAGGCGCCTCGCATATCCTGTTGTAGCAAACATCAGGGAATATTCCTCACTCGACCGTGGTTGTTTGGCTGACCTGCGCGGCACTTTCAGCCTGGTCGGCAATATGCGGCAGAACCTGCACCGCGGTGCCGATGGGGCAACGCTGGTAAAGATCGATGGCGTCTTCGTTGAACATGCGGATACAGCCGCTGGAGGCATCCTTGCCGATGCTCCAAGGCTCCAGCGTGCCGTGGAAGCGATAGCCGGTGTCGGCGCCGTCGCGATGCAGATACATGGCGCGGGGGCCGAGCGGATTCTTCGGTGAGCCTCCCGCCACGAATTCGGGCAGTTCTGGATGGCGCTTGCGCATCTCCGGCGGCGGTGTCCAGCGCGGCCACAGCGACTTAGCGTCGATCGTGGCGCGGCCAAACCATTTGAAGCCCTCGCGGCCGACGCCGACGCCGTAGCGGATGGCCGTCTTGTTCTCCATGATCACATAGAGAAAATGGTGTCTTGTATCGACGACGACGGTGCCGATCGGCTCGCTGCTGAAATATTTGACGACCTGGCGGTGCCACTTCCTGTCGATCTTGGCGAAGTTGGTTCTTCGGAACGTCACGCCATTGTCGACGGTGGTGCCGTCAAAATAGGACGACGCCGCGGCGAATGCTGGTTTCCGGACCGCGCCGGCGCCAAGCAACGCCAATCCACCAAGCACAATATTTCTGCGAGTCCACGGCATCGGCAATATCCCCCTTAGAGCCAAGCAGCGAAGTATCAGTAAATCAGATTTTTCATTTGCGACAACAGAAAATTCTTCTCCTCCCTCAAGACCGAGATCGATCTGGGCGTCTTCTGGAGTGTATTGCGCTGGTTGTTACTCCACGAGGACGATGTTACGCGCAGCAAACTCACAGATCTTTTGAATCCGCTCAGCCGAGCAAACTCAGAGGAAAAGATCGGGGAGTTCGGAGCGTGCGATAGATCGCAACCTGACCGCTTCTGCCATGTCTATCGAGCTATAGGGAAACCGTAATCGGGTGCCGACGGGTCCCCAATTGCCGATCGCACTTAAGAGTTTGTCGAGAGCGGCGTTCGAATAGCCGAATTCCTGGCGAAAGGGGACGATATGGGCGTCCATAAACGTGCAGATGCGTCGTTCCAGACCGAGTGCGGCGTCGATATCGTGTCGCATCGAGACCGTCCAGGTCTGAGCACCGCGGGGATTAAGGCAGGCGACATTGGAAAAGGAGCCTGCCGCGACGCCCTGTTTGATGCCGGTTGCGAGATGGTGGCCGGGGACGAAGAGCGAAAGCCCGGACAGATGCAGGCGCGCCTCGGCATACCAGGAGGCGTCGCCATCGGCGAGCTTGATGCCGATCACCTCAGGCACTGCCGCGCAGACCATGCCGAGCTCCCTTGGTGCCAGCACGCGTTTTGCATGCGGCGGATTGTAGAGGATGAGCGGAATTCCGTCGGCAGCCTCGGCCGCTCGTTTCAGGAAGTCGATCGCTTCGGCATCGGTAAGCGGCCACCAGTCCGGCAATATGAGCTGAATGGCGCGGGGATCGAGCGCGGCGGCGCGGCGGACGCGATTGAGCATGATCAGCGGATCGGGCTGGCAGGCGCCGATGACGAATGGGGTTGAAGACACCTTGCAGCGCTCGGCCAGCATTGCCTGGATGCAGTCGAACTCCTCCTCCGTCTGATTGTGAAATTCGCCGGCCGTGCCGTTCGAATAAATACCATCGACGCCGGCGTCGATGAGGACATCGATCTCTTCACCGAGCTTTTCGAATTCGATGCTGTCATCGGCTGCGATCGGTAGAAGCAGGCTAGCCCAGTTTCCGCCGATGGCGGGATGTGGCGTCGTCGCATTCATCTCTTGTTTCCCCGTTGGATGACGGATCAGTTGAGGTCGTCGCGAATGCAGGCCTTGAAGTGGCCGGGCGCGACTTCCCGCAATTGCGGAACGGCGCCGGCGCAGGCCTCGAGCGCGCTCGGACAGCGCGTGCGAAAAACACATCCGCTCGGCGGATTGGCCGGACTTGGGATATCGCCTTTCAGGATCTGCCTATTACGGCGGGCATCCGGATCTGGCGACGGAATCGCCGAGAGCAGGGCGCGCGTATAGGGATGCTGTGGTCTCGCATAGAGATCGGCACTCGGCGCGATTTCCATGATGCGGCCGAGATAGAGCACGATCACCCGGTCGCAAATATATTCGACGACGGCAAGGTCATGCGAGATGAACAGCATGGTCAAGCCAAGCCGCTGCTGCAGGTCGCGCAGCAGGTTGATCACCTGCGCCTGGATCGACACGTCGAGCGCCGAAACCGGCTCGTCGGCGACGATGAATTCGGGCGACAAGGTCAACGCCCGGGCAATCCCGATGCGCTGGCGCTGGCCGCCGGAAAATTCATGCGCGTATCGATTGATCGCGTCGGCGGGCAGATCGACCTCCGCCAAGGCCGACCACGCCCGCTCGAGCCTGTCGCGGGCGGTGCCGATCCCCTGGATCTGCAAGCCTTCCGTCAGGATCTCGCCGATCGTCATGCGTGGCGACAGGCTGGCGAAGGGATCCTGGAAAATATACTGCATGCGCGGCCGCTGCCGTCTGAGCGCGGAGGCGGAAAGCGCTGTGAGTTCTGTCCCGTCGAAACGGACGCTGCCTGACGACGGCTCGACGAGGCGAAGAACGGAACGCCCGATCGTGGTCTTGCCGCTGCCGGATTCGCCGACAAGCCCGACGACTTCACCCTTGCCGATATCGAAGGAGATGCCCTGGAGAATGTTCAGCCGCGTGCCGCGAGAAGTATAATGTTTCGAAAGGTCGCGGACGGAGAGCAGCGGTACGCTCATCTAGATCTCCTGCCATCTGATACAGCGGCTGCGATGCTGCGGATTGACCTGTTCGAGCGCGGGAACGGCAGCGCGACAGGCATCGATCGCGAATTTGCAGCGCGGAGAAAAGGCGCAGCCGCTCGGCATGTTTATCAGGCTCGGGACCATGCCGGGAATGGCAGCGAGCTTTTCGCCGGCCTGTTTCATCCGCGCCGCATCACCCAGGCGCGGCATGGAGGCGAGAAGGCCCATCGTGTAGGGGTGCTTGGGATTGCGGAAAACCTCGCCGACCGGCCCTTCTTCGACGATCCGGCCGGCATACATCACCGCCACGCGATGGGCGATTTCGGCGACGACACCGAGATTGTGGGTGACGAAGAGCATGGCCATGCCGCGCTCGCGCTGCAGTTTGAGGAGCAGGTCGAGAATCTGCGCCTGGATCGTCACGTCGAGCGCCGTTGTCGGCTCGTCGGCGATCAGCAACGCCGGGTCGCAGGCGAGCGCCATGGCGATCGTGGCGCGCTGCCGCATGCCGCCCGACAGTTCGTGCGGATATTGGCCGGCGCGGCGCCGGGCGTCCGGTATGCCAACACTTTCAAGCAACGCGACGGCTGCGTCCATCGCCGCCTTGCGGTCGGCGCCGCGATGGATGCGGATCGGCTCGCCAATCTGATCGCCGATGGTGAAGACGGGATTGAGGCTCGACATCGGCTCCTGGAATATCATGCCGATGTCGTCGCCCCTGATCCTGCGCATGCTCTCTTCGTCGAGGGAGACCAGATCTCTGACCACGCCGCCGCTGGTCGCGAGGCGGATGCTGCCTGCGGCGATCACGCCGATGTTGCGGGTGAGCAACCGCATGACGGATAGGCTGGTGACCGACTTGCCGGAGCCGGATTCGCCGACGAGCGCAAGCGTCTCGCCGGCGGCAACGCTGAGGTCGATATTGTTGACCGCCGTGATCTCGCCGCCGCGGATGCGGAAGATCGTTCGCAATCCTCTGATGTCGAGTACGGGTTCGGTCGTCTGTCCCATCAGCTTGCTCAGTTCAGCAGGCCGGTTGCACGCAGGATCTCGTCGATCCGCGCGGTTTCGGCATCGTTGAGAGAGGCACGCGGCCGCGGCATGACGGCGGAATCGATGATGCCGAGGCTACGCATGGCGGTCTTGAATGCGCCAATACCCGCTGCGCCGCCGCTGACACGGCCCTGCGCGACCCAGACGATTTCGAACAGGCGGCAGAGGCGCTCCTGTTCCTTCTTCGCGGCGACCCAGTCGCCGCGCTGGGCAGCATCCCAAAGGCGGACATAGCCGTGCGGGTCGACATTGGCTATACCGGGAACGACGCCGTGGGCGCCCATCAGCAGGGCAGTGTCGACGACGATCTCGGAGCCGGTCATCAGGAAGACGTCCTTTTGTTCGGCAAGATCAAGGAGCGCGTAGCGGAAGTTGCCATCGTCGCCGCTGGAATCCTTGAGGCCGATAATCGCGCCTTCCCTGGCGAGCGTGACCACCGTCTGGCGCTGCAGCTTGATATGAACGCAGACGGGAATGTCGTAGGCGATCAGCGGAATGTCCACCGCGTCGCGGATATAGCGGAAGTGGTCGAGGATCTCGGACTGGCTGGTGACCGTATAGAATGGCGCCGTCACCACGACCGCGTCGGCACCGGCGGCCTTTGCGACCTTCGCATGAGCGATGACGCGATCCGTGGTCGGGTCAATGACGCCGACGATCAGCGGCACGCGCCCATTCACCACCTTGGCCGAATGTTCGATGATGTCCCGCCGGGTCTTTTCGTCATGGAAAATCACCTCGCTCGTCGAGCCGAGCACGAAGACGCCATGGCAGCCGGCATCGATCAGATGCTCGAGCACGCGTGTATAGGATGGGTAGTCGATGGTGAGATCTGGATTGAGCGGTGTTACGACGGGAGGGACGACACCCTTGAATTTGGTCATTTTCGCTTCTTTCGATTGTCAGTTCAGTTCGGCACGCGGATCGAAGGCATCTCTGAGGCCATCGCCAATGAAGTTGATTGCCAGGACGGCAAGGATCAGTGCGGCGCCGGGGAAGAGCCATTGCCACGGATATTGTTCGAGCACCGCGGTCGAGCGGGCCGCGTTCAGCATGTTGCCCCAGCTTGCCGCCGGCGGGGCGATGCCGAGACCGAGAAAGGATAGGCCCGCCTCGAGCAGGATGGCATTGGCGATCTGCAGCGTTGCATAGACCACGAGGATATCGATCGAGTTCGGCAAGCCGTGGCGGAAGAGCAGATGGCCGATGCCGGCGCCCATGCCGCGGGCGGCCAGGACGAAGTCGCGTTCACGCAATTCCAGCAACCGCGAGCGGATCATGCGCGCAAGCAGCGGCCAGGAGAGCAGCGAGATGACGAGGACCGTCGGCCAGATGCCGGTGCCGGCAATGGATGCGAGCACAAGCAGGAAGATGACGGGCGGCAGGGTCATCACCAGATCGACGAAGCGCATCGAGACCGCGTCCGTCCAACGTCCGGCAAGCGCCGAGATTGCCCCGAAAAGAAACCCGATGACTGCCGAAAGCGCGGTCGATGCGACGGCGACCAGAAGCGAAATCCGGCCGCCTTCGAGCACGCGCGCGAAGACGTCGCGGCCAACGCCGTCGGCTCCGAACCAGTGCGTTGCCGTCGGGCCGCTATTCATGGCGAGAAGATCGATGTCGTTCGGCCGGAAAGCCCACCACAGCGGATAGGAAAGGATCAGCAGCAGCATCGGAATGGCAATGCAGACGCCGGCAACGGCTGCGCGATTGAGCAGAAACCGACTGAAGGCGCGGGCAAGTGGTCCGGGGCTCCGGCGTTCGGAAGAGCGTGCCAGCATGGTCAGCCCACCTTGATGCGCGGGTCGACGACCGCATAGGTGATATCGGTCAGAAGATTGACGACGATAACGCAGCTACCGATCACAAGCGTCGCCCCCATGATGACGGGGTAGTCACGGGTCTGCACGGCATCGACGAGCAACAGCCCCATGCCCGGCCAGTTGAAGACGCTCTCGATGAAGATGGCGCCGCCGATTGCAAGCCCGATGGTGGAGCCGATCAGCGTCACGATCGGAAGAAGCGCATTGCGCAAGGCATGCTTGGTGATGACCCAGAACTCGCGAACGCCCTTGGCGCGGGCTGTACGCACGTAATCCTGGTTCAGGACTTCGAGCAGCGAAGCGCGCATGTAGCGCATGATCAATGCGGCTTGCGCGACAGACAGAAGTGCCGCCGGCAGGATCAGATGGTGGAGGAGATCGCCCACCGAGAATTCCTCGCCCGGCGTCAGCATGCCGCCTGACGGCATCCAGTGCAGACGGACGGAGAAAATATAAAGGCCGATCAGCGCGCTGAGGAAGGCCGGGCTCGAAATGCCGGCAAGCGCAACCACCGATAAGGAGAGATCGGCCAGCGAATTGCGGCGGACGGCGCCGATCACCCCGCAGGTGATGCCCGCGACGATGGCAAAGGCAAGTGCGGTGCCCATCAAGAGCACAGTCGGGCCGATCCGTGACAGCACCAGCCCCAGAACGGGCTGATCGAGACGCTTGATCGAATAGCCGAGATTGCCCATCAGCGCCTGCTGCAACCAGCCCAGATACTGCGCCGGCAAGGGCTGATCGAGCCCGAGGCTTCTGCGCAGATCGGCAAGATCTGACGGCGACATCGGCAGGTTCGGATCGATATAGGCATCGATCGGATCGCCGGGTGTCAGGCGCAGCAGCAGGAAGATCAGCATGCTCAGGGCGACGAGCATGCCTATTCCTATGATCAGGCGTCTGAGACTGTATTGGAGCATCGGCAATCCGTCTTATCGGGCCGTCTTGTCAGGGTGGCCGAAGCCACCCTCAAGGTTTTCCCGGAAAACGCCTATTCGGCGATCGACCATTTCTGCGGGTTGGCCTGGTAGGGGCCGCCGCCCGGCGCCGGCGTCCAGACGAAATCCTTCACCTTGGTCGAGACGATGCCGTAGCGGTTTGCCACCCAGAGCGTCGCCCAGGGCAGGTTCGTGTTCATCACCTTGCAGACGTCCTGGTAGGCGGCATCCCGCTTTGTGCTATCAGGCTCGGCCAACGCACTATCGAGTGCCTTGGTGAGGTCGGGCATGCGAACCCTGGCGACATTCGGTCCGGCCGGAGGGATCTGCTTCTCGTTGAGGCCGACATTGATGCTTCCGGCATCCGGCCCGTTCTGCAGCCCGGCATAAACCAACTGGAACTGGGCAATATCCGGCGTCGCATTGAGCACGATGCTGTTATAGGTCGGGGCATCGACGGCGCGCGGGACGATGTTGATCCCGACCTGGGCCAGCATCGCCTGGACTGCGGCAAGCACGTTGGTCGCCAGCGGCGTGGTGTAATAGGTCAGAAGCGTGATCGGCTTGCCGCCATTGATCTGCTCCCAGCCGGCTTCCGTCAGCAACTGCTTGGCCTTCGCGGGATCATAGGCATAGCTGTCGATATCAGGGGGTATTAGTTGCTCAGCGACATAGGCGCAATTGGCAGGCTTGGCCGCACCGCCATAGAGGCTCTGGATGATCGCATCGCGATTGATCGCGTACATCACCGCCTGGCGGACGCGCACGTCCTTCCAGAGTGGGGATTCGTGGTTGAAGCCGAGATAGTTGACGACGAAAGAGTTGCCTTCGATGACCTTGAAGTCCTTGTTGTCCTTGAAGGTCGGCACGTCGTTGGAATCGACATAGGTGAACTGGATTTCGCCGGATCTCAGCGCCGCGATCGCTGCGGCTGGGTTGGCGAAATAGCGATTGATGACACGTTCCAGTGCGGGTTTGCCACCGCGATAATCGGTGTTTGCGGCAAGTTCAACATATTGATCCGAGACATATTTGGTGAATTTGAACGGGCCGGTGCCGATCGGGGCGGTGGACCACCAGGTGTTCTTCGCCAGCTGGTCGGCCGGGATCGAGGAAAGCGCATGCTCGGGCAGCATCATCACCTTGGTCATCGTGTCGGGAAAACTGCTGCTCGGTGCGCTGAGCTTGATAACAACAGTGCGATCGTCCGGCGTCTCGACGGACGATATGCCCTTCAGCCGGGCAGCGAGCACCGAGCCGGTTTTCGCATCCATCGCAAGGCCCATGGTGAACTTCGCGTCCTTGGCGGTGAACGGTTTGCCGTCATGCCATTTGGCGTCCACCAGCTTGAACGTGTAGCTCATCTGGTCGGAGCTGACCTCGTAGGAGCTTGCCAGCGCGCCGACGACCTTCTGCAGCTTCTCGTCATAGGTGATCAGCGGTTCGTAGTAGACGCTGAGCCAGGTGAAGCCGGCGGTCGCGGCGAGCGGATTGAAGTTGCCCTGGAAGCCGCCGGGGCCGACATCGAAGCCGCCCGACAGCGTGGCTGCCTGAGCCTCAGCTGCAACGCCCGAAACGACAAGAGCCGGAATGGCAGCCGTCGACAGCAGGGCGCCAAGCGCAATAACGGATAGTCTAGACAGTCTTTTCATGTGTTCCTCCCACGTTTGAACTTGTCTTATTGTTGGCAATCACCCGGGCAATGCCCTCGTAGTGACGATCCAGGCGTCTGCGCGCCTCCTCCAGATCTTTTGCCTCGATCGCATCGACGATCGCGGCATGGTCGCGCCACGTCGCCATCGGATCGGCATTTTCCAGATTGACGAAATCCGATGCCTTGTAGAAGGCGAGCCAGAAGACATCGATCAGCCGCACGAGCGTTTCATTGTCCTGGCAGCGAAACAGCAGTCGATGGAACAGCTGGTCGTCTTCCGCAAAGGTTTCGCCCCGCTCGGCATGGGCGCGCATCCGATTGACGGTGGCGCGCAGCTCGGCAATGTCCTCCTCGCCGATCACGTCGATCGTTTTGCCGATCAATCCCACTTCCAGCGTACGCCGGATTTCGAGGACCTCCTCGATCTGCCGCAGGGCGCCGCCGAGGCCGTATGCGAGGTTGTCGAGAAGCGGCTCGAAGGAAAAGGCCTTCACAAAGATGCCGACGCCGCGCCGCGTCTCCAGCACACCGAGCGATTCCAACGCCTTGATGCCTTCCCTCAGCGAGTTGCGGCTGACACCGAGCTGGGTGGCAAGCTCTCCTTCGGCCGGAAGCAAGGTGCCGGGCGCAAGGCCATTGTCATCGATATAGGCGCGAAGACTCTCCTGCACGGAGACATGCAACAGCGGCGCGCGCGTCAGCGGCTTCATCGATTTCAATGTCATGCCCCGGTCACTTTCCCGCATCGCCGATAAGATGGATGTTACATATCGACTTGTAGGATATCTGTCAAATGGGCAAGCTTGGACGACTGACCGAACCGGCACGAAACCGTTTAAGGCGGTCGTTCTAAGCACCAGAAGGACAACGGAACGGCGCAGTTTTGCTGGAATTACTTCAGTGGAAGGCTTTGATCGACCTCTGGAGAGTGGACCACCACGCGGTTGCGGCCAGTCTTTTTGGCAAGGTAGAGGGCCGCATCCGCTTGGCGCTGCATGTGCTCTGCTGACACGAGGTCACCGTTTTGCATCAATATCGCCAGTCCGATGCTGACAGTGACCCAGGGACCGACGCGGGAGGTAGGATTTGGAAGAGACGCAGCTTCTACGCGGCTGCGTATCCGCTCGGCGATCACCCCGGCCTCCTGTTCATCAGAGCCTGGGAGAAAGACGAGAAACTCTTCGCCTCCGTACCGGGCGACCTGGTCCCGCTCGTCTCTCATGCTGCTCTGAATGATGCCGGCAACTTTCACCAGGCAGCGGTCGCCTTCGGCATGTCCGAGATTATCGTTGAGATGCTTGAAGTCGTCGACGTCGCACATCAGCATCGCCGCGCCGCTCGTTCGTCTAAGGTCCTCGTTCCAGAAATGATTTAGCGTTTCCATCATCGAACGCCGGTTGGCGACACCCGTCAACGGGTCGGTCCGCGCCAGCAATTCCAGCTGGGAATTTGCGTCGGTAAGCTCCGCAAGGCGACTTCGATCTCGTAACTCGAGCAAGAAAGTCTTCTGAGCGAAGATGGTTGCGGTGCGGCGGGCAACGGCGGTTGCAGCCACGCCGCTTGCGAAAAACAGCGTCCCTGCCAGAGCACTTCCCGCCTCAATGTCTGGATTGCGCAGCTGAAACACAAGGTAGATACCGAGGGCAGCAGCGCCGATCGCCATCGCCCAACCGAGTGGAATCGGAAATATGATAATGGCAGTGACGGCTACAAAAAGCATGATGGTCAAATGCCGCTCATAAAACTCGCCACCGGTGTTAACGCCCACCAAGGCGACCGACAGGAGAATGAGAAAAACAGCCGAGAGGAGGAAAACTCCCTGCACCCACAAAGCATGCGGCCGCAGGAAGGCTATCGCGGCGACAAGAGCTGCGGGGGGAAGGATAGACGCTGGCCAAAGCATCGACATGACGGTTTCGGTCGGAAGCAAGATCGCGTTGAGGCCCAACGTCAGAACATCGAGCACGATAACCCAAACCATCCACGCGCGGATGATCTTGGCAGTCCGCGGCCAGGAGCGTTCGCGAAAAAGCCGAGCCAGTTCCCCATTGAAGCGGATATCACGCGTGCGTCCACCGAGCAGGCGCTCGACTTGCTCGACAATGGCCGGCCTCAACCTCTGGAGAGGTTTCCGCGAAGACGCCCTTACCGATTTGATAGGAGCTGTGGTTCGCTCGGTATCCATGTGTCGGATCTAGGGAGCAGACGACCGGGGGCAAGACGAGCCCCGCATTCCGCTCCAAAAGACGATCTGCTTGCCCTAACGATTCTGTACCAGGGAACGACAGTATGTCGTCAACGTGTCATATCGGGCCAAAGTCTCACGAGTGCCGGGCCGAATTCACGGTTCGATTCTTTTCACGGCGATCACCTTTCGGTCGGTAGACCGACGCGTGATTTGCCCTCCGGTCAGAGCGGGAGAGCAAGTGCTCGACTGACGTCTCGTTTCCGACAGCCGCTCACGCCGTGACCTGATTTCGCAGCCGGCCCTCGTCGAGCAGGATCTTGACTGTCCGCGCTGCGTTGTGGCGCATCTCGATGGCCGCATGATCGGAGTAGAAGGCATTGTGCGGTGTTATCACCAGCCGCCCCTGCAGCCAGTCACTCCTATCGCGCCATGCTGTCAGCAGCGGATGATCGCGCGGCGGCTCCTGCGCCAGTGTGTCGATTGCCGCCGCTGCGAGATGCCCATTTCGCAATGAGGCTTCGAGCGCATCGAGATCGTCGAGCAGTTCTCCGCGCGCGGTGTTGACCAGGATGGCTCCGGGCTTGAGCCGGGAAAGTCCATCCGCGTCCAGAATGCCACGCGTCTGGTTGTTTGCCGGGCAATGCAGGGTGACGATATCCGCTTGCGCGAAGAGGTCGTCAAGCCGGTCGGGGCGTTCATAGCCGATCGCCTTCTCATGGCCTGGCGGCTGGCCGGGATCATAGCCCAGGATGCGGAATCCAAATGGCTTCAGGCGGTTCACCACCGCTGTGCCGATCCGCCCGACGCCGACAACACCCACCGTGCTCCGGTTCGAGCGGCCAAGCGGCTTGAGGCTATGGACCTGCCATCCGGACGTGTAGCCACGGGCGCGGGCGTCGTGCTCCCAAAGTCGCCGGTGCAGGGACAGGATCATCGCGACTGCGTGGTCGGCGACTTCCTCCGTGCCATAATCGGGATTGTTGGCGAACGGAATGCCGGCATCCGCAAGTGCCGAAAGATCGATCTTCTCGTAGCCGACACCATAACGCACGACGCCTCTACAGCGTGAAAGATGGGCGATGCTGCGCGACCCGAGCCGCGCGCCCCAGACCATCAGGGCATCGAGCCTCGCTAATCGATCTGGATCGAAAGATGCTTCGTCGGTGCTGGCGAAGAACTCGATCTCGACATCGTCGCCGAGCACTTCGGCCTCGAGATCGGGGGCGCCGAACATGTGATCGGTGATGCCGACGACGTATTTTTTTGGTGCAGTCATTTTTTGCCCGCCGACTGCTTATTCCGCAGCAATCGCGTCTGCTGTCGAGCGGGCCTTCACAAGGACCGAGGCCTCCGCCAGCGCCTGGTTCACGCGCCCGAGAATAGCCGTTGACGGAATGCCATCGGTGAAGTCGCGGCTCGAGGCGTAGATTGCCGTCGGTAGAACAAAGGCCTCGAAAAAAGCAAAAAGCGGGCGAAGCTGATGCTCGACAACGAGGGAGTGTCGATCGCCCCCGCCGGTTGCCGTCAGGATGACGGGTTTGCCGCGCAGGTCTGCCGGATCGAGGAGATCGAAGACATGCTTGAACAGGCCCGTGTAGCTGCCTTTGTAGGTTGGCGAACCGATGACCAGCGCTTCAGCCTCGACGATTTTTTGGATCACCGTTCTCGCGGCAGGATCGAGGTCTCCGACCGATCTTGCAGCCGCCAGCGAGGTGCCGAGGTCTTCGACGTCGAACACCGCATGCTGCAGGCCTGCCTGCTTCGCCAGCGATTGCGTGACACTCTCCACGAAGCGCCTGGTGCTGGACGGGCGGGCCAAATTGCCCGAAAAGCCGACGATCAGATCGTTGCTCATCTAAATTCCTTTCGCGAGTTCGCCCTCGAGCATGCGAGGGAGGAGGGAGGTCATCGGGCGGGGCGCTCTGTTTGCTATGCCGTTTTGAGGACCGTCAGCCCTGCCGGATAGCTCGAACGGGCTGTTTCCTCTCGATTCCACCGATCAAAGGCGGCACGGCCCAAGATCGAAATAGATGTATCTTCCTGCGGCGCGTGCACGAGGACGGATTGGATATCCCTGAAGTGCCGTTCAAGCCCCAAATCGGCGCTAAGACCCGGATTGCCGATGCCACGCACCGCGATCTGTACGGCTTCGCGCAGTTGCCGGCCTGCGATCAGCCGAGCCCTGATCATCCTTTCCGCGTCGCCATGGTTGGCTTCGAGCGCGCCGAAAATGATCTGCCGGGCGCCGGAGACGAGCAGGTCGATTTCACCCGAGAGCGTCACGAACCTCTCCGTGCGGGCGATGGGATGGCCCAGATTGGCAGGCACGCGCTCATGCGCGAAGCGGATGAAGGCCGCTTGCGCTGCCTCGGCCGCACCGAGATAGATCGCGGTCAGCGCCAAGGTCATCGCCGCATGGGCGCGATTGTCCTGCTGGGCTACCGACGGATCGACGAGTTCCAACACGTTTTCCGCCGGGATCTCGACGTCAGTATATTCGACGTCGTGCGAACCTGTGGCGCGCATGCCCAGGCTGTTCCAGTTCTCGATCACGTGGATGCCGGGCAATCCATTCGGCACGACGAACGTTCCGACGCGCGCAGGCGTCTCGTCGGTATGCGCCCACACCAGGAAATGCGTAAGACCGTGTGCGCCGGTGACGAAGCGCTTGCGACCGGTGATCGACCAGCCGCTTGCCGTGCGGCGGGCGACAGTCGCGGGGAGGCCGCCGCGGGCCGGAGACCCCAGTTCCGGCTCGACGCGCGCGGCGTTGAGCAATAGCGGTTTCTGCTTGGCCTCCGCCAGCAGACGCCGGTACAGATCCTCCGGCCAATGGTTCTTTGCGGCTTGGCCGAGATGATTGAAGATCGTCATGGCGCTGATCAGCGCCACCGAGGGATCACCCCGCCCCAGCGCCGCCAGAATGTGGGCCGCATCAGCAAGCGTCGCGCCTTGGCCGCCATAGCGGGTCGCAACGGTGCTCTCTAGGAGACCGCTGTGATGAACGGCCCGGATACCGGTCCAGGGAAATTGACCGGTTCGATCCGCATCCGGTGCGGCGTCCGCGATGACGCGCACGGTTTCATCTGGAACGATTGTATCATGGGACATGCGGGTCGACGCTTTCTGGCTGTTAAGACAGTCCTATCCCTAGGCAAAGGACGAGCAGATCCGGCTGCGTTGAGAAAATGGGGATATGCAGTCCGGCGCTCGGGCCAGACTGCACAATCAAGCAGCACTCTTCTTCTTGTTCGCCTCTTCCCGTTCGCGAATGCCTTCACGTACGAGCGGCAGGATGTAACGGCCGTAGTCGACCGCATCATTGTAATTGTCATAGCCGCGGATCGAGATCAGATCGCAGCCCAGATCGATGTAGTCGAGGATGGAATCTGCAATGGTGCGCGGCGAACCCACCAGCGCAGTGGTGGCGCCGCCAGCATTGGTCGCGGTCACCGTCGGATACCATAGTGCGCGGTCATGGACATCGCCGCGTGCTGCGATGTCCAGAAGCCGCTGCGAACCGACATTGGCCGGGCGTGCAGCATTGAGTGGTGCGCGTGCCAAGCCTTTCTGACGGTTTTGGTTCAGTTGGTCGAGAACTCTATGCGCCTTCTCCCATGCCAACTCGTCAGTTTCCGCCACGATCGGCCGGAAGGTAACCCATATGCGAGGGCGATCCGTCCGACCTGCCTTTGCCGCTTCCGCGTAGATCCGTTCGATCTGCTGCTTTGTTTCTGCAAGAGGCTCGCCCCAGAGCCCGAAAATGTCGCCCAGTGAACCCCCGATGCGATAGGCGGCATCCGACGAACCACCGACCGAAATCGGGATCAGGCCATTGGTTGGACGCACCGCGCTGCGGAATTGCTTGAACTGGTAGTATTTGCCGTCGAAATCGAAAGGTTCCTTGGACGTCCAGGCCAGACGCAGGATCCGGATATATTCTTCCTGCCGCTCGTAACGCTCCTCTTTGTCGAGGAAGTCGCCTTCGCGGGCCTGCTCTTCGTCGCTGCCGCCTGCAATGAAGTGAACGACAACACGCCCGCCGCTCAACTGATCGAGTGTTGCAAGCGATTTTGCTGCGACCGTCGGGTAGACGGTGTTCGGGCGCAAAGCCACGATGATCTTGATATGCTTCGTGTGCGCCAGGACCGTGGCGCCAAGCGTGAAGGGATCGAAGGAGGAAGAGGAGTAGGGGATCAGCGTGTAGTTGAAACCGTAGTCATCGAGGGCACGTGCGTACCGCTCCAGGAAACGAGGATCCACGGGCGCATCGGGAATGGGGTTGAGGTCGTTCGACGCGTTGGGAAAGCTGACGCTAATGAATTCCGCGGACATGTGAGCTCCTTCAGGTTGCAGACCATTGCATTGACGTTAAGGCGCGGCAGCGCCGCGAGGAAGACAGGTCATTCTCTTTCTATCGATTTTATAGAAAATATCTGCTATCGCGGCGGATGGAGTAGGACCCGCTCCCCGTCATGGCGTTGACGCAGGCCGTCTCCAACGGCGCCGGTATCGAGCCGTGTAGCCTGTGCATGGGTTACGAAGCAGGCGACCAGCCAAGTCCTGGAGCGACTGTCTCGGCCAGATCGGTCAGCAACGTTATGTTCTCGGCGAGGCCGAAGCCGGGTGGCAAGAAGAGCACGACCTCGTCCGCGGCTGCGAGGCCCGGGTCGTTGAACACGGCCTCAATCACTTGATCGGGCGTGCCTTGGAAGACGGGCGAAATCTGAGCGCCGGCTGGTTGGCTGGCGGGCGCGAGGGCACCTTTGGGACGCGACGCGGCAATTCCGATGGTGCGACGCTCGAGGTCATAGGCAGCGTATTTCTCTCGAAGTTCGGCGGTGGTCCCAACCAGGATGGAGGCGGCGACTGCGACCGATGGCGGTTCCGTTCCCCAGGTCGTGCGCCAGGTGGCGCGGAACGCCTCGATAATGCGAGCCTGATACTGCCCGAAAGTCTCGCCCTCGGCCTGGTCGTGCTGCACGGTCCCCGAGATGAGCCCGATCCCGAGTTCTGCCGCCTGCACCGCCGAGCTCAGGCTGGCCGAACCTTGTCGAATGCGTGAGCGCAGGGTCGGGCTATGCGGCGTTACGCGCAATTCCGCACCTTGGGGAGCACCCTGGCCCGGCGAAACGACCGTATGGAGGACTTCGCCTGCGATCGCTGAGAGGAAGCGCGCCTGGCGGCGTTTGGCTTCCGTGCGGGCGTCGGTGTCGACTGCACCGAACACAGCGTCGAACGCCGCGTTGGCACCGGTCGAGATGGCAAGCTCCAGCCGGCCATCGATGAGCAAGTCGGTCGTACCGGCCGCTTCGGCGAGCAGGATCGGGTCCTGATAGCGCATTGGGATGACCGCCGACCCCAGATTGATACGCTTGGTGTGCTGACCGGCCGCGGCAAAGAACGGAAGCGGCGAGGAGAGGTAGTGGTCGAAGTGTCGCTGATAGGCCCAGCCCGACTGATAACCCAGCCGCTCGGCTTCCTGGAACAACGCGATCCCGTCGCGCAGACCTTGCGCCGGTCCGGCTTCGTCGTTGAACGATACCCGGGTGTTGAAGCCGAGCCGCTGCTTCGGGCGGAACGACGCGGGCTGAGGATTTACAGGCGCAGCGATGGTCATGCGATCTTTTCCTCGTTGAAGATCCGCCGAGGTTGAGGGTGTGGTGCACGGGCGATACCTGCGGCGCCCGATGGGATCGATTCCAGCAGCGCCCGAGTATAGGGCTGCTGGGGGTTTCCGAAGATGTCGGTGACAGTCCCATGTTCGACGATGCGCCCGCGCTGCATCACCGAGACGGTGTGGGCGAGTTGGCGCACCAGAGCCAGATCGTGGGAGACGAATACATAGGTCAGGCCAAGCCTGGCTTGCAGCGAAATCAGCACCTCGACGATGTCGGCCTGGACGCTGACGTCGAGCGCGGAGGTCGGCTCATCGAACACGATCACATCAGGCTTGAGGACCAGCGCTCGGGCGATGGCGACGCGCTGGCGCTGGCCACCTGACAAGGCTTCCGGCTTGCGCAAAAGCAGGTGCTCGCCGAGCCCGACATTGCCCAGCGCTTCGCGAACCCGTGCGGTTCGCTCTTCGTGGGTTCCAATCTTGAACCTGTCGAGCGGTTCGCGCACCAGCTGCTCGACTTTCCAGGTTGGGTCCAGTGACGTGAACGGGTTCTGGTAGACGAGCTGCAGGTGGCGCCATACCGCGCGCAGCGACTCGTGCGAACGACCGTTGAGCTGCTCGCCGGCGACCGCAATGTTCCCGACGTCGGGTTGTTCGAGCCCAAGCAGCAGCCGGATTGCCGTCGTCTTGCCCGAACCAGATTCGCCGACCAGCGCGTGTGTGGTGCCAGCCTGGACGGCAAACGACACATCGTTGACGGCCGTCAGAATCTTGCCGTCGACCGTGAAAGTCTTCGTGACGCCGCTAACCTCGATCTTCGGTGCCTTGTTGGTCTTGGTCCCGAGGAGACGGAAGGCGGGGTCTCGTAGCTTACGATAACGATCGGGGTTGAGCGCCGGAACGTCGGCATGCAACTTCCTGGCATATGCCGAGGCAGGCGCGGAGAAGACAGCCTCAGTGTTGCCGGCTTCCTGAACGACGCCGTCCTTGAGGACCACCAGTGTATCGGCCCGCTCGGCGGCGATCGCCAGATCATGGGTTATGAGAAGCAGGCTGATATCCAGTTCGTGCTGCAACTTGGAAAGCAGGTCGAGGATCCGCTTCTGGATCGTGACGTCGAGCGCGGAGGTCGGCTCGTCCGCGACGAGCAGCAACGGACGTGGAAGAACGGCAAGGCCGATCAACACGCGCTGCAGCATGCCGCCGGACAGTTGGTGCGGGTAGGAGTCGTAAACGCGTTGGGGGTTGTCGAGCCCGACCTGGGCGAAGGTTTCCAGGATGAGCGTCTTGCGGATTGCCTTGTTGGGCTCGTCGACGAGTGCTGCCGCCTCCATCGCCTGGGCGCCGATCGTCCGCACCGGGTTGAGCGAGTTGCCGGGGTCTTGCGGCACGAACCCGATAGCGCGTCCTCGCAGCGGCCGGAAACGACGTTCCGAGAGCCCCAGCACCTCCTGGCCGTCGAACTCGACACAGCCGGTCGCGCGTCCACCCGTGGGGAGCAGTCGCAACACCGCGCGAGCGATCGTCGATTTGCCCGACCCCGACTCTCCGATGAGGGCGAGGCTCTTGCCGCGGCCGAGTTCAAACCCGACGTCGCTGACGACTTCCTGCTGTCCGTAGGAAACCGACAGCCCGTCGATCCGAAGCAGCGGGGCCGATTGCGGGAGCGCCGATCCGGTGGCGTCAATACGGGCGAAAAGCTCAGTCAGTCTGTCTTGCGAAGCCATCGGCTGATCCTGTTCACGGAGAGGACGGTTGCGATCGTGACGAATGCGGGTGCGTAAACCAGCCACGGCCATTTGAGGTAATCCTTGCCGATTGAGATCAGCAGGCCCCAGTCGGAAGCCGGTGGAGGGTCGCCGTAACCGAGGAAAGCGAGACTGGCGATCACCAGGATCGAGTCGCCGAACTGCAGCACAGCAAGCGGCAGCACAGAGCGCGACGCGTTCGGCAGCACGTGGCGCCACAGGATGTGCCAGCGCGATCCGCCGAGCAGAAAGGAAGACTCGACGAATGTCGCTTGCCGGGTCTTGATGACCTCCGAGCGCATTACCCGGGCGAAGAGAGCCACCGCCGAGACGCCGGTTGCGATGGCGGCGTTCGTGGTGTCGAAACCGATCGCGGTGACGACGATGACGGCCAGCAGGAATTTTGGAATTGCAAGCAGCACGTCGACCAGACGGGCAAACAGGGTGTCCACCCAGCCGCCGAAGAAGCCGGCCAAAAGGCCGATGAGGCCGCCGGCCACAACGCCTATGACCACGGCGATCAGTGCGCTCGCGACCGAAGAGGCTGTGCCATAGACGACGCGGGTATAGAGGTCGCGACCCAGGTGATCGGTGCCGAACCAGTGCGCTGCACTTGGGCCCAGCAGCTTCTGAGCGGGAACGCCGTTGACCGGGTCATAGCTGGTGAACAGGCTCGGGGCGAGCGACCAGGCGATCGCCAGCGCGACGATTGCGAAAGAGAGCGCGACGACCGGCGGCACGCGCAGCGCCGTCAGCCTCCCGATCGCGGTGATGCGCGAGGTAGAGTAGGTGGAGGCGAGGGTCATGAGGTCACCACCTTGGAAAGGCCGGCGGAACTTTCGTCGGCTGTGGTTGGACGACGTTCGGGAGTGCCAAGCAGTTTTACGCGCGGGTCGAGCAGCGGGTAGGCAAGATCGGCGATCAGGTTGACGACCACGAAGACCACCGCCGCCAGCGAGACGACCGCCTGAAGCACGGGCAGGTCCTGAGTGCTCACCGACCGCTGCACCAGGCTGCCGAGACCGTTACGTCCGAATACCGTCTCGGTGATCAGCGAGCCGCCAAGCAGTTCGCCGATGGTCAGCGCAATGACGGTAATGACCGGCAGCGAAGACGGCTTGAGCAGGTGCTTGGCGAACAGGCGCATTTGCCCGAGCCCGCGGCCCCGCGCGACGGCGGCGTATTCCTGGCCGGACTCATGATCGAGGTTGGCGATGAGCACTTCGGCGATTTGCGCGGAGATGGGGATGCCGAGCGCGATGGCCGCGAAAAGGGTCGCCCAGAAGCTGTCGGGGTCGATCACGCGGAAGACGCCGAGCTGGAAACCGAAAAGGTGGATCAGAACTAGGCCGATGACGAAGTTGGGCACCGACAGGAACAATGACGGGAAGCCTCGCAGCAAGCCTTGGCCAAAGTGTTTTGGAAGAAACTGCGTGCCATAGGCGATCACCGCCGCGAGCAGCAGTGCTGTGACGAGGCCTGCAGAAGCAAGGACCAACGTCGATGGCAGCACCTCGGCGATCAGCGTCGAGACGGGCCGGTTGGTCCGCATCGACAAGCCGAGATCGCCGGTCACGAAGCCGGATAAGGATGTCCATAGCTGGACCGGGATCGGCTTATCCAGGCCCTGGGCAGCGATGATCTCCTTGATCTCATCCGGTGTGAACCCATTCTGGGGGTTGTTCAGGACATTGGTGATCGGGTCGCCGGGCAGGATGCTGACAACGACGAAGGTGAAGACATAAGCCAGCAGGATCACGACGATCGCCTGCACGAGGCGTTTTGCGGCGTAGTTTAGGTAGGCTTTGCTCATGCCGATCACCTTCTTCGTTGCTCGGTTGAACTGCGGGCTATTCGCTTTTCGTCGCAGTGTAGTAGCTGGCATAGGCGACGCCGTTGTAGATCTCGCCCTTGAGCTTCGGAGACTGGACGTAGATCCGCTGGACGATCTGCGTGCGCGGGATGAAGTAGCCCTGATCGAGAATGTACTTCTGCAACTCGTCGAGGAGCGGTTTGCGGATGTCGGTAGAACCCGCGCTGGCGATCTTGTCGCGTAGGTCGTTGAGCGTCTTGTCGCTCTCGTCGAGGGCGAACCAGTTCTCGCCGTTGTTGGCGTTCGTCAGGATGCTGGCGACGGTGCCGGCGTCGATGAAGCTGCGTGTCACCTCATAGGCCGGTACGGCCGGGCTGCCGTATTTGACCTTTTGGCCGAAGGTGACGACATCGTAGGCACGGATAGCGACTTTCCAGCCGATCTTGCCGAGTTGCTGGGCGATGAGTTCGTCGACCGATTTCGAGGTTGCGAGGTAGGGGTTGGAATGCAGCGTCAGCACGAGCGGTTGGCCGTTCTTGGTGCGGATGCCGTCTGCGCCCTTGACCCAACCTGCCTCGTCGAGAAGCTTTTCGGCCTTGTCGGGGTTGTAGGCCAAAAGCGCGCTTTGATCGGTCGCTCCCGGCACGTTGCTCTGGATGAAGGACGTCGCGAGCTTCCAGTCGGGCGTATAGACGGTGTCGATGACCTCCTGGCGATTGATGCCGGCTTGCAGGGCCTGGCGTACTTTTACGTCATCATATGGCGCAAGCTTGGTGTTGATTGCCCAACCGTTCACGAAGCCGAGATAGCGCGGTGTCGCGGTGGTGAAGCCCTCTGCCTTCAGAGACTCCAGCTCCTGCGGCGAAGCGTTATAGGCGACGTCGGCTTGCTCCGACTGAACAGCAGCGACGCGCAGCGAAGGCTCGGACACCAGCTTGTAGGTTATCGAGTCAAGAAAAGCCGGGCCAGTATGGCCGACGGCAGGAGGGCCCCAGTTGTAATCCTTGCGCTTGACCAGCTTGACGAAGTCGCCCTCCTTCCAGGAATCAACCACGTACGGGCCGCTGCCGGAGGTCTTGCTGAGGTCAGCCTGCTGGGCGGCGGGCTGCGCGATGGTCTTCGGGGAGATGAGAATCGAGCCGTGGTAGCCGAGGGTCGGGATGAAGCCGAGCGTCGGCTTCTTGAAGAAGACCTTCACTGTGGTCGCGTCAATTGCCTCGGCATGGTCGTAGGTTTTTGGGAAGAGACCAATCGGGTTGATGCCTTCGCTCTTGCGGCCGGCGTACCAGATGTCGAGATTGGCGACAACGGCCGACGCATCGAGCGGAGTGCCGTCGGAGAAAGTCACACCGCTCTTCAGGTGCAGGGTGAACTCGGTGGCCGTGTCGTTCTGCTCCCAGCGTTCGGCGACCCAGGGGCTGACCTTGCCGTCTGCATCGACGTAAAGGAGCTTATCGGTCACATGGCCCCAGATGTGGCCCTGGAAGCTGGAAATGGCGCTGTTGTTCGGGATCCAGGTATCACCCAGCGAGTCAATCAGGAAGGTGATGTCACCGCCGTTGTGTGGGCTATCGGCACTCAGAGCCGGATTGAACTCAGCCGTTACCACCAAGGCGGCGATTGCCAACGCAGAGGTGGCGATCAGCAGACGCCGGGAAAGGGAGAACGGGGAAGAGCGTTCGATCATAATGCGGTCCTGTATCGTTTGCCAAGTAGATCACGACGCATAGCCTAAGCAGGGCAACAGGAGGGAGAAAGACCAGTTGTTCTTTTTCTACTAAAATTATGGATTATTTTGTTCGGTTTCTGGGTGTGTGAGGATCAGCTTTTCCGGGCGCAGTGCATCCTTCGCCGTGGTTGGTGAAGCCGCTCTATTGGTTGCTGGCCTTGGTGCTGGATCTCTCAGCCTAATCTAAGAACGTCATCCCCTCGAATATCCGCACCGCAGGCGGTTCGCCACCGAACCGCTCAACCTGTACTTGGGTAAGTTGCCCGGTCGAGCCCTGGGCCAGTTGGGAGGTTCCGATGTCGCGGGTGAGGATGTTCGGATTGCCGTGCACGCACATGGCTTGATCGGCCGCCGCATTGTCGGGTTCGAACCATGCACCAGTCGCAAGCTGCATCACGCTCTTTCGCACGTCCTCGCTGATCACCGCGGCTGCAAGGCAACTGCCGCGGGCGTTGAACAGCCTCACAATGTCGCCATCGGAAATGCCGCGTTCGGCCGCGTCAGCTGGATTTATGCGAACCGGTTCCCGCCCCTTTATCTTGGTGGGCCGGCTGAAATCGCCGTAGTCCAGCTGACTGTGCAGCCGCTGATGCGGCTGGTTGCAGATCAGATGGAGCGGGAAGCGGCTTTTATCGTCCCCCGCTTCCGCCCTTGGCGGATACCATCGCGGATGGCCGCGGCAGTCGTCGTAGCCGAAGCTCTCGATCCTCTGAGAAAAGATCTCGATTTTTCCGGATGGCGTCTTGAGGGCAAATGCCGCCGGATCCTGCCTGAAGGCGCGTGCCGGACCTCCGTCGTCGGGCTTGAGCGGAAGGCTCAGCTCGCCCCGTTCCCAGAACGTCTCGAAGTCGGGAGCTTCGTGTCCACCGGCTACGAGCTCCTTGCGCGTTGTTTCGAAAAGGAAGGTTAGCCATTCCCGGCTGGTGCGGTTTTCGGTGAACTCTTCGAATTTGCCGAGACGGCGCGCGATCTCGGAGAAGATCTCATAATCGTCCCGTGCTTCGCCGACCGGCTCGATCAGCTTCTTCATGGCGATCATCAGCGGATCGCGGTCCGCCGCACCGATATCGTCACGCTCAAGCGTGGTCGTCGCCGGCAGCACGATGTCTGCGTGACGCGCAGACGACGTCCAGGCCGTCTCATGCACGATGATGGTCTCCGGCCTCTTGAACGCCGCCCGCAGCCTGTTGAGATCCTGATGGTGATGGAACGGGTTGCCTCCCGCCCAATAGACGAGGCGGATATCGGGATAACGCATCGCGTGGCCGTTGTAGTTGTACTCGTGGCCCGGATTGAGGAGCATGTCGGCGATGCGCGCGACGGGAATGAAATCCGACACGGCATTCTTGAATTGGCTGAGCGTCGGCAGTGGGACGGCAAGCTGGTGTTTGCCGATGTTGCCTAACGCACCAAGGGAATAGGAATAGCCGCCGCCATCAAGCCCAATCTGCCCGAGCATCGCGGCGAGCACGATGCCCATCCAGACCGGCTGCTCGCCATGGTCGGCACGTTGCAGGGAATGGCTGACGGTGATTAACGTCCTGGCGCGCGCCATGGAGAGCGCGAGGGTCTTGATCGTGTCGACGCCGATGCCGCAGATGTGGGACGCCCACTCCGGATTTTTTTCGACACCATCGATCCGGCCAAGCAGGTAGTCTTCAAAACGTTCGTAGCCGACCGTATATCGGTCGAGAAATTCGCGGTCGTGCAATCCCTCGCTGACGAGCACATGCGCGAGGCCGAGCATCAGCGCGATGTCGGTGCCTGGTAAGATGGGCAGCCATTCGGCATTCACCTCAGCAGGAAAATCGTCTTTCAGGGGACTGACGAGGACAAAACGCGCACCTCGCGCGTGCGCGCCGTTCAGCGTCCGGGGCACGATATGCGCGCTGATGCCCCCGCCATGCACATCGGTGTTCTTGATCGCCATTCCGCCAAAGGCGACGACCAGTTCGCTGCTCCGTTCGATGGCATCCCAGGTGACGCTCTTGCGGTCGAAATGATCGTATGGTCCCAACACGTGCGGGAGGATGACCATTGCCGCACCGGAGCTGTAGGTGTTGACGGAACTGACGTAACCACCCAGCCCGTTGAGAAACCGGTGGATCTGGCTTTGTGCATGGTGGAAGCGTCCGGCACTCGACCAACCGTAGGATCCCCCGAACACGGCTTCCGGGCCACAATTTCCGTAAACGCGCTGCAGCTCATTTGCGACAAGGTCGGCTGCGCGCGGCCAGCTGACCTCGACGTAGTCGTCCGCTCCGCGATTCTGCGCGTGACCCGCCGTGCCTTCGAGCCAGCCGCGCCTGATCGCCGGCCGCCTGATACGCATAGGGCTATGGGCAATCGCCGGAATGTTGCCCAGCAAAGGCGACGGATGCGGATCGCCCGGATGAGGCCGGACCTCAAGACCTCCGTTTTCGTATCGGCCTGAAAACGCCCCCCAATGGGAACTGTGGGTCTTGAAGCTATTCATTTGACAGTATCCTCGGCGATCAAGCCGTTATCAGACTGCTGGCGAAACATCGTTCGGAAGGACTTTGCCGGGATTCATGATGCCTTTCGGATCGATGGCATTTTTGATGACCGCCATGAGATCCACGGCATCTCCGTGTTCCTGACGCAAATATTTGATCTTGCCTGTGCCAACCCCATGTTCGCCCGTCGATGTGCCATCGACCGAAATCGCAAATTCCACCATCTTCTTGTTGATGGCGGCGACCTCGTCGAGTTCTGCCTGGCTCGTCGGATCGACGGCGAAGACAACATGGTAGTTGCCGTCACCGACATGGCCGAGAATGGCGGCCGGCACGCTGCAGCTACGCAGCAGTTCGCGCGTGTCGAGTATGCAGGCACTGAGCTGCGATACCGGCACGCAGACGTCGGAAGACCAGCCCTTGGCATTCGCTCGTTGGGAAACGACGGCATAAAACGCATTGTGACGCGCCTTCCAGAGGCGGTTGCGTTCTTCCGGCGTATTGGCCCACTCGAAGTCCTTGCCACCATTGTCTCCGACGATGCCGGCGACCATCTCGACCTGTTCCTGCACGCTGGCCGGAGAGCCATGGAACTCGAAGGCCAATGTGTCCTCGATCTTCAAGGATAGGTTCGAATAGGCATTGACGGCTTCGATCAGACCGCGGTCCATCAACTCCATCCGCGCGACCGGAATGCCGAGCTGCACGACCGCGATGGCCGCAGCAACCGCCTGTTCGACGTTCTCGAACGAGCAGAGCGCGGCGGAGGTCGTTTCCGGAATGCCGTAAAGCCGCAGCGTCACCTCGGTGATGATGCCGAGGGTTCCTTCCGAGCCGATAAAGAGCCGCGTCAGATCGTAGCCGGCCGACGACTTTCGTGCCCGCCCACCGGTTCGGACGATCTGACCGCTCGGCAGAACGACGGTTAGAGACAAGACGTTTTCGCGCATGGTTCCGTAGCGCACCGCGTTCGTGCCCGATGCGCGGGTCGATGCCATGCCGCCGATCGAGGCATTGGCGCCCGGATCGATCGGGAAGAGCAGGCCCATGTCACGCAGATGAGTGTTCAACTGCTCGCGGGTCACGCCGGCCTCAACCGTGCAATCGAGATCCTCGGCGCTGACGCGGACGATCTGTGACATGTGGGAGAGATCGATGGAAACACCGCCCCGTACCGCGCTCAGATGGCCCTCGAGGGAGGTACCGGCCCCGAATGCGATGACCGGCACGCCCTCGGCCGCGCAGAGCCGCACAGTTTCCGCTACGTCCTCCGTGTTATCAGCAAAGATGACCGCATCCGGAATCGCGGCGGTGTGGTGGGATTCACCGCGGCCATGCTGCTCCCGCAAGGGCTGCGATGTGGAGAAGCGATCACCGAAACGGTCGTGCAGCGCCTCGATAAGAGCAGAGGAGAGTGCGCTCACTTGTCCGCTCCAGGCGACATCGGTGTCGTGAAAGAGCCGTCGAGAATGACGCGGCCAGGATGATCGAGATTCACCGCCATCCTTACGGTGAAGACCAGGGAGCCCGGCAAGCAAAGAGACATGAGAAACCCCGGAATTGCGATCTGCGGCTTGCGACCCGACTGCGTTTCGCGCGGGCCGCGCACTTCGACTTTACGACAGGATCAGGCGACCAGTTTTGCGCCCTTGAGATGACGTTCGAGGAAGGGCAGACTGTCTTGGCCCCAGTAAAGCTCGTCCTCATAACGGAATGTCGGCAGCCCGAACACACCGGCGGCCTTGGCGGTTTCGTAATTGGCCTTCCATATCGACAACACGGCGTCGCTCTGGGCACGCTCATCCAACGCTGCACCATCGAAGCCCGCGGCATCCGCGATCGCACGACGGACCTCTGCGCCACCGATATTTTCTCCGCGCAACCAGAAGGCCTCCTGCAGCGCTTTCGTCAGCTTGAGCCAATCGTCGCCCGCATCGATGGCGGCAAGGATCATGAAACCTGCCGGCGTTGGATCCGACAAGGCTGCACGGTTTTCGAAGTTCAGCTCTTTGCCCCGGAGGGCCGCCCAACGCTTGAGATCCTTCGTCCAATAAGCACGACGGGCCTCCGGTCGATTACGAGAATAGATGGCGCCGTTATCCTCAATCAGGGGGATGACATAGGGGCGGATCGTCGCGTTTTGTTCGGAAGCGAGTGCCGCGAATGGGTCCAGACCGATGAAGGCCCATGGCGAGCCGATGCCGAAGAAATAGTCGATGATCTTTGTCATATTCTAGTGCTCTCAAGATGTCCGGTCGTGTGGGATTGCGGCGTCGAATACGGAAAGTGCGCAGTCTCGGGCGACGAGAACCGCTGTTGGATCACGTCCGACCGCCACCGTCGCAAGCGCACCTTCATAAAGAAGCGATAGATGAGCAGCAGTCTGGTCAGGCCCCAATTCGGCCTTGGAGATAATGGCGCGGAATATGTCGCTCACGGCCTTCTTATGCGTTCGGGCGACGGACACGACGCGTACTGAGTCGCCATGCTCGGCCACCGCTAGAGCAAATGCGCAGCCCCGGAACTCCGGGCTGTCGGCCTTTTCATACAGGCGCTCGAAAATAACTCTGACCTGGTCTCTCGGAGCAGCCGTCGCGTCCAGGGCGTCCTGCAAGGAGCGAATAACACGTTCGTGGCGATCCTGGAGATAGGCTGCAACAAGATGATCCTTGGACGGGAAGTGTCGATATAGCGTTGCCTTTGCAACTTTCGCTTCTTCGATAATGCGATCTATCCCAACAGCCCGAATACCTTCGCTGTAAAATAGCCCGCCGGCTGCGGCGAGGATCTGATCTGATATGGGTTCTCTCATTGGATCGCTTCAGGTTGGTGGTTGCATCGTTGAACAATTGGAAGGCGACACATCAGCTCGTTGCGGCGAGACCGGTGTTGCTGCGCTGATAGGGCCTGACAAGTGATTGAATCGCATCAAGCGCCAGTGCTTTCGTGAAGCCGCCCTGATACTCCAATCTTCCAGCAAGATTCTGGACAACCTCATTGTAGGGTGTCGGAATATTGTGCAAACGACCAAGCAAGACGATTTCGCCGTTGAGAAAATCGACTTCACTCGAAGCGCCTCTGGTAAAACTCTGCCAAGTCGATTGTTGACCGGGATGGATGCCACTGTCCTGCGCTATGCGCCACCCTGAAAGATCTGTGGTCCGCTCGGAAGGTGAGGCGAGGTTGAAACCGGCAGCCTCAAGAACTTGGCGAGCTTCATTGACCAGCGCCTGGGCGATTGAGACGCGGACATCCTCGGCCCCAATGAACAATTCCAAGACGTTTCGGACGTTGTGAAGAAGTTTGGCTGATTTCCAACGGCGGATATCATTGCTGGTTTCCGCCAGATAATTGGCGCGGGTGAGGTCCGCCGCAATCTGCTCGGCTGTTTCATCCGAACCCGACGGGAAACGCCCTATGGTGACCACGCCGAGCTGCGGATCACCCGCCACTGCAACGGAGCCGGTTTCGGTAAACCGTGCTGGCGTCAGAATACTAGCTCCGTAAACCCTGGCGAAAGTTCTGAGCGCAATCGCTTCTGTCGCCAAGCCATTTTGAAAGGTAACGACGGGGAGACTGGCAGCCGCTGCACCCGCTGAATCCGACACAGGACGCCATGACCAGGATGCAAGGGAGCTTGCAGCGTCCTGAGTTTTGACCGTCAGCAGCAGGATATCATCGAGGGTCAGTTCGGGCGGGTCACTAAGGTCGAAAGCGTTAAGCCCGATCTGTCGCTTGCCGGAGGGACGCTGATAGCTCAGACCATGCTTCTTTATATGGCCGATCTGCGCGCCGCGTCCGACGAGCGCATATGTGATGCCGGAAAGTTCGAACTGCGCAGCGAGGCTCGCGCCAACCGCGCCGGCCCCCACGATAACGTACCGTGTCATCTCTCGTCCCAAATCTGATTTATGACCACTGCGGCTAGCGTGTGGAGGTCGACAGGCCCATGTTGCAAGCATAGGCACGCAAATGGATCGAAGAAAGACAGGTCGTTCTCTTTCTTCTCATTTCGTAGAAAATAGTTTGGAATTTGGACGTTTTACGGCCACCTTAATCTCCGCCAACGATGGATCAGCGCTGCCCTCGGTTCGATTCTCACCAAAACCGGCAGATTGACAGTCGCCCCGGTCCGCACTTGGTGCTCTCGCACGACAGAACCGACTCCGTTGGCAATTTACCCGCACAGAACGTTACGGGCCTCGATATTGCCTGCAACCTGCTCGGGAGTGTCGAGGCGCAGATTTTATCGATTAAAAGGTGACTAAAATAATCATCTTATGTTGACAAGGCTAATTTCGCTCCATAGGTTCCGCCCGCATCCGTGGCGTAGGGACCAATCAATGGCGCGTGTTTTTTTGAATGTTTCTAATAATGTATCGCGAATTTATAGAGATAGCCTATTTGTCACGACAGCGATCGTCCTGATCGGCATGGCAGCATCGCCGGCTTCAGCCCAGAGCGCGTCCGCAGATGCCGGCGCGACAGCGCTTGAACCGATCGTCATTCAAGGCGCATCCTCTGATAGCAAGACTGATCGGACGTCCGTTGCTGCCAAGAACAGTTCGGCCGCGACCAAGATCAACACGCCGCTCCTCGAGACGCCGCGTTCGGTCTCGGTGACCACCGAGAAGGAAATCGAGCAGCGTGGCGCCCAGAGTATCATCGAGGCCGTGCGCTATTCGGCCGGCGTGACGACCGGCCCGAACGGCTTCGACCCGCGCTTCGACCAGATCTACATCCGCGGCTTCAACGTCACGACGGTCGGAGACTTTCGTGACAGCCTGCGCCAACCCTATATCAATTACGGGATGTTCCGCACCGATCCCTATCAACTGCAGCGTGTCGAGGTGATCAAGGGGCCGG
This sequence comes from Rhizobium sp. WYCCWR10014, assembly GCF_001657485.1. Lineage (GTDB taxonomy): Bacteria > Pseudomonadota > Alphaproteobacteria > Rhizobiales > Rhizobiaceae > Rhizobium. The sequence goes on from NZ_LXFU01000053.1 coordinate 187,187, forward strand.
TTTCCGTTCTCTACGGTGCGGGATCGCCGGGCGGCCTCGTCAATAAGATATCGAAGCTTCCGACCGAGGAGCCGATCCGCGAAGTCGGCATTACCTACGGCACTGAAGATCGGTTGCAGGGGATGTTCGACTTCGGCGGGCCGATCAGCGAAGACAACGACGATTTCCTCTATCGCATCGTCGGTCTTGCCCGCCGCGGCGACACCAATTTCGATATTGCCGACGACCGCTATTTCCTGGCGCCGTCCTTCACCTGGAAACCCGATGAGGGCACGACCTTCACGCTGTACAGCCTGGCGCAGGCCGACGAGACCGATTCGAATGTCGGCGCGATCACGACCTCGGACGGGAGGATCCTCGACATCAGGGCGAGCGATCCCGACTACGACTACCAGAAGGTCAAGCAGCAGCAGGTCGGCTATCAGTTCGAGCATGAATTCGACAATGGCCTGACATTCCGGCAAAACCTGCGCTATTCGCATCTTGATCTCAAGGCTCGCTACCTCGGCGTTTTGAGCTGGACGGACACTGTTGCGCATCGGTACCCGAATTCGATCCGCGACGAGATGAACCTTTTCCAGGTCGACAACCAGCTCGAGGCGAAGTTCGATACCGGCCCGCTTGCCCACACGATGCTGTTCGGGCTCGACTACACCAATCTCCAGTCGAGTTTTGGCTATGGCCTCGGAGCCGCCGATCCGGCATTCGACTTCGATATCGCCAATCCGACCTATGGCGTCTCGGGCGCTACGCCGGACTATAATTTTTTGGCTTCCAAGGCCGATATGCGGCAGGTCGGCATTTATGCTATGGACCAGATCGAGGTCGGAAACTGGCGTTTCAATCTCGGCGGCCGGCAGACCTGGGTGAACCAGACGCGAGATGCGACTTTGCCCACGGTCAGTTCTGAGGAGGTCGACAAGAATGCTTTCTCCTGGCAAGCCGGTGCGCTCTACCTCTTCGACAACGGTATTGCTCCCTTCGTCTCCTATGCCACCTCTTTCGATCCAGTGAACAATCGGTCGCAATCCGGCAAGATCCTGGCGCCGACAGAGGGTGAACAGTACGAGGTCGGTGTGAAATACCAGCCGCCGGGTTCCGACATCCTCCTGTCGGCGGTCGCTTATCACATCGTCGAAAAGAACAAGCCAGTGCTGGTCGATCCGCTGCGGTTTACCTATGGATCGATCGGTGAAGTGACCGGGAAGGGCATCGAACTCGAAGCCCGCGCGGCGGTAGCCGATGGCTGGGATCTTATCGCGGCCTATACCTACAACCATTCTGAAGTGACGGGAGGCGGTGTAAACGAGGGCAATACGCCAGCCTTGACACCCTCGCATGTCGCAAGCCTCTGGGCCAACTACACGTTCCAAGAAACCAACCCCTTCCATGGCCTGTCGGTCGGCGCAGGTGTCCGTTATGTTAGCGAGAATTGGACAGATACAGCCAATACGTCGAAGAATCCCTCAAGCTTCTACATCGATGCATCCGCCGCTTATGATTTCGGCGCGGTCGACAAGAAATATGAGGGCCTGACGGCCGCCTTCAATATCCGTAACATTGCCGACGAACGCGACACTGTCTGCAACGAAGGCTTTTGCTATCTCGGCCAGGGCCGCAACATGACCGGCACCCTGAAATACCGGTGGTAAGGCACGGCAATGCAGACAAAAGGGGCGTTCCAGCGCCCGACCTTGATCGCTGACCATCCTGTCGCTCACCAGGCCGTCCACCTCGACGATCTGGTGGGCGACAGCCCGTTCTCCTATTGCCGCGGCAAGCTGCTCAGCGCTCTGCCGCAGACGGGCATCGTCGTTACCTGCAGGGATCTTTGCGACCGAGCGATCTTCGGCGAGATCATTGGCCGATATGCGCAAAAATTCCCGGGCAGCGACCCTCGTGCGATCGTCTCGATGTGGACGCTCTATTATTTCAGCATGCTGACGATTGCTCCGAGCGTCCATATGTTCGTGAACCGCATCGCGCTGCCGTTGGAGGTCGACCGGCTTTCGCTCGTCTGCAACGAACAGACGGGCGAGCCGGAAGCATTCGTGATGTCGGGCAGGCCCGAGGTGACAAGTGACCCGGCCGGCGAGCTTCACCGGCAGATGCTCGGTCACGCCGAACCCGTCATCGCGGCGATTGCCGCCAACGCCGGCGTCGCGCCGAAGCTTCTCTGGAACAATGTCGCGGCCTATCTCTCCTGGATTCTGAAGGAGATCGCTCATCGCCACGAACCCGTCCTCGTCAAAGGCGGCCTGGCGCTGCTGGAAGAAGCTCAATGGCCGGGCGGCGGACGTAACCCGATGTTCGGCATGATCCGCATTGCGCGCCAGCAATGCGGACTCGAATTCGTGCGCCGGAAAGTCTGCTGCCTGCGCTACAACCTTCCGGGCGTCGGCGGCTGCGGCGAAGCCTGCCCGCTGCCGGACGGGCGCCACTAGCTCCTATCGTCCGACGCGAGCAGAGACGCGTGCCCCGCGCGCCAGCTATTGCCAATGCGCGCCAAGCAGAAAGTCTCGTCGTCTCAAAGCGTAGCCTCACCTGCCTCGACGCCGGCGAGTGGCTTGACCATGAACAGGCATGGATGGTCCTCGTGCCAGAGCTTTGCAAAGACCTCCGCCCGCACAAAGCCGTTCCGGTCATAGAAACGCCGCGTCGCCTCGAACTGCGGTTCGTCGCGGTCGCGCGGAGCGAGCGTCTTGACCGTCAGCAGCCGTGCACCCGTTTCATGGCCGAAACGTTCGGCCGCATCGATGAGATAGCGTCCGGCGCCGCGACCGTGATGTTCCGGTCGTGTTGCGATCAGCGCGATCTCGACGGCGCCGGGCGGATGCGGCTTCAAGGCCATCAACGCGGTCACGACGTCGGCTTCGACATAGCCGAACACCGGCAGCTCTTCGATCGCCCGGGCGCTCGCTTCGATGACCTCAGGTTCTGAAAACCAGTCGGGCAAAGCCCCCATGATCGATCGGCAGAGCTCCGCCTTACCGGTCAGGATCTCAATTGTTCTTCCCATTTTTCTCGCCTCCGCTCGGTCGATTTAAACTTGACTCCTGTTATCACCTTAAAATAGACACTGCAATCAAATCGTGTACTTTCCTCGAAAAAGGAACGCCAAGACCGTATCGACCAGCAACGACAGAGCCTGATTTTCCATTTGTAAAAAGGTCCAGGACAATGCAAGCATTGCATCGTGATGTGAACGGAAATGCCGTGGTCAACGCCATGATCGAGAACAAGGACAAGCTCCTTAAAACGATTGAAAGTGTTGTCAAATCAAAGTCATATTCCGAGGATATCTTTCAAGATGGAGTCATTAAAGCCTATGGGGTCAAGATCGACGACATTCGTTGCCCGATCGGCTACGCCTTCCGGATGGTCTACAATCTGGCACTCGATGAGAGCCGCCGGCGACGCCAGAAGATGAACAACCATAGGTCGATTGACCAGATTCAGGAGATCACGGCTCCCGTCCCCACCGTCCTCGACCAGCTCGTCGCTGCCGAGACCCTGCGCAATGTGCTTGCCTCGCTCGAGGCGCTGCCGAAGCGAACCAACGATGCCTTCATTCGCCATCGCCTCAACGGCGTGCCGCAGAAGGATATTGCAGCCGAACTCGGCGTCTCAAGGACCCTCGTCAACTTCATGATCAAGGCGGCAGAGGAGCATTGCCATCTGGCGATCGCCGAACCTTCCCGCCCCGATCATGCGCACCGACAGGGTCCTACCGCTTCGCTGCGTGCAGCGCCTGTTGCAAATCGCTCCACAACAGCTCCGGCTCTTCCAGGCCAACGGCGAAACGAACCGTCTGCTCGCTCACGCCGAACCGGATGAAGGAGGTCATCCGGTCGGGAATCTGCAGCGCGACCTTGGCGGGGACCACCAGCGTTTCTGGTCCCCCCCAGCTGACACCGAGGCGGATGTCGCGAAGGCTATTCACAAAGCGTGCGACATCGATATCGGGATTGAGGTCGAAGGCAAACAGCCCCGCGTAACCCGTGAGCGTTGCCCGCCCGGGATGCTCCTGAAACGCCGGGTGACGAACGCGTCCGATCGCGGAATGCTCCTTCAGCCGCCCGGCCAGCAAAAGCCCGTTGCGCTCATGCTCCTTGAGACGCACACGCAGCGTGCGCATGCCGCGCAACAGCAGCCAGGCCTCGAAGGGTGACAGTTTGGCGCCGACATAGGGGTAGGACGTTGCATTGATCCTGGCGATGGCCTCTTTCGAGCCGACGACCACGCCGGCAACCGTATCGCTGTGACCGCCGAGATATTTCGAGGCGGCGTGAATGACGATATCGACGCCATGCTGGATCGGTTTCTGAAAGAGCGGCGTTGCCCAGGAATTGTCGATGATGGTGGTGACGCCGGCCTCCTTTGCCATGGCCGACAGCGCCGCAATGTCCTGCAGCTCGAAGACGAAGGATGTGGGGTTTTCAAGGTAGAGCAACTTGGCACCCGACAGCGCCTTGCGGACCTCGTCATGGTCGGCGGGATCGACGAAATCCACCGCGACGCCGAGCCTGGCAAGCAGCTTCACCAGAAGGCGGTAGACATCGTTGTAGAGATGGCGGACCGCAACGACCCGGTCTCCCGCCTCAACAAGACTGAGAATTGTCGACGTAATGGCAGCCGTTCCGCTCGAGAAGGCACGTCCGTCCTCTGCGCCCTCGAGGCGGGCGACCAGGAGTTCGAATTCTCGAACCGTCGGATTGTCGCCGCGCGAATAGATGTAGTTGCGCGTGCGTCCGGCAAAGACATCCTCCATCGCCTCGTAACTGTCGTAAGTGAAGAGCGACGTCTGAAAGATCGGCGGAGACACGGCGTTGAATGCCGCCGGATCGACAGGCGTAAAGAGATCGTCAGCGACCGCATGGGCGCCAAGGTCGTGCGGGTTGATCGACTGGTTCATGGTCATCCTCTCATGGACAAAAGCTGGGATATGGACGGATGGAGGTCAAATGGTCGGCAGAGCGCTGCCGGAGCGCGCTGAGCGCCCGCACGAGGCAGACGGCCGACAGCAGGCCGGTCAGGGCAGAGGCCAGGAACATTGCTGCCAGCAAGCCTGAAAAGCCGAAGAAGGGCGGGAGAAGAGCCAGCAGCGGAAAAAGAAGATAGCCATTCTGCGCCAGACCGATGGCAACCGCCGCTTTCGGTCTGCCCTGAGCCTGGAAGAGGATCAGCACCGTTTGCCGCAGGCCAAACAGCAGAAGGGGAAGATGGGTTGCTATGATCGCCTGCCCGGCGATCCCGATCACCGTCGCATCGCCGGTGAAGAACGAGGCAAGCTCTTCGGAGAAGGCGAGCGCGGCCAACCCGTATGCGCCACTCACCGCACTGGTGACCACTGATAGGATGCGGGCTGCCGACAGCATCCTGGCTGTGTCGCCTCGACCCCAGGCAAAGCTCAGGATCGACTGGGCTCCGAGTGAAATGCCGATGACGGGGAGGGTTCCGACCGCCAGCAGCCGCAAGGCAATCCCGACCCCGGCGATGCCGGCTTCTCCGTGATAGGTGCCGGCGAGCGATACCACGGCCGCAATCGCGCCCGCGGTTGCGAGACTGGTCAGCGTCGTCGGTGCGCCGACCGCAAGGACAGGTTTGAGATAACCGATATCTCCCCACCGCCAGCCAAAGGTCAGCCGGACGGTCCCAAGTCGCCTTGCGTGGTAAGCAGCATAGATGCAAAGCGCGATGAGCTGGGACAGGATGGTTGCGATTGCAACGCCCTGCAGGCCGAGGCCGAACCCAAAGATCATGATCGGGTCGAGGATCATGTTCAGCGCAAAGCAGGTGACCAGCGTCCACATGCTGAAGCGGGCATTGCCCTCTGCGATTGCCAGGAAATCGAGAATGATCTGCGCCATCGTCAGCGGCACCGAGACCGCAATGATCATCAGATAATGTTGCGCGAGCGGCTGAAGGGCAGGCGTGGCGCCGAACAGCAGCAAATCTGGAAATGCGACGATTGCGAGGGCGCTTGCCGCGCCGAAGATGACGCCGGCAGCAAGACTGATCGAGGCAATGGCGCCGGCCCGGGATCGGTTGCCGGCTCCGAGCGTGCGTCCGACCTGCGTTGCGACACCGACGCCGATCCCCTCGCCGAAGGCGGCTAAGAGCATCAGGATCGGCAGGACGATCATGATCGCCGCGATCTGGTCTTCACCGATCATCCCGACGAAGATCATATTGATCGTATGATGGGCGGCGTTGACCGACAGGCCGAACATCGCCGGCAGTCCCAGCCGAAGCAGCAGCCTGAGAAGTTCAGGACTGGCAAGGTCCTCCGGTGCGAGGCGCTGCCGTCTACGGAAGCTACCGCTTGTGTCGCTCATAGCGTTCATGACGCAGGCACCCAGAGACGATCGCCGAAGAAACGCTCGCGGCCGAGCATCACCAGGAGCGCCCGCTTATGCGGAAAATCGAAATGCTTGACCTTGGCAAAACCCGAACGGTCGAGGTTGCGGATCTGCTGTTCGTGACTGGCGCGCGGCTCGCCGACGATGCGCTTCGTGCGCGGATCGTCGAGGAAGATGAAATGCATCAGCGAGGGAAGCCATGCGCTGATCCATTTCTTGCCGCGATAGCCGGGCTCGCCGATCGCGACATGCCATCCACGATCATAGTCGTCGGCGTCGTAAAACGGACCGAGCCGGTTCTCTTTCGCCCAATAGACTTCGAAATAGCCGAAGGGAATGTCCGCGAAACTGCCGATCAGCGGCAGGACATGCGGATCTGCGATCCTTTCTTCCAGGATCTCCCGGTGCTTGTCGATCGAACCCGCATCCTCCCAGATCGTGTTGACCTGTTCGTCGTTCATCCAGCGATGAAATGCTGCAAGATCGGTCTCCGGGTCGGCCACCGTGAAGGTGATTTCCCGTTCCAGCCAGGGGATGAAACGCCTGTAGATCGTGCCCTTTGGCTTTGCGGGTCGACGCGGATGATACCGGCCCGCTGTCATCTCCCGCACGGGCGGTAGCGGATAGGACAGCTGCGGGAGCCACAGTGAAGGCCATTGCCACAGGATCGCCGAATCGAGCCTTCCGCCTGTATCCGCAATATGCGGCGGGAGGCTTGCCTGATGCCCTTCGAAGACGACTGAGGTGATCGAGCGATCTTCTGCCGTCACGGCTTCGGCGGCCGCCATGAGAAGCTCTGCCGATTGCACCGGATCGCCATGGTAGAAGGTCACCGACGCGACGCCGGCCTCGACCTCGAATGCGGCTTCGTGGTGGCCGTAAGCGGTCTTGAGGTGGATGAGATTGGGGGCGATGCTGACGTAGCTGCGCGACTGCAGTGCGCGCCTTTGTTTGACGGCGTCGAAATCCATGATGTTCTCCTTGGCCGGTCGGGGGCCGGTCGGGGCCGGTCGGGCTTTCGGCGCCGCGAGCATGAAGCGCGCTCTTGTGCCGATTTAGTAGAATGACGATCCATCTCCCGCTGGGTTTAGGGGTAAGCGAAGAAAAACATTCTCATCAATTTTCTAAACTGCAGCCTGCCGGATCCGTCACTTGCGCATGACCATCGTCACCGCAGGAGCTGCGAATGGATAATCTTGAACTTCACGAAGATCTCTGGATCGCCGTCATCGACACCGAGCGTCGCTACTCGGTTTGGCCGCAGGACAAGCGGATTCCCCTGGGCTGGGAGCCGGCGGGTTTTGCCGGTTCGCGCCAGCAATGCCTGGCGCATATCGCTGAGGTCTGGGCGGATCCGCGCCCCCTCTCCCTGCGCTCGGCAATCGCCGGCGATGCGCGTCTCTGAAAACGGCTGGATGGCACGGATGAACAAACAGATCACAAACTTCGCAGGTGCCACCCCGACCGATGTCGCAACGGACGCGGTCTTCGAGAGCTTTCCACTGACGATCGCGCAGAAGCGTATCTGGTCGCTGGAGCAGATCGGCAACGACACGGTGTTTCCCGACCAGGTCATTTCGCTGCGATTGAGCCCGGCAGTCGACGTCAAGACGATTGCCGGCGCCTGCCGGGCGCTCGTGGCGCAACATCCGTCGCTTGCCACCCGGTTCCGCCGGCTGGCGGGCGGCCGCGTCGAGCAATACTGCGGCGCATTGAACGCTGTACCGATCGAGATTGTCGGCGAAGGTGCTGCTCCTGCGGAGGCCGATGCGTTGGCCGCCCAGAAAGCCTTCCGCGACGGGCACTTCGATCTCCTTGCTGGTCCACCAGCGCGTGTTCAGATTATCTTGCTTGCCGATGGGCAGTCGCTTCTGACGATCGTGCTTCATCCCGTGATCTCGGACGATCGCGAGAAGTCTATTCTTGCCGGCTCCCTGACGCGAATTCTCGACGGCGCACCCGCCGGCGAAACGCAGTTGACCGAGATCCTGGCCGGAACGCGGGAGGCTGAGTGGCTGCAGACGGAGCAGGCGCAGGAATCCCTCTCCTATTGGCGCAACACGATCGGTCTCGATTATGCGGCCTCGACCTTTCCCACCCGCTTCAACAGCGGCGGGCTGGCAGGTGTGGCGCGCGCTCAACATCGATTTTCGATCGAGCCCGATCTCTGGGAGAAGCTCGGTCGACATGCGCAGCAAAAGGGATATCAGGTCGATCGCGTGCTTCACGCCGCCTTTTGCGCGCTGCTGGCGCGCTACAGCGGCAACTATGCTTTGCTGACCGGGATCCTGATCGCGCGGCCGCAGAAGCAGCACCTTGCGAACCACGGCCGTGCCGAACAGGTCCTTCCCCTCATCCTGTCGCTGACATCAAGAAGCTCTCTCGACGATGTCATCGCAGCGATCTCATTGGCAACGCAGCAGGGGCTTGCCCGGCTCGTTCCGCTGGAGCGCATCACGCAGGAACTAGTCGTCGACGAAGCGGCTGCCCAGGAAGCCGTGGTCAAGGCGCTGTTCGAATTCCGCCAGCCGTATCGGGTCCCCAGGCACGCAACCAATCTGGAACCGCTGGGGGCGCGCGCCGACAGCGAGCTTTCCCTGGTGATCGAAGCGGGTCTGGATGGCGCCGCATCCGGGTTGATCGATTATGCGCAGGATCTCTATGACAGCGCGCTGATTGCCCGTGTCTCCCAGCATTTCACCCTCGTTCTGGAGCAGATCGTTGCGCGGCCGAATGTGCGTATCAAGGACATCGAACTCGTGGGCAGCGACGAGCTCGACCAATTGTCGGCGCCCTACGAGGACGAGACTGTCAACGATGACAGACCGGTCCACGAGCTGATATCGGTCCATTCGCGCCAGACGCCCGAGAAGACGGCGATCGTCTATGGTGACGAGGAATGGAGCCATGGCTGGCTGGAGGCCAGCACCAACCGTCTCGCACATCGGTTGCGGCACCTGGGTGTTCGCGCCGAGGTGACGGTCGCCATCTTCATCAAGCGCTCGCCAGAGGCCATCGTCGGGATCCTCGCGACGCTGAAGGCGGGCGGCGCCTATATCCCCGTCGAGCCTGACCATCCGCCGGTCCGCAACCACCACATTCTGCGCGACGGCGGTGTCAAGATCGTTCTGACCCACAGCTGGCTTCGTCATCGGCTGCCGGAAGAGCTCGACACCATTATCCTCGAACTCGACAAGATCGACCTCGACGGCGAGCCAGATACGCCGCTTGATATTCCGATCCACAAGGATCAGCTCGCCTATGTCATGTACACCTCCGGATCGACCGGATTGCCGAAGGGCGTGGCCGTCGAGCACGGTCCGCTGACGCACCATCTGCAGAACACCTCGCGTGTCTACGGCATGAGCTCGGAGTCGCGGGAGCTGCCGTTCCTGCCTTTCAGTTCGGATGGCGGGCACGAGCGATGGATGAACCCGCTGATGGAGGGCGGTAGCATCATCCTTCCCGATCAACCGCTCTGGACGCCGGAAGAGACATTGACGGCCATGCGCAAGCATGGCGCCAACAATGCCAGCATTCCCACAACCTATCTGCAGCAACTGGCGGAATGGGCCGACATCACCGACGGCGCGCCGCCGATGCGCCTTTATTCCTTCGGTGGCGAGGGGCTGGCGCAGCCGACCTTCGACCTGCTGTCGCGGGCGCTGAAGTCAGAATGGCTGATCAACGGCTACGGGCCGACCGAAACCATCATGACGCCGATGGTCTGGAAGGTGAGGGCCGGCACGAAGTTTCAGGGGGTCTATGCTCCGCTCGGTCGCGCTGTCGGGTTAAGGCGCGTCTATGTGCTCGACCCTGACCTCAATCCGTGCCCGATCGGCGTGACGGGTGAGCTCTATATCGGCGGAGAGGGTATTGCACGCGGTTACCTCGGCAAGCCGGATACGACGGCGGACCGCTTCATCCCCGATCCGTTCTTCACGGAGGGCGGCCGGCTTTATCGCTCCGGCGATCTGACGCGTTGGCGTGATGACGGAACCGTCGAATTCGTCGGTCGTGTCGACCATCAGGTGAAGCTTCGCGGCTACCGGATCGAACTCGGTGAGATCGAAGCGGCTCTGCTCCAGCAGCCGGGCGTCGGCGAAGCCCTGGTGGTTCTGCGCGATGACGATGCCAGCGGCGACAAGGCGCTCGTTGCCTACGTCGTTCCGAAGAAGGACGAGACGTTGAACGTCGAGACGATCCGCGCCGGCCTCGAGCGCAGCCTGCCATCCTATATGGTGCCGGCTGCCGTGGTCGAACTGGAAAAAATGCCGACCAATCCGAACAGCAAGCTCGATCGATTTGCGCTGCCGGCGCCGCAACCGGTCAAACGCACCATCGTCGAGCCGGCGACGGTGCTCGAAGAGGAGGTGCTGGATGTCTGGCGGCAGGTTCTCAAGCTGGAAGCGATCAGCGTCGAGGACAATTTCTTCGCGATCGGCGGCAATTCGCTTGGCGCGATCCGCATCCTTTCGCAGCTGCGGCAGCGCCGGCCGAAAACCCCGCTCACCGTTGCCGATATCTTCAACAATCCGACCGTGCGCTCGTTTGCCGGCGTGATGGAGCAGGGAGACGAACGGGATCTGTCGGAGGTGATCGTGCTGCGTGCTTCCGGCGCCAAGCCGCGGCTCTATTGCTTCCCAGGCCTTCTCGTCAGCACGCGTGAATATGTCAAGCTCGTCGATTATCTCGGGGCCAATCAGCCGGCGAGCGGCTTCATTTGCCACTCGCTTTCGGAGAAAAAGGCAGTCGGCGCACCGGTCGAAGAGATCATCCAGAGCTATGTCGACTATATCAGGACGCATAGCCAGGGAGCGCCCTGCTATTTCCTCGGCTGGTCGTGGGGCGGACTTCTGGCCTATGAGGCTGCCCGCGCCCTCGGCAATCAGGTCGACGTCAGGATGATGGCGATGGTCGACGTTTGCGACCTCGGATCGGAATTCGCAATCGGAGCAAAGCCGAGGTTCCGGCCGGGCGAGCGCGATGAGCTTCATCGAGACGTAGAGGCGTGGCTTGGAAGAACCGCGATGCGCCCCGAATGGGACCGGCTGCTGTCGACGATGGATGCGGATACTTACGATCAGTTCCTGCGCTTTGTCGGCGACGAAAAGGACCCACTTCCGAACGACGGGCCCGATATCAGCAGTCGCGAGCATACGTTTTGGGTGCTGATCGACAATGCCCTGATCTTCCGCAAACACCGGCTCGTTCCGCACGATGTGCCGATCTACCCCTGGGCTGCCGACGACAGCCTCAATCGCGGCCTCAACCTGATCGATTGGCGCCGCCTGTCGCCGCGGGCGCGTGCGGCCGAAATCATCACCGGCACCAACCATCTGCACATGATCGGGTCTCCCGCCTTCCACTCAAGGCTTGCCCTGCGTCTCAAGGAAACAGAGAAGGATATCGCATGACCGTCGCTTTTGCCCGCCGGGATACCGAGCCGCTGGATATTGCCGGCATCGGCATCGGCCCCTCGAATCTGAGCCTCGCCTGCCTGTTCGAGTCGGTGCCGGAGATCAGAAGCCGTTTCTTCGAGCGGCGCCCGTCGTTCGACTGGCATCCCGGCATGATGATGCCCGGCGTCGAGCTGCAATCGTCCTTTTTGAAAGACCTCGTCACGCCGGTCCTGCCGACCAGCCGCTGGTCATTCGTCTCCTATCTGGTTGCCCATAAGAGGCTCTACGCCTTCCTGAACGCCAATTATGAGGCCGTTCCCCGGCAGGAGTTTGCACGTTATCTCGCCTGGGTGGCCAACGGCGTGGACGGCCTGCGCTTTGGCACCGAGATCCGTGACGTCGAGCATCGCGACGACCGCTTCTTCCTGCGGTTCGACAACGGCCAGGAGGAGGCGCGAAACCTGGTGATCGGCACGGGATCTTCACCCTTCGTGCCCGACTGGGCAAAACCGTTTCTAGGCGCCGATTGCTTTCATAACAGCGAGGCCAAATCGCGTCTCAGCGATCTCGGCGCTGCCCGCATCGTCGTGGTCGGTGGCGGTCAAAGCGGCGGCGAGGTCGTCGAAGCCCTGCTTGCCGATCCAGGTTCCATGAAGGAGCTGACATGGATCAGCCGGCGTCACAATTTCGAGCCGATCAACGACACGCCGTTTTCGAACCAGGTCTTCTCGCCGGAATACGTGCAGGCCTATCTGAAGCTCGGCGGAGAGCAGAAGCAGGCCGCTTTGAAGAACTCGATCCTGACCAGCGACGGCTTGTCGATTTCGACGATTCACGCGATCTATCGCCGCCTCTATGCGTTGCGCTACCTCGAGCCGAGCACGCTCAATGCCTCTCTGGCCCCCAATCGCGATGTGATCCAGATGGAGCGGAACGGCAATGCCTATCGGCTCATCGTCAGGAACCAATTCGACGGCGGGATCGAGGTGCTGCATGCGGATGCGGTGGTTCTGGCAACCGGCTACCGGTTCCGGTTGCCGGATGCTCTCGGCTCGCTGGGCGACAGGATAACGCTCGACAGAAACGGCTATCCGCTTCTCAATGACGACTACACGATGCAGTGGACGGGTCCGAGGGCCAACCGGCTGTTTGCGCAGAATGCGGGGCGATACTCGCATGGTATCGCCGACTCCCAGCTCAGCCTCATGGCCTGGCGCAGCGCAACCATCGTCAATGCTCTTCTCGGCCGGCAGCATTTCGATGCCGAACCCGACAACGGGCAACTCGCCTGGGCGACGGAGACTACTTCCGCAATGCCTCATCAGCTCCGAGCCGGCTATTCGGACGGCATGCTGTCGTCCTGAAATAGGCGTGTCGAAATGCCGGGGAACCCGGATTGAGAGCAAGCAGCCAGCGCGACGACGTGCTGGCTGCCGCTTTCGACCAGACGGTGATGCCAGCGCAGGTCACGATCGCCGCCATCCACCATGACGAGGATGCCATCCTTCCAGGAAAAGGCGACGTTGCGGGGATCCTCGCGCAGCCCGACGCCGAGTGCCTTCAGATGGCTCTCCTTAAGGGTCCAAAGTGCAATGGCCGCGCGCGCGTGTTCGGACGCAGGCAATTCCGCAAGCCAGCGCCGTTCGCCTGCACTGCAATAGCTATCCACTGCCGCCTCTTCGATCTCGGCGTCGGCGCGTTCGCAGTCTATTCCCAGGTGGTCACATCCTGACGCGATCGCGACCGCCACAAGCCCGTCGGCATTGGCGAGGCTGAACTGCAGCCTGTCATCTCCCTCAAGCCTCAGCTTGCCGTGCTTGTCGGGAGACAATACGAGCTTGCCCGGCGATGTCCCGGTATGCACGCTCAATAGCCGCCGCAGGAGATACCGGCCGGCAATGAACGAGGTCCGATCTCGCTCGAACCGGTAGGTCGCAGCCCGCTCCCGTTCATCCGGTGAGAGCGACTGCATCCAGCGGTTCCAGTCTCCTTCGTTCTTGGAATACGGCCAAAGCGCGATTTCAATGCCGGCAGGTTGATCTTCAGGTTGCTGCATTTTCGCTCGCCGTGGCTGCCATCTCCCTGAATTTTCAAGAACTCAGGGTCGTAACGCGTTTAATTGATCGCGGAAGTATTGGTCAACTCAGAAGATCTTCGGAAATGAGGCGGGAACATTGTTTAGTTAATACTAAATTATGGAATCCGGTGCGAGATCTTACATCAGCCGGCACGCCGGTCGTCCCAGCTATCTTCGAGGAGACCCGCATGAAGCGTCCGAGTATCAAGCAAGCCCTGATCGTAAAACTGTCGATCATCACTCTGTTCATGGTTAGCCTGTCCTATGTCTCGCTGAGCACGATTTCGACACTCCGTGCCAATACCGAGCAGATCGGGACCTTCTGGATGCAGCGGCTTGTGACGGCTCGCGAGATCAAGGATGACTTCCTGGACCTGAAACTGGTCTATGCCCAGTACCTCCTGGAGGACACGGCGGAGGAGCGGAATGTCGGACAGCAGCAGATCGACGCTGCTGGCGTTGCGCTGGACACGGTTGTTGGCGAATACGAAAAGGGCATTCGTACGGAGCGTGGACGCGAACTGATCAACCAGATGAAGCCGGAACTCGCCAAATATCGCACGCTGGCAGAGCAAATGATCGCGCTTGAAAATGCCGGGAAGACGCCTGAAGCAATCCGTCTTTTTAAGGAAAATATGGAGCCACAAGCCGAGCTGGTGAACAAGGCGGTGGCGGATCTGGTCACCTTCATTCTCAGCCAGGCCGAAGGCTTTGTGGACGCGAGCGATGCTTCCGCGCGATCCGCATTCATGCTGACGGCCGCGATCGCAGCGTTGGCCGTGCTTCTTGCGGTAGCCGGCATCTTCTTTGCGATATCGGGCATTGCCAACCCAATCCGAAGCATCGCCTCCGCCATGAGGCGCTTGTCGGATGGCGATCTTGACAGCGATATTCCCTATGCCGGTCGCGCCGACGAAGTCGGTGAGATGGCCGGCGCGGTTGAAATCTTCCGTCGGAATGCTCTCAACGTCGTCAGGCTCGAGAAGGAAGCCGCCGAATCCCGCAGCGAGAGCGAGGCAGCGCGCGCCGCAGCCCAGAAGCGCGCCGAACGCGAGGCGGAACAATTGCGCTTCGCGACCACGACATTGGGCGAAGGCCTCCGGCGGCTTGCATCGGGTGACATATCCTTCCAGCTTTCGCAGCAATTTGCGGCCGAATACGAAGCCTTGCGCGAAGACTTCAACGCTTCGCTCCGGCAATTGGGCGCGACGATCGGCGCCGTGCTCCAGACGGTTTACAGCATCGACAATGGTACCGGTGAGATTGCATCTGCCGCGCAGGATCTTTCCAAGCGTACCGAACAACAAGCCGCCTCTCTCGAGGAGACGGCCGCAGCCCTCGAAGAGATCACGTCGAATGTGACGATGGCGACCAAACGCACCGACGAGGCGCGCAACGTCGCCAAAGAAGCCGATATCAGCGCTCAGCGGTCGGCAGCGGTCGTCTCGGAGGCGGAAGGGGCCATGCGACGCATCGAGGACAGTTCACAGCAGATTTCGAACATCATCGGTGCAATTGATGAAATCGCCTTTCAGACGAACCTCCTGGCGCTGAATGCCGGCGTTGAGGCTGCCCGTGCGGGTGAGGCGGGCAAGGGTTTTGCCGTGGTCGCCCAGGAAGTCCGTGAGCTCGCCCAGCGTGCCGCTCAAGCGGCCAAGGAAATCAAAGGCTTTATTCAAAAGTCATCAGCTGATGTGGAAAATGGCGTGAAACTGGTTCTTGAAACCGGAACCTCGCTCAAGTCGATCGGTGAGCACGTTGTCCAGATCAACCAACTGATGGATGCTATTGCCACATCGGCGCGCGAGCAGTCGACTGGACTTGCCGAGATCAACACGGCCGTCAATCAAATGGACCAGGCGACCCAGCAAAATGCGGCGATGGTCGAGCAATCGACGGCTGCCGTTGCCTCATTGTCCTCCGAGGCAGGCCGCCTGCGGGATCTGGTCAACCAGTTTCAATTGGACGGCGACAAAAGCGCGGCGGACGGGCAGCGCAGCGGACGGGCCTTCGAAGGCAACAGGCCAATCCACTTGGTCGCTTCGCGGCGCGTGACGCAAAGATGAAGCGCGGCCGACTTCGGATCAGATATACGAGATGACTTGAACTGCCATCCCGACGATTGCTGACCGTATATATCCAAGTTGGCTCCGGCTATTCGGCCGGCGTCACGCGGGTCCAGAACGCGTTGAACACGACCGAATCGAAGAAGGCCGAGGCGCGGACGATACGGCCGTCGCGCATGTCGAGAAACCAGGCATAGGTATTGGCGTAAGGCTCCCCGTCGCGGGCGATGCCGCGAGCGTCGAAAAAGACGATCACGGTGTCGCCGTCGGCATAGACGTTGCGGATCGCGGGCTTCAGCGGCGCCTTCATGCGGGCATTGAACGGGCGGATCACCTCGCGCAAGAACGCCTCGCGACTGGGATAGGTCTTCGATGCCAGCGAATAGCCCTCGATCGTCCAGCGGGCGTCGTCGGCGAGGAGGTCATAAGGGCTGCCTGTGCCGGCCGCCCACGCTTCAAAGCCAGCCTCGACGGTCGTCTTGTTGCGGCGCTCGGTTTCGGTCAGCGTCTGCGGCGCGGCGCGCGCTTCCAGCCCAACTAGAGCCAGAATGGCGGCGGCGATGCCGAAGGCAGCGTTGAAAATGCGGCGGACAAGGGATTCCGGGCTGCGGACAGTCGTGGTTGCAGTAGTGGGCATGGTTTCCTCCAAGGATCGGGTTGGTGGCGCGACACCCGCTGCCCGGGTGCCGCTTGCAGCGCTCGCCGCCAAAAACGTTGATCAGATCTGGTTTTCCCACGCTCTCAGCTGATGTTCCTTCAGCATGTCCTCGATGATCTTCGGAACCACGTTGCGGAACCTGCCGGTGTCGGCCGGGACGACGTCGATCATGCGATCGATCATTTCCTTCGGGTCCATCTTACCTTCGGGGGTGGCGAAGAAATCGTCGAAGCCCTTGCGTAGATCTGCGCGCTTGGTGAAGTTCTTGCTGTCATCCAGCCAGCGGAACGGATTGTCGGCCATCGTCTCGTTGTAGCCGGTGTAGTAGGCGCCCGGATTGATCGTCTGGATCTTGATGCCGTACGAGGCGAGCTCCTGCTGCAGCGCTTCGGCGATCGATTCCAAAGCGTGCTTCGTGGAGACATAGGTGCCCCAGTTGGCCGGAGTGAAGAGGCCGCCCATCGAGGACGTGAAGACCACCTTGCCCCTCTTGCGTTCGCGCACCCATTTCTGCACGACGCCCTGGGTCAACACCAGCGGCAGGAAGACGTTGACTTCGTAGTTCTTGCGAACGAGCTCGATCGGGATTTCCCAGACCGGGCCGGCTTCGCCCATGCCGGCATTGTTCCAGAGGACGTCAAAGTCCCAGCCCTGCGCCTGCTTGATATCGTAGGGGTCGGTGAGGTCGAGACGCTCGACGCGGAAATTCTTGAGTTCGAGGGCGGCGACTTCCTCACGCAGCGGCGTGACCTGCGACGAAACCTGCGTGGTCGCGATGATGCTGTGGCCGTTCCTGGCCATGCCGATGGCGGCAGCCTTGCCGAAGCCGGAGCCTGCACCGGTGATCAAAATGGTCTTGGTCATGCGACATTCCTTTCGAGACTTGGGGTTTGTTCAAAATCAGGGGCTGGCACAAGCATCACGCCGCGGCTGCAGCCGCTGCCTGCGCGATTTCCAGATCCTGCGGCACCGCTCCACCGGAAACGCCAACGGCGCCGATCACCGTGCCGTCGGGGGCAAAAAGCGAGATGCCACCGGGAAAGGGAGCCAGGCCGCCGTTGGATAATTCGAGGGCATGGGCGGGAGCGCCGGGCTTGCAATAGTCCCAGACGGCTTCACTTGTGGTTTGAAACAATACGGCCGTCCGGGCTTTGCCCATGGCAAGGTCGATCGAACCGAGCACTGCGCCGTCCATTCGGCTGAATGCCTTGAGATGGGCTCCGGCATCCAGGACCGTGATATTGACCGGCACGCCGATTTCTTGAGCCCGCGCCTCGCCTGCAGCGATGATCCTGCGAGCTTGGTCGATGGTAATCATCTGCCTGCCTCCTCTTTTCGTTCGGGGACGAGTGCTCCCCGTTCGATGAGACAGGTGTAGGCCGAAAAGGGTTTTGCAGTATTTGCAGCTCTTGCTCCGCTATGCACAAATCTTGCGCTCCGGCGTGCGTGCGCGCACGAGCGGCGAGCATCTCCGGCAGGCGGATACCGCTAATCGGTGACAAGCGCCCGGTACTGGCCGGGCGTCAAGCCGGTCATCTTGCGGAAGACGCGCGTGAAATTCGCCTGCGAGCCGAAGCCGGTATCGAGCGCGATCTCCACGAGGGAGGATCGCGCAAGCCGCAGCTTTTCCTTGGCCGCCTCGATCCGTCGCTCGGTGACGTAGCGATGCGGGGTCAGGCCGGTGGCCTTGCGAAATATACGGGCAAAATGAAAGGGGCTAAGGCAGGCCTCGGCAGCAAGGTCATCCAGCGAGATCTCTGCGGCGATGCGGGCTTCGATGAAATCGAAGACGCGTTGCAGCCTTTTTGGATCGATGGTCGGCACCCGCACGGCAGGATGCCACCGACCAGACGAATAGGTGTCGAGCAGGTGCGCCACCAGCGCCATCTGAATGCCGTCGAGGAAGAGGCGATCGGTCGGCTCCAGGCTTCGATTCAACAAACCGCGAAAGAGCTGGCCGATCTGCAACACCATGGGATCGGGGACGCCGCCCGCATAGGCGAGCTGCACCCGGGCCGGGTCGATGTCAAAGTTCGAAAGCGCGCTCTCACCGACGAGCGACGGCGGCAGGAAGATGTGCAGGGACTCGGGCATGGTGCCGATGATTTCTACATCGCTCTCATGGACACCCGCCGGACATATCCAAGCGACACCGGGGCGAGCGATAGCCTCCTGCCGGTGACCGTCACCGGTCCACCTGACTTCGATTGGCCCGATAACAGGACGGCTATCTCGGTGCATTCAAGCGTAAGGTCGACCTGCCAGCCCGGATCGAAACGCCGGAGCTCGACCTGCAGCGATGAGCACTCAACCAGCCCGCCCACTCGCTCGCTGGTCCGATACTTTCTGTCCCCTTGCGATTCCACGAAAGTCATGTCGCATCCACGCCGTGAAGATGGATCTAAACTCGCTCGAATTGTTCAGTCTCGGCGGGCCGATTGCCCACGCTGCCGTCAATCTGCAATCGTCTTTGATTTATTGAGTGAATATTTTGGCGCACTGCACTGCTGTCGGGAGCCCGCCTATTACGATCAGGATTTTCGCTAAAATTCAGGCGAGTGCAAGTCCCCATAACACGAAGTGATGCATGTCGGCGATTCAGCTCTCATGGTCAATGAGCCTACCAAGTTGGCAAATACGCCTGGCTAGACTTCCACCTTCATCGACCTGATCAGCGCTTCTCGCGAAGCAAGACCTGTCATTGCGCGATCACCCATCTCGTGCGCGACGAGATTGAGCAAACCTTCACAGAACACGATGTAGGCCCCCATGCTATTGCTGAAAAAGCTGCTCGTGTGGGGAACGAAAAATGCGTGTTGCGACGGCCCAACGAGGGGGGAGGCGCGCGTGTCCGTCACCGCTATGACGGCGAGGCCGAGTTTGGCTGCGACTTCTGCCACGTTCGCGACACTGCGTGTGTATGGCGCGCAACTCGCCACCACCACGACGTCACCCTTTTCGAGTTGTGCCAAGGCTTCGGCAACACCAAGGCGAGGCGCATCCAGAAGCGAGACGTCGCTCCGCAGCATCCCCAGACCATAGGTCAGAAAGCTTGCAAACGCGTGGAATTGACGGACACCGTGGACCCTCACGCGGCGGGCGTTTGAAAGCAGGCCGGCGGCTTCAAGCAGCGACTTGGGGTCAAGCTGCGTCAGGAATCCGTCGATGTTGTTCTTGGTCTCGAGACCGAGCCTGTCGAAGATATGCAGCTCCTCCTCGCTGTCTTCCTTCGTGGAAAGAAGACGCCCCGCCTGCCGGCTATAGAAGTACCGATCGTCAGCGGAAAACGCCTGGCGGAAAACACTTTGAAAATCGCTGAACCCGGCAAAGCCGAGCTTCTGCGAAAGCCGCGTCAGGGTCGAAGGGTTCACCCCGAGGGTGTCGGCCAGTTCGGAAATGGTTCGAACCGCGGTCTGTTCCGGCGTGTCCACCAGCTTCGCCAACACGTCGAGAGCCTTGTTGCCGAGAGAGATGTTGGCGCTCTCACGGTTGATGCTCACCGTGAGGTTTCGGAGTTCCTCGATTGTCGCCGGTTTTGCAAATCCAGTCGCTCCATCCGTCAAAACCATGCGTCTGCCTCGATGTCACATTGTCGCGATCTTCAGGCCGGTATTTTCGAAACGTGCCACCGATCCCGCGCTATCATAAACAGCCCAGTCGACGCTGTCCTTGCCGATTTTGAATACGGCGGTCGCAAGGGTGTTCTCGTTATCAGGATCGTCCGGCTGGGCTCGGTAGATCGGAAGAATGCGCTGTTCTTGATCCCATAGGACAGACAATGGTGCCGGCGGTTCGTCGCTTGCATCGAGAATATCCTGACCACGTTCCTGCCGTGAGCCGGACGACCCCGTTATGATTTGCGGCTCGGATGCCATCTCCACATGGACAAAATGATTTGCATGGACGGCTGGGCTGGCGATTTCCGCGATCGAGCACTTCGCATGCGTGAACTCGACGCTGGCCAAACGGGACTGCCCTGCCTGCGCCAGCGTGAAGTGGAACGCGCCGGAGCGCGGTGCCCCGGACAGTAAAGTCAGTGCGGCGTCGATCGTCGCGCAGTCGAGAACGGCGCGGCTCAGCACCATCCGCGGCAATCCATCTCCGGCAAGCGTAGAGCGGATGTTGTTCACGGTAAGCACGAGACCGCTGCCATTGATCGCAAATGTGTGCCCGGGTATCGATCCCGGATAGAGGAATGCCGTGAATGGCTGACCTTGGTCCGGGGTGATGGTCGCCAGCGCGCATCGCGACCGCAGCCCCGGATCGCCGTCCTCGTTATGGGCGATGACCGGGAATGAACCGGGTATCTGGACCGTGGTGCAGCCATCCGGCGCCATCGCCCAGACGTCGCCCCGGCAGTTCCATGCAAAGACTTCGTCGAAGGGCAGCTCCAGTCCGTCTGCCAAGCCTGAGAGTTCCTGCAGATACTGCGGATAACGCTCCTCGACCAATGACCTCGCCGCACCTATGCGGTCGTCGTGCCTGAGCGCCATGACCGTCGCCCAGGCATATGTCTTGACGAGGTGTCCGTGAACGAGGGACGCGCCATGACGACCGAGACCCTGTCCGATATCGTAGTGGCTTCCCGAAAGGCTCAGGCTGGCAAGGCGATAGTCTGTGTCAATGGACATGCTGCAGGAACTCGCGGAGGCGTGGATTTTCGGGGCTGTCGAGCAGAACGGCCGGATCGCCGTCAACGGCGATGTTGCCGTTCTCCATGAAGATAAGCCGGGTTCCGACCTTGCGGGCGAAACCGATTTCATGCGTCACCACGATCATCGTCATGCCCTCTTCGGCCAACGACTGCATGACGCGCAACACCTCGTGACGCAGTTCCGGATCAAGCGCTGAAGTCGGTTCGTCGAACAACATCAGCTTCGGTTTGACCGCCAGGGCGCGAGCGATGGCGACACGTTGCTGCTGGCCTCCGGACAACTCCGACGGGTAATGATGGCCGCGGTCCGCAAGCCCGACCTTCGCAAGTAGCGCCGTTGCCTGTTCGGTTGCGTCCGCCTTGCTCAGATTGCGGACCCTGCGGGGTCCAAACGCAACATTCTCGAGCGCTGTCATCTGCGGGAACAGATTGAACTGCTGAAACACCATCCCAGCTTCCTGCCGGATCAGCCGGACCTTGGAACGGCTTTCGCGTACGCTGATTCCATCAACGATCAGATCGCCGCCGTTGATCTCGTCAAGCGCGTTGATGCAACGCAGCAGGGTGGACTTTCCGGATCCGGACGGGCCGATCAACACGACGACCTCACCTTCGTCAATCTTGAGGTCGACGTCCTTCAAGACCGAAATCGGCCCAAAGTTCTTGGTGACATTTTTGAATTCGACGAGGCTCACAGGATTCGCATCCTTTTCTCGGTTACACGCAGGATAAGGGTCAGCGTTCCGGTCATGATCAGATAGAACACGGCAACGGCCGACCAGATTTCGACGGCGCGGAAATTCGCCGCCATGATTTCCTGGCCTTGGCGGGTCAGTTCGCCCACACCGATGACGATGAACAGCGACGTGTCCTTCAAACTGACGATGAATTGGTTTCCGAGCGCCGGGATCATGCGCCGGAAGGCTAGCGGCCCTATGACGTAGAACAGCACCTTCCAGAGTGGAAGACCCAGCGCGAGCCCGGCTTCCTTCAGTCCCTTATGGATGGACAGAAACGATCCCCGGACGATTTCGGCGATATAGGCCCCCGCATTGACGACGATCGCGGTGATCGCCGCGGTGATCGGATTGATCCTGATATCGGCGACCAGCGGAAGCGCAAAATAGATGAACATCACCTGCACGACGATCGGCGTGCCGCGGATGAGTTCGACATATATGAAAGCGATTGCGTTCAGGACGACATTGCCATAGGCGCGCATCAGGCCGGCAACGACACCGATGATAAGGCCACCGACAAGCCCGGCCAGCGCGATCATGACCGTAAGCTGCGCGCCCTTGAACAGTTCCGGCAGCGCCTGCCAGACGACCGACCATTCGAATTCCATAGAAATCATCTCCATGCGAGGAAGGAGCGCCGGCGGGGCCGGCGCTGATAATCTCGTTTTGGAGATCAGCTCTTGGGCGGTTCGGTACCGAACCACTTCTTGTAGATGGTGGTATAGGTGCCGTCCGCCTTCAGTTTGGCCAGCGAGGCGTTGACCTTGGCGACAAGTTCGCTGCCCTTGGGGAACGCCATGCCGTACTGCTGTGCCATCATCTGCGCACCGACGGTCTTCACTTTGCCCTGGCCATTGGTCTTGATGTAATAGAGCACGTTCGGCGTGTCGTGCATCGCGGCGTCGGCGCGGCCTGTTGCAACTTCGAGATAGGCGTTGTCGCTGTTCGGAAACAGGCGCAATTCCGAATCCTTGAAGTTCTCCTTGGCGTAGTCGGTGGCGGAAGTTCCCGTCTTCACGGCAAGCGTCTTGCCCTTGAGATCTTCCGGTCCCTTGATAGCGCTGTCCGTCGGAACCATCAGCAGGAAGCCGCTGTCATAGTAGCCGTCGGAGAAATCAATGACCTTCTTGCGTTCGTCCTTGATCGTGATGCCGGCGAGACCGACATCGACCTGTTTCGTCTGAAGGGCGGGAATGATGCCGTTGAAGTCCATCGGCTGCAGTGTGTAGGTGACGCCAATGTCCTTAGCGACAGCATCCCAGAGGTCGATGTCGAAGCCGACATACTTGTCGCCTTCCTTGAACTCGAACGGTACGAATGCCGTATCGGTGGCGACGACCAGATCGGCGGCCCGTGCCGGAAGCGAGAACGCGATTGTCGCTGCAACAGCGGCTCCAAGTAGGTATCCAAATCTCAGTTTCATGTGAGTTCCCCTTTTTCGGCAAATGCATTCGGCGTTTGCCTTCGATCGACATGCGCAAATATAAACTGCATTGATAAGGCTGTCGCATTCAAAATTTGCACTGGCGCGCCGAGAGGGTATGAGAGATGGCCAAAAGCAAGACGCCGATTGCTAATGACGGAAACATCCGCTCCCGACGCCCAAAGACTGTCGCGGCGGTAGATCTCTGAGATTCCAAGCGGTTAGCGTGAGCCGGAAATCTTGAAATAAAACCACGGCTTTCCGGGCGCGCACATAAAGTGGTCAAGACGATCAAAAATGATCCATATAGATCATGAATTTTACTCACGAAACGAATGGATCACAAATTGTTACAACGCCGATTGAACCCACGTCATGGGCGCAAATGCTGGTCTGAAACGGCACGCAAAGCCGTTTCGAGCGCATGACAGAAAAAAGCCGACCTCCTTCGAGGTCGGCTTCGATCAAGAAAGCAGGAAAGCTGATCGCTTGTTTATGCGATTGCCAAGCCATCCGGGAGGATTACGCCAGGCCGGCAACCGCCGTATCGATCGCGTCACCGAGACGCTCTACGATCGTGTCGATATCCCGGTCCGTGACGATAAAGGGCGGTGCCAACAGAACGTGATCGCCCGTTTGCCCGTCGATCGTGCCGCCCATCGGATAAACCATCAGGCCTCGCGCCATCGCTTCCCTTTTGATGCGGACGTTCAGTTTTGCCGATGGATCGAACGGCGTTTTGGTGGACCGGTCCCTGACAAGTTCAACGCCTCGGAACAATCCGCGTCCGCGGATGTCGCCGACATGGTTGTGGTTGCCGAGACGTTCGATCAGTCGGGTTTCAAGGTGATCTCCCATGGCGTCCACATTGGCCAGAAGGTTTTCGTTGCGGATGACGTTTTGAACGGCGAGGCCGGCGGCCGCGGCCATCGGGTGGCCCATATAGGTGTGACCATGCTGGAAGAAACCGGAGCCATTGGCGAAGGCGTCGAAGATTTTGCCCGAAAGAAGCACGGCTCCTACAGGTTGATAACCGCCGCCCAATCCCTTGGCGATGGTCATGAGATCAGGGACGACACCATCCTGTTCGCAGGCGTGAAGCGTGCCCGTCCGGCCCATCCCGCACATGACCTCGTCGAGGATAAGCAGGACGCCATACCTGTCGCAGATCGCACGAATCCTCTTGAGATAGTCGGCAACCGGTGGCACTGCGCCAGACGTGGCGCCCACCACGGTCTCCGCCACGAAGGCAATGACCTGATCTTCTCCAAGTTCGAGAATTTTGTCCTCAAGTTGCTGAGCGGACCGCGCGGCGAAGGCTTCATCGGTTTCGCCTTCGTGCCGCAGCCGATAGGAGTAGCAAGGATCGATATGGTGTGTTTCGATCAGAAGAGGCCGAAACTGCGAACGCCGCCACTCGTTGCCCCCCGTCGCAAGCGCTCCCAGCGTGTTTCCGTGATAGCTCTGACGACGCGCGATGATGTGCCGGCGCTGCGGTTCGCCCTTCTCGACAAAATACTGGCGCGCCATCTTCAACGCTGCCTCGACCGCTTCCGAGCCACCGCTGACGAGATAGACATGATTGAGACCCTTTGGCGCGTCATCGACCAACCGGTCAGCGAGCCGCTCGGCGACGTCGGTCGTGAAAAAACCCGTGTGCGCATAGGCCATAGTGTCGAGCTGTTCGTGCAGCGCGGCAAGGACTGCGGGATGCGCATGGCCGAGGCACGAGACGGCCGCTCCTCCCGACGCATCGATGTAACCTTTTCCATCGGCATCGAAAATTTCGATGCCTTGACCGCGCACCGCGACGGGAAGTTTCGAATGGATTACACGATGCAGAATATGGGTCATGGCCGTTTTTTCGGGTTCCGGGGTTTGAGATGCGTTTTGAACGAAGCAAACAGTTCGTCGGACCGTCTGAGCGCTTCGACCGCGTTCTCGCCTGCGTTTCCGGCGATGAGGGTGCCAAGGACTTCGGCAACGGCGAAGGCCGGCGACATCGTATGGAAGAAGGACGCACTTTCGGTAGCGACGAGCACGGCGACGGTAGCGAATTGGGCGAGAGGCGCTACTTCGCTGTCGGTCACGGCAACGACAGGAACGCCCTTTTGGTGGGCGTATTCAGCGATTTCGATGGTCGCACGGGTATAGGGCAGAACGCTGGCAACCAGCAGCACGTCATCGCTGCGCGCGTTCCCGATTGCATCCGCTCCGGTTCCGCCCAGACCGTCCAGCATGACGGACTTCTCGCCGATCAGCGACATCATGTAATGCAACTGCCATGTGACTGAATGGCTCGACCGAAGTCCCAGGCAGTAGACCCGTCTTGCCGCAGCGAGCAGCGTGGCCGCTTCAACGATCCGGTTCAAGGATTGTGGCTCCGCCAATTGGGCGACCTGGGTGCTGATCGAGGCGAGCATGTCTGCGGCGAGCGCATGATCGCCCTTGAGCTTCTGGCTGGCGACCTGAGCGCCGGCTTTTCCGGCAAAACCGGGCTCCTTGCCGCGCACCGCCTCGGCATACATCGCGCGGATCGCGTCGTATCCGTCGAGGCCGAGATGTTTTGCCAGACGGGTCATGGTCGCAGGCTGGACACCGGCATGCTTCGATTGCTCCCGCATGGAAAGGAGGGCGACATCGCGGGGATGGTCAAGGATATAGCGCGACGCCGTCTGCAATTGCGCGGACATGCTGTCGAACGTGTCAATGATGGCTTGGCGAAGAGGTGCTCGATCCATGTCCGATTTATAATCCCCTTGCAGGCTATTTCAACATATGTTTCATAAAATTATTATATGATCCGTGTGGATCATGACGGAGAGCGCTTTCATGAATATTGAGACTGGTTTGAAGTCCGTCGCAATAGCGGTTGCTCCGAACGGCGGCCGCAAGACCAAGCTGGACCATCCGAACCTTCCTTTGACAGCAACGGAACTTGCCGAGACCGGCGTTCGATGCAGAGAGGCGGGCGCGGCGATGATACATGTCCACGTTCGCAAGAAGGACGGCAGCCATCTTCTCGATGCGGACGCATACCGCGAGGTGATGTCGGCAATCAGGTCACGCGTCGGCGATAATCTCGTCGTGCAGATCACCAGTGAGGCACTCGGTGTTTATACGCCGCCCGAGCAGATTGCTGTCGTCAAGGAGACATGCCCGGAAGCGGTGTCCCTCGCGCTACGGGAACTTGTCCCGGACGCCTCGTTCGAAGCTGCTTTCGCCGATCTCCTGGCCTGGATGGCGCGGGAGGGTGTACTCCCCCAGATCATACTCTACGATCCCTCCGAGGCTGTCGTGCTCGCAGACATGCAGACGCGCGGCCTCATACCATGGCGCACCATTCCCGTGCTCTTTGTCCTTGGGCGATACACGGCAGACCAGACGTCGCAGCCGACCGATCTCCTGCCATTTCTGGCGACCGGCATTCCACGTTTCGAGCATTGGAGTGTCTGTGCATTCGGCCGTCATGAAGCAGCGTGCGTTTCAGCTGGCGCACTGTCTGGAGGAAATGTGCGGGTGGGTTTTGAAAACAATACCCGGCTTCCCGATGGAGCGGCTGCACCCGGCAACGAAGATCTTGTCTTCGCTGTGTCCCAGGCAATTCAAAGCTTAGATTACAAACTGGAAAGCGGTGCCGATCTCAGGCAACGATTGATTAAACTAGCAAGTTAGCCAATGCGCCGGCGGTTCCAGCATTTGTTGAAAAGGCTGCGGCAGGAGTGGCGGATTGCTCACAGAGCAATGGCATCGGATCAAAAGCCCAACAGGTCACCCTTTCTCCTGTGGCGTACCGCTGAATTACGGGGTCTGCGGTTCGAATCCCATCAAGGCGAACACTTCGGTTCTATCGCAAAACTTTTCACCGGGTTTGCAACCAGTATTGTAGGCGTAGATCCGGGGTTGAGATGAGCAGGCAGATTGAGTTTCCCGATCATGGTCGATTTCAAAGGCAGTCATTACCCGAAAGACGTGATTTTATACGCGGTATTTTTCTACGTGAGATATGCGGTCTCCTATTATGGCCGAGCGCGGCGTTACCGTTGACCACGCGACGCTGAACAGATGGGTCGTGAAATATTCGCCCCTGATTGCCTGCCAGGCCCAGCGGCGCAAATCCGCAACCAGCAGCTCCTGGCGGATGGACGAGACCTATATCCAGGTCAAAGGCAAGTGGACCTATTTCTATCGGGCTGTCGACAAATTCGGCAAAACCCTTGATTTCATGCTGTCTGAGCACCGCGATGAGGCCGCGGCCAGCGCGTTCTTCGCCCGCACGATTAAGAACAATGGCTGGCCCGAAAAGGTCGTCATCGACAAGAGCGGCGCGAACCTGGCAGGATTGCAAAACATCAACTGGCGGCTGCTGTTGTATGGATGGTTCTGGCTGATCGAGATCCGGCAGGTCAAATACCTCAACAACACGATTGAGCAGGACCACCGGTTTATCAAGAAGCTGACCCGCCCCATGAAGGGCTTCAAAACCTTTCAGTCTGCGTCAGCAACACTGGATGGTATCGAGGTGGCTCACATGATCCGCAAGCGCCAATTTTCAACCAGTGGCCAATCGGCATTTCAGCAATTCGCCGCACTCGCTGCATAATTGTGTCCAGCGATGGCCGCTTCTGCGGCCTTTTAAAAAGTTTGCGACAAAACCGCTACCTATCATATTCCCTGGCGAGCATAAATGGACGGACTGATAACTTTCAGGATGCGGCGATAACGACAATTGCGTCCTGTTCATATATCTAAATGAGTAGTGGTTAATTCCAAAGGAAGTTCGGAACTTCCAAAATACGCAGCTGCCGGTGCAATGTAGTTTCGAGGCGCCGGCAACTTACAACGATATTTGTTCAAAACAAAACAAGCAAAAATAGGAGGAGAGGTCGTGAACCATCGGAGGATTGTTCTTGCGCGCTTTGCGCAAGCGTTGGCTTGCAACAGGACTCATTCCGCGTGCATCCCTCAGGCGCCGGGAAGAATTCCACCACCTATTGTGCAGATTCATGCGAGACGCTCCTGATGCCGGACATCGGCAAATAATGGCGCGCGAGGGGTTGCGCGCAGCCGAGGCAATCTGTGTCGATGTGTAATGGCTCGAGGCTTGCATGCAACCCCTACCATATCCACCCATTGTCGAAATTGTTAACGCTGCCTTTCATATGGCAGAGCGGAGGCTACGATGACCACGGCATGTGATGAGAAACATATCGAATTGAAGCCGATTTCGAGCTGCAGACGAGAAGTCGAAGTCGCGATGGTGGAAATGCTCGTCAGTTTGCAGAAACGTGGATGGTCGGCTGCGGAATTGGCACTGGCGCTCGCAGATGCCTCCGAAGATCTCGTCATGATGATTGCGACCAAAAGGCTTCGACCGAATTAGGTCGTGGTGACGATTTAACGATTTGGGATTCCGCCGGAGGCGCAAATCAGATTCAAGGCTGACTTTTGGAGATCGGCCGTGGATTGTGATGCGCTTCGGGATGGCCAGTGGGAACGGATCAAGGATTGTGTGCCGGGCGGCACGAAGGGCAAACGCGGCTCGCGCACGAACAACCGGGGGTCGGAACAAGAGCGGTGCGAAATCGTACGATAGGGCGAACGGACCGGGAACTTATGCGGCGCGCCGCAGCCCAGCCGGAAGGCGGAGCGACCGAAATCCGTTGTGCATCTGATGTTCCGCATCCCAGGTGTAGATGCCTGTCAGGTTGATATGTTCCCAACTCAGTGGCGAGATGTGTTTCAACAGAGTATCTGGAATGCCTCGGCCCGCACGTTTTAGCTGTGTAACCGCGCGATCAAGATAGACCGTATTCCAATGTACGATCGCACTGACGACGAGATTGAGCCCCGAGGCGCGGAACGCCTGGCTTTCGAACGACCGGTCACGGATTTCTCCTCGCTCATCGAAAAAGACAGCGCGCTTCAGCTTATGCCCGGCGGGCATAAATATCGGATGATCTGCTATTATTCGACAGCTCCAAAATTATTGGAGCTAGGCTTTGCTCTCGATGCTGAGAATCAACGGGTCGGTGGTTCGAACTGGTTCAAGGCGATCGTCCTGCTTTTTGTCGCAAGACATTATGGGCGGCAGCGATATTCTCATATCCCGCTGCATCTTGTAGGGTCGGCATCTGCAGACCTACGGGAAAGTTCAGCGATGAAGAAGACCTTCAATCCGGCGTCGGTACGCCGGCCTTTTGGAAATTATAATCACGGCCTGCTCGTGCCCCCCGGCGCATCGCTTCTCGTCACCTCGGGCCAGCTTGGTATCGGCCTCGACGATGCTGTTCCGAGCGACATCACTGCTCAGGCGGAACTCTGCTTCGAGGCGATCAAGGCGATCCTCGAAGAGGCGGAAATGAGTTTTGCCGACGTCATCCGCATTTCGGGCTTCGTCACCCGCCGCGAGGATTTCCCGGCCTATATGACTGTCCGGGATCGCTATACGCTCGATCCGAAGCCGGTTTCCACCTTGCTCGTCATCGGCGGCTTTACGCGCCCTGAGTTCCTCGTCGAGGTCGAAGTAACTGCCGCGAAAATCTTCTAGAAGCGCTCCATCGCTCCTCCGACGCGGGCGAGGAATTTTGCCCGTGTCTCCGGCGTGCAATTGTTCATGTCGTAATGGGCGAGGAACGTCACCGGCCTCACCGGATTGATCTGTGCCCTCAGCACGCGCTTGACGATTTTCTTCGGCGGGTTGCCGGCGGCAAAGGCCCGGAAGGGCGTTGCGCCATAAGTCAGGACGGCTGCGAGCTTGCGGATGTGGCGCAGCCGCGATTCTACCTTGCCGTTGACCAGTTCGAAGGAAACGCCCGGCAGCCATACGCGGTCGAAATATCCCTTCAGGATCGCCGGAAAGCCGAAGTTCCAGATCGGGGTGCAGATCACCAGCCCCTCGGCCGCCTTCAACCTTTCGACATGCGATTCCACCAGCCTCCGATTTTCCGGATAGTCGTGATAGACGAGCCGGTCGTGGCGTGAGAGCACCGGATCGAACTGCTCTTCATAGAGGTCGCAGGCGTCCACTGTATGCCCGGCCTTCCCAAGGCTCTCGATGGTCTGCCGGTAAAGCGCCTTGCCATAACTTTCCTCGACCGGGTGAGAGTGGAGGACGAGAACCCTCATGAGGCCTCCATCAGGGACGCCAGGCCGGGGAAGAGATAGTTCTTGCCGGCGTTGAAATCGAAATCGGGATTTTCCCAGGCGATCATCTTGCCCGGATTGAGCAGGCCCTTCGGATCTGTCTCCTGCTTGAAGGCGAGTTGAACCGCATCGGTGCGCTTCATGCCGCCTTCTTCGAGCGTATAGCGGTGCGGGTTGAAGATCGGGCATCCATTGTCCTGGTGGATCTTGATGATCTCCTCCAGTCGCTCTTCGGTGGTATAGCGCACCAGCGGCAGGCCGGAGCACTGGATCTGGCCGTCGAATTTGATGAATTCTAGGTGACCCGGCACTTCGTCACCGAAAATTTCGACCATCTTCCGGACTTTGGCGACATGATCCGGTCCGGGATATTGCACCTGCAGATAGGTGAAGCTCGGGTCGACCTTGAGGGCACGCAATGTCGTGTGGTTCCAGGCAAGCTCATAGGCATGCGGGATGCCGCGCATGCTTTCCACCTTGTCGGAGCGGAACATGATCTCGCCCTTCTGCGCCGCCGTGAAGGCGAGAAAGGCATCCATGGAGTGCGGCGCGATCATCAGCACGACGATCGACTGGCCCTGACGGATGTAGGGCTTGTGGCGGGTGAAATAATCGAAAGGAATGGGAGCGGCGATCGGCGCGATCTCCTTGACGAGGATACCGTTGCATTTCGCCAGCGCGTCGGAGAAGCGCACCGCTTCCATGAAGTCGTCATAGCCCACGAGCACATCGACCCAGTCATAGGCAGGTGCAAGCGGCATCTCGATCTCGGTGATGATGCCGTTCGTGCCATAGGCGTGGCTCACCTTCTGGAGATCCCAGCCGGTGAGATCGAGGACACGCGGCTCGGCTTCCATGGTGACGACGCGCAGGCGCAGGATATTGCCGAGGTCGCGCAAGCCGCCCCAGGTGATCGAGCCGACGCCACCGGAACCGCCAGCGATGAAACCGCCGACCGTCGCCGTCTGGGCGGTGGAGGGGTGGAAGCGCAGCTCCTGACCGGAATGGGCCTTGGTCTGCTTGTCGAGCTGGGCAAGCACGATGCCCGGCTCGCAGATGACGCGGCCAGGATGGATCTCCTTGATCTTGTCCATGGCGGCAAGATTGAGAACGATGCCGCCGGAAAGCGGCATGGCCTGGCCGTAATTGCCGGTGCCGGCGCCACGCGGCGTGACCGGTACGCCATGGGCATAGGCGACCTTCAGCGTCCGGATGACCTCTTCCTCGGTCTTCGGCGTGACGACGAGATCGGCCGTCACATTGTCGAGCTGCGCCTTCAGGATCGGCGAGTACCAATAGAAATCCCGGCTCTTCTGGCGAACCAGCGCCGGATTGTCCTCGACGGCGATGCCCTCGAGTTCCTTTTTGATCTTCTGATAATCGGCCATGTCAGGCTCCAACGACGTTATCGAGTTCACGGTAATCCGGCAGGCTGCGGTCGATCACCTTGCCGCGGCGAAGCACGACGCGGTCAGCCTGCGGACGGGACAGGAATTCACTCCAGCGCCGCGCGCTGAAGAGCACGAGATCGGCCGGATCGCCAGCGGCGATGCGGCCCTTGTCCGGCCGTCCGACGATGGCGGCAGGCGAGGTGGTAACGACACGGGCGGCGGTATCTAGCGGATGGTCGAGATGCAGAATCCGCACGGCCTCACGGAAGACCTCCACTGGATCGAGATCACCATAAGCGTAGAAGGGGTCACGGGTATTGTCGGATGCGACCGCGGTCGCGACGCCGGCGGCGGCTAGCTCCTTGAACAGGGTGACGCCGCGCCAGCGCGGGGTGCGGCCGGGATAGCGGTCCTGCAGATACATGTTGCACATCGGCAGTGAGATGACCGCGATGCCTGACTTGGCGACCAACGCGACGGTGCGTGTGGCGGTGTCTTCGTCCTGGCGGGCGAGCGAGCAGCAATGGCCGGCGGTCACTTTGCCCTCGAACCCGTTGCGCAGCACGGCCTCGGCGATTGCTTTCAGCGTCTCGGCGCCGCGATCATCCGTCTCGTCCACATGCAGATCGACATCCAGGCCATGCTCCGCGGCAGTCCTGAAGAGCGTGTCGAGCTGCCAGACGAGCTCCGGCCCCATGCGGGTAACGCCGCCAAGCAGGCCGCCGCTCTGTCTGACCGTTGTGACGAGATCGGCAAAGAAGGTGCTGTCTGCCATGGCATCCAGCGGGAAGAGGGCGACCGCCTGCAGTGCAATCCTGTCTTTCCAGGCATCCCGGATTTCGGCAAAGACCTCGAAGGATATGCGATGCTGGGGCGCAAGCGAATCCAGATGCGTGCGGATCAGGCTGGTGCCATGGGCATAGGCAGAGCGGAGCGAGAATTCCATGCGCCGTTTGACGTCTACCGCCGACCAGTTGGCCTCTCGGTCGGCCCTGACGGCATCGAGCGCGCCCATGAAGCTGCCGTCGGGATTGGCCTGGCGCGGCCAGATATGGCCTTTGTCGAGATGAGTATGGATATCGGCAAAACACGGCCAGACCATGCCGTCCTTGAGATCGATCCTGGCATAATCGGCGGGTGCGGCGCCGGCCGGCCGGATGGCTGCAATCATGCCGTCGCTGATGACGATATCGACCGTGGCCAGCCCTTCCGTGACCGGCACGTCGACAGGCTCGACGGTGACGGCGGGCACTGTCGCATTGCTCAGCACGAAGCGGGCCGCATTTGGCGGGGATATGAAGGGATAGGTCATCAGTTTTCCCGTTTGATGCTGCTCTCATGCCAGCGGTGGAGGCTCAGCCAGGCAATGAGGGTAGTGAGGCCGAAGATCGCTACGCCAAGCATGGAGAGCATCAAGAGGGCCGCAAAGAGCCGCGGGATGTTCATCCGGTACTGCGCTTCCAGCAGGCGGAAGGCAAGGCCGGAGCCGGCACCGGCCGAGCCTGCAGCAAATTCAGCGACGACGGCGGCGATCAGCGCAAGCCCGCCGCCGATGCGAAGACCGGTCATGAAATAGGGCTGGGCGGCCGGGATCTTCAGATGGATCAGCGTCTGCCAGCGCGAGGCGCCATAGAGCTCGAAGAGGTTGATGAGATTATGATCGACGCTCTTCAGCCCCTGCACCATGTTCGACAGGATCGGGAAGAATGCGACGAGGAAGGCGCAGATCAGCAGCGCGACCTGCGTCGATGGCGCGTAGATCAGGATCAGCGGCGAGATCGCCACGATCGGCGTTACCTGCAGGATGACGGCAAGGGGATAGAAGGCAAGCTCGACCCAGCGCGACTGCACGAGAAAGATCGCAAAGCCGACGCCGCCGACAAGCGCCAGCATGAGCGACATGAAGGTGATCTTGGTGGTGACCCAGAGGGCAGGGGCAAGCGTACCCCAATCCGTCACGAAGGCGTTTGCCACAGCGGCCGGTCCTGGCAGGATATAGGGCGGCACGCCGGACAGTTTCACATAGGCGTACCAGACGAGGATCAACAGCGCGATGACGAGGAAGGGGATGGCGATGCGCAGCGCAAGATCGCGGCGCCTTGCGCTTGCGGTACCCTTAACGAGCGGCGATTTGTCTGTTTCGTCACTCATCAATGATCCCCTGCCGAATTGATCGCCCCGATCAGCGAATGCGATACCGTTTCGCAGGCCTTGCGGTATTCTTCCGAGGTCCGGTAGTGCGCGTCGCGTTCGAGGCTGGTGATCAACGGGACGTCGGCATGCACGCGCCCGGGCCTTGCCTTCATCACGACGATGCGGTTCGAGAGATAGGCGGACTCGAAGACCGAATGCGTCACGAAAATCACCGTAATGCCGGTCGCCTTCCACAGCCGCAGCACGTCATCGTTGAGCTTCTGGCGGGTGATCTCATCGAGCGCAGCGAAAGGCTCGTCCATCAGCAGCAGCTTCGGCTTCGTCACCAGCGCACGGGCGATCGAGACGCGCATCTTCATGCCGCCGGATAGTTCGCGTGGATAGGCCTTGGCAAAATCCTGAAGGCCGACGGTGGTCAGTACTTCCATGATCTGATCATGCGCGGCTGTCTTCGAAACGCCCCTCAACCTCAGCGGCAGATGGACATTGTCGAACACGTTCTTCCAGGGCATCAACGTCGGCTCCTGGAAGACAAAGCCGATATCGCCCTCCGGCAGGCCCTTCGAATTGATGCGCGAACTCGGCCAGTCGATCGTTCCAGAGGTGACATCGCCGAGACCGGCGATGATGCGCAGCGCCGTCGACTTGCCGCAGCCGGAAGGGCCGAGCAGGCTGACGAACTCGCCGCTTTCCACCGTGAGCGCCATGTTCGAAAGGGCGACAGTGCCGCTGGAAAAGACCTTCGAGACCGACTGCATGATAACAAGCGGCCGCTTGCGCGTCTCTTTCGGGGATACCGCCTGGGCTTCTGCTGGGAGCATTGCTGTCTCGTTCATGCGGGAGGATACGGCCCGCCACGTCCTCAATGGCGGACCAGGAGAGCCGTCGGTCGGCCTACTTCTTCAATGCCATTCCGGCGCCCTTGCAGACGAACTTCGTCGTGAAGGCCTTGGTGTAATCGGTATCGGCCTTGAACACCCTGATGGCGGTCATCTCGTCGAAGAACTTCTTGTAATGGGCGTCGGTGATGCAGCCGATGCCCTTGTCGAGGCTGTCACCGGATTCGATGATGCCGTATTCCTTCATCTTGGTGATCGAATAAGCGATCTGGCCGTCCGTTATCTCAGGATTGTCCTTCTTGATCAGCGCGTTCGCCTTGGCGTTGTCGCCGTAAAGGTAGTTGTACCAGCCCTCGATCGAAGCATCGACGAAGCGCTGCACGACGTCGGACTTGCCGTCGATCATTGCCTGCGTCGTCGTGATCATCGTCGAATAGGGCGAGTAGCCGTTATCGGCGAGCAGGAAGACCTTCGGCTCGAAGCCTGCCTGCTTCTGGATCTCGTAGGGTTCGGATGTCAGGTAGCCCTGCTGGGCAGACTCCTTGTCTGCGAGGAAGGGCGCAGGACTGAAGTTATAGGGCTTGTACTGCTCGTCCTTGAAGCCTTTGAAATTAGCCTTCATCCATTCGAAATAGGTGAGATAGCCGTCCTTGCTGAGGAACAGCGTTTTCAGCTTGGCGAGATCCTCGAACTTGTCGACGCCATTGTCCGGATGGGCGATCAGCACCTGCGGATCCTTTTGGAAGATCGCGGCGACATCGACCAGCGGAATGCCCTGCTCGACGGCGGATATTTCGCCCTGCGGGCCGCCCATGTAGAAATCGAGCTTGCCGGAGATCAAGAGCGCGCTGTTTGCAGCATTCGGGCCGCCCTGGACGATTGTGACGTCGAGGCCGTATTTTGCATAGGTGCCGTCGGCGACGGCTTGGTAGAAGCCGCCATGTTCCGCCTGGGCAAGCCAGTTCGTCCCGTAGCTCACCTTGTCGAGGGCAAGCGCCGGCGAGGCGGCGGCAAGCATCGAGGCGAAGCCGAGGCAGCTCAGGAATTGCGTCTTCATCAGTGCTTTCAACATGGTCGGCAGTTCCCCTTTTTGGCCGAGGGACGCCTTGCTCGGCTCCCTTTTAAGGGAATTTGAGCCATTGCCATGCGCTTTGAAAAGCATCAAAATTCGTGCGCATTGATGCCTTTTCGGCATCTCTGGGAAAGCTGAAGATAATTTGTGCGTCCTGCGCAAAATTTATGCATTGGAGAGATCATGTTGCACTCCAGACGCCTTCTTTACATCAACGAGATCGCCCGTTGCGGTTCGATCCGCAAGGCGGCCGCGCGCCTCAATGTTGCGTCATCGGCGGTCAACAGGCAGATTTTGGCGCTGGAGGAGGAGATCGGAGCGCCGCTTTTCGAGCGGCTGCCGCGTGGCTTGCGGCTGACAGCTGCCGGCGAACTCTGCATCGAGCATATTCGCGACGTGCTGAAGAATTACGAGCGCCTGGAGGGGCGCATCCGCAGCCTCAAGATGCAGCAGGCGGGGAAGGTGCGCATGGTGACGACCGTTGGGCTTGCCGCCGGGCCGCTGCCCGAAATCATCGCGCGTTTTCTTTCAGAACATCCGCGCGTCTTCGTCCAGCTGCGCAACGACACCGGCGGCACGACGGCCAGCCCCGTTGTATCCGGCGAAGTGGATATCGGTCTCGGATTCAACATCCCCGCCACGCCCGGCATCCGCACGCTCGGAAATTTCGACATCCCGATCGGTGTCGTGCTGCCACCGGGGCATCACCTGATCGGTCCCGGACCGATCAACCTCGCCGATGTCACCCAGGAAAAACTGGTTCTGGCGCAGCCGGGCACCAGTCTGCGCGAGGTGATCAATCTTGCTTTTGCGCGCCTGCCCATCTCGGTCGAGCCGGTGCTGGAAACCAACGCATCGGAGATGCTGAAACAGCTCGTCAAATGCGGCACGGGGCTGACGCTGCTCAATCCGCTTGACGTCATCACCGAATGCCGGCGCGGTGAACTTGTCTTCCGGCCGATCGCCGAGCCGCATGCGCGTTACCAGCAGATGAAGCTGTTTGCCCGCGCCCGCGCGCCCCTCGACGCGGCCACCAGCCTTTTCGTCGAATATCTGCTCGCCGAACTGCTCGGCCTGGTGCAGGAATTGCAGGCCAAAGGCCATATCCCCCCGGATGTGAAACCGGCCGCTGAGCCTATTTCACATAGAGATTCGAAAGCGGATACGCCTTGAGATCCTGCAGCAGCTCGACAAACCCCTTGACCTGATGGCGGCAGATCGCCTCGCCCTTTTCGGCTGTGGCGATCGAGGCATCGCCGACCACGCCAAAGGGATTGAGGTCATGCGCGATCCAGGCCAGCGAATGCGGCGGCAGAGGCTGAAGAAATTTGGATTGCTCCCGCATCCCTTCGGCCTTCGAGGCGAAGTTTTGGGCCTTGTCCATGCGCACCAGTTCGGGGCGGAAGTGCAGCATCAACGACGTCTCGACATCGCCGCCGTGGATGCCGTATTTGCTCTCGTGATCGCCGACCATGCCTTCCGGATGACCGAAACGGCCCCATTGCGTGGAGACCACCGCCATCTGATAGCGCACGCGCAGTTCGCGCGCGACGATGCTCATGATGTCGACATTGCCGCCGTGGGAATTGACGATCACCATCTTCCGCAGCCCGGCTTCGGCAACCTTTGCGCCGATCGCCGTCCAGACGGGGATGAGCAGCTCGGCACTGAGCGACAGCGTACCGGGGCCGTAGATGTGTTCGTTGGCCTTGCCGATCTCCTGTGTCGGAAGGACCAGGATATCCAGATCCTCCGGCCGCTGCCTCTTCAGCTCCGCCAGCATGCCGGTCGCGATGGCGACATCCGTTGCGATCGGCAGATGCGGACCGTGCTGTTCCGTCGAGGCAATAGGCAGAACGGCAACGGTGGTCTCGGGGGAGAGGCTGGCAAAATCATATGTATTGAGCTCGTTCCAGTAAAACGGCGTGGGCATGCGGTCTTCCCCTTTCGTCACCTGCTTCGATAGGCAGTAGGGAATAATGATGAGCCCGAAAAGCATCATTTTTTGCGCATGGCGCTGCTTTTTTTCGCGCGCATCGGCGCGCGTTGCTCCGCTGACTTCAGCATCCAAGCCAACTTTTGTTGAAGTTGTGGCTCGCGGCATCTTATGACCGCGGCTCGGGGAATTCATGAGCCAGATCGATAACCGTATGCAACGGAAGGGGTCTAATCAGAAGGCAGAGTTGCACTACCTCAGCAGACGGCGTTGACGCGCGCCCATGTCCAACGAGCAAGGTGGAACAGTTCATGCCAAGCCAGATACAACTGGAACTTTCCCGTCGAGATCTACTTATCTCGTCGGCCGCAACGATTGCGGTCACCGGAGCCGTCGCGCCCGCGGCGGCACAGTCCCCAGGAAATGACATGGCCTATACATCGAAAGTTTCTTTCGCGGTTAACGGCGAGAACCGCGATCTCGAGGTCGACAATAGAACGTCGCTGCTCGACGCGCTGCGCGAGCACCTGCATCTGACCGGCACGAAAAAGGGCTGCGACCACGGCCAATGCGGCGCATGCACCGTCATGGTCGACGGCCACCGCATCAATTCCTGCCTGACACTGGCGGTCATGCACGAAGGCGATCAAATCACCACGATCGAGGGCCTCGGTCAGCCTGAAAACCTTCATCCGATGCAGGCGGCCTTCGTCAAGCATGACGGCTTCCAGTGCGGCTATTGCACGCCGGGACAGATCTGTTCCTCCGTGGCGGTGCTCGAGGAGATCAAGGCGAACATACCGAGCCACGTCACCGGCGATCTTACGGCTCAGGCGGCCGTCACTGCGGCCGAGATCCGCGAACGCATGAGCGGTAACATCTGTCGATGCGGCGCCTATTCCAACATTATCGATGCCATTTCGGAAGTCGCGGGGATTAAAGCATGAGACCCTTCACCTATGAACGTGCCCTGTCCGTCGAGGCCGCGGCCAAGGCGGCAGCCTCCAATCCCGAAACCAAGTTCATCGCCGGTGGCACCAATCTCCTCGACCTGATGAAACTTGAGATCGAGACGCCGGCGCACCTGATCGACGTCAACGGTCTCGGCCTCGACAAGATCGAACCCACGTCGGAGGGCGGGCTGCGCATCGGCGCCTTGGTCCGCAACACCGATCTTGCAGCTCATGAAACCGTTCGCCGCGACTACGGCCTGATCTCCAGGGCGCTTGTCGCGGGTGCCTCCGGGCAACTGCGCAACAAGGCGACGACGGCCGGCAACCTCCTGCAGCGCACGCGCTGTCCCTATTTCTATGACCCGAACCAGCCGTGCAACAAGCGGCAGCCGGGCAGCGGCTGTTCCGCCATCGGCGGCTTCAGCCGCCAGCATGCCGTCGTCGGCACCAGCGAAGCTTGCATC
Organism: Rhizobium sp. WYCCWR10014; assembly: GCF_001657485.1. Lineage (GTDB taxonomy): Bacteria > Pseudomonadota > Alphaproteobacteria > Rhizobiales > Rhizobiaceae > Rhizobium. Next base: position 226,524 of record NZ_LXFU01000053.1, read on the forward strand.
GCCACTCATCCGAGTGACATGGCGATCGCGATGCGGGCGCTCGATGCTGTTGTGGAAACGGTCAAGGCCGACGGCAGTCGTCGCGCGATTGCGATCGCCGACTTTCATCGGTTGCCGGGCGACACGCCTGAGATCGAAACCGTTCTTGAGCGCGGCGAGTTCATCACCGCGGTCCTGCTGCCGCCCCCTGTCGGCGGCAAGCACATCTATCGCAAGGTGCGAGACCGCGCCTCCTATGCCTTCGCGCTCGTTTCGGTCGGAGCTGTGATCCAGCCGGATGGCACAGGACGGGTCGCCGTCGGCGGCATCGCCCATAAGCCATGGCGCATCGAGGCAGCCGAAGCCGAGCTGCCGAAAGGTGCGCGCGCGGTGGCGGGCGTCCTTCTTGCAGACGCCCGTCCGACCGAACAGAACCGTTTCAAGGTGCACCTGGTCGAGCGCACGCTCGGCGCGGTCATCGCCGAAGCAAGGGGTTGAGCCATGCAGTTCGATACGCCAGCGACAACCAACCCGATCGACAATCTGAAGGTCGTCGGCCAACCGATCCACCGCATCGACGGCCAGCTCAAGACGACCGGCCGGGCGATGTACGCCTATGAGTGGCACGATCCGAACATGCGCTACGCCTATGGTTATCCCGTCGGCGCGGCCATCGCCAAGGGCCGCATCACGTCCATGGACGTTTCCGCCGCCAAAAAGGCTCCGGGTGTGCTTGCCGTGGTGACGACGCTCGACATCGGCGAGCGGAAGAAGGGCAAGTTCAACACCGCCAAGCTTTTTGGCGGCGACGAGGTTCAGCACTATCACCAGGCAATCGCGGTCGTCGTTGCCGAGACCTTCGAGCAGGCACGCGCCGCAGCCTCCCTGGTCAAGGTTGACTATGCCGAAGAAAAGGGTGTGTTCGATCTCGCTCAGGCAAAGGATTCGGCCGTCAAGCCGGATGAATCGCAGCAGCCCGATACCGCGGTCGGCGACTTCGAGGCTGCCTTCAGGTCAGCTCCCGTCACCGTTGACGCGTCTTACACGACGCCCGACCAGTCACATGCGATGATGGAGCCGCACGCATCGATCGCAGCCTGGAACGGCGACGAGGTGACCGTCTGGACCTCCAGCCAGATGATCGACTGGTGGCGCTCCGACCTTGCAACGACGCTCGACATCGACAAGGAGAAGATCCATCTCATGTCGCCCTTCATCGGCGGCGGATTCGGTGGCAAGCTGTTCCTACGGGCGGATGCCGTGCTGGCCGTTGTCGGTGCGCGTGCGGTAAAACGGCCCGTCAAGGTCGCCTTGCCCCGCCCGTTTGTCATGAACAATACCACCCATCGGCCGGCGACGATCCAGCGTATCCGCATTGGAACCGAGCGCGACGGCAAGATCACCGCCATAGCGCACGAAAGCTGGTCCGGTGACCTTCCGGGCGGCGGACTGGAGACCGCCGTCAACCAGACGCGGCTCCTCTATGCGGGTGCGAACCGGATGACCGCGATGCGGCTGGCGACGCTTCATCTCCCGGAGGGCAATGCCATGCGCGCTCCGGGCGAAGCCCCCGGACTGATGGCGCTCGAAATCGCCATCGACGAGATTGCTGAAAAGGTTGGGATCGATCCTGTGCAGTTTCGGATCGTCAACGACACGCAGGTCGATCCGGAGAAGCCGCAGCGGCCTTTTTCCCAGCGCAATCTCGTCGGCTGCCTCACGCTCGGTGCGGAGCGGTTTGGCTGGGGTGAACGGGGAAGGCCGGGTTCCAGGCGTGAGGGCAACTGGCTGGTCGGCATGGGTGTTGCCGCTGCCTTCCGCAACAACCTCGTGCTTCCCTCCGGAGCCCGGGTAAAGCTCGACCGGGAAGGGGTCGTGACTGTCGAAACCGACATGACCGACATCGGGACGGGCAGCTACACGATCATCGCCCAGACCGCCGCCGAGATGATGGGGGTAACGATCGACAAGGTCGCCGTCCAACTCGGCGACTCGCGTTTTCCGGTTTCGGCGGGTTCGGGCGGTCAGTTCGGCGCCAACTCTTCTACGTCAGGCGTCTACGCAGCCTGTGTCAAACTGCGTGAGGCCATTGCCAAGAAGCTCGGCTTCAACTCCGAAGACGTCATCTTCGAGAATGGCGCGGTCCGCTCGGGCAATCGTTCGGTGCCTCTTGCCGAGGCTGCCGGTCCGGATGGTCTTGTCGGCGAAGATACCATCAAGTGGGGCGAGCTTACCGAGACACATCAGCAATCGACATTCGGCGCGCACTTCGTGGAAGTTGGCGTCGACATTGCCACGGGAGAAAGCCGCATTCGCAGGATGCTTGCAGTCTGCGCGGCAGGTCGGATCCTCAACCCGATTACCGCCCGCAGCCAGGTCATCGGCGCGATGACGATGGGGGCGGGCGGCGCACTGTCCGAGGAATTGGCGGTCGACACCCGCCGCGGCTTCTTCGTCAACCACGATCTCGCCAGCTACGAAGTGGCGGTGCATGCCGACATTCCGCACCAGGAGGTGATCTTCATGGACGAGACCGATCCGATGTCCTCGCCGATGAAAGCTAAGGGCGTTGGCGAGCTTGGCCTTTGCGGCGTCGCGGCAGCAATCGCCAACGCCGTCTACAACGCGACCGGCGTCAGGGTTCGGCACTATCCGCTGACGCTTGACAAGCTCATCGGCGGCTTGCCGGACGTGGCCTGATTACTTGGGCGGCGGTCTCGAGAGTGGACCGCCGTTAATTGCTGTAGGATTTCCGATGGATCAGACACTTGCACCCATCACGGCGCCAATTCCCGTTAGGGCCTCGTCCACCGACGATCCGGCGGAACTGCTAGGCTTCGCAAAAGACGCCCATCGTCTTGGCGCGGTGGCGCTCGCAACCCTCGTCGACATCCGAGGCGGGGCTGCGCGTGCGCTCGGCGCCCATGTGGTGGTTGCCGCGGACGGGCAATTCTGCGGCTATGTCTCCGGCGGATGCGTCGAAGCCGCCGTCGCTTCCGAAGCGCTTCTGGCAATGGCGGAAGGACGGGACCGCACGGTCAAGTTCGGCGACGGCTCTCCCTTCTTCGACATTGTCCTTCCCTGCGGCGGCGGGATCACCGTCGCAATCCATGTCCTAAACGATGTCGGGACTTTGCAGCATGTTCTCGATCGTCTCGAACGAAGGCAGGCAGCCGGACTTGCCTATTCGCCAGAAGGTCAGACGCTCGAAGCGGTAGACCCACCGCCCCGGGCATGCTGGCACGAGCGAGATTTCCTGAGCGTATACCGTCCCCGCACCCGCGTCGTCCTTTCCGGGCAGACGATCGAAGCGCAGGCCGTCGCACGACTGGCCGAGGCTTCGGGCTATGACGTGATCGTCAGAGGCGAGGGCGAGGGGGGCAGGGTTGCAGCCGACATCATCGACCTCTTCACGGCCGTCGTGCTCCTGCATCATGACCTCGACGTCGAAGCCGCCATTCTCGAGACCGCGCTTCACTCATCCGCCTTTTATATCGGCGCGCTCGGCAGCACCCGGACGCATCGTCGACGGGTCGAGCGGCTGACAGCCATGGGTTTCAGACGCGACGACATCGGTCGTATCAAGGCGCCCATCGGGATGTTCGGCCCGACGCGGGATGCAACCTCGCTCGCCCTGTCGGTTCTGGCTGATGTCGCAGCGGCAAGACTGGTGGCTTATGCGTAAGGCGTCAGTCGCGATCGTCATTCTCGCTGCCGGCAAGGCAAGCCGGATGGGTGAAGGCGGGAAACACAAGCTGCTGGCCGAGTTCGACGGCGTGCCGCTCGTGCGGCGGTCGGCATTGACCGCGCTCGGTGCGGATGCAGCGTCCGTTATTGTCGTCACGGGCCATCGCAGGAGCGAGATCGCGGCCGCGCTCGATGGGCTCGCTCTGACTTTCATCGATAATCCCGATTACCCCAGCGGCATGGCGAGTTCCCTCATCGCAGGATTCTCATCGAGGGACGCTGACCGCGCCGAAGGCATTCTCGTCATGCTCGCCGATATGCCCGGCATTTCCACGACGCATCTCGATGCCCTGATTTCCGCCTTTCGCAACGCCGGCGGCGAGGCCATCGTGCGCGCCGTCTCACGCGGCAAGCCAGGCAATCCCGTCATCCTGCCACGTTCTCTCAATCAGGCAGTCCTCCGGCTTGAAGGCGATGTCGGCGCGCGCGATATCATCGCAACGTCAGGCCTGCCTGTGCTCGATGTCGATGTTGGCGACGCGGCCCTGCTCGACGTCGACACGCCGGACGAGGTTTTGGCGGCCGGGGGTGCGTTGAACTGACCCCAGGAATACAGTGAGATGAGGATGATTTGATCAAACGGTTCGAGCTCCGTTCTCCGCGGCTTTGAATTGGCCACTCTCAGCCGCGGATATGCCAAGCCGTCATTTTGCCGCCGATGGATCAACGCACCGACCTGAATGCCTCTCGCAGTTCCTCAGCGAAAAGCTTGGGCTGCTCCCAGGCGGCGAAGTGACCGCCCATATCGACACGGTGGTAATAATGCAGCGTGGGATAGGCCTGCTTGCTCCAACTCTCCGGCGCCTGGTAGATCTCCTTCGGGAATACGCTGATTGCCACCGGGATCTTAATCTCTTTGGTCTTCTGGGCGTCTGAGCTGAAGTTGTTGTTGTTGTTTTCCCAATAGAACCGCGACGAGGATGCGCCAGTGTTGGTCAGCCAGTACAATGTGATGTCGTTCAGCATTTCGTCCTTGGAAAAAACGCGTTCAGGAATGCCCTCGCTGTCGCTCCACTGCGCAAATTTTTCGTAGATCCATGCAGCCAGGCCCGACGGCGAGTCGGAAAGCGAATAGCCGATCGTCTGCGGACGCGTCACCATCACGGCACCGTAGGCGGCATTGCGGCCGAAGAAGGTGCTCAGGGATTCATAGGCATCCCGCTCGGGCGCCGATAGTCCCGCAGGAGCCGGATCTCCACTGTTGATCGCCTTGGTGAGATTGCCCGGAACGGTCGCCGGCATGTTGAGATGGATACCAAGCAAGCCCTTCGGTGCCTGGCGCGCCAGCGCGTCGGAGATAACGGAACCATGGTCGCCGCCCTGGGAAACATAGTGCGCGTAGCCGAGCCGCTTCATCAGGATGTCCCATGCCCGCGCAACTCGGTCAGGCCCCCAGCCAAGCTCCGTCGGCTTACCCGAAAAGCCGTAGCCGGGGATCGAAGGGATGACCACGTCAAATGCATCCTCCGCCTTACCGCCATAAGCAGTCGGATCTGTAAGAGGGCCGATCGCCTTGATGAACTCGAAGGTCGAACCCGGCCAACCATGGGTCAGAATGACCGGAAGGGCGTTGGGATGACGGGAGCGCACATGGATGAACTGGATATCGACCCCGTCGATCGTCGTGATGAATTCCGGAAGTGCATTGAGCTCGGCCTCGGCCTTGCGCCAGTCGTAATCAGTGCCCCAGTAACGGACCAGATCCTGGACACGCGAAAGCTGAATGCCTTGCGAGGCGTCGCTCACGGTCTCCTTGTCTGGCCAACGCGTTTCGGCAATGCGCTTGCGCAGGTCGTCAAGCTGTGACTGCGGAACGTGGATCTGGAACGGGCGGATGGTTTCGTCGGCCCCGATCGGCGTCGCCGGCCCGTCCGATGTGACATCGGCGGCACGCGCTGGCACAAGGTAACCGGCTGGGAACAGCAACATCGGTCCAACCGCCATCACCATTGCTCCGCGGGCGAGCCGGCGCCAGGCGAGAATATTGTCAAACTTCTTCATGAGGCACTCCATGTTGTTGTCGCCCAGGGCGACATTTCGTGACGGAGTGATGACTGACGGGTCTGCGTATCTGGCATGTTTCAATAAATGCCAAAAACGTATCAGAGTGTGGAGTGGTGGCTACACAGCGCCGGGAACGCGATCGTCAGGGAACGACTTGGACCTACGGCGCCTGAATAGGAATCAAACACCTATTCCTGCCTGCGCAGGCTCCCCAGCATAGCCTTGAATCCCGCGACCGCCCGCTTCGAAACCGCCTCCGGATTCTCCGCATTGGCGATCCAAAGCGCCATATGGCTGCTGGCGCCATTGATGAGGCGAGCGGCGGTTTCAGTGTCGATGTCGATGATCTCGCCATCGGCCTTGAGACGGTCGAGGCTACGGGAGAGGGCGGCGATACAGCCGGGGGTGTTCTGCCATTGCGAGATATCGCCGAGTACAGCCGGGCCATCGCGAAACATGATACGCTGGATTTCGGGCTCAAGCGCCATTTCAATATAAGCGGAGCACTCGTCGACAAAGCCCTGCCAGCGCGTCGGAGCGGCGGCCGAAACTTCGTTCAGCCGTTCAGTCATCTCCGCGTCGATTTCCATGATGACGGCCTGGAGCAGGCCCCTCTTGTCGCCGAAGTGGTGATAGAGGGCGCCGCGCGTCAGTCCCGCTTCGGCGGTGAAATCGTCCATCGACGCTTCCGCGTAGCCGATCGTGCCAAAGGCGCGCCGCCCGGCTGCGATAAGTTTGCCGCGGGTCTCTGCGATCATCTCCTGGCGCGGTTTGCGCATGGCTTCTCCATTGGCATACGCCGCGTATCTTTTTCATTGACATACGGGACGTATGCATTATCTAAACACATACGCTCCGTATATAAGTGTTCTATCCGATAGTTGGAAGGATCGTCGCATGTCAAATCCGTATAGACAAATATTCGCGGCACCTGGGGCCAAGGGCTTCTCCGCAGCCGGCTTCTTCGCTCGGCTTCCCATCGCCATGGCGCCGATCGGCATCGTTGCCATGCTTTCCCAGGCACATGGCGAATATTGGCTGGCAGGCGCCGTGTCGGCGACCTATGCGCTCACCAATGCGGTGATCTCGCCGCAGATTTCGCGAGCGGTCGACCGGCTGGGACAGACGGCAGTGGTCGTTCCCACAACCATCGTGTCAGTGCTGGCGTTCATCGCACTGATCGTTGCGACCAACCAGAACTGGCCGGTGTGGACGCTGTTTGCCTCGGCCTTCCTCGCGGCGGCCATGCCAAGCATCCCGGCGCTGATGCGGGCGCGCTGGACGGAACTCTTTCGCAACCAGCCCGAGCTCAACACGGCCTTCGCGTTCGAAAGTGCCGCGGACGAACTGGTCTATATCGCCGGCGCCTCGCTGTCGGTCGGGCTCGCCGTGTCACTTTTCCCGGAAGCCGGCATGATCGTGAGCACAGCCTTTCTAGTGCTCGGGACGGCCGCCTTCATCGTGCAGCGCAGCACCGAGCCGAAGGTGCGGCATGTCGCCGGCGCGGCTTCGGTTGGCTCCGCGATCCGCCAGCGTCCGGTGCAGATCATCACACTCGCGCTGATCTTCGTCGGCGCGATCTTCGCAACGGCGGAAGTGAGTGTTGTCGCCATCACCAAGGAGCTTGGCCAGCCGAATGCGGCAAGCCTGGTCATCGGCGTCTATGCCCTCGGTTCCTTCCTATTGGGTTTGACCCTCGGCGCGCTCAATCTGCGCATCCCCTTGCACCGCCAGCTGTTGATCGCTGTTGCGATCCTCGCACTGACCTCGCTGCCGCTGCTCATCGCCGGCAGCTCGGTAACCCTGCTTGCTATCGCCGTCTTCGTCAGCGGCATCGCGATTTCGCCGACCTTTATAACGGCCTTTGGGTTGATTGAGCGTCGCGTGCCGGAATCGGTGCTGACTGAAGGCGTCACCTGGGTGATGACAGGCATCGGCATCGGTATGGCGCTCGGCGCTTTCGTCTCGGGCTGGGTGGTCGACAGCTACGGTCCCCAGAGTGGATTCTGGGTGTCTGCGGCGGCCGGGGCCGCGACCGTCATTATCATTGCCCTCGGTCAACGTACCCTCTCGGGCGAGTGCACCGGCGGGGAAGATTGCGCGATGCTGGAACCGGCGCAGTAGGAAATAAAAGGAAGGGGCAGGTCAGGGTCGGTTTGCTGAACGCAGTGGAGCGCAACCGCCATGATGTATGCGTTTGCTAGCTCCAGCGCATGTCGCGCGCCGGAGCTGTCATGCACCGGCGCACCGACGTCCTACCCGCAGGTCTCCAATTCAATTTCCATCAACGCGGGACTAAGATCGTCATGCTACGGCACCTGAGCCCCACTCACCGCAACGTACACCGCATAAACCGACCGCGTCGCGGCGATAAACAGCCGGTTGCGTTGGGGGCCGCCGAAGGTGAGGTTGGCGACGGTCTGCGGTACGCGGATCTTGCCGATCAGTTTGCCGGTCGGGTCGAAGCAATGCACGCCATCGGCCGCACTCGACCAGAGGTTTCCGTTGACGTCTGTGCGGATGCCGTCCGGAATGCCGTTGTCGATCAGGCAGAAGACGCGGCCGTTGGTGAGCCTGTTGCCGTCGGCCACGTCGAAAGCGCGGATGTGACGCGGCAGGCTTTCGTCATGGCTTGCGGCCGAATCCGCCACATAGAGGATTGTCTCGTCGGGTGAAAAAGCGAGGCCGTTCGGCTGTGTGAAATCGGTGACCACAGCCGCAATTTCGCCGGTCGAGGGATCGAGCCGGTAGACGTTGCGGGTCGCCTGCTCCGGTTCGGCGCGATAGCCTTCATAGTCCGACATGATGCCGTAGGTGGGATCGGTGAACCAGATCGTGCCGTCGGATTTCACCACCACGTCGTTCGGCGAATTGAGCCTTGCGCCCTCGAAACGGTCGGCGAGCACGGTGATCGAGCCGTCGACCTCGGTGCGGGTGACGCGGCGCGTTCCATGTTCGCAGGAGATCAGCCGACCTTGCCGGTCGCGCGTATGGCCGTTGGTGAAGTTGGAGGGTTGGCGGTAGACGGAGACGCCGCTCTCGGGCGTCCATCGCATTATGCGCTGGTTGGGAATATCGCTCCAGAGCAGCTGGTTCGCGTCGTTGAACCAGACGGGACCCTCCGCCCAGCGGCAGCCGGAATAGAGCTCGTCGAGGCCGGCGCTTGTTACGATCATCTGCCGGAAGCGCGGGTCGTGGATTTCGTAAATGCTGGCCTCGGCCATGGCGGTCTTCCCAATTATCGCATGCCGGCCCGGCGACCGCCGGCGAGCATGATGACGCTGATAATGATGAGGCCGGTCATGATCAGGCGGATGCCCGCGCCGAGCCCGTAGGTGTTGAGCATGGAGACGACCAGGAACATGAAGAGCGATGCGCCCCAGATCCCCGGCACGTTGGAATCGCCGCCGGCGACCGCAGTGCCGCCGATCACCACGACGGCGATCGACATCAAGAGATACTCCGACCCCATGTTGAGTGCGGCGCCGCCGGAGAAGCAGGCGAGCAGATAGCCTGCGACCGATGCGAGCACGGCGCAGAACAAGTAGGTGACGAAGCGTGTACCGTCGACCGGTATGCCGGCCATGCGGGCTGCCGGCATGCTCTGGCCGATCGCCGAGATCCAGCGCCCGCAGATCGTCTTCTCGAGCAGGAACCAGGCAAGCAGCGAGATGAGGAGTGCGACGATTGCCACGTTCGGCACGCCGAGCGTGTTCGACGTGGTGAATTCCGCCAGCACGCTCGGAGGCTTGATGCGTAATCCCCGGTTCGTCCAGATCGCCGCGGACTGGACGATGAAGCTCATCGACAGCGTGGCTATGATCGGCGGAATGCGCAGCGCCTTGATGAGTGCATAATTGCCGAGGCCGACGACAAGGCCAATGACGATGGCGACAAGAAGACCCGGCAGGATCATGCCGTTTTCGACATTCATCAGCTTCAGCGCCACCGTGCCGGCAAGCGTCATCGTGGCGGGAACCGAGAGATCGATGTTGCCGGGGCCGAGCGTGATGACGAACATCTGGCCGATGCCGACGATGACCGAGAAGGCCGCGAAGGTGAGGGCTGCCTGCGACAGGCCAAGCGTGCTGGCGCCGAGCGTCACCATGATCGTCAGGAACCAGACGACAAAGGCGGCAAGCCACGACCAGATCCAGGGTTTGCGGAATAGGCGCAGGAGCGGGGTCATCGGCGTTTCTCCCGCTTCTCCAGGCGGTTCAGCATCAGGCGGAGTGCCAGCACGATGATCAGGATCGCGCCCTGAGCACCGATCTGCCAGTCCGGCGAGATACGCAGGAAGGACAGGAACGAGCCAGCGAGCGTCAGCGTCAGCGCGCCGATGACGGCGCCGATCGGGGAGACGCGGCCGCCGATGAACTCGCCGCCGCCGAGGATCACGCCGGCGATCGACAGCAGCGTGTAGCGCAGCGCGATATTGGCATCGGCCGAGGTCGTCAGGCCGACCAGGGCGATGCCAGCGAGCACGGCAAAGAGGCCGGCAAGACCATAGGCGGCAGCGCGTGCCCCGACAATCGACCAGCCGGCGCGCTCGACCGAGCGCTGGTTGCCGCCAATGCCGCGCATCAGCACGCCGAGCGAGGAGCGCATGACGAGAAGATGGGCGACCAAGGCGATGACGATGCTGGCGACGATCGCCATCGGCGCCAGCGGCGGCTTGACGGTCATCAGCCAGCGAACCCAGTCCGGCGCCTGCCCGCCCGGTGCCGGCAGCAGCAATACGGCAAGGCCGCCCCAGACGAAGCTCATGCCGAGGGTCACGACAATGGAGGGCAGGTTGCGCAGATAGATGACGACGCCGAGCGCCGCATAGGTTGCGATCGCGCCGGCAAGGATCAGCACACCGATCAGGGGCGCATCCCGCAGAAAGGTCGCGGTGACGCAGGCGACGAAACTGACGAAGGCGCCCATCGAGAGATCGAGATCGTTCACCGCCATCACGATCATCTGGGCGATCGTCGCAAGCGCGATCGGCACGGCCAGGTTGAACAGCAGGTTGAGCCCGACATAGCTCATGGCGCGCGGCTGCAGCCAGAAGACGGCGGCGAGCAGCAGCGTCAGCGACAGAGCAGGAATGGCAAGACGCATGGCATCGGACGACAGCCGGAACGTCATGCGGCGACCCCTTCGAAGGAGGCGGCGATGATGTTCTTCTCGTTAACCGCGTCGCCGGCGAGTTCGGCCGTGATGCGGCCTTCGCGGAAGACGTAGACGCGGTCGCAGAGGCGGACCTCGTCCATCTCCGTCGAGTACCAGATAAAGGTGCGGCCGCGCGCCGCTTCCTCGCGAATGATGGCATAGACTTCCTGCTTGGTGCCGACGTCGACGCCACGCATCGGATCGTCCATCAGGACAACAGGTGCGCGCGTCGCAAGCGCGCGGGCAAAGAGCACCTTCTGCTGGTTGCCGCCCGAAAGCGACAGGATGCGGTTGTCCATATCGGGCGTGCGTATCTCGATCCGCCGCTTCCAGTCGGCGCCTTTCGTCTGTTCTTCATCCGCGAGGATAAGGCCGCGCCGGGAGAGGTCACCGAGCGAGGCGATGGAGAAGTTGCGCAGGATGCTCCACAGCTCGAAGACGCCGTTGAGGCGGCGGTCGCCGGCGACGAAGGTGACGAGCGGATCGCGCTCAGGCAGCCAGTTGCCAGACTGCGCCGCATGCAGGGCGAGCAGGAGCTCGGTCTGCCCGTGGCCGGCCAGACCGGCCAGTCCGATGATTTCGCCCTTGCGCGCCGCAAACGGAAGCCCCTTCGCTTGATGAGACAGAATGAGCTGTGCGGTGGATTGTTCGCGGGCCGAGCGCTGCTTTGTCTCCTCCTTCGCAACGGTGCCCATCGCTTCGACGAGGCCGTGATGGTCAAAGCCCTGTGCCGGACGTTCGGCGACGACGCGACCGTCCTTCATGACGACGATGCGGTCGGCGGTTTCGAGGATCTCGTGCAGGATATGCGAGATGAAGATGGCGGACCCGCCCGTGGCGATAAAGCGGCGGACATGGTCGAGCATCTGGCGGGCAAGGCTTGCATCGAGCGACGAGGTCGGTTCGTCGAGGATCACCAGCCGCGGCGCAATGCCTGCGTCGGAAAAGGCCATTGATATCTCGACCATCTGCCGCTCGGCGATCGAAAGATCCCCCACGGTCCGGCTGCTGTCGATGCCGTGGCCGGGAAAGACGGCGTCGAGGCTAGTCTCGATGATTTTTGCGGCGCGCCGCCGCCAGCCGAAGCCACCGAGATGGCGATGCATGATGCGCGTGTTCTCGACGATCGAAAGGTTGGGGCAGAGCGAAAGCTCCTGGAAGACGCAGCGCACGCCGCGGGCACGCGCGGCATTGATGCCATAGCGTTCCAGCCGTTCGCCGTCGCTCGCAACGCTTCCTTCGTGCGGGGTGAGACCGCCGTTGATCACGCTGACGATGGTGGACTTGCCGGCTCCATTGTGGCCGACAAGCCCGACGCATTCGCCCGGCATGACGCGAAGGGTCACGCCATCAAGGGCCCTGACCGCGCCGAAACTCACCTTGGCGCCATCGACCGCGATCACCGCCTTCAAAACGTCATCCATGCCGCCCGCCATGCCTGCTTCACAAAGAATTCCGCGCGGCCATTTACGGCCGCGCGGCAGTCGCCGGGAGAGTTACTTTGCCGACTCGATGACCTTGATTGCGTCTGCCTGCGTGTATTCCACGTTGGCGACGCCGCCGGCCTGGGTATTGGCGAGGTTGGTTTCGAGATTGTCCTGGTCGATGCGCAGGAAGGGCACGACGAGGTCTTTTTTGACTTCCTTGCCGTCGAGGATCTGCTGGGCCACCCAGAAAGCGAGCGTGGAGACGCCGGGCGCGATGGATACGGACATGGTCTCGTAGCTCTTCGCGTCCTTCTGCTCCTTCCACCACTTCAGTTCATCTTCGCGGTTGCCCATGATAATGATCGGCATCTTCCGGTCGGTTGCGGCAATCGCCTGTGCGGCGCCATAACCGTCACCACCCTGCGTTACCACGCCGGCGATGTCGGGCAGGCTCGGCAGGATGCCGGCAACAGCCTTCTGCGCCACGTCCTGCGCCCAGTCTCCGTGAACGGAGCCGACAATCTTGAACTGCGGGAACTGCTTGACACCCTCGTGGATGCCGGCCGAGATCTCGTCGTCGACGAAGACACCGGCAAGGCCGCGGATCTCGAGCAGGTTGCCGCCGTCCGGAAGTTTTTTCGACAAGTACTCGACCTCGCTGCGGCCCATTTCCTTGAAGTTGACGGCGATGCGCCAGGCGCAAGGTTCGGTCACGATGCCGTCAAAGGAAACAACGGTGATGCCGGCGTCGCAGGCTTCCTTGACCGCGCCGTTCAGCGCCGTCGGCGAGGCGGCGTTGAGCACGATGGCGTCATAGCCCTGCAGGATCATGTTCTGAATCTGCGCGGCCTGTTCCGTCGCCTGGTTCTCGGCGGTGGTGAAAGGGTCGGCTGCGGCAACGGTGCCGGCCTTCACGGCTTCGCCTGTCACCTTGCCCCAGCTCGTCAGCATGGCCTGGCGCCACGAGTTACCGGCATAATTGTTGGAAAGGGCGATTTTCTTGGCCGATGTCTCGGCAAAGGCGGAAACGGGCATCGCGGCGCATGCGATAGCGGCCGATGCCAGAAGCATCTTGCGGATTGTCATGTCTTCCTCCCTGATGATCGCGCCTGTCGGCGGATCGCTTCACTCCTGCCGGCCCACCTGGGTCCGAGTGAAAATTGTTCTTGCACTGAGCTTCCTCCTCTCAGTAAGGGCAGGATGCGGGAGATCGATCGGCCTGTACAGGGGCAAGGCGGCAATCCGTTTGCGGGTTTTGCGCAACAAGCTGCGGGTTTACGCAAGACGGCGGCGCTCTCGCAGGCGCTTACTGGGAAGGAGTCGCGGCGGGTTGAGGAGCCCGGCGCCGTCTCGGGGAGGAACTGACAATGCTGCATCTCGTACCCGCAGCCATGTTCGACCATTATCTCGGCATTTCCCGGCTGCTCGCGGGCCAGCTCGACTTCCGCTCGGCTATCCGTTCCGTCGCAGCCGAGGTCGCCCATATCATCCCGCACGACCATCTCGATGTCTGCGTGCTGCTTGAGGGCGGCAACTATCATACGGCCTATGAGACGGGCATCGAAACCGCCTGGGGCGGGCTTGCCGGCGCGCCTGTTGTCAACAGCCCGATCCGCTCGCTGCTCTGGGGCGAGGTGGATTTTCTGCTGGCGGACGACGCCATGACCGACCCGCGTTTCCACTTCGAGGGCGCATTCAAGCGGCCGATCGTTGAACAGTCGCTGAGAAGCCGCTTGCACGTGCCCATGAAGGTGCAGGGCACGATCATCGCGGCGCTCTCCTGTTCGTCGCACAGGGCGGGCGTCTATACGATGGAGGATATCGAACGCGCCCGCATCATCGCCGATCTGCTGACGCCCTATTTCTTCGCGCTGCAGGCGGCTGAGCAGGCGCAACGCTCGGCCATTGTCGAGGCGGAGGCCCGCGCCCGCGAGGAGGGCTTGCGGCAGGGTGCGCTCAAACTTACCGAAGCGCTGGAGCAGGAACGCCAGCGCATCGGCATGGACCTGCACGACCAGACGCTCGCCGACCTGACGCGGCTCGCCCGCCGGATCGATCGGCTGTCGCGCAACGGCGAGATGGCGCCCGAGGCGCTGGAACCGATCTCCCGTTCCCTGCAGCACTGCATGCAGGATCTGCGGCAGATCATCGAACAGGCAAAACCCTCCGTGCTCCAGCTCTTCGGCCTCGCCCAGGCGATCGAGCATCATCTGGACCGATCGACCCGCGACACGGGATCGGGCATCGAATGGGGCCTTGTCGACGAGACGCACGGCGCGCTGGAGCGACTGGAACCGACCGTCAGCGTCGCGCTGTTCCGGATCGCGCAGGAGGCGATCAACAATGCGGTGCGCCATGCCGCTCCGCTGGCCGTCATGGTGCGGCTCGAGGCCGACGACGATCGGCTGTCGATTGAAATCTCCGACGACGGGACCGGGCTCGCCAAGGCGCGGGGACGGATCGGCGGCGGCATCGACAATATGAAGACCCGTGCGCGGCTGATTTCGGCGCGGTTCACGACCGGGGCGGGCCACAACAATCGGGGGACAGTGGTGCGCGTCGTGCTACCGCTCGTACCGCACGACCCGCCGAGCGGGCCAAACTGAGGAGAAGGGCACCATGAAGGTTCTGATCGTCGAGGACGACCCGCTGCACCGGTCCTATCTGCACGAGGCGGTCAACGCGGCGCTGCCGGAATGCGACACGGTGATCGAGGCGGAGAACGGAACCGCCGGCGAGAAGCTCGCCCGCGACCACAAGTCGGCGCATATCGTCATGGACCTGCAGATGGCAAACCGCAACGGCATCGAGGCGGCGCGCACCATCTGGAAGGAGCGGCCGGAAACCCGCATCCTGTTCTGGTCGAATTACTCGGACGAGGCCTATGTGCGCGGCGTCTCGCGCATCGTGCCGGATGGCGCCGCCTATGGCTATGTGCTGAAATCCGCCTCCGACGAGCGGCTGAAGCTTGCGCTGCGCTCGATCTTCATCGAGAGCCAGTGCGTCATCGACCGGGAGGTGCGGGGCCTGCAGCAGAAGAGCCTCGGCCAGACGAACGGCTTCACCGATTCCGAATACGAGATCCTCGTCGATATCGCGCTCGGCCTCACAGACCGGGCCATCGCCAAACGTCGGGGCCTGTCGCTGCGCAGCGTGCAGAACCGCCTGCAGCAGCTCTACGACAAGCTCGACGTCTACCAGAGCGCCGGCGACGACCACGAGGACGGCCGCTTCAATCTGCGCGCCCGTGCCGTCACCGTCGCCTTCCTGCGCAAACTCCTGAATTACAGCGCTCTGGAGCGGGCGGAGGCAGAGCTGCAGGAGTGGCTTGAGGGAAAGTAGTACGCGGGCCGCAGGCCGCCCCTACCTTCACGGCGCATGAGCCAAAGCGATCGCATCGGCCGCTTCCTCGCAGCGATCGCTGAGCGTGCTGGTCGCCACTCGAATATGACTGCTTGGCAAGACGGAGAATTTGTTGCCCGGGTTGACGGCGATATTGCGTGCGGCGAGCGTCACCATCGCGAATGGTTCGGAGACGACGGGCACCCAGAGGCACAGGCCCTGGCCTGGCGGTATCGGTATTCCCCGTTCGCTGAGCGCTTCGGCAAGAGCGTCGCGCCTCTGCTGATAGATCTCGCGCGTCTCGCCGATAAGCTGCCAGGTTGCCGGATCGCGCAATAACCAGGCGGCGGCACCTTGCAGGATACGGCTGGTCCAGCCGGCACTGAAGGAGCGGTAAGACTGGATCTGATCGACGATAGGCGCGGAACTCGACAGAACCGCGAGACGCAGATCCGGGCCGAGGCTTTTCGAGAGCGACAGGATATGGATCGTCCGCTCCGCAAATCGGCCGCCGAGCGACTGCGGAGGTGCCGCCGACACGTCGCCCACGCCATCGTCCTCAATGACAAGCGTATCGCTGTCTTCCAACACATCGCCGAGCTGATCGAGGCGGGACGAACTGACCGTAACGCCGGTCACGGAATGCAGCCGCGGCTGGAACAGGAAAGCCGCCGGACGTTGCCGCAATGCTTCGCGCAGCGAATCCGGCAGGGGGCCTTCGCCATCGCAGGCGACAGGGATGATTTTCACGCCGAGATCTTCCAGAATATCGAGCAGTCGCATGGCGGTCGGATGTTCGATCGCGACCGACGAGCCCGAGGAAACCAGCGCATGCAATATCGTATAGACGGCGTTGTAACCGCCATTGGTGGCCAGAAAAGCTTCCGCCTCATAAGGCCATCGCTCTGAAACGGCGTCCTTCAACTCAGGGACGATCCGGCTCCGCTCATAGCTGTTGAGATCATCGACGGACGCGCCATAGGCCATCGCTTCGGCGAGGCGAGGAAGAAGTGCTGCATCCGGCCCGGCCAAGGTAAGGTCGAGCACACCTGCCCTATAGTTTCCCGAGCTGGCAAGGCGTTCCGGCTTGGCGACAAAGCGGTCGCCGCTGACCCAGGTGCCGTTGCGCCCCCGGCCGCTGATGATCTTCTGCCGCCGCAATTCGCTCCAGGCTTCGGAGATCGTCGCCGGACTGACATGCAATTCGTAAGCGATATCGCGGATCGCCGGCAGGCGTGTCCCAATGGGCAGGACACCGGCACGGATCAGCGCGCTCGTTTCGAGAGCAATGCCCCTGATGCTCCGGTCGGCTATTTTTTCGGCAAACCAGGAGGCTTCGACCGTGTCGCCCATTTTTTTCTCACTTTAAATGTTCAATAACGTAATAACATTTGTACTCGCCATTTTGAACATTTAATTTGCCCCTCGTCGAGCCATTTCAGTGAGTTTTTGCATGCCTGTGACGCTACGCATCGCCCTTAGAGACTGGGACTACATGACACCCCTTGTGCTCGGTGATGTCAGTTCTTCCCGTCTCGATATCAAAGTGGATCGTGTGGGCACGCTGATCTCCAGCCTCACCGATGACGCGGCGCATGACGCCGCGGAAATGTCCTTCAGCCGCTATTCGCAGATGCGTCATGACGGCGATGATCGGGTCATTGGCATGCCGAACTTCATCATGCGCGGCTTCCGCCATCGCTGCATTATCACCGCCAAGGCCAGTCCGATCCGCAAGCTGTCCGATCTGGCCGGCAAGAACATCGGCGTGACCGGCTGGCGTGATTCCGGAAATACCTGGACCCGTGCTGCTTTGCGCCGGGAAGGCGTCGGCGTCGAGGATGCCATGTGGTATGCCGGGCGCCTGACGGAGGTTCATCCGATCGTCGACCGTCTCGATGGTTTTGGACGGCCTGGCCGCATCGAGGCTGCTCCCGGCGAGCGCCCGATGGTCGATCTTTTGCTGGATGGCGGGCTCGATGCTGTGTTCACGCCTTTCATGCCGAAAGGTTTCTTCGATCAGGAATCGCGGCTCCGCCAGGTGCTGGATGATTTCCGCGCCGCTGAAGTCACTTACTTCCACGAAGTCGGCTACATCCCGGGCATGCATCTGATCGGCTTCAAGGCTGGTATCGTCCAGGAGCATCCCTGGATCATGGATGAACTCAGCGAACTGATCGACGAGTCCCAGCGCCTGTGGCTGGAAAAGCGCGAGAAATACGCCGACACAACACCGTGGATGATCGACGAACTGCGCCGCTGCGCGGCTGATCTGCCGCCGACCTGGAGAGCCAGCGGGCTAGCTGAGAACGAGGCAATGATCGCCGACTTTGCCGAGGAACTCTACGAACAGAAGATCATGCCGCGCCTTTTGACGCCCGCCGAGCTGTTTCCGCGGCACGCCAAAGCCAGGTGAACAAGGCCTGGGGAAACCCTTCGCAGGCCTCATCGTTGAATTACCATTTTCGTAAAACCAAAAAGGGGAATGACATGTATTCGAAACTGATCGCTTCCGCCGCCCTGCTGGCTCTGATGACGACTTCGGTCTTCGCTGAGGAGGCAGCTGTACCAAAGCAGACCGTCAACGACGCCCTTCGCGCGCGCCTGCCGGAGAAGATCCGCACGGACGGCAAGATGATCTCCGTCAACAATGGTTCCTTTCCTCCCTATGAGATCGTCACCGGTACGAAATTGACCGGCGCCAGCGCCGATCTGACCGATGCGATCGGCCAGATGCTCGGCGTTACGATCGAGCACGAAACCGTCAGCGGGTTGAGCGCGTTGCTCGCCGGCATCAATTCCGGCCGATACCAGTTCGCCTTCGGCCCGATCGGTGACTTCAAGAGCCGTGAAGAGGCCAATGATTTCGTCGACTGGGTTCAGGAATACGTGGTCTTCTCGGTCCAGAAGGGCAATCCGAAGGCCATCAGTTCGCTCGATAGCGCCTGCGGCAATCGCATCGCCGTCATGGCCGGCGGCTCCGCCGAAAAGGTGATCCAGGCCCAGGTCGAAAAATGCAAGACGGACGGCAAGCCTGCGCCCGAAGTGCAGTCCTATACCGACCAGCCGAGCTCGATCCTGGCAGTCCGCTCCAAACGCGCCGATGCCTTCTTCTCCTCGCAGGCGCCACTGACCTATTTCGTGTCTCAGGCAAACGGACAGTTGGAACTGAGCGGCGTCGGCCAGAAAAACGGGTTCGACGATCTCTATCAGGGCGCCGTCGTGCCGAAAGGCTCGCCGCTCGGCCCCGTTCTGCTCGACTCGATCAAGGCGTTGATGGATAACGGCGCCTATGCCGCCATCATGAAGAAGTGGGGTCTTGAGAACAACATGATCAAGCAGCCCGGTCTCAATCTTGGTGGAGTCCTGCCGAAATGAGCAATGACCGCACGACTGCCGCACCGCCTTCGGGCGGTGCAGACTTCCGGGATGTTGCCCACGCCCACAAGCCTTTTCAAACGGGCCGGCTCGTCCTGTGGGTGGTGGTGCTCCTGATTGCCGCGAACTTCCTGTGGATCGTCGCCCATAACGAGAATTTCGGCTGGCCGGTCGTCGCGGCCTATTTCTTCGATCCGACTGTCATCAGTGGCCTTTACGTCAGCCTGGGCCTCACAGTGGTCGCGATGGCTATCGGCATCGTTCTCGGCCTTGGACTGGCGATCGCCCGGCTGTCGAATGACCGGCTCGCACGTTCGCTGGCATCGCTGTTCATCTGGTTCTTTCGCGGCACGCCGCTGCTGGTGCAACTGATCTTCTGGTACAATCTCTCGACCCTCTTTCCCGAACTTTCGATCGCTATTCCGTTCGGCCCGACGCTCGCCAGCTGGGAGACCAATTCGGTGATCACGCCGATGACGGCGGCGATCGTCGGCCTTGCCTTGAACGAAGCGGCCTATATGGCCGAGATCATCCGCGGCGGCCTGCTCTCGGTCGATCGCGGCCAGTTCGAGACGGCGGAAGCCTTCGGCATGACCAAGGCGAGGGCGCTGTGGCGGATCATCATTCCGCAGGCGATGCGCTCGATTGTTCCGCCGACGGGCAACCAGCTGATCAGCATGATCAAGGCAACCTCGCTCGTCAGCGTCATCGCCATGGCCGATCTGCTCTATTCCGTCCAGTCGATCTACAATCGCACCTTCGAGATCGTGCCGATGCTGCTGGTCGCGGTCCTCTGGTACCTCTTCATCACCTCCATCCTCAATCTCGGCCAGAGCTATATCGAGGCCTATTACGGTCGCAGCGAACGGCGCAACAACACCGCTGCCGCCAGATCCGAGACCCTTGTCGAGGAGGCAAGCCATTGACCGGTGCCGAAATTGCAAAGCCGCTCGTCAGAGTCCGAAACGTCCACAAGTCCTTCGACCAGCTCGAAGTGCTGAAGGGGATCGACCTCGACGTCATGCCGGGTGAAGTCGTCGTGGTGCTCGGCCCGTCCGGCTCGGGAAAATCGACCTTCCTGCGCTGCATCAACCATCTCGAGGCCATCAATAAGGGGTTCATCGAAGTCGATGGCGAACAGATCGGCTATCGCCTGCGCAAAGACCGGCTGGAAAAGCTGTCCAGCAACGGGATCGCCAGCCAGCGGCGCAAGATCGGCATGGTGTTCCAGCAGTTCAATCTCTATCCGCATATGACGGTGCTGCAAAACATCGTCGAGGCTCCGATCGGCGTGCACGGAGATAGCCGCAAGGCCGCAACCGAGAACGCCCTGCGGCTTTTGGAGCGGGTGGGTCTGTCGGAAAAGGCGGGCAGCTATCCCCGCCAGCTCTCCGGCGGTCAGCAGCAGCGCGTCGCCATCGCCCGCGCCCTTGCGATCAAACCCAAGCTGATGCTGTTCGATGAGCCCACCTCGGCGCTCGACCCGGAACTGGTGGGCGAAGTTCTCTCCACCATGCGCGATCTCGCCAAACAGGGCCTGACGATGATCGTCGTGACCCACGAGATCGGTTTCGCCCGTGAGGCGGCCGATCGCGTCGTGTTCATGGACGGCGGCAATGTCGTCGAGATGGGCAAGCCCGAGGATGTCATCGGCAATCCGCAGCATCCCCGGACCCAAGCCTTTCTCGCCCGTTTTCTTTGACCAATGTCTGCCGGCTGCTTCGACCCTCGGGCCGTAGCAGCGACCCATTCTATCAAGACTGGATGTTCTCATGCCCACGCTCGACAATGCCTATGCCCGCGTTTCCGACTTCGAAGCCATGGAGGCGGAGCTAAAGGCGATCCGCCAGTACCTGCATGCCCATCCGGAACTCTCTTTCGAAGAGGCGGAAACGGCGCGCTACGTTGCAGAAAAGCTGGAAGGCTGGGGTTATGAGGTGACCCGCAATGTCGGCGGCCACGGCGTTGTCGCGCGGCTCAGCGCAGGCGACGGCAGCAAGAGCATCGCCATCCGCGCCGATATGGATGCGCTGCCGATCGTCGAGGCAACCGGACTTGCCTATGCCAGCGGCACCCCCGGCAAGATGCATGCCTGCGGCCATGACGGCCACACGACCGTCCTGCTCGGCGCCGCCGAATATCTCGCTCGCACCCGCCGCTTCAACGGCACGGTGACGCTGATCTTCCAGCCGGCGGAAGAGGCGAGCAAGAATAGCGGCGCCCAGGCGATGATCGCCGACGGCCTGTTCGAGCGGTTTCCGTTCGACGCCATCTTTGGCCTCCATAACCATCCCGGCGCTCCCGAAGGCACCATCCTGCTGCGATCCGGTCCGATGATGGCGGCGTCTGATACCGTCGATATCACCATCAAGGGCAAAGGCGGCCATGCCTCGCGCCCGCACCTGACCGTCGATCCTGTGGTCGTGGCGTGCAACCTCGTCGTCTCGCTGCAGACGATCATCTCGCGCAACCTCGATCCGACGCAGACGGCGGTCATCACCGTCGGCACCATCCATGCCGGCGATGCCGTCAACGTCATTCCTGAGTATGCCAAGCTCGCATTGAGCGTGCGCTCCTTCGAGCCTGGCATTCGCGACCTCCTGCAGGAACGCATCACCAAGCTCGCCCGCTCGGTGGCAGAAGGGCACAATGCTTCCATCGAGATCGACTACGATCGCGGCAATCCTGTCGTCGTCAATTCGCCTGCCGAGACGGATTTTGCCCGGATCGTCGCCGCAGAACTCGTCGGCGAAGACAAGGTGGCGACCTGCCCGCTCATTCCCGGCAGCGAGGATTTCTCGCATTTTCTCGAACACAAGCCGGGCAGCTTCCTGCGTCTCGGCAATGGCATGAATTCCGCCATCCTGCATAGCGCCAAATATGATTTCGCCGATGCCAGCCTGACGGTTGGCGCAGCCATGTGGGCAAGGCTCGCGGAACGCTACCTCCAGGATGACGCCTGAAGTCCCGATCGCCCAGCTTGACCGCGTCCATTTGGAACTTGCACTTTCTGTAGCGCAAAGGATTTTGTAGCGAGACCATCACGTCAACATCTCTCGCCGCAATCCAGGATGCGCAGTATGATTGCCAACTATAACGACGCCGGCCTCGACTTGTCTTACGATCTCGAATTTTACGCACTGATGGCGGAAAGTTTCGAACGAAGCGTGGGACACAGCCTGACGCCGGAAGGCCAGGGTGCTGAATGGCTTTATGACCAGTCGCCGGCAGTTGTCCTTGCCCATAATACCGACGCCGATCCGCGCTTCATCTACGCAAACCGCGCTGCCCAGGCCTGCTTTGAATATTCGTGGGACGAGTTCATTACTTTGCCATCGCGTCTTTCGGCGGAGGCGCCCGATCGCGCCGAACGTGACAGGTTGTTGAATGCGGTGGCGGCCAACGGCTTTATCGCCGACTACCGCGGACTTCGCATCGCCAAGTCAGGGCGGCGTTTCTATATCGAGAAAGCCATCGTCTGGGATCTCATCGACCGCAGCGGATGCCGTCGCGGTCAAGCTGCGACATTCGATTCTTGGCAAGACGTGCAGGCGGATTGAACGCCGGCTGCGGCGACCGACCACGAGCCGGATATGTTTCCGCGACTTGCAAACCATGTTGTTTGCCATTTGGTTGCCAAAAAACCATGATTGCGTCACATAGATCGCACATCGACATCAGGCACTAAGAATTGGATCAAAGCTGAATGCGCATAGCCTACGTTTTCTTTGGTGCATTTCTTGCAATTGCACAGTCCGCATATGCTGAAGTCGCATCACCGCCTGTTTTGGCCCCGCTAAAACGACAGGCGCAAGCCGCTGAGTTGAGCGCACAATTTCTTTCGCGGTATAGCTACAAGTCCGTTCCACTCGACGACGCCTTGTCGGCCAGGATCATGGATGGGTTCATCAAGTCACTTGATCCGGACCGCATGCTCTTCCTGCAAGCCGATGTCGACAGGTTCATGTCTGATCGCAGCGAGATCGACGATGCGATAGAACGGAAGGACTTGAAGATCCCGTTTGCAATTTTCAACGCCTATGAACAGCGCGTTGTCGACCGCATGAACTACGCACGCAGCCTGCTTAAGCAGAATTTCGATTTCAGTGCGCAGGAAAATTATTCTGTGCTGCGCGATAAAGAGCCGTGGCCGCAGTCGGAAGCCGAGAGCAATGAGCTTTGGCGCAAGCGCGTCAAAAGCGACTGGTTGCGGCTGAAGCTGGGCGGCAAAACCGACGCAGCCATTCGCGAAACACTCGACAAACGTTATGAAAACACGCTCGAGCGCGTTTACAAGTTTAAAAGCGACGACGTTTTCCAATCTTTCATGGACGCCTACGCAACGTCGATCGATCCGCACACGGACTATTTCGGTGCGGCCGCTTCAGCCGATTTCAATGTCTCGATGAAGCTTTCGCTGTTTGGTATCGGTGCTGTGCTGCAGGAACGCGACGACTACACGACGATCCGTGAGCTCGTGCCCGGCGGGCCGGCGCAGCTGTCCGGCAAGCTCGCGGTCGGAGACCGCATTACCGGCGTTGGTCAAGGCAAGGATGGCGCGATCAAGGAAGTAGTGGGCACGCGCCTTGATGAAGTCGTGCAGATGATACGCGGAAAAAAAGGCTCTGTCGTGCGGCTGGACATCCTGCCGGCAGATGCCGGAGCAGATGGCACGCATCGCGTCATCAGCCTGGTGCGCGATAAAATCAGTCTCGACAAGCAGGCTGCCAGGAAGACTGTGCTGTCCGTAAAAGTGGGCGAATCCACGCGTAAAATCGGGATCATCACGCTGCCGGTCTTCTATGAGGATTTTGAAGCCAAGCGCAAAGGGGATGAGGATTACAAAAGCGCAAGCCGCGATGTCGCCAAGCTTCTCGACGAGCTGAAGGAAGAAAAAGTCGACAGCGTTCTCATCGACCTGCGCAACAATGGCGGCGGTTCATTGGACGAGGCAATTGATTTGACCGGTCTGTTCATCGGCAATGGCCCGGTGGTTCAGCAACGCGGCAGCGATGGCAAGGTCGAGGTGAGGAGCTCGGAGCTTGCAGCGCCCGTCTGGACGGGCTCGATGGGTGTCCTGATCAATCGCGGCTCGGCCTCGGCTTCGGAGATTTTTGCCGCGGCGATCCAGGATTACGGTCGAGGCGTGATCGTCGGCGAACCCAGTTTCGGCAAGGGTACGGTTCAAACCGTCGTCGATCTTGACCAGATCGTCCGCAACAGCAAACCCGAATACGGGGAGCTGAAAGTGACGATTGCCCAGTTTTTCCGGGTCAACGGCGGGACGACGCAGCTGCGCGGCGTGACGCCTGATATCAGCTTGCCGGGACTGTCCGATCCGACAAGCTTCGGCGAGACCAGTTATGATAATGCCCTGCCATGGGCTGAGATCAAGCCCGCGAAATACGCGCCCGCCGACACTGTCACGACGTTGCTGCCGACATTGCAAAGCCGCCACGATGCGCGGATTAAAAGCGATCCGGACTTCCAACGCCTGTTGAAAGACATTGCCGATCTCAAGGCGCAGCGCGAAAAAGGGGTTATCTCCCTCAACGAAGCCGAACGTCGCAAAGAAGCAGCTGCTCGCGAGAAACGGTTCAAGGATCGAGCGGAAGCAGGGGACGGCGAGGATCTTGGTGATGATGGACTGGAGGCAGGCGAGCGCAGCCTGAGCGCTGATATTGCCATCGAGAATGCCCGCAAGAACGCAAAAGACGTCCTGCTCGACGAGGCAGCCGCCATTCTTGCCGACGAAGCGGATTTGCAGCAAGGCGTGCTGAAGGCAGCCACGAAACAAACGGGAAAAACGGACGGAAAATAATCATACCCGACCGGCGCAACGGCATGTGCAGCTTTGCGATCACCTCGCCATAGTGAGCCTGGGTTCAGGTTCCCACATGGCGAGGGATCTCGTTGGCGATTTCCGGATCGGCGTGATGACAGGCGGTCAGAAGACCAGGGGCCGCCGTTCGCGCGGTCAGGGCAGGCTCCTGTTCTGCGCAGATCGACGTTGCTTTCGAGCAACGCGTTCGAAAACGGCATCCGCTGGGCGGATTTGCGGGGCTCGGCAGATCGCCCTGCAGAACGATGCGCTTGCGCTGCGCGCGACGTCTCGGATCCGGAGTCGGGACCGCCGACATCAGGGCCTGCGTGTAGGGATGGGCCGCCGCGCTGAAGATCGATTGCTTCGGCCCCGTTTCGATGATCTTGCCGAGATACATGACCATGACACGGTCCGAGACATGCCGCACGACGGCGAGATCATGCGCGACGAACAGCATCGCCAGATTGCGTTCGCGCCTCAGTCCGGCGAGCAGGTTGATCACTTGCGCCTGGACCGAGACGTCGAGGGCCGAGACAGGCTCGTCGCAGACAAGAAGTGTCGGATTGAGCGCGAGCGCGCGGGCAATGCCAAGGCGCTGCCGCTGGCCGCCTGAAAATTCCGAGGGATAACGGTCCGCATGCTCGGCGCGCAGCCCCACGGATTCGAGTAGCTTGACCGTCTCCTCACGCCAGTTGCTTTTAGGCACGACCCCCGGGTGCAACGCCCAGGGTTCGGAAATCAGCCGATCGACCCGCATGCGGGGATTGAGCGACTGGTAAGGATCCTGGAAAACGACCTGCATCTTGCGGCGCAATTCATGCAGCCGCCGGCCGCTGGCTGTCGTAATGTCCACGCCGTCGAGCAAAGCGCTGCCGCTTGTCGCCGGCCCAAGCTTCAGGAGCGTCCGAACCAGCGAGGTTTTGCCGCAACCGCTTTCGCCGACGAGGCCGAGCGTCTCTCCATTGGCAATCTCGAAGCTGACATCATCGACGGCACGCACAGGCGCCGAGGCGCTGCCGAAGTGCCGGGAAAGGTTTTGGACCTTGAGCAGAGGTTCGATCATACTGGTGATACCGGGAAGTGGCAGGCGGCCTGGCGGCCCGGCCCTACGGTTTCAAGAGAGGGGACGACCTCGGCACAGAGCCCTTCGGCGCGTGGACAGCGGGTTCTGAATGCGCAGCCGGAAGGCAGCGCGACAGGATTGGGCGCAGAGCCGGGGATCGGCACCAATTCGTCTTCATCCGTGTCCATGCGCGGCTGCGAAGCAAGCAATCCGACGCTGTAGGGATGGCGGGCGTCCTCGAACAGTTCAAAGACGCTTGCGGTCTCGACGACACGGCCGGCATACATGACGGCGACGCGATCGGCGAGTTCGGCAACGACGCCGAGATCATGGGTGATGAAGATCATGCCGGCATCGCTGCGTTTGCGGATTGTCTCCAGAAGATCGACCACCTGCGCCTGGATCGTGACGTCGAGCGCTGTCGTCGGCTCGTCTGCGATGATGACATCCGGTTCCAGTGCCACGGCCATGGCGATCATGATGCGTTGGCGCATGCCGCCCGAAAACTCGTGCGGATATTGCCTGGCACGGCTTTCAGGGTCGGGAATGCCGATAGCCGTCAGGAGGTCGATCACGGCCTTTTCGACACCGCCTTTGGGAGTGCGGCGGTGGATGCGGAACATTTCGGCGATCTGCCAACCCACGGAATAGACCGGGTTGAGCGCTGCGAGCGCATCCTGAAAGATCAGGGCGATCCGGTCGCCGCAAAGATCGCGCCGTTCGTTCCGCGAGAGCTGCAACAGCTCGACACCGTCGAAGCGGATAGACCCTTGATTGATTTCGCCCGGCGGGTTGGGAACGAGATCCATGATGGCCGATGCGGTCACCGACTTGCCGGAGCCGCTTTCGCCGAGAAGCGCCAGGACCTCTCCTCGCTCAAGCGAAAAGGAAACGCCGTTGAGCGCCAGGATGCGGCCAGCGGCCGTATCGAAACTGACCTGCAAGTCCTTGACTTCGAGAAGAGCCATCAGCGCCTCCGGCTGACAAGACGCCAGTGCTGCGACGGGTCATTGACGATCCGGAACCAGTTGGCGAGGAGATTGAAGGACATGGTCGTGAGCATCACAGCCAGGCCGGGGAAAAAACCCAGCCACCAGGCGGATGACAGATATCCCTGGCCCTGCGCCACCATCAGACCCCAGCTCACTGCAGGCGGCTGGATACCGAGGCCGAGATAGCTCAGCCCGGATTCGAACAGCATGACCATGGCGAGATTAACCGAGGCGAGTGTCAGCATCGTGGGAGCGACGCTCGGGAGAATGTGATTGCGCAATATCCAGACAGGCCCGCCGCCAAAGACGCGTGCCGCATCAACGAAAAGCCTCTCCCGGACTTCGAGAGTTTCGGCTCTTGCGACGCGGATATAGGCAGGCATGCGGGTAACGGCGAGCACGATGATGAGGTTACCGACGCTCGGGCCGAACAGGTAGAGCCCGAAGAGCGCCACCAGCAGCGTCGGAAAACCCAGGATAATGTCGCACACTCGCATGACAAGGTTGCCGATGATGCCGCCGAAGTAACCGGCGATCACGCCGAGCAGCGTTCCGCCGATCAGGCTCGTCAGCACGGTCACCAGCGCTATGCCAATGGTGGTCGATGCCGCCTGGATGAGGCGAACGAGAAGCGGGCGCCCGAGGGCGTCGGCGCCCAGCCACAACGTCCAGGACTGGCCGAAGTCGAAGGGCGGCAGGTTGCGCGCCTTCAGCGAAATGCGGGTTTCGCCTAGCAGCGACGATGCATCGGCAAGAATGGCAAGGACGACGATCAGCAGCCAGATTGTCGCAGCGACCGCCATCGGGTCACCCGCGAGCGCGCGCATGAACCACAGAATGCGGCGGCTTCGGCGCTCGCGGGCGGGTAGGACGTCGGCGGACGTGCTAGTCATTCGACCCTCACACGCGGATCGATCGAGGCATAGAGCATGTCGACCAGGATATTGATGAAGAAGATGACGACGGCGACCGCGAAGATCGATGCCTGGACGATCGCGAAGTCGCGCTTCAGGATGCCGTCGATCAGCAGCTTGCCGATGCCGGGAAAGCCAAAAACAACCTCGACGACCCCACCGCCACCAGCGAACTGGGCGGCGAGGTCACCGGTCACGGTCACCGCGGGCAGGAGGGCATTGCGCAGTGCATGCACGAAGGTAACCCGGCCGCCGCGCGCGCCCTTGGCCCGCGCAGTCCGGACAAATGTCGCGTTCAGTGCTTCGATCATCGAGCCGCGGACGATCTGCACCAGCGTCCCGAACGGTCGGGCAAAAAGACAGGCAACCGGCAGGATCCAATAGATCGGACCGCCGAAACCCGATGTTGGCAGAACGCGCAAGGTGACGGCAAACAGCAGGACGCCCATCAGCCCGAGCCAGAAATCCGGCACGCTGGCCGCTGCCTGCGACAGCACGTTGATGCCCCGGTCGATCCAGCCGCCGGCATTCACAGCGGCAATCGATCCGATGATGACGGCAGCGATGAAGGCCAGGGTCAAGGCAATGGCACCGAGCGCCAGCGTATTCGGCAACGCCTCCAGGACAACATCCATGGCCGGGCGGTTGTGCCAAAGCGACGTGCCGAAATCGAGGCTCAGCATGTCCCCGGCCCAATCGAGGAATTGCCACGGGAGGGAGCGATCGAGGCCGAGCCGGACGCGCATGGCTTCGCGGGCCGCATCCGAGGCATCGACGGGCAGGTAGAGATTGACGGGATCGCCCGTCAACCGCACGAGGAAGAAGGCGGATGTCATCAATGCTGCAAGTGCAAGTGCCGCAAAGGCCGCACGTTTCAGGAAGTAGGTGAAGGACATCCGCTCTCCTCAAGGGACGTTCGGCGACCAGCCTGGGCGGTCAGCGGTAGCTGATCGATTTAAGCTTGATCTCGTTGCCGGCCTGCACATCGGGCGTGTAGGTGACGTTCTCGGCGACGCGGGCAATCGTGACCATGTGGAACAGCGGGACGATATTGACCGCATCGACGGCGATGTAGCTGAACGCCTCCTCGAACAGTTTCTTGCGTTCGTCGCCGGTTGCCTTCGACGCGTCGGCAATCAATGTGTCGAGCTTGGCATCGGCGATGGTCGACTGGTTGCCGTCGGTGGTAAAACGGTTCGGCAGCGTGAATACGGCGTCGCCTTCGGTGTTGTCGATCTGCGTCTGCAGGATCGACGGCTGACGTTCCTTGTCCCAAGGCTTCAGCAGCTTCTTCAGCCACGGGCTTGTTTCAAGCATTTCGAGCCGGGCATTGAAGCCGGCATCCGCGAGCATTGCCTGAATGGCTTCCAGACTTTCGGACGAATTGGGATAGATGCCGATGCGGCCGTAGATAACGATTTCCTTGTCGACCGGCACGCCATCGGCTTTCGCTGCGGCGAGTAAGGATTTTGCTTTTTCGGGATCATACGTCCAGACGGGGATGTCGGGATTGAAGCCGAAGACGGACGGCGGCACCGCCTGCATCGCCTTTTGCGCATCCTGGTGGAAGATGGTGCCGACAAGGCCGTCCCGGTCGATCGCAAGATTAAGGGCCTCACGCACGCGTTTGTCGTTGAGCGGCGGAATTTCTGCGTCGATCCTCAGCAGCGAGGTTTCGGCGTTCGGGAAGGCATGATCCTGTTCCGTGGTGCCGTCCTGGGGCGCTATTTCATATGCGATCTGTGCTTCACCGGTGGCGACCATCGCCGCGCGAACAGCGGATTCGGCGCGCCAGATCATGGTCGCGTTCTTGATCGCCGGCTTGTCGCCCCAATAGCCGTCATAGGCCACGAGGTCGACCGATTGCCCGGGCGTCCACGCTGCAAGCTTGTAAGGTCCGGTTCCAGCCGGGGAGCGCGACTTGCCGTCGTTCGGGGTCGCCGGCGAACCGATGTCCACGGCGGACATCTTGTTCGGCAGGATCGGCTCGACGATATCAGTTTTGATGAGGAGGGTCGTCGGGTTCACCGCTTCTGCATTGAACTTGACGCCCTTCAGCGTTGCAAGTCCGACTTCGCAGGCCAGTGCCGGATCCTGCGCCCGCTTGAGAGCGGCAACGACTGCATTGGCATCGAACGCCTTGCCGTCGTGGAAGGTGACGTCGTCGCGGAGCTTGAATTCCCAGGTCAGCTCGTCCACTTGCCGCCAGCCGGTGGCAAGGCTCGGGACGACCGATCCGTCGGCCGGGCTCAGATTGACCAGCGCTTCCGTGATGTTGTTGTGCAGAATGCGAGAGTTGCCCGAAAGGTCGGTATCACAGGGATCGAGCGACTTCGGTTCGTCGGTCACCACCACCGTCAGCTTATCCGAGGCAGCGTCGGCGCGAATTGCGCTGCCCGGAGCCAGCAGAAATGCCAGTCCGATGCTCAGCGCACCAATTGCCTTCATCGTCTTCATGAATCCCTCCTCCGGGTCCAAATGAGCGGCATCCCGTCCATCGCAGTGCCGTCTTGTGAAAACCATCCGGTTGCGCACCGCCTCGGCGGGTATCCAAATGGCTTTACTTCCTCCGCCAAGCGCGTAGTGTCAAATGTGACACTCACACCACCGAGCATGCTCGCTCAGTCCGGCGAAGTCAATATTATAACTCTCATCTGGAATTCAAAGTTCATGATTGAACCAAAACATGGATCACCCGTCGTCGAGAAGACCGCCCACCTGCTTGAGGCAGTCGCCGATGCGAAGACGGGAATTTCCCTGGCCGCGCTGGTTGATCAGCTTGGAGTTCCCCGTTCGACCGTTTATCGGATCCTCAATTCATTGGCCGCGCACGGGCTTGTGGCGCGGGTGAATGGTGGAGCTTCCTACGAATTGGGGCCAAAATTCGTCGAGCTTGCGCGGCGTATCTCGCCCGGCGCCGACAGGGCAACGGTGATCGAGGCGGCAAGGCCGATCCTGACGGCAGCGGCTGACCGCATTTTCGAATCCTTCAGACTGGCTGCGCCTGAAGGCAACGAGATGATGACGATATTTGCGGCCTCCAGTCCCGGCGATTATTCGCTTTTCATCAAGGTCGGCAGCCGGTCGCGTAAACATGTCGGCGCCGCCGGCAAGCTCGCCCTTGCCTATTCGGACTACGGTGACATCGAGTCTTATTGCAGCGGCGGACTGGAGTCGAAGACGCCATACACGATTACCGATCCGGAGGCGCTGAAGGAAGCACTCGTTGAAATTCGGCGCAATGGATGCGCCGAGGACAATCAGGAATCCAACCTTGGCCTCCGGGCCTTTGCCGCGCCCGTCTTCGATTCCGAAGGTCGACTCGTCGCGACGATTAGCGTCCCGTTTATTGGTGAAGCGACGCCGGACAGGGCGCGCGCAATCAAGCGCGAGGTCGTGGAGAGTGCTGCCATCTTGACAAAGGCGATCAACGGGAAGCAACCTTTATCCAAATAAGAAACATCAAATTCTTTATTGAACTATCTTCTCGTTATGCTAGAGCTTCCACCGGACAAGGGAGGATCTCATGACGGCTTTGGACCCATCAGTTTACGCAAAGCTTTTGCGGACGAATTCTGCAAGTCTCAGCACTCTGTTGCTGAAGCGCGGCCTCAAGAACACCGCGGTTCGCGGCGTCCAGCCGCTGACAAGCGCCGGCAAGCCGATGATCGGCCCTGCCGTCACCGTACGTTACATTCCCGCCCGGGAGGATATCGACGGTTCGACTTACAGTTCGGATTCATCCAATCAGCAGCGCAAGGCCATCGATACGATCCCTGACGGCCATGTTCTCGTCTTCGATTGCCGTTCATTGGCGGAAGTCGCCGGCATCGGCGCCATGCTCGCCCGTCGCCTCGTCTATCGTGGCGCCGCCGGTCTCGTGCTCGACGGCGGCGTCCGCGATACGGCCGATATCGCGCAGCTGGGACTCCCGACCTACTGCATGGGACCGGCAGCGCCGGCAAACCTGGTTGCCCACCATGCCTCAGACATGAACCAGCCAATTGCCTGCGGCGGCGTCGCGGTTTATCCCGATGACATCATCTTTGGCGACAGCGAAGCGGTGATCGTTATTCCGCGGGAATATGTCGATGACATTGCCGAAGAAGCTGTCGCGATGGAGGAGCAGGAAGAGTTTCTCAAGCTCGAAATCGAGTCAGGCAAATCGACCTTGGGCGTATACCCGCCAAACCAGGAGACCCTGGAACGTTATGAGGCCTGGCGCCAAGCGAGATTGCTGAAAAGTTCCATCATCGCCTCCTAGAACAGGATGAAGCCCGAGCCCGTCGCTGAAGACGGCGACCGAAAAGATCGTCAGCCGCAGCGGCGGGATGATCGCGAAGTGGATGAGTGGGCTGCCGGATCGGCTGGCGGCGCGATGCGGCCGGCTGAGGCACGGGAAGGCTGGCGGACGCGTTACGATCTATTGCCGCGCGATGCCCGCATCCTTTATGACCTTTGACCACTTGTCGATATCAGCCTTCAGCCGATCGCCGATTTCTTGCGGCGTGCTGGAACGGGCCTCGACGCCGAGATCCGCGAACCGCTTCTTGACGTCGGGGTCGCCAAGAACCTCGACGAGCGCCGTGTTCAGTTTGTTCACGACGGCCTGAGGTGTGCCTGCGGGGGCGAAGATGCCGTTCCAGGATGTGACATCGAACCCCTTTACCCCTTCTTCCTGGGCCGTCGGAACGTCCGGCAAGAGGATAGAACGGGCCGAGCCAGATGATGCTATCGCAACAGCCTGGTTCTGCTGAAGTGCCGCCTTTAGCGCCGTCTGGCTATCGATTATCAGGTCAAGCTCCCCACCGAGAAGGGCAACTTGTAGATCCGGCGTGCCCTTGTAGGGAACGATCGTGAGGTCCACTCCGGCCGTCGATTTGAAGAGTTCGGCCGCAAGGTTCTGGCTGCTCCCGACATTAATCGTCCCGACATTGAGCGCGCCCGGGTTTGCGCGGGCTGCTTCGAGAATATCCTTGAGGGATTTGAATTTACCATCCGCCTTGGTCACGAATACGAAGTCGAAATAGGCGAGGCTGGATACCGGAACGAAATCGGCGACGGGATCGAACTGCAGGTTTTTGAACAACGGAACGCTGACTGCGGTTCCGTTCGACAGCAGTGCAAGCGTATATCCGTCTGGCTCCCCATTCAGTGCCACCCGTGCGGCGACCGATCCTCCCGCGCCAGGCTGATTCAGGATGACGATCTGTTTCCCAAGCTTTTTGCCGAGAGAATCCGCAACGATGCGCGCAGTGATGTCGGCAATTCCACCAGGGCCGAAGGGAATGACAAGACTGATCTCGCGGCTCGGATAGTCGTCCTCCTGCGCCGGTGCTTCCACCGCCATCGCGAGTCCTAGAACGAGCGCCGGGATTATCGATTTCATCAATGTTACGATCCGCCGGGATGGCGTGCTCACTCGTTGTCCTATGCTCATGTTCATAATCTCCTCCTCTTGATAGATGCCGATGCACGCAGCGATGTCCGCACGACCGATGCATGAATGCGTTGCGCATCCAGATCGGCGCCCTCCACCTGCGTGAAATGCGTCGCCCAGCCATCCCCGAAGGCGGGTTACCGCCAGTAGAGCCGCATAGGATTGTCAACCAGCAGCTTGCGCTGAAGCTCCTCGGACGGCGCGATGCGCGGGATGATGTCCACCAGCACGCCGTCGTCAGGCATATGGTCCTTCATGTTGGGATGCGGCCAATCGGTGCCCCACAGAACACGCCCCGGGAAGCGCTCGACCAGCGTCCGCGCAAACGGAACGACGTCGTCGTAGTTCGGTGGGCCTGATCGCGACAATCGCTCCGGGCAGCTCACCTTGCTGACGACATTTTCATGCTCTGTCATGAAGCGGATGAAGCGGCCGAACTGCGGGCCATCGACAGGCTGGGAGACATCCGGCCGGCCCATGTGGTCGACCACGACGGTCGTCGGCAGCGAGGTGAAGAAGTCCCAGCGCTCCTCGAGATCGGCCGCCTCGAAATAGATCACCACCTGCCAGCCAAGCGGTGCGATACGGTCGATGATCGCACGATAATAGGCATCCGGTTTCGGGTCGACCAGGCGGCGAACGAAGTTGAAGCGCACGCCGCGCACGCCTGCGTCATGCAGATCGGCGAGCTCCCGGTTCGTCACCGTGTCGCGCACCGTCGCGATCCCGCGAGCACGATCGCCGGCCGCATGCAGCGCATCGACCAGGGCACGATTGTCGGCGCCGTGGCATGTCGCTTGGACGATGACGTTGCGCTCGAATCCGAGAAAATCACGCAAGGAGAACAGTTGCTCTTTGCCGGCATCGCAGGGTGTATATTTCCTCTCGGGCGCATAGGGAAACACATCCCCAGGCCCGAAGACATGGCAATGCGCATCGACTGCACCCGACGGCGGAACGTAGCGCGGTTTGCTCGGGTCGGGATGATAGCGGAGCCAATCGGGATCCATCTGGAAATTGGCCATCACAGCCCCCGTGCCTTGAGCTGTTCATCGAGACGCGGATAAACGCGGCGCGTGTTGAGTTCGAACACCTTCCGCTTGTCCTCATCGGATATCGTCAGAGCTTCGATATAGCGCTTGGTGTCGTCGAAATAGTGCCCCGTCTGCGGGTCGATCCCGCGCACTGCGCCAACCATTTCCGATCCGAACAGGATGTTTTCCACATCGATCACCTCGAACAACAGGTCGATGCCCGGCTGATGATAGACGCAGGTATCGAAATAGACGTTGTTCATCACGTGCTCGGCCAGCGGCGGCCGCTTCAGCATGTCGGACAGGCCGCGATAACGGCCCCAGTGATAGGGAACGGCTCCGCCTCCATGCGGAATGATGAACCGCAGCGAGGGGAAATCCCCAAACAGGTCGCCCTCGACGAATTGCATGAAGGCAATGGTGTCTGCGGCAATGTAATAGGCGCCGGTCGCATGCATCGCACAATTGCAACTGCCGGAAACGTGGATCATCGCGGGAACGTCGAGTTCCACCATCTTTTCGAAGAAGGGGTACCAGGCGCGATCGGTGAGCGGCGGCGAATCGAACTTGCCGCCGGAAGGATCGGGATTGAGATTGCAGCCGACGAAGCCGAGTTCGTTGACGCAGCGCTCCAGCTCATCGATCGCGTTGGCGATCGAGACTCCAGGGGATTGCGGCAATTGGCAAACGCCCACGAAAGTCTCGGGATAGAGATCGATCACGCGCTTGATCAGATCGTTGGAACGGCGCGCCCAGACCTTTGCCACCAATTCTCCGCCGATATGCGGCGCCATCGCCGAAGCTCGAGGCGAGAAAATGGTCATGTCGGCGCCGCGCTCGCGCAGCAGCCGCAGCTGATTGGCCTCGATGGTCTCGCGGATCTCGTCGTCGGAGATGTCTGGATAGGCGGGATCGATATCGCCGCCCGATTTGATGGCGGCCTCCTGTCGTGCTCGCCATTCGCCATGGAGCGCAGGGGCCGTGGTATAGTGGCCGTGGCAGTCGATGATCATATCTTTGAGGTTCCTGTAGCGGCAAAGATGCGTTCGCCTCGGCAGCCAATCCAGCGGGCGAAGCGGAAAGCATGGGGAGCCAGCCGGCGGTAGCGCGGCTTAGCCCCTGGACCGGCATTCGGTCGAGGTCGCAACCGGCGCGGGCGCCAGCCCCTACGGAAAGCCTTCAAAGGCTTTCCGAAACCAGTGAATGGGATCGTTTGGTGCTTGCTCATGCCCCGTTCTAACGAACAGGACGACGATCAGGCATATCGGAAGGGTTCACGCTCCATTGCTTTTCCTGAAGTCCACTGCGCGCAGACCGTGCGGAAGGTATCCGTGAATGCCGTTTGCAGCTGTGTCGGACGCCAGTCATCGCGCACCGTGAGGCCGATCTGACGACGCAAGGACAGCCCGGCGCCGGCAATTTCGCCAAGCAGGCCAGCACGCCGCTCGAAGAGGAACTGGTCGCGCGACATCAGCGTCAACCAATCGTCCTCCAGCATCAGCCCGCGGACCACCAGAACCGAACCGCATTCGATGCGTAGCCGTGGCGGCTCAAGGCCGTGCTCTGTGAACATCTCCTCCCAACGATGACGCACCGGCGCGCCCGTCGCGGCGATAACCCATGGGAAATCCAATAGCCGCGCGAAGGCAAATCCCGGCTCGGACAGCAGGGGATGGCCGGCGCGACCGACGATCACCGGATCATCGATGAACAGCGGCTCCTGAGCGATGTCCTTGACCGGCGGGGGGTCGCGCATTGCCCCGATCAGCAGATCCATCTCGCCTTCGCGGAGTCTGGCCAACAGTTCCACATATGGCCCCTCCACCACGTTCACCGACGCCATTGGATAGACGCGAGCAAAGCGAGCCAATGCCTGCGGCAACAGGATTGCACGCGCCAGCGGCATGGTGCCGACAGTGACACGTCCGGCGCCCTCCGACCGCAGCGCCTCCAATTCGTCGAACCCAGCCTCCAGCTCCGATTGCGCCAGACGGGCGAAGCGCAGCAACACGGCGGCGGTGGCCGTCGGCTGAACGGTACGCCCCTGCCGGACGAGAAGCGGCACACCCAGCAACTGCTCCAGATCGCGGCTCGCCCGATGCAATGCCGGTTCAGACAGGCCGATTCGCTTCGATGCCAGCGCAAAACTCCCCGCTTGATCAACTGCGATTAGCGCACGCAATTGTCCAAAAGTGATGCGCCGCTCGATATGGGGCAGCGGCGGCAAGCGGGCGCCACGTCGCACGCTTTGGCCGCCGCGGGCCACATAGGCGAGCGCGCGTTCGATGCGGGCGGTGATCAAGCGCCCCGCCTCGGTGCTGGTAACGCCGCTCGGCTGGCGATCGAACAGCACATGACCAAGCTGCGCCTCGACCTTGGCAACGGCCTGGGTCAGAGCAGGCTGCGACAAATTCATGGCGTGAGACGCGCTGCTGATGCTGCCCAGTCGCGCGGCGGCGGCAACGGCCTCGAGGTGGCGAAGGTTGAGTTCGCGGTGTGCAATCATCGCCACACTTCAGCACAGCTTATGACCTGTGCGCAAATCAAGTTTGCTTTGCCGCTCAATGTTCCCTCCCTTAATTCCCAGCCAAGACAGGAGGGAGGATCGAGCATGCCCGATGTGATTACCCAGATCGAACGCGCCGATACCGCCATCATCCACGGCCTGGCAGATGCCGGAGTGGCCATCGTCCACGATGCGCAGGGACGCACGGGACCGCTGGCCGGCCGGTTGCTGTCGCTCTTTGCGGGTGCCCGCATCACTGCTTCCGCAGTCACCGTTTCGGGGCCGCTGGACGCGCCAATTGGACGGTGCAGTTGCCATTGAACAATTGAAAGATGGGGCACCATCGCCGGGCGGGCAGCTTGGGAGGAAATTAAAACATGACATATTTGGAGGCGAGTAACACGATGACACCTGTGGGTGAGACGCAAAAACCGGCGGGCCGATTTGGCCTCTTTGGCCAGTTGTGGTTTCAGGTGCTGGCAGGGACGCTGCTCGGCATCCTGCTGGGCCATTTCGCGCCCGCCACTGCGGTGGCGATGAAACCTTTCGGTGATGCCTTCATCAAAATGATCCGCATGATGATCGGGCCGATCATCTTCGTCACCGTTGTGCATGGTATCGCTGGCATGAACGACATGAAGAGCGTCGGGCGTGTCGCGCTGAAATCCATCATCTATTTCGAGGCGATCACGATCTTGGCGCTGATCTTCGGACTGATCGCAGTCGATTTGTGGCGTCCGGGCGAGGGCATGAACATCGACGCTGCCGCTATCGATACCGAATCGATAAAGACCTATCTCGCGACGGCGCACGACCAGTCCATTTCAAGCTATTTCCTTGACATCATCCCGGACACCTTCGCCAGCGCGCTGACGGAAGGACACGTTCTGCAGGTGTTGTTTATCTCTGTCCTGTTCGGTATCGCCATCGCCGCCATCGGAGAACGCGGACGCCCCGTGTTCCAGGTGATCGAAAGCGCCTCGCAAGGGTTCTTCAAGATCATCGGCTACATCATGTACTTCGCGCCGCTCGGCGCCTTCGGCGCAATTGCCTTTACCGTCGGTCAGTTCGGCACCGCCTCGCTCTGGTCGCTGGGCGAGCTCATCATCGAGTTCTTCGTCGTCTGCGCATTGTTCACAACAATCGTCCTCGGCAGCGTCGCCCATTGGTGCGGTGTCAGCCTGTGGCGGCTGCTAGGCTATCTCTGGGATGAAATCGTCATCGTCGCTGCGACCACCTCGACCGAAACGGTGCTGCCGCGCCTCATCCAGAAGATGCGCAAGGCCGGCTGTGAGGAAAGCGTGGTCGGCTTTGTTATCCCGGCCGGCTATTCGTTCAACCTCGACGGCACGTGCCTCTATCTGACCACCGTCGCGGTGTTCCTGGCACAGGCGACGAACACACATCTGACCTTCTGGCACGAGCTCGGCCTGATCGCGGTGCTGCTGCTCACCTCGAAGGGAGCGGCGGGCATCGCCGGAGCGGCCTTCGTTGTTCTGGCGGCAACCCTGAATACCACCGGAACCATTCCGGTCGCCAGCATCGCGCTGATCCTCGGAATTCACCGCATCCTCGCCGAGGGGCTGACTTTTGTTAATCTGATCGGCAATGCGCTTGCCACAGTCGTGGTCGCCAAATGGGAAGGCAAGCTTGACGAGCAGCTCCTGGCCACCACTATCGGCAACGCCCGCTTGCGCTCCAGGCACCAAATCCCTGCCGCTGCGTTGTGACATGCCGAAAGACTCAGCTGCGGCCTGCGATCTATCCTGCTGCAAACCGGTTGTCGGACGGGTGTGGTTCAGGAAGTCTTGACGCCGCTTGTCCAGAGGCGAGCGTGCCACTAATATG
This sequence comes from Rhizobium sp. WYCCWR10014, assembly GCF_001657485.1. GTDB lineage: Bacteria > Pseudomonadota > Alphaproteobacteria > Rhizobiales > Rhizobiaceae > Rhizobium. The sequence goes on from NZ_LXFU01000053.1 coordinate 265,179, forward strand.
CCATCAACCCTGCGACGCGCGGCCTGATCGATCGCGCCGTCTGCTTGACCCTGCACACAGGCGACTTCACACTTGCAGTGTCGAAGGTGAGTCGGACAGACTGTACCGTTTTTCGCATCCGTTGCTCACCTCAGAAGGATTCGCCAGCAGGGGCTGATCGATCCAATCGCCGACCGACATCGGTTGGTCGGAAATAGGATGAGGTTTGATTGAGTTCGAACTCGCAGCCGCTCCTATTTTCTTGTGAGGTCGCGCCGTGGATAAAGTGTTATCACCCGTCGATCCTCCTCGCGGCAGCCCACTTTGGCGCCGGAACTTCTCATTGCCGAGCAACCGCCGGTCTCTGCTTTGGCAAGGGCTTTTGATATCAATTTTGCTTCTTGCAGGCACCGTCGTTTTTTACCGTGAAGCCCCCCACCTCGAAGATCCGGTCGGCCCCTTCGAAAATCGAGCTGTCAATAAGGCTGCCCGATCATCTCGCATCGCCGCCCGCCCTGATCCGACGGCTCCTTCTCCCCTCCCGCCGACGTCGATACCGCTGCAGCTGATCGAGGTCCCGAAGCTGGAACTGGCAAGTCAGTTTCTGCGGATGTGGCGCGTCTCGGGGTCGAACTTTTGCGGTGCTCTTCGAGAAGCCGGCATCGATATGAGCGAATGGAAAGCTGCATCGATGCGCAATCGCAGCTATGAATGTTATTTTCAGCGGATCTACGAACGCGACGAGGTGCGTCCCCTCAGCTCGACCTTCCTTAAGGTTCGTGGGGATGAAATGGGCGATATACTTGAGATCCGCGCCAAGATCATCGGGCCGACGACCGACGCCCAGGGACGTCTCTCCCCGGCCGTACTTCGCATTTTCGAGATCATTGTGAAGCAGGCGTGCTGGCGTGATTTCGAGGATACCCTTGCCTCGATCCGAAACCTTCAAAACGTTGAATACGAACGATTCGGCTCCTATCTCAGCTTCACGCGCGAAGCCGGCGGCGCAAATATCTTCAATTTTGTTCTTGGTCTTAAAGCGACTTCATACTCGCAGGTGAAGACCAAGTCGTATTTTTCAACTGAGCGCTGGCTCCAAATGCCCGTCGTGCTCCAGCGAGCTTCATCTTCAGGGAGGGCTCGGGAACGTCCCCATCCGCCAGTGCTCAATGACGGCGCAAGCACCCGTCACGATCCGAGATCAAGCTGGAACTGTGGCTGAAGTCGCCGACGGCATGGACAGGCCCGGAAAAGAACATATCTTCGAGGGACCTTCCTTTCCGGAAGCCTCAAACCAAACAGCACGGGCAACGATCCATGACCAAAGGCTCCGATCTTCTAGTGGCAGCGCTTGAGAACGAAGGTGTCGACCGCATCTTCGGCATCCCAGGCGAAGAGAACCTCGACGTCGTCGAATCCATCCGAAAGTCGTCGATTGAGCTCGTCCTCACCCGGCACGAGCAGGCGGCGGCGTTCATGGCTGCGACCTATGGCCGCCTGACTGGCAAGCCCGGCGTCTGCCTGACGACGCTCGGGCCCGGTGCTCTCAACCTCTCGACGGGTGCCGCATATGCGTTGCTCGGTGCGATGCCGATGGTGATGATAACCGGTCAGAAAGGGATTCTTTCGTCGCGCCAAGCGCGTTTCCAGGTGGTCGATGTTGTCGCGTCGATGAAACCGCTGACCAAGCTCGCAAGGCAGATCGTGTCGCCACAGATGATCCCGACGACGGTCAGGGAGGCGTTCCGCATCGCCCAGGAGGAAAGGCCGGGGCCGGTGCATCTCGAGCTTCCGGAAGATATCGCAGCCGAGGAATGCCAGGAGGTGGCGCTGATTGCGCCGCATCAGCTCGAACTGCCGACGGCAAGTGAGGCGGCGCTTGACCGCGCAGCCGCGCTCATCACCGCGGCCAAGCGTCCGCTTCTGATGTTCGGGGCCGCCGCCTCGCGTCCGCGCTCGACCTCCGACATCGCGCAATTCGTGATCCGCACGCGCATCCCGTTCTTCACGACCCAAATGGGGAAGGGAACGGTTCCGGGTGGAACCGAACTTTACATGGGTACTGCCGCACTGTCGGAGCGGGATTATGTCCACGAGGCCATCGAACAGGCCGACCTCATCGTCACGATCGGCCATGACACCATCGAGAAGCCGCCGTTCATCATGGGCAAGGGCGGTCCGAAGGTCGTCCATATCGGATATCAGCCGGCGACCGTCGAGCAGGTCTATTTCCCGCAATCCGAGGTCATCGGCGATATCGGTCCCTCGCTGAAGGCGCTGGCCGATCGCCTCGAGGGCAAGCTGCCAAACGCGCAGGCGCTTCTTCATCTCCGCGAGCGCATTCTCGAGCGCATCGCCGCGCGGGCGACGGAGGATCGCTTCACGCCACAGCGGCTGGTCCACGACATAAGAGAGGTGATGCCGCATGATGGCATCCTGGCGCTCGACAACGGCATGTACAAGATCTGGTTCGCCCGAAACTACCGGACGCGTTGCCTCGATGCTCTACCCGGAGCGGCGTGTCATGGCGATCTGTGGTGACGGCGGCTTCATGATGAACTCCCAGGAACTCGAGACGGCCGTCCGGCTGAAGCTCAACCTCGTCGTCCTCGTCATCGAGGACAATGCCTATGGGATGATCCGCTGGAAGCAGGCGGTGGACGAATTCCCGGATTTCGGGATGACCTTCGGCAATCCAGACTTCGTGAAATACGCCGAATCCTACGGCGCCAGGGGAACCAGGGTCAACGATATCGGCCAGTTCAAACACGCCCTCGAAGAGGCATTCTCCGGAGGCGGGGTCCATCTGGTGAACGTCCCGGTCGACTACTCGGAAAATGAACGCGTGCTGGTGAAGGAGCTTCGTGAGCGGCTCCCTCAGATATTGGAGGTCTGAGATGCCGCTTGCCCTGAAGGTCTATCAGGCGTTCGATCGGGAACCGATTGCAGAACTGCCGGCGGACGATGCGGCGGCTCTCGAACGAAAGCTTCAAGCCGCCGCAAAGGCCTTTGCCGATCGCGATGGCTGGCTGCCCGCGCATCAAAGGATGTCAATCCTCAGAAAGGCGTCGGCGCTTCTGCAGGAGAACCGCGATCGCTTTGCGATGATGATCGCCCGCGAAGGCGGCAAACCGCTGACCGACGCAATCATCGAGGTGACACGCGGGATCGACGGCCTGGTGAACGCGGCAGACGAATTGCGCAATTTCGGCGGCAAGGAAATCCCCATGGGGCTGACTGCGGCCAGCGCGAACCGATGGGCTTTCACCACCAAGGAGCCAATCGGTGTCGTGGCGGCGATATCGGCCTTCAACCATCCGCTCAATCTCATCATCCACCAGATCGCGCCGGCGATTGCAGTCGGTTGCCCCGTCATCGTGAAGCCGGCGGCAACGACGCCGATTTCCTGCATCGAGATCGTCAAGCTGTTCTGGGAGGCAGGTCTCGACGAACGCTGGTGCCAGACCCTCATCACCGAGGACAATTCGCTTGCCGAAGCCTTCGCAACCGATCGTCGCGTGGCGTTTTTGAGCTTCATCGGCTCTGCAAAGGTCGGCTGGTACCTCAAGAGCAAGCTGCCGCCGGGCACCCGATGCGCGCTTGAGCATGGTGGAGCGGCACCGGTCATCGTCGACCGCAGCGCCAATGTCGATGCGATCGTCGGCACCATCGTCAAGGGCGGCTACTATCACGCTGGGCAGGTCTGCGTGTCGGCCCAGCGTCTCTTCGTGCACGAAGATATTCTGGATTCCTTCACCGAGGCCCTCGCCACCAAGGTTGCAGCCCTGCATGTCGGTGATCCCAAGCTTGCACAAACCGAGGTAGGGCCGCTCATCTTGCCACGCGAGGCAGACCGCGTCACGAGCTGGATCAAGGAGGCGACGGATGCCGGGACCAAGCAGATCGGCGGTGGGCGGATGTCCGAGACGACGCTTCTGCCTTCGGTTCTGCTGAACCCGCCTACTGAGGCGAAAGTGTCGATGCTCGAGGTCTTTGGACCGCTGACTTGCGTCTTCGGCTACCGCGACCTCGACGACGCGATCCGTATCGCCAACTCGCTGCCCTATGCCTTCCAGGCAAGCGTCTTTTCCACCGATATCGCGGTTGCTCTCAGGGCGGCAAAACATCTGGATGCATCCGCCGTTCTCGTCAACGACCACACGGCGTTTCGCACCGACTGGATGCCTTTCGCCGGACGCAGACAGTCCGGATACGGGGTCGGCGGCATCCCCTGGACGATGGAAGAAATGGCTGAAGACAAGATGGTGGTATTCAACCAGGTTACTTAAGACCAGTCGGCACTCCGTCGCCATTGGCAGCCGACAACCGCTGAGAGTTAGACAAGCATTGGATAACAGCTCGTTCAGCCAGGATCGACTTGCCTCGCCTGTTGTCGGGAGGCATGGTCTGTCACGAAACACGGAATCACGAAACTACGGACGAGAGGTCCTTGGCCATGCTCGAAAGCTCGCAGCGCATCGCAAACATGGCTGATTGATGTTTTCCTTCCTGCACAGTTCGGACCTTCATATTGGCAAGCGGTTTGGCAATCTTCCGGAGGATTTGAGAGGCCGCCTGCGCGAGTCGCGGCATGGCGTGATCGCCAGGCTTGCCGCTGCGGCACGAGAGAATGGGGCGGGTGTCATCCTGCTCGCGGGCGACACGTTCGATACCGAGACGCCGACGCCTGCCGTGCTTCGGCAGGCGCTTGGCGAGATGGCCCGGAATGCGCCGCTGCGCTGGGTCCTGCTTCCGGGCAATCACGATTCGCTGCTGGCGGACCAGCTCTGGAGTGCTGCGCGCGGCGTTGTGCCCGACAATGTCATCCTGGCGACGGAAGCGGCGGCCCTTCCGCTTGGACCTGATGTCATCCTGCTGCCGGCGCCTTGCACGACCAGGCGGCCGGGCCGCGACCTGACCGAATGGATGACGGGCGCCGCCACGCCGGACGGCGCTATCCGCATCGGCCTCGCCCATGGCCCTATCCAGGAATTTTCGGAGGATGCCACGGCCACGAACGTGATTGCGCCAAACCGCGCGGCGTTGGCCGGCCTCGATTACATGGCGCTCGGCGATTGGCACGGATCGGTGGCGGTCGACGCCAGAACATATTATAGCGGCGCGCCCGAACCGGACCGTTTCAAGCATGACCGGCCGGGGCAGGCGATGGTCGTTTCCATTGCCGGGCAGGGGGCGATGCCGACAACGACGGCGGTGACGACCGCCAGCTTTTCCTGGCAGACATTGCACCTCCCATTATTGGCATCGGAAGACGGTGTTGAAGCGCTGAAGGCGGCGTTGCCGGAACCGTTCGCGCGGAGACAAACCCTGTTGCGCGTCGCGCTGTCCGGCCGTGCCCGATTGAACGGGCGCACAGCAATGATCAGCCTGCTGGAGCAGGTCGCGCCAGAATTTGCCCATCTGGAGATCGATACCGGTCTTCTGGGGACCGACTGCGAGAGCGATGATCTCGAGACCATCGACCGAGCCGGTGCGCTGCGCGATGCTGCGGACTTGCTGCTTGCCGAAAGCCTCGACGAGGCCCGTTCCGGCGACGACAGGAACGTGGCGCGCCAAGCGTTGATCCGCCTGTTTTCCTATTGCGAGGCGATCGATCGATGAAACTGACCGCCCTTCGCCTCCACAATGTCAAACGCTTCGCCGGCCGCGGTATATCTGTCGAAGGAATCACCGACGGCGTCAATGTGCTGAGCGCCGCCAACGAACATGGCAAATCGACCTGTTTCGAGGCGCTGCATGCCCTGTTCTTCCAGCCGCACAGCGGCAATCCAAAGAGCGTGCAGATGTTGCGCCCTTACAGCGGGGGCAATCCGATCGTCGAGGCCGATATCACGACCGAAGCCGGCCGCTACCGCCTGACCAAGCAGTTCCATAGCGGACGGCGCGCCAGCGTCACCGATCTCGGCAACGGCCGGATCGTCGCTCAGGCCGACGAGGCCGAGGCTTTCATCGGCGATCTCATTTCCGGCGGGACCTCTGGCCCGGCGGGTCTGCTCTGGGTGCGCCAGGGCGTCACCGGCATCGAAAATCGCAGCAAGAGCGAGGAAGAGAACGACAAGCGGGTGCGCGAAAGCCTGCTGTCTTCAGTGCAGGGCGAGGTGGAGGCGCTGACGGGTGGGCGGCGCATGTCGGCGGTGCTCGAAGCCTGCGAGGAAGAACTCAATCGCCTGGTCACCGCGACGCTCCGGCCGAAGACCGGCGGCCGCTTTGCCGCCGCTCTCGAGGAGCGTGACCGGCTGCAGGCGGAGGAGGCGCGGCTGGCCAAGGAGGTGGAGATGCTGCATGGCGCGCTCGACCGCCGCCGCTCAGTGCAGGCGAGACTCAGCGAACTGGAAAACCCTGATGAGGAGGCCGGCCGGAAGACGGCGATTGCCAACGCCGAGTCGGTGCTTGAAGCCGCTAAATTGCAAGACAGGGAACTCAAAGCCCTCGATGCCGAGGCTACTTTGGCCGCCAGCCGCCGCGATGAGGCGCAGCAGGCATTCGACCGCTTCCACACGGCATTGAACCGCAGCGGCGAACTCGCGCGGCGTTTCGTCGTGGCGGAAAAAGAACTCTCAAATGCAGCCGAGCGACGCGCGGCATCGCTTATTGAAAGCGAGGCTGCGACGGCGGAGGTACAGGCGGCCGAAGAGGATGAGCGGGTAAACCGCGAGCTGCTTGCGCGGCTGGAGGCAGCGCTCCGTTCACGCCACGCCGCAGAGCGGCTGGCCGAGGTGCGTCTGCGTCTCGAACAGGCGGAAGCGGCGCGCCAGCAGATCGAAGATGGCGAGGCTGCATATGCGTTGCTCGCCATTCCGCCCGATGCGATCGAACGGCTTGAAGCGCTGGATCTCAAGATCGTCGGTTTGCGCGCCGCCGCCGAAGTCGGCCTTCCCACGCTCAGGATCGACTACCTGAAGGACGTCTCAGGTTTGGTGAGCATGGACCGCCAGCCTTTGCCCGGGGGCGAGGATAAGAGCTTTGCCGGGATGGCGAGGCTCGACATAACAGGCGTCGGCACCCTGACCATCCATTCCAGCCGGCAGGCCGATCAGGACGGGGCCTTGGAGACCGCGGAAGCCGCGCGCCAAACATTGCTTGCCAAGCTCGGTGTCGACAGTCTTCGGGCGGCGCGACAGCGCGATATTGCCGCGCGGAACAAGCAGGAGGAGCTCGTGCGGGCACGCCAGCGGCTCGCTGATCTCGCCCCGAGTGGCATCGACGAACTTCACCTCGACGCCGCACGCTTTGCCGAACTCAGCCAGGGTCCGGTCGAACTCGACGCCAACCCGGAGGAGGTGCGCGCCCGTCTCGCGGATGCGGCGCGACGCATCGAACTGGCGCGCAATCGGGCGCGGGAGGCGTCGGTGATGCGCACTGAGGCCGGCGAGGCCATATTGCGCGCGCAGACGGAGCACGCCAGGCTTGGCCAGGAACGCGAGGCCATCGAGGCGGTCATCGGCCCCGAAGCCGGCCGAACTGAATTGCACCAGGACCTTGCCATAAAACTTTCCAGCGCCAAAGAGCAGGTCGATGCGGTTGAACTCCGGGCTGAGCCCTTGCGCAGGACAGGGCGGGACCTCGCAGGCGCAGAGGCCACCCTTGCCAGGGCGCGCTCGGTCGCCGACGCCGCAGGCCGCGAAATTGCCAGGCTTCGCGAAGAGCTTGCCGATCTCGGCGGTCAGATCCGCACCCGCTCGGACGGTGCGGTGGAAGAAAACTGGTTGGAAAGCCGGGATTTGCTTGCAGCGGCGCGCGAGCAGGTGACGCGTTTCGAGACGGAGGTCGGCGTGCTCGATCGCCTGCGCAAGGCGCTGACGGCGACGCGGGCGGCGGCGCGTGACCTCTATCTCAAGCCTGTTATGAGCGAACTCGCCCCGCTGCTCGGCCTGCTGTTCGACGACATCTCGATCACCTTCGACGGCGACACCTTGCTGCCGCAGATCGTGCGCCGCAACGGCCTGGACGAAGATGTCGACCGGCTGAGCGGCGGCATGCGCGAGCAGCTCTCGGTGCTGACCCGCCTTGCATTCGCAAGGCTGCTTGCCCGCGACGGCCGGCCGGCGCCTGTCATCCTCGACGATGCACTTGTTTATTCCGACGACGACCGGATCGAGCGGATGTTCGATGCGCTGCACCGGCAGTCTCGCGACCAGCAGATCCTCGTCTTCTCCTGTCGCCAACGCGCCTTCGCCAAGCTGGGCGGCAATGTGCTCACCATGCAGCCATGGCAGCCGGATTAACCATAGAGCCACTGTAGAGTTGGTCAGCCATTTTCTGAGCCTGAGCGCGCGATATTCTGGTTACCAGCTGCCGGTCATGACGGCGTTTGCTAATGATCGTCGAAGCTGACGTCTTGGCCGCGATGAAAGACACGCAGGATAAATACGGCGTTCCCCTCCACCACAAACGCGATGCTTGCCTTGCCGCGACGCGCAGCTCCGGCCGCAGATCGTCACGCAGAGCGCCTCGCTTGGGAAACGTCTTAAAGCTGAGGCAGTATTCCACAATCTTACCAACATAGCTGCGAGCCGTCTCCGGCCCGGCCTCGTCTATCAAATACGCCAGCAGGTTTTCGAGGTCGTCGCTTGCCTCGGGCGCAAAAATAACGTTGTAGTTCATGCCCTGCGTTATTTCTTGGCGTGAGCGGCCATGCGGGCATCGAGCCGCCGGCTGACTTCCTCGGCGGAAAGGGAGCGCTCGGGGTGGGCTTTCATCTCGTCATAGGTCGGCACGACCTCGTCGCGCAGCCATTTCTCAACTGCGGCGTCGCGGGCGGCCAAGGTGCGCAGACCGTCGCGGATAACTTCGCTCTCGGTCGCATATTCGCCGGAGCTGACTTTGGCCTTCACCATCTGCGCCATTTCCAGCGGAAGGGTGATGGTGAGGGGTTGGGTTGTACGCATGGTGTGTAACCTCTGTTATCTCCTTATAACACAGCGTATGATTAAATCATACGCTTTACATATAGGCGACCGGAAGGGTCGCAGAAAACGGCTTAGTTGGCGCGGCTCCACGCTCAGGCTAGAGTCTGTCAGCGCTAATCGGAATCGTGTGGAGAGATTCCCTTGCCTTTGATTTTGTGATTCAAGATCGTTGCTGGT